>NZ_CP022022.1:0-1647500 GCF_002209445.1 Capnocytophaga endodontalis
CAAGCTTCCTTAGCCTCTGCCGTGGTAGCTTTTTTATCAAGAGTGTTTAGCCAACTTGTGATGAAACCTCCTGTGCCACAGGCAAAATCAGCCATCTTTTCTCCTATTTGGGGCTCTATAATTTCAGCCATAAAATCCGTAAGTGCCCTTGGGGTATAAAACTCACCCGCTGAACCTGCCGACTGCATTTCCTTCAAGATTGCTTCATAAATTTCTCCAAAAGCGTGGCTCTCTTCATAATCAGAAAAATTCAGCTGGTCTATTACATTCACCACTTGGCGAAGTAATACACCATCTTTCATATATTGGTTAGCATCTTGGAATGTCGTAAATACAATGCTACTGCGTATAGGAGTATCAGGGGTAACTTCCAAACTTTTTAGCGTAGGGAAAAGAGTATTGTTTACAAAATCCAACAAGGCATCAGCGGTTAGGGCATTGCCATCACCCTTGTCTGTTGCCCACGAACGCCAACGACATTCTTCAGGGATAAACGATTGATAACTATCCTCATTAAATTCCCAATCCTCCTCTTTTACATCGTATATTTTAAGGAAAAGCATCCACGCAATTTGCTCAATACGTTGGGCATCGCCATTGATACCTGCATCGTTGCGCATAATATTCCGAATGCTTTTTACAAAATTGTTAAGTGCCATATATTAAGCTATGTTATATATCAATTTTTCTAATTCTTTCACCGCCAAAAAATACTGCTCTTTACCTCCAAAGAATTTGGCTATATGGGCAGGAGCTCCCATTTGTCGGAAAGGGTCAAGTTTCAAAACTGTGGTGTTTTCTAATTGAGTGATTCCATCAGTAGCATATTTTTCAAGCAGAGCCTCCAATACTTTTCGGGCTTCAGCACCATACTTGTTAAAAACATCTCGTTTCTTTACATTTTCAGCGCGTTCTCTACGTGTAAGAGGCTTTTTGCCATAAGCTATATGGCAGATAAAATCAAAATCATCTACCTCAGCCATTCCTTGGTCTTCTTTCAAGGCTTGCAAATCAATACCGCTTTCGCGCAGCAAATCAGTTATCTCAGCTTTTTTTTCTGCTTTATTCCAATGCAGGATAAAGTCATCAAGGTTTGTATAATTGTCGTTGATATTCTTCTTAGTATAATCGGTAACACTCTCAGTTCGCAAAAGTTTGCCATTGGTATCGTACACCGATACTACTTTGTTAATCACTGTCACAGAACAACCGTTCTTATCTACAATAGGTTTAGGCGATTTATTTGTACCCTTACATTCACAAGGATAATGCCCACAAATAGGACACGGACATACACAAGGGAATTGCCCACATATAGGGCAGGGCTCAGCAGGAGGAATCATCGTGTCATCAGGCGGATAATTAGGGTCTATCTCTGCTTCTCCGTCCCAATCAGGGTCAGCAAATAGGCGGGTAACATTCCGAAAATCCATTATAGTAAAGTGCGTTTTTCCCTCTTTTTCACGAATACGAGTGCCACGCCCTACAATCTGCTTAAATTCGGTCATAGAGCTGATACGCTGGTCAAGCACTATCAGCTTCACCATTTTACAATCCACTCCTGTAGATAAAAGCTTACTGGTAGTGGCAATAACAGGATATTTTTCAGCTACCGAAATAAAATAATCGAGCTTCGATTGTCCATAAGGGTCGCTTCCCGTAATACGCACCACATAATCAGGATTTTTTTGGCACATATCCGAATTGGCATTTACAAGGGCTATGCGCATTCTCTCAGCGTGGTCTTCATCTGCACAAAAAACGATTGTTTTTCCCATTCGGTCAGTATGCTTGAGGTAATGAGTAATTTGTTCAGCTACTTCCCTAATACGGTCTTCTATAATAATCTTATAGTCGTAGTCCGAATTGTTATAAATGCGGTCTTCTATTTCATTGCCATAAACATCTACTTGTCCCACAGTAGGGCGCCACTCATCACCAATGTTAGTGGTAATATTTACAACTCTAAAAGGAGCTAAAAATCCGTCTTCAATACCCTGCTTTAGGCTATAGGTATAAACAGGCTCGCCAAAGTAATTGATGCTAGATTGGTATTTAGTTTCTTTAGGAGTTGCGGTCATCCCTAACTGTATTGCGCTATCAAAATATTCTAAAATTTCACGCCAGTTGCTATCGTCTTTGGCACTTCCTCTGTGGCACTCATCTACAATTACCAAATCAAAAAAATCAGGTCTGAACAGCTCTTTGTACTGCTGTTTTCCTCCTTGTCCTATAAGTTGTTGGTAAAGTGAAAAATAAACCTCATACGCAGTGATGCCGCTGTTTAAATCTTTCTGATAATCAACCTTGTGTATCGTTTTCTGAAGAGGTTTAAAATCCTGCTGAATAGATTGGTCTACTAATACATTGCGGTCTGCTAAATACAATACTTTCTTTACCAATCCTGCTTTCAATAGTCGGTAGACAATTTGGAAAGCCGTGTAAGTTTTTCCAGTACCAGTAGCCATTACTAATAAAAGTCGTTTTTTGCCTTGAGCAACGGCATTTACCGTATTATTAACCGCATTGCGCTGGTAGTATCGAGGAGGGAAGATGTCCTGACCTACACAAAATGGTTGATTGATAACCTTAAGTTCTTTTTCCGATAATCCTTCTCCATTATGATTTTCACCCGTAAAACGTTTGTAAAGCTCGTCTTTAGTAGGGAATTCATCCATTGCAAGAGTTCTTTCTTTTCCCGTAAGGAAATCATATTCCTGAAAACCTTGTCCGTTAGAACTATAAGCAAAAGGAATATTCATCATCATAGCATATTCTTTAGCTTGTTGCATTCCGTAGCTTATAGAGTGAGTAGCATCTTTAGCTTCTACAATAGCAATAGGGGTAGCCTTATTATAGTAAAGCATATAATCGGCATATTTTGCTTTACTACGAGAGAAAAGATTACCTCTAAGGTTAATCTTACCATCGGTAAATTTAACCATTTTTTCCATAGAAATATTATCATAACCCCATCCTTTATCCATTATGCTGGGAGTTATGAATTTGAGTTTTATATCTTCTTCCGACATATTGAGAAAATCATTCATAGGCTTCCTATAATTTTGTATTATGAGAAGTTATACAGTAAACATTTATACTCTTATTCTAAAAACTTCTTTTTATTATCGGTGCAAAAATACACATAATTTTAAAATTTCCAAATCTACTAATTTGCTAATTTCTCTATTCTCTCCCGTTCTTCGGTATAGGGTATTTCGCATTGTAGGGCTTTTTGAAAAAGCTGGTGAGCCGTGGAGGTGTTGCCTTGAGCTTGGTAGGCTTTTCCTAAGAGGTAATAGGCTTTCCAATAATGAGGATTGAGAGCAGTGATGTGTTTTACTTTGTCTATGTTTATAGGGGTATGCTCGCGCAAATGGGTTTCTATTTGCTGTTCTAACCCTCGGTAGGCTTCGTAATCTTTGAAGGCTTGGCTGTAGAGAAAGGGGTCGGCAGGAATGTTTAAAGAGGAGTTTTGAGGGTAGGGCGTATGAGAGGAATAGTTGCTACCTGAAAATATCTGTTTCAGATCGTAGGCTACAAAAGTACCTAACTGATAAGGGGCTGTCGATACCCACACCAAGCGTTCTTGTGGTTTGAAAATAACCGCGTGATGCGCCAAGAGTTGGTTGAGAGCTTTCTCGTTGCCATAACCTATAGAATCGCCGTGTAGCCCCTCAGTACTACGCAAAAGAGCAGCCATTTTTGAAGGAGTTAGTTTAGGTTCTTGTGTTAGGAACTCCTGCATTTTGGCATAGCGATAGGCTGAGTGCGAGGTGTTTATTTGTTTGAGATTCTTTTTGTCGGTTTTATAAGGTTCACTTTGGAAATGGTTGGCACAGACCACAGCATTAGGAGCTTCGTATACTCCAAACTTTTTGGGAGAGACTTCAATAATCACCGCTTTGCCATCGGCGGCACTACCTACCATTATAGCCTCGGACACAAAGACTTTTCGCTTTTTGGCAATAGCAATAGCCTCGTCTATATTTTTAGCATATTGCAAAATCTCACGACAGAGGAGTGAAATGGGAGTACGGGCTTTGAGGGGAATAGACGATTTCCCAGCATTGATAGTAACTGTAAGTCCTTTGAGATTCATACCCGAAAGCACGCCTATCATTCCGCCCCAAGCGTAACTCATAAAGGGAATACCTTCCTCAGGGCGCACAAAGCGGACAATCTTTTCGGTAGCAAAATCATCGGAGAGGTAAAAATCGAAATTGCGACCAATGAGCAGCTGACCATCTTCAGTTTTATCACCCCAAACTGCTAATGATGAACAACCTACAAGCATCAAATCTTGCAAAGCGTGCCCCAAATCGTGGGCGGAATGCAAGTAGAGCGTACGCTGATAAGCAGGGGCTAAGTAGTTGAAAATCGTATCGGAGTATTGGGCTTGTCCCCATAATTCCTGCTTAAAAGGCGGAATTATATAATTGTTGATATCGCGGTTGAACCATTTGATAAACTTGCGCAAGAAACGCTGTTTGCGTTCAGAAGGGACAAAGTGGTTCAGTTTGGTGAAGAGCAAACTGTCTTGACGGCGGTACAGAGGCAGTGTAAGAGCTCCTGAATTAAGTCCTAATTGATAGGGATTCCCCGAAAGGTAGAGTTCCCACAAACCTTGTTGGTTTTTAGCAATATAGTTATCACCAAAATACCGCAGCGAGTCATTTATTGCGGTAATTTGAGGTTTCTGGTACGGATAGGCTACCTCAGGCGGAGTGATTTTTTTGTAGAAAATACCGCAGGAAGTAAGGGTAAAAAGTAAGAGGTAAGAGATAAGAGATAAGAGTTTGAGATGTTTCATTTTTCACTAAAAAATAGCCAATGAGTCAATAATGGTATTGATTCATTGGCTAATTTATTGATAGTTATTAGGATACTATAACAATTTATTTTTAATCAAATATTCGGCGATTTGTATAGTATTTGTGGCAGCACCTTTGCGGAGGTTATCGGCAACGACCCAAAGATTGAGCGTATTAGGTTGTGACTCATCGCGACGGATACGCCCTACAAACACATCGTCTTTGCCGTGAGCGTACAAAGGCATAGGGTAAGTATTAGTTTCGGTATTATCTTGCACTTTGATACCTGCTGATTGCGCTAAGAGAGTGCGTACTTCATTTATATCAAAATCGTTTTTGAGTTCTACATTCACTGCTTCGCTGTGACCACCTACTACCGGTATACGTACGGCTGTAGCTGTAACGGCAATACTATCGTCGCGCAATATCTTTTTGGTTTCGCGCACGAGTTTCATTTCTTCTTTAGTATAGCCATTCTCCTCAAACACATCGCAGTGCGGAATAGCATTGCGGTGAATTTGGTAGTGATAAGCCATTTCACCTTTCTCACCTTTGTACTCGTTCTCTAACTGACGCACAGCTTTCACCCCTGTACCCGTAATCGACTGGTAAGTAGAGACTACCACGCGCTTGATGCCGTATTTGCGTTGCAAAGGAGCCAATGCTATGAGCATTTGGATAGTAGAACAATTGGGATTAGCGATAATTTTGTCGTCTTTGGTAAGGACATCGGCGTTGATTTCGGGGATTACCAATTTTTTGGTAGGATCCATACGCCAAGCCGAAGAGTTATCTACCACAGTAGTGCCTACTTGAGCGAACTTAGGCGCCCATTCTTTAGAAACAGAAGCGCCTGCTGAAAAGAGGGCTACATCGGGTTTGAGTGACACGGCTTGTTGCAAGCCAATCACAGTATATTCAGTGCCTTTAAAGACGATTTTTTTGCCTACTGATTTTTCTGAGGCTACAGGAATTAATTCGGTTACAGGAAAATTGTGTTCTGCAAGTACTTCTAACATTACGTTACCTACCATTCCGGTAACGCCTACTACAGCTACTCTCATATATTTTAGTATTTAGTTTTTTTTATTTAGTATTCTACGGATTTTGTGTGTTTCACAGAAAAACTCAAAGTAATTTCAATATTTTTTCTATCCAAAAAATATCAGTAGGAGAAATGATAATCACTTTAAAATCATATTGTTCTGCTTCACTTTGCACGCCTTGAGTATCATCTATATGAAGGTCGAAACCAAAAGCTTTAGGATACTTGGAAGCGTTAATTTTTAAAGATTGTAAAGTGTGTTCATTTTCTTTTTGGGTGATAATCTTCCCTATTTTGATACCATAATATCGAAATATTCGTCTTATATGGGGTTTACTTCTCAGCGAAGTAGTATAGATATGTACGATATTACCTTGAGATTGCAGTGTTTTGATAAGAGTTTTCGTCCCTTTGCGGATAGGCTCTATTCCTAATAACTTCGCCCACCACGATCTTTTTTCAGTAGGAAATTCATTATTGTAAGGAATAAGAGTTCCGTCTAAATCAAAACTTATCTGCATTGCTATTGCCAATCCCTATTTCTCCAATGCTTGTTTGAAATCTTGAATTAAATCCTCGGCATCTTCAATCCCCACAGCTACACGGATAAGGGTGCGCGTAACACCACGTGCCACTTTTTCTTCTTCTGGAAACTCGGTGTGAGTGAGGGTACTGGGGTGAGTTACCAAGGTTTCTACACCGCCTAAACTCACTGCAAAAAGAGCTACTTTCAAACTCTCAAAAAAGGCTTTGGCTTTGGCTTCACTCTTTACAGTGAACGAAAATACCGACCCGCCTCCCGAAGCCTGACTTTCGTGCACTGCCTTGCCTTTGTTATGTGCCTCAGTAGGGTAATACACTTTCTCTACTTCGGGGTGAGAGCGCAAGAAATCAAGAAGTTTAAGGGTATTTGCTTGGGCTTTTTCCACTCTTAGTTTGAGGGTTTTCATACTGCGAAGTAGCAACCAACTATCGAAAGGTGAGAGAATTGCCCCTATAGCTACTTGGGCAAAACTTATTTTTTCGGCAAGCTCATTGCTATTCACCACCACAGCCCCTGCGATAATATCGTTGTGCCCCCCGAGAAACTTGGTTGCACTGTGTAGAACGACATCTACCCCTAACTCTAAAGGGCGTTGCAACACGGGCGACATAAAAGTATTATCAACCATTGAAAGCAGGTTGTGGCGTTTAGCGATAGCTACCACGCCGCGTATATCGGTAACTTCTAAAAGGGGATTGGAAGGAGTTTCTATAAAAATAGCTTTGGTATTAGGGCGCACAGCTGCTTCTATCTGTTGTAAATCGGTAGTATCTACAAAGGTTGCCTCGAAGCCAAACTTGCGAAATATATCGTTGATAATGCGGTAAGTACCTCCGTAAATATCCAAACTAAGCACAAAGTGATCACCTGCCTCGAACATTGTAAACACCGAAGAAGTCGCTGCCATCCCTGAAGAAAATCCAAATCCGTGTTTGCCATTTTCTAAAAGGGCAATCATCGTTTCGAAATCTTTGCGGGTGGGATTAGACACGCGAGAGTACTCAAATTCTTGCCACTCGCTATAGGTTTTAATGGGAAAAGTAGTCGCCATATTTAGGGTACTTCCCCAGTTTTCAATGCCTTTTTCAGGGGTTCTCACTCCGTGAATCGCTTTAGTTTCAAACTTCATATTTTCTGTTATTTACAAAAACAGCGACAAAAGTAAGAATATTTTATCAATTACCAAATTTTTATCATTAGAGGCAAAGAAAAAAATATCAATCACTTATCGCTAAATATCAATTATTTATGCTAATCAAGGTTTAAAATAAATTTTCAAAGAGTAATGCAGTAGCTATTTTTCCAAAGATATGGACAAAAAGTCCTTTGCTAGAGCGCACTTTTCCAGCATATTGTATTTGAGTCTTTTCATTCAACCAATTAAAGAACGATTCAATAGGTTGTCTTATAGATGAAACAGCCTTATTATACAAAGATTCAAAAGCAAAATCTCTCTGTTTTAATACTTCTGACTTGTTCTTTTTCATTTTTATAGGTGTTATCATTTCACTATTATTTGATTTCAAAACTTCATTAACAGCAGCACTTTGATAAATCTTGTCAGCAATAAAACAAGTATCTGTTAGCTCTTGCCAATTTTCTTTGAAAACACTTAAATCATTTTCACTAGCTTTGGTAACAATATAATCTTTCAAATAAGGAAGAGTACCTTTTTGATAAGCACCTAAGGCGTGTAGTTTCACACCATAATACCACATTTTTTTCGAGGAACAATAGCTTTTATCAGTAAAATCACGAGCTACTTTTCCTTTGCCATTTCCTTTACAAGTAACAATAGGACAAGAGTCTAAAATATTGATAGACATTTCTCTTTGCTCTGACATTCCTATTAAAATTTGTTCAATAGATATATGCTTAAAGACTTCGCTAAGTCTGTTTAAACGATTATTAAAGGCTTGATAAGAAGGTATTTTAGGGAACCAATCAAGCCAGTAATCTTTGATGAAATTATACATTTCTTTTATTTTGTACTTGTGTTCAACACCAGTGCAAAATAGATAAATTGTAATAACTTCTTGATCTGTAAATACAGGTTTGTTGTTATTGCTAAATCGCTGACAAAAATATTGTAAATAATTATCGTATTTTTGACATATTGTTAAATATATTTTTACTAATTTTGTCGCCGTAGTCTGATTTATCATTTATATCTGATTTTTTTTTGACACCACAAAGATAGTGATTTATCAGACTACTTTTATTTTTTCTACTTTTTCAACTCTTGATTCGCATTATTTTACTACCTTTGTGCCCTGATGAAAAAAATATTTCTATTTACATTCGTTCTCTGCCTTATAGCTTGCAACAAAAAACAAGCAATTCCTGAGGCTATGTACTTTTGGAAAACGAACCTTTCGTTTACCGAAAGCGATAAAGCGTTCTTAAAAGAACACGCCGTGAAAAAACTCTATGTGCGCTATTGTGATGTAGGACTTAGAGATGAACAAGCCGTGCCCATCGCTCCCATAGAAATTGATACCCTTAGCACGCGCGGATTGGCAATTGTACCTGTAATCTACATCAAAAATGAGGTGTTTGATGATATAGCAACCGTACAATATGCACCGCAACGTTTTTGGGGAACAGAAACGCTCAGCGAAAATGTGGCTAAATATATTGAGCAAATCAACAACTATTACCATCTCACTGTAAATGAGGTGCAGTTCGATTGCGATTGGACGCTCAACACTAAGGAGTATTACTTCAACTTTCTCAAGCTTTTCAAAGAAAAAAATCCTGATTTACAACTCTCGGCGACCATACGCTTGCATCAAGTAAAATACAAAGATGACACGGGCGTACCCCCCGTAGATTACGGGGTGCTGATGTACTACAATATGGATAAAATCACCGCCACAGGAGCTAACTCTATCTACAATCGCGCAACTGCCAAACGCTATATCGGTTCACTAAAAAGTTACCCTTTACAGCTAAATATCGCCCTACCGATGTTCTCTTGGGGGGTACATTCAGTACGTGGTGAGGTGGTGAATTTGGTAAGCGGACTCACTTCTGCTGAAATCAAAACTCTTAAAGGCGTAGTCGCTACCGACATCCCTAACGTTTATGAAGTGAAAACACAAACCTACTACAAAGGACGCCTTTGGCAAGCTGGCGACCGCATCAAAATAGAGGAAGTAACCGATGCTGAGCGCCAAGAAATGCAGGAAGATTTGCTAAAAAATATGAAAACCCAACCCAAAGAAGTGATTTGGTTTAGGTAAAAAACAACCCACAAAAATGACACAAAAACGAATTATCAAATTAGCTTTTTGCCTCCTTACTTCGATAGCAGGAATAGGAGCATATTTGTACGCTTGCGGATGGTTTCCGCCTGATTGGTATGTTACTAACTCGGCATTTTCACCTGAGGTTACTGTACCTAAGGGAGTATATAACAGTCTGTTTTACAGCGTAGAACACAGTTTCAACGGCTATGTAGGAATAGATTCTGACCGTTATACTGAAGATGATTTAGCCGACTGGTGTGCTTATGTAGGCAAGGCGATGCCTCGTGAGCAAATACGCCATTTGATGTATGACAGAGAAGCGATTGACGAAGTGTTACAACTAAAACATTCTAAAAAATTCACTGATAAACGGGTGCAGAACTTCCTTACTTTTTTAGAAATTACTCGTGGCAATGAGGTGGTTACAGGCGGTAGCTATTACGACCCTTGGGATTACGAGAACAGAAACTACCAACGATTGCAAAATACTGAACCTCAGCGTGTAGAAGCACTCTACCGCAGTCTAACCTCCGATGCTTTTTTTGCTAATCGTATATGGTTTCAAGCCGTGCGTTTGAAATTCTATTCAGAAAACAGAAGTTCCGTAATTCCTTTCTTTGAAGAAACAGCAGCTTCCCAACCTAAAAACTCGCTCTACTACCGCGCTATGCACTATGTAGCAGGAGCTTATATAGCCGAAAAACACTACCCTCAGGCTAATGTACTCTTAGCCGAAATATTTGATACCACTCCCGAATTAAGAACGACCGTAGGGTATGATTATCGTCCGTTACCCGATAGAGAAATTGCACAAATCGCCCAAAAACTCTCTCCTCGTGTACAATGTGCCTTATGGGCAATGCAAGGTTTCTACACGAACAACGAGGCTAATTATTTGCTAAAAATCCTCACTATCGACCGCCAATCACCTCACGTTGACTTCCTGCTCACCCGCTTTATAAACAAAATGGAGTACAAACTCAATATATTCGACCGATATGGCGATGATTTGAAATCTATCAAAGCCTATCATCAGCACGCTCGCAAAGTGAGCACCCAAGTTTTCCCTACTGATTGGCTATTGCTCTTAGCCCGTGAAGGCAACCGATTTTCCAATCCCTTTTTATGGAAAGTAGCAGGGGGATATGTAGCAATGTTTAGAGGTGAATTTTCTTTGGCACGTCAGCTTTTGCAAGAAGCCGAAAAATACGTTGAGGGTAACGAGCAAAAAAGTCAGTTGTACCTCTTACAAGCGATGAACGAAGTATCGAGTTTGCAACACATTGATGCTGCTACCGAAAAACAGCTGACTCTACCTATGCAGCGCGTGTGGAACAACCTCTATTTCTACCGCAACGACGATTTTTGTTACGACGGTTCTTTAGTGTATGACAAGTACAAAACTGAATTTCTCAATTATCGCAAATTTACCAACGATTTGCGCTATGATTATGCCTTTACCTTTATGCGTAAATACCTACGAGTGCTCTATCAGGCACAAGGCAATGCCCTTATGGCTGAACTCACTCACCCCAAACGCGGTTTTTTCATCAGTGAAGCTAACTATAAGGCTTTTGACAAGCTAACTCATAACCCTCACAAAACCGACTGGCAGGCACTTTGGCTCAACTATTACCCTTATACCAAAGGCGATATATACGAGTGTCGTGGAATTTATCTATTCCGCCAAGACCGCATAGACGAGGCACTGGCATTGTTTGAGAAAATACCTTGGGAAACTCGCGGTGCAGAATATGATTGGGGAAAAGACAAATTAGTGAATGAAAAGCGCTGCTTGAGTGAGCAAACCTTAGCCGTCAGTCCGTTTAAAGGAGGAGTGTATGATATGTATTACTACGATTATATCACCCCTCCTCGCGTAGAATACACTAAGATTTCCTTCTTGCGCAAAGCCAAGCAACTAAAAGACCGTATAGCGCAAGGTAAAGATGTATATCACAGCGCCATACAATTAGGCAATGCTTTTTGTAACACCTCGTTTTACGGCGTTTCTCGTCAGTTTTACCACAACGAAATCATAGGCGAATGGAGTGCTTTAGGACTTCAAAACAAAGAGAACTACGCCCCTCTTTTGGATATGACCGTTGCTAAAAAGTATTTTCGGATTGCTCTTACAATGGCAAGCACTGATGAACAGCGCGCTGAAGCTGCCTTCTTGCTCGGAAAAGCCGAACGCAACGAGTATTTTGCTCAGTTGGAGTATTACGACATACCTGAGAAGAAACGAAAATGGGTAGACCAATGGGAAGGTTTCCATATACTCGCCAAATACCCTAACACTCAGTATTATAAAGAAGCCATTAAGGAATGCGGTTGGTTTGCAAATGTTGTATACTTGTATAATGATTAAATGATTAGAGATAAGCACTATGCTTGTAAGCCGTATTTGGCGGTATAAAGAAAAAGTATTATTTTTGCGATATAAAATAAAGAATTGTTATGTTTGATATAGATAAAAGTAAGGCTATCAATAGTATGTTGTTTGTCCTTAACCAATTAGGGGCAGAGAAATCAGATGCTCATAAGGTCTTTAAAATCTTATATTTTGCTGACCAAAAGCACTTGGTAAACTATGGTCGTCCCATCACAGGTGATACTTATGTGAAAATGCAGTATGGACCTGTGCCATCTTTTCTTAGAAATGTATCAGAAGGCAATGAAAAAGAAGGTCTTATCAATAAAACAAACAAACATTTCCTAACTACTTCTTATCAATATGATGAAGAAGACTTATCGGAATCTGAAATAGAGTGCCTAAACGAAGCTATTGCTGAAAATAAAGATATCTCTTTTAAAAAACTTACTGAAAAATCTCACGATAGCGCTTGGCAAAATGCACAATGGCGTATTGATTATTTAGCAATGGCAAAAGCAGTTACTAACAATCCTGATATACTGAATTACATCAAGATAAATGCTTTGAATGAACAAATGTGTTTTTAGTTATGGATTTAGGCAGTTTCTTCCCTCAAGAAATAAAAGATAATTTCGCCAAACGAAATATAGAACTTGGTAAAACACTGCTCATTGAAATACCCGACTTCAATATTTCATATAAGAAATACCTGATTATTGTAGCTACTAATGAATTGTATATCGCAGGAGTTGTTATTAATACTGAAGTGAATTTAAATGTCGCTTGGAGTGAAAAAGTGAAAAATCTCCACTTACTCATCAAACAACAAGACCATTCTTTTTTAAAATACGATAGTTTTGTAGATTGTTCTAAACTGCACAAACGGCTTATCGCTGAAATATGCAATGCTATAAAAGAAAACCCAAGTATGGTAGTAGGAAATGTTACTGATAGTTTTTTAAGAGAATTGCAAATCACTATCACAAACGCTAAAACTATCTCTATCAAAGATAAAAAAGATTTTGGATTTTTATAAAAACTTTTAAAACCTATATTAAATCGTTAAAATATGTATACCATCAATTTGCAAACCCCACAGTTTTTAACCGATTCTAACGGAAATTCTTTAGCTCTAATCCCTGCTGACGAATATCGCGAATTATTAGCTTTAGTAGAAATGTATGAAGAATTAGAAGACATACGTTCCGTTCGTGAAGCTAAAGGAGAAGAAACAGAACCTATTGATGTTTTCTTTGAAAGAGTAGAAAAATACAGAAAAGAAAATGGAATCAGTTAAAAAAGAATACACAGTAATCATTATTAAGAAAGTCGATAAATTTCTTAATTCATTATCTGAACCTCATTATTCTGCCATTAAAAAGGCTGTTTATGCTCTTGCTGATGAGCCACGCCCCTTTGGTTATACCAAATTAACAGGTGAAGATTCTTATAGAATAAGAGTAGGTGATTATAGAATTATTTACAATATTTTTGATGATATTGTAACAGTAGAAGTAATCAATATCAATCACAGAAGAGAAGTGTATAAAAGAAAATAAATGAAAAAACACCTAAAACTCATCATTAGCCTTAGTGCCGCTACAATAGTAGGCATTGGCACTTACCTCTACGCTTGTGCCGATGGAGGTTGGTACTACCTCTACAACTCAGTATTCTCCCCAGAAGTTACTGTAAATAAAACTTCTTATACCCCTCTCTACTTAGAAGGGGAAAACCTTTTCTACGGCGATTACGACACTGATTCCCAAGGAAATCTCTCTTCGTCCGACCTCGATGACTGGAAGCAATACCTCGGCAAAGATTTTTGGGCTGAAGGTATTCAATATTTTATGTACAACAACGATGCTCTTGCCGATATTCGCAAATACAACGATGCAACCGACAAGAGTAGTGTACGACTTTCTCATCATACCCCAAAAACCCAAAGCGCACGCCTTACCAACTTCTTTGCTCTTTTAGACATCGCTCGTAACAACGAATCTATCACTAACAACACCGAAAGCGCTTGGGATTACGAAAAACGCAACGTACAATATACCCAAAACAGCCAAATAGAAAAAGCTGAAAAACTATACCAGAAAGCAGTTGCTAATAAAGATACTTTCTTCGCTAACCGTATGTGGTTACAGGTGATGCGCCTTAAATTTTACTCTGCCAACCGCAGTGCTGTAATTGCTTTTTTTGAACAGACCCAAGCCGGTCAGCCGAAAAACAGCCTCTATTACCGCGCGTTACACTATGTAGCAGGGGCTTATAAATCACAGAAAAACTATGCCAAAGCCAATGCGCTCTTGGCAACACTTTTCAGCGAAGTGCCTAAATTGCGAAAAGCAGTTACTTTTGAATACCGCGCTCTCACCGATAGTGAAACTGAAAAAATAGCCGCTCCTCTTTCCAAAGCCGAACAATGTGCTCTCTGGGCAATGCAAGGTTACTACAGCAAGGAAGAGGTAGCTATCCAAAAAATACTGCACATCGACCCTAAATCACCCCACATCGATTTTCTCCTTACCCGCTATATCAACCGCATAGAGGGTGTGGTAAATAAGTTTGGTGATCTCTATCAAGACCAGCCCCTTGCCAACGTGAATGCTTATCATCAATACACTCACAAGGTGGCAACCCAAGATTTCAAAACCGATTGGCTACTGCAAACCGCTCGTGAAGGCAAAGTGAGCAATCCATATTTATGGAATGTAGCAGCAGGCTATGTTTCGATGTTCCGCAATGAGGCTACCACTGCCAAAGAGTTTCTCAAAAAAGCTGATGCTGTTGCCAAAAACGAAAAACAAAAAGTACAAGTACGCATCATCGATGTGATGAATGATGTTACTGCGCTACAACAAATCACTGCTACCGACGAGGAGCGCCTCACTAAAAAAGTAGAGTGGATGTGGCAATCTGCGCTCCTTAAAGAAAGTGAATACAAATCAGCTTTGCGCTCTCGTTATGCTTTTGATTTGGTACGCAACTACCTTTCAGCGCTTTACAATGCGCAAAAGAACTTGGTAATGAGTGAAATCACTTGTCCAAAAGATGGTTTTTATGAAAATAACAACCATTCAGCAGCTATTGAAAAATTCTTGTTAAAAACAAACAAAACCCCTTGGGAAGTCTTTTGGACAAAAGAATATAGGTTTACTTTAGGCGAAATCTACGAAAGTCGCGCTATCTATGCTTTCTATAAAGATGACCTCGATAAGGCAATCGCCGAAATGAAAAAAATACCTCTTGAAAGCCGACAAGTATATGATGAACAAGCTGAAAAAATGGTATCCAAACAGCTAAAACTGAGTGAAAGCTCACTACCTGCCAATCCGTTTAACGGCTTTATCCAAGACTGTCACGATTGTGAACACGCCAAAAAACGCTCCCCTTACACCAAAATATCTTTCTTGCAAAAAGTGAAAGAAATGGAGGAAAAACTTGCAAAAGGTGAAGATATGTACAACAACGCACTCCTATTGGGCAATGCGTTCTACAGCGCTTCCTATTTTGGCAACAGCCGCGCGTTCTACTACAACGATATTTTAGGGGAAACAGGTGGCTTTTTTGTAAATGCTCAGAATATGACTATGTTACTCAATATGACCCACGCCAAAAAATACTACCAAATCGCTCAGCAACACGCCTCTACCGATGAACAACGCGCTAAAATAGCCTATATGCTCGCCAAAGTAGAACGCAACGAGTTTTACAACAAACAGTACTATTCCGAAGGTAAAATATACGGTGTGAGTCCTTGGGAGAACGAAATCGCTTTTAAAGATTGGCAAGGTTTTAAAGAACTCCGCAAATATCCTCATACCCAATACTATAAGGATGTGATTCGCGAATGCGGATACTTCAGAAAGGTAATAGGTAACAGGTAACAAGTAACAGATAATGAATAAAATTGATTTTATACTACTGATTATTTTGGGCTTTGGCTTAGTACGCGGTTTTATGCGCGGACTTATTATTGAGATGGCATCTCTTTTGGCTATTGTAGTGGGCATCTATGGAGCGATACACTTTTCGTTTTTTACAGCTTCTCTCTTAGACAAAATACTTCCTGCCGAAAAACAAACTTTAGAGGTCGTTGCCTTTGGGATAACCCTCATCGTATTGGTATTGGGCGTAATGCTTTTGGCTAAAATACTTACCAAAATGATCAAAGCTGCCGAACTCGGTTTTCTCAATCGATTAGGGGGAGCTTTGTTTGGTTTGCTAAAATCTATTGTGATTGTAGGCTCAATATTTGTATTTTTAGAGCGTACTTTTCAAACCGAAAAATGGCTTTCAACTTCAGCCCTCAGCGACTCATTGCTCTACAACCCCGTAAAGAGCGTTAGCCAAGTGGTGTATGCCAATGTATTTCCCGATAAAGAAACAGGGGAAGTGAAAAGTGAAGAGTGAAAAATTACAACATACTAATACATAAAACATTATGAAAAAAATCCTTTTATTATCTCTTGCTGTCCTCGCTATTACCGCTTGCGAGCGCAAAACTGCTGCCGATGTCTATAAAGGCGTTCAGGAAACCCGCCCCGCTATTGATAAAAACGGTAACCCTATTGAAGGCTTAGCCGTTGATTCGTTACAATTTGAAACCGAAGTGCGCAGCGTACTCCCTACCCAGCACCCTCAGTACCGCCTTACTCCTGTTTTCAAAGTAATCTACAGATACGGCGATCGCTCTGTAGGTGAATCTCAAAAACTCAGCAACTATAGCTACAGCGACTCCTATTACGCACGCCACAACAATGGCAACAACTGGAATGGCAATATCGTGGCAGGTTTTGAAACTATTTATGGTGACGAAATGGTGAATGTTTCCCTCTTTGACGTAGAAAAACAAGAGCAGAAACTGTTCTTTGAAAAACCCGTACTCATAGAAAATGTTTACTATCCTTCGGCTACTCGTGATACTTTGCAAAACAAAAATGTGAACCGCAACTTCTATATGATTTCTTGCTACGACGAGGATACCGATAAAGATGGCTACTACACCCGCATCGATTTACGTCGGTTTTACCTCTATCAGTTGGACGGCACTCGGGTGAAAGCCCTTATTCCTAAAGAATACGGGGTCATAGGCTCCGATTACGATGGGGTGAACGATGCGCTCTACGTCTATGCGCGTTTAGACATCAACAAAAATGGCACTATCGACCCTAAAGAGCCTAAACACATCTTCTTAATCGATTTGAAAAAGCCTGAAACTACGGCGTTGTTATACAAGTAAATGGAAGGATTGGTATACAAGTCTACGGGCAGTTGGTATATGGTAAAGGACTTGGCGACAGGTCATTTTCACGACTGCCGCATCAAAGGGAAATTCCGCCTAAAAGGCATCAAGAACACGAACCCCATAGCGGTGGGCGATCGGGTAGTGTTTGAATTGGAAGAAGAAAACAGAGGGGTCATTACCGAAATACACCCTCGCGACAACTATATCATCCGCAAATCGGTGAATCTCTCTAAGCAAACTCACATTATCGCATCGAATATCGACCTCGCTTTTTTGGTGGTAACACTCAACAATCCACCTACTTCTACTACCTTTATCGACCGTTTTTTGGTTACTGCCGAAGCCTATAGTATCAAAACTGTACTGCTTTTTAACAAAGTAGATACTTATAATGAAGATGAACTCACCGAAGTGAAATACCTCGCCTCAGTATACCGCAAGGCTGGTTATGAGTGCATTGGCATCTCGGCTACTACGGGTAAGAATATCGACAAGGTAAAAGTAGCTATGGAAGGCAAAACTTGCGTAGTATCAGGGCATTCTGGCGCTGGCAAATCTACCCTTATCAACGCTATCGACCCTCATTTGCACCTCAGGACTGCCGCAATTTCTCAGCTTCATCAGCAAGGACAACACACTACTACCTTTGCCGAAATGTTCGACCTTCCCTTTGGGGGGCGCATTATCGATACCCCTGGTATCAAAGGCTTTGGAATGGTAGAAATAGACAACAACTCACTCACCGACTATTTCCCAGAGTTTTTTGCCCTCAAACACCATTGCAAATTCAACAACTGTCTCCACACCGATGAACCCCAATGCGCTATAAAAGAAGCCTTAGAACGCGACGAAATCGCTTGGTCGCGCTACAAAAGCTATCTGCAAATCCTTTCAGGAGATGATAAAGTATATAGAGAAGAAAACAATCAGTAGGATATGAGAAATAATTTCGACCTCATTAGTGAACTTATCGACAACCGCCTTGCTGCTATAAGCAATAAAGCGGATAGAGAGCAATTGTTTTTCTTCGTCTTTTTGTTACAACGCAAAAAAGATATTGAGGAACTACACAAAAGTACTCATATCGTGAAAATGTATCAGATAAAAGACCGCAAGTCGTTATTAGCTAAAAGAGATGAGATTGTAAAACTCTGTGAGGTTTTTCAATGTAGAGCAATGATCAATCTCAATCCTAAGAGTTATAGAAATGTAGCTTTTGATATGCTCAAACGCCTCCCCGATTTGCTACAACAAGAACACTATGCACGTGTAGAAAAACTGTTTGCCTCTTGTGTGAGTGCTTCGGGTATAGGCAGTAAAAAACTCAAAAAGTACTGGATTATAGATATAGACAGCGATACTCATCAGGTTGATATAGCTCAAATAGAAGCACAAATCAAGATAGCGACTCCCGCAGAAGAAAATAAAATTATAGCTCACATTCCTTCTAAAACAGGTATGCACCTCATCACTACCCCTTTTGATGTAACTCAAGTAACGCTACCTGCTTCCGTAGAGCTCAAAAAAGACTGCCTTACTAATTTGTTTATTTATTAAGCAAAATTCTTAAAAACATTTGCTTTTTAGCAACAGAATCAATACCTTTGCGGTGTAGTTTGTTAAGGGGCAGGTTTTAGGACTTAGGTATCAGGTGTCAGGCTTCAGGTGTCAGGTGTCAGGTGTTAGAGCTTTATCTGAAACTCTCTGAGTTTCTCCGAGAATTCAGAAGCGCTCAATAAAAAGAATTTCAACTAAATATCAATTAACAACGAGTTAAAATATAAAGGTACCATTTCTTAACTCTTATCTCTTAACTCTTAGCTAAATAAAATGGAAAGAATAGCAAGTTTTTGTATTGACCACCTCAAACTGGAGCGTGGCATTTATGTATCGCGTAAAGACTATGTAGGCAAGGAAGTGCTTACCTCTTTCGATATTCGTATGAAGCTCCCCTACCGTGAGCCCGTACTCGGCAGCCCCGAAATACACACTATCGAGCACCTCGCCGCTACTTGGTTGCGCAACAACCCTGAGTGGAAAGACAAAATTATCTACTGGGGGCCTATGGGCTGTATGACCGGTAATTACCTCATTCTTGCTGGCGACTATACCTCTAAAGATATCGCCCCCCTGATTACCGAACTCTTTGAGTATATCGCTAATTTTGAAGGTGATATCCCTGGTGCCTCAGCTTTAGAATGTGGCAATTTCTATAACAACAACCTCCTAATGGCGAAGTATGAAGCTAAGAAATACTTAGAGGAAACGTTGTATCACCTCACCGATAAAAATCTGAATTATCCCAAGTAAAATATGAATACAATGATTTTACAAGAACCCACTTTTCTAACCGATAGACAAGGCAATACACTCTCGGCAGTTGTTCCTATTGAACAATACAATGAGCTTTTGAGAATTGCTGAATTATATGAAGAGTTAGAAGACTTACAACTCTATTACGAATCTAAAGCCGACCCAACTCCTGCTGAGCCTGCTGATATAGTATTTAAAAGAATAGAAGCTCGCCGTAAAATCATACTTTGTTAAAATATTTGAAATAATCCATTAAATCCGGTAGCGATAGCTGCTAATCCGTGCACATCACAACTGACAATAGAAAATTATCCGTGTCAAAATTTGTGTGATTCGTGTAATCAGTGCGAGAAATTAAGGCAGCAAAGCTGCAAAAACATAAAACTATAAACAATGAATACACCCGAAAAATTATCCCTCTTGCGCTCTAAAATGCAAGAAAACCACATCGACGCTTTTGTGGTATTCAGCGCCGACCCTCACCTTAGTGAATACCTACCCAAAGAATGGCTCGAACGCGCTTGGCTCTCTGGATTTACAGGCTCTGCGGGTTTTGTAGTCGTTACCAAAGATAAAGCCGGCTTGTGGACGGACTCTCGTTACTTTGTACAATCGGCGATTGAGCTCAAAGGCTCTGGCATCGACCTCTTCAAAGACGGGGTAGAAGGCACTCCCGATTATGCCGATTGGCTCGTATCAGTACTTCCCGCTGGGGCTACTGTAGCACTCAACGCCTTGGCAACCTCTCACATCGCTTGGGAAAAACTACAAGCTACTTTAGCCGCTCACAACATCAAATTGGTACATAAACCTCTCATCGACCTTATCTGGACAAATCGCGAAAAAGACCCTCTTCACCACATTTTCGTACACCCCGATAAATGGGCAGGACAAACCGTAGCCGAGAAACTTACCGCTATTCGCAAAGCAATGGCTACCCATCGCACTACCTTGCACCTTATCACTGCCTTAGACGATGTAGCTTGGACACTCAATCTTCGCGGTAGCGATGTGGCTTACAACCCTGTATTCCTCGGTTATATCGCCCTCACCGATAAAGAAGCAACTCTTTTTGTAGATAAAGCTAAACTCACCCCTGAGGTAGAAGCTCATTTGGCAGCAGCCAAAGTAAGCGTGTGTTCTTATGATGAGTTCTACAACTATTTGGCTACCGTAAAAGGACAAAATATACTCCTCGCCCCTAATACCAATCAGGCGATATTCGAAGCCCTCCAAAAGGACAATAAACTCGTGCAAGCTCCCGCTCCTGGCAACCTGATGAAAGCCGTGAAGAATGCTACCGAGCTCGAAGGATTCCGCACCGTAATGGTACGCGATGGGGTGGCAATGGTGAAGTTCCTCTACTGGCTCACCCACCAAGTAGGCAAAGAACCAATGACCGAATACAGCATTGGCAAGAAGCTACGCGATTTCCGCGCCGAAGGCAAAAACTTCGTAGGCGAAAGTTTTGGCAGCATCATTGGTTATCAAGGTAATGGAGCCATTGTGCACTATTCAGCTCCTGAACACGGCAGTAAAGAGGTACATCCCGAAGGTAGTGTTTTGGTAGACTCTGGCGGACAGTATCTTGAAGGCACTACCGATATCACTCGTACTATTCCGTTAGGGAAAGTAAGTCAGCAGTTTATTGACGATAGTACCCTCGTACTCAAAGGAATGATACAACTCGCAATGGTACAATTCCCAAGAGGTACTCGTGGCGTACAACTCGATGCTTATGCCCGTATGGCACTCTGGAAAAACCACAAGGACTACGGGCACGGTACAGGTCACGGGGTAGGTAGCTTTATGAACGTACACGAAGGCCCTCAAAATATCCGTAAAGACCTGAACCCACAAGTACTTTTAGCGGGTATGGTATGCTCTGATGAGCCTGGCTTTTACTTAGAAAATCAATACGGTATTCGTCACGAGAACCTCATTACGGTGCGTGAAGTAGCTACCAATGAGTTTGGTACCTTCTACGATTTCGAGACCCTCACCCTTTGTCCGTTTATGCCTTCAGGTATTAATGTAGCTCTCCTCACCGATGTAGAACGCCAATGGCTCAATGCCTACCACAAAACCTGTGAAGAAAAACTCGCTCCTCTATTAGAAGGTGATGTAAAAGAATGGTTCTTGAGTTTGGTAAAACCGCTATAATGGCATAGTTGTTTTTTAATCATAATGAAAACTGCCCCAAGAAAGTATAAAACTTTTCAGGGCAGTTTTTTTATTATCGCCTTTGTATAGCTGCACTTTGCTAAAGTCTTTAGAATTTAACAAAATCTATTATTACGTTAAAAACAGTTAATTCCTTCATTCCCTTTTCATTGAAATATCCATAATTTAAAAGATTGAAAAATAACAAGTTTACAACTCTTTTGTTAAAAAGATAATAAGTTGCTATTTTTTTAACATTAAAATTTCCAAAAATGCATTTTTTGTTAGGGCGTAAAAATGTTAAAATTCTTCTTTTATTTGCTTTACAAAAAACCACTATCTACCTTTGTCGCAGAATTTTAATCTTATTTACAATGAGAAATGCAAGTTTAAAACTATTAGTACTGACATTAGTAGGATTATTTCTTACCAATTGCCAGCGCGACGATGCTCCAGAAGTATTACCGCAAGAAGAACCTGTTCCTACTGTAGACCCTCAAGCGGTAGTGAGCTTAAACGAAGCCAAGAGCCTTTTCGAGGCTTCAGAAAACCAGAAACGCACCACTAACAGTGTGAGCCGTAGCAACTATCCGCTTATTGAGTTAGAAACCGATTGGCGGTATTTTGAGCAAATGAAAGACTTAGAAGAAATGCCTTATGCCAAAGTACCCGTGAGGATCTCTAGAACAGAACTCAATGGAGAAGTACTCTTCCTTAAAAAAGATGGAAAGACTGAGCAATATCTTTTTCTTCCTCAGATAGATAGTATTAGGGCAGATCGTCGCATTATAAATGCTGAATTTTATTTGCTTGATACTAAAGGGGTCTTTCTTTCGGCTTACCGAATGACGGATGGAGTTATTACTCATAAAATAGTACCCAAACGCAAAGGAAGCTATAGAATTATAGAAAATAACGAATCCTCTGTAACCGCGAGAAGTGGAAAGCCTATATGTGTAAGTTGTCGTTTTATTATTACACCTCCTCCGATTTTTTCCCCAGGTAAAGAACCAAACGAACGAGAAGACGATGGTGATGGTGGAGGCGGAGGAAATAATTACTTTGTGTTAGAGCCTGTTACTGTTTATGGCAAATTTACTAAAAAAAGTAGAAATAATTCTGACTTCCCTCATTATACGTATTATGATTATTCACCATATAATTATGGGGATTTTTATGATGATAGAGATAGCGATGATACGAGAAAGCTAAGAGAAAAAAGGAGCGCAGGTGGCGGAGGTAGCAGTAGCAATATAGGAGCAGGTATGGCAAAAGAGAAAGAGAAAAAAGAAGAGAAAAAGCAAGACAAAAGAGAAGATACTATAAAAGACTCTCTTACCACCCCGTGTGCAAAGGCGCTTTTAGCTCAAGCTCCTACCCTTGCTAACGACATCGCTACACTTCTTAATAAAACTTTTGGAACGAATAAAAATATAGATATTACAATCTATAATAAACCTTTTACAGATAAATCATTGGTAGATAGTGATGCTTACTCTATGTTAGCAAAAGACGTCATAACAGATGGAGAACATCATATAGATGTTTATGTTCATTTAAATGATAATGTTCTAAAAACCGCTACTCAAGAATATATATTAGCGACTATTTATCACGAAGTTTTACATGGCTTTTTGGATGTAGAAAGACAAGTGTTAGGCGAACAAGTTTTTCATCAAAAATATCCTTCTGTAGAAGAAGTAAAACTTCCTATAGGGAATGGACAAAGAGTTAAAAAATATAAACTCATCCAGAAACAAGATCATGACAAGTTCGCTCCTTATATAGAAAGTTTAGCCCAAAGTATTATGTCTCTGCCAAATAGTAAAATTTCATTAAAAACTGCTCGTGCTATGGCTAAGGTCGGGATTGTTGAAGGGAGTTCTTTATCCGATGAAGAAAAACTGATCAATCAAGGACAAAGAAATGGCACAGACCCAACAGGTATTAAATGTCCATAGTATTATGAAAAACTTATTTTACTTACTATTATTCTGTTCTTGTGCCATAATGGCACAAGAACAGAAATATATACTATTAGATAGCCTCACCGCTCATTATCAAGTAAAGCTGTATACGCTCGATACTTCCCCTTATGGGGTTAAAAATACTATTGAAATGTATAATGTATTTTGGGGAAAGTATATACTGCTCATCTCTGTAATGCCTGACTTTAATAGTAGTTCTAATTGGGAATCAACAGAAATTGAGCAAATTAAAAACAATTTATTCCCTTCTAAAAACTTATTTAAAAGTGTTGATAAAAGAACTTTTAGTATGGAAAAAGAGGATAATAACACAACTCATTTAACCCTAAAGTTAGTAAAAAAAATAAAAAACAAATATTATGTAAGCAAATACTGTTGGATAGAGTCTTTTTATTGTATTGATGTTTCTAATAATATGCTAATAGCTACAGCAAATTATATTATCAACACACAACAACCTACAATTTCAATAAACACACTCAGAGCTACTTACAAAGAATGTTTTCCTCATCTTAAATTTCCTCTTGATTGGGATGAATATCCCCCAACAGGAATTCCTAAACATCAACAACAAATATATTTGTCCGACATAAAAAACAAGGGTAAAGACACAACATACCTTTTCTATCAATTTGCTAATTATTTAGATAGAGGAATTTTTCAGTTTGCTTATATTAAAAACAAAGGAATTGTAGCTGGCACTTATGAAGATTACTTTTTCCCAAAAGGGGAAGTAACTTTCCTCAAAAATAAAGTTAAGTTAAAACGTCTCCCTGAAAATGAGGTACTTTGGGCAGAAGAACTCAAAAAAGAATGGGTTGAAAAAGAAAAGTCTAAAAAATAAGGCTTATGAAAAACTTACTTTACTTACTATTACTCTGTTCTTGTGCCATAATGGCACAAGAACAAAAGTATATACTCTTAGATAGCCTCACTGCTCATTATCAAGTAAAACAATATACGCTTGACACTTCTCCTTATGGCGCTAAAAACACTATTGAAATGTATAACGTTTTTTCTCCATATTATGGGGCAAATAAAGGGATTGATTATATAATATTATTCTCTGTACTTCCAGACCTTAGTAGTAAAACTAATTGGGAAGAGATTGATTTCAAAAAGATAAGAAACAATCTATTCTCAGTTAAAAATATTTTTATGAGAGTTGAACACAAAGTTTTTAATGTACCTCTTGAAAAAGCTTTTGATATTAGCAACACAATTCTAATAAAAAAAGTAAAAAATAAGTACTATGCCAGTAAAAACACTTGGATAGAAGATTTTTATTGTATGGATTACCCTCGTGACATGCAAGTTGCTACTAAGAATTTCATTCTTAACACTAATCAACCTATAAAACCTATGAATATTTTAAAGGAAAATTATAAAAAGGTAGTCCCTTTTCTCGCTTTTCCTTTAGATGAAGATGATTTAGGTTTTCTTATTCCTGACATTTTAGAAAGTACTTATCTTTCTAATATAGAAGATAAATTAGGAAATAAGATCTATTACTTTTATCAATTTTGTAATGCAAGATATATTGGGGAACTTGCTTATATTAAGGACAAAGGCATTGTAGCAGGAGCTTATTATGATTATTTTTACACAAAAGGAAAAAGAGATAGCTGGGATGGAGATTGGGCAAAACTAACCCACGACGGGAAACGACATCTTCTTTGGGCAGAAGAACTCAAAAAAGAATGGGGTGAAAAAGAAAAAGCTAAAAAATAAGGCTTATGAAAAACTTACTTTACTTACTATTACTCTGTTCTTGTGCTATAATGGCACAAGAACAGAAATATATATTCTTGGATAGCATTACAAGCAATTATACCGTAAAAAAATATACTCTTAGCACTTTGCCTTATAAGGTGGATTATGAAATAGAAATTTACAATGTGTTTTCTAAAAACTATGGCAAAGGCTTAGATAGTGATTTTATAGTCTTGTTTTCAGTACTCCCTGACCTTGAAAGCAAGAATAGTTGGCAAGAAATCCCCTTCGATATGCTACAAAAAAAGTATATGCCTGCTAAAAAACTGTTTGATAGGATATATAGAAAAACTTATGAAATGGATAGTAAAAAGGATGACAATACAACATTATCTTTGGTGAAAAAGGTGAAAAATAAATATTTTGTAGCTAAAAATTGTAGGATAAATGAATTTTTCTGCACAAATATACCTTCAGAGATGAGTGTTGCCACAGGAAGATATATTATAGATACCAATCAGGCTACAATGCCTATAAGTGTACTAAAGTCTCTATATAAAAAAAGATACCCTAACGAAGTGTTTCCATTAGACGATAAGCATTGGATTGTACCTAAATATTTAGAGCATATCTACTTAGAGAACGTAGAGGAAAAGGAAGGAGATACTATATATTATTTTTATCTTTACGCTACTTACTTTGTAGAAAGTTTTGATAAGTTTGCTTATATCAAAGATAGGGGTATTGTAGCAGCTTCTTATTATGAATTCTTTTTTCCAATAGGGTGTAAAACCCCTATATCTGGAGATTGGATAAAATTAAGAACGCCTTATAAAAAGGAACTTTTTTGGGCAGAGGAGCTTAAAAAAGAATGGAGAGATAAAGAATTAAAATGGCAAAAGGAACGAGAACGAGAAGAGAAAGAAATTATAGGAAGATGAAACAGTTGGTTCTTTATTTATCATTATTCTGTTCTTGTGCCATAGTGGCACAAGAACAAAAATATATACTATTAGATAGCCTTACCGCTCACTATAAGGTAAAACACTATACCCTTGATACTTCTCCCTATGGAACTAAAAACAGTATTGAGGTGTATAATGTGTTTTCAAAAAAATATGAAACAGACAAAGGAGAAGATTTCATACTCCTATTTTCTGTACTTCCTGATATTGACAGCAAAACTAATTGGGAAAAAATAGATTTTAATAAAATAAAAGACAATCTTTTTCCTACAAAAGAAATTTTTAGAAGAATTATGCACAAAGCCTTAGGTTTTTATCTTGATAAAAATAGAGATATTAGTAAGACGAAATTAGTAAAAATAATAAAGGGTGAGTACTATGTAAGTAAATATTGTTGGATAGAAGATTTTTATTGTATAAATAATCCTTTTAGTGTACCTGTGGCTACCAAAAGTTTTATCATAAACACCAATCAAACTATAACTCCTATTGGGGTTCTAAGAGAAAGTTTTATGAAGTTATTTCCTCTTTGCGATGATTTCCCTTTTGAAATAACTTCTGATTTCTCTTATGCTATACCTGAATTCTTTGAAAATACTTATTTAAGTAATATAGAAGAAAAAGGTGGTAATATAATATATCATTTCTATCAATTTTCTAATCATCTACATACAAACATAACTCGTTTTGCTATATCAAAGATAAAGGAATCGTAGGAGGTATATATTTAAAATATTTTATAAAAGGTCTTTTTTTTACTGATAAAACAGGTAATTGGAGAAAGTTAAAACGTCTCCCTGAAAACGAATTACTTTGGGCTGAAGAACTCAAAAAAGAATGGGCTGAAAAGGAAAAGTCTAAAAAATAAGGCTTATGAAAAACTTACTTTACTTACTATTACTCTGTTCTTGTGCTATAATGGCACAAGAACAGAAGTATATAATAGTTGATAGTCTAACCCAAAAGTTTAATTTCAACAAATACACTATCAACGCAATGCCTTACGGCTATCATCAAGGAATTGACATATACAATGTATGGATTAGTCCTGATGAGTTTTTACTGTTATCGGTCTTTCCAGAAACAGAAAGTGGTAATAAATGGGAAAAAACAAACTTGGATACCTTTCAAGCAAAAGTGCTTTCTACTCAACAATTACTTAAAGAAGTAAATAATCCTAAAAATAATTATAAACTTTTCTATCCTTACTATATGATAAAGAAGGAAGGGAACTCCTTTTATAGAAGTAAAACCTATTGTTCTATAGAAAAATTTAGAGTTGTTAATTTTCCTTCTATTTTTCATATTTCAGGAGCAAATATAATAAACTTAGGACAGCAGTTTACTTCATATAACGAACTCAAAACAGCTTATCTAAAACTATTCCCTGATAGGGATTTCCCTTTAGAAGCCACTGATATGCGCTATGCTATTCCTAGAGAATTAGAGAGTATTTATCTTTCGCATATTGAGGAGAAAAAAGGTAATAAAATATACTTTTTTTGGAGTTTTACTGATAACGCAGGAGTTTCTCGTTTTGCTTTTATAAAAAATAAAGGCATTGTAGGAGGTTCTTATGATGATTATTTTATTCCTCGTGATAAATATATAGGAAAACAACCTCTCAACATACTTAGTAAAAAAGAAATTATGTAGGCTGAAGAACTGAAAAAAGAATGGGCTGAAAAAGAAAAGTCTAAAAAATAAGGTTTATGAAAAACTTACTCTACTTACTATTATTCTGTTCTTGTGCTATTACAGCACAAGAACAAAAATATATATTGCTTGATAGTATTACCGCTCATTATCAAGTAAAACACTATACATTACACCCTCATTCTTTTTATGAAGGAAAAGAAATTGAGATGTATAATGTATTCAATCAGGGAGTTTTCTTTGGCTATAATTATTTAACCCTCATCTCGGTATTACCTGATATGGATAATGCTAACTCTTGGGTAGAAGTCTCTAAGGAAGAGGTCGAAAAAGCTGCTGTTAAGATAGAAGAGGTTCGCAGAAGTAATAAAAATAAATTTTTAAACTCCTTCTCTTTAGTAAAAAAAGAAGACGACAAGTATTATAAAGCAAGATCCTGTTTAGTAGAAGTTTTTCAGTTGATGAACTATTCTTCAAAAGTACACTTGAACGATAGTAATATCATCAATACAAAACAAGATTTTGTTACTTATGCTGAGTTAAAAAAAGAATTGAACAAAGGAACACATATTAGTAAATATGCTTCACCGATGGAAGATAAAGAATCTTTCTTGGATAGTTGTTTTGAAAGTATTTACCTATCGGGTACAGAAAAACGGGGCAAAGATACTGTTTATCTGTTTTGGACGTTCACTGCTTGGAATAATCGCTCGGGGTTAGAGGCTTATCATCGTGGCATTGACCGCTTTGCTTATATAGAGGGCAAAGGCATTGTAGCGGGAAGTTATGATTTTTTGTTTGACACTCAAAGTCCGCGTCACTCACATAACAGTGAATCTACTATAAAGAAAGAAGTAGGTAGAGAGTTACTTTGGGCAGAAGAACTCAAAAAAGAATGGGCTGAAAAAGAAAAAGCTAAAAAATAAGGTAGTGATTAAATTTCACTGCCTTTTTTCTTGCTATATTTAAAATTTTCTCTATTTTTGCACGCCGTAATAAAGTAGAATAATTTTAAATAAAAGCGTATGTCTAAACGTATCTTTCTGTTATTAACATTTTTAGGTGTTAATATTCACTATATTTTTGCCCAACAAACCGATGTAAGAGGGCGCGTAACCGATGAAAACAAACAGCCGCTCGTAGGGGTTACCGTACTACTCGAAGGCACTAACAATGGTGTTACCACCAATGAAGCTGGGTTTTACAACCTCCACCACGTACCCGTTGGCAAGCAAACTATTGTATTTAGTTATGTTGGCTTCCAATCGCTGAAAATACGCGCCGATATCAGTCCTAATCCCAGTGGTACGCACACGCACCTCGATGTGCAACTCAGCGAGGAACTCACCGCCCTACAAGAAGTAGAAGTAGTTGGCAGAAAGGAAAGTAGCTATAAAAATACCAATTCCTTTATAGGTACCAAAACAGCTGCTGCCCTAAAAGACGTTCCTCAGTCGGTGGGGTATGTTACCAAAGAGCTCATTTTAGACCAAGGTGCTACTACCGTGAATGAGGTAGTGAAAAACATCAGTGGGGTAAACCAATACACTTCCTACAACGATTTTTCAATACGCGGATTTCGTGCGACAGGTAACCGCAATTCAGGCAACCTACTCAACGGTATGCGTGCTCAAACGAGCTTGTGGAAACAATCGTCATTAGCTAATATTGAGCGTGTAGAAGTGATCAAAGGGCCTGCTTCGGCACTCTTTGGCAATGCTGCCCCTGGGGGTGTAATCAATAGGGTAACCAAAAAACCTCTTCTAAAAAACCAGAACAGCATCTCGGTAGGTGTTGGTTCGTGGAATACCCTCAAAACCTACGGCGACTTCACAGGCCCCCTCAACCCTAAGAAAACCCTTTTATACCGACTCAATTTAGGCTATGAGAAAACCGATTCTTTCCGCGATTTGCAAGGCTCTGAAAGCTATATCGTCGCTCCTTCATTTTCTTATCTTCCTAACGACAAAACCAGCGTGAATGTTGATTTTGTCTATCAGAATTTCAATGGCAAAATAGACCGCGGACAAGCCTTCCCTGCCAATGGTACGCTCTACGATACCCCCATCAGTATGTCGATGAGCGCTGCTAACGACTTCCTTAAAGAAAATACTCTCAACACTACTATCGGACTCTCTCATAAGTTCAACGAGCATATTTCGTTTAATGCTATCTACCTCAACTCTACTTATAGCGAGGATATGCAAGAACACACCCAAGCCAACTTATACTACAAACAAATAGGCAATGGCGCCAACGCTTTCCGCTATGCCGACCCTAACAAGGTGCTGATGCTTTTCAACCAGCGTAAGCGATCGTTTGCGAACAATAGTTTTAACAACTACTTCAACTTCACTTTCAACACAGGCATTGTGAAACACAAGTTATTAGTGGGCTACGACTATTTCCTATCGGAACAGAAATACGGTTCTTCGGGCACTACCGCTCAGGGGTATTTGAGCAAGGACAAAACCAAAGTAGTGAATACCTATACCACCACCGCCAACGTATTAGCAGGTTCAGTACAAACTCCTACTACCAATGTACCGGTGTTCGATTTAGAAAATCGTTCGGCGGGTAATGGCTATAAAGACATTAGCAAGTATATCTACCGCCAAAATGTGCTCAATCCATATGAGGAATATTCTCACGGCGTTTATGTGCAAGAGCAGATGGACATCAGCATCGTGAAAGTGCTCGTAGGGTTGCGACAAGAATGGTTTACCGAAATCCTCAACAAAGACACTGATAAAGAGACCCAACGCGAAACCAAAGCCTTTATACCACGTGTGGGATTGGTGATAGAGGCATCGGAAAATATCAACCTCTATTCCACTTGGGTAAAAGGATTTCAACCTCAAGGGGCGAACATACAGTCTGACCCCGAGCGTTATGGAGGCCCGTTTGATTATGTGAAGAGTGAATTACACGAAATAGGGCTCAAAACCGAATGGTTCAACAAGCGGTTGAATGCTACTGTTTCGGTATTTAAAATCAAGCAAGAAAACTCGTTAGAGCAAAGTGCCAAAACAGGCAAACCCGATTGGCGTGTGCCTGTAGACGAAGAATCGAATGGTTTTGAAGTAGATGTCGCTGGACGTATCGCCCCCAACTGGAGTGTAGTGGCGAACTATGCCTATACCGATGCCCGTATTGTAAAACTAAAAGAAGATGGTATCCTAAAAGACCTGAATATGCAACGCCCCAGCACGCCTCGTCACGCCGCTAATTTCTGGACGAAATACATTATCCAAAAAGGTGCTTTAGAAGGTTTGGGATTAGGTGTAGGAGTGAATTATGTAAGTGAGCGGTTAGGGCAAGTAGGGCGTCGTGCTACAGCTGCCACCTACCCCGAATACACCTTAGTAAACGCTGTACTCTACTACAAAGTGAAAGATGTACAGTTCCAAGTAAATGTAAACAATGTGCTCAACCGCACCTATTGGATTAGTGGTTACGATAACCTCCGCAACTTCCCTGGTGCCCCACGCAATGTAAATGCTACCGTTACTTACAATTTTTAGAAGAGTTTTCTATACCAAGTGCTAACATCTTTGCGAATTGCTTGGTAATTATCATAAATGAGCAGAGCTAATTCAAACTCTGCTCTTTTATTATAACTTTTATTGACTGTAAAATAGCCGCAAAACTTCCCCGAAGCATCTACTACTATAGGAGGTTTAGAGGCAAAATCATTCCACGGACTCAAACTATTCATAGGGTTGCCATAGGTGCCAAAGTCATTCCATATAGACATCGAACTATTAGCCGACCCGTACTTACCCAAGTCATTCCATATAGAATTGCTATCAGTTTTACTACAATTCAAGCATCCCAAATAAACATCGTGATTGCTTCCACCATATAAATGCAATTTCTGTGCACTTACAGCAGACACTAACAACAGAAAAATAAACAAGATAAGGGTTTTCATTTTTGAGATTTTAAGTGGTTCAACGCCTCGGCAACTTCACTATGGCTCACTGTTTTATCTTTGAAATAAGCGGCGAGCTGTTGTTTTTCGTCGTCGGTAGCGCCTAATTGATTAAAAATATTGTTGAGGTGCATTTTCATATGTCCTTTTTGGATACCCAAACTGATGAGTGAACTCACTGCCGAAAAATTCTGTGCTAAACCTACACAAGCTACGATTTGCATCAGCTCGCGAGCATTGGGTTTTTCGAGGATTTCGAGGGCTGTTTTCACCAAAGGGTGGAGTGTGGTAAGTCCGCCCACAGTACCCAAAGCTAAGGGCAATTCCAGTGCAAAATGGAAAGTGTCGCCCTCTATCCAAGCGTTGGAAAGACTCTTGTAATTACCTGAACGCGCTGCATAGGCGTGTGCTCCTGCCTCAATCGCGCGAAAATCATTACCTGTGGCTAAAATCACCGAGTCGATGCCGTTCATTATACCTTTGTTGTGAGTAGTGGCGCGGTATACATCGGCATTGGCAATAGCGAGCGCTTGCACGAATTTTTTGGCTGCTGCCATTCCTTTGAGGTGGGCAATTTCCAATTCGTCTACAGGGCAATGCACTTCGGCACGCACCAAGCAGTTAGGCACGTAATTAGAGAGTATAGACATCACAATTTCGTACTGCCCACGGATAGCCGCATCTTTTTCAGCCTCTTCTCTAAAGGTCTCGGCAAACGATTCCAAACACGAGTTGATGAAGTTAGCCCCCATCGCATCTAAGGTTTCAAAAGTAGCCGACAGCTGATAGTAGTCCGCCAATGCTTCCGTTTTATCTACCAAAGTAAGGGAAGTAATCCCCCCGCCGCGTTTCTCCATATTGGCGGTGATAGGTTTGGCATTGGCGAGCATCAAAGGCTGTACGCGGGCAAAAAAGGCTTCTAAACGCGCTTTTTCACCGTAGAAAAAAAAGTGTACGTGTCCTGTTTTTTCGGTAGAGAGCACCGTAGTATGGAAGCCTCCCCTACCCTGCCAGAACTTCGCTGCACGGCTGGCAGCTGCCACCACCGAGCTTTCCTCAATTGCCATAGGCACCGTATAGGTACGCCCATTGATGAGGAAGTTAGGCGCTACTGCAAAAGGCAAGTAGTAGTTGGTTACTGTATTTTCGATGAACTCGTCGTGGCGTTTTTGGAGTTCAGTATTGGGGTTATGGTATTTTTCAAAGAAAGCTGCTGCGTTCTCTACCTCAGGAAAATAAGTATCGCAAAGCCATTGAATTTTCTCGGCTTTGGTAAGTTTAGAAAAACCGTTGATTTGTTTCATATTGATTTGTCAATTTGCCAATTTGCTAATTTGCTAATTTGCTAATCGCAAAATCGGTAATGTATAGTAAGCACCGATTGCGATGCGGTGTAGTTGTTCATCTTTTAGGTGTAAGACTTTGTCGTAGTTGAGGGTATTCCCCACGTAGGCTACGTAAAAGCGGAGGTCTTGTCCTTGTATGGGAGCGTATTGTGCGGCAGCGAAGTATATCCAATTAGTGCGCAACTGCTCACTAAGGCGTTGGGTACTCCCCGCTAACTCAATCCCCGCCTTAGCCGATAGACTCCAACGGTCAGTAAGTTGATAGTCGTAGCGCGATACAGCACGTTTGTAGACTACATCTTTCTGCATCAAGAAATTATCTTTAGCCAAACCATCGTAGGCGCTGAGGAGTTTTGAAGCTGTAAGTCCGTAATCGGCAGCCATATAGGTATAACTGAGGTCGAGATAAACCGTATGTTTGCCACTTTTATACCAATTCCCCAAAGCTACGGAGTGAGTGAGGTAGTTGGCAGCGTATTGCGATAGGTTATAAGAGTAGCGCAATTTGAGTTTGCCGTCGAGCAAATCGGCATTCCAATAGAGGTACATCCCGATAGGTGCTTTGGAAGCCTTAAAATCGCCCGCTACAAAGCCGTTATTTTTTAAATGAGTAGCGAATTTAGCATTCACCGTATTGTGCAACTGTACGCCTATTTTCTGGCGGTCGTTGAGTTTATATCCCAAAGCGAGCCCTGAGAGGAAGACATTGTTGTAGACTCCGTTTAGGTAATCGGTGAAAATATATTCGTAGATAGGGTTGATTTCTTTTTCAAAAGCACCAAAAGCAGCGAGCTGTTTGCCCACCGTTACATCCCACTGACGTGTCGCGCCAAAATGATAGGTGATAAAAGCATAGTCTAAGGCAGTTGTACCACCGTCCTGAGAAGTTTCGGTAAAGGGACGATTAGGACGGAATCGCACGCGGTAGAAGAGATCATCGTTGAAATCACCTTGCAGATTGATGCGCGCATTGTCAATCACAAAATGAGTGCTGTTTTTAGAGGCATCATTATAGTTATCACTCACGCCTCCCCCTCTGAAAAACAAATCGATGTTTAGTTTTTTAGCAAAAGCCGGAAGTGTGGGAGGAGGAGTTGGCTTTTCTATTGCCAAAGTATCAGCCTCTTGAGCGGTAGCAAATATAGTGGTTAAGGTTGTTAATAGCGTGAAAAAATGTCTTTTCATAAAAGAAAAATTAATATATTGGGGCAAAGATAAGGATAATTAGCAAATTAGCAAATTAGCAAATTAGTAAATTAGCTAATTATTTATTACCTTTGCCTCTGAAATTCATTTTAATACCTAAATTTATGAACCGAATGAAATTATTAGCAATGGCATTCCTCTGGGGAGTCGTTGCACAAGCACAGATAAAATGGGGTGTAGAAGCCAAAGCAGGGATTACCGCAGGCGGTCTTTATGGAGTTTCATCGCCTGAGTGGGTAATGGAAAGCGCTTCGGGATTGCAAATAGGCGGATTGTTGAGTGCTCAGTTTGACAATGGCATTGCGATAGAATCGGGATTGGTATATGCCTCCAAAAACTTTAAGCACGAGTATAGTTACGGTGGAGGCTATTACAAATCTGATGGTAATTATATGCGCAAGCAAGTTTTTAATCATCATTATTTGGAAATTCCGGTCTATGTAGGTTTTCGCCTTAGAGCGCGACATATTACTTTTGTGTGGAAAGCAGGACCTTATATCGCGACGGCTTTGGCTGCCAATGTACGCGAAGAACAATCGGTATATAAGGATAGTAGGTTTTTGCACATCAACAAAAGTAAATACTCATTGAGCATTGGCAATGGCAACAACGATGGGCTCAAGCCTTTTGATGCGGGTTTCAACTTTGCTACAGGTTTAGAAATCAAGCGTTTTACCATTGGTTTCCAATACTCAGTAGGTTTCATCGATATATTGCCTAACCCTAATGAAAACTATATGAAGCAGCAGTGTTTTGCTTTTTCGATAGGGGGAAGAATTCTTTAAAGAGACTATCTGGATTTTTTTATCCGTGAGGGCGTTTGCTAAATATTTTGTTTGCAAGGGCATTTGCAAAACGTTTTATCCGTGAGGGCGTTTGCAAAACATTTTATCTGTGAGGGCGTTTGCAAAACGCCCCTACATAACACACTCTAAAAGTGATTGACTATCAAAGTAATCAACTTTGCCAAAGGTCGTAGCACGACAAGCAATTAAAACTTTGGCAAAGGTCGTAGCACGACGAGCAATTAAAACTTTGGCAAAGTGTAGCGACGCAAATACGATTGGAGAGCTTTAATTTGTGGTTTAGAATTATTTTTGTAACTTTGTAGCTTTAAAATTAGTAAATTTTTAAAAACATTATACAATGAGAAAAACAAAATTATTTTTGGCGGTAGCCCTGCTTTTGGGGATGATGAGTCCTTTGCGCGCACAAGTGAAAATGGGATTGGAAGTAAAGGCAGGTTTGAACATTGCTGGTGTTTATTATTCAGACACTTATGACAGCAAAAGGTCAATCACTCCAGGATTTCACACAGGAGCTTTGGCAAGTGTAAATTTCCCTACAGGATTCTATCTTGAATCGGGGTTATTGCTCACCACCAAAGGACATTCTTACAAGTATAAATACAAAGAAGACAAAGAGAGGTTCCTAAGTGAAAGACATTACAGCTACGGTTATTTAGAGATGCCTTTTTATGCGGGCTATCGCTTAAAGTTGCGAAAAGTAAACTTATTGTGGAAAGCAGGACCTTATGTAGCTGCTGCGTTGTGGGGTAATTCACGTGAAGAGTGGACTCACTACAAGAAGAAAAAGGTAATAGACTACACTGTGAGAAACAGTCATTCATTAATTATTGGTAACAGTACCTCAGATGATTTACGTCCGTTTGATATAGGGTTTAACTTAGCTACAGGCGTAGAAATCAAGCGTTTTACAGCGGGTATTCAATACGGTATAGGTTTCACCGATATACTACCCAGCCGCTCAGAAAGCACTTCTAATCAAGTATTCAGTATTTCGGTAGGGTACAGAATTTTTTAACAACAAACATACTTATACTTTGCCAAAGATACGAGCCGCACGAGCAATTAAGGACTTTGGCAAAGTACTAAATAACAAAAGCCTCAGCGAATGCCGAGGCTTTTGCAATTCCTAATCCTTAAAAATATGAAAAATTTCCTCTATGAAGAAGATCTCGTGGTACCTCCAGGAATCGAACCAGGGACACAAGGATTTTCAGTCCTTTGCTCTACCAACTGAGCTAAGGTACCTGTTGTTTTATCATTACGGCTGCAAAAGTAGTACTATTTTTGAAACTTGCAAAATATTTTGTGAATATTTTGCAAGTTTTTTATCATCTTTTTTATAACTCACTAATAATCAAGTTTATCATTTGGGTATTTTGCCATAAATTCTTCTACCTTTTTCACCATATTTTCTGATCCGCAGAAGAAAGGTACTCTTTGGTGAAGTTCTGTAGGGCGGATATCCATAATGCGCGTATAGCCATCGGAGGCTTTACCACCAGCTTGTTCGGTGAGGAATGCCATAGGGTTGCATTCGTAGAGCAAGCGCAATTTACCGCGTGGCGTACGCGTTCCCGAAGGGTAGATATAAATACCACCTTTGAGCATATTGCGGTGAAAATCGGAGACTAAGGAGCCTATATAACGCGAAGTATAAGGGCGATCGCCTTCTAAGGCTTGGCAATACTTGAGATAATCCTTCACTCCTTGTGGAAAATGCACGTAATTCCCTTCGTTGATGGAGTAGATGGTACCATCTTTAGGATACTGCATATTAGGGTGAGAGAGGTAGTAAGTACCGATAGAGGGGTCGAGGGTGAAGCCATTTACCCCGTGACCGGTAGTATAAACAAGCATTGTAGAAAGTCCGTAAACCACATAACCTGCTGCTACTTGCTTGTTACCCTCTTGCAAAAAGTCTTCTAATTGTACGGGAGTCCCTACTGGAGTTACGCGTCTATAGATAGAGAAGATTGTACCGACAGTTACATTTACATCGGCGTTGCTAGAGCCATCGAGAGGGTCGATGAGCACAACGTACTTGCTGTTAGGGCTGTTCTCGGAAGAGGCAATGGGAATGAAAAACTCGTTTTCTTCGGAAGCAATGCCACATACTACATCGCGCTGAGTAAGGGCACGGATAAAGAGGTCGTTAGCGAAAACGTCTAACTTTTTCTGCACTTCGCCTTGGATATTTTCTTTGCCCATATCGCCCAAAATATCCTCAACGAGTCCCGCTTTGTTTACTTCGCGGTTTACTAACTTAGAGGCTAATTTAATAGCACTCAGCAAACGTGAGAGTTCGCCAGTTGAATGTTGGAAGTCCTTCTGATTTTGGATGATGAACTCCCCTAAAGTAAGATGTGTTTTCATTTTGTTGATATGTTAATGTATTAGTTTCTTAATTTAGTGCGAGCTCTATGAAAATTTGCTAATTAGCTAATTTTCCAAGGTATAGCTGGATTACATTTTCTAAACCTAAATAAAGAGCTTCGCAAATAAGTGCGTGACCTATAGAAACTTCTAAGAGGTTAGGTATTTGCTCTCTAAAATATTTTACGTTGTCCAAACTCAAGTCGTGACCTGCATTGAGTCCTAAGCCTACTTTTTGGGCTTCTAAGGCAGCTTTTACGTAGGGTTCAACAGCAGCTTTGTTACCGTGTGCATAGGCACTTGCATAGCCTTCGGTATAGAGTTCTACACGATCGGTACCGGTAGCGGCAGCGGCAGTTACCATTGCCTCGACAGGGTCTACGAATAGTGAGGTACGAATACCGTTGCGTTTGAACTCGGTTACTACTTCGGTTAAAAAATCTTTGTGTTTAACAGTGTCCCAACCGGCATTAGAGGTGATTGCGTCTTCGGCATCGGGGACGAGGGTAACTTGGGTAGGTTTGACTTGCAAGACCAAGTCGATGAATTTAGGGATGGGATTTCCTTCGATATTGTATTCGGTAGTTATTACTTTTAGCAAATCGAAGGCATCTTGATAGCGGATGTGGCGTTCATCGGGGCGGGGGTGGATAGTTACCCCTTCAGCGCCAAAGCGTTGCACATCTTTGGCTACTTGTAATAAATCGGGCATATTGCCACCGCGTGCATTGCGCAAGGTAGCTATTTTGTTGATATTTACACTTAATTTTGTCATTAATTCTGTTTTTAAGGGTTTGTAGGTTCTATTTCCTGTTCTTGTTCTTGTTGTTCTACTTCTTGACGGAGGATAGAATCCTGTTTATTAGGGGTTACCCTATAAGCTTTGGGGTCGTATTTAGGGTCGGAGATGTTGAAGCTGGCGGTATCCTTATCGTGTTGAGGTTTCAGGTCACCGACGAGTACTTTTTTGATAGAGGCTAAATACTTGTCGTTATCTTGAATTTTTTGCTCTAAGGAATCTACTTTGAAGAGCAGTCCGAGAGTTTCGCGTTTGTTTTCGACGGCAGTATAGCCTAAGATATACTGGCGCAGAGGGGAATAGATAATCAGTATTGTAGTGAGCACAATGAGTACAAAGGCAAAGAGAGAACCAAAGACGAAGATATTGAGACGGCTCAATCGGAAGGAAGTTTTTTCCTCGTAGGTACTATCGTCCATTACTATCAAGCGGTATTTGCTAAGCCACTTGCGTTTCCAATATTCTTTACGCGATTCTTTATTCGTTGCCATAGTACTAAGGTTTTATTCTACACTGATTACTTTTTCGATTTGAGGTACATACTCTTTGATAGTCATTTCGACACCGCTTTTAAGGGTAATTTGATTGACGGAGCAGTTGGTGCAAGTACCTTCTAAGCGTACTTTTACGATTTTTCCGTCTTCGATATCAACGAGAGTAATATCGCCGCCGTCGTTTTGCAAATAGGGGCGTATTTTATCTAAAGCTTTTATCACTTCTTGTTTAAGTTCTTCCATTTTTATCAGGTAATTGGTAACAAGTAACAGGTAACAAGTATGTTGTTGCTGATTATTGTCTGTTTAATTATTAATTATTGTTTTTATTGTTAATTACTGCTGCATCCTGCGGTATTGGTGATTCTGATAGCTTCGGAAGGAGGTAGTGTTTCGTTGCGTTCTACGACACTTTTCACGACCTCTTGAGCTAAAGTACGGAAGGCATTTGCTTGAGGAGTACCATCTTGTAGCACTGTGGGTCGGCCTTCGTCGCTTGCTTCGCGTATGCCTTGTACTAAGGGAATTTCGCCTAAGAAAGGCACGTTCAAATCGGCAGCGAGGTTTTTAGCGCCTTCTTTGCCAAAGATGTAATACTTGTTATTAGGCAATTCTTCTGGGGTGAAATATGCCATATTTTCTACAATCCCCAATACAGGTACATTGATATTTTCTTGTTTGAACATCGCTACTCCACGGCGGGCATCGGCGAGGGCTATTTTTTGGGGGGTGCTCACTACTACGGCACCCGTAATAGGCAATGCTTGCATAATACTCAAGTGAATATCGCCTGTTCCTGGAGGAAGGTCGATGAGGAGGAAATCGAGTTCTCCCCAATAGGATTCAAAAATGAGTTGGTTAAGTGCTTTGGACGCCATAGGGCCTCGCCATATTACTGCCTGATTGGCATTGGTAAAGAACCCAATAGAGAGGATTTTTACACCGTAGTTTTCTATGGGTTGAATGAACGATTTGCCATTGATAGCCACCGATTGAGGTCGGTTATCTGCTACATCGAACATCATAGGGATAGAGGGTCCATAGACATCGGCATCGAGGAGGCCTACTTTGAAGCCCATTTTGGCGAGAGCGGCAGCTAAGTTGGCAGTTACGGTGCTCTTCCCTACCCCACCTTTGCCTGAGGCAACAGCGATAATATTTTGGATGCCTGGTATAGGTTTCCCTTTGATTTCGGGCACTTCGGGGGCGATGACTTTCACATTCACTACTACTTTGGCTTTCTCGTGTACTTCGCCGTGAATGGCTTTCATCACTTCTACTTCAGTGCGTTTTTTAGCTTGTAGACTTGGGTTATTGATTACTACATCTACTACTACTTCATCTCCAAATACTACTATATTTTGTACAGCGCCGCTATCGACCATATTTTTTCCTTCACCAGGAGCGGTAATTTTGCGAAGCGCTTCTAATACATCTTTTTTTTGAATATTCATTTGTTTTTAGTTAAGAGGTAAGAATTTATTACACTCTTATTTCTATTTTTTATTTCTGTTATTATAGTCAAATAAATTAAATAGCTTATTTTTTAGAGGGCGATTTGCAAATCGCCCCTACGGCATACCTAAAAAGCTACTGATTTTATTAAAGTAATCAACTTTAGCAAAGTGAAGCGACCTATCTTCGTTACAAAAGTTTTGTATGGACATTGACAGCCATCTCTATTGGATTTCACGGATTATGATGCAAAAGAGCTAACCTATGTTCTAATGTGAAATCTGAGCTAATGATTCTTTATTTGAAAGGCAAAGATATAACTTTTTTATTTATTATCAAAACATTTAGCGGTTTTTAGTGCGAACTGCACGGGCAGATAGAGGGTGCGGTAGGAGATAGCCCCCGAACCCCCGAAAGGGGACAAGCTGGAAAAAGATGGTGAGAGGGGTGGGAGCGGTGGGGTGCGAGCCGCACAGGCAGGTGGTGGGAGGGGTGAAAAGGAAAAACTCTGTCAGAGTTTTGGGACTTTGACAAAGTTTATTTATTAATCATTTTTATACTTATCAATATGTTCTATCAAACCAATTTTCTACTTCTAGGTTCTCTATAAATCTAAAATCTTTAATATTATCAGTTACTAAAGTCAAGTTATAAAAAAGAGCTGTAACTCCTATCATTAAATCAAATTCATCGTGCATTGGAGTTCCTTATTTTCTAAGTTTTACTTTTATTTTTGCATATTCATCTCCTATTTCTGAAATAGGAAGAATCTTAATCCCGTTTAAAAAATTATTAACTGCCTTATGAGACTTTTCAGGATTGAGACTATTTTCAGCTCCATATTTCAACTCAAAAGCTGTTAGTTCAGAAATAAAACAATTCTCATAACCTTTTTCTTTAATAATTTCATCTAAGTTTAACTTTCCCCTGAGGAAAAACACACAGATATTTGTATCTAATAGGTATTTCATAATTCCAAAGATAAATCGCGATTTCTGAAACTTCTACTTTCTTTTATATCAGTGATAATTTCTTCGGCTGTTTGCTCGCTGGAGAAAGCTCCAAAAGAACTGAAAAAACTTTTTTCTCTTTCCATTTTTTCAGCATCTATAGTATCTTCTTTTAAGGAGTCGGCTATTTTTTTAATAAGCTCTACCTTTTCTAATCTACTTAAAGTATTTAAAAGATTGGTATAAGTATCCACACGATTATAGGGGGTATAATTCAACATCTTTATTAACTTTTATTTGAAAGGCAAAGATATAACTTTTTTATTTATTATCAAAACATTTAGTGGTTTTTAGTGCGAACTGCACGGGCAGATAGGGAAAGCGGTGGGAGATAGCCCCCGACTCACTTACTCGGCAATTGCCGACAACCCCGAAGGGGGACAAGCTGGAAAAAGATGGTGAGAGGGGTGGGAGCGGTGGGAGTGTAAAAAAGGAAAAACTTTGTCAGAGTTTTGGGACTTTGACAAAGTTTATTTAGATTTTTATAGCACGGGTGGAGGGATTCGAACCCCCATCAACGGTTTTGGAGACCGCTATTCTACCCTTGAACTACACCCGTATTTTAAAAAAGTTTTGAGTTTTTAGAACCCAAAACTTTTTTGTATGATTGTTATAACTTAAATTCTAAGTTAGAAATTAGTCAAGGATTTCAGTTACTTGACCAGCACCTACTGTACGACCACCTTCGCGGATAGCGAAACGGAGACCTACGTTAAGAGCGATAGGTTGCAACAATTCTACTTCGATAGTTACGTTATCACCTGGCATAACCATATCAACACCTGGTTGCAAGTGGATAGTACCGGTTACGTCGGTAGTACGTACGTAGAATTGAGGACGGTAGTTGTTGTGGAATGGAGTGTGACGACCTCCTTCTTCTTTAGAAAGGATATACACCTCAGCTTTGAATTTAGCGTGTGGAGTTACAGAACCTGGTTTGCAGATTACCATACCACGTTTGATGTCTTTTTTGTCGATACCACGGAGCAACAAACCAACGTTGTCACCAGCTTCACCACGGTCGAGGATTTTGCGGAACATTTCAACCCCAGTAATAGTAGAGGTCAATTTTTCAGCACCCATACCGATGATTTCAACTGCATCACCTGTTTTAGCTTCACCAGTTTCGATACGACCAGTAGCAACGGTACCACGACCGGTGATAGTGAACACGTCTTCAATAGGCATCAAGAATGGTTTATCGATGTCACGAGTTGGAAGTTCGATCCATTTATCAACAGCATCCATAAGGGCGAGTACAGTGTCAACCCATTTTTTCTCACCGTTAAGAGCACCAAGAGCAGATCCTTGGATGATAGGAGTGTTGTCACCGTCGTATTGGTAAGAGCTCAAAAGTTCACGCATTTCGAGTTCTACGAGTTCCAATAATTCAGGGTCATCAACCATATCAACTTTGTTCATAAACACAACGATACGAGGAATACCTACTTGGCGACCGAGAAGGATGTGCTCACGAGTTTGAGGCATAGGTCCGTCGGTAGCGGCAACTACGAGGATAGCGCCGTCCATTTGGGCAGCACCAGTAATCATATTTTTCACGTAGTCGGCGTGGCCAGGACAGTCAACGTGTGCATAGTGACGAGTAGCTGTTTGATATTCTACGTGAGAGGTATTAATGGTAATACCGCGTTCTTTTTCTTCTGGAGCGTTATCGATTGAATCGAAGCTACGAACTTCTGAAAGACCAGCGTCAGCTAATACTTTAGTAATAGCGGCTGTCAAAGTAGTTTTACCGTGGTCTACGTGTCCAATTGTACCAATATTCAAGTGGGGTTTGGAACGATCAAATGTTTCTTTTGCCATTTTAAATAAATTTTAAATCTTAGTTATATAAATGAGTGTTTGATGTGTGTACAAAAGATAATATGAGCTGATGACGAGATTTGAACTCGTGACCTCTTCCTTACCAAGGAAGTGCTCTACCCCTGAGCTACATCAGCATACACAAAAAGAGCGGGAGACGAGGTTCGAACTCGCGACATTCAGCTTGGAAGGCTGACGCTCTACCAACTGAGCTACTCCCGCAAAAAATAAAAATATGACAGTGGGGAGAACAGGATTCGAACCTGTGAAGGTAAAACCAGCAGATTTACAGTCTGCCCTCGTTGGCCGCTTGAGTATCTCCCCGAGTAAAAAATTTTAAACTATTAAAATATGTACTTATTTTGAGCCGGCAGAGGGATTCGAACCCACGACCCCGAGATTACAAATCACGTGCTCTGGCCAACTGAGCTATGCCGGCGTTTTTGTCTTACAGAGCGCAAAAGTATAACAAATTTTGAAACCTCCAAAATTTTTGAGAGATTTTTTTATGATTTTTGGTAAAATATTTTTTAATATATTGATAATCAGATGGGATATATGGGAGGTATGGAATGAGAATCTCGGAAAGGCGCTGACTCACTTACTCGGCAGGTGGCGAGAGTGTGGGAGCGGTGGGAGCGGTGGGAGTTGTGGGAGCAGTGGGTACTCTTGGAAAGGCTCGGAAAAAACTCAATTATTTTCTTTGAATTCTTTTAGCCATTTTGCGATAATTAGCGCCAGTGGGATTGTTTTTAAAAAACCTTTAGCTAACAAAAAACTAAAACTATCATAAGATTTTATATCTTCTATAAAACTATAGACATATAGTGCTATAAGAATTATTATAAGGGAGCTGAAAAATATTACTTTACTTCTCATATTTCTCTTTATTTTAGGGATAGGTTGTGAGCCGAATAGTCAGTTTATAAAATGACTTTGCCAAAGGTGTAGCAGGATAAGCTATTAAAACCTTTGGCAAAGTTTAGCAATAATGAAAGAAAAAAAATCTACTTTAGTTCAAAATCTTTTTCGTTGCTGTTATCGGCGGAGTGTTGGGCTACCCAGAGTTTGAAAGCGCCGGGTTCGGTTACTTTTTTCAAATCGGCGTTGTAGAAGGCTAAGAGGTCTTCGGTGATTTCAAACTGTACTTGCTTGCTTTCACCTGCCTTGAGAGCCACTTTTTGGAAGCCTTTGAGCTCTTTCACCGGACGGGTTACACTACCTACCAAATCGCGAATATACAATTGCACTACTATTTCACCATCGCGCTTGCCGGTATTGGCTACTTGGGCTGTAACAGTGAGTTTACCTCCTTTGCTGAGGGTGGCACTGCTGAGTTGTACATTACTAATATTAAAGGTGGTGTAGCTCATTCCGTAACCAAAAGGATAGAGTGGTGTGACAGGCGCATCCTCATATTTAGAACGGTAATCAACTGTTGGGTTATTAGGATCAACGGGGCGACCAGTGTTCTTGTGATTGTAATAGATAGGCACTTGCCCAACATTACGAGGGAAACTCATCACCAAACGCCCTGAAGGGTTGTAGTTACCTGATAATACATCGGCGATGCCATAACCTGACTGGGTACCAGGAAACCATACTTGTAAAATAGCATCGGCTAATTCACTTTCTTCACTGAGGTCGAGCGGACGACCGCTATACACTAATAACACTATAGGTTTGCCTGTTTGTTTGAGAGCGCGGAGCAATTCACGTTGAGGAGCGCGCAAACGTATATCGGTAAGGCAAGCGGATTCACCAGACCAGTTATAGTCTTCACCTAAGGCTACTACTGCTACATCGGCGGTACGTGCGGTGGCTACTGCTTTGGCTATATCGGCAGAAGTTGTGGCGGTAAGTGTACAACCTTTGGCATAGCTAAACTGCACCTTACTATCTTTATACACTTCTTGTAATCCTTTGAAAAGAGAAGCGCTGAGTTCACGGTCGCCGCGACCTTGCCATTCGCCATTTTGGTTAATAGAATCTTTTATCATAGGGCCTATAAGGGCTACCTTTTTCGGCATATCGGGAGTGATAGGCAATACCTCGGCGTTGTTTTTGAGCAATACCACCGATTTAGCAACGGCAGTGCGGGCTACTTGCAAGAACTCCGGTTTCATAAGGGTTGTTTTAGCGCGATTTTCATCAAGGAACTTATAAGGGTCGTCAAACAAGCCCAATACGAATTTCATTTCCAAGATACGGCGTACAGCGGTGTTGATAGTCTCTTCTTTTACCTTACCCTCTTCGACTGATTTTTTGAGGTGCTTGATAAAGTTAGCGCCTGTCATATCCATATCAATACCAGCATTGATTGCTAACTCGGCAGCGTGCTTATTATCAACCGCAACACCGTGAGGAACTAGTTCGTTAATACCGGTATAATCGGTTACTACAAAGCCTTTAAAGCCCCATTGCTTACGAAGGATATCGGTCATTAGGTAGCGATTGGCAGTTGCAGGGATACCGTTCACCTCGTTGAAGGAAGCCATTACGGTGCCCACTCCTGCATCGATTGCTGCTTTATAAGGTGGTAGATAGGCATTCCAAAGGGTGTGCTGAGAGAGCTCGGCAGTATTGTAGTCGCGCCCTGCTTCGGCAGCACCATAGGCAGCAAAGTGTTTTACACACGCTAAGACAGTATTGGTTTTGCTAAGCGAATGCCAGTCGGTTCCCCCTTGAAAACCTTGTACGCGAGCTTTGGCGATTTCACTTCCCAAGAAAGGATCTTCGCCAGCGCCTTCCATCACACGCCCCCAGCGTGGGTCGCGAGCGAGGTCGACCATAGGAGCGAACGTCCATTTGATGCCATCGGCGGCAGCTTCTTCGGCAGCAATAGCAGCAGTTTGGCGCATTAGGTCTAAATCCCAAGAGCAGGCTTCGGCAAGCGACATAGGGAATATGGTTTTATAACCGTGAATCACGTCGTAACCAAATAGAATAGGGATACCCAAGCGAGTTTTCTTGACAGCTATATCCTGCAATTTGCGCACCCCAGGCACGGTAACAGCGTTGAACACACTGCCTACGAGACCTTTTTCGAGATAAGGCTGAAAGTCATCGGACATTACGGGGCCTGTAACATCCCAATTAGCGGCAAACTGAGTAAGTTGTCCTATTTTTTCTTCTAAGGTCATTAGCGATAGCAAAGAATCTACCTTGCGTTCGATGTTTTTATCGCCACTGAAGGACTCCCATTTTACAGGGGTTTTATCGTCGGTTTTTGACGAATTGTTACAAGCTACTACAGCAAATAAGACAGTAACAGCACAGATTAATTTCTTCATAAAACTTATTTTAAGGTGAGTTCGCTATAAAACGAGTCTCACGAATTTACACAAAAATGATATATCACGTGGGCGTATACAATACGCCCCTACGTAATGCGACGCAAATATGATTGGTTATGTGGGGCGTATACAATACGCCCCTACATAAAAAGTTTGCGATAGTATTTACTGATAAATTCTCACATAATCGATTTCAAGGCTATCTTCGGTGAAATTATTAGCTACTTGACCTCCCAATGTTCCTCCCATTGCGACGTTTAGAATAAGGAAGAATTTTTGATTGAATGGCAATTTAGCGTTGTTGTCCATTTCGAAATAGTTTTTGTTATCGACTGCAAAGATAATCTTTTTTTCTGTCCACGTCATCGTATAGATATGAAAATCTGCAGAAGTGTTTGCAAATTCAGTTTCTTTGTCGTAATCACCCTGACGGTTGTTATCGGTGTCGTACCAATGGCAAGCGCCGAGTATATGGGTCTTTTTATTACCTTTTTGTTCGAGCATATCTATTTCGCCACATTTAGGCCAGCCGTCGGTAGCGAAGTTATTGCCCAAGAACCACATTGCAGGCCAGGTACCTTTGGCAGCAGGTAATTTGGCTTTGATTTCTACTTTGCCATATTTGAAGCCGTACAAACCTTCAGTTTTGAGTCGTGCAGAAGTATACCCTCCACTGCCATCGGCTTTGGCAGTAATTTTGAGCACACCGTTTTCAACTTTCACATTTTCGGGGTCTTTGGTGTATGTTTGCAACTCGTTATTACCCCAACCATTGCTACCTTTGCCTAAATCATACGTCCATTTTGTCGCATCGGGGGTGCCCGCTTTGTTAAACTCGTCGTACCATACGAGGTTGGTAAAGCTATTTTCGGAAGGTTTGGTAGTGGTAAAAATGTGATACCAAGCAAACTGACTATTAGGTTGCATCACGCGCACGACAAGTTGTGTATCGGTAAGGCTGATGATATCATAAGTGCTTGCTCCTACCCACCAACCGAGCATACCACCATTGGATAGCTCGATAGCTGTACCGCGATAGGCTTTGTTGTCGTACTTACCTTGGGTAGCGGCTTTGGAAGTAGAAGGCACGAAGGACACTTGTTTCTCGCCTGTAATCGTAGGTACTACATCGGTGCCGTGACATTGGTCTTTAGCTACACCTAACACCTCAGCATAAGCTCCTGGTATGAACACGTGGTTGGCAGTTTGTTTATAGGTAATACCATTAGCTGTACGGGTGAAGATAAAGGAATTTTCGAACATACAAGTACGAGTAGGGTCAAATGGTGTTGCTTGCCACCAAGCGGGGTAGCCATATTCGCCATTATCGCCACTTTCTTGAGGACCTAAGCCTGCATATCCCGCTACATTTGCAGCCCAATACCAAGTTTTAGTATCGCCTACATTCTTACCAGCAAGCATATTTTCAGCTTCAGCATCGGAGAAGGAACTATATACTTCCAATTCTAAAGGTACAGAACTCATAGAGCCTCCTGCACCTACAGCACTTACTACCGCTGTGAATTTGTTGGTACCTACTTTGGTATAGCGGTGTTGGATTTTACCAGAAGGAGTCATTTCGGTCTTGCCATCGCCAAAATCGACACGGTAAGAAATGGCGTTTTGGGCGGTTACTACAAAGTTCACCAAACCCGTGCCGTCGCCGTGAGGATGAGTGTTATCAGCCCCCACAATACTGAACGAGGCATTTACATTAGAAGGAGGTGTAAGGTCTCCAAACTCGTGCTTATCTTTACAACTTATAAAGACAAAAGCAACTAATAGGGTTAAAAGATTTAAGGTTTTCATTTCTATTCAATTTAGTTAACGAGAGTTCGGCGTAAGTAATTATTTAACAATTTTTTAATCTCCCACGAATTACACGAATTTTCACGAAATTGGGAGTGCATAAAAGTCTTTATTTTTTATTATCTCACGAATTTTCACCTGACGGTGAATTATTTTGTGAATATATGTTACAAATCTGTAAATCAATATTCTGTTATATCGAACTGACGTTAGTTAAGTGTTATTTCGTCGTAGTAATAAGTGGTATCATCGCCTTTTTCACCAAAGTCGAAGAAAACAACTACTTTAGTATATTTTGCGCTGGTATCAATGCCTGTAAAGTCAAAAGAAAGTTCTTCCCAAGTGTTCTTTTTGGTGATGCGAGCATCTACTTCTTTTGCTTCATCGCTAGTAGCTCCCTCTAATTTCACTTTTACAACAATACCTGTTTTAGGTGACAAGGCTTTTAGCTTCAATACCTTGTGACTTTTCATATCCAAACTTTCGGAAGTGAAGAACGCGCCTGCCCACGTTTCACAACCTTTGGTGCGCACCATTTTTACTACTTTGGCTGTAGTATTACCCACTTTTTTAGGGTTGGCTACTACTTCTACATTTGCCATATTGCCAAAGGTAGTAAATTCGGGAGCTGTACCTTCAAAGTTTTCGATTATCACGATATTCGATTTTTTGTAGAAATACAAGTTGTCGATAAATACCGTACCTTGTCCTACTAATTTGATTTGGTGTACATCGGTGATTACAAATCCTTGTTTGGTGTAGTCGCTTAGCGGAATATCGATGCTTGTCCACTTATCGGCAGTGAGGGTCTTTTTGACAAACTTCTCACCGTCAGCGCCTGTGCTTTTGCTAATCAAATAGATATCTAAAGCTGTAGCATCGGCAGTCCAAACGTCTAAATGCAAGAACTCCATCGCCGATAGGTCGATTTCTCGGGCAAATTGGATACCTTGATAATTGAGGTGAGCGTATTGCAAGATTTCATCGGTGCCTAACTTAAAGAGGTTGTAGGCAGTGGCTTGCCCCCAATTAGGGTTGAAATCGGTGCCTGCTACATTGGTATATCGTCCGCTGAAAAGCGAAACAACCTCTTGTGCTTTGCGAATTGGAGGTTGAGGAGCCGCAGTAGTAGGCTGTTGCAAAGCAATTACTCGTACCGTTTTTTGTACTTTGGTAGTTTGTTTACCAGCACCTTTCACCTCTATCGTAAGGGTGTAAGTACCTATTTGCTTATAAATGTGTGAAACAACTTCACCTATATTACCAGATACCGGTTTTTCATCGGCGCTTTCACCGAAATACACATCGTAAGTAATTGCAAAGTTAGCTTTAGCCGTTACATTCACTTTCTTAGAAACCGCTTGATCGTTAGCCACAGTTACTTCTACATTCTCAGGAGCGCGGAACGACACCTCTAAAGGCAAAGTTGCTTCGGCCTCCTTGCCAGCGATGTTCACGGCTACTATTTTCACTTGGTAACTACCTTCAGCATAAGTGTGTGTTACCGAACCACCTGCTTTCACTGTAGTGGGAGTTGCAGTGCTATCGCCAAAGTAGACCTTGTAGGAGGTTACTCCCGTAGCTATTGGCGTGATGGTTACAGCTCCTGAGTTATCGGTGCTCACCTGAAATTTAGCTGAGACATCGGTAGGAGCCGTGGCATTTTGGACGAAACTGAGATCGTCCTTATCTTTTTCGCAAGCTACCATTCCAATGAGGAGCAGTAGTGCTATTAGGGTTTTGAGTGCTTTCATTTTAATTTAGATAAGAGATAAGAGGTTCGTCATTAATATCCTTGGTTTTGTTGCCAATTGCCGTTGGCGTAACGAATTTCTTCGTGGGGTATGGGGAAGACTTCGTTTTTATTGGCAGTAAAGCCTTGTATTTCGGTACCTTTTCCGGTGCGGACTAAGTCGAAAAAGCGCAAGCCTTCACCTAAGAACTCTACACGGCGTTCTTTCCATATTGCTTCGGTAAGAGCAGTACCCGAAACCGTAATATTGTGATTTTCATCGCCAAAGGCACGTTTGCGCACTTGGTTGAGATAGTCACGAGCACGTTCATCGCTGATATTACCACGGTTGAGTGCTTCGGCAGCCATTAAGAGTACATCGGCATAGCGAATGGCACGATAGTTATTAGGGTTGGTAAGGTTTTGGTCGGGGCTATTGAGGTCGCCTTTGCGAGCAATATATTTTCTATTGAAATAGCCTGTATGTTTGTAACCTTCGGCATAAGTAGCATTGTTAGCGGCTGCCCACGCGACGATATCCAAGATAGCAACATCTTTGCGGAGGTCGCCTGCTTCAAAAGCATCGACAGCTTCTTGCACAGGCACATTGAAACTATAGCCAGAATCGAACACAGGGCCGTTGTAGTTGCGGATACTGTTAAAACCTACCGCTACATTCCCTTTGCTACATTGCAAACAGTCGAAGCTCGCACCTTCAGCATCGGTGTATTGTATCTCGAATACCGATTCAGCACCATTTTCACCTTCTTTTTCAAAGATAGAAGCATAGTCGGTTACAAGAGAATAGGTATTGCTGTGTATCACGGTTTCTAATACTTGAGCAGCTTCGGCAAACTTGTTTTGGTATAAATATACCTTGCCGAGGAGGGCTTGAGCCGCACCTTTGGTAGCACGCCCTACTTGACCGTCGGGTGGTGTTGTAGGCAAGTGAGGAATGGCAGCCAAAAGGTCTTTCTCAATAGAAGCATAGACCTCACTCACAGGGGAACGAGGTATTTTTTGTTCGTCGCCACGTTCAAAGCGTTTGTTTTCTTTAAGAGGAATTGCTCCGAACCATTTCACGAGTTCAAAATTGTAATAAGCGTGAAGGAAATGTGTTTCGGCAATGATCACCTCTTTGCCCTCAAAGGCTGTTTTGTTTTGGAATTCCAAGATATAAGCCGTGCGGTTTACACCAGCAAACATCCAGTCCCACAAGTTTTTGAGTTGTGCATTGACAGGAGTATGAATCATCTGGTCTATTTGCTGAAAGCCTATTACATCCGATGCTCCTTCCCCTCCGCAAAGGGTATTATCGGAGGCAATTTCGCCCATCAATACATTTATATACGTAGAATGCAACAAGTTGTAGGATGCAATCAGCGCATTTTGGTAATCTTCTTTAGAATTGAAGTAACTTTCGGAGTTTATCTCGTACTGTTTGGTTTTGTCGAGAAAATCATCGGAACAAGCAAGGGCAAAGGCGAGGAGCATTAGCCCTACTGTCCATTTTTGTATGTGGTGTATCGTTTTCATTTGTTTATGTTTTTATATGTTATAGAACAGCCCCCGTTCCCCCGAAGGGGGACAATCCGTTTTAAAGAGCGTATGAGCATTTCAGCTTACGCTGATAGTTTTTTCGCCCACGAATCGCACGAATTTACACGAATTTCAGCTTACGCTGATGAGATTGGTGGCTTCGCTGTTAGATGGAACGACTTTTTAGAATGAGGTATTAAATCCTAAGATAAACTGACGGGCTTGTGGATAGAAGCCGTAATCAATACCTCCACCAATGGCATCGCCAGAGGTAGCTGAAGGATCATAACCTTTGTACTTAGTGAACGTAAAGGCGTTGTTTACTGAAAAATATACGCGGAAGCTCTTCATCTTCACACTCTCCAATACCGATGCAGGAATCGAATAACCCAACTGTATATTCTGAACGCGCAAGAATGAGGCGTCTTCTACAAAGAAACTTGAGAACAGATTATTAGTAGTTGCTCCCGTAGTTACACGAGGTGTGCTGTTGCTAGTACCCTCACCACGCCAACGGTCAAGATACAAACGCTGACGGTTTACGTTAGGTTGTGAACGCTCGTAGTTGCGCACCATCTCTTTATCGAGCTCGGCATACATATAGGTCGAGAAATCAAAGTTTTTATACTTAGCATTGAGGTTCAAGCCCATATAGTAAGTGGCGGTAGGTTTACCTAAATAAGTATGGTCTTTAAAGTCAATAACCCCATCGCCATTCACATCTTTATACCTGATGTCGCCAGGTTTGGCAGGAGCCCCTAAGGCGAGTTGTGAAGGGTGTGCATCTACCTCAGCTTGGTTTTGGAAAATTCCATCGGCTTGCAAACCGTAGAAGTAACCAATAGGTTGCCCTACTTCCATACGTGCAGGCGCTAACTGACCGACGCTGAAAGCCCCTCCCTCAGGAATCACATCACCATTGATTGATACCACTTTGCCGTCTAAACGAGTAATATTGTAGTTAAAGCCCCAAGAAAAAGGTTTGGTTACATCACTTTTATAACCTAACGCCACCTCAAAGCCTTTATTTTGGGTATTCCCTGCATTCACAGTAGGGTTTGAAGCCCCTGGTGCAGCCGTTCCTATAATACCTGAGACAGGGAAATTAGAAATGAGCAAATCGTTGCGGTTTTCTATAAAATAATCGAATACTAACGACAAGCGGTTGCCAAGTGTATTGAAGTCAAAACCGACATCTAACTTTTCGGCTACTTCCCATTTGGCACTTGGGTTGGGCAATTTGCCTACAGCTTTTCCGCGCACTATCTGTCCGTTGAACACGTACACAGCTTCCCCGTTTAAAATTGCCTTATAGAGATTCTTACCGGCATTATTACCGAGTGTACCGTAACTACCGCGCAATTTGAGGAAGTCTATCCATTTGCTATCTTTTAGGAAACTTTCGTCGGATACTTTCCAACCTGCTGTTACTGATGAAAACAAGTCGGCACGATTATCTTTCGGGAAGTCTGAAGAAGCATCACGGCGCAACATTGCTGACAGGAGGTATTTGCTCTTATAATCGTATTGCAAACGACCAAAGAAAGAGGTAAGACGCGAATCGTTCGTATACGAGTTATCAGTTTTGCTATTGTTCGTACCTGTGGTGAGACCTATATCGGCAAAGTCCCAAGAGTTGTTAGGCACGTCGTAACCTGTAGCACTGAGTCCACTACCCCAGTTGCGTTGCGCACTAGTACCCACAGTGAGTGAAGTGTTGTGGTTTTTCCAGAAAGTTTTGTTATAAGTAGCAAAAGTCTCCCACGTATAAGCGTGTGTTTCATTCTTTTCCTGAGTTACCGTACTGCGGCTACGGTTGAAGATTTTGCCCGTACCAAAGAAGCTCAGTGGTTGGAAATCTTTTTTCTCATCGTTATAGGTTTTAAAACCGATGCGTGAAGTGAGGTCTAAACCTTCAATAAGATTATAACTCAACTGAAAGTTACCTTCTAAGCCATTGCCATCGTACTGATTATAAGTATTTTTAATCTGTGCTAAAGGGTTGATCACCTCATTGCCCAAGAAACCTGTTAAATCCTCGTCGTCTAATTTATAGGTAGGTGAGAAGTTCAAAGCGTTGAAGAGCACTGCACCCAAGCCGTTTTCCTCAATGGTTTTGCGTTTGTTGTTATAATAGTTGGCTGTGAAGTTCATTTTGAGTTTAGAAGTGATATCGGCACCCAAACTCACTTTCACGTTGTTGCGTTTGAAGTTAGATTTTTCGGGGGCTACAATACCATCTTGAGTGAGGTGAGAAGCACCAAAATAATAGCTAAATTTTTCACCACCGCCAGAGATACTGGCAGTTACATCGGAAATAACAGTGTTTTTAAACACCTCGTCTTGCCAATTGATACCTTTACCTAAAGAAAACAAATTAGGGAAAGGCAATGGCTGACCGTTGGCTGCATAACTCTCGTTGAGCAAAGCAGCATACTCGGTAGCGTTCATATAATCCAACTTTTTGGTAGTTTGCTGGATACCTGCATACGAACTGATTTTTACTTCCAAAGGTGTATTTTTACGTCCCCCCTTAGTAGTTACAAGCACTACCCCATTGGCTCCTTTGATACCATAGATAGCTGCTTGAGCGTCTTTTAATACGGTAAGACTCTCAATATCCTCAGGATTGATACTGTTGAGAGCCCCTTCGTAACCATCGATAATTACCAAAGGCTCGTTGCTACCGTTAGAACTCACTCCGCGAATGAGAATGTTTATCTTCCCTCCAGGTGAGCCCGAAGCCTTGTTTACGCTCACCCCTGAGGTAGTACCTTGCAGCGCAGTAGCGGCATCTACCGGTTTGAGGTCGTTGATAGTTTTAGCATCCACTACCGATACAGAACCCGTTACGTCCTTTACCTTTTGAGTACCATAGCCAATAAGCACCACTTCACCGAGGGTTTGTGTATCCTCTTCCAAAATGATATTTAGCGGATTGCCATTGGCTATCATTTTCTCTTGGGTAGTGTAGCCTACATAAGAGAAAACTAACAACTGACCTTTTTTGACATTTTCTAAGGTAAAATTCCCGTCAAAATCGGTAGAGACACCGTGTGTAGTGCCTTTGACCACTACCGAAACACCTATCATAGGGGTACCCGTAGCGTCTTTCACATTTCCTTTTATGCGATAAGTTTGAGCCATTGCCAAACTTGTACATAAAAACAGTAGAATAGGTAATAAAAATGTTTTCATATATATTGCTTTTCCTTTCTTTTGGTTTATGTTTTAATTACAGCGCAAAGATAAACGCAATTTTTCAACACGCAAAAGATTTTACCTATACAAAAAATATACAAGGGCTATTTTTTGGGGTTTGTATAGTTGATTATTGATAAGTTTCATTTTTTAATTGATTGTATTATAGTATATTTATAAATATTTTACAAAGTGAGTGTAAAGGTAAAAAACAGGTAAAAGAAAGTGTTAAAAAACGGAGTTGTATAGGTAATGTATAGGTGATAGAATGTTAAAACTATCTTTGGTAAAGTTTGCAATGACTTTTAGAGTTTCAAAATATAATCGGTAAGGTTTTGATTGCGCTCTAAAAGCATCTTTTTGCGGAGGCGATAACGCTTGATTTCTATACTTTGGGTAGAGATATTTAGCAATGGAGCTATTTCTTTGCTGGAAAGGTTCAATCGCAAGTAAATGCACAGTTTGATGTCGTTGGGGGTCAAATCGGGGTGGAGGGCTTTAAGACGATTGAGAAAATCACGGTCGGTTTGGTTAAAAATTTCTTGGAAATGTTCCCAATCGCCTTCACTGTTGATATTATCGTCTACAATATGTAGCACTTCTTTGCCATTACCACTGCTCAAAAGAGCCTCTTTGATACTCATCAGCAGTTCGTTTTTGCGCACTATGCTCATAGTAGTTGCCGCAAGTTCACGGTTTTTGCTCTCTACTTCACTTTGGAGTTTATCATTGCGGAGTTGCATCACGGTGCGGTCGTTCTCTAATTGCATCAGGGCGAGTTCTTTTTCTTTTTCTTGCTCTACTTTTTTCTTATGACGCTTGTAATGCACTCTATACACGCGATGCACCACCAAGAGCAATCCGCATAGAAGTGCAATGTAAAAGACTATCATCACATTAGTGGCATACCAAGGTTTGCGAATCACGAAATGAAAAGAGGCGGTATTTGGTGAGACAGCATCACCTACTTTGGCTCTTACCAAAAAAGTATAATCGCCCGCAGGCAGGTTTTCAAAGCGCACAGTAGCCTCTTCACTCCAATCGCTCCAGTGCTCATAGAGTCCTTCGAGTTTGTATTGGTATACTGAGGGGAACATACCGCAATAGGACGGTACGCTATAACTAAAAGTGAAGTTATTTTCGGCGTTATTAAAGGTTATTTCTTTGGTATCTATAGCGATGGCACGCAAAGCCCCCTCTACCCTACTACTGCTGATGTGGTTTATATGCACCTCATAGGGGGTATGGGTTACTTGGTTGAACACAAAGCTCATAAAGCCCGTACTGGTACCCAACAAGCAGTCGCCTTCGCGGTATTCATAAAGATTTTCATAGCCAACGAGGTCTTTGCGAAACGATGCTGAGAGGGGCATTTTTTTCAGCTGAGGAGCACTATCGAGTTTGCCTTGTGCTATCTTTACGATATTGTGCTGGGTAAACGCCCACAAGCCCTCGTCCTTACTTTGCACAAGGGTGCCCGATAGGTAACTATCTTGGTGGAATAGCTGCTGTGTAAGGGCTTCATCTTGTAGAAATTTATGGGTTGTAGTGTTGTATTTAAACAAGCCTTTTTCGGTGAAATACCAAATCTCATCACGGAATTTGGCAATTGCCGACTTGCGCCCTATTGGGGCAGAAGTTTCTTTGTGTATTTGGGTTACTTTGGTAAAATCATCATTCAGTTGCAAGCGAAAGACCCCTTTGTACTCGTGGCTCACCAATAGTTCGGTAGGTGAGATAAATTCAAAAAACCTACTCGACACGTTGAATCCTTCTATTTTATTGCGATACTGCCAACGCCCATCTTTCTTTTCGAGCAAATGCAATCCTTCATAATTGCCTTGTAAAAGCCAATTAGGGTGCCCTGCTATAGGTTTTACATCCCACGTACCCAATAGGTTACATATAGAGGTAGCTTGGTGGTTCTCTATGATAAACGTACCCGAATTATGACCGCAGAACAGTGTATTTTCTACTACTTTTAGTTGCCAAACCTGTCCGTTAGTTCCCTCAACAAGACTGAATTTACTATTCGATTGCAAAGGGAAGGAGGTGTAGAACAATCCTTGATTGGTACCCAAATACAAGGTTCCTTGATGTACAATGGAGGTGTAGACTGCTCCGAGTATCCCCTCATAATCTTTATACAAACGGAAAGGTGAAAAGAAATTCACCATACTGATACCATTGTCTAACCCCAGCCATACATTGTGTTCTTTGTCCTCGAAAATAGAGAGTACTGTGTTGTTTTGCAAGCCTTCTTTTTGTTGCAGATGTTCCAAAAGCTCGCCCTTAGCAGAAATTCTATACACGCCTTTGGCAATAGTTCCTAACACCAATGAGCCGTCGCTTAGTCGTTCGCAACTATATATATTGAGGGTGTTAATCAATTGAGAAGCGCTTACTTTCCACGCTTCAATTTGGGTAGGCGTGCCTTCGTAAATTCCTTTGTCTTGGGTAACGAATAGAAAGTGTTCTTTTTGAGGAAGTAGATTGATGAGGATATGTTCGCGAAAGAGAGGATGATCAGTAACTAATACTTCTTCACCATTAACGAGCTTGAACAAGCCTTCTTTCATCTTTTGGAAATAGATATGTTCACCTATTTTGAAGATTTTAGGTAGATGATGAGTAGCGCTAATTATCTTAAAACGCTGTTGTTGAGTGTCGTAAATAAAGATTTTATGCAGCGATTGGAACAATACCCAGCGATCGGAAAAGATGATTTTCCATATTTCTTCGTCTTCTATATCGGCGGGGTTTAATTGGCTGCTTAAAGAGGTGTATTGCAGTTCGTTGAATTTGTTAGGTTGCCAATAGCCAAATTCGGCAAAACCACCGGTATAAAGGGTGTTGCCTTTGGCACTTACTGCACGAGCAATGGCTCCGTTGGGCAAAGGGTAACGCTGCCACACTACCCCATTGAACTCCAAGAGACCTATGTTATTAGCAAAATATATCTTCTTGTTGTCAGCTTGACATATTTTCCAATTTTGGCTTTCCCCCTTGTATTCTGAGGGGGTATAGTTATAGATAGGAGGTAACAATTGTGCGTGTATCATCATTCCCCACCAACCTATCAAAATACATAGAAAAACACGCATACGCATCATAGTTGTTGGTTTTTAATATTTTTAGTTTCCCGCGGATTGTGATGTTTTTTAGGGTTATTGTTAGTTATAGGACAAGGCAGACTTGGCTGACCTGTCTGAGTTGCAATAGTTTATTGCTAATTTAACGTGAGTTTGACGTAAGAAATATTTAATAATCTCCCACGAATTTCACGAATTTTCACGAAATTATGAATGCATAAAAGTCTTTATTTTTTTATTATCTCACGAATTTTCACCTGACGGTGAATTGTTCTGTGAATATATTATGATATAAAGCTGTAAAACGGTGTTTGTTATATTGAACTGACTTTAATTTAAGTGATATTCTTTTCATAATTAGCTACGCAAAAATCACAAACACAATTCATTAGAAAGGAAAATAAACTTTTGTTTTTTATACTTCCACTTAATTTTATTTTTCTTCTTACTCTGCTTCATTTTTATGGAAGAGACTAAAGAATCATCGTATATATATTTCTTTTTTACATCTATCTTTTTTAAATTACAATCAAAATTCTCTACAGAATAGTAATACAATCTTGTAAAAGAGAGCGGTAGAAAAACGTCTAATTTATATAGCTTATTATTTTTGTAATATCTAATAAAATTGAAATTATCGGCTTCATTCAAAGATTTTGAACCTTGCTGAAAATACAGTGTATAAAAACAATGCTTCTCTATAATTACCTTATAAAAACCATTTAGTGGTTGGTTCGTCTGTTTTGAAATATATTTTTTAATCAAATCATAACCCCCTCGGACATCTTGATGATTATAGATTTGTTTTTTTACAATTTCTATATCAGATTGATTTATAGTAATCGTATCTTTTTGTGAATATACAAGATGAGTCAAGAGTAAAATGCATATTGCCATAAGATATTTCATTCCCATTCTTTTTCTATATTTAACGTGAGTTCATCGTAAGTAATTATTTAACAATCAGCAAAATATTTTTAATCTCACACGAATTACACGAATTTTCACGAAATTGAGACACTTTTTAGGGTTAACGTTAGTTATAGGACAAGGCGGACTTGGCTGACCTGTCTGAGTTGCAATGGTATATTGCTAATTTATAATTGTAAATTAGGGTGGTATTATAATAAAAGTTTTTATTTCTTTACTTCTACACCATTTTTGTAATAGACTTTATCAATAACTTGTTCTTCTTGTCCTTTTTCATTGATGATTTTCATATCCTCATTCTTTATTATCCAAAGTCCGTGTTTTTTGCCGTGTTTGTATTTTCCTTTTGCTGTAATAAAGGGGGTATATTCTTTCCATATTCCGTGTTTTTGACCATTTCTATATCTTCCTTCCTCACCTTCCCCCATATCATTACCATACGACCAAAAACCGTGCTTTCTACCATTTTTATAAATTCCTGCTGAATCTATAGAATTATCATTACTTGAGTAAAAACCATCTAATCTATTATTTTTGTAATTTTCAATTTTCACTAAACGCAATATTTTTCCATTAGGTCGAAAGGTCAATAAAACATATTTTTTCTTGCCTTTCATTGTTTTAACATAGAACTTTTCCATTGAGTCTTTCTTCAGTACAAAACCATATTGATTGGTATTAGATTTTATATTTTCTCCAAACTCAAGGTGGTATAATTCCCATTTGTTTTTCAAACTATTGCAAGAACAAGTGAAGACTAAAATGAGTATTAATTTAAGTAATATTCTTTTCATAATTAGCTGTGGTATTTTTTAAGTTCTTCTCTCATTACAAGCCATTGCCAATGATAAAAAAGACTTTTTAGAGTTTTCCACATTGTATAAACAATAAAAGTGATGACATCTATAAAAAAATAAGTTTCTTTTTATATTGGCGCATTCTAAAAAATAATAGGAATAAAAGCACTATTGGAATAAGTACACACATTGGGATAACACCTATCATAGGGTGATATATTAGTATTATAAAAGTGTATAACAAAAATATTGAAAGAATAATACTATCAATAACTATAAATATTTTCTTTTGATTTATTTTTTTGAACAATATTGTTATAGCGGGTAGCGCAATATAGCAAGTAAATAGTACACTCAATAATTCGAACAATGCAGAAAGTCTGTCATCTCTATATATGTAGGGTAAAAAGATGTCTTTAATATTTGTTGGTCCATATTCCATATAATCGGAAAAACTGAAAGATTTTTGTTGTAACCAATATTCTATGACTCCTGTTCTTAATTTTTGCCAATATAATTTTTCCTCCCAATAATATTCAAAAACACTTACATTTATATATAATAAGTGCAATGATAAAAAAAATACGAGAGAAAAAAAGAAATTGTGTTTTATAACTTTATTTATATATAACTTCACTAGAATTAATTTTAATAGTTTTTACAAAATGATTACTTTCCTTAATTAACCTTATTCCTTTTATATGGAAATCTTTTCCGATTTTGGTTTTGCTTCTAAAGGAATTGAATGTACTATTGCTAATATTCAATCTATCATCAGAAGGATTTATATTTTTATAAGAGCCTACTTCATCATAATATTTAAAAATTGATTTACTCCAAACTCCTAAAGGTTGGCTTATCATACTTTTAGGTTTATCGAACCGAAATTCTTCATCTTTAAAATCAAAAGAATCATTTATTTCTTCCCAAATTTTTGTTATATAAATTTCTTCCTTTTCCTTATTGTATTTCCCTTCTAATAAATAGCCTATCCCTAATGTTCCAAAAGAAGCAACATAAGGAGTATTAATATTATCAAAAAAACCAATATTAATACTAAAACGAGAAAAATTTGTGGATTTACTATCAAACTTTCTATCTATAAGAAACTCTTCTTCCTCTCTTTTTTGTAATTCATTTTTTAAATCATTCAGAGCGTATAAACGAAAATCATTTTCTTTTACCTCCTTCAGAATTGGTTTGTTTTTGTATTTTTTAATAAACTTATCAAATTCATTCCTTTTTTCTTTTAGTTCTTTCCAATTGTCTAAGAAAGTATACAAATCATTATCCATAATAATATCTCCTCCTTCCATAAACCAATTAAACATAAAAATACTTCCATATTCCCATTTTTTACTCCACATAATCAGAGGTAAATCCAAAAGAAGTTGCTCATTTTCATTTAATTTATTGTAATTTTTATTTTTAATCAGATCAGCTTTTATTCTTTCTAAATCATTATATAATAATTTGTAGGAATATTCTTTCTTCTTCTCTATAGATACTTTATTCTGTGATATGTAGGGATGTTTTTCCTTATTCTCTATAGATGTTCGGTTCTGTGGTATATATCCAAAATTTTCTTCAGTCAAAAAATCAAATAATACATCTCTATCATCTACTGAAAGACAATTTATAAAGCCTAATTTTCCTATTTGAATTTGGTACATTTGTTTGTTATAATATTTAGAATACTTTTCATCTTTCTCAAAAGAAAAGTTTTGAAGAACTCCTGATTCTTTATAAAATATAGTTATTTTATCTTTAGTTTTATAATTAAAAAAATAAAAACCTTTTTCTAATTCTCCTTCGCTATTTTTCTCTATTTCTATATTGATTTTATGTCTATAACATAATCTTAAAAATCGTAAAGATTCTGGAACGTTAAATCGAATCCCTCCTCTATTAGCAACCCATAGTCTGGCTATGGATTGTTGTCCTGTTTCTTTTAGTGTTATTCTTATCCCTGCCATAGTTTAGTTGTTTTTTTGTTCTATTATTTTTAGTTTGATGTGCTCTATTTCATTATTTTGAAAAATGTATCCTTTGAGAATATCATTCTTTAAATGTTCACCATTATATTCAAAATCTATTTCATTATCAGTTAGGTCTAAATCTGCTTCTTTTCCTGCAAGATTTCTACCTTCTATCACTAAATAGACTTCCTCTCCTATCTTCCCTCTATTTCCCAAAATTTTATCATTGAGGTCTGTAAAATAACTCATAATAATTTTAGGTTCTTCTTTATCAACTGTGCCATATTGTACACCTCCATTTAAACCTTGCATTATTACTTTTTGGGCACTTATCAAGTTTATTTCATCAGTAGCTCTGATTGTTATTTCTTCAGCTTCTTCATAAGAAGTACCACTGCTTATAGTATAAGTGTCACGGACTGTGATGTATATGTTATTAGCTTTCTTAAAAATTCCCATAGTTTCTTTTTTAGATATAATCAAATAAAATTAGATAGCGAATAAATAAAACTACTCAGTGTAAATATTCTTTCAATGGACAAAGTTACGATATTATTCTGAATTTAACAATTTTTTGAGTTTCTCGGAGCTTTTGAAATTCTCGAACTATAGGGCTCTTTCTAATAATTAACTTTGCCAAAGGTGCGAGCCGCACGGGCAAGTGTTTTGCTATACCGAACTAACATTATTTTTATCAAGTTATTCTTTTTTGTAAGGAATAGCTAAGTTTTTGTCAAAATGAATAACGTGAGCTTCTTTTGGAGAAAGTTTTATATGGTTTACCTTATATGATTTAACGCCCTTATAATGAACTTTTGCCAGCATTGCCCTTTTATAAAAACTAATCATATCCATTTCTTGAATATTGTATTGTAAAGAGTCTGATATAATTAATTTATAATTCCTATCTGGGCATAAAGGTGTTTTCAGAAAGATTCTCATCGAACCACAATAGTTGGGGTCAGTTGTTTTATTGTACACCCTTATTTCATTTATATCTATCGTTTTTAGAAAGACATTAAGAGTGTCGTATTCATACAAAATAAAATTCTTTTTGTCTGTTTCATTTGTCCCCCAATGAGTTATCTCGATGATGTTATAAGGGCTACAGTTACTTGTTTTTATTGTTTTACAAGAGGATAATAAGGCAATTATACTTAATAAATACACATACTTCATAGTTATTTCATTTTATATAACTTGAGTTTTGAGAGCTAAATAAGTTGCTGATTTACAAAAAAAATAATACAATTTATTAGCTTACGCGACAAAAGTGCGAGCCGCACGGGCAATTAAGGGTGTGAGCCGCACGGGCAATTAAGAGTGCGAGCCGCACGGGCAATTAAGGGTGCGAGCCGCACGGGCTATTAAGGACTTTGACAAAGGCTATAGTGTGTAAGAAGTTGTGGTTATTGTACCTTAAAATTTAGTTTTTTAAGTCCTTGTTGTACTTCGGAGCAACTCATAAACAGTTTCCATAGGAAGCCTGTACGGTGGTTTTCTATCATTGGGGCAATAGTGAGTTGGTCGATTGCTAAATAACGCTTAGGATACCAAACTGCTTGCTCGCTGAAAGCGTCGTAAAAGCCGTATTTACCCCAAATAGTATCACCCAAATCGTAATAGAAATGCTTGAGGGCTGCCATAGATTCTTGGGGTGTATAAGGGAAGCTGGAAAGGGCGGCAGTAGGCACAATTACCCCTAAATCGTTAGTTGGTTGGTGGGCTGAGTAGCCTTTTACTGAATAGCTGGCGGTAAGTCCCCAGCAGTTCGCCCCATAACCTTTATAACCTTTGGGGTTTTCTAGGCAATATTTGTAGTTGATAAGGGTGTGATTGCGATTTAAATCCCAATAATTGGCATAATCATCACTGAGTCCTTTGGGGTTCAACCCTATGTACGAATAGTGTGCCCAAAATAGCGGACCTCCGTATTGTTCTGCTCCGTTGTGTTTGAGAATCAATGGCAGATTATAAGTTACCTGAGAGCTTTTGATAGCTCCTCCACGTGCCCAACCGTTGTGATAAGCCGAAGCAGGAATGGTGTGGGTTGGCGAAGATGCTGCCAAAATGTAGGTAATCAGGCATTCGTTATAACCTTTGAGCGGGAAATTCATCTGCCAATCGTAATTGGGACTCCAATGCCAATAGAGCACATCTTGTCCGTTGAGATACCAGTCCCATTCCATTTCGCGCCACAGTTTATCAATGCGCTGAGCTAAGGCTTTTTCGGCATCATTGCCATCCTTAAAATACTGACGTACACAGAGCAAGCCCTCCATCAAGAAGGCACTTTCCACGAGGTCGCCACCATTGTCTTTTTGTCCGAAAGGTTTGGTTTTACCCGTACGACCGTCAATCCAGTGCGACCATACACCGTGATAACGGTCGGCTTTCTCCAAGAAAGTTATGATTTTTGTAAATCTTTCTACTGCCTCAGCACGAGGGATAAAACCGCGTTCTACCCCTACTAATAGTCCTGCAATACCAAAGCCCGAACCTCCCGTAGTGATGATATGAGCATCATCGGAAGGGACATCTATATGATTGCGTTCAGGGGCTAAACCCGAATTAGGTTCTGCTCCCTCCCACATATAGTTGAGGTGCGCACGCTGGATATAATCTAAGAAAGCCTCATCGGAAGCAAATTCCATTGGGCGGTTCTTTTCGGTAGGCGACTGAGGAGTAGGTTTTTCTACCACCTTTTTATTGTCCTTACTACAACCGCAAGAAACGAAGAGCAGGAGGAAAGCTAAAAGTGAAAAGTGAATCGTGAAAAGTTTGTTTTTGTTCATAATAATATTTTTAAGATTTTAGTAAAAAACTTGTTTTTTGTAAAGAAAGTACCTGAAAAAGTTATATTTGTATGGGCATTTGCAACATACCCATCCATCACTGACTTTCCTACATAACACACTCCAAGAATAATTGATTATCACGACTACAAAGAAGGTGTCCGAAAAGTTTTATTTATGTGGGCGTTTGCAAAACGCCCCTACATAACATACTTCAAAAATTATTAATAATCAGAGTAGTCAACTTTGCCAAAGGTACGAGCCGTACGGGCAAGAAACTTTGGCAAAGTGTAGCGACAGATTTTAGTGAATCGTGAAAAGTTTATTTTTTCTATAAGGATATTATTTCTTTTTAAAAGTCCATTGCAAAAAGTCTGGAGTATTGAAAGCGGGGTGCCAAGCGTTGTGATTTGCTCCGTAAAACTCTATATATTCAGCTTTTTTGCCGGTAGTTTTCAGGGCTTTATAGGCTTCACGCGAGTAGGTTACAGGAATTACATCATCTATATCACCGTGATAGAAACGGAATTGAGTTTTTCCTTTGAACTCACGCATACGCTCTATATTAGTCGCCCCACATATCGATACAGCTTTAGCAAAGGTATCGGGGAAGCGATACACCATATCCAAAGTAGCAATCGCACCCATCGAAATGCCCATAATATACACTCGTTTAGGGTCGATAGGGTAAGTAGCCAAAGTCTCGTCTAAAAGTTCCTTCACCAAGCGTAAGTGTTTAGTGATAGGTACTTCTTTAGGCAGCGGATTAGCCGTATTCTTATACCCTTGGTCGGGGCGTTTTTCAAGCGACCAATACGCACCCTCAGGGCACTGCGGAAAGAGTACAAAGCAAGGGTATTTATCTCGGTTCGCAGGATTGCTAAACACTGTACCCCCATTGCGCAACTGACTCTCATTATCGTTCCCTCTTTCGCCTGCTCCGTGTAAGAAGAGCACTAAAGGGTATTTCTTGCCTTCTTTTAGTTGCTCGGGCTGCAAGAAACGATAAGGCATTGTATCTTGTTGCGCCGTGATGTAGCGCTTTTTAGCAAAGACTTCATTTTGAGCAGAAAGAGGTAACGAAAGAAAGAAAAGTAATAAGCATAGCCCTAAAAGTTTTGTATTCAGTCCCCGAACCTCCAAAGAGGGATAAGCCATAAAGGAGATTGAAGAAAAAGGGTTATTTTTTATGTAAATATCATTCTTCTTATTCATTATACAAGGCTTTTATCTGTTCATCGGTAAGGGCTTGATTATAGAAAGCAAAGTTGTCTAACTTGCCAGGGAAGGACTGTGCCCAAACTTGTGCTTTAGTAGACGATTGAGGAGGGTCGGTTTGGAAAGCATAAGTACCTAACACCAAATCGCCCGTATCGCTGTAAACAATTCTCCCCCAACCTGTAAGGGCACGCGTAAAGACAATTTCTCCATTTTTGAAAATGTGTAACATTTCCGTTTTGTGGTTGTAACGGAAGGTCATAAACACCCAATCACCAATAGTACCAGGAATTTTGGTCTCTACCCAATTTTCTTTAGTACCATTGAAGAGGTGCATTTTAAAACGTCCTTCGCCAGCAGTACTGTTGCCATCTAAGAAAATATCGAGGTTACCCCAGAACTTTTTAGTATTAGGAATTGAAAAGATACCTGTACCTTTATTTACTTGAGGGGAGTTCATCCAGAAAGCTACTGTAAAACTACCAAGGTTAGCTATTGTATCTTTCAGAGATATATCGCCTGCAAAACGCGCTGTGCGAGGGGAGATAAAAACATAAGTACCTTCACCCCCTTGGTAGGCTTTGCCTTTTTTGCCGTCTGTATAGGTGACATTGCCCTTAGGGAGCGTAGGAATCTTGTAAGTACTCACATTTTTTGCATTGCCCTCAAAGGTAAACAAGAGCTTTTGAGGGTTGTACTGAGGTATTACCTCCTCAGGATAATCGAAAGGCGGGTCTTGGTCTAAATCTTGATAACAGTTAGTAAAAGCTGTAAGACCTGCCATAAAGCTGATATAAAATATATATTTTTTCATTTTTAGATAAGAGATAAGAGGTAAAAGGTAAAAGATGACGTGATGTTACCTGACAGCTGACACCTAATACCTGACACCTGTTAGCTAATTAATAATTAGGATTTTGGATAAGTACTCCGTTGGAACGGTCGATTTGCGCTTGAGGTAAGGGCAAAAGGCGGTGTTTGGTTTGATAAGCGGTTTTGCCCGCGTTGTGCAGGGTTTCCACATCAATATTCCAACGCACTAAATCGTAGAAACGATCGAATTCCATAGCGAGCTCTATACGGCGTTCGTGACGAATAGCGTCGCGCAAATCGCTTTGAACGGTGGTTGTAACGGCAGGTAAAATACTGTTATTGCCTGCTCGTGCTCTTGCTCGCACTTGCTCTAAGTAGACGAGCGCTTGGGCACTGTTGCCGAGTTCGTTAGCGGCTTCGGCAGCCATTAAAAGTACATCGGAATATCGAATGAGGCGAATATTGAACCAATAACCAAAACGACTGTATGACCTACGCAAAGCAGGGTCGGTATAGGCTTTTTTGTTGTAATATTTATTTACTACGCCTGCTTGTGCAATTGGTTTTTCGTCGTAGGGGGTATTGGGTTGCATCGCATTGGCTTCGGTTTCGCTTTTGGCAAAATAGAGCAAGGTTTCATCTTTGCGAGGGTCGCCTAGTTCAAAAGCATCGGCTAAAAGCTGGGTAGGGCAGTTCCAGCCCCAACCTAAATCCCATTGCCCAGAGCCCCGCACGCCTTGTACTTGAGCAAACGAACTGCCTACTTGGTTGGATTGAGGATAGGTGGCATTGGCAGTGCACTGTACTTCTAAGATAGATTCGGGAGCGTTTTCGCCACTTTCGCGGAACAACTTATTGTAGGGTGTACTAAGGTTGTAAATTCCTGAATTTATCACATCGGTAGAGGCGTTGTACATTGCTTGCCAATTAGAGCGCATCATATAGGTTTTGGCGTGCAACGAACGGGCAGCCCCCCAAGTAAGTCTACCGATGTAGATAGGACTCCACGAGCGAGGGAGTACGCTTTCGGCAGCAGTGAGGTCGGCATCGATGAGTTCATAGATTTTATCAACGCTTACCTTAGGTTTATTGGCATCTTCATCTTTATAGATACGGAAATTGATAAGAGGTACTTCGCCAAAGGCGCGCACTAAGTTAAAATAGGCAAAGGCGCGGAAAAAGTGTGCTTCACCGCGGTTTATCTTATCGGAATCGGTGAGAGTACTTTGGTCAGCCTTGTTGATTTTGTCGAGCACGGTATTGGAGAGGTGAATGACTTCGTAGTTAGCGGAATAGTATTCGTTAATTAAACCATTAGTCGCTACATAATTGAAATTATCGAACATATTGCCGTGATCAACTCCATCGCTGGCAGTAGAGCCTTTTTCGGCATCTTCACTGCGGAAACTGTGGATTGCCAAAGCAGGAATACCCGCTACCAGAGCAGATCCTCTCAGTTTTCCGTAGAGGGTGAATATATCGGCTTCAAAAGAGCCTGATACATTCCCTTGGTCGCCATCGACCCATTCGCCTTGTGGCTCTTGGTCGAATTTATTGCAATGGGTAAAGAGGGCGAGGCTCGCTGCCATCCATCCTATTGCTATGATATGATATATATTCTTTTTCATAATTGTTAATTATCAATTGTTAATTAAAATGTAAGGTTCACCCCGTAGGTAACAATCATTGGCATAGGGTAGGTGCCGGTATCGATACCGAAAGCCAAAGCTCCTCCACCTATTTCGGGGGTATATCCTGTGTTTTTATGCCAAGTTTTGAGATTTTGTACGTTGGCATAGAAGCGCAATTTCTGTACTTTGAAGCGTTGTACTACTTCTTGTGGCAAGCTATAGCCCAATTGCACGTTGCGGAGGCGGAAAAAGCTACCGTCTTCAATGTAATAAGAGGAGTTTTCACGGTTGATAGCGCGACCGTTATCTATAATAGGCTCCCAATTGGAAGTGCCTTTGCCGTGCCAACGGTTTAAACGGTGGGCTTGGTAGTTGAGAATTGCATAGCCTACTTCGCCCCAACCGCGGTAGATTTCGTTGCCGTAAGCTCCCATAAATTCGGCAGTGAGGTCGAAGCCTTTGTAGCCGAGATTTACACTAAATCCATAAGTGAAATCGGGGGTAGGGTTACCTATCATCGTGCGGTCTTTGCTATCGATTACACCATCGCCGTTCACATCTTCAAATTTGAGATCACCAGGTTTTACGGTAGCGATATTGTTGGTAGGTGAGGTGTCGATATCTTCAAAAGTTTGATACACGCCCTTCACTTTATAGCCGTAGAAGTGCCCAATAGGGTAGCCTTCCAACGTGCGCGCTACGTTTTGATAGCCTTCGTAAAGCGCATCTTTTTCTCCTCTACCAAGTGAAAGCACTTTGTTATCAATTGTGGTGATATTGGCATTTACACCATAGCTAAAACCACTTTCTTTGCGTTGGTCTTGCCAAGAGGCTGAAATCTCCCACCCTTTATTTTCAATTTCGCCGAGGTTTTCCAAAGAGTTTTTTGCTCCTGCTAAGCCACTGAGTAGCACGATAAGGTCTTTGGTTTTCTTGTGATAGTAAACAGGTTCTACACTGAGGCGATTGCCCAAGAATCGGAACTCGGCACCAGCTTCCCACGCATAGGTCTTTTCCCAACCTAAGTTTTGCACTAAATAAGCAGGTGCATAGCCCGTAACGATACGGTCGCCGAATACAGCACTGCCCGAATTGGTGAGCAGAGGGTAAGTAGGATAGTTACGTCCGCCAGTGTTTTGGTTACCTAAAACGCCCCAAGAGCCTTTAAGTTTGAGGTAATCTACCACTTTTTGGTTTTTCATAAAGGCTTCTTCGCTGAGCACCCAGCCAGCCCCGAAGGAATAGAAGTTATCCCACGTATTGCCTAAGCGGTGAAATACGGAGGCACCATCGCGGCGGAAAGAAGCATTGAGGAGATAACGGTTGTCGTAATTGTACAAACCACGTACTAAATACGACATTGTAAAACGCCGATACTGACCAGAACCATTGCTCATATTGCTACCCCCAATTGATGACAACCACCACTTATCGGTATTTTCGGGAATGCCAAACACTATATCGTTAATATTTTGATAGCGAGAGCCTGATATCGAACTGTGTTCGGTGTAATTGGTGGTAAGCCCTCCCATAAAGGTAAGGTTGTGTTTTGCCACTTGTTTTTTGTAGGTAAGGATATAATCCTGCTGGGTGGCAATGGTGGTGGATTTACTCTGATTAATCGTTTCGCGTTCGTTGAGGTTTTCTTTCTTTTGGGTATCGGGGTTATAGACCCAGATGATAGGGGAATATTCGCGGTTTTCGCCTATGCGGTAATCCATAGAAAGGGTAGCCTTAAAGGTGAAGTTTTTAAGGAAATCGAGTTCACCATATACATTGCCCGCCAAACGGTGATTCAAACCTTTGTTGTGATTGGCACGTGTTTCGACATCGATAAGAGGATTCCACACTTGGGCACGCTGGAAGTTAGGCATTATATTTAGCAAACCCGATTGAGTGTCGTAAGGGGCTACAATAGGAGCTGCTTTTAGGGCACTTGCTACCCCTTTGGCATCGATAGGGAGGGTGCGAGAACCATTGGCTTGAAAGCCAAAGCGCAGATAATCGGTTACGTTGTAATCGCTGCTGAGGTTGAGGGTGAGTTTAGAGAGCTTTTCGTGCTTGATAGAGCCCTCTTCATCGGTATAGCCAGCGCCCATATAGAAGCGTCCTTTTTCACCAGAAGTGGCGACACTCACATTATGATTGTACACCCAGGCACGCTGGAAGATTTGGTCTTGCCAATCGGTATTGGCTTGATAGTGCGTATAATCAAACGGTGTAGCACCTTTATTGGCCATATCCTCGTTGTAGAGAGTTTTAAAGCCTTCGGCATCAGTCATTGCAATACGGTCGTTGATGACTTTTAATCCTACGGAAGAATTGATGTTTACGACTGTTTGTCCTTTTTTGGCTTTCTTGGTGGTAATGATAATCACCCCATTAGCCCCACGAACCCCGAAGATTGCGAGAGATGAAGGGTCTTTAAGGATTTCCATAGACTCGATATCCTGCGGGTTGAGGTAGTTGATATTATCGGTAAAGAGCCCATCGACTACGTACAGAGGTGTATAGCCGTTGATAGAGTTTGTACCGCGGATACGTATTTCGGGGTCTTGCCCTGCCCGCCCTGTATTGACAATTTGCACCCCAGCTACCTTCCCTTGTATAGAGGCTAAGGGGTTGGTAGATGGACGGTCAGCAAATTCATCGGTTTTGAGGCTAGCGATAGAGCCCGTGAGGTCTCGTTTTTGAGCTGCCCCATAGCCTATAACAACTACTTCTTTGAGTTGTTGCGTATCTTCTTTGAGCGCAATCTCTAAGTAGTGTCGTCCGGCTACTACTTTTACATTTTGGGTTACCATACCTATGTAGCTAATTTCTAATACATCACCTGGAGAAACTTTATCAAGCGCAAAGTTTCCGTCGAGGTCGGTTGAAACGCCACGGGTTGTACCCTTCACAATTACATTGGCTCCTGGAATAGGGTTTTTAGTCCCTGCTTCAAATACTTTTCCTCTCACCATATTAGGTTGTGCGTAAGCAACAAGAGAAAGAAAGGTCATCAGGAAGAAAAACAATAGCTTTTTCATTTCCGTACGTTTATTAAATAAAATTTGTCGCAAAATTCCTTATTCTTTCTTTTATATGCAAAAAAATGGGTTCGCTTTTACTACTACAATGTTAAAATAATTTGTTAAAGGACTACGTCATTACTACTACAACGATTTGTAACTAATTTATAGTCTTTTGGTTAAGAAGGATTTTTTAGGTAAGAGATAAGAGGTAAGAGGTAAGAAAATATTAATTGAATTGAGCGAAGAAATCGTAAAGATTATCTTCTTCGGCTAATTGGAGCTTTTTGCGCAAGCGATATCGAGCGGTTTCGACACCGCGCAAGGATATATTTTGCATTTCGGCAATTTCCTTAGAGGTATAGTTGAGCCTGATGAGCACTGCCATTCGCAAATCGGTGGGGGTGAGTTGCGGATAGAGTTCTTTCAGTTTTTTGAAGAAATCTTTGTGAATGAGGTCGAAATTTTCTTGGAATACCTGCCATTGGTCTTCTTGAGAAATATTATCGCGTATGTGTTGTAAAATGAGGTTGCTTTTGGCTTTGCTCACTCTTTGGCTATTTAGCAGTGTTTCGAGCTCGGTGACGAGATTGGTAAGGAATTCGTTGCGAGTGATGTTCATCATCGTAGCTTCGGCAAGCGATTTGCTCTTATAGTCTAACTGAGCAATGAGCACTTGGTTTTGTAATTTGGTTACTTCCTGCTCACGAGCTTCTAACAAACGCTGGCGGCGCAAGCGTTCGCGCAAGTAAGAACGCTCTTTTTTCTTCATTTTATAACGCAAGTACAAGGCGGTAACAAGTGCACCAGCGCCTATAAATCCTGCGAAATAGAATATATAAGCCCACACGGTTCTATACCAAGGAGTAATTACCGCGAAGGGAAAAGTATAATGCGATAGGGTTTCACCTAATTCGTTGAGTACCTTTGCTTTTAGCTGATAGTGGCCTGAAGGGAGGTTTTGGTAATTCACTCTAAAATCATTAGCCACTTCACGCCAATGTTTGTCGTAGCCCTCTAACTGATACCACAACTGACAGTGTTCTTTACTGAAATTAGGATACTGAAAATCGAACTGAAGGTTGTTTTTGCTATAAGGAATAGCGATATTAGGGGTGATATTTTCGAGGGTATATAAATCGGTTGAGCGGTTATAGGTACGTAAACTTTTTAAAGTGAGGTTGGTTGGCAGTTTTACGCGAGGTGCTTTTGGGGTATACAGGGCGATGCTACCGTCTAAACAGAAATATGTATTACCTTCAGGAGTTACAAAGGCAGTAGCACGTTCCTCACTTGCGGGGTGCTGCAACTGATTGAAGGCTATTTTTTCTTCTATTTTATATACGCCGTTAGCGAATGCTACTAAATAATAATCGGTGGGGGTGATAAACCAAAAGCGATTGTCGTTCACGGGCACTATATGGTGGGTAGTTGCGAGTTGGGGCAATTGCTCATTGAGGAGGGCATAAGGCAATACATTTTGCTTGTCGTCGTTATACTCAAACCACTGTTGCCCATCGGTAAAGATGATTTTTCCGCGCAATTTCAGCAATTTCAAGGCTTCTTTTGTTTTGAGTTGGTTGTAAGTTACTTTGCGTTGCACGCTTTTGAGGTCTTCGGTAAGAGAGAGTTTACTCACTCCTTTATAGGTATGGTTCGTCCATATATTGCCAAAAGCATCTATTTCAACGCGATAGGTAAGGTCAAAATAGCCATTTACGATATGAGAGGGCACCCATCGATTGGCAGCATCTTTTTTATAAATGGTAAGCACAGAATAGGATGAGCCTACGAGTACTTCCTGACCGTGAATAACGCCTTTTTTTAAGTCCATTCCTCCTACTCCTACATTATCAAGAGGTTGTAAGTGATTACCCATCAATTCCGACACCCCTTTATTATGCCCTACAAATACTTGATGGTCAAACTGCTTGATAAACCACACTTGGTTAGAGAAGTCAGGGATTTTGGAAAGTACCCCCTCCTTAAAGGTATAGACACCTTTGTTAGAAGCTAAATAATAGACATTGTCTTTCAGCACCATATCGCTAATGAGTTCTACCTCGCCATTGAGGTTTAAATATCGCAACCTACTTGGGACTTCAATCATAGCGACACCATTGTCTAAAGCTACCCATAGGTTGTGCTGGGCATCTTCGTAGAGCCCCAAAACAGTGTTGTTATTGAGTCCGTTTTTCTTGTGGATATGGCCGAAAATTTTTCCGTTATGAGGATTGATGGCGTATAAACCTTCGGTGAGTGTTCCTAAAATGAGTAGGTTGTTAGCAGTGAGCAGTGCGCGGTTGATGCGGAGCGAGGGAAAGAGCGCATCCATTTCGGTAGGGAATTTGCGCAATTCGTTTGTAGCGGTGTTGTAGCGGAAGAATCCGTTTTTATTGGTAATCAGTAATAATTCGCCTTGATAGGGGATAATTTCGACTATTATCCCACCGAGTTGTTCGGGGGAGAGTTCTAAATTGAGTTTTTGAGTAGCATCGATGCGGTAAAAACCAGCGTTCATACCCTGCATATAGAGTTTATTGCCGTAGGGGAACATTGCAAAAGGGGCGGGTTGAGGGGTGAAGGCTTGTACGTGAGAGCCGTCGTACACGAAATAAGAAGAGAAGGTTTGGAAATATATTTTATCTTGGTATTTAAAGATTTGCCATACTTCGTCGTTGTGGAATGTATAGTTTTTGAGTTGGTCTTTCAGAGAGGTATATACCAATTGATTTTGGGCGTTACGTTGGAAATAGCCGAATTCTTCAAAAGAGCCTACATATACGCGCAAGTTAGAGATGCTGCTATCGGCGAATACCGAACGAGCAATTTTTTTTTGGGGGAGGTAGTACAATTGCCATACTTGTCCGTCGAAAGTAAGCAGGCCTTGGTTATTGGCGACATATAGTATACCATCCTGACACTGACTCACTTGCCAATTTTGCATACCTGCCTTATATTGAGTTTGAGAGTAGTTGTAGATAGGAGGCAGGAGCGAAAGGTTTTGACTTTGGGTAATAGTGCTAAAGAATGTAAAGAATAAGATAATGAAGCGTTTCATATCTATTGCGTATTAGTGAGCGACAAAGGTAGTAATAATTTTTCAATTTAGCAATTTTAGGGGTTAGGGGATATAAAAAACTTTGCCAAAGGTACGAGCCTCATAGGCAGGAAACTTTGGCAAAGTTTGTAAGGAATTTAATTGTCACTTAGTTTTTAGTAAGTAAGGGTTTGGGTAGCGGTACCTGCTACAGATTTTATAACTATTTGTGTAGGTTTGTTTACATTATTATAGCCATATTCAGCAACTCCTGCTTTATTAGGGAAATTCTTCTGAGCTACATATCTAAACCTTCTGTCATAGTTTATACTCATTTCTACGGGACTTATTGATCCTACTTCAGGGGCTATAATTTTAAAGGCAGGATGCGCATTATAGTTAAGACCTGTAGTATAAGTATAAGTAGCAGTCCAACCTAATGACTTATCTTCTAACAGATTACCATTATCGTCGAAAGTATAAGTATTTGTATTAGTAAAAGTACCTCCTCCATTATCTCGAACTTCTACTTTTGTAGCTATCACTGTATTGTTAACATATTCATATTGAGTAGTTGCAACAGTACCAGCTCCTTCAAATACTAATTTAGCTACTCTATCGTCAGTATCGTAAGAAAAAGTAGAGGTAAAAACACCTCCATACTGACTCATTAGAGTGCGTTCTACTTGTTTCTTTTTGTTATAAGAAAGTTTTAATATAGTAGGAACAGTTCCTGCTTTTTCTTCTTTTACTTCAGTAAGATATTTGTTATTATCGTAAGTAAAAGTGAAAGTTTTAAGACCTTTTTGGGTATTTTGTAAAGTAACTGTTCTAAGCAAGAGGTCTGTTACAGTATAAGTAATGGTAGAGGTGCTTCCGTTTTCTTCTGAAACAATAGTTTTAGGGTAGTCAAAGCCTACGATATAAGGGCTTGCGGGCTCAATACAGGGTCCTGGAGGTGTTTCGTCGTTGTCTTTTTTGCAGGCTACAAGAGTGAGTGCAGCGGCTGCTAATAGTAATAATTTTTTCATTTGTGAGATGTGTTTAAGTTAAAAAAGTAACCCCGTGAGGAGATAGCTCACGGGGTATATAGGTATTTGTTAGTAATAAGTGTATTTGATAGTAGCGAAAGTACCGCCTCCAGCATATTTTTTAAGCACTGTTTTAGGTTTGTTAGTTCCTTGTTTTTCAGTTACTTCATATACATAGATACTACCTCCACCAGAAGTGAGGAAGTTTTTAGATGATTTTACAAAAGCATCATCAACTCCTTGTCCAAGTTGAACACTACTGTGTCGTACAAAAGCTTCTACAACAGCTACCCAACGGAAGTACTCAAAATTGAAATCGTTTAGTAAAGAGGTATCGTAGTTAAAAGAATACTCACCTGTTTGTGTTTTAAGTTCTTTTACGTTGCCATTTTCATAAGTGTATGAATAAGTTTTACCTTGAGGATCTTTCACTACCAAAGCGTTATCAGTATAAGTAAAGGTAGCTGTCCATACGCTACCACCTTCCCAACCATTAAGGTTAGCTCTTACTGTTTTAGAAGTGATACGACCTTTGTTGTCTACTACTACATCATAAGTATCGGACATAGCATCGCGAGATCGTTTGAAATTTACAAGTTTGTTGTTTTGATAAGTAAAATCATACTCTGTTTTTAAGTATCCTTGTCCAGATACATTAGTTTCTAAAGTATACTTTTTAAGATTTTTACCTTCGTAATCAAAAGTTCTTGTTATGGTACCTTCTGTTGATACTTCTACCCAAGCTTTTAGTAGATTATTTTCTACTTTAAAAGTAGTAGTACTTGTTTCTTGACCTGTAACCTCAATAGTTTTTACAAATCCAGCAGGTACAGGAGTAGGTACTTCGGTTTGGGCCCCGTTATTTCCGTTGCCATTACCATTTCCGTTGCCACCACCATTTTGAGATGTAGGCTCGTCGTTGTCTTTTTTGCAGGCTACAACAGTGAGTGCAGCGGCTGCTAATAGTAATAATTTTTTCATTTGTGAGATGTGTTTAAGTTAAAAAAGTAAGTATTCAAAAAGTTTTTGTAAGGGCGTTTGCAAAACGCCCTTACAAATGTGATACAAAATATCATCTATTTTTTAGATAAACTCTACGAAAAGATTAGTAGTTGTAAATAGTTGTTTCAACTACAGTTTTCATATTAGCACCTACCTGTTTCTCATAGGTACATACTCTTTGGGTAACATTACCATCGGCATCATAAGTATAGGTGTAAGTTCTATTTGGATCATAGCCTTTTACAACTGTTTCTTTTTTAAGATTATTAGGTGAGGAAACGAATTTATACTCATCAGCATAACCATTCAAGTACTCATCTTTAAAGAATTTGAACACCCCTTTGCTTTGATAGTTAGGTTTATCATCATATTCAAGGGTATATTCACTCTCTATTGATGAAGGCACTTCTAATACTTTTGTAGAAACAGGGTTACCTTTAGCATCTAAAACATAGATGTAATGCCTATCTTTATAGTTAGGATCAGCATCTTTTTGAACTATCTTGATTTGATTTGCCACTGAGTAGTCATAGGTATAAGATTTATCTTCGTGAGGATCTTTATAGGTACTTGAAATAATTTTATTTTGAGCATTATAATCAAAAGTTCTCGTTAAGGTACCTTTAACAATGGTTGTTAGTTGTCCCTTGCTATTGTAAGAGAATTTTTGAGGTTGCTCTCCACGTCCTTCTATTGAAGTGAGATAGTTCTTGCTGTCATACGCTAATGTGTAAGCAAAATTTTCTCTGTGATTAGATTCACTATCATCAATATTCACAGCTACTTTTTTTAGCAATGAATTCTCAACAGTGTAAGTTACTGTGTTAGTAGCTGTTATTCGTCCACCTACAGTAGTTATTTTAGTGAATGATTTAGGATACTTAAAGTTCACTGTAGTAGGAACTGAACTTTGGTCAGCTGTTACAGTAGGAGTTTGAGTTTGTGGTGTAGGGCCTGGTGCTGGAGGAGGAGTAGGATCACCGCCATTGTCTTTTTTGCAGGCTACAACAGTGAGTGCAGCGGCTGCTAATAGTAATAATTTCTTCATACGTGTGTAAGTATTATAATTAAACGGGGCAAAGGTAACGTTTATTTTTTATACCACGTGTTAAATAAAAGTTAAATCTATCGTTTTTTTTCATTGAGCGATAAAAAACTTTGCCAAAGTTACGGGCTGTGCGGGCTCGAAACTTTGGCAAAGTATGTGATTTTATTACTTGTTATTCTCCTAATTTAAAGATGTATTTGATTCCTGCAAAGGCTTGGATGCTTTGCGATGGGTAATACAACCAGCGGTCGTAACGCTGACCAGCAAGATTATTGGCTTTTAGGAATACTTGCCAATTCTTATTAAAGGTGTAATCGATATGGAAATTCAAATCTAAGTAGCCACCGAGAGTGATTTTCTCGGGCACAGCACTTCCTATTTGATAATCGAGGTCTTCACGGGTACCGGTGTAGAACAAATCTATCCCTGTGAAGAGGTTAGGTAGGATTTTGAAATCGGTGTAGAGGGATACGCGTACGTTAGGGAGATTCCAAGCGGTTTTATCACGCTGGGTACGAGCTTTGTAGTTGTTGTACTGACCTGTAAAATTGAAAGTAACTATATCCTTCAAATTACCACCTATTCCTGCCAAGAACTCGAAATCGCTTACCTCATCGTACAACAAGTTGAAAGAGTTATAGTACTGATATGGCAAGGCTTCTACCCCTAATTGAGGGCGCTCGCTATTGGTGGTAAAAAGGGGCATTTCTTTATATTGACGATAACTTCCTTTTACGCGATATTGCAAATCACTACCTACTTTACCATTTACGCCTACAAAACCATCAACTTGTACGTTTGTAGGTTTGATTTCTTGCATAGGTGCGAGATACGGATTGGCTTTGGTGAGTTTCTCAACGGTGTTTTGCTGCAAACCTCCGCGCACGCCAGCGTGCAATATAGCGCTATCGGTGAGGTTGTAAGAGGCTTCGACATCGGGGTAGGCTTTGAACTTGTTGTCTACTGATTTATTGGCATCGGCATACATTAACGATACGCCTAATTTTACATTGAGGTTATCGATGACTAATTGGTAAGAAGGATTGACTCCAAAGAGCATCCAGCGGTTGGAGATATCGTTGATGAGATTATCTTTGCGGGTAAAACTACCTTCGTAATAATCGACGAGTACATTGGCGTTGATTTTCTGTTCATCGGTGAGAGGAACTTCAAAGGAAGGTTGAGCTTTTACATTGGTTTCCTTGCTTTGGAAATGGTCGGAGAGCCCACGAATAGCGAAATCAATCCCTTTGAAATAAGGGTTCGTCCATTGCAAATAGCCTCCTAATCCATAATCGAAATAGATTTGGTTTACTTCATCTACCTTACCTCGCAAATCGGCATCAGTAAAAGTGTTTTTACGGATTCCGTACCAATTGTGCAAACGTCGAGCTACATCGGCATTGAGCCCCCACAGCACATCTTGACTTTGGTAGTCGTAACGCAATTCGGCTGAGGAGTTGGAATAGTTCATATCGGGGACTACCTCATCGGCATCATCGGAAGAAGAGAGGTGGTTCAGCAAGAAAGAAGCACGCCCATTGTCGTTCACGTGATAGTTGAGATTGGCATCGGCATAGAAGGTATTGAGCATTCCTAAGCCGCCTGCTATATAGGAATCTTGATAATCTTCGCGCACTACTTTCTGTTTTACAGCAGCAGCGCGCCCTTTATCGGGTACGAAAGTGGAGGCAACGGGTACGGAATAAATCGTATAGTTGATTTTTTTCTTCTTTACAGTAAGCGAATCTTTAATTTTAGCATCTTCGCGTTTTTTATCGGCGTCGGCGATAGTAGGGGCATAGGATTTTACTACATCTACCACCTTAGTAGTGAGGCTATCTTTACGGCTTTGGGCTACTGTTGTAGCAGAAGCTAAAGCTAAAAGTATGAGTGTTATATAGGTAATTTTATTCATCTTTTGTTTGTTTTTTTAATTGTTGTTGTCGGACGAGTTGGACGGGGCGAATTGCCATTCGCCCCTACTTTACTGATGAGTTGCTTTTAGCGGCTTCGGCTTTTACAGCGGCGAGCTCTTTTTTAGCTTCGGCAACCACTTCGGGGAACTCTTTGAAGTTTTTCAATACGCTTTCTAAGATGTAAGAGGCTTGATAAGCATCGTTGAGTCCGCGGAAGTTTTTAGCCATCACGATAAGGCTTTTGGCAGCGAATTCTTTATGTCCACCATAATCTTTGGCGATTTTCTGTACGACCTCATTAGAGGCTTTGTAGTTACCATCTTTATTTTTGAAATAAGCATCGTAGTACAAGGCTTCGGCGGCAAGGCTACCGGTAGCAGTTTTTTGTACTTCTTGGTAATACTTACGTGCCTGCTCGTTGTTTCCTGCTTGGGCATAGGCGCGGGCGAGCACTATATAAGCATCGTTTTTGATGCGGGTATCGATAGATTTTTCTTCTAATACTTTATTGGCATATTCTATTGCTTTGTCGTACAATTTCTCGTTGTAGCACACGCGCATTAGGTTGCTTTGCGCATAAGTTCTATTCTGTGCGATGGTAGCGGTTTTTTCGAGTTCCTCAAGATAAGGTTTGGCTTTGAGGTAGCTACCTGCATCAAGCAATATTTGGCACACGCGAGTGAGGGCTTGCTCGCCATACTCGTTAGAACCGCTTTTAGATACATTTTCATAATAGGTAAGCGCTTTGGCTTTCTGTCCGCTATTGAAATAGAGTTGCCCCAAGTAGAATTCGGCGTTGGTGCGGCGTAGTCCATTAGGGAAATCTTTGAGGTATTTCTCGAAAGCGGTGATAGCTTCTTTGCTGTTGTTTTGCAAATATTGGCGTTCAGCAGCTTCATAAGATGCACCTTCCAACTCAAGGTCGGTTACTTCAACATATCCTAAAGTTTTTGCCCAAGCGGCATATTCGTTCACTTTACCCATATCAACATAAATGAGTTTGGCTGAAGCGACCGCTTGTGATGCTTCATTGGTGTTAGGGTAATCCTTAGCAATAGTTTTGAAAAGGGTAAGCGCTTTTTGGTCTTCACCTTTATTATAATACACTAAACCTTCACGCAACATTGCACGAGGCACGAGCACATTGCCTTTGTACTCCTTGATGAGCTGCTGATAGTACTGCACTCCTTTTTCGGTAGCTCCTTTTGACACATAGGCGTTTGCCAACTCAAAGAGGGCATTAGGGCGCAAGTTAGAGCTTTTGTAGTTTTTGATAAAGCGCTCTAAATCTTCAATTTTGCTGGGCAATCGATCGACAAAACCGTAACTAATTGCTTTTTGGTAAGCTGCATAATCTTGGTCGGCTGATTTTGTTTCAATTAGCTTGTTGTAGCCTTCCATTGCAGGCCAGTATTTTCCGGTTACGAAATACGAATCGGCTAAGCGGAGCATAGCATCGTGTTTCCAAACATTATCTTTAGGACTTTGTTTGAGGTATTTTTCGAAATTGACGATTGCTGAAGCGTAGTTGTGTTGATTGAACTGTGAGTATGCTAATCCGTAGAATCCTTTGGGATATTCTTCGGTTTTGGCAGCCGCTGGATTGTTTACAAACTGAGTGTAGTAAGTTTCTGCAGCTTTGTAATCTTTTAGCTGATAAGCCGATTCACCAGCCCAATAAGACGCACGTGCTGAAAGACTTCCGCTACCGGCAATGGCTTTGGTGAGATACTGCAAAGCATCGGTGTATTGGAGTTCGTTGAAGAGTTCCAATCCGCGATAGAAGGCTACTTTTTTGTAGGTTTCTTTATCTTTAGGGTCGTTAGATTTTTCTAACAGACTGATCGCTGCTTGGTAGTTACCAGAAGAGATATAGGAATCGACTAAAAGGGATTGTATTTCTTCTTTATTGTCGTTAGGATAGGCTTGTGCATAGGCTTGCAATACATTAGGCACACTCTCATAAGGGTTCCCAATTTCGTAGCTGAGGCGGGCGTAATTCAAGTGCGCATCTTTTTTAATTTGCTTATCGAAATCCATTTGAGAGGCGTTGCGGAAAGCGTTGAGTGCCTGCTGCTTTTGGTCGGTTTTGAGGTAACATTCGGCTAAGTGATAATAAGCGTTTTGGGCTACATTATCATTACCTCCTACAATTTTGTTAAATTGCTCGATAGCAGCCTTGTAGTCGTTATTTTTATAGAAAGCATATCCTAAATAGTAATAATCGGTATTGGAGAATTTGCCTTTTTTGCCTTTGTAGTTTTGCAAATAAGGGATAGCTTCTTTATATTTTTTCTGATTGAAATAACTTTCGCCTATAATTTTGTTGAGTTCTGATACTTCTTGAGCGCTCTTGGTTTTGGCGAGCTGTTTTTTTCCTTCTTCAATAGCCTCGTCGTAAAGGGCTTGTTTGAAGTACATATTGGCTTGGAAGTAGGATACATTTTTGCTGAGAGTTGCATCGTCTTGCACCTCGCGGAAGTAACTTTCGGCTTTTGCATAATCATCGGAGTCATAGGCTATATACCCCAGATAATACTTGGCATTATCGGCGTATAGAGGGTTGTTCTGCACCGACTCGAAATAAGGTTTTGACTCGGCTTGTTTGCCTGTATGGAAGAGGCAGTAGCCTTTTTGGAAGTTGAAACGCGCTTTTTCGTCGCTTGATACATTGAGTTCATCGATAGCTTCATACCACTCCAAGGCCTCGGCATAGTTACCTTGCTGGAAGTAGAGATTTGCCATTTGCAAGTAAGCTTCGCTACTCATAGGCGACTCGGGGTGATTGACGATGAAGTTGTTCACTAAGGCATCGGCGCCATCCTGATTGAGCAATGCAGCAATAGTGGCTACATAGTATTCACTTTGAGCGCGGATTGCCTTATCGGGGTTGGCGGTTTGCTCTTTGCGGAAGAGGTTTTGCGCAGGCTCATACAACTTGCGATTGTAGAGTTCTACCGCTTTTTGGTATTGCGATTGAGGGTGGGTAATGATTTCGGTTTCTTGTGCCCATAACCACTGACCGAAAGCCATCAGTGAGAGCACTGAAAAAAGTGTTTTTTTCATAATGTTTTACTGTTTAAATATTTAGGAAAAAGGAATAGATGCGGCAAAGATAGTAATAATTTGGGAATTAGGCAAATTAGGGGTTAGGGGTTAGGGGGTTTTACTTAGAATCTGTAGTTCTGCGCCACTTACGTAGTCTTGTCCGTATTGTTCGCTTAGGGCGGTGAATCGCAAATAGCGGGCTTTTACGGGTTTGGCGAAAATGGCTTTTTGGGGTCTGCCGTCTTTTAGCGGGAAAGTACCTTTGTAGATTTCTTCCCAATGTTGCCCGTCGTTACTTACCGACACACTAAAATCCTTTACATCACCGGTTTTGTACTCATCACTGCGGGGTAAGTAACTAATACCTATTATGAGGGTTTCTTTCAGCAGCTCGAAATCTACCCAATGGGGATATTTTGCGACGGTGACACTATAGGCGCTGTGCCATATAGTACTAGGGTCATTGTCAAGCAGATGGGTTGCTTCACCTAAGCCTACTTCCTCACTGCTGGCAAAAATTACTTTCATCGGCACACTTTTATCTTTTTCTAAGTTTGTTACAAAAGCAGGTGCAGGAGTACTGGGGCTCACCTGTGCTTGATCGGCTATTTTTTCATTTTCATCAGTTCCTGAAGTGCGGACTTTTATAGGGCGTATGATAAAGCCGAAATGCGTAGGGCTTGCTGTTACTCTATCGCGGATGAGCGGAGTGGGGCCACAACTGTTACCACCTACCCCCGTAGTGGCAGCGCTGAGTTGCAGATAAGTAGCATCGGACTCAGGCAATTGGTAAGGATGCCCTGCCAAAGTGAGTTGCTGAGGTGAGTGAGCTAAAGCTGAAAAATCCATTGTAGGATTGGCTACCAATAGCACTCCTATTTTGTTATCATCGTTTTTAAGCGCTACCCAACGCGTATCTTGATGATGCCCCATATCCTGCGGTTTGGGGAAAGAAGAACCGCCTTCTGGAAGAGGAGAAGTTACCTCATCATTGTATATTCCTACAAAAGCTCCTGTTTTGCGGTCGGAATAGTTATCTTGAGTACCACGACCGTAGTAAGTGGTATATCTAAATTTTTTAGGTAATTTGAGCTGATAACCTATTTGTGGTAATATAGCTGTTGGCACATTGGAGGCGATAGCCGCTTGTAGCTCAATAGAGCCATCGGGGTAGACAGAGAACACTTGGTTGGTAACAAAGCGGAAATCGTCATTATTAAAAGGTTTATTGGTAAATTCCTCAATATGATGGTCGGCTGCACTAGGTTTACCTACGAGTTGTGCCCCATTAGGCGCTTGTGATTGTACGGTGAAGGCAAAGCTATAACTGCCATTGGCGTTTTTGGTTACTTTGTGTGATAAGGCTTTATGTTGCAGATTGTGTAATCCTTTGGCAAACCACTGCTGGTACGCCCACACATCGTTGTTTAGAAAAGCACGAAAGGCATTGAGTTGAAAATCACTATTTTCTACAATAGGTTGTTCGCCATATTGCAATTTGGCAATGGTGCCTTTTTCAAAATCGAATTGCACAGAGAAGTCTTTACCTGCAAGGGTTTTCTGGTCTTTGCTAAGAGTGAGTTTTTCTCCTTTGGTTACTGAAGCAATAGGTGATTTTTCTACTTTCTTTTCAGGCCAATGGAGTTGTTCAGCTGCTTGTACAAAACCTTTTTTAGCCCAAGGCATATCTTCAGCGAGTTCAAACTCAAAATTGATATAGTAATCGGCATCTTCTTCAGGAAGGTAGTGTATATTTACTCTGTCACTTTTTTGTGGAGGAATAGCGTCTATTGAAAAGTTTCCTTTTTTTATTTCAAAACCGTTTTTGTAGAGTTTCCACACACCTTTTAAATGTGATAAAGTGCGGAAGTAGTTTTTATTAAAAATTTCAAAGATAGGAGGAGACATTATATCCTCTTTAAGAAATGGGGCATATTTAGAAACCGCTACTTCTTGATAGACTTTTTTCACTTCGGCGAGTTGTGGTTTCGGTTTGCGATCGGCGAAAATGAGTCCGTTCATCACAAACTGACCGTCGTTAGGGTAATCGCCGAAATCACCACCATAGCCCTCATAACGAATGCCGTTTTTTGTATAATTATAGATTGATTGGTCTACCCAATCCCAAATTGCACCACCACAGATGTAGTTGCTGCTATCAATCGCTTTCCAATAATCGGCGAGATTGCCCATAGCGTTGCCCATAGAGTGGGCATATTCCGAGATGTGGAAGGGGTATTTGATATCCAATTCATCGGTAGCAGCTTTCTCAACCCACGCTACCGATGGGTATTGGTTAGAGCCCATATCGACGATACTGTTGTTGCGTTCGTACTGCACAGGGCGGCTTTTATCGATGGTTTTCAGGTGGTTGTAAGCTGCTTTGAAGTTGTCGCCAGGGCCTGCTTCATTTCCTAAAGACCAAATCACGACAGAAGGTGCGTTGTAAGTAGCTTCTACCATTTCGGTTACGCGGGCAACGTGTGCATTTTCCCATTCTTTGGGATGTGAGAGCGATTCCTTGCCATAATGATATTCGTGTGACTCGATATTGGCTTCATTTTCTAAATAGATACCATACTTATCGCATAGGTAGAACCAATAAGGATCGGGAGGATAGTGAGAATTGCGCACGTGGTTGATGTTGTTGCGTTTCATCAAGAAGAGGTCTTCTTGCATTTGCTCGTGAGTGAGCGTGTGCCCTTGTGCGGGGTGTGTTTCGTGACGATTTACGCCTTTGAGTTTGATTGGCTGACCATTGAGATAATAGACTTTATCTTTAATCTCTACTTTGCGAAAGCCAAAGTATGATGAGACCGTTTCAACCACTTTGCCTTTTTTATCTAATAATTGAGCGACGAGTACATAGCGATGAGGAGCTTCGGCTGACCATAATTTAGGTTTTTCCACAGCTATAGTAGTGGTGGTTTTACCGAGTGTTTTTGGCGTTAGCACACTTAATGAGGTTTGTGTTTGAACAGCTGTAGGGATTACATCATCTTCATACAGTGCGACTTCATACATCACATAGCGCAATTGATAGTGTTTTGCTGTTTTGGCACTGAGGTTGCGTACTTCAGTATTTATATTTAGTTGCCAAAGGTTTTCATCTTTTGTATCGGTAAGGATGTTCAAATTGAAGATTTGTACTTTTGGGGTAGCGCGCAGGGCGACAGTTCTAAAAATCCCTGGTAAGCGGAACATATCTTGAGATTCGAGGAAAGAGCCATCGGAATTGCGGTACACTTCTACGGCTACTTTATTTTTGCCTTTTTGAAGATAGGGGGTAATATCAAACGAGGCTACATTGCGAGAGTTTTTAGAGAAACCTACATATTTGCCATTGATCCACAGATAGAAGAAAGAGTCTACCCCATCGAAATCGATAAATATTTCGCGTCCGTTCCAGTTGGCAGGGACTTCAAACTCGCGCACGTAGGAACCTACTTCATTGCGATAATCGTAGGTTGTCCAATCTGTTGGAGGCGTGCGCATTACTCCTTTGCGCCAATCGTCGACCTTGCGTTCGTGGTAGAAAATCACGGGTTGGTTCACATAGATAGGCAGACCATATTTCAGCGATCCGTTTTTTTGGATACCATAGACATTCCAATTAGACGGTACGGGAATAGCATCCCATTTTGAGGTATCGTAATCGGTTTTATAGAAGTCTTTAGGGCGCTGCTCTGGGGTTTTGCACCAATGGAATCGCCATTGCCCATTGAGGGATTGCCAATAGGGAGTATACTCGGGCAATACTTGTGTGGCTTGTTTTTCGTTGTTGAACGAAAAGAAGTAGGCTCGCGGATATTCCTTGTTAAGGGATAGGTTTTCGGGTGATTGCCACTCGTCACCTGTAGGGACAACAGGGTTGCCATAAGCGAAGCCTGCTAAGGTTTTGTGTTGGGCAGTAGCTGAAATGGTAGCGACTAATGTAAAGGCTAAAAAGTAGTTTTTCATTTGTTGTAAGTTTGTTGAAAGCCCCCGAACCCCCGAAGGGGGACTATCCGTAAAAGTGATTGTATATCAGTTGTGGGGGAGTATCCAAAATGTTTTTTGTGTGGGTGTTTGTAAATAGTTTATTGTGTGAGTGTTTGTAAAAAGTTTTGTATATGGGCGTTTGCAAAATGTTTTGTATATGGGTGTTTGCAGCACATACCCAGCTATCGCTGGCTTTCCTACATAACATACTTTAAAAGTGATTGATTATCAGGTTTATAGACTTTGTCAAAGTTTTGGGACTTTGACAAAGTTTATGATGCAAAAGCGATTTTTAGACTTTTCGGACAGCCTCTTTTTAACTCCCACGAATTTCACGAATTTTCACGAATTTTGGAATGTATAAAACTCTTTACTTTATATTATCTCACTAATTTTCACCTGACAGTGAATTATTTTGTGAATATATTACGATACAAAGGTGTAAATCAATATTCTGTTATATTGAACTGACACTAAATAAATATTTTTAAGTAGTAGTGAATAAAACAGCGAACTACTTGTGATGAGTAGCTCGCTGAGTGTAAAACTAAAAAATTTATTGGCCGACAGACCAAATAGTATAGCTGTTAGCGGGGACTTTTAGGGTTACACGCCCTTCGTTATTGGTAGCGAAGCGCTCGGTAGAGTTACCTGTATAGTCTATTAAGATTTTGCCTTTGAAATGGGTGGTAATGGTACGCTCGGCAGGGGTGTTGCCATTGTTGAGGAACAACACTAAACCAGGACTTTTGTCTTTACCCAAACGCGAGGCTACATACTCGGTATTAGAGGCTAAGTGGAATTTTTCTTCGCCTGCTGCTAAACTGCGGTTGATAAGCATCAACTTTTGCAATTTGGTTTTGTTAGTAGAATTTTCATAATCAGTATAGAAAATACAAGGGTAACCGCTGTGGGTAAGGATATAGGCATAAGCCATTAGTTTTTTATTCTTAGGGATGGTATTATCGGGGTGGACATCGTTTCTATCGTCTACATCGTGGTTACCGACGAAAGTTACTGCTTTATCGGGGCGCAAAGTGCGCAACATAGGGTGCTGGTCGCTCATTAAATGGTGCATATCATTTTGGCTATCCAAGGCTTTTTCTACGGCATAATAACAAGCAAAATCGAAGGCTGAAATGCCGGAAGCATCTACCCAATTTTTAAGGGTTTCGGGGTTGCCGTCCCAGAGTTCACCTACCGCAAAACCGCCAACAGATTTCATCCATTCCTTGATGACCCACGCTCCAAATCCTTTTACATAATCGAAACGCCAGCCATCGAATTTCATTGTATTTTTGTAATACTTAGCTACTGATTCGTCTTTTTTCCACAACCAATCTTGTACATAAGGCACTCTGTGTGCAAGATCTAAAAAGAAACCACCTCCTTCATCGGATGTTTCAATAGCATTAGGGTGAAAATGCTCGTAATTGCGATTAAATTTTTCGGAAGCGTTACCGTGAGTTTTATCAAACAGTGTTTTTGTTTTTTCGTTGTTTTTATAAGGGTTTATCTCCTCTCCTCCCCCATTGCAATGATTGATTACAATATCGGCGATTACTTGCAAGCCTTTTTCGTGGGCTTTGCTGATGAGGTTTTCGAGTTCATTGCGTGAGCCGAAGCGTGTTTTGGTAGTGCCGTGTTGGTTGTACTCGCCAAAATCAAAATAATCGGAGGGGTCGTAGCCCATAGAATAGCCCCCAGAAGCGCCTTTGGTGGCAGGAGGCAGCCAAATACGGTCTACGCCATTAGCTTTCCAATCATCGAGTTTGGGGGTAATGGTATTCCACCATTCACCGCGAGGTTCTACATCCCAATAGAAGGTTTGCATCATCACGCGATTACCGTTGTCAATTTTAGTAAGGTCGATGGGTGATACATTTTGTGGGGTAGGCTCGCCTTTATTATCCTTTTTGCAGGATAACAAAGAGCAAATTGCTAATAAATAGATGTATGTTTTCATATTTTTTAGTGTTTAATTATTTTTTGAGACTTAGAGAAACTCAGAGAGACTTGGAGGAACTCAGAGAAATGTTGATTATCAATATAATAAACTTTGCCAAAGTTTTAGGCTTTGGCAAAGTTTAGTGCCGTAAAGGCAATTTTGAAACTTTTAGGTACTCTTTTAAATGGATTATTTTTTTTCTATTTTGTAGGTACCTTTGTTAGTTGCATCGAATGAGAAAGATACGTTATAAGTACCAGCGGCTACTTTGATATTTTTACCTCCAGAGGTAACATTTCCCTCAAGGTCGGTAGCGGGGTCAGTAGTGCTATCAGCACCAAAGTTAGTACCCCAATCACTATTCAAACGGAATTTAATACTTCCTTCAGTTGCTATAACTACATTTTTAGCAACCCAAGAGTTGGTACCACCTTCATAAGTCATTTTAATATCAGGAAGACCACTATTACCCCAATTATTTAAGTCGCCTACAATACCCCAAGAATAAGTTTCGATATTATAAGTAGAATTACTAAGGTTAAGAGTGATTTTGTAAGTACCAGCGGTTACTGTTATATTATCACCACTTGAAGTAAGTTCTTTTTGAGTACCCGCTTTTTTACCAAGATTTTCATTCCACTTATTGTTCTTGCGGAATTTGATTTCACCATTGGTTAATGTTGCATAAGCTACCAAAGTACCATCGGCGGCATTCCACATTTTGATATCTTTATCTTGGTCTTCTTCCCAACCATTAGCACCACTACCTGCTATTCCCCATTCGCTTGGTTTGATTTCATCAAGGAAAGGAGTTACATTCAAAGTATTCTTTTTTGAAACAATACTACGTTGGTCACTAAGGGCAGCTTTTACATACACTGTTACGTTAGTAGCTGTACCTGCAGGGACTTTTAAACCAAGAAGATAGTCGTTCAATTCTTTAGTAGTGAAGGTTAAAGGAGACTGTTTCACAGAGATAGGTTTCACTTTACCTCCATATTCTAAATTGACTGTATAGGTAGGAGCTACAGCTACATTAAAATCTTTTTCTTCCCAACTTACGGTAAGGACAGTAGTGTTTGATTGTGTTTTATCTAACACTATTGTATTAGTTGATAGCGTAGACTCTACTTGAGCATTAGCACTCATTGTCACCTTGTCCTCATCTTTTTCACAAGCTACGAACAAGGTAAGTCCTGAACATAATAATATAGATTTAAATATATTTTTCATAGTATTTCTTTTTTAGTATCCAGTGTTTTGTCTAAGGTTTTCATTAGCAGTGAGCGCATCTTGAGGGATAGGATATAAGTTTCTATAATCAGGAACAGCTACCCCAGAAGCGGCACCACCTTTGAGAGACCAAAGATAATCGGCGGTAGTAAATTTATTGTAACGGATGAGGTCGGTACGGCGCAATCCTTCCCAATAGAGTTCGCGAGCGCGTTCGTCTAAGATAAAATCTAAGGTAAGGTCGCTATTGGTTATGTTGCCAGAGGCGTTACCATAAGCACGAGTGCGCAATTGGTTGATATAGCCTAAGGCAGTAGCTCTATCGCCACCTGCGCCACCGCGTAGTACGGCTTCAGCATAAGTAAGATATACTTCGGCTAAACGGATGAGCGGTAAATCGGTATCAGGGAAGTCCTTAGCAGGGTCTTTACCTACAGCACCTGTAGAAGTAATATTTCTGAACTTAGTAACCGCATAACCAGCCGTTTTAAACTCTTTTATATTTGTATTCTCATAGGTTTGTCCGCCGGTATGGAACATAGCGCGTTTGTCATTCCAAGCGGTAGGTTCGTTATTACCATTGCGTGCAGAAGCATCAAATTTATCGACAAACTCTTTAGTAACTGTAATACCTTGCCATCCACCATTAATACCAATTAAGTTAGGATTCATATCTCCTCCTGTAGCTGCGTGAGTAATAAAAGAGGTTCCTCCGTGAGTTTTGGTGTTCAAACCATCAAAATTTACGACGAGAATAAATTCGTTTTGAGCGCCATTACTATTGTTGTCGGCTAAGAACAACTCATCATAAGCGGTACCATTGTTATTGGCATCGGTAGTATTTAATCTATAGGAAGAGGCGATTACCTTTTTAGCATAGGTAATACAATCGGTGTATTTATCTTGGCCTATATACACTTTGGCATTGAGGTACAAGCGAGACAAAAGAGCTTGAGCAGCGACTTGATCTACACGTCCGTATTCATTGGTACGAGCAGGTTTAAGTTTTCCCTCTAAATCCTTTAGTTCGCTTTCTACGAAGTTAAAGAGTTCGGCACGAGAGTTTGGAGCAGGTTTTAAATCAGCTTTTGATGAGGTAATCAAAGGTGCTTTTCCAAAAGCATCAATAACATTATAGTAAGCATAAGCACGGATGAAGCGCGCTTCGGCAATAAAATAAGCCACTTCGGGGTCGGAAGCTAAGTCTTTAGCGTTATCGATAAACGAATTAGCAAAAGCGATTTGTTGCCCTAAACGGTTGTAATAACCATTAGTGAAAGCGTTAGAAGGAGTCCAACTCATATTGTGAAAATCGGGCACCCCCGCATCAGCCCAACGAATGATAGCTTCATCGGTACTTGACTCTTGTAAATAAAACTGTACACGGGTGAACTGAGTTGAACTTTCGTCTGCATTAGCAAGGTCACCATCTCCAGAAGGTCCCTTTTGTCCTGTAACTGCCATTGAGGCATAAATTTTAGCTAAGGCACTTTTAGCTTCGGTAGCGTTTTTGAACACATCTTTTTCAGTGAAGCTATCGGGGTCAATAGGTTCTTGGTCTAAGTCCTTTAGGCAGGCACTAAGCGAAAAAGCCATCGCAAGTCCTAAAATACTATGTTTGATATATTTTTTCATACTTTGCATATATTAAAAGTTAAGATTCAAGCCCAACAAGTAAGTTTGAGGGCGAGGATAAAAGTTGTTATCAATACCGCCAAACACTTCAGGGTCTAAACCGCTGTACTTAGTAATAGTCAATACATTTTGTACAGTACCATAGAGGCGGACGTACATTTTATCGGTATGAGGGAAGGTGTAACCTAAGGTGATATTGTCTAACTTGAAGAATGAAGCGTTTTCAATATAGTAATCACTTAACCACGCTTGGTCGTTATGGCGTTGGAAATTAGCATCTGCCTGATTTGCTTTAATATTAACAATAAAGCCACTATTAGCTGTAATTTCACCAAGCTGATCTAAACGAGATTGAGTGTTATTATACGCATAATTGCCGATGTTTGCACGAGTAGTGATGTTCAAATCCCAATTCTTGTAGTTCAAATCGGTACCAAATCCCATAGTTATAGGGGCAAAAGGTGATTTGTACAAGTAGCGGTCACCTTCGTCAATTTTGCCATTGCCGTTTCTATCCACAAAAGTATTTTCGATAGGTTTACCTTGAGCGTCGTACACTTGTTGATAAACATAAAAAGCATAAGGGGTTTCTCCTTGTCGGTGTAATTGTACACGGTTACCTGTACCACCTTCTATACCTCCTGTAGGTTGATCGTCGGGCATACGGGTAATCTTATTATCGTTATAAGAGATATTGTAGTTAAAGCTCCAACGGATATTTTTTTCGGTATTGCGAATAGGATTTACTGTTAATCCAAACTCAACCCCTTTATTTTCCATATCGCCTATATTGGCATTTACACGGTTTTTGAAGTTGGTGAAAGGGTCGATAGTGGTTTCGGCAATTAGGTCTTTAGTTTGTTTGCGATATACATCGAGGGTACCTGTGATGAGGTTGTCTAACAATCCAAAGTCGATACCAGCATTGAGGGTATTACCAATTTCCCAACGTAGGTTTTTATTGGTTACCCCAGGGCGGTAAGTTTGATAGAATCTATCACCAAATTGGTAAGAAGCGCCATCTTGGCTACGGGTGTAATTGGTAAGGAATAGGTAGTCGCCCAAACCATTTACGTTCCCTACTTCACCATAACCAAAACGCAATTTGAGTTCGTTAAGGGTTTTGTTGTCTTTGAGGAATTTTTCGTTGCTCACATTCCAAGCCAAGGCAACTGAAGGGAAGTAGCCCCAACGGTCGTCTGGGTTTAGTTTAGAAGAAGCATCGGCACGGAGGGTAGCGGTAAGGAGGTAACGATCTTTATAGCTATAGTTTGCACGACCAAAGAATGACATTAACACGTTTTTACTTTTGTTGATATTAGGTACAATTTTGTTATCGCCAGGGTTTACAAAGTAATCTTTTTGAGTACTATTATCGTCAAATTCAAAAGATTGATAAGAGTGTCCTACCATTAGCCCAATACTATGTGTATCTTTGATGTCCTTCATATAGTTTACATAAGCATCAAACAACTTATTAGTTGCTTTATTATCATAGGTATTAGTACTTCCTGCAAAACCAGTAGTGGCAGTAGGCATACGGCGGTCGATAATTTTATCGCCTTTACCATTACTGTAGTCTAAACCAGCATTCACGGTAGCGGTAATATCTTTAAAGAAAGGTAAAGTATAATCAACTTTTACATTACCAATAAAGCGAAACACTTTAGAACTATCGTCGGTAAAGTTCAATAACGCCATAGGATTGGTTGCAGCTAAGTTAGAGCGATTTTGTGTAGCTGGGTCAATCCAAGCGTGGTATCCACCGTATTTAGCGGGACCTCCAAACACTGATTGGGTAGGGTCATAGAGAACCGCTGAACTTATAGCTCCTTTTTCGGCAAAACGGTTTTGCATATAAGTACCATTGGCATTCAATTCTAATTTCAATGATTTATCAAAGAAAGTAGGGTTCAAGCTAATTTTGGCATTGGTACGTTTGAAGTTATCGGTACGCAACACCCCATCGGCATACGAATGCCCTATAGATACACGATAAGGCAAAGTTTTGTAGGCGCCAGAGAGCACTAAAGTACTATTACTCATAGGGGCTACTTGGTAGATTTCTTTTTGCCAATTGGTATTAGCATTGCCTAAGAGCGCTTCGGCAGCAGGGATATTCAATCCTTTTACAGTTTGGCGGTATTGATCGGCACTCATCACATCAACATATTTGTTTACATCTTGTAGTGCGATGCTGGTGTTGAAGCTAATCTTCATTTCTTGGTTTGCTTTTCCTTTTTTGGTGGTAATCATAATCACCCCATTGGCAGCACGAGAACCGAAGATAGCGGTAGAGGATGCGTCTTTCAATACAGTCATACTTTCGATATCTTCAGGGTTGATAGAGTTGAAGATACTACGAGAACCGCCCACGCCGCCATCGTTCATTGGCACGCCGTCAATTACAATTAGCGGGTTAGAAGTTAAGGACAAAGAGCCATTACCACGTACGCGAATGGTTTGTCCTTCACCGGGAGCACCACTTGCAGAGGTCATCTGTACCCCTGCTATTTTACCTTGGATAAGCTGGTCGGCATTTACGGCAGGAGCTTTGTTAAAGTCCTTATCGGTTACTAAGTTTACAGAACCTGTTAAGTCCTTTTTTCTTACAGCTCCATACCCGATAACTACTACGTCGCCGAGTTGTTGTACATCTTCTTGGAGGGTGATGTTCATCACTGCTTTAGCGGCGACTTCTTGGGTTTTGAAGCCTACAGATGAGAAGACAAGGGTAGCGCCTTTGTCGACTTTTAGTTCGAATTTACCGTCGAAATCGGCGGCAGTACCGTGAGAGGTACCTTTCACGAGCACACTAGCGCCCATTAGGGGTTCGCCAGTGCCATCTTTCACTGTTCCTTTTACAGTGATTTGTTGTGCGTAACCGAAAGCTACACACAAGAAAAACATTACTGCATAAAGTAGTTTGTTCATTTTTACTTTCATACGAATAAAATTTGAAAATTTGAGAATTTGAAAATTAGCAAATTCCTATACCATTTATTTGTAATTCGCTAATTCACTAATTTTCTTTTCATTGTTCCTATAATACTATTTATTATATACATAATATTCAACAATTCCTGTTTTTCTACTTGAGTATCAGGATAATCCCTTGAATATAAACATATATCTAACCAATACATTGTTTCTTCGGCTTCCTTAGCTGCAATTTTAAACTTATGGATAAAGTCCTGCTGACTTTCTGCATTCTGAGCCTCTCTCACATTAGCTCCTATAGAAGTGCCAGACCTTAATAATTGGTTCGCAATAGCATATTTTCTATTCTCCTCCAAAACATTACAAAGCTCAACAATTCTAAGAGAAAACTGAAAAGTCTTTTCTAAAATCACATTAGGCTTTTGCATAAACAATCATTGGTTAATTTTCTAATTTTGCTAATTTGCTAATTCTCTAATTTGTATAGCATAGCCACCGCCTTGAGCAGCTGTGAGTTTTAATTTGGTTTTAGCATTTACTTTTTGTTTGGTGATTGTATATGCCTTAGGATTGGTTTTCCAATTGGCATCTTTGGCATCGGCATAGATGGTAGCCTCATACTTCTTACCTTTGTCGAGGAAGTTGAGCAAGAGTTCTGAAGTATGTCCGCCTTCGTGAGCGGTGCAACCTACATACCAATTGTTGCTGTGTTTATCTTTACGCGCAATGGTGATATAACGTCCTGGTTCTGCTTCAAGATATACGCTTTTTTGCCAATCTACGGGCACATCTTTGATGAATTGGAAGGCATCCATATATTTTTCGTAGTTTTCAGGCAAGTCGGCTGCCATTTGTAGCGGACTGTACATCGTTACATACAAGGCTAATTGGCGTGCCAAGGTACTGCGTATTTGGCTGTTGTTGTTAGGGTTTACATACTTCAATTCGGTCTCGAAGATACCAGGAGTATAGTCCATAGGTCCTCCTTGCAAACGAGTGAAAGGCAAGATAGTGGTGTGGAATACTTTGTTACCACCAAAAGCCTCGTACTCAGTACCGCGAGCTGATTCGTTGCCTATCATATTTGGGTAAGTACGGCAAAGGCCTGTAGGGCGTACTGCTTCGTGCGCATTCACCATTATTTTGTATTTAGCAGCTTCTTTGATTGCATAGAGGTAGTGGTTAATAGTCGATTGGCTGTAGTGGTGTTCACCCACAGGGAGGATGTCGCCTACATACCCGCTTTTCACTGAGTTATAACCATATTTGTTCATCAACTCGTAAGCGGCTTTGATGTGGCGCTCGTAGTTGCGGGTAGATCCAGAAGTTTCGTGGTGCATCATCAGTTTCACGCCTTTAGAGTGTGCGTAGTCGTTCAGTGCTTTAAGGTCGAAGTCGGGGTAAGGAGTTATAAAGTCAAACACATAGTCCTTTTTGTGTCCGAACCAGTCTTCCCATCCTATATTCCAACCTTCCACAAGCACTTGGTCGAAGCCGTGTTTTGCTGCAAAATCGATGTATTTGCGCACTTCTTCGTTGGTAGCGCCGTGGGTACCATTAGGTTTGGTTTTGGTGTAATCAACGGTATTGAGGTCGATAGTAGGGAGGTCGTTAGTATAGCTCCAAGAGTTTTTACCGGTAATCATTTCCCACCAAACACCGACGTATTTTACAGGTTTAATCCAAGATGTATCGGCAATAGCACAAGGTTCGTTGAGGTTGAGAATCAAGCGTGACGCCAAGATTTTACGAGCGTCATCACTCACCATAATCGTACGCCAAGGACTGTGACAAGGGGCTTGCAAATAGCCTTTAGCTCCCTGTGCATCGGGGGTGAGCCAAGATTGGAAGGTGAAAGTTTTGTCGTCGAGATTGAGGTTCATCAAGGAATAATCAACCAAGGCAGCTTCGTGAAGATTGATATACAAGCCATCTTTGGTTTTCATCATTAAAGAAGTTTGTACGCCGGTAGGTGAAAAAGCGAACTGAGACACGTTCTCGGTTACGGCTTGTTTCATCAGTCCGCGAATTTCGGAGAGTTTGCTTTCTGTATAGTCGTATTCTTGAGTATCGTAATCGCCAGGAATCCACCAAGCGGTATGGTCACCCGTCATCGCAAACTGAGAGAGCTCTTCTTCTACTACAAAATAGGTAAGTTCTTTTTGAGAAGGGAATTCGTAACGGAATCCGACACCTTCATTATACACACGAAAGCGAATATTCATTTTTCGGTTGGTTTTCTCTTGTTGCAATTGCACGAGAAGTTCGTTGTAGTGGTTTAGAATTTCGCTTTCTTCCCCCCATACGGGTTTCCACGTTTCTTTAAAGGTAGATTTTTTAGTATCTACTACTTTAAAGTTATTAGTTAAAGGTTCAGCTTTTTTAAGAGTAAAACCTAAAGTACTTTCGTTTATCACTGGTTTATTTTTGTAGGACACCTTATACGAAGGAGTTCCGTCACTTTTCAGTGAAAAAGAGAGTATCACACTGCCATCGGGAGAGCTTTGTTGCTGTGCCATAGAGAGATGGATAGCAAAAATGCTCATCAACAAAATTATTTTTCTCATCTTTTTATTACTTTATAGTGTTAAAATCGGGCTCAAAGTTACGAATATTTTCTTTATACGCAAATTTTTATTCACTTTTTTTTAACAAAAAAAATAATACTTAGATGTTAATGATTATATATTAAGGGGTTATAATTGTTTAATTACAAGTGCGGTGTTGCTGCCTCCGAAGCCTGAGGCTGTTTTGAGGAAGTAATGCACCTCTTTATACTCGGTTGTTCTCAGTACTTTTATAGGATGAGAAACGCCAAGTGTATCGAAATTGAGGCTTTTTAGAAGGGTTTTATAACGGGCTAACTCTATAGTAAGCAGGGTTTCAAGTAGCCCTGAAGTACCGAGTGTATGCCCAAAATAGCCTTTGTAACTATTGAGAGGAGCAGAGAGGAGATTGGCGCGCATAAAGGCAATACTTTCCATCTCGTCGTTATAGAGAGTACCCGTACCGTGAGCGTTGATCAAATCGATTTGTTGAGGCTGTAGTTTAGCTTCGTCTAAGGCATTTTGCACACTCAAATACAATCCTTCGCCGGTGCGTGAAGGTCCTGAAATATGATTGGCATCGTTGATAGAGCTACTTCCTAAGAGTTGAGCTTTAGCACCTTGCGCTTCTTTACTCACATATACAGCGGCGGTTGCTTCACCTAAGGTAATGCCATCGCGGGTAGCGTCGTAAGGCTTGCAAGGTTTAGCACTCATCGCTTGAAAGGACTGAAAGCCCGAAAGCACAAATTCGCTTATCTCATCGCCAGCTAATACCACAGCACTATCATAACTATCTGTTTTTAGCAGACTATCGGCTACTGAGAGCGCCATTGCTCCTGATACACAGGCATTAGATAACACAATAGGCGTAGTGGTAATACCTATTGCAGTAGCGATTTTTTGGGCAGTAGTTGAAAGTAAAGGAGTAGGATTTCCTTTGGCAAGTGCTGAAATATTGCCTTTGGTCGTGGAAAGAATTAGAGCGGTGCGAGGGGTGATTTTGATATGATGAAGTATAGGAACAACTGCCAAAAGGAGCATTTTTTCCAATCGCGAAAAACCTTCACGCCCCACGAGTTGCTGGTACTTGCTCTCTAAAGCCCCATCGCCTATTTTAGAAAGACAAACATTAGTGAGCTGCCCATAGATTGGATAACGAGCGATGCCCGATTGTTCTCTCAGCACCAAATGAGCGGTGGTAGGGAGGTCGAGTCCTAAAGGAGTAACGATATTATAATGATGGAAATACATTTGGCAATTTGGTGCGATCCGCGCGGGCTATTTGATTTGTAAATGAACTGTAGCGTTTTTAGCAAGCGGGGCAGGGTGATAGAAATAGACTTTTGTTTCGGGAGTAGTAGCTTCTATAAGATAGTGAGCTCCTTGAAAATAGCTATGTTGCACAGAAACCTGCCAATTAGTGGGTTGAGGAGCAAGTGCTATTTGATGAGGCTTGAAGAGTTTGCCTTGATAGGTAGTTACTTCGCCAAAAAGAGAAGCTGTATAGGCATCGGTATCTTGGGCGTAGATGTTGAGAGTGTTGCCGAAATACAACAATTCACCTTTGCGCATTATCGCAGTTTTATCGGAATAAGAAAGGGCATCTTTACCGTCGTGAGTTGCTACAATACAGCTGATATTCTGCTCTTTTAGATAAGCAAAAAGGGTGCGTTGCAAATCGTTTTTTCTAAAATTATCTATCTGACTAAAAGGCTCATCAAGCAACAACAATTGGGGTTCTTGGGCTAATGCCATTGCCAATGCGACACGTTGTTTTTCGCCACCACTGAGGTTTAGGGCTTTTAGGGGAGCAAAGCGCTCCATACCTACTAAGGTGAGAAGCTCCATTACACGTTCTTTTTTGTAAACTAAATCGAGATTGGAGATGAACTTTCCTACGTTTTCAGCAACAGTGTGATAGGGGCCTAAGCCAAAATCTTGAGCGAGGTATTTCATCGTTTTGAAACCAGGGACTAACTGACGTGAAGGCCCCCAGACGCGCTCGTTGTGAAAGAGAACAGAGCCTTGTTGTACGTCTACAAGTCCGTAGATAACTTTGAGGAGGGTACTCTTACCGCAGCCGCTTTCGCCCATCAAGGAAAGGTGTTCGCCTTGTGAGAGTTCAAAGGAGATGTTTTTCAGTAATTCGGGTTGCCCATCGTAGGCAAAAGAAACGTTTTCAATTGACAATTGACGATTGACAATTGACGATGTTTGTGAATTATTTTTCAATTTTAAACATTTGGGTAAAATCTGACCAATTTTTAATTTCAAAAGCTCTGATATCTCTAACAGACTTTCTAAACCAAGAAATAGCATCAAGGGCATTCATTGCTTTGGTCACTACATATAAATTCTCTTCATTGGTTACATACACACTTCCTTGTATCCAATAAAAACCACAATCAGCCAATACTTTACGAATTTCAGTATAAGCAGAGTGATAAGGCGAACCGTAATACTTTTCCAAATCGGAAATAAGCATATCAAAAGTAATAGCAAACATCTCAATTCAATTTTTTAAACAAGTATTCTTTATCAAAAAATTCGCCGAGTTCTTTTGTTTTGGCTGTAATCACAAAACCTACAAAAGGGTTGTCTTCAATATCTATTACTATTCCCTTAAGCCATTCTTTTTCATTAGTGACTTGTGGAGCTATGAGTACCTCCTCCCCTACTTTAAACATAGGTTTATGTATGTTTTTATTCACTGTTGTCATATTTCTATTTTTATGTATTAAAGGGCGCTTTTGAATTGTTCTAAGAAGCGGGCATCGTTCTCGTAGAACATACGGATGTCACCGATTTGGTAGAGCAACATTGCGATGCGCTCAACGCCCATACCAAAAGCAAAACCGCTGTACTGTTCGCTATCGATACCGCAGTTTTTAAGCACATTAGGGTCGGTCATACCACAACCCATAATTTCGAGCCAACCGGTTCCTTTGGTGATGCGGTAATCTACCTCGTTGTTGAGCCCCCAATAGATATCTACTTCAGCACTAGGTTCAGTGAAAGGGAAGTAGGACGGACGCAAGCGGATACGTGATTTGCCAAACATTTCTTTAGTGAAGTACAATAGTGTTTGTTTGAGGTCGGCAAAAGATACGTTTTTATCGATATACAAGCCTTCTACTTGGTGAAACAAGCAGTGAGAGCGAGCAGAGATAGCCTCGTTGCGGAACACGCGCCCTGGGGAGATTGTGCGGATAGGTGGCTGGTGATTTTCCATATAACGTATCTGCACAGAGCTGGTGTGAGTGCGCAAGAGGATATCGGGATTAGTTTGTATAAAGAAAGTGTCCTGCATATCGCGTGCAGGGTGGTATTCGGGGAGATTGAGGGCAGTGAAGTTATGCCAATCATCTTCCATTTCGGGGCCATCGGAAACATCAAAGCTAATATTCGCGAAGATTTTTACGATTTCGTTTTTCACCAGAGAAATAGGATGGCGAGCGCCAATGGGGGCTGGGGTAGCAGGGCGGCTCAAATCGCCGTATACTCCTTTACTCTCGTTGCGTTCTTCAAGACGGTCGCGCCATTCTTGTACTTTAGCTTCAGCTTTTTGTTTGAGTTCATTCACTACCTGTCCAAAAGTCTTTTTTTCTTCATTAGGTACTTCTTTAAAAGCAGCAAAAAAGTCGTTTAGGACACCTTTTTTACCGAGGTACTGAATGCGGAACTGTTCGAGTTCGTCTTTAGTTTTCGCTGTAAAATCCTCAATTTTAGCGATGTGTTCTTTTATTTTATCAATCATCATAAAAGCGGAGTGGTTCATTTAGTCTTTTTCGAGAGGCAAAAGTACAAAATAATTAACAATTAGCAAGTGACAAGTAACAATTTTGAGTTTCGGAAAATTTCTTGTGTAGATTTAGCAAGTGGCATTTAGAATATAAAAAACTTTGCCAAAGGTGTCAGCCGTACGGACGGAGACCTTTGGCAAAGTCGATAATATTTACTAATTCCAAATTTGCTAATTCGCTAATTTATTCAGGGCGCTTCCTGCTTTAAACCAACCTATTTGCTGGGCGTTGTAGGTATGGTTGCAGGTAATCACATCCTTACTGCCATCTTTATGTACAAATTCCAAATGCAAAGGAGTGCCAGGCGCAAAGGCAGTGAGGTCGAGGAAGTTGATCACATCGTCTTCTTGAATCTTGTCGTAATCAGCTTCATTGGCAAAGGTGAGGGCGAGCATTCCTTGCTTTTTAAGGTTGGTTTCGTGAATGCGCGCAAACGATTTTACCAATACCGCTCGTACGCCCAAATGACGAGGTTCCATAGCGGCGTGTTCGCGTGAAGAGCCCTCGCCATAGTTGTGGTCGCCTACTATAATAGAAGGGATACCCGCAGCTTTATAGGCGCGCTGTACTTTAGGCACTTCGTCGTATTCGCCTGTAAGTTGGTTTTTCACAGAGTTGGTTTTACCGTTGAAAGCATTTACCGCCCCTATGAGCATATTGTTAGAAATATTGTCCAAATGTCCGCGGAAACGCAACCAAGCTCCTGCCATCGAAATATGGTCGGTGGTGCATTTGCCTTGCGCTTTGATGAGAAGTTTAGCCCCTGTGATGTTCTCACCGTCCCAAGGAGTGAAAGGCGTGAGTAGTTGCAAACGGTTAGAGGTAGGCGATACTACTACCTCGATATTGCTACCATCTTCGGCGGGAGCCTGATAGCCAGGATCATCAACGGCAAAACCTTTAGAAGGCAACTCTTCGCCATAAGGAGGAGTGAGTTTTACCTCTTCACCTTGGTCGTTGAGCAACGTATCGGTGATAGGGTTGAAGTCTAACCTACCGGCAATAGCCAAAGCAGCTACCATTTCGGGTGAAGCAACAAAAGCGTGCGTATTAGGGTTGCCGTCGGCACGTTTGGAGAAGTTACGGTTGAAAGAATGTACAATCGTATTTTTCTCTTGTTTTTCGGCGCCTTCTCTGTCCCACTGACCGATACAAGGGCCACAAGCATTGGTAAACACACGGGTGCCCAACTGCTCGAAGATGTCTATGATGCCATCGCGTTCAGTAGTATAGCGTATTTGTTCAGAGCCTGGGTTGATACCAAAGGAAGCTTTAGGAGTAATTCTCTTTTCTAAGGCTTGTTTTACCACCGAAACTGCGCGGGTGAGATCTTCGTAAGACGAGTTAGTACACGAACCGATGAGCCCCCATTGCACCTCGAGAGGCCAATCGTTGGCACGGGCTACTTCCTTCATTTTGGATACAGGAGTGCCTCTATCGGGGGTAAAAGGCCCGTTGATATAAGGCTCTAAAGTAGAAAGGTCTATCTCGATGAGCTGATCAAAATACTTTTCGGGGTCGGCATATACTTCGGGGTCGGCGGTGAGGTAAGGCGCAATGGCATCGGCAGCGAGGGCTACTTCTTCGCGCCCAGTAGCAAGCAGATAGCGGCGCATTGCCTCGTCATAGCCAAAAGTAGAGGTAGTAGCCCCTATTTCGGCACCCATATTACAAATAGTACCTTTCCCCGTACACGAAAGCGATTTAGCACCTTCGCCGAAGTATTCCACAATAGCACCCGTACCCCCTTTTACGGTGAGAATATCGGCGACTTTAAGAATCACATCTTTTGGGGCAGTCCACCCGCTGAGTTTGCCCGTGAGTTTTACGCCTATGAGCTTAGGGAATTTCAGTTCCCACGGCATTCCTGCCATCACATCTACAGCATCAGCCCCGCCTACACCAATGGCGAGCATTCCTAATCCGCCAGCGTTTACTGTATGCGAATCGGTGCCTATCATCATTCCGCCAGGGAAAGCGTAGTTTTCTAAGACTATTTGGTGAATAATCCCTGCGCCAGGTTTCCAGAAGCCAATGCCGTATTTATTGGATACCGAAGAGAGAAAATCGAATACTTCTTTAGATTGTTCAGTAGCCACTTTCAGGTCGGTTGCAGCACCTATTTTGGCTTGTATCAGGTGGTCGCAGTGCACGGTGGTGGGGACAGCCACTTTGCTTTTGCCCGCTTGCATAAACTGTAAGAGCGCCATTTGAGCGGTCGCATCTTGACAAGCGATGCGGTCGGGGGCGAAATCTACATAGTCTTTACCGCGCTCAAAAGCACGTGAAGGAGTGCCGTCCCATAGGTGAGTATACAATATTTTTTCAGCAAGGGTAAGGGGTCTCCCTACCACTTGGCGAGCTTTGTCTACGCGTTCAGGAAATTGAGCATAGACCTTCTTTATCATTTCAATATCAAAAACCATAATTCAATTAACAATTAAGAATTAATAATAGGGTTTTACTTCCTTGCATAACTTCGGCTACTTTGGTGAGATCGGGGTGGTAATAACCTGCTAAATCTACCGGTGTGCCTTGTATGCGGGTCAGCTCTTCCACGATAGTCGTTTCGTTGTCTTTTAGGGCTTTGGCGATAGGAGCAAACTCTTTGGCAAGTGCGCTATCTTGAGTTTGTGTCGCTAAAGCTTCTGCCCAATAGAGTGCCAAATAGAAGTGACTTCCGCGATTGTCGAGCGTGCCTACTTTGGCTTGAGGCGATTTATCGTTGTTCAACAGCTTACTCGTTGCCTCATCGAGCGTTTGGGCTAACACTAAGGCTTTGGGGTTCTCGTGTTTTTGAGCAAAATGCTCTAACGAAGCGCCTAAGGCGAGAAATTCTCCTAAGGAATCCCAGCGCAAGTGATTTTCGGCAAAGAGTTGTTCGGCTAATTTAGGTGCTGAGCCCCCTGCACCCGTTTCAAAGAGTCCGCCACCATTCATCAAGGGGACGATAGAGAGCACTTTGGCACTGGTGCCCAATTCTAAGATAGGAAACAAGTCGGTGAGGTAATCACGCAACACATTGCCGGTTACCGAAATGGTATCTTTGCCCTTGCGAGTGCGCTCTAAGGAGAAGAGCATAGCCGTTTCAGGCGACATAATGCGGATATCTACCCCCTCGGTGTCGAGTGTTGCCAAATAGTGTTTTACTTTTTTGATGAGTTGCGCATCGTGAGCGCGGTGCTCGTCCAACCAAAAGACCGCTGGTGTTTTGCTGAGGCGTGCGCGCGTTACTGCTAATTTCACCCAATCTTGTATGGCAGCATCTTTCGCAGTACACATACGCCAGATATCGCCTTTTTCTACTTTATGTGATAAGTACACTTTACCATCGGCGCCTACCACCTGTACACGTCCGCTATGAGGGATTTCAAAAGTCTTATCGTGCGAGCCGTATTCCTCAGCTTTTTGAGCCATTAAGCCCACATTGGCAACGCTTCCCATCGTAGCAGGATTAAACGCCCCGTGTTTCTTGCAAAAGTCGATCACCACTTGGTAGATACGCGCATAAGTGCTATCGGGCAGTACCGCCAAAGTATCTTGAGCCTCGCCTTTAGCATTCCACATCTTTCCCCCATTGCGAATCATTGCTGGCATAGAAGCATCTACAATCACATCGTTAGGGAAATGCAGGTTGGTAATCCCCTTATCGGAATTTACCATTGCCAAAGCAGCTGCTCGCGCAAGCGCTCCCTCAATGTCGTGTTTTAAAGGTTCTTGTTCTTCAGCAGGCAATTGTTCTATTTTCGCCAGAATATCCGAAAGACCGTTACGTGCATTCACCCCTAAGGCTTTCAGTTCGCGCGGGTGTTTTTGGAACAAATTAGCAAAGTACGTTTCGACCGCATAGCCAAAGAGAATAGGATCAGAAACCTTCATCATTGTAGCTTTCAGGTGCAAAGAGAGGAGTACACCCTTGTCTTTCGCTTCGGCAAAGGCTTTTTTATAGAATTTGCAAAGCGCTTCTTTGCTCATAAAAGTAGCGTCTATCACTTCACCCGCTTGCAAAGGAAGCTGCGCTTTCAGCACCTGCACCTCGTGTTTAGGGCTTACCAACTCTATGCGCACCACATCGGCCTTTTGAAGTGTTACCGATTGCTCGTTGTGGTAGAAATCGCCCGCTTGCATCGTTGCGACTTCCGTGAGACTCTCAGCACTCCACGCTCCCATTGAATGCGGGTGCGTTTGTGCGTACTGTTTTACCGATTTAGGTGCACGCCTATCGGAATTACCCTCGCGCAACACAGGGTTCACCGCACTGCCTTTCACCTTGTCATACCGCTGTTTGATAGCTGTTTCGGCTTCATTGGCAGGATTTTCAGGATAATCGGGGAGTGCATAGCCTTGTGATTGCAGTTCGGCGATAGCCGCTTTCAGTTGGGGTACCGAAGCACTGATATTAGGCAACTTGATGATATTAGCTTCCGGACGCGTTGCCAACGCCCCCAGTTCGCTAAGGGCATCGGGTACCCGTTGTTCTGCTGTGAGAAAATCGGGGAAAGAGGCTAAGATACGCCCTGCCAATGAGATATCTTTGGCTTCAAAGTTGATACCCGAAGAGGCACAAAAGTGTTTGATGATGGGCAATAGCGAATGAGTAGCTAAATAGGGCGACTCATCGGTAATGGTATAGATAATGTTTTTCATTTTTATCTTTTATTCAATTCAACAAAAGGTCTTTCGGTGGCACCTACGTATATTTGTCGTGGACGACCGATAGGCTCTCCTCCTTGGCGCATTTCCTTCCATTGGGCAATCCAGCCAGGGAGACGACCGATAGCAAAAAGCACAGTGAACATCTCTAAGTGCATACCTAAGGCTTTATAGATGATGCCTGAATAGAAATCTACATTGGGGTAGAGGTTGCGCGCTTTGAAGTACTCGTCTTCCAAAGCTACTTTTTCGAGATGTTTAGCGATGCCGAGAATAGGGTCGTCAATGCCTAAAGCATTGAGTACCTCATCGGCAGCTACTTTGATGATTTTAGCCCGTGGGTCGAAGTTTTTGTACACACGGTGTCCAAAGCCCATCAGGCGGAAAGGGTCGTTTTTGTCTTTAGCTTTGTTGATGAACTTATCTACATCACCTCCGTCTTTGTGAATTTCTTCGAGCATCTCAATCACCGCTTGGTTTGCCCCGCCGTGGAGACGACCCCAAAGGGCAGAAACCCCAGAGGAAATACTCGCAAACAGACCCGCCTCTGAAGACCCTACCAAACGTACGGTAGAAGTAGAACAGTTCTGTTCGTGGTCGCCGTGGAGGATGAGCAACTTGTTGAGGGCACTCACAATGGTAGGGTTGATTTTGTATTCCTCAGTAGGAATTTCAAAGAAGAGGCGCAAAATGTTCTCAATATAGCCCTTGCTGTTGTCGTAGTAATTCAGTGGTAAGCCCTCGCGTTTGCGGTATACCCAAGAAGCGATAATCGTTACTTTAGCAATGGCTTTGCAGACCGCTTGATACACGTGTTTGGGGCAATGTACATTCACTGGCACAGGGTTGAAAGCGGTGAGCGCACTGGTAGCCGATGCCAATACCCCCATAGGGTGAGCCGAGCGCGGGAAACCGTCCATAATATGGCGCATATCCTCGTGTACAAGGGTGTACTTGTGAATTGTTTTTTTGAAATCGTCATACTCTTCGGCAGTGGGGAGTTCGCCAAAGATAAGGAGGTAGGCTACTTCGAGAAACTCGGCTTTAGCAGCCAATTCTTCAATATTATAGCCACGATAACGCAAAATACCTTTTTCACCGTCGAGGAAGGTAATGGCACTCTTGCAAGAGCCTGTGTTCTTATAACCTGAATCTAAGGTTATCAAACCAGTAAGGGCACGCAATTTTTCAATATTGATTGCTTTTTCATTTTCAGTCCCTACTACAATAGGAAATTCGTATTCTTTCCCTTCAAAAATCAGTTTTGCTGTGTTTTCCATATCAATTTGTTTTTAGTGTTTTTTAATGCTTCTTAAATGTTAAAAAGAGATAAAACTTTGTAGCTATATTTTCGATTTTATCATCTTTTTGCGTGGTAAAGGTAAGAAAAAATAACTGAAAGTAACCTAATGAAATTAGTAGTTTAACAAAACTTTAACGTATTTTTATTGAAAATCAGCGGGTTATATAAAGATGAGATGTTTAAAGCAGTTAAAGTGTTAAAATTTTGAAGATATAACAGAAAAGAAAGAGTCGTATTATTAATTTGATAATTTGGATAGGTGAAAATTGAGGATTTCGCAAAAAAAGGAGGAAAATTGGCTCTTGAAAAGAATAAAAAAAGCGGCTTTTCAAAGCCGCTTTTTATAAGTATATAAATTCTTAATACTCGTATTCAGTAATAGAACTAAGTTCTTTTGGATTATTACCCTCTTGACGATACCTTTTATTCATCGTAGGATAGCCTTTTTCATTATAAGTAAGATCTTGAGTAATAATTGTTTTTACTTCTACTCCCTGATAACCTATATAAGTTTTTTCTGTTTTTATCAAGTTATTTTTACTCATATCAGGTGACAAAAAGTAGATAGGGTCAGTAGTTTTACTTAATTTGTTTAAAGGCATTGGATTGGTATTTGTATCATACAAATATTCAGTTGTTATTTGGTTTTCCACCTTTTTTACTAAGTTTCCATTGGAAAGGGTATAGACAATAGTATTGGTGTGAGTACTTGTACCACTTACCACATTTCCATTGCCATCACGACTAGTACTAATTTCATTTACAGTTATTATATTACTATTGTACTCTAATACTTTTTCTATGTGGCGATTTATCTTTTTCTCCTGCCCATTAATATAAGTTGTTGAAGGATAAATATGAACCTCTTTAGAGAGTTGATCTCCTATGTATGAATATTCATAGGTTTCAGTTTTTGCATCATCATCGTTGGGTTCTACTATTGTTCGTCTCACCAAACGACCTTGTCCATCGTAGTGATAATCAATAATGGAATAATCCTCTGAAGAAGGTTCTCCTGATTTTATTTGTTTAATGAGATTACCATTGTATTCTATTTTTGTATTCTCTGTAGTACCTGTTTGTACTCCATTACTATATTCAGTTTTAGTAAATGATAATATTTTATCATTCTGAATATTATACACTATAACTGTACTTTCATTGTTTTTAGGATAAGTTACAGTTATTTTTTTAGGGAATGCTCCTTCTTGGATTGTTCCGTCATTGTCATCACTTTTGCCACAGCTGGCTAAAGCTACCATTGCCATTAAGGCGATAAAGATTTTTTTCATTGATACATTTTTTTAATTAGACCGCAAAAGTACAAGTTTTAGAGAAATAAAATTGTTAAATAATTGTTAATCTTTCAACTCCGCTAATCTTTTTATTCCCATTTCATAACCGTATTCAAAAGCGTGATCGATCATTTTGGTATCCAGCACCCCTATATTGCTGAGGTTGTGCAACAATAGCAAATCACATTTCTTGAATTTGCGACTGTAGTTGCCGTCCATTGTGATGTTGTAGATGCGTTGCATAAATTGAAAGGAGTTGCTGAGCTCTTTTTCGGTAATCGTTTCCAACGGGTTTACAAAGCTGCCAATGATTTTATCACATTGTTTTTTAATAGGTTCTATCGGGAAGTTATCTAAAAGTCCGCCGTCGCAATAGAGGCTTTCACCTATTCTCACGGGTGAAAAATAGGGTGGCAAAGCAGCTGAGGCTATTAGCGGCTGTATGAGTTCTCCTTGATTGAAATACTGCACTTTACCATTCAACAGATTGGTAGCTGTAACGATTAAAGGCAGTTGGAGTTCTTCAAAAGTGTGGTATTGAAATTCTTTTTCGAAGAATTTAGTGTATTTGGCGCTATCTACCAAACCTACTTTCTTAAAAGTGAGCATCGACCATTTAAATACGGGTGTTTCCTTGAAAAATTGCGCCATATCATCGGGTTTTACCCCACAAGCATAAAGCGCCCCAATGAGAGCACCTCCACTGGTGCCTGAAATAATTGATGGTCGCAAGCCTTTTTCTTCTAAGGCTTTGAGCAATCCGGCGTGTGCCAAAGCGCGCACTCCACCACCTGAAAATACTAAACCTAACTTCATAAGTTGTCAATTATCGCCTTTACGGATTGTCCCCCTTCGGGGGAACGGGGGCAATCTGCTAATTTGCTAATTATCTAATTAATATGAACGCCAGCATCGCACTTATATAAGCAATGCCCGTCATAAACAAAAACTGTAGGGCTGTCCATTTCCAGCTATTGGTTTCTTTGCGTACCACGGCAACCGTGCTAAGGCATTGCATCGCAAAAGCGTAGTAGAGCAATAGTGAAATTCCTGTGCCAAGAGTATATACGGGGGTGCCATCGGGGTGTACTTCCGATCGCATTTTTGCTAAAATCGTGCGTTCTCCTTCTTCTCCCTCGGTATCAAGGTCTTTTCCTAAACTATAAACTGTTGATAGTGTGCTGATAAACACCTCACGAGCCGCAAATGAGGCTACTACTCCTATGCTTATCTTCCAATCGTAACCTAGCGGACGAAATACGGGTTCTATCCCCTTGCCTATATAGCCTAAAAATGAGTATTCAAGACTTTCAGCTTGTATGTAATTTGCTTTTTGTTCTTCCGTCCATTGGTGTGTTTGTGCCAATTGTTCGGCGGTAGCCTCAATGCTGTTGTACTTTTCGCCCATTCCGTGAGAGCCTAAGAACCACAACAATACCGAAATTGCCAAAATAAACTTACCTGCTCCCATTACAAAACCTTTGGTTTTCTCGTATACAGTGAGACATACATTGCGCAGTAGCGGAATTTTATAGTCGGGGATTTCGGCAATAAAAAAACTGCTGTTCTTTTGCATTTTCAGCACTTTATCTAAGATAAAAGCCGAAAGTAACGCCATTGCAAAGCCTAAAAAATACATCGCAAAGAACGTCCACGCTTTGTAGCTAACCCACAGAAAATCACCTTCGGGAATTACCAAATTGATGATGATGAGATACACGGGCAAACGTGCCGAACAGGTCATAAACGGAGTGACGAGTATGGTGATAAGGCGTTCTTTCCAACTCTCGATATTGCGGGCAATCATCACGGCAGGCACGGCACAAGCAGCCCCCGAAATGAGTGGCACTACACTCTTGCCACTAAGCCCAAAACGTCGCATCACATTGTCCATTAAAAAAACTACCCTACTCATATAGCCGCTTTCTTCTAAAATAGCTATCAGGGTGAAAAGTACGGCTATCTGTGGGATAAACACAGTGATGCCTGCTATTCCGGGGAGTACCCCATCGATGAGCAAATTAGTAAGTGCGCCGGCCGGTAATTTGGCAACCAGCCATTCACCTAAAATACCAAACTCGTTCTCTATCCAGTCCATTGGGTAACTCGACCAAGTGAAAACGGCTTGGAAGATAAGCAATAGTATGCCTGCAAACACCACATAACCAAAGAATGGGTGAATGAGAAAACGGTCGAGATGAGCGCGCAGGGTCTGTGCCTTGTGCTGATCTACAACATAAGTTTCTTTGAGAGTTTCGTTGATAAACTGATAGCGGATAATAGTCTCTTTCTGCTGTTTACGGCGTTGTTCACTTTCCGAAGTACCAAAGGGTATAGCCTCCAAACGCGACATATCCACACAAGGAGCAACCAACAATTCTTTGAAGTTTGTAATCGCTTCTTTCAATGCTAAAAGCCCCTCACCTTTGCGGGTGCTGGTGAGGATGACTTTAGTGTGTAACAACTGTTCTAATTTGGAGAGGTCGATACTAATGCCTTTGCGCTGCATCTGGTCAGCCATATTGATAACCAGAATAGTAGGCAGCTGGAGGTCTTTCACTTGGGTGAAGAGCAGCAAGTTTTGCTTGAGGTTGCTCACCTCGCTCACCACCACCACCACATCGGGGAAGTATGTTCCTTGGCGGTTGATGAGGGTTTCTACAGCCACTTGTTCGTCTTCTGAACTCGGGTTGAGGCTATAGGTACCTGGCAAGTCGATGATTTCAGCTTGCTGGTTGTTAGGGAGTTTGCAATGCCCTATTTTCTTTTCTACAGTAATACCAGGGTAGTTGCCCACCTTTTGGTTTAAGCCTGTCAGCGCATTGAAAAGGGATGTTTTTCCTGTATTAGGGTTGCCCACAAGGGCGATTTTAAGATGTGCCATAAGTTCCTCATCCCCTCCGTTCTCCCCCTCCCCAAAAGAGGGAGGAGGAGAGAATCTGTAAAGAGGTTTATTTTTTAGCCTTAAATGTGATACTAATCTAACTATTAATTTTTTATCTTTTTGTCCTCCAATCTTTTAGGCTTCTCCCCTCTCCTTAGGAGAGGAGGACGGGAGAGAGGATTATTGTTTTTGCCATATCTTTTCTAATAGAAAGATAAGCATCATTCATACGAATATAAATAGGGTCGCCAAAAGTCGCCTTTTGGAGTACCTCCACTTCACTGCCTACAAAACAGCCTAATTCAATGAGTTTAAGAGGTATCTTACAACAGTCAAACTCCTGAATGATACCTTTTTCGCCTTTTTTAAGGTCGGCAATGGTATGAGGGTGAGAAGGTACTTTTTCCATAGTAATTACTATTTAGAATTGTTTTAGACGGCAAAAGTAAGAATAATTTATTAATTGACAAATTAGCGAATTGGCAAATTTGCTAATTTGCTAATTATTTGTATCTTTGCAACTCTAAACTCTCAAGTAACAAACGTGGAAAATACACAAGCAATAAAACAGCGTTTTGGCATCATTGGCAACGATCCAAAGCTCAACCGTGCGCTCGAAAAAGCTATACAAGTTGCCCCTACCGATATTTCGGTGCTCATCACCGGTGAAAGTGGGGTGGGAAAAGAGGCCATCCCTCGTATCATTCACTCGCTCTCAATGCGCAAACACGGCAAATATATCGCTGTGAACTGCGGGGCTATCCCCGAAGGTACTATTGATTCTGAACTCTTTGGTCACGAAAAAGGCGCTTTCACAGGGGCAACTGCTACCCGTAGTGGTTATTTTGAAGAAGCCGATGGCGGTACTATTTTCTTAGACGAGGTGGGCGAACTGCCTCTCACTACTCAAGTGCGCCTCTTGCGGGTGCTCGAAAATGGTGAGTTCATCAAAGTAGGGTCTTCAGTAGTACAGAAAACCAATGTGCGCATCGTGGCAGCTACCAATGTACAAATGCAAGAAGCTATCAAAAAAGGACGTTTCCGCGAAGACCTCTATTACCGACTCAGCACCGTAGAAATACACTTGCCTCCCTTGCGCGAACGCAAAGAGGATATCCATCTGCTCTTCCGCAAGTTCGCTTCCGATTTTGCTGAAAAATACAAAATGCCTCCCGTAAGGCTCAGTGAAGATGCTGTACAATTGCTTACAAACTACCGCTGGAGCGGTAATATACGCCAGTTGCGCAATGTAGCCGAACAAATTTCAGTGCTGGAACAACGCCGCGACATCACCGCAAGCCTTTTGCGCTCTTACCTACCCGACGAAGGGACAAATCTGCCTTCAATTGTCCCTGCACAAAACCGCTCAGATAGTGATTTTAGCAACGAACGAGAACTGCTTTACAAGGTGCTTTTCGATATGAAAAACGACCTCAACGACCTGAAAAAACTCACTCTCGAGCTACTACAACACGGCAATTCCCCCCAAGTACAACAAGAGAACGAAGGTCTCATCCATCGCATTTATGGCAACGACACTCGCAAAAACGACCCCACACCTCCCTCTTTTGCTTTTTTACCTGTAACACCTGCCGAAAAAGAAATCCTTCCTCACGAAGTAGTGTACGACTACGAGGAAGCTGCTGAAGAAGAGCGTTTTTCACTCCAAGAACAAGAGCGTGAGATGATACGCAAATCGTTAGAACACAACGATGGCAAACGCAAAGAAACAGCTAAGGCTTTAGGAATTTCCGAACGCACTCTGTACAGAAAACTGAAGCAGTATAATATGATTTAGGGGTCAGGTCTCAGGTTTCAGGGGGCAGCACTATCTCCCCTCCCCCATCCTACTCGTCTGCCCCGTCCGACTTGTCTGACATTTTTTATACTTATGAAAAGAATTATTATCATATTTATTTTAATGGCTTTTATTAGTTGTAGAGATAAGAAGAACGCTAATAATGTAGCCGCTGAATCTACAGATACAGAAGTTGCTATAGCAACTTTAAAAGCATTTTATTCATCTGTTTATAATGGTTCGTTAGATAACCGAGAAGTACTTTTCAAGCAATATGTTTCCAAGCAATTGTTGGAAAAGATTGATGAACTATATGCTGATATGACATTAGATTACGACCCTTTTATAAATGGGCAAGATTTTTTTGCTGATGTTCTCAATAGTACATTAAAAATAACACCTTTAGAAAACAAAAATGAATACAGATGTTGTTTTTTACTATTTGGAGACACTTATGAAAAAGAAACTTGTGTAGACTATTTATTAGAAAAAGATAAGGACGGGCATTTTGTAATTTCTAAAATATTAAATGATGATATTTTAGCGGGGAAAAGAGATGTAATGCCTAGTGATGATGATAGTGATTTAGGAAAGATTCTTTTTAGGAAAAAAATGGATATAAACAAAGATGGCATTGAGGATAGGTTTATTGTTTATGATTCAGGAAATGATGATCTTTTTGTGACCATAAAGATAGTTTTAAGTAATAAAAATAGAGAAAAACTATTTTTTAATAGTAAGATAATTAATAAAACCATTACAAGCGGAGAAGGATTTAGAGATATTTCTTTTGAAAATCGTTTTTTCACTATTGAAGAAAACACCTCTACAGATCCAATACAAATAAAATACACTACTTTTTCAATAGATTATAAAACAAATGAAATTTTTCTTTACAAAGTAGAGGTTTCAAATATTTTCAACAATGCATCTGATGATTTTGATATAATTCGAACTCAAAAAGACTTTGGAAAAGTCTCTTTTGAAAATTATGACCCTGAAACGTTAAGGTTATTTAATTTTTGATAGATAATCAATTAAAAATCCTCTATCCGCTCCCATCCTACTTGTCTGCCTCGTCCGACTTGTCCGATAGCTCTTAAAATAAATAATCAATGAAAAAAATCTTAACAACTATCACATTCTTTGTATTTGCTTTAGCAATTGCTCAAGAAATAAAAAACGACCTCCCTTATATCTCTTTTCAAGATTTATCTGACTTTTCAGAATCTTCAAAAGAGGTCAGTAGAACGATGATTTATCGCTCTGAGAAATTAGCCAAAATATTTGGCTTAAACAACAAGTTTTTTATAGATGGAGGAGGACAGGTGCTTTATGGCAATGTATTAGTTTCAGAATGGGTGGTTTTAAAGAGTTTTTCTGATTACACTTATACTAATAGTAAACAAAGAGAAAGACTCGTACTTATCACTAAAAAAGAAAATGGTAAGGAAGTGATAAAAAGCGTAGTAAAAGTCTTTCCAACAAATGATTATGCTGTCTGTCAGTTAGATAAAAAAGGACATTCTTTTGGAATTGCCATAGGAAAATATCATATTACAAACAATAAAGAGTTTTTTGAGATTCAACATATTTTCTCAATATTGGATAACAAACTCAAAAAAGAGCCTTTAAACAAGTTGATATATGACTGCCCGCCTCCAAGTGATTACAGCTCTTCAGAAGAACCTGATGAGTACTTTTATGGAGTAAAAGGAGGTAAAAAATATGAACGTTATTGGTATGACAACTGATATTAAAAACTAAGAATCTTACTCAAAAAATGATGAAGGTAATAATTTCCTTTTTAAGTTTATTCCTGTTGCATAATTGTTCTTTCCAGAAAGAGGAAAAGCAATCCTTGGATAAAGAAAATTCATCAAAAGATGAAATTTTTATAGGAAAAGAATTTTATGCCGGTGATGAGCTTTCTGATTATGAATGTATAAAAAATAGCAGTCATTTTAAATCTGATAGTCTTTGTTATAGTGTTTACAAACCATTGCACTATCATTATTTTGTTTTTAGTTTAGAAAAGTTTCTTTCAAATGAAGATGTAGAAAAATTCCGTATATTAGACACTGTGCATCTTAAGAGTATTGCTCATATTAATTTTATCCATAATGAGTTAGGAGCGTCTTTATTTTTAGATGATAAAAAAATAAAAGAATGGATTTTTAATAAGACTCCCAATATTACCACTCCTAAGGACATCGTCATAACAGAAGAGGGGATCATTCAAAATGACAATGGGGAGATGATTCAATTTAAAAATATTACTGAGGTCATCAATCACATACAAAAATCTAAGCTCTTTACGCTGAAAAAAATGTATCTACACGACCTCAATCAAGATGGTGATAAAGATATCTTTCTTGTTTTTAAAAATAACAACGATTTAAAGTCTGATGACCATAAGACTTTGGTTGCCCCTGTTATTTTGTTAATTCATCAAGGAGGTGATAAGTACAAATTCTTCCACAATGAAAAAATCTATCCAAGTATGGAAGGTTTTTTCTTCAAGAGAATTGCTTTTAAAGACAATTTTTTCACTATTGAATTAAATACTGAAGTACCTGGAAATTATACCGCTGAAAAGTATATCACTTTTAAATATAGTAAAAATAAGATTGTTCTACACCGATTTGGACATATCACCAATTGGCAGGATGAGAGAAAGCCTTCTAATGTTCAAGCAACACAAAAAGACTTTGGAGAAATCCTTTTTGAAGATTATGATCCTAAAAAAATAAACGAGATAATATATAAATCAAGAAAGATTTAAAAAATGAAAACAACTTTTCTCATATTATACTCATTTCTGTTGTTAAGCACTTGCCAACAACGGCAAGTTCAGTATGACAATAGTGTAGCCACCACAGTCACTGAAACCGTGGAAGAAGATACTTCTAATATCGATGATTTTTGCTTTAATGAAGATGGCTTTCAATACACTCAATTGGGGTTAGCTTGCAAAAATGGTGATTTAGAAGCTGTGAAAACTCTTCTTGCAAAAGGAGCAGATAAACATTCTGCTAAACAAAAAGGAGAGGAAAAATTCGATTCTTTTTTAGTTGCTCTTGAAAGTGGCAACTTACCCTTGGTAAAATATCTCTTTGAAAACGTTTTTTATAAAGGACGTTCAAAACTTGGAGAAGGTGATTATTACGTACCAGGAAGTAAATATATTCTTCGAACAAGTCCTCTTATCATAGCTTGTAAATCCAACAGCCTACCAGTAGTAACTTATTTATTACAAAAAGGAGCTTCCCCCGAAAGTGTACCGCTACCTTATCCACAAGACTATTTTTGGGAATCACCTCTGTTGATAGCTTATGAAAAGAACAACTACGAAATGGCTAAACTACTCATCAAAGCAAATGCCGATTTAAGTGATTCTGATAGAACAGATAGGTATTCTCTTGCTGATGTATTTGTTAAAAGAGGAGGTAAATGGCGAGATTTAGTATTTGGAGATAATAGCATAGATAAAATTGTCTATTCAAAGAAAAAAGATTTAAATGGTGATGGCATAGACGACTCCATACTCATCTACCAACCTAAAAACAATTTAAATAGAGGATCTTATTTTGTAACAAGAATAAGGCTTAGTAAAAAAGGTTCTTTTAAAGAACTTATAAACGATATGTTCCCATATAATGGTTATTACAAATCTAACGATGGTTCTATGTCTAAAGCAAAGGGTTTTATGGGGATTACTTTTGAGAACAATACTTTTACAATCAAAGAAAACTATTCCTCAATACCTGTGTTATTTAGGTATACTACTTTTGCTATTGATCCAGAAACGAATAACATATTAGCTGTCAAAAGAGTATGTGTAGATAAAAATGGTGAGGAACAGAGAGTAGATAATTTAAACAATACCCCTTTCGAAGAATATAACAGAGATTAGTAGTATGAAAATAAAAAGAACATTTATAATATTAGCTGCTGTTATTTTTCAGACAAGCTGCTCTCAACCTGATAAAACTACATTAGAAGGAATTGAGGGACTTAATACTTTGCCTAATAACTATTTTTTCTTTGAATTAGTAAATCGTTTTCCCTTAAAAAGTGATTTAGTTAAAGAAAAAGGTCAATTTATGGTATGTTATTTACCTCAAACAACTGCTGAAAAGGAGTATTGGGAAGATTTCTTGATCAAGGAAAAGATTTCCCCTCAGTTTCGATATAAGGGCATAGACGATTCTTATTACTATACCCAAGAAGATTTAAAAAAGATAAATACATTATTAAAGAATAGAGTTGAACAGCATCTTTCTGATTATAAACTCATAGGTAGATATACTCCAGCTCAATATTTAGAGAAAATAGAAGGAGAAGAAGGTACTTATGCCTCTAAATATCCTTCCCAAGTGTATTATTACATTAAAAAGAATGACCAATGGAAGTTCATAAAGAAAGTAGAAGTCAAAGATGCTGACACTGATGAGAGCGTTTCAAAAAAAGAGTTTTTAGAAGCTTTATATTAATTATTAATTGTTAATTGTTAATTGTTAATTGATGAAAATAGGTATTATAGGTCTCGGTTATGTGGGGTTGCCTTTAGCTTGCCTCTTTGCTAAAAAATATCCCACTGTGGGTTACGACCCTTATAAGGTGCGTGTACAAAGCCTCAATGCTGGGGTAGATACTACCGGCGAAATCAGTAGTGAAACGCTTAAAGAGCGTTTGGCTACTCACCTCATTTGTACTACAAACCCTGCGGATGCCGCCGATTGCAATGTGTATATTGTGGCTGTCCCTACCCCTATCGACCTCTATCAGCAACCCGACCTTACTGCACTCCGCAAAGCAAGTGCAACAGTAGGAGCATTGCTCAAAAAAAGTGATATTGTGATTTACGAATCAACAGTTTACCCAGGAGTAACCGAAGAAGTGTGTGTACCTGTCTTAGAAAAGGTATCAAACCTCGTGTTCAACCGCGATTTCTTCGTAGGTTACTCACCCGAACGCATCAACCCTGGCGACAAACAACACACGGTGGAGAACATCTGCAAAATAACTTCAGGTTCTACCCCTGAGATAGCAGCAAAGGTCGATGCGCTTTACAATTCAGTACTCACTGGAGGTACTTATCTCGCCTCCTCTATCAAAGTAGCCGAAGCCGCCAAAGTGATAGAAAACGCTCAGCGCGATGTAAATATCGCTTTTATGAACGAAATTGCCAAAATATTCAATATTCTCGACATCGATACCAATGCCGTGATAGATGCCGCCAGCAGCAAGTGGAACTTTTTGCCTTTCCGCCCTGGATTGGTAGGCGGACATTGTATAGGGGTAGACCCTTACTACCTCATACAAAAAGCCAAACTCCACGGTGTTTCACCCCGCCTAATGATGGAAGCCCGTAAAACTAACGATTCTATGGGGGGCTATATCGCTTACCAGATTATCAACCGCTTGTGTTTGCAAGGCTCTCCCGTGAAAGATAGTAAAATCCTGCTATTGGGCTTTACCTTTAAAGAAAACTGCCCCGACACTCGCAATACTAAAGTTATAGACATCTATCGCACGCTCGAAAATTTCACTGCTCACATAGTGATATACGATCCTTGGGCTGACCCTCATCGCGCTGAGGAAGAGTATGCCGTAAAAGTAGAAACCAACAGAGAAAAACTCCCTAAAAACAATGATGTAGTAGTACTTTGCGTAGCACACAACGAGTTTTTACAGATGAATATAGCCGATTACCTAAACGAAAAAGGAATCATTTACGATGTAAAAGGCAAATTGCCTATTGCTGAGAATATTTTTAGATTGTAACAAATGAAAAATATCGTTTACATTGCAGTTTTCTTATTGCCCTCAATGCTTCTCGCTCAAGATTTCTTTGACAAAAGATGGTTTTTCCAAGCAAGTGCTAATTTAAACATCCCGAGAAAAGAAAAAGCTACTTATGCTTATGGGGTTCATTTTATAGACCATTTGGGTAGAGATGCTTCTTATGGAAAAGAACACAAGTTTAAAGAAAAAGTAATTTATTCCACCGATTTTTCGGCTAATTACCTACTCACCCATTCTTTTGCTGTAGGAGGTATTGTGGGGATTCACCATTTCAGAGCTCCCGTAACCACTGCCTTAAAAGCAGGAATCGTTGTTAGAGGAATGCTCCCTCAGGCTTCTTATGCCGATATTTACGGACAACTATCTGGTTTTATCCCGCTGAGCAAACAAGTAAAGGCCTCTTTTGGTGAAGCTAAAATAGGGTTGAGTATCCCTATTGCTGTAGAAGATTCATTCACTGTAAGCGTATTGATAGATGCTTCATATACAAGTTTTGAGGTCGGAAAACCTATCCTTTCCGATGAAATACCCGATACAGCAGAATACCGCACTTTAGGTATAGGCTTTGGCTTCCGATTCTAAAATAAAAAAGCGCGTTACTATCACAGCAACGCGCCTTAGAATATATAATATAATAGCGATTTCTAAATTATTTTACTACCTAAGACCAAAAACCGTGCCAAAACAATTTTCTAATTTGCTAATTTGCTAATTAGCTAATTAGTTCGTATCTTTGCCGCCTGAAAGTGAAGAAGTATGGCTACAGTTCTTAAATTAATAGATATTCTACCTTGTGATTACAAGCTCTTTGCTGTACATTCAGCTTTAGACGACTATCGCTTGGCTTATTTTCTAAACAAAACTCTGCAATTGCAATTGACTAAAGAAAATAAAAAAGCAAGTCTGTTAGACACTTTTTCTGGTAAGTATTTTTCGTATTACTATTGGGAAAACCCCTTGTTAGGAACTGCTTGGCACTGCATAGGCAACAAACTACTAATAGAGAAAGAAATGCACACCCTTTCACTTTTTGAGAGTACAACCTCCCTTACTTATCTGATAGACAAATTTAAAAAAGTAGACTACTTTCTAAAAATAGACACCGAAAGACGCATCGATACCACCTCACTGCTCTCTAAAATATCCGAAATACCCGCCACTACCGCTTATACTATTGATACCGATACACTAAATAATAAATATAAACAGATTTTTCAAGAATGTTAAATACAAAAAAAACGAAAATTGTAGCTACCTTAGGCCCCGCTACCGAAAGTCCTGAGGTGATAAAAGATATGATGGCGGCTGGCGTGAACGTCTTCCGTATCAACTTCTCACACGCCGATTACGACGATGTGCGCAACCGCATCAAAATGATTCGCCAAATCAACGAAGAACACGGGTTCCATACCGCTATCCTCGCCGACCTCCAAGGTCCTAAATTGCGCGTAGGGGTAATGGAAGACGATGCTGTGGTATACCCTGGCGACCGCGTTACTTTCGTTACAGGTGAACCTTTTGTAGGTACTAAAGAACGCGCCTATATGAACTACAAAGCGTTCCCTCAAGATGTAAACCCTGGTGAACGCATCTTGTTAGACGATGGGAAACTTATCTTTGAAGTGGAATCTACTAACCGTGAAGACGAAGTTGTAGCTGTAGTTGTACAAGGTGGCCCTCTCAAATCTAAAAAAGGTGTAAACTTACCTAATACTAAAGTATCACTCCCCGCTCTTACTGAAAAAGATGTACGCGACGCTCTTTTCGCTATTTCTCAAGAAGTTGATTGGTTTGCACTTTCATTCGTGCGACACCCCGAAGATATCCAAGATTTAAAAGAACTCATCAAAGAAAACGCCGGTCACGAAATTCCTATCATTGCCAAGATTGAAAAACCTGAAGCTTTGGTAAATATCGATAAGATTATGGCTGCTTGTAATGGTATTATGGTTGCCCGTGGTGACCTTGGGGTAGAAATCCCAGCTGAAGAAGTGCCTCTTATCCAAAAAGAATTGGTGCACAAAGCTAAATCTCACCACATCCCTGTAATCATCGCTACCCAAATGATGGAAAGTATGATTTCAAGCCTTACCCCTACCCGCGCCGAGGTGAACGACGTAGGAAACTCAGTAATGGATGGTGCCGATGCGGTGATGCTCTCTGGTGAAACTTCAGTAGGTAAATATCCTGTACAAGTAATCCAGCAGATGACTCGTATCATCAAAAGTGTAGAGGATTCTAACCTTATCCAAGTTCCTCTCATCACACCGTTTATACGTTCGTTGCGTTATGTAACCAATACGATCTGTTTCCACGCAGCGAAAATGGCTAACGACACCAATGCCAAGGTAATTACCTCGCTTACAAACAGTGGGTATGCAGCCTTCCGTATTTCGTCATACCGCCCTAATTCACACATTCTCATTTTCACCTCTAACAAGCGCATCCTCACCCAGTTGAACCTCTTGTGGGGGGTAACCACCTTTTACTACGATCGCTTTGTTTCTACCGATGAATTGATTGAGGACATCAACCATATTGCCAACGAAAAAGGCTATGTGGATATGGGTGATATAATGATAAGTCTCGTATCAATGCCAATGCAAGGCAAAGGAATGGTAAACACCCTCCGTGTATCCGAAATCGACTCTTGTGCCGTAAATTTCGAGAATAAAAAGAAAAAGTAATAACAAGTTACAAATAATGAGTAAAAAAGTTGTTTAACAATACTGTTAAGCAACTTTTTTTTTAATTTCCAAATTCACAAATTGGCTAATTAACAAATTATTCCTATCTTTGTCGCCTAAAATTTTCTATTTACAATGAAAAAACTCTCCTTACTCTTAATCGCACTGTTGCCAATGGCAGCTTCCGCTCAATATACCGAGATTATCAACTCTAATCTCCCCGGTAATTCTCAAAGTGCCTATGCTGTAGGGGCTCGCGTATTGCAGTTCGAAGGAGGCTTGTGGTACGAACGCAGCAACCATAAAAAAACCGGCACTTCTATGAACTTTACAGGAGTGAATTATGCCGTGCGCTATGGCTTCTTTAAAGAACAATTAGAAGTAATGCTCAATGGTACGCTGGCTTACGATTATACTGTTGAACACAGCAAGACTTCTTCTCATTTTGGCTTTGTAAACAACACTATTGGAGCAAAATACCAGTTGTTCAAACCCGCTTTTTTAGACGAAAAACCTAATATATACAGCTGGAAAGCTAACAATTCCTTCCGCTGGCGCAACCTCACCCCCTCTATCGCCCTCTATGCTGGTATGAATTTCTTGCCTAACAAGCGTTATTATTATGAGGAAGTACCCCAACTATCCCCCAAAGTAGCTGCTATTTTCCAAGCTGAACCTATTCCTCGTGTGGTAATCGTAGCCAACCTCATCGCCGATAGATTCTTAAAAAAAGAAAGTACCGAGTATAGTTATATCCTCACCGTTACTCATAATTTAGACAATGGTTGGTTCAGTATTTTTGCCGAACAACAAGGAGTGTATAACGAGCAATACCGCGACCAAATCACCCGCCTTGGAGTAGCCTTTTTAGCCTCTGATAAATTGCAACTCAATGCCGATGTAGGCTTTGGCTGGAAAGACACACCTCAGCGTTATATGGGCTTGATAGGCGCTTCTTACCGCATCGACAATCACAATAGCTATATCAAAAAAGTACTCAAAGAAAAAGTAGAACCTACTAAAATAGACCATAAGAAAAAAGCTAAAAGAAACAGACGTAATGCTATCGATTAAAGAACTTTCCTCTAAAAAAGAACTTACCGAATTTGTAAAGTTCCCTCTATCACTATACCCTAACCACCCTTATTGGGTACCGCCTCTCATCAACGACGAAGTGGCATCTTTTGATAAAACCAAAAATCCTGTGTTTGAAAATGCCGAAGCCTTCTTCTACGGCGCTTACAACGAAAAAGGTAAAATGGTAGGACGTGTGGCTGCTATCGTAAACCAACACGACCTCAAACAAGGCGCAAAAAAAGTGCGTTTTGGCTGGCTCGATATGATTGACGATATCGAGGTTACCAAAGCACTCCTCAACAAAGTAGCCGAGAAAGCTCACGAATACCAGTTAGAATATATCGAAGGTCCTATGGGCTTTTCGAGTATGGACAAGGTGGGCTTACTTACTGAGGGCTACGACCATATCTCCAATATGATGACGTGGTACCACTATCCGTACTACAAACAACATTTAGAGCAATTAGGCTTCACTAAAGAAAAAGGCTTTATCGATATGTCTTTCCTCATAAAGAATGCTAAACCCGAATTGTTCAAAAAAACAGCCGAAGCCATTAAAAAACGTTATGGCGTAAAACTTATCGATACCCCCACTACCAAAGAAGTGCTCAAACACGTCGATGCGATGTTCGACCTCTACAACGAAACCTACTCTAAGTTAGCTTCTTACGTACCCGTAAGCAATCGTCAGCGCGATTATTTCAAACAGAAATACATCCCGTTTATCAATCCTGAGTATATCCGCTTTATTGAAGATAAAGACGGCAAACTGATATGTTTTGCTATCGTAATGCCTTCTTTTTCCAAAGCCTTACAGAAAGCCAAAGGCAAACTCTTCCCTTGGGGTTGGTGGCACTTATTGCAAGCCAAAAAACACCACGATACCGTTGAGTTCTACCTCATTGGGGTTGCTCCCGAATACCAAAGTAAAGGTATCCCAGCACTCTTGTTCGATTATTACTACGATGTATTCTCTAAAAACAAGGTTACTCACTGTGTTATTACCCCCGAACTCGAAGAAAACATCGCTATCCAGCAACTCTGGAAAAGTTTTAACCCCATTATATTTGCGCGCCGAGCAACTTTTAAAAAAGAAGTTTAACCCCCTAACAACTAATACCGATGAAGAAACTTTTATTTCTTACCGCCCTCTTAACCATTGCTTGCCAACCCCTTAAACAAGAAACAGTGAAGTTTACCGAGAGTGATATTTGTATCATTCCTAAACCCCAATCAATGACCCTAAATAAGGGGAGTTTCCGATTTACTAAAGAAACCGTTTTTGTAACCGCTCCTGAACTATATCCTGTGACCAACTTGTTTGTTGAACAATACGAAAAGGCAACAGGCTTCAGAATGTTCTTTAGAAAGGCAGCTATACAAACGAGCCATATACTGCTTTCTCTTGATAAATCTCTGCCAAAAGAAGGCTATACCCTTATAGTGAAACCTGATAAGATTTCTATCACCGCAGCCGACCATAACGGGGCGCTCTATGCCCTCGAAACCCTACGTCAGCTACTACCCAAAGAGTTTGAAAGCCCCACCCCCGTGAAAACTGACTGGGTCATACCTGCAGTTACTATCACTGATGCTCCTCAATACCCTTGGCGCGGATTGATGCTCGATGTTTCTCGTCATTTCTTCTCTAAAGAATATATACTGAAGACCCTCGACCGTATGGCGATGCTCAAGCTCAACACTTTTCATTTCCATTTGGTAGACAATGAGGGGTGGCGCATAGAAATAAAAAAATACCCTAAACTTACCGAAATAGGTGCGTGGCGTGTAGACCAAGAAGATAAACTATGGGATGAGCGCACCACTAACCCTGCCAACGCCTTTGCCAATCCTGCTTCTGCTCCTAAAAAATACGGTGGTTTCTACACCCAAGAAGATATCAAAGAGATTGTAGCCTACGCCGCTGCTCGTGGTATTACGGTAATCCCCGAAATAGAAATGCCTGCCCACGTAATGAGTGCCATAGCCGCTTACCCCGAACTCTCTTGCCACAAACGCCCCATAGGAGTGCCCTCAGGTGCCGTATGGCCTATCACCGACATCTATTGTGCAGGACAAGAAGAGACTTTCACTTTTTTAGAAGATGTACTTACCGAAGTAATGGCTCTCTTCCCCAGCAAATACATTCACGTAGGTGGTGATGAGGCTACTCACACCGAGTGGGAAAAATGCCCTAAATGTCAGGCTCGTATGAAAGAACATCACTTAAAAGATGTACACCAATTGCAAAGCTATTTCATCAAACGCATAGACGATTTCTTAGTGTCTAAAGGACGTACTTTAGTCGGTTGGGATGAGATAATGGACGGTGGTTTGGCTAACGATGCAGTGGTGATGAATTGGCGCGGCATTGATATAGGTAAAAAAGCTCTTGAACAAGGCAACCCTGTGGTACTCACCAGTGACTTCTATATCAATAAATATCAAGGGCTCCCCGAGTATGAACCCCTAGCTAATGGCGGTTATTTAACACTGAAAAAACTCTACCACTACAATCTTGAAAAAGAAAACCTCAGCTCCCTCTCCTTGGGAGGGGGCAAGGGGGAGGAGAAAAACGTTTTAGGCTCCCAAGCTAATCTATGGGCTGAATACATAGCTACCCCCGAACATTCGGAATATATGCTCTTCCCTCGCTTGTTAGCTTTTTCCGAAATCTGTTGGACACCCGATAACTTGAAAAATTGGGACAATTTTATAAATCGTACCCAAACCTTTATGGAGCGTTTAGATGTGATGAAAATAAAATATGCACGCTCTATATACCAAGTATTGCCTACCGTAGAAAACCAAAATGGTAAGATTTTCCTAAAATTAGAGTGTGAAGTCCCTAACGCTGATATTCGCTATGCTTTAGGCGACACCCCCATAGAAAAAGCCGAAAAATACACCCAACCTATTCCTTTCAATGAAAGTACTACCTTCAAAGCTACTGTTTTCAGCAGAAAGGCGACTAACACCATTACCACTGGCGAGGTAATATTCCACAAAGCGATAGGTAAAAAAATGAGTTATAGTCCAGTCTATCACAAAAAATATCAAGGACAAGGCGAGGCAACCCTCACCAATGTTGTTCGTGGTACCAAAAACTTCCAAGATGGGCAATGGCTCGGTTGGTTAGGCGACGATGTAACCCTCACCCTCGATTTAGAGCAAGCCACCGAGGTAAGTGAAGTGCGTATAGGCGCAATGGATGCTCAATCCTCAGGTATTTATTTCCCTATAAAATTTGCAATCTCACTTTCAACCGATGGCAAAAACTACCGTGAAGTAGCGACCCACAACGAGCCTTGTGTAGTGAGAGGGAAACCCTCTTTAAAAGATTTTGCACTGAAGTTCAATTCTCAAGAAGCACGCTATATCAAAATTACCCTCAAAAATGTCAAAACCCCTCCTAAAGGCGGTGATGCGTGGCTTTTTATAGATGAAGTTTTGGTATTTTAGAAAAATAATGTACCTTTGTTGCGTTTTAAAACGAGAAATTGTTAATTATTAATTGTAAATTGTTAATCGATACATAATGGATTCAGTAAAAAATTATATCAACGAAAACAAAGACCGCTTTATTGCGGAACTGATAGAACTGCTCAAAATGCCTTCTATTAGTGCTGATGCTGCCTATTCTCAGGATGTGCTCAACACCGCCGATGCCGTAAAAAACGCCTTAGAAAAGGCTGGTTGCGACAAGGTAGAAATATGTGAAACCCCTGGCTACCCTATCGTCTATGGCGAAAAAACTATCGACCCTGCCCTACCTACCGTATTGGTATATGGACACTACGATGTACAACCCGCCGACCCTATTGAGCTTTGGGAATCCGATCCCTTTGAGCCTGTGATTAAAAAAACCGATATTCACCCCGATGGCGCTATCTTCGCTCGTGGAGCTTGTGACGACAAAGGGCAAATGTTTATGCACGTGAAAGCCCTTGAATATATGGTGAAAAACAACGTATTGCCTTGCAATGTGAAGTTTATGATCGAAGGCGAAGAAGAAGTAGGTTCCGAAAGTTTGAGCTGGTTCGTAAAACGCAACCACGAAAAACTCAAAAACGATATCATCCTCATTTCCGATACCAGTATGCTGGCTAACGATACACCTTCTATCACTACCGGCTTACGCGGACTCAGCTATGTGGAAGTAGAAGTTACCAGTGCCAACCGTGATTTGCACTCTGGTTTATACGGTGGTGCGGTAGCGAACCCTATCAATGTGCTTACTAAGATGATTGCTTCTTTGCACGACGAGAACAACCGCGTGACCATTCCACATTTCTACGACAAAGTAGAAGAACTCTCACAAGCCGAACGCGATGAAATGGCAAAAGCACCTTTCTCTCTCGAAGCCTACAAAAAAGCCTTAGATATCGATGAGGTATATGGCGAAAAAGGCTATACCACTACTGAGCGCGCCTCTATACGTCCTACCCTTGATGTAAATGGTATCTGGGGCGGCTATACAGGACAAGGAGCTAAAACCGTGATTCCAAGTAAGGCTTATGCCAAAATATCAATGCGCTTAGTGCCTAACCAAGACAATCGCGAAATTACCGAGCTCTTCACCAAACACTTTGAGAGCATCGCTCCTGCAGGAGTACGTGTGAAAGTAACCCCTCATCACGGCGGACAAGGTTATGTAACCCCTACCGATACGCCTGCTTACCAAGCAGCGGTAAAAGCCTGCAAAGAAAGTTTTGGCAAAGAGCCTATCCCAGTGCGTTCAGGCGGTAGTATCCCTATTGTAGCCCTTTTTGAAGAAGAGTTGGGCAGCAAATCAATTCTCTTAGGCTTTGGTTTAGATAGCGATGCCATCCACTCGCCTAACGAGCACTACGGTATTTTCAACTTCCTAAAAGGTATTGAAACCATTCCGTGGTTCTATTACTATTTTGTAAATAACAAGTAATACCAAAATAAAAGGGGGCTGTATAAACTTTGGCAAAGTCTATACAGCCCCTTTCTCATTATCTAATGGCACGAACCACGCTTATTAATAACCATTGATAATAAACACATTAACTGCAAACGCAAAAAATATTTTAAAAAAATCTTCCTAAAAATTTGCAGGTTTCAAAAATAGTCGTACCTTTGCACCGCAATTAAGAAAAAAACAAGTAGAATACTCCTCCTTAGCTCAGTTGGTTAGAGCATCTGACTGTTAATCAGAGGGTCACTGGTTCAAGTCCAGTAGGGGGAGCAAGAAAAAAGCAATACTAAAAAGTATTGCTTTTTTTGTACCCTTTCTTTACTTTAATATCAGTTCAATATAACTTTGTGATTTCTTATTCTTCCTTCCTTAGTGTAGATTTTGCCTTGTAGAGGAATTGTTCCCTATATTTTAGGAGATAATAGCACCTCTCCTGTCTCTCCGTCTATTTTATAAACATCGTATTCATATTCAGAAGTAGTGGGTATAGCTATTTGATAACATCTGTGATTTTTAAAAAATCCCCTACTAATATTGATATGAATAGCAGCTAACAAGTCAATTCCATATTCTTTTTTCATCTTTTTTATCAAATCATTCAATGAAAAAGAAAATCCCTCATCAGCATCTATTTTCTTTTGCAATTTCCCGTTGCTATCAAAATATTCCCAAATACCAACTTCCATTCTATGAAATTTCTCACCTCTTGATACTTGTCTCTTTTGTTTTGCATCATAAGTATACAGATAAGTATATGGATTTGTCGCATTGCTTAACTCCACTTCAATAATTTTATCTCCCTTAGTGATTTTCACCTTGTTATTCCCCTTTTTTAAAAATTTAGTGTTGGGAATAGGAGAAAAAGAAGTGTCCACTTCCCAATCCTTAAAAACCTTTTCATCAAAGCGTTTCATATCGCGCAAATCAAACTCTTGAGCCTTACAGCCCAAACTAAATAGCAATAATGTATATAGATAGAATGTTTTCATCTTGCATATATTTTTTAGATTACCAAAACTATTAGATAAAATTTATCGTGGAAGGGGAGGTTTAGAAGCTTATTTTTCCTTATCTTCTAATCGATATATATCATTCATATTATCATTAAAATCCTTTTCTGAAGATAACATTTTATCAAAAAGAATTTCACCATTATCAGCACTTATGGTTATATACCTAATTTCTTGTCCTCTTGTATTAGGCTTTGTAATACTAATAATATAAATAGGAACGCTTCTATTGTACCTATCTACATTTAAAAGCAAATTCATATCCAACAAATCAATACTAAATTTTTGATTTACTAGTGTTATAATATCTTTTACACTTAATTTATAGGGTTCATCATAATCTACCTCTTTAATTAACTTGCCCGTTTTGCTCCAATTTTTCCAAATACCTATTTGGCAATTATAGAAGAAATAAGATTGTAGAATCAGACGTTTGGTGCGGATATCATACTTATATTTATTTTTATAAGGATTTGCAATGTTACTAAATTCTACTTGAATAAAACTATCCGTTTTGATAATCCTAACCCTTTCATCTCCTTTTTTTAAGAATCTATCCCAATCATACATTTGAACATATTGTGTATCCACTTCCCAATCCTTAAAAACCTTTTCATCAAAGCGTTTCATATCGCGCAAATCAAACTCTTGAGCCTTACAGCCCAAACTAAGTAGTAATACTATGTATAGATAGAATGTTTTCATTTTTTATTTGAAGAAGGATTGTATATCTCTTCTATAGATTTTTTAAATTCCTCTTTTGAATGTATTTCTTTTTCTAAAAGAATTTCACCATTGTCAGCACTTATGGTAATATATTTGGCTTCTATACCTGTCATTGTATCAGGATCAGGAATTCTAATAATATAAATGGGATTTTCTTTATCATATCTATGAATTGTTAAATCTAAAGAGATATCCATTAAATCTAAATTCAATTTCTGTTTGCAAATTGCTATAAGCTCCTCAACAGATACTTTATAAGGGGCATCCCAATTTTCTTCTTTGATAAGTTTCCCTTTTTCATTATAAGTATAAGTTTTCCCTATAAGTACACTATAGAAAAATTTGGTTTCTTGCATTAGTATATTAGTCTTAGGATAATACCTATAAACATACATATAGGGATCTATGATGTTTGTTAGTTTTATTTGTTTGGACTTCTCGCCTATACTTATCTCAACTCTATCATTGCCTTTCTTCAAATAAGTAGTGCCAGGGAAAACTAATTTAGAAGTATCCACTTCCCAATCCTTAAAAACCTTTTCATCAAAGCGTTTCATACCGCGCAAATCAAACTCTTGAGCCTTACAGCCCAAACTAAGTAGCAATACTATGTATAAATAGAATGTTTTCATTTTACCTCTTATCTCTTACCTCTTACTTGTAGCACCGCTGCTCCTAAAAATGCCAATAGTGATGGCAACAACCACCCTAACGAATAGCTATCTAACGGAAGATACGCCTTGAGTGCATACACCTGCTCTAATGATGATACTCCCCAAGTTTTACAACTGTCGATAAACGATAACACAGCAGTAACAGCAATGCTCACGAGATAAGGAGTACGCGATTTTACAGTATTGCCAAAGAGCAACACTTCCAAAATGATTGTGAATACAATAGGATATAAAAACAGTAATATATAAGCCGCATATTGTATAATGCTATCTACTTTGTTGATAGAAAGCACTATAGAAACAAGTGTGCAGAGTATTACCCCTGCTTTGTACGGCAAGCGACCTTTGGTGAGTTCCTCAAAAAAACTCCCTACCGACGAGGTGAGCGCAATAGCCGTTGTGAGACAAGCCAAACCCATCGCTAGAGCAACTGCCATCGCTCCCCAGCGCCCTAATACCGAGTGAGAAATATACAATAGCAAGTCGGTGCGTGAAACTTCATTATCAGTAAGATAGCCCGAAGTTGCTCCCAAATAGATGAGTCCGCCGTAGATAAAGAGCAAGCATATCGTGGAGATACTGCCCGAGAGCAATGTGATATGAGACCGCTTTTCGGGTGAACGATAGCCTTTTTCACTCACTGCCGAAATGATAATCCCCGCAAAAATCACTGAGGCAAGTACATCCATCGTTTGGTAACCTTCAGTAAAACCAAAAACAAAACTATCTTTTGCGGTAAAATCCGATGGAAGCGTGTGGTGCAAAGGGAAGAGAATGCCCAAAGCGATGAGTAATACCAAGACTATCAGTAAAAAAGGCGTCAGAAACTTCCCTATAATATCCACAATCTTCGATTTAGAGATAGAAAGCACTAAAACCATCCCAAAAAACACCACTAAAAATGCAATTTTAGGCAAATCGGGTAACAAAGGGGCTATCCCTACCTCAAAAGTAGTAGAACCCGTACGCGGAATGGCAATCAGCGGACCAATACACAATATCACAAACAGCGTAAGCCATTTTATGAGTTCTGGGTGAATGCGATTGCCTAAATGAGTGAAGTTCGTACCTGCTTTGGCTACCATCAGCACGCCTAAAAATGGGGCGATAATAGCCGTGATAAAAAAGCCCAAAAGTGCCCACAGCCACTCATTGCCTACCTCTAACCCTATAAAAGGGGGTAATATCAAGTTGCCCGCTCCAAAGAACATCGCAAAAAGCGCAAAACCTACCGTCGTAACGGTACTCCATTTGTGTTTGTTACCTAATTCCATCGCTTATATAGTTTTTAGTCCGCAAATAAAAACATTTTATCTCTAAAATCCAAATATTTTTGCTACTTTTGCCTCATCAATACCCTTTTATTACAATGAGAACTCTTGTTATTGGCGATATTCACGGCGCTCCTCGTGCCCTTATTCAAGTTTTGCAACGCGCTGATATTCAGAACGACGACTTCCTTATCTTCCTCGGCGATTACGCCGATGGCTGGAGCGAAACCCCTGAACTATTGGATTTTCTCATCGGCTATCGCCAAACACACCGCTGCCTCTTTTTGCGCGGCAACCACGATGCCTTATGCTACGATTTCCTCTTAGGGAAACCTATGGATACCCTTTGGCGCTTACACGGCGGCAAAGCTACCGAAAAAGCCTACCGCAATGTCTCTCACGAACGCCGCAACGCTCACCTCAACTTCTTAACCGAGCTTGAAAATCACTACTTAGACAGCAAAAATCGACTCTTCCTCCACGCCGGATTTACCAACCTGCGTGGCATCGCCCACGAACATTTTGAACAAATGTTCTATTGGGATAGAACCCTTTGGGAAGTCGCCCAAAGTTGTAACCTCTCCCCAACCGACCCGCATTTCCCTAACCGACTAAAACTCTATACCGAAATATACATCGGGCATACCCCCACCACCCGATTAGGCACTGATAAACCGCTTTCTTTCAACGGTGTAACCAATGTAGATACGGGGGCTGCCTTCAAAGGGCGCATCACTATTATGGATATCGACACCCGCGACTATTGGCAAAGCGACCCCGTACACACCCTCTACCCCGATGAACAAGGTCGCAATATGTAACATTTTCCACCACCAATTTACTAATTTGCTAATTTGCTAATTGACAAATTATTCGTACCTTTGCCCCCAATAATAAAGAAAAACGAAAACGAATGGAAATACCGCAAGAATTGTGGCGAAAAAACTATGAAGAATCTCAAATCCTAACCAGTGACAACCTCGCTGCTGCTAAACGCAATGGCAAATGGGGGTTCGTAAACCAAAATGGCAAAGAAATATGCCCGTTTAAATACGATGGTACCTTCCCTTTTATCAACGGAACAGCTGCTGTGAAAATAGGCAATCTTTGGGGCGTGCTCAACACTGCTGGCAAAGAAATTGTTCCTGTGTACTACGACCAAGTTTTTACTTTTTCTGAAGGGCTTATCAAAGTGAAGAAAAACGGAAAATTTGGCTTCGTAAATACCAAAGGCGAACTCACAATCCCCGTGATTTACGACGATGCCGACCGATTTTCAGCCCGTATGGCTGCCGTAAAAATCAATGGTAAAGCTGGCTTTATCAACACCAAAGGCAAAGAAGTAATTCCTTTTGTTTATGACGATGCCGATTCCTTTAGCGAAGGTCTCGCCCCTGTGAAGAAAAACAACCTTTGGGGTTTCATCAACAAGAAAAACGAACTCGTAATCCCTTATAAATACGAGGGAACTGAGGGCTTTTTCGATGGTGTAGCTAAAGTGATTCACAACAAGTATTGGGGTATTATCAACCCAAACGACGAGGTGATTATCCCTTTTGAATACAATGAAATCATAGGTTTTAACAACGGATTTACTCCCGTACTGAAAAACGATAAATGGGGCTTTGCCAATGCTCAAGGCGAACTTATTTGCGAACTAAAATACGACGAAGCCGCCGAATTTGACGACAAGGGCGAGTTTGCTGCCGTAATGATTGCTGAAAAATGGGGCTTTATCAATGCCCAAGGCGAAGAAATCGTCCCTCTGCAATATGATGAAGTGATCGAATTTTGCAACGAAATGGCTGCCGTATGTAAAGACGAGCTTTGGGGCTTTGTAAATGCAAAAGGAGAAGAAGTTTTCTCTCCTCAGTTCGACGATGTCGAAAGTTTTCAAGAAAAAGGAATGACCCTCGGCTTTATAGGTGAAGAACCTTTTATACTCTTTGAAAATGGTAAAAAATCACCTCTTTCGCAATTTGCCGAGTTCGTAAACGATATAACAACTAAAAAATAATGATTGTAAAAATTAAAAACTTATCTAATAACGAGCTTCCTTCCTATCAAACCGAAGGAGCTGCAGGGGTAGACCTCCGCGCCAATCTCCCCGATAGCAATATCACCCTGCAACCCTTAGAACGTACTCTTGTGCCTACTGGCTTATTTTTGGAAATCCCCGAAGGTTATGAAGCTCAAGTGCGCCCTCGTAGCGGAATGGCTATCAAGCACGGTATCACTGTGATCAACAGCCCTGGCACCATTGATTGCGACTACCGCGGCGAAGTGAAAGTACCCATCGTAAACCTCTCTAACGAACCCTTCACCATTGCCCACGGCGACCGCATCGCCCAAATGGTATTTGCTGCATACGCAAAAGCCTCTTTCGAAACAGTTACCAAACTTTCCAATACCGAAAGAGGAGCCGGAGGCTTTGGAAGTACTGGAGGAAATTAGCAATTTAGCAGAGTTGGAAATTAACAAATTGAAATATGAGTTACAAACTATCATTTGCGGAACGGGCAAAGTTAGCTATGGAGATACTATCCAAGCAGCCACCCGTTACCTTAGAAGAAGCAAGAGCTCAAGCTCGCCGAGTGAGGGAGCGAAGCACTTCAAAAATGAAGAAACAGCGCGCCTTATCAAATGGATAGAAACACAACACCTTTGGTATTCTGTTGATTTATCACTATTTGTATCGGAAGGTGCTGAGCAAAAAGTGTATTTGAACAATGAAAAAGAAGTACTAAAACTCAACGATGCTATTTACTACACCTCGTGGATAGATTATTTCAATAATTTATTGCTGAACAACTATTTTTTCCCTGATACAGCTTATGAATTAAAAGGTTTTCACAAAGATAACGGCACACTTTATGCAGTGGTAAAACAAGATTTTATCAAAGAAGACACCCCTACTTCATTAGAAGAAGTGAAAACTTTTATGAAACTGAATGGTTTTATAAATATCCGAAATAACGACTATCGCAATCCCGAATTAGGTATCATATTAGAAGACCTTCACGACGAAAACGTCCTCACTCGTAACGGCTCACTTTTCTTTATAGATACCGTTTTCTATATAGAACCCTCATTTTGGCAAATCGACAAAATATTATGAAAAAAATCATCTTAATCCTTACAACTATCTTATTGGTGAGTTGTAAAACCAAACAAAATTTGGTAACTCCCGCAGGAAAAGTTAGCGTTGATAAACAATCCAAAGAAATTATCAACCACCACCTAAAATCATTCCCCTCTTTCAATACCTTGAGCGGGAGTTTGCAGGTAACCTATAACGACGGTAAAAACGAACAAAGCCTGCCTCTTTCTTTCCGTATGGAAAAAGATAAAACAATATGGATTTCTGCTCCTTTAGGCATTGCCAAAGCACTCATCACCCCCGAAAAAGCCGAATATTACAACCGTTTAGACAGCTCGTACTTCAGCGGTGACTTTAGCTATATCAGTAAGTTATTAGGGGTAGAGGTAGGCTTTACCGAATTGCAAAATCTTCTGTTAGGCAATGCGCTTTACAGTCTCAGCTTTAAAGGCGAAGGCACTATCAAGCTCCTCAATGAGGACAACAATATGTATAACATCGAAGTCACTGGCGAATCACCCATAGAAGCGATTTACCGTTTTTTGCCCGATAACTACCGCGTAGGTGTTACCGAAGTGAATCATTTAGGTGGCAAACAAAAAGCTACTGCTACTTACACTTATCAACAAGTAGACAAACTCCTCTTGCCTCACACTATCAAAATAGTTGCCAGCGAAGGCGATAGCAACACCCAAATCTCTTTAGAATTCAAAGGTTTAGACCTCGATAAAAATCTCTCATTCCCCTTTAAAATCCCTTCAGGAATGAAAGAAATAACCATTAAAAATTGATACTTTGTCAAAGTCTGTAACAGTCTTGTGAATTACATCACATTATGAATATACTAAAAACAACACTCTTTTTGCTTTGCTTCCCACTGCTCCTCACAGCACAAACCAAGCAAAAAGAATTAGAACAACGCAAAAAGGCACTGCTTGAACAAATCAAGGAGATGTCGGCATTGCGCCAACAACAAAGTCAGCAACACAAAACTACCGTGCAACAAATAGAAGTCGCTAACGAGAAAATATTAGCGCGCACCCGCCTGATACAAATCAATCAGCAGCAGGCAAATCTGCTTTCTAAAGAAATCGCCGATAACGAGGAGCAAATGCGCACCCTCAAAAAAGAATTAGAATACCACAAAAGCGAATACGCCAAAATTATCAAACAGTCGTACAAAAGTAAATCCGCTCAAAACCGATTGCTCTTCTTGCTCTCATCCGAAAGTTTCTCTCAAGCCTACAAGCGTTTGGCTTATATGAAACAGTACGTGAACTACCGCAAAGAACAAGTTACCCTCATCCAAACAAAAACCGACAAGATTAAGAGCCTCAACGATACCCTCATAGCTCAACGGAATACTAAAAACCAAGTGCTTGAAGAACAACGCCAAGAACAAGCTACCTTGCAGACTGAGAAAAAGGAATTAGAAACCCTCGCTGCTAATATCCGTACGGTAGAACGCAGTTACGAAGCTCAAATACGCGAAAAACAAAAACAAGCCAACGCCATCGACCGCGAAATACAACGCCTCATCCGCTTGGCAATTATCGAGGCTAACAAACGTGAAAAAGAGCGTTTGGCAGCCCTGAACCGCGCCAAGGGTAATGCCCCTAAAACACAAACCTCACAAGGCGGAATGACCACCTCTACCCCTCCATCAGCTTCTGATGCCGAGGTATCTTTTGTCCTCACCCCCGAGTCGCGCCGTGTCGCCGATAGTTTTGAAGCCAACAAAGGCAACTTGATATGGCCTGTAGTCAAAGGGTATAAATCACAAGGTTTCGGCGTGTACTACGACCCCGTATACCCTGAATTACAACACTATAACAATGGGGTAACCATCGCCACCGAAAAAGGTGCTGAAGCCCGTTGTGTGTTTGAAGGTGAGGTATCGGCGATACAATCTATCCCTGGTAGCAACAAGGTAGTGCAAGTGCGTCACGGGAATTACATTACTATTTATTACAATCTTACCGATGTATATGTGAAGAAAGGAGATAAGGTAAAAGCTAAAGAAGCGTTAGGTAAAATCTTCACCGATAGCAATGGCAAAACCGAAATGAAGTTCTTTTTATACAAAAACACCACACGACTCAACCCCGAATTTTGGATACATAAAATGTAAGGAATGTTGCACCTCGCTCTCTACCTCGCTTATATCTACTATCGCAAACTCTTCCCCAAAGACGATTTGCTCACTATGGGATTGCTATTGGGTGTGTTATGTTATGCCTTATTAGGCTTATACCAGCATTATGAAACTTGGCACTACGCCCTTTGGAGCTTGCCCTTGAGTACTTTTGCTTATCACAACACTCGCAAAGATATATCGCTGCTAAAAGCACACTCGCATTATAGAGCAATTCTCATTGCGGAATATGTAATCGAAAGTCTGCCTTTTTTCATTCTTATGTTGTTAAAGAATGATTTCTCAACAGTTATTGGAATTCTATTATTCTTTGTATTTATAAGTTACTTACCCCAAAAAAACTTCACTCTCAAATACCCTTTCTCACTTACTGATCCCTCTTGGCATATCGCCTCCCGCAAGTATAAACTCATCATTGCCTTACCTCTCACTATAGCTCTTGTGATAATAGGACGTATATACGAGAATCCTAACGTAGCACTTTTTGCTTTAGGAGCAATGGCTTTTACCGCTTATGTCCCCTATTTTGAAAGGGAATTTAGCCCGCATATAGCAGTAGCAAATCACAAAGGAGAAATATACTTACGCGAACAACTCAAAGCAGGACTATTGAATACAATGATACTCTTTGCCCCCTTGATCATCACTTATTTTATAGGCTTTGGAACGCAGAATATAGCAATTCTACCTTTGTTTGTCGCTTTTCCTATTTTGGGGGTAATTACTAAATACACTTTTTGGGAAAACCCTTTATGGCAATTCTTTGCATTAGCAGCTATTAGTGCAGGGGCAATTTATATCATTCCGCTTATTGCGATTCCTTATTTTTATTATTTGGCTATACAAAAGATTAAAAAACTACAATATGCTGGAGATTCTCATTCAAGAAAAACACTATTCCGATAGAAAAATACTTGAAAATATACAACTTTCTATTCCAAAGAACGGACTCTATGGAGTAGTGGGGAAAAATGGTGCTGGAAAAACAACTTTCTTTAAATGTTTATCGGGTTTAACCCCTTTTAAAGGAGAAGTACGTTATTGCGAAAGGAGATTAATGCCAGAAGATATTGGTTTTTTACCTACTGAACCTTATTTGTACGAACATCTTACAGTAGCCGAGTTTTATACGTTTTTTCGTTTGTTATTAGGAATAAAACCAGAAGAGGCTATGCCTTTTGAAGTAGATAAAACACTTCTCATTCGAGAGCTTTCTACAGGAATGCGGAAGAAAGTATATTGTAATGCTGTATTACAAAAGCCTTACACCCTTTATATTTTTGATGAGCCTTTCAACGGTTTGGATATTACTTCGGTATTGCATATCAAACAGTTGTTAAACAAGTTGGCTGCTAATCACATCGTATTGATTGCTTCTCATATTTTAGAAACCTTACAGACTTGTGAAAAGATATACTTAATTCACGACAAGAGTATACAAACCTTTTTACCCTCAGAACTCAATGCCATAGAAGAAATTCTTATCAGTTAATGTGTTTTACTTAAAGTACTCTATTTTTCGCTCTACATAAAGCACAGGAATTCCTTGTTCATAAGTAATCATCTTTATCCAATTACCCTGTTTATCATTCGTATAAACGAAAGTACTAACCTTGTCAGATGATAAAGTCAAGTGCTCAATCACCCTACCATCAGCCGAAAATTTATTCCAAAAACCATTGCTTTTATTGCCGTTTATCTCAATATACTCCTCTTTCAGTTTATTGTGTTCATCATAAGTGAATTTAGAATCCCATATTATACTCCCTTCTTCCTTAAATAGCGAACCTATCAATAAGTTTTCCCCTTCATACTCATAAAAAGCGCGCACACCCACAATTAATAGTAAAACACACGAGAAATATTTCATTTTCATTACATTAGGGTTTTAAAATTTAGAAGGTACTACCTAAAAACACTATAAGTAGCTAAAATAATACTAAGTCTTTCGGTATAAGTATCAGGATATTGTTTTATAATATCATCAGCATAGGGTTCAAGATATTTCTTACCTAATTCTTCTTCTAACCAATAGATTTTCTTCTTTTTTAACCACATTTCTTTGCTAATTTGGCAGAGCTCAGCAAAATTAGGTGCTTTCTGCAAATCGCGAAACCCTTGTACAACTCTCATATAACGAGTAGCTAATATTTTAGCGGTATTAATACCTTTTGTTGCAATCTCACTCTGGGGTTGTGCATCTCATTGATTACGGCTTCTTTTAAGCAAACGGCACTGGGCAATAGATTGGTAAGTCTATTGATGTATTTGTCATAAAACCCTGAACCTAACTCAAAGTTTTCATCTAAAGGAATGCCAAAAGCTAAGGAGGTACGTTCCCAAACATCATCGTTATCACGTGGAGGCGATACGATAAGAAAACCATCTTGGCTATGTTGTTTGTACTGACCGACGTAAACATACATATAAACCAAGTGCTTGCTATCCAATTCCTTTACCCACGAACGAAGGTTATTGTAATTCATTGGTACAGCCAAAAAACCTTGCTCTTTTAAAAAACTGCTTAGGTTCTTAATATCATTAGCAAAACTCATAGAAATATTTCTTATTTGGTTATTTTATAGAGGTTTTTGATAGCTTCCTCAGTCCATCTTATTTCCATATTTTGCAGTTAATCTTTTGTGTAGTTCAGTACGACTCTTAATTAAATCTCAATTTCTTAGGATTAGTTCTATTATCCCAAAAAAGCACTATCTCAATTTCTTCTTTATCTTCAATTATTCTATAGAAAATAGAATAATTTGTAAGAATTATTAACTGTCTTATATCTTTATTGCTCCTTTTAGGAAATATTGGACACATTTTAGGGAACTCTGATAAAAGTTCAAGAGAATAAGCTACCTCCTTCTGAATCTTTTCTACATAGGATATTGTTTCTGTCTTTTCTATCCAAAAAGTAATTACCTCACTATATTGGATTTTAGCCATAGGAGTCCAATGTATAGCTAATTTTTTCATTACTTTTGATAGCTTTTTATGAGTAAGTCTATTTCTTGCATTACTTCATTATGGGGTATCAAAAGCCCATTATCTGCTTGTGTTATACCCTCATCTAATGCTTGCAAAAGAACTTCATCGTCTTGCAAAGTTACCTCCCCATAAGGGTTTTCTATTTCCACCCCTATCGTAGCAAAAAAATCTACTATTTGCTGGTACTGATGATAATCAATACTATTTTTTAATACTATGGTGTTCATTTTGCTTCTTGTTTTTAGATAATTCACTTTGCCAAAGGTTTCAGTCCTCGTGGTTCGCTCCTTTGGCAAAGTGTATCATTAGCTTACGATTTTGCAACTACTATTCTTGTTGTTACTTCGTCGAAGGCTATTTCTTCACCCTCTGGCAGACTCTCTACAAAAGTGATGCTATCAGTAAGGGTTTCGTTCTTGATATAGGCTTCGTTGGCTGTAACGGCTGCTTGCAAAGCGGGCTGCGCTTGAAGGCGTATTTGTATGCGGTCGGTGATGTCGTAATCGTTGTCCTTACGGATATTCTGAATGCGGTTCACCAGCTCACGAGCGATACCTTCTTGGCGCAGTTCAGGGGTGATGTGAATATCTAAGGCTACCAACAGACTGCCAGCGGTGGCTACCAACCAACCTTCTATATCTTGGGTGCTGATTTCTACGTCGTCCAAACTCAAAGTAACCGTTTTGTCGAGTAGTTGCAAACTGTACGTTTGTGCTTTTTCAAACTGAGCTATTTCCTGCTGACCAAATTCTTGTACCGCTGTGGCAATGGCTTTCATATCCTTGCCAAACTTAGGTCCTAAGGTCTTGAAGTTCGGTTTGATTTGTTTTACCAATATACCTGAGGCATCTTCCAAGAGTTCTATTTCCTTCACATTCACCTCGTGCTTGATGAGGTTTGCTACGGCTTCTATTTCAGCGCGCTCGGTGGCGTTGGCTATCGGTATCATTATCTTTTGCAATGGCTGACGCACCTTGATGCTTTCTTTCTTGCGCAACGATAGTACTAAGGACGAGATAGTCTGTGCTTTCTGCATCTTACTTTCCAACGATTTATCGATATAGCTTTCATCAACTACGGGGAAATCGGTGAGGTGTACACTCTCTTTGTTTTCTTTGCCAGTAACACTCACCAAGTCTTTGTATAATCTATCGGCATAGAAAGGTGCGACAGGCGCCATCAGTTTGGCGATAGTTATAAGGCAAGTGTAAAGCGTTTGGTAAGCGGCTATTTTATCGGTTTCGTATTCTCCTTTCCAAAAACGGCGACGTGACAAGCGCACATACCAATTACTGAGGTTTTCTTGTACAAAATCCGAAATAGCACGCGTAGCACGGGTAGGCTCATAATCGGCGTAGAGCGCATCTACTTCTTTGATGAGGGTATTGAGTTCCGAAAGTATCCAGCGGTCTATTTCAGGGCGTTCAGCCAGTGGTATATCGGCTTCTGCATAAGTGAAGCTGTCGGTATTGGCATAGAGTGCAAAGAATGAATAAGTATTATAGAGCGTACCGAAGAACTTACGACGCACCTCAGCTACCCCTTCCAAGTCGAATTTGAGGTTGTCCCAAGGGTTCGCGTTAGAAATCATATACCAGCGAGTGGCATCGGCACCATACTCGGCTATGGTAGTGAATGGGTCTACCGCATTGCCCAAGCGTTTCGACATCTTCTGTCCGTTCTTGTCGAGTACCAAACCGTTAGACACTACATTTTTGTATGCCACACTGTCAAAAACCGAAGTAGCAATGGCGTGAAGTGTATAGAACCAACCGCGTGTTTGGTCTACCCCCTCCGCAATAAAGTCGGCTGGGTAAGCGGTATGGTTTTCTATATAGTCCTTGTTTTCAAAAGGATAGTGCCATTGTGCATACGGCATAGACCCTGAGTCGAACCACACGTCGATAAGGTCGGTTTCGCGGTGCATTGGCTTGCCTGATGGCGATACGAGCACTATGTTATCGACGATATTTTTGTGTAAATCTACCTTGTCGTAATTGCTTTCGGAGTTGTCGCCCACTACAAAATCTTTATAAGGGTCGGCTGTCATTACGCCCGCTGCGATAGCTTTTTGTATTTCGGCTTTTAGTTCTTCTACCGAACCGATGCAGATTTCCTCTTGTTTATCGTCAGTACGCCAAATAGGTAACGGGATACCCCAATAGCGCGAACGCGAAAGGTTCCAGTCGTTAGCATTTTTGAGCCAGTTGCCAAAACGCCCTTCACCGGTAGCCTTAGGTTTCCAGTTGATGGTTTCATTGAGCTCAAACATACGGTCTTTGAAGTCAGTAACCTTTATAAACCACGAGTCGAGCGGGTAGTACAACACGGGTTTATCAGTACGCCAGCAGTGTGGATAGCTGTGTACGTATTTTTCTACTTTGAAAGCCTTGTTTTCTTCTTTGAGGAGAATCGCCAAACTCACATCCCACGATTTTTCAGGCGCTTCTCCTGCATCGTAATACTCATTTTTGATATATTTACCGGCAAAAGCCTCAGGAATATTGTGCCCTGTGATAAATTTTCCTTGTAAATCTACTAACGGAATCAAATTGCCGTGAGCGTCTTTTACAAGCATTGGTGGTACGCCGTATTCTTTGGCTACACGGGCGTCATCAGCACCAAAGGTAGGAGCGATATGTACGATACCTGTACCGTCATCGGTCGTAACAAAGTCACCTGCAATCACGCGGAAAGCCTCAGTAGGGTTTTCGGCAGGAGTGCACCAAGGAATGAGTTGCTCGTAAGCAGTACCCACAAGGTCAGCACCTTTGCATTCCCCTATAATTTGATAAGGAATTGTCTTGCTTTCAGGCGTATAAGCCGCTAAGGCTGTAGCATCGCCCTCTACGAATTTCTTGCCGAATTGTTTTGCTAAAAGCGGTTTACCGATGATGATAGTAATCGGCTCAAAAGTATATTGATTGAATGTTTTTACGAGTACATACTCAATCTCTTTGCCCACGGCAAGTGCGGTGTTAGAAGGCAATGTCCAAGGGGTAGTTGTCCAAGCGAGGATATGAATAGGTGCTGTAGGGTTACCCAAGGCTTTGGCTGCCGCTGCTGCTAACGCTTTTACTTTAAACTGTGCTACTACGGTTGTATCGCTCACATCGCGGTAGCACCCAGGTTGGTTGAGTTCGTGCGACGACAAACCTGTACCCGCCTTAGGCGAGTACGGCTGAATGGTGTAGCCTTTGTATAGCAACTGTTTGTTGTAGAGCTGTTTCAAAAGCCACCACACGCTTTCCATATATTTGGGTTTGTAGGTGATGTAAGGGTCTTCCATATCCACCCAGTAGCCTATTTTCTCGGTAAGGTCATTCCAGATATCGGTATAGCGCATCACGGCTTCCTTACAAGCCTTGTTATAGTCCTCTACGCTTATTTTCTTGCCTATATCTTCTTTGGTAATGCCGAGTTCTTTCTCTACTCCCAATTCTACGGGCAATCCGTGGGTATCCCAACCTGCTTTGCGTTTTACTTGAAATCCTTTCTGAGTTTTATAACGGCAGAAAATATCCTTAATAGAGCGCGCCATCACGTGGTGAATACCAGGTACGCCATTAGCAGATGGTGGTCCTTCAAAAAACACGAACGGAATAGCGCCCTCACGTGAGGCGATACTCTGCTCAAAGATGTTAGCGGCTTTCCAGAAAGCCAATATTTCTTCTGCTATCTTAGTAAGGTCTAAGTGTTTGTACTCGTTGAATTTCATATATCGGTTATTTTTAGTCGTTAGGTGTGAGCCACACGGGCAGTGGTTGTTTGTTTATTCTTTTAGATATTCTTTTTATATGTTTGTGCTATTACTTCTTTTGTTGAAATAAAGAAATGAGCGTACCCCTTTTGAGTAAGTCCCTCTTTCAGACGGTCATCAGAAGTCCAGATTTTATGTTTTATCTCTAAGTGTAGTGCGATAAAAGGCAAATCATTCACATCTACATCATTAACTATTTCTAGAGCTTTTGCTACATTCTCTTTCCTAACTTCGCTGTCTACATCTACTATTTTTACTCCTTTCAATAACTTTTCAAAATCATCTACTAATTTTTGTTTTATCTTCTTATATGAAAGATTACTTTTAGACTCAAGACGTTTTGCTAAATTTGGAATATGTTCATTTACTTCTTTTATAAGATAATCAGGCACTACAAATTGCAGTCTCTTCCTCTCTGTTAAAATAGTGGAGATACCTCCTTTAGGAGCTAATAAGGCACTTATAAAAATATTACTATCTGCAATAATAATCATAATTTGATTGGCATTTTTAAATATTAAAATGTTTCCTCATTCGGTCAGTCATTTTCTTATTGATTTTCCTTGAGAGGTCTAAAATAAAATCCTTGTGCTCTAAAGGAATACCATTTTCGTCCTCCTCTAATATTTCATCAGAAGCTACATACTGGGTAGGCGTTGCTAAGGCTTTTGCTTTTTTGGGTTCTTTGAACGTTACAAAATCAAAAGCTCTCAACATCTCTATAATAGCATTGGCTTGCGGACTGGTTTGCTCTATGGTTACTGTTACTGACATAGTTCGTTAATTATTAGTCGTTAGACGTTTGTTTGGCGCAAAAGTAGAAAATAATCAGGAATTTAGCAAATTTGGAGTTTTAGAGCATAAAAAAACTTTGCCAAAGCTACGAGCCTCATAGGCAAAAATTTTGGCAAAGTATGCTATTTTTTTACTATTCACTATCAACTCTTTACTTCCGCCAGCATCGTCCAAACATCTACGCCCCCTATTTTGGTTTGGTGAATTTGCTCAAAACCGTGTTTTTGGTAGAAAGATACATTTGTTTCGGTATTGGTAACCAAACTGAGTTGGCCACCTCCTTCACGTGCTACTAAAGGCAAAACGGCTTCGTCTAAAAACTTACCTCCTATATGTTTGCCTTGCCACGCGGGACTCACTACAAAACTCTCTAAATACCATCTGTTTTCAGAAGTTTGTTTTTTGGCGTACTCGCTGCTCTTGTCTAAAAATGGCAAGAAACATTGAGTAGGTTTGGCATAACGCCAAAGCGCAAAAGCTCCTGAGCGCAGGTAGTCCCAAAGGGTAATACGGGTGTGGCGCAGTGATTGCATCACAGCAACAGCTATAATTTCGCTATTTTCTTCGGCTATCAGGCAATAGCCCTTGCGGATATTGCTCATCACTTGCACATAATGCAATTTATTCAGATAGTCGATATACTTGCTATCGGTAGTAAAAAAAGAGCTGAGCACCGCGCGATACATATTGTAATTAGCAAAAGCATCGGTGAGCACAGTAGCTACTTTACGGGCATCGGCAGGAGAGGCAAGACGGTAGGTCATAGGATTTAGAGGTTAGGGAACAGGGGTTAGGAGGTTTGCTCTGATAACGCTGAGGGTTTGCTGGGTAATGCCTAACAACGAGGCGATATGCCCTAAGGGAGCGCGGAGGAGTATTTGGGGGTAGTTGTTTAACAGCCATTGGTAACGCTCTTGGGCGGTTTGGAACTTTACGAGGTACAGCCGCTCGGTGAGTGATTTGATAGCTGAGACCAAGAGCAGGCGCATCAGGCGTTCAAGTTCCTGATGTTCATTTACAACGAGTTCTACTTCCGAAAAGTTGGCTACCCACACTACACTGTCCTCTAAGGCTTCTAAACACAAAGGAGAAGATTGATTGAAATAGATGCTTTCCACTGGAAAATAAAACATCTTTTCGAGAAAAAAAATATGGGTAATATCTTTCTTTTTCTTGTAGTAAAAACAGCGCAACAAGCCTTCTTCCACATAGAACAACTCTTTTGAAGTAGTGCCCGCTTTGAGCAAAATGTTATACTTCTTTACCTCCCTGCGCTCGAATAGGTGAGCCGTTAGGGAGGTAAGGGTTGTGATGGGAATTTGAGTTTCTTGGTGTAGATACTCGGTGAGTGTCATCAGGCTATTGCATATTTTTAGCCTCGATGCTAAGGGTAGCGTGAGGCACTGCCATCAACCTGCGTTTATCGATGAGTTTACCTGTTACGCGGCAGATGCCATAAGTTTTGTTCTCAATGCGAATCAGCGCATTTTTAAGATCGCGAATAAACTTCTCTTGACGGATAGCCAAGGCAGTATTTTCTTCTTTGCTGGTTACCTTAGAACCCTCTTCAAAAGCTTTGAAAGTAGGGGCAGTGTCGTCGGTACCATTAGTAGCACTATTCATATAGGAGCTTTTGATAAGTTCCAAATCAGCTTGAGCTTTTTTGATTTTTTCTTCTATAAGTGCCTTAAATTCTTCCAATTCCTTATCGGAATAACGTACTCTGATATTTTCTTCCATAACGTAATAGGGTTTAGAGGTTTAGAAGTTAGTATATTACCTTCCAATTCCTAAATTTGGGGCGTAAAAATACAATTATTTTTTAAAGTAGCAAAATTTTAAAAGATTTTTTTTGTTTGCTAATCCCTAAATTTGCTAATTTGCTAATTACACACTACCTTTGCGCCTTTGAAAATAAATTTATTACAACGTGCCTAAAATAGGAAATATAGACTTGGGAGAATTCCCACTGCTGCTCGCTCCTATGGAAGATGTGAGCGACCCTCCTTTTCGCCGATTGTGCAAAATGCACGGCGCTGATATGCTCTACAGCGAGTTTATCTCATCGGAAGGTTTGATACGCGATGCTATTAAAAGCCGACAAAAATTAGATATTTTTGACTATGAACGCCCCGTAGGAATACAGATTTTTGGGGGTGATGAGGAGGCTATGGCGCTCTCGGCTAAAATTGTAGCTACTGTAAACCCCGATTTGGTGGATATCAACTTTGGTTGCCCAGTGAAAAAAGTGGTGAGTAAAGGAGCGGGCGCTGGAGTACTCAAGGATATCGACCTGATGGTACGCCTTACCAAAGCTGTGGTAAACAGTACCACCCTACCGGTAACAGTGAAAACGCGCTTAGGCTGGGACGAACAGAGTATCAACATAGAGGAAGTAGCTGAACGACTGCAAGATGTGGGGATTAGTGCGCTCACTATTCACGCGCGCACCCGCAGCCAGATGTACAAAGGGCACTCGGACTGGAGTTATATTGCCAAAGTGAAGAACAACCCGCGTATGCACATTCCTATTTTTGGCAATGGTGATATCGATAGCCCCGAAAAGGCTTTAGAATACCGCAATAAGTATGGTATCGATGGCATTATGATAGGGCGCGCGGCTATTGGCTATCCGTGGATTTTCAATGAAATCAAACACTATTTCGCTACTGGCGAACTTCTCCCCTCGCCTACTATTGCCGACCGTGTGGAAGCAGCTAAAAACCACTTGTTATGGTCGGTAGAATGGAAAGGCGAACGCCAAGGGGTAGTAGAAATGCGCCGCCACTATGCTAATTATTTTAAAGGAATCCCTAATTTTAAGGAACACCGACACAAATTAGTAACCTTAGACGCTTCGGAAGAGGTGGTTAAGGCTTTAGATAATGTTTTAGAGGTCTTAGGAGATAAGAGGTAATTTGTAGGAAAGCCAGTGATAGCTGGGTATGTGCTGCAAACGCCCCTATAAAAATCTCATCATTACTTATTAGGCTTGTACTGTGATTGTTTAAAGAGGGCATCGGAGTTCATTGCCAAAATCTTTACTAATGGTTCTTCTTTATGATTTTCGGCATACGCCTGAACGATGCGTAACCCCATAAATTTTGCTATTTGCCCTGGTGACTCATTATCTAATTCCAAATAGAATTTAGAGAAAGGCGCTGGGTAGAGAAAACGCGCAAGGAGCTTCTTATCAGTTTGATAAAGGAGCTCTTTTTCTATAAAATAACGCCATATTTCGGGTTCATTAGCTTCAGCCCACGCGTACTGCTGGTCGGTATATCGCAACAAGTCGGCAGTAGATTTTTTAGGAAGTAATTGTTGTTCCAAGTACAGTTTTTTTCCTTCGTAAATCATATTGTCCAGAAAAGAAAGATGTACGCCTCGAGGTACTAATTTTTCAGCAAAAGCATCGGCTACATCCACTGCTAAATATTTCTTGTCGAGCTCGGTAGAAATGTAATGTTGCATATCTTGGTAAAATGGGTGTTTGGCACCCAAGTAGTTATCACTGCCTATAAGCAGGAGGCTATCGGCATAAATCACACGCGACTCGTAGTCTACTCTACTGAGGAGGGTGATGACCTTAGGCGCTTGAAATTTAGGAAAATAGTACTTGATATGTTGGAACAAACTTTTTAGTTCTTTCTTTTCGGTTGATAAATCACCTAATTGTTTTTCTACTTCGCTATATAAGGTGTGATAATAGATATTTGCAAATTCTGGCAAATCGGGGAAAATGGGTTTGTGCTTGATTTCCACCCATTCACTATCGCTAATGCTGGGAGTGAAAAAATAAGGATATTGATGGCGTAAGGCAGGGAACTGTGCATCAGGAGTTTTTACAAATAGTGAATCCAAGCGCACCATCTCAAAGGACATTGGTATAGCAGCAATTTCCTTTTCTTTTTTGTCGCCACAGGCTACCATTAGCAGCAAAGAGGCGAAAAGGAGGAGTTTTTTTGTCATTTTCTTAGTATTGTTAATCATCATCAGATTTGCATTTTCAACTTTGGTAAAGTTTGAAGTGCAAAAGTACAAATAATTAACAAATTAGCAAATTAGCAGATTGGCAAATTTGTTAATTAACAAAATTATTACTATTTTTGTCGCTTGAAAATCAATTGTTATTGAACTATGAAAAAAATAGTCTTTGTACTCTTAGCATTATTATTAGCAGTTGCTTGTAAGAAAAACGCCAATTTCAACAGCGATCCGCTGGCTTTTAAAGATTATATTTCGGGGTATACCTCTGGGGTGATTTCTGCCCATTCAGGGATTAAAATACTACTGAATGAACCGCTATCTCAAGAAAAGATGGACAAGATAAACGACCTCCATCTGTTTGAAATTTCACCTAAAGTAGAAGGGAAAGTGGTGTGCCAAAGTCCGTCGCAAATCGCCTTTGTGCCCAATAAACCTTTATCTCAAAACACTGAATATCAGATTTCTTTCAATGTAAAGAAACTTTTTGATGTTCCTAAAAAAGAACTCGAACTCTTCAACTTTACTGTAAAGACTTTAGAACAGGCTTTTAGAGTAAAATCGGGCGACTTGCAGTCCTACAACAAAAATTTATACTTCCTCAATGCCGAGCTTTTGGCTAACGACCAAATTTCCTACGAAACCGTAAAAGATGTGCTCAAAGCCAACCTCAACGGCAAAAAAGTAGCCGTAAAATTCCAATCACAAGGCACTAACAACAAGTTTGTGATTATTTTTGATAGTATCCCGCGTATTGATAAAGAGCAAACACTTGAAATTAAATGGGATACTAAGGATGTTCCTCAGGAAAACCTCATTCCTTTCTCCTTTACTATTCCACAAAAAGGAATCTTCAAAGCGCTAAATGCCCGCACCGATGGCGCCAACCAATCGTTTAGTGTAAACTTTTCCGACCCATTAGAAAAAGAACAAGATTTTACAGGGCTCATCAGCCTTAGCAATACCGATACCGCACTGAAATACAGTGTAAATGGTAACGTGGTGAAAGTATTCCGCGAGGAACAAAAAGAAGGTGATTACAAGGTGCATGTTTCCAAAGGCATCAAGAATATCTATGGCGATCGCTTGGAAAAAGAAGCGACTTTTAATATCAAATTCTTACAACAAAAACCCGATATTCGCTTCCTCAAAAGCGGCACCATACTGCCGAGCTCGCAAAATTTGAAAATTAACTTTCAAACTATCAACTTGCGAGCGGTGAATGTTACTGTATACCGCATTTTTGAGAACAATATCTTTCAATTTTTGCAAGATAACGATTTAGGTGGAGGCTCCTATATACAGCGCGTGGGTAAGCCTATTGCACGTAAAGTATTAAAATTGAATGATGGAGCGCTCTATCCGCTCAATGAGTGGAACACCTATTCCTTAGATTTAGCATCGGTAATCACCCCCGAACCAGGAGCTATTTACCGCGTGGAATTAGGGATGACCAAAAACTATTCACTCTACGCTTGTGGTTCTAAAAACGAAGAACCTCTCGACCTTTCATTTGAAGAAAAACCTCTGAATGACGACGATGTGAACTACGCACAATATTACTACGATTACGACGAAGAATTCTACTGGGAAGAAGATGAGGATAGCCCTTGCAAAGACGATTATTACTACGGCAGAACAGTGGGCACCAATGTGCTCGCCAGCGATCTCGGGGTAATAGTGAAGAAAGGTCAAACCAATAGTTTTACCATCATAGTAAACGATTTGCTCACTACCAAACCCGTAGATGGAGCTGTAGTAGAGGTGTTTAGCTACCAACAACAGAAAATACAAGAAGGCAAAACCGATAGCAAGGGAATGTTGCGCTTAAACCTCAGCAGCCGCGCTTATTTTGCAAAAGTAAAAAAAGATAAGTTTACTACTTATGTGAAGTTAGACGACGGCGCTCCCCAATCGGTGAGCAAATACGATGTAGATGGTATGCGCTTGCAGAAAGGACTCAATGGCTTTATTTATACTGAGCGCGGCGTGTGGCGCCCTGGTGACAGCATTTATGTCGGTTTCATTTTAAACGATTTTGCTCAAAAAAATCCTGAAAAATTACCTATCAAACTCCGCTTTACCGACCCTTATGGCAAGGTGATTGCCGAACGTATGCAAACCAGTAACCCTACCAATCAATATGTTTTTGGATTGAAAACCAATGCCGATGCTCCTACAGGCAATTGGAGTGTTGCTATTTCGGCAGGAGCTGCCAAGTTTAGCAAACGCATCAAAATAGAAACTATCAAACCTAACCGCCTCAAGATAGAGAATAGCCTCAGCGGGAAACTCATCAGCGGTAATGGAGAGAATGTGCACTTGCAAGTATTGTGGTTACACGGTAGTCCTGCGGGCAATACGGGGGTAAATGTAAAAGCAAAATTCTACCCCTTAGAAACCGCTTTTAAAGGCTATGAAAAATACGTGTTCAACAACCGTGCTTACCAGTTTGAGAGCGAAGAAATGAACGTGTATGAAGGACAAACCGATAGCAATGGTAATGCTAATTTCTACTTCAGAACGAACGACTTAGAAGCTCCTGGTATGCTAAAGGTGAACTTCCTCACCCAAGCTAACGAAAGCGGTGGTGACTTCAGCACCGATGTGAGTACCGCCTCTTTCTCTCCTTATAGTGAGTATGTGGGTTTGCGTTTGCCCGAAACTAACAAATACGACTACTACAACACCCAGCAAAACCATACTTTCGATGCTGTAGTGCTCAGTGAAAACGGACAGCCGCTGGGCAACAGAACCGTAGCAGTTACTGTTTATAAAGTAGGTTGGAACTGGTGGTGGGACGCTTCTAACCAAAACATCTCTACCTACAACAGCAGCAGCAGTAATGCTATTTACAAAACCGACTATCTCACCACCGATAACAACGGTAAAGGGCGATTTACCCTCAATATCCCTGATGCCGACTGGGGTCGCTATTTTATTATGCTCAGCGATAACCAAAGCGGTCATAAGTGCGGTACTACTGTTTATTTTGATTGGGGTGACTGGACTGGCAAATCACGTGGCAGTGAAGGTAGTGAAGCGGTGATGCTCGCCTTAGGTACTAACAAAAAAGAATACAATGTAGGCGAAAAAGCCAAAATCACTTTCCCTTCCGATAAAGGCGGACGTGCGCTTATTTCGGTAGAAAATGGCAACGATGTACTCGAAACTTATTGGGTAGAAACTGCTAACAAAGAGACTACTTTTGAGGTGCCTATCACCAATAAGATGTCGCCTAACGTGTATTTCTACGTTACCCTCTTGCAGCCGCACAACAAAACGCTCAACGATGCGCCTATTCGCTTGTACGGAGTTGTTCCCGTGAAAGTAGTAGATAAAAACACAGTGCTCAACCCTGTAATCCAAATGCCCGACCGATTGACTCCTAACCAAAAAGTAAGCATCAAGGTAAGTGAGAAATCGGGTAAACCGATGACCTATACCGTGGCAATTGTGGAGGACGGGCTGTTGAATCTCACCCGCTTTAAAACACCAAACCCTTGGAATACTTTCTTTAGCAAAACAGCTTTAGGAGTAAAAACTTGGGATGTGTACGACGATGTGATTGGCGCTTATGGCGGAACTATCAATCAGGCGTTTAGCATAGGAGGTGACGAGGATTTAGGCGGTGCCGATGCTCAAAAAGCAAACCGCTTCAAACCTTTTGTTATCTTCCGCGGTCCGTTTGAACTCAAGAAAGGGGCTACTAATGCTCATACCGTGAAAATTCCTAATTATATGGGCTCTGCTCGTGTGATGGTGGTCGCCAGTGATGTAGCCACCAATGCTTTTGGTAGTGCCGAGAAAAAGGATATACCTGTGGTAAGTCCGCTATCAATTTTAGGTTCCTTGCCGCGCAAAGCCGTGCCTAACGAGAAAATCGTGTTGCCAGTAACCGTTTTTGCTATGGAAAAACAAGTGAAGAACGTGTCTCTCCAAGTAGAAACTAATGGCTTGTTTAAAGTGGTGGGCACACATAATCAGCAGTTACATTTTGATAGCACTGGTGAGAAAATGGCTTATTTTGAGCTCGAAACCACCGCTCAGACAGGTATTGCCAAAGTGAAAATCACCGCTACTTCGGGTAAAGAAAAATCTACTTATGAGGTAGAAATGGATGTGTACAACCCTAACCCTGTTACTTATGTAGTACAAAACGCTGTATTGCAAGGCGGACAGTCACACAACCTCAATATCAATCTCTTTGGCGAAAAAGCCAAAACAGTGTTGGAAGTTTCCAGCTTCCCAGGGGTAAACCTCACCCAGCGTTTGGGTTATCTTATCAGCTATCCACACGGCTGTGGCGAACAAATTACTTCGGGGGCATTCCCTCAATTATTCCTCAGTGACTTTGTAACCCTTTCTAAAGAAAAAGCCGACGAGGTGAACCGCAATGTGAGTGCAGCCATCAGCAAATTGCACGAGAACCAACTCTCCAACGGTGGTTTTACCTATTGGAAAGGAGATCGTTACGCCGATGATTGGGTAACTTCGTATATAGGTCAGTTTTTTGTAGAAGCCGAGAAAAAAGGCTATGTGTTGCCATCGGGTAGCAAACAGAGCTGGCTCAACTATCAGAATAGTGAAGCACGCCAATGGCGTTATGAGGGTAAATACCAAAACGATTTTGCCCAAGCCTATCGCCTCTATACTTTGGCACTCGCCGGAAATCCTAACATAGGCGCTATGAACCGCTTGCGTGAACTCAACGAGCTCACCCCTAATGCTAAACGCACTTTGGCAGCTGCCTACGCCCTTGCCGGACAAAAACAAACTGCCGAAAAATTGTTCCAAACCACCGCTATCGACGATGATGCCAATAGTTATTACGGTTCTGTACTCCGCAACAAGGCAATGGCAATGGAAACCGCTTTGCTCATTGGCAGAAAAGAAGATGCAGGACGATGGGCATTAGAGATAGCCGAAAAACTCTCTACTAACGATTGGCTTAGCACCCAAACCACTGCTTATGCGCTCTACGCAATGGCAAAATATGTAGCTGTGAATAAGAGCGGCAGGAGCATCAATGCCAGCTATACCCTCAGTGGTAAAACCGAAAATCTAAAAGCTACCGAGCCTATGCTACAGAAAACCCTTGCTGCTAAAGGCAATGAGAGCTTACAAGTGAAGAACAATGGCAACCAAACCCTCTATGTACGCCTCATCACAAGTGGCGTATTGCCAGTCGGCAAAGAACTCGCTATGCAAAACGGTCTTTCGCTTAGCACTACTTACCGCGATAGCAACGGACACACGCTTGATGTAACCAATTTGCGCCAAAGCACTCAGTTTGTAGCCACAATCGAGATTACCAACCTCACTGGTGAGGCGGTAGAGAATGTAGCGCTCACTCAAATCATCCCTTCAGGTTGGGAAATTGTAAATACCCGCTTTACCGATTACGATGAAGGCAGCAGCAATAGCAATATAGACTACGCTGATTTCCGCGACGACCGCGCGAATTTCTATTTGTCGCTCAAAGCTAAGCAGACCAAGTATATCAAGCTCAAACTCAACGCCTCGTATGCGGGCAAGTACTATCTGCCTGGCACTTATGCTGAGGCAATGTACAGCAACCGCTACAACACCCGCACCAATGGTAAATGGGTAGAGGTAATGAGAAAATAAGGAGCGAGCCGCACAGGCAAAAAACTTTGACATATTCTATAAATCTGATAATCAATCACTTTTAATCATTTTGTAGGGGCGTTTGCTAAACGCTCCTACAAAATGAAACTTTTAGGACAGCTTTTTTTAATTGCCCGTCGTGCTACGACTTCGTAATTTTTTACTATCTTTGCCCCCATAATTATAAATCTTATAGCATTATGAAGAAAGAAACCTCTCAATCCCCTTATAAAGTAGGTGATATATTAGAAGTATCGCCTTATTTAACAATGTTAGATGACTGGATTATAGGGAAAGTTATTAAGATATTTAAAAATCCTTTCATCGGAGACGAAATAGCTATTGAAGATGATAAAGGTCGTATTTTCTTTGGTGTTAAAGATTATTTCAAACCTCATAAAATTCAATAGATTATGTATGCTTTAGCTTTTGATATGAGTATTTCTGATTTAGAAAAATACTATGGAAAACCTTATAATAATGCCTATTTTGAAATAGCTACTATTCTTTACAAATATGGTTTTTATAGAATACAAGGAAGTACTTATGTTACAGAAGATAGAAATATAGGCAATCTAATGTTAGCTGTTGATGCCCTTGCTTATACAGAATGGTTTGCAAAGTCAGTAAGGGATATTAGAGCTTTCAAGATTGAAGATTGGAGTGATTTGACCGAAACTGTTAAAATCAAAGCGTCCTTATACAAAAAACGATAATATTTTAAATACTTATAGCATTATGAAGCATTTTTTAGTAAGCCTTTTGGCAATTGCAGCTTTAGCCGCTTGTAGCAAAAACGATGATGACAACAACAATAACGGTGGTGGCAATGGCAATGGTGGTACTACCTCAACTACTGTTACAAGCACCACACAAACCCCTACAATGAAAGTTGAGCGAATGATTTTCTTTGAGCCAGACGGAAAACACACCTATGAAGTTATAGCTCACTATGAAAATGGAAAAATAACCTCTTTCTCTGAGAGAGAACTCATTGACGGAGTACAAACTGGAACTACTCAAATCACTACTATTAAATATGATGCTCAAGGGCGTATTCAAGAAAGAAAAGAAGCTCAAGAAGACGGCTCTATCGACAGAGAGAACAAAACAGAAACTTTCTTCTATGACGGCAGTGGTAATTTAGAGCGAAAAGAAATTACCTACCCTATGAAACTTAATGGGAATGGGACTATAGAGTACAAATACGAGAATGGTAAACTAAAACAATTTACCTATAAAGGAAGTTTAAATAATGGGGAAAAACGTTATGAAACTCATACTTTCAATTACACTAATGCAAACATTACTGTGAATATCAAAGAGTATTATGTGAATGCACAAGAAGCCGTAATAACCAGCACTATAAAAAATTCTAAAATCATCTATATTCTTTCTAATGGTAATGTTATAACAAAAGAAGAAACTCATCCTCAAGGAAGTACTACTATAACCAATTTTAAACACGACAATGCTAAGACTCTTCATTCTTTGAATACTTTAACGCTCGAACCAGAAACTTATGATGAAAGCGACTTTTGCAAAAATAATATTACATTTAAGGAGGTTATAAGCACATATTCACATAATGGACAAACCAATACTCACAAAACTACTTATCGTTATGAGTATGAATATACTCCAGAGGGTTATCCTAAAACTATAAAGGAATATAATAGTGAAGGTAAGCTAGAAGAAATTAAAGAATACGAATATTAATCCCCTTTCACTCCATACAAAACTGCCCCAGCAATGCGGGCAGTTTTTTATCTCTACATTTTACCAAAGGTGCGAGGTGCGAGCCGCACGGGCGGTTATGGGGTGCGAGTCGCACAGGCAAGAAAATTTGACAAATCCTATAAACTTGATAATCAATTACTTTTAATCATTTTGTAGGGGCATTTTGCAAACGCCCCCTCAATATAGAATTTTTGGAACAGTTTTTTTAATTGCCCGTCGTGCTACGACTTCGTAATTTTTTACTATCTTTGCCCCAAAATTTAAATACTTATAGCATTATGAAGAAAATTTTATTCAGCCTTTTGGCAGTGGCTACACTTATAGGATGTGGCAAAAACGACGACAATGGCAGTGATTCAGCAAACTATCTGGTTAAGAAAATTACTACCAAGGACGAGGATGGAAACCTCGAAGAGGTAATGACACTTACTTATCAGGGAGGACGTCCTGTGTCATTTTCTGAAGCTAATTACGAGAATGGTGTGCAGACAGGTACTACCCAAGTTACTACTCTCTACTACGAAGGGAGATTTATCAAACAGGCTAAAAGAGTAAATGCAGGAAGAGATAACTATGTGCAGAACTTTACGTATGAAAATGGAAAGGTAGCTACTAAAACAGAGAAGTATGAAAGGAATAACTATACTACTACGTATCAGTATTCTTATGCAGGGGATCAGCTTACCAATGTATTGAAAAGCCGTCCTACCATTATTTATGTAAATGGAAATGTCCAAAGTGGTACTTATTATGAAGAAAGACAATTTACCTACAGAGGTAATACAGTAATTGAAGTAACAACTCGATATGAAAAAGACCTTAATGGTGCAGTGGTAACTGATACTTCTTATTCTTATGGCACTGATACTACAACTTATACTCTTTCTGGTGGAAATGTTGTGAAGGAAGTAGAAGAAAATTCTTATTCTAACTCTGTAGAAGAATACACTTATGATACTAAGCCTAATCCATTACACTATATGGGTGATTTAGTAGAACCAAACCCTACACGTTTTCTTGACGTTCTTAATGGGAAGAACAATATCTTAACCTATAAGAATACTTATGAGCATAAAACAGTTGGCACAAAAGACGAAACACTTATCTCCTTTGAGTACACTTATAATGCTGATGGTTATCCAACCGTAATAAAGCAGTATAAGAAAGAAGGAAACGGCACAAGAGAGTTTCGAGGTACTAAAGAATACGAATATTAATCCCCTTCCCTCTCCATACAAAACTGCCCCATCCCCGTGGGCAGTTTTTTTATCTCTACACTTTGCCAAAGGTACGAGCCGCACAGACAAAAAACTTTAACATATTCTATAAATCTGATAATCAATCACTTTTAATCATTTTGTAGAGGCGTTTTGCAAACGCCCCCTCAATATAGAATTTTTGGAATAGTTTTTTTAATTGCCCATCGTGCTACGACTTCGTAATTTTTTACTATCTTTGCCCCAAAATTTAAATACTTATAGCATTATGAAGAAAATTTTATTCAGCCTTTTGGCAGTGGCTACACTTATAGGATGTGGCAAAAACGACGACAATGGCAGTGATTCAGCAAACCTTCTGGTTAAGAAAATTACTGAAAAAGACGAGGATGGAAACCTCAAAGAGGTAATAACACTTACTTATCAGGGAGGACGCCCTGTGTCATTTTCTGAAGCTAATTACGAGAATGGTGTGCAGACAGGTACTACTGTTATTACCAATATCAGTTATGAAGGAAATTTCGTTAAACGGATAAAAGTAGAAAATGCAGGAAGAGATAACTATGTGCAAAACTTCACGTATAAAGATGGAAAGATTGTTACTAAAACAGAAAAGTATGAAAGTGACTACCGTACTTACACATATCAGTATTCTTATACAGGTAATCAACTTAAAAGTGTTTTGCGAAGCCACCCTATTACTATTTATGTGAATGGAGGTACCCAAAGTGGTACTTATTATAGAGAAAAACAATTTACCTATAGTGGCAATACGGTAATTGTAGTAACAACCCAATATGAAAAAGACCTCAATGGTGCAGTAGTGACTAATACTTCTTATTCTTATGGCACTGATACTACAACTTATACTCTTTCTGACGGAAATGTAATGAAAGTGGTAGAATCAGATCCTAATTCTATAAATGAATACACTTATGATACTAAGCGCAATCCATTACACTATATAACTAACTTTGTAGATTCTGACCCTACAAGTTTTCTTGACGCTGATAGTGGAAAGCACAATATCTTAACCTATAAAAATACTCACGAGCATAATGGCACAAAAGACGAAACTCTTAGCACCTTTGAGTACACTTATAATGCTAATGGTTACCCAACCGTAGTAAAACAATATAAGGAAAAAGGAAATGGTGCAAGAGAGTTTCAAGGCACTAAAGAATACGAATATTAATCCCCTTTTCCACTCCATACAAAACTGCCCCATCTCCGCGGGCAGTTTTTTTATCCCTATACTTTGCCAAAAGAGCGAGCCGTACAGGTAAGAAACTTTGAAATATTCTATAAACTTGATAATCAATTACTTTTAGAGTATGTTATGTAGGGGCGTTTTGCAAACGCCCCCTCAATATAGAATTTTTGGAACAGTTTTTTTAATTGCCCGTCGTGCTACGACTTCGTAATTTTTTACTATTTTTGCCCCAAAATTTAAACTCTTATAGCATTATGAAGAAATTTTTATTCAGCCTTTTGGTAATTGCTACTTTAGCAGCTTGTAGCAAAAACGATGATGACAACAACAATAACGGTGGTGGCAATGGCAATGGAGGTACTACCTCAACTACTGTAACAAGCACCACACAAACCCCTACAATGAAAGTTGAGCGAATGATTTCCTTTGAGCAAGATGGAAAACACACCTATGAAGTTATAGCTCACTATGAAAATGGAAAAATAACCTCTTTCTCTGAGAGAGAACTCATTAACGGAGTACAAACTGGCACTACCCAAATCACTACTCTTAAATATGATGCTCAAGGGCGTATTCAAGAAAGAAAAGAAGCTCAAGAAGACGGCTCTATTGACAGAGAGAACAAAACAGAAACTTTCTTCTATGACGGCAGTGGTAATTTAGAGCGAAAAGAAATTACCTACCCTATGAAACTTAATGGGAATGGGACTATAGAGTACAAATACGAGAATGGTAAACTAAAACAATTTACCTATAAAGGAAGTTTAAATAGTGGACAAAAACGTTATGAAACTCATACTTTCAATTACACTAATGCAAACATTACTGTGAATATCAAAGAGTATTATGTGAATGCACAAGAAGCCGTAATAACCAGCACTATAAAAAATTCTAAAGTCATCTATATTCTTTCTAATGGTAATGTTATAACAAAAGAAGAAACTCATCCTCAAGGAAGTACTACTATAACCAATTTTAAACACGACAATGCTAAGACTCTTCATTCTTTGAATACTTTAACGCTCGAACCAGAAACTTATGATGAAAGCGACTTTTGCAAAAATAATATTATCTCTAAGGAAAGAACCTATACATATTCATATAATGGACAAACCAACACTCACAAAACTACTTATCGTTATGAATATGAATATACTCCAGAGGGTTATCCTAAAACTATAAAGGAATATAATAGTGAAGGTAAGCTAGAAGAAATTAAAGAATACGAATATTAATCTCCTTTTCCACTCCATACAAAAGAGGCTGTCCGAAAAGTCTAAAAATCGCTTTTGCATCATAAACTTTGTCAAAGTCCCAAAACTTTGACAAAGTCTATAAACCTGATAATCAATTACTTTTAAAGTATATTATGTAGGGGCGTTTTGCAAACGCCCTCTCAAACACCCTCTTTTCGTCATTCGTAACTCGTAATTCGTAATTTTTTACTATTTTTGCCGCAAAATTTAAACTCTTATAGCATTATGAAGAAATTTTTATTCAGCCTTTTGGCAGTGGCTACACTTATAGGATGTGGCAAAAACGACGACAATGGCAGTGATTCAGCAAACCATCTGGTTAAGAAAATTACAGCAAAAAACAAAAATGGAAATCTTGAAGAGGTGATAACCTTTACTTTTCAAGGAGGACGACCTATTTCACAACATTCCTCTTATTACAAAGATGGCGTACAAACAGGTACTACTCAAGTTACTACTATTCACTACGAAGGTAATTTAGTAAAAAAAGTAAAAACAGAAAATGCTGGAAGGGAAAACTTCGAGGAAAACAACTACTTTTATGAAAATGGAGAGCTTTCTCGTTCAACTGAAAAACGAGAAAGAAATGACTATACTACCACGTATGAGTATTCTTACACAAATAATCAGGTTACTACTGTATTAAAAAGCTATCCTACCACTATTTATCTTAAAAGTGGTGGCACCCAAAGTGGCACACGTTATACCGAGAGACAATTCACCCACAATGGCAATACAGTAATTGAAGTAAAAACTGGATATGAAAAAGACCTTAATGGTGTGGTAGTAACTAACACTGTTTCTTCTAACGGTACTCAAACTATAACTTATACCCTTTCTGGAGGTAATGTAGTGAAAAAAGTAGAAGAAACTGAATATTCTACCACTACAAGAGATTATACTTATGACACCAAGCACAACCCTCGTTATGAGATGATCGGAATATTCAATCCTGACCCTACAAAAACTCTTGAAGCCTATAATGGAAAAAACAATGTTATAAAAGAAAAATATAACTATACAGAGAAATCAGGCAGCAGAAAAATTGTTTTTATTCGCACTAGTGAGCACACTTATAATGCTGATGGCTACCCAACGATAGTAAAACTGTATACAGAAGAAAACGGCGTAAGAGAATTTAATAGCACTATCGAATACGAATATTAATCCCCTTATAACCTCATACAAAACTGCCCACATTATTAGGGCAGTTTTTTTATCTCTACATTTTATCAAAGGTGCGAGCCGCACAGGCAAGAAAATTTGGCAAAGTTGATTACCCTGATAATCAACCACTTTTAGAGTACGTTGTGTAGGAAAGCCAGTGATAGCTGGGTATGTGCTGCAAACGCCCCCTCAAAATGAAACTTTTAGGACACCCTCTTTTAATTGCCCGTCGTGCTACAACTTCGTCATTCGTAACTCGTCATTCGTCGCTATACTTTATCTACGACTTCGTCATTCGTAATTCGTAATTTGTAATTTTTTACTATTTTTGCCCCATAAACTTAAAAATACCTCCATTTTATGAAAAACAGAGATTTAGGACTACTCGTTCTCCGCCTTACTGTAGGCTTATTAATGATTCCTCACGGCATCAACAAACTATTGCACCCCGATGCCTTTGCTTTTGTTCAAAGCACTTTAGAAGCTAAAGGTCTTCCCTCTTTTATAGCCTATGGCGTATTCGTAGGCGAAATTGTGGCGCCCCTGCTCATTGTTTTGGGATTCCGTTCGCGTTTAGGAGCTCTTGTGATGTTCCTCAACGGACTGGCTACACTCTATTTAGCCTATTCTGATTCACTTACCGCCCTTAACCCTCACGGTGGTTGGGTTCCCGAATTGCCCGCCTTATTCTTCTTAGGTGCCTTAGCTTTACTCTTTACTGGAGGGGGCAAATACGCTCTTTCTACTCGCAATAAATGGGATTAACAAATGTTAGAACAAATCAATCTTACTTACGAGAAAGTTGTACTCGTAGGGATTATCAATCAATTACAAACAGAAGAAAAATCTAAAGAATACCTCGACGAACTCGAATTTCTTACCTATACCGCTGGAGGTGAAGTGCTCAAACGCTTCACCCAAAAATTAGACGTGCCCAACCCTAAAACCTTCATCGGCACCGGTAAAATGGAAGAAGTACAGCAATTTGTTGAAGAAAATGAGGTAGGAACTGTCATCTTCGACGATGAGCTTACACCTGCCCAACAGAAAAACATCGAGCGCATTCTCAAAGCTAAAATATTAGACCGTACAGGGCTTATTCTCGATATCTTTGCCCAGCGCGCCCAAACCAGCTACTCACGCACTCAGGTGGAACTCGCTCAGTATGAATACCTTTTGCCACGCCTTACGGGACTATGGACGCACCTCGAACGTCAGCGTGGCGGTATTGGGATGCGTGGCCCTGGTGAAACCGAAATCGAAACCGACCGCCGTATTGTGCGCGACCGTATAGCTTTGCTCAAAAAGAAACTCTCCGCCATCGATAAACAAATGGCTACCCAGCGCAGCAACCGCGGGGCATTAGTGCGTGTAGCACTCATCGGTTATACCAATGTGGGCAAATCTACCCTAATGAATGTTATTAGCAAAAGCGAAGTCTTTGCCGAAAACAAACTCTTTGCCACGTTGGACACTACTGTGCGCAAGGTCGTGATTGAAAACCTACCTTTCTTGCTCAGCGATACCGTAGGGTTCATTCGCAAACTCCCTACCCAGCTTATCGAATCGTTCAAAAGTACCCTCGACGAGGTACGTGAAGCCGATTTGCTCTTGCACGTAGTAGATATTTCGCACCCTAATTTTGAGGAACATATCCAATCAGTAAATCAAATATTAGCCGAAATTCACAGCGCCGATAAACCCACCATTATGGTATTCAACAAGATTGATGCGTATACTAATGAAGAAATTGCCGAAGACGATTTGGCTACCGAACGCACTAAAAAACACTTCACCCTTGAAGAATGGAAACAAACTTGGATGCAGCGAATGGGGCGTGATGTTCTGTTTATTTCGGCACTCAATAAAAACAATCTCGAAGAATTCCGTGAGGTAGTGTACGAAAAAGTGAAGGAGATACACATCACCCGCTTCCCTTTTAATAATTTCCTATATGAGAAAATTGAAGAATAACCTTTTTTTACTCCTTTTGTGCTTGTGCTGCAGTTCTTTGGCTATTGCTCAAAACGATGAAAACATCAATACCGATCGCCCCGACCAAAGTGAAGGAGTGTACACACTACCCAAAGGTCAGTTTCAAATAGAAAATGGATATGTTTTCAGCAAAGAAGATAGCAGTGCGAATCTAATGTTGCGCTACGGACTTATCACTAACACCGAAATCCGCTTAGAAGGCGATTTCGACCTCCGTACTCCCGATTTTAGCAGTACTACCTTCAGCGTAAAACAGCGTTTATACGAATCCGAGCTGCGTTTTATCCCCTCTGTAGGGCTCATCGGCTATGGGCAATACAGCAAAACAGATGCTAAAGCCTATACTTTCGATGCTTGTTTAGCGTTCGAGAGTTCGCTCACCGATGCACTTTCATTAGCTTATAGCGCTCGTAGTTCTGGGCAATTTGAAAATTTGGATGTTACTGCCCAGATCAATTATGCTCCCAACAATAAGCTATGGGGCTTTGTTGAGTATTACGCCTCTTATAATGGCACACGTGCTCCTGAGCATAATATCAATGCAGGTTTTGCCTATCTCCTCACCCCTACTCTACAGTTAGACATCAGTAGCGGACGTACATTATGGCAAGACGAACCACAATATTTCATAGGAGTAGGTTTTGGACTTTTAATTAGATAAAATCTGAGAGTATTCTCCACTGGAGATTACAAAAAAAATCTCAAAATCACCTTTGCACCGCAAACTTTGTCAAAGTCCTTAGACTTTGACAAAGACAACTAATTGATTATTAAATTTTTACTTACAACCAACTCACATTAATTATTAATTACCGGAGAAATTCTGATACTTCAGAGTCTTTCCTCTCAACAAAAAAACCGACAATAAAAACACCTCTTACCTAAAAAATGAAAATCCTTAGCTCTCAACAACTACGTGATGCCGATGCCCAAACCCTCACTGCCCAAAATATCTCCTCTTGGCAACTGATGGAACGCGCCGCTACAAAACTTTTCGATTGGATAAAACAACACTGCTCTAAAAAGGAAACTTTTACCATATTAGCCGGCACAGGTAACAACGGTGGCGACGGACTTGCCTTAGCGCGTATGCTCTCTGCCGATGGTTGGCACGTAACTACTTATTTATTGCGCTTTAGCGATCACCTCTCCCCCGATTGCCAGCAGAACAAAACCCTCTTAGAACAACAAGGTATTACCATAACCGAAATACAAGCCGAACAAGCCTCTCAAATCTGCTTTGAAAAGGTGGTTATCGATGCTGTTTTTGGCATTGGGCTCTCCCGCCCAGCCCCTATTTGGCTGCAACAGCTATTCCAAAAACTCAACGATTCCAATAGCCATATCATAAGTGTAGATATGCCCTCAGGGCTCCCTACCGACCGCATTCCTTCACACGAGGAAATTTGGGTACACCCTCACCAGCTGCTCACCTTCCAAACCCCTAAACTCCCCTTCTTGCTACCTTCCACAGGAAAGTATATCCCTCATTGGGAAGTGCTTGATATAGGTTTAGATACCCACTTCCTAAACACCCTGCAACCTGATTACTACTACCTCGAACCCGATATACTGCAATTGCAACACCAACGTACAAAATTCTCACACAAAGGCACTTATGGTCACGCGTTGCTTATAGGTGGTAGTTATGGCAAGATGGGCGCAGTAGTGCTCAGTGGTACAGCTGCATTGCGCACAGGCGTAGGGCTACTCACTGTAGCTATTCCCGAATGTGGCTATACAGTGTTACAAACTGCCTTACCCGAGGCAATGGTGCTCACCTGCGACGAGGCTAAGCATTACAGGGCTATGGAAATTCCTTTTGCTCCCTCGGCTATAGGTGTAGGCGTGGGTTGGGGCACTCACCCCGATACGGCTAACGCGCTGTTTAGTCTGTTGCAACAATACCCCGATACGCCTTTTGTCCTCGATGCCGATGCGCTGAACATTCTCTCTCAACACCCCGAAAAAGTAGCTTTGTTGCCCAAAAATACAATCCTCACTCCCCATCCTAAAGAGTTAGAACGCCTGATAGGCAAATGGGACGACGACTTGCACAAACTTGCCAAAGCTAAAGATTTTGCCAAAGAGCACAAAGTACTCCTCCTTATCAAAGGAGCTTACACAATGATTACCAATGGCGAGCATTATTGGGTGAATAGCACCGGCAATGCCGGAATGGCAACAGCAGGCAGTGGCGATGTGCTCACCGGTATGCTCACCAGCTTGCTCGCTCAGGGCTATAGTGCTATAAAAGCCGCCTGTTTAGGAGTATACCTCCACGGTCTACGGGGAGATGAAGCCGCTAAAAAAGAAGGAATGTCACGCCTCATCGCAAGAGATTTATGCTAAATTTCTCATTGCCAAATTAACTAATTAACAAATTATTCTTACCTTTACAACCTGTCACCTAATTTATGCCTACATACAAAAAAATATTCGAAAACAATCGTGAATGGGTAAAACGCCGCAAAGAAGGCGACCCCCATTTCTTTGAAAAACTCGCTGAAGACCAAACACCCGATTATCTCTACATCGGTTGCTCCGATAGCCGTGTAGCCACCGAAGAACTAATGGGTGTCGGCCCTGGCAAAGTGTTCGTACACCGCAATATCGCCAATGTGGTAAACACCCTCGATATGAGCTCTACTGCTGTCATTCAATACGCTGTAGAACACCTGCAAGTAAAACATATCGTCGTGTGTGGACACTACGATTGCGGAGGCGTAAAAGCGGCTATGCAAGCCAAGGACTACGGCCTGCTAAACCCTTGGTTGCGAACCATCCGCGATGTATATCGCTTACATCACGCTGAACTCGATGCCATTACCGATATCGACCAGCGTTACCGCCGATTGGTAGAACTCAACGTCGAAGAACAATGCTTCAACGTAACCAAAATGGCTGTCGTACAGGAAAGTTACCTAAAAAACAAATTCCCTGCTGTGCACGGTTGGGTGTTTGATATAAAATCGGGTAATCTCATAGACCTCAATCTCGATTTTGAGGAGTTCCTCTACAAAATCCAAAAGATATACGACCTTACAGGTGAAGAATGGTACACTTCAATTAAAAAATAACAAATTTGCTAATCTACTAATTTGCTAATTTGCTAATTAATTCGTATCTTTGTGCCGTATAACAACCTAAAATATTTTATTTATTATGCCTTACTTTTTTTACATTATCATCTTTTTTGCATTAGTATTTTTGCTCTCTACTTTCTTTACAGTGCGCCAACAAACCGCCGTATCAATAGAGCGTTTCGGTAAATTTGAAAGCATTCGCCATTCGGGTTTACAAATGAAAATACCTATCATCGATAAAGTAGCGGCACGCATCAGCCTTAAAATCCAGCAGCTTGATGTGATTGTAGAAACCAAAACTTTAGACGATGTATTCGTAAAAATCAAAGTGTCGGTACAATTTGTCGTTATCAAAGAAAAGGTGTACGATGCCATCTACAAACTCGAATACCCTCACGACCAGATTACCAGCTATGTGTTCGATGTAGTTCGTGCCGAAGTACCTAAAATGAAATTAGACGATGTATTCGTTAAGAAAGACGATATCGCTATCGCTGTAAAACGCGAAGTTCAAGAGTCTATGGAAACTTACGGTTACGACATCATCAAAACCTTGGTTACCGATATCGACCCCGATGCCCAAGTAAAAGCAGCGATGAACCGCATCAACGCCGCCGAACGTGAAAAAGTAGCCGCTCAATACGAAGGTGATGCTCAACGTATCCTCATCGTCGAAAAAGCTAAAGCTGAAGCCGAAAGCAAACGCCTCCAAGGTCAAGGTATCGCCGACCAGCGCCGCGAAATAGCACGCGGATTGGTAGAAAGCGTTGATGTACTCCAAAAAGTAGGGGTTAGCTCACAAGAAGCCTCTGCACTTATTGTTGTTACACAACATTATGACACACTACAAGCTGTCGGTCAGCAAACCAAAAGCAACCTCATTTTGTTGCCTAACTCTCCCGAAGCAGGTAACGAAATGCTTAACAATATGATTACGTCTTTCACCGCTTCAGCTCAAGTTGTAGAAAACTTGAAAAAGAAAAGTGAACAAGCAAAAAGTTAATAAGTTTTTCTCTTAAAAAAAGGCTGCCTAAAAAGTTTAAATTAAACTTTTAAGGACAGCCTTTCCTTTTTAGATTGTTGTTTCTTTTAATTGCAAAACACATCTTCTACCTTTTGCTTACTGCAATGATATTTCCCTCTCTCAGTGTTTTACTAAAAGTTTTAATTTTCTCTCTTCTTATTTGCCATTGCTTGTTCAAAAGGAGTGATTGTAATGGTTTGTGCAAGTGATAAACAAGTGCTAAACAGCAAAGCTCCCAAAAAACCATATACTTTAAAACCTCCTACAATTAGGGAAGCAAGGAGTACCATTAGGGTATTGTTCAGAAACATTGTAAGTCCAAAAGTGAGTTCGGCAACAGGCATCAGTATGTACTCTAACAACGGACGCACATAGCCGTTCAGGCAAGAGAGTACAAAGGCAGCAAGTACCGCTGTGAGATAACCCTCAATAGTAGCTCCTACGTTCAACACACACAACAAAAATATAAGCGTTGCCGAAATCATCAGGCTTATAAAAAACTTTAGGAATTGCATAGAAAATGTATCGTTTTATCGTAAAATTCATTAGGATTTTGGGCGTGTAACCAATGTCCTGCTTTGCTCACGGTCTCTATAATAGCGTGAGGAAAATGAGTATATATAAGTGTTTCGTCTTCAGGCATTACATATTCAGAATACTCGCCTTTGAGAAAAAGCGTTTTACCATTGTACACATTGCTATCAGGCAGTTCAGCACCTATCTCACTCTCGTTGGCAATAAGCGCCGGAAGATTCAGGCGTAAACCTAAATGCCCTGGGGTTTCCCAATAGAGATTTTTAAGTAAGAACTGACGGGTGCCTATATCACTCACATAAGCAGCAAGTGCTTTATCAGCCTCTACACGCGAGGTAATTTTGTTAAAATCAATAGATGCTAATCCTCGTAATATTTGTTCGTGATGAGGTGGAAAATATTTAGGTGCCATATCGGCGACGATGAGTGAGAGTACCTTTTCGGGATATTCAGTAGCAAAGAGCATTGCTGTTTTGCCCCCCATAGAGTGTCCCATTAAATGAAAAGCCTCCAACTGATGAGCTTCAGCATATTGTAGTAAATCTTGTACCATTAGCGGATAGCTAAAATCATCGCTGTGGAAGCTGCGCCCGTGATTGCGTTGGTCTACTAAATGCAGTTGAAAACCTGCTTCGGCATATCTAAGAGCTAAGGAACGCCAATTATCGGACATTCCTAAAAATCCGTGTAAAATCACGAAGGGAGTTCCTTCTCCTATAATTTGAGAGTGTAATATCATAATTTCAATTAACAATTAACAATTAATAATGGCTAATTTGTTAGTTTCAGTCCGATAATGGAGCTGATAAGGGTAAACAGAAACACTACTCGCCAGAGAGTTATAGGTTCTTTGAAAAAGAGCATTCCTACCACTACAGAGCCTACTGCTCCTATACCTGTCCATACAGCATAAGCCGTACCTAACGGGAGGGTTTTGGTGGCTTTCATCATCAACCACATACTCAGTAAAAATGCAATCACAAAAAGTGCATACCACAAGAAACTCTGTCTGCCAACAGTCTCACGTGCTTTACCCATACTAAACACAAAAAGAACTTCAAAAAGTCCTGCTAACACAAGATATATCCAAGCCATATTAGGGGGTTAGGGGTTAGAAGTTAGTTTGTAGGAACGCCATTTCTCGATACACGCCTGCATATCATCGGGGAGTTCGCTATCAAAACTCAAAAATTCGTGGGTTACAGGATGCTCAAAACCTAATGTTTTGGCGTGTAGGGCTTGCCGGGGTAATACGGTAAAACAATTCTCTACAAATTGTTTATATTTAGCAAAAGTAGTGCCTTTCAGTATTTTATCGCCGCCATAACGCTCGTCGTTGAAAAGGGTATGTCCTATATGTTTTAAATGTACCCTTATTTGGTGAGTACGCCCTGTTTCTAACCGGCAGGACACAAGGGTTACATAGCCAAAACGCTCTAATACTTTGTAATGTGTTACTGCCTCTTTGCCGTGAGAGCCATCGGGAAAAACATCCATTTGCAAACGATCTTTCAAGTGTCGCCCTATATGCCCTCGCACAGTCCCTTCATCTTCTTCTATATTGCCCCATACCAAGGCGATATACTCACGCTGGGTAGTTTTGTAAAAAAACTGCTGGGTGAGATGTAGCATAGCTTCTTCGGTTTTAGCGACTACTAACAAGCCGCTGGTATCTTTATCAATGCGATGTACCAGTCCAGGGCGATTGCTGCTGTTGTTAGGCAAATGATCAAAGTGATATACTAAAGCATTGATGAGCGTTCCGCTATAGTTGCCGTGCCCTGGGTGTACTACCATACCCGCAGGTTTATTCACCACAAGCAAGGCTTCATCTTCATATACAATATTTAAAGGGATATTCTCGGGCACTAACAAATCCTCGTGTGGAGGGTGAGAGAGGAGTACCTTCACCACATCGTTAGCTTTCACACGGTGATTAGCTTTCACTGGTTCACCATTTACGAAGATATTCCCCTGTTTAGCTGCTTGTTGTACCTTGTTGCGAGTTGCATTTTCTACAAAATTCATCAAAAACTTATCCACACGCAAAGGTTCTTGTCCCTTACCTGCTGTAAATGAATAATGTTCGTAGAGTTCGGGAGCTTCCTCGTCGTCTGGTTCTAAATCGTCTACTAAATCTTCTTCGTACAAAGTCATAGAATTTTTAGCGATAGTTTGGATTAATTTGTTGTAGTTAAGGATTAAAACTTAGGCAAAATGCTAATCCCCCATCAGCTCCTCTATCGGTATTTCGTCGGGAATAGAATCACGTGTTTCAAAGCCATTACCGCAAATTAGATCGATGCGTGAAGTTTTTACTAACTTATCACCTGGTTGCACTGGCTTGCCATTGTATTGCATCTCAAGCACCATATCCTTACCGATATTATCTACATAAGTAACTTGCCCAATGGTAAGCCCTACCGATTGCAGGGTAGCCTCCGCATTCCGGCGTGTTACTTGTATCACCTTAGGAACAGTTACTTTGTGATAGCCTTTAGGATTGAGCGTGAGATATATTTTGCGATTGTATTTCACTCGCTCATTAGGCTCGGGACTCTGACTAATCACTGCTAAGGGTGGATATTCAGGATTATACTCGGTAGAATCGATTACCTCGCAACGCAAATCTTGTTCTTCGAGGAGAATTTGCACTTCGGTAAGGCTTTTGTTAGTAAGATCGGGTACTACCACAAACTTACCGTGAGCGGTGTAGAGTTGTAAAAATTTGAGTGATATCCACACCAATAACACCACTGCTATTGTGGCAAAAAGCAGTTGCCAAGCAAGTTGTTTTCCTGATTTTTTAAAAAATTCTTTGAAGTTCATACTTTGCAAAGTATTGTTACAGACGGCAAAGATACAAAATAATTGACAATTAACAATTGATAATTAACAAATTATTCTTACTTTTGCAATCTAAAAACTTTCCATAAAATGAATACACGCTTTATAACAATGTCTCTTTTAGGGCTTGCACTCACTGCTTGCCAAAACACTCCTCAAGAAATACCCGTTGCCGATGATGCTCTTGCTAACACTGAATTGGCTGAAGCACAACGCGATAAATCAAAAGAAGGCAATCCTTTTGAACAAATGAACAACAACACTACGCAAGCTACTTTGCCTTCTACCCCTACAGGAGTAACCCTTAATCCTCCTCACGGACAGCCAGGACACCGTTGTGATATAGCTGTAGGTGCCCCACTGCCCAACGATGGCAATGTAGTTGCCCAAGCACAATCTCAAGCACACCCTGTATCACAAGGAGAAGCGATGCCTGTAGTTTCAGGTGGTATGCCTCAACAAGTAGTACAAGTACAACAACCTCAAACCCAGCAGAGTTATGTAGGACCTAAGGGCGAAAAACTCAACCCTCCTCACGGACAACCAGGACACCGTTGCGATATACCTGTAGGCGCACCCCTCAATAGCAAACCTGTTGCACAACCTGCTGCCCCTCAACAACAAGTAACCCAACAGCAAATTGTAATCGACCCTCAACAAGCACAACAACACACAGGCACTACCGAACCTGGCTTTTCAGGCAAACCCAATCCTCCTCACGGACAACCAGGACACCGTTGCGACATCGCCGTAGGAGCTACTTTACCTTAATTAAAAATTAACAATTATTAATTAACAACTTGCGACACAAAATATAGAAGAGGTTAGTCAAAACTTCATCTCAATTTCACCTCATAAACTTTGTCGAAATCTATAACACAACCCGTGTTAAGATTTCGACAAAGTTTTTTATTTAGTTTTCTTCAAAATAATTTGTACACTTCACTTCTATTTACTACTTTTGCCGCTTCTAAAAACCTTTAACTCTTAACTTTTTACTACTAACCCACTAATAACTAATATTTATGAAAAAATATCTAATCGCGTGCGCACTCTTGCCTTGTGGTGTAGCAATGGGGCAGACGCCCGTTACTCCTAAGGACAGTATCATACAACTGTCATCGGTTGATGTAGTGGCTACAGGCTATCAAAATCTTCGAAAGTCGCAAACTACTTCGGCGTATACCGAAATCAAACCTTCGCAAATCAATCGGCAAATCAATGCTACTCTCAAAGATGTCATAGAAGGGCAAGTTGCAGGTTTGCGCTTCACAAAAGACCCTTCTACGGGTAAGGAAGTTCCTATTTTGCGCGGTGTAGGCACTTTCTCGGGCAATGTGGGGTATACTCCTCTCGTTGTGATAGACAATATCCCTACTGATATCCCGTTAGAAGAAATCAACCCACAAGATATTGAATCAGTAACAGTACTAAAAGACGCTGCTGCTACGGCTATCTACGGGGTACGCGCTGCCAATGGCGTGATTGTAATCGTTACCAAAAAAGGATTGCATAACGGTTTGCGCATCAATGTACACACCGACCTTTCTTATACCTTTAAACCCAATGTAGACCGTATGCACTACGCTTCTACTTCCGAACTCATCGATCTCGAAACAGCTTTCTACCAAAGCAAATTAGCCGATAGCAATGGCAATGTAAATACCCTCTTTGAATCTTACGGAACTATTGGCGGAAGGCAAACCGTGCGATACTACTCACCTCTCTTTCAGCTCTATCGCGACCAAGCCCAAGGAAAACTCAATGCACAACAAGTGAATAGCACCCTCAACGAGTGGCGCAATCGCGATTACCTTCGTGACTTCAAGCGTTATGTATGGCAACCTATCGTTAGCAAGCGTTACAACATAAGTGTAGAAAGTGGCAATAACCGCAGTCAGAACTACGCTTCCTTGCAATATGAAGACACCGATGAGCGCATCGTTACCGAAAAAACTCGCGCGCTCAACCTCTATTTAAAAAATACTTATCAGCTCACCTCTTGGCTAAAAAGTACTATAGGGGTAAACGGCAGGTATACCACTATTGATGCTGTAGCCGAACCAATGCGCAACGCCTATACCAATCCTTTGGGGCAACCACGCTACACTTCGTTATTAGGTACAAATCCGTATGCGGGTTTTAACTTAGTAGCCCCTATCAACGGCTATATCTTAGAACAAATTGCCGGCAACGATGCTTTCCGCTCGTATAGCTTCAATTTATTGGAATCAATCGCTCAAGAACACCAAAAGCAACACGCTCTCAACTTGCGCCCGTTTGTAAATCTGCAAGTGTCTATCCTCAAAGGGCTGCAATATCAAAGTTATTTTCAGTACGAACTGAACACTTCCGACAGCGAAACTTTCTTAGGTAAAGACACTTATTATATGCGTTTACGCCATAACCAATTAGTAAAACAAGATGCTAATACTCAAAAATTCTCTTCCGAACTACCCGAAGGCGGTTATTACGAACAACAAAAAAGACAAAACCAGCACTATACTTTTCGTCAGCAGTTAGATTTCAACCGCACTTTTACTGAGGTGCACAATGTAACGGCTTTAGTAGGTTTTGAAATGCGTCAGCACTATACTCCGCGCAATATTTTAGAAGCGCATTACGGCTACGACGAGCAAACGCTTTCTTTTCCTACCCTCAACTGGAAAGAGCTCTTCAACCCTGGGGTAACTTCTTATCTATACGGCAGGCAATCGCTATCGTTAAACCGCAATCAGCAGAGTGAAACCAAACACCGCTTCATTTCTTTCTACAGCAATTTTGGTTATTCATATCGCCAGAAATACAACCTCACAGCGAGTGTACGCATAGACCAAGCCGATATGTTCGGCGCAGACCCTAAATACAAATACCGTCCGCTATGGTCGGTAGGCGGTAGCTGGAATATACACCGCGAAAACTTCTTCAATATGAATGATATCAACTTGCTAAAATTACGCCTCACGTATGGTATCAGCGGAAATGTAGACCAAACTACCACTCCTTTCTTGCGCGGACGTTTGCTTACCGATGTGCGAGGCGCTTACCCTTCTCAACAATATTTACAGTTCAACGATACCGATTTGCCAAACCCTAAATTGCGTTGGGAAAAGACTGAAACTGCTAATATAGGTATTGATTTCGGGATGTGGCATTGGCTTTCAGGAAGTATCGACCTCTACCGTCGTTATAGTTCTGACCTTTTGGTACTGACCGAACTCGACCCTACCGTAGGGGCTCAACGCCGACTTATCAACAACGGCGCTTTGCTAAACAAAGGAATAGAAGTGAGTTTGAATGCTACTCGCAAATTAGCTGACGATTTGCAACTTAGCGTAGGTACTACCTTTGCCTACAACAAAAATACCATTGAAAAAGTGAGCAGTAAGCCTACTAATGCTGTGGAATACGCTCGTAACCCATTGTATTACTATCGCGAAGGTGATGATTTCAACTCGCTATACGCTTACCGATACAAGGAAACCGTCAATGGTTACCCTATTTATTTAGACGAAAATGGCAATCCTAATACTACTTTTGATGCCAATGGCGTACCTACTATCAAAGATATCAAAAATGAAGATGCTCTTGTGAAATTAGGCACAATGAATCCTACCTTCAACGGGGCACTCAACTTGCAACTGCGCTACAAAGTTTTTGAACTCTCCACAATGTTTGTATACGCTGGCGGGCATAAACTTCGCAAAGACACCTATTCTATCAATCAAGAAAACGAAACGCACCGCGATATCAACCAGCGTTGGACAGCGACCCATCCTACTGATATGCCCCGTATGTCATTTGACTATCCAGCGACTTTGAGACGCGCTGCCAACACAGTGAACACTCTTTGGCAACTCGGTGATAACCACGTGGTAAATGCCGATTACCTCAAATGGCGTAATGTGGTATTTGCTTGCTATATCCCTAAAGAAATTTGTGAGAAATTGCGCTTGCAAAATGCCAAAGTTACCGCTCAGCTCAACAACCTACTCACTTGGTGTGCTGCTGGTAACGACATCGACCCCGAAGCCTATAATCTCAACACTGGAACACGCACCTTGCCTACTGCAACCACTGCCCTATTTGGCATCTCATTTAGCTTTTAGTCGCAGCAGCCGTAGCACGGCAGGCAGTTTTTATACCTTAATAATTTTACAATGAAAAGAATCATAACCACAATAATATTCAGCGCACTGTTTTTCACCGCTTGCGAAAAATATACCGACCTCACCCCTAAAGGTGAAAAGATTATCAACACTGCTGAGGAATACTACGATTTGGTAGTACTCCCCACTAAAAATTACCCTCCTTTCGACTTCCGCACTTTAGTAGACGACAATTGGGTAAAAGAGAGCTCTATTGTCGGGAAAACTCCTGATAAGAATAGTATCAACTTCTATTACGACGAGACTGCTCCCCGCGCCGATTACATCGAATCCTCTCCCTTTTATAACAACGTATACAGCTATATCGGCAGATGGAATATGATTATCTCCACCGTTGATTATGCTAAAGACAATGGTTCACTAAAAGCACGTGCTAAAGCTGAATCCCGCTTGCTAAGAGCCTTTGACTACTTTATGTTAGTAAATGTCTATGCCAAAGGCTACAACCCTGCTACCGCCGCTACCGATGGCGGGGTGTGCCTAATGCGTGAATTTGACTTAGAAGCTCATCCCACCAAAGCTACCGTAAAAGAAGTGTACGACTTTATTCAGGAAGATATCGAGGCAGCCTTGCCTCTTTTGCAAGAACATCCTGTGAATATATATCACCCTTCCTTGGCTTTTGGCTATGCCTTGAAAGCTCGAGTACACCTCTTCCGAAGAGAATACCAGCAAGCATTAGCAGCCGCCCAAAAAAGTCTCTCGTACAACAACCAACTGATAGATATGGTAGCTTATGAGGCGCACCCTACCCCTATCACGGTAGATAAAAACCCCGAAGTGCTCAACTTAGCCTATATGAACGGACATACCGAGATGAATATCTGGTACATCTACCCTGTGAGTCCTGAGTTTTGCAACCTTTTTGATGCGACAAACGATATGCGCTTCAAGCTCTTCTTCAATAAGAACCACCGTTATAACGATAGGGGATCTGGCACTGCCAACTGGGATATGCTCTCTACCAAATTCTTCTACCCTACCGTAGGAATGAAAACAGGTGAAATGTACCTTACTATGGCTGAATGTCAAGCGCGTTTGGGCGACCTCAACGGGGCGATGCAAACCGTAAATACCCTCCGTAGCAAGCGCGTGAAAGGCAGTGGTGCTACCCTCGCAACCCCTGCTACTACCGAGGAGACCGTAAAACTCATCATCAACGAGCGCCGCCGAGAGCTCGCTATGGGCTTTAATCGCTTTTTCGATTTAAAACGATTGAACACCGAACCTGCTTATGCTAAAACCTTACAACGCACCTTTCCTTTGGTGAATACCACTGTACCCCAACGCACTTATACCTTGCGCCCTAATTCCCCTATGTACATTGTTCCCTTTCCTAAGGATGTAATGGAGAAGAACCTTTCACTCACACAAAATTATTAATATGAATCAAGAGTTGAAAATAATAATCTCTGATTAACAGAATGTTGTTACTTTTGCGTCGCATCTCACCCTTTGAAGGAAATCCGCGAAAGCGAAGGATGTGAGAGGAAGGATGATTTATTAATCAATAAGTTAATTCAAACCTTGATTGGTATTGTAAAAATATGGAATTAGTAATCTCCTAATTCCTACCTCCTAACACTTGCTAATTGACAAATTATTCGTACTTTTGCCCTCAATAATAAAAAATCTAATTTTATTACAATGACGGATAAAGACTTTTCAAGATACAACCTTATCGCTGGTTGGCTGGTGTTTGCTATTGCTTTAGTTACCTATAGCCTTACCGTAGAACCTACAGTAAGTTTTTGGGATTGTGGTGAGTATATCGCTACATCGGCAAGATTAGAAGTAGGTCACCCCCCTGGAGCCCCTTTCTTCCAGATGATGGGCGCTTTCATCGCTGCTTTTGCTCCTAATAGCGACAAAATAGCTCTAATGGTGAACTATATGTCGGTGCTATCGAGTGCTTTCACAGTGTTGTTCTTGTACTTTATCATCGTTAATCTCACTAAAAAAATTGCTCAGCGCGAAGCCACAACCCTTAGCCAATCTCAAACCATTGTAGTAATGGGCAGTGGTGTGGTAGGTGCTTTGGCTTATACTTTTTCCGATAGCTTCTGGTTCAACGCTGTAGAAACCGAAGTATACGGAATGGCAATGCTTTTTATATCGGTAATGTTTTGGTTGGGCATCAAGTGGACGGATAGTCTGCACGAACCTCGTGGTGACCGCTGGTTATTGCTTATCTCGTTACTGGTAGGACTTTCCTTTGGGGTGCATTTTATGGCACTTCTCACCATTCCTGCTATCGGAATGTTGTATTTCTTCAACAGCAACTACAAGAAAACCGCAGTGAATTTCATCCTCGCCAATGTAATTTCTATCGCTATACTATTGCTTATCTTCAAACTGATATTGCCCTACACATTGGCGTATTTCGGTTATTTAGAAGTCTTTTTCGTCAATAGCTTTGGAATGCCGTTCAACTCAGGAACTATTATCGCGGGGCTCTCAGTTATTGCTTTCTTCTACTTCTCTTTAAACTACGCTTACAAGAAAAACAAAGTGCGCTTACAAACAGGCATCTTGTGTTTGCTATTTATATTTATAGGCTTTTCATCTTGGTTGATGATTCCTATTCGCGCAAATGCCAATACAGTAATCAACGAGAATAGCCCTACCGATGCGCGCTTGCTCTTGGCGTACTACAACCTCGAACAATATCCCGAAACACATCTTTTCTACGGACCTATGTACACCGATAAGTACGCAGGTATCGACCCCGAACATCCTTATGAAGATGCTAAACCTAAATACGAACGCGACTATAAATTAGGCAAGTACGTGATTGTAAACAACTACAAGAACGCTCAAACTGCCTCTAATAGAGCGCAAATGGGCTTCTTGCCTCGTATGTGGAGTGCCCAACACGCAGCTAACTATATGAAGCTCACCGGCAATCCGCCTTTCAAAATTACTGAAGAGGCTTATGCCGACCCTCAAGCCTACCAGCTCTTGCAAAGTATCCAACAGCAAATGGCGGTACGCGCAATGCCTCCAGAGCGTTACGACCAGTTCCTAATGCAATTCCGCGATGAAGTAGAAGTGCAAAAACCTACTTTTTGGCAGAATATGAACTACCTCTTTAGCTATCAGTTTGGCTATATGTATTTCCGCTATTTGGCGTGGAACTTCATTGGTAGACAAGACGATGTGCAAGGAAAATTAGAAAACGACCACGGCAATTGGCTTTCAGGAATTTCAGCTATCGATAATGCACATCTCGGCTCTCAAAAAAACCTCCCTTCCGATGTGTTAAACAACAAAGCTCGCAATACTTATTACTTCCTGCCTTTCCTTTTAGGAATTTTAGGGTTGCTGTTTATGGCTATTAAAAGTGAACGCCAGACGTGGGTGATTATGGTGCTTTTCCTCTTCACTGGTTTAGCACTGAAAATCTATCTGAACGAGCGTCCGTTTGAGCCTCGCGAGCGCGATTACGCCTTGGTAGGTTCGTTCTATGCCTTTGCAATATGGATAGGTATGGGCGTGTATGCTCTTTTCGATTGGCTGAAAAAATACATCACGCCCAATATATTAGCTCCTGCAACCGTTGTCCTTTCCCTAATATCTGTGCCTGTGCTAATGGCTTACGAAAACTGGGATGACCACGACCGCTCTCAAAAATATTCGGCTGAATTTATTGGGAATGCTTACTTAGAATCGGTGGCAAAAGATAAAGATGCGATGATTTTCACCATTGGCGATAACGACACCTTCCTTTTGTGGTATGCTCAAGAAATCGAACATTATCGCACCGATGTACGCGTTATCAACACAAGTTTGTTGCAAACCGATTGGTATATCGACCAAATGAAGCGTCAGGCGTACAACAGTAGCCCCATCCCTGCACAAATAGAGCATAAAAACTACGCTTACGGCGTACGCGAGGGCATTTACTTCCGCAAACGCACCGAAAACCGTTGGAATATCAAAGATTTTGTGAATTGGATTACCAGCGACGACCCTAATACGCAAGAAACACGCGGTGAAGGTGAGTACAAGCAAACTTTCTACTACTATCCTACTAACAAAATACGCATACCTGTAAACAAAGAAAACGTACTGAAAAGCGGTATCGTAAAACCTGAAGATGCCGATAAAATAGTAGATTATATCGATATTACCCTGCCTAATGCTATCGACAAGGCGCGCATTGTGATGTTAGACATCTTAGCAAACAACGATTGGAAACGCCCTATTTACTTCACCGGAGGTAGTATGGACGCCACCGAGTACATCTGGATGAAAGACTATTTGCAACTCGATGGATTAGTGTACAAACTCGTGCCTATCAAAACCGAAATCGATAAAAATCACCCTTACGATATGGGGCGCATCGATACCGATTTGATGTGCAACATCGTGAAAAAATGGACGTGGGGCAATATGGGCAAACCTAATATCTATTTAGACCCCGAAACGCGCAAGAACAGCATCATTTTCCGCGGCAATATCGCTCGCCTTACCGAGAAGCTCATCGCCGAAGGCAAAAACGCCCAAGCCAAAGAAATGCTGGATATCGCTATGAAAAATATGCCAGTAGAGGCGTATGGCTACTATTTCACCCTCGACCCCTTTGTACAAGGCTATTTCAAAGTAGGACAACGCGAAACTGCCCGCAAACTCGCACAACAGATTTTCGCTAAATACCAAGAAGAACTGAACTACTATACCCACTTAGATGCCGAGGAACTCAACCTCAGCGTTGCCCGCATACAATACGCAATCGACCGCTATGGCGACCTCTTACAACTCATTGCTCCTTTGGACACCGAGTTCTTCCAAAAAGAATGGGCAGTATTCAAAGCCAAAGCAAGTCCGTTTATGAGCTCTAAAGAATTAGAAGAATATTTTAAAGAGCCAACAGAAGAAGAAAAAGCCGCAGCTGATAGTACGGTAGTTGAAGAAGAAGAATAGAAAAAACTGATAACAATGCGCTATTTCAGTTACATCATCACATTTTTCGCTCACCCTATATGGTTTCCTATCTATGGGGCGATGTTGGTGTTGTTTCAAATACCCTTTTCACCCACTATAGAAATCGTAAAATACACTTGGTTGTTGCTACTGCTCATCACTGTAGCCCTACCCACCCTTGTATACCTGATGCTTTTTGTGCTAAATTGGCTCGACGATCCTTTTGAGGTGCCCCTTGAAAAACAGAAGTGGTTGCGTTATGGCTATATAGCAATGCTGTTACTCACTGCCTTCAAGGTAACCCCTATGGATCATTATCCCATTTTGTATTTCTATATAATGAATTTGCTCATCAGCACCTTTGTCATCCTGCTGATGCACTATTTAAAATTTGTAGGCAATATGTTTGTAATGGGGGTAGGAGCGCTCACCGTTTTCAGCATATTGCTGGGAGTTATCTTTGAAATAGATATGACCTATATTGTCGCACTATTCATCTTTCTCAGTGGAGCCATCCTTTCAGCACAAGCCTATCTCTCAGGGCAACCTCTCTGGAAACTCATCATCAGCTGGCTCATAGGCGCCCTTCCTCAACTTTCACTTATAATATTGTTTAAAAACTTATTATTTGGAATGCAAGGGTAATTAATAAATAGATTTTATATGAAGATTTCTGTAGTTATCAACACTTATAATGCCGAAAAGCATTTAGCAACCGTACTTGAAACAGCCAAGTATTTTGATGAGGTTGTAGTGTGTGATATGCATAGCACTGATAGTACTATAGCAATAGCCAAACAATACGGCTGTAAGATAGTGTATTGTGAGCGTTATCCTTATGTAGAGCCCGCACGTAACTTTGCTATTGCACAAGCCCAAAACGAGTGGATATTAGTCATTGATGCCGATGAAACAATACCCGAAAAACTGAGAGAAGAACTCTACAAAATCACTAAAGACCCTAATTTAGGAGGTGTTTATATCGCATTTAAAAACTATTTTATCAATAAATATATGCGCTCCGCCTTCCCCGATTTCAAACTGCGATTTTTTAGAAAAGAAGGAGCCTATTGGCCAGAAGAAATACACTCAACAGTAAAAGTAAAAGGAAAGATAATCAAATTGCCCAAAAGCCGTAAGGATTTAGCTTCAGAACATTTAGCAAACGATTCGGTAGCAACCATTTTAAGTAAGAACAACAACTACAGTACCCAAGTAGCCGAGCGGCGCAAAGGCAAAAAAATAGGATGGATAAAACTATTGTTTTCACCTCTATTTTGGTTTATAAAATACTATTTTATTAAAAAAGGCTGTTTAGACGGTAAACGCGGCTTTATTTTTGCAGTACTCAAAGCACAATATAAATTCTCTTGTTTAGCAAAAATCTATGAATTTCAGCAACAAAAAAATCATCTTGGTAATGCCTCCTGATTTCGGGGTTTACAAAATGCTCGAAGACCATTTGAAAAAAATGAGCTTTAGTCAAGTTTCTGTGCTTGCTCCTACTTTCCGATACAAATTTAAAGACCGACTCTTAAACTTTATGCAAAAGAGCCTTTTTAAAAATCGAGCCTATAAAAAACAACTCATTGATATCTACTACAACATCGAAGTATCTAATACTCTTAGCTCTTTTGCTGAAGGTAGTGTGGATTATGCTATTGTAATACGCCCCGACAAACTAAATGCTGCAACTATATCCCGCTTGCACTCTGTGGCTAACAAAGTAATAGCTTATCAATGGGATGGTCTTGCTCGCTTCCCTAAGGTTTTTAAAGTAATTCCTCTTTTCAAACGTTTCTTTGTATTTGACCCCGAAGATTACAACCGTTATAAGTATCAGTACCCTAACTTATTGCTTTGTACAAATTTCTATTTTGATACCTCCGAAGAAAAAACTCTTGTAAATAAAAATGAAGTAATGTATGTAGGGGTATATATACAAAACCGCATAGATTCTTTGTTGAAAATAGTAAATAAATTGAGTGAATATACACAACTAAGTCTTAATATAAATCTGTTCAACAGAGGTAAAGACCCTCTTCATCACCCTTTTATCACATTTTTCTCTAAAGGAATAAGTTACACCCAATACTTAAACATCACTAAAAAAGCCGCTATATTATTAGATATAAAAACTATAGAACACAGCGGACTCTCATTTAGAATATTCGAAGCTATCAAATACGAGAAAAAACTCATTACCGATAACCCCAGTGTGAAACAATATGATTTCTATCACCCTAATAACTTTTATGTGTTTGAAAACGATAATTTTGAGGGGCTTACCGAGTTTCTAGAAAATGAATATGTACCTTTAGTTAAAAATATTAAAGAAATGTACAGCTTTGAAAATTGGGTAAAGTGTATATTGAGTTAGTTCTGCCAATACTTAAAGCGAGGAGCTAATAGTATAAAAATCATTAAAGGAACTAGTAGGTAACCACATTCAAAAGCGTGAAAAAGCACATCTGTGTTCATAATGGGTAAAGAAATGAGTAACAAATATTGTTTAAGAATATCTTTAGAGAAAATAATAGTTATCAACCATCCTATGAAAACCCCCAGCCCTACAAGTCCAGTGTCTATTATAATTGCTGCAAAATCATTGTGCACATAACCCAAAAAACCATCCATTATATATCGTTGGTAACCAGAACCATTACCTATCCATAAATTAGCTTCTTGAATTGCTTTAAAAACTCTACCATACATTTCATTGCGACCAGAATCAAAAAAGTAGGATGTGTGAGCAACTAAATACCATACCCCTATAATTGTTGTAAGTCCTACAAAAATAAACAGACTGTATTTCACAACTTTACTGAGATATTTCTCTATAAAAAGATACACAAAGAAAGCTACTACTATAAACCAACTAATAATAACTATTCGTGCTTGTACCATCAATGCAAAACAAAAAACTAATATGCCATAAGTTATAAGTTCTGGAGTGCTAATTAACTTCTTATCTTTTCTCCATAATAATCCTCCTAATCCTCCTATTGCTAAAATAATCCACGAAATAAAACTAAAATGCTTGAACTTAGACCAAAATAGTATTTCATAATAAGGAAAATAAGCTTTGTTTAAAGTTATAAAGTTAAAAAAGTGTTGATTCTTATCAGCACTAATAGCAAAAGAATAAAAGATTAGATTAGCTACTAACAAAAGTAAAAATCCTTTAAAACAAATAGTTATAAAACTCTCTTGCTGCTTTTTACTAACCGAGAAGCCTAATAGAACAATAGGAATAAGCAAAGAAAAGATAATGTTCTCACCTTCAAATAATGTTTTTACGCCATAATCAAAGTCTTTTGCCCAAAAAAGTCCTATGATTTTTATGAGTATAAAAAGTAAGAATAATAAGATAGAAAGGGAGGGTTTTATAAAATTACGATGAACAATTCCATATAAAGCACATAAGAAAAGTAATAAAATATCTAACCGAAAGGTGATTTTGTGCTTATATGTCCATAACAATACAATACCACTCCCTACAATGGTGATGATATTTCTGAGCCATTCTCCTCTCTCAAATAAAGAAGCGTGATGTAAGTATATCCAGCATAGTATTAGTGCTATGCTGTATAGAAAAACACTATAAAATAATGCTTTTTGAGTAGTTTCATTCCATATAGGAATGTTAATTTGTAAAAACAAAAAAGTTATTACTATAGGAAGTCCAGAAAGTAATAAAAAATAGTTATTTTTTAATAAGTTTTTCATTAGTTATTTATAGTTTTTTGATAGTATAACAAGCTATTTTCAACTGTTTTTTCAAAATTGTATTGTGTGTGAATAGTTTGTCGAGCATTTTTAGCTATAGTTTTGTTTAGCACATCATCTTGAAAAAGTTTTACTATATATTCATAATATTCATCCTCTTTCTTCGCTATAAAACCATCTTTAGTATGCGTTATAATATCTCTAAATGAAGGAATATCAGCAGCTACTACAGCTTTACCGAGTTCCATTGCTTCACAAAGAGCAAGTCCAAAAGTTTCTCCTTGCGAAGGAAAAATAAATGTATCTGCTTCTTGTAAGATTATTTTGAGTTCTTCGCCCTGTAGATGTCCGTGGTTGATTACATTTTTCTGTTCGCCTAAATTATTTTCCTTCAAGTAGTTTTCATAATTTTTTCCTACAATATGCAAGGTAGCAGTAGGAAATTTTTGAAGTATTCTTTTAAAGACATTTAAAGCTATGTCAAAACCTTTTTTTGTAGTTACCGAACCAAAGAAAAACAGAGAAAAAGGGAGTGTTTCAGAAAGGTTTTGTGCAGTGGTGGTTACCCCATTGGTGATGATTGTTCCTTTATTACCAAAAGTTTCTTCGTACATTCTTTGAGAATTTTTAGAAACACAAATTAGATGAGAAGCTTTCTTTAAAGCCTCAGTTTCTATCACTTCTACTCCTAAAGAAGCCTTATAACCAAAATATTTCTTCAATATTCTATAACAGCCGTGAGCTCTTACTACATAGGGAGTTTTTAGCTCATCTAAGAATAGAGAAGCTCCCTCCCAATCGTGAGTTTCTATCACATCGGGATAAATATCCTCTTTTTGTAAAAACTTTTGAAGTTGTTGTGTAAGATTTTTTATTTCTTTTTTTAAAAAATAGGCTTCTAACGAAGCTATCTTGAGTCGTTTTCCTAACGACCTAAAAAGCTCTTGTACAAAATGCTTTTTAAAGTAGTTTTTCTTTGTAAAATGAAGGTGTAAATTATCTTGGCGCTCATTTAAATCTACATTGTTATCACCAAAAACTATTACCTTATAACCCTTTTCTAAAAGAGCAGTTACATATTTTTTGTAAAAAGAACCTGTTCCTCCTGCTGCCGAAAGCTTAGGGTGTGCATATTCTCTTGTGAATATTAATATGGTTTTCATTATCTAATTTATTTAGTATTTCAACATCTACCCTGGTATCAAACTTCCGTGCAAAAAACTTTTCTTTTTGAGAGGTAAGTTCCTCAAAATCACCTTCCTTAAAAAGCACAGGTAATTCAACACCTTCTCTTTCCCAATTTACATAAGTAATTGAAGGTTTTATTTTTATATCTTTATAGGTTGTTTGTAAGTTTACAAGAACAGACTGAAAATAAATCTCATCGGGGCAAGAGGTATATTGAAAATAGTCATCTAATATCTGTCGGTTTTCTTGAATATAAGTTAGTAAAGTATAAAAAGTTTTTTCACAGAAAGCCCACCATTGGCTACCTGCATATTGTTGGATAAAAGGAGCTTTTCTTTCTTGAGCTCTATAAATAATCTTAAAGTTTTTCTTTGAAATTCTCCTTTTGAGCAAATGCCATAGAATAGTAATTTTTTGTCCAATAGAACTACGAAAAAAAGGAGGATAGCAATCACTATTACCTCTTCTTTCAGAGTGTAATATTTGATAATGTTTCAACTTATCTTTTACCATTTTGCTATTCCAATTTACTTCCAAAGGTAAAAAACTCATAAAGTCATATTCCTTATTTTTTTGCAAAAAAGCATCTAATTCTGTGATAGGTTTTATAGGATAATCTTGCCCACTCATCAAGATAAAAAAACCTTTACTATGTGCTTTTGCAGCAGCTTCCATTAAATAAATAGTAGCAATAACTATAGAAAAACCTCCCCATACACAACGCTCTCTTTGAGGTATAAATACAATATGTTCGCCTTGTAATTGTGATGTAAAAGGTTCTATAGGAGTTTTAGCATCTAAATGAATGAAAAACTTAGAGTTACCATCGTCTAAAGCCTTTATCATTCGAGTGAGTTGCTGTGGATTTTTATGGGCAAGTATCAAGTAATTTTTCTGCATAAATAAGGTAAAAGTTATTTGATTTGTAAATTATCTAACTTGTCTAAAATAGTTGTATCCACCTTGGTATCAAACTTCCGTGCAAAAAACTTTTCTTTTTGAGAGGTAAGTTCCTCAAAATCATCTTCCTTAAAAAGCACAGGTAATTCAACACCTTCTCTTTCCCAATTTACATAAGTAAGTGAGGGTTTTATTTTTATATCTTTATGGGTTGTTTGTAAGTTTACAAGAATAGACTGAAAATAAATCTCATCGGGGCAAGAGGTATATTGAAAATAGTCATCTAATATCTGTCGGTTTTCTTGAATATAAGTTAGTAAAGTATAAAAAGTTTTTTCACAGAAAGCCCACCATTGGCTACCTGCATATTGTTGGATAAAAGGAGCTTTTCTTTCTTGAGCTCTATAAATAATCTTAAAGTTTTTCTTTGAAATTCTCCTTTTGAGCAAATGCCATAGAATAGTAATTTTTTGCCCAATAGAACTACGAAAAAAAGGAGGGTAGCAATCACTATTACCTCTCCTTTCAGAATGTAATATTTGGTAATGTTTCAACTTATCTTTTACCATTTTGCTACTCCAATTTCCCCAAACTTCCAAAGGTAAAAAACTCATAAAATCATATTCCTTATTTTTTTGCAAAAAAGCATCTAATTCTGTGATAGGTTTTATAGGATAATCTTGCCCACTCATCAAGATAAAAAAACCTTTACTATGTGCTTTTGCAGCAGCTTCCATTAAATAAATAGTAGCAATAACTATAGAAAAACCTCCCCATACACAACGCTCTCTTTCAGGTATAAATACAATATGTTCGCCTTGTAATTGTGATGTAAAAGGTTCTATAGGAGTTTTAGCGTCTAAGTGAATAAAAAACTTAGAGTTACCATCGTCTAAAGCCTTTATCATTCGGCAAAGTTGTTCAGGATTTCTATGGGCAAGTATCAAGTAATTTTTCTGCATAAATAAGGTAAAAGTTATTTGATTTGTAAATTATCTAACTTGTCTAAAATAGTTGTATCCACCTTGGTATCAAACTTCCGTGCAAAAAACTTTTCTTTTTGAGAGGTAAGTTCCTCAAAATCATTTTCCTTAAAAAGCACAGGTAATTGCACCTCTTTACGTTCCCAATTTACATAAGTAAGTGAAGATTTTAGTTCTAACTTTCTATCCTCTTTCTTCAAATTCAACAATATTGAATGAAAATACACTTCGTCTGGAGAAGAGGTGTATTGGTAATACAATTCCAATTCTTTGCGATGTTTCTGTATATAAGAGAGTACATCGTAGAAAGTATTTTCAGAAAATGCCCAAAACTGACTACCGGCATACTGTTGAGCAAAAGGGGCTTCTCGCTGAGGGAGCTGGCATAATTTTTTAAAGTTTTGTAAGGAAAGCCTACCTTTGAGCAAATGCCATAGTGTCCTGCCTTTTTGAAATAAAGAACTACACGAGAAAGGAGCATAACAATTGCTATCGCCTCTTGTTTCGGAGTGAAGAATATGATAGTGAGCTAACTTATCCTTTACCATTTTGGGCTTCCACTTCTGCTCTAAGGGAAGATAATCTATAAAATCACAATGAGCGTTTTCTTCTAGAAAAGCATCTAACTGAGCAATAGGTTTAATGGGGTAATCCTGCCCACTCATCAAAATAAAAAAACCTTTGCTCTGCGCTTTGGCAGTAGCTTCCATCAAGTGAATAGTAGCAAGCACAATCGAAAAATCCCCCCATATACAACGCACTCTTTCAGGTATAAATATAATATGTTCATCTTGTAACTGTGCTGTAAAAGGCTCTATAGGAGTTTTAGCATCTAAGTGAATAAAAAACTTAGAGTTACCATTATCTAAAGCCTTTATCATTCGAGTGAGTTGCTGTGGATTTTTATGGGCAAGTATCAAGTAATTTTTCTGCATATAGCAAATGTAGATTTCTTAAGAACGCGCAAATATACAAAATAATCCTATATCTCGAAGTGTAAATCCCAAATTATTATTACCTTTGCCATCGTTATGTCAATGGCTAAATGCTAATTTTTAATGAAAAAATACCTTTTTGAACTCCTCCTACTCCTTTTCTCTGTTGCCATTCCTTTTGCCTTGGATATGAACTTGGCGGTCTATGGTATGTTGGCTACTTTCTTGCTGTTCTTGGCTCTCAGGCGACTGACCTATTGGCTATTTGCCCTCGTTTTTGGTTTTGTACTTATCACCTGCGTACTCTTCTTGCCTCAAATTATATGGTTTGGTCACCCTCCTGCCACAATGATTGGCGCTTTCTTTGAAACCGATTTTCAAGAGTCTAAAGAGTTTATGCAGCAATTGCCTTTCTATGCTTATGGGGTATCGGTGCTTACTTTAGTATTTGGCGGGTATATTCTTTATTTAGGCAAAAAGAAAACCTATCCTCGCAGCCGCAATCAAAAGTTTATTATTTTGGGAATGGCTGTAGTAGGCGTGCTTCTTACCCTCTACCGCCCTTGGGCAAAAATAAAAGAAGAAGGCAGTTTCCAATGGCAAAACACGCGTACAGCGCCTATAGCTTTCTACGCTTCTATATACCACAACGTGCAATACTACAAGCAGTTGCGCGCTGATCTCAACCAGAGTATCGAGGGCACTCCCTCGTGGCAAGTAGTGAGCGTTAACCCCAAGTACGCTAACTATGTGCTGGTAATAGGCGAGAGTGTACGCAAGGACTATATGTCGGCTTATGGATTCCCTGTAGAAAACTCCTCTTTTTTAAAATCTGCTAAGGGCACCCTTATTGATGGTTATACAGCTACTGCCCCTAATACCACCACAGCACTCTTGCGAATGTTCTTAAAGCAAAAGGACGGTGATTTCGCTTATGCCGATAATCTCATCTCTTTGGCAAAAGCTGCTGGTTTTGGCACCTATTGGATTTCCAATCAAGGGTCAGTAGGCGAGTGGGATACGCCTATTGCCAAAATAGCCTCTTTGTGCGACCACAAGGTTTTCACCAAAAAAGGCGATTATTCATCTATGAATATCTATGACACTGCTTTGCTGCCAGTGTTACAACGCTTTTTAGCCGAAAAAAGCACACGTCCGCGCCTATTTGTAGTGCATATTATGGGCTCACACACGTATTTCCCCGAACGCTTAGAGCACGCTATCCACTACGATTACTACAACCGCAACTTCTCTGCCTACCTGCAAACCATTGAACAGACCGATGCGTTCTTACAAAGTGTTTACAAACTCTTAGAAGCACAACACCTCCCCTTCTCTATGCTCTACTTCGCCGATCACGGACTAATGACTAAAGATCGCTCTTCTTCATTTTTTGCCACTCTCACTCACGGCGATACGCACCCTAACAAGGCTGTCTACCGCATTCCTTTTGCTTTGCTCAACAGCGATGACAGCGAGCATAAGGTAATAAAGGTAAACAAATCGGCATTTCATTTTCTCAAAGGCTATGCCCATTGGTTGGGGATAGAGGAACCCTCTCTTAGCGGATATGATTTCCTTTCTACGACTCCCGATACACTAAAAGTGTTCAACCAATATGAAAATGTACCTTTTGAAAGTTTAGAAGAAGATGAAGTAATTCGCAATTAACAATTTGCTAATTTGCTAATTTACTACTACCTTTGTCGCCATATTTCTAAACAGAACCAAAAATAACATTATTGTTTTATTGAGAATTATAATAAAAGTCTCTTTTTTGGATTGTCCCCCTTCGGGGGAACGGGGGCTTTTAATGAAATATTGAAACATTACTTAATTCAACTCTTGATTGGCTTTACTAAACCCTAAACAATGAACAAAACAGTTCTCATCACAGGCGCTACTTCGGGTATAGGCAAAGAAACTGCCCTGCTCCTTGCTTCCAAAGGCTTTTTGGTCTATGGTACAGCGCGCAATGTAGAAGGCAAAAACCTGCCTTTCCGCCTTTTGCCAATGGATGTGCGCAACGAAACCTCTATCAAAGAAGCGGTACAGCAAATCCTCACCGAAGTAGGTCGTATCGATATACTCATCAACAATGCAGGCGTGGGCATCACAGGAGCGGTAGAAGAACTCCCCGCCGAGCAACTACACAACGTTTTTGCTACCAATCTCTACGGCGCTATAGCAGTGATACAACAAGTGCTCCCCACTATGCGCACACAAGGTAGCGGACGCATCATCAACATTGCCTCTATTGCAGGTTATATGGGCTTGCCCTTTCGCGGAGCCTATTCCGCCAGCAAAGGCGCGCTTCTTTTGATGAGTGAAGCCTTACGTATGGAAGTAAAGCAGTTTGGTATTGAGGTAACCACCATTTCCCCAGGTGATTACGCCACCGATATTGCCTCTCGCCGTTACCACACCCCTGTAAACGAAAACTCTCCGTATGCCGAAGTCTATGCCAAACAACTCCAGCTGATGAATGAGCACGTAGATAGCGGTGGCGACCCCAAAGAAATGGCAGATAAAATACTGAAAGTCATCAATACCAAACACCCCAAAGTGCATTATAAACAAGGTAGTTTCTTGCAGAAGTTCTCCATTGTCCTCAAACGACTCTTACCGAGCAAATCCTACGAAAAAATGCTGATGAAACACTACTCATTAAATTAGCAAATTAGGTAATTAGCAAATTTTCCAATTTGTAACACTCACTTTGCCAAAGTTAAATATAATTCGTTTTCTTGACCTGATAACATCACAACTTGTTAATTATTAATCGTTAATTATTAATTGTCTTATGAAATTTTTTATCGACACGGCGAATCTATCGCAAATTCAAGAAGCCCAAGACTTGGGCGTGTTAGACGGCGTAACCACCAATCCGTCTCTAATGGCTAAAGAAGGCATCACCGGCAAAGCCGCGATCCTCAAACATTACACCGACATCTGTACGATTGTAGAAGGCGATGTCTCTGCCGAAGTGATTGCCACCGATTTCGAAGGCATTGTGCGTGAAGGCGAAGAGCTCGCTGCCCTTCACCCTCAAATCGTAGTGAAAGTACCGATGATTAAAGACGGTATCAAAGCTATTAAATACTTCACCGATAAGGGCATTCGCACCAACTGCACTCTCGTTTTCTCAGCAGGTCAGGCGCTTTTGGCAGCCAAAGCAGGCGCTACTTATGTATCGCCTTTCATCGGCAGACTCGATGATATCTCTGCCGACGGACTTTCTCTCATCGAAGAAATACGTCTCATCTACGACAACTATAATTTTGAGACACAAATCCTTGCAGCTTCTGTGCGCCATACTATGCACATCCTCGAATGTGCTAAAATAGGTGCCGATGTCATTACCGCCCCTCTTTCGGCCATTACCGGACTATTAAAACACCCCCTTACCGACAGTGGCTTAGCACAATTCTTAGCCGACGCCAAGAAATTGGGATAACAATATTAAAGCACTATGACTGCAAAAAGAAAAATCCAAGAGCTAAACGACCATTTGCAGGTGTTCCCCAAAGCGGAAGACATCTTTGTAAAAGAACAACCGTGGCTCAAAAATCATTTTTTGCCCCTGATGAGTATCGATTTAGCTGAAATCAATCCTGATTGGGCAGGGCAAAAGGTATATATGCTGTGTCCCCTTGAAGGGAATCAAAGTTGTATAGGAGGGAAAACCACTGAGTACCACAACGAATATACTGCGCCTAACTGGCTGGCTTTCCGCCTAACTGACGATAATAAGTTTGAGTTCCTCGGAGAGGAAGGATATTTTGAACGAACCACTATTCACCACTGGGATTTTGACTCCGAAGAAGAAAAGGAACTACAAGAAATGCAGGAAGGATATGAGAAAAACAAAGTTAATTTTGAGAAATATGGTTTATTAGTGAGTTTACAATATCCTGAATACAATGGGAAACCTAACTTTACTAAATTTTTAGATCATTTAGGTGGAGATATTCTGAGCGGAAATTGGCAAGGAGCTATTGATTATGACCAATATCCAAAGGCTTTTGATATGCAATTGGAGTATGAAAGACAACCCTCTCCTGACTGGATTAAGATTTCATACCAAGGAAATCCATTTTACTTTATTGCAGATACAGCAAGTTATGATTGGTGTAAGGGGCATATAGATGGTATCATTATGCTGTATGAACCTGTGAGCCGTATCGTGCTATTCACTTTTGATTATTCGTAACATCGCTTTTGCAGTATATGTAGGAAAGCCAGCGATAGCTGGGTATGTGAGGCAATTCGCCCTATCAATCAAACAGCTCATGTCTCCCTCGTCCGACTCGTCCGACAGGTCAGCCCCGTCTGAATTATCCAATAACAGCCCCTCGCTGGCGCGAGCTTGTAGCTCGTGTCTCTACCGTCCAATAACAATAATTATCACAAATGAAAAGATTATTTTTAACCTCATCGTTCAGTTCAGTAGCCAAATTATTTGAAGATTTTACAGGTGAACCCGTAAAAGGAAAGAAACTAGCATTTATTCCAACAGCAAGTTTGGTAGAAAAAGTGCGTTTTTATGTCGATGACGATAGAAAAGCCTTTGAAAAATTAGGTCTTATCATAGAAGAATTAGAAGTTTCTACCGCTACTACCGAAGAGGTAGCCCAAGCATTAGAGCGGAATGATTATATTTTTATTTCTGGAGGGAATACATTCTACCTAATGCAGGAACTAAAAAAGAAAGGAGCAGACAAGCTACTTATAGAACAAATTAATAACGGAAAATTGTACATAGGCACTTCGGCAGGTTCTGTTATTGCTTCACCTAATATTGAATTTGTTAGCGATATGGACGAACCCAAAAAAGCCCCTGAACTAACAGAATATTCGGGGTTGCATTTGGTAGATTTTTATTTATTACCTCATTATTTGAACTTTCCTTTTAAGGAATCTTCTCAAAAAGTAGTAAACGAATACTCACAGAAAATAGATCTAAGACCTATTTCCAACAATCAAGTAATTACCGTTTTAGGTAATGAAATAAAAACACTTGTTTTAGACGACGCCAAAAAATTAGGATAATTAACACAAATGAAAAAATTAACACAAATGAAAAAATTAACACAAATGAAAAGATTATTTTTAACCTCATCGTTCAGTTCAGTAGCCAAATTGTTTGAAGATTTTACAGGTGAACCCGTAAAAGGAAAGAAACTAGCATTTATTCCAACAGCAAGTTTGGTAGAAAAAGTGCGTTTTTATGTCGATGACGATAGAAAAGCCTTTGAAAAATTAGGTCTTATCATAGAAGAATTAGAAGTTTCTACCGCTACTACCGAAGAGGTAGCCCAAGCATTAGAGCGGAATGATTATATTTTTATTTCTGGAGGGAATACATTCTACCTAATGCAGGAACTAAAAAAGAAAGGAGCAGACAAGCTACTTATAGAACAAATTAATAACGGAAAATTGTACATAGGCACTTCGGCAGGTTCTGTTATTGCTTCACCTAATATTGAATTTGTTAGCGATATGGACGAACCCAAAAAAGCCCCTGAACTAACAGAATATTCGGGGTTGCATTTGGTAGATTTTTATTTATTACCTCATTATTTGAACTTTCCTTTTAAGGAATCTTCTCAAAAAGTAGTAAACGAATACTCACAGAAAATAGATCTAAGACCTATTTCCAACAATCAAGTAATTACCGTTTTAGGTAATGAAATAAAAACACTTGTTTTAGACGACGCCAAAAAATTAGGATAATTAACACAAATGAAAAAATTAACACAAATGAAAAAATTAACACAAATGAAAAAATTATTTTTAACCTCATCATTTAGTTCAGTAGCAAAATTATTTGAAGATTTTACAGGTGAACCCGTAAAAGGAAAGAAACTAGCATTTATTCCAACAGCAAGTTTGGTAGAAAAAGTGCGTTTTTATGTCGATGACGATAGAAAAGCCTTTGAAAAATTAGGTCTTATCATAGAAGAATTAGAAGTTTCTACCGCTACTACCGAAGAAATAGCTACAACATTAGAGCGAAATGATTATATTTTTATTTCTGGAGGAAATACTTTCTACCTAATGCAGGAACTAAAAAAGAAAGGAGCCGACAAACTACTTATTGAACAAATTAATAATGGAAAGTTGTACATAGGTACTTCAGCAGGTTCTGTCATTGCCTCTCCTACTGTTGAATTTGTTAGTGATATGGACGAAACAAAAAAAGCCCCTGAACTAACAGAATATTCGGGGTTGCATTTGGTAGATTTTTATTTATTACCTCATTATTTGAACTTTCCTTTTAAGGAATCTTCTCAAAAAGTAGTAAACGAATACTCACAGAAAATAGATCTAAGACCTATTTCCAACAATCAAGTAATTACCGTTTTAGGTAATGAAATAAAAACACTTGAAAAACCTAAACGAGCAACTAAAAAATAGTTTTAATGAAGCCCAACATTCTATTACAACAATTAGAAAATGCCCTCCCAAAGGGAATGCAAATCCCTTAGGAACTCTGCAAATTCTATCAGTGAATAGAGGATAACGGCTATTATGATTAGGAATTAGAAGTAGCAACCCCTCATAGTATGGCTGAAAAACCTAAAAAAGGAACTAAGAAATAGTTTCAATTTAAACACGTTTAATAAAATAATATAAGAAAAAATGAAAATTCCAGAAAAGTATTTTACATTAGCTAAAAAGTATAGCAACTCCGATGATAGTTGGGTAGCTGACAAAGATCAGTTTGGAAATCCAATAGAAACGGAACTAAACATATTCTACAAAACTGAAAAACAAATAATAAAACACAGTAAAGAACTTGTGGAAGACTTCCCCGCTGAAGAGGCTGAAGAATATGCCGACACAGAGCGTATTAATGAATACGATTTAGGGTATATTACCGATTTTTCTAAGATATTCATATTTGGCGTAGATGGTGCAGACTGTCAGTTTTGTATGGATTTTAGTGTAGGAGAGGAACCTCGTATTATCTTCTGGGATGATGCGGAGCTTACTTGGCGGGTGATTGCCAATACTATTGAAGATTTCTTTGCTCTTTTTCATAAAGAATAATCTCTTAAATTAGGAAAATGTCAAACATCTTATTACAACAATTAGAAAATGCCCTCCCAAAGGGAATGCAAATCCCTGAGGAACTCCGCAAATTCTATCAGTGGATAGAGGATAACGGCTATTATGATTAGGAATTAGAAGTAGCAACTCCTCATAGTATGTGCGATGAACCTATTGCAGACCCTTTTTTGAAGTGGTTTTTTGAAATGACAGAATAATCATAAAAAGAAAATGAACATTTATTTATCAGAAATAGCTCCTTTTTGTACCACCGATGCAGAAAAAGTATTGTGGCTACGGCTTAAAAAGATACAAAAATTCCGTATCAAGCGCCATAGTGATAGTTTTCTGTTGGAATCGTTGTTGGATAGCTTTCATATAGAAGAGAAATACGAACCCATAATGTATTATTATGAGGAGATCATCAAGTTACCATTAGATGAAGAGTTTCCGCTATGGGATACTTTTTGGGATATTTTATCCGTTTTTTATAATAATCCGCTGTGTACAGAGGCGCAAAAAGAAACTATTTTTGCACGCTATAAAGAGGTTACCCTATATACTTCCTCTTTTGAGGGGGCGCAAGATCTTTTTACTAACTTTTTTGCTAATATTCTTTCGTTGGAAGCGATAAAAGAACGCGAACAAGTACTAAAAAAAGCTGTAAAAGAGAATGATTTACTGCTCGAGTTTTCAATGCGTAATAGCTTGATACTCTGCGCTACAAGGGTAATTATTGTCAATAATGGTAAAGACACCGCCCTACAAGAGCAGATGCAAAACCTTGTAGCAGAGCAAACGGTAGCTTTGCGATCAGGAAAATTTGAAGAATATATATAACTAAATATAACAAACTTATGAACAACGAAACATTACCTACAACACATTTAGGGAGAGAGCTCCCAAAAGAGTATGTAAACAGTATTGAAAAGGGAGATTCCTTCCCCGAATGGCTCACGCTGTATCCTCATACAGAATACGAACACAGTACCGAGATTGAAGTATGGAGCAAAGAATTTCTCTTGTCGCACACTTATAGTGAATCTTTCTGCAATTATGCTTTCTTTACTCGTGATGACATTGATTTCTCGATGCTGCAAACCCGTGAAGAAGATTCTTTAACCCCTGAAGAACTCCAATCTGCCTTTGCTATAGGTTCTGTAAACGAAGGAATTGTGTTTATCAATCTCCACGATGGTTCGCTTTGGATTTGGTATCACGATATGTTTTGTGAGAAGATAGCTGAAAACTTTTCCGACTTCCAAAATCTTCTTACTGAAGAGTCTGTGAATAGAGATGAGTAAATGTAGCACAATAGCTTTGCGGTCAGGAAAATTTGAAGAATATATATAGCCAATATATAAACACAACAGAATGAGCAAACAACTCTATATCATAGCAGGTTGTAATGGCGCGGGAAAAACCACCGCTTCCTTTACCATTTTGCCCGAAGTACTCGACTGCAAAGAGTTTATCAATGCCGACGAGATCGCCAAGGGGCTATCTCCTTTCCAGCCCGAAAGTGTAGCTATGCAAGCCGGTAGAATAATGCTCGCTCGTATGGATGAACTATTGCAAAAAGGGGAAACTTTTGCCTTTGAAACTACTTTGGCTACTAAAAGTTATAAGCAAAAAATAGAATGGGCGCAAGCCAATGGCTATGAAGTTACCCTATTGTTCTTTTGGTTGGACTCGCCCAATATGGCTAAAAAACGGGTCGCTCAGCGCGTTGCCGAAGGAGGGCATAGCATTCCCTCAGAAACTATTGAAAGAAGGTATCATAACGGGATTGCCAATCTCTTTGCTATCTATATTGATATGGTAGATATTTGTTATATATTTGATAATTCAGAGGGAAGAAAGGAACTTATAGCTCAAAAGGAAAGGCATAAGGACATCGTAATTTATAACAACGACAAGTTTAACTTAATGAAAAATAATTATGAAAGATAAAATAACTAAGAAAGAGGGTCTAAAAGACAAACTTTTAAAAGGTTTAGACCTTGCTTATGAACGAATGATTGCCCAAAAACGCAAGAATAACCAAAAGATTGTGGTGCGTCGTGAGGGAAAAATCGTTACTATCACTCCATAGAATTTGCTAATTTACTAATTTGCTAATTGACAAATTAATTTTATGACCAAAGACATCAAAAACAGAAAAGGGGCTCAAAAGGCGGTAGATATCCCTGCTGAAGTGCTTTCGCTATTAAATGCGGGGCGTATAGAAACGGTAAACCTTACCGAGTGGCTGGCTGTAGATCATTCACAGTTGGTAAAATCTGTTTTTCCTGCTTTGGGGATTGATAAAAATATCATTGAAGAGTTGGTTTGCCAAATCAATCAGCAAAAGAAACCTTCTACAATGAATACAATTAAGCTCATAGGGGCATTGTTATACGAAAAATATGCAAATACTGACCTATACGAGCCTTTGTTTAAGCAAATCAGCACGCATTTATCCGATTCGGTGCGCTGTTATGCTTGTTATTTGGTGGCTTTACATACCAAAATCCCTTTAGAAGATAAGCTACACAAACTAAAACCTTTGATAGCCGATAGTCATTTTGGCGTTCGTGAGATTATTTGGATGGCATTACGCCCCGAAATGGCTGAGCATTTAGACTTTTCAATTGCTTTTCTCTCCCATTGGGCAGAAAGCGAAGATGAGAATATCCGCAGGTTTAGTACAGAAGCCTTGCGCCCGCGGGGTGTATGGTGTGCTCATATAGAAGCCTTGAAAGAAAAACCAGAACTGTATTTACCTATATTAGACAAATTGAAGTCTGATAAGGCAAAATATGTGCAAGATAGCGCAGGGAACTGGCTGAATGATGCCAGCAAAACCCGCCCTGATTTCGTAACAGCTCTTTGTGATCGTTGGGAACGCGAAAGCCCTACCAAAGAAACCAAGTATATTGTAAAAAAGGCGCTGAGAACGATTGCCTCTAAATAGTATAAAAACTTATTTTTTACCGAATGACCCGAGAAGAACTCATACAATTAGGGAACCAAATCATAGAAGAAACTGATGACGATCGCCAAGAGGAGCTAATGGAGCGCTTCGATCGCAATGTACCTCACCCCGAGGGCAGTTCGTTATTCTTCTATCCAGAAAACTACAACGCCCGCACTATGGATATTTCCTCCTACGACCCCACTGTCGAGGAAGTGATAGAAAAATGCTTGGCGTATCAACCGATTAGCTAAAACAAACAATGAACACAAACCAGTACAATCAACCCATAGGAGAGACATTACCTAATTTTTCAGTAGGAGAAACCCCTCATATAACCCTCTTACAGGGAAATTATTGTCGGTTGGAGCCTCTTTCGGTAGCCAAACATTTAGACGATTTGAGTAATTTCTATTTGGAAGCCAATGCCGTGATGCCCAATTGGACGTATTTATCTATAGCTCCTGCAAAGGACAAGGAGGAGTTGCGCGCTTTACTCACCAAGCAGGAAGCCTCTACCGACCCTTATTTTCTGACGATTGTAGATAAGCAAACGCAAAAGGCAGTGGGTACGCTCGCCCTAATGCGTATAGACCCTAAAAACAGAGTGATAGAAGTGGGGTGGGTGAACTATTCGCCGGCTTTACAGCGTACGCGTATGGCTACAGAAGCACAGTTTTTGTTGGCGAAATATGTGTTTGAAGTCCTTCAATACAGGCGTTACGAATGGAAATGTGACAGCCTTAATGCACCTTCACGCCGTGCTGCGGAACGCTTGGGCTTTGTATATGAGGGCACATTCAGGCAAGCAGTGGTTTACAAAGGGCGTTCGCGCGACACCGCTTGGTTTGCTATGATAGACAAGGAATGGGAAGCTAACAAACGTGCTCTTGAGCAATGGCTTTCTGAGGATAATTTTGACCAGCAGGGCAAGCAGAAAGAATCTTTGAAAGGGTTTAAGATATAATTTTTCAGGTGATTTTTGAATTGGGCACGAGCTACAAGCTTGCGCCAGCGGGGGGGTATTTAATTTAAAATAACAAAATAGTATGAATGACTATGTAAAAATATCAGGTTTTGAAAAGATTGAAGGTGTAGAAATACTATATTTACAAAAAACAGAGAAGTATGATTTTTTCAAAATAGTAAATGCACAAAAGCCTTTATTAGCGACAAAAGGGGGAGTCGTTGAAGATGGCTGTTTCATAATAACACCTGAAGGAGATATGTTTTTCTCTGTCCAATATCATTTGGATATAGAAGGATGGCGAAACCAACTAAAAAGAAGTGCTGAATTATTACATATATTGGTAGGTTGGATTGATAAGGAGTCTTTTATTCTATCAGATGGACGTTCTTACCTTCTAAGAGAGTGTAAGGTAACAACTGATTTTAAAAATCACCATAAAGGGTAATGTTCCAGATGTGTTGTTAAAACCCCAACAACTTACTAATCAATACAATACAAAAGAATTAAAGCTCTATTTCCCTTAACTCACCATAGAGATAAGCGTTTTTTAAGCCTATAAAGTGCTCTAAATAGTGCGAGGGGAATTTGAATTTTGAATTGGGCATGAGCTACAAGCTTGCGCCAGCGGGGTGAATATCAAAAAATAACACATTTTAATATTGAATAATTATGAGGTATATTACAGTTCCTATAAACAAAGAGGCTATGATTCGTCTTGATTACGATCAAAATATAGAAGGAGATTTAGTAGAAATAACGATAACAGAAAAGGAATTAGATTCTTTATGGAAATTGTTTCTAAAGATAAACTTACTATTGGGTATTCATATTGATGATTATGAGACAGAAGAAGTTACTGATTATAAGAAATTATTAGAGATGAAAGAGATTTTGATAGCTAATAATACAGACTACTTAACAGAAAAGATACTTCATTTGATAGAGTTAGCTATTGACTATAAAACAGGAATCTTTTTCTTTTTTTGAAATTATAAGCTAAGTGGTAATGTATCAGATGTGTTGTTAAAATTTCAATACCCTACTAATCAATACAATACAAAAGAATTGCCCTGCTATTTTTCTTTATACACCATAGAGACAAGCGTTTTAAAGGTAATAATGCGTTCTAAATAGTGCGAGGGGAATTATGAATTTTGAATTGGGCACAAGCTGCAAGCTTGTGCCAGCGGGGTGTTAAATAAAGGAACTCAAATAGCTATAACCAGTGAAAAGGCAGCTAAATTAATAAAATGTATAGATTAAATCATGAATAAAGTAAAAGAAGAACCTGTGAGTTATAGTACATATCAAGGAAAACATAAGAAATTTTATAGACAAATCTACTTTGAATATATTTGTTTATTAATTACTGATCTTTATAAGGAAACTGTACCTGATAATGAGTTTTGTAATGATTTTATTGAAAGACTTAATACTTTAGAAAATGACCCAAAACCTTATTATGCAATAGGATTTATTGAGCATTATGAGCCTTATAGTTGGGCTTGGTATATCATTGTAAATAAATATGAAGTAAGGAATCTTACTCAAGAAGAGAAAATTTTAGAACATAACTTATTTAATGATTTTTTGGAAAGGAAGAATATTAAATTTTGGAACATAGAGGATACAAAAAACTAACGATTAATGAGTTGTTAGCTAAAACCTATGTGTAAGTACAAGAGTCAATTCTTTAAAGAATATATTTGGTAATATTCCAGATGTGTTGTTAAAATTTCAATAATCTACTAATCAATACAATACAAAAAGAACTGCCCCACTAATTTCCTTTACTCTTCATAGAAATAAACGTTTTTTAACCCTATAATACGCTCTAAATAGTGCGAGGTGAATTCTGAATTTTGAATTCTGAATTGGGGGATAGGTGGGATTGGCGCACGGCATTCGCATTTAAGATAATAGGTTTATACTTTATTAATAAACTACAAAAATAGTAGAGAATATTAGATGTTTTCTCTTTAAAAAATCACTTTTGCGGATTTCCCCCTTCCTTTCGGAAAGTCCGCGAGAGCGGAGTATGTGAGGGGGAACGGGGGTTAGGCTTTTAAATGCAAACGCCGTGGGATTGACAATCTACAAATTGGCTAATTGACAAATTATTACTACCTTTGCCCCCTAAATAACTTTTCATTTTTCACTTTTCACTTATATGAATTGGATAACCGTAAAAGAATACGAAGATATTACGTATAAAAAATGTGATGGCGTAGCGCGTATCGCCTTCAATCGTCCTAAAGTGCGCAACGCTTTTCGTCCTAAAACCACTTCTGAACTCCTCGATGCCTTTAAAGATGCTTATGAAGATATCAACATAGGGGCAGTATTGCTCTCTGCCGAAGGACCTTCGCCTAAAGATGGTGTATGGAGCTTTTGTAGTGGCGGCGACCAAAAAGCGCGTGGTCATCAGGGGTATGTGGGCGACGATGGTTATCACCGCCTCAACATCCTCGAAGTGCAACGCCTCATCCGCTTTATGCCCAAAGTGGTGATTGCAGTAGTCCCTGGTTGGGCAGTGGGCGGCGGACACTCATTGCACGTGGTGTGCGACCTTACCCTTGCCAGCAAAGAACACGCAATCTTCAAGCAAACTGATGCCGATGTAACCAGTTTTGATGCCGGTTATGGGTCGGCTTATCTCGCTAAAATGGTGGGACAGAAGAAAGCCCGCGAAATCTTCTTCTTAGGGCGCAACTATTCAGCACAAGAGGCTTTCGAAATGGGAATGGTAAATGCGGTTGTCCCTCACGACGAGCTCGAAGCCACCGCTTTTGAGTGGGCGCAAGAGATAATGGCAAAATCGCCTACCTCTATCAAAATGCTGAAATTCGCTATGAACCTCACCGATGACGGTATGGTAGGGCAACAAGTATTCGCTGGTGAAGCCACCCGTTTGGCGTATATGACCGATGAAGCCAAAGAAGGACGCGATGCCTTCCTCGAAAAACGCAAACCTAACTTCGAAAAAAAATGGATTCCTTAACAATTTGCTAATTTCCAAATTTGCTAATTTGCTAATTCAAATATTATGACTGAAAAATTCACCCTAAAAGAAGATGCTCAAGGCAATAAAAATCCTATATTGCCAGAGGGAGTAAAAAACTACCTCATCGACATTGATGGCACGGTAGGCGAGGATATTCCTAACGAAGAACCTGAGCGTATGGCTACTGCCAAAGTATTCCCCGACGCCTTAGCACAAGTAAACAAATGGTATGACGAAGGTCACGTGATTTACTTTTTCACCTCGCGTACCGAAGCACACCGCGAAGTTACCGAGCAATGGCTCAAAAAGCACGGTTTTAAGTATCACGGCATCATCTTTGGCAAACCCCGCGGAGGCAACTATCATTGGATAGACAATCACATCGTAAAAGCCACGCGCTACAAAGGCAAATTCACCGATTTTGTCCTCAGAGAAGAAACCGTAGAAGTATTTGATGATGAGTCAATTAGCTAATGAGCCAATTAGCTAATTGTTTTTTTCGCTGGTCTTTAGCTGGCGCGAGCTTGTAGCTCGTGCCAAACCGACAAATTATTTTAAAATGAAAGAAACCGTTAAAAACAAGATTAAAAAATGGTTACTTGGTATAGATCGTCAAGAAACCTTACCCAATGATATTGTCGCACTGAACTTCAATATCTCCGAACCTTACGAATTGGAGCTCATAGGCTCTTCTTGGTATGATGATGAAGACCCCGATTGGGCTTGCGATGATGATTTTGTGCCCGATGACTGCTTTTTACCTTTAGAAGAAATCCCTGAAGAAGTACATTGGGAACAAGCCCTCTCGATGATTGCCGAAATCCTTAAAGAAATAGTAGCCGAAAACAGTATCAAACTTTTTAACGTACAACATATAGCCGTAGGTTTTGTAGATGGCGATTTAGTAATCGTAAAATAACCTACAGCTGATACAACTCATACCAAATTTGCTAATTTCCGAATTTGCTAATTTTCAAATTAGATTATTATGATTCCAACAATGGCAGAACTCTCGGCTCGTGGCGAAACCCCCGAAGTACTCTTCTGGGTAGGCTGTGCTGGTAGTTTTGACGACAGAGCTAAACGCATCATCAGAGCCTTTGCCCACCTCTTGCAAAAAGCAGGGGTGCGCTTTGCCGTACTCGGTACTGAAGAGAGTTGCACCGGCGACCCTGCCAAGCGCGCAGGCAACGAGTTCCTCTTCCAGATGCAGGCAATGATGAACATCGAGGTGCTCAATAACTATCAGGTGACCAAAATAGTAACCACCTGTCCGCATTGTTTCAACACTATCAAAAACGAATACCCTGCGCTGGGCGGGAATTACGAAGTAATGCACCACACTGAGTTACTCAAAACCCTTATCGATGAGGGCAGACTCACTATAGAAAGCGGTACATTCAAAGGCAAGCGCATCACTTTTCACGACCCCTGCTACCTCGGCAGAGCCAACAAAGTGTACAACGCCCCCCGCGAACTGCTCACCTCTTTAGAAGCCGATTTGGTAGAGATGAAAAAGTGCAAAGCCCGCGCAATGTGTTGTGGAGCAGGAGGCGCACAGCTCTTCAAAGAATCGGAAAAAGGAGATAAAGAAATCAATGTATTGCGCACTGAGCAAGCCCTCGACGTGCGTCCCGATATCATCGCCACCGCTTGTCCGTTTTGCAATACGATGATGACCGATGGCGTAAAAACCAAAGAAAAAGAAAACCAAATAAAAGTCTATGATGTAGCAGAATTGCTAATGATGAATAATGAATGAGGTATGTTAAACGCCCTCTAAAACGCAATCTATTTTTGTCTGACTATAATATCAAAAAAATGAAATATTTTCTAACCTTTTTTCTATGTACTTGTTGTGCTTTTAGCCTCAAAGCTCAAAAAGACCCTAAAGTTTTTGAAAAGGTGATAAAAGCCCTTTCTATACCTAAATCAAAAATAGATACCGACTTATACAACGAGAGAATATTGCCTTATGACAATAATACAATGGTAATGGTCTTCCCCGTCAAAAATGGAACTGAAGACGATGGTTGGATTGATGCTTACATCGTTCTTTTCAATATAAAAGAACAAAAAATAAGCTGTTTTTATAAAGGTTTAAGTGAATGGGTCTCTGATGCTTTTGTAATAAATGGCATTGCTATTGATACCGCAAAGTTTATCCTTTCAGAAGGTGAACGTGCTTTTGGTATTCGTGTGTTTACTCATAACCAAAGCCGACCTAACCCTGCTGGTGAGGAATATTTTAGTTTATTTCTGCCGAAAGGAAAAACACTCAAAAAGGTATTGAACAATTACATACTTAGTGCTTCAAGAGGTGACTTTAATTACTGCGAAGGCTATGAATACATATTTGATTCTATGTTCATAATGGAAACCGAAAAAACTAATGGCTATTTCAATATCAAAAATAGAGTTACCTTTACAACAAAAGTTAGTGATAGCGACTGTAAGGATGAAATCTCTGAAAAACGAGTAGAAATAAAATACCTAAAGTACAACGGAAAGGAATACGAAGGTGAAGAAATAAAATTAGATTGATTTTATAAAGATATGAAGAAATATATATTATATACACTACTATTGGGAATGAGCTCCTATGTTTTCGCTCAGCAAACGCCCACAGTGAAAGACACTATTACCAAAGCGGCAACCAAAACCGATACTACCGAAAAACCCGAAAAAACTCCCGAGCAAAAGCGCGCCGAAGAGTACGCTAAACTCATTAAAAAAAAGGGTATAGAACGCAACGGACTCTTTACTATCCGTAAGATTGAGGATAAATGGTACTTTGAAGTCCCCGATTCCCTCCTCAATCGCTATTTGCTATGCGTAACGCGCCTAAAAGCTGCCCCTCATAACTTCGGGCTCTATGCAGGCGAAAAAGTGAATGAACAAACCGTCTATTTCGAGCAGAAAGGCGAAAAAACACTCCTCTTGCGCTCGTTTCTCAACCTGCAAGAGGCTGGCACCGACGATAATATCTCGGTAGCAGTCGCCAATTCGAGCGCCAACCCTGTGGTGGCATCGTTCACCGTTATCGGGCGTAACCCCAAAACCAAAGCACAGCTCATCGACATCACCGATTTCTTCAAGCAAGACAACAGCATTACCTCTTTTTCATCGAATGCAAAAACCCAGATGAAAATAGGCGCTATCGCTAACGATCGCTCTTTTGTAGACGATATACGCCCTTATCCTATCAACGTAGAGGTCAATACTCTCAAAACCTTCAGCGCTTCACCCAGTAATATTCCGTCGGCAAACAAGGTGGGGGCTATTACCTTAGAGCTGAATATCTCTATGGTGCTTTTACCCAAAACACCTATGCAAAAACGCCTTTTCGACCCTCGTGTGGGCTTTTTCGCTACCCGATACATCAAGTTCAGCGACCAGCAACAGCGCACCGAAACTGAATATTACATCCACCGTTTCCGCTTAGAACCTCGCAAAGAAGACGTCAAAAAATATCTCAGTGGTCAGTTAGTACGCCCCAAAAAGCAAATCGTGTTCTATATCGACCCTGCTACGCCTAAACAATGGCAAAAATACCTCATTTTGGGCGTAAACGATTGGAATGTTGCTTTTGAACAAGCGGGATTCAAAGAGGCTATTGTCGCAAAACCTTGGCCTAACGACCCTTCAATGAGCTTAGAAGATGCACGCTTCAACGTAATTCGCTACCTCCCTTCCGAAAAAAGTAATGCCTACGGTCCTAACATCGCCGACCCTCGCAGTGGTGAAATTATAGAATGCCACGTGGGTTGGTATCACAACGTGATGAAACTCCTCAATCAGTGGTATATGATTCAAGCAGGTGCTGTGGATAAACGCGCTCGTACTATGGAGTTCAACGAGGAACTAATGGGCGACCTCGTGCGCTTTGTCTCCTCTCACGAAATAGGACACTGCTTAGGTTTGCGCCACAATATGGGCGCCAGCAGTCAAACGCCTGTCGAAAAACTCCGCGATAAAAAATGGGTAGAAGCCAATGGACATACCGCTTCTATTATGGACTATGCGCGTTTTAACTATGTGGCACAGCCCGAAGACAATATCAGTAGCAAAGGACTCTATCCGCGCATAGGCATCTACGACAAATGGGCAATCGAATGGGGATATCGCTATTACGGCAACAAATATAAAGACGAGTATGCCGAACAAGAATCTCTTGCCGAAATGGTTACCCAAAAACTCAAAGCCAATCCGCGATTGTGGTTCGGAGGAGAAGGCAAAGATGAAGACCCTCGTGCACAAACCGAAGACCTTTCGGACAACGTGATGAAAGCCAATACTTACGGGTTGAAAAACCTCCGCTATATCGTGCAACACCTCCCCGAATGGACTAAACAGCCTAACGATAAATACGAACATCTCGACGAAATGCAAACCGCTGCCTATATGCAGTATTTCCGCTATTTAAAGCACGTGCTCAAGCACATTGGCAATAGATACGTGGGCATCATCGGTGAGAAAGAAGTTTATAAAGAAGTGCCAAAAGAGAAGGTAAAAGAAGCTATTAACTATTTAGATAAAGAACTTTTTGAAGCGCCTTTGTGGTTATATCCTCAGGAAATAGTAGAGAAAACAGGGGCAACCCCCGATAAGAACATCATCAGTATGCAAAACCTTACCTTGAGTGTGCTTTTAGGAGAGTCAACCCTCTATAACCTTTATAACCAATCACTCACCTCCAAAAATCCTTATCCGTTAAACGAATATCTGCAAGATGTATTCAAAGCGGTATGGAAACCCCTCAACAGCCCCGATGCGCGCCAAAACACTTATCGCCGTGGTATCGAACGCTTGTACCTCTCTCAAATCGATAGGCTCATCAATGCGCCTGCCGACGCTAAAAACAGCAAAGCTGCGAGCATACAGCAAGTATCCGATGTGCGCCTTTTTGCCTTGCAACATTTGAACACTATCGAGGCTTTCGCCAAACAAGCTCTTGCTAAAGAACCTGCTTCATCTATTAACCATCTACACTACCAAGAAATTATAAAGGAAATAGAACGTATTAAAGACCCTAAAAAATAGTGTTAGAACCCGAAGAACTCAAAGACTCAAAACCCGACCTACTGTTTATCCTCATTATGGGACTCCTATCGATGCTCACCCCGCTGGCTATCGATATGTACCTCCCTGCCTTTGTGAAGATTGCTAACGATTTGAACGTATCCGAAGAGATGATTTCTCAAACCTTAGCGCTCTTTACCCTTGGTTTTGCTTTCGGGCAACTCTTCTGGGGCCCTCTTTCCGATAGTTATGGGCGCAAACCTATCATTCTCATTGGGATTATCACCTCAGCATTGGTGTCGTTAGTGATTACGCAAATTCACCATATCCATCACTTTTATATACTGCGCTTTGTACAAGGCTTTTTTGGGGCATCGCCGGCGGTAGTAACGGGTGCGCTCTTGCGCGACCTTTTCGCCAAAAATGAGTTCGCACGCCAAATGTCAATGATTATGATTGTCACGATGATTGCCCCGCTTATTGCCCCCGTATTGGGCGGTCACCTCACCGACTGGTTTCATTGGCATATCATCTTCTACGTGCTGATGGTTTTAGGACTATTGGCAGCACTTTTAGTGAGTTATAAAATCCCTGAAACGCTTCCTAAACTCAAGCGCGCACCTTTGAAAATAGGCAACACCTTGCGTATTTACGGCAAGCTCCTCAGCAACAAAAAGGTATTGGGGTATATTTTCTGCAATTCGCTTTCCTATTCAGGAATGTTTTGCTTTATCACCACGGGCTCTATTGTGTACACCAAACTCTTTGGGGTAGCCCCTCAACACTTTGGGTATTTTTTCCTTCTCAATGTAATTGTAATGATGACAGCAACCTCACTCAATGGCAAATTCGTCACCAAAATAGGCGTAGAAAAATCCTTGCGGTTGGGGCTAACTATCCAACTCATTGCAGGAGCGTGGCTGGTGATATGCGGTATTTTCCATTTGGGATTGTGGGCTACCGTGGCAGGCGTTTCAATGTTTGTAGGTTTGGTATCGGTAGTGTCCAGCAGTGCCAATGCCGCCATTTTGGATATGTACCCCGAAGTAGCAGGTACCGCCAATTCACTCACAGGAATGTTGCGTTTTGGTATCGGTTCAGTAGTAGGGGCAGTGCTCTCGCTTTTCGCCATCACCTCCGAGCGCCCAATGGTATTTGCAATGGCAATATGCATAGGAGTAGGCGCCCTCAGCTACTTGCTGTTAGTCGCCCCTCGCACCATTAGCAAATAACTATACCGTTTCTCTGCCTCTCTAAGACTCTCCAAAACAAAAATCTCACCTCTGCGCTTGCTTTCATAATAATTCACCATTGACAACTAACAATCTGATAGTTCAATAAACATCATAGCTCAATGTTTACCTTATAGCCATCATCAATCAGTATAAAATTAGTGTTGTGTTTCTTTGCAAGGGCTAAAAACTGTGCATTATCATCTAAAACACTTTCCTTTGTACACCAATCATCATCTAAACGGTTTTCTATGGCATTTGCATATTTCTTTATATCATCAAAGTGGGTTTTAATATAGTTTTCACTCATTACAAGACAATAACATTTAATATCCTCGAGATATTTTTTTGTAAAATCTTTCTCCCAGTCAAAAGGAATATATACTCCTTCAATGATAAGATTTTGTTTGTTTTCTATGGCTGTCTTAATCATTTCACGAATAATAGGCCACATATAATCTGTAAGTGCTTTATCATTTTCTAAGGTAAGTTTAGTATAACCACTGCGAATTAATCCCATTTTTAAGTGATCTATTGATAGATATGGGTATTTATATTTTTCCAATAGCTTTTGAGCTAAAAAAGTCTTACCTGTGTGTGAAGCTCCAGTAATTATAACAATCATTTTTAATAGTCAAAAAGAAATAGTTTGTGAATTTATCAAACGGAAATTGAGATCTTATAATATTAAATAATTCATACAAATTATCATTATAATGTTTTATTTCCCCTACCAAGTGATCAAAGTTTTTTATTCCTCGTTGTGCTACAACTTATTGCCATTATAGGACGTTAGCCAGATATCAGTATGAAAATTTTGGTTTTTATCAACTTCAACATAATTAACTTCTCCCGTATTTGCATTGACCCAAATGCCCGTACAATTAAAAATACCGATTTTATGAATATATGTTACGGTTGAAAATATATAATAATCATCATAAACATAGAATAATGGGTATCCTTCTGTCGATTTAAGCTTTATCTTATCTTGATTTTTGGCAGCATAACCTAAATGTATTTGGTAAGCATCTTCTAACTTTATATTTTTCGTAGCTTCCCACGCTTGAAATTCTTGTGAATACTGATTGTAAGGTATCGCTTTATTTTTATCTATTTGCGTTGTAAGGCTCTTGTAGTTTTTGCAACCCAACAAAAGCAATGCTAATACTAAATATTTGATATGATTCTTCATTATGATGTTATTTCATTTTCTTTATAATGCTAATCAAGGTTTAAAATAAATTTTCAAAGAGTAATGCAGTAGCTATTTTTCCAAAGATATGGACAAAAAGTCCTTTGCTAGAGCGCACTTTTCCAGCATATTGTATTTGAGTCTTTTCATTCAACCAATTAAAGAACGATTCAATAGGTTGTCTTATAGATGAAACAGCCTTATTATACAAAGATTCAAAAGCAAAATCTCTCTGTTTTAATACTTCTGACTTGTTCTTTTTCATTTTTATAGGTGTTATCATTTCACTATTATTTGATTTCAAAACTTCATTAACAGCAGCACTTTGATAAATCTTGTCAGCAATAAAACAAGTATCTGTTAGCTCTTGCCAATTTTCTTTGAAAACACTTAAATCATTTTCACTAGCTTTGGTAACAATATAATCTTTCAAATAAGGAAGAGTACCTTTTTGATAAGCACCTAAGGCGTGTAGTTTCACACCATAATACCACATTTTTTTCGAGGAACAATAGCTTTTATCAGTAAAATCACGAGCTACTTTTCCTTTGCCATTTCCTTTACAAGTAACAATAGGACAAGAGTCTAAAATATTGATAGACATTTCTCTTTGCTCTGACATTCCTATTAAAATTTGTTCAATAGATATATGCTTAAAGACTTCGCTAAGTCTGTTTAAACGATTATTAAAGGCTTGATAAGAAGGTATTTTAGGGAACCAATCAAGCCAGTAATCTTTGATGAAATTATACATTTCTTTTATTTTGTACTTGTGTTCAACACCAGTGCAAAATAGATAAATTGTAATAACTTCTTGATCTGTAAATACAGGTTTGTTGTTATTGCTAAATCGCTGACAAAAATATTGTAAATAATTATCGTATTTTTGACATATTGTTAAATATATTTTTACTAATTTTGTCGCCGTAGTCTGATTTATCATTTATATCTGATTTTTTTTTGACACCACAAAGATAGTGATTTATCAGACTACTTTTATTTTTTCTACTTTTTCAACTCTTGATTCGCATTTATAAAAAAAGATAATAGGTGATAACTCAGATTATAGCGACAAAATTAGTAAAAATATATTTAACAGTATGAGAGATGTATGATAATTCTTTATTAAAGAAAATTGACAAAAGCTAACAGACACCTATTTTATTGCTGATAAGATTTATCGGTGAAATTGCTGTCCCTACAATTATTAGGCACAATTATTGTGCATTTATTAAAAATGATTACCTTTGCACTTTCTTTCAATAATTTAAATAGTTTGTTATGGACTCAGCCGTACAATACATAAAAGATTTTCAAGGCAATGATATATTAGCTGTCCTCCCTATTGAAGAGTATCGCTTCTTGCGTGAAAGAGCTATTGAGGATGAGGAAGAAGAAATTCCTGAAGCACACAAACACATCTCAAATCTATAACAACTAACATCCTAACGACTAAACATAACACCTAAACGATGGAACTGATTAAAATACACGATAAAACCTTTGAGCCCTACGTCTCAGCCGAGCAGCTCAACCAAATTGCCGAACGTATGGCAAGCGAGGTCTATCAAGACCTACAAGAGTCGTGTCCCGTATTCATTGCCGTGCTCAACGGCTCTTTTATGTTTGCCGCCGATTTTGTAAGACACTACAAAGGCGAATGTGAAATATCTTTCGTGAAAATGGCGTCTTATGAGGGCACCCAGTCCACTGGCAAAATACACCAACTCATCGGGCTTTCTACCCCTGTGGAAGGTCGCGATGTAGTAATTTTGGAGGATATTATCGACACTGGTAATACCTTAGAAGAAATTTACCGACTGTTTGAAAACCAAAAGGTAAAATCTTTCCGCATCGCTACCCTTTTCTTCAAACCCGATGCCTATAAAAAAGACCTCAAAATAGACTATGTTGGCAAACCTATCCCTAACCGCTTTATCGTAGGATACGGCTTAGATTTCGACGAGATAGGGCGCAACCTACCCCAAGTATATCAATTAAACACTTCATTAACGATGACAAATTTAGTACTTTTCGGCAAACCAGGGGCTGGCAAAGGCACCCAAGCCGCATTTTTGAAAGACAAATACAACTTAGTACACATCTCTACCGGAGATATTTTCCGCTATAATATTAAAAACCAAACAAAACTCGGCAAACTCGCCCAATCGTATATGGATAAAGGCGACCTCGTACCCGATGAAGTAACCATACAAATGCTACAAGAAGAAGTTGAAAAGAACCCTAATGCTGAAGGCTTTATTTTCGACGGATTCCCTCGTACCATCGCACAAGCCGAAGCGCTCGACGCTTTCTTAACTTCTAAAGGAATGCGCATTCACGGCACCCTCGCCTTAGAAGCTGATGATGAGGTGCTCATCAAACGATTGTTGGAACGCGGTAAAGTGAGCGGTCGCACCGATGACCAAGACGAAGAAAAAATTCGCAACCGTTTCACCGAATACAACGAAAAAACTGCCCCCCTTATCGCTTTCTATCAAGCACAAGGCAAATACCACCCTATCAATGGTATTGGTACTATCGAAGAAATTACCACCCGCCTCTCCGACACTATCGATAAACTCAAAGCTGAATAATCTACAATGACCGAAGGCAATTTCACCGACTACGTAAAGATATACGCCGCCTCTGGCAAAGGAGGCGCCGGCTCTATGCACCTACACCGCGAAAAATTCGTACCCAAAGGAGGTCCTGATGGAGGCGATGGCGGTCGCGGAGGGCATATCATCTTGCGTGGCAATAAACACCTTTGGACACTCATACACTTCAAGTTCCAACAGCACTTCCGCGCCGAACACGGTGAAGCAGGAGGTGCTAATCGCAGTTTTGGTGCCGACGGTAAAGATATCACTTTAGAAGTCCCCTTAGGAACCATTGTTAAAGATGCTGAAACCGAAGAAGTACTCTTTGAAATTACTGAAGACGGACAAGAGGTCATCGCTTTGCGCGGTGGCAAAGGGGGATTAGGTAACTGGCATTTCCGCACAGCTACTAACCAAACCCCACGCTACGCCCAACCAGGTCTCCCTGGTGAAGAACGCGAGTTGCTTTTAGAGTTAAAAGTGTTAGCCGATGTAGGTTTTGTAGGCTTCCCCAATGCAGGCAAATCTACACTGCTATCGGTAATTACTTCTGCTAAGCCAAAAATAGGCGATTATCCATTCACAACCCTCAAACCCAACTTGGGTATTGTGCAGAACCGCGATTACCAATCGTTTGTAGTAGCCGATATCCCTGGTATTATAGAGGGTGCTGCCGAGGGTAAAGGTTTAGGGCATTACTTCTTGCGACATATAGAGCGCAACTCGGTATTGCTATTCCTCATTCCTGCCGATAGCCCCGATATAGTAGCCGAATACCATATCTTGCTCAACGAACTCAAAGAATACAACCCTGAACTATTAGATAAAGACCGCCTCATAGCCATTTCAAAAGCAGATATGCTCGACGACGAGCTCACTGAAGCCATTCGTCAAGAAGTAGCCGCAGGATTGGGCGATACACCTTTCTTGTTCATCTCATCAGTAGCAGGCAAAGGCATCCAACAACTCAAAGACAAACTTTGGGAAATGATACAATAATTATTTTGTGCTTTTACCATTAAATAAAAAAGTTTTTTTATGGAAACACTTGTATTAGAAGAAGCAACTGTAGCTCAAAAGAAGTTGAACCCACTTTTTAAAGAAGAAATCCCTACAAAATACGAAATGACAGCAGCTGAAGAAAATGCTGTTTTAAGAGGTCTTAACGACAAAAAATTAGGGAAGGTTTATTCACAAGAAGAAGTAGAACAAGAAATGGAAGCTCTGTTATGGTCATAAAATGGTCTGAACAAGCAAAAATAGAGCTGAAAGAAATACTTTTGTATTGGAAAAACCACAATAAAAGTAATTCATATTCTATAAAATTGAATGCAGAAGTACAGAGAGTTGCTAAAAATTTAGCTAAATTTCCTTATCTATGGACAGAAGTAGAAGGATATGAAAATATTCGGAGAGCATTAGTTTTTCATAACTATTCAATTTTCTATTTAATTGAGAAGGATAGTATTACCATCTTATCATTTTGGGATAACAGAAGAAATCCTAATGATGTAGAACTTCTTTAATTTTGCATAAGAAACAACAAAACTGCCCAGCAATGAGGCAGTTTTTTATTGACAAAAAACAGACTATTTTAAGAATATAATCTATTAATAATCAATAATTTCACACCATTAAAGCTAGTTGATTTAGTTAAAAAAATGTCAGAAGTTTTATTTGATAGACTCTTTAAAAACTTGTACTTTTGCCAAAAATTACTTTATGCAAGAACAAAAAACTATAACAGTAAAAGATTGTAAAAAAGCCTATAATCATTTGGTAGAAAATGGTTATTTTTCAGAAAAACACATTTACGATCTCTATATTGATCATAGAGATAAAGAAGTAATAGAAGTTCTGTATCAAATGGGGTACAAAGGAGAACTCTTAGCATTAGGAGATTTTTATCCTGAATATGGTGCTTTTTACTACGTTATTGACTTAGAAAGAATAAGTCCAATAGAAGCAAAAAAAATAATAGACAACTACATTGCAAATTGGGCTAATAATTCTTTCAAAGAATAATTTTTCAAAAAATATTCTTGAATTCTTGCTTATTCCTAAAAAAGCACTACCTTTGTCCCAAATTAAACAACATTTAAGAACATTTTAAAAAGATATAACATAAAAAACGACATATAGCGTTTCGCTTACAATTTTCCTATTATAGAAATACGACCAATTTTTCTGAAAATATCAAAAGGAAAAGAGTAGTGGAAATGCCTGCGGTTAAGCGTGGGCATTCCTTTTACCTTTTGATATTGCCTTTGGTCGGGCTTCTATAATGGGTGGCAAGGAATGGCTCACGTTTTTTATTAAGTACAGTAATCAACTTTTAATAAATAAAACCGTATGTCAGTATTAGAATTACACCCAGAATTAACCGAATATGTAGGTGAAAAATATGGTAAATGGATAATTCCATTTATTTTAAGACGCCCAAGGCTACTTTCTATAGGAGAAAGTCATTATCTTCCTGAAGATAAATCCTATAGTGAAAAGAATTGGTATGAAAAATCTTCTGAAGCTTTAGGACTTTCCGAAGATGAAAAAGATTTTACTACAACAAGTAAAATCATTAACAATGATGTTATAAATTCTTCTGTAGCTAATCCTTCTCATAGTATATACAGAGCTGTAGGAAATGCTTATAGTAAAAAGGGCTATAAGGAAGGTCTTAAAAATATAGTTTTTACCAACTACTTTAAACGTCCAGCTGAGAAAAAAGGAGGTAGTATAAATAATACTAAACTTGATAATGATGTTGCTTTTGATGAACTTATGGCACTCATTAAAAGGAGAAAACCTGATATTATTTCTTTTCAAACTAAAAAAGGTGCTGAAAGTTTTAGAAAAACAGCAATAGAAAGGAATAATATTGAGGCTATAAAAATAGCTGAAAAAGCAGTTGTAACTTCACATCCTGCCTCTCCTCATCATCATAAGGATAAAGAAATTCTTCCTAAAGCATTAAGAAACTTCTATAGAAAAGCTATCTGTTTTGCTTTTTTAAAAATGTCTATAATCCTTATTTTTCTACTTCTCGTTTTTCTACTATTTAGAAACTGTTCTTTTGAATCTCAACAAGAATCTACTGCTCAAACAGTCGTAGAAACTAAAGTAACTGAACCGACAAAAGAAGAGTGGAAAGCAGAGAATACATTAGCCGAAAAAAGCTCTTTAAACAGTTGTGAAACGCTTACTAATGCTGCTAATTTCAGAGATGAATGGGAGAAAAACCTTGAAAATGCTAAAACTAATAAGGCAAAACAAATTGTTATTCCTTCTGTAGGAGTACTTTTTGATTTAGGTTCATCTCTGCTAAGTGTAAAAAGTAAGGAACTAATACAGCAATTTGCAAATGCTTATCCCCAGACTAATAAAGAAGCAACTGTACTAATAGAAACCTACACTTGTGATATAGGAACAGATGAAAATAATATAGTTCTTTCAAATGATAGAGCTAAAACTTTAAAAGCTACTTTAGAAAGTATGGGTATCACATCTATTGAAGTAAAAAGTTATGGAGAAAGTACTTACAATAGTCTAAGTTGTAAAAACAAAGAAGAACATAGACGAGGTAACATTTCTATTAAATAACTTTCTTAAACAGAATCTCCCCTTGCAACAAAAATTGCAAGGGGAGTTTTTTATATGAAATAAGCTTTTCATCTATTGAAGTATAACGTTAAAATAAGAATTACCAATGAAGTAAAGAAACCTATGAGCCATTGAATAAAGATACGATTCATTTTTGAAAAGCCTTCTTTAAGTTCATTTTGCAAGTCAGTTCTTAATATTGTCATATCATTGCGTATTTCAGCAATATCTTGTTTAAGTTCTGAACGGACATTAGCTATTTCAGTACGTACTTCTGCTATTTCAGTACGTACTTCTGCTATATCTTGTTTGAGTTCTGAACGTACATTAGTTATTTCGGCACGTAATTCCGTTATATCTTGTTTAAGTTCTGAACGCACGTTAGCTATTTCAGTACGTAATTCCGCAATATCTTGTTTGAGTTCTGAACGGACATTAGTTATTTCGGCACGTAATTCAGCTATATCTTGTTTGAGTTCTGAATGGACATTCTTAACCTCTGTTCTTACATTGGCTATATCCATTCTTATTTCAGCTACTTCTTGATGAAATTCTGTTTTACTTACTAAATTATCAAAATTCTCATTCAAGCGTTCATTAGTGAATTTAGTAATATAATTAGCTAAAGCTGTAGCTCCTTCTTTTCCTATTTTTTCACTTACGGTATCGTATAATTGTATGAGTTCTGTAGTCATAATTAAAGTTGTTTTATTGTCTTACGTTGCAAAAGTAGGTATTTTTTTCTGAAACTACAAAAAATAATTAAATGAGGACTGATTTTAGAGTCAATAAGCGCGTTCTTTATTGCCTTCGTAGAAATTGATAAAGGCGCGATTTACAACGCGATTACCGCCATCGGTAGGGTAATCACCGGTGAAATACCAATCACCGAGGTTCTCGGGGCAGGCTTTATGCAAACTGTCTACCGTTTGGAATATCACTTCCACTTCTGAGGTAAAGTCCTTTGGCAAGAGCAAATCTCTTATTTTATCCGAAATTTCTTCATCGGTGAAAGGGGCATACACTTCTTTTACGTAATTCACTACCTTGTCATCACTTAGAGCTACTTGGGTGAGACACTTTTCATATACTTCTTTTATAATGTGATACGTACCGCGTTCTTTATGCAAAGCTAAAGCCGCTTGAAAGGCTACCAAATCTTCTAAACGTGCCATATCAATACCATAACAATCGGGATAGCGGATTTGAGGAGCTGAAGACACTATTATTATCTTCTTGGGCTCTAAACGCCCTAATATACTAAGAATACTCTTCTTGAGGGTTGTTCCGCGCACGATACTATCGTCTATAATCACCAAATTATCGCCTTTTTGTACTGAGCCATAGGTAATATCGTATACGTGCGCCACGAGGTCATCGCGGCTGCTATCTTCGGTGATGAAAGTGCGCAGTTTCACATCTTTGATAGCTACTTTCTCAGTACGTACTTTTTGAGATAGAATTGCAGGAATTTCGGATTTTTCGGCTACTGCCAACTGTTTGGCTTTCTGCTCATTGAGGTACTGTTCTGCTTCTTCTATAAGTCCTAAGTAAGAGGTTTCGGCAGTGTTAGGGATATAGGCAAAAACTGTATCTTTTAGATTATGGTTTATCGCTTGAGCGACACGAGGGAAGAGCAATTTGCCCAACATTTTGCGTTCGCGGTAGATATCGCGGTCGCTGCCACGAGAAAAGTAGATACGTTCAAACGAACAGGCCTTGCGTACTGTGGGGGTGAGAATTTCCTTGATAGCTGTCTCTCCACTTTTTTTGATGATAATCGCATTACCAGGGGGGAGTTCGCGTATATTTTCGTATTTTACATTGAAAACGGTTTGTATAGCAGGGCGTTCGGAGGCTACTACCACCACTTCTTCATCTTGATAGTAGAAAGCAGGGCGTATACCTGCGGGGTCGCGAAGCACAAAAGCATCGCCGTTGCCTATCATTCCTTCCATTGCATAACCACCATCCCAATATTTGGCAGCGCGTTTGAGGATGCGCTCTATATTCAATCGTTCGGCGATGAAAGGAGAGGCTTCTTGTTTGGTATAACCTTCTTCTTTGAGTTTGCGATAGAGTTCTTCTACCTCATCATCTAAAAAATGACCTATACCCTCCATTACAATCACAGTATCGGTTTTGTCTTTAGGGTGTTGCCCGAGGCGTACGAGGTTTTGGAAGAGCTCGTTTACGTTGGTCATATTGAAGTTGCCCGCCATAATGAGATTGCGGTACATCCAATTGTTTTCACGCAGGAAAGGGTGCACATTCTCGATGCTATTTTTGCCAAAAGTGCCATAGCGCACGTGCCCCATAATCACTTCGCCTATGTAAGGAAGTTCTCGTTTTTGGAGGCTTACATCGTCTTTCAGTTCGGGGTTGTTTTTAAACCCCTCGTTGATGCGCTGGTTGATGCGAGTGAAGATGTCTTGCACGGGTTGCGCCTCGTTGGAGCGTATCCTACTGATGTAGCGTTCACCAGGTTGCATATCTAATTTGATACTTGCAAGCCCTGCTCCATCTTGTCCGCGGTTGTGTTGTTTTTCGAGCATCAGGTACATTTTATTGATGCCATAGAAGGCTGTACCGTATTTTTCTTTATAAAAATCAAGAGGTTTGAGCAGGCGGATTAGGGCAATCCCGCACTCGTGTTTGATTGTGTCGCTCATTATTAAAATTGATATACTACTTCTAATTTATGGTTGCCGAGAGCGCGTTTGGCTTTCTCTAAGTCTTCAGTAAATCCTAAGATATAACCTCCTCCCCCTGATCCGCAGAGTTTTAGGAAATAATCACCCGTATCGATACCTTGTTTCCAAAGGGTGTGGAACTCTTTAGGTATCATCGGTTTGAAGTGATTGAGTACAACCCCCGATAGGCTTTTGATATTGGCAAAAAGTGATTTGAAACGCCCTTTGAGGAAATCGTCGATACAAGCATCGGTATATTTGATAAATTCCTCTTTGAGCATTTTTTGGAAGGCTTCATTCTTCATATTCTCCATAAAGATACGCACCATTGGAGCAGTTTCGCCTATCACACCACTATCGAGCAAAAAAACAGCACCTTTGCCATTAGGAGTTTGGGAGGGAATGCCAGTAGGCTCGATGTGGTCGTGTGAATTGATGAGTATGGGCAAGCTGAGATAACTATTGAGGGGGTCTAAGCCAGAGGAAGTGCCGTGGAAGAAGGATTCCATACGTCCGAAAATCGCTTTGAGTTGTAGTAGTTTTTCACGAGTGAGATTATCCATCGCACTGATGGGGTCGATAGCGTATTCGCTGTAAATGGCAGCTACCAAAGCTCCGCTGCTGCCTACCCCATAGCCTTGTGGAATACTGCTATCAAAGTACATACCGGCAGCGATATCGGCATTGAGTTTTTCTATATTAAAGCGGACGATAGGATTTTCTTCTTCGGTAATCGTTTGTAGATAAGAAGCAAATTCGCGAAGTGCTTCGTTTGATTTTTTGGCAGTAGTTTCTTTACCATCCTGTACATCGGATAGCATTTTTAGAGTCCCTTTATAGAAGTTATAAGGGATAGCGAGTCCTTTAGAATTTTTAATAATACCATACTCACCAAAGAGGAGTATTTTAGAATAAAAAGGTTTCATTTTTCAGTGAAAAGTGAATAGTGAAAAGTTGTTATAGTATTTAAAGAGAGTGCAAAGATATATATTTTTAGGATATGCTGGTTGTTTTTGAGGGAGAAAAGTTTTTTGTAATATTAGGTTTTTACAAAGGTTTTTGAGAACAGCTACGGAAAAACTTAACTAGCACTATATTTTCTTCCTCTATAATATCATAATAAAGTGAAAACTTTCCCTTTAGAAAATGTCGCTGATACAATTTCACACTTTCTATAAATTTAGTCAAAAAATAAGGATTTTCTGCTATAGCCAACTCTACTTGTTTTAACTCACTTATAATTTTATTGGAATAAACATTGCTATAATTGTGTTTATCCCAAAAATCAAGAGTATTTTCTAAGTTTTTAATAGCCTCTTCAGTCCATCGTATTTCCATATTTAGCTCTTAATCTTTGGTGTAGTTCGACACTGCTAATAGTTTTTCCTTCTTTAGCTTGTTGATGAGAGATTTCTATACTTTTCAATTCTTCTTCTGAAAAATGTACCTCTTCTTCAGTTTCTGAATACAAAGTAGCAAGATGCATTAAATCATTATATTCACTAATAGGCAGCACCACTGACAATGGTACTCCTTGATAATCTGTTAAAAACTGATGTTGTAATGTGTTCATTTAATTTTTTATTTTAGGCTACACAACCGCAAAGGTACAAATAATTTGCTAATTTCCAAATTTGCTAATTTGCTAATTTCCTCTTATCTTTGCCGTGATTTTAGAGAATTTCTTTAAAGTTGTTTATCTTTCTCACTGATTATGAATGTAAAAGACCGTATCAAAAAATTTATAGATCACGAGCGGCTCTCTATTTCGGCTTTTGAAAAGACGATAGAGGTCTCTAACGGCTATGTGAATAGTATTTCCAAAAATATAGGGATTGACAAGCTCAATACGCTGGTAGAGAAGTATCCTCAGCTGAGTTTGGAATGGCTGATTACGGGCAAAGGTGAGATGCTCAAACCTGCTTTACCTTTGACTAAAACTAATAAATTGTTGATGCCTAAAGTAGTAGTGGTTGACGATGCCGATAACGAGCGTATTCCGTTAGTGCCTATACGCGCACAAGCGGGTTACCTCACTGGTTACGACGATGTTACTTTTATCGAATCACTACCTACTTACAGCTTGCCAAATATGACCAATGGCACTTATAGGATGTTTCAGGTAAAAGGACTCTCAATGTACCCTACCCTGCAGGACAGCAGTTATGTGGTAGGGCGCTTTGTAGATGATTGGCTCGCACTGAGCAGCAATAGGGTGTGCGTGGTAGTAACACAAAACGATGGGATTATCGTAAAACGCGTTACTAATACCCTTGAAAAATACGGAACACTCTATTGTAAATCCGACAATCGGGATTTTCCACATCTATCGGTAGCAGCAGAGGATATCAAAGAGATTTGGGAATGCAAGATGCACCTTTCGTTTGAGTTTCTCGACCCTGTTACTAACTATCAGAAAATAGCCTCATTAGAAGCCGATGTAGCACATCTCAAAGAAGAAGTACAGCATCTGCGGATTATTGATATTCAAGGTGACAGGTAACAGACAAAGCCTGCGAGTTGGTGTAGCTGGGTATGTGAGTAACAATTTGTGTGGATGTTTGCAAAACACCCCTACATAAAATGATTACAATTTTATCTCTTTGATTTCTCCTTGGAAAATAACTTTAAAGGAAAGGCTTTTCCAGTGTTTGGGCAGGCGGGGGGTAAAGTGTAATTTTCCGCTCTTTACACGCATACCGGCAAATCCTTCGACGATGCTGAGCCAAGTACCTGCCATTGAGGTGATGTGTAATCCCTCGTGAACTTCTTTATTGTAGTCGTCTAAATCGAGGCGGGCGGTGCGGAGATAGAGTGTATAAGCCTCATCGGTTTTACCTAAGGCAGAAGCCAATACACTGTGTACACAAGGTGATAAAGAGGACTCGTGTACCGTGAAAGGTTCGTAAAACTCGTAGTGCCTTTGGAGTTCTTCTTTGCTAAAATGGTCTTCAAAGAAATAGAAACCTTGTAGTGTGTCGGCTTGCTTGATGTAAGGTGAACGGAGGATTCTATCCCACGACCAATGTTGGTTGAGCGGGCGCTCCCCAGCAGGAATAGCACTCACAGGTTTGAGGTCTTTATCCAAAAATCCGTCTTGTTGCAAATATACTCCATACTTTTCGCTATAAGGGAAATAGATATTTTGGGCTATATGTAGCCATTGTTGTGTTTCTTCTTTTGTAATACCTTCTTTTTGCAATGTTATTACCTGCTCAGCAGCATAGCGCAGACACCAAGAGGCGAGGTAATTTGTATAAAAATTGTTGTTTATATTGTTTTCGTACTCATTAGGGCCTGTAACGCCTAAGATTACATATTTTTGTTTCTCTTTAGAAAAAGAGACTCTCTGTGCCCAAAAACGCGCAATAGCAATAAGCACTTCTATTCCATAGTCTTTGAGGTAGGACTCATCACCGGTATAGCGGGTATAGTTATAAATTGCAAAGGCAATCGCCCCATTGCGGTGGATTTCTTCAAAGGTGATTTCCCACTCGTTATGGCACTCTTCGCCGTTCATCGTTACCATAGGATATAGCGCTGCACCACCCGTAAAACCGAGCTTTTTGGCATTTTCAATCGCTTTATCCAGCTGATTGTAGCGGTACATCAGTAGGTTGCGGGCTACTTCAGCGCCTTTGGTCGCCATATAAAAAGGCAGGCAATAGGCTTCGGTATCCCAATAGGTGCTACCGCCATACTTTTCGCCCGTAAAGCCCTTAGGTCCTATATTGAGGTGTGCATATTTGCCAGAATAGGTTTGGTTGAGTTGGAAGATATTAAAGCGGATGCCTTGTTGGGCTTTTTCATCACCTTCAATCACAATATCCGAGGTTTCCCAAATAGCAGCCCAATCCTTTTTTTGCATCTTTAGTAGAAAATCAAAAGCATTAGGCCTTTCGGTTAAAGTATAACCTATATACTTCTCACGCTCATACATTGTTAGACCATTAGGCGAGACCCTAAATTCTTCTCCTTTGCTTATAATATACCCACCAAACTTATCCAAACGAATAGTTTTTCCTGCTGGCACTGACACTTCATATTGTAACCCCACATAGTTATCTTTTTTATTTTCTTTAGAAGGAGAAAAAAAATGTGGTTGATCTCCTAATAAACGAAGTGTATTATGCATAAAAGTATGCACTTTAAACCTTGTTTTTTTAGTTTCGGCAGTGATATAAGCATAATAATTCTGCACTACTCCTACATCCAAAGTATTCCAAAAACGCTCATCCCAATTGGCATCACTATTTTTGATACCGCTATCTAAGTAACTTTCTATTTCTATAGTAGTCTCGGTAGTGAGGGGGGTGATTTCGTAGCGCAGAGCACCGAGTTCATCGTAGCGCAAGGAGAGGAAACGCAAGACTTTTACTTGTATTTCTTGCTGATTGGGGAGCATAGCAGTGAATGAACGCTCATACCAACCTTCTTTCATATTGAGTTGGCGGCGGAAGTTTTTCACTTCGAGGCAAGTGTTCAAATCTAATAATTTCCCGTTGATTTTGATGTGTAACCCTATCCAACTGGGGGCGTTGAGCACTTTGGCAAAGTACTCGGGATAGCCGTTTTTCCACCAGCCTACTCGGGTTTTATCGGGGTAATAGACCCCACCGATGTAACTACCTTGCAGGGTGTCGCCCGTGTAATCTTCTTCAAAGTTGGCACGCATTCCCATAGCCCCATTACCGAGGCTGAAAATACTTTCGTGTTTGGTAATATCGGCTTTATTAAAGCCCTCAATGATGATGTTCCAAGTGTTCATTTTTTATTTAGGTTTCAGGGGTTAGGGAATAGGGTTTTTGGAGAATTGAAATCTATTTTTTATAGTTGAACAAAAATAGGTTACCAATAAGAGATGCTGTCTAAAAAGTTTTATTTGCGTGGGCGTTTGCAAAACGCCCGTACATAACATACCCTAAAAGTAATTGATTATCAAATTTATAGACTTTATAAAGTTTTTGACTTTGACAAATCTTATGACGGAAAAGAAACTTTACCAAAGTTTATTCTCAAGATATAAAAGGCGGTGGTTTTAGTTTTTTTCTTCTTTACTAAGAAATTCCTTCTGTGTGTAAACTCTTCCTGTTTTGCTATTCATATAATAGATAAGATCACTTGCACTAGGGGGTTCTCCTCCTGAAGGATCAGTTTCTGCTTCTCCGCCTTTATATTTTAATCCTATTATATAATAATCGTTTTCAGTAGTAGTATCTCGTGGTTTTCCGTAGCTAATATTAAAACTTAACTCAGCATTTAGAGGGTCGCCTACAAAAAATCCTTTTCCCGTTTTTAAATTGATAACTCCTTGCTTTTCTATGAACTTTAAAACATCAGCAGGTTTTATCTTCCCATATCTATTTTCTTCATTAACCTGAGTTAATTTGCCGTATTTATCATAATACTCCGATATGCCGATTGGTAAATACTGACCTAAAAAAGTCTTTTTTTCTTTGATATAACCATCAATATAAAACTCTTTTAATACAGTAATATAGGGAGGTTTCCCTATAATCTCACGAATATACCCTCCAAGGAACTTATCAGAAGCATCTCCTCCTTCATACCAATTCATTGATACAACCATATCTCCGTTAGGCTTTACATACACGCCTTCTGAAACCTTTTTTACTTTTTCAAACAGTTCAAAATCAAACTTTTCTCTTATTGTATCTTTATTTTTTAAGTTTAAGAACGTTTGTAATTCTTTATTTTCTTTTTCCTCTTTTGCAATATTTATTACTGAATCTTCTTTTATTTGTTTTCTATTCTCACAAGAAATCAATAACAAGAAAAATAATATAAACTTTACCATACATCTTTAATATTTATAGTTAAACAAAAATAGGTTACGAATAAATAGAGGTGCTGTCTAAAAAGTTTTATTTGCGTAGGCGTTTGCAAAACGCCCGTACATAACATACTCTAAAAGCGATTGATTATCAGATTTTTAAGACTTTGTCAAAATCCAAGGAGTTTGGAAAAGTGTAGCGACGCAAATGCGATTTCGAGGCTTTTTGGAGAGCCACATTGATTATTTTTTAATTATCCTATTATCATTCCGGCGATAGTGGCTGACATTAGGGAGGCTAACGAACCGCCAAGTACTGCTTTGAGTCCGAATTCTGAAAGGGTTTTGCGTTGGTTAGGAGCTAAAGCGCCTATACCGCCTATCTGGATACCTATAGAGGCAAAATTGGCAAAACCACAGAGCATATAGGTAGCTATCATTATTGATTTGTTGTACATCAAGTGAGGCTGACTCGCCATATCTTTGAGGATACCTAATTGAGTGTAGGCTACAAACTCTGAAGAAGCGAGTTTTACCCCGAGCAATTGCCCCATTAGCATCACATCTTCTTTGGCAATCCCGATGAGCCACATCACGGGGGAGAAAATTGTACCGAGAATCATCTCAAGTGAAAGTCCTTCTTTATAAGGGGTATTAGCAGCAATAAGTCCATTGAGATCCCCAGCATAGCCCATCCAGTGGAGAATATAGTTGATCATCGCAATCATCGCAACGAATACGAGGAGCATAGCAGCTACGTTGGCAGCAAGTTTGAGTCCTTCGGTAGTACCATTGGCGATAGCATCGAGTACGTTAGAACCTACATTTTCCATTGATACGTGAGAATCGTTAGAGAATTGTTCGGTTTGTGGACAGAGGATTTTGGAAACTACAATAGCTCCAGGAGCAGCCATTACTGAGGCGGCTAACAAGTGACGAGCGAAGAGCAAGCGCATTTCGGGGTCATCACCGCCGAGGTATTGTATATAAGCCGCCATTACCCCACCGGCTACAGTAGCCATACCGCCTATCATCACGAGGAGGATTTCGGAGCGGGTCATTTTAGAGAGGTAAGCCTTAATCATCAAAGGGGCTTCGGTTTGACCGAGGAAGATATTACCTGTAACCGAAAGACTTTCGGCTCCTGAAATATTGAGGAGTTTAGAGAGTGCCCACGCCATTCCGCGTACTACTATTTGGATAATTCCCAAGTAAAACAAGAGAGAGGTGAGCGCTGAAAAGAAGATAATAGTAGGTAACACTTGGAATACGAATATATACCCAAAAGTATTGGTATCAAGCAGGTTACCCAATAGAAACTGGCTACCAGCTTTGGTGAAATCCAATATCAACACGAACACACTACCAGCAAAATCAAAAGCTTTTTGAATGAAGCCTACTTTGAGGACACCTATAGCGAGCAGTAGTTGTATAGTTAAGCCAATACCTACAGTGCGCCAATTGATAGCGCGGCGGTTACTGCTAAATAGAAATGCTATAAAGAGAATCACTACCATTCCTAACACCCCACGTCCAAAGCTTTCCATTGTAAATCCTTCACTGGGGATTACTTTCATAATTGTTTCTTCCATCTATTATTGTTTTTAAAAGGTATTATCACGTTTTGAAATTTCGTCTCTCACTTGAGCAGCCATTTCGTAATCTTCGTTTTCCACACATTCACTGAGCATTTTTTTAAGTTCGCTAAGTGAATATTTGGAATATCGATTGCGGGATTCATCGTCGGCGACATCGTCTAACGACGGGCTCACGGGTTGTTTTTTGTTGTCTTCGTTAGGCAAAGGGATGTAGATACCTGCGCGTTCTACAATTTCTTTATAGGTATAGATAGGTGCGTTGAAGCGCAATGCGATAGCAATAGCATCGCTGGTACGGGCATCGATAGTGCGTTCTTTGTTATTTTGCGCACAGAGCATATTAGAATAAAAAATGCCTTCCTCTAATTTGTAAATCACTACGCGTCGCACTTGGATACTGAAAGTATCGGCTAAATTTTTGAAGAGGTCGTGTGTGAGGGGGCGCGGTGGGATGATGTTTCTCTCTAACTCTAAAGCAATAGCTTGCGCCTCGAAGGTGCCTATGACGATAGGCAGCTTCAAATCGGACTCTAATTCGTGCATTATCAGCACAAAAGCGTCGTTTTGAGAATGGTTATATGATATTCTTTTGACAAAGAGGCGTACTAAATCCATTGGTAGGTTAGCGTAAGAACTTTTTAATTGGGGGGTAAAGGTAAGATAAAAAAAGAGAACTACAAAAGTTTTGTTAAAATATTTTTTGAAACGACACGAAAAAGGCTATGCAAAGTATCGCATAGCCTTTGTTTTAGTGTAATTTTGTTTTACATTTGTTTGGTAAGAGTATATTCTTTTACCATTTTAGGTTCTTTACCATCTTCACCTACTTGTACAATATTATCGCCTTTGGTAATATAGAAAGATTTGTGATTATCAGCTTTAGAAACGAGTGTAAAACCTTTATCAGTGCGTTCTACTTTACCTTCTTCTTTAGATTCGAAGTTTTTGCTTGCACAGTTTTCTTGTTTTACATAGGTGTCATCGGCATAGAGATGGATAACGGTAGCCATTCCGCCGCAATCGGCAGCAGGAAGCGTACCTACATAAGTAGCTAACAATTGAGGAGTTACCATTTCTTCTACTTTTTCAGCAGTATTCTCCATCATAGTAGCAGTTTCACTTGCTACAGTGTTAGCAGTTTGTGAAGGATTGTTTTGACAGGAGGCGAGCAAAAGCACAGCAGCTCCTAATGTAAAGATGTGTTTTTTCATAAAATATAATGTTTAATACGTTACTTATTCAAAAAATGTACCAATGTTACAACAAATTCGCTGCCTTTGCCTACTTGGGAGGTAAAAGAAATGCTACCATTGTACGAGAGCACGATATTCTTTACCATTGCTAAGCCTAAGCCACTACCGCTGGTTTTGGTAGTGAATTTGGGTTCAAATATTTTTTCTTTATCGGCATCGGCGATACCTATACCGTTATCTTTTACGGTGAGAGTAATATCTTTTTCACTTTTAGTAAGCGTTACTTCTATTGCGGGGAAAGGTTCATTTTCGGTAGCTTGGAGAGCATTTTTCACCAAATTGGTAACTACACGACCGAGCTGGTCTTTATCGAATACACTTATAATCTCATCGTGAGAATGGGTGAAGTGAATTTCATCAGAATTAAAAATATCTAAAGTGCGTTTGATAACAGACACAAAATCGAATTCCTCATCGTTTTTAGCAGGCATATTGGTAAGTGCCGAGAAGGCAGTAGAAATATTACTCAATATGTCTATCTGTTGGATGAGTGATTCGCAAAACTCGTTGGTTTGTTCAGTAGTTTGAGGTTCGCGGCTCGCTTTGCGCTGATAACTCTGTACCGAAAGACGCATAGGAGTCAGTGGATTTTTGATTTCGTGCGCTACTTGTTTTGCCATATCGCGCCACGCTTGTTCGCGTTCCGATTGTGCCAAAAGAGCTTTACTATTCTCAATCTCGTCAATCATTCCGTTATAGGCATTTACCAATTCAGTAATTTCAGCAGGTGCTGATTTGAGGAGGATTTTTTCATTCTGCGATAGCAAGCGCGTTTTCTCTAATCGGTTTTCAATGGTTTTGAGTGATTTGGTGATGTACTTAGAGATAAAGTAAGCTACCGTGAGTGCGACCACCAAGAGTGAGAAATAGACAATTGCCAAATTGTAGAGCGAGCCCTCTAAAGCGCGCTCGTTGAAAGTATCGTTCTCAAAATAAGGAATATTGAGAATAGCGATAGGCTTGAACTGCAAATCGGTGATATAACTATAGGAAGTTTGATAACCGCGCCCTGCAAACTCGTGGTGTTCTACCAAGCGTTTGTTGAGGGTTGCTGAGAGCTGATGTAGTACTGCAGGTGGAATGAAAAACGCATCTTGATCGGGGGATAGAGAGGCTTTAGAGCTTTTGAGCAACACTCCATCGAGGTCATAGAGGGCAAAATTCAGGTTTTGAATATTGGCAATGCTATAGATATCTTCACGGAAAATAAGGGGAATATAAGGAGTTTCGACAGGGAAAGTGGTTTGCGAAAACACGTACTGTATTTGCATTTTTATTTGGTTTTCCTTGTCGACAAGACGTTCGTCGTGATATTCCAACGCTTGTTTTTTGTATTGGCTGACCATCACTAAGGCTAAGATAGCAAAAGACACCAGCACGAGGAGGGTCATACTGAGGAATATCTGGAAGCGAAGGCTGTTTTTCTTGAACATAGCGTTCCCCTATTAGAGATTATTTTAAGCCAACCACGAAAGCAGCAGGATAGGATTTTTTAATCTCTATCAAGTTTTTTTCGGCTTCTAAGCGTGTTCGGAAGCTACCGATGCGCACTTTGTAATTAGGTGACTCGAAAGTGAGCAAGGCAGGATATTGTTTGTATTTATTTTTAGCATCGAGTAAGGCTTTGTTTGCCTCGGTGATGTTACCGTTGTAGATTTGCACTTGGAAAGCACTTTCGCTGCGGGCTACTTCTTTTTTGTACTCCATAGCATCGGCGATATTGCTCTCTTGGTTGATAGTTACTTGTGCATAAGTAGCGGCTGTGAGCAATAAAGCAGCGGTGATAAATATATTTTTCATCTTTGTTAAAAAAGTTTTACTTATTAATTACCTGAACGGAATTGTCGTTCCAATTCACGATTACACGTTCGTTGTTGATAGCATCGACCTGCTTGCCGCTGTAATCGGGCTGGATAGGCAGTTGACGGCTAAAGCGTCTATCGATAAGCACTAAGAGTTCTATTTGAGAGGGGCGACCAAAGCTTTGTATGGCACTGAGTGCTGCACGGATACTTCTGCCGGTATAGAGCACATCGTCGATGAATACCACACGTTTGTTTTCCACGATGAAATCGATAGCGGTAGAGTTAGCCTCTAAGGGTTTGCCCGTACGGCGAAAATCGTCACGGAAGAAAGTGATATCCAAGAGTCCTAAAGAAATATTAGGCACGTGGTATTCCTCGGTAAGGAGCTTTACCAAACGCTGGGCTAAGTGAGTGCCGCGAGGCTGTATACCAATGAAAACTGTATCGGAAAAATTGTTGTGGTTTTCAATCAGTTCACAAGCGAGGCGGTGGAGCATCACTTGGAGTTCCTTTTCACCGATAATTTGCTTAGTATAAGTGTTATCGATAGTCATTATACGTGTTTAAAAGGTAAGGGTATTCAAATTCTTCTGTGCATCGGCATTACCTGCGGCGGCAGCTTTTTGGAAAAAGACTTTAGCATTGTTTCTATCACCCAACATATAATAACAAGAGGCGCGATAGTTATTCAACACAGGGTCTATAGCGATGCCGAGTTGTTCCATTTGGGCAATATCGTTGATAGCGCGTTGATACTGCTGGGTGTTGTAGTAGCTAATAGCGCGGTATTTAAGTCCGTCGATATGAGCGGGTACTTTTTCTAAGAATTTAGTAAAGACAGGGATAGCCTCGGCATATCGTTGTTGCAAATAGAGTTGCATAGCCTCGCTGTAGAGGGGAGCAAATTGTTCTACTTGCATACGCGAAATAATTTTGTTGCGATTGTTGATGATTTCCTGATTGGTAGGCAAATACACAAAAGCAGTATCTAACACGGCGCGTGCTTCAGCAATTTGGTTATTTTTCTCCAATAGGTATGCCAAAGAGTTCCAAGCTTGTACTTCACCGCGATTGGCCAAGCGAGCATCTCTATCAACATCGACGTGGAAGATGCTTTTCAAACGTTTTTTCCACTTAGGTTCTTCTTTTTGTATGCTATCTTTTTCTAAACTCAAAAACTGTTTGAGCAATTTGATAGATTCTTGTTCTTTACCCAGATTGTTCAGTGCAAAAGTTTCCAAATTCAAACTACCGTAGAAATTAGGTTTGATCATTCGGGCTTTGTGAGCGTATTTGTAGATACTATCTAATTTCTTTTCGGGTTCCATAAAGTAGGATACTGCCATAAAATACTCAGGGCGAGCATCGTAAGGATGATAGTGGATAGAGGAAAGGATTTTGCGAGCCTCATCAAACTTTTGTTCATCGATGAGGTAGCGCGCTTTTTCCACATCTACAGGTTCGGCAACAGCGGTGAGGTTAGGGATACGAGGATAGTTACGTATGAGGTAATCGGCAGGAGATTTAGGAGAGCGTACCCCTTGTTGTTCTTCTTTTACCATTCGTTGTATTTTAGAGGAATCGAAGTACATTCTTTCAACAATCACTCCTAATACCATTGCCACTACAGCTATAGCACCTATAAAGCCAATAGCAAGTGTAGGAAGTTTGCGTTCTTTGCTGTTTTTTCCAAAGTACAACACTGCTAAACCAACTGCTATCCCTACATAGATGGCAAAGAGTGCTTGGATTTCAGGGCGATCCTGAGGGAAGTTGAAGAAAGCATCGAACGAATAGGCAAAAAGCCCAAAGAGTGGCAAGAAAAACCACTGTTCTTGTTCAGAATTCTTATTTTTATAAGTGGCTTTGAAGAAGTAGAAAGCCGCTAAGAGGAAGATAGCCACAAACGCCAAACCTCCTAAAATACCCACTTCGGCAGTGAGTTCTAAGAAGTCGTTGTGGTTTTTATACATATAGATATAATGCGGGCTATAAGAGTTTTCGTACTGCAAGAAGCGCACTTTCCAGTTACCGATACCCACACCGAGTAATGGGTCGTTAGGAATCATATCGGTAGCAGTGATTACCCAAGCGGTTTTACGCAAGTTGTTACTTTGGTTTTCTTGGTTCGCCACCTCAGCCAAACGGGCACCGAAACTAGTGCTTTGTCGTACTTCTTGAGGGTATAAATAATTCTGTACAAATGAGAAAATACCGAAAGCAATAACTACCAATCCTACGTGTATCAGCACTTTTACTCCTGTTTCACGACGTTTGAGGATGAAAAAATCGATTGCACCATAGATCACAAAAATCACCACAGTGAGGATTGTAGCCAAATAGAAGGTACGGGTACTCATAAAGAAGACCGCCAAAGTACCTAAAGTAAGTCCGACAGCTCCAATGAGACGCAAATAGTTTTCTCGGCGGAAGTAGAACAGCCATACTGCAAAAGGTATCTTGATGAATATAGCTGAAGCTAAAATGTTTTTATTAGAATATGAACCTTTGATAGCCAAATCGGTAGCAGTGCCTTTGATGACCCCTTTAATACCGTCCATCGCTACTAAGAAGTCATAGCAAAGCAGAATCGTCATCGCTAAAGCTAAGACAACAATTCCTTCTTTGTAGTAAATTACCAAAGCGGAGACCATCCACGCGGCAGAGAAAGCGGTGAATATTTTGAAGAAGTGAAGGATAGCTTCTTCAGTATTGATAGCCTTGGAAAAAGAGAGCAATGCCATTACCATTATGAGGCTATAGGCAATCCCTATTTTATTGGTAAAGAAGCCAAAAAGCACCTGAGTGCGTTCTCTAAATTCTTTGATAAAAAACACGAGAGCAACCACTACTAAGTTGAGGATTGCAAAGGTGTAGAATTTAGTAGCGTTAGAGTCGAACGCCATCCAGTTAGGGGTGATTACCGTTACATAGCCATAGGCGATGAGCAAGAAAGTTGCTAACCATTTGATAGGGGTGTTTTGGGGTTGTGCTGCAACGGCAGCAGTAGAGGTTTTCTTGTTATTGGGTTTCATATTTCAATTAACAATTAACGATTTATAATTAACAATTGTGATAAGATTATTTTTTTACTTTTTCATATCAGAAATTCTATTAAATATTTGCTGTGCTTTTATTTCTTGTTTAGCATTAACGATTGCTATAATAATCACTTCCGAAAATTCTTCTAAAGCAATATAATGAATGCCAAAATGAAATTTTTTAGTAAAGAAAACACGAACTTCTCCATATCTTTTAGAAGCTACGAAGGGAAAATCCTTTAATGTTTCTATATAATCAACTATTTCATTATAAGCTTCGAGCCCTAAGTCTTCTCTAAAAACATTATAGAAATCTATAACATCATTCAATTCTTTCTCTGCTCGAGGATGAAAAATCAAACTAAATGACATACTTCTGCATTATTTTCTTTTTTACTTCTTCAAAAGGGATCCCAATAGAGGGATTTTCTTTTATTTCGATAACTCTTTTATCCAATTCTTTTTTAAAGGAATCAGATAAAAAAGGTTGTTCATACTCAAATTCTACCCCCATTTTTTCAAATAAAGAGGTCAATTCGGCTGTTTGCATTTCGTTTTTAGGATAAACTAATAAGCACATATTTTTATAATTAATAATTGTGATATTTCTTATATTAAGTTTGTTTTTAGAGGGCGTTTGCAAAACGCCCCTACTTTTAGGTTACTTGAATCATCTCGTAGGCTAAACCAGTGCTTTTTACGACTGCTTCAGTGCGTTGTGAGTGGGTATCGGTGATGAACAGCTGTCCGAAATGTTTTTGAGTTACTAACTGCACTAATTGGGTTACGCGAGTGTCATCGAGTTTATCGAATATATCGTCTAAAAGCACTATGGGGGTAATCCCTAATTCTTGTTGTAAAACTTCAAATTGTGATAGCTTTAGGGCTATCAAAAATGACTTCTGTTGCCCTTGACTACCGTATTTTTTCATTGGGAAACCTTCAATTTCAAAGAGCAAGTCGTCTTTATGAATGCCGGTTGTGGTGTATTGCGCACTGCGATCACGCTCGGCATTTTCGCGAAGTAGTGTTGCTAAATCGCTCTGGTGTAACTGACTTTCGTACTGCAAATTCACACGTTCCTTCCCTCCTGATATATAGGCGTATTGCTCACTAAAAACAGGTAAAAACTCTTCCATAAAGGCTCGCCGTTTTTCGTAGAGGTGCTGCCCTAAGGGGGCTAATTGCTCATCATAAATACTGAGAGTTTCTACAGAAAATACTCCATTTTCAGCCATTTGCTTTAGCAGGGTGTTGCGTTGCAAGAGGGTGCGGTTGTAACGCAAAAGCAGTTCTAAGTAAGCTCTATCGGTTTGCGAAATGACGCTATCTAAAAACTTACGGCGGGTTTCACTACCTTCTATTATCAAGTCGCGATCGGAGGGGGAGATGATCACCATAGGGTATTTACCTATATGGTCGGCAAGGCGTTCGTAGGCTTTACCGTTGTGTTTCATTACTTTTTTTTGTCCTTTTTTGAGGCTACAGACAATCTGTTCTTCGCGGGTTTCGTACTGAAACTGCCCCTCAATGAGGTAGAACTCCTCACCATGACGCACGTTCTGCACGGCACTTGTAGTGAAGTAGCTCTTTGCCATTCCTAAGTGATAAATAGCATCAAGGAGATTGGTTTTTCCTACGCCATTATCGCCTACAAAACAGTTGATAGTAGGGCTAAAGGCATACGTTTGTGAGGGTATGTTCTTGTAATTGACGACGGATATTTGTTTTAGAAACATCATTTGCAAGGGCAAAGATACAAAACAATTGATAATTAACAATTAATAGCTAACAAAAAACTTTGCCAAAGGAGCGAGCCACACGGGCTATTACCTTTGGCAAAGTGTATTTTTATAAGATTGTTATAGAAGAATTTTTATTCTTCTTCTGAAATAATATTGATATATGGTTTGAAACCTTCTGCTTTTTTATACACCTCTAATCTTCCTTTAGGTACAAAAATACGTCCTTTTACAATAGGTTCATAAACTTGCTTTACATAATTGAACTCTGAGCCAAAAATAATTAATATTCTTGGAGGATTTTGTCCTTTAAAAGTTACACTACTTAACTTTTCACAAGAAACAAAAGCTGCATTTGCAATATTCTGTACGTTCTTAGGAATTGTAACTGAAGCAATTACTTTGTTAGACTTAAATGCGTTTCTTCCAATGGCTTGTAAGCTTTCTGGAAAGTTGAGAACAGGAATTTGGCACTCAGAAAACGCTTCATCACCAATAGTAATAAGACCCTCTGAAAACTGAACAGAAGTAAGTGAAGTTTCAGCAAAAGCATTTACACCAATCACTTGTACCCCTTTAGGAATAACAACACTTCTGAGTTTAGTTTTATAGAAAGCTATGTTATCAATATCTGTCAGTCCCTCAGGTAGAGTAATACTTCCTAAGGTTTTGTGTTGATAAAAAGCAGCATTACCAATGACTTTTACTTTTCTAAGTACTGCATCAGCTTGCATATTGAGCACTGCTGTGTTCTCGTTTTTCCACTTCACTAAGGTGAGCCCATCAGCACTCAATTCATAATCAGAAGCAGGAATAGTAACAACCTCTTCATCATTACCTTTATCCTTTTTACAAGCAAAGAGGGCAAAAACTGAAAGGAATAATAAAATGTTTCTCATTGTATTATTAGTTTTTAATTATTCGGGGCAAATATACAAAACAATTTGTGATTAGCAATTAATAGCCAACAAAAAACTTTGCCAAAGGTGGAAGCTACACGAGCTATTACCTTTGGCAAAGTGTATTTTCTAATTGAGGTTTAGATGTTTTTAGTAAGTGTATTCAGTGGTTTGGACAAGTGCTTCACCAGCAGTTTTATCTTCAGGTACTGAATAAACTTTGATTTGGATAGGATAATCACCATCATACTGAATATCGTAACGATATACGGCTTTAGTAACTTTTGAATTAGCAAGTTCAGTAGTTATTACTGTTTTTTTGGTGATATTGTTAGGAGTAAGGGTTACGAAATGATCGGGAGTAGCTTGTACTCTAAAGCTAACGTACTCAGGGTTGATTTTAGTATCATACTCATAAGTTGTCTCGTAGTTATGAGTAGCCGTTCTGTACTCATCTTTTACTACATTGCCATTAGCACCTAATGTATAGACGTGCCATTCGTTTACATCATCTCCTTTTTTAGCTTTATCTACTGAATAAGAAGTTTTAGTAACTCTCACCATATTAGCACTAGGATACTCAAAAGTAGTGGTAATATAATCCCCATCACCATTACTAGCAGGTTTTTCTACTTTTTTGGTCAATTTGTCATTAGCATACTCGTAATTCTTAATTATATAAGGAAGTGTAACAAAAACCCTTTCCTCTTTTTCTAACTTTCCATTAGCATTGTAAGAAAAGTTACTAAGATACCAAACACTTGGCTCATCAGTAGGGTCTACTTTAGAAATCAAGCGGTTGTTACTGTCATAAGTAAATTCGTGGGTTTTTACTTTTCCTTTAGTAGAAGAACCTTGATAAGTAGTAATTGTTTCTTTTTTAGGATGAGTAGCATCTTGCATTTCATAAGTATGCACAACACGTTCTGTTCCTACAATTTGTGTGATTTTTGTAGGGAATTTTCCACTAATGTGGTCATCTTCCTTGTCATCACTTTTACTGCAAGCTACAATAGCTGCTGTTGCCATTAAGGCTAAAATTGTCTTTCTCATTGTATTATTAGTTTTTAATTGATGGGGCAAATATACAAAACAATTTGTGATTAGCAATTTTTTTAACATTTTAATTCAGGAAGATCTCCGAAAATCTCCGAAAATCTAAGAGCGGCTCAGAGAGCATCAGAGAGAAAAATCTTTATTTATAAAGGTTGTCATCAACTTTGGCAAAGGTGCAAGTTGCTAATTCCCTAATTTGCTAATTCTTGCAATTTCTTTAGTTCATCGCGGTATTGGGCAGCTTTTACGAAATCGAGGTCTTTGGCTGCTGCCTCCATCATTTTGCGGGTTTCTTTGATTTTCTTTTCCAATTCCTTAGCCGATAAATATACCGATTGGGTTTCCGCTGCTATGTGTTCCTTGAACGATGGATCATAGTGGAATTCGGTTATAGGGCTCTTGCTGAGGCTATTCTCTATCTTCTTGTGCAAAGGCTGAGGCGTGATGTTGTGCGCTTTGTTGTAGTTCATTTGCTTTTCACGGCGGTAATTGGTATCATCTATGGTGCGTTGCATACTATCAGTAATCTTGTCGGCGTACATTATCGCCTTGCCATTTACGTTGCGGGCAGCCCGTCCTACGGTTTGAGTGAGCGAACGCGTAGAACGCAAAAAGCCTTCTTTATCGGCATCGAGGATAGCGACGAGCGACACTTCGGGCAGGTCTAAGCCCTCACGGAGGAGGTTTACCCCTATGAGCACATCAAAGAGTCCTTTGCGGAGGTCTTGCATAATCTCTACGCGCTCTAATGTATCCACATCGCTGTGAATGTAACGACACCTAATACCAATGCGAGTGAGGTATTTGGTAAGCTCTTCCGCCATTCGCTTGGTGAGGGTGGTTACCAATATACGCTCGTCTTTCTCGGTGCGCAGTTGTATTTCTTCTACCAAATCATCTATCTGGTTGGCACTGGGGCGTACTTCTATTTCGGGGTCGAGCAAGCCAGTGGGGCGTATTACCTGCTCTACGTACACACCTTGCGTTTGCTGTAGCTCATAGTCGGCAGGGGTGGCACTCACGTAAATCACTTGGTTTTGTAAGGCTTCAAACTCCTCGAACTTCAGCGGACGGTTGTCCATTGCAGCGGGCAAGCGGAACCCGTATTCCACGAGATTTTCCTTACGACTGCGGTCGCCACCGTACATCGCGTGTACTTGTGAGACGGTTACGTGACTCTCGTCAATCACCATCAAGAAATCTTTAGGGAAGTAATCAATCAAGCAAAACGGACGTGTACCTGGCTCTCTACCATCTAAATAGCGAGAGTAGTTTTCAATACCCGAACAATAGCCCAATTCGCGTATCATCTCAAGGTCGAACTCGGTGCGTTCTTTCAATCGTTTGGCTTCTAAAGGTTTGCCTGATGCCTCAAAAAACTCTACTTGCTTCATCAAATCCTGCTGGATGTTCCATATTGCTTTTTGGAGAATATCGGGGGAGGTAACGAACATATTGGCAGGGTAGATATTGAGGCTCTCGTAGCGGTCTAACACCTGATTAGTAGTAGGGTCAAACTGTTCTATTTCTTCAATTTCATCGCCAAAGAAGTGAATGCGGAAAGCGTTGTCGTCATACCCAGGGAAGACATCAAGCACATCGCCTTTGATGCGGAAATTGCCGTGCCTAAATTCGGCGGTTGTGCGGGCATAGAGACTTTGTACTAATCGGTGCATCAGCTTGGTACGTGGGAGTACATCGCCTTGTTTGATTGTAATCACATTCTTTTGGAATTCCACAGGGTTACCGATACCATACAAGCACGACACCGATGCGACAACCAGCACATCACGCCTTCCCGACAAGAGGGCAGAAGTTGTACTAAGGCGCAGTTTTTCAATTTCATCGTTGATAGAGAGGTCTTTTTCGATATAAGTACCCGTAGAAGGGATATAGGCTTCTGGCTGATAGTAATCGTAGTAAGAAACGAAGTATTCCACCGCGTTATTGGGGAAGAAAGCCTTAAATTCAGAATACAACTGGGCAGCCAGCGTTTTGTTATGTGCCAACACAAGAGTAGGGCGCTGGATGCGTTCCACCACGTTGGCAATAGTAAAAGTTTTTCCAGAGCCCGTAACGCCTAACAACACTTGGTACTTATCGTCGCGCTCAATGCCTTTTACTAACTGGTCGATAGCCTGAGGTTGGTCGCCCGTAGGGGCAAAATCGGAAACTATATTGAATTTCATTATTTTAGATGTTATAAAGTAGGTTTAAAAGGGGGTACAAAAGTACTATTTTTTACTGAGATTGCCAAAATGAGAATAGGCGCACGAGTTATAAGCTCACGATAGCTTGAGACCTTACTTAAAAACAAACTTCGTTTGATACGGTAGTTTATAGCATTTGTACCTACGACAATGGGTGCTAATAAATTCTATAATGCGTTCTATTTCATCATTGACATTCTCTTTGAAAAACGCAGTATCAATCTCTATAAAATGTTTATCAAGAGGCGTTGATGAAAATTTATTAAACTTAACCGTAGCTTTATTTTTCAAAACTATCACCATACTACTGTATTTTTTAGAAGGCTTTCGCATCATAACTCTCTTTCCAAAGTTAATATGAGCAATCTCTTCCCACTTTTCCTTTCCCTGAATATATTCATCAAAAAGAATACCTTCATCAGTGAAAGTTATTTTAGGATCTTTTAACCGAAGAAAAAAGAACTCTCCTTTTAACGCCTTAAAAAATATAAACGCTATGAAAAACATTAGCAAGCCTATCGCTATATTTTTTCGTTCAAAAAAATATTCTGACCTATAAGACGTTATAATATAGAAAATCAAAGGCATTACTGAAAGTAACAAAAATACGATTGTATGAAAAATACTTTGCTTTTTACTCAAATATATTGTAAGTGTTCCCATTGTTCATTAATTTGTCTAACCAGTCACGATAAGACGACTCGTTTTGAGGTACAAAAATAGTACTTTTTATCAATATATCCAAAACTTGTAATCCATTAAAAATCAGCTTAAAAAGACCTCTCCCAAAAAAAAGATGTTAAAAAATTGCTGCTATCTCAAAAATTATTCCTAATATTGACGGCTCAAATCAGTTACGAATGACGAATGACGAATGACGAATGACGAATGACGAATGACGAATGACGAATGACGAATGACGAATGACGAATGACGAGTTACGAGTTACGAGTTACGAGTTACGAGTTACGAAATATACCTTAACAAGTTACGAATGACGAATTACGAATGACGAAATATACCTTACAAGTTACGAATGACGAATTACGAATGACGAAATATACCTTACATAAGAACTTATATGGGCGCAAGGCTTTGTACTTTTGCGCACTTCTGCTCATCTGTTACTTATTACCTGCTACTTATTACCTATTGCCTGCCCAAACACTTCAAGAGATTTGGACTAAGGGCACTTTCTACCCTGAGCGTATGTTCAACCTCAAAGCGTTGCAACACACTCCTCAATACACTGTGTTAGAGTACAATCGTGAAAAACGCGCTCAAGAAATCAACCTCTACGACTTTGCAACGCTCACCAAAGTACAAACCCTCTTTCAGGCTAACGATAGAGTGAGTAGGATTGAAGGTTATGAATTTTCAGCCGATGAGAAAAAACTCCTTATCGCTACTCGCAAAGAGGACATCTACCGCCATTCGTTTATAGCCGATTATTTTCTGTACGACCTCGCCACTGGCGACCTTAAAAAAGTGAGTGACAAGCGTATACAAGTCCCTACTTTTTCACCTAACGGCAAGCAATTGGCTTTTGTATACGAAAACAACTTGTATTTATACGACCTCGCTACTGGCGAAGAAACCCAAATCACTACCGACGGACAAAAGAATGCTATTATCAACGGCACTGCCGATTGGGTGTATGAAGAAGAGTTCGGGATTGTGAAACTCTTTGCTTGGAATGCCGATGGCAGTCAGTTAGCGTTTATACGTTCGGATGAGCGCAAAGTACCCGAATTTTCAATGGATATATACGGTTACGACCTCTACCCTACCCCTTATACTTTCAAATATCCCAAAGCAGGGGAAGCTAATTCGGCGGTGAGTTTGCACATTTATACTTTGGCTAACCAATCGGTAACCGAAATACCGCTCAACGCTTATTATATCCCACGTTTGCAATGGACAAACGACCCTCATAAACTCACAGTGCAAACCCTCAACCGCCACCAAAACGATTGGCAACTTTTACAAGTGAATAGCCAGACGAAGGCAACGACTTCCTTAGTAAAGGAAACCAGCGCGACTTATGTAAGCATCAACAAGGAGATACTATTTTTACCCGATAATAGTTTTATTTACCAATCGGAAAAAGACGGGCATAACCATTTTTACTATTGTAATGCCAAAGGGAAATTAGTGCGCCAACTCACACGCGGCAATTGGGAAGTAACCGATTGTTATGGTTATGACTCTAAAACTCAACAGTTATTCTACCAATCTACCCAAATAGGTTCTACCCGCCGAGGACTCTACGCCGTGAGCCTCAAAGGCAAAGCCCCTCGCGCACTCTCTACTGAGGCAGGCACGAACAAAGGCACCTTTAGCGGGGATTTCTCTATGTATATTCAGGCTTTTGCCAATGCCTCTACACCTCCGCGCTATACGCTGAACGATACCAAAAGTGGCAAGCAACTCAAAGAAATCGTTACCAATGCCGAATACGCCCAACGACTCAAAGCCTATAATTTGCCCGAAAAAGAGTTTATGGAACTGAAAACTGCCAAAGGCACTTTCAACGCTTATATGCTCAAACCTAAGGATTTCGACCCTAAAAAGCAATACCCCCTATTGATGTACCAATACTCAGGACCAGGCTCACAAGAAGTAGCCGACCAATGGTGGGATATGAACGACTTTTGGCACGCAATGCTCACCCAAAAAGGCTATATAGTGCTATGTGTAGATGGTCGTGGCACGGGCTATAAAGGAGCAGATTTTAAGAAATGTACCTATCAGCAACTGGGTAAATACGAAGTTGAAGACCAAGCTGATGTCGCCCAGCTGGTAGGCAATTATCCTTATATCGACAAGAGCAGAATAGGAATATGGGGTTGGAGTTTTGGTGGATTTATGTCGTCTAACTGTCTGTTTCAAAAAGGCGATATATTTAAAATGGCAATAGCAGTAGCCCCTGTTACCAATTGGCGTTTTTACGACACTATTTACACCGAGCGTTTTATGCGCACCCCCCAAGAGAATGCCAAGGGTTACGACGAAAATTCACCCTTGTTTCACGCTGCCAAACTCAAAGGAAAATACCTGCTCATTCACGGCAGTGCCGACGACAATGTACACGTACAGAACGCAATGGTGCTGATAGAAACTTTAGTGAGTTTGCAAAAAGATTTCGATTGGCTCATCTATCCTGATAAGAACCACGGTATTTACGACAACACCGGCAGCACACGCTTTCAGTTATACACAAAAATGACGAATTTTATTGAACAAAATTTATAAACAAAGCCCCCGTTCCCCCGAAGGGGGACAATCTGTAAAAGAAAAACTTTATTGGATTAAAAATTAATTTATAAACAAACCTTAATTTATTAATAAATGGATACAAACGTAGAAAATGAGAAGAAAAAGCACCCTAAGGGGCTTTATTTGGTGTTCCTAACAGGGATGTGGGAGCGTTTCAGTTACTATGGAATGCGCGGTATTTTGATGTTATACCTCACCAAAACGTGGCTTGAAGGCGGTTTGGCTTTCGATCCTTCCACCGCAAGTTTGATTTATGGTTTTGCGACCGGTCTTACCTATTTCACCCCACTGATTGGCGGATGGATAGCCGATAACTTCTTAGGACAACGCAAATCGGTGTTGTTAGGAGGATTTATAATGTTCTTGGGTGAGGCAGCTCTCTTCGCTTGGACGAGCCACGCAGGACTTTATTTAGGGCTCTTCCTGCTCATCATTGGTAATGGGTTCTTTAAACCAAACATTTCAGCCTTAGTAGGAGGACTCTATGAATCAGGTGATAAACGTCTTGACTCAGCTTTCTCTATTTTCTATATGGGTATCAACTTAGGGGCTTTCTTGGCACCTCTTATCACCGGATTCCTCACCGATAATATCTTTGCCAAAACCGCTATTGATGCCAATACAGGTGAAGTTGCAATGTCGTTCGGTTACAAATTCGGCTTTGGAGCAGCGGCTATAGGGATGCTCATCGGTGAATTGATATTTATTTTCTTTGCACAGAAATATTTAGGAGACCTCGGTTTGAAAGCTAAAGGCTCAACCAAAAAAGCAGTAGAACTTTCAGAAGCTGAAGCACATAAACCACTTACCAAAGAAGAAAAAGAACGCATTGCAGTAATCTTTATCTACTTCTTCTTTGCGATATTCTTCTTTGCTGGCTTTGAACAAGCGGGTTCATCACTCACCCTCTACACCGATAGTTATATCAACCGTGTGGTAGGTAGTTTTGAAATTCCTACCGCTTGGTTCCAATCAGTAAACCCATTGTTTATTGTGTTGTTAGCACCAGTATTTGCTACCTTCTGGGGTACTAAAATGGGACAACGTCTCACTACACCTTTCAAAATGGGATTAGGGATGATCCTTCTTGGGGTAGGGTTCTTCTTTATGCTTGGCGCTGTGTACGAACGCGGTGGCGCTATAGGGGTAGACCCTAAAGATGTTGCTGTAAAAGCGAGCTTGGCGTGGTTGATACTCACTTACCTCACCCATACCATCGGTGAGTTGTGCTTATCGCCTGTAGGACTTTCTACCGTTACTAAACTTTCACCTCCACGCTTAGCAGGACTTATGATGGGAGTTTGGATGATGGCAGCCTTCTTTGCCAACTCTATAGGAGGGGTGATTGCTTCTTATGTAGAAAAACTCGGTGCGAGTGTAGTATTTGCTGCCGTATCAGGATTTGTAATCCTCTGCGGTTTAGGAATGATACTCCTCAACAAGAAACTTCAAGCGATGATGCACGGAGTAAAATAACAATTAACAGTTAACAGTTAACAATTAACGGTTAATAGATAACAATTAAAAAATCTCCTTGCAGTGGTAACTGCAAGGGGATTTTTTTGAATTATCTTTTAAAATTTACTATTGGTGCAATTGATTTCTATAGATTAAATTCTCCCACAGATTTCACCACAAAAGCAACTGAAAAATAGCTTTTATCACTTCAAAATAAAAATAGTGAATGTTGTTTATAATTTATCGGACGAGGCAGACGGGTCAGACGAGGCTGAAACCTGAAACCTGACACCTATTTTACTTTGGTAAGATATATGGTTACTAAGCCATTATCGCTTGGTGTACTGTAAGAGAGTTTGGTGTTATTTTCTGAAAACACAAGTGCCAACTCCTCTTTGTTTTGAGGATCGGTAACATTATAATATTTATTGCCTTCTTTTACCCACTCGTAGGTATTGATAGTTTTTTTGCATTGCCCGTTTTGCTCAGGAAAATTAAGATATAGTGTAAACCCTATGGAGCTACTCACTACAGCACCTTGCAAACATTCTCCTTCCTTTACTATCACTTCCGTCTTTCCTACGGTAGCTTTGGTCATTATCCAATATCCTACAAAAGGATCGAGGTAACTATAGTCTACCCCTTTTTTGCGAAGGATTTCTATTACTTCCTGTTGTTGATTATTTTTTAAATATATAAAAAGCTCTTTCCCTTTCATTTCGTATTTTATAGAGGTTTTAGCTCCTTTTCTTACGTTAGGCGAATCATTGGCAACCGTCATATTAAAAACGCCATTAGTAGCCGTATAATCGTAATATATAGGATAGTATTTACACTCAGAACCTTCTAAATAATAGTATTCGTGCTTTATTTTTTTATCCGAAATAGAATAATAAGTTTTTTCAGCACAATCGTTAGAACTTGTCCAGTTCCGTCCGTTTCCATTGGGACCATTAAAATTACTGTAAAGATACCAATCCCCTATGAGCGAAGTGCTACCTCCGCCGTTGTCGTCGTCTTTCCCGCAAGAGGAAAGGCATAATGCTGTGGCAACCAATGCCGAAAAGATTAGTTTTTTCATATAATATTTGTGTTATCCTCTCTCCCGTTCCCTCTCTCCCAAGGAGAGAGGGGCAATCTGGTTAAGAGGGTATTAAAATATATTTTATTAATTGATTACTGTTTTTGGAAGAACATTGTAGTTCCTCCAAGGCTAAGCGTAAGCGTTTGGTTATTGTTGCTAAAGCTAAAAGGTAAGAGTACTTTTTGTCCGTTAGAAACATTGTAATATTTGCCTCCTTCTTTTACATAGTCGTAGCTTTCCACATTACCATCTTGGCATTGTGTTTGAGAAGCAGGCAGGGTATAGTAAAGCGAAAAGCCTATAGAACTCGCTACTATACTACCTGTAAAACAAGCAGGAGTACCCGCAGGATAAGTAGTGCCTCCTGCTTCTATTTTGGTAAGTTCCCAAAGTCCCACCAAAGGATCGAGATAGCTATAGTCTACTCCTTTTTTGTGAAGGATATCTACTTCTGGAATACCTAAATTATTTGTAAAACGCAAAATAAGTTCTTTGCCTTTTATTTCGTATTTAAAAGAATTCATTTTCTGTCCTTTAGTGCCATTAGGAGAATTGCTAGCAATACTATGAATTATCTCACCATTAGAAAGGGTATAATCGTAATACATAGGAGTATATTTACATCCAGAACCATCCCTACGATACCATTCGAACTTCATCTGGGTATCTGAAAATGAGCGATAAGACTGCTTGGCGCAATTATCAGGAGTACTCCAACGGATATTTTTCCCGTTGCCATTATAGTCTCCATACACAGTATGGTAATACCAATCCCCTTTGATCGAAGTGCTACCTCCGCCGTTGTCGTCGTCTTTCCCGCAAGAGGAAACAAATAATGCTGTGGCAACGAGTGCCGAAAAAATTAGTTTTTTCATATAATATTTGTGTTATCCTCTCTCCCGTTCCCTCTCTCCCAAGGAGAGAAGGGCAATCTGGTTAAGAGGGATTAAAAAAATAATGTTTAATGTTGTTTATGATTTATCGGACAAGACGGACGGGTCAGACGAGGCTGAAACCTGAGACCTGAAACCTGAAACCTATCCCCTGACCCCTGAAACCTATTTTACTTTGGTAAAATAAAGGGTTACTAAGCCGTTTTGGGTTTGCTCGCTGTAGGAAAGCTTGGTGTTATTTTCTGAAAACACAAGTGCCAACTCCTCTTTGTTTTGAGGATCGGTAACATTGTAATATTTATTGCCTTCTTTTACCCACTCGTAGGTATTGATAGTTTTTTTGCATTGCCCGCTTTGCTCAGGAACATTAAGATATAGTGTAAATCCAAAAGAACTAGCTACTACCTCTCCATTCAAGCATTCACCTTGCTTTACAGTAGCTTCTGTTTGTCCTACGGTAGCTTTAGTCATTTGCCAATATCCCACAAAAGGATCAAGAGAACTATAGTCTACCCCTTTTTTGTGAAGGACTTGTATTTCGTCCTGTTGTCGAGTATTTTTAAAGCGAAGGATAAGTTCCTTGTCCTTTATTTCATATTTTATAGAGGTTTTACCTCCTTTTCTTTCATTAGGTGAATCATCGGCAACCGTCATATCAAAAACGCCATTAGTAGCCGTATAATCGTAATATTTTGGAGTGTGTTTGCATTCAGAACCCTTTGAATAATACCATTCGTGCTTTATTTTTTTATCGGAAATAGACCAATAAGTTTTTTTAGCACAATTGCCAGGAATTGCCCAGCTTTTTCCATTACCATCGGGGTCATTATAAATGTTGTAAAGATACCAATCCCCGTTGAGCGAAGTGCTACCTCCGCCGTTGTCGTCGTCTTTCCCGCAAGAGGAAACGCATAATGCTGTGGCAACCAGTGCCGAAAAAATTAGTTTTTTCATATAATATTTGTATTATCCTCTCTCCCGTTCCCTCTCTCCCAAGGAGAGAGGGCAATCTGGTTAAGAGGGGTTAAAAAATAATGTTTAATATTGTTTGTGATTTATTATCAGACGAGGCAGAGGCGTCAGATAGGTCAGACCCCTGAGACCTGAGACCTGTCCCCTGAAACCTATCATCGGGACAAAGGTAATAAAAAATAGTTTAATATCCTAATTTAAGTGTATGGCAATAGATTTTCATAACCAAAAGTTTATACTTCTTTTTCTTTTTTATATCAGAAATCTTTCGTAATTTTACCGCGATTTTTTTTAATTCCTATTTCCTAATTTCTAACGACTAATAATAAATAATTATGACGAAATTTAGAACAGAATCAGACCTTATCGGCGATTTGCAAGTACCCGCCGATGCTTATTACGGTGTGCAAACCCAACGCGCTATCGAGAATTTCCGTATTACCGGCACTAAAATGGGAGACTACCCTGCTTTTGTGAAGGCTATTGGCTATGTGAAACTGGCTGCTGCTCAAACTAATCACGCTTTGGGATTATTGCCCGATACACTCCTCAAACCTATCAGTGAAGCTTGTAAAGAAGTGATTGCTGGGAAATTTGACAGTCAGTTTTTGGTGGATATGATTCAAGGGGGAGCGGGTACTTCGGTGAATATGAATGCCAATGAAGTGATTGCTAACCGTGCCTTGGAGCTTATGGGCTATGAAAAAGGCGATTATTTACACTGCTCACCTAACGACCACGTGAACCAATCACAATCTACTAATGATGCTTATCCTACCACCGTGAAATTGGCGGTGATTATGATGAATAAAACCCTTATTGAGAAATTGCAATTGCTCATCAAGGCTTTCCGCAAAAAAGGACAAGAGTTTGCCGATGTAATTAAAATGGGTCGTACCCAATTACAAGATGCAGTACCTATGACCCTCGGTCAAGAGTTTGAGGCTTTTGCAGCCAACTTAGAAGAGGAAATCGCTCGCTTGCAAAGCAATGCCAATCTTTTCTTGGAAATCAATATGGGAGGAACCGCTATCGGTACAGGGCTCAACGCTCCTAAAGGCTATGCCAAACTATGTGCTGAGAACTTAGCCAAACTCACTGGCGATGCTTTTGTAACGGCTGCGAACCTCGTAGAGGCTACTCCTGATACTGGTTCTTACGTGATTTACTCATCGGCATTGAAACGTATGGCGGTGAAACTCTCTAAAATTTGTAACGACTTGCGTTTGCTCTCTTCAGGACCTCGTGCAGGACTCAACGAAATCAATCTTCCTGCTATGCAACCAGGGTCGTCTATTATGCCAGGAAAAGTAAACCCTGTAATCCCCGAAGTGGTGAACCAAGTGTGCTACAAGGTGATAGGCAACGACCTTACTGTTACTTTTGCTGCTGAGGCTGGTCAGTTGCAATTGAATGTAATGGAGCCTGTGTTGTGCCAAAGCATTATAGAATCAATCGTATTCTTAGAACGCGCTATTGATACTTTGCGCACTAAATGCGTGGAAGGCATCACTGCCAACCGTGAGGTGTGCCTCAATATGGTGAAAAACAGCATTGGTATTGTAACAGCTCTCAACCCTCATATCGGTTATAAGAACAGTACCAAAATTGCCAAAGAAGCCTTACAAACAGGTAAATCAGTTTATGATTTGGTGTTAGCACACGGATTGCTCTCTAAAGAGAAATTAGACGAAGTGTTAGACCCTAAAAATATGCTACACAATTAGGAAATTTGGAAATTTGAAAATTAGTAAATTTGGAAATTAAAAGAGGTGGCTCATTGTTGGGCTGCCTCTTTAGTTTTATTGGGGCTGTCCGAAAAAGTTTTATTTATATGGGCGTTTGCAGCACATACCCAGCTATCGCTGGCTTTCCTACACAACATACTTCAAAAATTATTAATAATCAGAGTAATCAACTTTGCCAAAGGTGCGAGCCGCACAGGCAGAGAACTTTGGCAAAGTGTAGTGGCAAAATGTAGTGCCTATTCAATATACAAATACAACTGCAAGCGGGCGATGCGTTCTTTATCAAAACCTTCGATTTGCAAAAGGTCATCAAAAGATTTGATAGCACCGAGTTCTGAACGCAATCCTACAATCTTTTTACCTTCGCCGTATTTCACATAGGGTATTTTGCTCAGTTCATACATATTGAGCGCATTGATATTCTTTTTCTCTATCACGGGAGCGGTTTGTACCTCAAAACGTTCGGCTACACGCTGGTAGACCTCTTTGTCAAGTCCGTAGACCTCAGCTACTTGGTCGATATAGGTAAAGCCGTGTAGTTTGTCGCGGTATTTCAAAATACGGTTAGAAAACCCCTCACCTATGCCGTAGATTTTCATCAGCGCTTCGGCAGTAGCCGTGTTGATATCTTGTTTGGTAAAATGTTTAGAAGAGGAATACTCATAGTTATAAGCAGTTGTTTTGCGATTTTTCACCCAGTCGGGGAATTTGAAAGAAGGGGCTATTTTGGCGAGCACACTATCCGAAACACCCGTTACTTGCTGGAATTCTTGAGCAGAATTTACGTACCTATTCTGTGCGCGAAAGGCTTGCAAACGGTCGATTTGCTCTGGAGTGAGCCCCAGTTTGAAGCCTTTATAATCGGTGATGAAATTAGGGTTGAAGGGATAAATGGTATCCTTTTTAAGGGCAGTCACGAGTGCCCTTAGTGAATCCATTTCGCGGTAGCCCAACGCAGTTTCGACGGGAGTGAAAGTATGGTGGAATTCACAGTTGCGAAAGGCGAATTGCAGTGCGACGATAAGAACGAGGAGCAGTATAACTCCTCGGGTTTGTTGGCGGTTCATTGGTGTTAGGGGTTAGAGGCGTTGTTTTACTACTTCGTACAAGAAGACGGCACAAGCTACAGAAACGTTTAGCGAACTGATATCGCCTACCATTGGCAATTTGGCTTTGCTATCTACTACCTTCAACACAGCAGGCGATACACCTACATCTTCAGCGCCCATCACAATAGCAGTAGGCACGGTAAAATCTTCGGCGTATAGCAATTGGTTTGTTTTTTCGGTCGCAGCCACTACTCTGATGCCACTGCCTTGCAGGTAGTACACGGCATCTACGAGGTTTTCTACCTTGCAGATAGGCACGCGAAACACAGCTCCAGCCGAGGTTTTGACAGTATCGGCGGTGATGCTCACACTGCCACGTTTAGGAATGATAATCCCCGAAACGCCTGTACACTCTGCCGTGCGGATAATCGCCCCAAAATTGCGCACATCCGAGAGGTGGTCTAACACGAGAAAAAGCGGTGTAGCTCCACTTTCGGTAATCGAAATCACCAAATCCTCAAAATTGTGATAATCTACGGGGGAAAGGTTTGCTACTACCCCTTGGTGGTTTTTCTTGGTAAGGCGGTTGAGTTTCTCAATGGGCACATATTGCACGGGCACTTGGGCTGCTTGCAATAAGGGCATTAGTTCTTTATACAAGCCACCTTGTAAGCCTTTTTGCAAAAAGACTTTATCGATGGTTTTGCCTGCTTTGAGGGCTTCTATCAGGGCACGAATGCCGTATATTTGGGTTTCTTGTTCTTGCATATTATAGTACGACGGGCGTTTATTTTTATTATAGAGGGGACAAAAGTAAGAGATTTTGAGAAAGAAAACTAATCTTTAGAATTTAAAACTTCTAAACATCTACTTAAAACCTCTTGATTATTTACAATTACAACATTTAATTTCTTTCTTGCTCTTGTAATATTCTGATACAGCATACCTAACTTATCGTAGAAATACTTATTCTCGTTTCTTACTGATAATTCTTTTGTGCTGTTATAGGAAAAAGTATCGTCTATAACCACAGCAATATTATCAAATTCCTGCCCTAATACCCCGTGAGAATTTACTCTATCCGAAACATTATATTCTTCATATTCATATCTAACATTTCTTGAATTAGTAAAATTGATAATTTCCCATTCATTAACATTAAGGTTAGATAAATAGTTTTTCACTAAAGAATAATTCTTAAAAAAATTTATTTTTATATTTTTATATCTTATTTTCTCGAAATCTGGTCTATTATGAAAAATAGATTTTATAAAAACTAACAACTCCTCATTAGTCCTTATATTATTTGTTAATTTAAACTTTAAAGTGTTTGTTTTTTCATCTAAATAAGACTCAATACTATTGTTTATTTCATCTTTTTTTAGACATTGCTTAGGATCAAGAGAAAAAACACATTTACTTTTAATATTAAAAATAGATTTTATTATGTATTCTAATTGGTATAATCTTACTCTTTGAGCTTCATCTAACATAACAATAGAATATTTATCAAAATTAAACCCTTTCTGACCAAATGCTTCATTTGAAACATGTATATCTCTTATAGAAACAATATTCAATATCTTTTTTTCGTTTAGTTCTTGTTGTCCTTTATTCAAATTACCACAATGTATTACTAAAACTTTTTCTCCTTTTTCTGTTAATTCTCTTGCAATATCATATACAAGGAGTGTTTTTCCTGTCCCTGCTCCTCCCTTTATTGTAAAAAACAATTGCTCATCTTTGCTATCTTCTGGATTAATAATTCTATTTTTTATATCTTCTTGTTGTTTGGTTAAAAAGTATTCTTTATTTACAAATCTATCTGTTGAATTAAAAGGAGAAACTAAATAATTAGAAGGATCAAACAATCTTTCTAAATTTTCTATTTCCTCTACTTCTTGTATAGATAACAACTTAGATAATTCCTGAAAACTTGTAAGTATTAAATCATCATTTTCTAATTTATACAATTTATCTTCTTTTGCTACATAAGTAAAATGAAAAGTATCCTTTCCTAAAAAACCAAGATAATACTTATTTTGTTTTAATTGGTTTTTAATTCTTTCTTCTGTTGTAAATTCATTTTTTAATTCTACATTAATAACAGATTCTTTTCCTATTCTCAATATATCAAACTCTTTTGATATCTGAGGAATTGTAAAACCAAGATAGTATCTTTCTAATACTTTAACACTGGTAATATTAGGTCTAATTCCATCAAAAAAAGATTTCAAATCTTCCTTCTCCCGTTCTTTTAAACTTACTCCAAAAAAACTTAGATAATTATTAAATAATTCTTCTTTACCAAATGTATCATAAGCACTTATTATTGATGCTAAATTAACTTCTTTCATAGAATTTGATTTTTTCGGCAAAAATACTAAAAACTTCTTCCTTTTACAAATATAGTCAAACAAAAGTAGATTGTGAATAAGTATCATTTCAAAAACTTCCACCACTCCACTCCAAAGAATATCCAAAATACGACTAATATAAAGAGTGCTAAACCACTTATTGTAACATTGGTCTCTATCTTTTTCCAACCTCCATAAATCCCATAAACACTCATACTTAACTGCAAAAATGGCATTATAGAAGTCATAAAAGCTATAAGAATAAGAGGTATAGCGATGAAAAATAAGCCTTCAGGTAGTAGAAAAATACTTGCACATAAAATCAACATAAATAAAGCAACAGAGCTCATTTCAATCAAAAAACTTATACAGCTATGAGCTACATTCACTGAAGGGTGTTGCAGAATAAAAGGGCGTTGGGTTTTGGCATACTGCTCAGCTTTGGGTTGCTCGTCGATAGGTGTAAAATCGAGGTGTATTTTGTATTTAGGAATGGGGGTATTTACAAAGGTTTTTACTTCAGGAGTGAAGAAAATATTAGGATTAATCATTTTGAGGTCTTTGAGTAAACGCTGCATTGTATCACCGTCCAACACATTGTAACGCAAGTATTGTGGTGTTTTGCCTTTCACAGCAAATTCATAGTAAATACAATAAGTAATTGTGCCTCTATAGTAAGTCCCTTTTTCATAACATCGCACCGAGAGTATATCCTTTATTTTGATAGGTTTCATATTAGGGAGAGGAGCGCAAGTAGTCCTCAGCACGCCGTTTTCAATATGAACAGCGTGCTTGCAAAGCCCTAAAGAGAAGACTCTTAAAGCGGCACTAGCTTTGTATTTTCTTTCCATTTTTTATTTTTCTTAAAAGCCTACGAATTACACGAATTTTCACGTGACGGTGAATTATTTTGTAAATTCAGATACTTTCTCACACCTCAATAACAATCAATCAGTTTTCTGGTAATACCGCACCCAATCTATGTACATTTTTACGGGCTTTTTGAAGGGTTTTACATCTCCTACCCAACTGCCACCAAGTTGCATATCAATTAGCAGGTAGTAAGGTTCTTGTGTGAAAGGATATTGTCCTTCGGTTTCTTTTTCGGGTATACGTGGGTAAGTGAGTGAAAGACTATCGTTTACATAAAGACGTACCGCTTCCTTATCCCATTCTACAGCATATACATTGTAGTCAGTTGGGCGGATGGGGGCTGTTGCTGAGTGTTTGGGGTACTCCGTATTGCCTTTTTGAGTGTAGGGCGAATGTACGGTTTGGTATACAAAAGCATCGTTGTTGAGGCGCTCAAGAATATCAATCTCACCTCCTTTAGGCCATTTAATACTTTGGGGAAGCATCCAAATGGCAGGCCAAGAACCTTGTACGCCCTCTAACTTACAGCGCACTTCTATCCTCCCAAAAGTAAAATACATCTTGCCTTTGGTAAAAACACCTCCGGTAATGTACTGATTGGGGTCGGTTTTGCGGCGTGAGTTGGGTTTGCCTGACAAAATAAGGTTACCTTTTTTAATTTTAAACAGACTTTTGTGATCGCTCATTGTGTTGCACCAATCAACCTTTTCACAACGGGGGATTTTAGACCATACAGCCGTTGAAAAGATATCTTTACGATTAAAATCGTCTTCCCATACCAATTGCCACGCAGCTGAGGTTTGCGAATAAGTTTTGGCAATAGTAACTAAAACTATGAATAATAATACTTTTTTCATTCTATTTTTATTAAAAGCCAAAGAATTTCACCCTTTTGCTAAAAAAAATATATTAGAAGTTCTAAGAACAAAGCAAAAAACCAACAAAAACCACCTATATAAACGTATTTCAAAAGTTTTTGTTTTCCTTCATAAAGACCATAGAGAGCCATTCCTAAATGAAACATCACTATAGAAAAGGCAACTATTGAAAGTGTTATAAAAACCGATGAAATCCAGATACTTACCCCTTTAAATATTTGTCCCCACCAAATCCAAAATGGCATTATCACAAAAAAAGGGATTGCACCTAACAAAAGTGTCAGCCAAAGATGAGCAACTTCTTTTGAGGGATGTTGCAAGCGAAATTCCAAACTTACTTTTGCTTCGCGCTCTTCCTTATTTTTTTGGTCGATAGGTTTAAAATCAAAATGGATTTTATAGGGCTGAATAGGAGTATTGATAAACATCTGCAGTTCAGGAGGGTAATAAATCTTAGGGTTCAGTATTTTGAGGTCTTTTAGCAATTGTTGCATTTCATCGCCATCTAACACGTAGTAGACAATCAAGCGTGGTTTTTCGTTTTTTACAAAAAACTCGTAATAGGTAACTTCAAAAGTTCCTCCTTCATTGTCATAATGCTCTACTTCTCTATAACGTATAGTAGTAATATTCTCTATTTCCATTGGTTTAAAGCTAAATAAGGCATAAGTAGAGCGCATTCGCCCTGCCGCAATGCTAATCGCATCGCGACAAAGTCCTAAAGAGAGGACTCTTAAAACGGCACTGGCTTTATATCTTTTCAATTGACAATTGATAATTTACAAACATTTACTTTAGATTATAACTCCTAATGATCCAAATAACAACCCTAAAAAGAGACAAATAGCAGCTATGTAAAGGTTTTTCTTTATTTTTTGCCAGCCATCAGAAGAACCATATAAAGCTAAAGACAGCCCCATCCCCACATTAAAAAGAGGAAAAAAACTTGCTACCATTGGAGGAATGAACATAGAATTTGTTCTGCTTCCAAAACATTCTAATAAAACTTCCAAAACAATTGAATTCCCTATGAAAATAGGTGCCATAACTAAAATAATCATCAGCCAATTATGAGCTACATCCACTGAAGGGTGTTGCAGAATAAAAGGGCGTTGGGTTTTGGCATACTGCTTAGCTTGGGGTTGCTCGTCGATAGGTGTAAAATCAAAATGAATTTTATAGGGTTTAATATATGTATTCATAAATTCCCGTATTTCAACAGAGTACTCAACCTTAGGATTGAGCTGCCTTATATCTTTTAGTAGCTGTTGCATTTCTTTGGCATCGAGCAGATAAAACCTTAACAAACGATGTTTTTCACCTTTTACAACAAATTTATAATAGGTTTTATTTACATACCCTCCTTTTACCCTTACTCTTTTAGTATAACACTCTATATAAGTAATATCCTCTATTTTAATAGGTTTTATCCTAAACAGAAAACCACAAGTAGTACGCAACACCCCGTTTTTAATACTCACAGCGTGTTGAAAAATTCCTAAAGAGAGGACTCTTAAGGCGGTACTGGCTTTGTATTTTCTTTCCATTTTTTATTTTTATTAAAAGCCCACAGATTACACGAATTTGGGACTACATACTTCTTACCTCTTACCTCAACAAAACTCCCATTCTAATTGGTTTTTAGGATTTTCGGCTTCCCAATAGCGTTTCCACTGTTCTAAATCGGCGGTGATTTCGTGATAAACAGACAGTTTTTTCAAGGATCCACTGCGCATAAAAAGTATCTTTATCTTGCGATGCCCTACATCCGATGAAAATATATGCCACATCGTATCATTGATATGAGGCTCCTGACCGGTATGAATGAAAAAGGCATCGTTGAGTGCCTCTATAAAACCTATATAGGTTCTGCACTTACTGGCCTCTACCATCGCGATATATTCTTTTTCTTCTTCAAAAGGAAAATCTTTCATAATTATGTCAAACAAAAATAAATTGCGAATAAATCGTAGCCCCTGCCTGAAAAGTTTTATTGGTGTGAGCGTTTGCAAAACTTATTGGTGTGGGCGTTTGCAAAACGCCCCTACAACACTGACCCCCTGATACCTGAAACCTAAATCCTGAAACCTAACATCTTATACGCCTCATCGATATAGTCGTAGATGTCTTGAGGGTAGATAATTTCTTCGGAGGGTTTGGAGGCAGTGTGGTGTCCTAAGCGCACAATGATAACATCATCGGTGAGATTGGCAATCACATATTGCCCTAAGTGTCCGCGCATCATAAAGAAATGAATTCCTTTGTAGTCTAACAACCACCAGCCATAACCATACTGTGGACTCTCGGCAAAACGCGGTTGTACTGAGGTAGCAACAAAAGTGGAGTCTAACAACTGTTTGCCATTCCATTTGCCGTGGTCGCGATAGAGTTTCCCCAGACGGGCAAAATCACGTGCATTAGAGGCAATACAGCAATACGCTTTTTCCAATCCACTCTCCTCGCTATCCAATTGCCAAAGCGCATCACTCTCACAACCCATTGGTTGCCAAAGACTCTCGGTGAGGTATTGGGTAAGCGTTTTGCCCGTAGCTTTTTCTAAAACCATTCCTAATAGGAAAGTATTCCCGCTGAGGTATTTAAACGATTTCCCTGGGGGTGAAGTAATTTTTAAGTGCAACATCTTCTCGCGAAACTCCTTGTCAAAATAAGCGCGAGTAGTGATAGAGAAAGGGTTGTAGTACGACTCGTCCCAATCGAGACCCGATGCCATAGACGAGAGATCGCCTACAGTGAGTTGTGCGCCCAAACCTTCTTTGTATTCAGGAAAAAAATCACTCACTTTTTGGTCGAGACTCTTGATATACCCATCGGCAATAGCCCTCCCTAAAAGTGCTGACACATAGCTCTTCGCCATTGAAAACGAATTGCTCATACTTTTAGAATTGTAGTTATCAAAATACTGTTCGTGCCAAATGCTATCCCCTTTGATGATGAGAAAAGCCACAGTGCCGTATTTTTGATGTGCATTTTGCAGTTCGGGAGTTTCGGGAGTTTTGTTGTAATCCAAAGAAATCGCCCAAGGTTGAGCGGCGGAACTTTTGGCAATCGTACGATTGTCAAAATACGTATAATCATCGAGAAAAGTAGTGGTATGTCCTGTGCCATAGACCATTGCCACTGCTTTGAGGATATAGCCATAGCCCGTGAGGTAGAGCGTAGCTATCACTAAACACAAGAAGCAAAGCAAGCCTAATAAAAACTTTTTCATAGAGAAGCATTTTTGTTACTGCCGACAAAGATACTACATAATTAGCGAATTAACAAATCGGTAAATTTGTAAATTAGTGAATTAGCTAATTAGCAAATTGATAAATTATTCCTACCTTTGCCCACAAATAACAACTTTTCACTATTCTCTATTCACTTATGAAGACCTGCACTATAGAAAACAACACCATCACTCTAAACGGCTCAGTGCTTTTCACTGATAAAAGCGACTCATTTGCCGATTTCTCCAAAAAAGCCCTCAAAGCCCTGCAAATGGATTATCCTAAATTCTTCAAAATGGATAACCTCTGCAAGCTCGCTTTCTTAGCCAGCGAAGTTCTCTTACGTCCGTTTTCACAATCCGAGAAAAACGGTGTAGCCTTAGTATTTGCGAATCGCTCTGCCAGCCTCGACACCGACCGCAAACATCAGGCATCTATTGCCAATCCGCAAGAATATTACCCCAGTCCGGCGGTATTTGTTTACACCCTGCCCAACATCTGTTTAGGCGAGATAAGCATACGTCACCAACTGAAAACCGAAAACAGTTTTTTTGTATTCGATAGTTACAAGGAGGCACAACCCCTTTTAGAGCAATACAGCAACTCGCTTTTAGCTCAAGGCAAAGCCCAAAGTGTACTAATGGCGTGGGTAGAGTTCTTAGAGGGCGATTATAGAGCCATAGCAACTTTAATAGATTAGTAAAAATTGCTAATTGAAATTAATTTTATACATTTGCACTGTAAAAACTTAAAAAATTACATTCAATGAAAAAATTTTTATTACTCTTTTCAGTTTTTGCTCTTTTTGCTTGTAAAAAAGATAGCGACGACTCAATTCCAACCTCTGATTATGAACTGAGTGCTGACGGACTCACTTTAGTGAAGTGGAAAAATGAGAATACCTCTGTTCTTGATATGCAAGCCGATGGCACCCTTAGCAAGGTAAAAATTATTGGTGAAAAAGCTTTTTATGCTCATAAAAAGTTAGGCACTATCACTTTACCTAATGGTTTAACAAATATTGGCAAAGAGGCTTTTTATGCGACTAAAATCAATAGCATCACCATTCCTGCGGGAGTGCAAGTGATAGGCAAAGAAGCCTTTATGGGATCCCTTCTTACTACTGTTCAGTTTTCAGAAGGACTTATTACTATTGATGAGAACGCTTTCATTTCGTGTCAGATTCCAACTCTCAAATTCCCTGAAAGTCTACAAGCTATTGGTAGAGATGCTTTTCGTTATAACGATGCAATCGTTTCGGTTACTTTTCCTAAAAATATACAAAACATAGGAGTTTGTGCTTTCTATTCTTGTAGTAAACTCACTTCGGCTACTTTTAAAGGAGCTAATCCACCACGAACAAGTTTCCCTATTTTCAATAATGTAACCAACAAAATAGCACATATCTATGTGCCTAAAGGAAGACTCAGTGTTTATAAAAGTGATACTGAATTAAATTTCCAGAATCACTACGACAATGAGATTTCTGAAGAACCCTAAAATAGTTTTTTAGAACAAACTTAATAAAAGTGTTTATAAAAGTGATACTGAATTAAATCTCCAGAATCACTACGACAATGAGATTTCTGAAGAACCCTAAAATAGTTTTTTACAACAAACTTAATAAAGTAGAGATGAGTAATTCGTCTCTACTTTTTTTGTCGCTCAATCGGCTAATTCCCGAAATTTGCTAATTTGCTAATTCTTCACTATCTTTGCCTGAAAAAAACATTCTATGTATCACTATATTTTTTCTATTACAACTATATTATTTTTATCATTTACGACTTTAGGGTATACACAAAAATCCTTGGGTAAAACATACAAAAACACTGAAACATTCAACCTCAATGGAAAAGTAAAATATATGACCATATCGTCGTACAATCTTAGCAAAGATGGTAAAAACACACCTATTCTCGCAGCTAAAGAAGACTACTATTTCAATGAAGAAGGAAATGTTGTCAAAGAAAAATTCTATCGAAATGAAGAACTCATATTTGAACAAAACTTTTCTTTTGATAAAAAAGGGTACCCCATAAGTACTGAAGCAACCCTCTATAAAAAAGACGGAGATACTAAAATTATTAAAGGCATCTATACCAATGACACTTACGGAAATGTTATAAAAATTGCGTTCTATGAAGATAACAGCCTTAAGGATGTGATACATCAAAAAATAGACAACCAACAAAATACTACTACAATTAGTAAATATGATGCAGAAGGCAATCTTGAAGAGCGCCAAGAAAAAAACTACAACAGCAAAGGTGACATCATAGAAGAAAGAACCTACAATAGTAAAGGAGAAATTACAGCCAAATCCACTTACAGCTATCTCTCGGATAAAAAGTATGAAAAACTCACTTATATCCCTCGCTATATGAAAATTGAATATAAAGGAGTGATAGAATTAGACGCTCATAAAAATATCATCAAAGAAACCCAAGAAAGATACGACGGCAGCTGGATATTTGAACATACTTATACTTACGACAAACACCAAAACTACACTATTAAATCCTCAAAAGCATTTATTACTGAAAACAACAAAAAAGAAACCACAGGCGGAATTGAAAAACGCAGTATAGAGTATTACCAATAGCTAATTTGCTAATTTCCGAAATTTGCTAATTTGCTAATTCTTCACTATCTTTGCCCCCTGATATTAATATATTTATAATGGACGCACTTATTTTAGAACTCAAGAACAAAATTATTGAAGTACTCAACTTAGAAGAAGTAACCCCTGAGGATATCGATGAAAACGAGCCCCTTTTTGGCACTGGCTTAGCCCTCGACTCTATCGATGCTCTCGAACTTATTGTACTACTCGACAAGAATTACGGTATCCGCTTAGACGACCCTAAAAAAGGAAAAGAAATCTTCCAATCGGTGAAAACAATGGCTGATTACATCACCGCTCACCGCACTAAATAGCGATGCCGAAAAAAGTAGTCATCACGGGAATGGGTATCAACTCTTCGATAGGTAACACTGTCGGAGAGCATTTTTATGCCCTTACCCATCGCCAAGCAGGCATCAGCAGAATTGAAAATGTAGCAACCATTCACGCCGACCACATCAAGGTAGGCGAAATCAAACGCACGAACGCTGAGCTTATTACTGCTTTGCGATTACCCGAAGTGAACGCCTATTCACGCACCTCTCTCTTGGGGATTATCGCCTTACAAGAAGCGATTGCCAATGCTGGTCTTACCCAAAAAGACCTCTCTCTCTGCGGACTCATTATGGCATCTACTGTTGGAGGTATGGATATGACCGAAAACTATTTCTTCCGCTACGGCGATGAAGAACCCCTACGACGCTATATTACTACTCACAACATAGGTGAGGTAACTCACCAAATCACCGATTATGTAGGCATAAAAGGCGTTGTAAGTAGCGTGAGCACTGCCTGCTCTTCTTCGGCGAATGCCATCATAACAGCTATCAACCTACTTCGTACAGGCAGAGCCAACTGTCTCATTGCCGGTGGTGCCGATGCGCTCTCTAAATTCACTATCAACGGCTTTAATACCCTGATGATTCTCTCGGATACTGACTGCACTCCTTTCGACCAACATCGCAAGGGCTTAAACTTAGGGGAAGCAGGTGCTTTTTTGGTATTGGAAACTGAAGAAAATGCCCTACAACGCGGGGCTACTATATTAGCAGAAATCAAAGGGTGGGGCAATGCCAATGATGCTTATCACCAAACAGCCTCTTCAGCCGATGGTGAAGGTGCGTTTTTAGCAATGCAAAAAGCCCTACAAATAGCAGGATTAATACCTGCTGATATTGATTATATCAATGCACACGGCACTGCTACCGTAAACAACGATCTCTCCGAAAGTCGCGCCTTAATGCGTATCTTTGGTGAGCACGTCCCCGATTTTAGTTCTACCAAAGCCTTTACGGGGCATACTTTGGCAGTAGCTTCGGCAGTAGAAGCGGTATTTAGCGTTTTAGCCTTGCAACACGGGGTGGTATTCCCTAATCTCAACTTCAGCACTCCAATGGAAGAAGTGCCTATCCGCCCACAAACCGAACTGAAATACAAACCTATACAGCACGTTCTTTCTAACTCCTTTGGTTTTGGAGGCAACTGCTCAACACTTATTTTAGGTAAGAGATAAGAGGTAAGAGATATGTTACAATTATTCTATCATTCTTCATTAGAAGCGGGTACTGACGAGGCGGGGCGTGGTTGTTTGGCGGGTCCTGTAACGGCGGCAGCTGTGATATTACCCCCCGACTTCAAAAACGACCTCCTCACCGACTCTAAACAACTCACCGAAAAACAGCGCAACCTCCTGCGACCTATCATAGAGCGTGAGGCAGTAGCGTATGCTGTTTGTCACGTACTCCCTGCCGAAATAGACGAACTGAATATCCTCCGCGCTTCTATCACCGCTATGCACCGCGCTATTGCTCAGCTCAAAATAACCCCCGATTTTATAGCGGTAGACGGTAATAAGTTTGTGCCTTACCAGAAAATACCTTATGCTTGTGTAGTGAAAGGCGACGGCAAAATACAAACCATAGCGGCAGCTTCGATACTTGCGAAAACCTACCGCGATGCCTATATGGAAGATCTTGCCCAGCAGTTTCCTGAGTACCATTGGCAGCAAAACAAAGGCTATCCCACCCCCGAACACCGCAAAGCTATTGCCGAGCACGGCGCTACTGAGCACCACCGCAAAACGTTTCAGCTACTGCCCGTGGAACAGTTGAGTTTGTTTTAGGGAAGTAGAAAAAAGCCAGCTGGGGAGCTGGCTTTGTTGTTTGTGCGAACTATAAAAAACAGGATAGTGGAAAGTGAAGGTAAAATTCTACTGATTGAAAAAGATTTTTAAAGACCTATTTTGCTATTAAAAAATGTTTTGTACTTTTGCAGTGTCTAACAAGTGATTATTAGACCGCGATGCGGAGAAATCCAAGTCGCTACCAGAGTAAAGCCTTAGTTTCTAATTCATTAGATATTAAGGCTTTGCTTATTCTACAATTACTTTTAAATAGTTATTAAATAACTCTTCTTTTTTGAAAGAACCTTGTAAAAACAGTTCTTTTTCATTGTTAAACTTTGAAAGAGTTTCTCTAATATTACCCCTTTTAAAAATAAACTCATAATATACATTAGTTTTAAAATCAGATTTTTCTTCCATAAAAGATAGTTATGTAAGAAGGATTCGTCTAAAAGGGCGTTTTTGCATAGATGGCAGTACAATAGAATTTGTTTTTATGTGGGTTAGTGTGGCAACGATAGTCCCGCCTGCGCGTTGGCGGTATACGAATATTTTGCCGACTTTACCGCTGAGTCCTGTGATGGCGTAGTTTGCTTTGCTTTTTCCCATTTTGATTTAGTTTTTTTGGTTTGACGGTGCAAAGGTAGGGTGGGAAAAGTGGAGTTGCAAATGGTTGTAACGTTTTGGGGAGAGGGTGTTACGAAATGGGGAAATTAGCAAATGAGGAAATGAGGAAATGGAAAAGCCAGCTGGGGGGCTGGCTTTTGAGGGTGCGGGGAGGGGAAATGTTATTTATTGAGTTTAAAGAGTTTTGGGAAAGAGGTTTCTCCTTCTATCTTGTCTATAAGGTTTTTCATTTCTTGGGAAAAGATACCTATTGCCCAATGGTTACGGTCTACGATTCTGAAGATGAAATCTACATTGTCGGGTTGCCAAGTAGTTTTGGTATTGCTCTTTACACCGAAAGCTACTCCAATGATAATATTTTTGAGTTGCTTGTTGGGGTCTATTACTTGAGCTACACAAAGGGTTTCTCTTAAGGCGGTGATTTTAGAGGGGTCTGTTTTATATTTTAGGGTTTTATTTACATCGGGCTCAACACTTGCTTTAGAAAACATTCCTTTACTTTCGTTTAATACAACATCTATATTGGTGTTATCGGGGGGGAGGGCGATAACATCGGGATATTCACGGGGTTGTGCTTTTCCTAATTCGGGATTGGGGAGTATTGCCCCTCCTCCTTGAGAACCTGGGTAGGATACGGATACTATTTTAAAACCATTAGGGATAAGTACTTTGTGAACGATTGTATAGGTAACTTCGTCTTCATCTACTTCATTTTGTACCTCAGCAATAGGGGTAGGAGTGGTGAATTTTTTAAAGCCAAAGAATGAGGAGAAGTGTGGAAGGAAGTCTTTTTGGGTGGTATTTATAAGTTTTCGTTTGTCCCACTTTAGGAGGATACCGTTATGATTTAGGTAAAGTCCGTCAAGGAAATAGGCAATGGTTAGGACTACTTTGTTTTTAGGGAGTTCGTTTTTATACTTTCCCCATATGTATTGGATATCAATTTCTTGATTGATGGACTGTGCATTTTGTGCTATTGTATTGAGTTCGGTAATAAGCCAAGTGGGGATTCCTCCTTTATCCATTTCGAGGGCTTTGGTGAGTTTTTGCCTGAGTAGGGAGAGGGAAGACATTTCTTGTTTCATTAAATCGTTGCCACGAGGTCGTACAAGGGCGTAGGTGCCATATATTTGGTATTTTTGAGAGAATAGAGCGGCGATAAAGGTGAGGATTCCTCTGTCGGGATCCATTGCGTGGCTAAATCGATTAATCTTAGCAGAAATGCTATTTTGAGTTACGAAATAACGCAGTTTGTTAAGGTTGCTTTTTCGGCGGTTTTTCCACGTTTCAAGGAGTGCTTGGGCACCTGTGGCTTTATTTACTTCTGAGCGGTATTGCTGATATGAGGTTGTTCTGCTCAGCTCTGAAAGGCTTTTATCAAACCATTGTTCCGTATTGGTGATAAATGCTGCTACTACTTTTTGTAGGGTATCGGTAAGGATAGGGATGTTGGAGGGGCAAGAGGGATAATTAGGGTTTCGCTGTAGTGTATAAGGATTGTTAGGTTCAGTTTCCCAATTGGCGATGATATAACCATAATACTTGAGCTCTTCTATAAAGATTTTTGGAGTAGAAAAGGGGTTGTATTGAGCTCCTCCGAATTCTTTTTCGGAATATTTTTCACCTGCAATTTTCAGATAATAAGCTCCTGATAGGTAGGCAGCTATGGCACCATAGGTGCGCTGTAGTTCGTGGTCTTCAGTGGTTACAGCTTCGGTAAACTCGATGAGGATTAGTGGGTATTCTATCTCTTGGTTATCTTCGATGGTGATGCCTGTTATAAGGGCATCGGGGGTAGTGAGTGTAAGAATGGCAGAGAGTGCTCCTTGATTGAGTTCGGAAGCTGTTTTTGGGCGTTTGACAAGTATGATTTCTGTATTTTGATTTTTGGTAATTTGTTCAATAATCGGTTTTATATAGTTTTCTGCCTGTTCGAGGCACTCATAGTAGATGCGTATTTGTTTCATTTTTTTAATATAATTAGATGTTCTTTTTTGTCTTTTTGGGCGAAAGAGGGGTTAAAGATGCGTGAATGTTTGGCTAAATCGGAGGAAATGATATTGCTTATTTGAAAACCCAAATTGGGGGCAAAGTTAGAAATAACTTCGTCAATTTTGATGAGTTCTTTTTTGATAACACTATCACCAATAACAATGAAAGCAAGTGCATTGGGTTTTAGTAGTCGGTACATTTCTTTAAAGCATTTGACCAAATCATCTGTCCATTGGGAAGCTGGTTTTTTTAGGCTTGAGTATTCGCGACGAGAACCTATTTCGTTATATTGGGCAAACTTTACATCAAGGTCAAGCCAACGTTTTCTGAACTTGTGATACAGATAATAGTCGTAAGTATTGGCATAAGGAGGGGAGGTTATGATCATATCGATGCTATTTTCATCAATCATAGAGAGGTTACGGCTATCGGTATTATAGAGTTGAAGCGTGTTGTTGTCATCTACTTTGTTAGAATATTCGGTAATACGCACAAGGTATTCTTGAGCTTTGGACAGGAAAGCTTCAAAGGTAAAGTTATCAGGTATATTTTTATTTTTTGCAGCAAAACGTGTATCGCTTTCTTGGTTGGAGACTCTCACAATGATGGAGGAGAGGACAATCTTGAGGAAGTCACTTATATTTTGATTTTCTTCTTGGGCAATAAGGTTAAGGATATGGGTAAGTTCTTGGGCTACATTATGCTGAAACCAGTGGTCTAACCCTTCTATTTGTTTTACAACAATAGAAGAAGGTCGGGTTTGTTTCCAATTTTGGTTTTCTATAGAAAGGGTTTCTAAGAAGGATTTTATTTGTATCTGCTCTTGGCTTGTAAGTGGGGTAGCTTTGACTTTGGAAAGTAGAATGGAAAGGGCATTGACATCTACTCCTATAGCATTGTACCCCAAGAGTCGGGCTTCTACAAGGGTGGTTCCTGACCCGCAAAAGGGGTCGAGTATGGTGGCATTCTCGGGGGCAAAGTTTTTGATAATGGTATGGGGTAATTGGGGTGGGAACTTTGCTGGGTAAGGGTGCAGGGAATGGGTAAGATAGGTGGTGTCGGCGTTGGTAAAATTGAAATCTATATTAAAATTCATATTTATTTAGGCTTTCTGAATACTACAATAAAGGAACAGTTTTGATTGGTGTAAAGCACGCTTGGGTAGCCTAAGAGTACTAAGCGGCGTTGTCCTGTTTGGTCCCAAATAATAAGATCGTGGTATTTCCAGCCTACTTCTTCACCTGCGCGGGCCAAATCGGAATGGAAGGGGACGTAAGGGATTTTGTTTTTGGTGTCTCGATAGTCTTTTACTACCCAGCAGGAATAGCCTCCTTTTTTTGTAATGACAAGGTTATCTTTAAGAATGTGCTTTATCTGTTCTAAAAAATCGGGGTAGGGTAGGTTGCCAAAATCATTATCATTTTGGCTATATTGTTTTACGGTGCTATTGTTTTCGTATTTTAGTACGGAGGTTTTGTGAGTTGTTTCTCGGTCTTTGAGTGATTTTTGGATAAAATCGGCATAAGGAGGTGAGGTTACAGTGAGTTGTATTTTATCGGGGTGTACGTGTTGTAATAGGTTGCGACAATCGTCATTAACTATTTTATAATGCATAGTGTTGGCGAAAATTCCTTGTACATCGTCAAGCCAATTTTGGGCTATTTGAGCGAATTTGGAGTTGAGCTCGGTGCCTATGCAATGGCGATTGAGGCTTTGTGCAGCAATCATAGTGGAGCCTATGCCCAAGAAGGGATCGAATATGGTATCTTCTTCTTTGGAATACATTTTTATAAGGCGTTCGCATAACTTTACAGGGTATACGGCACCGTGTTCTAATTGGTATTGGTTTCTGGGTGAAGAGAGATCGTTCCAAACGGGGTTTAGGATATCGTCTTCAGTGATTACATTTTTAGAGAGTAGAGCCCACTCGGAGGGTGTAAGCCCGTTGAAGCCTAATTTAGTTTTCTTTTCTTCTTTTGCTAATTCTCTTTCTACAGTTTGAGTACTCATTAATAATATATTTTTTGGGGACAAAGGTAGGGATAATTTGCAAATTAGCCAATTAGCTAATTTGTTAATTTTCTAATTGGCTCATTGTTTTGATGATTTGGTAGAAATTAGGGAATAGGAGTTAAATTAGCAAATTGGTGAATACAAAAAAACTTTGCCAAAGGTACGAGTTGTATGGCTAGGACTTTTGGCAAAGTGTGTGATTTGTTGATTTTTATATTTGCTTATTAATTGATGATATCAAAGCCGGTGTATTTTCTGAGGATTTTGGGGACTACAATACCTTCGGGGGTTTGGTAGTTCTCTAAAATGCCTGCTAATACGCGCGGAAGGGCTAATGAACTGCCATTGAGGGTATGCGCTAAGCGGTTCTTACCGTCGGAGTCCTTGAAACGCAATTTGAGTCGGTTAGCTTGGAAGGTTTCGAAATTTGATACTGAACTTATCTCTAACCATTTTTCTTGAGCGGTGGAATATACCTCGAAATCGTAGGTTATGGCTGAAGTAAAGCCTAAATCACCTCCACACAAACGCAAAATATGGTAAGGGAGTTTCAGTTCGTTGAGGATGCCTTTCACGTGTTCTATCATTCCTTCTAATGCCTTGTAAGAATTATCGGGGTGCTCGATGCGCACAATCTCTACTTTGTCGAACTGGTGCAAGCGGTTAAGTCCGCGTACGTGAGCGCCATAGCTACCGGCTTCGCGGCGGAAGCAAGGGGTATAGGCAGTGCAGCAAATAGGCAAATCGCTTTCGTTTAACAATGTATCGCGGAAGATATTCGTAACAGGCACCTCAGCAGTAGGGATGAGATAGAGATTATCGACCCCTATGTGGTACATCTGTCCTTCTTTATCAGGTAACTGACCGGTACCATAGCCTGAGGCTTCATTTACCACGTGAGGCACTTGGAATTCGTTGTAACCTGCCTCGGTATTCTTGTCGAGGAAGTAGGTGATGAGGGCGCGCTGTAGTTTAGCGCCTTTGCCTTTGTATACGGGGAATCCTGCGCCAGTGAGTTTTACTCCTAACTCGAAATCGATGAGGTCGTATTTTTTGGCGAGTTCCCAGTGTGGCAAAGCATCTTTACCCAAGTTAGGGATTTCACCTGCTTCGAATACTACTACGTTATCGGCTTCGGAAGTACCTTCGGGCACTAACTCATTAGGGATATTAGGCACGCGATAGAGCAAATCATTGAGCTGCTCTACAGTAGTGTTGAGGGTGTCGGTAAGGGTTTTGATATCCTCTTTAAGGGTGGCTGTTTGCTCTTTCAGCGCATTGGCTTTATCGGTTTCTCCTGCTTTAAAAAGGGAGCCGATTTCCTTAGAGAGGTTGTTAGATTTCGCCAGTGCTTCATCTAATGAAAGCTGAGTAGCACGACGTTTTTCGTCTAAGGCGATGATGTTGTCTATGAGATGCAATTCTTTGAAATTGCGTTTTTTAAGTCCGCTAAGTACGCGGTCTTTTTCTTCTCTAATAGTGTTTAGTTGTAACATATCTTTGGAAAATTAGCAAATTAGAAAATTAGCAAATTGGTTAATTGGCAAATTCGTCGGTGACGTTATTCCAGCTATCATAGCTGTAGGGGGTGTTGTTGTAGAAGGCTTCAAAAGGTGCAAAGGCTTCGTCGGCGGTTTCTACAAAGGTACGATAATGTGTGAAGGCTTCGGGTGAGTGGTACACGCGTGCTTCTACTTGATAACGGCTTTTTTCGTCGAGTTCTTCATTTTCTAAAATCGTCTGCACGTAGTTGCCGGTATCGCCGTCTTCTGAGAAAACGACAAAATGATGTCCGCTATAAGGCAATTCATCAATAAGGGTTTTAATCTCAGGAAGGGTTAAAACAACGGGAGCGTGATACTCATCGGTGACAATTCTTTTCATTTTATTTAGCAGGGGATGTGTATTTCAACTTTGCCAAAGTTTCGAGCCACACTGGCGAGAAACTTTGGTAAAGTGTGTGATACCCTAATTACAAAGCAGTTGCAAAGGCAAATAGACCAAAGACAATACCTGGTAAGTTAGCTAATAATATAGGATAGTCTCTTTTGGGTTTTTTGAAAAATCCATATATCACCCATAACGAGCAGTTAATTGCTGCCACCAAAGGCTGTATAGGGTTTCCCTTGTGTCCTGCAAGGTTATCACTGATTTGTGGTATGTATGACACATACATACTAATAGAGGCAGCCATTGCTACCCAACCTAAAATGTTAAAGAGTTTTCCGTTCTCCATAATATATAATTGTTTTTAAGTTTCTTTATTTTAGCCTTTGGTAAAGTGTAATGTTGATTAGCAAATTACTCTGTGGGGGATAGGAATGCGGTTTTATCAGCAATTTTTTTAGCGAAAGAGGCGATGGAATTATCGGCGAGTTCGCGCATAAAATTGTCTCTGAAAGGCTGTACGGAATTGTGCAGCGGACAAGGTTTTTCGGACGAGCATTCTTTGAATCCCATTGCACAAGAGGTAAATTTCTCGGCTTCGCCAATATGCTTTACGACGTTCATCAAAGGGGCTTCTTTTTCTTCATCGGTGAGCCAAAAGCCTCCTCCTGGTCCTTTATTGGAGCTAATAACCTTTTTTCGGGCTAATATTTGTAATATTTTTGCCAAAAAGGAGGTAGGAATATGTAACGCTTCGGCGATGTCCTTGGGGGCTAACCTCTTGGTAGGTGAAGCGTGTAGTGCTAAGTAGATTACTGCATTGATGGCGTACTTACTGGAATTGGATAACATAATTAATTGCTTTCGTTTATTATGAGTTTTTATCTATTTGACGAGTGATGACTAACTTTTGTATTTCGGTAGTACCTTCACCTATGGTACATAATTTAGAGTCGCGGAAGAATTTTTCTACCGGAAAATCTTTGGTATAGCCATAGCCTCCGTGAATTTGAATGGCTTCGGTAGCTACACGCACACACACTTCGGAACTGTACATTTTAGCCATTGCTCCTGATAGGGTTACACGCTGACCGTTGTTCTTTTGGAAAGCGGATTTATGCAAGAGCAGTTCGGAGGCTTCGATTTCGGTAGCCATATCGGCGAGTTTGAAGCCAACGGCTTGTAAATCAATCAGGCGTTTGCCGAATTGCATACGTTCTTTGGCGTATTTGAGAGAGGCTTCGTAAGCGCCTTTGGCGATACCCAAAGAAAGTGCGCCTATAGAGATGCGTCCGCCGTCCAATATTTTCATCGCTTGGATAAAACCGTCGCCTATTTCGCCGAGTCGGTTGGCATCGGGGATGCGGCAGTCTTGAAAAATCATTTCGGCGGTTTCGCTAGCGCGCATACCGAGTTTGTTTTCTTTTTTACCTGCACTGAAGCCTTTAGTACCGCGTTCTACCGCAAAGGCAGTGATACCGTGCTTGTCTCCTTTTTCGCCCGTACGAGCAATGACTACGGCGATGTTGCCACTTTTGCCGTGGGTGATAAAGTTCTTGGTGCCGTTGAGCACCCACTCATCGCCGTCTTTCACAGCGGTAGTAGCCATTCCGCCGGAGTCGGAGCCGGTGTTGTGTTCGGTGATGCCCCACGCTCCTATCCATTCGCCAGAAGCTAATTTGGGCAACCAGCGTTGTTTTTGTTCCTCGTTGCCAAAACTGAGGATGTGATTGGTACAAAGGGAGTTGTGAGCAGCTATAGAGAGCCCTATGGAGGGGTCGACTTTTGATATTTCTTCAACAATAGCAATATAATCGTGGTAGTCGAGGGCAGAACCTCCATAAATTTCGGGGACTAATATGCCCATAAAACCGAGTTCTCCTGCTTTGCGGAATACTTCTACTGGAAATTCCTGACTTTCATCCCATTGCATCACGTGCGGGCGGATATATTTTTCGGCGAAGTCCTTAGCGGCTTCGGCTACCATCTGTTGTGTTTCAGAAATGTTAAAATTCATTCGTTATATGCTTATATCTTTTTAGAAAATGAAAGGGGTTAGCTACAAAAGCGATTTTTGATTTTTTTAGTTTATACTAATGTGAGTTCGGCGTAAGTAATTATTTAACAATCAGTAAAATATTTTTAATCTCCCCGAATTACACGAATTTTCACGAAATAGGGAGTGTATAAAAGTCTTTATTTTTTATTATCTCACGAATTTTCACCTGACGGTGAATTATTTTGTGAATATATTATGTTACAAAACTGTAAATCAATATTCTGTTATATTGAACTCACGTTACACTAATAAATCTCCCGCGGATTACGCGGATAAAACGGATTACAAGACTTTTAGAATTTTTGCGCTACGCTTACGATTTTGCGGAGTTCACCGCAAATGCAATTGTAAATCAGCTTAGTATCATTATTAAATGCCAACTACAAAATTTAATTTCTGTTATAAAATTAGCAATGCTAATAGGCTTTTGCAAGGCTTGATCTTGCATTTATTTCTAATATTTCTAATACCAAGGGGCAAAGGTACAAAATAATTACGAATTACGAATGATTAATGAGAAAAAAGAATGACGAGAGACGAGGAACGAATGACGAATGACGAATGACGAATGACGAGGGAGTGGTTGCAAAATATATAAATATATAGGGGCGTTTGCAAAACGCCCCTATATAACATAGTTCAAAGATAATTGATTATTAGAACAATTGGTTATCAGAATAATTGATTTTGGTAAAGTGTGTGATTTACAATATTACAATTATTCTGAAATTCTCATTTCGACAACATCGGGTTCTACGGAGTCGCCTGTACCACTTATGTAACGTCCTTCTCTTGAAGTAGCATCACGATGGTTTTTAGATTGGTCTTTCACATAGTAGTTGCCATTTTTTTGATACACATCAGTACCGTTGAGTTTCCAATAACCAAAGAGACCTTCGCTGTTAGGGTCTACCGCTAATTTGTTGTTTTTAAGCTCGTTGGCAGTACGTGCTACACTCCATACACGGCATTCACTCATTTTACCTATCCATATACGTGTAGGGTCATAGTCGTAGGCATATCCTATAAAGAAATCTCCGTTGAGATTGAAGCTATTTACTGAAGCTGTTTTTTCGGCTACGCGTTCACCATCTACGTAGATTTCAGTGCGTTTGGTAGCGCCATCAAACACAAGGGCAACGTGATACCAACGTTTAGTTTGGAATTTCATAGAAGGATTGAATTGCACATTACCAGCTACTTGTATTTGATCTTTAGGCACGGTAGTATCGCCAAAACGAAGGATAAGATTTCCTTCAGCACCCATTACAGTACTAAGCAGACTATAATCGTCAATATAAATCATAGCTTCATAGGTAAGTGCTTTGAATTTTGCATCTTTCCCCATTGGAATAGAAAGATATTTACCATTAAATTGGAATACTTTATGAATTACAGTAGGTTTAGCCACCTCTACAAATAAGGTTTTAGCTTCGATAGTAGGAACACTTGCATCGGCTATAGTTACAGGAATTACATAGGTATTCCCCTCTTGGATAGTTGAAAGGTTTTTAAGAGCTAACTGACAAGGTTCGGCATAGACACTTCCTTTTTTAATTACAGTACTATTCTTCTGTAAACTGAAGTTATTCGCGGGCATCATTTGGTATTTAGTGCCGTTTTTAGCATTATAATCGGCTACCATTTGAGCATCACCTATTTGATAGGTTACATTCACATCGCTATCGCTGATGTTAGAGATACGAGCAGAAACATTAAAAACGTGTTCATTTATATTGTCTTCTACTTTAAAACGCTGCTGAGAAGTCTCAAAATAAACCTTGTTTTCCAACAATTCGTTTTCTTTATCTTTACAAGCATATAGTGTAAAGAGTAGGACGATTCCTATACAATATTTTAGGTATTTCATAAGGCTATAATTTTAGGGTTGTGGATGTTTTTTTATATACTCGGCATAGGATTTATGCATTAGATAAATCGCTTTGCGTGTCCATTTATAATCAGGCTGGTTATCATAGTCGTTATCAATACGATAAGCACCTACGCCACCTTTAGGACCGTCAGCTGAATTATATTTAGCTTGTTTAAGCAAAACACCTCCTGATTGGGAAGAAGACTCAAAATTATCAGTGTAGATATGTTTACGAGTATGATAATATTCTCCAAAGTTTCGTGACACGCGAGATTCTCTATAATCAAGATCAGAGTCTCCATAAGCTTGGGAGATAAAATAATCAAAATAAGGTCCTGATTCTTTTTTTACTTGCCAAAGTTCACCATCTACTAATAGGTAACGGCGTTTACCCGTATCGATTGTAGCTTTGGGTCCTAAGTATTTTCCAAGTTCTTGAACTAAGATATGGAGGTATTGCCCACGATAGCCTTTGAGACTTCCATCACCATCACCAGCTACATTAGGCTCCCAGTCAATATCAAGACCGTCATAATCGTATTTTACAATGGTATCACAGAGCGCTTTGGCATATTTTTTAATGGCAGCAGTATGATCTGGAGATCCTTTTACGCCACTAGTGTATCCCCAATAGGCTTCTTGAGCTTTTTTTATTTTAGCTTTAACTGTTCCTTCATCATCATTAGGATTTTCAGCAACCACTTTATCGGCGATTGAAGAAGGAGTAATACCTGTACCGATATTGTGCAAGATAAAGCACACAAATACTTTAGTACCTTTTACCTTTTGCACATAGGCTTTATCAGCTTTTTTAGCTTCGCTGATACCAAAGGGTCCACTCCACATTGATACCATATCGATACTATCGGGCAAGGCAGACAAATAGCCCTTGCGCACACTACCTTCGGGCGACCAGTTACTAAACCAGCCAAAGGACACGGGGCGACCGTAGTTTTCGGCAGTTTTTTTCCAAGCGCGCAAGGAAGCATAATGCGCGTCGCGCTCATCGGGGCTGAGGGTATTGGCACCCCCGTTGTGGTCTATTTCTTTAGGCTCAATTTCCGTCCACTTGCTGCAAGAAGTGAGGGATAGCCCTATTGCAAGTATTGCTATAGTAATAGCTTTAGATATATACTTCATAACTTTCACAGTATTTTAAACGTTAGTTCTTTTTGTCCCACCAAACTTTGGTAGCACCGGTATTGGCGCCGCCGAGTAATATAAGAGCTTTATCAATATTGGCTCTATCTTGGGCAGAGAGTTTAGAGATAGGATAAGGCAAACGTCTCACTCCTTGAGTAGAACTAATCACCCCTCCACTTTTGTTTTGTTCGACAGGGTGCAATTTAGGGTAACCTGTACGACGCCATTCAGTCCACGCTTCTTGACCATTAGGGTAAAGAGCAATCCATTTTTGAGTGATAATTTTCTCTAATTTTTGTTCATTCGTACCAGTGAATTGAGTCGTTAGATGAGTAGGTGCAGGAGCATCTCCCCAATAAAAAGTATCAAAGACTGCTGGAGTTTTATTAGAAGAAAGATAATCTGCTACTTTGGTTACTTCTATACCATTTTCGGTAAAGGAAGTTTCCACTCCTTTTCTGTACAAATTTTCGGCAGTATCACCCATATTCCATCCCATTAGAGCGCCTTCAGCTCTTAGGAAATACACTTCGGAAGCACGCATCCAATAAGTAGGGGTTGTTTTTTCGATATTGGGTAATGAAAAAGCAGAAAAATATTCGTCTTTACTACCATATCCTGTAGGGATGGCTTGATATTTAGCTCCTGCAAAAGGTACATTTTGTGCATAGTCGCTATTGCTAGGTTTAAAGTACTTCATTAAGCGAGGATCTTCATAACCTACTAAATAAGAATACATAGAGGAGCCCATACGGCATTCTCCATATTGGTTAGCAAAGGTCTCGATATTGTTTACAAAACTAAGTCCTGCACCTTGCTCCATTTTAGCTTCATCTGCTTGGGAAGTCATTATGCCAGAGGCTTGGTTAATAGCTTGTTCGGCATATTGTTTAGCTTTAGCAGGATCGGCATAGCGGATACGCATAGCAAGGCGCAACATCAGTGAGTTGGCATATTTCACCCATTTACGTGTATCTCCAGCATACACGGCATCATAGTTAGCTAAGAGTTTACCACCTTGGTCAGCTTTAGTTTGCAGCACTGCAATGGCAGCGGTAAGATCATCAAAGAAGGCTTGATATACTTCTTCTTGGCTATCATAAGGTACTATAAAGTATCCTTTACCTGCATTTTTATAAGGGATAGGTCCAAACATATCGGTAGCTTTGTGCCAAGCTGAAATTTTGAGTATTTGAGCTAAAGCAAAAGCTTCGGGAAAGTTTGATTTTTCGGCGTCTGCCTTTATACTACTCCAAAGAGGAATCACTTTAGTATACGAATTGTCGTAAGAACTTTCATACCAGCCTTCCAAGAGAAAATAGGTAGTATTGTTGTTACCACCATTCCAATCTTGGTTTTGAGCGAAATAACCGCTCCAAGTATCGGCAGCTAAGTGGTAAGCAGTTTGGTATTGGTTTATAACATTTGTACCATCAGCCTGTGTACCTACAGGTACTACTTGGGCTTGCATAGCGGTAATTTTACCACCAATAGTAGCACCATCCATCTTTCCCATTTCGGGGGTTACCCCAAAGGCATCGGTATTGATTTCTTCAAATTTATTACAAGAAATCGCCGCAAGAGCTATAGAGGTGTATATAAATAATCTCTTTTTCATAACATTACAATTTTACTTTTACATTAAATCCTATACTACGCAAACTAGGTTGCATAAAATAGTCGTTACCTTGACCATAAGTAGCGGTAGAAGGGGTAAGTTCAGGATCGAAAGGAGCTTTGTTGTAGATCATCCACACGTTGTTGCCGATAACTGATACGGTGAGCTCATCGATTTTCTTTTTAAACCATTTGGTAGGGAAGGTATAGCTTACCGATAACTCTTGCAAGCGTACATTGGTAGCATCGTAAGTGTAGTATCCTGCTAATTTATTTTCACCTGTACCTACTAATTCATAGTATTTTTTAGCGTCGTACTTACCTTGACCAGGGAGAGCTACCCCACCATTGTCGCGGGCAAGAGCAGAGACTTTAGAGACTCCAAAACGGTCTAAAATCGCTTGGGTAGAAGAGGTTACGATACCTCCAAAACGACCGCTGATAAGGAAACTCAAACCAAAACCTTTATAACCAAAAGAGTTGTTCCAACCCAAAAGGAAATCAGGAGTAGTTTTGCCTAAATACACCGGTTTAGTATCTTCAAGAGTTATATCACCACTTTCAGGAATATTGATATACCCCTGATTATCTTTTTTCAAGAATTTAGAAGCATATACATCACTGATACTACCTCCTTTTTTAAGGATAGTTCTACCATTATCCTTACTCACTTCATCGATATTGAAAGGTTGTGGACTAAAAGGGTGATGATAATCTTTTACCATCTTCTTAATCACGTTTTTATTGCGTGAATAGGACACTGAACTAGCAATATCTACACCACCTATTTGGTTGCGATAGCCTACACTTAATTCTATACCACTATTTTGTACATCACCTGCTTGCAAATAGATGTATTTATACCCTGTACCACTAGGCAAATTAGCAATAAAAGTTTGGTTATAAGTATTAGAGCGATACCAAGTAGACTCGATATTGAAGTGCTTGAAGAGGCGCAAGCTAAGTCCTAATTCGTAGGATTTCGTACGTTCAGCTTTGAAATCGGCATAAGGGTATACTTCTTCAGGTTTGATTACCCCACCGACGATTTTTTGGGTAATAGTACCAGGAGTACGACCTGACCACGCGATAGGGGAGGCCACTTCGGTATATGAACTTCTGACTTTGAAATAATTCAAGAAAGCAGGCATCTCTCCCATTTCGGAAATCACAGCCGACATACCAATAGAAGGATAGAAGAAAGATTCTTCAGCTGAATTTACTAAGCGAGAATCCCACTCATTACGCCCTGAGAGAGTGAGATATACACAGCGTTTGAAACCTATTTCAGCATTTCCAAACACAGCTACATTACGATGGCGAGCATCACCATATTTTTCAGATACTTTACCATCAGAAGGAATAATATTTTGAATAGCAAATAGATTGGACAGCTTTAAGTTGCCACCATAACCGCGTTCTATAGCATCAAAATCGGAATAAGCACTACCTAAGTTGAGCATTAGGCTCCAATCGTCAAAAAACTGTTTGTTGATGGTTCCAATCACATCGGTATAGAATTGGTAGTCGTTGTAATTGGCATATTCATAAGCACCGTTAGGTTTGGCAAATATTTCATTTGATGAAGCGTAGAGTTTGCGTTCAAAATTGACATAACTTTTGTCTAAACGCGCACGAGTCGCTACATTTGCCCAAGAGGTGATTTTGTAGGTAAGTCCTGCATTAAACATAAATCGGTCTTTGTTGTTAGACGCTAAGTTGCGATAAGCTGTCCAATAAGGGTTTTGAGGTGCAAACACACTTTCGCTGAGAGGCCAATACTGGGTAGGGAAATTGCGATCTTGATTATAGCGTTCAAAGGTTTTTATTTTTTCAAAATCCTCACCACGAGGGTAGAGATAAGCGGCTACAATAGGGTTCCAATACTCACCTTGAGAGACCATATTCATATCTTTCTGTTTGACATACGAAGCACCCAAATCTAATTGTACTTTATCTTTAAATAGCGAAGTAGTGTTGCGCACTGTGAAGTTATAACGGTGGTAACTATTGTTAGGCACTACCCCATTGTTGTTAGTACTCGCAGCTGAGAAGAAGGTTTGATTGGTTTTATTACCAGCTGTAAGGGTGAGTGAGTTGATAAAGTTAGTACCTGTTTCAAAGAAGTCTTTTGCGGGGTCGTAGCTGCTAGGGGTTGCCAATTTGCTACCCCAACTGCTATATTGCCCACTGCGGTTGCCATAAGTGTTTTGGAATTCAGGTAATATAAAAGGTTTGCTAAACTCGGTAGTAGAAGAGAGTGAAATTTGCATTTTGCCTTCTTTACCTTTTTTGGTATTGATAAGAATCACCCCATTGGCGGCATTACTACCATAGAGGGCAGCCGCCGAAGGGCCACTAAGCACCGAGATGCTCTCAATATCCTCAGGGTTAAAGTCGGCGATACCTTCACTACCTACACGACCTTCACCTTTGATACCACTATTGTCGCCACCTGCTTGGGTATTGAAAAGCGGAATCCCGTCTACCACATAAAGCACGTTGTTACTACCTTCAATAGATTTCTCACCGCGCATTATCACACGAGTAGCACCTCCTGGCCCTGAAGCACTTTTGTTGATAGTAACCCCTGCAACTTTACCATTGAGGCTGTTTACAAAGTTAGGAGCTTTCACTTTGGTGAGTTCTTCGGACTTCACCTGTTGCACATTGTAGCTCAACGCTTTTTCTTCGCGTTTGATACCTAAAGCAGTTACCACCACCTCGGAGAGTTGCTGGGTTTCCTCTTTGAGGACAACATTCATATTCAGTGTTTTGCCAGCTCCTGTTACTTTCTTGTCTTGAGCGACATATCCCACTGAACTAAATTCAATTGTTTCACCTTCTTTGGCTTGGAGGGTAAATTTCCCATCAAAGTCGGTAGAAACACCACGTGTAGTGCCTTTAACCACTACACTCACCCCGATGAGCGGGGTTTTGCTTTCATCGGTAACGACACCCGTTACCGTTTTATCTTGTGCATAGAGTCCTCCAAAAAGTAAGAAAAAGACACTAAACACAAAGAATAGCTTAGGGTAATTCATAAAATAAATGTTAAAAATTGACGGTGCAAAAGTATAAATTTACCTAAAACGAAACAAGGAAAAAGCAAATGATTTTTAAAGATAACGAAAAAAAGTTATATTTGTTAATTTATATAGAAAAAAGAAGATGAAAAAAGCATTTACATAATATAAATCATTAGCAAATAAAAGGAAGTTGGAATGTTTTTCTTTTTAACACAGAAATGACAATAAAAAGGGCGGTTTTAACAGAAAAACCATATAAATGACGAGAGACGAATGACGAATTACGAGAGACGAATGACGAATTACGAATTACGAATGACAAGTAGCCCCCGAACCCCCGAAGGGGGACTATCTGGAGAATAAGTAGTTTTAGAGATTGGAGTTGGGGGAATTTGATAATTAGCCCCCGAACCCCGAAGGGGGACTATCTGGAGAATAAGTAGTTTTAGAGATTGGAGTTGGGGGAATTTGATGATTTGACAATTTAACAATTTGACGATTTGGGTATTAGGGGATTATTGCTATTTTTGCGGCGAAAACTCTGAACCCTGAACCCCTAACACCTGACAACTATGACCTTTCAATTTAAACAATTTAGTGTAAAGCAGGCGCAAAGTGCAATGAAAATAGGCACTGATAGCGTACTTCTCGGCGCGTGGACGCCTATAGAGCAGCCTCAAAGTATTTTAGATATTGGAGCTGGCACAGGCTTACTCGCCTTAATGCTCGCACAGCGCTCTGAGGCAATGACTATTGATGCTGTGGAAATTGATGAAAGTGCTTATATAGAATGTACTGAAAATTTTGAAGCAAGTCCGTGGGGCGACCGACTTTTTTGTTATCACGCATCGTTTGAAGAGTTTTTTACTGAAATGGACGAGCCTTACGACTTGATTATCTCTAACCCTCCCTTCTACCCTACCGATTATAAAACTCCTGAAAAAGCGCGCAATACGGCTCGTTTTAGCGATGCGCTACCTCCTAAACAACTCTTAGAGGGAGTCAATCGTTTGTTAGCTGTTGAAGGGAAGTTTAGCGTTATTCTTCCATATACCGAAAGTGAAAGATTTATCACTTTGGCAGCTACTTTCGGACTTTTCCCCCAACAAATCACTCATACACGTGGCAAAGCACAAAGCGAACTCAAACGCAGTATGATGCTCTTTGCTCGCACTCCTCAACCCTCCTACCCCACTGATATTCTTACTATCGAAAAAGAACGAGGGGTATATACCGAAGAGTATAAAGCACTTACAAAAGAGTTCTATTTGGGATTTTAGGAGATAGGGGATAGAAGGTTTCTATGCTCTTCACAGGCTTTACTCACATACCTCATACCTCTTATCTCTTACTTGATTGCGTAACCTTTTTCTTCAAAGGCTTGTACTAACTGCTGGATGTGGTCGGTACCATTAGTTTCAACGGTGATAAGTACTTCTTTATCGCGGAAACGAGAAAGGTTTTTAAACTGATTGTGAGCGAGTTTGACGATATTAGCGCCTACATCGGCAATGATGTGGGTAATTTTAGCGAGTTCACCAGGGCGGTCGGGGATGCTTACTGAGAAGTTAAAAATACGATCGCGGCTCACCAATCCTTTGTTTATCATTGAGGAAATCATCAGCACATCGATATTGCCACCACTCACTACAGGCACAACATTTTTATTGCGGTCGGTGAGTTTTTTAAGGGCAGCCAAAGGTAATACCCCTGAGTTTTCAGCTATAATTTTATGTTTTTCAGCCAGTAACAAGAAGGCTTCAGTAAGTTCATAATCATCGACAGTTACTACCTCATCTACATATTTTTTGATATACTCGAAATTGAGTTCACCTATGCGTTTTACGGCAGTACCATCGGCGATGGTATTGGCTTCGGGCAGGGTAACGAGTTTATTTTTCTTAAGCGCTTCGGTAGCCGAAGCAGCGCCTGAGGGTTCTACTCCTACGATTTTTATTTCGGGTTTTATTTGTTTAGCAGCGCAGGCAATCCCCGAGATGAGTCCGCCACCACCTATAGGTACGACTATCACATCGGTTTGAGGTAACTGTTCGAGGATTTCGAGGGCAATAGTACCTTGACCTTCAAGCACATCGGGGTCGTTGAAAGGATGCACAAATACATAGCCTTCTTTTTCTTCTAACTCTTTGGCTTTTTGGTAAGCATCATCGTACACATCGCTGTAGAGCACCACTTCAGCACCGTATTTTTTAGTAGACTGCACTTTGATGAGCGGGGTAGTTTTAGGCATTACAATCACCGCTTTGATACCCAACTCGCGGGCTGCATAAGCAACCCCTTGGGCGTGATTACCCGCCGAAGAAGCTATAACCCCACGTTGTTTTTCAGCTTCGGTGAGTTTGAGCATTTTGTTATAAGCGCCACGAATTTTGAAAGCTCCTGTTTTTTGGAGATTTTCGGGTTTGATGTAGATATTGTTGCCTGATTCTTCACTGAAGATAGGACTGTAGATGAGGGGAGTGGGAAGGAGCACATTTTTGAGGTGCTCACGTGCTGTGGTAAAGTTCATAATTTTCAATTAACAATTGATAGTTAACAATTAACAATTAGTAAAATATTTTTAATCTCCCACAAAGCCAGCGAGGGCTCACAGCTGGGTATGTGAAACACGAATTTTCACCTGACGGTGAATTATTTTGTGAATATATTATGATATAAAGCTGTAAATCAATATTCTGTTATATTGAACTGATGTTAATTATTATGGTTTTGCTTGAATTTTAGCGGCGAAATCTTTCCAAAAGGGTGCTGCTTTATACTTCTCTACTGAGGCTTGGGGTACATATACCTTTTGCAAATTAGTATCTTTGAAAGGGTAATTGGTTAAAGTAGGGGGATTTACAGCATTAATAGTAATTGTTTTGAGACGTTTGCAATGCCAAAAAGAATCGTATCCTATGACTTTGATTGTAGCGGGAAGGACGATATTCTCTACCTCAGTACAGCCCGAAATACCGACAGTTTCTATTTCGGTAATGCCTGTATTTTCTAAGTTAATTTCTTTTAGATAATTCCACCCAATAGCGCCAAATCCTAATATTTCTACTTTATTGAAGTGTAATTCTTCGAGATTATAAGACATTGACAATACGCTATAGGGCAGTCTTTTTACATTAGGAAGAGAGAGTTTTCTAATTTTTGTTTTGAAGAAAGCTTTATCGCCAAAAACTACTGTAGCGTTGGTATTGAAAGTAACAGTACCACTGAGGCTAGCTTCTTCAAAAGCACTTTCTTCTATTTCTTTGAGGTTGTTAGGGAAAGTAATCGATTGGAGATTTTGATGTTCTTTAAAAGCCTCTTTAGCAATAGTATTGACGCGTTTCAACTCACTATCGGCTTGCATATCCAACTCGGTAGTATTAGGGTTTTTCCATTTGATGAGGGTACGACCATCGGCTGAGATGTCGTAATCGGAGGTAGAGCGATGAGGGGCAGGGGTATTGCTGTTATCGCTCTTAGAACAACTTACCAAAGCGACAAAGATAAGAGTAAAAAGGGTAAGGTTTTTCATTTTTTAAAAATCAAATAAATCTAAACTATCCGGATTTCTACGATTGTCCCAAAAAGAAAGAATACGGATAATATTTTCCTCTACTCTATAGAAAATAGAGTAATTGTAAAATACTAAAACAGAGCGAACATCTTCATAATCTTCTTCTATAGGCCAAATATATGGATCTTTAATAAGAGATTTAGCTACTTTTTGCGCTTCAGCATTTAGTTTAACAGAATAAGCATTACTTTTATTTCTCTTTTTCCAATAGACAAGGATTTCTTTTAGTTCCTCCTTTGCTTTAGGAGTCCAAACTACGACCATAATATCGCTTCCATTTCACGTTCTACTTCGTCTTGAGGAATATGTAGCCCTGCTTTATCTTCCTCTAATCCTTTTTGTATGCTATATCTTTTGGCCTCTTTTTGTTGTTCAAAAAGAAGTGTATCTTCAGTTAGGACATCATTTATAAGTTCTGCTTCCATAGTTTCTATAATTTTGTTGCAAATGTATGGAATAAAAATCAATCAGCAATGTTAGTGTAAGAAAAATGAATGCTTTAGCTATAGTTTATGAATTTTATCAGCTAATGCTTTCCATTGGGAATCTCTTTTGTATATATCAATCAAATCATCGGGAGTAGCGGGCACGTAAACTGTGGGATAAGAGATGCCTTGAAAAGGGTTACCTTCAAAATAGGGGGGATAAAGCGCGAGTACGGTGAGATTTTCTAAGGACTCACAGTTGGCAAAAGCTTTGTCACCTATAGGTTTGAGGTTCATTGTTACCGAGAGAATCACTTTTTTGAGGCGTTTACAACCGGCAAAAGTCTCTGCTCCTATGGCAATAGCTTCAGCTTGAGAGAGGTCGATTTGTTCAATGGCTGTACAGCCTTTAAAAGCCCCTCTGCCGATTTTACCTGTTTTTGCAAAAGTAATGTTTTTCAAGGCAGTACAATTTGCAAAAATTTCAGCCGACAACTCTTTGGTTTTAGGAAGTGTTATTGAGGTGATACGGGTATTGCTAAAAACTCTTTCGCCAAACACTACATCGGAATAAGAATTGAAGACTACTGAAGTGCGGAGATCGGTTCCAGCAAAGGCTTCGGTATTGATTTCTTTGAGGTTATCGGGGAAGATGACGGATTGGAGTCGGCTGCAATCTTTAAAGGCTTTTTCGCCAATAGTATTCACTTCACGCAAACGGCTATCAGCTTGCATATTGATACCAGAGGTAAGAGGATTGAGCCATTTGACTAAGGTTAAGCCATCGGCACTGAGCTGGTAGTCGGTTTCGGGTACATTTGCGCTGTCGTCATTGCTTTTGGAACAAGCTGCTAAAGTGATAGTTATGAAAACCAAAAAGAATATTTTTCTCATTGCATAATCATTTTATGATATTAAAAACACCACAAAGGTAGTAAATAAAGAGCAATTAACAACAAAATATTATTTAGAATATATTCTATTGGCATATTTACTCCAACCTGGAGCATTTTTGTAAGCATCTCTGCTAAATACATAAATTCTAGGAATATTCTTCACTCCATAGAATACATCTTCACCCAAAGTTGGAGGAGTTTTAGCATTAATAGTAATTGACTCTAAAGCATTGCAATTAGCAAAGGCTACATCTCCTATCTCAGTAACCAATAGAGGCAAAGTTACAACTCTTAACTTTTCACAATTTGCAAAAGCTCCTTGCTCTACCTTTGTAAGATATGAATCGTGAAAAAACAAGTATTCAAGAGATCTACAGTTACTAAAAGCATAACTACCTATTACTCTTATCATTCTTTGATGTTTAACTTCTTTTAAAGACTGACAAGATTCAAACATCCTATCACTTATTCCATTGGCATTAGGAAGTTCTATTGTTGTAATATTAGTACGAGCAAAAACTTGTGATCCAAAATTAACTTCAGTTTCTGAATTGACATTGAACTTCACCCCTCCACTGAGGTTAGTTGCATAAAAAGCCTCTGTTCCTATTCGGTATAAGTCCTTAGGAAAGGTAATAGAAGTAAGAGCTTCTTTCATTCTGAAAGCGTTATCCCCTATAAAATTTACTTTCTGCAAGTTACCATCGGCTTGCATATCAAGAGTGGTAGTATTGCTATTTGTCCACTTCACAAGAGTACGACCATCATTACTTAGCTCGTAGTTATCCGAAGAGATATTGTCGTCACTTTTGCTACAGCTGGCAAATGTTAAGGCTACCGTAGCTAATAATAAAATGTTCTTCATTATGACTTATTTTTTTAGATGTTAAGATGAAACAAAAGTATATATAAATTAGCAATAAAAAAATTTTTTAACATTATTTTAACACTTTAATTACTAATTTCTTTTTGATAATTCCTTTATATAAGATTGTAATTAAATAGTGAGGCTAATTGCCATTAGCCCCTACAATATACTGAAAAAGCGAATGATTATCAGGTAATCAACTTTGCCAAAGGTGCGAGCCGCTTTCTTACTTTATTGATGTACTTGCACTTGAGGGAATGGAATTTCTATACCGGCGGCATCGAAGCGGTTTTTGATAGCTTCTATAGTGCGGAAATAGCACTCCCAATAGTCGGGAGTGAGACACCAATAGCGCAACGACATATTTACGGAACTATCGGCTAAGGCATCTACATAAACCACAGGAGCGGGCTCAGGAAGGGCTTTGACTTCCTCTTTGGCAATTTGCAAGAGCACTTCACGGGCTTTTTGGATATCGGAACTATACCCTATACCTACAAGCACGTACACTCGGCGTTTTTCTTCCCTGCTGTAGTTGATAATACTATTGCTAAACAGCTGGGTGTTAGGGATTATCGCTTGTTCGTTATCGGCTTTGTTGAGGGTTGTAGCAAAGAGACCGATGTTTTTCACGGTTCCTTTTTCGCCATTACCTTCGATTACATCGCCTACGCGGAAAGGTTTGAAAATGAGTATCATTATCCCGCTAGCGAAGTTAGACAACGACCCTTGTAACGCCAAGCCTACTGCTACAAAACCACTGGTGATGATTGCGATAAACTGGGTTGCGGGCAAGCCTATCACCTGTACAATGGTGAGGAAGAGCGCAATATAGAGTATCCAGCGGACTACTTGTAACAAAAAACCTTGCAAAGCGAGGTCTACTCCACGGCGTTCCATCAATCCTTTGAGGAGTTTTACAATAAAACGGATGATGTAACGCCCTATAAAATAGAGGGCAATAGCCCCGAGCATAGTAGGGGCGAAATTGATGAGTCCTTTAATCCAATCTTTAATCAGACTCTCAAAATCAATAGCTGAGAATTCGGGCATATTTTTTAATTAATAATTAACACGTTACACAATTAACAATTAACAATTAACAATTAACAATTAACAATTAACAATTAACAATTAATAATTAACACGTTACACAATTAACAATTGATGTTATACGGGTTCATTTTCTTCTACTTTTCCTTCTAATTCGGCTTTTGTTTTTTTGCGTGTTAAGCGGCGTTTGATAAAATTGTTGAGGTCTTTACCTTTTACCGAATAGGTATTGAAGAGTAACATAGGGGTAATCACTCCAAAGGCTAAACACATAGTAATAAAACCTGTTTGCAAACCGAGTTTAAAAGTTTGATAAAGCAGGTCGAGGGTTTCGTCCTGACGGGTTTCAACGGTTACTATTTGGATGATTTTCATCATAAACTCATAGCCATATTTACCAGGAATCATATTGATAACGGCAGGTATCGTAAACACAATAGGAGGTGTATGTACGCGATGAGCGAAATAGACTGCCAAGAGCCCCACGGCACAAGCTCCTAAAAAGGAGGTAATCACGATTTGCTCGGGCATCACCGTACCTAAAAGTATAAACTTAATGCCCCAACCTATACCGCCTAATACGCCTGTAATCCACAAGGCACGACGGGGAGTGTTGAACAATAAAGCAAAGCCAATAGAAATCCACATCGACCAAAAGATGCGTTCGGCTAATCCTAAAAATACATCAAGGAAGTTCATAACCAAATAATAGTAAAGCTAAATAAAAACCTAATGAAATCATAAAAACCAAGATAGCCGCGTGTGTGAGTTTAGCTATCCCTGCTACAATACAGCCAGAGAGCATATCGATAAATCCGTTGATAAGAGGTACTCCAGGCACTAACCACAACACACAAGCGGCTAAGGCGTTGTGGTACTGCTCTATTCCCGCCAAACGGAAGATACTCATCACGGCTACCGACACAAAAGCAGCCCACCCCCAACAGATATACACATTGAACTTGCGCAACTGCAGGATACGACGTCCCGCTAAACCTAATAAGGTTGCTATAAACGACATTGCAAACTCGGTATAACTAGCTTGTTCTTTACCAAATACATAGGCTAACGAACCTCCTGCTACCGATACGAAGAACCACATCACATACATATTGTAATGAGGTTTGGCTTTAATCGTTGCAACTTGTTCTTCAATTTCTTCGATAGGGAGTTTTTTTTCAATTGCTTCCCAAGAAAGGATACTAATATCAGAAATAGCGCTGAAGTTTACTCCGTGATGAGGGATTGTACGTACGATAGTTTCCTTTTCGCCTGTAGCTTTATCCTGCACAGTAAGCACAATAGCAGCGTGAGAATAGAAATTTTCGCAATGGTAGTTAAGGGCATTAGAGATGCGTTCTACATTGCGTTCTACCCTACGGGTATTGGCGCCGCTAGAAATCAGCAGTTCGTTAATGTCGGCAAATAGACGTGCCGCTCGTTCAATGGGTTTCATATAGTTAATTTGTCGATTTGTTGATAGTAGGGAGAGACTCTAAGAATCTCTGAGAAAATGAGATTTAATTTCCTTTTACCAAAGAAAACTCTGCTTGGTATTCTTTGCCGTTTTCCTTTATGAGTACATAACCTTTTGGGAGGTTGTTTACGAGATAATTGTAATCGCTATCTGATAGTCGAGAAGAGGTTATGGCACTTTTATAGGTAAGCATATTTTCTATTCTCAAATTAGGGAATACAATCGCTTCTATACGAGCACTACCTATAATTTCATTAAAAGTAATCATTACTTGCTTGCGGAAGGAAGCAGCATTCTCATCTATAATCACAGCTTTAGTAACTTTTAGGCGTGCAGAGGGGGTAGCAGTCGTTTTTTGAATGGTAACCTCTTGGCTAAAAGGTTCTGATTTCAGCTGTATTTGAGAGGAGAGTACTACTTTATAAGTACCTGCAGGCACATCGCCTCCTATTTCAAAAGTAGCAGTTGTGCCTCGGTGATTATAAGTTTCGATAGTTGCTTTAGTCTCACCGTCTTTTATCAAAAGTAAATGACAAGTTCTGTAACCAGTATTAAGACCTACACTCGCATAGGTAAAATTCTCTCCCGTTACAGTGAGCTCATCACCTGTTTTTAAAGTTGTTGCTGAAAGCGACTTAATTATAGGGGCTTTAGCAGCAACTATTTGTATAGGCTGTTTGTCGGTGTTTACAAAAGGAAGTACATATTCTTTGCCATTACCTTTTACTACAAACTTAAAGTCGTTACCTCCGCTAAAAGCTCCTGCAGGTGTATTGAACATCTTAAATTGAATGTTATAATTGGAGATGTCACTCACTGTAAGTTGGTAGTCGTGGGTGTCTTTTCTCAAATAATAAGTATATTTCTTCAAGGCTTCAGTATTGGCGAATACTACTGTTTTGAAAGTTTGCAATTCAGTAGTTGCCAAAGAAGTAAGAGGCATACCCATAACATCTAATACGTTCAGTTCTATCTCACTACCATCCAAGATAAAAAAGCCACTTTGTACTTCTTCTTTATCAAAAGTCGCCTTAAAGAAGTATTCACCATTTTTATAAGAGTCGGGCAATACTACATATACACGTCTTTCTTTTTTATCGATTTTCTGTACTTTAAGGGAATAAGTATCAAATGGAGGGCGGCGTTTAACGAGTTCGACTTTTATCTGTTCTTTTTTGACGGGCAAGGTATTGACATCAAAATAAACTACCTCGCCTCCAGCTTTATTTGTAGTATATTCATTAGGGACGTGGCCAATTTGTATAGGCTCATTAGGCTGTGGTGTTTTTTCGGTAGTTATGAGCACTTTGTAGATTTTAGTGCTTTTATCTTCGGCAGTTACGGTATAGCTTACTTCTTTAGAGAAATCTTGAGCTACACCGCTATTAGGAGTTACAGTAGCCCCCTTAGAGAAGGTGATGGTAGGGGTAAGAGTGGTAAGATTGGTATCTTCGGGTAATTGGGCAGTAATGGCGGCATTACTGATTGTACTGGTATAAGTAGTACCTTCTACAATAAAGGTAAATGAAAGAATATTTTTTTCACTACTTAACAAAGGGGTTTCATCGTTGTCTTTCTTGCACGCTAAAGCAAGAAAAAGAACACATAAAGTGTATATCTTTTTCATTATAAATTAAGTTTTTAAGCAGAAGCCGAAACTTCAAGCTGATGTTACACGGTGCAAAGATAGAGAAAATTAGTAAATGAGCAAATGAGGAAATGAGCAAATTGGTTTTGGGACGGGGAAAATAAAAAAAACGAACTCTAAATTTTGGTACTTGGCATAATTTTTGTAATTTTGCCGCCGAAATAATTTTAAGCAGGCTTTTTCTCTTGTAGAAAACCGTCAGTCTTAAAGAAAACAAAATTTATGAAATTAGTTAAAAAGAGGTATTTTTTTGCAGTAATGGTCTTTGCCTTTTTAGGTTTTACGATCAAAGATGAAGAGACAAAAGTAATCACAATTCCACCTACTTTTGTAGTTGATGTACCTCAAATGGCCACCGCTATGCCAGCAGAAGCAACTGCGAATAGCACACTACTTCCCACTTCTTTTACTCTCCACACAGGAAAAACATTTATTGGATTTAAAGAAGCTTTAGCCTATCGCGAATCACGCGGTAACTACACTATTGTAAACCGTTTTGGCTATATGGGGAAATATCAATTTGGGAAACGCGCCCTTCGCTTCTATGGCGTAACTGATACCCAACAATTTTTGAACTCTCCTGAACAACAAGAACAAGTGTTTGTGTTGAGCTTACAGCGCACCAAATGGTTTTTGCGCAAAGAAATTAAAAAATATGTAGGCAAAACTATCAACGGGATTCACATTACTGAATCGGGGATATTGGCAGCCGCTCACTTGGCTGGTGAGAGTTCAGTGAAGAAATTCTTCAAACATCAAGGGGGATATAACTTTGCCGATGGCAATGGCGTTACCTTGCAACACTACCTTAAAGCGTTTGCGGGTTACGATACCTCACACATTGAAGCAATACAAAAACCTCAATGGGAAGCCCCTGAAACCACCTCTCTTTCTTTAGCAACATTGTAGTTATTAAACTTTTCCTCTTACTTTTATATACACTAAAGTAGCTATAAGTAAAAGGTGAAGATAGACTGAGTACCCTACCAAAGATAAATAGTCCATCGTATGGGCAAATTGGTATAGGGCGATTACTTGTGCTCCATAAGGAATGAGACCTTGCGCATAACACGAGAAGATATCTAATACTGAAGCCGCATTGCGGAGGGGTATTTGGAACTGCTCGGCTATGCGCTTACTTATTTTAGAAACGATGAGAATTGCCACCGTATTATTCGCTACACACACATCGGCAACAGTTACTAAAAAGCCCATTCCCAGCAAGGCTGAAGCTCCACTCTTGATACGTTTGGCAACGAGGTTCATCAGAAATTGAATGCCGCCAAAACGCTCTACTAAAAAGGCTAATCCACCGATGATGAAGTAGAGGAAGAAGATATCAGCCATATCCATAAAGCCTTTGTAAGTGTGTTGAGTAAATTCTAAGAAAGAGAACTTGTTGTAGGTGAATCCCATAACACCTGAGAAAACAACTCCCAAGAACAGTGACACGAATACATTTACTCCAAAAAGCGAAATGACCACTACTGCTACATAAGGCAAAATAAGCAAGGGATTGAAGGTGTGATAGGCTTCGCTATGAGTGAAGGTGGTAGCACCTGGGTTGCCAATAAAAAAGAGAATTACCGCCGATAGCAGCGCAACGGGAAGTGCTATTTGAGAATTGGTTTTCATCTTATCACTCATCTTGCAGCCTAACGACTGGGTGGCGGCAATAGTAGTATCGGAAATAAGAGACAGATTGTCGCCAAACATCGCGCCACAAAGCAACGCAGCCCCTATAAGGGCGGTATCGGAATGACTTTCAAAAGCCAAATTGAAGACAATAGGCGAGAGGGTCATAATGGTACCTACCGAGGTTCCTGTTGCAAACGAGAGGAAAGAGGCAATTACAAAAATACCTACGGGAAAGTATTCGGGTGAAATGTAGTACATCCCCATATTCACTATGCTATCGATGCTGCCAGAGGCTTTGGCTACCGAAGCAAAAGCACCTGCCAAAAGAGCTATTACACACATCTGCAACACATTGCTATTGCCTGCCCCTCTGAAGAAAAGGGCTATCTTTTGGTTGAGAGGTGCGCGGTAGATAAGCAAAGCTACTACCACTGCAAAAAGCGCAATAATAGGTGCTGGCAATGAATAGAAATTATCGAAATAAATACCACTGCCCAAAAATATAGCTACGAATATGAGTAGCGGGATAATACTTACTATTGTTGTTTTTTTCGTCATTTTATAATTTGCTAATCTGCTAATTTTCTAATTTGTTAATTCTCTCGGCTACTACGGCATAATATCTATTAGTGAAATATCGCAACAGCGGACGCAAGCCTAACTTCTTCACGGGGTGCGTCCATTTTTCTCTATATACAATCCGAAATCCTGCTTTTTCTAACAGCATATCTAATTGCCAATCTTCAAACTCGTGGTAATGACAGTCGCGGGGGTCGGCAGTATTGCGGTAGGCTTTGGCAAACCAAAGTCGCAAAGGTACTGTAATCAATATTTTATTTGTAGGGACATTTTGCAGTACAGCCAAAGGGTTCACCAAATGTTCTAAAATCTCTAAAGCGGTAGTGAAATCGGCTTGAAAATTCTGAAGGGTATTTGCCTTGAAATCTAAATCCTGACCGGTAGTATTAAGCACCGTATAACCTTCCTCTTTCATAATCGTTGAAAAAGGATTTTCTACCCCTATATCGAGGATTGTACTCCCCTGAGGAGCATATCGTTTGAGAATACTCAAGGTTTTTTGATAGCGTTTTTTAGGAAGGGTTTTGTACATAAATTAATAATTAACAATTGACAAGGGAATAACGTTTATTCCTTACTAATATTCTAAAATAAGGGTATTTACCGTTTATTGACAAATCCTTTTCATTATCTCCTTTTCTAAATTTCACAATCTCAAACTGATTAGGATTGAATTTGTGTAGAAAAGTTATTGGTACTCCCATATAGCCCGTGTAATCTGATGGTATATTTTCAGTTCTATCGATATGAATACCATTGTAATTATCGTATTGAGGATAATTGTTTTCATTGCCAAAATAGTTTTTAGTGAGCACTATATCCTCGTGACGTTTGAAATTATCTAAATTAGTAAGCCATAAACAATTGTTAGGGGATACTATTCTATTACCTGAAGCGTCTATTCGAGCTTCTGTTCCATAGAGTTCATAGTGTTGAGGAACGATAAACCCTGAAATACCTCTACCTAAATGAATACCTAACCAAGCCTTATTTTCTTGTATCAGTTTAAAAATTTCTTTATAAGTAATCGCATTAATATTGCCTATGATTAGAAATTGTTTTTGATATTCCACCAATTGTGCTACATATTCACGAAACAACGAAAAAGGAGGATTTGTTACTACTATATCCGATTGTTTGAGCAATGCAATACTTTCGGCACTGCGAAAATCACCATCTCCTTTAAAGTAAGAAACAGCTATTTTTTCTCCTGCATATTCAGCAAAAAAACCGTTTTCAGCATAACAAGCTGCTATTACTTTTTTAAGCCTTAACTCTTTAAAATTTGAAACAAAATACTTAAAAAAGTTACTTGTATGTGGATCATCACAATTGCAATAGACTATTTTATTCTCAAAATGACTTTTATAATATTGTAACTCTTTTTCAATATCTGAAAATTGGGTATAAAACTCGTCATTTTTAGATTTTTTAGCCTTTTGTAGCAAGTTATTTGTCGCTTTTCGTGCCATTTTACTTTTGCGTTAATTGATTAAACAATTCACTCCCTAATACTTTTAGAGAAGTCTTAGAGATTTCAAGCATCACATCAAATATTGATTGAGCATCCCACTTTTCGCCATTTCCACGTGTGTAGATGGACGCAGCTTGTAACATAATCGTTTTATCGTTATGTGTTACAACTTTATTTTCACAAAGATTGGTGTTGATAGGCATTCCATAATTAGCTGCTGTGAGTTTATCTAATCTGTTGAGTATACCTGAATTGTAATCAAGAGTTACTATTCGTCCGTCAGGGCGCATTACTTCAATAGTTTCAGTTAAAAAATTAGAACCTTCTAAGAATAGTACATAAGGAAAATGAGACTCCGACAACATCAAATTAGCCATTTCAGCTATATTTTTGTGAGCTCTCTCTATAGCATTTCCACCTACCATTAAATCCTGATTACTTTTTATACCTACTAATTTTCCTGCTTTAATATTTTCTATATCTTTACCCTGATGTTTAGCTTCTGATACTAAGATAATTCTCCAATTTTCTTTATCATCTTTTACTTCTATCAACCCACCATCGGGAATGATACTTGCATTGGGCACAAAGAGTGTTTGCCCTAAAGCTATATCTATTTTTCTTAAAGCCTCGTTTATCTCTTCTTTTTTTACACTTGTTCTATATCGAAAAGAGAGTAACGGAAAATCCTTTTGAAGTTGTTCCATTACAAGTTGAGAAATCTGACTTACTGCTATATTGTGCAATTTAGCTTTTTCTCCAAATATAGCTACTACTCCTTTTGATGCTGTATGCTGGGTAGTTAATCGGTTTGATTGATTCTTTTTAGACATATTTTTAATATTTTTGAAATTGTGTCGCCGGCAGCGACACAATTAATGTGCGTCGAGCCAGTTGTTACCTACACCTAAATCGGCGACGAGGGGAACGGCAAGGGTAAAGGCGTTTTCCATCGCTTCTTTGACAAGGGGTTTTACGAGTTCTAATTCGGCTTTAGGCACATCGAACACCAACTCGTCGTGTACTTGGAGGAGCATACAAGTTTGGAGTTTTTGGGCTTGCAACTGGTTGTGTATGCGTATCATTGCGATTTTGATAATATCGGCTGCTGAGCCTTGTATAGGGGCATTCACGGCGTTGCGCTCGGCGCCTCCACGCACTACTTGGTTATGTGAATGAATATCGGGCAGATAACGGCGTCTGCCTAAAATGGTTTCTACATAGCCGTGTTGTCGGGCAAACTCTATTTGTTTATTGATATAGTTGCGGAGGTTAGGATAGGTAGCGTAATAGGTGTCTATCAGTTCTTTGCTTTCGGAGCGAGAGAGGTCGGTTTGTGCAGATAGCCCAAATGCCGATACGCCATAAATAATCCCAAAATTCACTGTTTTGGCGTGGCTACGTTGCTCGCGGGTTACCTCTTCCAATGGGACATTGAATACCTTTGCCGCTGTAGAACGGTGAATATCCTCATTGCGGAGGAAGGACTCAATCATATTGTGTTCTTCGCTGAGGGCAGCGATGATGCGGAGTTCGATTTGCGAATAGTCGGCAGAGAGGAGCACATAATCGGGATTGCGAGCGATAAACGCCTTGCGCACCTGCTGCCCACGAGGGGTGCGGATAGGGATATTCTGCAAGTTAGGGTTGTTGCTGCTGAGTCGACCTGTAGCTGCTACTGTTTGCATATAGGTAGTATGCACACGACCCGTACTTTTATTTACCTCTAAAGGCAAGGCATCTACATAAGTAGATTTGAGTTTCTGCACTTGTCGCCATTCCAATATATCGGCTACGATTTTATGTTTGGCTGCAAAAGGCGCTAAGACTTCTTCGGAAGTAGCATACTGACCGGTTTTCGTCTTTTTAGGTTTGCTGTCAATCTTCAGTTTTTCAAAGAGAATGTCGCCGAGTTGTTTAGGTGATGCCAAATTGAAAGTCTCGCCAGCCTGCTCGGCTATGGCTGTTTCGAGTTGGGCAATATCGGCATCTAAGGTTTTAGCGTATTCTTTTAAAAAATCCACATCGAGGTTTACCCCTTCGCGTTCCATAGCTGCCAACACTTTGATAAGAGGTGCCTCTAAATCAGTATAGATTTTTTGGGCATTTACTTGGGGCATTTGGCTTTGGAACACATTTTTGAGTTGCCAAGTAACATCGGCATCTTCCACAGCGTATTCCTTTACCTCATCGATAGGCACGGTACGCATAGATCGCTGGGTTTTCCCTTTGCCAATAAGGCTCTCGATAGCAATAGGTGTATAGTTCAGGTAGGTTTCGCTGAGGATATCCATATTGTGACGCATATCGGGATTTAGCAGGTAATGGGCTATCATCGTATCGAAGAGAGCGCCCTGTACCTCAATTCCATAGTTTTGCAACACTTTGAGGTCGTATTTCAAATTCTGACCTACTTTAGCTATCTGTTCATTCTCAAAAAACGGACGGAATTGCTCTATGAGCTTAGTAGCTGCTTCTTTTTCTTTAGGAAATGGCAAATAATGCCCTTTATGAGCTGCCCAGCAGAAGGAAATACCCACTAATTCAGCTTCGAGAGCGTTTATATTAGTAGTTTCGGTATCAAAACACACTTCAGTTTGTTGCAATAGGCTTTGCAACAAGAGTTGTTGTGCCATTGGGGTATCGGCTAATTGGTAGAAATGAGGCGTATTGCTGCTGTTTTTCTTATCGCTCACCAATTGCTGCTGCGCAAAGAGGTCGCCTTGTGAGAATAAATCCAGCTGACCTGAAGCAGCCTTAGGGGGAGTTTGTACCACAGCTTCTGGTTGGTAGGTTTTTAGGAAATTTTGTAGCAACTGACGGAACTCTAACTCATCGAAAATCTTGCCCACCGCTTCAAAATCGGGTTGAGACATTGCAAAATCGGCTTCATCAAAAGTTACCGGCACATCGAGCATAATGGTTGCCAATTGTTTGGAGAGCAAGCCTTTTTCCTTGTTATTTTCTATATTTTCACGCAGTTTGCCTTTTAGTTTATCAGTATTAGCGAGGAGATTTTCCATAGAGCCAAAATCGGCGAGTAGCTTTTTGGCGGTCTTCTCGCCTACCCCAGGCAGCCCAGGAATATTATCGACAGCATCGCCCATCATACCCAGGAAATCAATCACCTGCAAAGGGTTTTGCACTTCAAATTTCTCTTGCACCTCTTTCACACCCCAAATTTCGATATCATTGCCCGAGCGCGCAGGTCGGTACATAAAGATATTATCGCTCACCAGCTGCGCATAGTCTTTGTCGGGGGTTACCATAAACACTTGGTAATCTTGAGCTTCGGCTTGTTTAGAGAGCGTTCCGATGATATCATCGGCTTCGTACCCCTCTTTTTCGATGATAGGGATGTGCAAAGCCTTGAGTATTTCGTGGATATAGGGGATAGCCAAACGAATCGCTTCGGGGGTTTCCTCGCGATTGGCTTTATAGTCGGTAAAGAGTTCGGTGCGTGCTACGCTCCCTCCTTTGTCGAAAGCGACAGCGAGATGGTCGGGTTTTTCTTTTTTAATCACCTCGAAAAGGGAGTTCATAAAGCCGAGAATCGCCGAAGTGTTCAATCCTTTGGAATTGATGCGCGGGTTCTTGATAAAGGCGTAGTAGCCCCTAAAAATAAGGGCATAAGCATCGAGGAGGAAAAGGCGTTTTTTCATTTTATATATCATTGGTAGGGGCGAATTGCAATTCGCCCGTACGTAGTTTGTTAGGGGTTAGGGGTTAGTGATTTGCCAATTTTCTTCAACTTCCCAATTGGCGCGGAGTTCTATTTCTTTAGGCATATACCACACCCGCTCGGGTTGCCGATGTTCTAAGAAACTACCGGTATCCCATTGGTGATTTTTGTTCTTATCTTCAATGAGTCGCAAGCGGAATTTACCAGGTGTTACATTCTCGAACAGATATTCGGTTAGAGGTTTTTCGATATAAATTTCGCGGAGCACTTCCGTTGCCTTCTCATTGGTAAGTTGCAGTATAAGTGGATATTGCAGTGTGTTTTCGGCAGTGTTGAGGTGCATTTTTAGGATAGCTACCTCTTCGAGTTTTTTAGTGCGCACGGTTACTTTTAGGGTATCGTTCGTATGTCCGAAAAAATCGGTGAGGGCATTAGGGAGGGCTTCAATGCGGTAGGTCTCGTCGTTTTTCTTATCGAATAAGAGATAGTAGTCTAAATTATTGGGGGCTAAGCGCGTTTTGAACGGAATAGCCACCGCTGTAGAGTCTTTGCCAACGAAAACTTTCAGTTTAGAGGGGTCAGTTTTTACGATAGGGATATTGCTTTTGAAGCCAAAGTCCTTGTACATAGGCAAGTCGCCCGAAAAGAGGTTTTCTATTTGCAAGCTATCGTTTTTCATCTCCTTTAAACGGACTTTAAACGTATCGGTTTTCTGTTTTTTGGTAATAGTAAATACCAAAGAATCTTTTTGTTTAGGGGTATACCAAAAGTTGAGTGTATCTTTCTTAGGGTCTTTGGAGATAGTATATTTAAAATCGGGAGTTACGGGCGAGATAGGCTTGATTTGTACGCTATCGGTTTTGCCTTCAAAGCCAAATTGCACGCGGTTGCCAGCAGCTTGTGTAGGGCGATGCGCCTTGTAAGGAGGCACTTCTTTGAATAAGCGCAATTTAGGGTAAAAACCTTGTGGACTGCCTTTCAAATCGGCAACGGTGATAGGTTCGTCCATAAAAGCAATTTTGTCGTCCTTAGGATTGAAGATATAATTAGGGCTTTTTTCTTTGAGGGCGATGAGTTTGTATTTGCCTTCTTTGAGGTATTCGAGCACAAAACTATCGAGACTGTCGAGGGTATTGGTTACATAAGTAGGTTGCGTTTTATACACCAATGAGTCGTTATACTGCTCGTTGTAAGGATAGAGCATCACAGTCACGAAATTATCGGGTTTAGGTGCGATTGCATCGGCGATGTCTCCCTCATACCACAGTGAATCGAGAGTGCTACCGGTAGAAAACACATATTTGAAATCGGAAATCGGGTTGCCCTCGTTGTAATCCTGAATGCTATTACCGAAGTTCAGCACGTAGGTAGTATTAGGTTTAAGAGTATCGGCGATATTAATTTCCAACCATTTAGAAGCCGAAGTAGGCGAAATGATAGGAAAAGTTTTCATAGGAGGAGAGATGATGAGCTGCTTACGGACGTCTTTAGTTACCACAAACTCATCGAACTGCAAGCGTATTTTCTTGCCGTGGAACTTCATAGCCCCCGATTTGGGCACAGATTGCAAGAGTACCGGCGGGGTAACATCTTTAGGACCACCAGTGGGAGAGCCGCGGCGGGCGCATTGCCAAAGGGTGAGGGCAATAAGGAGAGAGAGGAGTATGGGTAAACGATGTTTCATAGCTAAAATACGAATTTCTAATTTGCAAAAGTAATAAATAATGTGAATATGGCAAGATTTTTGCGGCTTTTATAGTATAGCCTCCGTCTCCTCAAAGAGGGACAATCTTCAAAAAACAAGTACTTATAAGATAATTTATTTTAATATAGACCTATATTCTTTCTAAAAGAAAATCAATTAAATAGTATATACAATGAGACGAGTGAGTTTATTACTTTTGGCAGTAGGGCTATTAGTCGCTTGTAATAACAAAGATGACTATCAACCAGAAAATGACCCTATTTATTTGGCAGATAAGATTGTAGAAACCATCTTACCTGTGCAAGGCACCCACACAATGAGCATTACCAGCGAGTATAAATATCGCAACACTGGTATAGGCTTATTAGAGAAAATGACTGTTGATACAGTTGCAACGAGTAAAATCCCTACTTCGGAGTTTGAAAACTCATACGATGGGTCTTTCCCCACTAAAACTGTATACAAAGAAAGCGGTATACAAAAGAGCGAAACTGTGTACAACGAGTATACTCAAAGGGGAAGTATCAAGAAAAAAACAACTACTGAAGTAGGTAAGGCATATCCTATCATAGAGGAGTATAAATACGATGGTCGTCTGCTTTCGGAGTATGTTAAAACTAAAAAGACATCATCTGAAACTACAGTTTATACAATCATTACCTACAAGTTTGGTCTTAATGAAGTGAATACAGAAACTTCTGTTCGTACAGAAACGGTAGGGTATAGACCTAAAACTACTGTAGTTGCTACCGATAAGTATGTGCTCAACTACAACGAAACCGTGAAAGAGCACACACGTACTGAAAATGGTAAGACTTCTATTACTACTTACACTTACGACAACAAGACTAACCCTCGTTACTTGCTTTTTTCGTATAGAATGACCCACCCAGAGTTTTTCTTACAAGAAGGTTATAGTCGTAACAATATCACTAAGAAAACAGTGAAATACCCTAATATTTCGGGACAAGATTACGTGGAAGAGACCACTTACGAGTATTTCAAAAATGAATACCCACAGAAAGCTGTTGTAAAGAGAGATGGAGTGATAGTAGGAAGCAAGGAATTTACTTATTAGGTAAGAGTTAAGAAGTAAGAAAAACGCGAAAGGTCATAGTGTTATGCTATGACCTTTCGCGTTTTTAGAGATTCGGAGTTAGGAGACAGGCAAAGACTGACTTGATAGTGTATTTTCTATAGGGTAATACATATCTTCATAGGCTTCTACAAGATCTGTAAGAATCATTAATTCTATATAATCAGGGTTACTTTCGTGAGTATTATCATCTACTATTTGCAAAAGCTCACCTATGCGTTTCATTATAGCGTTGTATTGCATTTCATTTTTTATCATAATGTTATATTTTATCTATATTTTCAATTCTATCATATTCTTTATGAGTACCGATAAAACGGATATATATTATTATGTACTACTATTCTAAAGTGGTTGCCTTTGATATTGAAAACAAATCTACCATTTCCTACAGCATCTACACTATTGAAGTCTTTTTTAATATCTGCAAAACAAGACCATTCGGCAACAATAGTTTTTCTATACCAATCTTCCAAAGGAAATTTAGCTTCGGAATGTTGTGTGTAAAATTCAACAATGGTTTTTTAGCTATAATTCTCATTTGAGTGGTTATAAAGTTATGGCAAAAGTAATAAATAATTTTCAATTAACAATGAACTATAAAAAACTTTGCCAAAGGTCATAGTGTTATGCTATGACCTTTGGCGTTTTTAGAGGGTTAGTACACTAAGTAAATTATACTACTACAATTTGTCCTACGCCTAAAAGTATGAGTTCTTTGCCTTTGGCTTTGAAGCTACGTACGGCGGCATCTTTATCTATTTTGATATGCGACATTGTATTGTAGTGATATCCTAATATTTTATTACACTTTACGAAATCGGAAGCCATAATAGCATCTTCTACGTCCATAGTGAAGTTACCACCTACAGGTAATACAGCTAAATCAAGCTTGTAACGCACTGGAATAAGCTGCATATCGAAATGCAAGGCGGTACTGCCCGCAATGTAAATTGTTTTATCGGGGGTTTTGATCACAAATCCACAAGCAGCACCTCCATCACTACCATTTTCAAAGGTAGAAGAGTGCAACGCCGATACCATTTTCACAGAACCAAAAGGGAAATTGAAAGTTCCACCTAAATCCATAGGGTGGCTGTTCTCAATACCAAGATTGAAAAAGTAGCGAGCAATCTCGAAATTAGAGATGATTTGAGCTTTAGTACGCTTGGCAATCTTCTCTACATCCCAAGTATGATCTTGCCCAGCCGTAGTGATGAGGATATAATCGGCTTTTATTTGATTGATATCGATATCACTCGCTAAAGGGTTTTCGGAAATAAAAGGATCGACGAGTAAGTGAGTTTCACCTATTTTTATCCCTATGCTGGCGTGTCCGTAAAAAGTAATTTCCATAGTAATTAGATAATTCTTTAAGTATGAGTATTTTATTTACTGATATATATTCCTATAAAAAAGAGTACTGAGAGCAAAAAGGTGCTCAGAGCGACTACTTTTAGTTCTTTGTCCAAAAGCTTAAGATCGTTGTTGCGCTTTACTGAAAGCAAATGTACCACCAAAGGAAAGAAAGCTAACAGATAGAGCAGTTCCCAACGCATTTGCAGGCGCAGTACTGAAAAACTGAGTAGGGCAAGCATTGCCAACACTACCAAATAGTAATGATAGTACTTAGCAAGCGAAATTCCCATTTTCACTACTAAAGTGTGTTTACCTGAACGCTGGTCGTTCTCGTAGTCACGCATATTGTTGAGGTTCAACACTGCTACACTTAGTAATCCTATAGAGATTGCAGGCAGAAAAGTAATCCATTGGAGGGTTTGCGAGTAAAGAAATTCACTGCCTACTACGCTAACCAATCCAAAGAATACGAACACAAAAAGGTCGCCTAAACCGCGATAGCCATAAGCTGAACTTCCTACTGTGTATTTGATAGCTGCTGCTACACACAACAATCCTAACACAAAGAATATCACTATATAGAGCAGATTTTCCCAACCAAAAGCTAAGTAGATAAGTATTAATGCTGAGAGTATAGAGAGTCCTGCGGTAATGAGTATAACGCGCTTGAGTTGCAAGCGACTTATAGCTCCGCTTTGTAAAGCGCGCTGAGGTCCTAAACGATGTTCATTATCAGTGCCTTTCACACCATCGCCATAGTCATTAGCAAAATTAGAAAGCACTTGAAACAGTATAGTTGTAAGCAATGCCCAAGCGAATATTTTCCAGCTAAACGCCGAAGGGTCATAGCGATAAGCTAACGCACTCCCTGTGATAATTCCTGCTACTGAAAGGGGCAAAGTGCGGAGTCGCGCTGCTTTGATGAGTGTAATTACTTTCATTTAAGGCACAAAAGTATAAATAATTTGCCAATTAGCAAATTTGTAGCTATGATAATTAACAATTTTAACAAAAAACGTCTATTTTAAGTAGGTAGGTTCGAAGTAAGCAATATCTTCAAAGTTTTGAGCGTTGTATTTTGCGATAGCAAAAGGGAGCATATCTTTGGCTTGGGGAAAAGCATTGGGAATAAAAACGGCATTGGGATGTTTACAAATGGCAGCGAATTTATTACTTCCATCGCCTAAGAAAGTTACTTTTCCTTTATTTAATTCTTCTTGATAACTGTGTTCATCGAGGATTTTGGCTTCGGTGGGGGTTACGAACTCATATTGGCTATTAAAGACTGCACTATACACTTCCATACGGCGGGCATCGAGCATTGCGATAATGCAATCGGCTTGGGCTTGATGAGCGAGAATCTGGAGGGTAGGAATTGCTATAAGGGGTTTCTCTAAGGCAAAACAGAGACCTTTAGCAGTAGCAATCCCTATGCGTAAACCGGTATATGAACCTGCTCCAGCACTTACCGCTATTGCATCTAAGGCGGTGAGGGGCAATGAGGCTTGTTGCATCACGGCTTCTATAAAGAGGTGTAGATTCTCAGAGTGAGTGAATTTACCCGTATTCTCGGACTTTTCAGCGAGAATATGATTATCCTTTGACAAGGCTACAGAACAGTTAAGTCCTGAGGTTTCTATAGATAATAAAAGCATTTTTTTGAATAATATCTAATAAAATTTTCTCGTTTTAATTCCTCTATTTTACTTTCCAATGACAACACTACACTAAACATATTTGTTTTAATTTCCTCATTTGAAAAACGAATGAAAGTTAATCCATATTTTTCCATTTGATTTTGTCGATTTTTATCTTCTACATATCTAAAATTGTGAATATATTATGTTACAAAGCTGTAAATCAATATTCTTTTATATCGAACTGATGCAAAAGCGACACTGTTACCTGTTAGCTGAAACAATCATCACTATTTCACCTTTTACGTTTTTATCTTTATAAAAATCCAACAATTCTTGGAGGGTTCCGCGTTTGGTTTCCTCGTGGACTTTGGTGAGTTCACGCGACAGACTTGCGGGGCGGTTGGCACCGAAAGTAGCGATAAAATCGGTGAGGGTTTTGAGGAGTTTGTGAGGGGAAACGTAGAAAATCATTGTTTTGGTTTCGGTGGCGAGCTGTGAGAGTCGAGTTTGGCGACCTTTTTTATCGGGTAGGAAACCTTCAAACACAAAGCGGTCGTTGGGCAATCCACTATTTACTAAGGCGGGGACAAAAGCTGTAGCACCTGGCAAGCATTCCACATCCACTCCCTCAGCAATACAAGCGCGAGAGAGCAGAAATCCAGGGTCGGAAATGGCAGGGGTACCGGCATCGGTAATGAGGGCGACAGTTGTTCCTCCTTTGATACGCTGCACCCAACTATCTACCACCTTATGTTCGTTGAACAGGTGGTAGCTTTGCATAGGGGTGCGAATATTGTAGTGTTTGAGGAGCTTGCTACTGGTGCGAGTATCTTCGGCTAAGATGATATCTACTTCTTTGAGTAAATTGAGGGCACGCAGTGTTATATCCTCTAAATTTCCAATAGGGGTAGGAATCAAATAGAGTTTGCTCATTAGACTTCAAAACGTTTAAGAACGAGGTCGAGGAAGCGTTGTTCGTACTCTTCTTTGCCTTTCCAATAGTTGTAAGTAGGTTTTACTTGTTGCTCGATATAGAGAACGGCGTCTTGCATAGAGTTTAATTCGCCCAAGTGTTTTACTACCTTATTATACTCACTTTCACTACCGAAGAAGAGTCTTTGCACAAAGGCTAACTTATCATTCAAACCTATTTGGAGAGTTTTTCCAAACTTATCATTGAGTGATTGTGTGGGTTTCACATCATCGGTAGTATCTTTTTTATCGAAAACAGTGTTTTTGCTTTGAGAGATGAACTCTTCTAAGGAAGGAGTTTGCTTGAGGAGGCGTTGCTCATCGGTATACTGAGGTTGCTGGATAAACTGTTCAGATTGTTCGATGGCGGGTTGCTCGATTTCAAATGCTACTGCAGCAGTTTCGACAGGTTTTGGTTTTTCAATTGGCTGAGGTTTTTCAATTGGTTGATCGGCTGTTGCAGTTTGTAATCGACTTGTTGGTTTTGCCCAATTAGGTTCTGAATAGGATTCCTCTTGCAAAATGCGTTTAACAATAGGTTTCTCGACAGGAGCTGTTTTTTCCTCTTTTGTGATAGGGGCAGGCTCCATTGCTACAAAGGCAGGTTGAGAAGCGGGTTCTTTTTTAGGAGTTTCTTTAGTGGCTGTTTCAGGGGCAGTGAGAGGGTGCACTTCGGAAGCTTCTACTTGTATATCAAAGATATCTTCTTCTTGATTTTCATCGATAAAATCGGATACTTTTCGCATAGTGCGGTGCATACGGTCTTCTGAAGCTCCAAGTGTTTGATAGTATTTTTCCACAAAAGTGAGAATAGCGATTTTCTCGGTAATTTTGTGAGCTTGTTTGTTTAGTTGAGCGAGGTTCCACTCACCTTCGTTAGCGAGGATTTCGGTAGCTAAAGTGATGAGGTCGTGTTCTAATGCTTCTTTCATTCGCGTTACTATTTTAGTTTTGATATTATTTCACAGAGGCTTCGTAAATTCCTTCGACGGTGTGAGCTAAGGTGTTGTTGAACTGCTCATCGGTTTGAGTTGCTGAGAGCCCCTCGGTAAGGGCGCGAGAGAAACTTGCAATTACCCCTTTGTTTTCGGCGAGGATGGCATTGGCTTTTTCACGTGGATAACCTCCTGAAAGAGCTACTACGCGCACTACACGGGGGTGGTGAGTAAACTCTTTGTACAAATTGTTGATGGTAGGCAAAGAGAGTTTGAGCATCACATTGGCAGTGGCGGGGAGGGTATCTAAATGCTTTCTAATTTCGTCGCGCAAGATAGCCTCGGCGGGAGATTTATCGGGGATGTTGATATCTACTTCGGGTTCTATGATAGGCACCAAACCAGCGGCTATTATTTGCTTAGCGACCTCGAATTGTTGGTCAACCACTCGTGCGATACCTTCGGGAGAAGCTTTTTTAATCACTGATCGCATTTTAGTTCCAAAGATATGGCGTTCGTTAGCGCGGGTTAATAGTTCGGTGAGTCCTGTGATAGGTTTCATCAGTTGAACGCCGTCGTTATCGAGGGGTTCCAATCCTTTGTCTACTTTTAGGAAAGGAACGACTTGTTTTTCGTCCCAAAGATAGTCGGCGGTGTATTTACCATCGATTTGTCTATCCATAGTTTGCTCAAACAAAATAGCGCCTATAATTTTTTTGTGAGAAAAGGCGGGGCTTTTGATAATTCGTGTTCTCATTTGGTGAATGAGGTCGAACATTTGTTCCTCGTTGCTGTATTGGTCTTCAGTTACACCGTAGAGTTTAAGGGCTTTAGGGGTACTACCACCACTTTGGTCAAGAGCTGCAATAAAGCCCTTGCTATTTTTCATTTGTTCAAATTGTTTTGCGTTCATTGTTATTAAGTTTTTAAAATTATGCTACAAAGGTACAATTTATTTTTCAAATAAAAAAAATTAATCCAACAACTTGTTTTAAAATGCCTACTTCCGTTGAGGCTGTTCGAAATAAGGGCGTTTGCAAAACGCCCGTACATAAAGCGATTGATTATCGAATGCCTACCCCGTTCCCCTCCCGAAGGGAAGGGCAAGCCGCAAAAGCGATTCTTTTGATGAGGGAACATACATTTGATATTTGTAAGGGCGTTTGCAAAACGCCCCTACACAACATTCTCTAAAAGTAATTGATTATCAAACGCCTACCCCGTTCCCCTCCCGAAGGGAAGGGGCAATCCGCAAAAGCGATTCTTTTGATGAGGGAACATACAGTGTTTTGTGCAATCAGGGTTTAGAGATAATTGCTTTTTGATAGAGTTGTTCGGCTACATCCCAATCGATTACGTTGAAAAAGTTATTGATGTAATCGCCACGACGGTTTTGATATTTCAAGTAATAAGCGTGTTCCCATACATCCATTGCTAATACAGGAATACCCGATACGCCCAACCCTGGCATCAATGGGTTATCTTGATTGGCAGTGCTGACGACTTGCAATTTACCGTTATTGACTACTAACCAAGCCCAACCAGAACCAAAACGTTTGGCACCTGCTTCGGCAAAGGCTTTTTTGAAGTTATCAAAGCTGCCAAAATCGCGATCGATAGCGGCTGCTAAGGCTCCTTTAGGGCTTCCGCCACTGCGTGACATCCCTGCAAAGTACATATTGTGATTGTAGTAACCACCAGCATTGTTGCGCAAGGTTGCGTTGTTCATATCAAGAGTGCGAAGGAGTTCCTCGATGCTCATTTGCGCTTGAGGAGTACCTGCTACCGCCTTGTTGAGATTGTTTAAGTAAGCTACATAGTGTTTAGAAAAATGGATGAACATTGTTTCCTCATCGATATATTCTTCTAAACCGAAATATTTGTACTTTAGAGGTACAATAGCAAAAGCACCTGCTTCGGCTTTTACATCTTTAGGGTCACCGTAGTTAGAGCCTCTTTGGACGCCTATAACGGTCTCTTCTTGAGCTTTTTTAGTTTTTGTTTTTTTCTTCTGAGCGTAAAGGTCACCAGAAGTGAAGGCTGTAGTCAAAGCTACGGCGCTGAGAGTGATTGCGTTTTTGAGTTTCATATAATAAATTAATTTATTTAGGTGTCAAGTTAAGGGCATATTAACAGAGATTGGAAAATAGGTTTTCTTTCAATCAATCTTTTTATTAGATTGTTAAAGTGTTAGGATATACGGACTTATTCATTGAAAAAAATGTCAATAATTTTATCATCTATTTGTATTTCTATAGGATATAACTCTTTTGTCTTTCCGCCCTGTTTGTATAAAATCAATGTCCAAGGATTGTCTTTGGATACCTGAATTATTTTTTCCCCTATTTTTAAGATTTCGCCTATTTTTATGTTTATTGTATCTATTCTTTTTTCTAATGCAAGATCGCTTGCCATTGTCATATAAAAAGTAGCATCGTCTACCGTTGTATAGAAATCATCATCTTTTGACACATTCTTTAGGCTATCAAGGTAAAATAAGGTTGGTTCTACAAAGATAACATAATTCTTATCCTTTATTTCCCTTGTAATCCTCTTATCGGTTATTTCTTGTACATAATCTGCTTCCTCAATGGTATCTATATCATTTTCAATATAGTTGTTTTCTTGGGTGTTGTTATTGTTACAAGCAAACAACAATAAATACACTGAAATAAAATAATAAATCTTTACCATCTGAATATTTTAAAATATAATATCATCAATGATGTACCTGTCTTTCTTTTTAGCAACTTTTAATTGTATGCTATCATATCTGTTATCATAAAATTTAAAAAGATACACATTATATCTTTTTGAATTTATTTTCTTTACTTTAAGAGAATCTAGCCATTTTATTGTATAGTCCTGTGCTCTTACAATAGGATCTGCACTTAATTCATCTGAATTTACTTTCCGTATTAATTTACTTGATAGAAACTCCCTTTCTATTTCCCTTAATTCTTCTTCACAAAACTCCCTTTTATCAAGACAAGGCATTTTATCTTGCTGCCTGATGTACTTATCATAAAATTCCAAAATCATTTTTGTAGCTTCATCAGTTTCTTCTTTAGGCACTTGAATTGGTGCAATTGTATCCTTATCTACTATGGTATCTCTTTTGATAGAGGAAATAGTATCTGTAGTATCATTAGAAGATGACACTTGGGTATTGTTATTATTGCAAGTAAACAACAATAAACACGCTGAAATAAAATAATAAATTTTTACCATCTGAATATTTTAAAATTGAGGTATCTATTTAGCTACATACTAATTGACTTTGGGAAACGGGAGAACGTTCTACAATTCTTTTCTCCAACCTCTACTTTTATAGGGCTTTTACTCACTTCAACTTGCTTACTTTCAAAACTAAGTTCAAAAGTATTCGTTTCTTTCTTGCCTGCGTAGGCTTCTACTTTTATGTAATAATTTTGTGTTTCTGAATCTTCTTTTTAATCCACTTGATCTTCATAGGTATAATACTTTAATCCTGAATCTTTTACTTTTTCTTTTTCAATATAAACATCTGAATTATCTGGTATTGCATCATTTGTTATAGATAAATACTTGCCTTTTCTTTTGATATAATAAATATGTCTATTACTATATATCTTACCAAATTTATATAGTATAGGGTCATCTTCATAATCAGATTCTTCTCCTATGTATATATTTATTACTCCTGAAACTGTATCTATTTTATTAATTTTTAAAAGAAACCAATCCATAGATATTTTATCTATTAAAAGACTATCTTTAATCTCTACATAAGTAAGAGTATCTATTTCAAAACTTCTACAATCTTCATTAAAGAGAACACGATAATACAACTTTGTTAAGTTATACTTAGTTTTTTGAGGTATAGGACTTTTATATGGTTCTCTTATTGTATCTTCTTCTGTTAAGTAAGTTGAACTATCATAATTTACTCTGTTTTTACAAGATATTATTGAGATTGCAACAAATAGTATTATAATTCTTTTCATAGTTTCTTTAGTTTATCTAATGTTATTAATTCTTCTTCATACTTGGATTCTCTAATTATTGTTCCATTAATTATCGCTTTTGAAGTTCTTGCACATCCCGTACTATCTTTTTGATTTTGAAAAGTCATCTTACTTGTCAAATCAATATGCTTTTTACGACAATGCGGACAAACACCTTCTCCCAATACCTCCTCTTCTTTCCTTTTACTATCACCTATTTTTACAAGGCTGTTGCCGACTTCAAATTGCATACTTTCAAAACTAAGTTCAAAAGTACCCGATTCTTTCTTACCTGCATAGGCTTCTACTTTTATATAATAGTTTTGCTTTTCGGAATTTTCTTTTCTTGATTAACAATGATCCACTTAATCATCATAAGTATAATACTTTAATCCTGAATCTTTTACTTTTTCTTTTTCAATAAGAAAATCTTCTCTTCCCATCTTATCAGAAGAGGGAAGTGTATCCCAAGAAATTATATTATAATTATTGCTCTTTTTTATATACATTTTAATAACATTCTCTTCATAGCCAAAAAAGTCCTTAACACTCCTAAAATCATCAGTATTATTATCATTCTGATCACCATCAGCTACTTCATTACACATAATAGTAATTAAGGTATCGTTAATCTTTATATCATTAATTTTAAAGATATAAAAATCCATTGTTGTTCTATCTATAAGGATATTTCCCTTAATCTTAAAATAAGATAGTGTATCTATAAGAATTGTTTTCTTTCCATCTTCATTATATCTCAATGGATAATATGTTTTATAAACAAGAGAAAAACTTTCTTTACTTGAAGTATCCCTTTTTGATTCTAAGTTGTTATCTATTTGTGTTATAGTGTTAGAATTTAATTTCTGCTGATTATTACAATTTATAAGTAGCATATTCAATAATATAGATATTAATAATATTTTCATTTTCATAACTCTTCTTTTAGGTTTTCTAAGTCAATTTTTATTGTTATTTTTTTATCTAACGCTATCGGTAACAAAGTCCTGCACAGCAATAAAATGGCTGCTGCTTAGCTTCATTCCGTCTATCCAATTCACAGGATAATGGGTGAGTAGATTGTTCATTGTTCTATCTTGTTTTATTTTGTTTTGCGAAGGTAAGGCTTTTTAGGATAAGTTATTTAATTTTTATTCTACTTTTGTGTACATATCCTTTTAACCCTTCTTTAGTTTTTATCAAATACCAATTGCTTGTATCATCTAATACATCTATTTTTTCGCCTGATTTTACTTTACCTAAAATTTTAGAAGAAGTACTCTTATCCGCCCTTATATTGGAGTAACCGTCAGGGTCTTCTATATAATAGCCTCTTGAAGAATTAAATAGGAAATCAATTATTTCCTTGGGGTTATCAAAGTCGTGAGGATATCTTTGAACATAGTATTTCGCCGCATTAATAGCAAAATCGTGTTCGTTAGGAGTCCCTCGTAACATTTTATCGACCGCTAACACCATCTCTTTTCTTATGAATCGGCGCGTATTTTTCTCATAATAAAATAACATCTGTATACCAGTTCTATCATTAATATTTTCATCAAGATACCATTTTAGCAGTGTTTTATCTCTATAAACACCAAAAGTAACTACAAAATCTGATAACATATCTTCATAATTATCTTTTAGCCACTCTAAGGACTTTAGATCTTTGTAGAAGAGATACTGATTGAAATGAAATAACATAAGCCCATCTATTTTTGCTTCATGTCCATCTGTATATATAATTCCCTTATCTTGAATAGCAATATATGGATTGAGATCATCATTCAGCACCACTATATTTTGTGGTAGCAATTCTTTATTGATAAAAGAGTGTATTACTTTCTTATAGTGCTCCTCAGTAGGTTTTTTATAATTGTATTTTCCTAATTCAGCAACTATCTGAGGCATTATTTCTTGCGTATATTTACGGAAGTTAATATAAACTTCGCCGTCTTTAAAAATTGTATAATCTTCTATCTTTTGACTATAGCTATTAAAAGTTATTATTAAAAAAAGTATTATAATTTTCCAGTCCATTTTGTTTCTCCTATATTTTTGTTATTCCAATTAGATTCTTTTAAGGTTTATAGTCTTCCCAGCCATATTTTTTATATTCAGGAGCAGGAGAAAATTCAGCTGCACCCCAATCTAAGTCTCCTGAGCAAGGGATGCGACAAATGCCCCAATTAGCTACTTTTTTAACTCCTGTCTTATAACTTGTCCAAGTCCCTACAAATTGGTTGTTTCTATAGTCATCTGAATATTCATCAATATCATCAAATAAAAACACTCCTTTATTGTTAATATACCATCTTAATAAAACCTTTCCTTCAAAAACACCAGTAGCTGATAATTTCTTATCTTCTCTAAAATAATAATCAGCAATGATAATTCCTTGTGATTTTATTTTCCCCACCATATCATCGTCTGCTCCTCTAGAATGCTCTGCAAAAAAATATACATGTTTGATTTTTATTTCTCCTTCAAACAATCTTACATTTTTACCAACTTTTGTTTTCCCTTTTGCTATATAAAGACTATCATTTGTTGTTGATTTTTCTATTTTTAGAAAATTAATCTCTAATCTTCTTTTAATCTTTATATCAATAAACCCAATATAAGGAATATCCTCAATATAAGTATTGGTAGCAAAAGATGGTTTAGAGAGCATTGAACTTATATCAATGTTCCCTAAATCAAGTCTTCCTTTGCTATTAAAACCGCCATTTAAATAGCCAATCTCTTCCTTAATAAAATCTTCAAAATCACAATGTTCTTGTGCATTAGATATGGTATCAGATTTGGTATCAGATATGGTATCAGATTTGGTATCAGATTCGATACTTAATAATTCATTTTGTGGATCTTTTTCAGTGTTATTATTAACAACATTTTCACAAGAACTCACTGTCCCTATTAAAAATAAACTAATAAGTAATAATTTCATATATTATTGTTTTTTTTGTTTTTTCATTTGTTTTTTAAGATATTTATGCAATATAAAATAGAATTTACCTTTGTGTTATTATTTTTATTCCATTAACTTGATGATCAAAAAATTTAATTGAGATATCAAAGTATTTTCAGAGTGCAAACATATCAAATTATTTTGCCACCTCAATTAATTTATTTAGGGGTTAGGGGGATTAGAATTTTTAGTTGTAATTAACGGTTTTTACGATATTATCGTGGTCGTAAGTTTCTTCAGAGGTGAGTCGACCAGCTTGGTTGTAGTATTTCCAAACGCCCTCTTTTCTGTTGTTTTTATAAGTACCTTCTTCGGTGATTTTACCATTAGGATAATAGATAACGCTTTTTCCGTTTTTCTTACCGTCCTTATAGAGTATTTCAGAATATAACTTACCATTGGAATGATAGGTTTTATACAGAACGAGCTCACCATTTTCTTTCAAAAGTTCTTTTGACAAATAGCCTTCTCTTTGGTAATACTTTTGAGAGCCATCTTCTTTGCCTTCTTTGTAAGTGTGTTCTTCAGAGAGTTTGCCATTATCGTAATATATGCGCAGGGTGTAATTTTTTTCGCCTTTGTAATCAGATTCTGATTGCAACCACTCGGCATTGTCATCCCAGAGTTGCCATTTGCCCCAAGGCTTTCCATCCTTGTAATTTTTGAGGGATATGAGTTTTCCTTTATCGTTGTAATATTTCCAAGTACCGTCGTTTTTACCGTTCTTGTAGTGTTCCTCGGCGGTGAGTTTACCCTCACCATTATAACGTTTGTAAGCACCATTGATACGCCCCTCTACAAAAGTTGCTTCGTAATAAGCACCGCCGCTCATCACTACTTTATAAGTCCCATCAAGAGGTTCATCGGTAGTGTAGAGTTTGAAAAACTTCTCACCTGCAAATACTTGCTGACGGACATCTCTCTCTGGAAGTAATTTTTGGGCAAATGAAGTGCTGACAAACAGCAAACTAATAGATAAGAATAAAGATTTCATATTTTTCAATTAACAATTAATAATTAACAATCAGTAAATATGTTGTACTGAGATTATCTTACTATTATATCAATTTTCCCTTTCAATTTCGTAGTCTTAGCCTCTATGTCTATTATACCTGATTTATCTCCTGCTTGTACCATCATTACTAATTTTCCGTTGAAAAGGTGCATCTTTGGCAAGTGGAATTGATCAGTACAGGTAGGGTCACCATTAGCACCTGCTTTATAAAAGCCTGCTCCTTTAACAGTGAAAGTTACCAAATCGTTTACAGTAGGACATAGATTGCCGTCTTTATCTACCGCTTCTACAGTGATAAAAGCAAGTGTATCACTATTAGGAGTGAGTTCTGTTTTGCTTTCAGTGCTGAGACGCAAGGCATAAGGCTTGCCTGCAGTATGGATTTCTTTTTCGGCTACTGCCTTACCATTAGCGTCGTAGGCTACTACTTTCACGGTACCAGGTTCGTACTTAGTATCCATCCACATCAGGCGGTAACGCTTTTGGCGGTTGAGGTCTGACGGATTACCGTCTTTTTCTTCCTCTTCTAATTTTATAGAAAGGTCTTTACTGCGTTTGCCTTGACTCTTGCCATTGATAAACAATTCGGCAGAAGGATAATTAGTATAAACGAAGATAGGAGTTATTTCGCCTTCGCGCCCTTCCCAATTCCAATGAGGAAGGATATGCAAGGTTTCATCTTCCTTATTCCAATGTGAGCGATAGAGATAGAAGCGGTCTTTAGGCAAGCCTGCCAAATCTACTGCCCCAAAATAGGAACTGTGGGAAGGCCATTCTACATAGTAAGGAGTAGGTTCACCGAGATAGTCGAAGCCTGTCCAGATAAATTCTCCTACAGTATAAGGCAAATCCTCTTGATGTATCCAGTCGTCTTCGGGCAAATTCGACCAACCGCAGTGTTCTACATCATAAGAAGAAGACTGCATATCGGGGTATTTAGCCATTGATTTGCGCTCTACGGGGAACTTATACACCCCGCGCGAACTCACCGTTGAAGCGGTTTCACTACCCAAAATAAGCTGTTGTGGCAACTTGCGGTAAGCCTCTTTGTACTTAAACGGGCGGTAGTTGAAGCCCATTAACTGCATCGTTGCTGCCATATTATTTTTAAGCACATCGTGGGGTCTATCCATACCATTGCTCACAGGGCGGGTAGTATCGTATTTTTTGATGATATCTTGCAAATAGCGCGCTACTTGCGAGCCACTTTCTACACTTTGCTCTTCCACCTCATTACCGATGAACCACATCAGTACGCTAGGGTTGTTGCGGTAGTGTTTTACAAGGTTCGTAAGGTCTTTTTCAGCCCATTCTTTGAAGTAAAGGTGATAGCCATTTTCCACTTTGGGGATAGCCCATTCATCGAAACTCTCTACGGCGAGTAGCATCCCTAATTCGTCGGCTAAGCGGACATATTCAGGGGCGGGCATATTGTGTGAAGTGCGGATAGCATTCACACCCATATCCTGCATCATTTGTATTTGTCGGCGTATAGCACTCTCGTTTACCGCAGCACCCAGAGGACCTAAATCGTGGTGCATACACACCCCTTGTATTTTGATTTTGCGTCCGTTGAGGTATAGCCCATCATTAGGCTTGAGTTCGATAGAGCGAACCCCGAAGGTAGTGGTTACCTCATCTTTTACAGTATCGCCTTCATAGAGTTTGGTAACCGCTTTATAGAGGTAAGGTTTACCGATGTCCCACAAGCGAGGATTATCAATATACAGTTCTGCTGAAATCTTATCGGTAGTGTAAGGAGTCGCTTTGGTATTAGCATACGCTACTTTTTCACCTTGATTGTTGAAAATAACAGTTTCTGCTACAATAGAAGTCTTTTTATCGGCTACAAACTCGGTATTTACTACTACTTTGGCGAAGTTATTTGTTATTTCGGGGGTGGTAATCTGTACGCCCCAAATAGGGATATGCGTCTTGTTTTTAGTGATGATATGCACATTGCGGTACAAACCTGCCCCTGGATACCAACGAGACATCTGGGTAAGGTTGTTGAGTCGCACTGCCAAAGTGTTGTTATTAGCTTTTACGTAAGGAGTAATATCCAAGTAGAAAGTGTTGTAGCCGTTGTGCCATTCGCCAGCTTTTTGTCCGTTTACAAACACTTCGGGGTTACTCATCGCTCCGTCAAACTGTACAAACACCTGCTTATCGGACGTAAGTTCAGACACATTGAACTGCGTGCGGTACCAACCTACGCCTACAAAAGGTAAGCCTCCTGTACGCCCTGTGTGTTCAATAGCCGCTTTTTGTCCGTCCTGCTTGATGGCCGTGCGCTGGATATCGTTTTCCATATCAAAAGGACCATAGATAGCCCAATCGTGAGGCACGGTTACGCGTTGCCATTTCGCATCGTTGTAGTTTGTTTGCGAAAACGCAGGTTTGTCCTCACGGGTAAATTTCCACCCTTTTTCGAGGGTTTGCTGTTGTTGCGCCCAGCTTGTAGCTACAACGCCTAATAAAAGTAAAAGGTTGATTTTGTTCATTTGTACAATAAGTTATCAAAGATTAATTCACTTCAATTTTGGGAGAGCTTATGAGTACCTTCAGGGGCTTCAGTTGAGCTTTTTTCATATTTAAGATGTTTTTTTAAAATTATTAATTCTGCAAATATAAGGATTTATTTTTTACTTACAAGTTTTTGATTTTTGCTTTCTCACATAAAATCACAAACTTTTATAAAAGTCGCCATTCCTCACTACCTCTAAAAATTGTGGTATGTTATGATACCAAAAAGCTACTTTATGTCCTCTAAACGTTATTTCGATATTGCCATCATCAGTGGTGCGTGCTGAAAGTAGGGCTTTACGTATATCTTTCTCAAATGTAGCGTGAGATGATTTTTCATTAGGGATATAAGCTATTAATTTTTCATTGCTTTTCTTTTCATAATAATATGATGCTAAGAGAGGCAACAAGTGAGCAATCGCAGCATCTGTTTTGTTTTGTGCTTCATAAATATCCACTAAATCAAGGAAAATGCGTTCGTTATCTTTTTTTACAGTGGTAGCACTTCTGTCTTCATAAGGGGTATCGTACAAGGCTTTCAAGAAATACTTTTCAGCCATTGGGTAGTCCTTATTACCATAGTAGATATCAGCTAATGAGTGGGCTGCCAAATGGGCGATATTGCGCAGGTCATATACATACCACTTATTTTCTGAGGTTTCTTTTATTTTCAAATCAGCGAGGTAAACAAGGTCATTTTGTACTAACCTAATATTCTCTCTATCTAAAGGTTCTTCTTCCTTCAGTTTGTTATAAATATCTACCAGTTTTTGGTCTTTTTTATAGGTAGGGTCGCTTTTGAGAAGGTCTTTGAGCAGCGTAATTAATTCGTTTATACGTTTGTTGTGATACAGAGGGAAATCGGTTTTGTCAATTGTAGAAGAGGTGTTTCGTTTTTGCTGAATTTCACTTTGGGCTTCAGGAGAAAGTAGTTTTTTATCAAAGATATACAATTTGAAAATAGCCTTACCCATATTGCGGAGGTGTGTATTAGCTACGGCTAATCCATAAACATAGTCGCCTTTGCTTCTAAAAAAAGTACTATGGCGTTTATTTTCAATCAAAATATCACCTGTATTAATTTCAAATTTCTTAGTCTTATAGTTTAAATATTGGTATTTTACGTGGTTAAAGTAGGCCGATTTCTGTATCTTGCTTCTTTCGTTTTTCAGAAATTGTTGTATATATTGTTCTCTTCCTGCAGGGTCTTCTTGGTCTTCTATGCTAAAAGCATTGAAACTTATATTGATAGAACTTACATCAAACTTTGCGGGATAATATACCACACGGTTTTTCTCATTAAGTACATCCATACAAATACCTGCTTTGTCTTCCCATAATTCACCCTCACTAATAGGTTTGGCACTGAGGTAATTAGCAAAAAAATCATCAACAGGGGCTTTAATTTTTTGGTCGTCAATACGTGCTTTGATGAACTTCTGAATGGTATCCAAGATTACTTTCCGTTGTCCCCAACTAAAAGAACAACAAAATAGTGCTAAGAAAATGATGCATTTTTTCATATCGTTTATTTGTATTATTTATGTTTGCTTGTCACGCTACGACCTACCGCTTTCAGTTTCTTAAAAAATACTTCTTCTCGTTCGGCGATGGTGTATAATTGCTGAGAAAGTGCGCTATAGGCATCTACTTGGGTGCTGCGGTTTTTGTATACGCGGGCGATGGCTACTGCGAAATCGCGCCACGCATCACCGATATCGGTAATTTCTTTAGAGAGTTCTATTAAGGCATCGTTTTTCAGGAGTTTGCCGGCTTCTTGCAAGAAAGCGCCATAGATAAACCTAAAACCTGCCCCTCCAGTACCTACTTCTTCCTGCATACGTATCAGCTGGGCAAGGTAGTGATTGGTGGTTTTTGCACCTTTCTTGCGGTACCATTTCAGTATATCCTTGCTAACTGTCTTGATACCTGCCACCCCCACTATGGGCACGGGAGCGAGCATTGTACTACACGTTTGCTTGATACCCTTCCATATTGCCTTTTCTAATGAAAGTTCTTTAGGCAGATGAGTGGGATAATACAAATGTCCCTTAGGAGCCAACACCCCACTGGGGAAGCGCACTTTGGTGAGTTCTTCGGGGGTAAGCGTGGTAACGTGTGGAATCACCGGATCGCTGATGAGGTACTTGCCGTCTTCTTTGCCATAAACCACTAAGTTGTGTGCATTGAAGTGAAAACGGTATTCATCGGGGAAATAAGGCAAGTTGAACACCCCTACTTGCAAACCAGAGGGGATGCCTTTTGCAAGATTGTCGTCGAGGGCTTGTTGTGCCTTTTCGGGGGAAGAAAACTTTTGGCGTTTTACCTTAAAACCTAATCTTTTAGCTACTTTGCTAAAGATATGCCCCGGCATCGTGCGGTAGCTAATAGCGGGAGCTTCATTGACTTTTATCCAAGGAAAATAGAAGAACAAGAGTCCGGAGCCAATACCAAAAACCATAGGCTCACTCAGCTGAACGCCATTGAAATATAACAAATTAGAGGCTACACCATTTTCACAGTGCGCCGATTGTCGATGTTTAAAATCTATTGTTGCCATATAAAATCGGGCAAAGATAGGAGATAATTAGCAAATTAGCAAATTAGTAAATTAGCAAATGGGAAAATTAGGCAATTTGCAGATGAGGCAATTGTGTTAGGACAATTCTACCATCAAGTGCTTTTTTAAAAAAATCTATCCTTTTTTATCAAAAACATCTACTACACTCTCTATAAAATCCTATAACAATTAACATTTCCTTTAGTCTCTCTCCCTGAAAAACCGCATTTTACAACCTATAAACTTAAAATTATAAAAAATTTCTCAGAAAAATTTGGTAGTATTCAAAAAAATATATTAATTTTACGGCGAATTTAATTGACTTACCTAAAAGCCAACAACTTGACTTTTCCGTAGCCAGAATACCAAACATTATGAACGACCCACTTTTACTACCCTACCTCCCTGTTATTCAGGGAAGACATCAGCACTTTATCGATGTCCTTCATAGAGTGCAAGGGGACGCTTCGCGCCTCGCCGATGCTTGTAATTCGCACCTCTATTACGGTCTGCACCGTACTCATACAGAATGGGTGCTACGTGAGTGGGCTCCAAATGCAACAGCTATCTTTCTTCTTTGCGATAGCAACGACTGGCAAAAAAACAATCACTTTTCATTTACTAAAATCAACGACCAAGACTGGGAATTGCGCCTCCCTGCTAATATCCTCCGCCACGAAATGCTCTACAAACTACTTGTGGAATGGGAAGGAGGTAGCGGTGAGCGACTTCCTTCACATACTACCCGCGCTGTGCAGGACGATTATACCAAAGTGTTTTCTGCTCAAGTGTGGTGCCCCGAGCACCCCTACCACTGGCAACACCCTCGCCCCAAAGCTGCTCCACATCCGCTTATCTACGAAGCACATATAGGGATGAGTACCGAGCACCAGCGCGTGAGTACTTTTATAGAGTTCCGCCTCTATGTACTCCCCCGTATCGCTGCTTTGGGCTACAACACCCTCCAGCTGATGGCAATACAAGAACACCCTTACTACGGTTCTTTTGGCTATCAGGTGGCTAACTTCTTTGCGGTGAGTTCACGCTTTGGCACCCCCGAAGAACTCAAAGAACTCATCGATACTGCCCACGGCTTAGGCATACGTGTACTGCTTGATATTGTACACTCGCATTCGGTGAGCAATGAGGCAGAAGGGCTCAGCCTCTTCGATGGTACCGACTATCTTTACTTCCACCGCGGTGAGCGCGGTAAACACCCCGCTTGGGATTCTCGCTGTTTTGACTATGGTAAGCCCCAAGTACTCAACTTCCTACTCTCTAACTGCAAATACTGGCTTGAAGAGTTCCGCTTCGACGGTTTCCGTTTTGACGGCGTTACCAGTATGATTTATTACGATCACGGTTTGGGCAAAGCCTTTACCAATTATAGTTTCTATTATGATGGCAATGAGGACGACGACGCTTTGGTGTATCTCGCTCTCGCTAACCAACTTATACACGAGCTCTACCCCGAAGCGCTCACCATTGCCGAAGAGATGAGCGGATTGCCCGGCCTTGCCTCGCCTATTGCTGAAAAAGGCGTAGGCTTCGATTACAAGCTGAGTATGGGTATTCCCGATTATTGGATTAAGCTCCTTAAAGAAGTCCCCGATGAACAGTGGCACGTAGGCAATATCTATTACGAATTGACTAACAAGCGCGCCGAAGAACGCACCATCAGTTATGCCGAAAGCCACGACCAAGCCTTGGTGGGTGATAAAACGATATTTTTCTGGCTCACTGATAAGGAAGTATATACCGGAATGAGCGTGTTCGACCACAGTCTCATCATCGACCGTGCGATGGCTTTGCACAAGATGATACGTTTGGTAACTCTTGGCACCGCAGGTGGAGGATACCTCAACTTTATGGGCAACGAATGGGGACACCCTGAGTGGATTGACTTTCCTCGCCAAGGCAACAACTGGAGCTATGCACACGCACGCAGGCTATGGAGTTTGGTAGACAATACCGACTTGAAGTTTAAATACCTCAACGCTTTTGATAGCGCGATGATACACTTTGCCGCCGAAAGCAAATTCCTCGACCGTGAGCCTCGTGTGTTGGTGCGCGACATCGAGCGACAGCTACTCATATTCGAGCGTAGTGGGTACTTATTTGTTTTCAGCTTCAACCCCACCACCTCCTACACCGATTATCAGTTTGATGTGCCAGCAGGTAAGTACATCACCATACTCAACACCGATAACCCCGCCTTTGGAGGTGATAACCGCATCGATGAAAGCGTAGAGCATTTCACACAGTACACCGGCAAGGAGAATTTGCTGTCGTTGTATATACCAGCGAGAATTGGCTTTATATTGAAATTAGCAGATTAGAAAATTAGAAAATGGGTGCGCCTCACGTAAAGTGTGAGTTTGTAGCTCTGTTTATTAAGAATCAAAGAAACTACACAATTAGGGGAAATAATACAAACCTAAAAAACAGAATTATGTTTTCAAAATCATCAAATCTATTAACACAAGCTGATATTAAATCCTTAGAAGAAATAGTAGGATATAGCTTGCCCACCGACTTTATAAATCAATACCTTCATTTCAATGGAGGGGTTGCAGATAAAACTTATTTTTATGTGGAAGATGATGATGGGTATGTAGAAGTGAGTTTTTTCATTCCTATAAAGTACCCAAGTACTGATTTAGGTAATATAGATATCGCTACAAGCTATAGTCATCTTGTTAGTAAAGGAATTCCTAATAAATACCTTCCTTTTGCTGTAGATTGGGGAGGAAATCTTTTTTCAATAGATTTGGAAACAAACAAAATCGTTTTGTTATTGATGGATTTGGGAGATTTTACAGAGGAATCTATCAAATACTTAACAAAAGGGTTCCTAAACTTTATGAAGGCGTTAGAGGAAGAAGGTGATGATGAAGAAGATCTCTGAAATCCAAGTGTAGCTTGGTACTAAAATCCGTGGCACAAATACATTATAAAAAGAAATATCCGTGAAGAAATCTGTGAGATTCGTAAAATCTGTGTGAGATATTCCAGCAAAGCTGGCAAAGTATATACTACAACCTAAATTGTAAATTATTAATTGTAAATTGTTAATTGTTAATTGAAATATGTGTTATCTATCATTCAAAAAAGACCAGTTAATTAACCTTGAGTATTCTCTCGATAGAGAGTTTCTCGGTACTAACCGCGGTGGAGGTTACTGCTCCTCTACCCTCGTATTTTGCAACACCCGTAAATACCACGGGCTACTCGTCGTGCCTATCGAAAAATTCAGAGGTAAAAACTATGTGATGCTCTCATCTCTCGACGAAACAATCCTACAACACGGACGCGACTTCAACTTTGGCGTTCATAAGTACGAAGGCACTTATGAACCGCGCGGACATAAGTATATCGTGGATATTTCTTACGAAAAAGCCTTTGCCATCACTTATCAAGTAGGTGGTGTCGTGCTCAAAAAAGAAATCTTGATGGTACACAATGCTCCACAAGTACTCATCCGCTATACTTTGGAAGACGCTCATTCAGCTACACTCTTGCGCTTGAACCCCCTATTAGCATTCCGCGATATCCATTCGCTTAGTAAGCAAAACCCCGTAGCCAATACCCAAGTGGAAGTGGTTGATGGTGGCGTACGTGCCAAATTATATCCTGAATTTCCTTACTTGTATATGCAGCTGAGCAAACCCGCTAATTTTGGTGGCGCTGCCTATTGGAACAACAACATCTATTACACCAAAGAAAAAGAACGCGGCTACGACTTCCAAGAAGATTTGTTGAGTGTCGGAGCTTTTGAGGTAAGTCTCAAAAAAGGCGAAAGCATTGTCTTTTCTGCCAGCTTAGAGGAAGCCAATCCTAAAAACCTCGCAAAGGACTTTACCAAATTCCTCAAAGAACGCGCCGACCGTAATTCGTTTGAAGAATGCTTGCAATACACCGCCTCTCAGTTTATCATTCACAAGGCAGGCGAAACACGCATCAAGGCGGGTTATCACTGGTACGACAGCACCACCCGCGATACCTTTATCGCACTCCCTGGTATCGCTCTTTCTGGCAGTACCGCCAAAATATTTGAAGAAGTACTACAATCAGCCCTCAAATATTGCTATAACGGACGTTTTGCCCGCGACATCAGCACCCACGTGGTGAACCCTGTGTTTGATGCCGACACCTCGTTGTGGTTCTTCTGGACACTCCAACAATACGAAAAAGAAACCACAAGAACAAAAAAACAAATCTGGAAAGAGTACGGCGAGACCCTCAAAGCTATCCTCAACACCTTCAAAAGTCGTGAACACAAAACAATGCGTATGGACGACAACGGACTTATATGGAGTGACGACCTCAGCCGTCCGCTTACTTGGTTCAACGCCGAAAACAACTACGGAGCTATCGTACCGCGCAATGGGTATGTAGTGGAAGTGAATGCCTTGTGGTACAATGCCGTATGTTATGCTTTGGCTTTAGCCGAAGATGTAAAGGACAAAACTTTCTTATCCGAATGGGGCACTATGCCCGAAACTATTGCCGAGAGCTTCAATCAAATATTTTGGATTGAAAGCGAAAAATACTTAGCCGATTACGCTAACCGCACTCAGCAAAACACCGAAGTACGCCCTAATCAGCTACTCGCTTGTGCCCTCGATTATTCACCACTTACCGAAAAACGCCAACGCAAAGTGTTAGCGATTATCACTCAAGAGTTGCTCACTCCCAAAGGCTTGCGCAGTTTGTCACCCGAGAGTCCACGTTACGAAGGTGAGAGTGTAGGTAATGTATTTGTGAGAGATAAAGCCACTTTCAACGGTTCAGTACATCCTTGGTTTGTAGGGTTCTATGTAGAAGCGAACCTCAAACTCTTTGGCGATAGCTACATCCCTGATGGCAAAGCTTTCTTAGAAAATTTTGAAGAAGAAATTAACACTCACGGTGTCGGACTCATTTCTGCCATTTACGACGGTAATCCACCATTCCACCCCCGTGGTTGTATTTCCAACGCCAAAAACGTTGCCGAAATATTGCGCGCTCAATGGCTACTTTCAGACAAGAAGTAAGAGGTATGGCAAAGAATAAAACTATCAGTGTACAAGGTTTTGATATTGTATGGTATGAAACTAATTACAACGAATATATTTCTCTTACTGATATAGCTCGCTATAAAGATGCTGAACATACAGACGACATCATAAAGAATTGGCTTAGAAATCGCAACACGATTGAATTATTAGGTTTCTGGGAAAGCATTTACAATCCTAATTTTAAACCCGTCGAATTCGACGGGTTTAGAAAACAAGCGGGACTAAATAGCTTTGTAATGACTCCTAAAAAATGGATAGAGAGCACCAATGCTATTGGTATTGTATCTAAATCGGGAAGATACGGAGGAACATTTGCCCATAAAGATATTGCTTTAGAGTTTGCTTCGTGGATTTCAATAGAATTCAAGCTCTATATTATCAAAGAGTTTCAACGTTTAAAAGAAGATGAAACAAGTCAGTTAAAATTAGAATGGAATCTACAACGAACCTTGTCTAAAATCAATTATTATATTCACACTGACGCTATTAGAGATAATTTGATTCCAAAAGAAATTACTAAACAACAAGCTAATTTTGTTTATGCTGACGAAGCCGATTTACTGAATGTAGCCCTTTTTGGACTTACCGCTAAAGAATGGAGAGAAAGTAATCCTGACAAAAAAGGAAATGTACGAGATTATGCTTCTTTAGAACAATTAGTAGTTTTAAGTAATATGGAAAGTATTAATGCCTTACTTATAGAACAAGGAATTGTTCCTTCGGAAAGACTTAAAGAGCTCAATAAAGTTGCTATTACTCAAATGAAATCTTTAGTAAAGAACAAAGCAATTAAACAGTTGAATTAAAACAACACCCTTCTTGTCCACTCCATAGAGGAGAGTTGGGAAAAGATAAATTAAAAGCGTATGAAGAATGCAAGAGTATTAATGTTTGGATGGGAATTCCCCCCTCATATCAGCGGGGGATTAGGAACTGCCTGCTTGGGTATCGCCCAAGGATTGGCTAAAAACGGCGTAAAAGTGCTGTTTGTAATGCCGAAAGCCTCTGGTGATGAGGACGGCAATGTGGCAAAAATTATCAACGCCAGCGATGTAGAGATGTTGCAAAACACCGAAAAAATCGAAGATTTCTGGAAACACATCAACTTTATGGAGATAGGCTCAAACCTCGTGCCTTACCTCGACCCCGAAACCTTCGCCCGCGAACGCGATGCCTACCTCAAAGAGGGCGAACACCGCGAGCGCATTTCGTATCACAACAAATTTCAGTTTTCGGGTAAATACGGCGCCAACCTAATGGAAGAAGTGTACCGTTATGCCTTAGTAGCAGGCACTGTTGCCCAACGCTATGAGTTCGACGTAATTCACGCCCACGACTGGCTTACTTATAGTGCGGGTATCATCGCCAAGAAGATTTCGGGCAAACCCCTTATCGTACACGTACACGCTACCGAGTACGACCGCGGGGGCGAGTACAACCGTAATACTTTGGTTTACGACATCGAAAAACGCGGTATGGAAGCTGCCGATAGGGTGGTAACCGTGAGTAACTGGACACGCAATATCGTCATTGAAAAATACGGTATCCCTGCCGAAAAAGTGATTACCGTACACAATGCTGTTGATTTCAAAACCGAAACCGATGCCAAAGAAGAACGCGGCGTGAAAGATAAAATCGTTACTTTCTTAGGGCGTATCACCCTGCAAAAAGGCCCTGAGTACTTTGTAGAGGCAGCTGCCAAAGTGATGAAACGTATGCCTAACGTGCGCTTTGTAATGGCTGGTAGTGGTGAAAAGATGAACCCCTTAGTGCGCCGTGTAGCACAATTAGGATTGGGCACCCGCTTCCACTTTACAGGGTTCCTCAGAGGTAACGATGTACAGCGTATGTTTCAATACAGCGATGTGTATGTAATGCCCTCAGTATCCGAGCCTTTTGGAATTTCTCCTTTGGAAGCAATGCGCTCAGGCGTGCCTACAATTATCTCCAAACAATCGGGGGTAGCTGAGGTTTTACACCACGCTATCAAAGTAGATTATTGGGATATCAACGCCCTTGCTGATGCTATCTATGGCATTTTAGCTTACCCTACACTTGCTCATTATATGCAACGCGAGGGCTACGACGAGGTAAACCGACTCAAATGGGAAAATGCCTCTTTAAAACTTAAAAACATTTACGAATCTTTAATATAAAACCAACGATGAAAAAGTCTATTTGTATCTATTTCCAAATCCATCACCCTGAACGTCTTAGAAAATATCAATTCTTTGACATAGGTAAGAAACACAACTATTTCGATAATTACGCCAATCGTTCAGAGCTTGAAGATTTAGCCGAACATTGCTATTTGCCTGCCAATGCCCTCTTGTTAGAACTCATCAAAAAACACGAAGGCAAGTTCAAAGTTGCGTTTTCTATCACAGGAAGTGCTATCGACCAGCTCGAAATGCACACACCTGAGGTGATACGCTCTTTCCAAGAACTCGCCCAAACCGGTAGTGTAGAGTTTCTGGCAGAGACTTATTCGCATTCGTTGGCTTCACTTTCTGAAGATACCGATGAGTTTGAGCAACAGGTAAAACGCCACAGCACTACTATCAAACAGCTTTTTGGCAAAAAACCCGTAACTTTCCGCAATACCTCTCTTATCTATTCCGATAAAATAGGTGAACGCGTAGCAAAACTTGGTTTCAAAACAATGCTCACCGATGGCGCTAAGCACGTATTAGGTTGGAAGAGCCCCAATTTCGTTTATAAAAATGCTCTCGACGAAAATCTCAACCTTTTGCTCAAAAACAGCAAGCTAAGTGATGATATCGCCAATCGTTTTTCTGATAGAAACTGGAGTGAATACCCCCTCACTTCCGAAAAATACGTCTCTTGGGTAGAAAGCAGTTTGCAAGATACTGAAGTGCTCAACCTCTTTATGAACTACGAAGTTATAGGGTATTACAACAATGCTCAAAGCGGCATTTTCGACTTCTTGCGTTACTTCATAGAAAATATGTTAGCAAACCCTAACTATCAGTTTTTGTTACCCAAAGAAGTAGCCAAAAAGCACCCCGCTAAAGATGTATTGCCTGTGCCCTACCCTATTTCGTGGACAGACGAAGAGCGCGACACCACCTCTTGGCTCGGTAACGAATTGCAAAAAGAAGCTTTTAACGAGCTCTTTAAAGTACAACCTTTGGTAAGAAAGAAAAAGAATGCCGACCTCATTGAAGATTACAGTCGATTGCAAGGTAGCGAGCATTTCTATTTTATGCGTACCAAACTCTTTTCAGGCGCCGATTATCACAAGTACCTCCTACCCTACGATTCGCCCTACGAAGCTTTCATCAATTATATGAATGTGCTCAGCGATTTTATTGAAAGAGTAAAAAATTAGGTATTAGGACAGCTGAAAGATTTAATAATAATTTAAAAACAGACAAAATGAAAAATGCAGAAAAGAAGAGGAAAAGCAATTTCTTTGAAGGGATTGTTTCCGAAGAATTGAATGAACTGTCTGGAACTACAAGAGTTGCCGAGACAAACCCCGACGAAATGTCCACTGGACATTTAGGCAGTGAAGATTTTCTTTACTCGACCCCATTTAATGAGAAAGCGAATTCTATCACTAAAAACGTCGATAGCGACTTGGTGGAGAATCTTATCTTCACCCCATAGTAAAAAGCCCCTCGCGCAAGCAGGGGCTTTTTTATGATAAAAAACTTCGTCAAAGTTTGTAGCTCAAAAGGCTTTTAGAACTCTGACGAAGTTAAAATTGTAATTAAGTTTGAGAGCGATACTTTTAGTAATGTTGTTATAGTAAGCTATAGGTTATCACTCTATTGACCTATATACCTACGTTTATAGTGTGTTTCATAGGCAAACCATTTATCATTTTTGCGCTACAAAGGTAATACTTTCTTATTTACTTGTCAAGAGAATTAACATTTTTAACCTTCTGTATGGATAATATTAAGAAGACTTCGGGGCGTCCTTCTGTTAGTAGTTGTCTTGTGAGAAAAATAGCAAATTAGCAAAATTAGTAGAAAACTTAGCGGAAGTTTGTAAAATTCATTTTATTTTCTTTCTTTTGCGGTGAAAAGCTATTGAAACTCTGATTGGTATTGCAGTGAAGCCTATCACATTTCCTTTCTCAAAATGTGTGGTGATGTATTCTATCGGGTGAAATGAGGTAGGCAACAAAGCTATAAATGAATGATAGTCAGCAAAGGTGCTTATTAAAAATTAGAAAAACAAAAAATCATTAAATATGGATATAGATAAAACCATTGAAAATTTAGGAGGAATAGTTCCTCTTTATCCAAGAAAGCAAACTTACCCCAATGAGGAGTATTGGGCAAAAGTAGAAAAATTAGTTGGAGAGCAAATTCCTTCTGCTTATAAACTATTTGCTACTAAATACGGAGTATCAACACCTAATAACTTATTAAAAGTAGTGCCCTTTACAGAAGAAGCTGAATATCAACACCCAGAAAGTGTAGGTATTTCTAATTACACTTTTGAAGAAACAAGTATTAGTGTTTTCTTCGGAAAAGGAACTGACTACGATCTTGTTAAAACATTGAAAGAATTTAAAAAGAGAATGCCTGCCAAATTCTTGCCAATAGCAGATGATGGAATGGGGAATCTAATTGTTTTGTGTTTAGATTCAACAAACTTTGGAAAAGTATATTTTTGGGATGCTAATGTTGAATGGGATGAAGAAGATTATTTAGAAGAAACAGGCAAGATGATGCCCGAAGAAGCTAAATTTCAAAATTTATGGCTTATAGGCTTGAGTTTTGAGAATTTTTGGGAACGACTTTCAATTGATGAATGGGAGTAGTATTGGATATGTTGTAAAAAATGGCTATCTCACGATAATAGAAAAAGTTATGGATGAAAAAGTTAAAGTTTCTCTACAGATTGAAATCCCTCGTTTGAGTGAGGAAGTGGATATAGACTCTGTGCGAGAGGGATTAAAAGAGTATGTAAAATCTATTATTTCGAGGATTAATGTTGCAGATTTAGAGGATTGGAAGCTTTTGATAAGGATAACTTTACGCTCTACTAATGGAATAGGTGTTTTTAAACGGGCAATGCGCTACCCTTCGGATAAAGAATTTGAGTTTTCTATTTCTGTTGCCATACCTAATGAAAAGGAAGCTTTGTATGGGGTTTCTAAAAAAGTAGAAGAGGCTTTTTATGTACCGCTGAATAATAAGAACTTTTATGTATTAGAGGCTGATTTTGAGAATTATAGCAATCTGTACGAATATATATTGGAGAGTAGTAAGCTTGCCATTCATTTGGCTTTTACAAAAGGCATTAGCTGTAATGGAAAAAGAATTATATTTCTGAAAGATGTCAGCAATAAAAGAATATTCAAAAGTGCGATTCACATAAACAATTAATATAATGAGTAAATTAACAAAACAAGAACGGAGATATAGGCATCATTAAGCTAACAAACAATGACTTAAGTCTAAAATCCAAAAACATTTAGCCGTAGAATATACAATTAAAACATAGACTATGATTCATATCGAAAAAGGGAAGATTGATACATTTCAAGTGGGAGATTTCTCCAATAAAACAAGGGTAGAAACTAACACTCTTACATTTTTCTTTGAAATAGAAAACAAACGTATTCAAACTATTTCTGTTCGTGATGTAAAAGAGATGGAAGTATATGGCAAAGTGGTTACAGTAGCTACTCTTGATATGATTGTACAAGAAAAGCCTATTATAGATGGTGACTTCTATATTTATCCCAACTTACAGCTGTCGTTGTACATTGATTTTAAAAACAAAATCTTTGCACAAGTATTAGTTTTTGATAGTTCATTAGTAGATTTATACATTCCAAAAGAAAATAAACTGATAGAAGATAGCTTGCTGAGGTGTTCTAATATATTGGAATTAAATTCTTTTAAAGTAGTTAATCAATTTGTATTTAATACGACCTTAGAGGATTTTCAAAAGGAATACCACCTTACCTCAACACCTATTGAAGGAATAGGAGGGAAGAAAATATTTGAAAGTACTTCTTTATTGTTTGAATTTTACAATCAGCAGCTTTGTAGTATATATGTAAAAACGCCTCATTTATTTGATAAAATACTCGTAAAAGATTATGATTTGAATAATGATAAAGATATAAAAAGACTTATAAGCACTGAAAAAGTATTATATCACGCTCATTGGATAGTTATACCTGCTTTAGGAATTAGTTTTGAAGGAGATAACTTAACAAAGTTGTGTTTTTACAATGAATATGTAGCTCCTTTTTGGGAAAACACACACCGACCGATTACAAGTTGGTAATATTCCAGATGAACTCACGTTATTATAGTAGGCACGAGCTACAAGCTTGCGCCAGCGGAGGAAATATAATTAATAAATATAAAAATGGAAGATTTTGGAACATATTTAAAGAAAATAGATGAAAAAACCTCAGAAATACCTGAAAATAATTTACTTTTTTGGGGTAGTTGGTTTTGTGAGGGTTTATTACAAAGGTGTAAAAATCATATTCAAGTTTTTTTGACTGATGAAGAGGTTTTATTGATAAATGAAATCATAAGTTATTTGTGGAATCTCGTTGATGAAAAAGAACAAATCGATAGGAATAAAATTAATTTGTGGAGACAGCAACTCTATGAGATAGATGAAACATATTATTTTGAAGAAACAGATTGTCATCAAAAAGAAATGTTTGAGTTAATAGTTTCTTTAGATGAAATTTTAATCTATTGTCAGTCAGGAGAAAGAGGATTTGAATTTAGAGTTTCTCAATCAATTATAAATGTAATTGATATAATGCTACAAGATGAAGATAAGGACATATTATCAAAAGAAGGATTTCAAGATGCTTTGGTTCAAAATGAGATTAAAGCCCAATTTGAAATGATATCTTTGCTCAAAGAGAAAAAATTAACAAGTGAGTTTAAACATTATTTACGCAAGTAAGGAGGAAGTAATTGATAAGACACGAGCTAAAGTCGCTGAATACCTGTAAGCGAGTATGTGACTCGCGCCAGCAGAAGAATAAAATAAACATCACTAATATGAAATATTATATCATAAAAAATCGAAAAATGCCTTGGGGTGACTATGGGAATACCCTTTTTGAAGGATTACTTTCTGTAATGGATGAAAATTACGAAATTACTGAAGTACACAAAATAGAACGTGCTGCTCCGTATATTCCTGAAATATACACTACTATCTCAAACTATATAGTAGTTCGTGAGGATATAAAAGACTTATTGCTTAACAACGATATCAAGGGTATTGAAAAAGTACACCCTACTGAATTTACTAAATTGGTAGATATAGATTGGCAGAAGTGGGATTTGAACGCTCCAAATCCTAAAATATACCCTCGAGGAGGAGAGCCTATTAACTATATAAAAGGTAGAAAACACAATCCTAAATTCTTAGACCTTATTTCTCATTCATATTATAGTTTAGGTTTAGCTAAACAAGAAAAAATATTTGAGATAGTATCGGATAAAGATGATTATGAAAATTATACTGATATACGTATCAAAACAGCTGAAGTAAAATACGACTTATTTAAATGTGGCAGTATTATAGCTTCGGAGAAATTCAAAAACCTTATAGAAACTCATACGGATAATTGTTTGCGCTTTATTCCTTTACAGGAAAGTAAATAGCGCAGTAATGAAAAACAAGCCATTATCTCTGTTCAAAAAAATAGATTACATTAATTGTTTATATTATGTCACAAGATATTTTTAACGATTTATTCTTTGTAAGAAATAAATCAATGAGTTTTCAAGTTAGTGAAAAAGATACTGTTTTAGGTAGTAGAATAGGAGGGAATGAACCTATTTTCTTTTCTGAGCAGCGTATTCGTGAATTAAATTTAACAAATCATCTCTATTTTATGACTATAAGTAATGATTTGATAAAAGAAATAGATACAGAATTTTCTGTTTTTATTCCTAAAAAAATAGAAGACACTTTGTATCCCAAACATAATATTTTATGTGTTGGACACCCTTTTTCTAACAGAAAAGAAGGAATTTCATCTTTTTCTAATTCAAATATTGTAGGTAGAAAACTTGTCATAGGAAATTTACAAGAAGATATTGAAGAAATTGAAGATGAAGAAGAGGAAGAATCTTTTTTTGAAAGCGTTTATGGAAATAAAATTGGGGGTAATCCGTCGTTATTACAAGAAGAAGATTATTATTTTTCTAACTTAAAGACTAATAATTTTGATTTTATATTTCAATTTGATGAAAGTTCATATCAAAAAGGACAAGTAAAAGGAAATAAACCTTTTCTTAATGGTATTATTTATTTCTATGGAAAGATAAATAACCATAAAATAAGTAATATCATAGTAGGTTTTTGGCAAAAAGGGTAATATATCAGATGTGTTGTTAAATCCTCATTGATAAGTTATGAGTGAGACACTCGCGCCAGCAGGGAACAGAAATACAATAATATAAAGCTAAAAAAATGGAAACATCATTAAAAACAGACACTACAAAAATATTAAAAAAACTCATCAAGTTTTACAAAGAAAGAAATATTTCTGAAGAAGAAGAGTATGAGTTTACAGAAAGTTTTGTGGATAAATATTTGTCTGAAAATAACAAAATTAATCTGTTAGGAACTTTAGGCTTAACAGCCAATGCAGAAGCATTTGCACAACATTATTTGCTAAAAGGTGAAGCAAGCAAAGGAGTTAATAAATTAGTGCAAGGGCTCTATTGGATGTATAAATATATTCAATTACAAAACTTCTATACCCGAACGACTCCTTTTTTAGTTTATGAATTTGGGTATGCAATGGGAATTTCTTGGCTTTTGGGCAAGGATGAGATTCTGGAGACTATAATAGCAAAATTTGAAGAGTTTCTAAGGTATGAGAAAACAACAATGGTGACACATTCTTTTCACACAAGTTTTCTTTACTTGCTGTACAAAAAATACTTTACCTCTTTGGAAAAATATTTTGATAATGAGGATAGTATTTACGTTCGATTATTAGTGAATATTGAAAAATCGAATCAAGAGTTAATGCCTTTATTGATAGAGGCTTGTGACAATCATCTTATTCGTTCCTCGGCAATGAGCAACAAAGTGATTAATACTGAATTTTGCTGTTTAGACTTATATCCTTACGAGATATTTTGTTACCTATTGGTAAGGGAAAAAATGGGGTTTGAACCCCCTGTAATTCCTCATAAACTAATGGAAACATTGGTGGCGACAGCCGATCTTTCATTAGCTACTTATCATCCTGAAGATGATGTTTTATTAATGAAAATCCTCTCACTTTTAGAAAGGGGAAGGGAAATTAGGTTTTAGAGGATAGAAAACCGACAAATTGGGTAGTGTTTGGTAATATTTCAGCTGTGTTGTTAAAATTACAACAATTTGCTAATCAATGTAATATAAGAGGTTAATTGGTATAGGTGCGAGTCAGCGGGAAGCGAAAATAATTATTGTTAAGAATCATAAAAATCACATAGAATTAAATTATTAGTAAAATTATGTATATTGATCCACTTGAAAGAATGAAAAAAATCCATATCTGGATTGGATTTTTCTCCAAAGGAGAAAACGAATATGAACAATATTTTAATCAGGAAGAACCTCCTTGTCAATTTTGTAAAGATATTGATTGTGAGGAATATGACGAAGACTTTATCGGAATAATTCCTTTATTTGAGAAAAAAGTAGGGGTAGAACAATTATTAGATGAAGTGCCTATTGATGAAAATGAAATACCTAAAGTAATAGAGAAATGTAAAGCAATGAATATATCAGGGGGAAATGCTATTTTTTATATGACAGATGCTTCAATTGTTATAGAAAATACAGAGAAAAAGTATAATGAACTCAAATATATAGGGATATATGATAGCTCTTTATAAATAAAATCCAGCAGAAGTATAAAGCTGATAATATAAATATTAAAAGAATTTTACATCATCAATAACTATGTTTTTTTCAAAATTATTTAATAAAATAGAATTAACATCTGAAATGAAGTTAATGGCAGAAAAAATGATTGATAATAAATGGTTTAGAAATTGTGGAAAAGTTAATGATTTCAATATTCCTTTTGATTATCAATTCTCTTCAGGAATAGATGAAGTAGAAAAGCAGTTGTCTTATCGAAATGATATAAGAGGCTTTGTGACTTTGGAAAACCTTTTTATAGAAGTTGGCTTCAGAGGACAGATTTTTTTATCTCTACACAACAAAAAAGAACATAATTCTTGGAATAGAGTCACCGATTTAATAGTGAAAAATTATATTAAAAATAAAAAGTTTGATTTTTCTAAGATCGAATCTCTTTATTTTGATTCTGTTTACAATGTAAATGTCAATTTGCTTTTGAGAGAAATCTTTGTTACCACCTTAAGGGAAATCTATTTTCAGCAAAAAATTGAGAATTATCCATTCTTTTTCACAAAAATTATTGATATTTATTTGAAAGGAAATATCATAACAGGTTGGAAAGGGAAATTTAATAATCACAATCAACAAATAAAAGAAATTGCTCCTATCTCACCAGAAGAAGGGATTCTTACTGTTTGGTAGAACAAAATTAGTTTTAAAAATACAACAGCAGCCTATGAATTTATAGGCAAATATAAAAAACATCACTAAATTTCAGAAAAATGGACTTAAATAAGATATTGTATTTCTCCCTGTTGAGGTTTTGCGGGGAGCAGCAGGAAGAAAAAGAGGAACTTTTGAAAATTACAAACTACCAAAATGAGGAAGGTGATTTTCTGTTGGCTACACTGCCTAAAAAGAGAGAACTCGATGAACTGCTATATGCACTGAAAAACGATGCCTTATATAATAAACTACAAACAGAGATTTCTCGTTCTTGTTTTGAGGATATCTTTTCTCTTTTAGAAGTCTGTTTAAGAGCCTTTTATTACTACGACAACCATTATATCAATGATAGGTTACAATTCTTTTCGTTGATTCAGTTACTTAAAAAAGAGAATACTGAACACGCCTTTAAGTATTTATTGTTCTTTAATCCTTGTGGGGAAACTTTTATAGAAAGAAACCAACTCACAAAGCAGGGATATTTTATGGATAACATAGCTATTGATATAAAAGAGGTTTTTGAAAAGCTGTTTTCTGCTGTTTTTGAGTTAAAAAACAAGAAAGAATGTTATTACCAAATAGCTAAAAAGGATATAGAGTGCTTGTATTCTCTGTTAAGAGAAATTGTATATACTATTTTTGGAGCGCAAACGCTTATGCTTTCGCAGGCTGTAAAAACGTTTTTTGAGATAGACGAGGATAGAGAGAAGCTATACTTATCTCTTTCAAAAGCTATTGATTTTTACAAGTTAGTTAGCTTTGATAATGAAGATAATAGCGCCTCTCATTATTATATGAGAGATTATATGGGAGAAGAAAATCCTACTATAGAAAACAAGGTTTGCAAGAGTGCTAAAACTAAATATAAAAGTGAATGCTTGATAGATAGTTATCTTTTTAAGTATGCCAAAACTCCTGATGAGTTCATAGCTTTTTTGGGCTTTTTAAAAGCGCATAATTTTCAGCAATATATAAAATTCTCTATACTCCTATTTTCACACCCACTTATTATTTTCGATTGGGAGTTTAAAAGGGCTTTATGCCATTCTAAAATAAGAGAAGTTTTGCCCCAAGGGGGATATGCTATGAATCTATTAGACAAACTTAAAACAATCGTACAAAAGAACAACTAATTTCTTTTTACCATTATGAAAGAATTATTTTCAATAAAATCTTTTCCTGCTGAAGGGTTAAACAAACGAGATGTTGAGGATAGTACTGTAAGTGAGGCTTTGCAAACTATCTATCCTAAAAACAAATCGTCGAACTTATGTATGATATGGAATGGGGTGGTTTTGGGTTTAGAAATGCACGATGAGGTTGCCGATATTTATTGGGATATTATCAAAATGCTATACGATATGTATGAACAACCTTTGTCCGAAACAAAAGTGCATTGGGGTAGTAATGCATTTATGGCAGAGTGGATAATAAAACCCTACAATGATATGCTTTACATTAGTGCTTATTGGACAGCTTTAAAACACAAAAAGCATCTTTTGCCTGAGCTGAACACTCCTAATGGTACAATTCACATCAAAAAAGAGGTTTTTATTGCTTATTGGTTACAATTACTGAGAAAAATACAGGTTGATTTAAAGCAACAAGGTTATAATGAAAGTAATTTAGAAGATTTTTACCATATTGATACTATTTTTAAACACTATCATTCCCATTTTAAATAAAACTACAATGAGAACCATAAAGAAAAAAGCAACTAATATACAATTAAAATATACTCCATCAGCAGGTTGGTTGGATATCAATTTTGGCGAAGAGGTTTTTCGTTTGCTAAAAGGGGAGGTAATGCTCGACAAAACCCCTTATAGCGATGAAACTTTAGTACCTATTGAAAATCCAACCATAGAAGGTGATATTTTCTCCTATCAAGTAGGAAAAACCTTATATAAAATGGACTGCTCCACTATGGAAGGGGCTATGGATTTGGCGCTGCTGGTGCAAAAGCTAAAGGATGAAACTAAAATAGTAAAGAATTCTATTGATGAGAATTTTGAAATTATTTTGGAAGAAAGAGATTTTAGTTTTAGTATTGGTGATTTCAATAGAATGATATTGATAGACTATAATGAATACGGGAATGAATTTACAGAACGTTTCCCAGAACCAACGAAGTGTTATACAATGGGAGATTATCACGTGGAAAATGGCATTATTTACATACAAACAGTAGGGAGAAATTTAGATGATGAGAATGACCCTGTGATAGATTATCAATATCAGTGGCAGCTGAAACTAAATAAGGTACTGCAAACTACTCTTGAGCGATTGCTAGAAATAGGAAGAGGGAAGAAGAATATGAATATTTGAAGACCTCCCCGTGTTGAGTAAAAAAAACTTGCAAAATCATTATTTCTTTGGATTTTTGCAAAAAAAGCAAGAGCTCACTTTTTAGCGGGTGTGCTCTTGCAGCGTGTTAAAAATAATAAAGTCTATACTAAATCAATAGAGGCTAACTCCATACCGTATAATTTTATGCCTTGAAATATTTTTTGAGCTTGTTTCTCTGAGGGATATTTTTTACGAGTTTTGTACTGAGAGATAAGGCTATTACTTACACCTATCTTTTGGCTTAACGAAAGGATATTAATACCATTATAATACTCTAAGAATTGTGCTAAATCAAACTTTATTTCTATATCGCTTTCTTTAGCTAAAGGTTTTTGTTCCTCCTCTAAAAGCATATTTAGGGCTTCGAGCATATTTTCTTTTAGCTCGGCATAAGTATCGCCTACAGTGGCTACATTAGCATTTTCAGCATAAGCTGAATAACCTGTATTGGTTTTTTCTACGATAAAAATGTATTTCATATTTATTTTTTTGACATTGCAAAGGTAAAATATTTTTTACTTACACACAAGTTTTCTGTAACTTTTAGTAGAAAAAAGCAATTTATTTCTTTGGATTTTTGCAAAAAACGGCAAATTATTTCTTTGGATAATTTTAATTTTGTATCTTTGTCGCCTGATATATAACTCTTTATCTTTTATAAGATGTATTACCCAAGACTAATAGACAGCTATCTAAAAGAATGGGCTTTACGCCCTGCTCGCAAACCTTTGTTGTTAAGGGGTGCCCGTCAGGTGGGTAAATCGACAGCAGTAAGAGAGTTGGGCAAACAATTTGAAAATTTCGTAGAAATAAACTTAGAAAAGCAACCTTCATTTATACAACTCTTTCAGGGAGACCTCGATGTAAAGCGTATAGTGCCTCAGCTTTCGGCTATGGTGGGCAAGCCTATTGTCGCTGGGCAAACACTGCTTTTTATAGACGAGATACAAGCGGCAGGCGAGGCGATTATGGCATTGCGTTTTTTTAAAGAAGATATGCCCGATTTGCACGTGATAGCCGCAGGTTCTCTCTTAGAGTTTGCTCTCGAAACATTGCCAACTTTTGGGGTGGGGCGTATCCACTCTATGTTTGTCTACCCAATGACTTTTGATGAGTTTTTAAGGGCTTGTGGCGAAACTTTGCTATTGGAAGCGCGCAATAGTGCTACTGCCGAAGCGCCTTTACCACTACCTTTACACGAGAAGTTAGTAGGGTTATTTCGCTCTTATATGTTGGTAGGAGGGATGCCAGAGGTAGTAGCCAAATGGGTAGCCACACGCGATTATTTGGCTTGCCAAGAGGTGCAAGACGATATTGTACTCACCTATCATGACGATTTTCCTAAATACCGAAAGAGAGTAGACCCTACCTTGCTTAGACTTACCCTACAAAGCGTCGCCTTGCAAATAGGCAGTAAGTTTGTCTATTCGCAAGTGGGAGGAGGGGGATACCATAGTAATGACGTAAAAAAAGCGTTGGAATTGCTTATTTTAGCGGGTATAATCATCCCTGTAACGCACACCGATGCCAACGGGCTTCCGTTAGGAAGTGAAGCCGACCCTACTTATAGGAAAATGCTACTGCTCGACAGTGGGTTGCTACTCCGTTGGCTTGATATGACAGGCGACATCACAGAGCTTACAACCCAAATACTCACCCAAAACCCTACCGACTTAGTAAACAAAGGGGCGCTTACTGAGATGATTGCAGGACTTGAACTATTGCGATACCGCACCCCCAATATGCGTCACGAGTTGTTTTACTGGGTGCGCAGAGCCAAAAATGCACAGGCAGAGGTAGATTATCTCATACCCTACGAGTCGGCAGTATTGCCTATAGAAGTAAAAGCAGGCACACAAGGAGGAATGAAGAGTTTGTGGCAGTTTATGCGCGAAAAGAAGCTAAAGAACGCCATAAGAGCCTCATTAGAGAACTTTGGAACGTTCTCCTATACCGATACTGAAGAAGGAGCAGAGCGCACAGTGAGGGTATGTCCGCTATTTGCATTATCACAAATCAGGCAGTAAGTATCCTTAAGAAGTTATTGGAAATATGTTATTAGAAGAGAAAATATACCTATTACAGCTTATAAAGGAACTCAACAAGGAGGGAGAAGTTTCTATCCCCAGTGTAGATAGGTGCCTTATTAGAAAATATCCTGAAATAATATACCAAGGCAAGCTAAAAATGTATCTATCGGACTTAGAAGAAGAGGGATATCTCGTTTTTGTAGATGCTATTACCCTGCAACTCACTCAAAAAGGAAAGGATTATCTTACTTTTTATAAACCACAGCAAGAATAGAGGCACGAGCTGAAAGCTCGCACCAGCAGAGCGATACACTCGCACCAATGATACGGAATATATAGGAGAATAAGGATTTTAATTATGATAAATGTAACTTCAATACCTCTTTTTGAAAATTTGATTCAATATAAGTTTAGTAATATTTATTATGATTTTCATAATGACTATTATTGTCAAAAAATATCCTATTTTGATAATGAGTTATTTATATATCTAAACCATATTGAAGAGAATAAAAATATGATTTTTAATTTTATAAATGTAACGATTACTAATTTTTCTTTTTACCCCCAAATAAAAGAAACAGAAGGTTTTACAATAGATACTTTATATAGAGGCAGATTTGAAACTAAAGGGAAATTGAGGGAACTTTCGGATGATAGAAGAGGATACTTTTATTTAGAGTTTTATGAAGGACAAAAGATTGAATTTTGGGCGGAATACATAGTTTTAAGCGAAGAATAATCCTATTTTATTGAGTAAAATAAAGAATTTAGTAATGTCTCGGATATATTCTTAAAATCTCAACAACCTACCCCAATCAATAAAATATTTATAAGATGATATAGTTATGGAACTAACATTATTAAACTATGAAGACAAAAAAACTGTAATATCGTATGATATGCAGAACAATGAATATTGGAAAATCTTTTATAATACAGAAAGAAAAGGATTTTATGATATTTGGGAGAATGATATTTTTGGAGTAATAGTCTTAAATCAAACAACTTGGATGTTTGTAGAGACAAATATATTTAGGCTGACAGATATATCCAAGATTGAAAACAATATAACAAGTGAAATTACATCTTTATTTGTAAAAACAATATTAGGTAATGAATATCATTTGGTTACAACTATTGATTTAAAATCTGACTATGTGTTTGAATCTGATTATTATGTAGATGGCACAGAATATAATCTTGGGCTATATATTGAAAAATTAAAAAGAGAAACAGCATCTGAAGAATTATTTATAGAAAATGTCTTAGCAAATGGTTTAATAATACAATAAAAGTGTAATGTGGTAATGTTTTTAGCTCTCAGTTGGTGAATATAAGCAAAATAAGATGTAAAAAATGAAAACAACATTTGATATTGATGATATTAATATTATAATTAAAAGTTACAATCCCGATATCATAACCATTGATAAATATAGCTCTGGATTGAGGAGATTACTTTTATTTCTGTATAGTAAAAAAAATAAAGAGGTTTTGTATATAGTATTTTTAGGAAGTCGTTTTATAAAAGCTGATTTTAGTTGGAAAAACCCTTGTTTATCTATATCATATAATGAAGATAAGCAAGAAGTTATTTTAGAAGATAAAAATAATGATTTCAAAATAATTTCATCAGGAGGTATCATTTTATTAAAAGGAAAGCCAAATGAATTTGAGAATATCTTTGATAATTGGTAATGTATCAGATGTGTTGTTAAAACCTCAACAACCTACCATGCAGTACAATGTAAAAAGATAAAGCCTGATTGATAGGGTGCAAGCGCGGGGATAGATGAACATAATTGCTTAGGCAATTGAAAGATAAAGGTATAAAAATAGATTGTAATTAAAATGAATATCAAAAATTTCAAAGAAAAGCTAATAGAGAAATTATATAGCTTATCTGATATAAACAAATCTATATATTCTATGTATTGCATAGAAAGAATCTATGGGTTATATTTGTTATATACAAAAAAATTCAATATAAATACCATTTATGCTAATCAAATAAAGCAAAGATTATGGGAAAGTATTTTTTATAGCAACAAGGATTTAAATAATTTGAATAGAGAAATAGAAAATATTTTGCCAAAAGAAGATTTTCAAGGATGGGAAGTTGCATTAGCAATTAATATGAGTATTTGCTTTGATATATCTTTTAAATCAATGAATAATGATCATAAAAATGAGGTGTCGGGTTTATATGTATATGATTCTATATTCCAAGTATGCTGTTTTTTATCTCATCAAAAATTTATTGATAAACATTTACTTAACAGAATAGAAAATAGTGTTATTATTGCAGAAGAAGTAAATTATCAAATTCAGTATCTTCAGTATTTAGAAAACAAAAAAGTATCATTAGAAGAATTAAAGTTTTATAAAAATTATTGGGAGAATAATACTCTATCCATTCAATATATAAAAGATAAATGGTAGAAATAAGGTATTAGATGTTCAACACCCTACCAAGCAGTATAATGTAAAAAGATAAAATAATTATAGAGGCACGAGCTGAAAACTCGCGCCAGCAGAGGGAAGGACTTGACTTAGGAATTATGTATAAAGAGTAAATGTATGACACAATATAATAATCTATTGATTGAAGATATTTTTCTATCGGGATTTGTAGAACGAGAGGGAGAAATATCTGTATTTAAACCTATGTTTTGGTGGTGTTTTCTTAAATTGGATAATGGAAAGATAATAGAAATATCTTCTAATGATGGTAACATCAAACTTGTAGAGACACCAAAGATAAATTGTAATTTTGATTTAGAAGAGGAAGATATTTTCTGCATAATGTCCCATTCTCCTATAGAAAACTATGGAAGAATAATTGATATGAGATATTTATTTGATGAAACTGGAAATGTGGTCACATTAAAGATTGAAACTTCTTCTCATCGTATACAAATAAATGCTACAACATCATTTGAAGGATTAGATATTTCCATCATAAGATAAACGGTAGAAATAAGGTAATGTATCAGCTGTGCTGTTAAGTTATAAAAATTTGTTAATCAATGTAATATAAAATAGGAACTTAATTGGTATAGGCGCGAGCTGCAAGAGGTGTGCCAGCGAGGAAACATATCCTAATGGAAATATAAACCTTGATAAATTTAATAATAAGCATCAATTTGTAAATAATTATGTTGTCTCACTTGAAAGAAAAATATCACTTAGACAATGTTTCTGCAAACTACATTTCTTCCAAAAGAAGTGCCATACGGCTATATCGAAATAGAGTAGTAGAAATAATATTTTCCGAAGAGAATATAGATTCTTTAGATGATTTTTTACCTTTTGCAGATACATTAAAGGAAATAACTCTTTATAAATGTAATTTATCAGATTTAAATGCGTTAAAACGATTTGAGCGACTTAAAGACTTAAAGTTAGAATATTGCTCTTTTCCTAATATGGATATATTTAATAACTTTCCTGATTTACCTGACTTGAAGACTTTAGAAATTACAAAGAATAAGAAGATAAACAATTTAAACATCAGTAGTAACTCAATTAAAACATTAAACATCTCGGACACATCAATAACGAATTTAGCTAATGTAAATATTCCCAAATTAAAGGAATTACGCACAACAAATAATTACATTAAGTTTATAGATAAATCCTTTCCTAAATTAGAGAATTTATATGTAGATTTTAAAGATTTTGATTTTTATTCTTTGAAAAACACTCCAAATTTGCAGAAATTGTACGGTTATAACTCTGATACAAATCAAAAATTAGAGGGATTAGAAAATTGTAGGAAACTAAAACATTTAGATTTATATGATTCTCCATTTACTGATTTTCTTCCTTTTAAAAAGTTAAAATCTCTTGAGTTTTTAGATATACAAGAAAATAAAATAGAGAGTTTGATAGGGGTAGAACAGATGCCTCATTTAAAAAAACTGTATATGTTTTATAATCCTATTAAAGAAATAAGTGATATAACTCCTATTAAAAATTTGCAAGTAATAGCTATAGAAAAGCATAAAATATTAAAAATTGTAGATGATTTGAATCTTTTAGGAATTAAGTACATAACATTAGGTGAAGGATAACTTGGGAATGGGGCTAATGTTTCAGCCGCGTTGTTAAGTTTATTGCATTACTCCAAAATCACTATGTAGAACTATAGAAATAAGAGTTTTTAAAACCTAATTAATAAGACAGTAGCAACAAGAGGCGTGGCAGTAGGGCGAAACGCTCACACTATCGAGGAAGTTTTAAAATTTATGAATAATGGAAAAGATATTTTACTTAATAAGTGATCCTTCTCAAAATATTCCAGAAGCAGATAACAATTGGATTGAAGAGCTAAAAAATAAAGAAATAATCTGTTCTTGTGGGAATGTTATATCCCCCTCACCTATTGATATATATCTTAGTGAAAAGTTTAGAAAAAACTTTGCTCCACTTACTGCTGTTATAGGAGTGAATATTCAAATGTTACGAAAAGACCTTATGTCTATATTAGAAATAAATAATATAGAAAAAATGTTTTTTATAGGGGATGTATATGATGTAAATAAAAAGAAATCTGAAGACTATATTTCAATGGTTCCTAAAAAAGTAGTTCCTATAAGAGGAGGAAAGGAATCCTCCTGCAAAAGATGTGAGCAATGTGGTAGGGTAATGTATTTTCCACTTCCTTTGAATAATTGGTATATTCTAAAAAATGATATTCCAAATTTGCCCTTATTTCCTAGTACTCTTTATGGGATTATTATAGATGAGTTAAAATATAAAGAATTAAAATTGTCAGGGATAAAGAAAATAAGCTATGACAAACTGAAAGTATTAAATAAAGCAATAGATGGTTATGATAGCCTCTTTAATGTAGATTAATAATATAGGTACTCGCTATAAGAAGCATACCAGCGGGGGGCTTGAAATACCAAACACAGATTTAAATAAACTTAAAATGAAATGTATATGAGAATTAATGCTAACCTTTTCTTATATAAAGAAGGGCGCAAAACCCCTTTTTCAAACGGTTACCGTCCTTTGTTTAGCATAAATGGAAAAAATTATTCTGGGGAAATACATCTAAAGGATAGAAATTATTTATCCCCTAGCGAAAAATCTATTGTAAAAATAGTTTTTTTTCACGATTATTTAGAATTACAAGTAGGAGATATTTTGTATTTTAGTGAAGACACAAGAATAATTTTAGGAGAAATAGAGGTTTTAGAAATTGACTAATATTTTAGCTGTGTTGCTAAAACCATAGTACCTTACCTGAAACTGGTTTATATATCTCTCAAGACCCCATAGGTCTTGCAGGCAACAACCCTAACTTCTATGCGGATGTGTTTGATAGCAATATACAAGTGGATGTCTTTGGGTTGGATTGTAACACTATAGAGAAAGTTAGAGAATTAGTAGATAAAATACCTGATGAAGATAAAGCAATATTCAAATGTAAGGATTTTGCAGAAAAATTGAAAAGTTTGATGAAAGAAGCTGGAATAACAGGTAAGCATATTCAAATTCAAAATGTAATAGCCCCTAATATAATATCAAAAAAGAATGGAATTATAGGTAAAAATAAGTTTCATGAAGCAATCGAAATTGATAGTATAGTTTTTGATAATTTAGAAACAAAAGGAGTAAAATTGGATAATTGGTTGGATGATATAGATTTTCATTTTAACAATAAGTATAAAACACAATATATTAATATTTTAGAATGGTGAAAATAACAAGTTATACAAAACGGGAATACATTGATTATAGCTTATCTGAGTTAATAGAACTTTTAAAAGCTAAAAGTATTATGTTTTTTGGAGAAGAAGAAAAATTCGATAATTTGTATTTTTTTATAATTGGTTTTCTTTTTCATAAAAATACTTCAGGAAAAAATGTAGAAGAAAAATTCTTATTTTTTGACGAATGGTTATATATTAAATATGATTTAAAAATAAGAGATAATTGGAGAAATATTTATAATGATTTATTTACAGATGAATCTGAAAAAATAAATACATTCTATAAAGATTATCAAGAATTTAATAAAATAGAAAGGTAATGGTAACATCTCAAATGTATTGTTAAAACCATAGTACTACTCACCCGAAACTGGTTTATATATCTCTCAAGACTCCATAGGTCTTGCAGGCAACAACCCCAACTTCTATGCGGATATGTTTGGGTTATAGAGTATAAAGGAATGAGCTTAGAGAAGGGATTATGAGTGGTAAGATAAAATGTAAAAATTAGTTTTATGAATTATTATACAATAAAAAGTTACAGCAAACATATTACAGAAGAAAATTTTATGTTGGAAATGATTGACCTTAATGATAATCGTTGGTTAATCAATTATGGAATGCAGTTAGATGAATCCTTTGATTACGTCAATTTTAAGCTGTATGGAGAAGAAAAATTATTCTTTGATCAAGATATTATCACTCCTTATTTTGGGATTTATTTGGCAAGTGAAAGATTCCAAAATGCTATTTTACAAAATTCTAAAATAAGTAAGGAAATACAATTGTTGTCCTTTAGGCTATTTAATGCTAATGATGAGGAGATAAAACATAATTATAAGATTATCAACTTTCTACAAACAGAAGAATGTATTGATTGGGAGCAATCATACTTTAAGATAAGAGATGAAACAAAGAAAAGTTATGTTTTTCTTGATGCCATTTTTGATTCTCAGAAAATAGCAACACTTACCAAAGATTGGATATGTGTAGATAGTGAAAAAAGTATTTTTGTTTCAGAAGCAATAAAAAATGAATGGGAGAAAATGCATTTGAAAAGTCTTACTTTTTCATCAGTAAGCTAATTCAAAAACACAACGTATGAAATTTTAGATTTGCAAGAAAGTGAAATAGAGAGTCTTGAGGGCTTAGAACAGATGCACAATTTAAAAGTACTTGAGCTATTTGGTAATCCAATGCAAAAGATAAATAGTATAAAGCCTATTCAGCATTTAAAGCAATTTGGTATTGAAAGACATAAAGTCTCTCCTTATATGAGAAGACAAATGAAAAAAAATGGCATTATATATTGTTGGATATAATGGCTAATGTATCAGCTGCGTTGTTAAATCGCAAAAACTTACTGAGTAATACAACACAAAAACTCATAGAACGCTAACGAAGAACCCCTATAAATAACATCAGTTCGATATAACAGAGCATTGATTTACAGCTCTGTATCATAATATATTCGCAAAATAATTCACCGTCAGGCGAAAATTCGTGTTCACATACCCAGCTGCGCCAACTCGCTGGCTTTGTGGGAGATTTAAAATGTTTCGCTGATTGTTAAATGAATACTTACGTCGAACTCACGTTAAGTTATATGCAGAATCTTAAAACGAAAAAGATGATATTGTTGCTATTTACAAGAAAAGGTAGCAAATAGAGTCTCTTTCTAAACTACTTAAGCAAAACTTTCCTTTATACTATTCTACAGATAGGGGGTTAGATTTTTACACTTACACCAACTTTGAATGATAGTACATTGCCAAAAGCTACTTGTCCGTTGAGACCTACATTTTTGAAGATGAAGTAACGGAAGCCCAAGTGAACGTTCCACAATGCGAGATTATCGGGGTGTTCTCTTCTGAATTTTTCGGGGATAGGGGAGGAAGAGGTCTCACAACCTCCAGAACTATAACTATCAGGAGTGTTGCTTTGCCAAAAGCAGTAGCCTACAGAGAGACCGCTATACCAATCGGTAGTGATGCGATGATCAAAATGCAAATCGGCGCTGAGCTCAGGCACATAAGCGGTTTCGTACTTACTATTGAGGTTAAAACTCTGATTAGAAAGATTAGCACCTACCGAGATACGAGGCGTCACTCCATAGTGTACACCTCCGCCAATAATACCTCCTATAAACGAAGCACCTGTTTGTACATCAATAAATACATTGCCTTTGTTGTAGGCTTCTTGAGCGCTTATTTGCAATGCAAAAAACAATAGCGTAAAGAATAAGAGATTTTTCATAAAGGATAAAGGTTATTTTGCTAAGTAATGATTTTCTACTTTTACACCGTCTACACGGATTTCATTTGTTACAGCATACTCTCCACACTTATCGTTTTCCATAGAACCATTTACTTCTATCTTATAAGTTTTGGTAGCATTTTGAAGGTAGAGCGTTTCAGTTTTACCTGTATACACATCGTTCTCAAACCAAAGCTGAGTTCCTATATGCAAATAGGTGTTTCCTCGAGGGTCTGTTTCATAAAGAAATCCTATTGGATACTCCTTCTTTGTATTACCTACTTGTTTGTATAGGGCAATATGAGTAGAGTCGATATTTCCTCTTTCGTTGATAAATTCCTTATGAACCTCAGAGTTTTTGTTTACCTACATACTAAAAGTAGGAGGTGGTGGCGAACATATTTCACTATCCTTACAACTCAATAGAATAGCACAGAGAGAAAATAATAAGATTTTTTTCATAGGGAATAGGTTTAATTATTTTGTATTATCTATTAGATAGGTATGATCACTAATGAGGTTGAGCTCTATTTTTTTATGGTTGAAATACAGCTCTGATAAATAAGCATTATCTCCACAACCTGAATCGTCATAATAGATTCCTTTTATTTGCAAAGTGTCTACCTTGCTATTGTACTCTAAATAAAAAGTTTCTACGTTTGTTGTGTAGAAGTTTTTTAGAGCCCTTCCTGCACTTGCAATGGCTATATTTCCGTTAGCAATGTGGCATTTACTTATGTCTACTCTTTTATTATCTACTCTTTTGTATAGAGTAGCTTCTTCTGTTGCATTCCGAAAACTGTATACCAACTCCTTTCTATCCATTTTATTATTCATAACTATAATAGCTAAAGAAGTAGGCTCATTCATACATCTTTCGCTATTATCTTTACAATTAGTAAATAAGAGTAGAAAAGTTATGTAGTAAATTACTTTTTTCATAGTACTCCTTTTTAATACCCTTTGGCAGAGAATCCTCTGCCAAAGGGCTAAGGTTATTTCACTAAGATAAAATCGTTGTTTTTTACGCCATCTATATACATTTCTTTAAAGTAAGCTTCTTCACAATTACCCAACTCACCTAAAAATTCTATCTTGTAAGTTTTAGCTTTATTCTTGAGGTAAAGTGTTTCTAACTTTCCTGTGTATAGATTTCTTGCATCTACCATAATAACTTCTGCATACTCTTTGTTATTAGGATTATCAATAGATAGTAAGGTTAGGTATTTCTTTTCTGCTCTATTTTCTATAATTTGGTAGAAGTACACATTCTCCTTATCAGCTTCTCCTTTATCGTTCAAGAAATCTTGGTATTCAGGAGCTGATTTAGTTATAAACAAAGTAAAAAAAGGAGGAGGTACTACGCATTTATCACTTTTTTTGTTACAGGCTATTACAGTTAATAGTATTATAAAAAATAAGAGATTTTTCATAACATACTTTTTTATAAGAGTAATCTACTAAAGGGCTAAGGTTATTTTGCTAAATAATGATTTTCTACTTTTACACCGTCTACACGGATTTCATTTGTTACAGCATACTCTCCACACTTATCGTTTTTCATATAACCATTTACTTCTATTTTATAGGTTTTGGAAGCATTTTGAAGGTAGAGAGTTTCTGTTTTGCCAGTATACACATCATTCTTAAACCAAAGCTGAGTTCCTATATGTAAATAGGTGTTTCCTTGAGGGTCTGTTTCATAAAGGAATCTTATTGGATAGTTTTTCTTTGTATTATCTACTTGTTTATATAAGGCAATATGAGTAGAGTCGATGTTTCCTCTTTCGTTGATAAATTCCTTATGAACCTCAGAGTTTTTGTTTATCCACATACTAAAAGTAGGAAGTGGTGGCGAACATAGATATTCTTCTTTACTTTCTTTACACGCTATTAGAAGAAATAAAGTTGTAAGGCATAATATTTTTTTCATATAAGGTTAGTTTTAGGATTACGCGACAAAGGTAGGAGAAAATTAGCAAATTAGCAAATTTGAGGATTAGAAAATTATAAGCTATTTATACGAGAAATGAAACCTTGTAGTTCTATACCACGACAATTGTTTGTAATAGTTATTCAGCGTTTCATTCTTGCCGAACAAATAAACACTCAGTCCGTTGCAATGTGTAAGCGCAATATTAGCAAATCTCGGTGTGTGTCTTTCAACCTTACAGAGTTGTAGCCAAATAGGTTCTATAGCCACACTGGCTTTGCTCTCCGAAAGCACTTGTTTGAGGTCAAACAAATACTTTTCGTTATTCCTACTGTATTGTTGCAAATGGGCTAAAGACAACTCAGAAGTGTTGAGTTGTTTACAGAAAGAAGCTAATGCTTCCAACTGCTCACTATCTACCAAAGTAACCGTAGCCGACTGTCGTGCGCCCTCCAAAGCATTGTAATAGTTGTAGTAAGCCTCGGTTGCTTTTTCTAATTGTAATTTCCCTATAAGGTAAGGCAATAGGTGGTGATAAGGAAAACCATCGGCAAGAATTTCGGCAGGCGAAGCAATAAAGTAACGGGCAGAATGTCGTAATTCATAGAGCACCTCTACCGACCCCATAAAGCAAGCGTCGAAAAGGATATAATCAAAACGATAAGGACTTAAAACTTCCGCAAGGTCAGGAAGCTCCATAGCCCCCTCTCGCGGACTCATATCTTTCCCAAACGATTTTACCACCACTCCTGATTTGTTTTCGGTTTCTATATGATAACCTTCCGGCAACCAAGCATTGCCGTGCGACCAAAGCACAAGTCCTTTATAACGATTGTCACCTTTGTAATAGCTCAAAGCGTCTCTCAACACATTGCTCATTACGGTTTTATCAGTTGAATTTTGTTCGGGGTAAGAAGCGATGATTTTAGAGGCTATTATCTCGGTGGTATCGTGTACAATTTCTAAAAGTACAGGGTGTGAAGGCAAAGCGATAGAAGTATTGCTATCGATATACACCAAAAGTTTGTCCCTTCCGTTAGGCACAAAACCACGTTCTATTTCGTTGAGGTCTTTTAAGGCATAGGGAGCGAGGTCGTTATCAGCAACCATATACACGAGTGTGATTTCGTGAGGAGGTAAAGGCTCAGGGGTTGGGCTATCTTTTTGGCAAGAAAGTAACCCCAAGCTAATAAGAAGTAAAGAGTAATAACGCATAGTTTATTTTTTAGTTTTGCACAAAGCCAGCGAAAGCCCTGTTCCCCCGAAGGGGGACAAGCTGGAAAAACAATTGTAAATCATAACTTTAAGATATTGAACTGATACAAAAATTAATAAACAATACTAATTTTTCCTTTTGGGCAAATATCGATTGTGAGTTCACTTTTACTACCTTGTATTTGTACTGTGCTTTCCAAGCGTAGGCGTGAAGCCGTGATGGCTACTACTTTATAAGTGCCTTTAGGCAAAGTAAATGCCTTAGAAACAGTATTGGGTGATAGTTTTTCAGAAAAATGCTCACCTACCGAAACGGTCACTGCTTCAAAATAGCGGTTTTGAATACGAAGGGTATAGTTTTCGGGCTCTATGGCTTCTTTAGAGCAAGATAGGGCAACGACTGCAAATAGATATATAAAGTAACGCATAGAAAAATGGTAAAAACCTCTGGCAGGGTTACTGCCAGAGGAGTTAAGGTTATTTTATTAAGATAAAATCGTTGTTTTTCACACCGTCTATATACATTTCTTGGAAATGAGCAGAACAGCATTCTCCAATAGTACCTAAAAACTCTATTTTGTAGGTTTTAGCCTTATTTTTAAGGTAAAGAGTTTCTGTTTTTCCTGTATATAGAAATATTGCACTCTCAGTTGCTACTTCAGCATAATCTTTATTTTTAGAATTATCAGTAAGTAGCAAAGTGTGGTATTTCTTTTCAGTATTGTTTACTATTTGATAGAAATACACATTATCTCTATCACCTTCCCCTTTATTGTTCAAAAAATCTTGATACTCAGGAGCAGATTTAGTTATAAACAAGTAAAAAAAAGGAGGAGGAGAACAGCAAGGAGCTGGTGTTTCATCTTCTTTTGTGTTTTGGTTACAAGCTAATACAATGAATAGCATTGTAAAGAGTAAGAGATTTTTCATAACATACTTTTTATACCCTTTGGCAGAGGATTCTCTGCCAAAGGGCTAAGGTTATTTTATTAAGATGAAATCGTTGTTTTTTACGCCATCTATATACATTTCTTTAAAGTAAGCTTCTTCACAATTACCCAACTCACCTAAAAATTCTATCTTGTAAGTTTTAGCTTTATTTTTGAGGTAAAGTGTTTCTAACTTTCCTGTATATAGAATTTCTCCATTCACCATAACTACTAAAGCATATTCTTTGTTGTCAGGATTATCAATAGATAGAAAGGTTTGGTATTTCTTTTCGTTATTATTCACCATTTGATAGAAATACACATTCTCCTTATCAGCTTCTCCTTTATCGTTCAAGAAATTTTGATATTCAGGAGCTGATTTAGTTATAAACAAAGTAAAAAAAGGAGGAGGTACTACGCATTTATCACTTTTTTTATTACAGGCTATTACTGCAAATAGTAATATTATAGATAGGAATCTTTTCATGGAAAATTATTTTATGTTACTAATTAAACCTAACTGAAAACGGTAATTAAAAAGTTCTCCAGATGATTTATAGGAGTTAGAATTTTCTTTACTTCCTTTAGCATTAAAAATACCTATATGATACCAACCAGTACCTTGAGCATAAGAACCATCTAATCCTAATACACCATATTTAGTTTTATTATAAGAGTCTCCCCACCCAAAATTATTATGAACTAATTCTAAGTTTTCTGTATATTGTTCTCTAACAGAATCTTCTCCGTAGTTACAATCAATCTGAGTTGTTATTATTCTCTCTCTTCTTACATAGCCGTCTAATAACCAAGCGTGGCATTTATCATAGGTTTGCCATTCAATCTTAGTAATTAATAAATCTATCTTATGGTCTGTCTCAATGGCACAACCATCAATAAGTAAAGGACGGTTATTTTTTAGCTCTGAAATAACTTGTACATCATTGTATTTTTCCTTTTTTATTTCTGTATAGCCTAATGAATGCAAAGTGCCAAACTCTCTACTTGAACCACTTTCCTTGCATCCATAATCCATATATAAAAGGTTACGATCACCTAAATGTGCTAATAAGTGTTGAATATCACCTTTGGCAATTGGGTTATCCCAAACATCATAACTATAGATACTAGAAAACATATCTCTCGCATCTACTTTGGTCATATCGTCCCAATGCATTTTTCGTCCTACAATGCTATCAGGTTTTTTGTGATAGGCTAACAATTGTCCTATGGCTACTGCTGTACAACCTACAGGAGGTTCGTCTGTTCTTGACTCACAATATAAAGGAAGAGCATCGTTATAACTACCATTTTGTCCCCATAGTGTTTTAATTAAAGGTGCTTTAACCTCCTTCGTTTCCCATTCGCCATAAACAATTCTTCTTTCTTGACCATCTCCAGGATCCTCTATGCTATCAAAATAACAGATTCTTCTTGGTCTTTTGCCTTTGCTCTTTATTTTCTTTCCGTTCTCATCAAAGTAGCCCTCAGCAATGAGTTCTGCTTGTTGTTCCTTAGAAAGTTGCTTAAAAATAGCTTCTTCGGCTTTGGTAACGAGTTTTTCTTTATTGGCTTCAAAGGCTTCGCGCTGTTCTTCTATATATGCTTGCATATAGCTAAACAGGATTGCCTGTCCGGGGTTAGAAATGGTGTCGCCGAGATGTCCGTAGGAATTGTAAGCTAACACGCTGGGAACACGCCTATCGGCTGAGGTAACTACATAACCTTGGTTATTAGCAAAGTTTACAATGTACACATCGGCTTGTTCGGGTTTTGCGTTGCCTTTGGTGGGTACGTAAGGCTTGCGAGTGTTGCCCTTTACTACCTCAATTGAGCCAATTTTTAAGGGAGCTTTGGTAACGATACCCTCTACTTCACGCATTTGCATAGCGGTAGCAAGAGCGGTTTCTTGGGCTTCCTCCGTCGAAATATGGGTTTGCCCTGTGAGAGCCACCCAACCTAAAAGTCCATCGTTGGAAGCCTTCGTTTCAGTACTGGGTAATACTGAAATATCGGTGTCGGTTGCGAACGGGGCGTCTGCCTCTTCGCGTTGGCAGGAAAAGAAGAGTCCTGCAATGGTAAAAATAAATAGATGTTTTTTCATATAGGGTTAGTTTTTAGGATTGCGCGACAAAGGTAGAAAATAATTAGCAAATTAGCAAATTTGAGAATTAGAAAATTATACAAAATATAGAAAAGGCAGATTTTTCTACTAAAAGTGAGAATTTAGTATTTTTCTATAAGCTTTATTGCTTTTTATTTGGATATGTATTGATGATGATTTCGAAGTATTTAGGGTTGTAAAGAGTCGTCATAGTGGTGAAAAGTTGTTGGCGTTGGGTTTTATCGGTAGGGAAAGCGACGAAATGAAGGTCGTTGTCTAAAATTTGGTAGATGAGTTCGGTGCAATAAAGTTGAGAAGGCTCATCGATAGTGCCTAAATGGTCGAAAGGGATTTGAGCTTTGAGGTAGTATTCGGCGCGTTGCACTACAGCACGACCTTGATCGGGGGTGCTGTGCAAAGGGCGCACGATCAAGATTTTCTCGGGCATTGAGTATTTAAGAAAAGCGTTTAAGGGCTGTTCTTGCATACCATCGATGTTGCTTACATCGGAAGAGAGGGAGTGAATTACCCACCAATTGCCATTTTTGCGGCAGAGAATACCACAGTGAGTAACATCAAAACGACCGTCGTTAAGACGTTTAGCAATCAGATCGCTGAATATACCATAACCACGCCTAAGAATGATATCGCCCTCTTGTAGAGAATTGAGTTGGGAAGGGGTAAGACGGAGGGAATGCTCATTCTCGGCAACTTGTTTTTCTTCACTTCGATGGTCGATATAGAAAAAAATGCGAAAAGCAGCGTAGGAGAGGAGCAGGAAGACTGCGAGAAAAAAGAGAAGTTTTTTCATTGTCAGAAGGTTAGGTATAAAAAGAACTTTGCCAAAGGTGCGAGCCGCACGGGCAATGCGAGCCGTAGGGGCAGGGAACTTTGGCAAAGTTGTAGTTTAAAAGTGTTGTAATCTTACTTGTTAGTAGGGGTAGTGGTTTGTGTTTCTACATCAGCAGGCATATCGGGGGCATCGGGGTCGATATTAGGCTGCATTTCTGGCATATTGTGGTCGTGACCATCGCTGTGGTCGTGAGCGCCACCGCCGTTTTCTTTATTTTCTTTGTTCATAGAAACAATCCATTTGCCGTCTACTTTTTTGAGGTCGAGGGCGTTTTCTTTGCCGTTGCTATCTTCGGTAGTGTAGAATACTTTAGCTGTATCGCCGTTTTCTTCAACTTTGGTAATTTTAAAACCTTTGAACAATTGTTCGTTTTTAGCATCGGATGAAGGTACGGATTTCATAAACTCGCTGAATGATTTGAGCAATTGAGAGGTTTGAGCATCGCAATATTTGCCAGCTTCATCAAAATTGTTAGCGTTTACAGCTGTCATAAATTTCTCGGCAACGGTTTTAGGGGAGTTGCCAGAACAAGAGGTAAGCATTAGACTTCCGATAAGGAAGAGAGATAAGAAAAGTTTTTTCATTTTATGAGTGTTTTTAATTTTTTAAATTTAAGCGATGACTAAAACATCCTCTTCTTTCTCTTTATCTTCACTATAAAAAGAGAAAGTTTCAGAATTATGCATTGTTTCTTCATCTTTGTCTCCAATTTCTTGAAATCCATAACGGAGAGACAAATCGTACAACTCTTGTGGGGTAGTACGATCGAAAAAATCATCTATTTTTTCTTTTACATCTGATAGTTTCATTTGATAACTCCTTTATTTATTACTTTTGTTGATTTGATATTTTTATGAGGGTTGTAAACAGCACATATAGTACAGTTACAAGTTCTTAAATTAACCCTATATTTTCTTTCTTTTTCAAATTTAATATAGAAATTTCCTTTGACAACATCAATGTCAAAAACTCTTTCACCTCTCATTAGGTTAATCAGCAGTCCATCATAAAAATTTAATCCTTTACCTAATTCTTTTAGTTTCCCAAAATATTTATCTAGAAAATAGAGTAATATACTTATTCCTTCTTCTGTTGTGAGGTCTAAAAAGCGTTCTCTCTGAACCTTTATTTGAGATTCTAGCACTACATATTTAGTGTATTTATTTGTTTTATTATCTTTATCCCAAGAAGCTGCTATAGCCCATTTTTCTGCTAAATCTATTGTTTTTGAAGAAACTCCTTTGACAAAAAAGTAAACACCATCACCTAACCAATGTTCATCTCCTTTTGAAATTTGATAGTTAGATTTTAGTATTTTATTACAATTTTCAAAATTTGTACCATGGTGACCTATCATACAAATATCTTCCATAATTTTATAAAGTGGTAATGTTTTTTTTAATTGATGGGGCAAAGGTAATAAAAAAATACGAATTACGAGTTACAAATGACGAAAAAAATAGGCTGTCTTTTTATGAGACAGCCTATTTTATACGGAATTATATCGTTAGTTAAACGTTTATTTTACTTTTTCTACAATAGCTTTGAACGCTTCGGGGTGGTTCATTGCCAAATCGGCAAGAACTTTACGGTTGAGCTGGATATCAGCTGCTTTAAGTTTACCCATAAATTGAGAGTAAGACAATCCGTGCAAGCGAGCCCCTGCGTTGATACGCACAATCCACAAAGCGCGGAAGGTTCTCTTCTTGTTACGGCGGTCGCGGTAAGCGTACTGCATTGCTTTCTCAACAGCGTTTTTGGCTACCGTCCAAACGTTTTTTCTGCGGCCAAAGAAACCTTTGGCTTGCTTCATTATTTTTTTTCTACGAGCTCTACGAGCTACAGCATTTACTGATCTTGGCATAAATTCCTTTTTTTTTAATTTTTGTAGCAGGTGGTTTGTGCTTAAAACAAACTCTTAGGGGTACCTACTCCACGGTTATTAATTTCCTACTATTTAAACAATTATTTTAAGCCTAATTGTTTCTTCACGCTTGCTTCGTCGTTAGAGTGAACGAGCGTAGCGTGGGTGAGTGCTAACTTGCGTTTTTTAGCTTTCTTAGTTAAGATGTGGCTTTTGAACGCGTGTTTTCTCTTGATTTTACCAGAGCCGGTGAGCTTGAAGCGCTTTTTAGCTCCAGATTTAGTTTTAATTTTTGGCATTTGCTTAGATTTTTATTGATATAATTCCGTCCTCCCCCTGCCCCTCCCAAGGAGGGGAGTTATGGGAGTTTATTTTTGCCCTCATTTTTATCCTCCCCTTGGGGGAGGGTTAGGGAGGGGATTACTTTTTCTTGGGTAAGGGTGCGAGGAACATCGTCATACGTTTTCCTTCGAGTTTAGGCATTTGTTCTACTTTGCCATAGTCTTCGAGGTCGGTGGCGAGGCGCAAGAGGAGGATTTCCCCTTGGTCTTTATAGATGATAGAGCGACCTTTGAAGAATACGTAGGCTTTTACTTTAGAACCTTCTTTGAGGAACTTTTCGCCGTGTTTTTTCTTAAACTCATAGTCGTGGTCGTCGGTTTGAGGGCCGAAGCGAATTTCTTTGATCACTACCTTAGTAGCTTTCGCTTTTAGCTCTTTATCACGCTTCTTTTGTTCGTAAAGGAATTTCTTATAATCGATTACCTTACAAACAGGAGGCGTGGCGTTTGGTGAAATTTCCACCAAATCGAGTTCTAATTCATTAGCAATTTCTAATGCTTTGCGAGTGGGGTATACGCCTCCTTCGACGTTTTCCCCTACCAAACGCACCTCAGGAACGCGGATGTCGCGATTGATACGATGAGGTTGTTTGTCATCTCTGCCCGGTGTGTTACTTTTTTTTATGATGGCTATTTAAATTTTATCCCCACCCCAACCCTCCCCCGAGGGGAGGGAGAAGGGCTATTGGAATTGTTTAATACTCTTGTTAACTTCGTCGTTGATGAGTTTAGCAAAGGCTTCTACGCTCATACTGCCTAAATCTTCACCACCGCGTTTGCGCACTGATACGGTGCCTTCTTTCTCTTCATTCTCGCCGACAATGAGCATATACGGAATTTTTTGGGTCTCAGCTTCGCGTATTTTTTTGCCCATAGTTTCAGCACGATTGTCTATCAGGGTGCGAATATCGGAATTTTCTAACAATCTCAAAACTTTTTGAGCATAATTTTCATATTTTTCACTCAATGATAGTACAATAGCTTGATTTGGGTTGAGCCATAATGGGAAGTTTCCAGCGGTGTGTTCCAATAAAATGGCTACAAAACGCTCCATACTTCCGAAAGGCGCACGGTGAATCATTACAGGGCGGTGCATCTCGTTATCAGCGCCTTTATACCAAAGGTCGAAACGCTCTGGGAGGTTGTAATCTACCTGAATGGTACCGAGTTGCCAGCTTCTGCCTAAGGCATCTTTCACCATAAAGTCGAGTTTAGGGCCATAGAAAGCAGCTTCGCCTGTTTCGATTACATAGCTCAAGCCTTTTTCTTTCGCAGCGTTGATGATGGCATTTTCGGCTTTTGCCCAATTCTCATCACTACCGATGTACTTGGTAGGGTTTTCGGGGTCGCGCAACGATACTTGTGCGGTAAAATTGTCGAATCCAAGAGAACCAAATACATAGAGCACCAAATCAATTACGTGTTTGAACTCGTCGTCTAACTGTTCAGGAGTACAGAAGATGTGTGCATCGTCTTGGGTAAAGCAACGCACACGGGTTAAGCCGTGTAACTCGCCACTTTGCTCGTAGCGGTATACTGTACCAAACTCGGCGAAACGCTTTGGCAAATCTTTATAACTCCAAGGGTGTGAATTGTATATCTCGCAGTGATGCGGACAGTTCATCGGTTTTAGTAAATACTCCTCGCCTTCGTTAGGGGTAGCAATGGGTTGGAAACTATCTTTCCCATATTTATCCCAGTGACCTGAGGTTACATACAAATTCTTATGACCGATATGCGGGGTAACTACCTGCTCGTAACCGGCTTGTTTTTGGGCTTTGCGCAAGAAGGCTTCGAGGCGTTCGCGCAAGGCAGCTCCTTTGGGTAACCAGAGCGGTAAGCCTTGTCCTACCTTGTTAGAGAAGGTAAAGAGTTCGAGTTCTTTACCGAGCTTGCGGTGGTCGCGTTTTTTAGCTTCTTCAAGCAGTTCGAGGTATTCGGTGAGTTCTTTTTGTTTAGGGAATGAGATACCATACACACGGGTGAGCTGTGGGTTATGCTCATCACCACGCCAATAAGCCCCAGCTGCGCTGAGTACTTTTACGGCTTTTACAAAACCTGTGTTGGGGATATGCCCCCCACGACAAAGGTCGGTGAAGGTGCTGTGGTCGCAGAAGGTGATAGTACCGTCTTCGAGGGCTTCGATAAGTTCGGTTTTATACTCATTTTTGCCTGCGTAGTACGACAAGGCTTCGGCTTTGCTCACGGGGCGCATTTTAAATTCGTGTTTACCACGAGCAATTTCCAAGAATTTAGCTTCGATAGCAGGGAAATCTTTTTCGGAAATAGGTTTGCCGTTGAAATCGACATCGTAATAGAAACCATTAGCGATGGCAGGCCCTATGGTGAGCTTGATACCGGGGTAAAGTTCTTCGAGCGCTTGTGCCAAGATATGCGCTGAAGAGTGCCAGAAAGCTCTTTTACCTTCGGGGTTATCCCAAGTGTATAGGGTGAGACTACCGTCCGTCGTCAGTGGGGTAACGGTTTCTACAGTCTTGCCGTTGAAAGAGGCAGAGAGTACGTTACGCGCCAACCCCTCGCTGATGCTTTGTGCTACTTGAGCAGGGGTGATACCACTTTGGTATTCTTTTACTGAACCGTCGGGTAGTGTAATTTTAATCATTTTTATCGTTGATTTTTAGTATTGTTGAGTTTGAAAGTGCAAAAGTACGAAATAATTATGAATTACGAGGTATGAATGAGGAAAAAAAATTAGAATACTATAAACTCATCACCTTTTGCTAAAGCGTCGTATCGCGTTTGGTTAAAGCGATACAAAAAAGGCGAACGGTGTTTGCCTATATTTCTCTTCTCGTCCAATTTTTCTATCAGTCCTATATTAGTCATTTTCTTTACAAAATTCCGGTTGTCTAACTTCTTTCCTAAAATTGTTTCGTACAGTGATTGCAGCTCTGGAATGGTAAACTTTTCAGGAAGCATCTCCTTTCCTATGGGGCTAACGTGTGAAAAGAAACGCAAGCTCAACAGCGCTTGGTCTATAATTTCTCGGTGGTCAAAAGCCATTTCGGGGAGGTTGGTAATGTCCCACCATTGGCATTCTTCGGCATAGAAACTACCTGTAGGTTTTACTTCGTAGTAATCTACTAAAGTAAAGAAAGCTACGGATATAAAATTATCTAACAACCAATGGTCAGTAGTTACCTTTTGTCCGGTAATAGTTGTTAAGAGTTCTGGGGTAAAGTGAGTATTTTTATTTCTTTCGGGGTTGCTAAAGGCAAAAAATTGATGTAAATGAAGTTTTTTTAAGTTTGTACGGTAGCGCACTACCCTATGAGCTGCTTTCTCTAAAGTTTCATCTTTTTTTACATATCCCCCAGGTAATAACCATTTTTCTTGAGAGGTGTTTTTAAAAAGGAGTACTTTTAATTCTCTTTCGTGGTAACCAAATATTACGTTGTCTACGCTTATATTTCTATAAAAAATCTTATCGCCGTTGAGGATATCATCTAAGATAATGCGTTCTTTTCTATCCATTGTTTATTTTTTTTAGGTTGCAAAGGTATGAATAATTTGCTAATTTGCCAATTTGTAGATTAGCCAATAATCGCTGTGTTATTCAGATAAGTTTTTATTTGTTTCTGTTGAAAAATTAATTTTAACACATTACAATTCCATAAAAAAACAAAAAGAAACTATATATTACGTATTTTTTACGTAAAATAATTTCATTGTAAATAATTGATATATAATTTATTAAATTACACATGTTATAGATTTAACAAAATAAATATATTGCGTATATTGTACGTAATAAATTCTTTTATACCTTTGCATCGAAATTAAACAATAACAAATATAAACAAACAAAAAGGTATTTTATTTATCACACGAAAAATCTCATAACGAATTAATACATTACCGATATGAAAACGCTCATAACAAACTTTACTTCGCTTTGCCTTTTGGCTGTTACCTCAGCCTTTGCGCAAGAGCCCGTCACTCAGCCAACGGATACTATAGTACCTGTGGTTACTATGGATACCGTGCCTCCCGCGCCTAAAGTAGATTCTTTACCTTCTACTTCTCCTGTTGCACCTAAAAAAGATATTTTAGGTAAAGATGTGAAAGAACGCGATACCGAAAACCGCAACGTAATGCTCAACGCCAGTAGTGCTACCACTCCTCGTCAGTTGAACATAGGCTTGCCTTTTAACGGCGATATTCTTATCCTTGAGAACGACATTCCTGTAGTATACACCTTTTGGACACAAATACCTACCACCGCGTGGCGCTATGATAGCACCGTAGGGCGCATCGGGATGATGTCGTTCCAAGATGGTGCTCTTACTTATGGTAAAGTGGGTTATATCGTTACCTCTTGGGACAGAGAACCTGGTCGCAAGTTGCAAGGTTATGCTTCTACTTATTTTACCAATTATGGTAGTAGTCATCTCGACGCTTCGGTAACAGCACCTATCGGCAAAAAAGGTTGGGGCTTTATGGCAGGCTTCAACGAAACTTTTGAACGTGGTAGTGGTGGTAATTACCAATTCACTCCTTTCCAAGACCGTTTTGAAATGTTTAAAATAGGAGTCTCTAAAAAGTACAACAAAGGTTTTGTGCGTGCTTACTACAAACACGCAACCGATATACCGATGCTCGGTGCTTATAGTCCTTTTGTGTACGAAGGTAAAGGTAAAACTAAAGCTATAGATGGTTTTGATTTAGGTAGAGATGTGTATATGCCTAATGATGGTCTGTTTCCATATAAAGACTACAACACAGGTGAAACCAAACTTGGCAACCTCAATTCAGATGAAGCCTCTAAAAACATCACCAATGCTATCTACCTCACTGGTGAACACCACTTTAATAATGGTTGGAAACTCAACTACGCCAATATGTATATGAATTCCAAAGCTGCCTTTACTATTCTATACCCTTTGAGTATGTTTATTACCGACCCCGACCAACAAGCACAACAAGGTATGACTTTTAAATACGTAGGTACCAATAAAGAGTACAACGGTGCGGTACAACTCAATTCAGTGCAATACTACCCTCAGGTAGAAATCAACACTTGGATTACTCGTTTAGAGGCTACTAAAAAATTTGACAAACACAGTCTGAGATTAGGAACTACTTACCAATATTACCGTGCTCCTGAGATACAACACAATGGTTTGTTCTATCAAACGGTAGAAGCGAATCCTAAACGCTTAGATGCTTATGTAGGGGGAGGAATGGTTAATATTACCCCTCAATATGGTATTTTAGGAGACTCTTATGGAGGTTATAGAGTAACAAGTGATAAAAAGTTAGCTTTCTATGCTTCTGATGATATCAAACTGAACGACCGTTTTGATATTGGTTTTGGCGCTCGCATTGAGAGATATTACGACTATAGTACTCGCGATCCTTATACAAATCAATACGTACAAAACCGTGATCTTATAAAGAAGAAATTCAAGGACTGGAACAAAGTAGGCTATTTCAACTTTGTAGCCAAAGTGTCTAACGAGTTCGGTTTCTTGGGTGATATTACTTATAACGATTGGGCTGCACGCTATTGGGATAATGCTAATAACGAAAAAGACACTAATGGTAATAATATCTTTGCAACTCCTCATACTACTACCCAAAGCGTACTGAACTACGGTGGAGGAGTGTATTGGAATCACGGTGATCTCATCAGTTTGGTATCCAAAGTAACTCGTATCTATAAAAAGAACAATATCGCCTCTGAGTCTATCGTAAATCCAGCTAATCCCCGCGAACAAAAAACTTTCTATCCTTTGTTTTACGATATTGCTACCCTTGGTTGGACTACCGATATCGTCTCTAAGCCATTTAAGAATTTCAACTTGCACTTCCTGCTCACACTCCAAAAACCAGAGTATAAAGACTATGAGTACAGTGCCTACGGGGTAAGCTATAGCTATAACGATAAAATCATTCCTGAGCTTTCAAAAACTCTTATAGAAATAGACCCCAGCTACTTTATGCTCAAAGGCGACCTCCGCTTGTGGCTCAGTTTCCGTTACTTTGGCAAGCAGTACGGTAACCCTACCAATGCGATTTCGTACAACGGCTGGTGGGAAAGCTTTGGAGGAGTAGATTACAAGCTTAACCGCAATATTGACCTCAAATTCCAAGTAGTAAATATTTTGAACGAAACAGGTATCAAAGGTGCCCTTGTGGGTGCTAATCAAATTCTCGACGATACTAATTACATAGGTCGTAAAATTGTAGCAGGTGCTATTCGCCCTCGTACTTACGAACTCACTCTTAATTTCAAATTCTAAAACAGTAACATTTTTAATATTTTATCATTATGAAAAACATTCAAAAACTTTTAATCGTAGCAGTCCTCTTTTTTGCAGGATTTGCAGCTGCACAAGCACAATCTGAAGCCGAAAAATTTTTTGTAGGCAAATGGAAACTGATGGTCTATGGACTTCCTAACGGCGACAGCGAGATGGTTCTCAATATCACCAAAAATAGCGATGGTACTCTTGGTGGTACTATCGGTGGTGACGATGCCAATGCTAACAAACTCACTAAGGCTGAGATTGAAGGCAATACCTTCTATGCCAATTTCATCGGCAACGGTTATAACGTTCCTCTTTATATAGAGAAGAAAGGCGATAAAAAAGTAGAAGGCAGTATGAACGATATGTTTGATATCGAAGGTACTAAAATCAAGTAGTCTTTCTTAAACTAAAGGAGGCGCTTGCCTGCGCCTCCTTTTTTACCTCTTATTTCTTAGCTTATGAAACGCTTATTTCCTTTAATACTCTTGGCAATCACCCCACTCAAGGCACAAACTCAAGCCGAGAAATACTGGTTGCCGTCGGTAACTTTCTCTGCTGAAAGCTTTGCACATCCGGCACCTCAGTTTGCTCCTTTTACTCGTTGGTGGCTACCAGGGAACGATATCACTCCCGAAGAGCTAAAACGGGAAATCAATCTCTTTGCCGACAATCACTTCGGAGGAGTCGAAATCCAACCTTTCGCTTTAGTAATGCCCACGCGTGGCAAAGGTCGTGCCGACCGTATAATGAGCTACGATACTCCTGCTTATTACGAGAATATCAAGCAAATGCTCGCTGAAGCTCAAAAACGCAACCTTATCGTCGATTTCACCAACGGCAGTGGCTGGCCTCCTGGTGGGCCACATATCGCTAAAGAAGAAGGTAATCTTACTCTTGAATTTGGCATTGCTAATCTGGGTGCGCAACCTATTGCTCTGCCAAGAGCATCACATTTAGATGACCCTACTGCTAAATTGGTAGCTGTATTGGCTGGTAAATTTCTAAATGATACTACTGCTACCGATAAGACCTTCCGTATAGACCCTAAAACGCTCATCAATATTACCGATAAAGTAAAAAACAACACTATACAATACAGCGCTCCCAAAGGGTGGAAAGCCATCGCCTTTTGGTCGGTGCCTACTCAGGAAACGCCTATGCTCATCGCCAAACGCGAAGCGGGCTACGTGTTCAATCATTTCGATTCACTACAAGTAAAGAAAAATTACGACTATCTCTTTGGTGAACGCACAGGCTTAGCTCCTTATTTTGGCAAACCCGTACGTGCGATTTTCAACGATAGTTACGAGTTCAAAGCCAACAGACATTTCTCTGATGATTTTATCCGCTTTTTCAAACAACAACGCGGTTACGACCCTACCCCTTACCTGCCTGCTAATATGTGGCGTGGTTATAACAATATGTACGAACGTATGGCACACCCAGCTAATGCTCCCTATTTTAGTTTAGGAGCCGACGATTGGCGCTTGCGTTACGACTACGATCTTACCCTTAGCGACTTATTGCAAAAGCACTTTTTAAATAGCTCTAAACATTGGGCAAATGCTCGCAACCTCTTGCACCGCACTCAAACTTACGGATTTAATATGGATATAATGGCAGCGGCAGGCTTGGCTTCTATCCCCGAAGTAGAAACTATGCTTTTTTCCAAAGGTTCTGAAAATGGTTATAAACTCATTACTTCAGGGGCACACTTGTACAATCGCCCTATCATTAGTTGTGAAACAGCCGTTTATTTTAAACGCGCTTATATGACCACCCCTCACAAACTCAAGCTCACTTTCGATAAACTCTTCAGTAGTGGGGTAAACCAAATTATCTATCACGGTACTCCCTATCGATATTTCCCTGAGGGCTACCCAAAAGAAGGGTGGTATCCGTTCTACAATTCAGCCTTAGGTATTGACTTTTCATCGAATATCAACGAAAACAATCCTTTCTGGAAATATATTAGCCAAATCAACCAATACGCACAGCGCGCTCAATACGTATTGCGTTCTGGCAAACCTCACGCCGATGTGCTGATATACTATCCTTTCTTAAACTACAGCGAAGAAGTTGCCAACCCGCGCGAGGTAATGATAGCAGGTGAGTTGAAGGGTACTGAGCCTCCACTTCCTGCCGAAAACAAAAATGTAGCCTACAGTCGTGCTATCGATACTGAATGGTTAAAACAGATAATGCCCCTTATTGATGAACTCAACCAGCTTGGCGTCACTTGGGATTGGATCAACGATGCTTCTTTGCAAGAACTTTCATTGTTACACAACAAACGCCTCAACATACGAGGCAATGAGTACCAATCGCTCATATTGTTTCAGTTGCCATATATCCAACTCAAGAGTGCTGAAAACTTACAAAAGTTAGCTAAAAAAGGAGCAAATATATTGTTGATAGGCGATGTGCCTACCCAGCAACCTAACTATTTCAATTATCAGAAAAACGATATAAAAACCCAAAAAGCAATGCAGACACTCGCTAAAACTATTGGCAGCCATCATATCAAAGAGCAAGCAGAAATGCTAAACAATTGGTATCCATCTATTCAGTTGCCTATTACATATATGCAGCCTAACCCCGCCTTGCGTCAGCAACGCCGTAAGCTCTCAGAAGGCAGTTATGCACAATTCATCTGGAACGAAAGCGACAGTTGGCAAGAGGTACACATTCAAACTGAAAAAGGGTTGGAATACGCTTATTGGCTCGATGCTACCGATGGCAGTATCCGCGTTGCCAATCTCGAAAAAGGTGCTTACCGCTATCAGTTGCCACCTTATAGCAGTATTTTCTTTATGGCCTCCAAGCAGACGACCGAGATGCCACTCAGCTCAAAAGTGCTTTACAATCCATCAGTTGCCAAAGCTATAGCTACTCCTGAAAAGTGGCATATACAAGCAGGGACTATAAAAGTGGAAAACACCGCTCTTTTCGATTGGAAAACTCATCCACAGCTGAAGTACAACAGCGCTCCTGCTGTTTATACTACTGAGTTTGTAATCAACTCACTCAGCCCTTCCAAACACTATTTCCTCAGCTTAGGCAAAGTATATTACGCTGCCGATATAGTAGTGAATGGTAAAAAAGTGAGCCCAGAAGTGTTTATGCCTTTTGTAAGCGATATTACTCCTTATCTTCAACAAGGTAGCAATACTCTCGAAATTACTATTACGAATGCCGCTTACAACGATTTTGTAGGGCAAGCTGAAAAAGGAGAAAAAGTATTCAAAAAGCTCAAAGGCAGTGATACTATGAGTGCTGGACTTATAGGCCCCGTACAAGTAATGGAACAATAAATTTAAAATATAACAGCTATGAACAAGATAACAACCTTTACAGCAATCTTAGCCTTTTCGCTAAGTTTTGCACAACAAACCCCTCAACTCAACAAAAACAATATCAAAGAGGTGGTAAAAGCAATGACTCTCGATGAAAAAATACAATTCGTGAGCGGTATTGGTATGAGTGTTTCGCAAAGTAGCGATGGTCCCGTTGCGGGTAGTATTGGAGGAAAAGTGCCTGGAGCAGCAGGTGCTACAGTTGCTATGCCTCGTTTGGGTATCCCTTCAGTAATAATGGCAGATGGGCCTGCAGGATTGCGTATAGACCCTACGATCGTCAACGGTGAAAAAATCTATACCACTGCTTTTCCTGTAGGTAGTTTGATAGCGAGTACTTGGAATACCACACTCACCACTTCGGTAGGTAAGGCGATGGGCAACGAGGTAAAAGAAATGGGAGTAGATGTACTTCTCGCCCCCGGTATGAACCTCATTCGTAATCCACTCTGTGGTCGCAACTACGAATATTACTCTGAAGACCCTGTGCTCAGCGGTGAGATGGCTACTGCGGCGGTAAATGGTGTTCAAAGTCAAGGGGTAGGTGTATCTGTAAAACACTTTGTAGCTAATAATCAAGAGTCTAATCGCAATAGTGTGAGTGCTTTGGTGAGCCAGCGCGCTTTACGTGAACTCTATTTGCGCGGTTTTGAAATCGCTATCAAAAAGTCTAATCCTTGGACGATAATGAGCTCCTATAACAAAATCAACGATACATACGTTTCTGAAAATCCCGAGTTACTTACCACGATACTACGCGACGAATGGAATTTTAAAGGTATGGTTACTACCGATTGGTTTTCAGGGCGCAAATATGCTAACCAAGTGAAAGCAGGAAATGACCTACTAATGCCAGGGCGCAAACAAGAAGCTAAAAAAATAAAAGAAGCTCTTGACGAAGGTTCTCTCAAAGAAACAGAACTTGATCGCAATATCGAGCGTATCCTGCAACTCGTCGTTAAAACCCCTGTATTTGCTAACTATCGTTATAGTCAGCATCCCAACTTTATTGCCAATAGAGCCATCGCTCAACAAGCTGCTGAAGAAGGTATGGTTCTTTTGAAAAACAAGGCTGCTCTTCCGTTGGCAGCGGGCAAAATCGCTCTCTTAGGCAATGCTTCTTACGATACTTTCGTAGGGGGAACTGGTAGTGGTGAAGTACAATCAGCTTATACGATTTCTTTTTACGACGGACTTAAAAAAGCAGGTTTTTCGTTAGACGAAAACCTCAAAAAAGCTTACCTCAGTTACATCACCGAAGAAAAGGCAAAGCGCCCTAAACGTGTGAGTATCTTAGATGTTATCAAACCTGTAGAAGAGTTTCCTATAAGCGAAGAACAACTTCAACAGATGTCACGCAATTGTGAGGCAGCCATCATCACTATTGGACGAAGTGCCGGTGAAGGCTCCGATCGCAGTCTCGAAACTGATTATGTTCTCAACGACAAAGAGCTTGCCCTTATTAAAGCTACCGCCAGCGCTTTCCACGCTCAAGGTAAAAAGCTCATCGTGGCTCTTAATATCGATGCTTTAGTAGAGGTTACTTCTTGGCAAGACCTCGCCGATGCGCTACTCATCACTTGGTTACCTGGTCAAGAAGCGGGGAATGCTTTTGCTAATATCCTCACCGGCAAAACCAATCCTTCAGGTAAGTTGCCTCAAACGATGGCGCTCTCTTATAACGATATCCCTTCGGCAACTGCTTTCCCTGGCACCCCAAAACGCAGTCCTTCCGAAAGTGTTTACAACGAAGGTATTTATGTAGGTTATCGCTATTTTAGTTCTTTTGGCAAACCTGTAGCCTATCCGTTTGGTTACGGACTTTCGTATACCCAATTTGAAATGAAAAAGCTTAAAGCGCCTACTAAATTCAGCAAAAAACTCAGTTTAAGTGTAGAAGTAACCAATGTAGGTGAAGTAGCTGGTAAGGAAGTAGTGCAAGTATACCTTTCAGCTCCTGCAAAGTCTATGGATAAACCAGCCTTAGAGCTCAAAGCTTTTGCAAAAACTGAACTACTCAGCCCTAAACAATCACAAACATTCAGTTTTACCCTCACCCCCGAAAGTCTTGCTTCTTTTGATACTGCACGCTCGGCTTGGGTAGTTGAAGCAGGTACTTACACTGTAAAAGTAGGCAATTCAGTCGAAAATATTTTGCAAACAGCAACTTTTACCGTACCTAAAGAAATTGTAGTGCAAAAAGTAGCTGATGTGCTCAAACCTAACAAAGCGTTCGATGAACTAAAGAGATAAAAAATGAAAAGCGTATTTCTCACAGGTGCTACAGGCAATATGGGTAGAGAAGCAATGAAAGAACTCCTCAGCCGTAGCGACCGTTTTCAAATAAAAATATTAGTACTCCCTCACGAAAAGAACAAACCTTTAGTGCAAGAATGGGAGCAGAAACCCAATGTAACCATCGTTTATGGCGACCTTACCAATTACGACGATGTGCTCGAATGCGTTACAGGTGCCGACTATGTGTTGCACGTGGGAGGTATGGTTGCCCCTATGGCTGATTATCACCCAGCCCTTACCACCAAAGTGAACATTGGGGCAGCAAAAAACATTGTAAAAGCTATCCAGAGTCAGCCTAATAAAGATGTCATAAAACTCGTTTATATAGGCACAGTGGCTCAAACAGGCGACCGCAATCCTCCTATCCATTGGGGGCGTACTGGCGACCCTATCAAAATAAGTATTTACGACAACTATGCTCTTACTAAAACCATTGCCGAACGAGAGGTGATTGAATCTGGACTCAAATATTGGGTGTCGCTTCGCCAAACAGGGGTGCTCTACTTCGATTTGATGAAGAACACTAACGACCCTATTATGTTCCACGAACCTTTGAATGGCGTATTCGAGTGGGTAACTGCACGCGACTCAGGCAGAATGCTCGCCAATGCCTGCGAAGACAGCGTGCCTGAGGATTTTTGGTGTCGTATTTACAACATCGGGGGAGGTGAAAAATACCGCTCTATGAATTGGGAATATATGCAAATGACTTGTAGCTTAGTAGGCGTAAAGGACTTTCGCAAGATATGGGAACCTAATTGGTTTGCTACCCGCAATTTCCACGGACAGTGGTACCTCGATTCCGATGAACTCGAAAAATACCTACACTTTCGCTCTGGGTCGTTAGAAGAATTTGTTGCCGAAATGAAAGAACACGCACCTAAAGCTGCTAAATTAGCAAAATATATCCCGTCGTGGGTAATTAAAAACTTCGTGTTTAAACCCGTTGCCAATAAGCCTTTTGGCACTTTGTATTGGTTCAAACACCATCGCGAAAACCGCATCACTGCTTTCTTTGGCTCTAAAGAACAATGGGAACAAATCCCCTCTTGGGAACACTTTACTTTTGAGCAGGCGTCTAAAGAACCTAAAAAGTTAGATCACGGCTACGACGAGAGCAAACCTAAAAGCGAATTAGACCTCAGCGATATGCAACAAGCAGCAGCCTTCCGCGGAGGTAAATGCCTCTCTACCGAAATGCAAAAAGGAGACCTCAAAACAAAATTGGAATGGGAATGTGCCTGCGGTCATCACTTTCAGGCGAGCCCTACACTTGTTTTGCTCGGCGGACATTGGTGCCCTGAGTGCCTCCCTATGCCTTGGAATTACGACGAGGAAGCCAAACGCAATCCTTTCTTTGCACAAGTTTGGACACCCCTTCACAATCCCGATGAACACAACGTATACGAGGCTTCTATCTTAGATGAATAACAATTTAACGCTATGAAAAACCTATTCCTTCTTTTTGCTTTTATCAGTCTTTCGGCAGTAGCTCAAACAGTAAACCCTGAGTTGCTCACTAAAAACTGGCGCGCTTTCTGGGTGTATGTACCCAATACTGACCCCTAATGACTATGGCGTATATCACTTCCGCAAAGTGCTCTCGCTCGAGGCTAAACCTGCTACTTATGTAGTTCACGTCTCTGCCGACAACCGCTACAAATTGTTTGTAAACGGTCAGTTAGTCTCTTTAGGTCCCGCTCGTGGTGACCTCTACCATTGGCATTACGAAACAGTAGATATTGCCCCTTACCTACAACAAGGCAACAATGTGGTAATGGCTACCGTGTGGAATGATGGCAAGCAAAAACCTTTGGCGCAAATCAGCTCACGGACAGCTTTTATACTGCAAGGTGATAGCAAAGCTGAAAGTGCTTTGAATACAAATGCTTCTTGGAAGTGTGTGCACGATACTGCTTATGCGCTTGTAAAACCCAACGCTATAGGCTTTTTTGTAGCTCCTTATGGCGAGTTTATCAATATGAACAAAGCTGTGCTCAATAGCGAAAACCCTGAGTACAACGATAGTCATTGGGAAAAAGCTGCTACTATAGGCGCAGGGCTACCTAAAGGAGTCAATACGATAGGCGCTAACGACTGGATGCTCGTCCCTTCTGCCATTCCTCAAATGGAACGCACACCTCAATACGGACTCAAAGTCAGAAAAACTGAAGGGCTCACTCTCCCTAAAAAAATGCCTGTTGGCAAACTCAACTTTACCGTCCCTGCAAACACAAAAGCTACTATACTTTTAGACTAAACTTTCAATACCAATGCCTACCCCGTATTGCAATATAGCGGTGGCAAAAATGCGACTATCGCGCTCAAATATGCCGAAGCTCTTTACGATAACAATTACGATAAAGGCAACCGTGATGAAATTGAAGGCAAAAAGCTACACGGGGTTACCGACAGCCTGATTGCCAATGGAAAAAAGCAACAAACTTTCACCCCCTTATATTGGAAAACCTTCCGCTATCTACAACTCTCGGTACAAACGGGTAGTGAACCTATTACTATCGAACAACTCTACAGTCTCGCAACGGGCTATCCTTTCCAAAGAGCAACAACTTTCTCTTCCGATGATCCACAGCTCACTCAAATACTAAATATCGGTTGGCGCACCGCTCGTATGTGTGCGATGGAAACTTATATGGATTGCCCTTACTATGAACAATTACAATACATAGGCGACACCCGTATACAAGCGATGATTACCTACTACAACACTACCGACGATCGCCTTGCACGTCAAGCTATCAACGCAATTAGCGATTCTCGTTTGGCAGAAGGTGTTACCCAAGGGCGCTATCCTGCATCGGGCGATAATATCATTTCTACTTTTTCACTGATGTGGATAGGAATGTTGCACGACTATTACCTCTATCGCCCAGATAGTAGTTTTGTAAAACAGCACCTGCCTGCAATGCACCAAATTCTTTCTTTTTACGAAAGTTATACCCAACCCGATGGCACCCTCAAGAACGCCCCCTATTGGAAGTTTGTAGATTGGCCTGAGAATGCCAAAGGCTGGAAAATGGGGGAACCTCCTCTCAATCCCGATGGGGGTAGTGCCGTGTTAGATCTCCAACTGCTATGGGCATACCAATGGGCAAATGAGTTAGAAATGGCACTTGGCAATAGGGGTTTACAACAGATGTACCAACAGAAAGCTGCTCAATTAGCTCAGAGTATTCGCGACAAATATTGGGATAACACTCAACAACTTTTCGCCGATACCCCTGCCAAAAAGAACTACTCTCAGCACGCTAACACTTTGGCGATTCTCACCGGTATTGTAGAGGGACAAGCCGCTCAAGACCTTTTCAAACGAATGATGGACTTCCCTAATATTACACGGGCTTCTATCTATTTCCGTTACTATGTAAATCAGGCACTTGCCAAAGTAGGTTTAGCCGATGAATACCTACAACAATTGGACGTATGGCGCGATTATCTCAAACTTGGTATGACTACTTGGGGTGAAGATTCTAATATCAAAGCCACCCGCTCCGATTGCCACGCTTGGGGTGCCAGCCCCAATATAGAATTCTATCGTATGCTATTAGGCATAGATACAGCTGCCAAAGGTTTTTCCGAAGTGAAAATAGCCCCTCATTTAGGTACTCTTAAAGAAGTGTCTGGCTCTATGCCACATCCTTATGGCACTATCAAACTAAGTTATAAATTGGATAAAAAGGGAAGGCTCAATGCTAATATCACCCTGCCCGAAAAGCTCAAAGGTACTTTTGTATGGAAAAACACAACAAAAGAACTCAAAGCGGGGAATAATACTTTTATAATGTAATTAACTGAAGTCTTATGAATACAACCCTCAGCATCCTTCTAATGGCAATAGGCAGTAGTATTTGTGCCGCCAGCTTTTATGTGCCTATAGCTGGATTTTCTTACAAGATGTACACAATGTACCCGTAAGTTCTTTATGGCAAGAAAATGAGGGGAAAGCCATAAGAGCGTTTATCAAAAAAGGAAGTACTGCCGTAATAGTGCTAAATCTATCGTACAAGGGATACGTATGGGCAAAATGGTAGCCATCAACGATGCTCAAGTAGCAGAACTGCGCGAGTATTTTAAGGCTGTGATGAGAATCTGCTAAATTAAAGAGGGTGTCCAAAAAGTCTCAAAATCACTTTTGCGTCGCTACACTTTGCCAAAGTCTGAAACTTTGGCAAAGTTGATTACTCTGATTATCAACAACTTTTGTAGTATGTTATGTAGGAAAGCCAGCGATAGCTGGGTATGTGCTGCAAACGCCCACATAAATAAAACTTTTCAGACAGCCCCGATTTTTTTTATTATTTGCACTTTGCGGTGTAATCGTTGATGAGTGCTATGAGGCTTTCTTTATTTGTGGTGTTATAGTCAGCGGGGTTAATTGCAGGGCATTGGAGATAGTCTGATACAAGTTTTTGCACCTCTTCAGGAGTTTTAATACGTCGGAAAGAGTCTTTATCACCTACATACAGAGCAGGTTTGCTACCTATTTTGATGAGGTATGCCTCGGGCATTTTAGGATGTGAAAGCACGTAATTACCGTTGTTAGCATAGAGAATTTCGTAGAAATAAATATTTGTTTCACCTTCTACCTTAAAGATATAGCCCACTTCACGCCCGCTATCAGTACCTAAGAAAGTTCTATCACCTACCCCGAAAATTACGTTATCGGCGGCATTGTATTTAGTTTCTTTACCATCAGTAGTTTTAAGTTTTACTATATCGTTATCTACATTGGCAAAGACTACATCTTTATCGAGTATTGGAGCAATTGATTCAAATTCAATAGTGATAAGTCCATTGAGTTTATTGCCTTGGGAGTCTAACACATAACCCTCTACATTGTATAAATTTACACTCTGTTTGCGAGCTTCAGCTATTCGCTGTTGTTGAAATGCGTTTTGAGCTGCTTTTTTATCTTCTTCATATTGGGCGAAGTAAGGAGCCATATCGCCAAAAGGATAACCGTTGGCATAGAGCTTCATCACTAAGCGTTTTTCTAAGTCACTTGAAAAACCGATGAGAGGCACAAATACGGGGAGTGTTTTGCCATCAAAAGTTTGGATAAGATAATATTCTTTATCTACCATTGAGGTAAAATTAGAAGAGGCAATTTGTCTACCCGTAATGTCATAGAAAACAAATTCATAGACAGTCATAGCTCCACCCATAGGAGTGATTTTTTTAGAGTAAGAACCTATCTTCATTTCTTTTCTAAAAATATTTCCTTCTTTTACTAAAATCTTATCTGTATTTTCTAATCTATCTTCAACTTTGATTTCAGCAGTTACTTTCTCAAAAATAGGATCCCATTTTTGAGAGAATTGGCGGTCTTCGGGAGAGAAGAAAGCTTTTACTACTTCAGGGTCAATGCCTTTAACAGTAAGCAGACCAGTGTTAGATTTGAGCATATTATCCACAATAGCTTTTTCACCCGAAAAGGTAAATTTTAGTTTATCGGGCAAGGGGATTTCCCGCACTTTACCATTGTTGCCGGTGAGTTCCACCCAGCGATGAGGAGCACGATTGTTTTGAGCAGTTTTTTCGGTGAGTACCGCTTTGTACATAAAATTACCGCTAAGGTCGCTAAACTCGTACTTACCCTCTTTCTTTTCTAATTTGGCTACGGGAGTACCTTCAATTTGCAACTCTCCCTTTTTTACTTTATAGTCTTGAGCCTTGAGGCTAAAAGTAATACAAGACAATAGGTATAATAAAAATATTCTTTTCATTAAAGTGTATTTTTTGTTATTTGTAACAAAAGTATAAAAGAATTAGAAAATGAACAAATTATGAAGATGAAAAATGTAGACTAAGAACTATTGGGAGTTTTGCTAATTTTGAAATAAAACCTTCTGCGCTTTCTTAATTCATCTTATAACAATTAATTCTTGTAGAAAAAAGCACTACTATTTTTTCTAAAAACAGAAAAATGCCACAATTCCCTTCGTTTATAATCCGTATTTCGTAATAATTTTGTACTTTTGCCCGAAATTTGCAAAGAGTAAGATTACTATATTTCTTACTTCTTATCTCTTACCTAAAATAAATGAGCAAACTACTTATTCTCGGAAGCATCGCTTTCGACCAAATAGAAACACCTTTTGGAAAAAGCAACGCTATTATGGGGGGCTCGGCTAACTATATTGCATTGGCTGCTGCTCAGTTTGAAATCCCTGCTGCGGTCATCTCTATCGTAGGCAGCGACTATCCGCAAGAGTATCTAAACCTACTAACTGAGCGTCGTATTGATGTGTCGGGCATTGAGATTGTACAAGGAGGCAAAACGCTTTTTTGGAGTGGCAAATATCACAACGATATGAACCAACGCGATACCCTCGACACTCAGTTGAATGTTATCAACGATTTTAAACCCGTAGTCCCTGAGGCTTTTCGCGATGCCGAAGTACTTCTGCTCGGCAACCTCCACCCTACCCTACAAATGGACGTGCTCAACCAAATGACTCAGCGCCCCAAATTAGTGGTTATGGACACGATGAACTACTGGATGAACCACACTTGGGATTTGCTAATGGAGGTAATCGCTCGCGTAGATGTGCTCACTATCAACGATGAAGAAGCACGCCAGCTTACCAAAGAGTATTCACTTGTGAAAGCTGCTCAGTGCATTATGGCAATGGGTGTGAAGTATGTAGTGATTAAAAAAGGTGAACACGGTGCACTCTTATTCTACGACGATAAAGTGTTTTTTGCTCCTGCCTTGCCTTTAGCCGAAGTATTTGACCCCACAGGTGCTGGCGACGCTTTTGCTGGTGGTATGGTGGGTTATCTCACTAAAACTCGCGACTACTCGTTCACCAACTTGAAAAACGCTATCGTTCAAGGGGCAAATATAGCCTCGTTCTGTATCGAAAAATTCGGTACTGAACGACTGCTCACCCTCACCCACAGCGAGCGAACTGCCCGTTTACAACAATTTAGAGACCTTACACAGTTTGATATTCAGGTGTTAGGGGATAGGTGTTAGGGGATAGGGAATAGCAAGCGACTCATTACTAACAACTAATGAAAAAAATACTGCTTTTTATATTGTTATTACTTGCGCAAAGTGCTTTGGCACAGTTCTATACAGGACTGATGGCTGGAGGGCGCATTCCGTTGGGGAGTAATAAGTTGGAAACCCTTACCATTGTGCCTTTGGGGGTTCAGTTTCAGTTGCGCGAAAGTATGGAATATGCTGTGAGTCTGTCATTAGGAGGGGCTATGGGAGGAGCAAAATTTCTGGTGAGTTATACTTATCCTACAGATGATTATATCGTGAGCCCTAATCCGCCTTACGCCCCTGAAAGAGTGTACAAAACAGAAGTGTCTGACAATAATAGTTTTTTAAATATTTTTGGCACTTTGGATGTGGAAAAAGTATTGTGGTGCGACAGAGGTGATAATTATGAGCTCAGTGCTTTGCTCTCAATAGGGCTCAATAGTTTCAGTTTAAAGCCTAAAAAAGAACTGCCCACCAAACCTGAACACGAGAAAACGCAAATGATATTCAGCATAGGTTTGCGCAATTCGTTTGTAGTGAGCCAAGGACGTGATATACTTCAGCTGAATGTGCAATATTGGATAGAAAATCATACTGTAAAAAATCATACCCCTTCATTGAAAGGGAATTATCTCTCTTTAACTTTTTGTTATACAGGAGCATTTTTTAATTAACAATATAAAGTAACTTTTAAATGTTTTATTAATAGCCCCCGACTCACTTACTCGGCAATTGCCGACAATCCCGAAGGGGGACAATCTGAAAAAAGAGACTTTATTATAACTCACAATGATAACAATATACTGTTTTTAACTTTTTATTCGCTTTAACACCTAACACTTAAACAATGATATACAAAAGAAGTAGCGAATTATTCGCAGCTGCACAACAAGTACTCCCTGGTGGAGTGAACTCTCCCGTACGCGCTTTTAATGCTGTAGGGGGACATCCTATTTTTATAAAAGAAGCCCAAGGCGCTTATCTCACCGATGAGGACAACCGCAAGTACATCGATTATATTGCCTCTTGGGGGCCTCTCATCTTAGGCCACGCCTACGCCCCTGTAATTGAGGCAGTAACTGAGCGCGCTAAAAAAGGCACCTCTTTTGGCATTCCTACTGAAGTAGAAGTGCAAATCGCCGAATTGGCGGTTGCAATGGTGCCTAATATCGATAAAATCCGCTTTGTGAATAGCGGTACAGAGGCTTGTATGAGCGCTATCCGCTTGGCACGTGGCTATAACGGTAGAGAGAAAATTATCAAATTCGCGGGTTGCTACCACGGACATTCCGATGCTTTCCTCATTGAGGCGGGTAGCGGTGGTGCCACTTTTGGCAGTCCAAATAGTCCTGGCGTGACCCAAGGCACGGCTAAAGATACACTTTTAGCAAACTACAACGATTTAGCCTCCGTAAAAACCCTTTTTGAAGCCAATCCTCAGCAAATTGCTTGTGTGATTATCGAACCTGTGGCGGGCAATATGGGCTGTGTGCCCCCTGCCGAAGGATTTTTAGAAGGATTGAGACAACTATGTACTGAAAATGGGGCGCTTTTGATATTTGATGAAGTGATGACCGGCTTCCGCTTGGCTAAAGGCGGAGCACAAGAAGTCTTTGGTATCAAAGCTGATATTGTTACCTTTGGGAAAGTGATTGGCGGCGGACTCCCCGTAGGGGCTTTTGCTGCTAATAAAGAAATTATGGGTTACTTAGCTCCTGAAGGGCCTGTATACCAAGCGGGAACCCTTAGCGGTAATCCTTTGGCGATGAGTGCTGGTTTGGCGATGCTCACCGCTTTGAATGAACAGCCCGAAGTGTTCGATAGTTTAGCGAAAAAAACAGCTTACTTGCACGAAGGATTTGATAATGTGCTAAAACGTGCGGGCATTCCTTATCAAATCAACAGTTTTGGCTCTATGTTTACCCTTTTCTTTAACGAAAACCCCGTAACCGATTTCGCTTCTTCGGCTAAGAGTGATACAGCGCGTTTCCGCAAGTATTTCCACGGAATGTTGCGCGAAGGCGTTTATTTGCCACCAAGTGCTTTTGAAAGTTACTTCCTCAACGATGCGCTTACTTACGAAGATCTCGATAAAACCATTGGCGCTCTTAACAGAGTGATTATGGAGCTGTAGGAAATTAGAAAATTTGGAAATCCTGAAACCTAATACCTAATAACAAACTAATGAAACCATACCTTTACCTTTTGGCATTTGCCTTTGTAGCTTGCCACAGTCCGTCAGAGCAAAAAGAGCCAGCTACAGAACAACTCACTAATTATGTAAACCCCTTCATCGGTACCGATGGCACGGGGAATACCTACCCTGGGGCAATGACGCCCTTTGGGATGGTGCAACTCAGTCCGGATATTGGTATCCCAGGTTGGGATAGAATTTCGGGCTACTTCTACCCCGATAGCATCATTACCGGCTTTTCACACACTCACCTTTCAGGTACGGGGGCTGGCGACCTCTACGATGTACTCATTATGCCCACCAATAGTAGATTTAACGAGCGCATTGAGGCAAATAACCTCCTGCCTTTCTCCTATTTCTCTCACAAACACGAAACTGCTACCGCTGGTTACTACAGCGTTGATTTGCTGAGTTATGGCATCAAAGCCGAACTCACTGCTACTCCGCGCGTAGGCGTTCAACGCTATACTTTCCCTAAGGACGAACAATCCAAAATTACCGTAGATTTAGGTTATAGCATCAACTGGGATAAACCTACTGAAACTTATTTGAAAGTGGTGGATAACACTACTTTGGAAGGTTATCGCTTTTCTACCGGTTGGGCGCGTAACCAAAAGGTGTATTTCGTCATCAAGCTCTCAAAACCCTTTCTTGATAAGGAATTTACTGAAGAAAAAGAAAACGGCAAAGCTAACCGCTCTAAAATGGTACTCCGCTATGCTACTGCCGACAATGAAACTATAGTAGTAAAAACAGCGCTTTCTATGCACAGCATTGCAGGCGCTTATAAAAATATGGAAGCCGAAGCACCTCATTTTGCTTTCGACGACTATCGCGAGGCGGCTCGTAACCTCTGGGAACGACAATTACAGAAAATTACAGTAGAAGGGGGAACTGAAGAGCAAAAAACAATTTTCTATACAATGCTCTACCAATCGATGTTGGCGCCTAATCTCTTCAGTGATGTCGATGCCCCTGAAAAGCGTTACGATACTTTCTCACTTTGGGATACTTTCCGCGCGGCTCACCCTCTTTATACCTTGTTGCATCGCGAGGCATCCGCCGATTTTATCAAGAGCTTCTTAGCACACTACCGCGAAAATGGCACTTTACCGGTATGGAGTATGCAAGGCGGTGAAACTAATATGATGATAGGCTATCACGCTGTTCCTATTATCGTAGATGCTTATTTTAAGAATATCCCGATGGATATCCCCTTAGCTTATGAGGCTTGCAAACAAAGTGCGATGGTGAAAGAACGCGAAATCGACCTTTATCAGCAATATGGTTATGTGCCTTACGATTTAGATAAATCAGGAGAAAATTGGTCGGTGTCTAAAACCTTAGAGTACGCTTACGACGACTGGTGTATTGCGCAATTTGCCAAATCACTCGGCAAGGAACAAGATGCGGATTACTTTGCCAAACGCGCTGAAAATTGGCGCAACCTCTTTGACAAAGAAACAACTTTCTTTCGCCCTAAAGATAGTAAAGGACAGTTTATCAAGCTTTTCAATCCTAAGGAGTACAGCAAATACTTCTGCGAAAGCAATGCTTGGCATTACCGCTGGTTTGTGCCTCATAACATTCTCGGCTTGCGTGCTGCTATGGGAGGGGTAAATGCTTTTGAACAGAAACTCGATTCGATGTTCACTTTAGCCGTTACTCCCGATGAAAAATTGCCTATTTTCAGTACCGGAATGATAGGACAATACGTGCACGGTAACGAACCAAGTCATCACGTGGCTTACCTCTATCATTTCACGAACCACCCCGAAAAAGTATCTCAACGCGTTACCGAAATATTGAATACTCAATACAAAAATACCCCCAGCGGGCATTGTGGCAATGAGGACTGCGGACAAATGAGCAGTTGGTATGTACTCTCTGCCTTAGGCCTCTACCCTCTCAACCCTTCCGATGGCAGGTATTATCTAACCACTCCTTTGTTCGATAAAGCTACCCTTCACTTAGAGAACGGCAAAACCTTCACTATCGAAAAGGGTAAAAAGGCAGGCGAAATACGCTTCAATGGCAAGCCATTTCATAGAAATTACATCAATTACGACGAAATTTTAACCATTAACAATTGACGATTGACAATTAACAATTAAAACTTTTTCAACTTTTTCTTGCTTTTGTCTTTTTTTGTTTATACCTTTGACGTCTCAAACAATCGTAAGTATTAGAATGTTGAACGAAACTATTATATTATGAATGAATTAACAGAAAAAGACCGTCAGCTACTCATCAAAAAAGGTATTACCGAAGCAATGCTCAATGCCCAAGTAGCACAATTTAAACAAGGAGTACCCCCTATCCAGCTCTACAAAGCTGCTGTGATAGACGATGGTATCATCCCGTTTAGTAAAGAAGAAGCTGCCAAATACGCTGCTATCTACCAAAAACGCAAACAAGGCAACACTATCCTGAAATTCGTACCTGCCTCAGGAGCGGCAACGCGTATGTTCAAATCGCTCTTCGCCTTTAGAGACGATTTCCAGCCCGACCGCGAATCGTTTGTAGCCTATATCGGTAGAACTGGCAATAAGGAAGTAAAAACTTTCTTTGATGGGCTTGAACGCTTTGCTTTCTACCCTCTCCTCAAAGCAGCTATCGACAAACAACACCCCGACTTTTCCTCACTAAACGAAGATATCCAAAAACACATTATCGTCAATACCCTCCTTAATGAGGATGGTTTGGGCTATGGCAATATGCCCAAAGGACTACTCCCTTTCCACAAACACTCCGAGAAAATTGCTACCCCTTTTGAAGAACACTTCCGCGAGGCAGTGCTCTACGCTTCCGACGAGCGAGAAGCTCACTTGCACTTCACTATTACCGAGCAACATACCGAAGCTTTCTACAAAGAACTCAACCTCATTAAACCGGTGCTCGAAGAGCGTTACAACATCACTTTTGATGTAGATTTCTCTTACCAAAAACCAAGCACCGACACAGTTTCGGTAACCGAAGATAACGAGCTTTTCCGCGATGAAGAAGGCAATCTCCTTTTCCGCCCTGCTGGTCACGGCGCCCTGTTGAGCAACCTCAACGACATTGATGCTGATATCATTTTTATCAAGAATATCGACAATGTGGTAGTAAAAAAATACACCGATGAAACGGTGTTCTACAAAGAAGCTCTCGCGGGTAAACTATGTGAAGTACAGGACGAAATTTTTAGAATCTTACGCCGTATCGACAATAATAAGATTAAGAAAAAAGAGGTGAAACACATCCTCGATTTTCTAAGGGAAATCAATATCACTGTTCCTGATTACATCTATAAATTCCGCCGCCAATACGCTATGGAGTTCATCAAAGAACAGCTCAATCGCCCTATACGCGTGTGCGGAATGGTGAAGAATGAAGGGGAGCCTGGTGGAGGTCCGTTCTGGGTGAAAGACGGTGAGGGCTATAGCCTCCAAATCATCGAATCTGCCCAAGTAAATATGGCGGATGCTAAGCAAAAGGAGATCTTCCAACAGTCTACTCACTTCAACCCTGTAGATTTGATTTGTGGCACTAAAAACTATAAAGGCGAGAAGTTCGACCTACAACAATACGTAGACCCTAACCAAGCCTTTATCACCTCCAAAACCTATATGGGTCGTCCGCTAAAAGCATTAGAACTCCCCGGTTTGTGGAATGGCTCAATGGCACATTGGATTACCCTATTCGTTGAAGTGCCTATCATCACCTTCAACCCTGTGAAAGTAGTAAATGACCTGCTCAAGAAAACCCACCAAGGGTGAGGGGCAGGTGTCAAGTTTTAGGTTTCAGGTGTCAGGTTTTATTTGTCAATGAGGCTGTCTGAAAAGTTTTATTTATGTGGGCGTTTGCAGCACATACCCAGCTATCGTTGTTTTTCCTACATAACATACTACAAAAGTTGTTGATTACATAACATTGAGGTAAAAACAGCTCGATGAATAAAGATAAAAGCACTGCTCTTTAATTAGAGCAGTGCTTTTTAATTCTGTAGTAATCTTTTTATATTTTCTTCTTTCTCAATATACTCTTTAAAAAGCTGAACAACAAATAGAAGAATAATATTGGTACAATCAGTTCGCCGAATGAGACTAAACTAATAGTAGCATTCTTGTCCCATAAACTTTTGAGGAAATGATGTAAGTTCTGTGGAAAGTTTAATATAGAATGTGGGTTTTTAAAGAGTACGTAATACACAAACAGTACAATAAAACTATAGCTTATTAAACCGTAGACTAATAAGAGAAAATCTATTTTCGTCCACTGTACCTTTTTACCTTTGATCATTCTGAAAACATCACCTATTTTGCGGAAAGAGTGTTGCAAAAGGTTAGGTTTGTTAGTAATATCTGAGAGTATCCAATAACCATCGCTTCTGAGAAATGGATTGAGATTAAAAAAAGTATGTAAACAAACAATAATAGCAATGAGGGTCAGACTTATTTGTCCTAACAATAACCCTACTAATGAGAGCAAGGTACAGAAAATGATTTCAAAATACATTCCTGCACAATTTACTACCACCCGTTGCCATTTTTTGAGTCGCCATACATCAGTAACATCGGCAAAATAAACAGGAGTAAACAGATAGAAACCGCCGCCAATTCCTCCGTGTTCTGCCCCAAAATGGCTTGCTGCAGTAGCGTGCCCCAATTCGTGAAAGGTAACGCTTATAGCCATTACTACCAAAAAGAAAATAACACTTTCCTGCACTTTAAAACTCTTATAGCCGTCTAAAAGTAAATAAAGTTCTGTTCCTATCATCACTGCGCATAATATCAAAAGAGGAAAAGCTATTTTCTTACGAAAAAGAAAATGTAGTGAAGGGGTGATTTTAGCAATAAAACGCTTGCTAAAAATGATAAAACTCAGCTTGAGATAGGAAGGCTTTTGATAAGGTTTTATTTGTTCTTCTTCGCCTACTAAGAGTCCATACTTTGAGAGTTTGTTGTAAAGAAGAAAGTGCAGAGCGTTTACTGTAATTTTCTTTTCAGATTGCTGGTTGTGTAGTTCACATATCTCTTGAAGAGAGCGCTCATTGTCAATGAGTGAAAGGAGATCATAAGTATCTTTATTGATTTTCAAATAATGCTTATGCAGGGTGTTACAGAGAATAAACTCGTTATCGCTGAGTTTATTGAAAGTAATAGAGGGATTAATATGTGGAATTTTTTTTTGCATTAGAAGCAAAGGGCTTTAAGGGCGTAAGCAGTAGTAAGCGTTTCGCTTTTATAAGGTTCGTACGCTTTAGGTTTGATAAAGTTCATAGCTTCCCACCCTCCTGAGGTATTTTGAGTAGCAAGCAATTGTTTTTGTAGGATTATAGCAGTTTCATCAGTATTGAGCCCCACTGTTTTTAAAGTGAGTAAAGCCAATGCCATAGAAAGGGGTTCAGTAGGGAGATGAGTTTTGATATAATTGATAGCACGTTGTATCTGGTTTGTATATTGGTCACCAAAGCATTGCAACAAGCGCACACAAACGTAGGTACCGTAATAATTGCCGTAATACCAACGACTCTCCCAATAACCTTCTTCTTTTTGTTGAGAGAATAAATAACTAATTCCTTTTTGGATAACAGACAAATAGGCTTTTGGGTCATAAAGATAGAGTGCATACAAGAAGTTAGCTACTACCTCCACATCGGGACCTGTACCCCATTTGCTTTCGTTGAAATACTGTTGTTTTTGCTGTAGAGATGTTAGGTTGTGCTTGGGGAGTATCCACGTTTCAATGCCCCCATTCGCACAACTTCTACTATTGATAGCAGTATCAATGGCTTTTTGACAGTGCTTAGCAATCTCATCTTTTTTGCCTATATGAATAAAGAACTGCATTATTTGCGCCAAATCGTCAATATCAGGAGCTATTTCTTGTACGGTGGGGAAGTATTGCCAAGCACCTACTTCGGGATTGATACGCTCCATAAAGTAGTGGTATTCCTCCTCAAAGAAAGATGTAATGGGCAACCGGTATCTTTGAGCAATAGTGTACAAGCAATCGTCTAATAGTGCACGCTGGAAAGTATCGGAAGTATGTACCTGACAAGTGTTCTCAAAGCCTTCGGCATTACCTAAGTACATAGTATGTTTCAGTTCAGCGTAATGCTGACGGAAATCTTGCTCTATAAAATTCAAGCCTTTGTGTATGCTCTCTTCTTTTACTGCTGAAAAATTGAAAAAAGGGGCAGTATTTCGTTCTTTTTTAAGAGCAAGAGTGGTTTTTAGCACCGCCAAATAACCTTCGGTAGTTTCCAAATAGCTTTGGATAGTGGTAATCATCTGCTCAATAGTTTGCAACCACCCGCTGGGAATATTCAGCTCAGTTACTACAGCTTTTGCCTTTTCAAACTGCACAATAGCTTCTTTCAGCAAGTCTTGCCCCACGCCTTTTACAAACAAATATTTGTGAAGGGTGTTAGGCTCGTGTTGTGCTCCTGCAAAATCTACTTTTTGTTGTAACTGATAGACTGCCCAATTGAATTGCCCACGGCGTACATCACGTGCAAAATCCTTTACATCGTCATAGAGCTGAAACCCTACTGAAAAATAGCGATGTGACAATAATAATTTTTCGTACACAGCCTTGTTTTGAGTGTTGCTTTGTACCCAAAGGCTATCTATAGCTATTTTGCCAAAAGCCGACTTGTCATCTGCTAAGCTACTGTATTGTTCAAACGATACCTCAGGGGTAGTAAGCAGGTGTTTTTCGGTTTGTATAGCCTTAAAATACTCCGCTTTACGCTGTTGCCATAGTTCCCAAAAAGGCGATTTATAACCGTAAATACTCGTGAGGATTTTAATTGTTTCCTCTTGCAAGGCAAGCATTTCCACCAATGCTTTGGTATCGCCCTCATCTACTAAGGCGTCTAAACAAAGCACTGCATTGTAATAGGTATAGCCCGCTTTGCAGAGCAAATGTAAGGTTTCAGCACTTACAGTAGGAAAATAAGTGTGAAACAAAGCGGGGTAATGCTTGTAAAATTCTGGAGATTTCTCGGTGGTAGGCATAAGGCTATTGGTTTATAAATTCTTGTTCTTCTTTGGTAAGTAAAAACTTGGCTTCACCTTGTTTATGAGGGGTAACATATTCAAAGAAAGGTTTTTCTACGTCTATTCTATCTTCTTTTTTGATATGTTTGTTTTGTATACCTGTGCGTAAAAAAGATTGCTCAATATTAACATAATCTTGCTTGTTTTCATACTGAAACATACAACTCATTTTTGCAGTAAATGAACTAAATAATAATTTATTGTTATAAGAGGTAAAGGTAAGTTCCCAAGTGCCTTTGTTATTAATTGTCTTATATGGTATCTTTTTCTTTTCTGACACTCCCTCTCCATTTATAGGTTTTTGAGTGAATGCAATTCGCTTGATAGCATTAGTAGTATTATCAAAATAAATTACTGAATTTGCAAATTGTATTATTTCTTTATTGGAAATGATGTCAGAATCAAAAGTTACAATAGTATGCTCTTTGTCTTTTTCTACTTTTTTGATTTGTATATTCTTAGCATTATACAAAAACACTAAATATGGATTGAGATGAAGATACTGAAAAATAAAAGCAGGTTTAAAAAATGCTGAATTAGTTCCGTCTTCAAGATTAGAAATCTTGGAATAATCAGTATTTTTAAGGTGTATTCGTACATTTTTATTTAATGGTTCTTTAGGTTGATACACATAATTCTTACCCCACCAGTCTAATTGTATTTGGTAAAGTCTTCTTAGAGTATCATTTCTTATCATCTTTTCTCTATAGGTACACTCCAATATCTTAGACTTAGTATCATACAGTTTAAAGTAATTATCAATTACATACTTCACTTTTTTCTTCAAATCAAAATTATACAACACTACTTCGTCAAGTTGTATTTCCTGAGGATTGAGATAGAGGGTTGCTTTGGCAAAGGTTTTATTTGTAAAAATCTTTTTAGTTGCATAGCCCATATGACTTAAGGTAAGCGTATCATTTTCTATAGTAATACGCAATTTACCTTCCTCATTGGTAATAGTGCCGTTGAGAGAGCGTGCGTAATAGGCTTCTACATTGGAGATGGGCTGCTTTGTAGAGGCATCAAGCAAGGTGAGTTCGGCTACTTGGGCGGGTAAGGCTGTGGCTGTGAATAAAAGGATAAGGAATAGTGTTTTCATATAGTTATGTTTTTTAATAATATAGGGTAACTAAGATGATCCTTAATTACCCTATGTACTTAAAGTAGCTTAAAAAAATCCATTAACTTCTAATAGATATTCAGGTGATCTATCTGGCCCAATAGTTGCCTTAGCGGATGCACTACCACTTTTAAACCAACCTAACTCATAGCGTTTTTCAAGTTCCTCAACTTCAAACGCATTTACTAAAGCTTTTTCGTCAAGCTCAAGAGCTTGCACTTTGTTTACATTTGTTTCCATAACTATTTATATTTTAATACTGGAAATCAAACCTTCTTTGGGTAAGGCATCGGTTACTTCCTTTTTACGGTACAAAGATAAAGAAAAGTATTTTAAAGTAACCATAAGAAATATATAGTTTAACGCAAATTTAACAGTAAATTCTTTATAAAATAAACAATTGCAAAGGTATAATCTACTAAAACTCGCAAAACTCTTAAATTTTTGAAGAAATGATATATTTGGGAGGTATTTTTTTAACAACTTAGCAAGGATAGTGTAGAAATACTACTTTTTTAGTGATAAAACAGGGAATTTTTTTACGAAAATTTCAACGTAAAAAATTCTAAATTGAATGTATTATTTGATGTTTTCCTCTATAAATAATGTATGTGTAAGAAAAATAATTTACAAATTTGAGGTTTTATGTGATTTTGTGTTTTATGAATTAGTGTGTATAGTATTTTGTGTAAGTTTGTTATGTTAAATGTTTAGATATTATGGCTATTGGTTTATAAAATCTTGTTCTTCTTTAGTAAGTAAAAACTTGGCTTCGCCTTGTTTGTGAGGGGTAACGTATTCAAAGAAAGGTTTTTCTACATCTATTCTATCTTCTTTTTTGATATGTTTGTTTTGTATACCTGTGCGAAGAAAGTTTTCTTCAGAAAAATAAATATATGTTTTTTCTTCAAATTCAACTCTTACTTTTGCTTTTACTGCAAAAGAGCTGAATAATAGTTTGTCTTTATAAGATGTAAAAGTAAGTTCCCAAGTAGCAAACTCTGGAGTTGATTTATAGGGTATTTTTGATTTCTCAGAAAACCCTTCTTTTGTATAAGGAACTTGATTAAAAATAATCTTCTTAATAGCGTTAGTTTGATTATCAAAGTAAATAACAGAATTAAACACATTTAAATCAAATTTACCAAAGTCAGCATCAAAGGTTACAATAGTATATTCGTTATCTTTTTCTACTTTTTTAACATCAATAGTTTTAGCATTGTATAGAAATACTAAATAAGGGTTTAAGTGAAGATACATTATAAGTCTCTTTTGTTCTAATGATAATTCATTAGAAGTATCCTCTTCCTTACCTATTATCTTAGAGTAATCAGTGCTCTTTAGTTGTATATGTGTAAATTTATTCAATGGTTCTTTAAACTGATAGACATAATTCTTACTCCACCAATTTAGTTGATTCTGATAAAGTCGTATTAGCTTATCATTCTTTGTTGTTTTTTCTTTATAAGTACACTCCAATATCTTAGCCTTGGTATCATACAATTTGAAGTAATTATCTAAAACATACTTTACTTTCTTTTTCAAATCAAAATTATACAGTACTACTTCGTCAAGTTGTATTTCTTGTGGTGTGAGATAGACTGTTGCTTTAGCAAAGGTTTTATCTGTAAAAATCTTTTTAGTTGCATAGCCTATATGGCTTAAGGTAAGGGAGTCGTTCTCCACCGCAATACGCAATTTGCCTTCCTCATTGGTAATAGTGCCGTTGAGGGAGTGTGCGTAATAGGCTTCGACATTGGAGATGGGCTGCTTTGTAGAGGCATCAAGCAGGGTGAGTTCGGCTACTTGGGCGGGTAAGGCTGTGGCTGTGAATAATAGGATAAGGAATAGTATTTTCATATTGTTATGTTTTTACATTACTTTAGAAATTAGATATCACACGGTATTCTTTTGTGTTGTGGGGTTTGTTGATAAAATCGCGCATTTCATTGGTAAGGGGGAGCTGGTTTTGAGTCTCCCAAAATTCTTTGTTATAGGGCACTTCTAATTTAAAGAGCTCTTTTTTGCCATTTACATTGGCTTTAAAAGTATTGAGGTCTGAAAAAGGGTGGGTAACAATGAGCTCGAAACTTACATCATATACTATTCTTTCACCTTGTGTGTAGAGTTCTACCTTTTGAGTCATTACTCCATTAGAAATAAAATACTTATTATTCTTAGAATCTTTTTCGCATTTCTCTCTCAGATAGTAATTAATAGCTCTATACTTTCCTGCTAACTTTTTAGTAAAAGGTATTTTGTCAATCACTTTAGGATTGATTTTATAAAGGCGTTCTTTGATAGCATAATCATCAGTGTTGATAATAAAAAAGCCTATTCCTTTTAAATAATCCTCTTCATTTTTAGAAGTATGACTTACCTGATGATGTGTTTCATCTATAACTTTAAGGAATGAAAAACGGTACTCCTTTGGATCTAAGAAGAAGTAATTACTATACCAATCAAAAAGACCATCTAAGGAAAGAAGTTCAAAATCATCTGTCCGTAATCCTTTCTTTTCTATACCGAACTTCCTCATATTCAGAATCTGAAAAGCATATTCTTTTTTCACACCAAACAATTTATCTCGTTTGATACGACCTCTAAAATCTTCTATTTTCACAAGTTCACCATTGCGTTTGAGGATACAACGCAAAAAGAAATCTTCAACAAAAGGTTCCATAGGGTAATTGATAGTGGCGTGATTATAGGCTTCTTGTATAATGTTTTTGTTAGAAAGGGTTACTTCGTCTAACTGAAAAGGTTTTGGGGTAAGGTACAAGGTGTCTTTTGTACGACTCAGCACTTTGAAAGTAGTTTTGAGGGTTTCATAGCCTAACATTTTGATAGTTATGCTATCGTTGGCTGAATAGAACACAAAGTGCCCATCGTCATTGGTAACGGTATAATCGTTTGCATTATGGATGGTGGCACTTTTTAAAGGGGCTTTAGTCTCCTTATCCGCAAGATATTTGGAGAGGGTATTCTGAGAAAAAGATAGTGGAATTAGGGTTATATAGGTGAGGACTGCGATTATATTCTTTTTCATATTTATAAGGATTAGTAATTTTTGAGGTGGCTTTTTGTTAATTATCAATTGTTAATTGTTAATTGGAAAGGTCTTTCCCGATATCTTTTCGCCAGTAAGCACCTTCAAACTGTATTTTACTGATATTGTTGTAGGAACGTTGTAAGGCTTCTTTGAAATCATCACCTAAAGAAGTTACAGCTAACACACGACCGCCAGCGGTGAGGAGTTTACCGTTTTTAAGGGTGGTACCAGCGTGGTATACAGTGCTATCTGTTACTTTTTCAGTGCCTGTAATCTCTTTTCCTTTCTCGTAATCCTCAGGATAACCTCCTGATACCATCACCACCGTAGTAGCGCTCTGCGGGGTTACTTTCAACTCTTGTGAAGCCAAAGTGCCGTTGTACAACGACTGGAATAACGGGATGAGGTCGCTTTCTATACGTGGCAATACGGCTTCGGTTTCGGGGTCTCCCATACGCACATTGTATTCTATCACGTAAGGTTCACCGTCTACTTTTATGAGTCCGATGAATACAAAGCCTTTATAAACAATGCCTTCCTTGTGCAATCCTGCAATAGTAGGTTTTACGATGCGCTCTTCAATCTTCTGCATAAAGGCTGCATCGGCGAAAGGAACGGGTGAAACAGCCCCCATACCGCCCGTGTTGAGCCCTGTATCACCTTCACCTATGCGCTTATAATCTTTGGCAGTAGGCAATATTTTGTAGTTTTGCCCATCGGTGAGTACAAAGCAGCTGAGCTCAATGCCTTTGAGGAATTCTTCAATTACCACTTTGGTACTTGCTTTTCCAAATTTCTCGTTGATGAGCATCCGGCGTAATTCGGCTTGTGCTTCTTGTAAATCTTCGAGTATCACTACCCCCTTGCCAGCAGCCAAACCATCAGCTTTCAGTACATAAGGGGCTTTCATCGTGCTGAGGAAAGCGCACCCTTCGTCTACTGTCTCCTTGGTAAAACTCGCGTATTTAGCTGTAGGGATGTTATGGCGCACCATAAACTCTTTGGCAAACTCTTTACTGCCTTCAAGGGTAGCACCCTGCTGTGAAGGACCTATCACTTGCACGTGAGAGAGTTCTTTATCGTTGGCAAAGAAATCGTATACCCCTTGCACTAAAGGGTCTTCGGGACCTACCACTACCATTGCAATCTGTTTTTCAAGCACAAAGGCTTTGATCGCGGGGAAGTCGGTAGGGTTGATCGCCACATTGGTAGCTACGGTGTGAGTACCCCCATTACCAGGGGCGATGTATAAGCTGTCGCAAAGCGGACTTTGGTGTAGTTTTACGGCAAAGGCGTGTTCACGACCGCCAGAGCCAAGGATAAGTATATTCATTTTGTTAATTTGGTGCGAGCCGCATAGGCATATAATCTATCAATTTGTCAATGTGTCGATTTGTCAATTAAATAGCACCGCTACTCATTTGCTAATTTTCTCATTTGCTAATTTTACAATACGGTATCGGTTGCATCTTGTGTTGGTTAGCACGATTGAGACGGGTGTATATCTCAAATACTTCGCGCTCTCTACCGCTAAAATCTTCCGCTTTTTTGCCTTGTTCGGTTTGGAGCATTGCCCATTCCAGTTCATCATAAGAGGCTTTGAGTTGGTCTTCATCGCTGCGGTCGTCGCCAAAGAGACCGTCGGAAGGTTTTGCTTTGAGGATACTTTGCGGAATTTGCAAGTATTTGCCAAGTTGATATACTTCGCTTTTCATCAGGTCGGCAATAGGACTAATATCCACACCCCCATCGCCGTATTTGGTAAAAAATCCTACCCCAAAATCCTCAATTTTATTACCCGTGCCTACCACTATATAGCCTTCGAGTCCTGCAAAATAGTAGAGAGTCGTCATTCTTAGGCGCGCACGAGTGTTGGCAAGAGCCATTTCATAAGTAGATTTATCGGTAGGGGGTATTTGTGCTACAAACTGGTCGAATACAGGAGTGAGGTCGGTGCGCAGGTTGCTCACATTGGGGTAGTGAGCTTTGAGGAAAGCGATGTGCTCCTCAGCGCGACTCACGTGACTTTCAGCTTGGTGAATGGGCATTTCGAGACAGAGCGTTGGCAAACCCGTACGCGCACAAAGCGTAGAGACGACTGCCGAGTCTACCCCGCCCGATACACCTATAACTAAGCCCTTTACACGAGCATTTTCGGCATAAGTTTTTATCCAATGAACGATTTGTGATGCTATGTTTTCCATTTGAATTGTATTTTATTTTGACCAAAGGGATAAAAAAAAGACACACCCTGGTACGCTATCAAAGAGGAAGCGTGGTGTGTACTATCAGCGCAAAAGTACAATATATTTTTATAACTACAAAATTTTTATGTGTTTTTCTGAAGAAAATAATTTTAACTAATTGAAATATAGTGAGATTCTAATACTATGTCTAAAAAATATCTTCAGTATTAAGTTTTAACGTAGGAAATTTTACTGAGGTGATGTTTTTGCCTTCTACAATAGGAGGCAAACCATAGTATTTGTCTCCTTGCAAAACATACACGTTTATTTCTTTGCTCTCGGGACGCACTATCCAATATTCAAGTACACCAGCTTCCTCGTATAGATGAAATTTAAGGTCTAAATCGCGCGTGGAGTTATGAGGTGAAAGAATTTCTACCACTAAATCGGGAGCTCCTACACAACGCTTGCCATCAGCTAATTTTTCTGGATCACACACTACACAAAGGTCGGGTTGCACTACTGTATCTTCTTTGCCATTAGCGTTAGGTAAAATTACATCAAAAGGAGCTGTGAAGAGTTCACAAGTCTTTCCTTTGAAGAAGTTGTATAACTCCCCCGATAGTTTGCGTGATACTCTTTGGTGTGTAATGGCTGGCGCGGGGCTCATTTTAAAAATCTTCCCCTTGATGAGTTCTAAGCGCTCTTCAAACTTCCAAAGTACATAATCGGCGTAAGTATAAAGACCATTAGTTACATCCAACTGATTGATATTGGTAATTTCCATACTCCTCTTGTTTTAGAATCGCGACAAAGGTACTAAATAATTGCGAATAACGAAAAACTTTTATACTTTTGCGGTATAAATTAGTAAAGTTGCTATCAAACTATGAAAAAACTCTTTGTTTTGCTGTTTTTCTGTAGTATTACCGCTCAGGCACAGCTCTCGTCATACCGCTATAAACAAGCACTTGAAAATCTCAACCAAAGCGGTTGGCATTCTCTCACTTTGCCCATTACTATCTTCGACCGTATGGAGAGTTATAACGATTTGCGCATTTATGGCATTTCGGTTACCGATACTATTGAAGTGCCTTATATGATAGTTGATACAGTGGTCGCTACTCAAACTATTACGCACTTTGCTGTAAAGAACGACAAAGCGTCTAAACATACGATTATTGATGTCAAACTTCCCGAAATTTTGCTTCTTGGCAAAGTGGCAATTCACCCTGCAGCGACTTATGATTATTATCGTTCTGTGAAGATTTTGCAAAACGAAACTACTGATGATACCTATCTGAGCAATGTGGCTAAAGGGGTACTCAATTCTAAGGGGAATAACACATATACTTTTTCGTCACAACTGTTTAAACATCTGCAAATTGATATTGATAACCAAGATAATACCCCTCTTGCAATTTCTGAAATTACCCTCTTTCCTATCACTTATAAACTCACAGCGCGTTTCCCCGATACGGCTCATCACTATTTTTTAGTGTATGGCAAACCTAACGACATAGCGCCTCAGTACGACATCACTCATTTTGTAAAGAATATCCCTAAACAACTTCCCTCAATTCATTACAATGAAACTGTAGAATATGTAAAGAATCAGCCTATTACTGTAACGACTTCAGTTACTAAAAGCCCTACCAATGGTACTTTTATGTCGGCTAAGCCACTTCTATGGGCAATTATGGGGATTGTTGTGCTACTCATCTTTGTTTTTTCAGTGAAAATGATGAGAAACAAATAATATAATAATTAAAAAATAACAATTAAAAATTAACAAGTTGTTTCAATCCTTAATTGATACTATTACCTGTTAATTGTTACCTATTAATTGTTACCTGTTAATTGTTAATTGAATAGTATTCTTTTTCTGTAACGATTACGTGGTCTAAGAGTTTGATATCCAAAGTATCACCAGCGTTTTTCACACGTTCTGTGAGTTCTATATCCTCTTTGCTGGGGGTGGTGCTCCCCGAGGGGTGGTTATGTACTAAAATCAGTGAGACAGCGCCTTGTTCTAAGGCATTTTTGAAGAGTAGTCGTATATCCACAGTAGTATGAGTGATGCCCCCTGAAGAAAGTCGGCATTTGTGAATCACGCGGTTGGCACTGTTGAGGTAGAGCACCCAAAACTCCTCGTGAGGCAGGTCGCCAATAAGGGGTTGCATCAAGGTAAAAACGTGTTGAGGAGCTTCAATTTTAGGTTGAGGTTCAGGAGTTTCGGCAGCGCGCCGGCGACCCATTTCGGTGGCGGCGAGAATCGTAATTGCTTTGGCTTCACCAATCCCTTTGAAGGCAGTGAGTTGCGCCAATGTTTGTTTGCCCAAAGCCGTGAGACTGTTGCCTACTGAAGCTAAAATACGTCTGCTCAAAGCAACAGCACTTTCATTGGCAGACCCTGAACCTAATAAAATTGCCAAAAGTTCGGCATTGCTCAAAGCTGTTTTCCCTTGAGCCATCATTTTCTCACGAGGCTTATCGGTATCTTCCCAGTTTTTGATAGTCATAATTTTAGTTGTTAGTTATCACATAAACTTCAGGTATTTACATAGCCTTTGTTTATCTTCTTTGTTTTTTACGTTGTGATTGATTTTTCAGTGTAATATAAACCATTGAGCATTAGCTGAATTGTTACTCACATACCTGTCACCTATTCCCTATTTTATTCGCCAGCCAACTTACGTAAAACAGCTGAAAACTGTGATATAGCATAATTGGTAGCAGGAACATTACTTTGTTGTCATCGGGAATACCCAAAACCATCATAAAGAGACTCCCGTGTACCAACGATTTTTTTGAACCACAGAAAGTGGTTGTAATCGTGTCCTCACGACTGAAGTGCAAACGCCTTGACGTCCACCCCAAAAGGTGATACACTATAAAAAACAAGCCTACTGCAGCTAAGGCAATAATTGCGAAAGTAATAGGCGGCACACTGCTAAACACGCGATTTACAAAAGCTGTTGAAAAACTCTCGTAAACGATGAGTAAGATAATGAATCTGTCAAACTTACCGATGAGCTTGCCATAGCGTTCTATAAATTTCTTGCACAGCGGATTGAGCAACAAACCTAACACAATGGGCAACAATACTTTCAGTAGCAATTGTTGAATGATTGCCCCTTGATCTACAGCTGCTCCGCTACTGTTTTCCAAAAAAGGCTGCATCAGCATAGGGGTAGCAAAAATACCGATAAGTCCCGAAATAGAAGCGTTGAAAATCGCTGAAGGCACATTCCCTTTGGCAATAGAAACCATCACCACCGATGATGAAACCGTAGAAGGCAAGCACGCCAAAAAGTATATCGAGAGCCATAACACGTAAAACTCAGTGCCTTGTGCTATCTTGTAGAAAGGCATTACCAAGAGTGGAAACAGTACAAAAGTAGCTACCTGTACTAAGAGGTGTAACTTCCAGTTTTTGATGTCGTTCAGCACCTCGCGGAGATTTAGTTTGAGTCCGTAGAGCAGGAAGATAATCACAATTCCCCAGTCGATAAAAGTACCAAGGTTGAAATAAGCATTATAACTTTCGCGATAAGGGATAAGATAGCCGAGGAACACCATTGCTACCAAGAGCCAAAGAAAAGCGTTTTTAGTAAGTATTTTGTTCATTTGCTATAAGTTTGATTTTGCAAAGCTAAGAATAATTTTGCAATTGAAAGCAGAAAACCCTATAAAACAACAATTAGCGCCCTTAAAAAACTACCTCGCATAATTCCTCAATGTTTGAAAATGAACCCTTATTACTCTTAAATTAACATTTTAACATTAAAGATTGTAAGATTTAACAGTAATTTAACATAATGGGGGGGGGGTAAAATTTGTATCTTTGCCCCGAAATATTTGCTTTTATTTTAAAGTCCTGATTTTTTTATCTCCTTTCATCTATTCTCTGTAAAGAAAAATCAGGCGATTACAAAGAAAAGTAGGGGATACTCTTTTCTCTCTTATCCCCGCTTTTTCTTTGTAATACTACAACGAGTATCACTCCTTAATAAAAAAATCTTTTTTTATTTGTTACTTTACAAAAAACTTCCTACATTTGCGCGATATTAGAAAATAGAAATTAGGAAATAGGATTTTTTCTTACTTCCTACCTCTTAACTCTTAACTGAAAAAAATATGTTTCAAAAAGGAAAAGTAGCTCAAGTTATTGGTCCGGTGGTAGATGTAGAGTTTGCATCGGATAAACAACTGCCTCGCATTTACGATTCTTTAGAAATCACCAAACCCGACGGCACTAAACTTATATTAGAAGTACAATCGCACATAGGCGAAGATGTAGTACGCGCTATCTCTATGGACTCTACCGAAGGGCTTAGCCGTGATACCGAAGTAATCGCTACCGGTAGCCCTATCAAAATGCCGATAGGACACGATATTTATGGTCGCCTCTTCAACGTAATTGGCGACGGTGTGGATGGTCTTGGCAACCTGCCTAAAGATGGCGATAACGGTTTGCCTATCCACCGTGAAGCCCCTAAATTTGAAGAACTTTCCACTACTACCGAAGTGCTCTTCACCGGTATTAAAGTCATCGACCTTATTGAACCTTATGCCAAAGGAGGTAAAATCGGTCTGTTTGGCGGTGCTGGTGTAGGTAAAACGGTGCTCATCCAAGAGCTTATCAACAACATCGCCAAAGGTCACGGCGGTTTATCAGTATTCGCTGGGGTAGGCGAACGTACCCGTGAAGGGAATGACCTCCTCCGCGAAATGATTGAATCAGGCATCATCAAGTATGGCGATGCATTTGTAGAATCAATGGAAAAAGGTGGCTGGGACTTGAGTAAAGTAGATAGAAATGCTCTTAAAGAATCTAAAGCAACTTTCGTATTTGGACAAATGAACGAACCCCCTGGAGCACGTGCGCGTGTAGCTCTTTCTGGACTTACCATTGCTGAGTACTTCCGCGATGGCGCTGGTGAAGGACAAGGTAAAGACGTGCTTTTCTTCGTCGATAATATCTTCCGTTTCACCCAAGCAGGTTCTGAAGTATCTGCTTTGTTAGGGCGTATGCCTTCAGCGGTGGGTTACCAACCTACTTTGGCTACCGAAATGGGGGCAATGCAAGAGCGCATCACCTCTACCAAACACGGTTCTATCACCTCAGTACAAGCGGTATATGTACCTGCCGATGACCTTACCGACCCTGCTCCGGCAACTACCTTTGCCCACCTCGATGCGACCACCGTATTGTCGCGTAAAATCGCTGAGCTCGGTATCTACCCTGCAGTAGACCCACTCGACTCTACTTCGCGTATTCTTACCCCCGAAATTCTTGGTAAAGAACACTACGAGTGTGCGCAACGTGTGAAAGAACTCTTGCAACACTACAAACAATTGCAAGATATCATCGCTATCCTCGGTATGGAAGAACTTTCCGAAGACGACAAGATTGCAGTAGCTCGTGCACGCCGTGTACAACGTTTCTTGTCACAGCCTTTCCACGTAGCCGAACAATTTACCGGATTACCAGGGGCTTATGTAGATATCAAAGATACTATCAAAGGCTTTAATATGATTCTCGACGGTGAACTCGACCACCTCCCTGAAGCTGCCTTCAACCTTAAAGGTACTATTGAAGAAGTAATTGAAGCTGGTGAAAAAATGCTTGCTGAAGCGAGTTAATTAGAATATCATATACTTTGTCAAAGTCCTTAATTGCGCCTGTGCGGCTCGCACCTTTGACAAAGTTTTAAACAATAACAAAAAAAGCCCGTGCGGCTCGCACTTATGACAGTAGAAATCCTCTCTCCCGAAGCCCTTTTGTTTAAAGGTGAAGTAACCGCAGTGAATGTTCCTGGGGCTAAGGGACCTTTTGTAATATTAGACCACCACGCCCCTATCATTTCAATGCTTACCGCGGGCGAGGTTACCCTTTTTGAAGGTAAAAAAGAACTGAAATCTTTTACAATTAGCGGGGGCACTTTGGAGTGTAATCACAACAAGGCTGTCATCCTCGCCGATTAGTAGTGTAGTAATTCATATAAAAAAATCCCAAGTATTATTTTCAACAATACTTGGGATTTTTATTTTCTATTCCTTATATCCTAACCCTCTATCTCCTACAAAAAGTATCCTCTCTTCAACACTTCCTTTTAAAATTTGATATTTTATACCTCGGTCGTCTAATTGTTTTTGAAAGAAAGTAAAAACACTTTCACGTTCGTAAGGTTTGTCGCGTAGGTCGTCGGCTTGCCAAGGTACATCTATATAGGTAAGGAAAATAGCATCGTAATGATGAGCAAGAGCAGCGTGCTCTATCAAAGGGTCGCAGTAGCCATAGTAAAGATACGAATAAATCATCAGTTCTAACAGACAAGTATCACAGAATAACACTTTATTAGCTTGCTCAATGCGCTTGTTTTCAAGAGCTATTTGTCCGCGGGCGATAGGCAGTAGGTCATCGGGGGTACAAGTGAGGTGCTGGGTATCCCACTTGTGCTGCAAATAAGTGCGCATATACTCCTCAACCCATACGGTTTGGTAACGCTCGGCAAGGATACGACTCAGCGTAGTTTTGCCCGTACATTCAGGACCTATAAAGACGATACGTTTGAGGTCACTCTCTCGTTGCGCAAGTGTTTTTTCCATTCTATATAGCCCATTATGGCGATGATAGTGAATAATAAATACTGAAAAGAAGTGAAAAGCATTCCTTTTTTGAAGTAGAGCGGCACCGAAATAAGATCTCCGAGAATCCAAAAAATCCAATTCTCTATCTTGCGTTTTGCCATTAGCCACATTCCTACTAAGAAAATGGCAGTAGTGAACACATCAACATATTCGGTAGGGAGGAAGTTGTGAAAACCTAAGGAAATGCCCTGCATTGAAAAATCGTTTTTGATATAAGGTTTGAGGTAATATACTATGGTTACAAAACTCAAACTAAACAAGCCTAACAGACTGCAAATTTGCCAATCACGGCGCGTAGTAATCGAAATGGTAATTACATTATTCTGTGCGTTCTTTGCCCACAACACCCAGCCGTAGATGCTCATTGCTGTATAATAAGCATTGATGAGCATATCACCCCACAACACATAGTGCCATAGCAAGTATACAAACAACACCGTGCTGATAATACCCGTAGGGTATACCCAAATATTTCCTTTTTTAGCATACCACACACTGAGGAATCCAAAGATAACCCCAATAATTTCGAGCACCACCAAATGTGTCTCTACTCCTCTATATTGCGCAAAAAAATCAGTCATTCGTCATTCGTAATTTGTCATTCGTCATTAGAAAAACGGTTTATACTCGTGGCGGTCGGATTTTACGATTTTTATGTACATCAATCCGCGTTCTACCAGCTCGAGTGCTTCTTCTATTTCGGTAGTGAGCACGCTCATTACTTGGGCGTAGTCGCCATACACTTGAGTGCTAAGAGGATTTTCTTGCACGATAAGCCCAGAGGCGCGCAATTTTTTGATAAAATGAATGATAGGTTGCTCGAAATCATCTTGCAACGGACTGAAGGTAAGTTCTACTGATACTTTCATACTTATTATTGATTAATAACAAAAAAGGCTGCCTGATGTAGGCAGCCTTTTGCAAGTGCGGGTGAAGGGACTCGAACCCCCACGCCGTGAAGCACTAGATCCTAAGTCTAGCGTGTCTACCAATTTCACCACACCCGCAAAATGATGAACTTTTGTTTGATTGACGCGGCAAAGGTACAACAGTTTTTTGAATCTGCAAATTTTTTTAAGATTTTTTTATCTACTGCCAATTCCTCAAGTGATTTTTTCAACTTCCCTTACTAATAGAACAAATCTTTAGTTTTTTTAACCTTTAGCAATCATACTATTTGTTAGCTAAAAATTGCTATTTAAAAAAAACTTTGTACTTTTGCACTTCACTAAAACTAATTGATTATGTCTTGGTTTAAAAGAACAGCAAAAGGAATACAAACCTCAACTGAGGAAAAAAAAGATATCCCTAAAGGATTATGGTATAAATCTCCCAGCGGTAACATCGTAGAACAGGACGAGTTAGCCACCAACTTCTACGTAAGTCCCGACGATGGTTACCACGTGCGTATAGGCAGTAAAGAGTACTTCCAAATATTGTTTGACAACAACGAATTTCAAGAACTCAACCCCGAAATGACTTCTAAAGACCCTCTCAATTTCGTGGATACCAAAGCCTATACCCAACGCTTAGAAGAAGCTACACAAAAAACAGACCTTAAAGATGCCGTACGCACGGCTGTCGGTAACTCCAAAGGCAAACCTATAGTAATAGGCTGTATGGATTTCGCTTTCATCGGGGGCTCTATGGGAAGTGTAGTAGGTGAAAAAATCTGCCGCGCTATCGACTATGCTATCAAACACAAACTCCCCTTCTTAATGATTTCTAAATCAGGAGGCGCCCGAATGATGGAAGCTGCCCTTTCACTAATGCAAATGGCTAAAACCTCTATCAAACTCGCTCAGCTCGACGAAGCCAAACTGCCTTACATCTCCCTCTGTACCGACCCTACTACGGGAGGTATTAGCGCTTCATTTGCAATGTTAGGCGACATCAACATCGCCGAACCAGGTGCCCTCATAGGCTTTGCAGGTCCGCGTGTAGTGAAAGATACCACAGGACAAGATCTCCCAGAAGACTTCCAAACTGCTGAATTCTTACTCGAACACGGCTTCTTAGACTTCATCGTAAACCGCAAAGAACTCAAAGACAAGGTAAATCTCTACATCGACTTAGTGATGAACCGCCCAGTGAGATAAAGGGTAACCCCAAAAAGACCAACAAACCAATGAATCTACCGAAATACGATATTTTGCCTGATGAAACAAACCATATTTATGAGTTTATCAGTGAAGGGAAGAATGGTAAAATTTATAAAATGGTAAAATTTCAAGAAACAAACCTAACAGATGTTTATAATTTAGGGTTTGGAGATAAAGACCCCCTCACAGAAGAAATAGATGATATGGTTGTTTCTGATAATGGTGATATGGAAAAAGTATTAGCAACTGTAATTTCTATTATCTATGTTTTTACTGAAAAATTCCCTGACAAATGGGTGTATATACAAGGTAGTTCACCTGTAAGAACAAGATTGTATAGAATTATAATTGCAAAATACCTAAGTCTTATCAAAAAAGATTTCTTTTTGAAATGCTGGCTAAATGGTGAATGGGAGGATTTTCTGCCAAATGTTATTTACCAAGGATTTGCTATAAAACGAAAAAACAATTAATGACTATGAGTACAGAAGAGAAAAAAGAGTTAACACAAATGGAGACACCTAAACGTAAAGTGCAAAAGGAAACTCCTTATTATGTATTGTTAGAGCCAGACCCGTCATTGAATAAATATATTAATAAGGTTTTGTTTCCTAAAAAATTAGACCTTGCTAATAAGGCTTTGAGTCTCTCCGGAGCTCCTAAGATTTAGGTATCAAGAGTTTCCCCTCATATACCCAACTCCAAGTACTCGCTGACTTTACCTAATAAAAATGACAACATTCAAAGCACCCAGTAACATCGCCCTCGTAAAATATTGGGGCAAAAAGGGAGAACAACTCCCCGCAAACCCCTCTATTAGTTTTACACTTACGCATTGTTATACCGAGACTTCTATCGATTACGAACGTAGAAGTGAATCTTCTATAGCTTCAGGCGATTCTTTTTCTTTTAACTTTAGCTTTGAAGGACAACCTAAACCGTCATTTCACCCTAAAATCAACACTTTTTTTGAGCGTATTCTTCCTTATCTGCCTTTTTTAAAGGATTATCACTTCAACATTGCCTCTCACAATTCATTTCCACATAGTAGTGGTATTGCCTCTTCAGCGAGTGCTATGGCTGCCCTTTCGGTATGTTTGATGAAAATAGCTAAAGAATTAGGCGAAACTTATACCGAAGAAGTCTTTTGGCAAAAAGCATCTTTCTTAGCGCGCTTAGGTTCGGGTAGTGCTTGCCGTAGTGTAAAAGGCAGTATCGTTGTATGGGGCGAACACCCTGCTATTACAGGCAGTTCAGACGAGTATGGCATTACCTACCCCCTACCCGTTCACGAAGTTTTTCAAAATTACCAAGATACTATTTTACTCATCGACCGCGGTCAGAAACAAGTGAGTAGCACCGTTGGGCACAACCTGATGCACGGTCATCCTTTTGCCGAGGCTCGTTTTGCACAAGCCAACGAGCATATAAACCAACTCGTTAGCAGTTTTGCTTCCGGTGATTTAGACCATTTTATGGAGGTTGTTGAAAGCGAAGCCCTCACCCTTCACGCGATGATGCAAACCAGCATTCCATACTTTATCTTAATGCGTCCCAACACCTTAGAAGTTATTCAGCGTATTTGGCAATACCGAAAAGACACCAAAGTACCCCTCTGCTTCACTCTCGATGCAGGCGCCAATGTACACTTGTTATACCCTAAAACTTCTATTACAGAAGCAAAATGGTTTATAGAAGAAGAATTAGCGCAATTCTGTGAAGGACGACTCTACATTCACGACGAAGTAGGTCAGCTTATTTGAGATAGCAAGATAGGTAAGGCACTCCTGTCAATCTCTTTGCTGGCAGTAAGCAAGGTTACCATTTTGTGTGCTTTCAGCGTTTCGCAAAAAGCAGGAAAATCCACATTGTGTTTTAGTTCTTCGGTATAATCCTTTTTAAAAGTGTCGAAATCACCGTCTTGGTGATAGCGTTTGCGCAATTCGGTGCTTGGGGCGATTTCCTTTGCCCAAAGGTCTAAAGCAAGTGCTTCTTTTTTAATGCCGCGTGGCCAAAGGCGGTCGGCAAGTACTCTAAAACCATCGTTAGGGTCGTTTTCTTCATATACGCGTTTGAGATGTATTTCCATTGTTTATCTGTATTAGTTCGTACAAAGGTAGTGAAAAAAGTAAATATTTCGTACTTTTGCCGCTGATTTTTCAATATAAACAATGACTACCCACCCACAACATCTTCTCAAACGTCTTTTAATTTGGCGTGTAAAACATATTTCCGATAGGCATTTTATCCTCATTCTCAGCGGGGTAATAGGTATTGCTACAGGCTTAGCGGCTTTGGCAATGCGCTCGTTCACGCACCTTATTCAGTGGCTGTTAGACGGTAAACTCGCACAAACAATTACCTACGGTTTTTATTTTATCCTCCCGATGTTGGGTTTTGCCATTGTGTATTTGGTAAAAAAATATGTAATACGCCACGATGTAAATCACGGAATTCCCTCAATTCTCTATGCAGTAGCGCATCAAAAAGGGATAATGAAACGTTATCAGGCGTATGGCAGTATCCTCACTGCGCCTATCACTATTGGTTTTGGGGGGTCGGTAGGGCTCGAAGGGCCTATGGTAGTAACAGGAGCAGGCATTAGCTCTAATATCTGTAGATTTTTTCACATCAACCAATCTAACCGAATGTTGCTCTTAGCGTGTGCCTGTGCAGCAGCTTTGGCAGCTATCTTCAAAGTGCCTATTGCAGCCATATTGTTTGCTATTGAGGTTTTTGGCTTAGATTTAACGCTTTCATCGCTCATACCACTGTTTATTGCTTCCCTTTGCGGAGTATTCACCTCTTATTTCTTCTTTGGTAGTGAAGTGCTAATCCCAATGACGATTACACGTGCTTTTTCATTGCAAGGCATTCCGTTTTACATTCTTTTAGGGGTTGTAGGCGGACTGATGTCGGCTTATTTTACCTATATTTATGAAAAAATCAACGCTGCTTTCAAAAAAATCTCCTCCCCTTGGCTCCGAATTGTGGTAGGTGGAGCTCTTTTGGGGTTGCTTATCTACATAATGCCACCACTTTACGGCGAAGGACACGAGATTATCAATCACTTGAAAGAGGGTCACCCCGAATTATCACTGAGTAGCAATATTTTTGGTTGGGATTTATCCAATGCGTGGGTGATTATCCTACTTTTGGCAGCGCTCACCTTTGCCAAAGTCGTCGCTACCTCGCTCACCTTTGGTGCAGGAGGTGTTGGGGGTATCTTTTCACCTATGTTGTTTATGGGCGGAGTGATGGGCAACTGCTTCGCGCGGATTATCAACGAGTTTCCTATTTTGGGTTACAAGGCAGCTTTGCCTAACTTTACTTTGGTGGGAATGACTGCCCTAATGACGGGCGTATTGCACGCACCACTTACAGCCGTCTTCCTCATTGCCGAAGTAACCGGAGGTTATTCGCTGTTAGTACCAGCAATGCTCACCGCCGCGGTATCGTTTTCGGTAGCCAAATATTTCAATAAATATTCTATTTACACAATGGAATTAGGTAGAAAAGGGGAACTCATTTCGCAAAATAAAGACCAGTCAATACTCACTCTAATGGACTTCGACCAAGTGGTGGAACACAATTTCACCCCCGTATATACCGATATGAAACTCCGCGAGGTAGTGTACAATGCTGTGCGCGAATCAAACCGCAACATCTACCCCGTACTCGACCGCGAAACGGGTACGCTACAAGGCGTAATCCTGCTCGACGACATTCGGCACTTAATTTTTGAAACCGATTATTACGACAAGATTCCTGCCGTAGAACTAATGCAAAAACCACCTGCTATCATAGAAATGGGCAAGGACAAAATGAGCACTGTAATGGATAAGTTTCAGCACACCGGCGCGTGGAATCTACCCGTAGTAAAGGACGGTAAGTACGAAGGCTTTGTTTCCAAATCAAAATTACTGAGCATCTATAGGCGAAAACTAATCTATTTCACCCAATAAAATATTGCTTTATCAAAATAATTGTATAACTTTGCCTTTGCTATTTAACACCTTACAACTATGAACCCAGAAATCACACAAAAATTCTCAGATAAGTTCCTCCCCGAAGAAAAGGAAATCATAGCCCTTATTGAAATACGTACTAATGGAGCAAGTTATTATAACGGAGCTTGGGTGCCTTCTAACGACCCTTTAGCTTACATAGATGTAGAAACAGGAGAACTTTTTTATAAAAACACTCGCATAGAATGGCTTGTTGAAAAAGATTGGAAACATTTCTTTCAAGCACAAAAGGCATTCCGCCTAAAAGTACGCCCTATAAAACCCGAAAACGCTTCTAAAGTTTTCCAACACACATTTATGTTGGTTGAAATAGTAGAGGAGAATGTAATAGAGCCTCGTTTTGAGGCTATTTTAGAAGAATATAATACCGAAGTAATCTATGAAGACGATGATTTTTCACTCGAGCTCAACAAAATATACGGCAATTTTGAAGGAGGAATGTATTATGAAGAGGAAGAAGATGGACTTTCACTAAATGTTCATACCGATGATATTGAAAAACTAAAAGAACTCCTAAACCTTTTTAGGCAGACAGCCCTTACCAACTTCAAAGCGTGGATAGAACATCTCAAAACCTTTGCAGCCGAAAAACTTACTGATTTAGCCAACGAATGGCAAAAAGAAGAAGATGCCAATGCTCCTGAGATTACTCCTAAGCACTTTGCTGAGCGTATGAGTATAACAGAGTTAGTTCTCTTTGCTGATGAGCGTTTCTGTATCTATTTTGACGACGACGATATGTTCTGGGGGCACGCCATTACCGTATATGGCAACCTCAACGGCAAGCTCGAAGAGGCTACTATTGAGGGGTAGAATGATTGATAAAGAAATAAACCCTATGGACTCACAGTTTCTCATATACCAAAATCAAGAAGGAGATGTTAAGATAGATGTACGCTTTCAAGATGAAACAATATGGCTTTCATTAGACCAAATGGCTACTCTTTTTAGCCGTGACAAATCTACTATATCACGACATATTAAAAGCATTTTTGAAGAAGGAGAACTATACAGAAATTCAGTTGTTGCAAAATTTGCAACAACTGCCACCGATGGTAAAAAGTATCAGGTAGAATATTACAATCTCGATGTGATCATCTCAGTAGGTTATCGAGTAAAATCACAACAAGGAACGCGTTTTCGTATTTGGGCAACTCAGCAACTCAAAGAGTATTTAATCAAAGGATTTGTGTTAAACGATGAACGTTTTAAGCAAGGTACTGCGATGAACTACTTCGACCAGCTCCAAGAACGCCTCCGCGAAATACGAATCTCTGAACGGTTCTTCTACCAGAAGATTAAAGATATATACAAAACCAGTATAGACTACAACCCTCAAGATGAGCAAACCATAATGTTCTTTAAGGTAGTGCAAAACAAACTCCTGTGGGCGGTTAGCCAGCAAACAGCCGCCGAGATAGTCTATAATCGTGCCGATGCCTCTTTGCCCCTTCTGGGAATGCAATCCTACGACAAAACAGCTACTGCCACTATTAAAAAAAGTGAAGTAAGCATCGCCAAGAATTATCTCAACGAAGAGGAAATAAAGCTTTTGGGCTTGCTTGTAGAACAATATTTAGCTTTCGCCGAAACTATGGCACAACAGCAAACGCCTATGTATATGAAAGACTGGATAGCCCGCTTGGATATTATCCTGCGACTCAATGGCAGAGAGCTCTTACAACACGCTGGTAAGATTTCACACCAAATGGCTATAGAGAAATCTGCTCAAGAGTATGAAAAATACCAAAATAAGCAACGCCAAATAGAACGTGAAAACAGCCTTAAAGAATTAGAGGACGACCTGAAACAATTAACAAATTAACCCTTTTCTTCCTTAATCTAAAAAACAGTGATTTCAAAAAATACCATAGATAAAGTATACGACCAAATGCGGGTGGAGGAAGTCATCGGCGACTTCGTCCAACTCAAGCGTGCAGGCTCTAATTACAAAGGATTGAGTCCATTCTCCAACGAGCGGACGCCTAGCTTTATGGTCTCACCCGTAAAACAAATATGGAAAGACTTCAGTAGTGGCAAAGGCGGAAATGCTATTGCTTTCCTGATGGAGCACGAGCATTTCACCTACCCCGAAGCCATTCGCTATTTGGCTAAAAAATACCATATCGACATTGAGGAAACCCAGCAATCTTCGGAAGAGAAAGAAAAAGCCGATGAGCGCGAGAGCCTCTATATTGTCTCAGAATACGCCCAACAATATTTTCAAGACACCCTCTTCAATACCGAAGCCGGTAAGGCTATCGGTATGACCTATTTCAAAGAGCGCGGTTTTACCGAGGAAACAATCCAAAAATTCCGCTTAGGCTTCTCCCCCGACGAGTGGACTGCCTTCACCGATAACGCCCTTGCCAAAGGCTATCAGTTAGAGTTCTTAGAAAAAACGGGGCTCACCATCGTCAATGGCGATCGTAAGTTCGACCGCTTCAAAGGGCGTGTAATGTTTCCCATTCACTCTATGAGCGGACGCGTATTAGGCTTCGGAGGGCGCATCCTTACCAACGACAAGAAACAAGCTAAATACCTCAACTCTCCCGAAAGTGAGATTTACCACAAGAGCAAAGTGCTGTACGGCATCTTCTTTGCCAAACAAGCCATTGCCAAAGCCGATAACTGCTATTTGGTTGAAGGCTATACCGATGTAATTCAAATGCACCAAAAGGGCATCGAAAATGTGGTAGCATCCAGCGGAACAGCACTTACGCAAGACCAAATACGGCTCATTCACCGCCTTACACCCAACATCACAGTGCTCTACGACGGCGATGCTGCAGGCTTACGGGCTTCTATTCGCGGGGTAGACCTCATCTTGGAGCAGGGTATGAACGTGAAAGTCTGCACCTTCCCCGAAGGAGACGACCCCGATAGCTTTGCTCGCAAAACCGCCTACGAAGACCTTGTACTATACCTCGAAAACAACGCCACCGATTTCATTCGCTTCAAAGCCTCCCTCCTAATGCAAGAGGCGCAGAACGACCCTATCAAAAAAGCCGAAACCATACGCGATATGGTAGAGAGTATCTCTAAAATCCCTGACCTTATCAAGCGGGAAGTATATGTGCGCGAGTGCGCTACCATTATGGACATCTCGGAGCAAGTGCTTTTCTCTACTTTGGCGCAAATCCTCAAAAAGGACTTTTATGAAGGACAAAAAGTAGAGCGCAAGCAAAAAGCCGCGATGCAAGTAGTGCAAACTCCCGAAGAAGCACAGAAACGCACCGTAAACCGCTTAGAAGTCTTAGAGCACGACCTCATCAAAAACCTTTTGCTCTACGGCAATAGAGAATGCGTATTCACCGATACCATACTCGTGGAAGAAGAAGACGGCACCCTCAAAGAACAGCAGGTACAGCAAACGCTGAAAATCTACGAAAAGATATTCCTCGAACTTCAAGAAGACGAAATAGAACTCGCCAACCCCGATTTCAAACAAATCTACGAACTGCTGATGGGCAAACTCAGCGAAAACCCTAATTATGACGTCAATCGCATTGCCAACGAGTTGCCTATAGAACTAAGTGAAAAAGTATCAGGAATGTTGTTAGACGACGAAAACAATCAGCTACACAATTGGAGCAAACGCGACATCGTCCCCAAAGCAAAAGATGCGCATCTTGAAACTATTGTAGGCGATATCATTCTCAACATTAGGAGTTTGTTAGTACACCACCTCATCCAAAGTCTTACGCAGCAAATGGCACAAGCTAACGAGGAAGAAAAAAAAGAACTTTTAGAGAACATAATGAACTACATCCAGCTGCAAAAACTCTTAGCCAAACGCCTCAATATTGTAGTGAATTATTAGTCGTTAGTAATCAGTTTGAGACTCTCTTACCTCTTATCTCTTACCTCTTACCTAAATATCACCAGCTTTTTTCTTAGAAAAATATCACTTTGGAACGATTTTAGCTACACATTTTTACGAAAAGCAGAAAATTATCTTTTTTATGAAACGCCTATTATTCTTTAGCGTGTTGAGCGCTCTCCTTTTTGCAGCTTGCAACGATACTAACAACGGTAAAAACGATACCTACTTACCCCCTTCAGTGGGTCCTATCAACAGTGTAGCTGTGGTGATTGACAACGACTTATGGGAAGGCACCATAGGTGATACCATTCGCCGTTACTTCGCTGCCCCTGTCGACGGGCTACCTACCGAAGAACCTACCTTCACTCTCCATCAAATCCCCCCCCAAGTATTTGAAGGCAATACCCGCAATAGCCGCAACATCCTCATCGTTCAACGCGGTGATGAGAAAAAAGCGTTTGTAAAAGAAAATCTCTTCGCTAAACCTCAAGTAGTATGTGTAGTACAAGGCAAACAAGTACGCGACATCGCTTGCAAGGTTGAAGAATACCACAAAGAGTTTGTCAATGAGTTCAAAAATAATGAACTTATCGAAACACGCAAACGCTTTGATAACTCCCTTAGTAAAGACAAACAAGTAGAAAATACCTTAGGCGTTAAATTCACTATGCCTAACGTGTTTAATATCCAAAAGTACGGCAACAACTTCTTTTGGATGGAACGCCCTATCAAAGGCGGTAAAGCAAGCATCATCCTCTACGAAATGCCCCTTGGCAGCATCCCTACCGATGAGGAAGGTCGCGCCAAAGCTATTGTGAAAATGCGCGATTCTATAGGCGAAAAATATATCCCAGGACCCGAAAAAGGTATGTATATGGTTACCGAAACCTACCTTGCTCCCAGCATCAGTGAGGTGATGATCAAAGGACATAAAGCCATTGAAAGCAAAGGCTTATGGGAAGTAAAAGGCTTCGCTCTTGGAGGTCCTTATATCAACTACATCATTGAGGATAAAGCCCATAACCGACTCTTAGTAGTGGAAGGTTTCCTATATGCTCCAGGAGTCGCCAAACGCGATATGCTCTTTGAACTCGAAGCGATTGTCAAATCAATTGAATTTACTCGTTAGTAACTAACTATGAAACACTTTACAGAACGTTACTCCCGCGAACAATTTCAAACTAAAAGTGACATCCTAAGCACTTATCACTCATTAGATAGAAAAATTAATTACTCCCCTTATCTTTTGAGAAGCCTAAATGATTTTCAAAAAGCTTACTTCTTTGCAAAATTTGATAAAAAAGAACTCCCTACAGAACTTTGTGTACGTAGCGCAAAGTTTAACTTCGCTTTACAAGTATGGGAAGTAGCCCAAAAACTCACTCAGCAATGGTACCCTTTCCATCTCAATCATGAATGGGTAAAAACTAAAGACCCTCTAAAAAAATTAGTTTTTACCCACAACAAAAGAGCTGAAGCTGAAAACTATTTTAAAGAAATGCTCATCGCCCTATGCGACAGCCCGCTAATCATATCTTCTGAAAGCATTTATTTCTCCCAAAATAACGAGACCTTACAACTGAACGCTTGTGTAAATGAACCCGAAATCAACAACAACATTATAAATAAAATTGCTGACCAATATCGAAACAACAAAACATCTTACTTCTTCAATCAATATAACTGTAGGTTTTCTTATGATGAGATAAAAGACTTTTTTGTATATTGCGATACCGAACTTTTAACTCTCCTCTACGCCAAAGAAACAACCCCTACCCTCACAAAAGAAGAAAATAAACTCTTTAATGCTGTAGATAATTTTGATTGGAAAAATATTGAAAAAACAGTCTCCGAAGGAACAAACATCAACTGCATCAACCACTTAGGATGTACTCCCTTTACCCAATTATTCGATTCTGCTACTTGCAAAATAGCCGAAAACACACCCAACGCTAATGAAGATCTAATTATACAGCAAACTATCTCTTTAGCCGACAAAATGCTTTCATTAGGTGCTGATATCAACTTCTTTGGTTATGATGGCATCAATGCGCTACAAGTTACCTCATATACTCACAACCCTAAACTGATGAAATATCTACTCAGTAAAGGCGCTAATCCCAATATCAATTATTTCTTAGAAGATGGCAACCTCTCCATTATTTCCTCAGCGTTAGACAATATCCTAAGTGACTATGGCATTGAAATAAACGAAGATGAAAAAACAAATTTAGACGCTTGTAAAAGTTTGCTAATAGACGCAGGAGCTATTCGCGAAAAAAACTAAATTCTAAAATCCAAAAATTTCTTCATTATTCATTGTTAATTATTAATTGTTTTATACCTTTGCACCACAAACAAGTAACAGCTAATAGGTAGCACTTTACCTCTTATCTCTTACCTCTTAACTAATAGAAACTATGCTAAGTATATTTTTAGGGGTCGTAGGACCTTGGCAAATCATCATTATTGTAGCCCTTATATTATTGCTCTTTGGAGGCAAAAAAATCCCTGAACTAATGCGCGGTTTGGGCAGTGGCATCCGCGAGTTCAAAGATGCCGCTAAAGACCCCAACGAAAAGAAACCCGAAAACACTGAGAAATCAGAAATTGAGACGTCAAAATAATTTCATATAACTCAAATTCAATAGGTATCTCAGTAATTTTTACTTAAAAAATCGCAAGAAATGAAAAATAGTAGTATCTCCCTATGTTACAAAATAGGGTATTACATCAGTCTTTTTGGAGTGGCAACTATTCTACTTTGGATAGGCGCATTCAAGTTTACACATGCCGAGGCAGAGGGAATTAAATCCTTGGTAGAACAAAGTTTCCTGCTATCATGGCTTTATAAAATTCTAAGTTTGCAAGGAGTTTCCAATCTCATCGGCGTAATAGAGATAGCTATAGCAGTAGCACTGATAATAGGGATATTCTCTCCGATAGTGCGTAAATTAGCCTTTGTAGGTTGTACAATTACTTTTCTTATTACTTTGAGTTTTCTTTTTACTTCTGCTAAAACCTTTTACTATATAGAAGGAGTTCCCGTTACTGATTTCTTTATTTTAAAAGATATTCCTATGTTAGGCTTTGGAATGATAAGTATGAACAAGCCTAAGTAGCTTCTTTAAAATGGAAAGAAGGATATTGCTGTGGCAAATATAGTCATAAAAAATATCAAGTCAGAAAAGATTTTTATGGATTTGATACAGAAAGTCCTACTGCAGGAACACTATTTTATGCAAAAAGTCCGCAAAGCTATGAAATCCAGTGAATTGCACAAATTGAATGATAGCGTTTAGGTTGATGAATTTACCATAGACCGATATTTAGCGGAATACAGTTTTAGAATTAATTGCTCACAAAATAAAGTTTACAATTTAACACTATGATTTTAACAACAACCCCCACTATCGAAGGACAACCTATCAAACAGTATTTAGGTATCGTTACCAGTGAAACTATCATCGGAGCAAATGCTATTAAAGATTTTATGGCTGGACTTACCGACTTCTTCGGCGGACGCTCCTCTACCTACGAAAAAGTCCTTATCGAAGCTAAAGATTCAGCCCTTGCTGAACTCCAACAACGCGCTGCCCAAAAAGGCGCTAATGCGATCGTTGGCATCGACCTCGATTATGAAACCGTAGGCGCTAACGGCGGTATGCTAATGGTTACTGTTAGCGGTACAGCTGTAGTTATCTAATTAGCAAATTCACCAATGAGTAGCAACACTCTCTAACACCTAAAACCTAACCCCTGAAACCTATTTCCGACAAATTAGAAAATTGGTATGCCACCGCCCAGCGCGAATTGCCTTGGCGTGGCACTACCGACCCCTATAAGGTGTGGCTCTCCGAAATTATCCTCCAGCAAACACGTGTGGTACAAGGGCTGCCCTACTATCAGCGCTTTATTAGCAACTACCCCACCATCACCGATTTGGCAAAAGCCCCCGAAGAAGAAGTCCTCAAATTATGGCAGGGCTTAGGCTACTACTCCCGCGCCAAAAATCTGCACCACACCGCCCAATATATCGCTATCGAACTGGGCGGTATCTTCCCCAAAACCTATAAAGAACTCGTAAAGCTCAAAGGCATAGGCGACTATACAGCCAGTGCCATCGCCTCTTTTTGCTATAACGAACCCTGCCCCGTAGTCGATGGCAATGTATACCGCGTACTCTCACGTGTGTTTGGCATCGCAACCCCTATCAACAGCACTCAAGGAGCAAAAGAGTTTAAAGCCTTGGCACACGAGTGTTTAGACAAAGCCAATGCGGGTGTTTACAACCAAGCAATAATGGAGTTTGGCGCACTGCAATGCACTCCCCAGAGTCCCGATTGCGCTAATTGCGTATTGCGCGACCATTGTTGGGCATTCCACCATAACAAGGTAAACGAATTACCCGTAAAACTCAAGAAAATCACTATCAAAAAACGCTATTTCAACTACCTCGTATGGTTAAACCCCTACGGACAAACCCTCTTGCAAAAGCGTGAAGGCAAAGATATATGGCACGGACTCTATGAGTTCCCGTTACTCGAAACACACACACCAGCCACTGCCGACACCATAGCTGCCGCTCACCCCACAGCTACCGTGAGTTTATACAACGAAACACCTGTAATCCACAAACTCACACACCAGCATATCTACACTTCTTTTTGGATTATCACCACCCCCGAACCCCTTGACAACAGCATACCCATCACCGATATACACCGCTACCCCGTATCGGCACTCACCGCAAATTTCATCACCAAGTTTTGGAAGTAGAAAAAATAGAAATTATTTTATACCTTTGTAGGCTGAATAAAGTCCTATTTTTTTATTTGATGGTCATTTGATAGAAATGTAAAAATATTAAAACTTATACTCTATGAAATTAACACTCTTACTCGTTATTGCTTGTATTGCCAATACCTTTGCCCAACTCTCACCACAAGCCTTAGACTCCTTACAGCAAGTGAAGTACATCAAAGCAAAGTATGTATTGCTCGCCAATCAAAACATCTCTTCAGCTCCAAGCAGACTCTATACGTTAAAAGGTGAGAAATATTATGGCGAATATGTAACCAAATACAACCACCGAGGCAGCGCTCTGGAGTTTTACAGCGGAGGTTCAGAAGGTTATATATCTCACAAACGCTATAATACCTATGGCAAAGACCTGCCTTTTGAAGCCGATATGTACGAATTCTATATCAAAATAGACAAAAAGCACGGCACTATCATCGACAATGGGGAAACACATCGCAATTTCCACTTCATCAAAGGCGAAAAGAAAATAAAAGTCCCCACCAACTCCCAAGGTCGCTTTATCATTTATGAGTATTTATGATAATCAATCACTTTTAGAGTATGTTGTGTAGGAAAGCCAGCGATAGCTGGGTATGTGCTGCAAACGCCCCCTAAAAAACAAGCCTATTTATTCGAAATCTATTTTCGTTTAACTATAAATCAAGAAGTATAACTCTAAAAACCTTATAAAGATGATAAATCTTCTAATTAAATTTGTTTTTTATTTCTTTATGATGTCTGCTTTTTTTAAGAGCATTTATCCTATCAAATTTGATAAGGAATTAAACAAAGGAGTAAAAATCGAAAATATAGATACTATTTTTGCTCCTAAGGATATTTTTAAATATAATTGCAACTATGATGTAAAGCAATATGAAAAGCGTTATAATTATCATATTTCTAAATTTTACATTATAGGAGATGAGAATGTATTGTCTAACAATGATAGTTTAGCCACATTAACCCCTTTTTATATTGAAGGTTTGGGAGATTGTTACCCTGAGAAAATCCACAAAAAATTACTTATTATACAGCGTAAGAACATAAAAAACCAAAATAAAACAAAAATCTACAATGATGTCTTATATCCTGATATACATCAAGAAATATCTAAATATAAAGAGGGATTTGTAATAGAAGTTTATATGTCTGGCGTTAGTGGTTTTCGGTCGGATACTTATGTAAATTCTCAATATTGTATAGACAGCATTCATATTGAATCGTGGGGAAATCATCAATATGAAAAGACTTATAAATACAAGAATTTTTCATTGGATAATTTTACCTATCATCACATTGATAATCTACGCAAAAAAAACGACAAAATGGATAATATAAGGCGTAAAAAAGAAGGACTTCCTATATTATAGAATTGGTTATACTAAATCCACATCGCCACACCCCCGATAATCAATCACCTTTACAGTGCGTGGTGTACAGGCGTTTTGCAAACGCCCCTTAAAAACAAGCCTATTTTCGTTTAACTATAAATCTATGAAAAAGATTTTTTATATATTAGTAAGTATTGCTTTTATAGTTTTGGCTATTATTTTTATAAGCAAAAAGAATTCAATAAAATTAGATAACAATACCTACAAGAACCTTATTCTTGCAACTAAAAAAGTTAAATCAAACGATAAATACGATACGATTATAACTCCAAAAGATTATGATTGTAAGGAAGATTTTCACAGATATTCTAATTACCAAAAAAGATTTAATCTTTATATCTCTACTTTTTATGAAATTGATGAAGCTATAAAAACCCCCAATAATGATAGCATTGCTATATTGAGACCTTATTATTCTACACTTGGAGCAACAAATTGCCTTCCTAACAGAGAGTATGAATGGTTACTTTTGGCGAAAAAAGGCAATGATGAAGCTAAGTATAAAATCTATAAACAAGTTTTATATTCTGTTGGTTATCATAGTGTTCATTCATTATCAACTTATGAAAATGGATTTATAATAAATGTAGATATGTCTGGCAATAATTATTTTGGTTCAAAAATCTATGTAAATTCTCAATATTGTATAGACAGTATTCATATAGAATCGTGGGGACATCATCAATATGAAAAGACTTATAAATACAAGAATTTTTCATTGGATAATTTTACCTATCATCACATTGATAATCTACGCGAAAAAAACGACAAAATGGACAATAAAAAACGCAAAAAAGAAGGACTTCCTCCTATATTATAGTAAATCAATCTCTTTTAAAGTGCGTGGTGTACGGGCGTTTTGCAAACGCCCCCGTTAAACCCTAATATACAAAGTGATATGCAAAATATTTTTTTGTTTTTTCATTAGGTTCTTTACTGCTTTTTATTATCTTTGCACTCAAAACAAAAATACTTTATTAGATATGAAAAATAACCTGTTTTTAACTATTTCCCTGCTCATAGCATTCTCTTGCTGTGCACAAAATAGTATTAGAAGAGTGGATGATAATTATTATTTTATAGAAATTCCTTCTGAGAATGGTAATTTTGACTGTAGAGAAGATAGTACAAAATTGTGTAATAGGTATTATGTGCTTGAAGAAACTTTCTTTAAAGATAAAATAAAACTTTTTATGGCAGAAGATAATGACTATTTCAATGAGAAATCTTCTCCCTTTGCTCTCCTTGATGCAAATCTTAAAGAAGAGCTTTTAAAGTTAGGTAAAAAGAGAGCAAAAATTCAGTTTAACGACCAATTTGTTATTTTAGATACTACACACATAGAGACTATTCAAAAATGTGTTCCTATGCAAATTAAGTATCAAAAACGTAAGGACAAAACGCTTGTAAAAATAGCATTTACAAATGTTTCTCATTCAACTTTTGGAAATTATGAGTATTATATCTATCTTGAATATAAGAATAATAAACTATCTCTTTCAAAGATAGAGGAAATACCTTTTTCTGAATTGAAATTACATAAGTTTTAACAAGAATATGAGAACAATCACAACATTAGTATTCGTTTTTATCAGTACGTTTTCTTTGTTTTCACAAACATCAATAGAAAAACGCATTGATTATTGTAGAATTATAGGAAAGCAAGATAGCGTAGTGTATTATGTTTCCTATATGAAAATGGGGAAAGATAGCATCAATGTATTTATAAAGAGCGATAATGTATTAGAACAGTTCTTAGGAAGACCAAGTACTGACAAAGAACTCAAACAGTTCAGAAAGGATTTCTTAAAATTGGAAAAACAAAATCCTATTATAGAAATTAATAGACAACAAATTCCTTTAAATGTAAAATTATTAGAATCTATAAGAACTTGTACCCCAACCTTTATTCTTTATAAGAAGAAAGGAGATAAAATTTTTGTAAGAATCCAATTAGAAAATTTTTCTTATGCAACTGCAGGTGAATATGATTATTTTATTAGTTTAGAATTTAAGGATAATAAGTGTATTTCCTCAAAGATAGAAGAAGTGCCTTGGTCAAACTTAAATAAATATAAAAAAGGTGAAAAACAGCAATGAAAAATATAATCATAACCCTATTAGTTTTATTTTCATCATTAACTTCTTGTAAGGAGAAAGAAAAAGAAAATATAAATAAAAAATATCATTGGGTCGCTTATGTAAAACCTGTATCAGGATATCCTATAAGAGTTTATCGTGGAGTAGTATATGGAAAAGATGGAGCTAGTAGGTTCGGAAATGGACAATCTAATCTATTTGAAGATGATGAACCTTTCCCTCATTTTTCTATAGGAGCAGGTACATCAGGTGTTTTTGGCTCCTCAGAGGAGGAGGAAGCTAAAGGGGTTCCTACTCACTTAGATGTTTCTTGGCTTTCGTATGTAGAAAAATGTCAATATCTCTTAGAAAATCAGCCTTTAGACAGCGTTAAGATAGCAGAACTTTTAAAAGATAAGGTGTATACTCTTTCTCTTAATGAGAATGATACTGCTCCAAAAATAGAAGAGTATAATATATCTGTAGGTTTAGCCCCTGGGGGAGTGGTTTTTGTTTGGTTACACAACTATGGTAGGGTTGTAGAAGTAGGGCGTTACCAAGCAAAAAAGACAAAAGATATTGATTTTGTAACTAAAGAAGAAGCAAGTCAATATTATAAAAGAACAGGAAATGTTGTTTTGGATGAGCATACTATAGAAAATAGAGATTATGCTATAAAATTAGGACTCCCAAAAGAAAAAATACGAATGCAGTATCAACAGTGTGGGACACCTGTTACTGAACCTCTTGTTATAGATGATGTTTTTAAGATTCCTTATGGATTATGGGATACCTTTAGAAAACGTTATCCTTGGAAGATGACACTTATTACCAAAGACAGAACAAAATTCATTCACTCTTATTATTACCAAGGTCTTAATCGTGAAATAGAAGAATTATTTGGCGAAAGAATATGGGGTGAAAATCAAATAGAAAAATATAGTATCCCTGAAAAATTTCGATACACAACCATTGCTCAAAGGTCAGTACCCTTTGTTGTATATATTAAGTTTTATGATGAAAAAGGCATTATTTATAAAGCTTCTATCAAGTTCAATGTAAAAGAAGCAATGGATGTTTTTGAGAAAGCATTTAAGGGGCAAGAAGATAAGGCAGGAGAACTTATTATAGAAGTCAATGAAACAAAGACAGATATCAATGTTCGTTTAAAAGTGGGAAAAAGAGAAGTAGAGATTTGCAATGGTAGTTTTTCTATATCTGAAGATGATGAATGGTAATTATAAAAAATAATTTTCAAGATATTCCGGCTGGTTATGATTTGATTAAAAAATATATTTCAGATGAAACATCTCATATCTTTATTATGTTTGCTAACAATAGCTTGTAATCATCACAAAAATCTTGTTGATACAGAAAATTTTGTAGTAGATTATGATCGTGATTCTATTTTCTATCTCTTAGATGTAAAAGAAGATGATCACAATAGTAAAGAGAGGCTACTTGTAACACGCCAAATTATGGCAGGTGATTCTATTTTTGGATATAATGGATTACAACAAAATAGGGATAGAGCGTGGGATTTCTACTATGCAAATGGAGAGGAAAGTAGGTTTCGCCCGCGTTATCTTTATACTATTTTTATCGAAGAAGACAATGTTTATAAAGAAATTGTACAAATAGGCTATGTTGAATTAGAATATACAATAATCCTCAGACAAGGATATGTTTATGACCGTTTTAACAATAGACCTGAGGATTGTTGTAGTCAAGGACAATATTTGCGAATAATGAGAATGAATGAAAATGATATGAATAGCAAGAGTATAAATGTTTGTTATAATAACGGAAGATGGAATGTTTTTTCAGAAGAAGAGATAAAAGTAGATTATTTCAATGAAAAACAAGATAGGAAAGTTCAATACTATATAGATTCCACTTGTGCTGGAGCTGAAGAAATCAATAATGTTTATGATTTATCTGATGGATTCTAAAAACCTGAAAAAAGTTTTAGAATAAAACTGTTTGAATATGAATAACTATAAACACAATTGTTCAGATGAAACATCTCATATCTTTATTATGCTTGCTAACAATAGCTTGTAATGACAGAAAAACTACAAATACTATCGTTTTTGATGATGAAGACAAAAAACTAACTAAAGATACAACTTACATCAGTGAAGTTTTATCGTGGCGTTCAGAATATGACAATAAATCAACTGGAAGACCTACTTGCGAAGAGGATTTAGTAAAACTAACAGTGAATGACAACTACCCTCATTATTATTTAGAGTACAAAAAACAACGCTATCCCTTATATAGTTATGCTGAAATATTAAGTGTACCTATAGTATTTTGGTATGATTTATTTGAAAATAGAGGCAAAAGTTGTTCTTTTGTGTTTTTTAATGGCAGCAATATAGCAGAAGGGCGATATAGTTATACCATTTTTGATATAGCTTCTAATGATTCTTTAACAGTTTCTGGGTTTTACAGAATCAATGAACGAGTGCCTGCAAATAGTAAGCAAACAAACAACGACACTCTTGCTATAATGGAATATGCAAAAATATCGTATAAAGCAACTGATTTTCTTTCCTCTTCTGATAAATTTCCCGACACAAAGGCAATTCACTATTTTTTAAGAAATGATAAATGGACGAGCCAACCAAAAAACAAAGAAGAATATCTGATAATGAAACATTATGAATTTGTAAAGGAATAATTTTTCTATCATTGTAATTGAATGTTTTCAACTTCTCAGTCTCAAGTCTCATCTTATAAATAACATCTACTCTCCACAACAAAACACCAACTTACAACCATATTTGCACCCCATTCCGTGTCAAAATCCGTGTAATTCGTGCAATCAGCTTTATTTGACTAATAAATATTTAACCATACATTTCTCACATCAAACTCACCTTAATTAAGTTTGAGAGTGATGCCTAAGATGAACTACAATTAGGATTTCAATAGTAGGTTATTTCTCTTTTTACAGCAGCCATTGCCTTGCCGTTCACCACAAAGCGCTTTTCCGTCCAATTGCCTTTTGCATCCCATTGATATTCATAGCTACAACGCGTAGGGGCTCCTCCATCAATAACCGTTACTTGTTCTGTTGGGAAACCCATTTTATCAGTATAAGCAAAAGTTCCCTCTAATTTATAAATTGTACTACCGTTTTGGGTTACTTCAGTAAGTTCCTTTACAATTTGGTTCTGAGCATTATAAGTAAGGAACGTGTTAATCACCACACTCCCGTTCATTCGTTCTTTGATGTTGGCAGTTATTTTGCCAGCAGCGTTGTACTCAAAACGCTCTTTTTGGATAATATCCTTCTCATTAGGAAAATAATCAGTGATTTCTATAGGGCGTTTACGCTTGTCGAACACATATTTGGTAGGATAAACCGTATGCATTTCGGCAACGACAAATCGTTTGGCTATTGCCTCAGTTTTTTCTTTGTTGTACACCAGTGTACGTACCTCATTAGCAAGCAGATTGTTTTTGTTAGTAATCTTCACTTCAGTTAAAAAACCCTTCTTATCAAACGAAAACACCTGTGTACCATCTTCTTGACCATCATCTTTATATAAAGTTCTACTAACAACTTTTCCTTGCTCGTCAAAATACACTTTTTGGTGTTTGTACAAATCGTTGTTTTGGTCTAATGTAATTTCAGGGTTTAAGGACTCAATTGTAGTATAGAGCATTTTCACTTTGCCCTTGAGCTGAAAAGGCACTTCTTTCGTAAACGACTGAGCCGAAAGCGCCCAGCAACAACACAAATGTAAAAAGAGAAGAATTATTTTCATTTTATGAGGTATTATCAAGCGACAAAGATATTGAAAAATTCACAAATTAGCAAATCAATAAAAAATAAATTTCATCTCCAAATTTTGGTAAGTAGAAAAAAAGTTGTACTTTTGAAAAATATTTTGATTATCAACTCTATATTTATATATTTTATCAATGAACGGAACTTTAAATAAAGTTATTCTCATAGGTCGTATGGGAGATGTTGTAAAACTTACGTATTTCAGCGAAGGCAACTGCATCGGTCAGTTCCCCTTAGCCACTGATGATGAGTATACTAACCGCGCTACTAACGAGCGTATGAGCAGTACCGAATGGCATACCATCATCGTGCGCAACAAGCTCGCTGAACTCGTAGAAAAATACACTCACAAAGGCGATCTTATCTATGTGGAAGGGCGCATCAAAACGCGCAAATGGCAAACGGAAGACGGCGTAATGCGCTATATGACTGAAATCCACGCTACCGATGTAACTTTCCTACCAAACCCCAAACGCGACGGGCAACCTAAACCCGCCCCAAAAACGGCTGAACCTAAGGCGTATGAACCGCCCGTAAGTACCCAGCCGCCTTTCTAAATGTGTAACGAAATAATAATATTTTGGAAACAGAACCTTTGTCGGTACTCCCTTTGATGTCCTTTTTAGACATCAATTGGGGGCTCATTATTCAATTTGTTGTATATATAGTATTATTGCTGTGCTCGGCTCTCATCTCAGGAGCCGAAGTAGCCCTCTTTTCGCTCACCCCTGCCGAGATAAATACCCTCCGCGACGAAAAAACCGCTACCAGCAATATCATCGTCAAGCTCGTTGATAACCCCAAAAAACTATTGGCAACGGTGCTTATTGCTAATAACTTGGCAAACATCTCCATCGTACTCCTCTTCGTCGATTTAGGTAACTTCCTCTTTGGCGGCATCACCACCCCTTGGGTGCGTGTCGTGCTTGATGTGGGGGTAGTTACTTTTGTACTCTTGCTCTGCGGCGAAATCCTGCCTAAAATCTATGCCAATCGCAACAACATACAGTTTGCACAGCGCGTCGCCTACTTCATCTATACGCTCGACACTTTCTTTACGCCCATCAGCGCACCGATGAAAGCCTTTACGGTATGGATTCAGAAGAGTTTAGGCAAACAGAAAAGCAATATTTCAATAGGACAACTCTCACAAGCCTTAGAACTTGCCTCGGAAGAAGATACCACCAATGAAGAAAAGAAAATATTGGAGAGCATCGTATCGTTTGGCAATACCGAAACGCGCGAAGTAATGGTGCCCCGCGTAGATATCTTTGCCCTCAGCGAAGATCTCTCTTATCAGGAGTTGCTCAACGAAATTGTAGTCATAGGCTATTCGCGAATCCCCGTATATCGCGAGAATTTAGACAATATCACAGGGGTGATTTACATAAAAGACCTCTTACCTCACTTAGATAAAACCGACTTCGACTGGAATAGTGTAAAACGCAATGCCTTTTTCGTTCCCGAAAACAAAAAACTTGACGATTTGCTCAGCGAGTTCCAAGAGAAGAAAATACACCTCGCCGTAGTGGTAGATGAGTATGGCGGCACTTGTGGAGTGATTACCTTAGAGGATATTATCGAAGAGATTGTAGGCAGTATCAACGATGAGTTTGACGACGATGATATCACCTACTTCAAAGTAGATGATAACACCTTTATTTTTGAAGGAAAAACAGTGTTAAAGGATTTCTACCGCATCCTCGATTTCAACGATGAAGAAGAGGCTCTTTTTGACGAAAAACGCGGTGATGCCGAAACTCTTGCCGGCTTCCTTTTAGAGATAGCAGGTAATTTCCCTCAAAAAGGCATTCCCATTCTTTTCAACAACTACAAATTCATTGTAGAAGCCTTTGATAAAAAACGCATCAAGCAAATCAAAATCATCAGAACCCCTAACCCCTAATCCCTATCCCCTAATGCCTAATATTGACTTACCCGAAAAACTCTATTATAGTATCAACGAAGTGGCGCAGGCATTTGGCGTAAATGCCTCGCTGATACGCTTTTGGGAAAAGGAGTTTGAGATTATCAGTCCGCGTAAAACAACCTCAGGCAGTAGGAAATTTTCAGCAGACGACATTCAAAAACTCAAGCTGATTTATCACTTAGTAAAAGAGCGCGGCTTTACCCTTGAAGGAGCGCGCCAACGCCTGAAAGAAGAAAAACAAAAAACACTCGATAATTTCGCCCTTATAGAGAAATTAGAACATATCAAGCAAACACTCATCAATATCAAAGAGAGTTTAGGGGAATGAAACATTATTGATTGAAAAATAATTATTACCTTTGCAAAAAAATAAACATTTATGGATACAATCAGAATAAAGTTCAATAATGAGACAGACTTTTACATTTTTGAGCCATTGTTCAAACAGTTCAAAGTAAAGGTTTATAATGACACAAAGGACATTAAAGAAAAAGACGACTCTTTAATGACCAAGAAGGAGTATTTTGAAATGATTGATAGAGCAAGAGCTGGAAAAAAACACGAAATCAGTCGTGAAGAAATGAGAAAGATGCTTTTAGAAGGGTAGAAAATGGAAGAGGAAACTTACAAATTAAAATACTCTGATGAGTATCTAAACCACTTAGAAAAACATCTAAAATCTGGACAGAAGAAACTACTTGTTAAAATAGACAGCTTACTTGATGAATTAGAAGTTCATCCAACGACAGGAACAGGACAAGTTGAACCACTAAAAGGGTATGGTGAACGCAATGTTTATTCTCGTAGAATAGACAAAAAACACCGATTAACTTATGAAGTTTTTGAAGAAGAAAAGTATATTGAAGTTCTAGCTGCATACGGGCATTATGAGTAAACTGTATAGAAGTTTACAAAATTTGTATAGAAAATCAATTTCATTAAGAATGTACCTGCTCTATATGATGAACATTCAAACAGATGTCCAGCAAGTAAAATAGAAACATTAATAACTATTTTTTAAGCCCTTAAGAAACAGAAAACGGAGCCGCAGGATTGCGACTCCGTTTTTTATTTGATGAATTAGATTATTGTTCAAGCTCTTTGATTTCTTTAAATTTATTCTTCCAATTGACTTGTGCTTCATAAGCAGTTTTAGCTCCTTTAGGAACATAAAGAATTGCATTGGCATTAATATTATCAAAAGTATTAGCCTTTATATTAGGTGGTGTAATAGATTTTACAGTTACTTTTACAAGTTTATCACACCCCATAAAAGATGAACGTCCAATAGAAGTGACAGTAGAAGGAAGTGTAATTTCAGTAAGACCTGAAACTGCAAAAGCATTTGTTCCTATAATTTCAATTTTATTGCCAGAAAAAGTTTTAAGACTTCTTGTATTTTGAAAAGAGCTTACTCCAATTATTTTAATATTATTAAAATCTACAGAAGTGATATCTCCTTCAGCCATAAAAGCACTCGCCTTTATACTTGTTCCTGCATCGGGTATTTTGATAGCTCCTTTAGCAGTAGCTCCTGCTTTGAGGGTTACTACACCGTCATTACTTACTTCAAAAATATCGTCTTTAGCTTTTACGGTTACAGTGATAGCTACTGTTTTGTTTTGGCTGTCTTTAAGAGTGATAGTGGCAGTACCTGCAGCTACTCCTTTGATAATCACATAGTGGTGAGTATCCTTTTTACCTGCTACTTTTTCAGTTTTCTCTTTTACTTCAGCAGTTGCAATATTATCAGCTGAAGAAGTAATGGTATAATTAGGGTTACCAGTGTTGATACGGATTTCTACTGTAGCTTCGGTTTCTACCTCAGCAGCAGTTTTAGCAATGGTAAGCTCGGCAGCGGTAACAGTTACTTTGAAAGAGGTAGTTTGATTGTTAGTATTATCTTTTACCGCTACTTGAGCAGTACCTACATTGAGGGCTTTTATACGTAGGTTTTTACCGTCGGGGTTACCATTTACAATGCGGTCTTCTACAGTGATACTCACACTTCCCGCAGGACTGATTGTGAAAGAAAGATTGATATTGCCATTGTGTTCGGCATTGAAGATTCTGTTCACTTCTTCTTCTCCGTTTACAAGGGTGAGTGTTTGTTTTTCTACCGAAAGTCTTTCGCTAGGGTCAATATTGCTTTCAACAGTTACGGCTATAGCAGCTTTTTGTCCTTTAGCATCGGATACTGTGAGAGTGGTTTGTCCTTCGGCTATTGCTGTGATTTTCACGTTGTTTTGCTCAATTGCTGCTGTAGCAATGTTTTTATCGACGCTCTCTACCTTATAACCGCCATTGCCCGCTGTGATGCGCACGATAGCGCTTTCAGTTTGCTTTACGGTTACTGCCGATTTCTCTAAAGTAAGTCGCTGAGGGGCTTGTTCGCCACCGTTGTTGTCATCTTTTTTACAAGCTGTAAAAAGAAGGGCTATCAAGGCAAGCCCTAAGGTTAAAAATCTGAGGTTTTTCATAAAAAATATATATAAAATTAAAATTAGACTCTATGGGTTTGTTTTTTGTCAATTGTAATAGGGCACTACTATTTTTAAGGTTTTACCGCGCAAAACCACTTGTTGGGTAGCGGTGCGCACTTCTTCTACGTAAAATTTAAGGTTTTCACGAGTAGCTACTCCGCCTAACTTCTTGTATTCGATAAGCAAGTTGATATGAGTGCCCGCTACCGGATTCTCAATAGGTGGAATTTTGTAATACCAATTGTTAAGCGCATTGACGTTTTCTTTTCCCGAAAAGAAAGTGCCTGTAGTGCGCTCACTTACAATACGCGCTGGGGTAATAGCTCCGTTAAGCGAACGACTGGTATTGTAGTATACTCCTAACTGATTGAGAAAGCCTTTTTCGTCTATACAACGCACTTTCACTTTCAGCTCTTTTGGGGCGAGTCCTGCTGAGGTAGCGGTTAGGGTGGCTACCCCTTCGGCTTTGCCTCTTATCTCTACAATCCCACTACTGCCGTTCCAAGTAACTTTCATCACCTCATCGGGGTCGGTAGTGGTGAGGCTCACAATATCACCGCCTCCTAAGCGTATGGTTTTATTGATATCGGTAGGGGCAAGGGTTACTTCTTCAGCTGAAAAACTGAGTTCGTTAGGGCGGACGTTAATCTCCAAGCGCGCGGTTTGGTCGTGTGAATGAATGATTGCATAAGTAGTTCCTTGTTCTTGAAAACTCTTTATTTTCAGGGTATCCTGACTGATAGAAGCACTTGCCAAACGACTATTCGCAACATTCACCGTATACTTGTGGTTGCCCCCTGAGAGCAAGAGATCGTGCTGACTCTGAGGGTAGAGTGTGAGCTGAGTGAGCGAACTGCTCTCGGTGCCTATTTTGATAGGCTCGGAGGTATCTGTTTTATCTTCGCAGGCGCATAGCACTATGGCAAAGAGGCATAAGAGTATTTTTTTTGTCATAACTGGTAACGTTCAGCGATTTGTTGTGTGATGTTTTTAAGTGACCCTACAATTTCGGCAGGGGCTAACAAGCGGGATCTATTCCAGAGTCCGGTGCCTGCTATAAGTTGGTTTTGGAGGGCTTTTACTTCGTCGTAAGTGAAATAAAGACTGCCATCGGGTTTGCGAGTGAATTGTAACGCGTATATAAAGCCATAGCCTTGCGACAAGTATTTGAAAGCTTGCTTAGGCGATTCGCTGTAATTGGCAAGGGTATTTGCCCCCGTAAGGGTATGAATGGTGCGAATAGCCATCACTTTGGAGAGTTCTTTGCGAATGATGCGCATTTGCTCATATAAGGCTTCATAGCGATAGCGCCCTAACTCTATGCGCCCTTGTACAAAAGCATTGCGGATTTTGCGCTCAGCACCTGCCAAAGCCGCTACTCCATCGGACTGGGTGAGCGATTGCAGATGCAGGAAATAGCCATAAGCCAAATCCCAATGATGTTCGAGTTGGGTGTAGTTCTCACCGGCGGGCAAGACTACGTTTTGATGTTCGCGGCGCAAGGCAGCATCGGAGAAAAAACGCTCGTCTAAGTGGTACAAGAGGATTTTATCTAAATAGAGTGCTCCGTTTATAGTGTATATGAATACTTGTGCAGGGGCAACACCTTTTTCGTCAACATACACGCGATCGGCATCGCCTACCCTTCTGCCAGCATCACCCGAAACGCCTTGTTGGGCTTCGCGTAGCGGAATGCTTTTGGCTACGAGAAAGAGATTTTTTACATCTTCTCTCACTTGAGCAGTAGCAGCCAAAGGTGAGGAGGCTACTTCATCAGCGGGTTTTACGTAGGAAGTCCCCTCATTGTAATAACGCAAAATTTCGTCGTAAGTAAAATTAGAAATAGCACCGTTGAGCAAACGCCTTTCGATAATATCCAAAGGTTCGCGCAACAAGCTCACGCTGTGTTCATCAACACTCGACTGCCCATTGCGGCTGAAAGTGTAGGGGATATCGGCTTGCGGACGCAAGATATTAGCAGTCTCCACTGTCTCACCTTCGCCTTTTTGGCAAGCTATTGCAATCAACAGCAGTGAAAAATATGATAGTATATGTTTTGTTTTCATCATCTTAAGGCAATACTATATATTCGCAATAAGGGGTTATATTATCGGTACCATCGGTGTTTTGGGCTGCGATGTACTGCAAGGTGGGGATATTCACCACTCCTTGGGTATCGACAGCGGTGAGCTGGGCACTCACGCGTGATTCTCTTTCTCCCCCTCCATACACGCCGAGATACAGCGGATATCCTGAAGGGAGGGTAAAGGTAAGCGTTTGTGTAGTAGTGGTGGTACTGAGCACCACGCGCTCTTTATTGGCATTTACATAACACACATAATAACGCGGCTCGCGGGTATTACCTTCTCCTCGCTGACATTGATAAGTGAGGGTTACCGTATACTCACGTGCTTCTTGGGGGGCATCAATACTTGGGTATACAAAATGTTCGATATCACATTGTTTATGTACGAGGTCTTCGTAGTTGATGGTAGGTTTTTCAATTCCTTTGAAAGGGAATAGCTTTTGGTAATCCTCTGGAGCAGGATCTTCTTCTTTGCTATTGCAGGCTATGAGTAACAAGGCTGCAATGATAGTGTTTAGATATTTCATTCCAATTAATTAATTTGTCAATTTGGTACGAGCTGCACGAGCTTTTATTTGCTAATTTGCCCCCGAACCCCCGAAGGGGGACAATCCTCTAAAAGTGATTGTAATTTGGTGATTACCCACAAACATACTCTGCTCAGAAAGAGGACAATCCATACTCATTAGCTAATTTACTAATCTGCTAATTTTTTAATTCTCAAATATTTCAGCAGTGTAGCCAGTGGCAATTCCTTTGCTATCGCGATGATGGGCTACAAAGCGGTTGCCTTCTCTTACAAAGTCGTAGAATATAATCGACTTGTTGTAGCGCAAGCCTGCTCTAAAGGTGAGTCCGCTTTCAGTGCCTACATAGCCCGAGCCTATAAACTGACTTTTATACCTGCCTGTGGAGGGATCTTCCTGCGGATTAGTGCGGTACTCAAATACGTAATACCTATTGGCAACAAATCCCTCTAAAAAAGGTGTGTTGAGCCCGAAATTATTGCCTTTTAGGTATACATCACTTTGGTAGTAGATTTTGCTACCCCGCTTGATTACTATTTGAGGGTTTTGCATCTGCTCGAAAAAGAGTCGGTTGTTATAGGCTTTTTGCAAGAACTGTCGTTGATCGTCGGCTGTTTTGAGTTTTTCAAACACTATGTACTCGCGGGCAGGGTCGGCATACGAGGCTGTTTTGAAGACCATATTCTGCAAGGTGTCTTTGCCTACATACAGCCAATCGGCAGCCGCGCGAAAGCGGTTGTTTACCAATTGGTGAACGTAGTTATAGGTAGTGAACGAGAGCTGTAACTGCGCCTCTTGGCTAAGGGTGTATTCACTTGTTTTGACGGTTTGCAGCGTTTCGCTATGGGTGTCGGCTTGTATAGCTACTGTATTGTCTTTGTGAAAGGTCATCAGGAAATAGAAACCGCCAAAACCTTGGTTTAAGAGTTTTTCTACATAACGTGAATCACTTCGTTTTTCAGCTTTGGTGGGGGTGGCAAACAGCAATGAATCAGTACGGGGGAAGTAGAGCACTTTCCACCCGTGAGGAGCCTCGGTAAGTTCTTTTTGCAAGGCAATGCGCTGCTGGAGCATTCGCTCTGAGGGCGATTGCTCAAAAACATTGTGGTCTTTTTGGCAAGATGCCAAAAGAAGCGCAATAAGTGCTGTTGTTAAAAGATATTTCATATATGATTCATTTATTTTATAGACTCTTCATTTTTACCTATTATTAAAACGGTTGAGGCGTTGGAGGCTTAAGAGTTGTAAACGCTTCAAGCTGAACCCTACTTTTTTGTTGAAATAATCGGCGATAAAAGCTTCTTTTTTCAGTAGGTTGTTATACGATAGCACTGCGCGTTGTGCTTCTTCATCAGTGCTATCTACAGGAGTCTTCGCAATATTTTTAGCTATCTCTATCTGGGTGTTGAGATTGGTGAGGGGAACGCTTATCATCTCGGCAAAATCGTTTTCGGCTGAAAGCATTGCTTGAAAGGTGATAAATCCGTAGTGATTGGGCGTGCTTTGGGTAAAATTACAATAGTAGCATTCCTCATCTATACCTGCTTGGGTATGTGCATTTTGGCATTGGGTAAGCGATGCAAAATACTGAAAAGGCAAGGCACTGGTACAGATATTCCTATCGCGCTTTTTGGGGTAATACTGCAAAGCATAAAGGGCAGTATCATCATTAGGGAAGCCGTATAGCTGTTTGTTAGAACTCGCGCGATAATCCTTCTGACTGATATTCAAAAACGCCTGACGGTCGTAAGGGTATAGCTCATCGCCCAACAAGCGAGCGAATTGGTGATGTACAATGCGCATCAGTACATATACTTTATTCTTGTCGCGTGGGTCGAAATTATTGATGTTATACAAATGGAATTCACGCCCTACCGCACTGCTATTGATGAGTTCTTGTCCGTTGCCATCAATGTTTTTACCGCCGTAGAGATATATTTTTAAAGGAGCTTTCCCTTTCCAGAAATTAGCCCCTCCTAAAGAGGGCTCACTATAGAGTTCGAGCCATAGGTATTTAATAGCCTCGAGTACCGGTTTTACTTTGCTTACTTCGGGCGGATAGGTATAGGTGCCTTTAGGGGCAGTGTTTTTGTCCCAACGGTATTCCACAGCAATGCCATAAGGCAAGGTGATATTGGTTTCTATCCACTTGTCTAAATCGGTATAGGCTTGCTGAGCGGTTTCGGTTTCTACAACGCTTTGTGTAGAAAGTTTTTCACGCTGACAGCTCACTATAAGGATTAATACCGTAATGAGTGTTATTTTTAAAAGGTTTTTCATATAAGTTTTATTTATTACTTGTCGTGAATGAATAGCCCCCGTTCCCCCGAAGGGGGACAATCCGCAAAAAAGATGCTTTATTTATTGTAACACTTTTCACTATTCACTTTTCACTTATCTCGGGTTTGCAGGCAAACCGCGGTTGATGGCTTCTATGGGGAGTTGTATCACTTTGCGCAAATCCTCTTTTTGGAGGGGTTCATTAGTGCGATTTACAGGGGTATAAAAACGCCTAATATCTAACCAACGCATTCCCTCGTGCATAAATTCCCATTGACGCAGAAAAGCGATATTCTTGATTGCTCCTAACTGACGAATGCTAAGCCCATAGAAAGGCGAGTAGTTGCGATAATCGTCATCGGTAGAGGCGATGAGGTCTTCCACGGTGATATTGCGAGGATTATCGAACTTTATTTTTTGAAATTCGCGATATTCTAAGAGCAGTTGGTTGTAGTTTTTGAGCATTGCATAAGCTTCCATACGGTTGAGCATCACCTCATCGGTGGTGAACAGTACGTTCGACACGTACAAATCAGTAGGTTTGCTACCAGTGCTACCAAAGAGCGACAACTCATCAAACTTGGCGATATACATCCCATTGTACACGGGAGTAGGCGAGGTTGCTGGCGTGTAGTAGGCAGCGTTATTGTTCATCAGTTGGGTAGTAAATCCGTACTTAGCTGTAGGGAGCTCTCTTGCCCAACGCGATTGCACAGTGGTGATGAGCAGGTTAGCTTCTTCCTCAGGCTGTGTATAACGCTGATAGAGATACGGGCGGTTATTGAAAGCATACACATCGTAATAGTCTTTTTTCCAGTGACGCAACTGTGTTTTAGGTTGCGTAAGTACATAGTTGGCATAGTCTATCACGGTTTGCCATTCGCCTTTAAACAGATAGAAACGCGAGGCAAAAGCATAAGCAGCACGCTTGTTGAAATGAAACTTAGGTTTGGCGTAATAGGCATCACTCACTAAAGAAATACCCAACTTGAGGTCTGTTTCTATCTTCTGATAGACCTCATACACAGTGCCTCTATTGTACTGTACCAAAGCGTTTTTCTCGGGCGTAGTGAGGTAAGGAATCCCCATATCGTTTTTAGAGGCTTCGCCTTTGTAGGGCTCTGCCCAAATATTCACGAGCATAAAGTGCAGGTAAGCCCTGAGCAAGAAAGCCTCGCCATAAAGTGCTTTTACGCGTTCGGTTTTGGGGTAACGGGCTAAAAGTTCTAAGGCTTTATTGGCTTGTGCAATGCCTCGGTAGCAACTATTCCAATAGAACAAAGGCGCATCAAGGTCTTCTTGGTCTTCATCTTCCCAGCGGTACATCGCTTCGTTCAAACGGGTATGCACACCATTTTCGCGTTCGGCTACATTATCGGTGCGGGTTTCGAGGAAAGGGAAATAGCTCGCATCGGGGTAAGCCCCCGTAAGAAGCTCGGCTATTTTTTCTTCCGAATCGAGGGGAACATTTAGAGAGGCATCGGGGTCTTTGTCTAAATAGTTGCAACTTAGCAATAACAAAGAAAATATGTAAATTAAATGTTTCATTCAGTTTATAAGTTAGTATCTGTTAGCTATTAACTGTTACTTGTTACCTAATTAAAATCCTATTTGGAATGACAAGGTATATTGTTTGGGGGTAGGTAATGATACCCCTCCAGACTTGTAATACTCAGGGTCTTGACCGTTAAGTTTGCTATCGGAATAGATAAGGAATGGATTAGTGGCTTGCGCTCGCACGGTGAGGCTGTTCATACCATAGCGTTCCAAAGCCTTTTTGGGTACGCGGTAGCCCAATGATATGCTCTTCATACGCACAAAGCTGCCGTCGGCTACGCGATTTTGAGAATAGTTGTATGTATTATAAGCGCGCTCTATATTCTCCTTGCCAATGAGGTTAATAAGACTCTGTGAAGGCAATGAGGGCACCTCGGTACGGAGTTCATCGTAAGGATGCAACCAGCGATTGTAATATTCTTTAGAAAAGACATTCAAATCGCCAAAAGCGGGATCGAAAGTAGGGTTCAAACGGATTTTATTCCCCGCTTGAGCCGAAATAAAGAAAGAGGCTTCCCAATTTTTATAAGTAAAAGTATTAGAGAGCCCTGCAATCACATTGGGTTCTACCGAGCCGTGATAGATAAGGTAAGATTTTGAGTACTGCGCGTCGAGAAAATCAGCACCTACTACATTGGCATTCGCGCGGTTGTTGAGCGGATAGAGTCCGAAATCAAAGGTAGGTAAGCCTTGATGGTTCACCCCTTGATAGTTGAACGAAAACAAAGATCCTTTAGGGTAACCCACGATATTGCCGCGCCCTGTACCCGATACCATATCGAAAGTGTTAGGGGTGTTGAGCAAGCGGGTAATCTTTTGGTTCATATAGCTGAACGAGATAGTAGTTGTCCATTGGAAATCTTTCTGCTGTATGTTTTTGGTATTCAGAGAGAGCTCTATGCCGCGGGTGCGCATATCGCCAAAATTCGCGTACTTATAGTATTCACCGCCTATGCCAGAGGTGCGAATCAGGTCGATAAGGTCGAATGAATTGCGCTGATAAATATCTACCGACATACTGATGCGATTGTTGAAAAATCCTGCATCGACACCAAGGTTCAGCTCGTACATCTTCTCCCAAGTGAGGTCGCGGTTCTCTAAGTGCTGCAAGCGCAAAGCGTTCTCTCTATCACTAAAGCGGTAACGGTTTTGCACATAGTTTTGGAATACACTATAAGAATTTATCGCTTGCTCGTTCATTTTGGCAGTAAGTCCGTAGCTGGCTCTCAAATCAAGGGTACTGATGTTTTTGCTTTCAAAGAAAGGTTCATCGTCTATATGCCATTTCAGCCCCACATTCCACGTAGGCAACCAGCGAGAGCGCGTACCGCGACCGGCAGTATTAGACCCTTCGTAGTTCAGCACGGCATTGGCAATATATCTGCCTTTATAACCATAAGTCGCACTGCCCGAAAAGGTAATGCCTCGGTCGTACTTTTCGGTAAGCGCAAAATAGTTGTTGCCCTCGTTGAGGAGCTTTTGAAAAATAAGCGGATTGGTAAACACCTGATTGCCGCGGTCATACTGAATGCCGTAGCCTTGGAAAGGCGTAACAGTACGGTCGGCATAGCGGATTTCGGCAAAGCCAAAGGCTTTGAGGTCGTGATGCTCGTGCAAGGTGCGATGATAATCAACAGCGAATCGCCCCATATAGCTTTTGAGAGAGGTTTCAGTTTTGTTAAAAATACCCCCATTGGTGAGCGCTATTTGCGGAGGTGCTAAAGGATTGTTCTTATTTTTGAGCAAATAGATATTATCATTGGCTACCTGAGGGGTTTCATTGGCGCGAAACGCCTTGATAACATTAGAATTTTCGGTGATGTAATGTGATGATTGGGTTTGTGCTTGGCGCGCTGATACTAAGGCAGTAACTTCTAAATGCGGATTGAGCTTGTAAGAGGTTTCGGCTTGTATTTTGAAGTCGAGTACATCGATTTTCATATAGTTGTTGCGATATTCCTCCAAAATATTGAAAGGCGCCCAATTGTTGCGGTAGTACTCCAAATTGCCCTGCGCATCTTTAGGTCTCAAGGTGCGTGAGGTACCTAAAGCATACGAAAAGGGGTTGATATCAAAATCGCGCTCGAAAGCACCTACCGCTGTGTTTTTACGCTGTGCAAAAGTGCCAGGGGCTTTCTGACTGCGTAAATTCCCCACGGCAGTAAAGGTAGCTTTTAGTTGGTCGTTGATATAAAAAGTATTTTTGAGGTTAGCAGTAATGCGTTTCACATTATCGGTAATCGTCCAGCCACTGTCGTGATAATAGCCCAAAGAAGCATAACTTGTACTGTTTTTGCCTCCTCCGCTAAATGTAATAGTGTGGCTGCGTATAGGGTTGATAGAAAAAAGATGTTTGAACCAATCGGTATTGGCGTATTCGCGTTCTCTCATAAAGGCAGCTTGAGCTGCTGGCGTATTGGGGTAGTAGTAGTTGCCAGTGTTGGGATTGATGGTACTCACGCCCTTATACCATTGGTAGTAAATGCCACTGCGCCTGCCGTAGAGGGTGTTTTGCAAATTGAAATAGCCTTTGCTGTTCATCTCTTGCAAAAGTGACATCGTTTCTTGCGAGTTCAGCAAGTCAAAATCTTTATACGACGGAATGGTGCGGAAGCTCTGTTCGTAGCTATAAGTAATGCGGTTAGGCGTATCGCGTTTGCCCGATTTGGTTGTAATAACAATCACCCCATTGAGGGCGCGCGCTCCATACATAGAAGTAGCCGATGCATCTTTCAGCACTTGTATATCCTCTATATCAGTAGCGTTGAGTCCGGCAATAGCCGAGCTCACTAAGGTAACCGCATCACCCGAAACCAATTGGTCAAGACTGAGGGACACCAAATCTTCATAAATTGCCCCATCGATTACCCAAAGCGGTTGTACATTTCCTATGATAGAAGCCCCCCCGCGAATGTTGATGCGCGGCGCCGAGCCAAAAGAGCCCGTTACATTTTGGATAGAAAGCCCAGCCACACGCCCTTCGAGCATACGCGATATATCGGCAACACCTTCCATTTTGATATTGTCCATTTTCACCGAAGCAGCTGCCCCTGTAAATACACGGTTTTGTATTTTTTGGTAGCCCGTGAGTACTACCCCCTCTAAGGCTTGGGCTTCTTCTTGGAGTATGATTTGCAGGGTTTCCCCTTTGATTTTGAAGCGTTGGGTTTTCATTCCCACATAACTCACTTCAAGAGTTTGCCCTACCTGCGCTTTGATGCTGAAATGCCCCTCCATATCGGTACTGGTGCCTATATGTGATTCTTTCACCACTATCGTCGCGCCCAACAGCGGAGTGCCATTGGTTTCTTTTACCGTTCCTTTGAGGGTAAAGGTTTGAGCGCTAGCAGATAGGCTTACGAGGAGAAAAAGAAATATGTATGACAGTTTGTTCATCGTTAATTTACTTTGTAAATGATACCGCCAAAAATACCTAAAGGATGCCCTGGGCGCAATCCTGAAGGGTGACGGGATACCAAATAAGTGCGATTGGTAAGGTTGATAGCATTTAGGGTGAGGGTAAAATGGCGTGCAAAATGCGCTTTAGCAGCAACATCGATAATGGTATAGGCAGGAATTTTATGGCGTTCGGCAATAAGTCCTTGTCCTGGTTCAGTGCGCACAGCACCATTATAGCGAATACCTATATTCAGTTCGTATTTTTTGTACTCGGCTCCTATACTCAAGTTGAGGCTATGGCGGTTGATATAAGGAATTTCGTCACCAGCAATCACTCGCCCCCAAGAGTTGCTCTCGAAAGAGTTTTTCATCTCGGTATCGGTGAAGGTGTAGGAGAGTTGTAAGGGGGTTTTTATAGGAGATTCCTCAGGGAATGGCTGATATTGTGCGATAAACTCAGCTCCTTTCACAACAGCTTCTCCCACGTTGAACTGTTCGAGGGTACCTGTGCCGCCCATAGCTGCAAGGTCGCTGCCCAACATATTGCTGTAATGGTTGTAAAAACCTATCACTTCAGTTTTTAGCTGTTTGTAATTCACACGCAAGCCCACTTCAAAGTTGATACTGCTTTCGGGTTTTTGGTTTTCGGTGAGTAGGGTGATATTGCCATTCCTGTCCATCACGCGCTTTTCTTTACTTACCCCTGGAGGTGAAAAGCCCTTGTGTACACCAGCAAAAGCAGACAACCAATCGGTGAGGTTGTAATGCAACCCCAAACTGGGTATTACGGCATTGGCTACATTAGTGGTTTCTATGCGTTTTTGCCCTGTACGGCGGGTATCGGCAGTAGTATAATCTTTTTCTAACAATTCTATATGCTCAAAACGCAAGCCCGCAGTTACAGTGAGCTGTTTGTAAGTCAGTTTAGAAAGCCAATAAGCCGCTAAGGCATTGGCACGGGTTATCTTATTTGACTGACTACCCTGCACCCCTTTCCAAAGGAGTTGCATTTGCTGTTTTTTCATTGCATAGATATCATCCCACTGGTTGCGGTCTTCTTCATCGGTGTGGTAACGCAGCCCCCACTCGTTGTCTAAATAACAATTGTCCCATATCGCTTTGTATTCAGCTTTGGTTTGCACGCCACGAGAGAAATAATTGCGGTAGTTGGCGCGCACAAAGAGTCCAGGGTTGTCCTTCAAGCGTTCGTAGTCGTTGTAGAACACGCGACTATCGGTTTTACCTGAAAGTATATCAAAATAAGGAGCATTAGTTTCGGGGTCGGAGAGAATTTGCCCAATGGTGCGTTTTTCGTTGGCTGAAGTGCCGTATTTCACCGATTCAAGTTTGTACCAATTGCGGAAGAAGGTATTGTAATAGAAGTGAGTAGTAAATTTTAGTCGGTTAGAAAACTGAAGTAAGTAAGTGCCCACCCACTGAGTGTGGCGAGTTGTGAGGTGGTCTTTTTGAGAGCCTACATAGCGCAGGAAAGGCGTTCGGGCAAAATCGGATTGCGTAAGACCTACATAAGTTTCATTAGAATCCTCATCGGCATAGCCCGCTTTCAGCTCAAAAGAGTGGTTAGCCCCTTCGGTTTTAGCCGTATTCACTTTGAATTTGGCAACCCAATCGTTGCGTTTGAAGCCTGCATTTTGTTTGTTTTCAAAATGTTTGAAGCCATCGGACTGGTAGCGGAGGTATTCCACCATATAGCCAAAGTGTTTTTTACTGTCGCCTATATTGATGTGCGTTTTAAGGGTATTGTTAGTTCCACCGGAAGCACTTAGCTTGGCTGAAAATTTGGTTGGGATAGCCGTGGATACCATATTGATAGCCCCACCAGTAGTAAACGGACCATATTGCACTTGGCTACTGCCTTTCACCACTTCCACCGCTTGCATACGAGCTGCATTAGGAAAATAGTAAGCCGCAGGGGCAGCATAAGGAGCAGGAGCTGCCAAAATACCGTCCTCCATCAAGGTGATTTTCTCACTTCGCTCTGCTTTAGTGCCTCGCAAACTGATGTTAGGTCGCAAGCCATAACCATCTTCTTCGTACACATTCACCCCAGGGACAGCTTTGAGCATACGGTTGATATCAGTATAGCCCATTTTTTGGATTTCTTGAGGAGAGATGTAATATGCTGAGCCTGTACGGTTGCGCGCCTGAAACTTGCTACCTAATATTTGCTGAGCCGATACCGTTACTTCGTCTAATTTTTGAATGGTATCTTTCTGTTGTTCATTTTGTTGAGCAAAAGCAAAGGAGGTTGATAGCCAAGATAAAAGTATAAAAACACCTAATGCTTTCATATAGAAATCTTAAAATCGGGCGCAAAAGTACGTATTATTTATAAATAAAACAAATAAGGGATTGGGAATTACGAGTTACGAATTACGAATTACGAAGAAAATCGGCTATCTATAAAAGTTTTATTTTATAAGAGGATGTCCAAAAATGTTTTATTTTATAATAAAAAATTAAAGACTTTAGCTACTATTTTTGTGGGAGATTAAAAATATTTTACTGATTGTTAAATAATTACTTACGCCGAACTCACGTTACTTAGGGTTATAATGCCCTTCATTTTTATAAATAATCCAATTAGAACGCTGAATAAACTTTTCATCTCGATTCACATATTTGAACCAAATGGCAGCACGCATTTTTATGTTGGGTTCTGTTATTTTAAAAATTTCCTCACATTCTCTCATTACAGCCATAGAAGAAAGTGTTTCTATTTTAGCATTAGGAGCTAAAATAGTATCATATTCTCTTATGTTAATGGGACGCATAGGTGGAGCTAGACAAGTCATTTCTCTTATAGTATCATTTGCCTGAAATTCTAAAACCAATATATCTGTACCTATCACAAACATATTTGTGGAAATAGGTTCGTCTAAGTAATTAGTAATTGTTAGTTTTGCCTCTTTGTTATTGATTTTATCTAATTGTACCACCACTTCTTTTTTTAGGTGAGGAGCAGGAGTAATAATCACATTTTCTTGTTGCTTAGGTGTGTTGTTAGTGCAATTAGCTCCCCCTAATAGTAAAAACAGAAGTGCACTAAATTTATTTATAGAATTTTTCATATCCGAAGCTGTTTAAATAAAGTAAAAGTCCACATTTGTTATTTTTGAGGCATATTCAATTCTTCTTCTGTAAAAACATCTTGATTCAAATAATATTTACCATCAGAATAAAGATAATATCTGCAATTTTTCCAAATGAGTTTATATTTATTGGGGTCTTTGCTAATAATATGTAATTCCCATCTGTCTGACCACTCTTTTAATAGGTATAAGAATTGCTTATCTTTTGAAAAACCTGTATCTGCTAATTTTTCATACGTATCTCTATCTACAATGTCCTTTATTTTTAATTTATCAGAGTTCATAGCATAAAGCTCTGATATGTATATTGGACGAGAATAGTAAAAGATCATATTGTTAGTTCCTTGTATATACAAATTCCCTTGTTTATCTTCAAAAAGATTATCTTTCACTTGCTTATAATCTTCTGTTATCTTTATATATTGACAACCTTGACTGTCTATATATACATCATTTTCAAAAAAACTATTACCTACTTTTTTTATATTTACATTTTTAGAGCAAGCTATAAATATTAGTAATAAAAGGAAAAATACAATTCTTTTCATAGTTCTATTTTTATATAGTCAAACAAAAAAAATTACCAACAGATTGATAATCAGAGTAGTCAACTTTGCCTAAGTTTCCAGCCTGTGCGGCTCGCACCTTTGGCAAAGTGTAGCGATAAGAGGATGTTCGAAAATGTTTTATTTTATAAGAGAGTGTCCAAAAAGTTTTATTTATGTGGGCGTTTGCAAAACGTTTTATTTTATAAGGGCGTTTGCAAAACGCCCCTACAATGTAACTAAAAAATAGAGGTATGCGTTTGGGCGGTAAACATTTCTAAGAACTTCATTCCTCTATACGAATTGCCTTTGTCGTTGAGTTTGGGACTCCATACCGCTATGCTGTAATGATTGGGCAATAGGGCAACAATCCCCCCTCCTACTCCACTCTTCCCTGGTAAACCTACTTTAAAAGCAAACTCCCCCGACTCGTCATAAAATCCGCAGGTTTGCATTATGGCGTTTACGCGCTTGGTACAGGTTTCGGTAAGGATTTGTACGCGGTCGTGCATACGGATACCATCGTTGGCAAGAAATGAGAATATATACGCCATCGATTTGCAAGTGAGTTCCAAAGAACAGAGTTTGAAATAGAAGTTAAGCACCTCGATAGGGTCGTTTTCTATATTTCCGAGCGACTTGATGTAATAACACAAGGCAAAATTGCGATACCCTACTGATTTTTCCGATTCGGCTACTAAAATAGAATAGTTGATGCTATCGTCGTTAGCTAATTCACGTACAAAAGTAAGAAAATCGGCTTCGGCATCTTCTAAAATAGAGAGCAAAATATCACACACTACTATCGCCCCTGCATTGATGAGCGGATTACGCGGAATACCATTATCGGCTTCTAATTGGACGAGAGAGTTGAACGAGGTACCTGAGGGTTCTACATCTACACGTTTCCACAATTGGTCGCCTATAATGCTATACGCCAAAGAGAGAGCGAGCACCTTGGCGATACTCTGCGCCGAAAATTTTACATCGCAGTCGCCTATGCCATAGGATTGCTTGTTGAGGCTATAGAAATAGACTCCAAACTGCTCGGGGTTTACTTGTGCTAATTCGGGGATGTAAGTAGGGACGGTACCAGCATTTTCGCCCTTTAATACTTCCTCATAAACAGCATCGATTATTTTAGAATATTTCATTTTTCAATTAACAATTGACAGTTAATAATTAATTTTTTATTGTACATTTACACAGCCCCAGCCGTCGTAATTACCTTCAAAAGGAGAGGCGAGTTCTAACAAGTCCCATACGATATCATCGATAGCCAACGGACTGTCCTCACGGGTGGCTTCTACCATATAGGGATATTCTTTTCCTTCTGCTTTTCGATCTTCCACAAATTCATCATCGTTAAAACGCACTTTAAAACCTTTGTCTTCAGCTTCTTTGGCAAAAGCCTGTTGTTGATCCGCTTCTTTGAAGTAGATAAAATGGTCGATTTCGCGAGGCACTTCCATCTTATCGCCATTCTTTTCGAGTTGCATTAGCACTTTGCGGTTTTGCATCGTTTGGTAAGAAAACTCATCAGGGTAGAGGAAACCAAAATAATCTTCCCACTCGGGGTCTTCGGCTATATTATACCCCGACTGATAGCCCTCAAAAGCTTGTAATGCTTCTTCACAAGTTTTTGCCAACGCCTCAGCATTTTGGGTATAAAACCACAATTCTAAAAACCCTTCCGATTTCACCACCCCTGCTAATACAGCCCCTGTAGCTCCCGCTTTTTCGCCTATAGCGTCCTCTATATCACAGAGGATAGGATATTCTTCATTGGAAGAAAGTCCGTCGGGTCTAGGGTTTTGCATTTTGATATAGAACTGCAAGCGCTGTGTGAGTCCTTCAAGAGGTGCTATATCAACTAAGGCTAAGTTGGTGCGTATAGAGGCAGGAGCGCCTTCAATACGGCACATAAAGAAATCCCAATTTTTGGGGAGATTTTTATGAGTCATCTATGTTTAATTTATTATTAGTTGCTACTATAAATATGGTTTTGCCTAAGGCGCGTGCCTGAAAAGGCTTGTTGTACGATGTGAATGAGGTGTTGAGGGTTGCTCATCATAGATTTATTTATCAGTAGGTTGATTTGACAATACTTTGCGCAACTCTTCTATATTAGGTAATACACGCTGAAACTGTTCAGGCATTTCGGCAGCCGTAGCTACCGAATTTGTTTCTAATTTGCCAACCGCGGTTGGCAAATTAATAAAGTCTTTGTTATCAGGTATTTGCAATTTGGAAATTGCAATTTCCAAATTAGTATCTAACTCCTGCCACGCCTCATAAAAGGCGCACATATTTTTAATTTCAATTCGCTACAACCTCTAAGTCCTGATGGTTCTTTGTGGAGTTTTTGGGAGTATTCATCATAAAGATTTGCTGATTTTCTCATTTGCTGATTACTTTTTCTATTGTATATAAGTTGTTTTCATCTAACAATCTATCTAAAAAAGAACTCTTGAGAAGGTACGTACTGCTTTTCTTTATTATTTTTATATAATCCTCATTTTTCAAATCTACAAATGAAATTTCGTTGTTTTTTTCTCCTTTAAAAACATATTCCTTATCATTACTTTTATCATAAGTTTCTATCTGTAAATGAGCAATATTATCATCTATTTTTACTAAGATTTTTCCCTGAGCACGAGGGTCTGCCTTTTCTTCTTTTAAATATAAAAAATGACCTGAGTATGTTGCCAACCAATCTGAAGAGTACTTAATTGCATCTTGTTTTATAAGATACGAAACAATCTCTTTGTCTCCTATTTTACGAGCTAATCCAAGAGGTGTTAGTCCTTCTTCTGTATATATTTGATTTATATCTACTTTGTTTTCTACAAGATATTTAACAATAGGCAAATGACGATTTTCTATAGACACAAACAAGGCATCATATATCAAATAATCATCTTTTTTTTCAAATCTACTATTTGCTCCTTTAGCAAGAAGTTGTTTTACATTGTCTAAATTTCCTCTTTTACACTCTATACCCAGCTGAGTATATTTAAATACATTTTCTTTGTGATAAAAAGAGTCAATAGCAATTGTATTTTCTTTGATATCAGCAACATAAGTTTTCTTATGTTGCTTACAAGCTGTTATAAAACTGCTAAGAATAAAAAGAAATAGTATTTTTTTCATCTAATTATAGATTTTTGATTTCAATTTGCTAAAGCCTCTAAGTTCTAGCAGTTCTTTGTGGAGGTTTCTGGAGTATTTTTTAGAGGTTGTTTGGAGGTAAGAATATCTGACAAGTCAGACTCCTCTGACGAGTCTGAAACCTAACACCTAAAACCTGACACCTAACCTCTAACCCCTAATCAAGCGATTGGTTTTCTTGGGTAGAGACGTGTAGCATATCGGCGTATTCGCTGGGGGTGAGGTTGCCATAGTAGAAGTGAATAGGGTTGATATGTTCGCCATTTTTGATGACCTCATAGTGCAAGTGAGGTGCTTCAGACCTACCTGTGCTTCCTACTTTGCCGATGAGGTCGCCGCGCTTCACGTGCTGACCGGCGCGCACATTGTAGGCAGAAAGGTGCCCGTAGAGGGTTACATAGCCATAGCCGTGGTCAATGCGGATGTGGTTACCATAGCCTGAAGCGTTGCTATCGGCACGGACTACCACGCCATCGCCAGCAGCATATACAGGAGTGCCTTGAGGAGCAGCGAAGTCCATACCATAATGGAACTTACGGGCTTTGGTAAAAGGGTCGGTGCGCCAACCATAGCCTGAAGCCATATGTTTTAAATCTTTGTTGTTGATAGGCTGAATAGCGGGAATAGAAGCGAGGAATTTTTCTTTAGCCTTAGAGAGTTTGGTAATCTCATCAAGCGATTTAGATTGTACAACCAACTGTTTGCGCAACACATCTAAACGCTCATTGGTGCTGGCAACAAGTTTAGAGTTGCCAAATTTTTCGAGGTCTTTATAGCGGTTGGGGTTTTTAAGGCTCTTGCGGATACTATCGGGGATGATAGGAGCGTTGAAGTATAGACGGTACATATTGTTGTCGCGTTCTTGGATATCGGCAAGCACCTCTTCCGCCAATTCCATTTTTTTGTTGAGGATTTGGTAGTTGGTTTCATAGGCTTTTATCTCGCGTGCCAACACCACCTCACGAGGGGTGAAAAACAGACGTGAGTTAATCATTACCAAAGAAAATAAAATCCCAAAGAGAGCTGCTGCCGTGAGGAATATCAGGGCATTGCGCACCTTTGTACGCTTGCGATTGCGAATGCGTTTATACGAGAGCGTCTCGGGGTCATAATAATATTTTACCTTTTTCATACGGGCAAAAGTATAAAAAAAATATGATATTTACTATTTTGTGACAAAAAAAATGTAATTTTGCTCCGCATTTGCCAATTTGCTAATTTACAAATTTGCTAATTATATTATGGGTATTTCAGAGATTATATTTATACTTTTTATGGTTTTAATACTTTTTGGGGCAGATAAGCTCCCAGAGGTTGCACGTGGTTTAGGCAAAACAATGCGTCAATTGCGCGATGCTACTGATGAGATTAAAACTGAAATTCATCATCATATCAATCACACGGGAATAGACACTACTATCGTAGAAGACACCCAAAAAGAGATTGAAGAACTTAAAAAAACAATTGACAATGAAGAATTGACAATGAACAATGAACAATAAACCTACATTTAGCCAAAGGTGCGAGCCGCACAAGCAATAAATGTAACTTAAAAACCTCCGCTTGTAGTACAAACTGCAAGGGGAGGTTTTCTGTTAATAATTAATTAGCAATATAAATTAGGATATAAAGATATTTTTTATTACCTTTGCCCCGATGTCAGGTTTCAGGGTACAGGGGTCAGGGGGCAGGAGTCTGACTGGTCTGACACGTCTGACTTGTCCAATAAATCATAAACAACATTTTTAACCCCCTCTTAACCAGATTGACCCTCTCTCTTTGGGAGAGAGGGAACGGCAGAGAGAATAATACAAATATTATATGAAAAAACTAATTTTTTCGGCATTCATTGCCACAGCATTATGCCTTTCCTCTTGCGGGAAAGACGACGACAACGGCGGAGGTAGCACTTCACTCACTGGGGATTGGTATCTCTATATGCTATATAATATGGACGAAAATATAGGAAAATACAATTGGCGTTCCCCCAACCAATGTGCAGAACAAACACGCTTTGAGATTTCCGATAAAGTATTTAAACACAAACGTGTTTATGAAGAAGGAGGTACTTGTAAAGAAGATTTTGTATATTACGATTACACCACTTCCAACGGTGTTTTTAACCTAACTGTGAGAGCTGATTCTCCTGCCGACAGAAAAGGAAAAACCGTTACTGTAGATTACAAAATGAAAAACAAGGAGCTTATCATTACTTCTAAAACTAGTAAGGGTTATTATGAAACACGAATGCTCCATAAAAAAGGAGTAAACTATAGTTATCTCGACCCTTTTGTAGGATACTGGCGAATGACTAAAGCTACTGTAGGACAAACAGAAGCTATTGTACAAGATGGCAAATGTTTGAGCGGAACTGTAATAGCTAGCTCTATAGGATTTACGTTGTATCTTAATGTGCCTGACCAGAGCGGGCGATGCCAAAAGACCGTCACAACCTGCGAATGGGTAAAAGAAGGTGGTAAATATTACGATATTACCGATCCTCAAAAGAAAGAGGAGTTAGCGTTTGTCTTTTCAGATAACAACACCAAGCTCTCCTACAGTACACCAAGTGATAAAGGCTTAATAACCATATATCTTACTAAGGTGAGATAGTTACTAATTGCGAATGACGAAATAGTTACTTTACTTAAAAAAAAATTCCCTTGCAGTTTTACACTGCAAGGGAATTTTTCTGTTAAAATAAGGGTTGTTGTTTTGAACTTCTAAAATATCGAATCTCTTTAAAAACATCGTCATTGCTTGTAACCATAAAAATAATTAGCAAATTAGCAAATTTGTCAATTTGCCAATGAATAGAACGCAACCTTTACTTAAAAATTACTCTTCACTTTTCACTTTTCACTATTTTCGCTCATCACTAACAGATTGCACCCTCTGATATCGGCATTGTCGAAGCGCCCTAATACTTCAAAAGTACCATCGGGGTGTAGCTTTCCTAAATCTTGGGTAGCAATAAAACTACACGATTCTCTATTAGCCAAATCGATGATATTAAGTCCGCCGGTTTTGCCAGTAGGCAGATAACTAAGCGCATCATTGGTATCGCGTATAAGCACTTTGAGCCAAGGTACACACTTATAAATACCCTTACCAGCAGAATAGGCTTGCGAGAGCAGTTCGGTCATTCCGTATTCGGAGTGAATCATTGCCACCCCAAAACCTTGGCAAAGTATAGCGTGCAACTCTTCTCGCACGAGTTCTTTACGCCGACCTTTCATTCCGCCAGTTTCCATTACAATAGTATTTTTTAAGGAAAAAGTATGCTTTTCAACAAGGTCGAGTAAGGCAAAGGATACCCCTATGAGCAGTACTTTCTTGCCCGAAGCATCGAGGGTTTGCAAACGCTCAGCTAAGAGGTCGTATTCATTGAGATAGAAACCGCTATACTCACTACCTGAGCGCTCAATAAGGTCGGCTACCATAGTGATGAGCGAAGAGCCCGTGCGCTCTAAATACGAAGGGAGGAGAGCTAATACCACATAATTGCGGATATCGCCATAGAAGTATGCAAATCCTTTGCGAAAGCTCTCTTTGTAGATACTGAGGTCTTTCACATAATGTCGGGAAGTTTGTGCGCCTGTGGTGCCACTGCTGGTGAAGATTTGCTGGTGAGGCGCGTTGCCACAATACACTTTATGCGTTTTGAAGCATTCAATAGGCAAAAAAGGGATATGCTCGAGAGCAGTTACTTTTTCGGGAGTGCGCTGTAATAGGGTACAAAAACGGTGGTATACCTCGTTATTTTCGTATTGATAGCGAAAAGTATCCAAGGCAGTAGCCGTAAAATCTATGTTTGTTGATAGTTGAATCTTATTACCTGTTACTTGTTACCTGTTACCTGTTACTTGTTAACTGAGGAACATCATTGCCACAACAACTCCTGCGATAAAGAGCAACAGAGCTATAAATGTTACCCAATTGATATATTTTTTGCGTGGAGAAGCGAGAAAACTGTCGTATTGTTTACGTGCTTGGAGGGTGATATCTCGTTTTTTGAAATACATATCCACCAAGGTGTGCATATCCTTAATTTCCTCAGGGCGAGGTTGTGAAGGTTGCTCGGGCTGTGAAAATTCATCAGGTTGTGAAGTTTTTGACGCGTTGTTAGAAGATTTATCCGCCTTTTTCGATTCTTTTTTAGTATTTTTATTGTTATAGCTATTTTGGCGCGCCAGCTGATCGTCGTATTCTTTGCGTTTATAGCTATCCGAGAGCACATCGTAGGCCTCTTGGAGGTCTTTAAATTTTTCTACGTAAATAGGGTCACCCTTGTGTTTATCGGGGTGATTAGCTTTAGCGAGTTTGCGGTAGGCGGTGCGTATTTCTTCAGTAGGGGATTCAGGGGTGAGTCCCAGCACTTGGTAGTAATCTTTTACTGTCATAGTCCTGTTATTTGGAGTTATTTATCATTGGTTTCCCAGCCTATAAGTCGGCCGCTCTGAAAGCTAAGCACGACAGATTTGTAGAACCAGCGTTCGGTAGGGATGCCGTGGAACACTACGGGCTGGACGCTCACAGGGCGACCGATAGCCATTTTCACGAGATAATCGGGCATACTTTCTTTGTATATACCTTTTTCAATACTACTAACCGTTGCCTCACCAAAAGTTTTTTTGATGACTTCCATAATGGTTTCTTTAGTTCGTTTTTCATCGATAAGGGCATTTTGCCATTTTTCGCGTAGTTCATCTTTTGCTTTTTCGCGCTTAAGATTTGCAATTCCTTGCATAATAAGCAGATAAAGCAGCACAACCACGCCTAAGGAAAGAAGTACATAGTATATCATCACACTTATTTTTATAATCCTTTATTACTGAAGCGGCAAAAGTATAAATTTTTTAGTAAATAACAAAAAACCTATATCAAAAACTTTTTCTCGCTAATCTCTCTCTGCACCCAAATTTTATTCTCCATTACTTGGTAATTATTAATTAATTTGTACTTTTGCATTGTTGAACAATTATTTTTATAAAAATGGCAAGAGAGATTAAACCTACTCCCGTGTTAGAAGGACAAGATGTAATTAATTTTTACAAAAAATTAGCTTCTTTTAAAGATGATGTAAAAAAGTTAGGAATTACTCGTGAAAAAATAGAAGAAGAAGCTAAAAAATTTAGAGCTTTGTTTAAAACAAACAACTATGAAAATAGATAATTTTCAAGAAGTATCAGTTTTATTACTTACAGAAACTCATACCATCAAACCTTTTGATTGTGAAGACGACGATTTAAACGATTTTTTATTTAACGAAGCTATTCTTTATAAAAAAGAACTATTAGCAACTACTTTTGTTATAGAAAATAATGAACGTACATTAGGATACTATAGTTTGCTAAATGACAGCTTACAACTAAAGGAAGAAATGTTCCCCTCTGTAAGTCAATACAATAAATTTCGAAAGGGACTACTACCTTATCCTAAAAGACATCTAAAAAGTATTCCTTCCTTAAAAATAGGTCGTTTAGGAATTGATAAAAGTTGTAAAGGAAAGGGATTAGGAAAAATGATATTGTTTTCTATAATAAGTAATTGCCTAAAGTTTAATGAAAATCAGGCTTGTAGACTTATCACTGTCGACGCTTATAATCAAGCCATTCCTTTCTACCAAAAAATGGGTTTTAAATTTCTTACTAAAGAAATTGAAAATGAACACACACAATTAATGTTCTTTGATATAACTACATTTATTAATAACTAATCTGTAGTTCACATATATCTATATGAAAATAAAAAATATATCATTCAAAAAACTTATTACCCAAGGGCTGCTCCTGATAGCTTCCCTCCTTTCTCTAATGATGGAAGGGATTTTGGCTTTAGGTTCTATGGTATATAAACTACTGCGTTACTGCCTCAAATACACTTGGTATGCCCTTGTATTACTGCTTATTGGCATTCCCTATTTATTTTATAAACTCTTCAGCGGCAAGCGCGAAGGCAAACAACCCCGAACCTACAAATTCTACCTCAAATGGGCAGGTATTGCTGTAGGAGCAGGGGTAGCAATGTTGTTATTGCTCTTCTCTTTAGTATATTTTGGTGTTTTTGGCAAATTACCTACCGAACAAGAACTCAAGGAGCTCCGCCAAGCTGAAGCAAGCCTCATCTACGACGACCACGGTGAATTCTTAGGAAAATTCTACATTTTTGACCGCACTAAAGTTGAATATTCCGATTTTCCTCCTTACTTGGTAAATGCCCTCATCTCCACCGAGGATGAGCGTTTTTACAGCCACAGTGGCGTGGATATGCGAAGCCTCTTTAGGGTATTTTTCAAAACACTGCTCTTGCAAGATGATTCTTCGGGCGGGGGTAGTACCCTTACGATGCAGTTGGCTAAAAACATTTTCGGGCGTGGCGAGCGCTATGGAAAACTCTCAATGCCCGTGCATAAAATCAAAGAGATGATTATCGCCAGCCGTATTGAGAAAGTCTATACTAAAGAGGAAATCATCACCCTCTACCTCAATACCGTACCTTTTAGCGACAATACTTACGGTATAGAGGCTGCTGCTCATCGATTTTTCAACAAACACACCAAAGAACTCACCCTCAACGAAGCTGCTACCTTAGTAGGATCTCTCAAAGCTAATAAAAACTACAATCCGCGTACCTCGCCCAAGCGAAGTGAAGAACGCCGCAATGTGGTATTAGCAAAAATGAAAAAAAATGGACTCCTCTCCGATAAAGACTTTGAAGTCCACAAGCAAGACAGCCTGAAAATTAGCTATAACAACATCGAAAACGAAGGTCTCGCGCCTTACCTCCGCGAACAAATACGCTTGCAACTCCCCGAATTGTTGAAAGACGTTAAAAAAGAAGACGGTACGCCCTATAATATCTACAAAGATGGGTTGCGCATCTACACCACTATCGACCGTACTATGCAGCAATATGCCGAGGCTGCCGTGAAAAAACACTTAGAGCGCCTACAAAAAGATTTTGAAACTGCTTATGGCAAAAACCCTCCTTGGAAAACCGATAACGACTGGCTACTCCAAGAAGCTAAAAAACTCCCCGCTTATAAAGAACTAAAAGCCCAAGGTCTCAACGATGAAACTATTTGGAAAAAACTCAGCGAGAAAAAACCTATGGACTTGAGTTTCTACACTCAGGACGAAGTGCAAAAACACAGTACCCTCGATAGTTTGTCGTTTTATATCCGCTTGCTCAACACAGGTTTTGTGAGTGTGAATCCACAAACGGGAGCTGTAAAAAGTTATGTAGGAGGTGTTGATTTTGAGCACTTCAAGTACGACCACGTGTTGCAAAGCAAACGCCAAGTTGGGTCTATTTTTAAACCTATTGTCTATGCTACTGCCTTAGAGGTAGGAATGCCTGTATGCACTCACTTCTCACCACGCGCCCTCACCTACGCCGATGAAAAATTCTGGACTCCGCGCAACGCCTCTAAAACCGACGACGACCCTTATACCTACTACTCTGTAGGCAAGGCGCTTAAAGAATCACTGAACACTATTGCAGTACAAACGCTCTTCTATACAGGACTCAACAATGTCATCAGGAAAGCGCGCGCAATGGGTATCCAAACAGCCTTGCCACAAGTGCCCTCTATCGCCTTAGGTTCAGCCGAATTATCAGTGATTGAAATGGCTAAAGCTTATACCACCTTTGCCAATAACGGCGTACCCTCACAACCGTATTTTATAGAAAAAATCACCGACAAAAAAGGAAAAATTATCTGGCAACACAAACCTAAAAAAGAAGCCGCTGCTATCAGCCAAACCACTGCCCAACAGATGATCCAATTGATGCGCGCTACAGTGAATGAAGGAACAGCTGCCAGAATGCGCGGACAATATGGGCTCACTAATGACCTTGCCGGTAAAACAGGTACAACCCAAGATAATAAAGACGGTTGGTTTGCAGGACTCTTGCCTAACTTGGTGATGATTGTTTGGGTAGGCAACGACCAGCAGATAGGCTTCCGCGCTACCTATTTGGGGCAAGGAGCTAACTCAGCACTGCCTATTGCAGCCCTCTTTGTATCACAACTCAACCGCAACAAGCAGTTCAACGCAATCACCCGCGCTACCTTCTCCGTCCCCGACGAGATACGCGAGGAGATAATCAATTGTGAACCCGTGGTAAGAGAAGGTTTCCTCGACCGTCTCCTCAGCAATAGCAATGCTGTAAAAGATACGATTAGAGCAGGCGAAGTGCATTACCGCATCTACGAGCGCAAAGGCAAATTAAACGATATAGATAATGGTGAGGAAGAAATTTCTATAGACGATGTGGTAAACCCTTCGGCAGCAGCCAAAAACACCGCCTCCTCCACCCAACAACAAGAAGAAGACAAACCTAAAAAGAAAGGCTTTTTCGGGAGAATATTTCAATAATTTACCGATTTGCTATTTTGAAACTAAACAGCTAAAAAAACACCAAATTATAAATGAAAAGAATTGTAACTTTAACGGTATCGCTTGTACTTTTAGCGGTACTCAATGCCGAGGCTCAACAAAAAAAATTTAGTGTGAGAACGATTGCTTTTTACAACGTGGAGAACCTTTTCGACACTATCAACGACCCTAATAAATTCGACGACGATCGCACCCCTGAGGGCGCCGACCGCTGGACTTCTAAAGTCTATAACGACCACGTGCAGAAAATTGCTAAAGTCATTTCCGAAATCGGTAACGATGTAACCCACCACGCCCCCGATGTAGTAGGACTTGCCGAAATAGAAAATGAAGCTGTTGTACAAGACCTTATCAATACCGAGTATCTCAAACGTTACAACTATGGCATCGTGCATTACGATTCCCCCGATGCACGTGGGGTAGATGTAGCGCTCATCTACAAAAAAGGCGTGTTCAAGCCCGTTTCCTCATTTGCACACCCTCTGCACCTCACTAAAGACGACGGCAAACCCCTCTACACTCGCGACCAACTGCTCGTAAGCGGTGAGTTAGACGGCGAAATGATACACTTTATCGTAAATCACTGGCCCTCACGTTTAGGAGGAGAAGCCAAAAGCCGCCCCAGTCGCGAAAAAGCAGCCGCTCTGAACAAGCAAATCATCGATTCTCTACTCAAAAAAGACCCTAACGCCAAAGTTATTGCGATGGGCGACTTCAACGACGACCCTATTAACTCTGGCTTTAAAAATGTACTCAAAACAAAAGGCAAAAAAGAAGATGTAAAACCAGGGGAACTGTTCGACCCTATGGAAGCGATGCTTAAAAAAGGTATGGGTACTCTCGCCTATCAAGACGGTTGGAATCTTTTCGACCAATTCTATTTCACTTACGACTTGCTCAAAGAAGACAAGAGCAGTTATTGCTATTGGAAAACAGGCATCTTCAATCGTCCTTATTTGGCAAACCCCAAAGGGCGCTACAAAGGCTATCCTTTCCGCAGTATGAGCAACGGCAACTACACTTGGGGCTACTCCGACCACTTCCCCATATATATGTATTTGATTAGAGAATTGAAATAAATCAACCTTATGCCTCACTATTTTTCATCAAACTTTACTTTAGGAATCCTTGGTGGCGGACAGCTCGGCAAGATGCTCCTCACCGAAACTCGCAAATTCGACATCACCACTAAGGTGCTCGACCCCTCTGCCGATGCCCCTTGTCGCATTGCCTGCAATACCTTTGTACAAGGCTCTCTCACCGATTTTAATACCGTCTACAACTTTGGTAAAGAGGTAGATGTACTCACCATTGAGATTGAGAATGTGAATGTCGATGCCCTTAAAAAACTACAATCCGAAGGGGTAAAAGTATACCCCTCTCCTCAAACTATTGAGTTGATACAGAACAAAGCTACCCAAAAACAGTTCTACGCCACTCACAACATCCCTACCGCCCCTTTTCATCGCTTTGAGAGCTTAGCCAATTTGCAACAAGCCGTAGCAAACCAACAAATAACACTGCCTTTTGTATGGAAATCAGCGCGTTTTGGTTACGATGGCAATGGCGTGAAAATCGTACGACAATTGCCCAACCTATCCCTTCTACCCGAAGGAGAGTGTATCGCCGAAAATTTAGTGCCTTTCGCTAAGGAATTAGCCGTGATCGTCGCCCGCAATGTGAGCGGTGAGGCAACCACTTACCCCGTGGTAGAAATGGAGTTTCATCCCGAAGCCAATCAGGTGGAATATGTGTTATGTCCAGCGCGTATCAGCGAGGAAATCGCCCAAAAAGCACGTGCAATAGCCGTACAAGTAGCCCAAGCCTTTCAGGTAGTAGGACTTTTAGCCGTAGAGCTTTTTCTAACGGCTGAAGACGAGGTGTTAGTAAACGAAGTAGCTCCACGCCCGCATAACTCAGGACATTACAGCATAGAAGCAGCTTACACCAACCAATTTGAACAACATTTACGCGCCATTTTAGACCTCCCATTAGGCAACACCGATAGCAAAGTAGCAGGTGTAATGGTAAACCTCGTAGGGGCTGAAGGCCACCAAGGCGATGTGATATACGAAAATATAGAACAAATATTAGCAATGGAAGGCGTTACCCCTCATATCTACGGCAAACGCCAAACCCGTCCGTTTAGAAAAATGGGACACGTAACCATTGTAAATAAAGACATTGAAAAAGCCCGAGTCATTGCTGAAAAAGTAAAACAAACGATAAAAGTAATCTCTATCCACTAACCCCTTTTTATGTGTGTCCCCTCCCCTTTTTGGTATTTATAACTGAAAAAGAAAAAATATGAAAACTTATACTTTCAGAAATATCATCCGTAAATTCCTGCAGGGCAACACCTCAACAGATGAAAACAAAATACTAAAAGACTTTGAAAATAAGCTTTTAGCAAAAAATACCTCTGAAGTTTTTGCCCACACTTCTGCCGATACCGTGCATAGTGAGCTTTCCCAGCGAATCACTAAAAAGCTCTCCCCGCAACCCTTCTACTACCGATGGTCGGTGGCAGCGGCGGCAGTATTATTGCTGATAATAGGTATTGCCAATTGGAGCTGGTTCTTCTCCTCACCTAACCCTACAGCGATGAGCACCCCAATCCAGTGGCTCAGTGCATCGGCTACTAAAGGTAAAACCTTAACCCTCACTCTGCCCGACGGATCTACTGTTACCCTCAACAGCGGCAGCAGTTTGCGATATCCTTCAGCTTTTACAACTGAAAAACGCGAAGTACAATTGGACGGTGAAGCTTTCTTTGAGGTTACTCATAATCCACAAAAACCTTTTATTGTAAAAACTGAAAAACTCACCACCGAAGTATTAGGTACCAGCTTCAACATTGAGGCTTTTCCTTCACAAAATGAAGCAAGAGTAACCCTTGTTACCGGCAAAGTAAGGGTGCAAGCAGGGGCACAACAATGCGAACTACTCCCCTCACAACAAGCTGTCTTCCAAAAAACAACTCAACAAATGCAAGTGCAAAACGTCGCTACCAACGACTTCATCGACTGGAAAGAGGGTATTTTGCGCTTCCGTGAAAGCTCCTTACCCACTGCGGTACAAAAAATTGAAAAATTCTACGGTGTGCAAATACGCTTAGAGGTAGAAAACGCTGAACACTGCCATTTATCGGGTACTTTTGTAAAAGAAGACTTAAATGTAGTTCTCAAACAACTCATCTTTATCCATTCAGAACTCAGCTACGAATATATCGACAGCCAACATTTAGTACTCAAAGGAACTTGTAGCACAAGAAGCAGCTACTAAGGTTTCTTACTTCCTATTCTTAAAAAACTGCCTTCTCGGGCAGTTTTTTTATTTTTTATGTGTGTATTGCTACTTTTTTGGTATTTATAAGTGAAAAAGGAAAGAAATGGAAATGCTTTCCTATTCAAATATTAAAATATATCATTGAATATCAGCACTAAAGCATTTTAACAGTTTTATCAAAATAAGAACCTTATAAACTATTTTTTATGAATGTAAAATTTCGCAATCAAACCACAAAGTGGCTTTTAGCTATGGCTTTCTTGTGTTGTCCTTTAGTGATGAATGCGACCCCTCACCAAGAGGTTCAAAACACAAAAATTCAGCTAAATTTAAAAAAAGCATCTATATTAGATGTTTTAAAATCAATTGAAGCTCAAACACAATTGAGCTTTGTGTACAACAACGAACTGAAAGCACTACAAAAACGAGTGGATTTTAGTTATCAAAGCGATTCAGTAGACAGTATCTTACAAAAGTTAGCTACTGAATACGGGGTGAGCTTTCTGCGTATTCACAACAGTATTTCGGTGAAAGTGAACGCCCCAAAGGCAACTGCCGATAGACGACCTATAAAAGGGACGGTGGTAGATGAAAAAGGAATACCTATTCCTGGAGTAAGTGTAGTAGTGAAAGGCACTTCCATAGGAGTAGCTACCGATTTTGACGGCAACTTCTCTTTAGAAGTCCCTACTGATGCTCAAACCCTCGTATTTTCTTCTATCGGCTATCATTCACAAGAAGTGACTATCGGTAAAAACACTCAATTTAAAGTTGTCCTCAAAGAAGATACGACTGAGTTAGACGAAGTAGTAGTAGTGGGTTATGGTGTACAAAAACGCGGTGATGTAACCACCGCTATTGCCAGTGTAAAAGCAAAAGATTTAGAAGACAAAGCGGTTAGCTCGGTAGCCGAAGCAATGGTAGGAAAGATGCCTGGAGTACATATCGCTCAGAACACAGGGGCGCCTGGAGCTAACTTGCAAGTACGTGTACGCGGGGTAGGCACCATCACCGCCGGAACTGCCCCTCTATATGTGGTAGATGGAGTGCCTTTAGCTAAAGAAGACCTCAACACTTTCAATAACAACGATATTGAGTCAATTCAAGTACTCAAAGATGCCTCTTCAGCAGCTATTTACGGTTCTCGTGGTAGTAATGGGGTGGTGCTCATCACAACTAAAAAAGGTGCAGAAGGCAAACCTTCCTTCTCTTACAATACTTACCTCTCTATTCAAAACGTCTCTAAAAAAATTGACCTTCTTAATGCCTACGAATATGCCGATTTAGTAAAAGACGCACGTAACAATTCGTATGCAGACCGTATGGAATCTATCAATAAACGCCGTGCAGCACGTAGCCAAGCGCCTATTAGCTTTTCATCAGCCGACGATAACGCCACTCGTCTTAAAAATACTAACAACGACTATAACACTATTATCCCTGTAGAGCTACAACCTTATTTACAAGGCGTACAAGGGCTCACCGATACCGATTGGCAAGATGAGATTTTCCGTACAGCAGTAATGACCAACCACTCTGTTTCAATTTCAGGAGGAACTCCTAACCTAAAGTACTATTCCTCTTTAGATTACCTCAACCAAGACGGTATAGTGATAGGTACCAACTTTGAACGTATAGGCTTACGCCTGAATTTAGATGGCAAAACAGGAATTTTTAAATTTGGAGCTTCTCTCAATCCTTCGTTTGTAAAAGAAGATAAAGTAAATGCAAATGGCGCCTACAACGAAAATGGTGGAGGGGTGATTGCCTCAGCTTTGCACTACGCACCTATCTTTCCTGTATACAACCCTGATGGAACCTTTAGTTTTGCTCAAAACGAATGGAGTGCCAGCACTACTACAATGGTAAATGGCGTAAAACGAATAGGTAATTCACAAACTCAAGCGTGGAATCCTGTTGCCTTAGCGCGCCTTACTTCAAACCAAACAAAAGCAAACCGCTTGCTTGGTAAAGTATATGCTGAGGCTGAGTTTCTAAAAGGTTTATCCTACAAAATGGACTTTGGCTTTGATATTTTCTCCGATGCTCAAAGCACTTTCAAACCCTCTACTATTCCACTTTCTAATACGGCAGGTAATCCGCCTTCAGAAGCTGAAGCGACTTCTCAAACCTCTCAGCGCTATAATTGGGTATTTGAACAAACCTTGAACTACAACAAAAATTTTGGCGAACATCACCTCAATGCTTTAGGAGGTTGGACAATGCAATACCAACGCGATGAGAGCAATTATATGTTTGCTAATGGGTTTATCTCCAATAGTATTCAAACCCTCAATGCTGGTACTGTAACACGAGGGAACTCTCAGGCTTCAGAATGGGCTCTACTCTCTGCTTTAGCACGCTTACAATATTCTTACAAAAGCAAGTATATGCTTTCAGCTGCTCTCCGTGCCGATGGAGCTTCTCGTTTTGGGAACAACAACAAATGGGGCTACTTTCCATCACTTTCAGCAGGTTGGCGCGTTACAGGTGAAGAGTTTATGCAAAACGTAAAATTCCTTACCGACTTAAAGCTCCGTGCCAGCTATGGGCTTACAGGTAACTTCCGCATTCCTAACTACGGAGCTCAAGGCGAATTTAGCTACTACAGCTATGTATTAGGAGGTTCTTCACCAGCAGTAGTAAAGGGGATGGGAGCCAGTGCATTACCTAATCCTAATTTGCAATGGGAAAAAACCGCTCAATTGAATGTAGGTTTTGATGCTTCTCTTTGGAAAGGACTCCTCAATCTCGGTCTCGACTTATACAATAGTAACACTTACGATTTGTTGTTGAATGTACCTATTCCACGTACTACAGGTTTCGCTACCCGATTAGAAAATATTGGTAAAGTAAACAATAAAGGAATAGAAATCAATCTCTCCAGCAATATCAATTGGGGCAAATGGAACTTCGAGCCTTACTTCAACTATTCTAAGAATATCAATACAGTGAAAGAATTGGGGCCAGGCAATGCTGATATCATTTCTTCAGGTTCGATTGCTAACGCTTATTTTATCACTCGTGTAGGAGAGTCTATCGGTTCTTATTACTTGCCTGTAGTGGAAGGCGTATTTAAAAACCAAGCCGAAGTAGATGCTTCTTTACACTATATTGACACTCCCAACAACTACGATTACCAAACCTCTCGACCAGGTGACTTCAAATTTAAGGATGTGAATGGTGATGGACGCTTAGATATCTTAGATACCGACCGTGCCATCGTGGGTAACTATCTCCCTAAATTCACTTATGCTTTTGGTACAGGTATCAGTTACGAAAACTTCGACTTCAAAATAGATTTTCAAGGTGTATATGGCAACCAAATTCTAAACCTCTCCCGCCGTTATTTCTACAATCACGAAGGAAATATGAACAACTATCGCGGAGCTCTCAACCGTTGGAAATCAGAAAGTAATCCAGGTAGTGGGATGAATGTGCGCGCCAATCGCGTGAGCAAAGGTCAAAATGGAGTAACCAGCACTTGGCACGTAGAAGATGGATCATATTTGCGTATCAAAAACATTACTTTGGGCTACAATCTACCTAAAAACATCAGTAAGTATTTTAGTAATGTACGCCTATATTGCAGCATTCAAAACTTGTATACTTTTACAAATTACGAAGGTTACAACCCCGAAGTATCTAACCGTACCGATGCTACTACCAGTGGTGAGGATTACGGCGTATATCCCTTGGCTCGTACCTTCACTCTTGGTTTAAACTTAAAATTCTAACACGATGAAACTAACCTATATATTATTTGGATTAGTAGCTTTATGTTCAGCTACTTCTTGTAACAAATTTATAGATCGCGAGCCTATTTCAAAACCTACTGAAAAAACTGCTTTTAAAGAAGTAAAAGATTTTGAGGGAGCTGTTATAGGTGTCTATGACGAATTGCAATCTAAAGACCAATATTCAGGGCGTTTTCTTACTTTAATGGAGGTACGCGCTGACAATGTGAGTGATGAAAATTCAGGTGCTGCAGGAGGCGTAAACTACGAAATAGAAACTTTTGCCGACACCCCCGCTAACGGAAATTTTAAAGCCACTTGGCTTTCGCTCTATCAAGTGATTGCACGAAGCAATACTATCTTGGAAAATGTTGATAAAATAACAATGACTACTGTTGAACGTACAAACATTGTAGGTCAAGCCTCCTTTTTACGCGCTTTAGCCTATTTCAACTTAGTGCGTTTGTGGGGAGAAGTACCTATTATCACCAAAGTACAAACCGTAGAAGAAGCACGTAACAACCAACGCAACTCTATTAGCGATGTGTATAGTCTTATCATCAGTGATTTGCAAAAAGCAAAACAACTGCCTACCCGTTGGGCTGATGCCGAGCGCGGACGTGCTACCGCTTATGCGGCTCAAGCTCTTTTAGCTAAAGTGTATCTATATCAAAAACAATACAGTGCCGCCTTAACAGAACTTACCCCCTTAGTTACTGCTATCAATGCAGGAAGTGTTATCGGTTTAGTACCCTCAAACGAAACTTTTCCTAACAATCTTAAAACTAGTAAGGACGTGCTTTTTGCTGTACAATACCTCAAAGGAGGAGTAGGTGAATCCGTACACCAAAACAATCGTTATCGCAATCAAGATAGCAGCAATGTAATAGCACTTCCTCAGTCGTTATTTGAAAGTGGTGATAATCGAAAAAACTTAGTAGCTCCTACCTCTAATGGCAATCGCCCTGGTAAATTTAATGCTGACCGTATTGGTAACGAAACCAGCAGCGACTTTCCTATTATTCGCTGTGCCGAAGTAATGTTACTCTATGCTGAAGTTGCTAACGAACTCTCTTCAGTTCCTACTCAAGCTGCTTTAGATGCCCTAAACGCCGTACGCAGCAATGCTAATATCGCTACTAAAACCTTATCCGATTTCCCTACTAAAGAAGCTTTCCGTACAGAAGTGTACTTGCAACGTCGATTAGAACTCGCTTTAGAATGCGACCGCTGGTTCGACCTCATACGCACAGAACAGTTTAGCACTGTTTACCCCAGCGTACCTGCCTATCGACAACTGTACCCCATCCCTTCAGTAGAAATTGAAAACGTAAACAACAAAACTGGTTGGCAAAACCAAGGATATAATTAAAATTTTTTAAAATGAAAAACAGATTTACATTATCTTTACTCAGTATGCTATTATGCATTGTTTTTTCGGCAAATGCACAAAACAAAAAAAAATTGTCTCTCAAGAATTTTCCTCAAGACAAAGTGATGGTCGTTGCTCATCGTGGCGATTGGCGTGAAGCTCCCGAAAATTCTATTTGGGCTATTAAAAAAGCCTACGAGGCTGGGGCAAATATGGTAGAAATAGATTTAGCTATGACCAAAGACAGCGTACTTATCTTACTACACGACCGCACCTTAGACCGCACTACAAACGGAAAAGGAAGCCCTATTGACTACACCCTTGCCGAAATCAAAAAACTATATTTAAAAAACGGTCACGGATGTCCTACCAAAATGCGCATACCTACTCTTGAAGAAGCTTTACAAACCGCCAAAGGAAAAGTATTCTTAAACTTGGACAAGGGTTTTAAGTACTTTGATCTCGTTTATCCGTTAGTCAAAAAATACGCAATGGAAGACCAAGTGCTCTACAAAGGTGAAGCAACCTACGAACAGTTCAATGAAAAATATGGTAATATCAAGGACAAAATTTGCTATATGCCTATCATTCGATTAGAAAAAGGACAGGGTTGGGATATGATTAAAGGCTTTGAAGACCACTACCCCGTTTACGGCTTTGAGTTTACTTTAGGAGAAACTGAAGAACATTTGATCGACTTCAGCCCGTTGCGCAAAAAAGGGTATCGCGTATGGGTCAATTCACTTTGGGACGAACTCAGTGGAGGCCATAGCGACGATAAATTCTTAGAAGATCCTAACGTTTATCAGTGGTTTATTGAAAAAAAAGTAAATATTATTCAAACTGATAGAATTAAAGAACTCGTCGCTTTTCTCAAATCTAAGAAATTACATTACAAACAATGATAAATTACTTCAAAAAAAGTGCTCCTCAGCCACTGCAAGGCACAGCTGAGGAACAATCTAAACGCTACCAAAAACTGCGTTGGTACATCTTTTTCTCAGCAACCTTTGGCTATGGTTTTTACTATGTGTGTAGATTAAGTCTCAATGTAGTCAAAAAACCAATCGCTGATAGTGGTTTTCTCAGTGAATCGCAATTAGGAATTATAGGTTCAGCTTTGTTCTTTTCCTATGCTTTTGGCAAACTACTAAATGGTTTTTTAGCTGACCATAGCAATATCAAGCGTTTTATGAGTGCAGGACTACTCATTTCAGCTTTAGCTAACCTTGTGATGGGTTTTACCAATGCCTATTTGTTTTTCATCATCTGTTGGGGAATAAATGGATGGGTACAATCTATTGGGGCAGCGTGCTGTGTTGTGGGACTTTCGCGTTGGTATAAGAGTAGTGAACGAGGCAGTTTTTACGGCTTTTGGAGTACGAGTCACAATATAGGAGAAGCACTTACCTATATCCTCACTGCCGTAGTAGCCTCGTATTGTGGGTGGCGTTGGGGTTTTCTCACAGCTGCTATAGTAGGCTTTATAGGAGTAGCAATTTTGTACTTTTTCTTTCACGATAGCCCCGAGAGCATCGGGCTACCCCCTGTAAATGAACAAGTCGCTCAAGAAAAGAAAAGTGTATGGGGCGAACAATTAGGGGTAATAAAAAATCCTTATGTATGGCTATTAGCCTTTTCTAGTGCTTTTATGTATATCTCGCGCTATGCGGTTACCAGCTGGGGACCCTACTATTTTCAAGCTGCCAAGCACTATAGTCTTACAGAGGCAAACCTCTTGGTTTCTATCAATGCAATATGTGGTATTTTAGGCACAGCTTCTTCAGGTTTTGTGTCCGACAAGTGGTTTGGAGGTCATCGCAACAAACCCGCACTTATCTTTGGACTGATGAATATTACCGCCCTCTCACTAATGCTCTTTGCTCCTCAAAGCTGGTTCATTGATGTACTCAGTATGGTAATTTTCGGTTTGGCAATAGGAGCTCTCATTTGTTTCTTAGGAGGACTGATGGCTACCGATATCGCTTCTAAACAAGCATCAGGAGCTGCTTTAGGCGTAGTGGGAATAATGAGCTATTTAGCCGCAGGTATTCAAGATATTGCTAGTGGTTACCTAATAGAAGGAAATAAAACTGTACTAAATGGTGTAACTACTTACGATTTTAGTGCTATATCTATATTTTGGGTGTCAGCAGCAGTGCTTTCAATGTTCTTTGCATTACTCACTTGGAAGAAAACATAATCTTTTATCCTTCATTACTTTATAAAGAAAAAACACTGACCTCAAAAAGCCAGTGTTTTTTTATACTTATCGGTAAATTATCTCACTAAAAGAACGCGCCCAACACCTCTCTCAGTTTTTTGAGGGCAAAAGTAATTTGGTTTTCTACTGTGCGTTTGGAGATGCCGTAATACGTAGCGATGTCGCTGTTACTCATTCCTTCTTCTCGACTCAAACTGAAGATTTCACGACATCGCTTGGGCAAAGATTTGAGTACGCGGTGAAGTTTACCCTCGGTAGCGGTGAGATTTTCTTGTAGGGCTATAGGTTCGTCAACGGTGAGTTCATCGGTGAGGAGTTCTTGTATAACCTCTATTTGCACTGTGTTGAACTTGCGGTCGCGTAAATAGTTGTACACCTTGTAGCGGACAGCTTGTCGCAAATAGGCATCGATAGCAAGGTTTTGTATTTTTTTGCAGCGTTTCCAATAGTCAATCCACACCTCTTGAACTATATCTTTAGCTATATCTTCGTCCATCACCACCGATTGTGCCCATACGTACAGAGGTTTCCACAAACTATCAAAAAGCTTTTGAAAGGCAGTGTTATCTCCTTGTTGTATGCGCTGGTGCAAAGAGGCGTAATATGTAGCGAAATCGTTCATTGGTAGGAGGTTGTTAAAAAAACAAAACTGCCCAAAGACCATTAAGGTGCTTTTGGGCGTTTTTTTAATTATAGTACAATCATTTTCGTTAGTCTACTTTGATATCGGTATTTACGTTTTTGCTACCTACAAGTGCGTAGAACAATAAGTAAGCAAGAGCAATTACTATTACCCAGTAACTTTGCATATAACCTACTACATCGGCTACAGCTCCTTGGATAGCTGGCAAGATACCACCACCACATACCATCGCCATAAAGATACCTGAAGCGGCAGCAGTGTATTTACCTAATCCTTCGGTAGCGAGGTTGAAGATACCTCCCCACATTACTGAAGTACACAAACCACAAAGTACAAGGAACATTATACTCATTGGCACTTCGGCTAAACCAAAAGATATATCCGATTTGAACACAGGCATATTTACTACTTGTGTATCAGGGATTACTATAGCTAAGATTACAAAAAGGATACCTAAAGAAGATACAAAAGTAAGCATCCCTTTACTTGAGAATTTAGCTCCTAATGAACCTCCTGTCAAACGACCTATAAACATCAAAAACCAGTAAGTACCTACCACCGAACCTGCTGTAGTAGTATCAATACCTAAACCATTGGCTTCATTACTACCGGTCATAAATAAATTGGCAATATTAGGAATCCCTACTTCAATACCTACATAGAGGAAAATAGCAATCGCTCCTAATATAAAGTGGCGGAATGACATAGGGCTGTGAGCGTCTTTTACAGTAGCTACATTGGCTTGAGCTGCGTGAGGTTCGGGTATTTGCATAGAGAAAAGTACGATAAATGCTAAAGCAAAAATACCCATTGCTAAGAAGAGTGCAGGGTTAGCATCGGCAATTGAAGTGCCAGCGCTAATAGTACCAATGAGGTAACCTACCAATACAGGTACAATGGTTGCCCCAATAGAGTTGATAGCCCCTCCAAACTGCAAGAGTTGGTTACCGCGTTTACCGCCACCACCAAGAGTGTTGAGCATTGGGTTTACTACCACATTGAGCATACACATAGAGAACCCCGAAATAAAAGCCCCTGTGAGGTATACGGCAAAACTACCTGCAATACCTGAAAGGAAAGTAACGCACACTCCAGTAAAACCTACCACAATAGCGGTTAAAGCTGTTTTTTTATAACCAATGCGTTGCAACATTTTCCCTGCTGGTATACCCATAAAGGCATAAGCAATGAAGTTGGCTAAGTTCCCCAATTGTGACTCGAGGTTGCTCGCCATAAATTGGTTTTTCACAATAACCCCAAAAGGGTTTTGCAAGCCTGTTACGAATGATATCATAAAGAATAAAGCGAACATCATTGCAATAGGCAATACGTAACTTTTGTTTTGTTGATTTTGGTTTTCCATTATTTTAAATTATTTATTTTTAATTAGTTAAAAAAGGTAAGAGATAAGAGGTAAGAGGTAAGAATGTGTTACCTATTCCCTGACACCTATTCCCTGACACCTGATGCCTGATTTTGACGGCAAAAGTAAATAAACCAAAATTAAAACGCAACAAAAACGAAGACTTTTTTAAGGTTTATTTATGATTTTTTAAAAGAAGTAACTGTTAGGCATTAGGAATCAAGAGGTAGGAAGAAATGGGAGACAAATGTATGTTAGCAATAATTTTAAAAAGTATAACATTATTTTTCAATGAAATTCCATAATTTTTTCATTTCTTCTCTCTTTTTAAAACAATAGTGTCAATTCCTATACAAGGCTTTAGACCTCCTAACCTCTCTACATAGTATTGGCACATCCGATTGTTTTGCTTTTTTAATCCTATCAATATGTAAAACAGAATGTTTGTTCTTTTTTATTTTTCTTGTTTGAGGTGTCAAAGTATTTTTATATATTTGCACTCTGAAAATTAATGTATTATGGAATTATTTAAGGAACAAAGCCTCTTAGAGTTTACTGAACGCTTTAAAACAGACTTAGTAATAATGGGAAGAATTTTCCTACATTACATAAGGTAATACATCAAGTAACGTTTCCCAAAGTCAATTAGTGTGTAGCTAAATAGACACCTCAATTAAAATAATTGAATATGAAATTGTTAAACATTATAATAGTCTTTTTTAGCATTTTCTGTAATGCTCAAAACAAAGAACTGATTAGTAAGACGTACTTAAAATTACAAAACGATAGCAAATCTTTTGAACAATTCGTTTTTTATGGTTTTTGTAATTGTAATGATACTTATTTACACACAGAAACATTTGAAGATAACTACACAACCACATTTAATCATCTAGAACCATTACCCCGATTTTTCGAAAAAGAAGAAATAAAGAAGGTGTTAGAGACTTATCACAACAAATACAAAAAGAGATTTGAAGGTGTTCAGAATAGTTATTATAATGGTTATTTGATAGTGTCTAAATGTTATAAATTATATAATGTGTCAAATAAAAATTTAAAGAAAGCCTATTACAACCTACTATCTAATGATAGATTACAAAAAGAATGGATAGAGGATTATATGAGAGATTATTTAGATTATTATTTTATTAAAGTTCAAACTGAATAATAGATTGGAAATGTTCAAGCAACATTGTTATCAAGCGAGCAATGGGGAGATGTATTAAAAATTTGAGGTATCAAAATAATTTCATATATTTACACTCTGAAAATTAATGTATTATGGAATTATTTAAGGGACAAAGCCCTTAGAGTTTACTGAACGCTTTAAAACTGACTTAGTAATAATGGGAAGAATTTTCCTACATTACATAAGGTAATACATCAAGTAAAGTCTTGGATAAGAGGTATATATTCTTGGGTATCAGAATTTAACATAGACCGATATTTAGCGGAATACAGTTTTAGAATCAATCGCTCACAAAGCAAAGAGACTATCTTTAACAGTTTAATAAAAAGAATGCTTGAAAGAGAACCTATTTTCCAACCTCTGTTAATATGCCATTAACTTGACACCTCAAAATAAAAATATTATTTTCATTGGGTTATTTTTTAACTACAAATTAAATCACCTCATAAGTTTCTGTATACTTTCTTGTTTCTCCTCCTACTTCCTTTATAGTCGTGATGATTTTACTTATAATATTATTGTTATAAAAATACTCTCGAGTGTAATGAAAATCTTTGTAAATAGGATTCGTCATTTTGGGGTCTTTCTTTAGGAGAAGTTCTAAACGAATGGGTTTCTTTTTTTCATCAAATTTAATTTTAACCCAAGCAATGTTTTTATAATTTCTATCACTTTCAAAAGGTAGTCCTGTATTTGAATAGTAATTAGCATAAGAAGAACGCCTAAAAAGAGCTGTTTCAAATTTTAATTGATTGTCAAAAAACAATTCATTAGCTTTTATTTTTCGTTCTCCTATTAAGTTTTTTATTAAGGCATTGTCATAAAATAAATTATCCCAACCGTCAATAGAATTTATGTGTTGTAATAAAAAATATTCTCCTTTCAGCCTTTTAGGATTTTCATAATCTATTTGATCAGAAAGTTTGTACCCATACCCATCAGAAATATATCTCTTAATGCCTGTTTTATAGAATGCAAGCGAATCGCGAGAAATATCTTTTTTATCTAAAGATAAATACACACGTGCATATTCTTTCCCCTTTGGAGTAAGATAATACAAAATTTGTTGTTCCCATCCTTTCTCATCAGTATATCTAACTATTTTGTTTTGAGAATAGGCTAAACCTAAAGAAAAGAAGAAAAAGAATGTTGTTAAGGCATAAAGATTTCTCATTTTTTAATTCTTTTTTCAATATTATTTTCTGACTTCCAAAGGCTTTTTTCCTTCTATAAACCTATAGATATCTACACGACCTAAGTTGAGGTAATCTTCCATAAATAGTTGAATTTCTTTATCTTCTATATAATTATTCTGGTTACTGATAGTTTGTATATAACACTGTTTAAGTTTTCTCTGGTTATACAAAAGAAAACACTGATTGAATTTTTCAGTATTGTTTTTCAAATCCTTCAACTTACTCTCATAAATAGCAAAAGTGTTTTTTAGCACTTCTTTATTTAACAAACGGGTAAGCGCTGAACAGCTATTGTAGTAATCTATATATTCAGCAAAAAACAAATCTTCTTCATTTTCTAAAACACTACTAATACAATGGCACAGCCCTAAATATTTAAACTCTCCAAAAGATTCTTTATCTTTTTTAAATTTTGTAACAACCTTTGCGAATAAATCATTCTCTATTCTTGTAGTTTGTGCTTGTATTTGAGTATGTAGAATTATCAATAATAAAAGTAGGATTGTTCTCATTGTTTTCTTATTCTAATAGGCTTTATCAAAGGTGCGAGCCGCACAGGCAATTAAACTCTTCTTATGTCTTATCTCTTACCTAAATAATCACTCGTAAATACCACTCGCTATGGCAAAGGTTTGGGTGTGTGCTCGTAAAATGGAGGTGAGTTGTGGGGAATACCCTCCTCCCATTGAGCATTGTACGGGCAGGTGATACCGATGACACGTTTCAAAAACAAGGCGATCGCGTTCACCGCAACCTTCTACAGTAAGTGATAACTTGCCTAACTTATCGGTTGCTAGCACATCTACCCCTGCTTGATAAAACACAAAATCGGGTTGATGGGCTTCTATGAGCTGTGGCAAAACGCTGCGCAATATATCTAAATAGGTTTTGTCATCTGTGCCATTGGGCAGGGCTATATCTTTATCCGATTGCTCCTTTTCAAAAGGGTAATTAGCTTGTGCGTGCATTGAAAAGGTAAAGACTTCGGGGGTATTTCTAAAAATTTCGGCAGTACCATTGCCTTGGTGTACATCTAAATCTACAATGAGCACCTTTTTCACCGCTGTGTGGTGTAGCAAATAAGCGGCAGCAATAGCTTGATCGTTGAGCATACAAAAGCCTTCTCCGCGGTTTGAAAAAGCGTGATGGGTGCCTCCTGCTATATTAAAGGCGATTTCTCCCGTACGCAATGCCCACAAAGCACCTTCTACAGTACCTTGTACTAAGGTAAGTTCGCGATCTACTAACTGCTGACATTGTACAAAGCCAATGGGTAGCGCTTCTTTATGTGAAAGTGTTAGGTGTAAGAAATTGTGTAAGTAAGGTTGTGTATGCACCAAAGCCGCTGTAGCTTGGGTAGCTTTTTCGGGGGTATGAAAGTTGGAGGCGCTTGCAATGCCTTCATAGAGGAGTTGTTGAGGCAAGAGGGCATACTTTTCCATCGGGAAACGATGGTTTTCGGGCACTGGGTGATTGTATAATGGGTGATAGGCGATGTACATTATTTTTGTTGCTTTTTCCATTCTTCTTCACTTAAGGGGTGATAACCCGGACCGCAACTGCCTTCGTATTCACATTCTGATAAATAATATTCGGCATAAGCAGCTTTATCCCACCATTCTTTAAATTTTGGCAGACCGAAATATTGTTTTTCCTTTAGCCAACGGTCATCTCCATTTAAAAAATAACGCAATCGCCCCATCGGAAAATAAATGATTTTATAATGATAATCTTCTCGGCGGTAGTTATCTAAGTCGTATTGTTGGGCAAAATAGGCTATATGGGCTAAAATTTGGATGTATTCATTTTCAGTGAGTTGTTCTTTTTTAGATTCTTCATCGGCGGACATATCGTTCCCTAAATAGTTGATATAACCATCCAAACCATCAGATATTTCGGCTATTGCTTCTGTACTATATAGGTTTCTTAAAATTTTAAAGGTATTCAGATGTATTTTCACGCCACCAGTCTTGCAGTTTTTTGTCCAAAAAAGTCTGCCGTAATCTTGAGGGTAATCCTTTTCGTAGTGAGTATTTTTGATTGCCCATTCCAAGAGTTTTTCATCTTCAGTATAACCTATTTTTTTCACCAATTCACTCATAAAATAAGCATCGTTTGCTATAAGCCATTGGAAAGAAGCCTTATCATCGTTGAATAGATATTTGTTGCGATGTACTAATTTATCAATATTTTTCTCGCGTCGCTCTTTCAAATCGGGAATTTGTTGCCATTGGTAAACTTCATAACGTTCTTCACCATCTTTGTCTTTTAGAAGGCGTGGCATTTTTTGTTCTAAGGCGTATAAATCGGGGTAAAGCGCTTGGTAGTCTATCAGTTCTGGAATAGCGTAGAGTTCGGTTATAAAATGTTCTTTTTTGCTGAGATAGTACGAATAAGGGGTAATATCTACCGACTTGTCATTTCTATAGTAGTTGATTTGCTTCTCACAAGGGATTTCGGTTTGCACATACAAGAAAGAAGTAAGTAGTTTAGGGTCTATTGTCCTGCCAAAAATCTTCTGTACACGTGCTATAAATTCCGGTTCTGTAGGAAACTGATAGCCTTTTTTCTGCAATATTTCTTTTACCAAAGGAAAAGTAACTTCCAAATCGTTTTTGCCGTATTTATAGAGTTCTGCATCAAAGGAACCGTCTACAAGTACTGAAATTCCGTTTTCCAACTGGATTTTCAAGCAGTTGTATAAGGCGGGAGTTTTTTCAAACTGAAAGTTGATAGTCTCTTCCTGAGATGTAGTGCCAGAAGGCTTTTTTTGCTCACAAGCTATGGCACAGCAAATGAAGATTAAAAAAATAAGGTGTTTCATAAAATTAGCAAATTAGAAAATTAGCAAATTAGTAAAGGTGCGAGCCGCACGGGCAATTAAGTACTTTGCTAAAGTGTAGCGCCCCCTGCCACCTACGCCTTCTCATTCCAATAATAGCTATCTGGGTAGATGCGCTGACCGAAGATAGCGGTACCTACTCGCACGATAGTAGCGCCTTCCTCAATAGCAGTTTCGAGGTCGCCACTCATTCCCATTGAAAGCTCTTGGGGGTCTACATTGGGGAGGTTAAGGGCAATAATATCCTGCTGGATGCGTTTGAGGAGTTGAAAGCAGGCGCGCACCTTTTCGGTTTCGGCACTAAACAAGCCTATTGTCATCAGTCCTTTGATATGGAGGGTAGGCAGGGTTGCCACTTGCTTTACAAGGTTGAGCACTTCGGAAGGGTCAGCACCAAATTTACTTTCCTCATTAGAAGTATTCACTTGGATAAAGATATCGAGTTCTTTGTCCTCACTGGCGAGGCGATTGTGGAGTTTTTGGGCTAAATCAAGGCGATCTACCGACTCTACACAACTCACCTCATAGCGCAATATTTCTTTGATTTTATTGGTTTGCAAATGACCGATAAAATGATTCGTATGAGGGGTATCTTTCAAGGCTTCGTACTTCTCTTTGAGTTCCTGCACTTTGTTTTCGGCGATGAGGGTATATCCTGCCTCAAGTGCTATTTTGATGCGTTCAGGAGTTACAGTTTTGGTGGCTAAGAGGAGTTTTACCTCCTCGGGTTTGCGACCTACCTTAGCACAGGCTTTGGCGATGCGTTGTTGTATTAATTCGATGTTTTGCAGAATGTTTTCCATTATTTTTGTGTTTCTTAATAATATTCAATAGTGCGTTTAGCGGTACTTTTGAGTTTGCCGTTTTCGTATTTCTTTATTTCAATAGCACTGCCGTGAGTGTCGTATTGGTACTCGTAGGTAATTTTTGTTTCCTTTTTGTCGGCGTTTTGCGAAAGAACTGTAGTTGCAAAGCCTCGACTATTATAAGTGTAAACATTTTTAGTTATAGGAAGAGGGTCATCATCTTTAAAAACCTCTTTAGTTATCAGGAATCCCTCTTTGTTATAGGTAATGAGTTGTTTTACATTTATTATTTTATCATCAGATACAAGAGTTGTTTTGTAATCTTTAGGGTCATAGCGATAATAAAATTTTACTTTTTCAGTGTCATTCAGTCGCATTTCCATTTCAATGGGAAAGCCTTTTTTATTTAATTTTACCACATTCCCATCAATCTCCTTTCCTTCTTGATTATAAACTATAGTAGTTGCTACGGCTCCTTGACGTTCAAAAATTGTTTTAAATGCTTCATTAATAGGTTCTCCTTGCAATGTTCGTGTTTCGCTTTTGGTTATAAAACCATCCTTACTAAAAGAATAGAAAACAGTATCAATAGCACTAAAAAAAGGTGCTTCATATTCAATAATTTCCTTCACATTTTTCACTTTTCCATTCAACTGATGTTGTTGCACATCTGTTATCAATCTAAAATTCTGTGCCTTTACACTGAAAAAGCATAAACTGACAATCATAAGAAGCAATAGTTTCATAGTAAGAATGCTCATCAAGGGTTGAAAAGTTAAAAAAATAAAAAGTTGCCTGATAAACCAGACTATGGCGACAAAAGTAGTAAAAATATCTCATATTTGCTAATTTACCAATTATTTACTACCTTTGTCGCTCATATTAAAATTTTTTCCAGTTGAAAACACTACGTACTTACGAAGATTTTAAAGCCATTGTTTTTCACAAAAAACAAGTAGCGATTAGCAAAGAAGCTAAACATTTGATTGAGGAGAGTTATAACTTTCTAAAAGAATTTGCCAACGATAAAATTATCTATGGCGTAAATACTGGTTTTGGCCCTATGGCACAATATCGCATAGAGTCTGAAGACCAATTGCAATTGCAGTATAATCTCATCCGTAGCCACGCTTCTGGCTGTGGAGAAGTATTTGATATAAAAACGGTACGCGCAGCGATTCTCTGTCGTTTGAACAGTCTTTCTCTTGGTAAATCGGGGGTGCATATAGAGGCTATTGAGCTGATGCGCGACCTATTGAACTACCGCATTACCCCGCTTATCTTTCAGCACGGTGGTGTAGGCGCCAGTGGCGACCTCGTGCAGTTGGCTCACCTCGCCTTAGTACTCATAGGCGAAGGCGAAGTGTTCTACAAAGGCTTGCGTCGCCCAACGGCTGAAGTATTTGCCGAAGTAGGTCTCAAACCGCTACAAATACACTTGCGCGAGGGTCTTTCGCTGATGAACGGTACCTCGGTAATGACGGGCTTGGCAGGGGTGAATTTATATTATGCCGAAAAACTATTGGACTGGACAGTAAAATTCAGCTGTGCTATCAATGAATTGGTACAGACTTATGACGACCATTTTTCAGAAGAATTAAACAACGCCAAACAGCATACCGGTCAGCAGGATATTGCTAAGCTAATGCGCGAGTTTCTCGCCGACAGCAAGCGCACCCGCAAACGCGCAGAACACCTTTACCAAGGAGAGCACAACGAGACTGTTTTCAAAGAAAAAGTACAAGAATACTATTCATTGCGCTGTGTGCCACAGATATTAGGTCCTGTGTTAGACACTTTGCAACACACCCAGCGCATTTTTGAAGAAGAACTCAACTCGGCTAACGACAACCCTATCGTAGATTTGCCTACCCAACAAGTGTATCACGGGGGGAACTTCCACGGCGATTATATTTCCCTTGAAATGGACAAACTCAAGCTGGTAGTTACCCGTATGGCAATGCTTGCCGAGCGACAACTCAACTACTTATTGAATCCTAAAATCAACGAACTTTTACCGCCGTTTGTGAATGCAGGCAAGCTGGGCTTTAACTTCGGTATGCAAGGGGTGCAATTCACGGCTACCTCTACCACTGCCGAGTGTCAAACCCTCTCTACCTCTATGTATGTGCATAGTATCCCGAATAATAACGACAATCAGGATATCGTGAGTATGGGTACCAATGCCGCAACGCTCACCCGCAAGGTGATAGAGAATGCTTTCCAAGTACTCACCATTGAAGCGATTACCATTGCGCAGGCTATCGATATTTTGGGCTGTTATGACCAGCTTTCAAGCACTACCAAAGAATGGTATGACGAAATAAGGGAGATTATTCCGTTCTTTAAAGAAGATATGGTGTTTTATCCTTATTTGAAGGAAACAGCGACGTGGTTGAAGAAATAGAACAATGCGAATACTATTGTTATTATTAGTACTTTTCACCTTAAAAAGTTGCAAACCAGAGGTAAAAGATCCTACCGACAAGCAAATGACAAGTCATTTCAACACACACAAAGCTGATTTTGAAATGGTTCGGCAAATCATTGCAGAAGATACAATCACAGCGTTTGATTATCCGCCTATTTTAGTTGAAGGGAAATATAAAAATGCCAAGGATTCTATATATTTCAATCAGCTGACCATAAACAAAAAAAGAAAATTGGATTCCTTGTTACAAAATGTACAATGTAGTGGGATATCTGTCCTTTCCAATGATCAGGTTACTTTTAATTATTATTCCTATGGTGGAATAGGTTGGGGTGTTGAAAAGAATTTTCTTTACACCAAAAGGAATTTTAAGGAAAGTGATGCCGAAATCTGTCCGCCAGAGGTAGATATGTCCGAAAAGCGTTATAATTCAATAACAAATTGCCACTTAGTAAAAGAATTAGGCAATAATTGGCACATAGAGTTAAACTATGACAGATAATAACTGAGCAAAAGTTCTATTTTCAACTTTGCCAAAGTGTGAAATTTTAGCAAAGTGTAGCGACAGTGTGGTTAAAAAAAAATAGAATAATCAGACAAGTCTGACTTGTCAGACTTATCAGACAGAAAAACTAAATAAAAAAACAAAATGAGAAAGTACGCTATCATTACAGGCGGTTCGCGAGGCATAGGGCGCGCTATATGCGAAAAACTCGCGCAAGACACCGATTATCACCTACTCATTACTTACCAAAGCAATGAGATAGCTGCCCTTGAAACCCTCGGTCATATCAAAAAATTAGGGCGCGAGGGAGAGATTATTCGCTTTGATGTTTCTAATCACGAAAGCACCACCAAAGCCCTCACCCAATGGCAACACGACAATAAAGATGCTGTGGTAGAGGTGATTGTGAACAACGCGGGTATCAATCGCGACGGACTCTTTATGTGGATGCCTCAAGAGGATTGGAGCAAGGTAATCTCTACTACCCTTGATGGTTTTTACAACGTAACCAACTTCTTTATCCAAAAAATGTTACGCCATCGCTACGGACGTATTATCAACATTTCATCGGTATCGGGAGTAAAGGGAACTGCAGGACAAACTAACTACTCGGCTGCTAAAGGGGCTATCATTGCTGCTACCAAAGCCTTAGCTCAAGAAGTGGCGAAACGTCATATTACTGTAAATGCCATTGCCCCAGGGTTTATACGCACCGATATGACTTCCTCTCTCAACGAAGAAGACCTCGTAAAACTGATTCCTGTAGGGCGTTTTGGCGAAGCTGAAGAAGTAGCCGACCTCGTATCGTTTTTAGTGTCTAAAAAAGCCTCGTATATCACCGGAGAAGTGATAAATATCAACGGGGGAGTATATAGTTAAGTGAAAAGTGAAAAAATCTGTTCAGTATCCCACTGAACAGCTTTTTCTTATTTGCTAATTTGCTAATTATAAATTACCTATCGTATGAAAAGAATCTTTAATTTTTTATGAGAAAGAGTTCAATGCAACCGTAACTGAGCACAAAGTTTCACCCAATGCACAGTGGCATTATGAAGTATATGCTACCAACACCTTGCATTTTGCTTTCTTTGATGACGTGAGTCGTTGGGATTACCTCATTGAAGTTTGGGTAGCTCCTACAAAAAACGACCTGATAAAAGCTATCAATGCAAATAAAAAATAAACCCCTAAAATGAATCAAGAAATCTTCACCGCTCTACAAAACAAACTCAAAGTAGGCAACCGCCGTGGCGTGCACCTCAACGCTATTCCTGCTGCTTCGCGCTATAAATTTGATATTGCACGACTTTCGGCTATCTTCAAGAGCTTGCCCGAACGCTTTATCCTCGACCTCCTTACCCTGCGCAACCTCAACTTTTCGTTTTCTATTCACGATACCGAAAGTACTGATATAGACCGCCGTAGCGCCTCTTCCGAGAGCCGCAACAACAGCTTTGAACGCAATCCCGCCCTCGAAAAACTCGTAGATAGCATCGAAAACCTGATGTTCCAAAGCGAGGTTATCACTTCCGAAAAAGGGGTGAACACACTCGGCTTTGGCTTCCCCATACTGTTGCGCCGCGATATGGGCGACGGACAACTCACGGCTGCGCCTATCCTAATTTGGTCGGTGAAGATAAAGCCGGCTACCCAAATGAATACGTGGGTGATAAGCCGCAATGAGGACGACCCTATCTACCTGAACGAGGTGCTCACCAACCACCTGCAAAACGATTCAGGCGTAAGCCTCAAACCCATCCCCGACGAGATGCTGGAAGACGGCAAAATCGATAAACCTGAACTGCACTCTCTTTGTTCGGATATCCTCAACCAACTGAAAGTTACCCAAAACTTGGATTTCTTGCTGAACAACTATACCGAAATTCTCCCCCTAAAAACAAAAGCGGAGTACGAGGAACTTTTGCCTAACAAAGGCGATGCTTTTATAGAAAAATGCGGTATCCTCTCCCTCTTTGAAGTCCAAAAACAGAATATCATCAACGATTACGAATCGCTGAAAAAGGAATTTGTACCTTTGGAGGCAACAGCTAATGAACAATTCCAATCGCTGAGCGCTATTGAAACCGACCCCTCTCAACAGTCGATTTTGGAATCGCTGAAAAGTCAGCAGAAAATACTCATTCAAGGTCCCCCAGGTACGGGCAAGAGCCAAACGCTCACGGCAATTCTCATCAATGCTTTGGAAAACAAACAGAAAACATTAGTAGTCTGCGAGAAGCAAACTGCCCTCGAAGTACTCTACAACGCCTTGCAAAACAAAGGTTTGGGTAAGTATTGCACAATGATAAAAGACGCTATTGCCGACCGCAGATTCATTGTAGATGCCGTGCGTAACCATATCGATAATGCCGAGTTTAAAAAAGAAACACCAGCCTTTCCCGAAAAACTCCTTGCTGAACAAGTGCAAGCAATGCGCAAAATCACAACAGATATCAATGCTATTCACCACAAACTCAACCAACCGCTCCTCAACCAACTGTCGTGGACAGATGTAATGGCGGAGCTAATGCGCTACGAAACAGATAGAGAAGAACTCGACCTCTCGGCTTTTTCCTTTCAGTTTACCGATGAAGAATTTACCTCTCTCGCACCCCTTTGGCAACAAGGTGAGGCGCTCTATCAGCGGTATGCACCCTACGCTCAAAATCATTTGTTCAACCCCAAAAAACTCACCGCTACCAATCTGTTTAACACCCAACAACAACTCGCCGAAGCCTTCAAACAATATGCGCAACAGTGGGAGGTTATCCAGCAACAGAAAGCCGTTTATAAAGCCTATTACTTGCACAAACGCAAAGAGGAATTTGTACAACAGCTGGATACCTTAGCGCAATATCGCAATGAGTATGAGCTGATTACCGCTACGCTCCCCCCTACTTCACCTGTGTATCAACCAGAAGTAACCAAAGGATTTTTCTACAAACTCTCAGCACTCTTTTCTGCTGAGAAAAAGCAGGTGCTGAAAACCCAAAAACGCTTGCAAGAACTCTGTACAGCGATTAAAGCACTCAGTTTGCACCGTAATTTTTTGTCGATTGCTATTTCGGATAACTTATTGCTCAACAAAACTATCATCGCCGAGTACACTCCTGCCATTGCCCAAGCGCAAACCGATTTCGACAGCAAAGCTAATGCTGATTTCGCTGCCTTAGACCTGCTGAATTACTACGAACGATCGTTTGTAAACGCCGATTTAGACAAGCTCATAAGCGAAGTGAAATCGCTTAAAAACCGCATAGAAGCTGATAGTTGGCTCGACGCTGTCAATTTTGGCAATACCTTTGCCGAGTTTGAAGCCTTTATCACCCGCAGCTTGGCGACTTACAACAGCTATCAAGCCGACCCTGCACAGCCTTTGGTGGCTCAGTACGAGTGGTTTGCATTCTTTCAATCGCTTAACGATTTCCAAGAACGCATTGTTTTATCACTTACCAAAGTAACGCATTGGGAAGCTTCCTTCCTCTATGCTTATTACACCTTGCTCTTGCAACGAAATGCCGATGATACGCTAAACTTCAACGAGCGCGATTACGCCGATTTTAAAAAGAAAGTACACTACTTCGCCTCTGCCCAAAAAGATTTTATCGAGGGCTATTGGAATACCCAACAACGCAAAGCTGTAAAAACGTTTGAAGAGACTAACAAAGATCTCACTGTGGCAAACCTCTACAATAAGCGCAAAAGTGAAAAACACAGTCGCCTCACCTTGAGACAAATAGCGATGAAGGACACCGACCTCTTTACGAGTTTCTTCCCTATTATCCTCACTACCCCCGATGCTTGTTGCAATCTGTTTGAGGGCAAAAATTTCTATTTCGACAATGTGGTGTTCGACGAGGCAAGTCAGCTGAAACTCGAAGACAACTTGCCGGCTATGCTCAAAGGCAAGACGATTATCATCGCAGGTGATGAACACCAAATGCCGCCGTCTAACTACTTTAGCAAAGTATTCGACGGTAGTGCTGAAGATGAGGACGACAACGAGGAAGAAGATGAAGTCCTCACCTACAAAAATGCGATGCTGAACATAGAGTCGCTCTTGGATTACGCTTTGGAGTACCAATTCAGTAAGAACCATTTAGATTTTCACTATCGTTCTAAACACCCTTATCTGATTGATTTTTCTAACCACGCTTTCTACAACGCCCGATTGCGTCCGCTACCCAGCACCGAAAATCGTATCCCTATCCATTTCACTCAGGTAAATGGCACATTCGATGAGCATATCAACCGTGAGGAAGCTGCCGAAGTATTGCGTATCCTCTCACAAATAGAACCTCGTGCCGACGGTAGTTACCCATCGGTGGGGATTGCGACCTTCAATATCACCCAGCGCAACTACATACGCAAACAGATACTCCAAAAGCAAAACGACCCTACTCAAACGGCTTTCCGCGAGAAAATCAACGCCTTAGAACAAGCAGGACTCTTTATCAAGAACTTGGAGAACATACAAGGAGACGAGCGCGATATCATCATCTTATCGGTAACTTATGGCAAGAAGAAAGGTGGCAAGTTCGTACAGAGTTTTGGTCCGCTGAACTTCTCCAAAGGCTACAAACTGCTGAATGTGATTATCACCCGCGCCAAGGAACAGATATACGTGTGCAACTCTATTCCCGAAGAATTGTTAGCAACCTATAAAGACGCTTTAGCGCAAGAAGGGGCTAACAACCGCCGCGCTGTGCTCTACGCCTACCTCGCCTACGCCCGTGCCGTAAGCGACGGCAATGATGCCCTCCGCCGTGAAATACTATCGGAACTCGACCTCTACGGACACAAACACACCGATGTCGACCAGCAAAGTAAAAGTGCTTTTAAAGAACAAACCTACCGTCAGCTCAAAGAAAAATACCCCGACCAGCGTATCACTATGGACTACGAGTTTGGTGGTTATACTATCGATATTTTGTTAGAACCCAAAGAAGGCAAGCCCGTAGCTGTAGAATGCCTCAGCAAACCCCTTTACAACAACGATTTAGCCTATTTAGAAGACCTGCACAAGGAAAAAATATTGCTCAACGCCGGCTTTGACTACAAAAGGAAATGGGCGAAATGATAATGACGAGGGACGAATTACGAGGGACGAGGGACGAATTACGAATGACGAGGGACGACTATTGTATTTCTTGTTAAAAGGTTATTATTTGTTTTTGTTTAGGCATTTAATATATAAAACATTGAAAAGTTAGTTAGATTTGGGGTAATGTATCAAATAACTTGTTGAATTCTAAGCAGTACAACAACCTAATTGACAAACGGCACGAGCGACACGCAAAAAGAGAAAATGGGAAAGAAAATAAATAAAATAATAAATATTTTATACTATTTTTTAGTGTTTATAGTCATTGTTACTACCATAACAATCATTGTAAACGGAAAATCACTTGACTTTTTTTGGTACTTAACAAAAGAATGTCATACAAACAACAATCCTTTGACTTGTGGATATTTGTTTTATTATACCTTTGGATATTTAAGCATAGCACTTTCTTTTGTAATCAATAAAGATGGCATTCCTCCAATCATTGATCACATTCTTTTTAGTATAGGAGCTCTCGTTGCTGGTTGTTTGTGGTGGGGTATATGCTTTCTGCTTAAAAAAGGACTACAAAAAGGTTCAATTTTAATACTAACTCTCATTGAAAAGTGGCGAAATGCGCATTCCAACAGAAGAAAATAATAAATTAACGTCAGTTCGATATAACAAAATATTGATTTACAGCTTTGTATTATAATATATTTACAAAACAATTCACCGTCAGGTGAAAATTCGTGTTTCACATACCCAGCTGCGCCAACTCGCTGGCTTTGTGGGAGATTTAAAATGTTTCGCTGATTGTTAAATGAATACTTACGCCGAACTCACGTTATCTTAGAGTTTAGGTTTGTAAAAGAAATTAAAAAACACGAGAAATATGGAAACCGTTGATATTATAAATAATATAATGGATAAATATTATTTTACAGAAGAAATAAAAGATGATGAAGAATTGAAAGCTATTCTAAAAAAAGAAATTGATAAATCATCATTTAATAATGCAATATATACATTAATAGAAAAAAAGGACTTAGAAACAGTACAAAATGTTATCCTAACGGGGTGGTTGTTAAATTGTTTTAATCCCTCTAACGAAGAACCTTTAAGGAGATTGCTTTTATTGAATTTTCATAATTCCCACGAAGATATTGTTGATTTATTTCAAACAATGTGGAATAATAGTACCAAAAATATACCTATTCTATTAAAAGCGATAGATAATATCCCTGAGTATTTAGAAGACGATGACTTCAAATATCCTTATATACGAAAAATCATCTATGCTATAGGAGCTCAACCACAGCCTGAGAGTCTTTTAGCATTAGAGCAATTAGCAGCTGAAACTAATGATATAAAAATAAAGGAATTGGCTTTGCACCAGTTAGAAAAAAGGAAGGAATAAATAACTAGAGGTAGAATATTGTTTTTCTTGTTAAAGGGTTATTATTTGTTTCTGTTTAAACAGCTTTACATTGAAAGTTAGTTAGATATGGGGTAATGTATCAAATACCTTGTTGAATACTAAGCAGTACAATAACCTAATTGACAAACGGTACAAGCAACATAAAACGCACCTATGCGAGATGCAAGCCGTTTTTGATAAACACTAATAAAATACAAATAAACAATATGAAAAAAATCATTACAACCCTAACAACGCTTGTTTTATTAGCTCCTTGTGGCGCCCAATCTCTCCAAAAAGGAAAGGATTATGGGGTAATCTCTGGAAAATTAGACTTCTCTATGCCTAATCAAAAGATGCGACTTATTCATAACGATAAACTCTTTAAGGAGATTGCTGTTGGCAATGATGGTTCTTTCCGAGATACCATACCCGTTATAAGCAATGATCATACCTACTATCTTGAGGATCCTATATCGCTTTCTTTGTATATAGATAACAAAACCAATATAGAGATTTTTATGAGTATGCAACCTCTTAAGGTAACCGTATCAGGAGCGCAAGCCGAGCAAACTCAGTATTTCATAGAAAGGGATCACTTCTTTAAAGAAAAAATATCCGATGCGTATAACACCCTCTTCCTACAAGAACCTCAGGAGTTTAAAAAAAACATTAGGGCGCTATTAGGCGAATTGAAAAGAAAATTAGAAAGCTATAATTTTGACAATGAATTCCTCAAAAACCAACAAAATTGGATTGACTACAACTATATATATGCTTTGATAAAATATCCTGATATATATAAATTCTTCATCCGTAAGGAAGTGGAACTCCCCAAAGATTTCTATGCCGAAAGAGATGCGATAGACTTTGATAATGCACAAGAATTTGAGCGCAATGAAGTCTATAGAACTTTGGTGAAAATCAAATACTTTGAACAAATAGGTGAAAACCCCAACAATCCCGAGCGAATAGATAATTTCATAAAGCTAATAAGCACTCTCAAATCGGATAATATTCGTGCTTATTTTGCGGAAAACTTGGTACTCTTGATAAAACCTGGCAATACTGAAAATAAGAAAATACTGAACTTTATACTCCACAATGTAAAAGATAAGAAAGTAATACAAGATGCTAAAGAAGCTTATCACAAAACGCTGAAATTAGCTCCTGGAAAACCGGCTCCGCTATTCACCAACTATGAAAATGCTCAAGGAGGAACAACTTCTCTTACAGATCTCAAAGGGAAACGCTTGTATGTGAGTATATGGACTACTTGGTGCCTCCCCTGTAAAACAAAACTTGCTGACCTTAGGGTTTTACAGGAAAAACTCAAAGGAGAAAACATTGAGTTTGTAAGTATCGCTATAGACAACGATAAGCAAGAGTGGCGAGAAATGGTAAAGAAAAGAGAATACAAAGGGGTGCAACTCATTACCGATAAAGCCTCTGAATCTCAATTTATTAAAGAATGTGGCATCACACAAATTCCTACTTTTCTCATTATAGATGAGAAAGGAAGAATCGTAAGTCTCAATGCGCCCCAGCCTTCCGACCCTAATATAGAGAAAGTATTAAAAGGTAAAAAGTAACAGGTTGATGCGTCGCTACATTTTGATAATCAGTTGCTTTTAGAGTATGTTGTGTAGACACTGCCCAAAAAGTCTCAAAATCGCTTTTGCATCATAAACTTTGTCAAAGTCCCAAAACTTTGACAAAGTCTATAAACCTGATAATCAATAACTTTTAGTCACATTGTAGGGGCGTTTTGCAAACGCCCACATAAATAAAACTTTTCGGACGCCCCCCTAAAAACAAGCCTAATTATTCGCAACCTATTTTTATATTGACTATAAATTAATCCTATAATGAAACACCTCTTTCTAACACTATTACCCCTTTTTGCCTTTGGTCAAACCGATTCTATACCTATTGCGCCTCCTCCTCCCCCTCCTATGCGGATAAGAGTGATAAGCGACATCGTTCGAGACCAAGAAAAACTATTAGTTGTGCTCTCTCAACCTAACGACAAGAAAAGGTCTAAACATTACGACGATTACTGGAACGACTATATAGAATCACACCCTAACGACCAAGATTTAGAAGGCAAAAAACCTATTTACTACTACTTTTTTTACTTAGTAGATGAAATTGACGACGCTCAATGGCTCAAAAAAAATGGCATCCCTACTGATAAAAACGTGTATGCTGTATGTGATTATGATGGTGACGTAATGTATTATAAAGAAGCTACTATACCCGAAATGCATCGCAAAAAATTGTTCTATGACGATACTGAAGCTGAGGTGCGCACTACCGCCACTGCTCGCCTTATCGACAAAGTGCTTACCAACCCCCAAGCTCCTATAGAAGATGTAGAAAAGGCTTTTCACAAAATGGTGACCAACAACTATGATTTACAACTACAAAAGGTAGAAAATTACATCTTAAAGCTAACCCCTAAACAACTGCGCTGGCAGTGGAAACGCTTAGTGGAAGCCCATTATCGCGATAGAAAAATAAATGAGGAGTATACCCGTTTGCTCATACGCAACTACACTACATTCTACAACCAGAATTTCCTGCAAATTATCTTTCACACCGAATACATCCCTGATGCTACCGACCTAAAGGCAATGGCTTACTTTATCAAATTCTATGAAGAAGCTGTAAAAATCCCTGATGCTGAGAGACTATTTCTCTATAGTTATGATCTCTATGAGTTCTTTCAAAAACTCACCACAGCCCATCGCGAGTTACTCCCCGATATAGAGATCGTTACCGCCGAAGCCAAAAGAAAAGGAATTATAGATTAATCCTTCCTTTTTTACAATATACTAAATGCTCTGGCTCACTTTTTGCTGCTAAGCCCTAAAAACTAAATTAACTAATATCTAAAAATGAAAGTACTCCCCTTATTAGCGCTCTTGCCGCTCTCTTTGGCTGCGCAAACCCCCATTCCTTCAGGAAATTATAAAGCCAACTCTCTTGGCAATGCTTTAGAATTGAGATTCCTCCCCAACGGCACTTACGAACTGATTGCTACCTCGGGCGAGTACGTTCTCAAAGATAAAAAAATACTTTTTCAACCTCAAACCTCTTCTTTTGTTGTTGAGAAAAAACAAAGCGACAGTCAGCAATTGCAAATCACCCTCAAAACACCGCCTCGCACAGGTGCCGATCCGCGTTATCTCTACATTGGGTATGAAAATGCTAAAGGAGAAGTGGAGTACGTATGCGTTTATAACAAAATCGATTCTTTAGAGAATATTGAAGAAAAAAAGGATAGCAATGGCGAAACTTACTATGTGCTCGAAAGTTTTGAAGTACCCCGCACTGCCAATCTCTACTTAGTTGATGCTCACCAAGCTGCCCACAGCAAAAACAAGGAAGTAAACATCCAAAAATTCCCTATTGGCAAAGATACAAATGCTGTGGAAATCGCTGTTTTAGCAGGTGGTAATTCCTTCAACCTCAACGGGGTTTACAATCCCGACAAACAAACTATTTCGGTTTCGGAAGGCAATAGCAGCAATGCCATTGTCTTTAGCAAACCAAACGACAAACCCAATCCTAACCAAGTACCTGTCGCTTCTAAAGAAAACGTAAGTCAATGGGCTCACTTCATCGACTTTGAAAAAGAACGCGATATTCCTCGATACGACCCCGATAAAAAAACCAAAGAAAAAACCAAAGCCGTAGTTTCGGTGCCTAAAAACCTCAATGTTGCCCTCGCTTCAGCCGATAAACAAAGTCGTTTAGTGGTAGTGTTCCAGCAACCTGATAACTCAAAAGCAAAAGCTGAATTTGATGATTTCTTCGCTAAATACAAAGAAGACGGTAGTGGCTATAACGACGATGATGACGATAACAGTCCGCTTTATCCTTACGAGTTCTATTTGGCTACTGCCAAAGACCTCAAAACCCTCAAAGCCAAAGGAGTTCCTGCAGGTAACCAAGTAGTTCTGTTAGACGTTGCAGGCAATGTGCTTTATTCACAACCCGCAACCATCAGTGAGGTTGCCAGTGATGAGCTCTTTACTTCTAACGAAAATGTAGCCCGTTTCAGCACTATTGCAATGGCACGCGCACTCGATAAAGCCTTGAGTAACCCTAAACTACCCGTAAAAGAACTGCAAAACATTTTCACCACTTTCCTCAAAAAGGACAGTCAGCGTGTGTATTTATTAGCAAAGAATCGTCCGGAACAAAAAACCGGCGATAGCAATGAGGAAGAAGCTTTTGACTATATTGCGCAAGAAGCCGAAGATTATTTCTCTAATCTCAAGAATCCCAAAGGTATTTACCAAATGCAACTCACCCCAGAGCAGGCAATCTCCCAATGGGAACGCGTGGTGAATGCTCATAAAAAGGACACTAAACTCGACCCTGAGTACGCTTTCTTGCTCTCCCTCAACAATACCGAAAGCAACTATTACTACCGCATTTTCAACGCCGAAAAACCTGCAACTACCGCCGATATAGATGCGGTTGCTTATTTGGTGAAATTCGCCGATGATATCAAAGCCTACAACAAAAAAATTGAAGGTAACGACGACAACTATATGGGCTATAACGAACGTTTGAACAAAGGAATCATAGAAGTAAATTACGGAGAACTATCTAACCAACTCGACCGTATCGTTTTCAACGACAAAAAACTCTTTGAACCCGTAAAAACTGTTTATAAAGAAGGTTTGAAAAAGAACCTTTTCTCCGCCGATAACTACATCGATTTTCTCTATGATAACAATGTAGATGAAGCCGCAGCTTACTTCGGTGAATACTACAAAAATCTATTGCAAAAGGATAGCAATCTCATCGCTGCATTAGACAAGGCTTTTTCGGAAGGCGATGATGAGAACAGTTGGAAATACTACAAAATGCGTTTTGCAAATCGCGCTAACAACATTGCTTGGAAAGTGTTTGAAGAGCACAAACAAAACCCCGATAAATTGAATGAGGCTTTCCAATGGTCGAGTTCGGCAGTACAATTAGAACCCGAAAATTCTTATTATTTAGACACTTTTGCCCACCTCTTGTACGCACGTGGTGAAAAGCAAAAAGCCTTAGAAATACAAGAAAAAGCTGTTAAAAATCTCCCTAAGGCCGAATATGGTGGCGATGATGAAAAATCAGAGATTCAAACCAATTTTGAAAAAATGAAGAAAGGAGAGATTTAGGGGGCAGTCACTACACTTTGTCAAAGTCCAAGGACTTTGACAAAGTCTATAAAATACTTTCTTTTTTGTGATAAACTTTTGTTTTAAGCTCTTGGGTTGTTATACATATATCATAACCTTCTTCTTTTAATCCATTCAAAAGTTTGAAATCACAAGTCCAGATTTTATGGCCTTTTTCCAAATGAAGTGCAACAAAAGGATAATCGTCAGGGTCTATGCTTTTGACTATATTTTTAGCTTTATCTATATATACTCTTGGAATATCTTTTACTTTGAAGAAAATAATATTTTGTATAAATCTTTTGAGAAGGACATTAGCTTGCCTTTTGGTCAAATGATTATCTTTCATAATTTCAGGTAAATGTTCATTAACCTCATCTAAAAGGTAATCAGGGGCAATAAATTGAATTGTTTTCTTTTTATCACTCAAAATGGTAGCTATAACTCCTTCTGGTTTATAGAAACAGCTATAAATAATGTTGGTATCCGAAATAACTATCATATAGCTTGTTTTTCTTCCATTTTAGCAAGTTCTTCATCCCAACGACGTGCAATGTTTTTATTAGATTCTTTTGACATTGCCATAATTTTATCGCGGTATTTGATAGGAATACCATATTCATCTTCTTCGAGTTCTTCAGTAGCAATTGCTTCTTTTTTAGTTTCCTTTATCTTGGTAACTTTAACAAAATCAAGAGTTTTTGCGTACTTTATAAAACTCATAGCCATTGGGCTATTATCGTTAATGGTTATAGTATAAATCATAATAATTCAATTGATAATTGATAATTAATAGTTTATAAGCCTCAAAAATTGCGCCAAATTAGGGGTCAGGTTTCAGGGGTCAGGGGTTATAGTATACTTTTGACAGCCTTGTCTGACCCGTCTGACTTATCCGAGTTGTCTGACTCCGTCTGACTTGTCTGACCTCCCCAGCTTGTATTGTAACAACAAACAATAAAGCAATATAGGAAAAGTCCCCTTGAAAAAACTGCCGTATCTTTGCCCCAGAAATTCAAATTACACCCTATGAAATCTATCACTCATAACGATTACACCCAGCGCATCAACAAGGTAGCGGAATACATCAACCGTCACCTTGATGAGCCTATCGAACTGAAAACATTAGCCGATATTGCCCACTTGTCGCACTTTCACTTTTGTAGGATTTTCAAAGTGCTGAAAGGTGAATCGCCTATCGCTTTTATCGCGCGTTTGCGCATAGAAACCGCTGCCCAACTGCTGCGCTACTCTACCCTCCCTATAGAGCAAATAGCCTTCAATATAGGCTATGAAACCCCTGCATCGCTCTCTAAAGCCTTTAAAAACCAATATGGCATTACCCCTACCGAGTACAGAACTAATAAAGATATCTACATTATGAAAAAAGAAATCATCAACCCCGATTTGGCTCTCAAAGCTCCTAAAATAATGGAACTCGAGCCTAAAAACCTCATCTATGTAGCCCTTACCGGCGGATATGGGTCTTTAGACTACGGCAAAGCCTACGAACAATTATGGGCGGTTGTAAAATCGCAAAAGCTATTTTCCAAAGGCATCGAGTCGATATGTGTATCGTACGACGACCCTAAAATTACCGAAGCCTCCCTGCAACGTTCGGAAGTAAGTTTGGCTATTCACAAACCTGCGCTCCCTGAAGGAGAGGTGAGTTGCAAAACCTTAGCAGGAGGCAAGTATGCCGTCTTTTTCTATCAAGGCAGTTACAGTCAGCTCTCTGCCGTTTGCGATGCTGCAATGCGTTGGGTAGTAGAAAATGAATACGAACTGCGCGATGAGCCTATGTTCGAGAAATACCTCAACGACGCTCGCCGCACCCCCGAAGAAAAACTAAAAACAGAAATCTATATCCCCATTAATTGATTTGTCGATTTTCTAATTTGCTAATTCTCTAATTTACTAATTTTTAACATTATGCTTCTTACAAAAACTGAAAAAACCGCAGGGATTGTTTTAGCAATCCTTCTATTATTGCTCACACTTTCAGGGAGTGGTTATTTCTTCTTCACTTTGAAAGTAAACTTTGTGCAATGGCTTGCTTACAACGCTTGCTCACCCAGCAGCTTAGTGTATTTAGCTTGCTTTATCGCCTTTTGGCTCACCAAAAAGAGCTTTTGGCTACCCCTTGCCTTCCTGCCGATGTACTATTTCGGCACTATGGGACTCTTCACATTCACGTGGAGCGGCGCTAATATCTTTGCCCAACTGTCGCATATCACGATGACGCTCAACTTGCTATGGGCAGGCTATACCCTTTACCGCATCGGTGATTACAAAGGATTCGCACAAGGCTTGTTGTGGAGCATACTATTATTTGTGCCTTACATCGCTTTTGTGATGTACTACTGCCGCACCCACGCCGAGGAAATTAGTAACTTGCTACAAATGACGCCTTAAAAATGCTATCGGTTTTATTAGACCTTTCTGTTCATCATCAGACTCCTCAGACTTGTCAGAGTCGTCGGATAACTCTGATAAAACCGACTTTATTCAAAAGTAAAAAATCCCTTGCAGTTTGCACTGCAAGGGATTTTTTCTAAAGTAAAGTAACTATTTCATTAATTGATTACTGCTTTTGGAAGAACATTGTAGTTCCTCCAAGGCTAAGCGTAAGTGTTTGGTTGTTATTGCTAAAGCTAAAAGGGATAGGTACTTTTTGTCCGTTAGAAACGTTGTAATATTTGCCTCCTTCTTTTACATAGTCGTAGCTTTCCACCTTACCTGCTTGGCATTGTGTGCTGTTTGCAGGCAGGGTATAGTAAAGCGAAAAGCCTATAGAGCTCGCTACTATACTACCTGTAAAGCAAGCAGGAGTACCCGCAGGATAAGTAGTGCCTCCTGCTTCTATTTTGGTAAGTTTCCAATAACCTACAAAAGGATCGAGATAACTATAGTCTACTCCTTTTTTGTGAAGGATATTTGTTTCTTGAAAACCTAAATTGTTCTCAAAAGTGAGAATAAGTTCTTTGCCCTTTATTTCATATTTCATAGGCTTCATTTTCTTTCCTTTAGGACCATTAGGAGAATTGCTAGCAACACTATAATTTATCTCACCATTAGAGAGGGTGTAATCAAGAATAAAGGGAGTATATTTACATTCGGAACCTTCTAAATGATACCATTCTTCTTTTATTTGAGTATCGGAAAATGAGCGATAACCCCGTTTAGCACGATCGTCAGGAAAACCCCAACTCATAGGTTTTCCATTACTTCCAGAGTTATTATACATAGTATAAATATACCAATCTCCTTTGAGCGAAGTGCTACCTCCGCCGTTGTCGTCGTCTTTCCCGCAAGAGGAAACGCATAATGCTGTGGCAACCAGTGCCGAAAAAATTAGTTTTTTCATATAATTATTATTTAGTGAGCCCCCGAACCCCCGAAGGGGAACAAGCCGCAAAAGTTATTGGATTATTAGTTTTTATCAGACAAGTCAGACTAGTCGGACGTGTCAGACCAGTCAGATTCCTGACCCCTGAACCCTGACACCTATCATCGGGGCAAAAATAATAAAAAATATCTTTATATCCTATTTTTTTTTAACTTATTTTATATTTCGTCTCTCGTCATTCGCTCCTCGTCATTCGTAACTCGTCATTCGTAACTCGTCATTCGTAACTCGTCATTTCCTTACATTCTTTCTATATTTTTCGCTCTTGCTTTCTTTTCATTTTGTTGTTTATCAAACTGCTACATTTTTAGTTATCTATATTTTCACTATCTGATGTTTTTAGTATATCTTTAACGTTTTATCTTTGCGGCAGAATTAGGTATTAGGTGTCAGCTCTTACCTCTTACCTCTTAACTTTTAACTAAAATGAAAGGAAAACAAAGAACTTTATTAAACAGTATTGGCAAGCTCACCTTGCTACTACTTTTTAGCTTGCTTTCTACCGCCCTTTCTGCCCAAAACAAAAAGATTAGCGGAAAGGTAATCGATGAAAAACACCAGCCCGTGCTGGGGGCATCGGTGGTGGTGAAAGGCACTACTAAGGGTACTACTACCGATTTCGATGGGAATTTCACGATAGATGTACCTGCTAAAGCCACGCTATCGGTTTCATTTATAGGGTATCACACCCAAAATGTAGCAGTAGGCAACCAAAACCAACTCTCTATCGTGCTCAAAGAAGAACAAGAGCAGTTAGACGAGGTAGTGGTGGTAGGTTATGGTACCGTCCGCAAGAAAGACCTTACGGGAGCGGTTACTTCGGTGTCTAACAAAGCCCTCAAGGAGAAACCTATTGCCAACGCTGGGGAAGCGCTCCAAGGGCGTGCTGCTGGGGTGCAAGTAACCTCGGCGGGAAAACCTGGTGACAATGTGTCGTTTCGCATTCGGGGTATCAGCACGATTAACAACAGCGAACCGCTACTGGTTATCGATGGGGTACCTACCGACCTCGGTATCAACGCCCTCAACGTAGATGATATAGAAAATATTGATGTGCTAAAAGATGCTTCGGCAACTGCCATTTACGGCTCTCGTGGTGCCAATGGGGTGGTGCTTATCACTACCAAAAAAGGAAAAAATGGCGACGGCAAACTGTCGTTTAGTACCAATATTGCTCTCCAACAAGCTACCAACTTACCTGTGATGCTCAACGCCCGCGAGTTCGCTTCTTATCACAACGAGATGATTGCCAACTACAACCGTACCCCTGGGGTGAGTCCGCTTTCACAACGCCCTGATTTTGCTAATCCCGAAGACTGGGGCGAAGGCACTAACTGGCTCAAAGCGCTTTTCCGCCCTGCTTTTATGCGTAACTATTCGCTTTCATACTCAGGCGGTAACGACAAGAGCAATTACTACGTATCAGCTGGGGTGTTCGACCAAGATGGGATTATCCTCAACACTTCTTACCGCCGTTATACAGTGCAGTTCAATGGCGAGTCGCGCGTAAAACCGTGGATTAAGTTTGGCAACAACCTCACTCTCAGTCACGACGAAAAGAAATCGGGCGACTACAACATCCGTATGGCAATGGCTTCTTTGCCTACACAACCTATTTACAATGAAGACGGCAGCTACTCAGGTCCGGATTCGCCTGCCCATCAGTACAGCGATATCCGCAACGTGATAGGTACTGCCCTTATCAACGGACAAAACACTACCAAAGGCTATAACATTTTGGGGAATATCTTTGCCGAGATTACTCCCGTAAAACATTTGGTATTCAAAACCACTGGAGGGCTTGATTTTAAATATTGGGACAACCGCAGTTTCTCCCCTAAATACAACTGGAAACCAATACCTAATCCGCTCTCTAACCTCTACCAAGATGCTAACAAGAGCACTACTCTCCTTTGGGATAACACACTCACTTATACCAATACTTTTGCCCAAAAGCACTTCCTCAATGTGATGGTGGGCACCAGTGCGCAAAACAACGTGTATAGCAAAATCAATGCGAGTGTGAGCAACTTCTTGAGCGACCAGCAAAACCAACTCAGCAAAGGCTTGGAAAACCCTACAGTAGGCGGTACGATGAACGATTGGGCTATCCTCTCTTTCATCGGGCGACTCAACTATACTTATGCCGATAAGTACTTGCTCACTGCTACGGTGCGTCGCGATGGTTCTTCGCGTTTCTCCAAAGAAAACCGCTGGGGTACTTTCCCTTCTTTCTCTTTGGCGTGGCGCGCATCAAATGAGTCTTTCTTCCCTAAAAACGACTATGTAAACGATGTGAAATTGCGCGTGGGTTACGGTATGACTGGTAACCAAGGCGGTATTGATAACTATGCTTATTTCACCAAATTACGCACAGGGCAATATGTGTTCAACAACAATTTGGTGTCTACCCTCTATCCTCACGTGATGCCTAACCCTAATGTAAAATGGGAAACCGTAGAGCAATTCAATGGGGGTATTGACCTTGCGCTACTCAAAAACCGCTTGAACCTCACTTTCGATGCCTATATCAAAAACACCAGCGATATGTTGGTGCCAATGGCGGTATCAGTAAGCTCTGGCTATTCGGATATCAACGTGCCAAGTATCAACGCTGGTAAAGTGGAAAACAAAGGGGTAGAGCTCACAGTATCATCAGTGAATGTGAATAAAAAGGACTTCCAATGGAATACTGATGTAAACGTATCGTTCAACCGCAACAAAATTGTGAAGATGAACGATGGTGTGCCTTTGTTCACTGGTTTTGAGGCGTTCCTCACCAAATTGCAAATCCTCTCCGAGGGTCACCCTGTAAACGCTTTCTATGGCTATGTAATGAACGGACTTTTCCAAAACCAAACAGAGGTGGACAACTATGCTACCCAAGTGGAAAACGGTACCGCCCCTGGTGATGTGAAGTTCCGCGACCTCAACAACGACGGGGTCATCAATGCCGAAGACCGTACTTATATCGGCAATCCGTTCCCTGAATGGACATTCTCTATGAACAACAATTTCAACTACAAAAACATCGATTTACAAATATTTTTACAAGGTGTAGCAGGCAACGATATCTACAATGCCAACCGTATATGGCAAGAGGGAATGTCGGTGCCACAAAACCAAATTGCCAAAGTAAAAGACCGCTGGACAGGCGAGGGCACTAGCAATAGCATTCCGCGTGCTATCTATGGCGACCCCAACCAAAATGCGCGTCACTCTACCCGCTTTGTAGAAGATGGTTCGTATTTGCGCATCAAGAACGTAACTTTGGGGTATACACTTCCTAAAGAGGTTACTCAAAAATTCCACACCGATATGTTGCGCATATATCTGTCTTGCCAAAATCTCTATACTTTCACCAAATACAGCGGTATGGATCCCGAAGTAGGCACTGGTGGCGTTGATGGCGGTACTTACCCTGTAACCCGCACAGTTAGCTTTGGATTAAACGTGCAGTTTTAGGGGTCAGGCATCAGGTGTCAGGTGTCAGGCATCAGGCATCAGGTAATAAAATATAACACAATTATAAACAAAAAAAAATTACCCCTATGCAGCCTTTGTGGCTTGCCCCCCTCTCCTTGGGAGAGGGGGAACGGGGGAGAGGAATCAATACTATGAAAAAGATATTATACATCACCCTATTAGCATTTCCACTCTTCACGGCTTGCTCTAAATTCTTAGACAAGACTCCTTATGAAGATTCAAGTGCTGAAAACATAAGCGATGCGGCATCGGCAATTGCCCTTACCAATTCGGCTTATAAACCCTTGCAACGCTCTAACCTCTACAATATGCGCCTCTGGACGCTCGACATCGTAGCAGGTAACAGCATCGTAGGCGCTGGAGGTGGTAACGACGGACTCGAAACTATCACTCTTTCCAACTTCAACGCAACTGCCGATAACCCTTTGGCGCTCGAAATATGGCGCGGTTGTAACCCTGGTATTCTCTATTGCAATACGGCTCTGAAAGCTTTGCCTTCTGCCAATATCCCTGAGGATATCAAAAACCGCTGTATCGGTGAAGCCAAATTCCTCCGCGCGCACTACTATTTCCTTTTGGTGCAACTCTTTGGCGATGTGCCTCTTCAGCTCGACCCTAAAGAGAGTTTGACTAACAAAACGCCTTTCCGCCAAAGCAAAATGAAGATATACAACGAGGTGATTATCCCCGACCTCAAAGAGGCTTTCAACCTATTGCCTACACGCGAGCAATATAGCAATGCCGATAAAGGTCGTGCCACCAAAGGTGCTGCTGCGGGTATGCTCGCTAAAGTATACCTCACCTTGGGCAGATATAGTGAAGCCCTTGAGATGTGCAACGCTGTCGAAAACCTCGGTTATACCCTCAATCCTGATTATTCCGATTGTTTTGGCGCTGCCGAACGCAACAAAAACACTGCCGAGTCTATCTTTGAAATTCAGTATTACGGACTTACCAAAGATGATTTCTGGGGCGAAGAAAACCAAGCCTCTTGGCTCAGTACTTTTATGGGTCCTCGCAACAGCGGTTGGGTAGGGGGTGCTTATGGGTGGAATCAGCCTACACAAGAGTTTGTAGACCAATATGAGGCTGGCGACCTCCGCAAGGATAAGACGATTCTCTACGAGGGTTGTCCTAATTTTGAGGGGAATGCGTACCGCGCTTCAATGTCTAACACGGGCTACAATGTGCGCAAGTTTTTAGTGCCACTAAGTCAGTCGCCTGATTTCAACACCAACCCTGCCAACTTTGTAGCGCTCCGCTTTGCCGATGTACTCCTAATGAAAGCGGAAGCTCTCAACGAATTGGGTCGCACCACCGAAGCCGAAGTGCCTTTGTACAAAGTGCGCACCCGCGCGGGTCTTACTCGTCGCGCCGATATAGAGAACCTCACTCAAGCGCAAATGCGTGAGAAAATACGCCACGAACGCCGTATAGAACTCGCTTTTGAAGGTCATCGCTGGTTTGATATGATTCGCTGGGACAACGGTCAGTACGCACTCAATTTCTTGCACTCCATAGGTAAAACCAATGCCCGCGAGAAACACCTGCTCTTGCCCGTCCCTCAAAAAGACCGCGACGCCAACCCCAACCTCACCCAAAACCCTGGTTGGTAGTGCGAGCCGCACAGGCAATTAAAACAAATTACTTAATTAACAAATAAAAACAATTTCACCCTTGTCGCTTTTGCGGATTCCCTCCCCCTCGCCTTCGGAGAGGGGGAGAACGGAGGGGGTGAGGAACAAACTAATATGAAACCATTCCATTTATACATCGCCTTCCTCTTACTGCTCCTTACGGGCTGTAAAAAAGAGGACTATATGGAGCTCTTCAAAGAGGGAAAACCTTTTGAATTGAAAGCCCAAAAAGAAATGGTAGCCTTAGATGCTGCCAACCCCGAACAAGAAGCTATCAAATTCACTTGGACAGCAGCTTCTAATTACGGCACCAATGCCGGTATCACCTATACCTTCCAAATGGATGTGCAAGGCAATAACTTTGCGGGAGGTATCAGCGAGAATGTAGGTCGTGAAGCCTATGAGAGAGTGTATAAAAACGAAGAACTCAACAACCTCTTGCTCAATACTTTCAAGGTTGCGGTAGACACCGAAGTTACTATGGAAGTACGCATTATTGCTCAAGTGGCTTCTGGCGAGGGAATGAAACAACATACCAATGTAAAGACTATCGTTTTCAAAACGCATACCCCTATCAGCAATACATTGTATATCATCGGTAGCGCCGCCCCTCACGGTTGGAGTGCCGATCAAGCCGAAGAGATGAAACCTGTTGAGGGCACTCCTAAAGCTTTTGCGTGGTCAGGACGATTGTCTGCTGGAGAAATCAAGTTTATCACTACCAAAGGTCAGTTTATACCATCGTATGGCAAAGGCAGTAACAACAACGAGTTGCACTTCCGCAAAACCGATGTCGATACGAGTGATGAGAAATTTACAATTGCCGAAAGTGGTGTCTATACTGTGAAAGTGAACCTCATCAACCTCACCATAAGCATCACCAAAGGCGAAGCGCCTGAATATACCGAGTTGTGGTTCGTAGGTGAACCTACCGGTTGGAGCTTCAAGAAAATGACCGTAGACCCTGCCGACCCCTTTGTGTTCCACTACAACGCCGATTTAGGCAATGGAGGTGAGTTCAAAATAGGCACTAAAGAAGGCGATTGGTTAGCAGTATTTTTCCGTCCGAAAGAAAATAATACTGCTGAAGGTAGTGACCTCCCTGTGAAGAAATGGGCGGGCGACCCCGATAACAAATGGAAAATTGCAGCTGGCACTTACAAGATTACGCTCAACACTCGTACAATGAAGATTGACATTGTGCCTTTCACTCCTTATGCAGGAATGTATATGATTGGTAGTGCTACCGATGCTGGTTGGGATATCAACAATCCTATTGCAATGACTGTCGATAGTAGCAATCCTAACGTTTTTATGTGGGAAGGCGACTTGAAAGCGGGCGAGCTCAAATTCTCTTGCGACAAGAAAAGCGATTGGGGTGGCGACTGGTTCTTAGCTGCTAAAGCTGATAAAGCACCCGCCGGTGTAGAAGAACCTATGATTTTCAGCGCCCACGGCTCTAACCCCGATAATAAGTGGAAAATCACTGAAGCAGGCACCTACAAAATCACCCTCAACCAACTCACCCAAAAGGTGATTATTAAAAAGCAATAGTCCCCTCCCCAGCCCTCCCCCAAGGGGAGGGAGTTTAAGAGAGTTCAAGAACAAAACATCTTTATACGTGTTAAACAACCCTCCTTTCCGTTCGCATCTGCGGGCTTAGCCTCTCTCAATCCTATTTGCGGATTGCCCCCCTCTCTTTCGGAGAGGAAGTCGCGAAAGCGAGTATGTGGAGGGGTGAGGCTTTAAACTATTGCGGATTGCCCCTCTCTCCTTGGGAGAGAGGAAACGGGAGAGAGGAATAATTATTAATTGAAAATGAAAGCTTTATATACTCTATTCTTCGCCACTACGCTCAGCCTCTTCTCTTGCGAGAAGAACGATACGCCGAGCAATAACCCTATTACCTATGGCGAAACTTATTTGAAAATAGATATCAGCACCGATAAGGCAGTCTACACCCCTGGTAGCACGGTGCGCTTCTCCTTGGCGAGTATGCCCTCTGGTACTTACAAAGTGCGCTACTCTCACTTAGGCGAAATCATTAAAGAAGAACCTCTTACCAGCGCCTCTTGGCGATGGGTAACCCCTGCCGATGACTATCGAGGTTATTTGGTGGAAATCTACCAAGAAGCTGGCGGTAAACAAAATACTTACGGCAGTATCGCTGTGGATGTATCTTCCGATTGGACAAAATTCCCCCGCTATGGCTTCTTGTCCTCTTACGGCAAAAACGAACCTATTGAGAAGAATATCGACTTTATGAACCGGTGTCATATCAATGGCATTCAGTTCTACGATTGGATGTACGACCACCACAAACCACTGGCTGGCACCCCTCAAAACCCTGCTACTGAGTGGACTGACCTCTTCAAACGCCCCACTTTTCTTTCTACTGTACGTGGCTATATCAGCGCTGCTCATAGCAAGGGTATGAAAGCGATGTTCTACAACTTGGCTTTTGGGGCACTCAAAAATGCGGAAGCCGATGGGGTTGCCAAAGAGTGGTTTCTCTACAAAGACAATCAGCACAAAGAGAAAGATGCACACTTGTTAGGCGACTTTGCCCGCAGTAGTATCTACCTCACCAACCCTGGCAATGCACACTGGCAAAACTACTTAGCAGGGCGCAACAGCGATGTCTATGCTGTTTTTGGCTTCGATGGCTATCATATCGACCAACTCGGGGGGCGTGGCACGGTATACGATTACAATGGCAATAGCGTAGACCTCTTGCCCCAATACGCCTCATTTATCAATGCGATGAAAAACGCACATCCTAACAAACGCCTTGTGATGAACGCGGTAGGGCAATACGGTCAAACTGAAATTGCAGGCACCAATAAAGTGGATTTTCTATATACTGAAGTATGGGACGAAAAAACCTACGACCAGTTAGCTCGCATTATCCTCGATAACTACAATCGTAGCAACAACCAACTCAAAACGGTGTTGGCTGCCTATATGGATTATGAAAAATCTAAAAATGCAGGTTTTGTAAACGAACCTGGCGTATTGCTTGCCAATGCCGTGATTTTTGCTTTTGGAGGGGCTCATTTAGAGATAGGCGAACACTACCTCGCCAATGAGTATTTCCCTAACAAAAACCTTCAAATGAAAGCCGACCTCAAAAAAGCGCTCATCACCTACTACGATTTCTTGGTGGCTTACCAAAACCTATTGCGCGATGGCGGTAGTTATACCTCAGCGCAGGTAACTGCCGAAAATGCAACCATAGCAGCTTGGCCTGCAGCCAAAGACCAAATTGCTTGCGTGAGCAAAAAGGTAAATAACAAAGAAGTGGTACACCTCATCAATTTCAACGGGGTAACCTCTATGGACTGGCGTGATACCAACGGTACTCAAAAGAAACCTACCACAGTAACCGACCTTAAAACTACCGTTGCTGTAACCGCACAACCCAAAAAAGTGTGGTTCGCCAGCCCCGACCTCTTTGGCGGTGCTCCTCGTGCCGTAGAATTTACCTATAACAACAACCAAATTACCTTCACCCTCCCCTCCCTCAGCTATTGGGATATGGTGGTGATAGAGTATTAATAAAAAAATTAGCAGATTAGCAAATGAGAAAATTTGCTAATCTGCTAATTAATAAATTTGCTAATTATCGTTATAGTTTTTCTTTCTTTAAAACCTCTAAAACAGTATAGTGAGGTAGATATATCTCATCTTGATAGGGTTCTCGGTTAAGAATTTTTTGTTCGCGAAGTACTTTTACAGTATAACGATAACCCGCTTCATAAGTGTCGAATTTTAAATATTCTTTAGCAACCATAAAAGTATTGTTAGATTCATCAGTAACCCTGTAACATTTTGTTTCAAAGACACCTGTAAACATCCGAAAAGAGCATTCCTCTAAATGCCCGTCAATCACAAAAGTGTGATAGCTCTTTTGAATTTCAAATTCAGGTTTTTCTTTTTTACAAGAAAGCAAAAACAACAAGGTAATAAGTGTGTAAAATATAGTGTTTTTCATAAGGAATAGATTTTAAATTCAAGACAAAGATACTGTTTTATTTCTATAAATATAATTTTTATACTAAATTTTAATCTTTATTTTCAGAGATTATTCCCTTCACTTTTAAGAACTGTCCCCTTTCGGGGAAGTCAGCGAAGGCTCATAACTGAATATGTACACCACAATTGTGAGTAAGTGAATAAGGGGACAATCCACAAATTAGAAAATTAAAAATGCCTATATAGCTCATACCAAATTTGCTAATTTGCTAATTAATAAATTTGCTAATTTATGAGATTTCTTACTTTCATAACAATAACTATCCTCTCCTGTGCTACTGCTGTAGCGCAGGAGTTATTTTCGCCTAACAAAGCGCTGAAACTCTCTTTTTCACTCAACGCGGAAGGCACACCTACCTATTCGCTTTTTTACAAGGGAAAAGAAGTAGTTAAACCGAGTAGATTAGGTATTGAACTATTTAGCTCCAATGAAGTGAAATTTGGCGCTGAAATCACCAAAAAAGAGGGGGCAAACACCTCTCTCTACCATAATTTTGAAGTGGTGAATACCCAAAATACAAGCATTGATGAAACTTGGCAACCCGTATGGGGCGAAAGCCAAAACATTCGCAACCACTACAACGAGCTATTGGTGAGCCTCAAACAGAAGGACACCCACCGAGAGATGAACCTGCGTTTTAGATTGTTTGACGACGGATTGGGCTTCCGCTATGAGTTCCCCGAACAAAAGCAAATGCCTTACTTTGTGATTAAAGAAGAACGCACCGAGTTTGCAATGACGGGTGATCACCAAGCGTGGTGGATACCCGGCGATTACGATACCCAAGAGTACGACTATCAGCAATCACGCCTCTCCGAAATACGCGCTATCAACCAAAAAGGGCGTCAGGCGAATTTAGCACAAACAGGCTTTTCGGATACGGGCGTACAAACCGCTTTAATGCTCAAAACTGACGATGGTTTGTATATCAACCTGCACGAGGCTGCTTTGGTAAACTACGGGGCGATGCACCTCAACCTCAACGATAAGACTTTCGTGTTCCAATCGTGGATTACCCCCGATGCCAACGGTGCCAAAGGTTATATGCAAACCCCTGCCCAAACGCCTTGGCGTACAGTGATTGTTAGCAACGATGCCCGCGATATTTTAGCTTCGGATATCACCCTCAACCTCAACGAACCTTGCGCTTTAGCTGATACCTCTTGGATTCACCCGATGAAGTACGTAGGGGTATGGTGGGAAATGATTACCGGTATGAAAGAATGGTCGTATACTTACGATGTGCCTAGTGTGCATATCGGTAAAACCGATTACACCACCCTCAAACCCCACGGCAAGCACGGGGCTACTACCGAAAACGTGAAGAAATACATCGACTTTGCCGCCGAAAATGGTTTTGATGGTGTACTGGTAGAAGGTTGGAATATAGGGTGGGAAGATTGGTTTGGACATTCCAAAGATTTGGTATTCGACTTCCAAACACCTTACCCCGATTTTGATATCGAAGCTATTCACCAATACGCCAAAAGCAAGGGAATTAAGATGATTATGCACCACGAAACTTCCTCGTCTATCCGCAACTATGAGCGTTTTATGGACAAAGCCTATCAGCTGATGAACAAATACGAATACCCCGCCGTAAAAAGCGGTTATGTAGGGAATATCATTCCGCGAGGCGAAAACCATTACAGTCAGTGGGTAAACAATCACTACCTTTATGCTATTAAAAAAGCTGCCGACTACCGCATTATGGTGAATGCTCACGAGGCAGTGCGCCCTACGGGGTTGTGTCGTACCTATCCTAACCTCATAGGCAACGAGTCGGCGCGCGGAGGTGAATACCAAGCCTTTGGCGGTAGCAAGCCCAATCACGTGTGTGTGTTGCCCTTCACCCGACTTATTGGCGGACCGATGGACTATACTCCTGGCGTGTTTGAAATGGACATCAGCAAGAACAACCCCAACAACCATTCACACTGCAATGCCACTTTGGCAAACCAATTGGCATTGTATGTAACGATGAGCAGTCCGCTGCAAATGGCATCTGACCTGCCAGAGAACTACCGCCGTTTTCCCGATGCTTTTCAGTTTATCAAAGAGGTTGCGCTCGATTGGAGCGAAAGCCACTATTTAGAAGCCGAACCAGGGGCTTATATCACTGTGGCACGCAAAGCCAAAGGCACTCGCAATTGGTTTGTAGGCAATACAGCCGGCAAGGATTTTACCTCCAAGATTCACTTCAGTTTCTTAGAGCCCAAAACTACTTATGTAGCCACTATCTACGCCGATGCCAAAGATGCCAACTATCAAACCAATCCGCAAGCCTATACTATTCAAAAAGTATTGGTGACCAACAAGAGCAAGCTCACTCTGCACTCAGTAGCAGGCGGAGGCTATGCCATTAGCTTGTACCCCCTCACCGATAAGGCACAAGCCAAAGGATTAAAAAAACGATAGCAATTACAGTAATATAATAGTGAAAAAAAGCTGCTAAGCGACGTGCTTAGCAGCTTTTTTGTGATTATTTAGTAATTTTCGGTAAGAAATCTTTAGGATGTCCTAATTTGCTAAATAGTTCTTTAGCAGCGGCTACTTTTTCAGGAAAATACACCTTATTTTCATCATAAGGTTGTTCATTTTCTTTAAAAGCGATTTGTATGCGGTGTTTATCCCACATTTGTTTTTCAAAAGCTCTTTTTTCTTCTGTTGTCATAGTCAATTATTTTTAAGATGTAACAAGAATAGATTGTGAATAAATATGTTTACTCTCAGAAACGTTTAAAGCACATATCCAGTTATCACATACTTTTTTACACAACATTCTTTAAAATGATTGATTATCAGTAAATAAACTTTGCCAAAGTCTAAAACTTTGGCAAAGTGTAGCGACATAAATCTTATAATTATTATAACAAAAATTACACCAAAACAAATTTGCTAATTCCCTAATTTTTCTTACTTTTGCCTTTAAAAATAAAATACTATGAAAAAAGACCTCTTTTTCCCTGCACTAATCGCTGGTATTGTCTTTTCTGCTTTCTTTATCTTCCTTGTCAATCAGTTTGCCACAGGCTTATATACACAAGCGTGGTTTCTTTTTCTCCCTATCCCCTTGATTTTAGGGACATGGACATTCTATGCTATCTGCTGCAAGCACAAAATATCCTCCGTTATAGCGATAGGTTGCACCATTGCTTTTTTTGCGTGGATAATGGACGAATTAGACGTTTCTTTCTCTAAACTGAGAGCAGAAAAAAACTTGCCTATAGCTTACAGAGATTATGAAGATTTAGACTATGAAATATCTGTTTGCGCCCAAGAAGGAGGAAATTGTATTCACGAAGTTCCTACTAATGAATCGGAAGATTTAACAAGTTGTTTTCTCAATCGCCGAAATGAAGTGGTTATGGTTCAAGATGATAGAATATCTTCTTATATTTTGAAATTCGACACCTTAGGCTATCAACAATCAATGGATATTGCAACTGATAGAGACCATAAAAAAGCTGCTTATATTTTAGATGATTATGTAATCAATATCGATGAAAATACCTATAGTACATTCTTCCTAAACGATGATGAAAATTTCCTACCAATGACCTTTATCGAAGCATCTAAAAAATGGACACCAACACAACAACAAAACTTTTTTGAAAACAATGTGAAAACTAAAGCCTCTTGTTTTAAAATAACAAAGGGAAAACAGAATAAAATCGTCTTCTTAAAAGACGACAAATGGCAATATTTCTACACCGATATAGAACGTGCTTCCTTTGGCAAAGACACCCTAAAAACACAATACAATTACCCTGAGCTATTTGATGAAAAACGTTTTCCTAAACAAGAAAAAAGCTTAACTCGCAACTATATACGTCCGCAGTACGTACAAACCTACCGAGATAACTTTGGCTATACTACCATTTTGTATTATCATATCGTGAAACCTTCACTTACCTATCATCTAAAAACTCGTTTCAAAACTGTAAAATCTCAAGAAGAACTTCGCACTCTACCTACCTATTACTTTAAAAATGATACCGAAACTATAGAAACTTTTGGATGGATAAGTCTGTATAGCCATAAACATTTGCAATATCAATTATTGAGAATAGGAAATCAAACATATAGAATAGGAAAGTAAAATCTAATTCTCTAATTGGCAAATTGACAAATTTTTCTTACTTTTGCCTCTGAAAATTAATGTTTGAAAATGAAGTACAAAAGCCTTATCATAACCCTCCTACTACTCCCCTACTGCGCTCTGGCGCAAATGGCGCAAAATCAAACGCTCATTCACGACCTCACCGCACTTATCAAACAGAAAGATAACTACACCCAGCAAAAAGAACGCAAAATAAAAGAAACTATCGACTTGCTACGAGTGCCCAATGCCTCTGCTGAACAACGTTATGCTATCAACCAACGCCTCTTCGACGAGTTTAAAACTTATATATCCGACTCGGCGGTGTACTACGTGAAAGAGAATATCCGCATTGCTGAAGAACTCCAAAAACCCGACCTCCAAAACGATTCCCGCCTCTCTCTCGCTTCTCTCTACATCATTTCGGGCAACTACTTAGATGCTGCCGACCTTCTTAAGGCTATTGATAAAGAACAACTGCAAAAACCTCAGCTCATTCAGTACTACAACTGCTACCTCAATCTCTACAACAACTACGCTTTCAACAACCCCGATGCCAAAACCTATATCGCTAAAAGCAATGCTTACCGCGATCTCCTTCTCAATTTAGTAGATAAGAATTCCACTCACTATATCCTCCTCTATGCTGGTGTGCTCACCGATGCCGGCAGGTATGACAAAGCCGAAAAACTCCTCCTCGACCGCTTTGCTCTAATGCACACCGATGAACACGAAAAAGCCGTATTAGGCTATGTGCTGGGCACGCTCTACAAAAAGAAAAAGAATGTCCCTAAACAAATAGAATACTTTGCTATTTCGGCGAGTTGCGACATCAAAGATGCTATTAAAGAAAACGCCTCGATGCTCGAACTTGCCTCAGCACTCTTTCAATTAGGCGAAGTAGAGAACGCTTACACTTGTATCAAATCGGCGATGGAAGACGCTACTTTTTGCAATGCTCAACTGCGTTCCGATGAGGTGATGAAGATTTTCCCTATCATCGAAAAAGCCTATCAGGAACGCATTCACAGTCAGAATACCAAATTGCGCAACGCCTTGTTGTTAGTAGGGTTGTTTGCCGTTTTCCTCATCATTGCCGTAGTATTGGTCACCCGCCAAATGAAGCGCATCGCCAAAATACGCAAGGAACTCTACCACAAAAACCAAGATTTAGAACAACTCAACGAACACCTGCGCGACGTAGTAACTCAACTCAACGAAAGCAACGAAGTAAAAGAAGCCTATATAGGCGAGTTTTTCAACTTGTGCTCGGTGTACATCAGCAAATTAGAAAAATACCAAAAAATGCTTACCAAAAAGGCAAAAGACCGCAATTGGGACGAACTCAACAAAGTGCTCCGCTCTACCGAGATGATAGAGCAAGAACTGAAAGAGTTCTACAAGCTGTTCGACGATATTTTCTTGCATCTATTTCCCCACTTTATCACCGAGTTCAACGCTCTATTAGCCGAAGACGAACGTTTTGCCCCCAAACCTCACGAAATGACCCCCGAGTTGCGTATCTTTGCCCTTATCCGCTTAGGCATCACCGATAGCTCTAAAATAGCCACTTTCTTACACTATTCCACCAATACGATTTACAACTATCGCACCCGTGTGCGCAACAAAGCTATCGTACCGAGAGAAACTTTTGAAGAAAAAGTAATGAAAATAGGCAAGAAATAACACAAAAAGTAAGCTACTTTATTGCTAATCATTTTTTTTTGTACCTTTGTGGCGATAAAATAAAAACAAATGACTTACACAATCACCATAGACAATAGTCCGCAAGCTTTATCATTTATAGAATTCGTTAAGAATCTTGATTTTGTGTCGATTACTAAAACTAAAGAAAATAGTACAAAATCAAATGTTGTACTTAATGAACAAAAAGAACTCAAAAAACGTTTTTTTAAAGCGTTAAAAGAGGCTGACGACATACGTGCTGGCAAAAAAGAAGCTATTGATTTAGACGAATTGCTCAATGAACTATAAACTCCCAAAAATTAATATTTGTGAACCCCTATAACAATTATTTACATATACGCTTATTACCAATTTTATTCATCAGTTGTTGTCTATTTAGCGGCTGTGAATATTTCTCATCCTCTCCTGCCCAAGAAGAGACAAGTAAAACAGCTGATGAGATTTATACAGAAGAGGAGAATTCAGCTGAGAATATAAACTCTGAAGATGAAAAAATAGGCAATCCTATTGATTATAAAACACCTACTATCAAGAAAGTGTTTGTTACCACTCGTGATGGCATTGAGTTTTACGAAGGAGCTGATGATAAAAGTACTCGTCTTGGCAAACTACCTTACGGAGAAAAAGTGGAGGTCATAGAAGAACTTATGTATTGGTACGCCATAAAGTATAACATTCAAAGGGAATACAAGACGCCTAGTGGAAATAATGTAACTATGTGGCAATGGGAAAAAGTTTTTATAAAGCAAGAGCAAACTGGCGATATTAGCCAGATTAAACTCAATTACAAAGACCTGATTACTACTGAAGACAAGAAACCACTAAAGAAAATAAGCATTCGCTTTGTGACTAAAGACGAATATCTCACCGAAAAAGCCAACGCTGTTGATTTTTTAGATACTACCAATGTCATCAAACCGGTAAAAGGAAAACTACGATTGCCTTGCGAAGAATGCAAACAAAAATATATTACTTATCTTGATAGTCTTCATTCTTATATGGGTGAAATACCTCCTCTAAACCAATATCTTATTAGTGCTATGTACTATGATAGTTGGGGGTGTGCCTTGGTTGATAAAACCACAGGTAGAAAACTTATCTTATCTGGCTATCCTTATATCACCCCCGATAAACAGCATTTTATAACCCTTGATGATATTGATCCCGAAAAAGTTATGGAGTTTTCACTTTATAATGTTGATGAAACAAATAAAATAAAGAAAGTATTTTCAACTACTTTTACTGAATGGATTATTATGTATGATAAAGAGGGAAAAGTAGAAAGGTTTATGGGTAGTAATGGAAAACTATATGCCAAAGTTTTTTACGCATATATTAGTCTATTTGAAGATATAGATAAATACAACCAATATGGACAGTACATCTGTATCAGCCTTAAATAATAAATGTGACTCAATTAATAAACAAATGAAAAAAATAGTAGTAACCGGTGGATTGGGCTTTATTGGCTCTCATACCGTTGTAGAATTACAAAACGCAGGCTTTGATGTGGTTATCATTGATAACCTTTCCAATGCCCAAGAAAATGTAAAAGACCACATTGCTAAAATTACAGGTAAAATGCCGGTGTTCGAGAAATTCGACCTGCGTGATAAAGCTGATGTACAAGATTTCTTCAAGCGTCATCGCGATGTGCAAGGGGTGATTCACTTTGCTGCCTCTAAAGCGGTAGGTGAGAGCGTGGAGAAACCGCTTTTGTATTACGAAAATAACCTTACCAGCCTTGTATACCTCTTGCAAGAACTGAGCAAGTTGCCCAAAGCACACTTCATTTTCAGTTCGTCTTGCACTGTGTACGGTCAGGCAGATGAGTTGCCTATTACTGAGAATGCTCCTGTGAAAAAAGCCGAATCACCTTATGGTAACACCAAACAAATCAGTGAGGAGATTATCAGCGATACTTGCAAGGTTACTCCTTCGCTCAATGCGATTGCCTTGCGCTACTTTAACCCTATTGGGGCACACCCTTCGGCTGAAATAGGCGAACTGCCCTTAGGCGTACCTCAGAACTTAGTGCCTTATATCACCCAAACGGCTATAGGTTTACGCGAGAAACTCTCGGTTTTCGGTGGCGACTACCCTACCCCCGATGGCACTTGCATTCGCGATTATATTCACGTTGTGGATTTGGCAAAAGCTCACGTGATTGCGCTTCAACGCCTATTAGAAAGCAAAAATCCCGAAAACTATGAAGTCTTCAATATAGGAACAGGCAAAGGCAGTACCGTTCTGGAAGTTATCCAAAGTTTTGAACGCGTATCGGGCAAGAAATTGAACTACCAAATCGTAGGTAGACGTGCTGGTGATATCACCGCTGCTTATGCTAACACTGATAAGGCTAATAACATACTCGGTTGGAAAGCCCAAAGCACTTTGGACGATGCGATGCGCTCGGCTTGGCAATGGGAACAGAAAGTGAGAAGTAAAAAGTAAAGCCCAGCAGGGACTCACAGCTGGATATGTGGTAAAAAGTTAAAAAAAATGGCTGTTCAGGCGAGGACTGAACAGCCATTATTGTTTAAAGGTTTAAATTTTTCAACTCCTGCTCTACATCAATATTGAGGATATGATAAAGCGTTTTGCGCGAAATAAAGAATTTAGGATAGATAAACTCTCGCCAAATTACCGTAATAGGGATATAACGCGCATCGTGAGCGTTGAACTCATTCATTACCGCTTGGTAGCGCAGTAGTTGGTTGCGACGGCAAGTCTCCCGACTCCCGTTGCCTTTAGATTTCATTGTTATTTTCATTATACTGTTAATTGTTGTTGTTGATAGTTCTGCCAAAGTGTTTTAGCTCTTGCAAACTTCTGCCTAAACCGCTAATATGGTGAGGCAAAAAGCGTGAGGGGCGCTGCATTTTTTTTGCTTGAGCCAATACTTCGAGGGCACGTTGCTGGTGGAGCCTATCAAAATACTCCTGCTGTGCCATTTCATTAGGTTGTATATAAGTCTTCATTTTGTTTAAATTTACTATTAGACAAACAATTGTAACACATAGAGAAATACTAAAAAGGCGGTGATCTATTCATCATTTTTACGATTTATTAACCCTGCAAAAATATAGACTTTCTCTCTAATAAACAAATATTTTTAGAGTTTTTTTCTAAAAATATTAGAGCGGGAACATAAATCCTTAACTCTCAATTTATCAGAATTTTTAATTAACAAAACACTTTTCACTTCTTGTGTGTCACAACAAAAATCCCCTTGTATTTTACATACAAGGGGATTTTTGTTTCTTATATCATCAACTAAATAAATCAGAATGTGTTTCTATTCTGTTTAGAGTAATCAACTTTTCTTCTTCATATTGCTTTCAAATCAATAGTAAATCAGGTTCTATATGGCACTCCATACAACCTTTATAATTTCCAGTTAGTAAAAATATCATTAAGCATTTCCTTTGCGTTGGTATAGCCTTTTACAAGTCCTTTTTTATATTTTGCTACTAACATATCGCCTTCTTCAATAGCTTCAATGGTTTTTTTGTTGGGCACATACTCCTCAATAGGTTCAGCTACTGCATTCACTGGCTCTACAATCACATTGTACTTCTTGAAAAGAGACTCAAAAATAGGCACTTCTGCCTCAGGAATACTTACATTGTAATTTATCATATTATAATTTGTAGTTCTCATATCTTTTTATTTTTTTTGGCAAATATACAATTATTTTTGTGATTAACAATCTTTTATCGCTTCAAAATACGGCTTCAATCGGTGTTTTCCTACTTTTAGAGGGGTTACCGAATCCATTGCCATTACAGTGAAAACAAACTCTATGGTACCATAAGCGCTCTTTGGCATCAAATATTTGCCTATTTTCAAAATAAAACGCCGTAACCAGTCAGGTGAATAGCTTATTTTCACAGGTTTGTGCAACACTTCAAAAGCTAAACGGGCAATTTCGGTATGCGTAAAGACCTCAGCACCGCCTACATTCACTTCTTTTTCAGTACTTGCTAATTGTGCCACGCACACTTCGGCTAAATCTTCGCCGTGAATGGGGTTCATTGCGTATTGTCCTTTGCCAAACAAACGCACTTTCCCCCCTTTTGCCATCTTTAAAAAGTTACCCATATCGCTGTAAAAACCACTGGGTCGCACAATGCAATAGTCTACCCCACTGGCTTTAAGGGTATCGACAAAACGTTCTTTGGCTGCCCCAATGGCGATATGTCGCATCATTTCACCTTTGAATACCGATACATACACAAATTTCTGTACGCCTTCGCGCAAAGCTTCATCGAGGAGGTTTTTGTTGGCTCCATAATCCACTTGTTCGTAGGTAAGTCCGTCCTTTTGTTGGGTAATTCCCACAGTTGAAATCACTTGGCTCACCCCTTTGCATACCCCTTGCAGTGTTTCGGGTTTTGTTACCTCAGCTTCTACCACTTCCAGTAGCGGATGTGTGAGTAGGGCGGGTGCTATTTTTGACTTATTGCGCACCACAATACGGGTAGGGTATTCTTTTTTTAGGAGCTCAGCTAATATATACTGACCCAAATAGCCGGTCGCTCCTGCTAATAATATTTTCTCTGTTTTCATTGGGTTAATCTTCTTCTGCTAAGTCTAAAAAGTCTTCAAAATATTCCTCAAAAGAATCAAACATAGGAGTAGGTTTGTCTATTTCAAATTCCCCTTTATCATTGCAAAATACCTCTGCTTCGAAGACCTTCGCATCTTTTAGGCGTACCCCATTAGAAACTTTATATAAGGTTAGAAACTCGTCCACCTCGTAATGTAGTACGATAAAATCCTCTGAGAGATGTAAATCGTCTCTTAGTTGTTTAGTTAGTTCCACAATAGGATAAGATATACTGTCTTTTTCTTTGTAAATACCATTGATATACACATCGCCATAGTTGCAGGAACCACATTCTGAAAGAAAATTTACATATACTTCAGGAAGCAATATGCCCAATTCCTCTTCTATATGCTTAATTTCTTCAGCATTAGCCCCTAGAGAATACTCAAATTCTCCACTCTGTTTTAATCGTTTTAGATAATATCTATCAGCTGATGAATTTATAGATTCAAAAAACGCCTTTAACCAATGTTTGCCTACTTGCATAGGAGCTACAACATCCATGGCCATAATGGTAAGGACAAATTCCATAGCACCATAGATACTTTTAGGGAGGAGGTATTTGCCCATTTTTAGGATCAAACGCCGTACCCAGTCGGGTAAATAAATTATATTGGCAGGTTTATGGAGTACCTCAAAAGCCAAATGAGCCATCTCCGTTTGTGTAAAAATCTCAGCTCCTCCTACATTGACTTCCCGTTCGTAACGCTCCAATTGGGCGACACAGACCTCAGCCAAGTCTTCCCCATGAATGGGATTCATGGTATATTGTCCTTTGCCAAATAGGTGTATTATGTCCTTCTTATCCATTTTGAAAAATAGAGTCATATAACTATAGAAAACGCTGGGGCGTATGATACAATAGTCTAATCCACTAGCCTTAAGAGCATCAACAAAACGTTCTTTAGCCGCTCCAATGGCTATATGTCGCATGGCTTCTCCTTTGAATACGGATACATATATGAACTTACGTACTCCTTCGCGTAAGGCTTCATCAAGTAGGTTCTTGTTGGCTTGGAAGTCTACCTGCTCATAGGTAAGTCCATCTTTTTGGCGGGTAATCCCTACAGTTGAAATCACCTTATGCACCCCTTTACATACTCCTTGTAGGGTGTCAGGCTGGGTTACTTCCGCTTCTACTACCTCCAATAGCGGGTGAGTGAGTAGGGCGGGTGCTATTTTTGCCTTATTGCGCACCACAATACGGGTAGGGTACTCTTTTTTTAGGAGCTCAGCCAATATATACTGACCTAAATAGCCGGTCGCTCCTGCTAATAATATTTTCTCTGTTTTCATTTGTTAATTAAACAACTTGTGTTTCTTAATTTCTTTTCCTTTTCTCAGCAGATAAGCGTGGTAGCTACTCGGGATATCGTTCTGCCATTTGGGTAGCAACAAAATGATAAGAATGACGTCCAATTGCGAGAAAAGTCCCCAATAGACCGCCAAGAGCAAGGGGAAACCTCCATAACCAAAGCCGATGAGCGAGATAAAAGCTACTAATAAGCATACGCCCCACAGTTTGGAAAGAAAAGCGTGTGTACAAGTTTCTTTGCCAAATCGCCAAAAGCTCACCCCATAGCAGAGTCCTTCCATTACAAAAAGGGCAATAATTTCATACCGATAGGCTGCTATCAAAGTGGGATTGAGGTGATAACAAGCCACGCCCACACACAGCCAAAATATCAAATCTGTTTGGCTATCCATTCGCCGCATTGCCACGGTGCAGACCCCCATATAGCGCGCAATAATCCCATCGAAGATATCCGACAATAGTCCTAAAACGATAAAAACTACTATCCATAGCCTTGCGGTGGGTTCTTCTGCCTTATACGCCACCCACAGAATAGTAGGGGCTAATAAAAACCGAAATAATATCAGTAGGTAGGGGAATTTTTTTAATAGTGTTTTCATTATTCAAATACGATTTTGCCAATAGAAATCTTTTGTATTAGTATGTTGCATTTTTAAGAGCCTAACTAAATATTACCCTTTACCATAGACTTGTTTTATATTTTTCTTTATAAAAAGTATTGAATAAGACGAAAAACTCATCCAAAGCCTTTTCTTCTGTTTCAAATTTATAGAGAAGTATATCTGCCCAGCCCCTACTATCATTCATATTATATCTTTTACGTAACCACTCATAAAAGTCTGTGTATAAAATATCTGCCTTTACATCTTCTTCTTCATCACGGTAATACCAAGCATCAATAAATACTTCGAGGTTAAATATGCTATGCTTTCTGATAAATAGTACAGGAAAGGGTTTAATTTGCTTTATAAGTTCTATAATAGTCATATTGAAAATAGTTTTTGTTTCTGTGTGTTATATTAGGTATAAAGTCTAAAGGATTTCTCTCACTGACTCGCGCCTGTGGGGAGGTTTTAGTATGTTGCATTTTTAAATATTACCCTTTACCATAGACTTGTTTTGTATTTTTCTTTATAAAAAGTATTGAATAAGACGAAGAACTCATCCAAAGCCTTTTCCTCAGTTTCAAATTTATAGAGAAGTATATCAGCCCAGCCTCCACTACCTCCTACTTTGTATTTTTCTTGTAGCCATTCATAAAATTCTGTGTATAAGACATTAGCTTTTACATCTTCCTTGGTATCACGATAACACCAACCATCAATAAATACTTCGAGGCTGAATATACTATGTTTTCTAATGAACAGTTCAGGAATAGGTTTGATTTGCTTTATAAGTTCTATAATAGTCATATTGAAAATAGTTTTTGTTTCTGTGTGTTATATTAGGTATAAAGTCTTAACGATTTCTCTCATTTAAGGGCGATTTGCAAATCGCCCCTACAGTAGCGTGCAAGATAACTGATTATCTCCCTCTCAGTTGGTTATAGAGCTGCAAGAAACGCGCCAGCGGGGGAAAATTTAGTTTTCAATGACATCTCCTACTTCTAAAAATAAAACATTACTAAATCCTCTTTCTTCTATGAAAGTTTTTACATTTTCTGTACATAAAAGAAAAGTACTTTTTTCTATTCTGAAAAAATCAAAATCTCCAAGCTCTCGCTTGTCAATAAATATACCCTTTCCAAGTTCTCTTGGTGTATGTTTTGTACCAAATAGGGTTTCTTCTCCAATATAGTCTTTTATCCAATCTTTTCCATCATTTCCTTTACTCATTATTACAGTACTTTGAGGTAATATAGGAATGTTGATTTTAGAATAGATATGTACCAAATCGACCTCTTCTTTAGGTAACCATCTTAATTTACGAATATCTTTTGCTACTATTTCTTTTGGATTTTTATGCCATTCTAGCTCTCCTATTTCTATTTTATTGAATATTTGATTTAGCTCTATTGCTATTTCTCTTTTACATACAATATACCCACCATATAAAAAATCAGGAATAACATTCCCTTTGGAATGGTAATCATTCCAAGTCACTTTTATATATTCTCCTTTTTCATAAGGTTGTCCCATTTGAGCGTGAATACTAGCATAAATAGGATCATTTCCACCTCTTATTTTGTATATCTTCATTGTTTCTATATTGTACTGCTTAATAATATATTGAGGTTTTAACAATACATCTAATTGATTACCATAAATTTGTAATAGAGCTAGAAGCTCTTGGGATGATAGGCACGAGCTACAAGCTCGCGCCAGCGGGGCTCCCCTTTAGGCTTTAGCTCTTTGTATTGTGCTGCTTGGTAGGTTGAGGGGGAGGTATTTATTTCTTAAAAGAAACAATATCTTTTTCTTCTAACCATATAGACTCATCATTAGTAGTTATTTCTCCTGTATTAGCATTTATCCAAATACCGAAAACTGCTACCTTTTGCATAACTAAATTCTGAAAAGAATACACATAATGATCATCAATAATTAAGGTTGGAGAAAGAAGCGTTTCATCATAATCTAAATCCTTACTTTTTTTATTATCATATAAATATTTGACATATAAATCATTAGCTTCTTGGACACTAATTTTATATTTCTTTTCTTGGACAATTTCCTCAGAATACGGAAAAACTTTATGGTTTTTTAAGTAATTCTCACTTGGATTACAACCAAATAATAAGGTAATAAGTGATATAGTAATAATTATTCTTTGCCATTCCATAAATCTTTCGTTTTTGTTTAATTGTATTATAATGTTCTGTTGATTCTTATATTGCCCACGCGGATTGCACCAGCGGGGTTTTACCAATTTTTATAATTAGCAGGAGGTATAGGAGTCTTTTTTCTACGAAATCTACTAAAAACATAGATTGTATCACCTCTTATCACTCCCATTCTTTGGTCATAACGAGCTGATGTTGGCGAATGAGCTACAAATTCTTCTAATTCAACCTTGTTGGGGTTATGCATCTTATAATAACCAGCTGTCCATTGTTTTGAGGGGGCATTATATTGTAAAGAATCTCCATAAAGAAATCCAGAAGCACAACGACCATCAGCAAAAAAACGTAAAAATACAACATAAGGTTTCCTTTTATAATCATAACCTATATCCTTATTTATGTATATAGCTGTTGTATCTATATTATCTCCTTTTTGCAATCGGTAAGGAGTAGGATATGCTAACCAAAAGCAAGGATCTATAGGGCGAGCTCCATCTCCTTCTAACCGATAATAGTTTCTCCCCACAGGAATGGGACAGTGAAATAAACGTGTATTACAACTACAAATTGAAAATATTACTGTTATTATCAGGATTCCAGAAAAACTGAATAGACGGAATCGTTGGTTCTTTTTGATGTTGAATTTCATTATCATTAATTTTTCCTTGTTTTTATTAATTAGGCTTTAGTTCTTTTGCATTGCACAGCTTGGCAGGTTGTTTTTTGGGGGGATGATAGGCACGAGCTAAAGTCACTGAAACCTGCAAGCAAGTATGTGACTCGCGCCAGCTGGGGTTTTCATTAGTTTATTTTAATTCTTTTTCTCCTATTATTCATCCTTAATGATGTAAGTTCTACCTCTATCATTAAACAGTTTATAGTGCAAATTCTTATTACTATAGAGTTTCAGGTGAGCAAAAACCTCCATAGTTTCTGTAGGAGTAGTGAAATAAGTAGTAGGCAAATGTAGGTTAGTTTCCGTTTCTCTATAATCACTTATATTAAAAGTAACCTTATCTATTACCAAATCGTAGTAAAAATCTTTGTTATTATTAGCTATATATTGCAGTTGTATGCCTTTAGGTTGCTTACTATCACGTTTGGTAGCCTCCCATTCTTCAAAATTCATAAAGCTTTTTACTTTATTTTTAGAGATAAGACCTCGCAGAAAATCATATTCATCGCGTTCTTCATATTTTCTGTTAAACGGAAGAAAGAAATAGTACCACTCATTGTCTTTGCAGAAAATAACCTTCAAATCATTTAACTGCTTATTTTCGGGTTCTTTTCGGTATATATAGCCTTCATCATCAATAAAAAAAGCATCAGTTGTTTGTTTCATTTCTTCAAAAAAAGCTTCACTTTCACTATCATTCCACTCTGCTGATTCTTTTAAAAAAGTTATAGGTTTAGGTACAGTATCACCATCAATAGCCCAAGTAAGGTATTTGTTATTACGCGTGTCAAAGTAACAACTCTTCATCACATCATTTGCGTAATATCCTTGCCTAATGTAGTATTCGGCAATGAGGTTGCCATAAGTATCATATTTATAGAGTCTTTTAGCTCCTTCTATCAAGATAAGCTCATTTTTATCATTCAAGAAAACAACAGTAGTCGTACTACCATACCCAGGACCTTCGCGTTTAGAAAGAAAGCTAATAGTCTTGCCTTGTTTATGATAAGGGGCACTACTAAACAAGTTATTATAGTTCTTGTATTTCTTCGGAGTTATCTTATCCGAATAATAATCTATGATATCATTATGAAATAAATCAAACAACGAAATAGCTGTAAATAGTACAACTGTGGCCAACCCCCAGCGTGCCCATTTGTAATACACACTAAAGTAGGTAAAGAACAGAAATGCTATAACAATACTAACTGCCGATGCAAGAATAAAAATATAAATAGCCCCCCACCCCCCTTCAAAAATAAACATTAGGGAGGCAATTAGCATTATAGCAAATATGATAAAAAAGACTACTATAGCAGGCTTTTCAGGATTTGGTTTTGCGTTCATATTATTGATATTGAATATTTTGAGATGTTAGACTAAGTGCATATTAACTAATGTTAGAAAATAAGGTGTTTTTGCTCCACAAAAGTAGGTATTTATTCACTAATAACCAAATTCTCCCCTTTTAACTCTTCACTCTTTACTAAAAAACAATCGTCTTTCTTTCACTAATATATAGCCCATCAGTAGGGCAAATAAGCCTGTTTGTATCAGTTTGCTGTCGGGGTGGGTGGCGAAGATTTCGTTGGAAATATTGGCTACCAAATGGAACAATATGGCTACTAATACATTGCGCCCCGACTTGTAATACAACCAGTTGATGATAAACACAAAGGCAAACAGACTCACAAAAAAGTTAGCCGTATAAATCCACCCTTCCGCTTGTATGTTGCTCTGGTAATAATCTTTTACGAAGAACAAAGGCAAATGCCACAACCCCCAATACACGGTAAAGATAACCGATGAGGTGAAAAGCGTCCACCTACTGCGCAAGGCATCAGTGCCGTAAGTATGCCAAGCTAACTCTTCGACTACTGGCGCTAAGCAAAGTACAAACCAAGCATTGAAAGGTGCTGAACTAAAACTGGGTTGCCCTGAAATGTAAAACTGGTCGAGGCTATGCCCTAAGTCCAATGAAAGTAGCTGTGCCACCACAATGGAAAGAGGTGGAAACAAGAGGGTAATCCAAAAATAGCGGTTGGTGAGCAATTTTTTGCCTACAAAACGCCCTTTGAGGTCGGATAAGAGCTCCTTATTACGTGTAAAGAGGTAGGTTGCCACTCCCATAGGCGCTAACAAACCTGCCAATTCAAAAAAGCCTGTCCAAAAAGCATTAGGTGCTTTGGGTTGGTGACTCCAATAAGCCACCACAAACCACAATACCCAAGGAATCACAAGGGAAAGAGTAAAAAACAAAATAGGGTGATTATATTTTTTCATTTTATTTAAGAGTTAAACTCAATTTATGAGAAAGCCCCCGTTCCCCCGAAGGGGGACAATCTGCAAAAGTGAGCATTTTTTAAAATAAAGACAATGTTTAGCCTCTCACAATAATCGCTTTCACGGCTTGCCCCCTTTCCTTCGGAGAAGTCTGCAAAAGCAGAGTATGTGAGGAATGGGGGTGAGGCCTTTACTTTCAAAATTCTATTTTATAACTGATATTAGGAATCACCAAAGTAGCTTTACTGAGCTCTATCTGTCCGGTTTGGTAATTGTAATTATGGTCGATGTAGATAGGGGCACCCAGTACATTCTTCATTTGGAAAGAGAACACGCTACTGCTCTTGCGGTGGTTGATGCGGTAATTCACAGTAAGGTCGGCGTAGGTAAGGGTACGGAATTGCTCGCTAAAAGCCCTACTTTCATCGTATATCACACGTTTTTGGGCTACCGACTGGCTTTCCAAAATGGGACTGTAACGCTCGCCTCCGGTTACACTCACACGCGCATTCACATCGAGCACCTTGCGGTTATTGGCAAAATAGAACTCTTTACCAAAGAGGGCATTCAGCACAAAACCTTTGTTATAGCGCGTGTTACGCCACACATTATCCCCCGCTTTATATTCGGATTTGAAGATAGACCCCGTAATGAGATAGTAATAATTATCACCCAAAAAGCGCTCGAAAGTAAGGTCGATACCATAATTGCGCCCTTTGGTATTATTCACGAGTGCTTTGTTGAGATACAACGCCCTGCGCAAATTGATAAGCGAATAGCTACTACCCTCTTCCCCTGGTATATTCCACAGATATTGATAATAGGCTTCGGCTTTGAAACGCAATTTATCGGTAAGCATCCAGTCGTAACCTAACACAAAATGATGTGCCTCACTGAGCTTCAAATCCTTATTCACAGCTACACCCCCTACTTCTATCATATACACATTCAAATCTTCGGGCTGAGAGTGTTTACCATAGCCGAAACTCAAACTGTATTTGTCGGAAAGTTTCCAAGCCAATCCCGCTCTACTTTCAAGAGAGAGTTCTTTACTCAAACCAAAGTAGTGAGTGCGCAATCCCACATTCGCCAAAAGGGCAGGCGATAGCTGGTATTTCAGTTGGGCATAACCTTCGGTAAGATGCGTATTACCAGCCGAATTGACGATACGCGCATAAGTGGAAGGCACATAATCCTGTGCAGCGCTGAGGTTATACTTGTAGAAAAGTTGTTTAGATGAAATCCCTACTTTTAAAGTAGCCAAGGGAGAGAGTTTATGAGTGAGCGAGGTCGCCAAAGTGAGTGTGCCGTTTTGTTTTTTAAGTCGGCTATCGGGAGTGAACACAGAAGCATCATCGGAAAGATAATCGGTGCTAATACGGTCGTCAGTACCCGAAAAAGCGACGTGTGATTCTACAAAACTGCGCTCACCAGCGGTGATTTGGTGGCGCAAGCCCACAGTACCCACGTAAGTATCCCAATTGTTATTCACGCGGTCGATATCAGTTTTCCAGTCGGCAGGAGCGCTCAAAGCATCTTTATGAGTGTTGTCAATCCCCCCGATACCCCAAAGAGAGAATGTACCTGTTTTTTCAGTAGGGAAATTCAATTTAAAGGAAAGGTCTTGGTACTTAATACGCTGACCGGTTTTATTGATTTTCAAATCACTGAGTAATCCCAAAGTAGAATAGCGATAGTTGAAGAGATAAGAAGAACCTTTGGCACGTGAAAGCGGACCTTCGGAAGCAAAATCGAGTCCTAATACGCCCACTTGTGCTGTATGCTCATAGCGGGAAGTATTGCCAGTGCGCATTTTCACATCAAAAACAGCTGCGAGCGCATTGCCATACTCGGCAGGAAAAGCCCCTGTAAGAAAATCGGAATTTCCAATCACCTGATTGCTAAAAAGCGTAACCAATCCGCCCCCGATGACGTTTCCCCCAGAAAAATGCTGAGGTGAAGGGATTTCCACGCCTTCCAATCGCCATTGCACGCCCTGCGGAGCATTACCGCGCACGACAATAGAGTTGTCCTGCAAGTTACCGGTAGAGACCCCCGCAAAAGCAGACGCCAAACGCGCAGGGTCACTAAGTCCGCCAGCATAACGCTGTGTTTCCTCTACCGAAAAGGTGCGGGCACTCACGGTAGCCATTGCATTGAGGGCTTTCTCCTTGCGGATACCCGCTACTACCTCCACACCTTCAAGCTCAGTAGCGGCTTCTTTCAGAGCAATACTAAGCACTACTTCTTTGGCTGAAGTAATGAGCAGTTCGGGAATCACACGGCTCTCATAGCCTATATAAGAAATTTCCAAACTCACCCTTCCTAAGGAAAGATTAGTAATCGAAAAGTTTCCCGCCTCATCGGTAGTTGTACCGATAACAGGATTAGAGTTTTGCACCACTATGGTAGCCCCTATGAGAGGTTCGTGAGTGCTTTGGTCGTAAATAGTACCCCTAAGTGTTTGGGTAATATCTTGCGAATGTGCTACAAGCGGAAGCACTAAAAAAAGGGCGATATTCAAAAAGGTTTTCATTGCGTAATACTTTTAAAATTCTGGGGCAAAAGTACAGCGCAAAAAGGGGTGCATCGCCCAAGCGTGAGGGAATGGACGCTTTTTTTAATGACGAATGACGAATGACGAGAGACGAGCTGTATGGGCAAGAAATTTTGGCAAAGGATAATCATTTACTTTTAGAGTATGTTATATAGAAAAATATACAAATAGAAAGCTATAGCCATTAGTTTAAAAAAGGAAAGATAAATCAGTCACTTGCAAAGATAGACTAAAAAGATTTCATAACCAAACTTTTACTTTTTGATGTATTGAATTGGTTATACTAAAAAATATCTTCATTATTAATTGTTTATTGATAATTATTTTGTAGCTTTGCACTCTAAACATCAAAAAAAAATTACTATGAAAAAAATTTTATTTTTAACCTTAGCTGCTACTGTTTTTGCAAGCTGTAGCAAAGACAAAACAGAGGACCCTGTAAACAACGACATTCCTGCAAGCTATTATGAACTTAGTGCTGATGGTTTGACCCTTGTGAAATGGACTAACACTAGTACTACTTCATTAGATATGCAAGCCGATAGCAAGCTACAAAAAGTAAATACTATTAAAGCAAATGCTTTTAGAAACACCAAACTACAAAGCATAAACCTGCCTGTTAACTTAAAGGAAATAGGTGATTATGCTTTTATAAACTCTTCTATTAGTACAGTTACTTTTAATAGCGCATCTAATATTACTTTTGGGGAAGCTGCCTTTGAAAATACCGATATAACTTCAATAAAGCTCCCCAACACTAAAGAAATAACAAACTCTCTATTTAAGGGTTGTCGCAAACTAAAAGAAGTACAGTTTGGTAAGGTAGAAAAAATAGGTGACAATGCATTTTACAACTGCACAGCTCTTACCCAAATTAACTTAGATAACACCGGGCTTACTGAAATAGGGGAAGCTGCTTTTGCTTTGTGTGAAAAAGCCGAAAAAGCTATCTTACCTGAAACCATACGTATAATAGGAGCAAGTGCTTTTTCAAATTGTTTTGTGTTAAGTAATATTACAGTTAAAGCTTTTTTAGAAGTACCTACTTTGAAAAGAGATAATGCTTTCATTAGTGGGTCATCAATAAGAAGAAATATTTATGTACCTTCAAGAAGAGTAAACGATTACAAGAATGCTCCTAACTGGAGTACTTGGAAAGAAGAAATTACTGCTATTATTGAATAAATTAGCAAATTAGTAATTAGAAAATGAGCCAATATGCAGGTATGCACATTGGCTCATTTTGTATTGATTCACAATAAGAAAAACATACAAATAGAAAGCTATAGCCATTAGTTTTTTGTTTATAATCGGGATTTGTATTTCTTAAATATATCAGGGTTTTGTATTTCTAATTTTCTGTTTTTGCTCAGCTCTAAAAACTCTTGTTCTTTATCTATACCAACAAATTTTCTGCCTTGCAAATTAGCCGCAATACCTGTAGTTGAACTCCCTGTAAAAGGGTCTAATATCCAAGCATTAGGTGGGGTAGAAGCTAAAATAAGTCTTGTAAGTACTGATAAGGGTTTTTGAGTGGGGTGCTTGCCACACGACTTTTCCCAAGGAGCAATCGCGGGAAAACGCCATACATCTTTCATTTGCTTATTACCATTCAGTTCTTTCATTAGTTCGTAATTGAAGTAATGAGGCGTTTTTTCTTCTTTTCTTGCCCAAATAATTTGCTCAGTAGAGTGGGTAAAATACCTGCAAGAAAAGTTAGGGGGTGGATTGGTTTTCTCCCAAGTGATAATATTGAGTATTTTAAAACCTAATTCTGTAAGTATTTGTCCTACTGAAAAGATGTTATGCATCGTACCACTAATCCAAATAGTAGCCTCTTCTTTCATCACTTCGCGTACTAAAGTAAGCCATTGTCTATTAAAATCATTTACAAAAGCTATTCCTTTTGACTTATCCCAATCTCCTTTATTAACGCTTACAATTTCGCCGTTATTTACAGTAAGTCCTCCATTTGATAAAAAATAAGGAGGATCTGCAAAGACCATATCAAACTTACGATGAAACTGTGGTAACAGCTCCATCGTATCTCCGTGAAGAAGGTAAAATGATTTGTCTTTGGATTTGAAATAGGGGTTAAGCATTATTCAGGGACAGGCAAACCTAATTTTATTAATGGAATATACTCAAAGAAATAATAACAATGTACACTATGAATATAGTCTAAAACATCTTTGTATTCAGGTTTCCTAAACCAATCACTTAATAGATAAATGTATTCTACTTCTATATTTGCTTTTGATAAAAGTTTTTGATATTGTTTCCTTTTAAAATCACAAGTTTGTAATTTTTCATCTACTGAACCTGCTACTTGTTGGAATTTGCATTCAATTATGAATAATGTATTTGCTATAATTACAAATATACTATCATCGGGCAGTAATCTTTTAGATATTAATTGTTTCCAATCAATATCTAACTCTTCGAGAAATTTATAAAAACCGTATTTTTTAAAAATTCTTCCAACAAGTTCTCCTTTGTAAAAAACATTATTTTCTTTTACTTCATAACCTTTTTGAGAGTTTAGAAATTCTGCTAAATCAGTTTTACCTTCAAAAGCTAAACCTGTTTTTGTATTTCCTCCTCCTCTTCCTCCGTAAATCATATAGTTAAAAAATTATTAGTATAGTTGTTAATTAATAATTCATTTAATACCCCTCGTTTTTCAGGGTTAGCATTGATACTTCTCTTAGCTAATACGCGTTTTATTTTAAAATCGGCATATAGTTCATCAAAAAAATGGTTGTTTTCGTCTTTTCCTTTTACATCTGAATTGCTGAGTATCCAATAGTGGTTCAAGTTGTCTAATTTTTGGCAGAAATCTCTTAATCTAATTTGTTCGCTATCGTCAAAATTGTCTTTTGCATAAGCATTGAAGTTAGAGGTCTCGCTCAAAGGTTTGTATGGAGGGTCAAAATAGAATAAAGTATTTCCTTCTGTATAATGAATAGTTTGCTCGAAATCACCACATATAATTTCCACCTTTTGCAATGCTTTACTTACTGCTAAAATGTTTTCTTTATCGCAAATCATAGGTCGTTTGTAACTCCCTATGGGCACATTGAACTCATTTTTACTATTTACACGATATAAACCATTGAAACAAGTGCGATTTAAGAATATAAATAAGGCTGATTGGTTTAGTTTTTCTTCACTTCTGCTATTAAACAAGGCTCTTTTCTCATAATAGTATGCTTTTTTAGCCTCTTGTTGATCTTCTAAAGCGTGGTATTCTCTTTGTAAATGCTCAAGAATGGTTATTAACGGCTCAGGATTTTCGGCAATAGTGCAATAAGTATCTATCAAATCTTTGTTGATATCATTGATAATTGCTTTTTTCATATTAGGAAACTCATTGAGTAACCAAAATAGGACAGCTCCGCTCCCTACAAAAGGTTCTATATAGGTAAAGCTCTCATTATGAACAAAATTAGGTAAATTTTTTTTGATTTGTTCTATGAGCTGTGTTTTACCTCCTGCCCATTTTAAGAAAGGTTTTGCTATGTGATTTGTATTTTTTCTCATTTAATTTTTATCTACGCTTTTGTTTAGTTAAACAACAATTCGCGGTATTTGGTGAGTGTCCAAAGTTCATCGTCTACCATAAGTTCGAGTTTATCGCAGTGGTAGCGTATTACCTCAAAGAAAGGTTTTACTTGCGTGCAATAAGCATCGGCTTTGGCTTCAAAATCGGGAAGGTGATTAGCGTGCTTGCGCGCCTCTACCATTGCCTCTACCTGACTGTGAATCACCTTGATATGCTCGGAAATATGGCGTATGAGCTCTAATTGCTCGGCAGCGACTTCTTGATAGCTATCGCCAAATATTTCTTTTAAGCCTTTCACATTCTCAATAAGGGTGTTTTGGTAACGCACGGCTGTTGGCACCACGTGGTTCAGTGCTATATCGCCTAATACACGCGATTCTATCTGCACGGTTTTCACGTATTCTTCTAAGCCAATTTCATAACGCGCTAAAAGTTCTACTTTGCTGAGTACTCCTGTACTTTCAAACAAAGCCACAGCCTTCTCACTGATGTTTTCTTTGAGTGCTTCTGGTGTCGTTTTATGGTTTGACAGTCCGCGGCGGGCAGCCTCTTCCTCCCATTCTTTGCTATAACCATCGCCTTCAAAGCGTATTTTTTTACTTTCCTTAATATAGCGGCGCAACACTTTAAAGATCGCATCTTCTTTCTTCTTGCCCCCCTCTATAAGCGCATCAACGGCTTTCTTGAAGTCGGTGAGTTGCTGAGCTACAATGGTGCTCAGTACCATTGTAGGCTTGCCACAGTTGGCTTTAGAGCCCACTGCGCGGAACTCGAACTTGTTGCCCGTAAAGGCGAAAGGCGAGGTGCGATTGCGGTCGGTAGTGTCGAGGAAGAGGTCGGGTATTTTGCCTACTACATTCAGTTTGAGTTCGGTTTTTTCCTCAGGAGATAGGTTATCAGAGGATACTTCTAAGGCGTCCAACACTTGGGTAAGCTGTTCGCCTATAAACACCGATACTATGGCAGGCGGTGCTTCGTTGGCACCTAATCGGTAATCGTTAGTCGCCGATGCCACTGAGGCTCTTAACAAAGGCTCATACTCACATACTGCCTTGATAGTACAGATGAAGAAAGTGAGGAATTGCAGGTTCTTGATAGGCGTTTTGCTCGGTGCTAAGAGGTTTACGCCTGTATCGGTAACAAGCGACCAGTTGTTATGCTTGCCCGACCCATTCACCCCTGCAAAGGGTTTTTCGTGGAATAGGATTACAAAGTCGTGGCGCTCGGCTACTTTGCGCATCACGTCCATTAGCAAAGAGTTTTGATCGACAGCAAGGTTAGCTTCTTCAAAGATAGGTGCCAACTCAAACTGGTTAGGCGCGACCTCATTATGGCGCGTTTTTACGGGGATACCGAGTAATAGGCACTCTTGCTCCAAATCGCGCATAAAAGCCAATACACGGCTTGGAATTGCCCCTAAATAGTGATCGTCCAACTGTTGTCCTTTCGCCGCTTGATGTCCTAAGAGCGTGCGACCGGTAATCATCAAATCGGGGCGGGTATTGGCAAGGGCTTTATCGATGAGGAAGTACTCTTGTTCACAGCCTAAGGTAGTGGTTACTTTGCTCACGTTCTTGTCGAAATAGCGGGCTACCTCGGTAGCTGCTTGGTCGAGAGCGCTAAGAGCTTTAAGCAAAGGCGTTTTATTGTCTAACGCCTCGCCCGTATAGGCGATGAAGATTGTAGGGATACAAAGCACGGTGCCATATACAAAAGGCGGTGAAGAAGGATCCCAAGCGGTGTAGCCACGCGCCTCAAAAGTATTGCGAATACCGCCATTGGGGAAGCTGGAAGCATCCGATTCTTGTTGAACGAGCTGTCCGCCCCCGAAGCGTTCGATAGCGCGGTCGCGAGTAACGGGCTCAAAGAAAGCGTCGTGTTTTTCAGCTGTACCTCCTGTAAGAGGTTGGAACCAGTGGGTGTAATGGGTAGCGCCTTTGGAGATTGCCCAATCGCGCATAGCGGTCGCCACTTGGTCGGCTACGCGGCGGTCGATTTTAGTGCCATTGTGGATGGCGTTCATTACAGCGGCAAAGGCATCGCGGGTCATCAGTTGGCGCATAGCCTCTTCGTTGAATACATTTTGGGCAAACAGTTCGGAGCGTTTGCCATTTTCGGGTACCGCCACCGGTTTACGGTTTTGTGCGGTAGTAAGAGCGGTGAATCTTAGCATAGGTAATAGGTAACAAGCCACACGGGCAGTTTTATTAAAAAGGTTGAGTGAGGCGGACGAGGCGGACTGGTCGGATGAGGCGGACGCAGTTTTTAATATCAAATTTGGCAAAGGTCGTAGCACGACGAGCATATCAACTTTGGCAAAGTTTTAGACTTTGCCAAAGTGTAGTGACGCATCCTATCCCCTGAGACCTGACACCTGAAACCTAACTACTAAATATCTCACTTAGGTTTATCTGCAAGTCGGGGAATTTTTGTGGGGATACTACTTCGCCTGCAAAGCGCGGTTTGAGTCCTATATAGCCATTATCTTGTAGTACAAAGATATCTAATTCCTTTTCTTCGGGACGTAGCACCCAGTATTCTGCCACCCCTGCTTCTTCATAGATATGCATTTTTTTGCTTAGTTCTTTTTCTACATTACTGGGGGAGACGATTTCGAGTACCCAATCAGGGGCTCCATAACAGCGTTTGCCATCGGCGAGCTTTTCGGGGTCGCACACTACACAAAGATCGGGTTGTAATACGGTATTATCTTCTCCATTAGGGTTTTTGAGCACTACATCAAAAGGCGCTGCAAAGACTTCACACCGCTTGCCTTCTAAATAGTTGTCTATCTTAGTAGATAGTTTTCTCGACACCCTCTGGTGGTTGATAGAGGGTGCTGACATCTTGAAGAGCTTTCCTTTGAGGAGCTCTACACGTTCTTCAAATTTCCATAGCAGGTACTCTGCATAGGTATACAGCCCATTGATAGGGTCTAACTGATTGATGTTTGTTATCGTCATATTTTAATTTTATTGAGTGAATGAGGGGGGGTGGATTGGGCGGACACTATCCCCTGAAACCTGATGCCTGAAACCTAATCTCTAATTCCTAAAAATCTCTTTTGTATGTACTTTTAGGGTGGGAAATATCACCGAATGCACTTCATCATCTACTATGGGGCTGAGCGTTTTATAGTGGTTGTTTTCCAATACATTTACAATTACATATTCTTCTGTGGGGTGTATCACCCAATATTCACGTACTCCTGCTTCTTCGTAGAGTTTAAACTTCTGTTTAAGTTCTTTTTTTGAATTACCTGGTGATATGATTTCTATTACCAAATCAGGGGCTCCTATACAGCCTCTGCTGTCAATTTTTGTACGGTCGCATACCACACAAAGGTCGGGTTGTACCACTGTATGGATAGCATCACCTGTCTCGCCTTTTGCAGGCAAACGCACATCAAAGGGGGCTGGGTATATCTGGCATTTTTGATTTCTGAAATATAATCCTAATTCTATATTTAGATTACTTTGTACTACCTGATGTGCAGGAGAGGGTGCTGACATCTTGAAGAGCTTTCCTTTGAGGAGCTCTACACGTTCTTCAAATTTCCATAGCAGGTACTCTGCATAGGTATACAGCCCATTGATAGGGTCTAACTGATTGATGTTTGTTATAGTCATATTTTAGTTGTTAGTTTTATTGGACGAGGTCAGATGAGGTGGACGAGGGCGGATAAGGCAGACGGGGGTCGGACAAGGCTAACATTGCCCCCCGTGATACCTGATACCTGACCCCTAACCTCCTACAACTGTAATGTAATAGGGGCGTTGTCCTTTGATTTGAGGGTAACGGCTTTGCTGGTTTTCAAAGTGTTTTCAGTCACATCATCACCTGAAAGGTTCTGCTTGTTTTGGTTGTAATAGACTACAAAATGATACACTTCACGCTCTTCAAATTTATCTACACTGAGGGTGAAAATTGCTTTCCCTTCATCGTCGGTTGCTGTTGATTTGGCGTGGAAAGTGGGTTTTGAGCCACCTTTGTGTTCCCAAGCCCACTGGTCGTAGGCGTAGACTACCCAATTTTTTAGAGGGGCACCATTGGTGTCTTTTAAGTAGAGAGTTACATCTACTTTGCCTTCCATTTTCTTAATGTCCTCTTTGCTACAAGCTACAATAGCAAGTGCAATCAATAGTGTTAAAATTGTTCTTTTCATTGTTTTATTATTTAGTTGCTAGTTGTTAGTAGTTAGACAATGCAAAGGTATTACATAATGAGCAAAAAAGCAAGGAGATAGAAAAATATTCTTACCTTTGCCATAAATTATGTAGTTTATGAAATTATTAGTCTCCTTATTGCTTTTATTACCTTTGTGGGCAGAAGCGCAACTAATGGAACCTCTTGACAGATGGGGTATACGCACTGCTTACACACATACTAACAGCAACAAGAGTTTTGTTTTTGTAGGTGCTTCACTCAATAGTATAGATGTAGATGCCAGTGGTTTGGCTGCTGCAGGTGCCGATGCCTTCTTTATCTTGCCTGTAGGAGCAGGTGTTTCAGTAAATACTGAAGCAATAACACCCCGTGTAGGTATTACACTCCTGAATGCTATCGAATTTTACTGGGGATACTCCATTCCTTTTAAGGGAGATAACTACTTTAGGGGCGCACATTTTCGGTGATTGTAAATTTGTTTAGTGGATTATGAGTAGTCTTTTTGTTATTGGCATCTTTTTGTGCTTTTTCTTAGCGATACTGCTGTTTTCTAAAAAATCTCCATCGTTGTCTGACAAGGTATTGGGGGTATGGCTTATGTGCATTGGTGTTTACTTGCTGAACTACTATCTGCACTATTTGGGTTATTGGGAGAAATACCCGCATTTGGTAGGAGTTACCCATCCTTTCCCGATGCTTTTTGCGCCTTTTTTGTATTTGTACGTATCGGTGTGCGCGCGTGAAGACCAACGTTTTCATTGGCGCGACACTTTGCACTTCCTACCCTTTATACTGGGCTATATAGTGATGTTCCCCTTTTTATTTGGCTATTCAGCAGAAGAAAAGGCAATAACTGATAGTGCTGATTATCACAGTGATTATCAGTGGTTTTTTACACTTTCGTTTATTACTTTTGTAGTAGTGAGTGGGGTGTATTTTGTATTAGCTTATCGGAAAATTAACCTCTATGAGCGGGTGATAGGTGAGAATTTTGGCTATAATGAGGGGATTAGCTTGCAGTGGTTGCAGTTGCTATTGTTAGGTTTTGTGGCTATTGTAGCTGTATTGGTAACGGTGTATGTGGTAGAATATTCTTTAGAAATAGACACAGGATTTAATATAGAAATCATAGCCTTTGCGCTGTTTATATTATTTATTTTTGCGATTGGTTTTTGGGGCATACGCTATCAGGGGATTTTTAGTGCGAGTGGTGCAGGGAGGGTAACAAATCTCTCAGACAAGTTGGACGGGACTGACAAGGTGGAGGAAGTAGAGAATTTTAATAACTTTGAAGAGGAGACTAAAGCGCCAGAGTATCGCAAATCGGGATTGAAAGCTGAAGAAGCGCCCGAACTACACCAACAGCTTTTACAACTAATGCAAACTGAAAAACCTTACCTCGAGCCTAAACTCTCTTTAGCGCAATTAGCGGAAAGGTTAGGCGTACTGCCTAATCACCTATCGCAAATTATCAACCAATACGAAGAAAAGAATTTCTACGATTTTGTGAACAGCTACCGCGTGGAAGAGTTTATCGATTTGGCTAAAAAAGATACCGACAAGAGTTTTAATCTCTTAGGACTTGCTTTTGAGGCGGGGTTTAACTCTAAATCTTCTTTCAATCAGGTTTTTAAGAAATTTAAAGGAAAAACCCCAAGTGAATTTTTAAGTTGAGAGGTAAAATTTGCTAATTTGCTAATTATTTTATACTTTTGTCGCTTTCAATTAATTATAAAATATTAGTGAGCTATGAAAATCTTCAACAATCTTCTCGTGAGGGTGATTTGTGGTATTCTTTTAGGGGTACTCCTCGGTAACTATGCACCAGAATGGTTATACCGCATACTTCTCACTTTTCAATCATTATTTAGCAATTTTCTCAAGTTTGCTATCCCCTTGATTATGATGGGGCTCATTATGCCTTCTATCGCCGATTTAGGCAAGAATGCGGGCAAATTGTTGCTCATCACGGTAGGGATTGCTTATGCTTTTACGCTGTTTTCAGGTTTTTCTACTTATTTAGTGGGCGAGGCTATCTTCCCTTCACTCTTACAAGGCGAACAACTCGCTTCTCTTGCTGAAAACAGTGTGAAATCTGCACCTTATTTTACGATTGAAATGCCCCCACTTGCCGATGTGATGAGTGCTTTAGTTTTCTCGTTTATCATAGGGATAGGTTTATCGTTCAACGAAGAATCTAAACTCACCGATGTGATACGCGAGTTTGGCGATATTATCAAATGGTTGATTATCAAAGCCATTATACCTATATTACCTTTCTACATCTTGTGTATTTTTGCTGAAATTACTTATAGCGGACAAGTGGTTGCTATAATGAAGGTATTCTTCAAACTAATTGTAATCCTCTTTGTAATGCACATTTGCTTGCTCATCATTCAGTATCTTATTGCAGGGGGTATTTCGGGCAAGAATCCTTTCAAAGCCTTGGGTACAATGCTACCTGCGTATGCTACTGCTTTGGGTACTCAATCCTCGGCAGCTACCATACCTGTAACGTTGCGACAATCGCTAAAATTAGGGATTTCACAACGCATCGCAGGCTTTGTCATTCCGCTTTGCGCCACCATTCACCTATCGGGGAGTACAATGAAAATCACTGCTTGCGCCCTTGCATTGATGATGCTCCAAGGGGTACCTTACGATTTTTCTCTCTTTGCCGGCTTTATACTGATGTTAGGCGTGGTGATGATCGCTGCTCCTGGTGTTCCTGGAGGTGCCATAATGGCGACCTTAGGAGTACTGAACACTATCCTCGGTTTTGACGAGAGTATGCAAGGACTGATGGTTGCTCTCTACATCGCTATGGACAGCTTTGGCACTGCCTGCAACGTTACTGGCGACGGTGCTGTAGCACTGATTGTTGATAGAATTGCGAAGAGAGGGGATAGGAGATAGAGGTCTGGTGTCAGGGGAGAGGCTCTATACATTGCACTGCAGGAGCTCTCCCCTGCCCTATAAAAGCAAAAGATAAGGGTGTAATGCTGGGCGATAAAACGTCGTGCTCTACTATTGATAATGACCCTATACAAAACAAATTCGACTTTGGTATATGCAAAATAACCAAACAACCTTGTGTTAACAATATTAAGTTGGGTAATTGGGAAAACTATAAAAAAGATCTCTATTTTGATGAACATCCTGCCCTTACCAATCGCTCTACTATAAAGTGTGCTATGGGTGGTACGATTAAATTTAATACTACGGGGCAAATAGGAGAAGTTCCAGTAGTTTCGGGCGTAAAAACTTATGGTGATAAGGCTAAAACCGAAGCTGAAATACAATTTACCAAACTTGCTTTTCACACTAAGTATGATGTGTGCAGTGATGAAGTAACCGATTTTGTGGATTACAAAAACTTTTATGTACTTACGGATAATAACGAATGTTATCACTGGTTGTTTCTCAGAGAAAACCCCGATGATTACAGCACTATAAAACCCGAAAGTATTCCTTTTACTTGGGAAAGTAATAAGCCCTTAATACTTACCACTACCTTTCAAGTGATAAGTGATGAAGCTATTGAAAAAGTACCTCTTTTACGACTACAACAGCAAGGTGAGGGAGGAGAAAAATATCTATTCAAAGAACGAAAGGCTAAAAGAGCTAAAGGCAAGCGAAAATGTGATGAGTTTACAGTAACATTTATCAGTAAAAATACCCCTTTTAAAAATAGCGTACAGTACATAGAAAATTTTGTACTTACGGTAGAATGTTCTTGGGATGATGGAAAAACTTGGCATAAAGTAGGTAGTAGCCAAAACACTTTGTACATTACTTGGCGAAAGCCTTTGTGGGACAGATTTAGAAAACTTAATTCTGAATGGACTTCTACACAAGTGAAAAATATGAGCGATAATGCCAAACCTTGTATTTTAGAGACTTTATTATACTTGGGCTGCAAACAAGCTCATAGTATACAGTTAGGGAAAGAATCCTCTTCAGAGTTTGAAGAAGCTGTAGCTATAGAAATATTTAAAGCTTTTGAAGGATTAGAAGTAAAACGCGCTCGAGAAGATACTCCCTATAGAACCCCTTTAACCAATGGTTGTATGGGATATTGGAGAGAAATTAGTGTAGCAGACTCAGGAAACCCTATAACAAATAATACAGATCCAAGATCAAAAATGTTTTATGACAAACCTAAAAATGTAGTCTACCAAGTAGGACTTACTTACTACTTCAATCCCGATGTTTGGAAAGATAAGAAAAATTAGAGAATTGGCAAATTAATCCTATGGCAATATCCATAAAACTCAAAAAACGTTGGGATGTTTATCCCACTTTGCAAGAGGTGCTTACAGCAACTCAAAACCTCAGTGTGTCTCCCTTCGGACTTACCGAAGAAGGCTTGCAGGACTTTTGTGGGATAAAACTAGAATACTCTCATGATAAGTATTATTACGATTACTTCGAACTCCCTATCACGGGAATGCAAAAATGCGATTTTTCGGGCTCAAAATGGCTTAATTTCTTACTTGTTTCAGAAGTGTATGAAAACCCTAGTACGATTGAAAACTGTATCTTCAACGAGACGCTTTTTGATACGAGTCTTGCTCGTACAATGATATTTAAACACTGCTCTTTTGATGATTGCACGATCAAAGACCATACTTTTTATGGCATCCTACAATCTTGCTCATTTAAAGGCATACGCAAGAAAAACACCAAACTATTTTTTAACTGCGACCTGATAAAAGACTGTTTGTTTGAAGGCGAAATGCGAAAAATCAACTTTTGGGGTTCTCCTTTAGAAGATTGTGTTTTTAAAGGAACGCTGTATGATTGTTCGTTTGACGGTCTAAAGATGGGGTCTGAAAAATGGAAAAAAGGCTACGTAACTCCCGAAGAGGTAGATAATCGCTTTGATCGTATAGATTTCTCTCAGGCTGAAGTGATGATGAGTAGCTTTGCAGATTGCTATTTAGACCGCGTGAAGCCCTCACCAAACAACTGTTTGGTACATCTCACAGAAGCTTTTTTTAATAAGCTTTGCGAGCTGGTAGAAGCAAAAGCGAGCGATGATGAAAAGATTATGCGTTATGCCAAATCGTTTTATCGTTCGCACCCTCGAACACCTTATACATTCGCTCACCCTAAGGATTTTACGCACCCTAAAGAACCCGAAAGTTTTGTCTTTGCACAGCGACTCTACGACCTTGTTTGCGAGGCAGCAGAAGCCACCAATTGCAGAATAAAGTAAGGTTATAATAGGTTTTGGCAAAGTCCCAAAACTTCGCCAAAACCTATTTTCTTATCTCTTATCTCTTACCTAAAAAACCGCCCGTGCGGCTCGCACCCCATTACTCCCCGCTGGCGCGAGCTTGTAGCTCGTGCCTACTATAAATAGAGCTTGTAGCTCCCCAAAAAATTGCCCGTGCGGCTTGCACCCCATTACTCCCATTATTCCCACTACTCTCACCCCAAATTTGCATATCTATCAATTATACACTACCTTTGCACCCTAATACCTAACACCTGAAACCTAACACCTATGGTATATAATCACAAAGAAATAGAAGCCTTTTGGCAAGAATATTGGGCTAAACATCAAACTTTCAAAGCCCAAAACAACAGTACCAAACCCAAGTACTATGTGCTTGATATGTTCCCTTATCCCTCAGGAGCGGGCTTACACGTAGGGCATCCGCTGGGCTATATCGCCAGCGATATCGTGGCGCGCTACAAGCGTCACAAAGGGTTCAATGTGTTGCACCCTCAGGGGTACGACAGCTTCGGTCTGCCAGCCGAGCAATACGCTATCCAAACAGGGCAACACCCTGCGGTTACTACCGCGCAGAACATCGCTCGTTACCGCGAGCAGCTTGATAAGATAGGCTTCTCATTCGATTGGAGTCGCGAGGTGAAAACTTCCGATCCCGATTACTATCGCCATACCCAGTGGATATTCATACAGTTGTTCAACTCGTGGTATAACAACGCAACCGACAAGGCAGAGCCTATCGAAACGCTCATTGCACTCTTTGAAAAAGAAGGCAATAGCAAGGTAAATGCTGCCTGCGATGATGATACCCCCACCTTCACTGCGGAACAGTGGCGCGCTTTCTCATCAGAACAGCAACAACAAATCCTCCTCAAATACCGACTTACCTATTTGGCAGAGACCGAAGTAAACTGGTGTCCTGCCTTAGGAACTGTACTTGCCAATGATGAAATTGTCAATGGTGTATCCGAGCGTGGTGGTCACCCTGTTATTCGCAAGAAGATGACCCAATGGAGTATGCGCATTACCGCCTATGCCGAACGCCTCTTGCAAGGATTAGACACCATCGATTGGAGTGAAAGCATCAAAGAAAGCCAACGCAACTGGATAGGGAAATCAGTAGGAGCCTCTATCAATTTTACGCTCGCCAGAGGCGAGCACAAAGTCGAGGTCTTCACCACTCGCCCCGACACCCTCTTTGGCGTTACTTACCTTACCCTTGCCCCCGAACACCCCTTAGTATTGCAAATCACTACAGAGGAGCAACGTGCTGAGGTAGAGGCTTATATAGCAGCTACTGCCAAACGTTCAGAGCGCGACCGTATGGCGGATACCAAAACCGTATCAGGGGCATTTACAGGAGCGTATGCCGTACACCCACTCACCGGAAAGCAAATCCCTATTTGGATAGGTGATTATGTATTGGCAAGCTATGGTACAGGGGCTGTTATGGCAGTGCCTGCTGGCGACGACCGCGATTATGCCTTTGCTAAACACTTCAAAGGGGCTAAAGGAATGCCAGAAATGATTAATATCTTCGATAAAGATATTTCAGAAAATGCCTTTACTGACAAAGAGGGAATGACTTACCAAAACTCCGATATTCTCAATGGTTGCTCTAACTTTAGCGAGGCAGTTGCCAAAGTGTTAGCAGCCTTAGAAGCCAAGGGCGCCGGCAAAGCCAAGGTGAATTACCGTCTCCGCGATGCTGTCTTCTCACGTCAGCGTTATTGGGGCGAACCTTTCCCAGTATACTATGAAAACGGCTTGCCACAGATGATAGGAGAGGAGCACCTCCCTATTCTCCTACCCGAAGTAGAGAAATACCTCCCTACCGAAGAGGGTAACCCACCGTTGGGCAATGCGACTACTTGGGCGTGGGATACCATAAACCATAAGGTAGTGAGCAACGAACTTATTGATAATCAAACCATATTCCCGTTAGAATTGAATACTATGCCAGGTTGGGCGGGCTCTTCTTGGTATTGGTTAGAGTATATGATGGAAAAAGACGCACGTGGAACTTTCCCTACCAAACCCGTAGTAGACTACTGGCAAAACGTAGACCTATACGTAGGGGGTAGCGAACACGCCACAGGACACTTGTTATACTCTCGCTTCTGGAACAAATTCCTCAAAGACCGCGGTTTTGCTCCTACCGAAGAACCTTTCAAAAAACTGATAAATCAAGGGATGATATTGGGTATGAGTGCCTTTGCATACCGAGTGTTATGGGAAGTGAAAGATGAGCAAGGTAATGAAGTGAATTTAGTTGAAGTAAAAGAGCTTTCATCTAATAACTTTCCTCCTATATTTGTTTCAAAGAAATTCAAGGATGATAAGTTGGTGATTGTTTTATTAGAGAAGATTTTCCCTAAATATCCTCAATGGGTGGAGTTTATGAAAAAACTCTCAGGAAAAATAATTAATACTATTATCCAACCTATTCACGTAGATGTTTCTCTCCTCAAAGATACTTCTGATGAATTAGATATTGAGAAATTCAAAACGTGGCGCAAAGAATTTGCTAATGCCGAGTTTATTTTAGAAAATGGTGCACTCTACACCCCCTCCTTGGGAGGAAGTCGCGAAGAGCGAGTATGTGAAAAGGGGGAGGATTTCCTCTGTGCTCGCGAGGTAGAAAAGATGTCGAAATCTAAATACAACGTGGTAAACCCTGATGATATTTGCGAACAATATGGTGCGGATACTTTGCGCCTCTACGAAATGTTCTTAGGACCTTTGGAACAAGCCAAACCTTGGAACACGGCAGGTATTTCGGGGGTATATAACTTCTTGCGCAAGCTATGGCGTTTGTATTTCAATGATAATGGCTGGCAAGTAACCGATGAAGCCCCTACACCCGAGATGCTCAAAGCACTGCATAAAACGATTAAAAAGGTAAATGAAGATATCGAGAATTTCTCATTCAATACCTCGGTGAGTCAGTTTATGATATGCGTGAATGAGCTATCAACGCTAAAATGCCACCATAAAGACGTTTTAACGCCTCTTGCGGTACTAGTAGCACCCTTTGCTCCACATATCGCCGAAGAGCTCTGGAAAAGGCTCGGAAATGCCGAAAGTGTAACTTATGCACCTTATCCCGTACACGAGGATAAGTATTTGCAAGAGGACAGTAAGGAATATCCCGTATCGTTCAACGGTAAAGTGCGCTTCAAACGCGCTTATGCTACCAGTATGACTCCTGCTGAGATAGAGCAAGCCATTCTCGCCGATCCTCAAACTGCAGAACAGTTACAAGGCAACACCCCTAAAAAGGTCATTGTAGTACCTAATAGGATTATCAATATCGTAATGTAAATATAAAAAGTCGTTAGTCATTAGTGATTAATGACTTTTTCTTTTTTTTGATCAAAATTATGGATACACTATTTCTCTTGATGCTCCCCATTCTCGGGGTTATTATGTACTTTGTGATGGTACGCAAAAACGCCTTTGAAGAGCGCTTGGCACTTTATCGCCCTCAGCACCAGCTGTCACAAAAGCGGGAGGTTTATTTGAAAGGGGTGCATAAGTTCCGTCTCTGGTTTGTAAGTATCTTCTTTGTAATATTTGTCGCTCCTTCACTCGTCTACTTTATATTGATGTTTCAAGAGAATACAGCTAAATGGTATGTATTATACCCCAATGAAATGATAGTAGAACCTTTGATAATCTTCTTGATTGGTTTTTTAGCTTATTACCTCCTTTCTTACGTGTTCAAACGCAATGAAAAAGCCCTGCGTATGCTGGTAGAACAAATGAGCGATAGTGATTTTGAGTTACTCCTCAAAATAAAAGAGAGATTACCGTTTATCAATAAATACGATACTTCATTTGTATTGTGTAACCATCAGTTATATCTCTTTACTTTCTTTGCAATTCGTGAGATTGACCCTACCAAAATTACCAATATGAACTGGGGAAGATCCAAAAATGGTGTCTCGGTAACCCTCAAAGCTCCCAAACGAACAATGATAATGATGCCTCGAGAAGCATTTCCTTACTTTTTGCAAATCGTTGAACAGTATAATCCAAAACTAAAATGAACAATACTCTCCTCTCTTCCGAAAGACAGCAATATATCAAAAACCAAAACAAATATATCAAACAAGCAGCTGTATTCTTTGCCTGCACTCTCATTGCTACAATAGCGTTTTTTGTAGGGTTATTCTTCTATTTCATTCCAGATAAATCTCACATCTACAACCTTTTGTTGGCAATCTCAGTCGCCGAAATTTTAGCGTTCTACTTTAGCTATCACGTATTAAAAAAGAAAATTCAAAACCAACAAGAACTCATTGCGCAAATGTCGGATACTGATTTTCAGCAGTTGCTCAATACCCAAAAATATTTGTTCCCTTTGATGAAATACAACCCTCCATTTGTGTTTTGTAGAGATAAACTCTACTTGTTTCCCCTTTTTAATATCAAAGAAATCAACCCTACAACTATCAAAATACTGAGTTGGAGGTATTATAACAGACAAAAACGAGGAATGACTTTTATCAAAACGCCTAATACTACCGATGTTGCCAAAATGACAAAAGAGCTATTCCAGCATTTCGCATCGATTATCAAGCTCTACAACCCCAGTGTACAAATCGAAACGCTTTAAAACACCACTGCTAATTGTTAAAAATGTTAATTGTTAATTGTCAATTGTTAATTGTTTTTTATCTTTGCCCCCTAATTTATTGCAAATGACTATCGAACATATTCAAAATGAGCTTATTGAAGAGTTTTCATTCTTTGAAGATTGGACGCAACGTTACGAATATCTCATAGAACTCGGCAAGTCGTTGCCTCTAATAGACGAACAATATAAAACTGAAAATCACCTTATCAAAGGATGCCAAAGTCAGGTGTGGTTACACGCCGAAAAGCAAGGTAACGAACTCGTATTCACCGCCGATAGCGATGCGATTATCACCAAAGGTATTGTCGCTCTCTTAATAAGAGTATTCTCTCATCAAACCCCCGAGAATATCCTCAACGCCGATGTGAGTTTTATCGATAAAATCGGTCTTAAAGACCACCTTTCACCCACCCGCGCCAACGGCTTAGTAAGTATGATTCAGCAAATGAAACAATACGCTCGGCAGGAGTTAGAAAAAAAGAATTAGCTCCAGTTGTCGCTTTTGCGGATTGTCCCCCTTCGGGGGAACGGGGGCTTTATTAATAACTAAAAAAAGATGGACGAAATCATAAACACCGAAGTCCTCGGCGAAAAAATCGTTGAGGTACTCAAAACCATATACGACCCCGAGATTCCTGTAGATATCTACGAACTCGGACTTATCTACGACGTTTTCGTGAACGAAGACCGCGATGTGAAAATACTAATGACCCTCACATCACCCAATTGCCCCGTCGCCGAATCTCTCCCTATGGAAGTGAAAGAAAAGGTGCAAAGCATTGACGAAGTACACGAAACACTTGTAGAAATTACCTTCGACCCCCCTTGGAATCAAGATATGATGAGCGAGGTCGCAAAACTCGAATTAGGACTTTTGTAAACTAAATTTAATAAATCACTTATGAAAAAACTTTTATTTTCAGCTCTATTATTGTCTTCAGTAGCTACTTTCGCTCAGGAAGACGAAACTAATGGCGGTGTAGCTCAAGATCCTACAGCTGCCCCTACCGAAGAAGCTCCTGCTCCTCGTTGGACAAAAGGTGGTAGCGCTTCATTGTTGTTCTCACAAGCTGCTTTCAACCACGATTGGACTGGTGGTGGTTCTAACAACGTTGCTGCTAACCTCGCTGTTAGCTATGCTTTCAACTACAAAAAAGACAAATGGGCTTGGGATAACAATATCTTCATCGACTATGGTCTCACCAAAGTAGATGGCGATGAATATACTAAAAAAACCACCGACCGTTTTGAAGTAAACTCTGTACTCGGTTACCAATTGAACAACCCTCAATGGTACTACTCATTCTTCTTGAACTTCAAAACTCAAATGACCGATGGTTACAAGTATGTAGATAGCCAAAACCGCACGCTTATCAACAAATTGCTCTCCCCAGGTTACTTGCAATTTGGTCCTGGTATGTTGTGGAAAAAGAGTGACAACCTAAAAGTGAACATCGCGCCTGCAACTTCTAAAATTACTACTGCACGCAAGGAATTTACTTCACCTACAGGAGCTCACTACACTCATAACTTCTACGGTGTTGAAGACGATAAAAACATCCGTTACGAACTCGGTTTCTACTTGAACGGCTATGCTAAAGTTAATGTATGGGAAAACGTATCTATCGAGAACATCCTCAGCTTGTACAGCAACTATTTAGATAAACCACAAAATATAGATTTGGATTACACTGCTAACGTAGTGATGAAAGTAAATAAATACTTATCAGCTAACTTTACTTTCCAAGCCATCTACGACGACGATGCTGCACGCGCTTTCCAAATCCGTGAATTGTTAGGATTAGGTTTAAGCTACAAATTCTAATGACGAATGACGAATTACAAATTACAAAAGGACTGTCTTATTAGGGCAGTCCTTTTTTTATTGTGTATCTTGGTATTTAAAAAAATAATAGTACATTTGTAGTCATATTTTAAATATATGTTGCCAGAATTAGAGAAAATAAAAGGAGTACCCCCCAGCGCTATTATCCTGAGAGAGCTTAAGAAATCAGCTATTGAACTTGAGCAATTTCTAAAGGATACAGCACTCTCTTTGCAGTCATTAGATCAAATCACTCCTAAAATTTCTAATGTTTTAGCACAAAAATTTGGTACAACCCCTGATTATTTTTTAAAGTTACAAGAGTATTACAACAAAAAATTAGCCTTAAACAAACTTCCAAAACCCAAACCTGATGTATCTAAAATTAGTAGGATACTATTTTGGGATACCAATTTCGATCAAATAGACTGGATAAAGAGTAAAAAGGCTGTTGTAAGACGTGTATTTGAAAGAGGAAGTCCTCAAGAAAAAGAAGTAATACTAACTTTTTATGGCAAAGAAGAAGTAATAAAACTTCTAAATGAATTACATCAAAAATTAACTAATGAAAGCCTCAAAAATCTACCTGAATACAGTATCCCCATTACTTTTAGAAGTATTCAATCAGTTAACTCTCACCTTTATATAAGTTGATTACTCTGATAATCAATAGATTTTGCAGTATGTTATGTAGAAAAACTGCAATAATTGAGTATGTGCTACAAACGCTACATACAAAAACTTTTGGGATATTTTCTTTTTGTTTAGTTTGTTGGTATTTAGAAAAATAGTACTACTTTTGCCTTATACACTATTGCTGAATTACAGAAGATTTGGAGAAACTTATTGCATACATACAAAAAACAATTCCTAAACTAAAAATAGAGGAACAGATGCTTAGAGAGGCTTTCCAAAAAGAGAGCGTTGTTAAAGATACCTTGTTGTTGGACTTCGGACAAGTGTGTGAGCATTATTACTTTGTAAACAAAGGGGCTCTTAGGATATTCTTTTACGATGATAATGGCGAGGAATACACCAGTTGGATAGCTTTTGAAAATTACTTCTTTACAGAGTAATTTAGTTATACAGATTTACAGAGAATTATATGCCAAGTAGACTGCGGTTGGATAAAGGGCATTAAAACAGAGCTACACAACTTACATTTTGCGCGACCCACTACTTTTGCTACGGGCAATACCTGCCAAATGTGGTTTATAAAAGAAGAAAAAACAGAAGATATACAATGACCCTAAACCTCGATTTCCTCAGTCAGTATTTTACTGAAGTACATTTCGATAAAGATGCCCTCATCACCCGTGCAGGCGATGTGGAGCACTCGCTCTATTACCTCAGCGAGGGCATCGTGCGCTTCTTTTATTACAACCCCACAACCGACAAGGAAACTACCGTAGATATCCTCTTTGCCGAGCAGTTTTTTATGTCGTATGCCTCGTTTGTAAAGCGTGAACCTTCGCTCTTCTCTATTCAAGCACTCAAAGAGGTTACTGCCTATAAAATAGGGCGTGAACACTTGGAACACCTCATTGAAAAGCAAGAATACTTACAAATAAAAGCTGATATCTTGGAACATCTGCTCATTGAAAAGATGCAACGCGAGGCGCAGTTCTTATTGCAATCACCCGAAGAGATTTACCGCAATCTATTGGAAAAAGACCCTAAACTCATCCAAAATATCCCCCTAAAATATATCGCTTCTTATATTGGCATCACCCCTCAAGCGCTCAGCAGGATTAGGAAAAGAATTTTCTAAAAGGTTACTTTCTCATTGAGTTCTTTCAATAATTCTTCCACAAGAGAGAAATAAACTCTTGGATATGTGTCTTTTTCCTGTAGGATTGTAGTCAAGCGAAACCGTAATTTCATACAAAGCTCTGTTCCTAAGGTAGTGTACTTTAAATCCTCTTTCAGCAAATGAGCCAAATTATTATAGTTTTCATCTTCTAATGTGATGATAAGCCATTTCACTTTGCCAAAAAAGTCTCTGGAGATATGTTCTTGGTAGAAGGTGTCAAATAGTTCAAAGAAAGCATCTAAAGCCTTTTCTTTAGTCTTGAATTTGTAGAAGAGTATATCCGCCCAGCCTCTACTATCCCTAAGATGATATTTCTTGCGTAACCAATAGTAAAAGTCTTTATAGAGTATATTGGCTTTTACCTCTTCTTCTTGATTGCGATAATACCAACCATTTAGGAAAGCTTCTAAGCAGAATATATCGTGTTCGCCAATAAATAATTCAGGACGAGGCTTGATAAGGTTAATAAGTTCTATGATGTTCATTACTTATTTCTTTAGCGTGTTAAAAAAAAGGTCATCTATTTGTTTTTCAGTACCTGAGCCTATAGAGACCATTTTGCTGACGTCAGCAAAATGATAGGCTATATTTTCGCCTACACTACTGCAGGAAACCTTTGCTTTTTGAATAATAAGTTCAAAATTACGCCACTGAGAGTACCCCAATAAGGTTTGTAACTCTCTGGCACTCCAGCATTCTATGCCTTCTACTTCTTGGGCGGCTTCCTCAAATTTCTTAAAAAGAGCTTTTATTTCTTCTGCTTTCATTTTGGTATGATGAATTATTTTTCTGCAAAGTTATGGTTTTATTCTTATACTGCCAAAAGCATTTCTTAACCTAAGTTCATTTTTTTGGCGTTTTTTCGGCGTTACTTTGCAGCGTAAAACAAATACAAACTAAAATGAACTTAAAAATGTTACCTATCACGTTTATGATGGCGCTTGCTACCCTTAAAGCTTCCGCCCAAAATCCCGACTTTTTGACCCTTATCAAGGCTGCTACACAAGCACCTTCAGGTCATAACTCTCAGCCTTGGTGGTTTGAAACTTCCGATCACAGTATCGTTATCAAACCCAACTTCGAGAAAGCCCTCCCCGCCGTCGATGGTCAGCATCGCGAACTCTTCATCAGCTTGGGTTGTGCGCTCGAAAACCTCTGTATCAAAGCCTCTGAGCTACAGTACCAAACTAATGTAACCCTCAGTCCCGAGGGGGTCATCACCATTGACTTACAAAAATCAGAAGCTGTTACCCCTGACCCTTTGGCAAGTGTGATTGAAAAACGACAAACCAACCGCTCGGTGTACGACGGCAAACGCATCGACCCTGCGCTATTGCAAAGCCTTGTGGAACAAACAGGAGCAACGGGTATCTTTACTTTTGCCAATGGCACTTCGCTCTTCAAGAAACTCACCGATGCCGTCTTGCAAGGCAATACCGCTCAGATGTCCGATCCTGCTTTTAAAAATGAACTCCTTTCGTGGATTCGCTTCAACAAAAAACACTCTGAAAGCACTCACGACGGACTCAGTTATGCGGTACTCGGGGCACCTAATTTACCCCGTTGGGTTACAGAGCCTATTGTAAAAGGAAGCCTCAAAGCAAAAACCCAAAACAAAACCGACCTGAAAAAGATTCAATCCTCTTCGGATATGGTACTCATCACTACTGCTACAAACGATATCCCCACGTGGATAGCCACCGGTCGCACCCTCGAACGCTTTTTGCTCTTGCTCACCCAAGCAGGCATCGCTCACGCCTACCTCAATCAGCCGTGTGAAGTACCTGAAGTAAATACTTCTCTACGCGAAAAACTCACTGAAAACAACGTCTATCCTCAAATTCTTTTGCGTATCGGCTATGCCAAACCCGTCGCATACTCCAAAAGAAAAGACGTTAAGGAAGTGATGAGGTAATTTGCAAATCTGTGCAGCTCGCACTTTTGGTAAATTTGATTACCTTGATAATCAGTTACTTTCAATTACATTGTAGGGGCGTTTTGCAAACGCCCCTATACATTTTCTAACGCCTAATTTCGTCATTCGTAACTCGTCATTCGTAAATATTTATTACCTTTGCCCCTACATTTGCTAATCTGCTAATTTTCTAATTTACTAATTGAATTTATGAGAGTAGTTATCACCGGAATGGGTATTTATTCCTGCATAGGCACTTCACTGGGCGAAGTGCGTGATTCGTTATACCAAGGTAAATCGGGTATTGTTTTCTTGCCCGAACGCAAAGAATATGGCTATCGCTCTGCCCTCACAGGCTTTGTAGAAAACCCCGACCTCAAAGGTCTCTTGGGTCGCCGCGAGCGTATTTCTATGGGACAAGAAAGCGAATTTGCCTATATGGCAACCCTCGAAGCGCTTAAAAATGCCGGTATCGATAGCGATTTCTTACAGCAAAACGAAGTGGGCATCCTCTATGGCAACGACAGTGTAGCCGAGTCGGTGATTCTTACCAATGACAAGATAAGAGAAAAGAAAGACACTACCCTCGTAGGCTCTGGAGCGGTGTTCCGCACGATGAACTCCACTGTAACGATGAACCTCTCTACCCTCTTCCAACTGCGCGGGGTAAATATGAGCATTAGCGCCGCTTGTGCCAGTGGCTCACACTCAGTAGGTTTGGGTTATTTGCTTATCCAAAGCGGTATGCAAGACTGCGTGATTTGCGGCGGTGCTCAGGAAATCAACAAGTATAGTATGGGCAGTTTTGATGGTCTTGGGGTCTTCTCAATGCGCGAGGGAGAGCCTGCTTTGGCTTCACGTCCTTTCGATGCTAATAGAGACGGTTTAGTGCCCAGTGGGGGCGCAGCTACTTTGGTGTTAGAAAGTTACGAATCGGCAATGAGGCGCGGGGCGACCCCTATCGCTGAGGTGGTAGGCTATGGCTTTTCGTCTAATGGCGGACATATCTCTACCCCCAATGTAGAAGGACCTGCCCGTGCGATGGCGCGCGCCCTCAAAAATGCAGGTATGCAAGCTAATGAAATCGACTATATCAATGCACACGCCACTTCTACCCCCATAGGCGATGCCAACGAAGCAAAGGCTATACACGAGATTTTTGGCAGCCATATCCCTGTGAGTTCCACCAAATCAATGACCGGACACGAGTGCTGGATGGCAGGAGCCAGCGAAGTGATTTATTCCGTACTGATGATGCAAAACAGCTTTATAGCCCCTAATATCAATTTTGAAACCCCTGATGAAGCTTCTGCTAAACTCAACATCATCGCCGAAACTATGGAGCGCCCTATCAACGCCTTTTTGAGCAACTCATTCGGCTTTGGCGGTACAAACTCAGCTTTGGTAATCAAGAAAATTTGAGAATTATAGTCTATCATAATTGATTTGCAAAATTTGTATCGCTACACCTTTCCGTACGAGGTAAGATGTAAAAAGTCTCATTTGGTTAACTAAAATGAATAAGATATTTTGTTTCCTACTTATTTATATTATAACACTAAGTTGTAATATCTACAATAAAAAAGAATTCTACACTGGTTATGTATATGATTTTGTTACCCGAAAACCTTTACAAAATGTTAAAGTAATAGAATTAGAAAGTAACCACGAAACGACAACCAATGAAAAAGGATATTTTAGTATGAAGAAGTTAGAAAATGTATCTTCAAGTCTTATTTTTGAAAAAGAAGGTTATAAGAAAGATACTATTCGTTCTATTCAAATACAAAATGGTGAACAACAACAAGAAGTTTTCAAAGGAAAAATAATTTATATATCTAAATTAAAAATATGAATCAAGAGTTGAAAAATAATAATCCCTGATTAACAGAATGTTATCGCTTTTGCATCGCGCCTCCCCCTTTGAAGGAAGTCTGCAAGAGCGGAGTATGTGAGGGGGGGATGTTTTAAATCAATAAGTTAATTTGACCCTTGATTGGCATTTTTAGAGAATATACAAATCGTTTAATACACTTTTAAAAAATGAACACATTCCTTTGTACAATAGATTTACAACCTAATATATTGTCCTCCGACCGTTTGAGCATTGCTCTCATAATGGCTGATGAACATACATTGTTTTTCAAATATTCAGAAAACAAACTCAATGCTGTAAAACATTTGTTTTCTCCTGAGGCTTTCAATATACTGAAAATATACTTAACATCTTTAGAAGAAAGTTTTAACTCCCATAATCAAGAATTGTTAAAAAAATGGGTGAACGAAGGTTATTTATCTTATTTAGAAAAGTATAACAATAATTTAGTATTGTTTTCTAAAACAAAAAAAGTAGCTGTACCTCTCAACCGAGAAATCTTTGGTAAATTCTTTGAAATGTATGTCTTTTCCTCTGAAAATAATTATCAAACAGAAGAATACTCACAAGAAAGCTTATTAACAGATATACTAGTGAGATAATTATCACACTATCCTAACCCCTGAAACCTAACCCCTGAAACCTGAAAAATGTACGACTTTATCATCATAGGTGCGGGACTTGCAGGCGTAAGCTTTGCCCATACCCTCGAAAAAAACGGCAAAACCTTCTGCCTCCTCTCCGATCACTCCCAAGTGGCGAGTGTCATTGCGGGAGGAGTTTATAATCCCGTTGTTTTAAAGCGATTTACCCCCGTTTGGCATTCTGAGGATATAATGAAAAGTGCCAACCGTTTTTACGACGAAATTGAGGCTAAAATGCAATGTCAATTCCGCGTTCCTATACACGTAGTGCGCAAATTCGCTTCTGTAGAAGAACAAAACAATTGGTTTACAGCTTCCGATAATCCGCTGCTTGCTCCTTATTTGAGTCCCGTGATATTGCCCGCTCTCAACGAGGCACTCCCAGCACCCTTTGGCTTAGGCGAAGTGCTCCACACGGGGAGATTGAACGTACAACACTATATAACCGAAAGTTTAAAACGCTGGCAAGCAGAAGGTGTGTGCTACGAGAAGACTTTTGTGTACGACGATTTAGAAGTATACGATACACACGTGGCTTATTGCGGAGTTACCGCCCGAAATATCATTTTCTGTGAAGGCTGCGGTATTGCCAAAAATCCGTATTTCAGCAAATTGCCTATGCGTCCGTGCAAAGGGGAGACCCTCACTATCAGCGCTCCTCATTTGCAGTTGCAACATATCTACAAAAGTGATGGAGTATTGATTCCGTTAGGGGATGATAAATATATACTTGGGGCTACTTACGACCCCGAAGATTTAACTGAAGTAATTACCGAAGCTGCCCGTACCGAACTTTTAGAAAAACTGCGCAAAATGACGAACGTTCCTTATGAAGTGCTAAGCCATCAAGCCGCAATTCGCCCTACAGTAGCCGATAGGCGACCCCTTTTAGGGCAACATCCTCAGCACTCACATCTGTGGGTGTTCAACGGTTTAGGTACCCGAGGCGTGCTCAATGCCCCTTACTGCGCCCAAGTGCTCTACGCCGCCGCTTTTGAAGAAATAGAAATCCCCCACGAAATGAATATCAACCGCTTCGCCAAGAGATTTAGGCATTAATCTTCTTACCTCTTATCTCTTATCTGATATAAATTTTCCCAAAACTTTCAGCTCTTCTGTCATTATCTCCAAAAGTTGCATAGCTTGCTCAAATTGGGCGTAATGTTCAAACCCTACATCTACGAAAAAAGCGTATTTCCAAGGTGTTTCTATCACTGGCAACGATTGTATTTTGGTCATATTTATATCGTGGTCGCGCAACACGTTCAGCACAGTGGCGAGACTTCCGCTCTTGTCGTATACTTGAAATTTTAGGGTAGCTTTGTCAATTTCTTCTTTTGGCAGATGGCTGTCAGTAGTAGAGAGCACCACAAAGCGCGTAGCGTTGCGCTTAATAGTTTGGATACTTTCAGCTAATATCGGCAAGTGGTAAAGTTCCGATGCCGAGGTTGAGGCAATTGCAGCGACACCTTTCAGCTGCTGCTCGTGAATTTCTTTAGCAGCTTGGGCGGTGTTAGTAGCTTCTACCAAACGGATATGAGGATATTGCTCAAAAAAATCTTTGCACTGCAATAGTGCCATATAGTGTGAGCGCACTTCGGTAATATCGGCTAAAGTTTGGTTGCCAAGAGCCATCAGGTGGTGCTGAATATTCATATAGTACTCGCCTGTGATGTGCAAGTTGTTGCGGTCGATAAGCGCATAGTTGGGCAGTATAGCCCCTGCAATGCTGTTTTCAATCGCCATTACCCCCCATTGGGCTTCCCCATTTAAGAGTTTTTTCACCACTATATCAAAATTGCGACATTCTATAACGTCTATATCCTTACCAAAATAGGCTTCAGCCGCCTGATAATGGAACGAACCTTGGGTACCTTGTATGGCTATTTTTTCATTCATAGTGCAAAAATACATCTTTTTTCTTGCATATTCAAAAAATTGTTGTACCTTTGCCCCCGATTTTAAGAATTATCGTTTAACTAAATACAAAAAATACACACGAAGAAATGACCTATATCAAGTTACATATCGCATCTGTATTACCTTTGCACAAGGTAACGCTTCGTGGCGTATCCGCTTGATTAGAATAATAGTATAATATATAGAAGAGCCCGAAGCACCCGCTTCGGGCTTTTTGTTTTTCCTCACAAATAAAACTTTTAGGACACTTTCCTATCACATTTTCCCGAAGCAATTAAATTGTAAGTTAGAACAATTTGCCTTCTGAAAATATCCTTATTTGAGGATTGTCCCCCTTCGGGGGTTCGGGGGCTGATTAATTATTAATTGTCAATTGTTAATTGAAAAATGGGAAATCTATATATTACCGCCGAAGGCGTTTCTCGCCTCCGAAATTTGCGTTCTCGCAAGCGCATTGCTCGAGAAGACCACGAGAAGTATTTGCGCGAATGTATCAAACGCCAAAAAGCACTCTTTAAACAACGCCGTGAACTGCCACTTGTACCACTCGAAAAACCTTACCAAAAGGGCTATGTGCGTTTCTTTGTACTGAGGGAAGATGTAAGGCAAGGCAAGCAAGCCGACTTTTTCGCGACACTTTTGGAGAAAATCAACACCTATCAATATGCTGATACACGTAAGTTTCAGAAGAAGAAAAAGCGCCGTGGCAAACGCGTTTACATAGCTCGTAAGCAGGAATTGTACGCTTTTAATCAATGGGAATGGCAAAGAGCCCTTGAAAGGGGGAAGTTTACTGAAAAAGAACGCGCCTATTTTGCAAAAATAGAGTGTTTCAATCGCCAAAAAGACCGTTTTGAAACCTATTACGAGTTTACCGAAGCGTGGCGTTTTGAACTGCGTGTAAAGCCTAATATGATCACCCACTACCGTCCGGTAGATGTAGCCATAGAGCGAGAACTCGCCGAGCTTGATAAAATCATAAATGACTATAAGAACTGGGGGATTATCCATAGCAAAATCTATGGAGGCAGTTATTCGTGGAATCAATTCCAAAAGCGCTATACGCCTAAGGAAAAGTACAAACGCACCCCGCTGAGAGAAATTGCAGCCCTTAAGTATCACACCTCAGCAATGGAAATCGCAGATATCCTTTTGGAGGTCAATCTTTAACCCAATCCGACCAATCCGACCAATCCGCCCCGTCAGACTTGTCCGATTTACAAAAAAACAAAGAAAAAAATGCAAGAAAAAATCATACAAATCACCGCAGGACGCGGTCCTTTAGAATGCCAATGGGTAGTGGCGAAAGTACTCAAGACTTTCCTACAAGAAGCTACTCAAGCAGGTATCGACTATACTATTCTCAGCCGAGAGGAAGGCGATGCCAATCTCACGGTTAAATCGGTTACCCTGCAACTCAAAGGCAAGGAATTAGCATCGTTTTTGAAAAGTTGGTTCGGCACCGTTTGCTGGATAGGCAAGAGCACTTTTCGCAAGTTTCACCAGCGCAGCAATTGGTATATAGGCGTTTTTGAACTCGACCAACTCCAACGCCAGACTTTCTCGGAGCGCGATGTACAGTTCCAAACCACTCGCTCGCAAGGCAATGGCGGACAGAATGTGAACAAGGTAAATTCGGCAGTGCGCGCCACCCACCTGCCTACGGGTATCAGCGTATTGGCACAGGATTCTCGTTCACAGCTGGACAATAAGAAACTCGCCCTTGCCCGCCTTAAAGAAAAACTCGCCGAAATAGAGCTTCAGCAACTTGCCGAGCAAGCACAGAGCCATTGGAGCAATCACACCCAAGTGCAACGTGGCAACCCTGTACGCACTTTCAAAGGTACCGATTTCAAAAGCACTTATGTAGAAAAGAGCTATAAGAAAGAACGCGCTGCTGCTAAGAGGGAAATTAGGGAATTTGTCAATTAGCAAATGCTTGTCGTGCTACGACCTTTACCAAAGTTGTCATCTCTGATAATCAATCACTTTTAGAGTATGTTGTGTAGGAAAGCCAGCGATAGCTGGGTATGTGCTGCAAACGCCCATTGCAAACGCCCTTCAAAAAACGTTTTATAAATGCTCTCCAAAAAAGAACTTTTTAGACACTCTCAAAAAAACAAACTTTATGACCGGAAGATTCTATCAAGATACCCATTTCAACCTTAGCATACTCAATGGTTTGACCATAGAGCAACTCAAAGTGTGTGTAAATCCTGATGATGAAAATATCTGTTTAGTTTATCTAAAAGCGGAAGGACAGCCTATTTTTCATTTCTTTTTAGATGTGGGTATTGCTTTTTGTGAGTGTTGGAATGAGTATGAAGTAGATGAGGACGATGATGCCTATCGCTTTGATGACCTTACTGAGGCTTGGCAACTCAAAGGCAAGCACATTAGCGCTATTTTTGCCCAAGAAGTAGCCGGAAATAGTGAAATTACCTTTCTTTTGGAAGAAGGTGAAAAGCTCCTGCTCTACTATTGCCCCACAGAAGATAAGAGCTATTTTATTAAGGATAATGAGACAATGAGCCGATGAGTCAATTTGCTAATTTGTCAATGAGTACGTCTCACAACTCGGAGATATTCCAAGTTTCTCCAAGTTTCTCCAAGTTTCTCAAGAAAATACTAATAACCCTATTCATTACTATGGAAGAACAAATACAAGAACTTTTAAATAGTATTCCTCAAGGAGTTACTTATACTACCTTTCCTGAAGAACTCGAACCAGAGGATATTTCACAAGAGCGCATTGACGGTCTTAAGAAACTGCTTACCCACGAAGATGTTTTTATTGAGCTTTCTGCTGCTAAATTGCTTTGTGCGTGGGGAATAGATGAAGGTTTTAGGGCTTTGATACAACTGTATGAAGCAGGAAAAACCGAAGGTTATTTTACTCGTCGTTTGCACGGTTATGAAGGAACCGCTGAACAACTGCTTTGGGTACTGTTGTGTTATCAATCTACTAAAGAAGAGATTTCAGAAGAAGCAGGTGAGAAAGCTCAACAACAAATTCGCCCTTATGTAAAGCAATTGTTACAAAAGGTGCATAACCCAGAGCAATGGAAAAAATATGTAGAGGGTATTATCAATTGACAAATTATTATGGCAAATTTAAAACTCAAAGGGAAAGACCTCCTCAAGTTAGGCTTCCCGAATAATCAATCTATCAATGTAGCGTTGGAAGTGATGAAACGTAATTACGCTACCAAGAATACCGCTTATGTAAAGTCGGTACTCGAAGATATTCTAAAAAATCCTGCGCAGTACGAAGGACATCTTACTTTTGGTCAGATAGCCGAAGCGTTGCTTTCGTCTACTAAAACCGAAAAGCGACAGCTCAACGCTACACGCGCCCCTTATCATATCTTTGGTGACGACATCACCGAAGAGGCAAAAACGCAACTCTACACCGCGCTAAAACTCCCTATTTCGGTAGGGGGTGCGCTGATGCCCGATGCTCATAGTGGCTATGGATTACCTATAGGGGGCGTATTAGCGGTAGAGAATGCCGTGATTCCTTATGGCGTAGGCTTGGACATCGGTTGTCGTATGTGTCTCAGTATCTTGGATATCCCTGCATCCTACCTTTCGGGGGCACGTGATAAGTACGAGAAAGCCCTTGCCGAGCATACGAAGTTCGGGATGTACGAAACCCACAAATCGCACATAGAACACGAGATTTTCGACCGCGATACTTTTTCGCTTATCCCTATCCTCAAACGATTGAAGGACAAAGCTATCAAGCAGATGGGTACTTCGGGCAGTGGCAATCACTTTGTGGAGTTTGGCGAGGTAGAACTCTTGGCAGACGACCCACAGATAGGTTTGCCCAAAGGAAAATATCTCGGTATACTTTCGCATAGCGGGTCGCGTGGTTTTGGGGCTGAAATCGCTCAGTATTATGTGCGTGTGGCAGCCGAACAATGTCCGCTCCCGAAGGAAGCCCAACAGTTTGCGTGGCTCGACCTCAATACCCACTTAGGGTTAGAGTATTGGACAGCTATGAACCTCGCTGGCGATTACGCATCTGCCTGTCACGACGATATCCACCGCCGATTGATAAAGGCTGTAGGTGGTCGATTGAGAGCACGTATCGAGAATCACCATAATTTTGCGTGGAAAGAAATTCACGATGGTAAGGAGGTGGTGGTACACCGCAAAGGGGCAACTCCAGCAGGGGAGGGGGTACTGGGTATTATTCCTGCCTCGATGACCGATGCCGGTTATATCGTGCGCGGCAAAGGCAATGCCCAGAGTTTCGATTCTGCTTCACACGGAGCAGGGCGCGCTTTCTCGCGCAATGAGAGCAAGAACCGATTTACCAATTCCGATATCAAAAAAGCCCTCAAAGCCAAAGATATTACCCTCATCGGGGGTAATGCCGAAGAAGCTCCTATGGCGTATAAAAACATAGAAACCGTAATGGCTTCCCAAAGCGATTTGGTAGATATCATCGGTACTTTCCAGCCACGCATCGTGCGAATGGACAAGTAATCCGTTATTTTTGAATTATGTTATGATGAGGCTGTCTGAAAAGTCTCAAAATCACTTTTGCGTCACTACACTTTGCCAAAGTTTTAATTGCTCGTCGTGCTACGACCTTTGCTAAAGTTGATTAGTCTGATTATCAATAATTTTTGAAGTATGTTATGTACGGGCGTTTTGCAAACGCCCACATAAATAGAACTTTTCGGACAGTTTTTTTATTTGTTTATATGCTAATTATCTTGTATCTTTGCCAAAAATAGAAAATATTATGCCTTATACAGTTACCATTACCGATAACAATCCACAAGCACTACACCTTGTGAGATATCTTAAAACACTTGATTTTGTAAAAGTTACAAAGCAAAAAGAGCCTAAGTACTCTCAGGAAGTGTTGGACGCTTCTAAAGTATTAAAAATGACCCCTGAGGAAATCGTAGAAGCTGCTAAAGAAGAAGAAATGACCCCTGAGGATTACGCGTTTGTGATGACAATCTCTAAAAAGATAAATCACAATATAGCTAAACGTTGGGATGAACATTTTAATATTTAATTTTTAATATTATATGATTATCATTGCCGACAGTAACATTTTTATGAGTGCTCTTGTAAATCCTACAGGGCGTACAGCTTCTATATTAGCCGAAAGGAAGAAAATACAATATATAGTGCCTGACTATCTCATTGCCGAAGTAACTGAACATATTCCTGATTTGGTAAAACGCTTTAAAAATCAGAAAACAAAAAAAGAACTATTAGCTGATTTTAAAAAGTTATTAGAAGGTGTTACCATTGTAAGTGAAAAAGAGGTTAAAAAAGTTAATGCTATTAAAGCAAAAGAAATAGTTGCTGATATAGATATAAAAGATTATCCTTTTATTGCTCTTCATCTGCAAATCAAACACAAAATATGGACTTCTGATAAAATCCTTGTAAAGGGTCTTACTGAAAAAGGTTACGGACATTTCTTTACCTCTACGGAAGAATTGAGTGAACATCTCTACAAAAAATAAAACCTCTAATTTACTTATTTTCAGTTGAAGAAACGCTCCTCTCACATAAAAAATATGCTATATGTTTTGTTGCTTCCGCTGTTTTTCATTTTCATATTGTTTATCCGCTTTTTTGATAAGATGGACGAGAAAATACATATTCGCACTATTCTCGCTTGGATATTCTCACCTTACTGCCCTATATATAACGTCAGTTCAATATAACAGAACATTGATTTACAGCTTTGTAACATAATATATTCACAAAATAATTCACCGTCAGGTGAAAATTCGTGAGATAATAAAAAAATAAAAACTTTTATACACTCCCAATTTCGTGAAAATTCGTGTAATTCGTGGGAAATTAAAAATATTTTACTGATTGTTAAATAATTACTTACGACGAACTCACGTTATATATAGGGTTGCGATGGATAGTGAAAAAACTTTTTGGACAAAGCAAATTCTAATAGTAAGACTTTTTTGATAAGAAAAATTGTTTTTCTATGTATTTTTTATACCTTTGTCATTAAATAATAAATACGTTTAATTAAAAAAAGAAATATGAAAAAGTATTTAGCAGAAATGTTTGGCACTATGGTGCTCGTTTTAATGGGATGTGGTGTAGCTGTGAGCTTAGGTTGCACAAATGCTGATCCTTCAACAGTAATTGGTACAGCGTTAGCTTTTGGTTTATCGGTTGTAGCAATGGCTTATACCATAGGAGGCGTTTCAGGATGCCATATCAATCCAGCCATTACGTTGGGAGTATTCCTTTCAGGAAGAATGAATGGCAAGGATGCTGTGGGGTATATGATCTCACAGGTTATTGGAGCGCTAATTGGTTCAACGCTTTTGTTTGTTTTGACCTCTAATGCAGGTTTAACAGGCACAGGTGCTAATGATTTGCAGGATGCAAATGTAACTGTTTTAGGCGGTTTGTTGGCAGAGATTATTTTCACTTGCGTGTTTGTGCTCATCGTTTTAGGAGCAACATCAAAGGAAAATGGTGAAACCAACAAATTTGCTGGCTTAGCTATTGGTTTAGGTTTAGTACTTATCCACTTGGCTTGTATTCGTTATACAGGAACTTCAGTGAATCCTGCGCGTAGTATTGCTCCAGCTCTCTATGCTGGTGGCTCTGCTTTAGAACATCTTTGGATTTTTATTGTAGGTCCATTTATTGGTGCTTGTTGCGCTGCAGGTATTTGGAAAGTGATTGAAACCAAAAAATAAGAATTGTTTGGGATTTATAAAAAACAAGGTGTCACAAACACCTTGTTTTTTATGTCATCAATTTGATAATTATCAAATAATACGTACCTTTGCCCTTTCAAAACTTTTCACTTTTCACTAAAAATATATGGCAAAAGAAACCCCTTTGATGAAGCAGTACAATCAGATAAAAAGCAAATATCCTGATGCTTTACTGCTGTTTAGGGTAGGCGATTTCTACGAAACCTTCGGTGAAGATGCCGTAAAAGCCGCTCATACCCTCGACATTGTGCTCACCAACCGCAACAACGGCACCGAGCGCAGTGAATTGGCGGGTTTTCCTTACCATTCTATCAATACCTATCTTCCCAAGCTCGTAAAAGCGGGCTACCGCGTGGCAATATGCGACCAGCTCGAAGACCCTAAACTCGTGAAAGGCATTGTAAAGCGAGGTGTTACCGAACTCGTTACCCCAGGAGTTGCCCTCAACGACGATATATTACAAAGCAAGAGCAACAACTTCTTAGCCTCAGTATGGTTGGGCAAACAAGGCTGCGGTGCAGCTTTTCTCGATGTTTCTACCGGTGAGTTCTTGGTAGCACAAGGCGATAAAACCTATATCGATAAGCTCTTGCAGAACTTCCGCCCCAGCGAACTGCTCGTTGCTAAACACCAAAAAAAGGAATTTGCCGAGTATTTTGGCGACGACTTTCACTGTTTCTACTTGGAAGATTGGGTCTTTAAAGACGATTACGCCCAGCAGGTACTCACCAAACACTTTCAAACCAACTCTCTCAAAGGCTTTGGCATAGACGAACTCACCGAAGCGATTCTTACCGCAGGGGCTATTCTCTACTACTTATCCGAAACCCAACACCACCAACTCCAACACATTACTGCCATTCAGCGCATCGCCGAAGAGGCTTATGTATGGCTCGACAAGTTCACCATTCGCAATTTGGAACTCTATGCGGGCAATACCACCCCCTCGGTGAGTTTGCTCGATGTGATTGATAAAACGCTATCGCCTATGGGTAGCCGTACCCTCAAACGCTGGTTGGCGTTACCGCTGAAAAAGTTAGACAAAATCCGTCAGCGTCACGAGGTGGTCGATTACTTTTTGAAACACATCGATGTATTAGAGCAGGTGAAAACAGCCCTCAGTCGTATGGGCGACATCGAACGACTGATTTCTAAAGTCGCTACTCTTAAAATCAATCCGCGGGAGGTAGTGCAATTGCGTGCTTCCTTGGAACATATCCCCCTGATAAAACAGTTGTGTTTGGCTTCTGCCAATGAATCGCTTACCCTTTTGGGCGATAAACTCCACAGTTGCGAACAGCTCAGTGCACGCATCGCCGAAACACTTAGTGAGGATGCCCCAGTAAACATCGCCAAAGGCAATGCTATCGCCAAAGGTTTTTCGGCAGAATTGGACGAACTGCGCGGACTCTCGCATTCGGGTAAAAGCTATTTAGACGATTTGCTCTTGCGCGAAAGCCAACGCACAGGTATTCCTTCTTTGAAAATAGATAGCAACAACGTCTTTGGCTACTATATCGAAGTGCGCAACACTCATAAAGATAAAGTCCCCCCCGATTGGATACGCAAGCAAACCCTTGTGAATGCCGAGCGTTATATCACTGGAGAACTCAAAGAATACGAAGCCAAAATATTAGGCGCTGAAGAAAAAATCGCTCAGTTAGAACAATCGCTATACGCCGAACTGATTGCTTTTATCAGTGAGTATATTGGTCAGGTACAAACGAACGCCACCCTTATCGGTCAGCTGGATTGCCTCTGTGGTTTTGCTACTTTGGCGATGGAAAACAACTATCACCGCCCCGAGATGAACGAGGGGTACGCCATTGACATTAAGGACGGTCGCCACCCTGTGATTGAAAAGCAATTGCCCGTAGGTACACCCTACATTGCCAACGATGTGTATTTAGACCGCGAACGCCAGCAAATCATAATGATTACCGGACCTAATATGTCGGGTAAATCGGCTATTTTGCGACAAACTGCCCTGATAGTCCTCTTGGCACAAATAGGCAGTTTTGTGCCTGCTGCCAGCGCTCAATTAGGTATCGTCGATAAGATATTCACCCGCGTAGGGGCAAGTGATAATATTTCTATGGGTGAATCTACTTTTATGGTCGAGATGAACGAGGCAGCCCTCATTTTGAACAACATCTCCGATAGAAGTTTGGTGCTCTTGGACGAAATCGGGCGTGGTACGAGCACCTACGACGGCATTTCCATAGCGTGGGCAATCGCCGAATATTTGCACGAGCACCCTAGCAAAGCCAAAACCCTTTTTGCGACCCACTATCACGAACTCAACGAGATGAGTGAGCAGTTCGAGCGCATCAAGAATTACAATGTATCGGTAAAAGAAACCAAAGACAGCGTACTTTTCTTGCGCAAACTCACCGAGGGCGGTTCAGCGCACAGTTTTGGGATACACGTCGCGAAGATGGCCGGAATGCCTCAATATGTCATTCAGAAGGCGAATAAAATGCTTAAAAAGCTCGAGGAGAGTCATAATGTAGTCCCCACTGCCGAAGTGGTTAAAAACGCCCAAAAAGAAATGCAATTGAGCTTCTTTGATATGAACGATCCACTCTTAGAAGCCCTAAAAGAAGATTTACTCAGTCTCGACATCAACACCCTCACCCCCGTAGAGGCACTGATGAAACTCAACGAAATGAGAAAACGAATTAGCTAATTAGCAAATGACGAGTTACGAATGACGAATTACGAGTAGCGTCGCTACAGAGGCTGTCCGAAAAGTCTAAAAATTGCTTTTGCATCATAAACTTTGTCAAAGTCCCAAAACTTTGACAAAGTCTATGAATCTGACAATCAATTACTTTCAGAGTATGTTATGTAGGAAAGTCAGCGATAGCTGAGTATGTGCTGCAAACGCCCACATAAATAAAACTTTTTGGACACCCTCTTGGAAACCTACTCCCTAAAATCTAATTACTATGCGATTTTTTAGATATTCATTGCTTTTATATAATGCACTCTCTGCTATAGGAATTTTCTTATTAGTGATAGCAGGATTTTTCTATGCAATTCTTATTTTAAGTATTCCTTTATATGCTACCTATAGAGCCTTTACTGATAAAGACCCTGTGATCAGGAAGAGATATACCTTTTCTGCTATTGCTAGTGCTATTACTTTCTTTTTAATAGGAATTCTCGCTCTTATGATTTCCAAAGGTATTCAAAAAGATAGAGAAGAACAGAGATTGCAACAACTACAAGAGTCTGTTAGGTAATTAGCTAATGACGAGTGACGAATTACGAGTAGCGTCGCTACACTTTGCCAAAGTCCAAGGACTTTGGCAAAGTCTATAACCATTTAAAAATAAACAAAAATGAAAAAAACAATTTACACACTTTGTGCAGGCGTATTTGCACTGCTTACAGTTATTGGCTGTTCTAAATCTGATGACAACGACAGCAAAAAGAACAAGGATAAAAATGATATCGAAGTTACAAACTTCAATATTCCTAAGGAAGCTAAAACTATTCTGCCCGACAAAACTCTTACCGAAATGGTTGCCAACGGAATGACCATTAACGAGGGGACTACTCCGCCTAATATCGAGGGTATCTATTTGCTCGATAACCTCAAATTCCTTTACACCAGCGACCCCGACGATCATTACTTTACCAAAGGCGATCCAGCTGCCGATTATAAATATAAGTTTTTATGATCAACAAGGAGTAAAGGTAAAATCGAATTACAAAGTGCTGAAATTTGGTGTGTTTGATGTAGCTACAGGCTATGGAGCTATCATTTCAGGTAGCGGTAACAAGTTCACCGTTTTCCTAAGCCACGCTGCTAATACAGAAGGTGTAAAGAATAACGATATAACTCTAATTTCAGGTGAACTGACTCCTCAAGGCATTAAAAACTTAACATTTGTGCTAACAGTTACCGAAAAACAAGATGCAAACAACCAAATAATGAAGGTAGGTACCTATCGCATTTTTACTCACTACGAAAGTATCGCTTAAAAACAAACAGCGTATTAAACCTCGAAGAGGATATTGGATAGGCGTAAATTCGTAGCAAGAAAAAAGAAATACCTTTACGGCGACTGATAAACAACAAATAAAAAAACTTCTCTTGATGAGAAGTTTTTTTTATTTTTTAAGGAGCCTTATACTCCATTGCTCTAAGGGCTGCCAATTCTTTTTCGGTAATTCTTTTATAGGTAGTGGTAGAAGGTTTTTTGTTTCCATCTACATCTATATAGGCACCCTCTATCACAAGTTTACCCTCAGTAATGGTAAAATTGGTAGTGCCATTTTTGGTTGTAAAGGTATTCCCTGAAAGCGTATAAGCCAAGAGCTCTTGCTTTTCATAGCCGCAATTGCCATTTCTCTTCTTAAACGAAAGAAGTTCTATTGTCTTTTCAGTAAAAACAACCGTTTCTTTTATTGTACATTCTGAGACTGCCATTGGTTTCCCATCTATGGTAGACGATTCCATTTGCCACGCTCCTATAATTTCAGGAGATTTTTGAGGAGGTGTGGGTGTGTCATTATCCTTTATAATTTCAGGAGATTTTTCAGGAGGTGCGGGTGTGTCATTATCCTTGCTTCCACAAGAGGTTACAAGGGTTGCCAGTGCTATAAAAGCACCTAATAAAATTTTTTTCATATCCGTTGTGAATTTTTAGTTTGAGGGTACAAAAGTAAGAACTATTTGTCAATTAGGCAATTTATCAGTTAGTTTTTTACGATATTGGATGTTTTCTTATCAAAAAAAAGTAACTTTTGAGTGGAAATAATCCTATATCAATTATATTTCGGCACTTTGGCAGTAGCACCAGTGTTTGTTAAATTGTTGTTAAAAGATTTGGAAGTGTTCTATTTAAAATAGTACATTTGCCTCCGATTTTTTAAAGAAACAAAAATGAAAAGAACAATCTACGCACTTTGCACAGTGGTATGTGCATTATTTGTAATGACTTCCTGCTCAAAATCAGATGATGAAAAAGGAGGAGGAATAAAAAACAATAATTTCTCTTCTGAGGTAACAGCCGTTGCCTCTAAAGACCTTATCCAAAAAATGGCTACTGGTGGAGCTACTATCTATGGTGGCACAACCCCTCCTGAGGTTAAACTTCCTTCTGGGTTCCTTTTTCATACAGGAGAAATAGTGCTCAGCCATACTACTCTTGGAAGTGAAGAGCCATTGATAGGTAAAGTTCACGATGGCTTCTTTTATAAATTTTACAATCAGAGTGGCTCTAAACTAAAAGTAGATTATTTCAACCAATCAGGAAGAACCTATGCTGCTAATGGTGTAGATGCGGTTATCTCAGGAGAAGGGAATAATTTTACTATTTTCTTTCTCAACAAAGAAAGAGATTTAGTTGCCCTTTCAGGTGAATTTACCGGAGATGCAATAAAGGATTTTCAACAATCAGTTATTAATAAAATAGAAAAACCTGTGGGAACAGTACGCGTTTTCAAAAGCAAAAGTGGCTATGCCGAAAGTACACGTGAATTCTAATGAGTAAATTTGTCAATTCACAAATAAATAAAAACTTCTCTTTATCTAAAAATAAAGGGAAGTTTTTTTATATCTATCCTCTAACCCCTGTCCCCTGTCCCCTAACACCTAATACCCTACAAAACCCCTTTTTTCCTCGCGATGTTAATCGCTTCTATAAGGCTTTCGGCATTGAACTTTTCTCGTATATTTTGTCGGTGTCTATTCACTGTGTAAGTGCTGATGAAGAGCTTTTCAGCTATTTCTTTGCTAGAAAAACCTTGAGAGGCAAGTGTGAGTATTTCCTTCTCCCGTGGAGTAAGTGCAAAAGCGTCCTCTTCTTCTATTTTTATAGGGATAATCTCCCCCGTTATACAGTGTTTCATTTGCACCCTTACCGGCAAATTCTCCGATTGGTCAGGGGCAATTTCTATAATGCCTAAGGCGAGGTAATTGTCGTCAGTAACTTCTAATAGTTGCATCTCGTTAGTCACGCGCCCATAAGTGCCATCGGTTGCCATTCCGCGATAGTCGTAAATGTATTTGTACTGCACTTGTTCTTCTTTGGGTAAGGACGATAGAAACTCGTAAATCTTCTCATCTATGAGCTCTTTCATCGCCAAATCATCGGGGTGAATGCGTCGTTTCAGCGGATAATCTTGCATTTCACTACTGTCGTTCTTAGGAATATCGTCGTAACCAAAGAGTTTAAACTTATCGGAAATAAAATAGAAATGCTCGTTTTTATCTACTATAAAAACAGCATTATTCCCTATTTTTGCAAGCATTTTGGCATAAGGGATATACTTCTGTGCCAAGATTTCCATAGAGGCTGAGGTGCTCATCGTCAATTAAAAATGGTTATTTTTGCGTATTGTCACACTTGCGCAACCGCCGTAATTTTGCCCCAAAATTAATAATTATTTCTCAAAGATGAAAAATTACAACAGTATTATTATAGGCAGTGGCTTGGGCGGACTCATCGCCGGAGCTACTTTGGCACTCTGGGGCAAGAAGGTAATTGTGCTCGAACAACACTACATCGCTGGCGGTTGTGCCACCGCTTTTAAACGCAAAGATTACTTAATGGAAGTAGGTTTGCACGAAATCGACGGACTCCACGAAACCGACCCTAAACGTCCTATCTTAGAACTTTTAGGTGTGTTTGAGGAAGTAGAATTTCTAAAAGTACCCGAATTCTACCATTTGAAGAAGCAAAACTTCCAGTGTACTTTGCATCACGGGGCAGAAGCCAAAGAAAAACTCATCGTCGATTTTTCCGATAGCAAAGCCGAAATTGAACGCTTTTTTAAACTTATCAATAAGCTTTACGCCGAAATGCGTCGGCTTCCCCGCAACAAATGGCTCAATATATTGCTCTACCCGCTGATGCCTTTCTTGATTCCTACGATCATCAAAACTTCTACAATGAACACAGGTGATTGGCTGGATGCAAATATCAAAAATGAAGCGCTCAAAAACGTGCTTACAGCTAATTTAGGTTATTATACTGATGACCCTTATAACCTCTCACTGATGTACTTCCTGATGGCACAAGGTAGCTATCTAAACGGAGGGGGCAACTTCGTGAAAGGGGGTTCGCAATCGCTGTCTAACTACTTGGTGCGCTTTATTGAAAAGCGTGGCGGACAAGTGCTTACGGGTAAATTCGTTGAAGAGATTTTGGTGGAAAACAACCAAGCGGTGGGGGTGAGCTATCGCGATACGTTCAACAGTTCGGCAGCTAAACAATCGCTCTATGCCGATAGTGTGGTCGCCAATGCCGCCCAACCTATAGTTGCCCAGATGCTCCCCGAGCCTTATCGCTCTAAATTAGCACAAAAGGTGGCACCTTTAGAACTCGCCTGTTCCTTGCTCACCATTTATTTGGGTTTCAATACCGATTTGAAAAAACTCGGCGTAAACCACTATTCTACCATCATTCAAGGTCAAAAAGACTATAAACTGAAAGATGTAAAATCCGATTCGCAAGGTGATTGGGCTCAAAAATCATTTACTTTTGTGAATTACGGAATGGTAGATGCCCAGTTAGCTCCTGAGGGAAAGACGGTAGGAGTAATTTGTGCCATTGATTACCTCAAAGAATGGGAAGGACTCAGCGAAGCGGAATATCAGCAGAAGAAGGAAAGAGTCGCACAGCTGTTTTTAGCGCGTTTAGAAGCCGAATTCCCCACTATTCTTGATTACTTGGAGTATTATGAGGTAGCGACTGCCAAAACGATAAAAAGATACACTTTAAACCCGCAGGGCACCCCCTATGGCTATGTGCAATCGGTGAAACAGACTTATCCTAAACGCGATAAGCTCACCACTTCACCGCTGAAAAACTTGTACTTTGCCTCAGCTTGGGCGCCTTCAGGTGGGGGGTATTCAGGGGCGATTTACAGCGGTTTTATGACGGCAAACAAGATGAAAACCCAAGTGAAATGGCGTGACTACGCACCCTCAACGCTCACCGATGAACGCTGTGTAAAACTCTTAGCCAAAGACCTCATCGCCGATAATACTATCTTGCTCACTTTTGAAAAACCTAAAGACTTGGCGTATAAAGCAGGGCAGTATGCCGTTTTGCGCCTCGATAACCCTCGTTATACCACATTGGATATACCTTTGCGTCCGCTTTCAATGGTTTCTCATCCTAAAGATGACACTTTGCAGTTCGCAATGCGCCTCAGCGATAGCAGTTTTAAGAAAAGTGTTGCCGCAATGGCGATAGGCGATACCGCTACGATATTCGCCCCTATGGGTAATTTCACTCTTAAAGCGAAAAATAAGCGCATCGTGTTCCTCGCCTCAGGCATTGGCATTACCCCCGTACTCCCAATGCTCAAAACCTTAGCACAACAGCAATTTGCAGGTGAAGTAGCAGTGTTTTACTCTAATAAAACCGAAACCTCAGCCGCTTTTCACAGCGAATTACAACACAGCACTTTGGCTAACTATAGCTATCTGCCCGTGTTCACCGCCACCCAAAAGCGCCTCAACGCTGCTTTTTTAAAGGAGCATCTCCACACCCTCACCGATTGTGAGTATTACATCGTGGGAACCCATAGCTTTACCAAAGCAATGCAGGAACTCCTTCTCAACGAAAAAGTCCCTGCAGCGTTTATTTTTAAAGATGATTTTGGTTCAGCTTCTTAAAGTCTTATTACCTAGAGCCAAGAAGTCTTAGGCTCTAGGTCTTACCAACTTTTGTCCTCAGTACTGTGTACTCTCCACTCTTGATAGCCATTAATAAGCCATTCTTTTGTGCTGATATCATACTTTATTACTTGATAGCTTAGTGGATTGTTTTCATCTTTATAGAAAAGATAAATATTACCATCTCCACGAACATTTGCAGCAAGGTTGTCTTTTAAATATCCATAATACACAAATCTATCTTTTTCTTTAAGGAGTTTATGTTTTACAAATTGGTTTTTAATTTCTTTAGAAAGATTTTCTTTTTCAAACGAGGAGTAAAAGTTTCGGTTTCTGCAATTTGAAAGTTTTGCCATAGCGAACCTGAGAAATGAGAATTACTAAGAGAAACGTTGGTACATTCACCTTTACCAATGAGTTTGATACCGCGAAAATCTTGTAAGTCATCGTCTATTGTAGTACCAAAAAGAGACACACTAAGGTTTTGAGTTGCTGTAAGCACCTCTTGCAAAGTGAGATAGATATCTCAACGTTTTTTGAGTTTTATGGGTATTGCCATAGGGTTAATTTGCCAATTCTCTAATTTTTCTTATCTTTCCAAACATCGGGATTGAAGTAGTAAGTAAGTCCTACTTGGTAGACTACATTTTTAGGTTCGTAGCGGAAAGGGTATTCACGCGTATAATCATCTTTTGTAACACTCCATCGTCCGCCTTTGATACGTGCTTCAAGAGAAAGTTGTGGATTGAGGTATATTTCAAGTCCCATAAATCCAGCGATGTCCATCATACGTTGGTCGGGGATTTGAGCATCCTTGCTTAGAGCAAAATCAAGAGATCCTCCGCAATCTAAGCGCATTCCTTTAAAGAATCTAAAACTCATTACATACCCCACTGATAGATAAGGGATAGAGTAGGAAGTGTTGATACCTTTTTCGGAGTATTTGTATTTACTACCTTGACCTGAGTAGGTGAGCTCAAATTTACCTGCAAGAAATTCGTATACATAGTCGGTATAGACAAATCCGAAGTAAGGTTTTTGAACGGGATCGTAATCACCATCACCTCTGAAAGAAAGGTTAGCAAAGTTTATCCCACCTTTAGCACTCAAGGTACTATAGCGCAACCAATCATTTTGTGCTTGTGTGGTAAGGCTTAAGAGCAAAAACAAAGAAGTGATATATTTCATAGTTGATTTACTAATTAGCTAATTATAGGGCAAAAGTAGAGTATAATTCACAAATGAGCAAATTTGGTGCGAGCTACAAGCTCTATTTATAGTAGACACGAGCTACAAGCTTGCGCCAGCGGGGGACTTTTTGAATTTAATATGTTAAGACTTAAAAAATTATCCAACAGTAGAAACGATTGCCTCTCCATTACTTGCAGCTGTAGCAAAAAAAGATCGAAGTATTTGAAAATAGTCATACAAGTACTCAAAAACCTCCTCACTCCATTCATCAAATGCATACAATTTTTCGTCTTGACTCATCACTTCAGGATTGTAGTTTTTTCTAAAATCTACCTTGGTAATTGGGGCTATTTTTTTGTAAATACCCGCTACTTGTTCAGGGGTAAGATAAGAAGGGGTTCCGAGATCTCTAATTGCTTCCTCATCAAAATACTGTTCGCTAAAGATAATGCGATTTATGCTATCTACTGGTTGCTCAGGACTCCCTTTTACAAAAGATTTTCCTGTGAGAAGGTACATAATTCCGCTCCAAGCCCTATCAATATCAATAGAACGGGTATCATCATCCTCTCTGTTGTAATAAAGAGCTGGATTTTCTAAATAACTTTGTAATTGCTGCTTAGAAATTCGAGACAAATACATAATGAAACTCATAACTTAATTAGATTTTTAAATTAACAACTACAAAGGTAGTGTATAATTAGCAAATTTGGAAATTAGCAAATTAGGTGAAAAATTAATAAAACATTGAATTATCAAATTTATAAGAAATTACCTTCCTTATCTATAGTCAGTTCTTTGCCATTTTTGATGAGCATATAATAATAATCTTCCCATTCTTCGGTAGGTTCTGAATAAGGCTCAGCGTGTTCATATTCAAATGGGAGTTTTGTATTTCCTTTTTTGTCAATCATTCCCCATTTGCCCTTGTATTTCACCATTGCGTAACCACTTTCGTTAAAATGATCTGCGTCATCGTATACAAATGGCAGTACAAGCTCTCCTTTAGGATTTAAAAAACCGTAATACCCTATATTTTTGGCAAATGCCAAACCTTGGTAAAACACATCAATTTCGTCAAACCAAGGGGTAAGACTTTTGTTGTGGCTATCCAAAAGTTGATAACTATCGTTCAGTTTTACCACAAATACGCCTTGTGAATACCAAATAAAATCATACTTAGCAGGGATGATTTCCTCACCTGAAGGTTTGATGATTCCTCTTAAATTGTTGATAGTAACATCGTAAAAAGGCATATCTTGAGGGGGATTGGTATCGATATAATCGTATTTCAAGGGGATGATTTCCAATCCTTTAGGGTTTACAAGTCCGTATTTATCGCCTTTGCGCACCATCATATTCTCGGTGCGTGTGGGGAGTACTTCATCGTACTGTTTCCGCCAATCGCTGTTACAAGCTGCACAACATAGCGCTAAGGTTGTTATTAAGAATTTTTTCATCATATTGTTTATTTTGGTTATTCTATTAAAAAATATTACAAAGATATTGATTATCAGTTTAATAGCCCCCTTTCCCCCGAAGGGGGACAAGCCGGAAAAAGAGACTTTTATGATAACTCTCAAAATGCTCTTACAAAAAAACTACAAAAGCTATTGATAATCAGAGTAATCAACTTTGCCAAAGTTTCTTGCTTGTGCGGCTCGCACCTTTGGCAAAGTTTATGATGCAAAAGCGATTTTGAGACTTTTTAGAAAGCCCATATTTTCCCCTAACTCAGGAAAGTAATCATCGCCTCTCCCCTACTGGCTGCCGTAGCAAAAAAAGATTGAAGTGCTTGAAAATGAGAATACAAATATTCAAAATCTTCCTCATTCCAATCCAATGAAGGGTATAATTCCTCCTCTTCACTCATTGCCTCAGGATCGTAATGCGCTTTTAAATCAGCTTCTGTAAGTGAAGCTATTTTGCGATGAATACCCGCTACTTGCTCAGGAGTAAGGTAATGAGCAGGTCCGTAGCCTACATCCATATCTTCATCAAAGAATTGCGCACTGAAAAAGATACGATTCAGGCTATCTACTTCATCCTCAGGACTTCCAGAGGCAAATGCCTTTCCAGTAAGCAGATATAAAATACCGCCCCACGCTTTATCGATATCCAAAAAAGCATCATCATTGTCTTCTGATTCATACAATACATCCAATTTCTCTTCAAAAAGAGAAGGCGTTTGAATGTAGTTTTCAAGCTCCTGCTTAGAGATGCGGAGCAAATTCATAATCATACTCATAGTTTTTAATATTTAATCGTAATAAGTTATTTCTCTGCGTACAATTTCAGGAAATCTATCTTTTGGTACTGGCTTCTCAAAGATTTCTTCTCGCTCTATCCAATTGCCTTTATCATCATATACATATTTGTAATGATAGTGTAAAAGTTTAATTCCTTTTAAGTTATATACCTCTATATCAGTTATTTGACCTTTATTGTCATAATGATAAACACTCTTTATATCGCCTTGAAGTGTATAATCTACCTGTCCGTTATCTTTGTAATAGATGTCATTTTCTATTGTGGTACGCCCTTTCACAGTATACGATGTATACGATATTTGAGTATGAGTACCAAAATACCGATAGGTTGTACTTTCAGATTCGCCAACTTTTTCTACCAAATAAGTACCTGCTTTATCATATAAAAAGCTGATAGCCGTTTCTTCTCCCTTATCAGGATAATTAATTCCCTTATCAGGATAACTAATTCTTTTACAGCCTTTTAAGTGATTGTGCGCATCATATTCATAACAGTATACAATATCGCCCCCAATATTCTTTTCCACAAGATTTCCCTTTAGGTCAAAACGGTAAGTGATAGGTGTTACCACTATCATTTTAGTCTCTGCTAATTCAGGAGGATACTTTAGAAAACTCACTTCTGTAACCGATTTTACTTTCCCTTTAAGGTCTAATCTTGCGGTTGTATATTCCTTTTGCGCCTGCAAATGAATTGTTTCTATAAACATAAAAATCAAAAAAAGATACCTCGTCATAAGATTATATATTAGTCGTAATAAGTTATTTCCCTGCGTACAATTTCAGGGTATTTATCTGGTATAGGAGTCTGAAAAGTTTGCTTCTTCTCTACCCAATTGCCTTGCGCATCATACACATACTCATAACGATAGCTATTACTCACTTCACCTTTTTCGTCGTAGAAAGTAATGGTTGCTACCTCGCCTTGGTCGTTATAAGTATAGACTTCCTTTTTACCATCTCGAAGTATGTAATCAATTTTGCTATACGTATACGAATAAGGTTTTTGGTAGTAAATCTCCTTCTCATCAATCACTTTTCCAGCAATGGTATGAGATATTTTACAGTGAACAGGTGATAAATAATCTATTCTTAATTTCTCTGTCATCTTTTTATAAAAAGTAAGTTCTTCCCAAAAAGCCCCATCTTTAACGCGTATAAACATTATATCTGCCTTTATTTTCTCAGAATAGACATACTTTTTACCACCCGATAAATAGTGTTGATAGCGATCGTATTGATACACATACTTGATATCCGCTCCTATACTTTTCTCAGTGAGATCTCCTCTTTGGTTAAAAGAATAAAGCGTAGGGATAGGGCTTTGCATTTTCATAGTAGCTAATTTTTGAGGAGGATACGCATACTGAGTAGTTTCAGCAATGCTTTTCACCTTCCCTTTAAGGTGCATCTCAGCACACGAATATTCATTTTGCGCCAACAGCCCAAAATGTATGGTAAATACTATGATAAAGATAATATTTTTCATAAACAAATCTCACACTAATTGATAATTTCTCTCTCCACATACCCTACGATAGTCCCATTCACAAAGATAGTACGAGTAATCCAATTACCTTTTTTGTCAAAAGTATGTTTAAACTGCTGGTTGTTTGTACCCGTTGGGATACCCTTTTTGTCATACGTATAACGCAATACTTGTGGGGGAGTGTTACCCTCAGCAATACTGCGCTCCACTACCCTACCCTCACGGTCGTAACGCACTTCTATGCGTATTTCGGAAGAAGTATTGCCCTCGGTAACCATCTTGAGCAAAGTGCGCTGGTTGTGCTTATTGAACTCCTGCCACACCTTAGCTTTCTCTTTATCCGTTTGTAAAAGACCTTCAACAGGGTTGCCATTGCTATCCCACTTATTAAAAGTATACACCTGCGTAGGCGAAGCACTCCCCTGCATTAGCATACGATAAGAAAGCAATTTCCCTTGAGCATCGTATTCATATTTACCCGTAGAAATAAGCAAACCACCGTGAGCCGTTTTGGTAATCGTTACCTCCAAAGGATGTTGTGCAGCATCATATACATACTGGTAACGCAAACTATTACCGCTATAACGCTGTTCAGAGTCTGTAGCATATCCCGCTTTATCAAACACATAACGATTTTCGGTAGCAAGGCGTTTTTGTTTAAGGTCGCCACGATACACATCATACGTACGTTCTACCATCATTTTCACCTCTCCTTTCAGCTCCTTATCAGCACGAGTAATGGGAGGATTGACAATTTGTGCCATTCCCAATGAAGGAAACAAACACAGAAAAAGCATTTTTTTCATATATTATTAGTTATTAATAGCAATCAAAAAGTTGAGTTAAGTACCTTTTAAATATAGCCCCAAAACCCCAAAAGGGGGAGAAGGTGCAAAAGCAATTCTCACTGTAACTTCTAATAAAACAATATATCTTTTTTTTAAAAAATTCTTGATTTATTTTATTAGTGTTTAGTTGTTAGTATCTAACTCCTAAAACCTATCGTTTATTACCTGATCGTCCTGAAAGTTTAGTAAATTCTACTTTTGCTTTAGTGAGTTGTTCCATAAACTCTTTATTGGCGTGCAAGCGGGCAACTACAGCACTGGCAACAAGTCTGCCGGCATCTACATCACTTTGGAAGTGATAACCACAAATCACTCTACTCTGTCCGATTTCATAACCGCGTTTGAGGATTTCGTTCTGGCGCTCTACATTGATTTCAGCCAACACCAAGGCAGTAGCCCAACCAATAGCCGTATGTCCTGAAGGATAAGAACCGTTAGTAGAGAGTCCTTGTTGTTGTTCGGTGTTACAAGTATCTTCATTGTAGAAGGTAAACGGACGTATACGCATATAGTGCTCTTTAGCACTACGGGTAGCATAATCGCCGGCATCTTCACGAAAATGACTGATGAGTTTGTAAATTTCTGGAGTTGCTTCTTTAGAAATTGTCATCCCAAAAGCCTGCGAAAACGATTTAGCTACTCCATCGCCGTATAAACGTGCATCACTCACAGCTTGGTCACCGCGCGGTGTAGGGCGTTGCATTTTGCCCCAGCGGTATTGAGCCTCATCATTCAAGAAAAGAATACTATTCACAGCAGGAGGAGGGGGCAGGAGTTCTAAACTACTTGCTACATCTTCTAAAGAAAGATAATGATGTGATTCTTTTTCCTGTGCTTGTACAAAAGTACCAAGGGTCATAAAAGCAAAGAAGCCTACCCAAATAGAATGTTTTTTCATACTAATATTGTTTTTATGGTTAAAATACGCCGACAAAAATAAGAATTAATAAATAAAAATACAAGCAATAAAAGAATAAATCTCAAATCATTTAGTTAGGGATAGCCCTGCACATACCCAGCTATGAGCATTCATTAGTTTTCCCGAAGAGGGACAAGCTGGAAAAGTGAGTTTGAAATTACTCGAGAATAGCCCCCGAACCCCCGAAGGGGGACAAGTCGAAAAAGTGACTTTTTAAAGAGAAAACACCTAATATTCCCTCTGCTGGTGCGAGCTTATAGCTCGTACCCCATCACCTCTCATTTGCTAAAAAAATGTTCCACGTGGAACATTTTTTCAATTAACAATTAACAATTCACAATTGCGAATTGTTAATTATAAATTGATAATTGTTAATTAATTTATTACCTTTGCACCATCTTAACTCTTATCTCTTAACTCTTACCTAAATGAAACGTTTTATCGTAAATAAATTTTTCGTACCCAAAGGCTTTGCAGGAATTACCCTCTACCCTTTTGTATTTACAAATAATCCGCGACTATTAGAAGACCCTCAGTTTATCAATCACGAACGCATACACCTCGCTCAACAACGTGAACTCTTGGTGATTTTTTTCTATATCTGGTACCTTATAGACTTCGGAATTAAATACCTAAAGTATAAAGATAAATATCGTGCCTATCGCAATATCATCTTTGAACGCGAAGCCTACGAAAACGATGATAACCTCAACTACCTAAAAACACGAAAACTATACGCCTTTCTTCGAGGGAAGAGATAAGAAGTAAGAGGTAAGAAATGTTCCACGTGGAACATTTTTTTTCAATTAACAATTAATAATTAATAATTAAACTGCCCCTGTGGCTCACACCTGATGACAATTAAAGATTACAGTATATCCCAAGAGGAATTTACTCTTGTATATGATTCAGTATTAGAACTTTACAGAACAAATCCCGTTCCTGATGAGCTGGGTAAATACTACGAAAGTGAGGCATATATCTCACATACCGATAGCCGTAAAACGCTATTCGACAGACTCTACCAATGGGTGAAAAGCTATAACCTAAAGCATAAAATTGCACTCATCAAGCAATACAAAAAAGGAAATATACACCTCCTCGACATAGGGGCGGGTACAGGCGACTTTGTGTTGAGTAGCAAAAAATACGCTCATTGGGAGGCTATGGGCATTGAGCCCAACGAGAAAGCACGTGCCAAAGCAGAGAAAAAAGGCTTATTGCTACAAGCTGATTTTAGCGAACTCCTCCCCCATTCTTTTGATGTGATTACTATGTGGCACGTACTAGAACATGTACCCGATGTAACACAAGAAATACAGATTATCAGCAACTTACTAAAAGAAAACGGTATTGCTGTAATAGCAGTGCCCAACTATCGCTCTTGGGATGCTCAGCACTATAAGGAACATTGGGCTGCTTATGATGTACCCCGACACTTATGGCATTTCTCCAAAAAGAGTATCGAGCAGCTTTTTGCTAAAGAAGGTTTTCACCTCCTCGCTACCCACCCTATGCTCTTTGATGCCTTCTACGTGAGTATGCTTTCCGAACAATACAAAACTGGTAAGAAATCATTTCTCAAAGGATTCATCAACGGACTCCGTTCTAACTACTACGGTTGGCGCAAAGGAGAATACTCATCACAAATTTACATTTTAGGTAAGAAGTAAGAGATAAGAGGTAAGACTTACCTATTTTTTAAGAGATAAGAGGTAAGACTTACCTATTTTTAATATTTTTGAAGCTAAAAATAGCAAAAACTTTAAATAAGGCGTTTTTACAACACTTCTCCCTTATCAATAACTAAGTATATCACTTTTTAAAAATAACGATTAAAAACAGCTGTAATAAAGTCGGTTTTAATAAGTTATTTTTATAGATTTTTAATTTAAAATAGAAAATGATTATTTTTAGGGAATAGGGGTCAGGAGTCAGATGGTTTCACGTGGAACATTTTTTGCTTATGAGTTTGTAAGTAACAAAATAATACTTACTTTTGCATTACCAAAATGAATCATTATGTTTAGTTTTAACAAAGACAAATCAATTCACTCAGTCTTCTTTATCTTAAATGAAATAGAAGAAGGTTGTGATATACATAAAGTTTGCAAGATACTTTATTTTGCCGACCAAAAGCATTTAGTAAAATGGGGAAGACCTATTACAGGCGATCATTATATAAAAATGAATTATGGTCCCGTACCTTCCAATATAAAAAATATCATTGATTTTAGCAGTGATATCCAAAGAAACGGAAATATACTTTCTACTGTTGTAGAATATGATAGTGATGAGTTATCGGTATCCGAAATAAATTGTTTGAAAGAAAGTATTGAAGAAAATAGAAAACTAAATTTCAACGAACTTACTGAAAAATCACACGATAAGGCTTGGAATAAAGCAGAATTAAACAACCCAAAAGGAATCCCATATATAGAAATGGCTAAAGTAATTACTACCGATGAAAATATGCTCAACTATATAAGAGCTAATGAATTAACTGACCAAATTCACTTCTAAAAATATGAACTTAGGAGATTTTTTCAATGATGAAATTAGAAAGGAATATGCTGAAAGACAAATAGATATTGGAAAAGCACTACTTATAAAAATACCTGATTTTAATGTAAACTATTCAAAATATTGTGTAGTTGTAGCATTAAACAAATACAATATTGCTGGAGTAATTATCAATACTGAAATCAATTCCAATATTTTTAAAACAGATGATTTAAGAAAATTACATCTTCCTATTTTACAACGAGACCACCCATTTCTAAAATATGATAGCTTTGTAGATTGTTCACAACTTATAAAATGGAAGATAGAATATATTATAGAAGTTATTAGCAAAAAACCTGAAATAGTTGTAGGTAATGTAACTGATGATTTACTGAAGAAAATACACCTTACTATTACCTTTGCCGATACCATTACAAACAAAGAAAAGAAAAATTTTGGTTTTTTATAACAAAAGCACTCAATTGAGTGCTTTTTTAATTTTTAAAGACTAAAAACTTCAAATAAGGCGTTTTTATAACACTTCTCTCCTATTAATAACTAAGTATAATAACGCTTAAAAACGGCTGCAATAAAGTCGGTTTTAATAAGGTATTTTTATAGATATATTTTTTAGATAAAAAAAAATTATATATAAGATTTAAGATGTTTCAAATGGAATAATAAAACTAATTAAAATTTCCTATTCTTTTAAGATTAGCAATAAGAATAGGATTTGTTAATAGAAAATCTTCTGATATAGAATATACATTGTGAGTAATGTTTTCATTAACATCAATTCCATAATAAGAATATTTAAATTCCTTTTCATCTCTATTTTCTACTAAAAATTTCCATTCTTTATCTGTAAATTCATTTCTTGATATTTTAATACAATAATCACTTACAGGGACGGAAACAATATTCTCTTTTTTAACAATTTCTTGAGTTTTAGTACAAATTTTATTAGCAACTGATTTTAAAAGCTCTTTATTCATTTTTACATTTAATCATTTAATAAAAGTACTAATAGTTTATTAGAAAACTATTAGTACTTTTTAAAGTTAAAAATTATTTTTGCAACATACTATCTGCCTTCGAAGATTCCATAAAAATAGAACCCATTTGTTTGTAAACAAATCTTTTGCCACAACCTTCTATTGCATAAGTAGCTTGTCCAACTCCCTTAACTCTCTCAACAACTTTAAGTTCTCCAACTGGACAATTTTGCTCAATAGAAACAGTCTTAAGCAATTTAGATTCAGTAGAACCAGAAACAGTTCTAGTAACTGAACCACAACTAAACAAAGTAACAGATAATAAAGATATAAATATAATCTTTTTCATTAGATCAAAAATTATTTTTGTTTTCCTACTCTATCAGATTTTCGGATTCCTCTTTTGGTCAGCTTGTAATCAATTAAAATTACAAATAGTTTAAAGTTAATAAATTAATCATTCTACATAGGCATTGATTTTTTAACTCACTAAGTCCTGAAAATGAAGATTATAAAAACAAAAAAAGCGAGGACTTTTAACCTTTATTTATATTCTAAGGAGCCTCTGGTAAGCTTTAAACACATATAAATAAAAGAAAAGCCCACGCTATATCAGCGTGAGCGTTCTCGCTTATTTATTTCTACGTGTTTAATGAAAATTTACCAGATTTCCTTAATATAGAAATATAAGCTAACGCTTTTTATAAACTAAAATTACAGTGCATAATTACTACAAATTAATCATATACGCAAATATTTTAACAAATATTTTCGTACGTTTTCTTTAGATATTTAATAATCAGGTAGTTATATTTCCATAATTTTTACTATTGCTTCATCTAATTCTTCTTGTGTGAGGTATTCTCCTCGCTCAATCTCCCTATAATCTTCTTCTATTTCAAACCAAAATTCATCAATAGTAAATTGAGAGATTTCTTCATCTGTTAAAACTGTTTCCATACCTATATTTTACTTTTTTAAGCAACAAAATTAAAAAATATTTTATTTACACACAAAACTTTCTTATTTTTGCGACCTCAATTAAATTAAACATTATAGAAAATGAAAAAACTCATCTTAACAGGCGTAGCAATCCTCACTCTTACTGCCTGCACCGATAAGGTGGCTTTCGTGGATAACAGCAAACTCTTAAATGAGTACCAAGAGAAAAAAGATATCGAGGCTAAATTGAAAACTGAAGTTGATGCCTATAAGAAAAAACGCGATAGTATTTCTTTAGCATTCCAAACTGAAGCACGTGCTTTCGACGCTCAGGCTAAAACCCTCCCTCAAAACGTGGCTCAGAAAAAATACAACGAGTTGATGCAAAAGAGTCAGATATTGCAACAACACTTGCAACAAGAAGAAGAAAGATTGCAATTGGAAAGCCAAACTCAAATGGATTCTCTACTTAGCAAAGTGAAGAAAAACATTAAAGAATATGGCAAACAAAAAGGCTATACCTTTATCCTTGGTGCTAACGACGGCGGTAGCATACTCTATGGTGCTGATAACAAAGATATTACTAAAGAAGTTACTGAATACTTGAACAATCAATATAAATCAGGTAAGAAGTAACAAGGTCACAGGCCTTAGGCCATAGGCAATAGAAAATAGACTTTGTCAGAGTTTTAAGACTTTGACAAAGTTTTTTTATTGATAGCTAATCAGTTAATTGTAATACGTTAGGAAAGAACGCTTGGAATATCAAGAAAACTCCAAAGACTAACAATATAATGCTAATTGCGCGTTTGATTTTGTAGATATGAAAAGCGGTAAGTCGGTTTTTAAGTTTCTTAGCAATGAGAATTTTAAAGATATCTATCGCAAAGTATACTAAGATAATAGAAGTGAAAAATACAAATATCCTACTGGCATTCATATCGAGTTTAGGACCAAAAACGATGATAATTCCTAACCAAAAACCTAAAACCCCTATGTTGATGAAATTCAGTAGAAAACCTTTGATAAAGAGGGCTACATAGTTCACTTTTTCAGCTACTTGCAAGTGCGCATTCTCCTTATTGTCCATTGTTTTCTTGAAGTCTTTTTTCAGTTTGATAAATGAGATAAGTCCATAGGCTACCATTATAAGTCCGCCAGCAAAGAAGAGTTTAGGATCGTCCTTAATTTCGCGTAGCAGACTGCTGGTAGTGAAATAGACAATGAGAATGAATACAGCATCGGCTAATACTACCCCCGAATTGAAAGCAATAGCTGCCCTAAATCCTTTGGTAATAGCTGTTTCCAGCAATACAAAGAACACAGGACCTATGGTAAAAGCTAAGAACAAGCCTAAAGGTAATGCAAGCAATACATCCGCAAACATCTATTTCTACCTAAAATTTGATTAATTGCACAAAAGTACTAAAAAACTGCTGAATCACAAAAAATAAGGGAGAAGTTTTTAGTACCTCTCCCCTACTCTATTGGTATTGTGATAATTATTAACTATGGTTTGATAACCTCATTTACTTGTTTTAGAGTTTCTTCATCTTTCAAATCAACTAATTCTTTAAGGTCTTTAGAAAGATAGAAAGCTTTTACATCAGGTACATAAACTAAATAATTATCGATACCCTCAGTATAATAATTAGAAAGCAATTGCTTAAAATTACTAACTCCATTACAAGTTTTTTCTAAATCCTCACCATCATTATTTACATAAAATACGGTATAATTATCTTTTTGATTGCGAGAAACTTTTTGGTTTTCGTACTTGCCAGCAACATCAAAACCTACACCCCAGCTTGATTCAGCAATGATACTTGACAAGAAAGTAACGGTATTATCTTCTTTGTTTAATTTGTATGAGACAAGTAATACTTTCTCATTTGGAACAAAGTTTACTGATTTCTCTGTACAGTTTCAAAGAACTCTTTATAAGTCATTGACTTATTTTGCAAATCTTGCAATGGTTCTTCATTTTTTTCCTTAGAGCAAGACAGTAATACTACTGCAAAAAACAGTATAAACAACGAAAATTTCATCATTTCTTTCACATTAATTCAATTTTTAAATTATTAAATCTTTCTTTTGCACGTTCTTTTTTATGAAGACAGTAACCCGTAGCTCAGTTAGGGGAAGTTATTTTTAAGGAAAAATTCTCACTATATTTTGTTTATAGAAGAAAGCAACAAAATATATCTCCAAAGAAAAGAATATCAATATCAGTCATAGGCATTAGGATTTTACAGAACAAAGGTATATTATATTTTTATAACTTCCAAATATTTTTACAACTCTTTTAGTATCAATCTACAAAATATCTTATAATTATTTATATATCAATATTTTAGAAATATATTAGTAAATACATATTGTTACTTAATATATTATTAAAAGCATAAAAAAACTTTGCCAAAGATACGAGCCGTACGGGCAAGAAACTTTGGCAAAGTATAGTGATGCAAAAACTGCTTGTCGTGCTACGACTCATTATTCACTTATGAGTTCAAAGTCTAATTGCTTTTTCATCAGGTCGGTGTTTTTCACACGTATCATTACTTCATCACCAAGCTGGTAGGTTTTACCAGTGGCTTGTCCTACCAAGGCGTATTGTTGTTCGTCGAAAGTGTAATAATCGTCTTTGATGTCGCGAGCACGTACCAATCCTTCGCATTTGTTTACGGTAATTTCTACATAAATACCCCATTCGGTTACGCCCGAAATCACTCCTGCAAACTGCTGGTTCTTATGGGCTTCCATATATTTCACCTGCATATATTTGATAGAATCACGCTCGGCTGAAGCTGCTACACTCTCCATTTGTGAGGAGTGTTTGCATTTGGTTTCATATTCGGCTTCGGGTTGTGAAGGGGCATTATCTAAATAGAGTTGCAAAAGGCGGTGTACCATCACATCGGGATAACGGCGTATAGGTGAAGTGAAATGGGTATAATAATCGAACGCCAAACCGTAGTGACCTATGTTTTTGGTAGTATAAGTAGCCTTTGCCATTGAACGTATTGCCAAGGTATCGACTAAATTCTGTTCTTTCTTGCCCTTTACTTCTTCTAAGAGATTATTAAGCGAATCGGTAGTGGTTTGACGGTTTTTCAAATCCAAACTATAGCCAAATCGGTTAATAACTGTATTAAACTGTTGTAGTTTCTCAGCATCGGGTTCATCGTGTACGCGGTATACGAAAGTCTTTTTCATTTTGGCTACATACTCGGCTACCTTTCTGTTAGCCAATAGCATAAACTCTTCAATTAGTTTGTTGGCTTCCTTGCTTTCTTTGAAATATACTCCTGTAGGGTTGCCGTTCTCATCGAGGTCGAATTTCACTTCTACCTTATCAAAAGTAATAGCTCCCAAACGCATACGCTTGCCGCGCAGTTTTTCGGCTAAGGCATTGAGCGTGAGAATAGCCTCTACTACCTCAGCAGGTACGGCACGCTCTTTATCGGTAATAGAAGTCTCGGCAGGAATGGTGTACCCCTCCCCTACTTTAGCTTGCTCTATTACTGATTGTGCTTCTTCGTAAGCAAACCTAAATGACGAGTGTGTTACGGTGCGTCCTATCCAAATATCTATTACTTCGGCTTTCTTATTCATCTCAAACACTGCGGAAAAGGTGTATTTATCTTCATCAGGGCGGAGTGAACAAGCAAAGTTACAGAGTATTTCGGGCAACATTGGCACTACCCTATCTACTAAATATACTGAAGTAGCACGGTTGTAAGCCTCTTCATCTAATATAGTACCTTCTTTCACGTAGTGCGATACATCGGCAATGTGTACGCCAATTTCGTAATTGCCATTTTCTAATACTTTGAATGAGAGCGCATCATCGAAGTCTTTTGCATCACGAGGGTCGATAGTGAAGTTAAGAGTTTGGCGCATATCACGACGACGCGCAATCTCCTCATCGGTAATTGATAGGTCTAAGTTTTTAGCAAAGGCTTCTACCTCTTCTGGATAAGTGTAGGGCAGACCGTATTCGGCTAAGATAGAGTGCATTTCGGTAGTTTGTTCCCCTGGTTTGCCGAGTATCTGTTCCACTACCCCCATAGGCGAATCGCTTTTGTCTTTCCAATCTTCTATGCGTACAATTACACGGTCGCCGTCCTGAGCGCCATTGAGTTTGTCTTTTAGCACAAAGAAATCAGTATACATACGGGCATCGGTAGGAACGACAAAGGCAAAGTTTTTGTGCATTTGCACAGTACCTACAAAGCGCACTTTGTTGCGTTCTAACACCTTACTAATTTCTCCTTCCATCTTATTGCGATTTCTAAAACGTGGAAATACATACACTTCTACCAAATCGCCGTGGAGAGCTTTATTTAGAAAATTCTGTGCTACAAAAATGTCGTTGTCTAAACCATCAACTATTACATAGCCATTGCCACGTGCACTCACATCCAGCGTACCTACATAATAGTGTTGCATAGGGATAGCTTGATACTTTCCGCGGTCGATTTCTACAATGCGTTTTTTCTCTTTCAGTTGTACGAGTTGTTTCACCAGCATATCACGACGTGGTGCATCGGTAATGTGGAGTTTGGCAGCGATTTGCTTGTAGTTGAAACCCTCTTCGGGGTGTTCTTGCAACACCGAGAAAATTGCTTTGATAAGCTCGTGCTTGTTGCGTTTAGCCAGACTCTTATTCTTTTTAGGTTTCCCTGATTTGCCTTGTTTTTGAGTTTTATTTGTTTTTTTCATAGTAATTTCTTTTTTAGATGTGAGCCACACAGCAATGTGAATAAATGCAAAGATAATCATTTTTGAGTTATCAACAATCTCTAAATTATAAACTGAAAAAAAATATTTTTTTAAAAAAGAAGGTTATTATTATGAGGGTGTGAATAGGAGGTAAAAAAATAGGCTTAAAAATTTGCTTTTTTCAGTTGATGTGATTTATGATTAGTTATTAACAATAAAAAACGATTTACGACTTTTAAAATGAATATTTTAGGCAAAACTGTTGATAACTGTCCAACGATTATTTAACTGCATTTTGTGGATAATTTTTTAAAAGGGCAATTGTGGATAACTGTTGTATCACTGTTGATAATTTTCTAAAAAATAAATTTGCTTATTTTAGACTTGGATTCGTATATACAGAAAAGCGAGAGAAGCAAATTTATTTATCATTTTTTAAGTAATAGTTATAAACAAGTTTTTAGGGGATAAGGGTCAGGTATCAGGGGTTAGGGGGTATGAAGTTATTTGTTTCTTCTGTCTTCACCCCAGAGTAGTTTGTATCTTAGTGTATTGATAAAACTATCGCCGTCTAATCGTATCATTTTCACTACAAAAGGTGCTTTGCGCACAATAATAGAGTGCTTTTTGTCTACCGATTTGATATGAGAATCTAACGATAAAAGGAATTTCTTTTCCCGTCCTGAGATAGTGAGTTTAATTTCAGTATCTTCGGGGATGATGAGCGGTCGCATATTGAGGTTGTGCGGTGCGATGGGGGTAATGACAAAGTTTTTAGCTGTAGGTAAAATTACGGGGCCGCCGCAGCTCAGCGAGTAGCCTGTAGAGCCTGTAGGGGTAGAGATGATAAGTCCGTCAGCCCAATACGATGAAAGGAAGTCACCGTTTAACTCAGTATCGATAGTAATCATTGAGGCTGTATTTTTTCGTGTAACGGTAATTTCGTTGAGGGCGAAATTTATAGGGTCTACTGGATCGCCACTATCGGCATAGACAGCTTCTATCACCGAGCGTTCCACTACTTCGTAAGTTTTATCGCGCAATTGCAGAAAAACGTTTTGCAGGTCGTCTTTATGAGCATTTGCTAAAAAACCCAAACGCCCTGAATTGATACCTAAAATAGGTATTTGTAAATTGCGGAGATAAGTAATACCTTTCAGCAGGGTACCGTCGCCTCCAATGGTGAGCATTACCTCGTACGAATTATCGAGGTCGGCAAATGAGCTAAAAGGTTTAGCTTTGAGGAATTGGTGAGAGCGGATATTCAGTTCTTTAAGGATTTCACATTCAATAAATACCTCGTCATCGGGCAAGAGGTGAGAGAAGAGTTCGCGCAGTATAGCTTCATTTTCGGTAGAATATTGTCGGATATAGATTGCTATTTTCATTGATTTGCCAATTGGTATGGCAAAGATACAAATTAATTGATAATGAACAATTGACAATGAAGAATTTTTACTATTTTTGCATTTTCAACCTCTCCAATATATGAAATACATTCCCCTTTCTCTTTTACTATTAGCTACTGTTAGTAGTTGCGACGGCTGTAAAAATAAATCAACCTCTACTATAGACGAAATTTATGTGTCTGATAGTATAAAAGAATATAGCCCAGAATCTCAAATTATCCAATATAGTCAAGACCCAGAAAACACTGATACTCCTATTGATACTACAAGCATTGAATTTGAAAACATACCCGCTGCTTCTGTTGCCGATAGTATCAATTTGTATATCTCAGGACTTGCTCAGAATGAAAAAGCGATCCACGTTTCTTTTTCTGATATATACCAAAACGACACCTTAGATGTGCCTCCACATTATATCAAGAACCAAAAGAAATTAGGAAAGGAATTTATGAAGTATTTTCCCTTAACAGGCAACTATAGAACTCGCTTTTTCAAACGTATGAAATTCTCTGAAACTGATACACTCTATCTCTATAACATCGATAAGAATACGTTGAAAAAATTTCCTTTATCTACTCTAAGAGTCGCTGCTAATCTCAATGTTTATGCCGATGAAAAAGACATTTCCTCTTACAATTACGAAATAGGTTTTGAAGTGTATTACGCTAAAGATAAACTCTCTAGGGAAGAAGCTGAAAATGGTTTTACTTTTGCTTATGTAGGCAAAGAAAATCCATTTGTAGAGAACCAAATGCAAGTAGTTACTTGGAAGGAAATAAAAACATCTGCTTTCCCTGCTACCTACAAAATTGTAAATCCTAAATACAGATTAGGAAAAGCGTACAAATACCATTACAAACAAACTACTTGTTATATACAAGATTTTACTGAAGATGATAGTTATTACGACCCCATTGCACGCTATTTTGTAGTGATAGATAACAACACTAAAAAGATTATCAAGCGTCAATTCTTTAAATCAGGTGAATCTACCTCTATTACTCCTGCTGAAAAAAGCGATATAATACCTCCTACCTATATAGGGCACTTGCTTAAAGGAAAACCTGCTTGTATCTTTGGTTTATATGGAGAATCCTTTGGATGTGAAGCCCTTGTCTTCCTCAGTGATAACTACTCAGACCTCCCTATACAATGCGATAACCGACATTGAGAAAATCTTACCTTTTACTTTTTTTATAAAACAGCTTATTCATCACCTCTCCGGTTTGCAGGTTTAAAAACTCTTGATTGGTGGTGGGGCTATCTAAGCCACCGAGTTTAGGTAACCACTTGCCGGTTTTGATGTAGTCTAAACACCCTAACAACTCAGGGTATTTGCGCTGTACTTGCTTGAGGTTGAGCCCTGTATAGAGTGCCGTTTTCAGCCGTTTGCACTTCACTTGGAAGATAAGCGAGAGCAGGGTCTCTACCTGCCACTCGCCTCCCATAAATAGCACACAGCTTATCATATCTTCATACTTGCTAAGCAGTTGTTCCAAACCTTCATTAGTAAGCGCACAGCCTTTGCTACCGTCCCAAATATATTCGGAATGGCAACCCTCACACGCCAACGGACACCCTGTGATGGTAAAACACAGGGATATCTCGTTGGGTACTTCTTGGAGGACTATATCGTAACTGCTATACCGTAGCGTTCCCATAGTAACGTATTTTAGCTTCTTTTTGTCGGTCTTTAGAGAAATTAGTGATGCGTTTGAGATAGCCTATCACCCGTGTCGCGTGGTCGATATTTTCAGAACCACAATGGGTGCAGTGGTCGTGCGTGTGTTTATCGATATAGCCACAATCGTTGCACACGGTTACGCATATATTAAAGCAGAAGTAGTTGCAACCCGTTTTAGCGGCTACATTTAGCAACTTATAAAAACCTTCGGCAGTGGTGTATTCTTCGAGATTGCAGTGGTAAGCCGAACCGCCGTCTAAGTACTGTATATAGTCGTTGCCGTGCAAATAGAACTTATCGATAAGGTTTTGAGAGCTGTCTTCCACAATATAGAAATATGAATTGTAGCAATCGCGTGGCACTTGCAAGCCATCGGCTTTGTCCCAAGCAGCATTCTTCACGCCTAAATTCTCGGCAGGTACAAACTCGGTATTGAACATAAAGCCGTATTTGGCTTTAGCTTCCTTGTTTTTGTCGTAAATTAGTTTGAGGTTTTTGTTGATGAACGCCTTATAGTCAGGATTATCGGAAATGCGAATCCCTAAATACTCGGCAGCTTCCACCATTCCGTTGATACCAACGGTGAGGAATTGCTTATCAAGTGAGATGAAGCCCGCATCGTACACCGGTAACATACCCGCATCTTTGTAATCCTGAACAATAGCGCGATAAGCTACTTGGTATTTATGGATATTATCTAAGGTGCGTTCCAACGACAAGTGTTTTTGGTAGAGGCGATTCATATTAATGGTTATCACATTAATACTACCGGTAGAAACACCTCCTGCCCCAAGTGAATAACTAAAGGTGTTATCGGAAATTTCATTGCGCAAACGACAGCAACTTGCTAATGAATCGGCGTTGTCCGATTGGTATACAAAGAAGGCATTCCCTTCGCTGAGCTCTTTGGCACAGAAGCGCGCAAAATGCTCGTCGTACACGTGTTTGCCCTTAGTGAGCATTGCTGCGGTTACTACAGGGAAGGTGAGTATCGCCTTGGTGCGTTCGATATTGAACCAATGCATAAAGAACTGTTGGAGCTTGTCTAAAGATTCATAAGAAGGCTTGCTACCATCGGGGTAAACGAATGTACCGAACATCGAGTCGAAATAAGGGCGGTCATACAGCGATATGTTCCAGAATACCGACTGATAGCCACGTGCTGCTGCTGGCTGATTGATAGCGTATACTACGTGTTGCAGTTCGTTTTCTATCACTTCACGGTGGGTATTGAGGTAATCGTCGCCATAGTCTTTACGCGCAAAATGGTCGAAGTACATTAGGAACTCTACCGTTGCTACCGCTCCTGCAAACTGAGAGGAAACGGAAAAGAGGAAGTTCACGAACGACCCGCAATAGCTTGCCAAATGTTGCGGAGCTTTACTTTCTCCACCGAGTTTTACGAGCCCGTCCAAGAGCAAAGGATACATCGAAACGCTCACACAATAAGGTTTGAGGCTCGTTTCGTCGTGCACGTAGATTTCGTGTTCCTCAATCTGACGGATATACTCATCGGCTAATTCTTTGCCAAAGAGCTGTTCGATTTTGTGAGACACGAGCGAACGGTTCACTTGAATATTGATATCTTTATTGAGTTCTGCCTCCATCGTAGCGATGTTTTTATGTGCCACATTGGCATTGGCATCGAAGAGAGACCCCGTAGCGGCATTGTGAGATTGTAGGTAATTTTCGATGAAATTACGCTTTGTTTGAAGCTGTTCAGCTGTAAGCTTAGTGAATTTACTCATAATTTTTTATTTATTATTATTTCGTTCAGGTGAAAAAGAGTACTGAGGGATTTATATAAACCTCTCATATATAGTACATTGTATAATATTGCTTTTTATAAATTCCCTAAAAAGGGGAAGTAATTTTTTCTTAGTTGCTGGTGCAAAGGTACAGAATAAAGTAATAGGTTATCAACAAAATTAAAATAGTTATCAACAAAGTTATCAACAATTTTCGTTACTTATTCATACTTAGGAGTTAAGGAGTAAAAACTCCGTTATTAAAATTTTGTAACAAAAATAGGATTACATTTATTATAAAGTAACGTGAGTTCGATTTAAGCAGCAACGAGTCTTTTTAGATCAACAATGTCTTCTTGCAAATTAATAGAAGGCTTTTTATCAGGGTATCCCTATGATGCGCACGCCTGCGGATTACAATGCCGAGGCTTTCCCCAAAGCAGAGCAACAGCCTGCCATTGTTAAAGATAACAACGATCCTCAAGGAATGGGACGTGTACGGGTACAGTTCTTTTGGCAGAAAGGCGATGAGCTAAGCCCGTGGATCAGAATGATACAACCCTACGCAGGCAATGGCAAAGGTTTTTATTTTATCCCTGAGATAGGCGAAGAGGTAATGGTAGACTTTGAGAACGGCAATGCCGAACGCCCGTTTGTGCTGGGGGCGCATTATAATGGCGCGGCAAAGAGTGGGTATAAACCAACGACCAAGGCTATACATACTGAGAGTGGTACAAAAATTGTACTTAACGATGAAGATGGGAGTATAAAAATTGAAGATGCAGTAGGCAACAGCCTCATTTTTGATGGCAATCAAAAGATAACTCTCAGTAGTTCTATTTTTGAAATCAATACCCAGCAGATGCTCATTAGAGCCACTGATAAACTGCACATTACCACAAATAACTATGTGCTGAACGTACTTAGTCAGTTGTATATATTTACCGCTTGGATGAAACAGAAGGTGAGTGGTTTTATGCAGGTATTTAGCAACACTGCCCTTATCAAGAGTACCAACACCCTTGATATCGAAGCCAAAGAAGCAAAACTCTCAGGCAAAGAGTGTGCAGTGCTCGACTCAAAGAAGAAGGCGGTGGTCAATAGCTTGGGGGTAGCTCAGTTGCAAGGCAAACAAGGGAATGAGTACAGCAATAATGGGCAAGGGATAGCGCAGGCACCGTTAGAAAAAATAGGCTTAGCTGTGGTATATTTTAGACCTTTAGAAGACTGGAGAGGTGAATTTGGGTTTGATTGGATGAGAGATAAGTATTTTCCATTTAAAAATGAGTTAGCATATAAAGATATCATATCAAGTGGATACTCAACAAAAGAATCAGATAGGTGGTGATTTCATTGCAGATGGAAAAATACAAATGATTAGTCCTACAATAAGAGAGAGTTTATAATCGGTTACAAGAACTGTTTTTTCAACAGAATGCGAGATATAGAGATAATTACTTTACTATATTTAAGTTTGGTGTAGAGTCAAATAAAGATGGATTATTAGGAGAAACACAAGATATAAAAACTGAAAATGTTATTATATTTACTTTACCTCGTGGAAATGAAGATTACACTTTAGCCCACGAAACCTTACACGGACTAGGACTTTATCACACACAGAGAAGTTAAGTTTGCGAAAATAGATGGGTATGAGACAAAACTAATGATGCATGATGAAGTTATTATACCATATGATCGTAGTAATAAAAAATATATCTATTTCTATGGTTCTACAACCAATATAATGAGTTATGGCACACTTAATAAATTTACTACTTGGCATTGGCAATGGCTGATTATAAATCCAAATCTACGAACGTTTAATCTTTAATTTACAAATAAATGAATAAGATAGTATTAATCATAATGTTATTTATTTCAAACCATCTAATAAGTCAAATAACCATTAAAGAATTTGTACAAAAAACAGAATACAAAGATTGGGAGACAGAACCAAGTTATTCCAATACAGAAGAAGATTGGTACTTTAAAAAAGATAATAAAAGAGTACGCATTTCAAAATTTAGTGATACTTTTCAAATAGAGGAGACAAATACGCTAACTCCTTGGGAATGTTTTTGGTCTTATAGTAGAAAAACAGAAATTTTAGTACTAAAAGGGCAAAGCTTTTATAATATCCCAACTGGGAAATGGGTGTATTATGATGAAATGGGAAGAATAAAGAAAGAAATTGATTATGATAAATCATATAAATTTTCAATAAAAGAACTTATTGAAAAAATAAAAAAAGAATATGATATTGATATAGAAGGAGAAATTAATAGCCCTATTGTAGGTTTAGAAACTGACAATGAGGGGAATAAATATTTTTTTATTTCTTTTGACCCTAAAGGATTAGTAAACATATATGGAGAAAGAACCTATATACTTGTAGATGTCAATACAGGAAAAACTCTTTTCAAAACGAGCTATTTCAAAAGAAATGATGGAGAAAAACCTCCCTTTTATCGTTATTTAGAGATGAAAAAAGGTAACATAACCTCTATCTTCATAGAAGAAACCACTCAGCCTAAAGAGTTAGGTGTACCCTATAAACAAGGTGGCTATTACCCTCCTAGCACTTACCAACTCTACAACGGCAGAGCCTAAAACAAAGAGGAATGGGCAGCGTATGTAAAAACACGCCCTTGGTGGGAAAGGTTATTCTTAAGCTAAATTTTAAAGATTAATCATTATGTCACAAATCATCACCAATACCGCAGAACTCAGTTGCAATCAAGGTACAGCAACGAGTAAACTCAATGTTACAAGTCAAGATTTTGTAACTATTGAGGGTAAAGCTATGGCTACTGAGGAGGACAAGCAAGCGAATACCAATATACAGCCTTTTAAGCAATGCAAACTAAAACCTTCTTCTGGTGGTTATTTACCTTGTGTGCCTGCTCCTATTCAATGGGAAGATGCTGCAGAGAAAGACACTATTATGGGATTTTATCGAAACAATGATTTTAATACCGATTTCCGTCCTGAGAGTCCAGCCGTAATAGAAAATTTTAAAAATGAGTATAGAAATGTAACAATAGATCGCGATGGCACACCATATAGGTATTTTGTGCCTAAACTTATGAGGAAAATATTATTATACATTGTAGTATTAACAATAAATCATATGATGGCACAAGAAAACAAAAATTCTTTAAAAGATACAATTATGTTTAAACGATTTGATTTTGAATTATACAAAAGAAACTATGAAGGTTATAAAGAAGATCCAACACGTCCCCCATTTTATATATTAGCAGATGGGAGTGCTTTTGAATCATTTGTAGGGGGAGATGATATATATTATCTTGTGATACCTCCTAAGCCTTCCTACCATTATTATATGTATTTTTATTACCCCAACGGAAGACTAAAAGAATATGGAGCTTTTGCAGGACTTAGAAGTACTGTAAAAATAGGTGTTTGGAGACAATATGATGCTATAGGAGATGAAACACAGGTAGATGAAGAAGCAAAATTTGAGAAATGGTCTTTTAATAAGGTTTTAGAGGTATTAGAAAAAGATGGAGTTATCAATTTGCGAACGGGAAAACATAGAGAAGCAAATGAATTAGACTTTGATTTTGATGAAAAAGAAAAAAAATGGACAGTGGCAGTTGTTAAAGAAGTAATAGATGTTTTTATTGATGTTTATTATGAATATATCTTTGATTGTGTAGCTGGGACATATACTCGAGAAGAATATGAACGCTATAATAATAAAGCAATAGATCTTTCTGGGTTACCTCAATTAAAGAATAGTAAAGAGAATAAAGATAGAGCAATAAAAAAGTGAAATAATTTTTATTAGTTATGCCACAAATCATCACTGATACTGCAGAACTCAGTTGCAATCAAGGTACTGCAACAAGTAAACTCAATGTTACAAGTCAAGATTTTGTAACTATTGAGGGTAAAGCTATGGCTACTGAGGAAGATAAACAGGCTAATGCCAATATACTGCCTTTTAAGCAAAGATATTTTGATGATAGTCTAACTACTACTTCTTATTATAGCTCTAATAAGGCAGTAGTAACTACAAGCCGTATAAAGCCATTTGTGATAACACACGAAGTATACCATAGTTTGGGCTTACCTCATTCATTTGAAAATAAAAATCATATTCCTCAAGGAAATAGTAGAGAAATAGAAAGTAATGGAGAATATTCATTTGGATACCGAATGACCACCAATATTATGGATTACTCAGATCACAGGAATAATCTATTCTATTGGCAAATAAAAATAGTTCGTAGCAAAGCGGCTCCAGAACCTAACAATTATAGACCTGAACAGTTATGAAAAAATTGATCGCGATTAGTTGTTTACTATTGATAGTAAACCTTAGTAATGCACAATATATATATGAGTTAAAAATTGATAAAAAAATGGATAAGAACAATCGCCCAACAATAGATAGTGGATTTGACATTCTTCATTTAGAAGAATATAAAGATTATTTAATCAAAGACCCCGATAATATTGATAAAGATGTTTATGAAAAGAAAACCTCTTCAGGAAAAATACAAATAGAGGGAGGGTATGGGAATGATTATCACTACAAAGAATGTTTTGATAATTCAAGCTATTATATATTTAAGATATATGATGCAAAAACATTGAAGATTAGATTAAAAAGGTTGTCAGAAGAACCAACAAGAATTGCCTTAGGCAAAGAGTATCTCTATGATAGTAATGCTACCCTTATCAAAACCATTGATCACGATAAGGGATGGAATTTTAGTTATGAAGATGTGATTAATTATTTATACGAACATATAGAAGATGAAGTAGAAATATTCATTTCTTCTATCAAAAAAAGAGTATACCAAAATAGAAATTATTGGCAAGTAGAAACTAATGCAAGCTTTTGGAAAAAGAATCATTTCTTACGTATAGATGGCAATACGGGTGAGATACTGTGTCATCTTATTTTGTATGCAGAAGAAAACGCTCCTGCAATAAATGTGCTTAAAACTATTGTACCTAATAAGATAGATAAACTTCCTCCTGAAGAAAATAAATATCTTCATTGGATAGATGAAAATGGCAAAAAGTATCAAACCCCAGACACAAGGCGGAAAGTCAATGGCATTTCATATACCGAAGAAGAATGGAAAGCCTATGAGGAAGAACAATGGCAACGCTATCAGAAAAACAAAGGAAAAAGTTGGTGGGAGCGATTGTTTAGTTAAAATGTATAAGTTATGCCACAAATCATCACCAATACCGCAGAACTCAGTTGCAATCAAGGTACAGCAACGAGTAATCTCCCCTGCTGGCGCGAGCTTGTAGCTCGTGCCTACTATAATAAGAGCGTGTTACTCATTCCTTATCAATTACTGTAAGTTCCAGTAGTAAGTACAATTTTTAAATATCATTTCTTTTCTCAAACACAAAATTACTAATTTTCGGGAACTTTTATTTTATTATAGGAAAAAGTTTAAACAGCTTCTAAGTACATCAAGGCAACACAAAAACGAAAGAGTAAAAATAACCAAAATAAAAGAAGAGGCTAGTGATTGGCAACCTTAAAAAAAATCTATGAAAAAAATAATATTTATGTTAATATTTAGTTCAATACTTTCTTTATTAGGATGTAAAAGTAAAGAAGAAAAATTTTGGGAAAATCATAAAGTTATACTATATGATACAAAAGAAGCAGAATTATTTATAAATAATTCAGTAATTAAACCAATGGAAGCAAGTAAAATACAAGAGGAATTTGCATTAAAAAATAATAAAGCACCTGAAATGTATACATTTTTTATAGTAGATAATTACTATGTATTTACTTCTTATTTTCAACCCAAAATACCTAATGCCTCAATAAAGGGAATTTGGGTAGATGCCACCACTGGTAAAGCTAAGTATGTCTTAGAAGATATAAGAATTAGAGCATATAAACCCTATACGGAGAAAGAAAATGCATATCCTTTTTAAGGGAACTATATAAAGTTAAATTCAATAGAAATTTAGGTATCTATTCGGTGAATATAATGGAAAATGGAGAACATTGTACCCCTGCTGGCGCGAGCTTGTAGCTCGTGCCTACTATAATAAGAGCGTGTCGCTCATTCCTTATCAATTACTGTAAGCTCCAGTAGTAAGTGCAATTTTTAAATATCAATTTTTTTTCTCAAACACAAAATTACTAATTTTCCGGAACTTTTATTTTATTATAGGAAAAAGTTTAAACAGCTTCAATATAATGGACTATTCTCATTTAGTAAAAGATCCTGTATCTGGCAACGCACGAAGTCCTATAAATCGTTTTCAATTATGGAAATGGCAATGGGAAACTATACGAAAACATTATTTATTAAAATAAATCTCTTATGAGGAAAATATTATTATACATTGTAGTATTAACAATAAATCATATGATGGCACAAGAAAACAAAAATTCTTTAAAAGATACAATTATGTTCGAAAAATTTGATTTTAACCTATGGAATACAAGGTACAAAGATTTTGAAAAAGATCCTAAATATGGGGGGTATTACAAATTAAAAGATGGTTCTTCTTTCCGTCCTATTTATGGAGGAAAAGGGTATATCTTTTATGAAGTGATTCCCCCCTTACCTGCCTATTACCATTACTTTTATGATTATTATGAAAATGGTAATCTTAAAGCCTATGGTAAATACGCAGGTATGCAGGTAGTAAAAATAGGTGTTTGGCATTACTTTGATGAGAATGGCAAAGAAACTCAAGTGAATGAAGAAGCAAAATTAGGTAAATGGACATTTAATGCTATTTTAGAGGTATTGCATAAAGATGGCGTTATTGATCTCTACACAGGTAAAAATAGGGATTGGAATAAATTATGTATTGAATTTAAAAATAATAACAGAGAGGTAGCTGTTATCGTTTTTAAAGAAAGAATAGATATATTGATAGATACTTATTACGAATATATATTTAACTGCAAAACAGGAAAGTACACTCGTAAAGAGTACGAACGTTATAATGAAAATGCTAAGGATATGCCTACACTTCCTCCTTTGAAAAATAGTAAAAAGAATAAACGTAAAAGAAAAAATAGCATATCAATAAGTGAGGAAGAGTACCAAGACCTTCAGATTTTACAATGCAAAACAATTAATAATAACAATAAAGCTGAATGTTTAAACGATAGAGTTATGTTTGAATATTTTGATTTTGAATTACACAATAGAAACTATGAGGGATATGATAAGGAAATCGGAAATCCTCATTTCTATAAAGCAAAAGATGGTAATTTATTTAAAGGGGTAAACTTTGGAGGAGAAAACATATACTACATAGTAATCCCCAAAAAACCAGCTTATTATAGGTATATGTATTATTACTACCCTAATGGGAAACTACGAAAGTATGGAAAATATGCTGGGATGGGAGGAAATACTATGATTGGAACATGGTGTTATTATGATGAAAATGGAAAATTGGAACAAATAGATGAAGAGAGAAAATTTGGTAAATGGAGTTTTGAAAAAATATTAGGTATATTAAACAACGACTCTTCTATTAATTTAGAGACAGGAAAAAATAGAGAGGCTGACAAGCTATATTTTGAATTTGATAAAATAAAACATATATGGATAGTAACTGTTGTTAAGAAAGTTTTACATGATATTATTGATGTTTATTATGAATATATTTTTGATTGCACAAGTGGAAAATATGTTCGGAAAGAGTATGAAAGATATAATAATGCTGCTGGAGGATTTGAATTGCCTCCATTAAAAAACAGCAAAGAACAGCAAGAAAATTCAACTTCCCTCTTCATAGAAGAAACCACTCAGCCTAAAGTACCCTATAAACAAGGCAGCTATTACCCTGCTGGCACTTACTAACTCTACAACGGCAGAGCCTACAACAAAGAGGAATGGGCAGCGTATGTAAAAACACGCCCTTGGTGGGAAAGGTTATTCCTAAGCTAAATTTTAAAGATTAATCATTATGCCACAAATCATCACTAATACTGCAGAACTCAGTTGCAATCAAGGTACAGCAACGAGTAAACTCAATGTTACAAGTCAAGATTTTGTAACTATTGAGGGTAAAGCTATGGCTACAGAGGAGGACAAGCAAGCGAATTCCAATATACAGCCTTTTAAGCAATGCAAACTAAAACCTTCTTCTGGTGGTTATTTACCTTGTGTGCCTGCACCCATCAAATGGGAAGATACGGCTGAGAAAGACACTATCAACGGGCAAAAAATACTTACAGAAAACTCCTATTGTATGTGCTCAGTAGGTGGTAAAATCACCATAAAAGACAAAGGGCACAACGAAAATCATAATGCAGAATGACCTAATCGCTACGACTTCGGAGTGCCACATTCTGCGCCCCCTTGCGCACAAGTAGTTTTGAGTAGCCTAAAAGGTTTTCAGCTGCTCAAAACACAACTTGCTACCATCTGGTGATGGTAAAACATAGCCCAAAGGGCTATATTTAGGTTAGTCTACAAACTGCGCCACAGCGCACTCATCACACTCTTTAAAGGGTATTTTTGAGCTAAAAACAAGGGTTTTGCTTTATGCTACAAAATATTGTATTCCAAGTGTCTTTTACTTTATTAACTTATTGATTTTCAGTAATTATACTGTTCTAACGTTACAACCTTCGTACTTACCTATGCCCTCTCCACATATTTTTTTGGCAAAAAAAAGCCGCTTATGGAACTTTGCTCTCGTAACGCAATTCTATAAGCGGTTATTTCTTAAAAATAAGACTGTTATAACTCTATAAGTCTCATATTAATATCATAGAAAATAAAAAAGGGGCTGTCCTTAAAAGTTTAAACTAAACTTTTCGGACAGCCTCTTCTTTTATAAACAAGCACTTTTATGCCCCTATTTCAAGGATTGTCAGCAATTGCTTTATTATTTAATATTCGCTTGAAAGGCTGCTTCTGTAATTCTCCTATAAACTTCTACAGTTTTTCTATTCTGCCAATTATCCAACAAAGTATTGGTAGTAATAGTAAGTTGGTCGTTAGTTATTTCAAAAGTAGGCATTGCCCTCTCTTTTCCGTCATTTATGATAAAACTATTCCCTAATAACGTATACGACTTAGCTTCTACATTCCCATAACTACATTGCTGATTGTTATAAGTAAAGTTATACTCACGAAGCTTGTCACGACCAAAAACCAACATCGAACGTTGTGTACATTCATCTAAGGTAGTCGCTACTCCATTCACTGTTTTAGATACTATTTGCCAATATCCTACCAAAGGATTGTTTTGAGAAGGTTTATATTCCATTTTATTAATTTCCTCCAATTCACTTTGAGTAAGTTTTCTAAATACAGCTACCCCTTCATTATTGTTTTTATCTCTATATTTCAAGGTAAGTTTATTCCCACTAATAGAAAAAGTATAGATATCTTCTCCTTTTTTTAGTGTGTTACCCGATACAGTATAGTTAGTAGGAGTATTTTTTTCAAATGTACAGTTACCAGTATTATCGGTATCAAAATCATACGTTTGTTGCTGTGTGCCATTGTATATTCGCACCTCTTTGCCATCACAAGCAGGTAATGGTATTTCTTTCCCATTAACTGATATCGATTCTAATTGCCACGCTCCAATAAGTGCTTGGGGGTCGTTAGTGCTATCATCGTCCTTGCTACCACAAGACGAAACCATTGTTGCAAGTGCTATAAAAGCACCTAATAAAATTTTTCTCATTATGTTTATTTTTTTTGTTTAAAGCACAAAGATAGTAAAAAAAACAACAATACCAATCAAGAGTGAATAAATAATTTATAACTTACAAATGAACAAATCATCCATTTGCCTAATTGATAAATTATTCTTACTTTTGTGCCCTAACTTAATTACCACTCAATAATGAAGAAATTTTTTATAAGCCTAATAGCAGGTATTGCTTTAGTAAGTTGTAGCAAAAACGACGACAATAAAAAAGAAAATCCCCAAGAAAGTAATATCCTCCGCAAAATGACCACAAGAGATGCTGAGGGAAACAGTTCAGTAGCTTTATATACAGTAGAAAATGGAAGACTCACTGCCATAACCCTTCAAAAATATAGCAAAAACGGCACCCAAAATGGTACTCCCGAGGTAAGTACTTTCTACTATGATAGCCATAACCGTATCATTAAAGCTGTAACTACAGGCTCTGAGGGGGGAGTTGACGATAAAACCGATAAATACAGCTATGACGATCAGGGGAACCTCGTTACATACGAAAAAATATTTACTGATAGTCACAGGTCTAAAGAGTTTTACGAATACAGCTATACAGGCAAACAACTCACCAAAATATTTCAAAAAACCTACACAAAAGGAAGTATAAATGGGGTACCCTACACCAGAATAGATTGCTATGAAGAGACTTTCACTTATAGTAATGGAGGTAATACCATAGTACAACACAATAAAGGTTTTGAAATAGATGCTCAAGGGGCTGTGATAAGTAGAACTATCTACGAAGCTAACACTATTACCTATACACTTTCCAACGGCAATGTTGTAAAAACAGATAATAAAGATTCCGATGGTCGTTTGCATTACGTAGTAGAAAGCACTTACGACACTAAAAACAATCCTTTACAACATTTTGTTAGTATGTTAGCCCTATACCCTGAAGTATTTAGTGAAAAAGCAAAGAACAATATCACTAAAATGACCACTACCATAAATGATAATGGTAAGACTCAAGTAACTACTGTTCGCTCTGAGTACAACTACAATGCATCGGGCTATCCTATCAGTGCTAAAGTGTACACTAAAAATGATAATGAGGCAGAAAAAGAATCAACAATAGTATATGAATACTAAGTACATAGTTACAAATAAAACAAAAAAGACTGCTTTTTAGCAGTCTTTTTTTATTTTTTACTATTTTGTTTGCCTAAATAATGGTCGAGGGCAACGGTCATCGAGGGGCTTTCGGGTGAAGGCGCTTTGATATCGATGATGAGTCCTGCTTCTTCAGCAGCTTTAAGAGTTGCATCGCCATAAACGGCTATTTTAGTTTTCTTTTGTGAGAAATCGGGGAAACTCTTAAAAAGGGCTTCTATACCTGCAGGCGAAAAGAAAGTGAGTATATCGTACTTATTTTCTTTCAGTGCCGAAATATCACAGTATACTGTGCGGTAAAACACCACGCGTTCCCATTTGATTTTGATTTCGTCTAAGGCTGCAAAAGCCTCTGGTTTGGGTACATCCGAGCCTGGGAAGAGAAATTTCTCATCTTTGTATTTTTTGAGGATAGGCAAAAGATCGGCGAACTCTTTTTTACCTACATATATTTTGCGCTTGCGATAGGTGATGTACTTTTGCAGGTAGTAAGCGATGGCTTCCGATTGGCAAAAGTACTTCATTGTAATAGGCACTTTAAAGCGCATTTCTTCAGCTATGCGAAAATAATGGTCTACTGATTTCCGGCTGGTGAGAATAACGGCTGTAAAATTAGTAAGGTCAATCTTCTGCATTCTAATGTCCTTAGCGGTCATCCCTTCTACTTTGATAAAAGGCACAAAATCTACTTTCACATTGTGGTTTTGTATGATTTGTGCATACGGAGAGTTCTCAGCCTTTGGTTCTGGTTGCGAAACTAATATCGATTTTACCTTCATAAATGTTATTTCTTCACACTTCCTAAAAATACCTTGTTCCGTAAACGAGAAAGATATAGGGTGCTATTTCAAGGGTGCAAAGATACAAAATAAAATAGAATAAGTATGGTTTTATTTCTTTTTGATTGGATTTTATGATTTTAAGCCAACTTAATATATTGATAATCAGTAGTATTATCAACAATACTAAAAGAAGTAAAAACAAGTGTTTTTCGCTTGTAAAAGGTAGATAAACACCAAAAAAAAGGACGATTACCATCACAATTGCAGCGTACGACGAGTAGGCTACCCTGCTAAAAATGTAGTCTCTACTAAAATCGGAAAGATCGAAAAGACTGCTTATCCACTGCTGAAGGAGGAGTTTTACAATAAGGAATACAAATATAAAAAGCACTATTTCTAAGAACATAAACTTCTCGGCATAAAGTGTTGTTATTCCATAGTGTTTCAGGCATACGTATACAAAAAGCGCTAAACACAAACATTGTGTGAGGTAGAGTACTACTGTAAAGAGGTGAAGTTTGCGTTCTTTTTTGCCATAGATAATAATGTACTTATTGTTGAACAACAGTCGTTGATAGTCGGTAAAATGTTTAGGATAGAACACGCGCAGGAAGGCTACCAACCCAAAAATGAGCAGGAAGGCAGGGAATATCCAAGTGAGATAGGTGCGATGTATGAGCAGTGCGTCCAAAATTACTAAATGGGTTATTTAATGAGTTCTTCTTTGAGTTCTTCTTTAGGTTGTGTTTCTGTTTTGAGCTCGTTGTTAGAGGGGTTCATCGCTTTGCTGAGGCTGTCGCGTTGCAACTGGATTCTCTTTTCTACTTTCTTTACAATGGTATCGTATTCTTTGGGAAAAGAAGCGTAGTACACCATATTTTGTGCCAGCGAAAGACTGTCGATTGCGTATTTTTTGTAGATGAACTGTTGTGGGTTGAACTGCAACGAGTCTAATTTTTGGGCTTGTGAAACTTTCATCGATTCTAATACTGCCAAATCGTAAAGCAAGTTTTCCATTTGTTTTTCGTCTAAAAACTTATCGGGTTTGGGCACGATGTTCTTTTTGCAGGCTGTTACTGTGAGTAGCAAAGCGAATATATAAATAATTTTCTTCATAGTTTGTTTTATTATCTGTTGAAAGTGATGCGTTGCCCCTGAGGGGTAGCTATTACCTTACCATTGTGATACACCTGCTTGCCGTTTACAAAAGTGCTCACTACAGCCGAGTGAAATTGTTGTCCTTCCAGCGGACTCCAGCCACATTTATACAGCAGGTTGTTTTTCTGTACCGTCCATTGGGTATCCATATCCACTAACACAAGGTCGGCGTAATAGCCTTCACGCAAGAACCCGCGGTCTTTTACCTGAAAAAGAATAGCGGGATTATGACACATTTTTTCTACTATTTTTTTGATAGAAATGCTACCTTTATGAGCTTTCTCGAGCATTGCCACGAGTGAATGCTGTACCAAAGGTGCCCCTGAGGGGATATTAGTATAGCCTTTGCGTTGTTTTTCTTCCAACGTGTGCGGTGCGTGATCAGTAGCAATCACATCCAGACGGTCGTCCAAGAGGGCTTGCCACAGCGCAGTGCGGTCATCAGCAGTTTTTACTGCCGGATTCCATTTGATGAAAGCCCCGCGAGTAGTATAATCATCTTCCGAAAACCACAAGTGATGCACACACACCTCAGCGGTGATTTTCTTATCTTTTAGTGGCATATCATTGCGGAAGAGGTCGGTTTCCTTAGCTGTCGAAAGGTGGAACACGTGCAAGCGTACGCCGGTTTTTTCAGCCAAAGCAATGGCGCGTGAAGAGGACAGATAGCAAGCCTCAGCACTTCGGATATGAGGGTGCAGGTCTATAGGGATATCCTCGCCATACAAGGCTTGATAGTGGGCTAAATTCTTGCGAATAGTTGCTTCATCTTCACAATGGGCAGCAATTACTAAATCTACATTATTGAAAATAGCTTCTATGGTTTTCTCGTTGTCTACAAGCATATTCCCTGTGGAAGAGCCTAAGAAGAGCTTGACCCCTGCACAAGCGTTTTTATCTAAGCGTTTCAATTCTTCGAGGTTGTCGTTTGTACCTCCCAAGAAGAAAGAATAGTTAGCATAAGAAGATTGTTTGGCAATCGCAAATTTCTCTTCCAAAAGCGGAATTGTTACGGTTTGAGGTACGGTGTTAGGTTGCTCAAAAAAGGTAGTTACACCGCCGGCTACCGCAGCCCGACTTTCGGTAGCGATAGTAGCTTTATGAGTAAGCCCAGGTTCGCGGAAGTGCACTTGGTCGTCAATCACCCCAGGGAGGAGGTATTTACCTTCGGCTTCTATCACCTCATAATTCCCTTTAGGAGTAATGTGGGTACCTATTTGGGCAATGCGCTCTCCCTCAATCAAGAGGTCGCCTTGAAAGAGGGTGTTTTCGTTTACAATAATGGCGTTTTTGATAAGGGTTTTCATTGTTACCTATTACTTGTTACCTAAATACAAGGTGTTTATATATTCCACCTGCGAGTTCTTGATGATTTACATATTCAAACCCTAAACGGGAGTAAAGGCGTTCGGCTTGTGGATTTTGTACATCCACGAGTAAGCCTATGGGCTGAGTAGTTACCTTTTTAAGGTGGGCTACTAATTGTGAGCCTATACCTTTACCTTGAGCAGTGGGCAGTACGCTGAGAGTATCTATATAAAGTTCGCCTTCAGCGGTTTCATCTTCCAGCACAATATCTATACCATAGCTACTGCGAATGAGTGCCAACACAGGGGCGCGCAAACGGTGCAAGTGAGCACCATCATAAGCAATTATCGACCCTATTACGGTATTGTTTTCCTCGTATAGCCAAGCATTTTTATAGGAATATTGATTATCTTCTTGTTCAAAGAGCTTTTGTAGTAGGGCAATAGCTTCTTCTTTATGGTCTTTGCCTATCATTTTATACACGATTTCCTCCATTGCTTGAAACATTAAGGGGGCGACAGCAGAGGCATCGGTGGGGGTAGCAGGTCGTATCATCCGTTTAAAAATATCAGTTTTTGAATTAAGTTTTCTCCCAAGCGCTCGTTGAGGTTCTCAATAATTTTAGTTTTGCCATAACTCAATTCGTTGCTAAGTGCAGGGGAGCTCAAGTGCACATATAGGGTGTTGCCTTTGAGCTCTACCGAGGTAGTATAGCGCGCTATAGCTGTACCCATCAGTTCATTCCAAAGGGTTGGCAACGAGGCTTTTTGCAAACCGTAATTGAGGTGGTTTTGCTTTACAATGAGCTTGATAACCTCCGAGAGGGTGTGAGTATTTCCGTCCATAATTTTAATTCTTTAATTACTTATCATTGTAATGTCCAAAAGCAGAAAGTACTTCTACTTTTTTTTCTTCCTCAAAAACTTCATATATAAAGCGATGTTTTCCATTGATTCGTTTGGAATATACATTTCTTTCTCCATATCCTTTAAGAGGTTCCGTCTGTCCAGTTCCTTTTGTAGGGGTCTCTTCTAACTCATCTAAAAAAGCATCTATCTTTTTTAGTATTTGTTTATTACCCGATTGCTTATGGATTTCTAAATCACTGAAAAATTCTTTTGAATAAATAATCTCAAAGGCTGGTTGTTTTTCTTCCATTAGTCAAACATCAATTTTTTCATTTCTTCCCTACTCATTTGTATTTTTTCACCAGCTCTTGCACGATCTATTTTAGTAAAAAAAGCCTCCTTAGTCATCAAAGTCTCGTCCTTTTCTTCTTTAATAACCTTGGTCGTAGCTTTCAAACTGTTTAAAATTCTTTCGATAAATGGAAAGTCTACAGCTTGTATTTCTGATTGGAATGTAATTGTGGTTGCTCCCATAGTTTCAATATTTTTTGCAAATGTACAAATTAATTATCAATTATCAATTATTTACCTGACCTATTACTTGTTAGCTATCACTAAAGAAAGAGGTTGCCTAAAGTTTAGACAACCTCTTTACAATTATAAAGCCAGCAGTACTCAAAGCTGGATTTTGTTAGTTACATTCTGTTTTAAACTCTGCTCTGGTTCCTTGTTTTCTCCATCCTGCAGGAATATTAGCTAATTGTTCAGCGCTTACTTTTATACATTGTAAGGAATTAGCTCCGTTCAATTGCATATACGTAAGTTTTGTGTTTTTTGAAAGGTCTAAACTCGTTAGAGAATTGTTCTCATTTAGGTACAAACCTTTGAGTTCGGTAAGTTTAGAAATATCTAAAGAAGTGAGTTTGGAATTATTGCAATACATATTAGTAAGACTTGTATTAAGAGTAACACCTTTAAAATCAGAACCTCCACAAGCAAAGGTTTTGATATGCTCATTTTGAGAAATATCAATACTAATAATACCTTTTTCTCCAGAAAATTCCATTTTTGTAAATTTTCCATAAATAGAAACTGTATTAGAGCTACCTATTCCTACAAAAAGGTTTCCTGCTTTTACACTGGGATATAGAACTTCTAACAAAGCCTCACCTTCATCTTTTACACCATTGTTATTCCGGTCAAACCACACCTCAGGAATATCATTCTCTGCAATTGCAACGCTTAACATAAAGGAATCACCTTCAGCCTTGTTAGTAACAAAAGTTACTTTAGGTGTTATGGTAGCAGTTCCTTTTAGCGGAATGGTAACAGTTCCTGCATTGCTTTTAATCACTAAGTTAGCTGTTTTATTTCCATTAGTTTTAGGAGAAAGGGTAACGGTAAATTCGTATTTTTTACCTACTCCTATAGTAATGGGCGAAGCGGAGGTTGTAAACTCATCGGCATTAGCACCTGTGAATTCCACTGATGTAATAGTAACATCGGTTGTACCTGTGTTAGTGATAGTGAAGGTTTTAGAAGTAGTACCATTCACAAAATCGCCTTTAGGGGCAGTTACTTCCACCTTAGGGGTTGGTGGTTGTTGCGGATTGTCGTCATTCTTTTTACAAGAAACGAAAGTAGCGAATGCTAATGAAAATAGCATTACTGAAAAACTGAATCTTTTTTTCATAAAACTGAATTTTAAATTTTATTGGCAAATATACAAAATAATTGCCAATTGACAATGAACAACTTGTTTTTGTTAGTTACAATCTATTTATTTGTCGCTTTAGTTATATTTGTAACAACCTATCCTCTTTTTGCGCTTTTTGGCATACTTTTAGTACGTTAGCCCGCACAAGCATTGGTACATTAGAAAATCTTTTGTACTTTTGCGCCCTTATAAAATATAAATTAATAGCACATTATTATGAAAAAAATTGTAGCAATAGCGGCTTTATTAGCCACTACCATCGCCTTTGGTCAGGCTCAAAAAAAGAATGGTTGGGAGCGTGCCAAACTCAATGGAAAAGTAAAAACATATACCCAAACAGGTATCCAAGTTACTGAAGAAGGACAAGAAATCCCTATGAATTCTGAACTTTTTACTCAGTTTGACAAAAAAGGAACTCCCGTGAAAATGTACTCTAAACAAAATGGTATGACCATCAATTTTGTGGATGTGTACGACAAAGAAGGACTTTTGTTAGAATCGGCTTCTCGCGATGATTCTAATACCCTCCTTTCTAAAAACGTATATGAATACGACGAGCGCGGTAACCTTACCAAACACGATGTTGAAACTCCTGATGGTAATATCTTTATGAGTCGTATCAATGCTTATAACGGTCAAGACCAGTTGATAGAACGCACCGAATGTATGGCTGGATTGTGCGATGAGAAAATCACCTATACCTACCTTCCTAACGGAAAAGTAGCTGAAGAATCTAAATACAGCAAAAAAGAATTATCAAGTAAAACTGTATATACTTACGATGCTAAAGGTAATACCATTGAAAAACAAGTATTTGACAAAGATAATAACCTAAAACAGCGCATTACTTCAGTTTTTGACGACAACAACAACGAAACAGAAGTAAAATACTTTGATAAAGATGGTAATGTTACCAAAACAGAATCGTACACACTTGTGTATGACAAGAAGAAAAACTGGATAAAGAAAACAATGTCGGTTGATGGTAAACCCACGATGATTTTACTTCAGAAACTAAAATATTATTAATAGATAGCAAAAAAAGCTGCTCCGTTTTAGAGCAGCTTTTTTTTTAGATACTTTTGCAAAATCCTACTTTTCTAACTTCTATGAGATTTAAAATTCTCTTATTTTTTAAGATACTTAAAACTTTTCACTACTTTTGCATTCTGTACTAACGGACTATTATGTATAATCTCATTATTTATCTTATAAAAGCAATCCTCCCGCTGATTGCCCTCTTCAATAAAAAAATACGTCTCTTTGTAAGCGGACGTAAAACTGTATGGACAACTCTTAATGAAAAATTAGATAAAAATACGCGTTATGTGTGGTTACACGCGGCTTCCTTAGGTGAGTTTGAACAAGGATTGCCCGTAGCCAAAGCCCTTAGAGCACAAGGTTACAAAATACTCATTACTTTCTTCTCGTCCTCAGGTTATGAGGTGCGCAAAAACACCCCCGATGCTGATATAGTAGTCTATCTTCCTCTCGATACTCGTGCGAACGCTCGTAAGTTTGTACAACTCGTAAATCCTGTAATGGCTATCTTTGTGAAATACGAGTTTTGGGTGAACTACCTCAATGAACTTAAAAAAGCGCAAGTGCCTACTTATTTGCTCTCCGGTATTTTTAGAAAAAACCAAATTTTCTTTAAGCCTTACGGCAGAATGATGCGAAAAGCGCTGCACTGTTTTACGCATTTCTTTGTACAGAACGACCTTTCTAAAACCCTGCTCAACAGTTTAGGTTTTACTAATGTAACGGTGAGTGGTGACACCCGTTTTGACCGTGTAGCCGAAATAGCCGAGAGAGACAACCATCTCGATTTTATAGAACAATTCAAAGGGGATGCTTTGTGCGTGGTATTTGGTAGCTCTTGGCCTGCCGATGAAGAGGTTTATTTGCAGTATCTCAACACTTGCAAAGCTAATATAAAATTTATTATTGCCCCTCACAATATCCACCCCACTGAGATAGCTGTACTGAGAGATAACAAGCAGAAATTAGACCGCAAAGTTGCCCTTTTCAGTGAGAAAGATACTCTTAACCTCTCTGATTACGAGGTACTCATTCTCGATACTATCGGTATGCTCACCAAGGTATACAGTTATGCCGATATAGCTTATGTAGGTGGAGGTATGGGAACTTCGGGATTACACAATGTGTTAGAACCAGCTGTTTTTGGTATTCCAGTGATTATTGGTAAGAACTATGAAAAATTCAATGAAGCGAAAGAATTAGTCGCTTTAGGAGGTGTACTATCTGTTGATAGTAGAGAAGCATTTGCTGAGGTGATGAATAGCCTTGTAAATTCGGATGAAAAACGACAGATAGTAGGAAATATCAATCGTGATTATATAGCAACAAAAAAAGGCGCTACAAGCACCTTTTTAAAGGGAATATAAAATAATTAAATTCTAATAAAAACTTTGCCAAAGTGCTATAACATAAAAGCTATAAATACTTTGGCAAAGTATAATTTACAATCTTATTGCTTGTGTAGCTCGCACTACTCAGATTGTGCTTGAATTACAGCAAGCGTAGCCAAATTCACCATTTCATCAACAGTAGAACCGAGTGTAGTAACGTGAATAGGTTTGGTTAGACCTAATATTACGGGGCCTATGGTATCTAAGTGTTGGGTTTCTTTGAGGAGTTTATAACTGATGTTTGCTGCCTCAAGGTTAGGGAAGATGAGTACATTAGCCCCTTTGCCGTTGTTGAGTTTTGAGAACGGATAATTCTTGGCAATCTTATCGGGATTGAGGGCAAAATCGGCTTGGATTTCTCCATCTACTACTAAATCAGGGTAATGTTTGTGCAAATAAGCTACCGCCTCACGTACTTTGAGACTGCTTTCAGACACTGCCGATCCAAAGTTAGAATACGACAACATCGCTACTGAAGGTTCTAAACCAAACGATTTTACTGCTTTTGCCGTTAGTAAAGCGATATTAGCTAACTCTTCGGCAGTAGGGTTGATATTGATAGTCGCATCGGATAGGAAAATAGGTCCTTGCTTGCTGAACATAATGCTGGCAGCAGCGATGCGGCGCACTCCTTCTTCTTTTTTAATAATCTCTAAAACAGGGCGAATAGCTTTTGGATAAGCGTGTGAATAACCTGTAATCATCGCATCGGCTTGACCAGTTTCTACGAGCATTGTACCGAAATAGTTGCGTTCACGCATTAGTCGTTCAGCTACTTCATAAGTGATACCACGGCGTTCGCGCAATTTCCAATAGTGTTGTACAAACTTCTCACGGCGTGCGCGCTCGGCATCGCTCTTAGGGTCGATTACATCTACACGACCGTTAAATCCTATTTCGTATTTAAGGGCTTTGATGAGTTCTTTATTGCCTAAAAGCACTGGAATACCAATACCGTCCTCATAGATGCGTTGGGCTGCTTTGAGCACTTCTAATTGGTCGGCTTCAGCGAATACGATGCGTTTAGGAGCGCGTTTGGCACGGTCTTGCAAGAGACGTATTTCTTTGCTTCCTACGCCTATTCTATCCATTAATTCACCTTTGTAGGCTTCCCAATCGGTTATAGGTTTCTGTGCCACTCCCGATGCCATAGCTGCTTTGGCGATAGCAGGGGGTACTTCGTAAATCAAGCGAGGGTCAAACGGTTTAGGAATGATATAGTTGCGACCGAAAGTAAGGTTTTCGCCGCCATATACAAGACTCACTTTTTGAGGTACAGGTTTTTTAGCCAATTCGGCAATAGCGCGTACCGCAGCGAGTTTCATTTCTTCATTGATTTTGGTAGCTCGAACATCTAACGCTCCGCGGAAGATATAAGGGAAACCGAGTACGTTGTTCACTTGGTTAGGAAAATCGGAACGACCCGTTGCCATAATGATATCTTTACGTGTTTTGATAGCCAAATCATAATCGATTTCAGGGGTAGGGTTTGCCATTGCAAATACAATTGCATCCTTGTTCATAGAGAGCAACATCTCTGGGGTAAGCACATCGCCTTTAGAAAGACCGATGAACACATCAGAGCCTTTTACGGCTTCTTCGAGGGTGTGGAGGTTGCGGTCGGTAGCGAACTCAGCTTTTTGTTCGGTGAGATTAGGGGAATCTTTGCGAATTACTCCTTTGCTATCGCACATTACAATATTTTTAGGGTCGGCACCTAAAGCTACATAGAGGCGTGTACAAGAGATAGCAGCAGCACCTGCACCATTTACTACTATTTGTGCTTTGGCGATGTCCTTACCTACGATTTCCAAGGCATTGATGAGGGCAGCAGCCGAAATGATAGCTGTACCGTGCTGGTCGTCGTGCATTACAGGGATATCCAATTCTTCTTTTAGGCGTCGTTCAATTTCAAAAGCTTCAGGAGCTTTGATATCCTCGAGGTTAATACCCCCAAAAGTAGGTGCAATTGCTTTTACGGTTTCTATGAATTTATCTACATCGGTGGCATCTATTTCGATGTCGAACACATCGATACCCGCAAAGATTTTGAAGAGCAAACCTTTACCTTCCATTACGGGTTTAGAGGCATCGGCGCCTATATCGCCTAAGCCAAGAACCGCAGTTCCATTAGAAATTACGGCTACCAGATTGCTTTTGGCAGTATATTTATAGGCGTTGCTTTTATCGTCGGCGATAGCCAAACAAGGTTCGGCTACCCCAGGTGAATAAGCCAACGCGAGGTCGTGTTGTGTAGCGTGTTTTTTAGTAGGTACGATAGCAATTTTCCCAGGTTGAGGGAACTCGTGATAGTGTAATGCTTCTTCTTTTTTTCTTTGATCCATTTGTTTTAGGTAAGAGGTAAGAAGTAAGAGGTATTACCTAATTACTTGTTACCTATTATTGTTTATAAGTGCAAAATTATAAAATAATTACGAATTATGAAGTACGAATGACGAAAAATTAGGAATTACCTCATCGGCGGCGCAAAGTACTTGCTCCTCTCCTACCCCTATGACTCTCATTCCAGCGGCTTTAGCAGCTTGTACGCCTGCAGGAGCATCTTCAAACACACAGCACTGGGCAGGAGGCAGTTGCAAAAGTTCAGCAGCTTTGAGAAAGACTTCGGGGTTGGGTTTGGCTTGAGTTACCATAGTGCCATCAACAATAGCATCGAACAGCGGCAAAATGCCTGTGCGCTCTAATACCAAACGCGCGTTCTTACTGGCAGAGCCCAAAGCGATTTTCTTACCTTTGTTTTTCAGCGAATGCAAAAAATCGGCTACACCTACGAGCAGTTCACTGCTATCGATATGGGCGATGTACTGCAAATAGAGTTCGTTCTTGCGGAGAGCTAAGGCTTGGAACTCATTTTTAGGCAGTGTTTTACCTGCCCACTGAAGTATTTTGTGCAGAGAGACTTCCCTACCTATGCCTTTGAGTTGCTCGTTATGTGCGGGAGTGAGCTCAAAGCCAAATTCTTGAGCGATAGTTTTCCACGCGCGGTAATGGTACTTGGCGGTATCTACGAGTACGCCGTCTAAATCAAAAATATATCCTTTCATTGAAAAGTGAATAGTACAAAGAAAAACCGCTATAAGGGGGACTTATAACGGTTTTCCGAAGTATGTTAGTTTTAAATTTTATTGAATAGGGTAAGGTTTGTAGCCATTAGTTCTTAAACCTCTGAAGTAAGATGCTATTTCTGTACCCCAACTACTTGCATAGGTATCAATACTACCTGCAGGAACGTAAAGCACACGTCGTTCAGCATTAGTTGCACGGAAAGAAGTACCTACTGCAGGAGGAGTAGTGGCTCTACAAGTTACTTTTACTAAATTTGTTATATCAAAAGCACCTTTTTCTATTTTTTCTACAGAAGCAGGTAAATCGATTTCTGTTAATTTAGTATTTCTAAAAGCACTTTTACCTATTACTTTTACTCTTGTCATTGTAACAGTAGTTAAGTTAACACAACCATGAAAAGCATCTTCATCTATTTCTTCTACATTTTTCAAATCAACGCTTGTAATATCTTTATCTTTAAAAGCTTCTCTTCCTATTTTTTTAGCATCAGCAGGTATATCAACGTGAGGAGGTAATACAGCTCCTGGTTTTACAGTAAGGACACCATCGGCATCTACAATGAAATAGCTAGTAGGTACTGAAGCTTTTATAGTAAAGTTAAGTTTCAATATTTGTCCGTCGCCGTTGATAAGATTCACACTGCCTGTACCTACGCTTTTAGCGGTTACTTTGATACCAGACACTGCTTTACCAATAGGTCGATTTACTCGATCATAAACAGTTTCAAGTGAAAATACAGCTGTTACACTGCCATCAGTAGTCATTTGTACTCTATCAAAACGGCCATTAGTAGTACCATCATCAGTAGTAGTAGTGGTATAAACTCCTTGTAAGTTGATGCTGTAAGTACTATTTAAGCTCAACTCGGTAGGGGCGCTTATTGCTTTGAAAGGTATAATTACATAAGCAGGTACTTTAACCTCTTGATTTTTATCTACATCTTTAAAAGTGATTTCGTGGTGCAAACCTTCACCTTTTCCTCTTACTTGGAAGTTGCCTAACTCATCAGCGAAAGCTGTATTTCCTACTGACATAGTATAGTTGCCAGATCCTTCTTTGATACGACTTCTAAGATTGGTTACTTCATTCTTTTTGAGGAAGATAGTACTTGCATCTACTTTAAAGCCATTTTTATTTTCTACGTTTTCTTTAAACACGTGTACATTGAGTACAGCTTTTTGAGAGCGATTACCATTCTTAACTTCTACTGTAGTATCTCCTTCTTTTACTCCTTTTACACTTATGAAGAGGTAGTTACCTGTTCTTCCTGCGATAGCTACTTGAGTATTATTAGATTTAATATCGGTCACTCCAGAACCAGAAGGAACAAAGAGTTTTACTTGAGCTGTTTTATCTACAGCTACTGTTAGATTTGAGTCTGTAAATCTTATGACATTGTCGTCGTCACCTCCACTGTCTTTTTTGCAACCAGTGAGTGCTGTTGCAGCTAACGTTGCTGCCATTAATGTTAAAAATGTAGTTTTCATTGCTAAATTTTTTGTATTATTATACTTTCATTTCAATTTCGGGACAAAGGTAGTACTTTTTATAAAAAAATGCAAATCATTGAGAGATAAAGAAGTAAGTTTTTTGTGATGAATGTAACAAATTATTTTAAGTTATTGAAAATCAATATTTAATGTATAAAATAAACAAAAGGTAATAGATAAGAGTTGTGATAACTCTATCTATTACCTCATTATTTTGTTATTTAACAAAAGCTATACTTCTTCTTGGTCTTTCAAGTGTTGAATGTATTGAGCTTTTTGGATTTCGGTTCTTCTGCGTACAGATGGTTTGGTGAAATGTTGTCTTTCACGTAGTTCACGTACTACACCAGTGCGGTCGAATTTGCGTTTGTAACGTTTTAAAGCTTTATCGATGCTTTCTCCGTCTTTTAAAGGGATTATTAACATAGTGATTACACCTCCTTTCAATTTTCAGGGCGCAAAAGTACAAAGTAATTTTCTAATTTGCAAATTTGTCAATTAGAAAATTAGTAAATTTTGAAATAGACATCTCTTCATCATCAGATTCAAAAAAGCGATATTCGGGTGAAATACTTTTATAAACTTCCTGTAGCTGAGGTGAATAGGTGAGGGGTTTCCCAAAAGAAAGGGCAATGTTATGAGCGATGCATTCTTTGGCGACTTTTAGATTTTTGCGAAAACCGTGGAGTATCCAGAGCTGTTTGGTTTTAGTGATTTTTCGCAAGTGAAGGACTTCGGAATAGGCTTTTACACAATGGATGATGAGCGGGAGCTCTAAGGTTTCGGCTAAGTAAATGTGCTTTAAAAATATTTCTTGCTGCAGGGGTAGGGGAGTAGTGATGTTTTTGTCGAGCCCACATTCGCCAATAGCCCAACAGTTGGGATGTTTTGCCAAAGGTACTAAGGCTTCCCATTGTAGTTTCCAATTCTCTACATACCAAGGATGTATGCCTACCGAGAAGGGTTCGGTAGTATTGGCTGTAAGGGGGTATTGGTTACGAATCACTAAAGTATCAGCTGTGGAATGCTGAATATGAGAGTGAATGTCTAAGTACATTTTCAGGTGTCAGGGTGCGAGCCGCACGGGCAAGGATTAGGGGTTAGGGTTTGGAGGGGGTAGCGAAGAGTTGTGTCCAATAGTCGCCACTATGAGCTGCACCTACTTCGGTTACATTGGGGTTCATTATATTAGCGCAATGTCCTGGGCTGCTGAGCCAACTTTTCATCACTTCTTCTTCATTTTGTTGCCCCATAGCTACATTCTCAGCCCAAGTAGTCCACTTGTAGCCTGCTTTACTGAGGCGATTACCAGGGGTTTCACCGTTTTTGCCATAGTGAGTCATTGTATTACGGCGACGCATATCGTCGCTATGGGCTTTAGCTACTTTTTCGGGGGTAGTGTTCCACTTGAGGGGTGGTACTGCCTTGTAGTAGGTATTGCCACAGTTACAACCTTTTTGGCGCTGCTGGTTGATGAGGGCGAGCATCTTGTTAGTGCTCAAGCCCGTGTTGTTATCACTATCCTGTGATTTACTACATTGTAGCGATAGGATTGCTAAGAGTAAAAGGAGTTTTTTCATAAATATAAGTAATAAGTGTTCTGACAGTTTTAATCACTAATAGCTAACTTTTTTATTTTTCTCTGGTAGGTTTGTAGGTAATTGCGTTGGAGTTTCTCAGGGAGGAACGAACGCTGGATTAGAGTTATTACCTTATCAGTTTGAGAGGTGAGCAGGGTTAGGGTTTTGGTGATGAGTTTTTCGGGGAGCCCCACTTCTTTACCCAAGTGCAAAAACTGTTCCCTTATTTTTTGTTGGTTGAAAGGGGAGGGGAGAAGTCCGCTTTTTAGGGCAAAAGGGTGATCGTCTATATGGATAGCTGTATTGAGTAAATCATAAGCGGGAGACAATCTAAAATCGCCTTGTGGAGACTGTATCAGCGAGAAGTTCTTCAGGTGAGCATCGCCATTAGAAAACAAATAGTTAAAAACAATGAGAGTAAACAGTTTAAGACTTTCTACTTGCCACGCAGCTACATTTTTTTTCAATATATTGAACAAATCGAGGTAAGTACCCGTATATTTATAGTCGGTACCGTGGGTTTGAACAGTTTTTCCTAATAGAGAAGCAAAGTCTTCTACTGCATATTTTTCGCCATTAGGGGCAATATCAAAACGTTTGGTGATGTATGCGGGTGTGCCATCGGCAAAGAAGATAAGGGCATTTTCAGCGGTTTCTATACCGAATACCTGCTGAGCGATTTGCATAGTGAGGTGTTCATTAGCAGGAGCAAAGGCTTCATTTTTAGGCATCTCACTGATAGGTTTCAAAATATAAGTACTTTGCTCACCTTTTTGGGTTATTCTAAGAGAAGTGTTGTCCAGTGTCATTAAAATCTTTCTTTGATAACCTGAAATTGAAAGAGAGTACAGAGGTTTATAACTGTTTTTTTCTGTTTTTAGTGAAAAAGACAATAGATGAGATACTTGCTTCCCGTTGAACAAACGGCGCAAAGCTAAAGGTGAATATGTGTGATAACCTTCAGAAAGTAATGAAGGACATACATTTAATGTTTTCATTGTTAAATTGGTTTTACAGTAATTGCTCCAATGCTATCGTACTGAGCAGCTACCATTAATAATCCAAAGTCATCATCGCTATCAATTTTTGAATCTATACAAATGCGTTCTCTATTTTTTCCTTCAGGGAGCATATTAAAGAAAAAAGCAAAAAGATAGGGAGAATGATATTCTTGTTGTGTTTTTAGAAAACTAAAACTAATAGCAGGTTTTTGACTATCAGCAAGCCAATAGTTGTGATATCTAAAAGTAAAACAACCATCGTTGTGCTGAGTGAGGATGCCAGCTGGTTCTCTTTTATAAAAAATTTCTGCTTGTCTCATTGAGTCATATCTTTAATGGTTAGATTCAATTCTAAACCAAGTACCTCTAGTATTTTTTGTAAGTTTTTCAGGGTGATATTACCTTTACCACTCTCAAAATGTTTCAGAGTACGCAAACCTACCCCCGAGAGTAAAGCAACCTCTTCTTGATTGACATTCAGTACTTTTCGTCGTTTTTTAACGGTTTGTATTAATTCTTGAAAGTTCATTATATGGCACTTTTTGTGCAAAAGTAGTGAAAATAATAGTAGTATACAAGTAAAAGTGCTATTTATGGTACTTTTAATTAGATTTTTTCTTCTATGTGCTCTCTTATCTTGCTCAGTGAATGGGAGATTTTCAGGAATATTACTTACTGAAAGTTAGTAATATTTGCAAAGATATGTTGTAACTCAGGATTGAAGATATTATTGGGCAAGGTAAGATATTGCCATTAGTCGAGGTGAACCCTTTCAAGTGCTCGTTTGTAAGCGTAGGTTGAAAGCTGACTGTAGGTTACAAACGAGCACAACAAGAAAAAGAGAGTTGCTAATTTTTCATTAGAAAATTTCTCTTTCTGAGAAATGGAAATGACTTTCGATAGCGGCATTTTCATCACTATCAGAGCCGTGAACAGCGTTTTCGGTCACTGAAGTGGCGTACTTCTTGCGCAAAGTACCCTCGGCAGCGTTTTCGGGGTTGGTGCTCCCTAAGAGTTCACGGAAATTAGCTACAGCATTATCTTTCTCAAGGATAGCTGCTACTATAGGTCCACGGGTCATAAAGTTGAGCAGACTCTCAAAAAAAGGTTTGCCTTTGTGTACGGCATAGAATTGTTCGGCATCACGGCGGGTGAGCTGGGTGAATTTCATCGCTTTGATGGTAAAACCAGCAGCGATAATGTCGGTAAGGATAGCCCCTATATAGCCTTTTTCAACGGCATCGGGCTTAATCATTGTAAGGGTTCTGTTTGTAGTCATTGTATGTTGTTTTATTAGTTTCAGCCACAAAGATACAAGTTTTTTTGAAAAAAACTTGCAGTGTAATAAAAAAGTTGTACTTTTGCACCGGCAAGTCCTACACGACCAGCTCCTGAAAAATCCTCCAGGGTGGGAACACAGCAAAGGTATTCGGTTGTAGCGGTGCGATGTAGGTAGCTTGCCACTTTTTTTTTGTAATTTGTCAATTTGACAATTTGCTAATTTTGAAATTTGCTAATTAGCTCGTACGCCTCTTGTACTTGTTTAAATTTTTCTTCAGCACCTTTTTTAATGGCAGCATCTTCAGTAATCACTCTATCGGGGTGATATTTTTTTGCCTTATTTCTATAAGCTTGTTTTACTTCTTCAGCAGTAGTAGCATTGGGTTGTAATCCTAAAATAGCATAGGCTTTTGCCAAGGCATTGGGCGTGGTGTTGTAAGGGTTGTTATTATCGTTTTGGCTACTGCCAAACATTGCCTTGATACTCTCAAAATCACTGTTTTCTATACCAAAATGATAAGCAATTTCTCGTATTTGTCGTACCTCTTCCTCACTTATCACCCCATCCGATTCGGCAATACCAAACAAGAAATACAAGATTTGCAATCGGGTTTCGTAAGTAGTGCGCACCCGCACATAGATAGCAATACGAGTAGCATCTAATTCTCTACCTTTTATGAGTTCGTTGAAACTGCGAAACACTGCATTAGCGCGCTCTTTGCCATATAGGCGCACGAATTGGAGTCGCACGAAGTCGAGTTCTGCTTGAGTGACACGTCCGTTAGCTTTGATAACGAGAGAGCAGAGGGAGAGGAGGTTGAGTTCGAAAGTTGCGGGGGAGATGTGCGAACGGAAAGGATTGTTGAAGCCTTTAGTTGTGTTAGGCTGCTGGGCAAAGCGTTTGAAAAATAAAAAGAATAGGATTCCTATAAGGATAGCAAAGAATTTCATAAAGGAAAATAAGTGAATTAGTAAATGGGAAAGGGGATAGTTCTATAGTTTTTTATAACGTTTCAGGATAAGTTCTTCAGTAGTTACACAAATATCTAATCCTTTTTCTTTTAATCCATTTATAAGTACCTTATCACCTGTCCAAATTTTATGTTTATACTGCAAGTGAAAGGCAATAAAGCGTTGATTCCTTCAGGTCTAATCAAAGCACTGAAAAATATATTACTATCTGTAATTACAATCATTTTTCTGTTTTCATTTTAGCACGTTTGGCGTAAAAGCGTTTGGCTGCGTTTTTTTTAACTTGATTTGATAACTTTATTAAGAAATCACGATGAGCAATAGGAATACCATACTCATCTTCTTCGATTGTTGTGTTGGGAATAGTATCTTTTTGAGTATCTAAAAAACCTTCTACAATAGTAAAATCTAATTTTTTAGCATATTCTATAAAAGCTAAGGCTTGAGCATTATTATTATTAATAGTTATTGTAATAGGCATAACGATTTTTTTTGCAAAGATACAAAACAATTGATAATAAGCAATTTCTTCTTATAGAAAACATTGTTAATACTTCCTGCTAAATTATTTATAACGTGAGTTCGACGTAAGAAAAGTTATTTTTTATTTGCAAAAAAGGGATAGTTTTAGTAACTTTGTAGTTTGAAAATCAAAAGTTTAACTAAAAATCTATCCCTATGTTATCAAGCCACAAAGTTACGGAAATTTTCTTTATAATAGACGAATTTGACAAGAATTTTGAAAAAATAGTCTCTGACCATAGTCTTGTGCAAAATACTGACTTAAAACAGAGAAATCGTAAATCAACTTTATCTGATAGTGAGGTTATGACTATTCTAATTCTCTTTCATTCAGGTCATTATAGAGATTTAAAACATTACTATATCAATCACATAAAGAAGCATATGAAAGGTGAATTCCCACAAACTGTATCCTACAATCGATTCGTTGAATTGCAAAAAAAAGTAGTTGTAAAATTAGCTATATTCTTGAAAATGTTTTGTTTAGGAAAATTTACTGGCATTTCGTATATTGATTCTACCCCCATAAGAGTTTGTCATATCAAACGTGAAAAACAACATAAAGTATTCAAAGAATTTGCCCAAAAAGGACAATGTTCTTTAGGCTGGTTCTATGGATTTAAGTTACATCTAATCATTAATGATAAAGGTGAAATACTTGATTTTATAATAACACCAGGCAACATAGATGATCGTAAACCTCTGTCTGATATGAACTTACATAAGAGAATCTTTGGAAAACTCTTTGGAGATAAGGGGTATATCAGCAAAGATTTATTTGAACTATTATTTATTGATGGGGTACATTTAATCACTAAGATTAAAAAGAATATGAAAAATAGCTTGATGCTCTTACAAGACAAAATAGCTCTTAGAAAACGTGCTTTGATAGAAACAGTAAATGACGAATTAAAAAACATTTGTCAAGTAGAGCATACAAGACATCGTTCTTTTGATAATTTTATAACTAACTTATTATCAGAATTTATAGCTTATTCTTTCTTTGATAAAAAGCCTTCTATTAATTTGCAAGAAGACATTGTTGATCTAAAAAGACTCGTTGCTGCTTAAATCGAACTCACGTTAAATAATAAAGCAATTGCTGACAATCCTTGAAATAGGGGCATAAAAGTGCTTGTTTATAAAAGAAGAACCCGTTAGTAAAGTTACTAACGGGTTCTTCTTTCATTTAAAATGCGTGAAAAAAGGCAGGATTGCCAGTGGTGGTGAGGATTTGCTCTACAGTTTCGGTAGCTGGGTTGAAAGCGAAGAGTCCGCGTTTATCACTTCCAAAAGCACCGAAAATTACTTTATCTTTCAGTTTGGTGATAAGGATACTATGCCCATCGGTTAGAGGAACGCCTCTTATTTGGCTTATAGATTTGGCATTGAGGTCGATAATCACTGCCATTGCACTTTTTGCGGTATAAGGGTTTGCTGTATATAGTTCGGAAATACCTACATAGGCTACTACTTTACCATTGCCTATATATTGCGTATTAAATAAGCAAGCGGGTTTGTAGTTAGTTCCTTGAATAGGAGTATTAGATATATCCCAGGTTTTAGTAGTATCGAATTCTGTAGCAGCTTTAGGAATACATAGAAATCCCGATTTTTTGTTATTCGGGTTAAACCCGAAGTATCCTACGGTAGCTATGTAGAGATCACCTCTTTCAGTAGCGAACATCATACCTCTGCATTGTGCCATAGGACGTGTGGGGAAGGTGAGCCCTGAGGTAGTTTCGGAGACTACTTTTTCCACTATGTCCGTTTGAGGGTTGATGATGAGAACATCACTTTGTTGATAGTCAGGGTAAGGTTGCCAACCGCCGCCTGGGTTTATCTGGGTAAGGCTTAGGTAGTATTTACCATTGTGTAGTATACCCATAGAAGGGTCGGGGCTAGTATCACCGTGAGCGTATGAACTGAGGTTTATTTCACCTGTTTTCTGCATTGTTTGTGGATTGATAATCCATACATTACCCATAGCGTATAGGGGTACGTAGGCTTTGGTTGGGCTAACGATGGTTAGGTTACCAAACATTGAGTTGGCAGGAGTGGCAAGGGTAGCCCCTTTAGTAAGTTTTTGGGTAGAGGGATCATAAGTATAAAGGACTACTCCTCCTGTACCTTTCATAGTATCAAATATATAGACATTATTGCCTTCTACTTGTACTGAAGAACCAAACTCTATTTGTTCGGCTTTAGAGTTATCAACAGCGATACCTCCTGCCATTTTATGGATGATTTGAAGGTAAGAACTACCACTCATTCCATCGGGATTTTTCACCGAGGTTTCTAATAAGAAATTACCGTTGTACTCTACCGTGCTGGGAGGTACAGGAGCTGGTTTAGTGTTGTCGTCTTTTTTGCAAGACACACTAAGCAGTGCAAGACTGCAGAAAGTTAAGATTACTTTTTTCATTGTAGTTTATTTTTTTGATTAATTTTCGATTTTTGCAACGCACTAAATTGCCCGTGCGGCTCGCACCAAATTGCCTGTGCGGCTCGCACTAAAATGCGTAGAAAAAGTCTGCACCCCCTTCTGTGTTTAGTACTTGTTTGCTGATACCGGTAGCAGGGTTGTAGCTAAACAAACCTCTTTTGTCTGTACCCGATACACCAAAAATCACTTCGTTGTTGTTTCTACCGATAGACACACTATGGCTATCGGTATAAGGGATACCATCAATCTTCTTGATTGTTTTAGCGTTGAGGTCTATCAATACGGCAATACCATTTTTATCGGTGAAAGGGTCTTTTACATTCAGTTCAGCAGCACCTACAAAACCTACTGCTTTGCCATTACCTAAGTATTCCACACTATAGATAGTTGCAGGTTTATAGGTAGTACCCTCAATAGTAGTGTTGGATATATCCCAACTCTTACTGCTATCAAACTCGGTAGCCGATACAGTAGTACTTTGAGGTATGCACACAAACCCTGAATGGGTATTTGCGGGATTGAACCCGAAATAACCAGCACACATTATATATATATCTTTGTTTTCGGTGGTGAAAATACAAGTTTTATATGAGGGTTGAGAAGGCATAGCCAAGTGAGTAGTGGTTTCTGATATTACCTTTTCTACCTTATCAGTTTGTACATTGATGATGAGTACATCACTTTGGAGATGGTCGGCATAAGGAGCATAATCAGGTCCTAATTGCAATAGGGGTAGGTAGAAATACCCATCGCGTATTATTCCGTAGCCTGCATCCGGACTGCTGTCGCTGTGGGCGTACCTTTGAATGTCTATTTCACCTGTTTTCTGCATTGTTTGTGGGTTGATAATCAATACCTTTGGTACGTTGTATAAAGGCAAATAGGCTTTGGTATCGCTCACCTTTATCAAGTTGCAGGGCATAGAGTGTGCAGGGGTATCGAATTTTTTACTTTCGGTAAGTTTTTGGGTAGTAGGGTTGTAAATAAATTTTCTCACACCATAACTACCATCAATAGCATCTAATGAATATACCTCATTGCCATATATCATTACACTCGACATATAGGGTACTTGTATAGCTTGTTTGTTGTTTAAAGCAGTAGTGGTATTGAGGTCATTAGTAAGTTGTAAGTAAGAACTACCACTTTTACCGTCGGGGTTTTTAAAGGTAGTTTTCACCAAATACTTTCCACTGCCTTCATTAGAAGGAGTAGGGGTAGGGGTGTCGTCTTTTTTGCAAGACACAATGAGCAGAGCGAGGCTGCTGAGGGTTAAGATTACTTTTTTCATTGTATGTATATTTATAGGTTAATTTATTAGTTAGATATTCCATTCTTTAGCTCTGTTGTGGGCGTTCCACATTCGTTGGTAGAGTTCACTACTTTGCAAGAGCTCGTTATGAGTACCTATGGCGTTGATTTCACCTTTTTCAAAAACGATAATCTGGTCGGCAGAGGTGATAGTAGAAAGGCGGTGAGCGATAACAAGCACGGTTTTTCCCTTGATAAGCTCACTAAATGCCTGTTGTATTTTGTATTCGTTCTCGGGGTCGGCAAAGGCGGTGGCTTCGTCTAAAACGAGAATAGGAGCATTTTTCAAGATAGCACGTGCCAACTGAAAACGCTGTTGTTCACCTCCGCTAAGGTGTACACCTTGTTGCCCGAAAAGAGTGTCGTAGCCCTTGGGCAAGCTCATAATAAAGTCGTGTATTTGAGCGGCTTGGGCAGCAGCAATCACTTCTTCTTTGGTTTTGTTCATCCCCATACGGATATTCTCGTACATTGTTTGAGCAAACATAAAGCTGTCTTGAAATACAAAAGAGACCATCTGCATCAGCTTTTCAGTAGATAACTGACGAATATCTACCCCACCAATGCTGATGTTTCCTTCTTGTACATCCCAAAAACGCGACAACAATTGCCCCACCGTGCTCTTGCCAGCACCTGAAGGACCTACCAAAGCAGTAATAGAGCCTTCTTTGGCAATAAAGTTGATGTCGTTGAGTACGTAATGTTCGCCGTCGTAGGCAAACGATACTTTATCGAAATGAATATCGTAATGAGAGGGCTCTTGTGGAGTGTGTGTTTCGGGTAGGACGGGAGCTTCGAGTATTTTGTCTATTTGCTGTACGCCTTGCTCTATGAGTTGTAGTTGCATTGCCATATTGCTCATCGCAAACACGGGGCGCATATAACCCGTGCCCAGAATTAGGAAGAAGAGCAGGGTGGCGAGGGTGAGCCCATTGTGAAAATAGAGGTATAAACCCAATGCTAAAACGGGCAACATCGCATTGCTGGCAAAGCTCATAAAGATAGCAAAAGGGGGTGAACTGTGGCGTATCCAGTCGCTTACAAAACGATGAAAGGTGAGCACTTTTTTGCCGTACTTATCAAAAGTTTCAGCTGATTGCTGGAAGATTTTCATCACCGGCATAGCGCGTACATATTCCACAATGCCTGCACTCATCTCTTCGAGTGAATGGTGGTATTTTTGGGTGAGATTTTGGTTTTTACTGCCAAACATCAGGGGCATTATCACCACCAATACGAGTAGCGGCAAACAGCTGATGAGTGCTAACCGCCAGTCTTCACTAAACAGATAGCCCAAGGTGAGCAGAGGCAAGGCAACGGCTTTTACAAAATCGGGGATTTGGTGAGCTACAAAGGTTTCGATACGTTCTACATCGTCTGAAATTATTTTCTTGAAAGCTCCCGAATTGCGGTGTGAAAGATAACCCATAGGCAAGATGCCTACTTTCTCAGTAATAGTTTTGCGCAAGCCATAGAGAATATTGAAAGCGGCGATATGCGAGAGAATACCTGAAAGCAAAAAGGCTACCATACTCACTATTACCATCACTATAGCATATACCACATACTGTTGGATAGTGGTGAAATTAGGTTGTGATTGGGTGAGTTCTTTAATAATGTAAAACACTAAGGCATAAGGTACAAGGCTCAGCACGCTGTGTATGACGGCTAAGGTGCAAGAGGCTAAGAGTAAAGTCTTGCGTTGTCCTGCTATTTGGAGTAATCGTTTCATAATAAGCTAATTTTCATATTTGCTAATTTGGCAATTTCCATCCTCCAGATTGCTGTTGGAGTGTCCAAAGGCGCTGGTAAATACCTTTTTGTGCTAAGAGTTCGCTATGCGTACCAGCTTCGGCGATTTTGCCATTTTCTAACACGAGTATCTTATCAGCATTTTTGATAGTGGATAGCTTGTGGGCAATCACCACCACGGTTTTATCTTTTACAAGCTCTTGAATAGCCTGCTGAATAAAAATTTCGTTTTCGGGGTCGAGGCTGGCGGTGGCTTCGTCTAATAAGATGATGGGCGCATTTTTCAGCAAGGCACGAGCAATACTGATGCGTTGTTTCTCACCTCCTGAGAGTCGGTTGCCCCCTTCACCGACGGGGGTGTGCATTCCTTGAGGCAGTTCCCACGCAAACGACAGTACTTGGGCACGCTCGGCAGCGGCTATAACCTCAGCTTCGGTAGCGTGTGGATTGCCTATTTTGATGTTGTTGTAAATAGTATCATCAAAGAGGTATACCTCTTGAAAAACCTCGCTGATAAGTCCGTAGAAACGTTCTTGCGGAATATGGCGTATATCTACTCCTCCGATGGTGATACTGCCTTTGGTTACATCCCAAAAGCGGGCGATGAGTGAGGCAATAGTGGTTTTACCCGAACCTGAATGCCCTACCAAAGCTACCATATTGTGCTCAGGCACTGTAAAATTTAGATGACTGAGAGTCGTTTTATCCGGTAGATAAGCGAAACTCACATCGTGGAAAGTAATATCGAAATGGGTAGGGAACTCGTTTTTATCAGTTTCCATAGTAGGTTCTTGCAATACTTCAATCACCCTACTGAGGCTCTCGTTCATATAGCGAATCATCAAGTAGTCCACCAATACTACTTTGATAGGACTATAGAGATTATACCCCAAAATAAGGAATACCATTAGTATAGGTACAGTAATCTCTCCGTGTGTGAGGTAGTACAAGCCCAAGGCGAGCATCAGTATAAAAGCAATTTCGAGCACTATAAACGAAAGTGTAACCGTAGGACCTGGGATGGCCTCTAAACGGATACTCTTTTGGCGGAGGTCGGCGTAGGCTTTTTCGAGAGTGCTATAATTGTCGCCCGTAAGTCCATAGGATTTTAAATGTCGGATACCTTGTACATATTCTAAGAACTTAGCCGACACCTCGTTGCGGGCTTTCACTTGTGCTTTGCTCAATCCCCATTTATCGACGATAAAAGTGCCGAGCTTAAAAAAAGGAATGATAAGCGGTAAGGCAGCTAATAAACAGAGGGTGAGTCGCCAATCGCAATAAAACAAGAAGCTCGATAGCATTACGGTACCAAAAAGGGCAGCCGCCAGATTGCCAAAACTGTGACTAAAAATATGTTCGAATGAGGCAACATCTTGCATAATTACTGAGCCAATCTCTCCAGGGTCACGCTTTTTGAAGAAACCCAAAGAGAGCTTTTGCAAGTGATTGCCCAACTTTATACGCAATTCTTTAGCAATGTCGTATACGTAGAGATTAGAAGAGACCAAAGTGCGCGAGGCGACAAAGAACTGCAAACAGAGCAAGAGGCACATCAGCCCTACCATCAACCAGATGAGAGAAGTGTTAGGTTGTTCTTTGAAAAGTTCCCATACAATAATGAGCAAAATACCCGACGGTGCTGTGATAAAACCGCTGTGCACAATTTCCCACAACACACTTTTGAGAATCTGCTTAGGATGAAAAGTTGTAATATATTTGAGATTTTCTATCATAGTTTTGTTAGTCTTAAGTTTGCGACAAATTGCCCGTGCGGCTCGCACCAAATTGCCTGTACGGCTCATACCTCATTGGCAAATTGACAAATTAACTACCCTCTGGTTGAATCGTTTATAAAAATAAGGAATTTTATAAAGCATTCTGAATATAAAAGGATAACGACCTTGGTCATACTCACTCATATAGTATTCTTTAGCCAAATGGATTTTAGGATGCCAACTTTCCATCGTAGCACTTTCTTTTTCACTCCACTTAAATTCAGGACGCTGGTCTTTGTCCATCGCACCGAGTGTATCGTGATTTTTGGCGTGTCCTACTAAGGTGTAGGCGAGCATATCAAACAAAAAAGTAGCTTCGTCTACTTTATCGCACAGATTGATCATAAAATCCTTTACTTCTCTCTGGGGGAAGTACATTAGCACTCCCTCCACGATAATGAGCAAGGGTTTGTGATGTGCTTTTACAATAGGTATCCATTCTCTATCAAAAAGCGACATTTCCAAAAAACTCCTCTGTTCCGTCTCTTCAAAAAACTGACGGCGTAATTGCATCACTTCGGGTAGGTCGAGGTCGTACCAATGGGTTACTTTTGGGCAACCCAAACGCTCGTAACGGGCATCGAGCCCTGCACCGAGTTGTATGACTACCGCATCGGGGTGAGCAGCGATAAATTTGCGTGTCTCTTCATCAATCAGGCTCGCGCGCACGCATACCCCTGCTTGAGAGAATTTAGCTTTCTTAAACTTGCTGAAATCATAGTCTATTTTGCTGATAATCTCAGCAGCTTTTTCATCGCGCAACAAAGGATTGCGCTGTTTTAATTCGGTTGCTTTTGCCCATAAAGTGATGAGCATTGTTTCAGGGATTTTATTCATAATCTAAAATATTACTCTAATCTTCACTCCCCCATTAATACCAGGGAGTGGACGGTTAAATTCCGACAAGGTCTTTTCGTTCGTTATATTACGCAATTTGCCCGATATAAAGAGTTTGTTATTCAAAAAGCTGTGTTCAAAGCCTATATCAATAGTGGTGCTTCGTGGGATGCGGCGTTTTTGTAATTGGGTCAATTCAAAATCATAGAAATATTCTTCTACAAAAGCCACATCGGCAAAAAGGCGTGTGTTCTGACCGCTACCTCCAAAGAGATTTTCGCGGTGAAATTCCATTCCGGCGTTTGCCATTAGGTAAGGGATGTTAGGCATACGCTTGTTTTTAGTGGGGTTGGGCACGGTACTGGCGGGCTCGTAGTCGCGGGTGTCGCGCAAGTCTTGGTAAGTAGTATTCACGTAGGCATAGAGCGAGGGGAGTACATCGGCTTTAGCTTCAAACTCTACCCCAAGGGTGCGCATCTCGCCAAAATTCTGATATTGAGCGCCTATAAGTCCGGCGGTGTAGCGTATCATATCCTGCAAATACATATAGAAGAAGTTCATTTCTATTTGTGCATTGGTAGGGTGTTTGCCCGTGAGGTCGAACAATAAACCGAGGTTTGCACTAGCATTGCGTTCGGGTAGGAGGTCGGCACTGGGCACTACACCGATGCCGTCGCCCAAAAGCTCACTTTCTGAGGGGATACGCACTTCATAACCTGCTGAGAGTTTCCCCATTAGCGAAGGCAAAAAGCGATAGCGCAAAGCATTGTTCACCCCCCAATTGTTCTTTTCTAAATCAACATCGTATTTACCAGGCACAAATAATGGTGCCATTTGAGTGTGCATAGTGTATTGGTAGTAGCGTACAGTAAGCGAGTTGAGAAATACATCGTTAAGTGACCGCAAGTCGTAAGTAAGTCCGCTCACCCAGCTGTGCATACGCGAATCGAAATTTACTTGTTTGCCTAAACTGAGAGTTTTGAGTTCATCCTTTGGCGTTCCTTTGGCTATAGAAAATACACTGTTGAAGTTGAACGAATGACGCTCATTGATGATATACTCCAAGTTGGTTTTATTGATAAACGATAGTTTTTGGTCATCGGAATCTGAAGGGAAGTTGTAGCCTACCTCGCCTCCGTAACGCGATGGGGTAGGGTAGGAGGTGCCATCCCATTCATAGCGGCGGGTAGCTTTATCGATAAAGTTCATTTTGGTGAGTACCAATCCGTTGAACATATCAAAGTTGAGCCCTTCGGTAAGGAAATTGTCTTTGTTGAGTTTGTTAGCCAAGCCCGCCATAAGGCTCTCACTATAGGCTTCGCGAATATCGTACTCTATACCTTGTACTTCTTTGTAAGTCTTTACCACTACGGGCTCTAACTCCACCTCGTCAAACCACCATTTTTTAGCTTTAAAGCTCCCTCCAACGATGTATTTGTGGTATTTATCGTGGTTGCGGGTGATACGCAAACCCTCGCGATAGGGCGAATCGAAAGTATAGTTATTATCGGAAGTGGTATAGCCCCCACCGATACCAAAAACGAGTCCGTGTGCTTTCAGGTTGCGTTTGAAGACCCCCTGCGCCTTGTGAGTGTTGAAGCTCTCGTAACCATAGCTGAGGTCGGCATACTTATCAGGATATTCACGAATGACGATATTGATAGCCCCTCCCAAAGACGACCCTCCAAAGCGAGCAGGAACAACGCCTTTGTAAATCTCGATGCGGTCTATCATATCAATAGGAATATCGTTGATATCTAAATAGTCGGTTTGTTCGCTCATTGGCAATTCATCGATAAAAAAGCCAATGCGCTTGCCTTCCAAACCACGCACCGAAATGCGCGAACTGCTCCCCACACCTCCAGAGGTGCGCAAGGTTACCCCCACGGTTTTAGCGAGAATGTCCTGCACATTGCTCACTGTGCCCCGCATATTGCTCATATCAATCACCGTTACAGGCATACTCTCTTCTTTCTTTTGGTGAGCGATGCTCTTGCCCGAAACGGTTACCCCGCTTATTTCCTCGGCTTGCTCTTTAAGGCTGATATCCAAGCGCTCTTGCCCTTTTAGATAGATTTTTTTGCTAAACGTTTGGTAACCGAGATAGCTACCTATTACAGTGTAATTACCTTCGGGGATACCCTTTAGATGATAGTTACCTTGTGCATCGGCATTAGTGCCTTTCTTCAATTCTTTGAGGTAGATATCGGCGCCTATGAGTGGTTTTTGGGTGGCTTTATCGGTAATTTTACCCGAAAGTTCAGCGGTGTTTTGAGCCCATAAAAAGGAAGTAGTGAGCAGTAATAAAAGAAAAGTTTTGTATAACATAAATATTGGTTTTTATCCATTAAATCACTAACTATCAACTTCTAATCCTTATTTTTCTATCCCCTATCCCCTAAATCCTAACCCCTAAAATTTGGTAGTTTGAAATATATTATTTACTTTTGTTCTAAACAAATGAATTTCAGGAGGCAAAAGTACAGTAAAAAAGAAGTACAATTGTTTAATATCCTTAGCAAAGTTTTATATCTGAATAGCTATGATGAACGAAGTAACATTACCTTTGGTGACCAGTGAAGAAGAAGTACAAAGCTACTATGAGGGAGTGAGTGAACAGGTGGGATTGTTTCGGTTAGAACAACAGTTTTTAGGCGAGCATACTTACTACTGTTGGCAAGCACAAATGAAAGAAGATGTAGTTTTTGAAGGACGTATGGATATCCCCTCAGTGCGCCTTTATTTTGTTACCCAAACCCATAAAGGTATACAAATAGAGATTGACAAGCGTATTGCTACCGCCAAAGCAGGAACACATAATATATTTTTTGGGTGTGAAGAGTGTTTAGGGAAAGATTTTTTGCACAAAGATGATACTATAGAGGTGATTACTGTAGCGATTAGTGCCGAAAATTTTGCGCAAATGGCTGTTCAATACCCCGAAATCTTTATGGCGTGGTACGAGCGTTATGAGCGTGGAGGTAATTTTATCCTCTCCCCCGACCACTCCCTGCCTACCACCTTTGCGATACAAACAGCACTTTGTCAGTTGCAACACGCAACCCTCTTGGGCAAGGCTGCCCGCCCCTATACCGACCTGAAAGTGCAGGAACTTCTCCTTTTACAACTCCAACAATACGAGCAACAACAGTCGCAACCTCACCAATATTGTAAAACCCCAACCGATATACAGAAGATGTACGAAGTGCGCGATCTGCTTACGGCTCAGTTAAACACTACACCCACAATCACTGAGTTAGCGCGTGCTGTAGGTACTAATGAAAAGAAATTGTGTTACGGTTTTAAAGAAGTATTTGGCACTACTGTTTTCGGCTATTTATATGATTATAAAATGGAGTTAGCACAGCAACTACTTCTCCACAGTGATAAGAACATCAGTGAGATAGCATTTGCTTGTGGCTATGAGTATGTATCACATTTCTCTACTGCCTTTAAGAAGAAATTCGGCAGAAGCCCGAAGCAAAAATTGCGTGATTTATCATAAATCACGCAATTTTTGCTATCTTTGCCCTCTAAACACATAAAACCAATGATAGAAAGCCCTCCTCCTTTTGTCCCTCAATCGGCTCTTTTTTCCCTTATAAAACCTCTGTTAGAAGAGGGTATCTTGCAGAAAATACAAGATGAATATCTGTATTGGTCAGAACTTAAATATAAAAAAACTAAAAGTGCGACCCCTGAACAATTGTGGCAGGCTGTAAAACTTTACCGCTTGCTAAACCAGCGTACATTGCAATTTGGCAATTACCATTTTAGCTATGTACTCACCGATTATATCCAGCAAGCTCTCCATAACTTTGATATGCACATTGGAGGTACCCTCACCAGCAATATGGGGATTGCCGAGGTAGATACACATAAATTTATGGTGAGTTCTATTATGGAAGAGTCAATAGCCAGTAGCCAAATAGAGGGCGCTAATACCACGCGTAAAAAGGCTAAAGAGATGATTCAAAAAGGGATAAAGCCTAAAAGCAAATCGGAGCAGATGATTGTGAATAACTACCATACGATGCAGTACATTGTGCAACATAAGGACGAACCGTTTTCAGCTGAAAACTTGTTGCATATCCACCAACTCATCGCTCATAAGACCCTCGATTTACCTGAAGAAGAAGGCGCTTTCCGCACCCATAATAATATTTATGTAGTTGATTTTACTAATAGCGAAGTAGTGCACACCCCTCCTGATACTCGTGAAATACCACAGCTTATCAAGGAACTTTGCTCTTTTTTCAATAATAATAGTGCTCCTTTTATTCACCCTCTGGTCAAAGCCTGTGTGCTGCACTTTATGATAGGTTTTATTCACCCTTTCACCGATGGCAATGGGCGTACTGCTCGCGCTGTATTTTATTGGTATATGCTCAAATCGGGCTATTGGCTTACTGAATATCTCTCCATCTCACGCATTATAAAAGAAACAAAAAAGCAATACGAAAAAGCCTACCTACATACTGAAGCTGATGACAACGACCTCAGCTATTTCATCACTTACCAATTGAGGGCTATGGAAAAAGCTTTTGAAGCCTTGAAAACTTATATTAATAGAAAGCAAAAAGAGATATTTCAAGCTTCACAATTTATGAAAATTCCTGGAGTAAACGATCGTATGGCGCAAATTATCAAAATCATTTACGATGACCCTGATCGTGTGCTTTCTATCAAAGAAATTGAAAATCGCTTTCTCATCTCGAACCACACAGCTCGCACTGATCTCAAACAATTGGTAGATATGGGATTTTTAGAAGTTATTCCCGTTAATAAGAAGAAACAGAGTTATATCAAATCACCTTTGTTTTTCAGTCTTTTAGAAACTAAAATTGCGTGATTTATCGTAAATCACGCAATTTTAGCAATTCTTCTACGTATTCTCTACTGTTAGAAAGTCGGGGGACTTTGTTTTGCCCGCCGAGTTTGTCTTTATGCTTGAGCCAATCGTGGAAAAGACCTGCGCGTGCGCTGTGTACTTTGGGCTTGTTGAGGGTCATATTGTTGTAACGCTTGGCTTCGTAATCGGAGTTGAGTTTCTGGAGTTCGAGGTCTAATATCTCGGTGAATTGCTCTAAACTCTCTGGAGCCGACTCAAATTCTATCACCCACTCGTGTCCGCCTTTTAGCTTGTCCTGCATAAAGATAGGTGCTACAGTATAATCTATCAAATGACTATTGGTTTGTTCGCAGGCTTTTTCTAAAGCGCGTTCGGCATTTTCAACGATAAGTTCTTCGCCAAATACATTGATAAAGTGCTTGGTGCGCCCCGTAATCTTGATGCGATAAGGAGCTACTGAGGTAAATCGCACAGTATCACCTATAATATACCGCCACAAGCCTGCATTGGTGCTAATCACCATTGCGTAGTTCTTACCTATCTCCACTTCACTCAGCGGAATAGCTTTTTGTTGGGAAGTGCCAAAGGTCTCCATCGGGATAAATTCATAGAAAATACCATAGTCGAGCATTAGCAGCATCTCGTCGGAATTGTTGCGGTCTTGAATAGCAAAAAAGCCTTCAGAAGCGTTGTATATTTCGTAATAGCGGAAAGTATCCGAGGGGATGATATTTTTATATTGTTCGCGATAAGGAATGAAACTCACTCCACCGTGGAAATACACTTCTAAGTTTTCCCACAATTCTAATAGGTGTTGTTTTTGGGTATCTTCTAAAATGCGGTTCAGCAATACGAGCATCCACGAGGGGACTCCTGCAATGCTAGTTACATTTTCGGTTTTTACTTCTTTTACAATTGCCTGTAGTTTGCTCTCCCATTCACTCATCAGCGATACTTTGTTGCTAGGAGTACAACTCCATTCTGCCCAAAAAGGCAAGTTTTCAATTAAAATTGCCGATAAATCGCCAAAATAGGTACCGTTTTGTTCGTATAATTGCTTGCTACCCCCAAGTCGCAAACTCTTTCCTTTGAAAAGGTTCGAGTCCTCGTTGTTGTTCAGGTATAAGCAAAGCATATCTTTCCCTGATTTGTAATGACACAATTGCAGAGCCTCCTCACTCACGGGTATAAATTTGCTTTTGGCATTGGTAGTCCCGCTGCTCTTAGCAAACCACTTGATGGGTGTATGCCAAAACACATTGCGTTCACCGCGCCGAGCTCTTTCAACATAAGGCTCAAAGTTCTCGTAGGTAGTGAGAGGCGTTTCACGCACAAATTGCTGGTAGTTTTTCACTTCGGCGAAGTTGTATTGCTTGCCGAGTTCAGTATCTTTGGCATTGCTGATTAGTTCTAAAAGCACGCGTTCTTGTACTCTATGAGGGTCGAGTACAAACTCTTGTATCTGGTCAATGCGACGTTTTAAAAACCACGAAGTGATAGAATTAAATAAAGCTAAAGGCATTTTGTTTCAGGTTTCAGGGAATAGGTGTTAGGTTTCAGAGTAGGATTTTGATACCTGACCCCTGACCCCTAACACCTGATAACTTATAAAGAATTTTCTTTAGTGAATTTTACGATTTCGGAAATACGTCCGAAGGCAACGCCCACTACTGTATCGGCAGCACCGTAGTACACTGCTACTTTGTCTTCTTCGATAGAATGCAAGGCAGCGCAAGGGAATACCACATTAGGCACATCGCCAGTAGTTTCGTAAAGAGTGGCAGGCGCCAAGAGGTAAGGCTGTGTACGAGCGATTACTTTGCTTGGATTGTTGAGGTCTAACAAAGCAACCCCCATAGAGTAGCGGAAACCGTTGCAAGTGTTGATCACCCCGTGATAGAACAATAGCCAACCATCTTTTGTTTTGATAGGCACAGCTCCTGCTCCTATTTTGGTACATTGCCAAGCGCTATCTATAAAAGGTGTTACTTTCATCACGCAGCGGTGTTCACCCCAGTATTTCATATCGGGGCTATAGCTGATGAAAATATCACCGAAAGGTGTATGCCCGTTATCACTTGGGCGGCTAAGCATTGCGTATTTACCGTTGATTTTCTCAGGGAAGAGCACTCCGTTGCGGTTGAAAGGCAAAAAGGCATTCTCGCATTGGAAAAACTCTTTGAAATCAAAAGTATAAGCAATCCCGATAGTAGGACCACAATAGCCATTACACCAAGTTACCCAATAGCGGTCTTCGATAAACGTTACGCGAGGGTCGTACTTATACTCAGAATGTAAGAAATCAGTATTACCACCTTTCATCACGATAGGTTCGTGGTTGATTTCCCAGTGAATAGCATCTTTACTGAAGCCAGCAAAGATGTTCATTTGTACTGCTTTGTTGTCGCAGCGGAAAACCCCTGCATAGCCGTCGCCAAAAGGCACAACAGCCGAGTTAAAAATACTGTTAGAGGTAGGGATATCATACCTACCGATAATAGGGTTTTCAGAATAACGCCACATTACATCGGTACAACCCGCAGGGCGTTCTTGCCAAGGAATTTTTTGACTCATTATTTTTGTTTTAGTTATTAGTTATTCGAGTTAGAGGTTATTAAGGATTTTAATATATAATATCGTTCATAGTTGTAAACTCCTTGAATATTAAAAAGAGTTTGGTTATAAAACTTTGTCCATACTTTGTTATTTTGTATGTACTCCTTTATTTGGTTGTCATTTTCTATAAGTAATATCTCAGAAAATAGAAACCATTCCTCAAGCTGTTTCTTATAGTTTTCTAAACCTCTATTGTTATTATTTACAAGAAAATAGAATTTTGTCAGAAATTCTGGGGTAGAAATAGCATTAATGATATCTAATATTTGTTCCATAGTATTTCTTTCTCCTGAAAGAAAATCCCATAATTCACTAGCTAACAAAGTTTCTTCTTGTACAAAATACTTAGGCATATTTATAATAGAACGAAAAAATCTATCTTTATTATAAGCAGTAGGAGTGTTGGGATTCTCAGTAGGGTCAAAAGGGAATCCTATATAAAATCTGATCTCTTTGTTAGGAAATAGTCTATATAAGGCTGCTTTCCCTTCTAAAATCTTCTGTTTTTCACCTCGCATTTCTCCTGAGTTGGGCTTTACAGATTTTAGTTCAATAGCAGTAATAGTATCAAATTCTTGTATAAAAACATCTGCCGAAAAGTCAATAGCTTTCACTAAAGAGGTATCAGTATTTTGAAAGATAATAGCATTTTCTCTTTGTAAGTTGGGTGTTTGCACAGTGTTACTCAAATCAGTAATGAGTTCTGAAATACTCTCTTTTTGGTATTGAGTGATATATTGACTTCCTAAACGTTTTGTTGTGTACTCTCTTTTTTCCCCATTAGATAAGTGATGTGCTATATTTTCAAAAAATTGTTGGCCTAATGTAGTGTTTAATCCGTGTAACCAGCTACTTAATGTTATAAAAAAGGGCACATTACTTACCCCACCTTGTAACTTATCAGTAAAAGCACTTAAGAAAGCTTCGTGAAAAGGAGCATTTCTATTACCTGAAGTATCTTCAGGAAATTTGTCAAATCGATTTACAAGTGTTTTTATTACTTCAAAAGCTATCTTTTCTTTTTGTAAATTGGTTAAAGCCATAAATCTTTTATTACTTTTCTTTCAAATGAAATATAATCTCTGCATACGCATTTTTGTCTTTTTCGGTACGATTGAGAACAGGGCGTTTGTATTGGTTTACAATGCGCATTCCTGCTCGCTCGGCTATTTCGGGGTATAAGCCATATTTGTCGTTAGCAACCAAAAATACATCGTAATCATCGGCTAAAAAGCGTTTGCTATTGGTCAGTACCTCAGCAATACCCGCTACATACATACGTTTGGCTTCCTGCCCTTGTCCTTTGTAAAGGGGGCCTATCTCTTTATCGTCGTTGCGCTCAAAACCAAAAAGGTCGTAAGCATAAGCGTGTTGCTCGTGATAATCAATCAGCCCTACATAAGGAGGTGATGAGAAAATCCCTTTTATTTTCTGCTTTCTTGCCAAAGCAGCAAACTCAGGGTTCTTATGCTCTAATGCCTCAAAGATGTCAATAGTACGACTATCACCTTGTAAACATTTCTGGTAAGTATTAGTACGCAAATCTTTAAATTGTTGCAAACGTTTGATAGTGTCTTTAGTGTAGGTCTCCCACCATTTCAATATAGAAAAAAGAGGTTTGCACACCTTGCCGTGTTTGGCACAATAATAAGTGGTAGTTACGGGCTCTATCAAGGTTGCTAAATCGGCGTGAGTGGTAGCGCGACAACTGCGAATGGTACGGCTCAATATAAGAGTAATAATACGCTTGGTAGCGGGATTAGCTATCTGTTTAATAAGGTTAAACACAAAATCTATCTCCTCACGTACGTGCTGTATATACCATTTATCTAAAAATGTATCGGCTTTAGCTTGTTTTAGCTGAATGTGATACTTTTCTATAAGACCCTGATAAATAGGTAAAAACTGTTGCTCTTTCTCAGCCCCGTATACTTTGCCGTCTATCTCTTTGCGTTGTAGGCGATATTTATAGTCGGGCACGGGGAAGAACTCTTTATTAAAATAATTGAGTGCTTCGGTAAGTTCAGCATCAAAAGCAAGTATGTGTTTTTCTGCTAAAAATTCCTTTAAAGCTTGGGTAATGCGCTGTGTTTCATCATACACATCTACCAAATCGTAATGTCCTACCTTAGCATTGCCTATGAACGCATTGAAAGCCGACACATCTACTCCTATAGCGTGCATTCCTAATTCTGAGGCTTGCACCATAGTAGTACCACTACCCGAAAAAGGGTCGAGGACTATATCACCTGTTTTAAAAAAGACTTCTTTTTTGAAAGCATCAGTATGCCCATCTAAAAAATACTCTACCAATTGCGGAATAAACTTCCCTTTATAAGGGTGCAAGCGGTGTACGTGTTTGGTAGTTTCTGCTTCTTTATATTGCTCAAATGACAGACTCCAGTTGAGGTCATCACCTAATTTCTCTTTCCACTGTGAGGCGCGATTTCCACCCAAAGCATCATAATAGGCCTTAAGTTCCTCTTTAGCGATTTGAGTGATGCCATTGTTTTCAAATTTCTTTACTTTACCATACTGTACTAAATAGGAGATATTTGAGGAAGTAACATTCTTCCCCATATATTCCGTTGCCCACAATGAGGCTTGTTGCAATGTAAAGTATTGATTTGTATTTAGCATATTTTTCTAATTAGGTAGATACTTAATTATTTTCATAGGGTATCAACTCTTGAATGGCATTCTCTATGCTATCATACCAATCGATGTAATCACCTATCTTACTTTCTAACAAAGTAACTTCTTCTGTCGTTAAATCTCTATTTAATACCTCATTAGATACTGTTTGTAAATCTTCTTTTGTGAGAAAATAAACAATATCTGATGTTTCTACCTCAAACTTTTCAAAAAGAGATTCAAAAATAGGTAAGTCTTCCTCATCAATAGCTATTTGCAATACAGTCTTTGCCATAAGGATGTTGTTTAAAAAATATCGTTAGTATGTAGTTTAAGAGTAGGAAATTTCTCTGAAGGGATATAATCATCTACTACATTGATAGGATTTTGGTACTTATCACCTTTCAGTATATAAACTAAAATATTTTGGTGATCGGGGTCAATAATCCAATATTCTGGTACTTTAGCTTCCTCATAAAGGGCATATTTGAACTTCATTTAAGAAACTGATAGAGTTCTCCCGCTAATTTCATTGATATTTCTTGATGTACTGCTGAAGGTGCAGACATTTTGAAGAGCTTTCCTTTAAAAAGTTCTACACGCTCTTTAAATTTCCACAATAGATAATCGGCATACGAGTACACTCCATATAGAGGGTCTAACTGGTTGATATTAGTGATTTCCATAAAAAGATTACTTTTCTGTTATATTCTTCAACTTTGCCAAAGACCATAGCACAGGTAGGTGTTAAGAACTTTGGCAAAGTGTGTGTGACGCAAATAACTGTCTGTCTTGCCGCGACCTACAATTACACTGTTTTCTTTATCAATTCTGTGATAAATGCTATTTGCTCGTCGTCAAGCTCGGTGTGCATAGGCAGTGAGATGACTTCTTGTACTAATTTATTGGTAACGCCAAAATCAGCTTCGTTATAAGAGCTTCGGGTATAGGCTTTTTGGGCGTGCAATGGTATAGGGTAGTAAATACCAAAAGGCACTCCATTGTCACCCAATACTTTGGCGAGTTCATCGCGTTTGCCATTAGTGATGCGGAGGGTATATTGGTGGAATACGTGGTCGTAACCTTTGGCGATTACAGGAGTAATGATATGAGGATTGCCTTTCAGCGCTTCTGTATATTTGCGAGCAGCTTCACGTCGGCGGGCGTTATAATCGTTTAGGTGAGGGAGTTTGGCGCGCAACACAGCGGCTTGTAAAGAGTCGAGGCGTGAGTTTACCCCTACTACATCGTGGTGGTAACGCACGTACATACCGTGATTTACGATACCGCGAAGAGTGTAAGCGAGGTCATCGTCGTTAGTGAAGATAGCCCCTCCATCGCCGTAGCAACCGAGGTTCTTAGAAGGGAAGAAAGAAGTTGCCCCCACGTGACCGATAGTGCCTACTTTTTGTTTGTGTCCATCAGCAAAAGTGTAATCAGCACCGATGGCTTGCGCATTGTCCTCAATCACGAAGAGGTTGTGTTTTTTAGCCAAAGCCATTATAGCTTCCATATTGGCTGGCTGACCGAACAAATGCACGGGTACTATGGCTTTCGTGCGGGGAGTAATCGCTTTTTCAATAGCCTCGATGTTGATGTCGAAAGTATCGTCATACACATCTACCAATACAGGGGTGAGTTTCAGCAAGGCAATCACTTCTACGGTTGCAGCGAAGGTAAAATCAGCAGTTATAACTTCATCACCTTCTTTGAGTCCGAGCCCCATCATTGCTATTTGTAGGGCATCTGTACCGTTGGCGCAAGGGATGACGTGTTTTACCCCCATATAGTTTTCCAATTCTTTTTGGAAGGCTTGTACTTGGGGGCCGTTGATAAAAGCGGTGGTGTTGAGTACTTCTTCAAAAGAAGCTTGTACTTCGTTTTTAATTCTTTCATACTGACCTTGAAGGTCAACCATTTGTATTTTTCTCATATATGTTGTATGTTAGATTTCTGATGTTAGGGGTGTTAAGTATTGCAAAGATAGGGTTTATTTTTAATAATCTTCGATGACTTTTTATTGTTCATTCTTTTAATATTATTTACTCTTCAAGGTCTGCTAAATCAAGAAACATCAATCGGGTACTGTCCTCTTTGTCATTATCTGATAGGAATTCAAAACCCATTCTTTGATAGAAAGGAATAGCTTGTTTGTAGGCATCAACAGTGATAAGCCTACAAGCTTGATTGTCATTCAACATAAGGCAATTACTTATAATAGTATGAATCATTATTTTTCCTAATCCTTTTCCTTTACAAGATTTATCAACAGCCAAGCGACCTATTTTTACAGAAGGAATATTTTTTAAGTGTCTTTTAGGATAAGGTATTAAATCTCTTAAAAACTTTTTTAACTGACTTTTTGAAGAAAACATTTCCTCTTTAAGTTGTAAGCTATCATTTAGTAAGCTATAATAACCTAAAGTTCGGGTGTCATCTTCAATCACAAAAGTGGTAGCGAGTAATTCTTTTCGATAAGGAATAGCTTCTTCAAAAAGAAACTCATTCAAATCATCATCTTCACAATTAAAGGGTTTAATCACAAATCCTTTAGTAACTCTTAAAAAAGATAAATTATCTAAATTCATTGTTCTATTTATTTTTCTTCTCTACTTTCCTTGAAAATAGCTCTTAATTTAGCAGCATCTTTCTCAATACTCTCACGTGTAATGCCTAAACGTTTAAAATTCTCTTTAAACCCTGCTAATTTCTTGTAGAACTCTATTACATCTTGCCCCTCAAGTATGGGCGTTGCTTTGATTTCTCTTGCCATAGTACTTTAGATATTAAGTGTTCAGACGGCAAAGATACAACGTAATTACTAAATTAGCAAATTTTAGTTATTGATTGTTAGCCACTTCCAAATAGCCCGATATTCTTTAGTTTTCGTATAAAAAAATTAGAAACTTAAACCGTTAATAAACAACATTTTAAAAATTTTCTTTAAAAATAATCACTTAAAAAAATTGGGAAATTAAATAATTATTTCTACTTTTGTACTTTCAAACTGAAAAATTTTAGTTATATACCTTATTTAATATAATATAAATGAGAACAATACAATTTAGAGAAGCCGTTTGCGAAGCGATGAGCGAAGAAATGCGTCGCGACGAGTCTATTTATTTGATGGGTGAAGAGGTTGCCGAATACAACGGTGCATACAAAGCCTCTAAAGGAATGCTCGACGAGTTTGGTCCTAAACGTATAATCGATACCCCTATCTCCGAAGGTGGTTTTGCAGGTATCTCAGTAGGGGCAGCTATGAATGGTAACCGCCCAATCGTTGAGTTTATGACCTTTAACTTTTCGTTGGTAGCAATTGACCAAATCATCAACAATGCCGCTAAAATGCGTCAAATGTCAGGTGGTCAATTTAATATTCCTATCGTATTCCGCGGTCCTACCGCTTCTGCTGGTCAGCTTGCTGCTACCCACTCTCAAGCTTTTGAGAATTGGTACGCTAACTGTCCTGGTTTGAAAGTAGTAGTTCCTTCAACTCCTTATGATGCTAAAGGATTACTCAAATCGGCTATCCGCGATAACGACCCTGTAATCTTTATGGAGTCTGAGCAAATGTACGGTGATAAAGGTGAAGTACCTGAAGAAGAATACACTATTCCTCTTGGAGTTGCCGACATTAAACGCGCTGGTAGCGATGTAACTATCGTATCTTTTGGTAAAATCATCAAAGAAGCTCACAAAGCTGCCGATATTTTAGCCAAAGAAGGCATCGAATGTGAAATCATCGATTTGCGTACCGTGCGTCCACTCGATTTCGATACCATTTTCACATCAGTGAAAAAAACAAACCGCTTAGTAATTTTAGAAGAAGCTTGGCCTTTTAGCAGTGTCTCTTCCGAAATTACTTACCAAGTACAAGAACACATTTTCGATTACCTCGATGCTCCTGTACAACGTATTACTACCACCGATACTCCTGCGCCATTCTCTTCAGAATTGCTCAAAGAGTTCTTACCTAACGCCGAAGACGTAGTAAAAGCTGTAAAAAAAGTACTTTATAAATAAGAATTTGCTATCATTTTTATTTTTTAAAAGTTATATTTTATTTTTTAGTCTTCACGATTTTCTTTTTCGTGAAGACTTTTTTTGCGCTCTACACCGTTAAACTTTTGTTAAACTCTCATTTTTACAATGTTAAACTTCTGATAACTTAAAATAAGAGTTTTTAACATATTCCCATAGCCAAAATACTAATAAACCATTAAAAATTAAGTCCAAAACTTTTTTCATTAACATATTTATTATGTTAAATTACAAAACAGACATTTTGCTCTCTAAATAGAACTTGTCTATATTGAAGTTTTTTTTACTACCTTTGTATAAAATAGATGAGAGAAAACAAAAATGCCATTGATTAAAACATTTGATATTGATGTAAAGACCAAACTTTACTTATGGGATGTGGAGGAGAGGCTCACTGATTTGCAGCAAGCGGTCGTACTCACACCCCAACAACAAGAAAGTTTGAATGCCATTCACAATGAGAAAGGCAAAAAAAACTTCCTTGCTACACGCGTATTGCTCAAAAATATCGGTTATACACCTACTGCTCTGTTCTACGATCCTAACGGAAAACCTTTCCTTAGCGATGGAAAACAAATTTCTATCAGTCATTCCTTTAATAAAGTAGCAGTGATTATCAGCGATAGAAAAGTAGGGGTAGATATAGAGAAAAAACGCCAAAAAATAGTAGCTATAGCACATAAGTTCACCCAATGGAACTTTAGAGCAGCCTCTTTCTCTTTAGAAAGTATCATACAAAAACTCACAATGACGTGGTGCGCTAAAGAAGTAGGCTTCAAAATTCACGGCAATCCTGAACTCACCCTCAACGATGTAAAAGTACGCGATTTCTTCCCTACCGATAGCTCTACCGAGATACTCGTAGGGCGTGGTAAATACGAAGTCCACTTCATTTTTATAGAGGATTATGTTTTAGGCTATTGCCATAGTATCAAGTAACAAATAATAGTTAACAAGTAACAAAAAGCGACTCTTTTTGAGTCGCTTTTTTTGTTTGTACCTCTTCATTTCTACGACTTTTGAAAACCTTATAACTACGGCACTCTAATAAAACACTTTAAATAAAACTAAAAATATTTCTTTAAAAATTTTCACATTATCTAAAAATGAATTACCTTTGCGCCGAAATAATAAGTAATTGTGCCTGTCTCAATAAGGTAATAAGAAAATTGCCCGTGTGGCTCGCACCAAATTTTCTAAACAAATTAATATTATATGAAAACTTTTTTATCAGCTATTGCTATAGCTTTCAGTACTTTATGTTTCTCTCAAAACGGAACTATCAAAGGTACTATCACGGCAGAGGGTCAACCCTTAGAAGCCGTAACTGTCCAACTCGAAGGTAAAACCTTCAAAAAATGGACAACCTCCGACCGCAATGGTCAGTATTCTCTTTCCTTACCCGCTGGCGAATACAGGCTAAAAGTGCGTTCGTTGGGGTATATTCCTTATAACGATAAAGTGGTTATCACAGGAGAAGAGACTCTCTCTCAAGATGTCTCTCTCAAAGAAGATGTGGTCGGAATGGAAGAAGTGGTCGTAACAGCTACCAAAACCAAAGAAAACCGTAAGGACGCACCTGTACTGGTGAGTGTTACTACCAATCGCGAACTGGCAAACGTCAAAGCCCATACCTTGATGGAAGGTCTGGTATTCCAACCGGGTTTGCGCACCGAAGTAAACTGCCAGAACTGTGGTACTTCCCAAGTGCGTATCAATGGCTTGGAAGGTGCTTATTCGCAAATCCTCATCGATAGCCGTCCTATCTTTGGCTCGCTTAATGGTGTGTATGGCTTAGACCAAATCCCTGCCAATATGATTGAGCGCATAGAGGTGATTCGTGGAGGTGGTTCTGCCCTTTTCGGCTCTAATGCCATTGCAGGAACTATCAACGTGATTACTAAAAACCCTACCAAAAACGAGGCACAAGCAGGTATTGTGGGCAACCTCATAGGCGGTAAATCAGCCGATGTGGTGAGCTCTTTCAACGGTTCACTTGTGAGCGAAAACTATATGCGCGGTATCTCTTTCCACGCTATGCAACGCACACGTCAGTCTTATGACGATAATGGCGATGACTTTACCGAAATCACTCGTTTGCGCAACCTCAATGCGGGTGCAAAACTCTTTAACGATTTTACCGACCGTCATAAGCTCACCGCCGAACTGAACGTGAGCAACGAAAATCGTCGTGGAGGTAATAAACTCGACGAACCCGAACACCTTGCCGACCTTGCCGAAAGTATTCGTACGCAAATGTTAGGAGGTAATGCTAATTTCGAGTATTTCTCACCTGCCTATAACCATAAGTTCACCGCCTATACCAGTGCCGAACGCACTCGCGCTGATAACTATTACGGCAGTTTCGATGGTACCGACATCGTAGCATCTTCTGGCAACTATGGGGTTACCAAAGAAAATATTTGGTTACTCGGCGGACAGCATACGGCTTATGTGCCTACGGGCAACGGCAATTTGCAATGGACGTCGGGCGCCGAATATCAATACGACAAGATAGCCGAAAAGCGTCAGAATCCTAATGTGCTTGCCGTAAACCAAAAAGCGAATACATTTGGTCTCTTCACTCAAGCCGATTGGCGTATCTCTCCCAAAATCAAAGTGCTCGGGGGTGTCCGATTCGACAATGTCAATTCCGATATAATAAAGAAAAGTGTTACTGCCCTCAACCCTCGTGCGAGTGTCCTCTACAATATCGATGAGAATTTCATTGCTCGGGGTTCGTATTCACGTGGTTTTAGAGCGCCTTTCTTCTATTCAGAAGATGTACACAGCGAATTGCAAGGAGGTGAAGCACGACGCGTAAAACTCGCCGATAATCTTAAAAAAGAGACCTCCGATAGCTTTACCGCTTCTTTCGAATATAACCACGCTCACGATAACCACCAATTTGTAGCGATGATAGAAGGGTTTTACACGGCTTTGCACGACCGCTTTACTTACGAAGATGCAGGTTTAGAAAACGGATTGCCTATCCGTGAGAAACGCAATTCCGATGGCGCCGTAGTAAAAGGGGTAAATATAGAAGTAAAATATAGCCCCAATCCCAAATTTATGGTACAACTTGCCACCACTATCCAAAGTTCTAAATACAACAGCGTGCAAAACCCCGAAGAAAACGTCTATACCGATGAAATTCTCCGCACGCCAAGTGTGTATGGCAACCTGATGGCAACCTATAAACCACGTCCTAATTGGGATATCAACTTTGTAACCGTATATACAGGTAGTATGAAAACCACTCACTTAAAAGGTTATATAGCCGATACACGTTTGGAGACCACTCCTGCAATGTGGGACGTAGGCGTGAACACCGCTTATGAGTTTAAATTCCAAACATTCTTCCCCTTAGAAGTAAGTTGTGGTATCAAAAACCTTTTCAACCAATATCAAAAAGATTTCGACAAAGGCGCTGAACGCGACGCCGATTACATTTATGGTCCTTCGCTACCTCGCACTATGTTTGTAGGTTTAAAAGTGAAGATTTAATATTCATATTAACTTTGCAAAGTTTGCCCCAAAATTGAAACTACTTTTATAATCTATTTTAAATAAAGAAGATACAGGAATTACAAGAAGATTAGGTAATGATTTAGTAATAGCTCTTATTTCATTTGATTATACCTATTTTCTCAGTAACTTCTAGGTGCAAAGGTACAACATCTTGACAATATAACCAAAAAAAATTACCTTTGCACCCGCAGACGTGCGTTGCTGCACGTCTGCGTGGAGCTGGTAATGTGTCAGATGTGTTATTTTTAATTATGTAGTAGAATGCGACAAAATCAAAAAATTTTGTCAGATTGAAAAAAAATGTATCTTTGCTCCCAATATGAGATTTTTCACCTTCATACTTAGCTTATATCTGTTGGCACTCACTGGGCTGCCTTGTACGGATATGCTTGAAGGTGAGGAGTCTTCAGCTTCTTATGAATTTGTAACAGCCCCAACTGGGGAACACTCTCATTTTCATTTGGATAGCTGTTCACCTTTCTGCATTTGCACTTGCTGCCAAATGGTAATCAGCACGCCCACTACTTATGAGGCCTTAACCATTGCTCAAGCCACCGCAACCATTCCCTCCTATAGCTATCCCCTGACCGTATGGTCTTCGAACTGCTATGGGAATATCTGGACTCCTCCCAAGATATAGTCTTTTCTTTCTTCATCTCAAGTGATTGTTCATTAGTCATCTCACCCATCATTAGTCATTAACTAATCATTAATTCTTATTAGAAATGTTAGACAAAATCATACTATTTAGCATCAAAAATAAGCTATTTGTAGGATTCATGACCCTTATGCTTATTTTTTGGGGCGTATGGAGTGCTACAAGGCTCCCCATTGATGCCGTTCCAGATATTACTAACAACCAAGTACAAATCATCACCTCTACCCCTACTTTGGCCTCACAAGAGGTAGAGCAACTGGTTACTTTTCCTATTGAGCAAGCCATCGCCAATATTCCTGGGCTGGAGGAAACACGCAGTATTTCCCGCTTTGGCCTCTCGGTCATCACAGCCGTCTTTAGCGAGGATATGGACATCTACTTTGCCCGCCAGCTAGTCAATGAAAAGCTCAAGGAGGCACAGGAGCAAATCCCTCAAGGCATAGGCTCGCCCGAACTCTCACCCGTGAGTACCGGACTGGGGGAGGTATATCAGTATATCATTCGCCCTACGGAACAGAGCAAAAACAAATATTCCGCCAAAGACCTCCGCACCATGCAGGACTGGATCGTGGCTCGCCAACTCTATGGTACCAAAGGAATAGCCGAAATCAACAGCTTTGGAGGCGAACTCAAGCAGTATGAGGTGGTTATAGACCCCGATCGCCTCCGTGCCATGGGGGTGAGTGTCAGTGATATTTTCACTGCTTTGGAGCAGAACAACCAAAATACAGGAGGTGCCTATATCGACAAGCGCCCCAATGCCTACTTTATCCGAGGAATAGGCATGGCTCGCTCCCTTGAAGACATAGGCAATATAGCCGTAGGCAAGCACACTCCTCCCCTCTTTATCAAGCATGTAGCCGAGGTACGCTTGGGCAGTGCCCTCCGCTATGGTGCCCTTAGCTATAATGGCGAGGTGGATGCCGTAGGTGGGGTAGTGATGATGCTCAAGGGCGAAAACAGCCACGAGGTAGTCAGTCGTATCAAAGAAAAACTGCCCACCATACAGCAATCCCTACCTGAAGATGTAGTGATAGAGCCATTCTTAGACCGCACGGACTTGGTACAACGCGCCATCCATACAGTAGAGAAAAACCTCTTAGAGGGGGCGCTGATTGTCATCTTCATCTTAGTACTTTTCTTAGGGAACCTGCGTGCCGGACTGATTGTTGCCACGGCCATTCCGCTCTCCTTGCTCTTTGCCTTAGGAATGATGAACCTCTTTGGAGTAAGTGCCAACCTGATGAGCTTGGGAGCGATAGATTTCGGAATTATCGTAGATGGATCGGTTATCGTGGTAGAAGCAGTGATGCACCACTTGGCGATCCGAAAGAACCACCAACGACTTACCCAAGCACAAATGGATGAGGAGGTATTCCATTCCGCTTCCAAAATACGCAGTAGTGCCGCCTTCGGAGAGATTATCATCCTGATGGTGTATATTCCCATTCTTACCTTGGTAGGAGTAGAGGGCAAGATGTTCCGCCCTATGGCACAAACCGTCGTCTTTGCTATTTTGGGTGCCCTGATCCTTTCCCTGACTTATATCCCTGCCATGAGCGCTTTGCTCCTACCTAAAACAGTAAGTGACAAGCGCAGTTTTGCCGAGCGAATGATAAGCTGGCTCTACCGTCACTACCAACCGCTCTTTGTCCGTTCTATCCGCCTTAGGGGATGGATAATAGGCAGTACCGTGGTACTGTTCGTTCTTGCGGTAGGCATTTTCAGCCGTATGGGAGGTGAGTTTATTCCACAACTACAAGAAGGCGATTTTGTTTTTGAATGTATTCTGCCACCGGGCACTTCCCTGAAGCAGAGCTTGGAGACTTCCATGCAGGCCTCTCGCCTGATTCGTGAGTTCGACGAGGTGAAAATGGTGATAGGCAAAACAGGTTCTGCCGAAATACCTACCGACCCTATGCCGCTGGAAGCCTCCGATATTGTGATCGTACTCAAGAGCCAAGACCAATGGAAAAGTGGTCGCTCCTATGAGGAATTAGGAGATGCCATCATTGAGCGGCTCAAGGATATTCCTGGGGTCTTCTTTGAGAAAAGCCAGCCTATACAAATGCATTTCAACGAATTGATGACAGGTGTCAGACAGGATGTAACGATAAAAATCTTTGGAGAAAACATGGATACCCTCGCCCACTACGCCCAAAGAGTAAGCCAACTTATCCAGAAAACAGAAGGTGCTACCGCCCCACAGGTCGAAAAAGTAAGCGGACTTCCGCAAATCAATGTTACTTACGATCGGGTACGCTTGGCCAACTACGGACTTTCGGTGCAAGAGGTCAATGAGGTACTCAGTACCGCCTTTGCTGGTAAGAAGGCTGGGGTTGTCTTCGAGAACGAACGAAGGTTCGACCTTGTGGTACGCCTCGATAGCCTCCATCGTACCGGAATTGACGATGTACAGCATATGATGGTAGCTACCGAAAATGGGCAGGTGCCGATGAGCCAATTGGCCACTATCAAATATGAATTAGGCCCCGCACAAGTAAGCCGTGAAGCAGGCAAGCGCCGTATCGTCATTGGCTTCAACGTGCAAGGGCGCGATGTGCAGAGTGTGGTGAGTGATATAGAACAAAAATTAAAGGGCGTAAAGCTCCCTACGGGCTATTACTTTACCTATGGCGGTCAGTTTGAGAACCTACAACAAGCCACCGACCGACTGCTCATAGCCGTGCCTGTAGCCCTACTTTTAATATTTTTCTTGTTATACCTTGCTTTCCACTCTATAAAACAATCATTGCTCATCTTTAGCGCTATCCCGATGAGTGCCATTGGGGGCGTATTTGCCTTGCTTCTTCGGGGAATGCCTTTTAGTATTAGTGCGGGTATTGGTTTTATCGCGCTCTTTGGGGTAGCAGTGCTCAACGGTATAGTGCTTATTGGCACTTTCAACCAGCTGAAAAAAGAAGGAATGACCAACCTTTTGCATCGCGTGATTACGGGTACCGAAATGCGTTTACGCCCTGTGCTAATGACGGCTATGGTGGCGAGCTTAGGTTTCCTACCTATGGCACTCAGTCAAGGAGCAGGAGCAGAAGTACAACGCCCCTTAGCTACAGTGGTTATTGGGGGGTTAGTATCGGCTACCTTCCTCACCCTCTTCGTGCTTCCGTTGCTTTACATCGCTTTCAATAGTACCTTTTCTTGGCGCCGTCCTTCAGCTAAAGTACTCACGATAGCCCTATTGCTTATCAGTCCTATAGCGCTACACGCTCAGCAGTCTTACTCGCTACAAGAAATAGAGCAAATAGCCCTTAAGAACAATGGAGTGATTAAGGCAGCACAACTCAAGCTACAAGGAGCAAGTGCTAAAGAGCGAACCTCTTTTGAATTGGCTAAAACAGACTTTACAGGGCAATACGGGCAGTACAGCAGTGCTGAAAAAGACCTTTCAGTAGGTGTATCACAATCTATTCCTTTGCCTACAGTATTTGCTGCTCGCAAAAAGCTCTATCAAGCAGAGACACAATTACAACAAGGGCAATTAGCCCTTCAGCAGAATGAACTGAAGCGGCAAGTGCGCAACGCATATCAGCAATTGCAATATTTGACTTTTAAAGAGGAACAGCTCTTGCAGCTTGATAGTCTCTACAATAATTTTATTCGCATTGCTGAAGTACGCTATAAAGCAGGGGATACCAAGAAGATAGATATTAACACTGCCCAAGTGAAGAAAGGAGAAATAAGTTTGTTACTTCAACAGAACAAAACTATACAACAAGCTACCTATCGCAACTTGCGTACGTTAATGCAAACAGAAGAAGCATTTACCATTACCAAGCCGCCCGTGTATGAGCCTTTGTTACTCAGTGAGCCTTCGGATGTACAACTCTCTCAGCACCCTTTGGTACAACTCAGCTATCAAGAAGCAAACATAGCTGAGCACAACAAACGTCTAGAGCGTGCCCAAGCCCTGCCCGACCTTACATTGGGCTATACCAATCAGTCTCTTATAGGAATGCAAACCATTGGAGGGGTAGAGACCTATACTGATAGAAGTAAACGTTTTCACTTTGCCACCATAGGGCTTTCAGTTCCTATTTTTACCGCTATCCGTGCCAAGGTGAAAGCTTATAAATATCAGAAAGAAGCAGCTATAGAAGCAGCTCAACAAACAGAAAAACAGCTTAAAACTCAATGGATAAATCTGCAAGAGGAATACCAACTGAATTTGCAAAAATATCAGTTTTACAAACAAGAAGCGCTACCTGAAGCCGAGCGCATTATCCGAGCCAATCAGTTAGGGTATAGCGCAGGTGAAATAAGCTATGTGGAGTACCTTTACACCCTACAGACAGCCGTAGATACCCGCTTGGCATACCTTGAGAGTATCGAGGCGCTTAATCAAAAAGTAATAGAAATACAATCCCTTTTAAACCAGTAAAACAAATGAAAAAATATGGTATAAAAATCGCTTTTATCCTTATAGGAATTAGTCTATCAGCCTGCAATGGCACTCCTACAACTACCAATAATCAAAAGCTCGAAGAGCGCGAAGAACACCACGAAGAAGGAGGCAATCTCACCACCCTTACCCAAGCTCAAATCCAAACTGTAGATATTCGTTTGGGACATATAGAAGAAAAAGCTCTTGCCGCTACCCTCAAAGCCAATGGAATACTGAGCGTGCCTGCCGACCATCAGGCGAAGGTATCGACTGTATATGCGGGGATTATCAAGAGCGTAAAGGTAGAGATAGGCAGTTATGTGCAAAAAGGGCAAGTAATCGCTACTGTTTCTAACCCAGAATTCTTGCAACAACAACAGCGCTTGCTCACCGTTAATGGTCAGATAGAACTTGCTAAACAAGAACTTGACCGTCAGCAAACCCTCTATGAAGGGAATGCTGGTACTGGTAAGAACCTACAAGCCGCTACTACTCAGCTACGCACTCTCCGTACCGAAAAAGCTTCGCTTGAAGAACAAATACGCCTAATGGGCTTAAACCCTCAAACACTCACCGATAAGGGAATGCAATCTACTTTGGCGATAGTGGCTCCTATTAGTGGGAATATCAGTGCGGTATATACTAACAAAGGGGCTTATATAGATGCCTCCACCCCTATTGTGGAAATCATCGACAACAGTTCGCTACACCTGCACTTGCAAGTGTATGAGCGTGACTTGCCTTACATTAAGGTAGGACAACAAGTGCACTTCAACCCTACCAATAACACCTCTCGCGAATATGATGCCCAAGTGTATAACATTGCGGCTTCGTTTGAAAACGAAAGCAAAAGCATCATTGTACATTGCCACGTAGAGGGTGACAAACAAGGGCTCATCAATGGAATGAATGTAACAGGGGTTATCAGTCTTGACAAACAAACGACCCCTGCTGTACCTAACGAGGCTATCGTAGAGGATGCTGGTAAATCCTACATTTTTCTGGTAACCCAAACTTCGGATAAAGAAACCTCTTTTGAGAAAGTGGAGGTAGTAAAAGGAGCTTCCGAAAGTGGGTATACTGCCATTGCCCCTGTAAAACCTATAGCCCCCGAACAGACTATTGCCACCAAAGGAGCATTCTTTATCAACGCAACCTTAGTAAATGCTGGAAAAGATAGTGATTAGAATTGGTAATGTATCGGATATATTATTAAAATTTTTGAGGTGTCAAGTTAAGGGCATATTAACAGAGATTGGAAAATAGGTTTTCTTTCAATCAATCTTTTTATTAGATTGTTAAAGATAGTCTCTTTGCTCTGTGAGCGATTGATTCTAAAACTATACTCAGCTAAATAGCGGTCTATATTAAACTCTGAAACCCAAGAATATATACCTCTTATCCAAGATTTTACTTGGTGTATTACTTTGTGTAATGTAGGAAAATTCTTTCCGTCATTACTCGGTTTTTGAGTTATATTATAGTCCTTTATAGGTCTATAGCCTTTCCATTCATCAGTCGTTATATAAGCTGTCTTATCAATGTGTTTATCAAATATTGTTCGTAGTGATTTTGAGGAATAGTCAGGAATTTTAAATGCATAAAAACGTTTAACTTTACCTTGGTTACTAAGTTGTATCGCACAAAGAACTTTCTTTTTCTTTGCGTCATAACTTCTACCTTGTTTTCCTTCTTCTTTTCCTCCTATGGTAAATTCATCGACTTGCACTTTGCCATCCATTTTCTGTGACTCACTGGATTTCATAGCTTCACGAACCTTGTGCATAAAATAATGTGCTGTTTGTCGACTAATATCATAACGACGAGCAACTTGTGATGCTGATAGACTTTTTGTAGTTGTTGACATCTCAAAACATATATAAAATGCTTTGAGAAGTCCAAATTTTAGCTTGTGAAACAAAGTTCCAGCTGTAGGACTTTCTGTATCTGAACAGATATTGCAAGTGTGTGAAAAATCTTTGCGAACTTGGTATTTTGTATGTCCACATTTACGGCAACAATACCCTTTTTCCCATTTTATGGAAGCTAAGTATTCTTCGCAATCTAAGTCTGTTTTAAAGCGTTCAGTAAACTCTAAGAGGCTTTGTCCTTTGAATAATTCCATAATACATTAATTTTCAGAGTGCAAATATATGAAATTATTTTGACACCTGAATAAAATTTTATTACATTAGAAATACAATAAAAATATAAAAGTAAAAAACCACGACTTCGGAGTGTGTTTTAATCCCTGCAAGGGCAAGTGGTTTTGAGGTGCCTACACGCCTAATGCGTGCCTCAAAACACAACTTGCTCTGTTTGGGTGAACAGAAAATTCTCCCTAACGGTCGAATTTTAATTAGCCATAAAGAGAGAAATTTACACTACGAGTAGGTAAAGTGATTTAGGGCATATTAGCAATATATTTAATCACTTACTTACAGAGTTATTTACAATTCTATGTAAAGCTATATGTATATTTGTACATTACTTTGCATTCACGCATTAAAGCAAGCAAGTATGTACGAAGGTAAAAACGTAATTAGGTAGCTACATAGTTTGAAATTTTTATTCGACAATGGGAGGAAAAGCGGTATTCGTTTCAAAAAACAATCTGTAAGAAGCGGCATTTTTCTCATATTTGACATTTTTTTTATTCGCTTAAAGGTCGGAATGAGCTGGTTTCGTTTCGAGTGCCATAAAAGGTCTGTGTTTAGCTTCTGCAAGGTTTTTCAAAAAAATACTACCCGCAGGACAACGGACAAGGGCTGGAGATTTTTTTGAAAACCCATCGGGCTTGACCTTGCAAGAAGCGTTAAGAACACAGAAATACCTTTGCACTCGAACAACGAACCGCCATTACGTGCCTTAAGTGTTTAAAACAGGGAAAATAGGTAAGTCTTAATGACGTATTTCTATTTGTGACAAACGAATACCCTTTTCCTTATTTGTTGAAGTCTTTTTCTCTTCTAATAGCTTTCTGTAAGGCAACAAAAAAATCCATCGACACATCTCTTTTTGAAATGTTATCAATGGATTTCTAATTTTTAAAAGACACTGAGAAGCTATCCTATCTTTAAATTCTTTAATCGTTCGGCAGCAATTTCCATATCCTTGCTGATTTTCTCATTGGTGATTTTAGTATAAATCTGGGTAGTTTTGATATTCTTATGTCCCATCATCTTACTAACGCTTTCCAAGGGAACCCCTTCTGTTAAGAACAGAGTACCAAAGGTATGGCGTGCCCAGTGAAATGAAATGGGTTTTTCACGAATGATGTTACAATCTTTCATCATCTTTCTGATTAAGAGGTTGCAATTAGTGTTGGAGGGCGTAGGAAACAATACCTCAGTACGAGTCGTACCTTCATATTTTTCAATAATTTTCTCGGCTATATCCAACAGACGTACATTACAGGGCACATCAGATTTCTGACGGCGTTTGATAAGCCATTTGTTGCCGTCAAAGAACGATTGTAAGTGGCTTCTTTTAAGTTGTTTGATATCAATATAAGAGAAGCCTGTAAAGCAACTAAAAACAAATAGGTCTCGTACTAATTCAGCAGAAGCACTCTTAGGGTGATATTGTAAAAGAGTTTCTACTTCCTCTCTAAGCAAATAGCCTCTATCTTTCTCCTCCATAGAACTTATATAATTCTTAAAAGGATTGCGATAGATAATTCCTTTGTCTATGGCTATTTCTACCATTTTACAAAGGGGCATCATATAAACCCATATTGTGTTGTGAGTAAGACTTTTATTAACTCTAAGATAGAAATCAAAATCGTTGATAAAGTCTTCTGTAAGCTCTTTGAAAGAAATATCACTTCTGCGGTATTTATACTGGATAAACTCGCTCAAATGAGTATATACATTCTCATATTTGTTAAGAGTGCTGTAACTTCTAACACCTTTTTCTACCATCAAGGCAAAGCCTTCTTTGAAATTCTCATAGACTTTTAGCAAGGAATCTTCCATTACTCCTATGCCTAGAAAAGTAGCTTTTAGCTTCTGAGCAGTAACCACTCCCTCGTACTTCATCAGTTCCTTGTAATGAGTAATAATACGTGAGCGAATCTCTTCCAGCTTGCGATTAAGTTGGGTAGCTTCTTCTGTTTTACCTGTTACCCTTCCGTACTTCAAATCCCATTTCTGTGGAAGGATTTCAAGTTTGGTACTAAACTGAGCTACCTGATTGTCAATGGTAATACGCCCCATAATAGCAACCTTACCGTTCTTCTTTGGGGCATTCTTTTTAAGGTAAAACAATACCTTAAAGGTTGAGCGTTTTACTTTTTTCATACTCTAATTTTTTAATTTGCGAAAGTACTTTTTATCAAGTTACTGTACAATATGAAAAAAGGTGTAAAACACTGAAATATAACCTATTAATAAAAAATATTTTTCAGTATGGTAGGTAACGATTTAGAAACCTAATTTTGAAAAAACCTATCTAAAACATCTAAGACTCTGTCTTCTCTTATCTTCCTGTCAAAAAATTAATCCTCTTTGTATGAGCTAATTACATTATTTTTTGTAGTTTTGCTTTTTATTCGTAATTTTGCAACAAAAAAGCGACTCATTTTCGAGTCGCTTTTTTTATTATTTGTATATTGGAATATTAGTAATTCAACTGATAAGTAGTAGTCATATCACTATTATAGCTAATTTCAACACGAATATTATCTACTACTTGCGCTCCATTTTCAGTTTTAAGTTTGAAAGTGTGGCGAGCTACTTTATTTACTGTTAAGTTGATAGTTTTACCATTCTTATCTTTCTCCACTTTTATAGGGATAATAATATCAAACACTTTTTCATCACTTTTATCACTTACCAATTGGTATTTTTTGTTTTTCTCAGTACCATTTTGAATGTTAGTGATAAGAGTTGTTAATTTTGTTAAATAATCAGCGTCAGTAAAATAACCAAGACCTGTATCACTACCAGCTCTTGCATTTCGGGTTTCGTTGATAGTCTTTACAAAACCATCAGTATCAAAAGTATAAGTATAGTTATTAGTGTAATTTAAAATAGTGCCATCTTCTGTTAAAACCCTTTGTTGTAACAAGTTCTTAGGAGCCACTCCTTGTATCCAACCTATTTGAAAATCGAAATATTGAGCATAACTAGTCACAGCATCCCCTTCAAAGTTGTACAACAAAAACTTATTTTTGTTCAAGTTGTTGTTATAAGAAAGCTGATTTGCAACCGTGGTAACTTTGCCCCTCCAATTTCTCTTTTCACTAATCTTAGTCAGATTGTCATTTGTCCACTCAAAATCACCTCTAGAACCTTTTGTCAATCGTTGGTTACTGTCGTAAGTTCCTAAACCTAACATATTACCAGCAGCGTTGAGTCCCACTTCTCGATTTTCTATACCTCCTGTATCTTCATTAGGAAAAGTTATTTTCACAGAACTATCTCCATAAATAAATGTTTTTACATTATCACTTTTGCCCTCTTCCTTTCTAGTAATCTTTTTGATTCTTCCTTTTTCATCGTATTCATAAGCAAAGTTCAAAGTCTTTGCTACAAATTTTTGACCGTTGAGAGAGGGTTCTAACGCACTTTCAAGAGAAGGGGCAGGAGCACCACCTGTATAGTCTATTTCCACTATGATAGCTTTACAAGTAATTGTTTTTACTTTTTTAGTAGGCAAGTAGTCGCTTTGCGTAGTAGGGGTAGTAGTCCCATTACCACCTTTGCCATCACCGCCATTAGGAGTATCATCGTCTTTACTACCACAACCTACAAGCATTGCCATTGCTGCGATACTGAATAAAATTTTTTTCATTGGAATTGATTTTTATAAGAATATGGGGCAAATGTACGAATAATTTTGCTAATTCTCTAATTATTCACTACATTTGCACCAAAATAATGATTCATTATCAATTGTTAATTGTTAATGAATCATTGTTAATTGTCAATTATTATGATTCGCATTACTAAAAAATTCGACTTTGAAGCAGGACACGCTCTTTTTGGCTATGACGGCAAGTGCAAAAACCTGCACGGACACAGCTATAAACTCTACGTAACAGTGATAGGCGAACCTATCAACAATCCTAACAACGTGAAAAATGGTATGGTTATCGATTTTGGTGACCTCAAACGCATTGTACAGGAGCAAATTATCGATGCTTTCGATCACGCAATGGTTTTCAACGAACTCTCTCCTCACAAAGCCTTAGCCGACGAACTGCGCGCCAAGGGGCATCGCATTATCACGGTGCCTTATCAACCTACCAGCGAAAACCTCGTAACCGACTTTGCCCAGCGTATTGCCTACCAACTACCCGCTGGAGTAGCTCTCTTTTCGGTACGCCTTTGCGAAACCGAAAGTTCCTATGCCGAATGGTTTGCATCAGATAATAAATAAAGACTAAAGCTATGGGGTGGTTTGATTTCTTAAAAGAAATGTTTGTATCTCGTGATAGTGGAGATGAGGCAGCTGCTAAAGCTATCCTGCGCAAGCGTTTTAACAATAATAAGAGCTCAGAAGAAAAACAATATATCTATGATCATTGGAAACGTTTGCGTATTGATGCTGAGAATTGTGATGTATTAAATGAAAGAGCCACTTTTGACTTACAAAAAATTAAAGATGAACATATAGACTATCATTTACACGAACAGATGCTATCCGATGAGAATGTAAATTTGGTAAAGTTGAGTTGTTACGACAAAAGTTTTTCGCCCGCTAAAGCCTACCGTGTAACACTTATTGATTATGATGCAGCTACTGTGAGAGCTAAACTCAACGTACAAGGTTATATAAATGTGTTTATAGACCCAGAAAAACGCGGAAATTACTATGTTGATACCTCTTTTTTGAGTTTAGATCTTTCCATCTTAATAAAAATCTCTGAAATTCGTCAATGAATTAGGAATTAATATATCAAAACAGACATTAAACTATGGAAAATATTATCATTATTGCAATAGCTTTATTAGTACTCTTTTGGTTTATCAAAAAGAAGAATAAAAGAAAATCAAAAAAAATCTCTATAGAAGAAATTCGCAAATATTGGCGCGAAAAACGCATTCCTGCCGATGACTGTGAGGTGAAAGAGGTACCCGCTTTTTATGATAGCAATGCGATGAACGACACTCCTTTTGATAGCAAATTCGGAAAAGCCATACTAATATATAGAGCAATGGCAACTCAAGCTATACTAGCTGAAGATGAAGCTAAAGAAAATATGATACTCACACGCCTGCGTTGTTTCGACAAAAGTACTACCCCTATAGAAGTGTATGAGATTAATTTTGTCAATATAGATCTCGATATATTGCAAGCCAAACTCAACGTGCAAGGCTATGTCAACATCTATTTCAACCCCCAATCTTATCAACTTCATATTGATGCCGAGTTTTTAGAAAAAGACCTCTCTGAACTGATGAATCATTAAGATAATGAAAACAGATTTTACATTACCCTTATTACCACCTCCACCAGAAATTGAAACCCGTGAGATACTCAAACAACTCACCCTCTCTCATAGGCATTTAGCTGAACTGAAAGGGGTAGTAAAAACAATTCCTAATGAGCAAATCCTCATCAATACTCTTTCCTTACAAGAGGCAAAAAGCAGTAGCGAGATTGAAAATATCGTTACCACTCACGACGACCTCTATAAGGAAAACATTATGATTGATACCAACCCAGCCAGCAAAGAGGTACTAAATTATGCCAAAGGCTTGAAAATGGGTTTTGAGATAGTGCGCAATGAACGGTTGTTGCTCAACAAGCATATATTGTTGATTCAGGAGCAACTTGAAGCTAACAAGGCAGGCTTCAGAACGCAAGTGGGCACCAAGCTCGTCAATAGCCATAATGAGGTAGTGTACACACCACCACAAGATAAAGACGAAATACTCAACTTAATGGCAAATCTCGAAAAGTTTATCAACGACCCTGAGTTTTCAGAACTTGACCCACTTACTAAAATGGCAATTATCCATTATCAGTTTGAGAGTATTCACCCTTTTTATGACGGCAATGGTCGTACAGGGCGTATCATCAATATCTTGTATTTGGTATTACAAGGTTTGCTCGATTTGCCCGTGCTTTACCTGAGTAGGTATATCATTCAACATAAAACTGATTATTACAAAGCTTTGCAAGGAGTGAGAACCAAAGGCGATTGGGAAACGCTTATTTTTTATTTACTCAAAGGAGTAGAAGTAACCGCTATTGAAACTATTGAGATGGTACAAAACATCAAAACGCTGATGCAACAAACCAAACAACGCTTGCGCAGTGAGCTACCCAAGATATACAGTCAGGATTTACTGAACAACCTCTTTAAAAACCCATATACTAAGATAGAGTTTTTGCAAGAAGATTTGGATATAGTTAGGCGTACTGCACAAAACTATTTAGATACGATTGCTGAAATAGGGTTGATTAGTAAGTTGAAAATAGGGAAGTCAAACTATTATATCAACGAAAATTTGATAAAAGTACTCCAAAGAGAAAAAGTATAACGTGGCAAAAAAACGCCATTTTTTTCCACGTATGACACAACGTGGCAAAAAAACGCCATTTTTTGCCATATCACATTCTTCATTTATACAAAATCGACTTTTTGTATAGATGATAACTTAAAGAACCAATGTTATCTATAGAATTACCCAAAGATAAAAAGATATACTTCGCCTCCGATAATCACCTCGGAGCGCCCACTGCTGCCGAAAGCAAACCCCGCGAAGCTAAATTTGTGCAATGGCTTGACAGCATCAAAGCTGATGCAGGATCCATCTTCCTTCTTGGCGACCTTTTCGACTTTTGGTTTGAGTACAAAACAGTTGTCCCCAAAGGCTTTGTACGTACTTTGGGCAAGCTGGCGGAACTGCGCGATAGTGGTATTCCTATCTACTTTTTTGTAGGCAATCACGATTTGTGGATGGACGATTATTTCGAAACGGAATTAGGAATCCCCGTATACCGCCGTCCGCTGGAAGTAGAATGTGCAGGCAAACGTTTTTTGATAGGGCACGGCGATGGCTTAGGGCCTGGTGATAAAGGTTACAAGCGGATGAAAAAAGTCTTTACCAATCCCTTTTGCAAATGGCTTTTCCGCTGGTTACACCCCGATATAGGCGTGCGATTGGCGCAATACCTCTCGGTGAAAAACAAACTCATCTCAGGGGCTGAAGATGTACATTTCTTGGGAGAAGACAACGAATGGTTGGTGCAGTATTGCAAGCGCAAACTCGAAACCCAGCATTACGATTATTTTTTGTTTGGTCACCGGCATTTACCAATGACCATCAAAGTAGGGGAGGGGAGTACCTATATCAACACCGGTGACTGGATACACTACTTTACCTATGCCTTTTTTGACCCCCAATCCGGTGAATTGAAAATCAGAGAATTTACAAAAGAATAACACCTATGAAAAAGATTTTACTCTTTATCCTGCTCTGCACTTCCTGCCTTATAGCTTGTAAAAAAGAGAATAACGAAGAAAAAGGTTGTGAATATCCTCAGCAAACAACCCCAAAAGCCCTTACAGGTACTTTTGTGCAGCTCTTTGGCAAAGGTGATTGGAGTGAAACACAATGGGATGAGCTCCTCACCGAAATCAAAGATTTAGGAATGAATACCCTTATTGTGCAATATACCGCATTCAAAAATCCTTCCAACGATATCACTTGGTTCAATTCGGCAAATGCGTTCACCGCTACCAAAAGCAAACACACCCTTGAACGTGTGTTGGCATCTGCTCAGCGAAAGGGGATAGAGGTGCATATAGGTTTACATTTTGATGATTCTTATTGGAAACATCAAACCGATGTAGCATGGCTACAAACACAAGCCAATTATTGTATTGCCATAGCCGAAGAAATTCAAGCACAGTTTGGCACACATTCTGCTTTCAAAGGCTGGTATATTCCGCACGAGCCTGAGCCCAATGTTTATAATACCGATGAGAAAGTACGCCTTTTTAGAGAACAATTTGTAGATCGCATTTCCAGCCGTTTGCACCAATTGAACAACAAACCTGTGTCTATCGCTGCCTTTTGGAATAGCTCACTTTCCACACCTGAGCAACTGCAACACTTTATGGCAGAATTAGCTAAAAGCAACCTGCAAATTATAATGTTGCAAGATGGCGTAGGCGCACAACACGTAACCCTTGAGCGCCTTGCAAGCTATTATGAGGCTGCACAACGCGGACTCTTTGAAGAAAACAAAAACTATAAAGGTGTATTTTGGAGTGATTTAGAAACCTTTGCATCGCCCAATGGTCAGTATCCTTTTCATCCTGCTACTTTCGATAGGGTAAAACAACAATTAGAGACAGCCCTTTCTATTAAAAAGGTCAGTAAAGTAGTATCTTTTCAGTATTTTGATGATATGAGCACTAACAGCCCGCACAAAACCAAAGCCGATGCCCTCCGAGAAGCTTACAAAAACTATATCAAACATAAAAACTCACTTTAACCGTAAGTATTAATTAACTTTATATGAAACATTATTTTATTTTTACAGTAATTGCATTAGCAATATCCTTTGCCACAGGGTGTAAGAAAGACGATAACACCCCCGAAACCACAAAAAAAGAGGCTATTCCGCACAAAGCGAATATCGCCTATTACAAAACCGATGTGAAAGATATAAGCACCTATAAAGAGCTTATTGATCAAACCGTTGCCGAGTACAACACCTTGCTCGCTGCGGTCGATAAATTACCTCAATATCCTAAGGATAAATACAAATATGCTGGGCAAGATTACGCTTGGACAGAAGGAAAGAGAATCTCAAATGAACTCCTCCAAAATTATAACAATAAAAAGAACAATATCGATGTAGCTCTAGCTAAAAAAACTTATGAAGATTTATACCAATACGGAGTGGTATATGCTCACATAGAACTAATGGCGCGCCAAGCTGAGGTATATCGCAAGGAATACCCTACCAATACCGAAATAGAAAAGCTTATTGAGAAAACTTTTGATGGTTTATATACAACCCAAGAGGGAAATGAGCACTTTATAAAATCAACCAATGAAGAAATTGTAGCAAACTACAACAAAATCATCGACATAGTAAACAAATTAAAATCACAACAATAAAATAAAATGAAAATAGCCATAGGGAACGACCACGCAGGAGTCGATTACAAGAACGCTATCGCAGCCTTTTTAAAAACCAAAAATATTGAAGTTCTTAACTTCGGAACCGATACCCCCGAAAGTGTTGACTACCCCGATTTCGGTCACGCTGTCGCACGAGCCTTGGAAGAAGGCAAAGCCGACCTCGGTATCGTGATTTGCGGCAGTGGCAACGGCATCGCAATGACTGCCAACAAGCACCCCCACGTGCGTTGCGCTGTATGTTGGACGAAAGAACTTTCAGCCCTTGCCCGTGCCCATAACGATGCCAATGTACTCAGCATCCCCGCCCGTTTCACCGCCATTGAGCAAGCAGTAGAAATTGCCAACGCTTTCTTAATCACCCCATTTGAGGGCGGTCGACACGAACGCCGTGTAAAGAAAATTTAAAATCACATCACACACTTTGGCAAAGTCCTTGGACTTTGCCAAAGTTGATTATTAGTTGATCTCTCAAATAATCAATCACTTTTAGAGCATGTTATGTAGGGGCGTTTTGCAAACGCCCTTATTTACAACGCCCTCCCACCTCCGAGATTCTCCAATATTCTCTGAGATTCTCCCAGATTCTCCCAGATTCTCCCAGATTCTCCGAGATTTTCCAAAAACTCCTAAATCATCAGTTGATTCCTCAAATAATCAATCACTTTTAGATCACATTATGTAGGGGCGTTTTGCAAACGCCCCTATTTATAAACTCCACTCCCTCTAAAACCTTCTAAAAAAAAAATCTATAAATTATTTGGAAGTATAATAAATAAACTATACTTTTGCATCGAATTATTCTAAACAACGTGTTTTCGATGAAAAAGATAATGGCTATAGCATTGATTTCCAGCTTCCCTATGCTATTAAAAGCACAAGAAGTTACCGACTATAATAGTATGAAGGAAACAATCAAGCAGGAAATTCTTCAGGAGTTAAAACAAAAAGATTCTCTTGATAAAGAAAAAGAGAAAAAATCACTCCTCAGTTGGGATAAATTTTCTTTTAGCGGCTATGGAGCAGTAAACTATTACAATTATGGTACTTACGACTCCGATTCGCAAATCCGCGACAAGATAGACCCCGAGCGTCTCAATCTGTATATAGGCTATCGCTTCAACGACTGGATAAGTATGCGCTCTGAAGTAGAGTTTGAACACGGTGGCACAGGCGCAACTATGGAATACGACGTCCAAGAAGAAGCCGGAGAATTTGAACAAGAAATTGAAGCTGGGGGTGAGGTAAAACTCGAACAAATGTACCTCGATTTCCATCTCCGCCCCTATCTCGGCGTGCGCGTAGGACGCGTAAAACTACACCTAAACCTCGCCCAAACCCTCGACCGACCCACTGCTTACTTCACCACCCATAAACCTAATATGGAAAACGAAATCCTCCCCTTAGGTTGGTATGAAAACGGACTACAATTATACGGCACTTTCCTCAAAAACTTCAAATACGAACTCTCTTTTACTAACGGACTCGACTCTTCTGGCTTCAGCTCCCGTAACTTCGTAAAAGGCGGTCATCAACTCCGTTTTGAAATGGCTAATGCCGATGCTTGGGCTTACTCAGGTAAAATTGATTATCTCTTCGGAAAAAATAAACATACCTTTATAGGCGCTGGATTCTACTACGGTAACTCTAACCCCAATCGTTCCAAAAAAGATATTACTAAAAACGGCTATGTAACCCTCTTCACAGCTCACCTTTCTTACGACGAAGGCCCTTTGCGTTTTAATGCAGCCCTTATTTGGGGAACCGTACAAAACTCCGACCTTATCTCAGCGGCTAACCGTCGCTTGTCAAGCACTTTAGGCGTAAAACGTACCAATGTAGGCAAAGAGGCTATGGGTGTATCTTCCGAAATAGGCTATGATATACTCCACCTTTTCCCCACTCTAAACACTCAACAAAAACTATATCCTTTTGTACGTTATGAGTACTACGATACAATGCGAAAAACACAAGGAAACATCATTAGAAGTCCTAAATGGGAACGCAAAGCATTCACCGCTGGTCTCAACTGGTTTATCACCCCTCAAATAGTAGCTAAAGCTCATTACGAATGGCGTACCTTAGGTGCTGATTTCTACGATATGACCCAAATAATCCCCGTGTATATGGGTAGAAAAATGAAAGAAAACACTTTCTCTGCTGGTATCGCTTTCTCTTTCTAACTCCTAAACAAGTAACTAATATCTAAATAAATAAGCTATATGAAATCCAAAATCTTAACACTCAGTACAATTGCAGCCCTCTTCTTCATTGGCTGTAACAAAGACGATAACAACGACGACGAACAACAAAAACTTGCTGCTCAAGTAGCTGCTGAACAAGCCGTAATCAACGATGTTGTTAATAATGTAATTGTCCCTACTTATCACGAATTAGATGCCAAAACCAATGCAATGGTTACCGCACTTACCTCTTTAGAAAATAATGCTACCGATGCCAATCTCACAGCAGCACGAGAAGCTTGGAAAACAGCCCGTACCCCTTGGGAACAATCCGAAGGCTTCCTATACGGCCCCGTAAAACTCCCTGAAGACCTCGATGAAGCAATGGATACTTGGCCTGTAGACGTTAATGCTATGAACAATATCATCAACGGAACAGCATCTATCACCGCCGATGTAATTAAAAGTAACCCCGAAACACGTGGATTCCACCTTATAGAATACCTCATTTGGGGTGAAAATGGCAATGCAACAGCAGCTTCTCTCTCCGCTCGACAAAAAGAATATCTAAAAGCAGCTGCTGAAGATATGAAAAACAATACTGCTGCTGTACTCAACGGATGGACTAAAGGTCAAAAATATGCCGAAGACTTCTACAACGCATCTAAAGGTACCGGTAAATACAAAACAACTGCAAATGCTGTCTCCGAAATCGCATCTGGCTTATGGCATATAGCCAATGAAGTAGCGGCCGAAAAAATAGCCAACTGTTTCAACGAATCTGGTGACCCTCTATTTGATAAAGAAGAATCTCGCTTTAGCAACAATTCTAAAAAAGACTTCGCCGATAACATCCGCAGTATTCAAAATATCTATTTAGGCAAATACAACGGCAAACAAGGTAAAGGAATTTCCGACCTCATCAAAGCAAAAGACACTGCCCTCGATACCAAACTCAAAAACAAAATACAAGAAGCTATCGACAACCTCGAAGCCATCCCTGGCACTTTCACTCAGGCAATCACCAAAGGAAATGCAGCTGGTAATGCCGCTGTAAAAAAAGCCCAACAAACAGTATTTGAACTACGTGATATTATAGAAAAAGAAGTAAACAAATACTATGCAATCACTAAAGGTTAATCAAAACAACCGCTAATTTTTAAAACGGCAAAGAGAAACTTTTCTCATTGCCGTTTTCCTCATAGTTTAAAAAAACTAACATTCCAATGAAAAAAATAATAACCACACTTACCTTTAGTACACTACTATTGATGAGTTGCTCTAAAAGCGATAGCTCTGATTCCGATGAGTATGAAGGGCTCACCCTATTAGACCTCAACGAACGTATCTATGCAGGAGGAGCTACTACTATATTTAGTGAAAATAGCTTAGCCTATAGTGTAGCAGCCCCTAACCTTACTGAAGCTGAAGACGATAAACACACCATTGGCGACCGCGCTTTCGAAACTACTTTTGTAACCAACCCCGCTCCTGTCTACGGTGGTTTAGGACCTATTTTCAACAGTAACTCTTGCATCAGCTGCCACCCTGGCGATGGTAGAGCCGCATTTCCTACTGATTTAGAACGCTCACGTGGCTTCTTTATGCGCGTAAGTCTCCCCGGTACCGATGCTCACGGAGGCCCCTTACCCGTTCCTGGTTTCGGAACCCAAGTACAGAACCGAGCCCTCACTGGCTTCCAGCCCGAAGGTAAATATGCTGTAAGCTTTACCGATTCTATCGTCACCTTCCGCGACGGCTCTAAAGTAACCCTTAAAGTACCTCACTACACCCTCAATGGCGTAAGTGCTACCGTACCTCCTAACATCCTCATCTCTCCGCGCACAAGTATGCCCATCTATGGCTTAGGACTCTTAGAAAATATTCCCGAAGCCGATCTCAAAGCCTTAGAAGATGTAAACGATGCAAACAACGACGGCATCTCTGGAAAAATAAACTACGTGTGGGACGGCGTTCACAAAAAAAGAATGGTAGGGCGATTCGGATGGAAAGCCAATACCGCTACCCTTTTAGACGAAGCTGCTGGGTCTTTCTCAGGCGATTTAGGAGTAACAAACCCTTATTATCCCGTCGAAATAGGTAAAGGGCAAGCTCATTCCGATGACGGCAAAAACGACGACCCCGAAATGAGCAAGGAAATGGTTGATGCTACCGAGTTCTACCTCCAAACATTAGCTGTACCTGCTATGCGTAATGCCCATAAAAAATCAGTGCGTTATGGAGCATATATATTTGAGGGCATTGGTTGTGCCAAATGCCATACTGTAAAACAACGCACCCTCAATGCCCCCACTCCAGCCCTTGCTAACCAAACCTTCTACCCCTATACCGATATGCTACTCCACGATATGGGACCCGCTCTCGCCGACAACCGCCCCGACTTCTTAGCCAACGGACGTGAATGGCGCACCCGCCCTCTATGGGGAATAGGCTTACAGGAAATAGCCAGTGGGCACACCAATTTTCTCCACGACGGTCGTGCTAAAAACATCACCGAAGCTATTTTGTGGCACGGAGGTGAAAGTGAAAAATCCAAAAAAATATTCCTAAAACTCACCAAAAAAGAACGTGAAGACCTCTTAGAGTTCCTCAACAGCATTTAGAAAAACAGAATCAATAGAAGCTACCCCAAAAGCCCTAAAATTCACCTTTGTATCGCTACACTTTGGCAAAGTCCTTAGACTTTGCCAAAGTTGATTACCCATATAATCAATCACCTTTAAAGTATGTTATGTAGGGGCTGTCCGAAAAGTCTAAAAATCGCTTTTGCATCATAAACTTTGTCAAAGTCCCAAAACTTTGACAAAGTCTATAATCCTGATAATCAATCACTTTTAGAGTGTATTATGTAGGGGCGTTTTGCAAACACCCCCTCAAGAAAAACTTTTAGGACAGCCCCCCCAAAAAAACATTTTGTAAGCGCCCTTATTTGCAAATGCTCATAACGCCCCCACAAAAAAACATTTTGTAAACGCCCTTATTTGCAAACGCCCACAACACCCCCAAAAAAACTTTTCAAACACCCTCCCACCTCCAATCTTCTCCGAGATTCTCCCAGATTCTCCAAAAACTCCTAAATCATTACAAACAATAATTTGCTTAATACAAAACTATTTAATAACTTTGCCAAAAAATATTTAATGATATGACCCATAAACTATTCCCCGCCGCACTACTACTATTAGTAGCCTGTAATCAAAACCCTAACAACCCTAACACCGAAAAAATGACTTACCCTCAAACTCGTACCGACAACACCGTCGATACCTATTTCGGCACTCAAATCGCCGACCCCTACCGTTGGCTCGAAGACGACCGCTCTACCGAAACCGCCCAGTGGGTAAAAACTCAAAACAACTTCACCTTCGCCTATCTCTCCAAAATCCCCTATAGGCAAACCATTAAACAAAAACTCGAAAAACTTTGGAACTACGAAAAAATAGGCGCACCCTTCACCGAAGGCGACTACACTTATTATTATAAGAACAACGGATTGCAAAACCAGTCTGTGCTCTATCGTAAAGATAAAAACGGTAAAGAAGAAGTTTTCTTAGACCCCAATACCTTCTCAAACGATGGAACCACCTCTTTAGGCGAAGTAGCCTTCTCCGAAGATGGCTCTTTAGTAGCCTACCTCATCTCCGAAGGCGGTAGCGACTGGCGCAAAGGCATCGTCCTCAACGCCAAAACCAAAGAAGTAATAGGCGACACCTTAATAGATATCAAGTTCAGCTCTATTGCTTGGAAAGGCAACGAAGGTTTCTTCTACTCCAGTTATGATAAACCCAAAGGAAGTGAACTATCAGCTAAAACCGACCAACATAAACTCTACTACCACCAACTCGGTACACCCCAAAAAAATGATGCTCTCATCTTTGGCGGTACTCCTGCCGAAAAATATCGCTATGTATCAGGAGTAGTCTCTTTAGATGCCCATTACCTAATCATCTCAGCGGCAGTAAACACCTCAGGTAACAAACTCTTCTTAAAAGACCTCAAAAACCCTAAAGCCCCTTTAGTAACCATTACCAACGATTTCAATGCCGATACCCATTTCATTGATAACGACGGATCAACCCTATTCTTTGAAACCAATCTCAATGCCCCTAACGGACGATTAGTGAAAACCGAAGCCACCAAACCACAACCCGAACATTGGCAAGATGTCGTCCCCGAAACCAAAAACGTATTGAGTATCACCGCAACAGGGCATTATTTCTTCGCACACTATATGGTCGATGCCCTCTCGCAAATAAAACAATATAACTATAAAGGTGAGTTAGTACGCGATGTGAAACTCCCCAGCATAGGTACAGCCGCTGGTTTCCACGCCAAAAAACAAGAAACTCACACCTATTTCTCTTTCACCAATTACGCCTATCCTACCCAAATATACAAAATGGACTTAGCTACAGGCGATACACAGCTCTATTGGAAACCCAATATCGCCTTCGACCCCAATAACTACGAATCCAAGCAAGTATTCTACACCTCTAAAGATGGCACCAAAATACCAATGATGATTACCTATAAAAAAGGAATCAAACACAACGGTAAAAACCCCACCTTATTATATGGTTACGGCGGATTCAACATCAGCCTAATGCCAACCTTCAGCGTCGCCAATGCCGTATGGATGGAACTCGGTGGTGTGTATGCAGTACCCAATTTGCGTGGAGGAGGTGAATATGGTAAACAATGGCACAATGCAGGTACCAAAATGCAAAAACAAAACGTCTTCGACGATTTTATAGCCGCCGCCGAGTACCTCGTAAACGAAAAATATACCTCCCCACAATACCTCGCTATCAAAGGAGGATCTAACGGAGGGCTACTCGTTGGCGCTACAATGTTGCAACGCCCCGACTTATTTAAAGTTGCCCTGCCCGCCGTCGGAGTACTCGATATGTTGCGATATCACACCTTCACCGCTGGTGCTGGGTGGGCTTACGACTATGGTACTGCTAACGATAGCAAAGAAATGTTCCAATACCTAAAAGCCTATTCACCACTCCATAATGTAAAAAAAGGTGTCAGTTACCCCGCAACCCTCATCACCACTGGCGACCACGACGATAGAGTAGTGCCCGCACACAGCTTTAAGTTCGCCGCCGAACTCCAAGCTAAACAAACAGGCAACAACCCTATCTTGATAAGAATAGAAACTAATGCAGGGCACGGCGCCGGAACTCCCGTAAGCAAAACTATTGAACAAAACGCCGATTTGCAAGCTTTCACCTTGTGGAATATGGGAGTAAAAAAACTAAATTTAAAAGACTAAAATACACAAAAAAATGAACTTTTCTTTTAATCTTTTTTTACATTTGAAGCCCTTTAATCCTTTAAAATGTAAAGATATTGTTAAATTTTATAGTTTATAGAAATAAATAGTGAATTTTTTTTGCGTGTGTAAAAAATTATGCGTACGTTTGCGCCCTAATTAAATGTGAATTTAAACAATGTTTATGGCAAGAAGAATAATCGTAGTGCTACTTGTGCTTTTAACAATGTCTGCTTGTAAACGCGGAAGTGGCGATGGCAAGGGAGAGCTCGTAGGAGTAAGAGGTAAGAGCTGGAAGCAACCTACCCCTTACGGTATGGCGCTCATCCCGAGTGGTTCTTTCATTATGGGTAGTTCCGATGATGATAAAACTGCGAGTTTAAACGCAACAATCAAAACTGTGAGCGTTGGTTCTTTCTATATGGATGAAACCGAAATCACAAATAGCGAGTACCGCCAGTTTGTCAATTGGGTACGCGATTCTATCATCCGTACACAATTAGCCGATATGGCTGAACAAACAGGCCAAGGACCAGGAAGTGGCGGAATAGGTGAATACGCCTATCTCGACGCCAATACCGAAAAAATGAACGCTTGGCAACAGTACCTCCAAAACACTTACGGTGATGATAAAGCGCGAAAACTAAACAAAAAAGTAGCCCTCATTTGGGACGTAAACAAATTCCCAGACGAGTACTACTCCGAAGTAATGGACAAAATGTATTTGCCCGAAGAAGAAGCTTACAACGGCAAACGCATTATGGACGTCCAAAAATTCGAGTTCAAATACCAATGGCTCGATATGGATAAAGCCGCTCGTAAGAGAGGTAACCGTAAAGACTTCATCAAAGAAGAAATCGTGAAAGTATACCCCGATACAACCGTATGGATTCGCGACTTCAACTATTCTTATAATGAGCCTATGCACAACGACTACTTCTGGCACGAAGCTTATAGCGACTATCCCGTTGTAGGCGTAAGCTGGATCCAAGCTAAGGCTTTCTGCGAATGGCGCACCTTGAACAAAAACTCTTACCAAAAATCAAAAGGTGATTACACCGTTAACTCTTTCCGCCTTCCTATTGAATCCGAATGGGAATACGCCGCTCGCGGTGGATTATCTGGAGCAACTTACCCTTGGGGAGGCCCCTATACTTACGACGATAAAGCTTGCTTCCTCGCGAACTTTAAACCTATGCGCGGCGACTACGCCTCCGATAACGCTCTCTACACCGTAGAAGCTAAATCTTACGAACCTAACGGATATAACCTATATAATATGGCTGGTAACGTATCCGAATGGACTAACACCTCTTACGACCCTAACTCTTATGAGTATATGTCTTCTATGAACCCTAACGTTCTCGACGATAGCAACCGTCGTAAAGTAATACGAGGCGGCTCTTGGAAAGACGTCGCTTTTATGCTACAAGTAAATACTCGTGATTACGAATATCAAGATTCAGCTCGTAGCTACATCGGTTTCCGTACCGTTCAAGACTTTATGGGTGTTAGCGAAAAACAACAAGCTAAATCCGCAAGAGGTTATAGATAATAATCAAAAAAGTAAAACAAATCAAACTAATTTAACAACATTTATTTAATAATTAAAGTATTATGGCAGGAAGTAAAGTAACAAAAACAATTTTTCAATACGCTTATGGTATTGGTGCCTCAATCGTAATCGTTGGTGCCTTAGCTAAAATTTTGCACGCAGATATCTTAGGTATGAGCGGTAGTTTCCTTTTAGCAGTAGGTATGGGAACTGAAGCTGTAATCTTCTTTATGTCAGCTTTTGAGCCTCAAGAAGAAGATTTAGATTGGTCTTTAGTTTACCCAGAACTTAAAGGTGGCGCTCCCTTGTCTCGTCAAGGAGTTATGGCACAACAAAGCCAAGACGACAAACTCATCAGAGAGTCTTTGTCTGAAAAGTTAGACAATATCTTAGCCGAAGCTAAGATCGATGCAAACTTAATGCGTTCCTTGGGTAGATCTATCGAAAATTTCGCCGAAGCAAGTAAAGAAATCGCTCCTGTAACCAATACTATGGTGGCTACTCACAAATACGGAGAAGAACTTTCTGAAGCTGCTTCTAACTTAGAATCTCTCAACAGCCTTTACAAATTACAATTAGAAAGAACTGAAAGACAAGTGTCTGCACAAGCAGGAATTGCCGAAAATCTTGATTCTTTGAATCAACAGATGCTTTCTTTCAAAGATAACCTAAGATCTTTGAACACAATCTATGGAGGAATGTTATCTGCAATGAGCGGTGCACGATAAGAGTAATTATTTATTAACTTATTAAAAAAATAGCTTATGGCAGGTGGAAAATTAAGCAATAGACAGAAGATGATTAACCTGATGTATCTTGTCTTCCTCGCAATGATCGCACTCAATATGGGAAAACAAGTACTAGATGCTTTCGGGTTAGTAAATCAAAAATTTGAAGTATCAAATAAACGCGATACTCAGGGAATTAGCTCAGCGATGGAACAACTAGCGCTCAAAGCAAGCGAAAGTCCCGCTCAGTTTGCCCAAATCAACGAGCAATCTAAGCAAATCAAATCCATTTCCGACGAATTGTACAACTATGTACAAGGTCTTAAAGATGGACTTGAAAAAGCAATCGGGCAAAGTGATAAAAAGGTAAACGAAAAAGATTACCAAGCAATGGATAAATCTGATTATACTGATCACTTATTCTTTGCCGAAGGCGCTACCGAAGGTAAAAAATTCGTAGAAAACATCAAAAACTATCGCGAAGCCCTATTAAAAGTGTTAGGTGATAACCCAGCTTATGCTGATATCGCAAAAAAAGTTAAAGATAACTTTAATACCGATGCAGTAAAAGATAGAGATGGTAACACCGTTCAATGGTTGAACTTCAACTTCGAAGGTTTCCCTTACATCGCTACTTTAGCAAAATTCTCTATGATGCAATCTGATATCTTATCAGTACAACAAGAGTTCGTTTCTAAAGCGTTGGAAGGTCAATTGAAAACTCAAGTATCAATGACTAACTATACTACTTTGCTCGAGCAAGGTAAAGGTGCTTTCTATCAAGGTGAAAAATTCGACGGTGCTATCGTTTTAGGTAGAAAAGATCCTACTACCCGCCCTAACTCCGTAGAACTTTCATTAGACGGTAGAAAATTAGGACCAAGTGATTATACTATCGAAGATGGTCGTGTGAAATTGAATGTAGGTGCAGGTAATGCCGGTGAACACAAAATTACTGGTAACCTCTACTTCGATGAAGATGGCAAACGTATCGCAGTGCCTGTAGCACAATCATTCTCTACCATCCCTAGACCTAACTCAGCAGTTATCTCTGCCGATAAGATGAACGTAGTATACCGCGGTGTTGATAACCCTATCACTATCTCTATGCCTGGTGTGCCTAACAACAAAATTTCTGCTTCAGCTCCTGGTCTTTCAAGATCTGGTAGTGCTTGGGTAATGCGTCCTGGTCAAGGTAAAGAAGTAACCATTTCTGTAAGTGGTGAAATCGACGGTCAACGCTTTAGCTCTTCTAAATTGTTCCGTATCAAAAATATCCCACGTGCCTCTGGTAGTATGGGTGGTATGATTGGAGACGCTAAATTGCCTAAACAAAACGTTGGTGTATTACCTGTAATGGCCGTACTTGAAGACTTCGATTTCGACTTGAAACTCCAAGTAAATGAGTTCAAAGTGTTTATCCCTGGTCAACCTAGTATCATCGTAAAAGGTGGTAAATTTAATGAACAAGCTCGCGCAGCCGTATCAAGAGCTAAACGCGGTGATAAGATACAAGTGTTTGACATCAAAGCTAGTATCGTTGGTAACTCAAGCTTGAAATTACCTCCAGTATCACCTATCATTATTGAAATAACAAACTAACAGAATTTTTATGTTACAATTGAAGAAGATTATAGTACTATTGATCATAGTATTTGCTTTTCAGATCTCCTCTGCTCAGGTAAATATACTTAATGCCAAAGTAGCTAGTGAAATAGGAGTAAAAACTGAAGCTCAAATACAAGCGGATAACGATAAGCCTCTCCCTTATGGGTATGTTGACGACCGCGACATCCTTTGGTCTGTAGAAGTTTGGGAAGTAATCGACCTCAACGAGCGCGCTAACTTTCCTCTCCTTTTCCCTACCGACACCTTGGAAGTAGATGCTTACCGTCGTTCCCTATACGATGTACTATTGAAAAATATCAAAAATGGTAAAATCAAGGATTTGTACGTAGATTCTTATTTTACTCAAACAAAAACCGCTGAGTCTATTCAGGCTTCTCTTTCTAAAATCGATACCTTAGACGAAGGTTACAACTTGCTCAACGCAGGTGAAGCCCTCCCCGATGAGTACATCACTCGTAGAAACTTAGAATCCGCCGATATCGCTCAGTATTATATCAGAGGTATCTGGTATTTCGACAAACGTCAAGGAGAACTCAAATATCGTTTGCTCGCCTTAGCTCCTGTAGCTCCCGATGTAAACTTTATCGATTCCGATGACTCTACAATGTCGGCTTTAGTACCTTTATTCTGGGTATTCTATCCTCAAGTGCGCGACATTTTGCACGAAGCTAAAACTTTCAACCGTAAGAACGACGCTCGCCCAATGTCTTTCGACCACTTGCTCAACGCTCGTATGTTTAGCTCGGTAATCTACCAAGAAGCTAACGTTTACGGCGATAGAAAAATCAAGGATTATATACCCGATAACGCGCTCTTACAACTCTTAGAAGCTGATAAAATCAAAGAAAAGATTCGCGACAGAGAGCAGGATATGTGGACGAACTAATTTTAAATTCACAGTTAGAGTATTTTTACAACAATTTTAGAAAAGCATTGCTCTCCCAAGAGCAGTGCTTTTCTAATTTAACGTCAGTTCAATATAACAGAACATTGATTTACAGATTTGTACCATAATATTCACAATACAATTCACCGTCAGGTGAAAATTCGTGAGATAATATAAAGTAAAGAGTTTTTTACAGTCCTTATTTCGTGAAAATTCGTGAAATTCGTGGGGGAGATTATAAAATCAAATTCATTCCAAAACAACAATAAGATGAATATCAAAAATGCACAATTAGAAGTAGATAATTGGATTAAAGAACACGGAGTGAGATATTTCAACGAGCTTACCAATATGGCTCAACTCACTGAAGAAGTAGGTGAAGTAGCCCGTATCATTGCTCGCCGTTATGGAGAACAATCGGAGAAGGAGAGCGACAAACAGAAAGATTTAGGTGAAGAACTCGCCGATGTAGTGTTTGTAGTACTTTGTTTGGCTAACCAAACCGGCATCGATTTGCAAGACGCTTTTGATAAAAAAATGCTTCGCAAAACCGAGCGTGATCACGATCGCCATCACAACAACAAAAAACTTAAATAAACAAAAACTCAGGGCTCAACACCCTGAGTTTTTTTATAGCTATTCGTCTTCTTCTAAAAGTTCATCGTCGTCAAATACTTCTTCCTCTTCTTCAATATCTTCAGCTAAATCCTTTTTGCCTTTGGCAGCAGCGCCTTTTTTGCCCTTTTTAGGTTTAGCAAATGGGTCGCCTCCAGCTTTCAACCACTCTCTTACTTTCTTTTCTATTTCCTCTACTAATTCAGGGTTGTCACGCAACAAGCTGAGGGTTGCATCACGACCTTGAGCGAGTTTGCTATCACCATAGCTAAACCAAGCGCCGCTTTTGCCTATAATATCGGAAGCAACACCTATTTCCAATAGCTCACTTTCTTTTGAAATACCTTCCCCGAACATAATGTCAAAATAAGCCATTCTAAACGGAGGTGCAACTTTGTTTTTCACTACCTTCACTTTGGTTTTATTACCTATAATATTGCCATCACCGTCTTTGATAGCAGCACTACCTTGTGCACCGCCATCTTTGCGTATTTCAAGACGTACTGATGAGTAGAATTTCAAAGCATTACCACCTGTAGTAGTTTCGGTAGGACCACCGTACATTCCTCCACCTAATTTATCGCGCAATTGGTTGATAAAAATTACTATACATTTAGCTTTGCTAATGCTACCCGTAATTTTGCGGAGTGCTTGCGACATTAGTCGTGCGTGAACCCCCATTTTAGAGTCGCCCATATCGCCATCAATTTCGGCTTTAGGGGTAAGAGCCGCTACCGAGTCGATGATTACAAGGTCTACAGCGTTAGAGCGAATAAGGGCATCGGCTACTTCAAGGGCTTGTTCACCACTATCGGGTTGAGAAACGAGCAAATCTTCAGTATTTACCCCTACGTTTTTGGCGTATACAGGGTCGAAAGCGTGTTCAGCATCAATGAATGCCGCTGTACCGCCTGCTTTTTGTACTTCGGCGATAGCGTGAAGGGTAAGTGTTGTTTTACCAGACGATTCAGGTCCGTAGATTTCTATCACGCGACCTTTAGGGTATCCGCCTACTCCCAAAGCAGCATCTAAGGCGATAGAGCCCGATGAGTAGACCTCTACATCTTCTATAGGGTTGTCGCCCAAAGCGCGCACAATGCCCTTGCCATAAGTCTTATCTAACTTAGCAAGTGTGAGCTTAAGGGCTTCTTTTTTCTGATCTTGAAGCGAAAGTTCTTTATCGTTTTTTGCCATTGATTGGATTTTTATTGTTTAGATGTTTATAAGTGCAAATGTACGAATATTTTATGAATTAACAAAATTAGGAAGTTTCAGTGTTTTTTTATACATTTGTCCGAAAATGTGTAATATTCTATTTAACGAAATGAAAAAACGCGTATTGTACATATTACTATATCTCAATGAATATTACCCTTTAAAAAAGAAAAAGAGGAATTATAAACTAAAAAACACTAAAAAGAAATGAAAATCATATTTTTGTCCTTCTTTCTGTTTGTCGGTTTTTTGCAAGCACAAACTGTTGTAGAGAATTTTACGCAAAAAACGCCTTTAGTAGTTTTACCTGATATTTTAGTGAAAAGAGATACCATATTTTATTCTAATAACAATCTTAATAAAAATGAAAAGACTTTTTTTGAGCAGTTTTTTAGGGAATTCAAGGATAATATCAATATAAAATATTTTTATGATGAACTAAAAGAAGAAGTTTTATGTCGTTTTGTTTTACAAAAAGACAATACAACCTCCCGTATTTCATTTATTAAAGATTCTTCTGATAAAAGAATGCATTTTGAAATTATTAGAATTATCTCAAGAATGAAATTGCATAACCTATATGATAAAAGAACTGAAATTTATTTGAGGATTGTTCTAAATTTGGAAGAAAAATCTGATAAAAATACTCCTTCTTTTAGAATAATCGAATGATGGGTGATTTTCGGTAAATTGTAAATCGCTGTTATATCTAAAACGTATGAAAAAACTCCTATTTATACTCTGTTTGTTTCCGCTCCTTATGCAAGCGCAAGATAAGGAAGAGGCTATAATGGTATTGCCCGATTTGCTCGTAAAAGGAGAAGTTGTTAACGGACAGCAAACAAACACCTTAATTGTAACCAACTATCTCAATGGCTCTTTACTTTCTAAAGGAAGTAAAACACCTGCTGTTTTTTGTAAAGACCTCAATGAGTATAAAAAAAGTTTTGAATGGATTTTATATGATTTACACCACTTAAAGGGACACGTACGAGGTTGTTTTTTTATAGAATTTGTCATTTCTAAAAAAGGGAAAGTAATCATCAATTACATAGAGGGATTTGATAAATATACAATAAAAGAAAGTATAGAATTCATTTTTGATACGCTGTTGGAAAATATATCTCCTGCGCGTAATGAAATGGGAGAGCCCATAGAAACAAAAGGTTTTTTATTAATACGTTTTGATGTGCAAACTTACTTACCTGAAGATTTTGAAGAGATAGTAATCTTGCCTTAAATTTAATATTATAAACATTGTAGAATGAATATTATTATGAAAAAACTCCTATTTATACTCTGTTTGTTTCCGCTCCTTATGCAAGCGCAAGATAAGGAAGAGGCTATAATGGTCTTGCCCGATTTGCTCGTAAAAGGTGAAGTTGTTAACGGACAACAAACAAACACCTTAATTGTAACCAACTATCTCAATGGTTCTTTACTTTCTAAAGGAAGTAAAACACCTGCTGTTTTCTGTAATGATAGTGATGAGTACAAACGCTATTTTAAAGATCTTTTATATTGTGTAGTTCATTTAAAAGGACACGTACAAGGTTGTTTTTTTGTAGATTTTGTAATCAAAAAAAGGAAAATAACTATTAGTTATATACAAGGATTTGATGAAGATGTTATAAAAGAAGAAATAGCCTCTATCTTTAAAAAAATTAAAATCATCTCTCCTGCGCGTAATGAAAAAGGGAAGGCTATAAAAACAAAAGGATTTTTGTTAATACGTTACGATGTACAAACTTCATCACCTGAAGATTTATTCTATCAAAAAGGAATCTGAAAAATTGCACTTGATAGAGGAATGGGCGATAGAAGTTATGGAAAAGAATGTTTCAAGTTTACAGAGAATTTTTTACGAATGATATTTCCTGCTACCGCGCAGGATACCGCGCAAGTCAAAGAATTGATTGAAATACTATCCAAAGAGATGGATAGAAAAGAAATACAAGATATGTTAGGACTTTCTCATAGGGAAAACTTTCGATTAAAATATTTAAAACCTGCATTGGAACAAGGATTTATAGAAATGACTATTCCCGAGAGACCTAGTAGTAAGTTACAAAAATACCGACTAACCATCTTGGGCAAACAATTAAAAGATAAACAATAAAATATGATTTGTAGTCATTCTAAAAGCAGGAGGGTTGAGGAGTAAATTTATGCTTTCAAACAACTATAGTTCTTGTCTTATTATTTTGCTTGTTTATTTTTATTGCCCTCTTTACAGATAATACACATTGGTTTGACTTTCTAAAATCTTTATTATGAGTGTATCTACCAAATCAAAAATATTTGAATTTTCTGTGTTGCCTTTGTGGGAGAGTTTTATAATTTGGGGGGCATTTGCTTTTTTGTTTGTTTTCCCCTCTCTTTATTTTCCAAAATGGGCAGGCATCATTATCCGTATATATGTTCCTTTGTTGTGCTTTTGTGCTTTGGGATATTGTCGTATAAGATCTAAAAAACTTTCTATTGAAGTAATTGATAATGATAAACTTAATTGCAAAATCAATAATAAATCATTAGTAGTTCCTTGTAACGAAAACAAAATTTTTTATATAAGGTTGTATAAACGTAGAACAGCGTCTATGATACGAATTAAAAACGAGCTGTTTTATATTTATACGGAAGATTTTAGTAAAGAAAATATAAAGGAATACGATTTGAATATTAAAAAGTTACAAAGTGTAATTGGCAATAACCCTAACCGCAAACCTATTGATTGGATACCATTTCTAATGCTCTGGACTATTTACGGCACACTACTTATATGCCTTCCTTTTGCACTTATTTTCTTTATAGCCCTTTTTACAGATAATTTGCATTGGTTTGACTTTTTAAAATCTTTATTATGAGTGTATCTCCCAAATCAAAAACATTTGAGTTTTGGTCAATATCTTTCTGCGAAGGAATTATTGTTTTTATAATATTTATTATTTTGTTCCATTTACCAATATTCTATACATCTGAACTTCAGAAATGGTGGGGTATAGTTATTCGTTTATATCTTCCTATGGTGGTTTTATGTACTTTAGGATATGTTAAACTAAGAAGTAGAAAACTTATCATTGAAACAAATAGCAAGCAACGACAGTTTATTTATACACGCAATAACAAGCAATTATTAACTGAATTTGAAAAAGTAAAGATTTTTTATCTCAAAAGTTCCAAAGGTAAAATAGGGCGCATATTGCGTATTGAAGGTACATTATATTTTATTTACTCGAAAAATCCTTTTAGCAAAGAGGTCGCAAAACAGTATAAATCAAAAATAGAAGAGTTGCAAGATATTATTGGCAGCAATACTAAAAAAGAAAAAATTGATTTAGTGCCTCTGAGTATCAATTTATTAATTGATGTCGTACCATTTATTATCATACCATTAGCAATTCTTTATTTAATTGCTATCTTTACAGATAATACTCATTGGTTTGACTTTTTTAAAGAAATGTTTTCCTAGAATAAAACTATATGAACAAGCATAAAATTCAAAAAACAGAAAGCAATCAAATACAAGTTTATCCATTAATAACAACACAAATTATTATGTTTTTAATGTCTCTTGCAACTGTTCTAGTTTATTTCTATCTTCATTCGATGGGAATAACTGTGATTTTTTTTATCTTAATGTATTTTTTTTATTACAAAATACAAGTTCTATTAAGTAAAAATCTGGTTGTTGAAATAACAGATGATAAAATGTTTTTTGTTTTAGATGGAAAGAGAATAGTATTGAAAAGCTTAAAAATATATGAATATAGGTTTCCTAGAGTTATGGAAAATATCGTGAGATTCAATAATAGTATCGTTATGGTAACTGTTAAAAAAGCTAATATAATGGGAGAGCCTACCGAAAAAGAAAAGATGCTATTAAAACAATGTATTGAAACTATAAAGACGCATAACAAAGTAGATAGAAGAATAACGTTAGACTTGATACCTATACTTTTTATGTTCGGCACTCACACTATAGTTTATCTTGCTCTCATTTCTATTGTATTATTTATTCTGTTTGCTATTTATTTTATATTCACCTTGTAATATTTATCATGAAAAAAGTATGATAGTCAATCAGAATTGGTTTATAAAATTTGCATCGCTACACTTTGTCAAAATCCTTAATTGTCCTTGCGGATCGCTCTTTTAATGAAGTCTATAAACCTGATTATCAATCGCTTTTAGAGAATGTTGTGTACGGGCGTTTTGCAAACGCCCCTAAAAGCAAATCACTCACTTACAATTATATCCACCTCACAATAAATCCAGTTATTTATGAGATACCTAATTATTTTCTTATCATTCTTATTTTTTTATTCCAATGCTCAGCCCTTACCTTCTATAATTATAGTTGATAGTATCTCTATTTCAAAGAAACCTCTGTTTGTAAAAGAGATAAAGACAAATAATATAGAAACTATTTATTTTCTGTTTTCATCTACAAAAGAAATAAAACATATAGCAATAGGAAATAATGGTAGAAATCTTTTTATTTATAAAAAAGACACTATGAGTATTACCCTAAGTTTAGAAAAAAGGAAACAAATCCTCATTCAAAACCTACATTTTCAAAAAGGAGAATATACAATAAATTTGAAAGATTGTAATTTTCAGAGTGATTACTATATAAAAAATTTTCCTTGTGATTGTTTAAATTATAGAAGAGAAGAAGAATAAAAAGTATTGATTTTTTGCTTTTTAGTTCTATATTTGCATAAAAAACCTATTCTTATGAAAAAGATATTATTATTTTTACTCTTAACCCTGCAGATCGCTAGCTGTCAAAACCATAATAGCAATAATAAGAAAATGAACGAACCACAATATGAATGGGGCATAGCGGTGAATACTCCCATAGGCTACCCTATACGTTTTTATGCAGCTATGGTAGGAGGAACTCCCATTGTAGGAGAGTTGTACACTGAAAAAGAAGAACCCGATTGGGGAAATGCTTTTGGTTATGAAAGCACTTCAATGGACAAGCTACCTAAAAGCGTAGATATGGTATGGCTATCCTATAAAGAAGATTGCTTCTATAGGCTCAAAACGGCTATTGATTACGAAAAGATAGCAAAACTTTTTAGAGAAGGTTTTAATCAAAGAGTACCTAATGGAGAAGTAAGACATAAAACCTATGATACTATAGTAGTGGGTATTGCCCCTGGTGGCGTAGTAGTGTTCTGGGCAGGCAATGGCTATAAAAAAATTACTGAAATAGGAAGATACCAAGCCGAAAAAATAGATTTGAAAGAGCCACCTGGGTTAGATAGTCACGAACGCCTTATATTTAGCAAAGAGGATAGAGAAGAGGTTTTAAATAGTGACTTAACAATTCCTAAAGCGGTACGTGAAGCCAATAAAAACAAACCCATCCCCTTTGGCTTATGGGATAGTTATAGAGACCATCAATACCAATGGTTCCCTGTCTATGAAATTCCCAATGGGAAAATAGGTGATGTCAATTACCGCTATTGGAATGGAGAAGCTGGTGCTACCTTGTATACTGATTTCGCTTCCTATATGGGTAAAGTAGATTTCTTCTATTTAGAAGAACCTATTCAAAAACGTCCCTTATTCAAAGAATTAGTGATTTGGTATAAAGCAGAAAACGGAGAAAAATATTTGGCTGAAGTAAGTTTTGATTGGGAAGCAGTAGTAGCAGCTTATCAAAAAGTCTTTAGAAAAGAAGCCGATAAAGTAATGGCTCACTTAGATATTCGCGTAAATCGCAACAATACCTATCTCACTTTTCAATTGATAGGCGACAATGGCAAACAAACTTTTTTAGAACCTAAAACATTAGAAATTTCAAAATTTACAGAGGAAGATGTTATTCCTCCCACTCCTTTTGAATAATAAAAACTTGACTAAAAATATGCCACAGAAATTTGTTACAAAACCATTATTATTTTTACTCATAGCTATATTCCTAAGCTCTTGTTCTATGTTCACCCCGAAAGACAACAATATGAAATGGACTGCCCAATACAACTTTATGGATTTGTACAAGCAAAAAGTATATGAAGGTTATTTTAATGCAGGGGCAGCTATTGAGATAAATGGCATTGCAGTAATCAACAGCCACACTATTCTATTGGGAGCAGAAAAAGATTTGCGAGCTTTTGATCCTGACGTTTTAGAAAAACAAGCGGTGCTTTTTGTCTCTACCGACAAAGGTAAAACCTATAAGGAAATCCCCTTAGAAGGAAGCTACTTTGATAGTTTTTACAAAACTGAGGACTACTGTATTATAGAGACTTCGGGAGAGCATCATTTTATTTATCTATTTAACAATAAAGCACTTAAAGTGGAAAAAATAGATGAGTGTGATAATGATTTGAGTATATGGTATGGTATTTTTGACGGCAGATATATTATGTATAGCAATGGAAAAAATGAATATGTAATGGATATATCAAACCGAAGCAAAATGTATGAAATACCCCAAGCAATTAAAAATATACCTACTTACCCTATCAATCAGAATGGAGATTTGATTTATATGAAAAACAATGATTTGTATATTTACAATGTCATCTCTCAACAAGAGAAGTTATACAAGAAACTCAAAAATAAATATGATTACTTTTTACCTATAGATGAGGCTGATAGTCCGCTAACATTACAGCAAGTAAAGAATGAAGATGATGAGGAAAAGTATGAAGAAAAGATTTATAATTTAGATGAAGAATTGTTGTATGTTATCAATAAGGACAATAGGCGAAAACATTACAGATACAACAATTTTATTTGCGACTATTCAGCCTTAGGTACCTCCCCAAAAATTCGTTTTTCTTATGATTATGGCAAAACTTGGAAAACACATAATGTAAAAGGTTTTTCTATCTTACAAAGTACTTTTGGCTTTTATAAAGATGAATTTTTGGTAACTGAGGGCATTTTCTTTCGAGGAAATTCACCAGAAAGTGGTGGGCGCATAATGGTAGGAGAATTTCAGAAATAAAAATAGTGCGAGCCGCACGGGCTTTTGCCCGTGCGGCTCGCACCTGTAGTAAATAATTAACGTCAGTTCGATATAACAGAACATTGATTTACAGCTTTGTAACATAATATATTCACAAAATAATTCACCGTCAGGTGAAAATTCGTGAGATAATAAAAAAATAAAGACTTTTATACACTCCCAATTTCGTGAAAATTCGTGAAATTCGTGGGAGATTAAAAATATTTCACTGATTGTTAAGTAATTACTTACGTCGAACTCACGTTAATTACATTCTGTTTTTCTGGTCTCCATCGGCTTGTTGACCCTTGTATTTGCTTTGAGTAGCATTGAAATTGTACTCTAACCCAATGCGAAATGAACGTGTATTGCTATCAAAATGCTTATTATTAGTAACATAAGGATTTTGAAATCTGTCATAAGTTCCCATTTGGTTAAAAATATCCATTACACCTCCATACACTTCCAATGATTTGTTGAGGAAAGAATGTGAAAACATCAAAATTACCATTCCTTGAGGTTTATAACCATAAGCAGTATCCTTACTTCCTTTACTGCGATATACCATCATTAAAAAGAGATTAGCATTGTCGCTTAGGCTAAATTGGTTCATCAACTCAGCTCCAAAGACGGGTTGGTTGTTCTCAAAAACGCCATTAGCAAACTGTTTGCTGTACATCAAATCGAGTTTTGGTACCCAACGCCCTATTTGGTAATAAGCCGAAAGTCCTAATTTCAATCTTTGGTAGTCACCAAAATTGTGAATGTAGCGCTCTACTACATTAGGCAGGGTACGCGACAATTGGTAATCTTCAAAAAAACCATTGTGTACCAATGAATAATCTACTGATAGAGAGACGATTTGATAAGTAAGCAAGAGTGAAAAATCATCACTTAGGCGCGGTTGCAAATCGGTATTACCGCGATTGTAGAGAAAAGGAGTTTCATACGTAAAACGGTCGGAAAGTTCATAAAAGGCAGGGCGGGTGATTTTTTTGGCATAGCTAAACGACCATTCGGTTTTATGCCAAGGGAATGCTACCGAAATATTAGGGAGCAAGTGCTTGTAACTACGGCTTTTAGCATCGTTCTTTACATCGTTTTCAAAATAACCAAAATCGGTATATTCATAGCGCGCTCCTATTTTCCATTTGGTTTTATGCCAAGGGAACGAATAACTCGCAAAAGCAGCCGATTGTGTTTCCTTGTTGTCGATATCGGTAGGAGTACTGATATTGTCTTTATAATTGTCGTAGCGCGATAGGGTGCTGGCTTCCACCCCATAAGCTAACAAGCCTTTGCCTACTCGCTGCGTGAGATTAGTTTTCATCGTCCACAAGTGTGATTGCGCATCCGAATGGGTGTTGATATTGCGCTGAGAAGGTGTGGTGAGGTTGCGCTCTACAATATCAGAACGATAATTAGAGAATGCGCCCGCATAGAACACATCGGTTTGCAACTTGAGTTTATCGGAGAGTTTGCCATCGTAATACACATTGGCATTGAGGCGTGTATCCTTGTTGAGGCGATCGAAAGTGTTCAATCCTTGTTGGGTAAGGGTTCCATTGCGGTAAGTAGCTGTGTTTTGCTCGGTAACATTATGCCCTGATAGCGGACTTGTAGTCATCCACACACTTGCCCCCAATGAATGTTTATCGTTGATTTCGTGAGAGAAACCTGTTTTAGCATAGAAACGACGAGTGTTATCTTTTACTATTTCATCGGTGCGCACTTGCCAATTGTTGGCTTGAGTGTGCACATTCAACTCTTGATCGTTTTCGCGTTTGAAGTTGTGATAGACATCTGTGTGTGTTGAGAAGAAAACATCGGTGTTGCCTGAACGGTAGTTTAAGTGAGCATCAACAAAGCCTTCTTGTCCTTTTTTAAACCGACTTTCCACGCTCACACCGCCACTGAGACCGTCGCCTTGTTTCTTTTTGAGAAAAATGTGAATCACCGCCCCCACACTGTTGTCGTATTCAGCACCCGGTTGAGTTTCCAAGCTAATGCGGTCTATTTCCTTGGGAGAAAGACGGTATACATCGTTCATATCGCGCACCCGCTTGTTGTTGATATAGAACAAGGGTTTTCCTTTGCCAAATACTTCTACGCCATAAGAGGTATACGACATTGATACCCCAGGTAAGAAATAGAGCAAAAGGTCTACTTTAGGGATGTTTTTTAATGAAGAAGCCGCTACATCGGCAGTAATTACAGTGCCTTGTTGTTTCATCACAGGGCGATGAGCCGAAACCACTACTTCACCGAGTTCATTTACTGATTTTTGTAGGGAAATGGTTCCTAAATCGCCCAAAGAAGGGGTAAGGACTTTTTCCTTGTACTCCAAATGGGTGATTTTAATCACTGAAGACTTGCCTTGGGCGTTGTCGGGCAGTTCAAAATGACCTCTGTCATCGCTAATAGCTCCTTTTACCATTGTAGAATCGGGAAGAGTGAGTTGGATAACGTTAGCACCAAAGATAGGTTCCCCTTTTTCGTTTAGTAAAGTGCCTTTATAGGCGCTTTGTGCGTGAGTAATGGCAAGAGGAAGAAGCGCCATTACTAAAAATAGTAATCGTTTCATACTTTGAGTTTGATAAATAATTGTTAATTACGCTGCAAATATAAATATAGTTTTTTATAAACACAAGAGAAATTAAAACTTTTTAAAATAAAAACCTTTTAATCATTTATTCTTCGTCCTTCGTAATTTGTCATTCATCATTCGTCACTCGTCATTTGTCATTATTATATATTTCGTCATTCGTACTTCGTAATTCGTAATTATTTTATATCTTTGCGACTTGATTCTGATTAACACATTACCCTTTTATGAATTTAACTCCTGCATTAGAGAAACAATACACTAAAGAACAGAGAACAGCCCTTGAGGCTCAGCGTTTGGCTCAAGAAATCGCTTTTGGACCTGTTGTTTTTCAAATCTCCCAACTAATGGTAAAATTTGGCGTTTTGGAAGCGTTATGCAACGCCCCTAACGGGCTTACAATGGCGGAAGTTGCTGCTCAAACAAAGCTCAGCGACTACGCAGTGAAAATACTTTTGGAGGCATCGCTCTCTATAGGTACCGTAATTGTGAGTAACGACGACCGATTTTCTATTACCAAAGCAGGTTGGTTTTTGTTACGCGACAAAACAACACGCGTGAATATGGAGTTTATACAAGAGGTGTGCTACGAAGGCTTATTCCACCTCGAAGAGGCTCTTACCGAGGGCAAACCTTCAGGATTAAAAGTATTTGGCTCTTGGCCTACTATCTACGAGGGACTTTCACAACTGCCTCCTAAAGCCCAAGAAAAATGGTTCGCCTTCGATCATTATTATTCTGATTATTCGTTTGACGATGCTTTGAACATTGTTTTCAAGCAACCCGTGAAAACCCTGCTCGATGTGGGCGGCAATACCGGTAGATTTGCCTTGAGAACAGTGGACTACAACCCCGATGTGCAGGTAACCATTATGGATTTGCCTCAACAATTAGGGTTGATGAAAGCCAATACCGCTGGCAAAGCAGGTGCTGAACGCATTGCGGGACATCCTGCGAACCTCTTAGACGCCTCGGTGCCTTTCCCTAAAGGATTTGATGCAATATGGATGAGTCAGTTTTTAGATTGTTTTTCTGAAGATGAAGTAACGAGCATTCTCACGCGTGCAGCAGCTGCAATGGACGATCACACCTCGCTTTACATACTCGAAGCCTACTGGGATAGACAACAACACGAAACAGGGGCGTATTGCCTCACCCAAATAAGCGTTTACTTTACTGCAATGGCAAACGGCAACAGCAAGATGTACTACTCTGGTGATATGATACGCTGTGTGGAGCGCGCTGGATTGGAAGTAAGTGCTATCTATGATAACTTAGGCAGCGGCAATAGCCACACGCTTTTTCAAGTGAAGAAAAAAAGTAAATAGTGAATGAAGAGACTTTGTCAAAGTCCTTGGACTTTGACAAAGTGTTATAACTTGTAACCTATTTTACCTGAATTAAACGTTCTAACGCCATGCCGCGTGAGCCTTTGATAAGGAGTAGGCAATTGTTGAACGATAGGGTAGGGAAGACCTCTTTGAAAGCCTCGAAAGTTTCGTATTGCGGATAAGGGCTTTGGGTTTTAGCAAAGTTACTCCCTACCAAATATACGCCTTCCCACTCATAATTTTTAAGTTTATCTACTATACGCTGATGTTCTTCTGCAGCGTAGTTTCCTAATTCAAACATATCACCTAAAATGAGTACTTTCTTCTTCTCGTCACTCATTGTAAGCAAATTGTCGATAGCAGCGGCCATACTGCTGGGGTTCGCATTGTAAGCATCGAGCAATACGGTATTGCTGCCCCATTGCACTAACTGACTGCGGTTATTCTGCGGGATATAGGCTTCAATACCTCTTTTTATAGCCTCGTTAGAGAGTTTGAAAAATTTGCCGAAAGCTACTGCAGCGGCTATATTGGTGAAATTGTAGCTACCTACTAAATGTGAAGTTGCTACGGTAGGAGCATCGGTAAATCCCTCTATTAGAACCTTTCCCCCTTCTTCGGTAGTTTGTGTGGAGGCATCTTCAAATTGTATGGTTACGGGTTGAGTGCCCAAACACTGTACGGCTACATTCACCCCTTTACCTACCCCGAAACTATACTCGTTGTGATAATCGGCTAAGAGGGCTTCGGTAATAGGATTATCGGCATTAGCGATGATGGTTTTTTGGTGCGCTTTGAGGTAGTCGTAGAGTTCGCCTTTGGTTTGTATAACGCCCTCGAAAGAGCCAAATCCCTCTAAATGTGCTTTGCCAATGCTGGTGATATAGCCATAATCGGGTTGAGCGATATTACAGAGGAAAGCGATTTCGCCAGGGTGATTGGCGCCCATTTCTACAATAGCGATATCGGTTTCGGGTTTGATAGAGAGCAGGGTGAGTGGCACCCCTATATTGTTGTTGAGGTTGCCTTGAGTGGCTACTACATTCAGCTGCTGTGATAAAACAGATTTGATGAGTTCTTTGGTAGTGGTTTTGCCATTGCTACCGGTAATGCCTATCACAAGAGTTTTGAGGGTGTTGCGATGATAGGTAGCGAGTTCTTGTAGGGTAGTGAGTACATCGCTAACCAAGATCATTTTATCAGAAGTTTGATAAGCAGCCTCATCGATTACGGCATATTGAGCTCCTTTTTCGAGGGCTTCGGCAGCAAAGGTATTTCCGTTGAACGAAGCCCCTTTTAGTGCGAAATAAATACTACCTTTGGCAATATTGCGGGTATCGGTAGAAACGCCTGTAGAGGCGAGGAATTTTTGGTAAAGATTTTTCATTTTCTATTTGCATTATATGCGACTAAGGCATCCCAAGTGATTGTATTTTTTTCTTCTTCATTGAGTTTGTCTAATGACTGTCTTTTTTTAGTAAAGAAAGAGACGAGTTCATCTACACTATTTACTCCAAATATTTCTTTGATAGTATTGTAGTTATACTCTAAATCATCTTTTAAGTATCCTAATTTTTGAAGAGATTTTACAGAGACATATTGTTTTACTACTCCCCATAAAGGGATTAAGCTAGCGCGCTTTATATTTCGCTCTTTTATTCTTTGTAGGTCGATATCATATTGAGATTGATAACTCATCCAATGCATTGCAGGGATTTTGAATACTTCTTCTAATAGCACAGCTATTTCGGCAGTTATATTTCTCTTTCCTTTTATAATTTCATTGATATACGATGATTTAACTCCTAAAAGAATGGCTAATTCTTTTTGAGTCATATTTATTGCCTCAAGCTCATCTTTTATGATTTCACCTGGATGTATGGCTTTAAAAGGAGATGTCATAATTGATTATGTTTTTTCGTTGCAAAAGTACAAAATATTTTATTACAAGTTCACTTTTTAGTGAATATTTTTTAGTGTGAGCTGTATAAGCAGAAAATTTTAGCAAAGTGTAGTAACACAAATATGATTTTGTAGATATTATAAAGAAAGGTATAATAGAAAAAGTGCTGTAAACATTACTATTTACAGCACTTTTCCTATATTGTTTTAAAAATTTATCCTTTAGGAGTACGGTGATTAGTTTTAGATTTAGAACCTACACGACTCATAGCATTACGGAATCCGATGTAATCGGTAGCGATGTATTGAGGGAGGAATCGGCGTTGAGCTGGGTCGATCCAGTAAGCGCGGTCTCTCCAAGAACCTCCTTTGAATACGCGAACTTCGTCGTCGATGAGAGAAGTACGGTCGTTAGAGGTGTCGTAATCTTTACCATTGAGTTCACTTCCTGGTTTTTTAGGGCGAGGGGCGTTGTACATAGAGTTAGTATACTCAGCACCTGGAGCCATTAAGCCACCTTGGTTACGGAAGTTACGAGTTGAAGATTTTTCACCATCGTTGTAACTGCGGTTATCGGCGTGTGTGAAGTTGTAACGCAAGTAAGTTTCGTTAGAGTCGATTGGCACAGTAGCCAAGTTACCAGGGAGGTTACGAGCGATGATTTTTCTGTTAGACAAGGTATCGTATTTTACTGATTCAGGAGTTACTACGATTTGTTTGCCGTCTTCACCTATAGCGTGTTTCATATACACGTTACCACGGTAGTAGTTGAAGTCGGATTTTTCATCATCGACGATAGGACGATATACGTCGGCTACCCATTCGGCAACGTTACCAGCCATATCATACAAACCGAAGTCGTTAGGTGGATAAGTTTTTACAGCTACGGTGATATCACCTTTATCGTCTGACCAACCGGCTAATCCGCCGTAGTCACCTTTACCTTGTTTGAAGTTAGCCATCAATTCGCCACGAGTGCTACGTTTAGTAGAGCGGGTGTATTGGCTATCCCAAGGGTATTTTTTTCTACCTTGTAAAGAGTTGTACTCACGGATACCGTTGAGTGATTTAGCGGCGTACTCCCATTCTACTTCGGTAGGGAGGCGGTATTCGGGCAATAGCACACCACTGGTTTGTTTAGCGTAGCTTGGTTCACCATCTTTATTGGTGTTTTTACCCCCCATTTCGCCGGCTATTTTACCGCCATAAGTTTGAGTAGGGGCATTGAGATAGGTATCGGTACTGAAAGTACTTTGCGCATCAACTTGGTAACGAGCATCACGGGCGAGGTAACCATCGCGTTCGAGGATAGCCTCATTCACGCGGTCGGTACGCCAAGAGCTGAATTGTACTGCTTGAACCCAGTTTACACCTACTACAGGATACTCGGCATAAGCAGGGTGGCGCAAGTAGTTGTTTACCATTGCTTCGTTAGCGCTCAAGGGGCCTCTCCATACCAAAGTATCGGGGAGCGCACCTATATATATATTTCGGTATTGCTCTTGATCAGGAGGGAACACACGTTTGAGCCAATCGAGGTACTCCATATACATTTTGTTGGTTACCTCAGTTTCATCCATATAGAAGGATTGTACGTGTTGTTGAGTTGGAGTATTATTCCAATCGTGCATCACGTTATCTTGCACTTGCCCCATAGTAAAAGTACCACCTTCGATAAGCACAAGCCCAGGACCGGTTTCTTGATCTTTGAAATCGGTGTTGTATTGGAATCCGCCTTCTTTAGCATTGATTCTCCATCCTGTTGCACTTGATACATTTCTATCAGACTTTTTGCCTCCACAGCTGGTGAGCAATAAGCCTGTAAGAGCTATGCAAATAGGGATTCTTAATAAACTTCTTTTCATAGTAAAAACACTTGTTAGCATAAAAATTCGGGCGCAAGATACTACTTTTTTTGAATATAGTATGCTTGTTTTAGTATTTTAACGCTATATTAATATTAAAATATTTTATACATTTTAGTATACTGTTGATTTATAATTAGTTGTGTATCTTTTCCACTTTGGTAGATTTTACTCATCCGCAAGGCATTTCGTCTATTTTTTAACAATTCTTTAAGTATTTTATTAGAGCAAATTAGCTTTATCTGCTAAAAAAATCAACAGTAGAGAGAGTAAAAAGGATATAACAGGAGCAATCATCCACATTGTGAAAAATCGCTTTACTTGGGTTTTGCGAAATATATTTTTGTGTCCCATTTTGGCGACCCCTATACCGAGTATGGCAGCTACATTCACTTGTACTAAGGAGGTAGGTATACCTTTTACTACTGAGGCGAGCAGGAGTAGGCTACCTGAGATGAAGGCGATGATTACAGCTTCGAACTTGCCAAAGAGGATGATTTCCTTACCAGTATTTTTGAGTATTTTATGCCCAAACAGGGAAGCACCAATACCGAAACAGGGGGCTACTACTAAGGTGGCGAGCATTAGGATGACGATATGATCGCTTTCGCGGATGTGTAGCTCGTTGATGGTCATCGTATAGAGGGGGCCGGCGGCATTGGCAACGTTGTTAGAGCCTATGGCAAACGATACATAGAGAGCCATTATTACTAACACGATGTCCCATATATGGCGTTTGTTCTCATTTTGAGCGCGCTGAATGGTGAGTCCGCGACGGCGCATAGGTTGGTATATATATTTCCCAGCGAAGAAGCTGAGGAAATAGGATATGATGGGCAATATAAACCAAGCGGGGATGATTTCGACAAAGAGGTTATGGGTGTCTAACCTACCGAAATACAAGGCAGGGGCGGCTAAAGCGAGCACGGCTGCTTGGCTGGTGGATTGGGGGATGCCTGATATATTAGAGATGAGCATTGTTACAGCTATGGAAAATAGGGCAATAGAGACGACGGTGAAGTCCATAAACTCTGAAGGTAGGATGCCGCTGCCCATAGTGCCAGCTGTTTTTTTACCTGCTATAAAAGCACCTACAAACACCATTATCCCAAAAAGCCCTGGAATGATAGACTTCCTAATCACATTAGCGCCATAGCTGGCTGAGAAAGCAGGAGCAGTGCCACTACCTCCCATAGTAATTGCTACAGCCATTGCAGTGAGGAAGGGGATGAGTAACTGGTTGTATATAGGGGTCATTTTGCTTTTATATTGTATATTCGAGGCAAAAGTACAAAATAATTATCAATTAACAATTAAGAATTATCAATTAACGGTTAATAAAAAGAAAAAAGCCCGATATTGCTATCGGACTTTTCCATTAACCAACCAAAACTTTAAATTATGAAAACTATTATTTGAAGTTTTACAATGAGCTACCACCCTCATTGCGTTGGCAAAGGTACGGCGTTTTTTTGAAATACCAAAATAATTTGATGGTTTAACAAAAATTTAACAGTGGTAGTGATTGTTATGTATTGATAATTAGAAAGTTGCACTTTTTTGAAAAATCTCAAAGGGCTCTGAGAATCTTGGAGAATCTAGGGGAATGTCTCGGAGAAACTAAGAGAATCTCGGGGGGAGGGGGTTAGTTATTTTTTAATTTTTCAAGTTCTGCAAGTTGTTCAGTGGTGAGTTTGCGAAATACTAAAACTCTATTTGTTTCACCAGACTGGGTTGTAGCCTTTACTTTGAAAGTGATTTTATTACCCTCAATAGCAAACTCTGCTGGGTAATCTTGTTGAATAGCGGGGTTTGTAGCGATAACGATATTACCACGTACTCTGTAGGGACGTTTTTCGATACTAGCGTCCTTGTCGTAAACACACTTACCGGTACCATCATCTTTGAAAAATATTTCTTCGGTTTCGGTAGCTGAATAGATAACTACATTTTTAGCACATTCAGTAAGAGGTATGGGCTGATTATTATCAGTGATAGATTCTAATTTCCAACCGCCTATGAGTTGGTTAGGGGCATCGTTGTCGTCTTTGCTTTTGCAAGCGATAAGGCTTGTAATAGCTACTAAAGTTATTAAAAAATTTTTCATATTGAATGAGTGTTTATTCGATTTTGGGGCAAAGATACAAAATAATTGTTAATTGACAGTGATGTTGTGATGAGGGGGGAGTGTCTCGGAGAAACTAGGAGAATCTTGGAGGATCTCGGAGGGGGATTGTTATAGAAAAAGCTGCCTATGGGTTTAGACAGCTTTTTTATCATTATTACTTGTGTGGTTTAGTTTTAGAATTTGTAACCTACACCAATTTGGAATACGCGGTTTTTGAATTTCATAGGAACCCAATTTTTACCATCTTTTGAGTAATCTTTAGTAGATAACTCTGTGAGTCCTAAATTGAAGGTAGCATCGAAGAAGAGTCCTGAATCTAAGTTGTATTCAGCACCAAAGCCTAACCCTAAATCAAAGTTTTTATCAGGGGTAAGGGAGTAATTAAGTTTGCTAATAAGATTAGAATTATTAGCGGGCTCTGCTTCAAATTCTACTTTTGATAGGAAACCTAAGTTTACTCCTACTTTAGGGCGGAACCCATTGATATCGTATTTAAACCAAAGAGGGACATTAAGCTGCTGTATAGCCAATTTACTACTGCTGTTTAAATCTACTTTTCCAGAAAGGGGACCAGCGCTAACTTCAAGTGATTTTAAATTGGCTCCTTGGAAAGCATAGTCTATACCAGCTTCTACCCATAGTTTTTCGTTGAAGCCATATTCAATAAAAGCTCCAAAGTGAAAACCAGGTCTGTAAGCAGTATTAAATTTAGCGGTTCCTGTACCAATTATTGAATATTCAGGTTCGGAAACGCTTGACAATAAGAAGCCTGCTTTAGCTCCTACTTTGAATTCTTGGGCGTTGGCGGTGGTGATTCCCGCTACAGCCATTGCTGCAATGATAAAAATTTTTTTCATTTGTTTTTATATTTATTTGGTTATTACTATTTGATGGTTAGTTGTGCATTGTTTATTTCGGGGCAAGATTACGACAAATATTTGAGATATGCAAAAGTTTTTTTTAGGTAAGAGGTAAGAGATAAGAGGTAAGAGGGTGGAAATTAGCAAGTTAGAGAATTAGCAAGTTAGAGAATTAGCAAATTAGCAAATTAGCAAATTAGGGAATTGAAAAAGCCGTTCAGACCCCTCTGAACGGCTTTTTCGTTTTTAGTTAGTGAAAGAAATAATAATAATTTTACTTGTCGATAGAGCCTACTACACGCTTCATAAAGGTGTTGAGGGCTTCTTTTTGTGGAGTACCTTGTTTGATGAGTTCATCTACTTCGATAGCTCCGTAGAAATTGGAGAGCAATTCGCCGATTACGTCTAACTCCTCATCTTTGAGTTGTTCGCATTCTATGAGATTTTCGAGTGTTTCGATGGTCTCATTCACGTAATCTTGGTCGTTGTTCTCGATAAACTGAACGATATGTTTAATTACCGGTAATCTCATCTATAAATTCTTTTAGGAGTTCGGCTTTGTTAGTTTGCAATTGTTTTTCCAAATTACCGTTTTTGAAAGCGGCAAATGTAGGCAAGTTATCCACTTTGGCGAGTTTGCGTGACTCTGGGAAAGCCTCAGCATCTACATATACAAAAGTAGCGTTAGGGGTTTCGGCTGCATACTTTTTGAATTTGGGTTTTATGATTTTGCAGTTACCGCACCATCCTGCGCCGAATTGTACGAATACGAGGGGATTAGCGGCTATGATTTCTTGCAAATTATCTTGAGTAAGTTCTGTCATAGTGATGAAAAAATAGTGTTGAGTTTTTTAGTCAATGCATATTTACAATGATCAAGTTTTCAGTTTTTTAGTGAGAAGCTAAATAGCTTGCTACGCCTTTACGATCGGCATTCATAGCGTCTTTACCTTCTTCCCAGTTAGCTGGGCAAACTTCGCCGTGTTGTTGTACGTGAGTGTAAGCATCTACAAGGCGCAAGTACTCTTTTACGTTACGACCTAAAGGCATATCGTTGATACTTTCGTGGAATACTTTACCTGTTTCGTCGATAAGGTAAGTAGCGCGGAAAGTTACATCGTCACCTTCGAGGAGGTAAGCATCGGCAGTTTCGTCGTAAATTTCGCGAGAGTCGAGGATATCTAAGATGCGAGCGAGGTTACGGTTGCTATCGGCAAGGATAGGGTAAGTAACGCCTTCAATACCACCGTTGTTTTTAGGGGTGTTGAGCCACGCGAAGTGTACTTCGGCAGTGTCGCAAGAGGCACCTATTACTTTTACGTTGCGTTTTTCGAACTCGGCTAAGGCTTCTTGGAAAGCGTGGAGCTCGGTAGGGCATACGAAAGTAAAATCTTTTGGATACCAGAAAAGGAGTACTTTCTTTTTACTGTTTACGGCTTCAGAAAGCACGTTGATTTTGAATGTATCGCCGAGGTCGCTCATTGCGTTTACCTCGATATTGGGGAATTGTTTTCCTACAAATGACATATTATCTTGTGTTTTTATGTTCTGTTTACGGGTGCAAAAGTAGGATGTTTTTGAAGATTGTAAATAGTTTTCTAATTGAAAGATTTTATGAAGAGATAGGGATTAGTTATAGGGGGTCAGGGGTTAGGTGTCAGGGGACAGGTTTCAGGGGGTTGAGGGTCTTTTTAATAGATAATTGATGGCGGCGGCGGCGGCGTGTAGGCCAAAAGCGGCGGGCATAAAACTAATGGTGCCGTAGAATGACTTTTTGTAGTCGAGACCTTCGGTGCGCTGCATAGAGTCTTTGGAAACGATTTCGGAAGAGAATACAGCTTTGATACCCGAATCGATACGCTCGTTTTTCAAGCGTTTGCGTATAAATTTAGCCAATGGGCAGTTATAGGTTTTCATCAGGTCGGTTACTTTTATTTGGGAAACATCGGTAGCGCCTCCTGCTCCCATACAGCTCACTAAACGCACGCGTTGGCGTTTGGCTGAGAGAATGAGGTTGAGCTTGGGGGTGATGCTATCGATACAATCGATTACATAATCGAACTGAGGAGTTACGATTTCGGTAGCGCGTTCGGGGGTGAGGAATTCGTGTATTACAGTAAGGTTGAGTTGGGGGTTGATGTCTAAAAGGCGGGTAGCCATTACCTCGGTTTTGTTTTTGCCTACGGTGGAGTGAAGGGCAGGCAGCTGCCTATTGATATTAGAAAGAGAGACGCAATCACCATCGACAATAGTGAGGGAACCTACGCCTGCGCGGGCTATAAATTCGGCGGCAAAAGAGCCAACGCCTCCTAAGCCTACAATGAGTATATGAGCCTTTTGCAAGGTGTCAAGACCTTGCTGTTTGATTAATAGTTCAGTACGTTCTAACCAGTGATTGTTGTTCATATTTTAAAAAAGCCTCTTCGGTATGGAAGAGGCTTGTACTTTTATAGTATCAAATTTTCTACGGTGCAAAGGTAGGAATAATATTGTGAAGTGCAAAAATATTTTGCTACTTAACGTGAGTTCGACGTAAGTAATTATTAAATAATCAGCAAAATGTTTTAAATCTCCCACGAATTTCACGAATTTTCACGAATTTGGGAGTGTATAAAAGTCTTTATTTTTTATTATCTCACGAATTTTCACCTGACGGTGAATTATTTTGTGAATATATTATGTTACAAATCTGTAAATCAATGTTCTGTTATATCGAACTGACGTTACTTAATAAAACTGTCCGAAAAGTTTTATTTATATGGGCGTTTGCAAAACGCCCCTACACAACATACTCTAAAAGTGATTGATTATCAGATTTATAGACTTTGTCAAAGTTTTGGGACTTTGACAAAGTTTATGATGCAAAAGCGATTGGCTATCAGAATAATCAACTTTTCCAAAGTTGCGATCCGCACGGGCAGGAAACTTTGGCAAAGTATAGCGATGTAAAATCGAATTTGAGACTTTTCGGATAGTCTTTATGGTTTTTAGAAGAATAGAGCAACACCAATACCAACGCCGAATTTACCGAATTTTTCGGAATTATTAGTGTTTACTTTTTCCTTAAGGTTCATATAGTCATAGCCTACATAACCTGTAAGAGCAGCACCTTCGTTTACAAAGTAAGCGATACCACCTTTTAATCCAAAGAGAAAACCTCTTGATTTTTGGCTGTCACTGCTTCCTTCTGACTGCCAAGCGTATCCAACTTTAGCACCTACAAAAGGGGCTAATTTACCTCCAATAGGGAAGTAATAATGAGCATTAGGAGCTATAGCAAAACTGTTGGTAGCATCTGAAGCTCCTTTTGTTTTTTCGTGTCGGTATTCTAAACCAAGACCTACAGCCAAGTTGTTGATCACGAAATAGTTCACATTGGGAATAAACTTGAAAGTATTGGTAGTACTTTCTCTTTCAATAGTAGTGTTACCACGTTTTTCAGAAATAGTTACTTTTGTAGATTCGTAAGAGAAAGATAAATCAGAACCTACCATCCAGTTTCCTTTTTCAGTTTGTGCGTAGGTAGCGGCTGAAAAAGCTACAGCTACCATCAATAAAAATTTTTTCATATAATTCAATTTTAATGTTTATAAGGGCAAAGATATGAAATAATTACGAATTACAAGCTATGAATTACGAAAAAGTTGGTTTTTTATTTTTTCACTAATGGCAAAAACTACCATATCCAATTTGTTTTTAAGGCAAAAATCGATATTTTCTTTTAAGTCTGTAAATTTACTATTTAAAATAGTAGCGGTATAGCAAACCATCATCGGCAAAAGCGTATAACACATTTTGAGTATAGTAAAGTTTTTTGATATTGCTTTCGGCTTCAAACTCTTTTTGCCAAGTATTGCCTCCATCAGTAGTTTTGTAGATAACCTTGCCTGATGATTGCCAGCCTGTATTTTCATCTTGAAAAGCTAAGGATCGTACACCAATAGGAATTTCAAAAGGTAATTTTTGCCAAGAATATCCCCCATCAGTAGATTTGTATATTTTGTCAACTGATCCAGATATTAAACAATAGCCTATTTGATTAGTAGGAAAATCTACAGCAACGGCCATCCCATCTGGTTCATTTTGAAATACATATTCTGTCCATTGCTCGTTATTACCATTACAAAATAATATTTTGGGAGTAGCCATACCTTTATTGATAAGTCCTCCAATCCATATATGGTTTACATCTCTTTTAAAAGCAAGAAACTGATAATCCATTCTTCGATCAGATTTTTCAACTTCTCTTACAGAATAAAAATCCTTTCCGTTAGTTGATTTATAAACATCACCATCTATTGAGACAATAATAATATTTTTCATTTCATCATCACAAACCACTCTATTGAACTTGATACCCTTTTTACTAAAAAAATATTTTCCAGCCCTAATGAGAGGAAATGGGTCTTCTGTACCACCATAAGGAACTTTGTATATCTTAAAATCATATACATTAAAACCTTCATTATTAGGAGTAACATAGAAATCTGATTCGTGATTAAAAGGACCAGTATCCTCCCATCTTTTCCAAGAAATACCATTATCTTTGCTAAAAATGACAAGATTTGCAGCTCCTCCCCATATTTGAGTGGAGTATAAATATTCACCCACAATTTGGGTTTTCATAAAATTACTATGATGTTCTGAGGATATTTTTTCCCATTGAGTTTTTACCCATTGTCCTACAGCCTTGTCAATGATACCTATTTTTTGTTCATAGTCATTGGTTACTTTGTTGTCTACCACAGTTTTTTCGCCAAAGTAGAATTTCAACTCTGGCAAATAGGTACTACTGCGGGGTAATACAAGGGTGAGTTTCTTACCATCGGCTGAAACTGAGGTGATAGTAGCTTCAGTATCTCCAAAAGTTACTTTGCATTGTTCTTTTTTAGGGAAATTTTCGCCTAAAATATCCACGCTATCACCTGCATAGCCGTAGTTTTTGCTATACGAAGTGATAACAATTGCTTTTTGTTCAACGGGTGGGGTAACATTGCCGTTACCGTTTCCATTTCCATTGTTAGGGTTAGAATCGTCTTTGCTACAAGAGGTGAGTAGTAAGAGCACTAAGCCTACTGCTTTTAAAACTTGTTTCATATACATTTTATTTTTAGCGTGAGTTCGGCGTAAGTAATTATTTAACAATCAGCAAAATATTTTAAATCTCCCACGAATTTCACGAATTTTCACGAAATTGGGAGTGTATAAAAGTCTTTATTTTTTTATTATCTCACGAATTTTCACCTGACGGTGAATTATTTTATGAATATATTATGATACAAAGCTGTAAATCAATGTTCTGCTATATCAAACTGACGTTATTTTTAGCGTTTTACATTGCAAAAGTAATATTATTTTTCACAAAAACAATAAAGGCTGTCGCAAATTTTAGTTTGTGACAGCCTTTTATTTGCTAATTGACAAATTTTCTAATTTGCTAATTGAATGCTTAGTTCTTTCAGTTGTGCCTCATCAATAGGCGAAGGGGCATCAATCATCACATCGCGACCGCTGTTGTTTTTAGGAAAAGCGATAAAGTCGCGGATAGTTTCTTGTCCGCCGAGCAGAGCTACTAATCGGTCGAAGCCAAAAGCCAAACCACCGTGAGGAGGAGCGCCGTATTTGAAGGCGTTCATCAAGAAGCCAAATTGTGCCTGTGCCTGTTCTGGGGTAAAGCCTAACAACTCAAACATTTTGGCTTGTAACTCTTGGTTGAAGATACGTATAGAACCACCGCCTACTTCGTTACCGTTGAGCACGAGGTCGTAAGCATTGGCACGTACGGCACCTGGGTTGCTGTCGAGTAACGGAATATCCTCAGGTTTAGGCGAGGTGAAAGGGTGGTGCATTGCAAAGAAGCGTTCTTCCTCTTCGCTCCACTCCAAAAGAGGGAAATCTACGACCCATAGAGGGGCATACTCATCAGGTTTGCGCAAGCCGATACGCTCGGCAAGTTCCATACGGAGGGCGCTGAGTTGCCCACGTACTTTGTTTGCCTTGCCTGAAAGGATACAGATAAGGTCGCCTGCTTTGGCCCCAGTGCGCTCTGCCCACGCCTTGAGGTCGTCCTCGTTATAGAATTTATCTACTGATGATTTGAAGCTACCATCTTCATTGCATTTTACATATACCATTCCCGAAGCGCCTACTTGCGGACGTTTTACCCATTCCACCAAAGCGTCAATCTCTTTGCGGGTGTAGCTGTTGGCACCAGGGACAGCAATCCCTACAACTAATTCGGCTTCGTTGAACACCTTGAAATCGCGGTCTTGCGCAAGGTCGTTGAGTTCGCCGAACTTCATACCAAAACGGATATCGGGTTTGTCGTTGCCATAAGTTTTCATCGCCTCGGCGTAGGTCATACGAGGGAAAGCCCCAAACTCTAAGCCTTTGAGTTCTTTGAGTAGGTGTTTTGCCAAACCTTCAAAGGTCTGGATAATGTCCTCTTGCTCTACAAACGACATTTCGCAATCTATTTGGGTAAACTCTGGTTGACGGTCAGCGCGGAGGTCTTCATCACGGAAGCACTTTACGATTTGGAAGTACTTGTCTAATCCGCCTACCATTAGCAACTGCTTAAAGGTCTGTGGTGATTGTGGAAGTGCATAGAACTCACCAGCATTCATACGGCTAGGCACCACAAAGTCACGAGCGCCTTCGGGTGTTGATTTAATAAGTACAGGGGTTTCTACCTCTATAAAGCCTTGTCCAGAGAGGTAGTTGCGCACGATCATGCCTACCTTGTGGCGGAAAATAAGATTATCGCGCACAGGGGTACGACGTATATCGAGATAGCGGTACTTCATACGGAGGTCTTCACCGCCATCGGTATTATCTTCAATGGTAAAAGGAGGGAGTTCAGAATGGTTGAGCAAGGTGAGTGCTGTAACGAGGATTTCCACTTCTCCGGTAGGAATATGAGCGTTCGCTGCCTCGCGTTTGATCACAGTACCTTGAATTTGAATCACATCTTCACGAGAGAGGGTTTTAGCTTGCTCAAAGACTGTTTTATCAGTGCGTTCTTCATCAAAAATAAGTTGGGTGATGCCATAGCGGTCGCGAAGGTCTACCCAAATCATAAATCCCTTGTTGCGGACGCGTTGTACCCATCCGCTGAGGGTTACTTGTTGTTTTTCGTGCGAGAGTCGTAACTCTCCACAAGTATGCGTTCTGTACATTTATTTTAATTATGAATTAGTGCTATTTCTTAAATAATTCGGAGTGGGAACCTACTCTTACCAAGTAAATTTCATTTTGTCCCTCATCATATTGCAACCAAATTATCAATAAATCAGGTAGGATATGGCATTCTAAATGACCTTTATAATTACCTGTAAGTTTATGGGGGCTCATATAATCAGGTAGAGCCTCAACTCCTCCTTTTTTTAATAATGTGATAGTGTCAGTAATCTTCTTTACTTTGGTCTCATCATTAAGGAATTTTTTAAAATCCTTTTTGAAAAGTCCTGTATAGTATATTTCATATTTAAATGTTTCTTCTTCCATAGTTAGTTTTTAAGAGATTCTATTAATTCCTCTACTGTTGCATAGCTCTTCTTGTTTTTATCTTTAGCCATAGCTTCGGCTTCTTTCATAGCTTGTAGAGTAAGATCATTAGGGATATAGCTCTCTTCTTGAGGGGGGGTGTATTCAAAATCAATGTTCATTTCTTTGAATAGGGTAGTTAGTACATTGATTTGATTTTGAGTTTTAGGATAAACTAATAGACACATAATATTCAATTTTTAAGTTTTTTACTTTTGATACTCTTCTATACGCCTACTCGCTGACTTCCTCCAAAGAGAAAATGCGATGCAAAAGCAATAACATTCTGTTAATCAGAGATTATTATTTTTCAACTCTTGATTCATATTAATAATAGCTGATTTCGTAAATAGTAGAAGCGTCTTGTTTAGTGAATTTCAATTCTTTTCTATCCAAATACTTTCTCTTACCATTCTCTTCTTTATAAGAAAAGGTGTAAACTCTCTCTTGTTCGTATTTTACATCAATAGGTTTGCCTTTGGAATCTTTGGTGATGTGCTCTTTATGAGTAATACTAAACTTATAAGTGCCATTGGCATTAGTGAACTCTTTATAAGTCATATTTTTGATCGTACCTGCTTTTATTTTAGCAATTAGAGCTTCTAATTCTTCCACATCTTCATTTGAGGTTGAACCAGAAGAGAGACTTACTCCGTCATCATCACCAGAACGATTTTCTACTATACGACTTACATAGCCGTCCTTATCGTAAGCATAAGTGAATTTTATAAGTGTAGCATACGATACTTTTTCCTTTTTGTATGTATAAGATTTAGATATAGACTCCAAGAGGTTTTTAGTAGGGACACCTACTGGGAGTGCATTTAGCAAATCAAAATAGGTGGTATAGATATCTATTTCATCTCTTTCTTCATTGTTGAAAATAAAAAAGCGATTCTTATTTTCATTAGGATAGTAAGAAAATCTCATTTCGTTAGTTTCTTCTGCTCCTCCCCAAGAAGTAGAAGTATGAGTTTCAGCAGTTAAGTTGCCATCTTTCCAAATAAAACTATTATCGTCTATTTTAAATAGCTGACCTTTTTCATCATAAGTGAGATAACTATCACTATCTATTTTTTTTAGATAACCCTTATTATCTAAAGGGTAAACAAGATCTTTTTTCCCATCGTTTATTACTATTTTCTCTTGAGGATAACTGAATTCATAGGTTACTAGTTCACCTCCTTTATTAGAAGTGTATTTTGAAATGCGCCCCTGAGCATCATATTCATAAGAAAAGACTCCATTTTCTAAAGTATATATAAACTTAGGTTCACCATTTAGAAAATAGGTCGGGTCGCTATTAGGGTTCTTTTTTCTATCTAAATAGGTAATCTTTACCTCTTTAATCCTCTTTACCACAGTAGTTTTAGGGGGTTCAGGATTATTAGGTGTTGGGTTGTTTGGGTTATCAGGAGTTGGATTTTCGTCGCTCTTTCCGCAAGAAGCTAAAGTAAGAACGGCAGTTGCTACTAGAAATAAGGCTTTTTTCATTGTTGATAATTTTAAATAATTCATTTATTTTTATATTCTATTGAGATTTAACTTCTCGGGGTTATTTCTGTTATCCCAAAAAGATATAATTTCAATCACTTGTTTTTGTTCTATAATTTGGTAAAAAATTGAAAAATTACGAAGTACAATTACTCTTCTTACATCCTTTCTATTATCTACTATTGTTCCTATTCTTGGATTATACTCAAGCATTTCACAAATTTTAGCTATTTCAGCTTCTAATTTTAGAATATAACTTTCTGATTGAGTTTTTTCTAACCAATACAGCGAAATATCATACAATTGAATTTTAGCTTTTGGCAACCAAATAATCGTTAGATCTTCCATTTTCCCAATTCTCTATGAGTTCTCGTAATCCTTTCATTACTTCATTATGAGGAATAAAGACACCTTTTTTTGCCTCTTCTAAACCTTCATCTATAGAATGTAGTTCAGCTTCTGAAACCTTTGTATAAGGTTCAGTGTATTCATTGGTAACAATCTCAAAGTCTAAATTTTCAAGAGCAGCTTTAGCCTTTTCCAATGAGAGATGTTTAGGTGGTTTAATAATAAGTGTACTCATAATTTTAGTATTTTTAAATTCAATTATTTTTGATATACTTCAAGTTCTTTAGTAAGAATTTATAGACAAAAGTTTTTTCTCTTAGGCTTCTTTCTCTATGAGTTCTCGTAATCCTTTCATTACCTCATTATGAGGAATAAAGACACCTTTTTTTGCCTCTTCTAAACCTTCATCTATAAAAAGTAGTTCAGCTTCTGAAACCTTTACATAAGGTTCAGAATTGTCAGAGATATTGGAAATAAAGGTGTTCATTCATCTAATTAAGCAAAAACTCGTCCTCCTCATTGCTTTTAATGCCTAAGGCTTCGTATATGTACTTGAAGGTGGAGAGCAATTTAGGTTTGCCATCGATGAGGGCTACATCGTGTTCAAAGTGGGCAGAAGGTTTGCCGTCGGCAGTGAGGATTGTCCAACCGTCTTTGAGTTGGCGTATGCTCTTGGTGCCCATATTAATCATAGGCTCTATAGCTACGACCATTCCATCTTTAAACTTCTTACCATTACCGCGTTTGCCGTAGTTGGGCATTTCGGGGTCTTCGTGCATTTTGCGTCCTACGCCGTGCCCAACGAGTTCGCGCACTACTCCATAGCCGTGTGCCTCACAATGTTGTTGTATAGCGTGTCCCACATCGCCTACGCGGTTGCCCGCACGAAACTGACGGATACCTATATACAGAGATTCTTTGGTTACGCGCAATAGTTCTTTTACTTCGGGGGCTACTTCGCCTACTTCAAAAGTATAAGCGTGGTCGCCATAGTAACCGTTTTTCAACGCTCCGCAATCTATTGAGATAATGTCGCCTTCTTGTAGCGGACGGTCGTTAGGAATGCCGTGTACTACTTGCGCATTAGGGCTCATACATAGGGTGTTAGGGAAGCCATACAAGCCCAAAAATCCTGGGATAGCCCCTTGACTGCGGATGTACTCTTCGGCGATTTTATCTAAATAAAGGGTGGTTACCCCTGGTTTTACTTCTTTTGCCATTATCCCCAAAGTACGTGATACTACTTGGGCTGCTTGGTGTAGTAGTTCTATTTCTTCGGCTGTTCTAATGTGAATCATATTGTAGGAGTTAGGAGTTAGGAGTTAGGACACTATTTCCTAACTCCTATTTCCTAAGATTTGAATTGTTTTAATAAATTGGTTGTGGAACTGTCGTGAGCAGAGAGTTCGGTAGCGGCGATGTCTTTAAGGATTTTGCTTGCCAACTGTTTGCCGAGCTCTACGCCCCATTGGTCATAACTGTAAATGTTCCAAATCACACCTTCTACAAAAATCTTATGCTCATACATTGCGATAAGGCTACCCAAACTTTCAGGGGTAAGTTTATCGATGAGGATAGAGGTTGTAGGGCGGTTCCCTGTAAACACTTTGAAAGGCACTAAGGCTTCGTTTACCTTGTCACCCATTTCTTTACGCACTTCGGCTTCGGTTTTACCTTTTAAAAGAGCTTCGGTTTGTGCAAAGAAGTTAGCCATTAGCTTGTTATGGTGGTCGGTATTGCCGTGCAATGAGTGTTTAAAGCCAATGAAATCAGTAGGTATCAATTTAGTACCTTGGTGGATGAGCTGGAAGAACGCGTGTTGAGAGTTCGTTCCTGGTTCACCCCAGATGATTACCCCAGTTTGGTAAGGGATAGCGTTGCCATCACGATCGGTTTGTTTACCGTTACTTTCCATTATACCTTGTTGTAGGTAAGCTGCCAAGCGTTGCAAATACTGAGTATAAGGAATGATCGCTTGACTTTCGGATCCGTAGAAGTTGTTGTACCACACGCTGAGTAATGCCAATACTACTGGAATGTTCTTCTCAAAAGGAGCTGTGCGGAAATGCTCGTCCATAGCGTGTGCTCCTTTGAGCAACTTATCAAAATTGTCGTAACCTACCGATAGAGCAATGCTGAGACCTACGGCACTCCACAACGAGAAGCGTCCACCTACCCAGTCCCACATAGGGAATACATTATCAGGGTCGATACCGAATTTATCAATCTCTTGCAAGTTAGTAGACACCGCTACAAAGTGTTTAGCAATATCTTTTTCTGAGCCTGATTTGAGAAACCATTCTTTTACAGTAAGCGCATTCGAAAGGGTTTCGAGTGTTGTAAAAGTTTTAGAAACAATCACTATCAAGGTAGTTTCGGGGTTGAGGTGCTTGATAGTTTCAAGCACGTGGTCGCCATCTACATTGCTGATGAAGTGTACGTTGAGGTGATTCTTATAGAATTTAAGCGCCTCAGTTACCATTGCCGGACCGAGGTCAGAGCCACCGATACCGATATTCACCACATCGGTAAAGGCTTTACCGGTATAACCTTTGCGTTTGCCGCTGATGACTTCTTCGCTGAACTGTTTGATTTTGTGTTTTACAGCCACTACTTCGGGCATTACGTTCTTGCCATCTACGTTTACTACGCTGTTTTCGGGCGCGCGAAGGGCAGTGTGCAAAACCGCACGTTTTTCGGTATTGTTGATAAGGTCGCCACCGAAGTACTTTTCGATAGCATCTTTAAGGTGACATTCGTCAGCGAGTTGCACGAGGAGTTTCATTGTTTCCTCATCGATGCGGTTTTTAGAATAATCTACGTAAAAGTCGTGCCATTTGATAGTGAATTTTTCACCGCGAGCAGGGTTTTTCTCAAAGAGAGAAAGCGTATGGCGGTCTTTTACTTCAGTAAAATGTTTTTGCAATGCTTTCCAAGCATTGGTTTGTGTTGGATTACTATTTTTTAACATTTTAAAAATAATTATATTAGTTGTTAGTTATCAGTTATTAATTATAAATTGTGTTTCAGACTGCAAAGGTATAAAATAATCGCAAAACACGAAAAATAACTTGTCTTAAAGAAATACTCTATCTATTGCTTCTTTTAGTCTTTTTATCAGTGCCAAATTAGGACTTTTAACAGCTTGAGTGTATAATTGGGTATCGCTAATCTTTGGTAGAACATATTTTTTTGAATACCCCTGAAAATTGAAAATCTCTCGAGGAGTAAGCCTACGAATGCCAAAATCATCTCGTACAAAAGTATTTTTTATAACACTCATTTGTAATGATATACTAGCATTAGGCAACAGGGCATATACTTTTGATGATTTTATTTGGTAAAGAGTATCTTTACACTTCATTTCTCTCATCAATTCTATTGAAAAAGCCGAACTGAGCTCTACATAATAGCAATCCCATTGTTTACCTTTTTCCAAAAAATCATTAATAGTACGACTTGTTGGCATTTTTTCTGGAAACTGAAACACTTCCTGCTGTTTTATACTCATTTTGTCTAAGACAACGATAAAAACCGATTCTTTATCCATCGGTATATCAACATACTCCTTAGGGCTCATCAGTTGATAATAAGTGTGATAATCTTTACCTTCAAAAAAAGAAAGTAACTCCTTTAATGTTTTTCCCTTTGTATCGGTCAAAAGCCCTTTCTTACCTTCTAACAACATTACTTTAGGACGTGATGCTAATAACTCAATCTCTTTTTGAAACGCTTCTATACCGAAGATTTTGTATGTAGGTATTTCCTCCTCTTCTAATAAGTCAAAATATCTAAATTCAGTAGGTTTCATAATAGCTAAGCCACTTAATTTCCTAATTTATCCAATTGTTCTTTTAGAGGTTTGATAAACTCTAAATACTTTGCTTTTAGCTTGGCCTCTATAGGCACCGAGTCAGGTAGTTTTTCTTTCAAGGGGTCTACTTGCACACCATTTTTCCAAAAGCGATAACACACGTGAGGGCCTGTTGCTAAACCGGTACTTCCTACCAGTCCAATCACTTCACCTTGAGCTACGTGTTTCCCTTTACGGGCTAAGATTTTTGACATATGTAAGTACTGTGTTGTATACATATTGTTGTGGCGCACTTTCACATAGTTACCATTGCCTGAACTATAGCCTGCTTCTATGACGGTACCTGCAGCAGTTACGCGTATAGGGGTACCCGCAGGAGCGGCATAATCAGTGCCGAAGTGCCCTTTCATACGGTGAAGCACAGGGTGAAAACGCATTCCAAATTTAGAAGTAATACGGAAGATATCCAAAGGTGATTTTAAGAACATACGTTTCATCATATTGCCGTTCTCGTCGTAATAGCCATTTGTACCTTTGATAGAATCGGTGGTAAAATTGAAAGCGTAATACGCCTTACCTCCCCATTCAAAATAAGCGGCTTTTACTTTTTCAACACCTGCATAGATGGTGTCGTCTACATAGCGTTCGTCGTAAATAATTTTGAATTTATCGCCTTTTTGCAAGCGGAAGAAGTCGATAGTATAATCGAATATTTGGCCTAATTGATAGGTAGCATTTTGGCTAATTCCAGCATTTTGTGCATCGACAGTAAGGTTGTTTTCAATTTCACCTTTTATAGCTTTTTCTTTTATAGAAACTTTTCGTTCAGCGTTATAAGCGTGGATAGAATCGGTGAGTCGCACTACGATATAATTTACAATATCGGGTTGATAGACGAAGCTATGAGGTGTATCGGGGTGTTTTTTGTCGAATAAAAAAGCATAAGGATGCCCTACGCGGAAATCCTTAGGTTTGATAAATTCCTTAGTTACCTCGGTAATATGATGGATTTCGTTTGCACCGATATGCTGTTCTTCAAGGAGTTTGCCAAAAGTATCGCCTTGTTTGAGGGTGTCTTTCACAATGTTGTAGTCGTTGAGGTTGAAGCCAAACTCATACACGGGAGGTTTAGGGGCTTCGGTAGTGGAAGAGGCAGTAGTTTTTTCGGTTTTAGAGGTGCGGTCACAAGCCGTAAAAAGTAATAGAGAGCTGAGTAGTGAAAGGTAATATATTTTTTTCATTCTAATTGTTTTAGTAAAAAGATTGCAAATAGTGCGCCAAAGGTAAGAATAATTTGTCAATTAGCAAATTTGTCGATTAGCAATTTTGCTTCTAAAAATATTTTGTCAATTCATTAAAAGTTTGTAATTTTGCTCGTCTAAAAATATATTTTGAATTATATAAACCTTTTATGACTCTTACTTTAGCCTCTTTAAAAATAGGACAAACAGCTGTTATTGTGGGATTTGCCCCTGAATGCCGACAAGAAGTGCGACAACGCTTACTCGACTTAGGCTTTGTGCGCGGCTCAAAAATTAAGATAGAAAATGTGAGTCCGCTTGCCGACCCGATTGCTTATACTATTCATCATACCCAAATTGCTTTGCGCAAGAGTGATGCACTTTGTGTGCTGATTCAGGTAACAGATAACAAGTAACAGGTAACAGGGGATAGAGGATAGGGGTTGTTCAAAAAAATGATTAATAATCAAGCTAATCAACTTTGCTAAAATCTGAAACTTTAGCAAAGTGTAGTAATAGAGATAAATAAAAAAGAATAAATCAAACGAGCTGTTTAACGGCTTGTTGTACTACGACTATGAAAAATATTTGTGATACTTGTGCACTTAATCCTTCAGCTTCCTTAAAACCTTTAGGCGAGGAGGCGGGCACTTACCACTATACCATTGCTCTTGCAGGAAATCCTAACACGGGCAAGAGTACCGTTTTTAATGCGCTCACAGGGTTGCGTCAGCATACGGGCAACTGGCCTGGCAAAACCGTTACCCGCGCTGAGGGGAGTTTTTCCTATCACGATCAGCGTTATCGCATTATCGACCTGCCAGGTACATATTCGTTGCTCTCTACCTCGGAAGACGAGGAAGTAGCACGCGATTTTATTCTCTTTGGCAAACCCGATGTAACGGTGATTGTAGTAGATGCAAGTCGATTAGAGCGCAACCTCAGCTTGGCATTGCAAATACTTGAAATTACAGATAAAGCGGTACTGTGTCTCAACTTGATGGATGAGGCACGCCGCCATCATATCACTATTGATACGCGTACTCTTTCTCGCGATTTGGGTATTCCTGTGGTGGCGACTTCAGCACGTACTAAAGAAGGGATTGCCGATTTGCTTTTTGCTATTGAAGATGTAGTAAGTGGTAAATTTCAAACCAAAAAACAGACTTACATAGATCTTCCTAAAGAAAATGCTGAAGCTATTGCTGAACTGCAATCGGCACTTTCTGAACTCAACCCCGATTTACCAAATACTCGTTGGCTTGCTATGCGACTCATTGAAGGTGATGAGAGCGTGCAAAAAGGGGTTATAGCAGGCACTTTTTCAGCTGAAAATAATCCCGAAAAACAAACACGAGCGCTGCGTATAGCCGATGAGTATCACAAGATTTTAGGCGATACCTACCGCAATGATTTGGTAGAGGCAATTTATGCTGAAGCTACGAAGCTGATTAACGCTTCGGTAAGTACTGATTTTTCGGCGCGTTCTTTCCGTATCGATCGTGCGATTGATAGGGTAGTTACGCATAAAATTTGGGGTTTTCCTATTATGTTTCTGCTGTTGGCAGGCGTGTTGTGGATTACTATTATCGGGGCTAATTATCCTTCACAATGGCTTTCGGATCTGTTTGTAGGGTGGCTTTATCCGCTTTTGAAAAATGGAGCCAATGCCTTGCATTTTCCTTGGTGGCTCAGTGGTTTCCTCATCGATGGGGTATATTTAGCCACCACGTGGGTGATTTCGGTGATGTTGCCCCCAATGGCGATATTCTTCCCTTTGTTTACTCTTCTTGAAGATTTTGGTTACTTACCACGTGTGGCTTTCAATCTCGACAAGCTCTTCCGCACCGCGGGCGCTCACGGCAAACAAGCCCTCACAATGAGTATGGGCTTTGGCTGTAATGCTGCAGGGGTAGTAGCGACACGCATTATCAACAGTCCGCGTGAGAAACTGATAGCCATTATCACCAATAACTTCTCGCTTTGCAATGGGCGTTGGCCTACCCAAATACTTATTGCGACCTTGTTCATTGGGGCATTAGTTCCCAAGCAGTGGAGCGGTACAGTTGCGATGCTCGCAGTGATAGGAATCGCAGTGTTGGGTATAGTATTTTCATTCCTCACCTCGTGGTTGTTGAGCAAGACCCTCCTCAAAGGAGAATCATCATTTTTTGTATTGGAATTGCCGCCTTATCGTCCGCCGCGTTTTTTTCAAACACTCTACACCTCACTTATTGATAGAACCCTTATCGTACTTTGGCGTGCTATTGTGTTTGCTGCCCCTGCAGGAGCAGTGATATGGCTAATATGCAACTTGCAAATAGCCCAGCAACCCATTGCGCTTTGGCTTATACAAGGCTTAGACCCTATAGGTGTGTTTATAGGTTTGAACGGAGTGATTTTGCTCGCTTATATTGTTGCTATTCCCGCCAATGAAATTGTAATCCCTACGGTGTTAATGCTCACCACTATGGTATTAGGACAAACAGCAGTAGGCGAGGGAGCTGGTGTACTTATGGAAGCCTCCACCTCACAAGTGGGCGTATTGCTACACGCTGGTGGATGGACACTCCTCACGGCTGTAAATCTAATGCTTTTCAGCTTGTTACACAACCCTTGTAGTACGACTATCTACACTATTTACAAAGAAACCCACAGCAAGAAATGGACACTTATTGCTACCCTGTTGCCTGTGCTCTATGGGATAGTGGTGTGTTTTCTCGTCGCACGAATTTTTGGTTAAAACACATTAGAAAGATGAAACAAGTTACCCTATTTTTAGTATTGTTAGCATTCAGTTTAGTAGGGAATGCCCAGCCTTTTCAGATTCAAAAAATGAAAGATTTTAGCAAAATAAGTTTTAAAGATTGGCAACCCGATACTTCCTTTGTATTTTGTGGAGGGTCGATTACTTATTTGCGAAAAGGAGATGATAAAGTGCAAATACTTATAGACGAACGAATAAAACAGATAATGTTCAGCAGTGTTGTACACCCTTATGGGTATGTGTATCAGTATGATGTTCATAGTAATAAACTTATAAAAAGCACTACATTTTTTTATGATATGCTTGTAGGGAAGACCTATCATTACGGCGCAAATGGGAAGATTACTAAAGAAGAAGATTGGGATGCCCCTTATAAAATATCTATTGATGAGCTAAAAACTATTTGCAAACAGAAATTTCATCTCGATTTGATGGATGTCTCCTTGAAGTTAGACGTTCGTAGAGCAAATCATCAAAAACCTGTTTATGTTATTTGTATTCCAGCACCTTATAGAAGAGGACCAGAAGGGAAATACATCACTTTGAGTGCAGATAATGGAACAGTCCTTTTTGAGAAAGAAATTCATTCTAAAGCAGAATTTAAAGCGTGTTTAAATGAAATTTACGGTATTTCAGAAGAATAAAAGGTTAATAATGCTAATCAAGGTTTAAAATAAATTTTCAAAGAGTAATGCAGTAGCTATTTTTCCAAAGATATGGACAAAAAGTCCTTTGCTAGAGCGCACTTTTCCAGCATATTGTATTTGAGTCTTTTCATTCAACCAATTAAAGAACGATTCAATAGGTTGTCTTATAGATGAAACAGCCTTATTATACAAAGATTCAAAAGCAAAATCTCTCTGTTTTAATACTTCTGACTTGTTCTTTTTCATTTTTATAGGTGTTATCATTTCACTATTATTTGATTTCAAAACTTCATTAACAGCAGCACTTTGATAAATCTTGTCAGCAATAAAACAAGTATCTGTTAGCTCTTGCCAATTTTCTTTGAAAACACTTAAATCATTTTCACTAGCTTTGGTAACAATATAATCTTTCAAATAAGGAAGAGTACCTTTTTGATAAGCACCTAAGGCGTGTAGTTTCACACCATAATACCACATTTTTTTCGAGGAACAATAGCTTTTATCAGTAAAATCACGAGCTACTTTTCCTTTGCCATTTCCTTTACAAGTAACAATAGGACAAGAGTCTAAAATATTGATAGACATTTCTCTTTGCTCTGACATTCCTATTAAAATTTGTTCAATAGATATATGCTTAAAGACTTCGCTAAGTCTGTTTAAACGATTATTAAAGGCTTGATAAGAAGGTATTTTAGGGAACCAATCAAGCCAGTAATCTTTGATGAAATTATACATTTCTTTTATTTTGTACTTGTGTTCAACACCAGTGCAAAATAGATAAATTGTAATAACTTCTTGATCTGTAAATACAGGTTTGTTGTTATTGCTAAATCGCTGACAAAAATATTGTAAATAATTATCGTATTTTTGACATATTGTTAAATATATTTTTACTAATTTTGTCGCCGTAGTCTGATTTATCATTTATATCTGATTTTTTTTTGACACCACAAAGATAGTGATTTATCAGACTACTTTTATTTTTTCTACTTTTTCAACTCTTGATTCGCATTAATAGTTAATGAACAATTAGCTCTGCAAAGTGTTACCATCATCGGATTTAAAACATCCACCTCTCTTGCGGACTTCCTTCAAAGAGGGAGATGCGATGTAAAAGCAACAACATTCTGTTAATCAAGGATTATTATTTCTCAACTCTTGACCCATATTGTAATAAAAGGTTTATAGCTTCGCAAGTGTTGTAGAACAAAAACATATTTTTAAATAGTAATTATCCAGCCTAATATAAAAAATAATACCCATATAATATGTAACACCCAAACAATGATTGCCCTATCAGCATCTCTTATCTTCTTTTGCCAAAGGTATAATAATAAAGAACAAATCACTACATACACCCCAAACAATATGTAATACACTTGATATTGCCACAAAGGTGGTTTGTATATTTCATAATCCATTCGTTGCATCAGATTTTCTGTATCAAACCAAACTCCAGTCATCCAAGAGAACTGAAATATCGCAAAGATATTGTAAATCCAAAATAAAAATACAATTTTATATAGTTTCATTATTTAGAACTTTTTCTTCATTAGACCTTACAAAAAAACATCTGGGTGACATCCTTTTTAGCCCAATATACGCATTTTTTACCATCTATTTAGTTCTCTTACTTAATTGTTCCAATCGGAATTCTTTAAAATTCTTGTAGAAAACAAAGTCTTCAGGAAGTAGTTCGTCAGCAATATGCCATTCGATAGTATCTCTTTGTCTGAAAATATAGAAACATTCGTAAGGATAATCACGAATGAATTTGAAATTTAAAAAAGGATATGCTTTAGCATTATTGAGATATGCTTTAGGTATTGATGAAAAAAGACTATCTGCATTGAAAGGGATATCTATTATTGTAGAATCTTTAAGAACTCCCTTGTTGTAAATCTGTTCATGGATTAGAAATCTGTTTTTAGTAACTTCAACTATTTCTAGTTCATCTTTGTCGATATTTATAGGGATCTCAGGTTCTACATAAAAATATTTAATCTTTAAGATTTCATTTTCATTGGATTTTTGTGCTTTCTCTATGGTATTTTTGTCGCTTTTTTGTTCTTTGGTAGAGCAAAAAAAGAGTGAAAAAGCCATTAGTAACAAGTAAAATTTCATCTGTTTAGGAATTTAAAAGGTAATACGCTGACAAAGGTAATGATTTTTTAGTGGAAATCAAAAAGTTTTTTCTAATAAGAAGAGATTATTCAATTAACAATTGACAATTAAGAATTAACAAAAGTGGTGTGAAGGGATTGGCGGCTGGCGCTGCTGGATTTCACGAATTGTGAGGCAAAATGGGGGTGATTTATAGAGATAAGCCCACGAATTTCACGAATTTTCACGAATTTGGGATTGTATAAAAGTCTTTGTTTTGTATTATCTCACGAATTTTTCACCTGACGGTGAATTATTAGAATTATTGTACCCATAAAAAAGGGTTTATACAGATTTCTAAAACCTCTCTAGCACTAATATACTCATAAAATGTTAGAAAAATAACAGCTATTATCATAGGAAAATAATAATACCATAGAAATATTACTATAGGAAAAACATAGTAACTGTAGTCACTAATATTGCATTTTTTTAATATATACTTGATTATTTTGAAAATAATAAAATGCAAACAAAAAATCCAAATAAGTAAAAAAGATAGTTTTACTGAGTAGTAAATAGAGAATTTATTTATAAATTTTACAATATCAGGTTTAATAGAGAATAGATATGATAAAAATTTAGTGCTGAAAAAGCTATTACTTTCTATATAAGCAAAGAATATTTTTATTACTAAAAGAGTGAGTACTATTATGTACAAAAAGTCACTCATTATTTTTTTAGGGAGATAAAACATATATTTCATTATAACACACTATCTACAATTTCTTTTTTCTTCAAACTAATCTATTATATTATCCATAAATACTTTTACTTTTTTAATTTCTAAAGAGAATGCACTTCTTCAATATCGACTATAAAACCTTCAAAAATTTCATTATATATGCTATTTTTTTCATTATTTTTTGCTGAATAAAAGCATTCTTTGATAAAAGGATCTCTTTTAAAACATAAAATAATATACAAAAGCGTTTCAAGTTCTTCTACAGAAGATATATCATTCAGCAATTTTAGATAAACACTTTTGTTAGCTTCCATATAGGTTATAATTGAGGGTAAAAGAGGGGCTTCCCTCCCTACTGAAATAGGAATAAAATGCTCAAACGGCTCTATTTCAGTATTATATTTAATTATTATATGCTCACCTTGCGCATTTCTGTCGTTACCATTGAATATTTCAAAAATAATATTTAGAAGTTCGAGTCTGTTGTTTGTAATGGTTACCAATTCATTAAGAAAAGGTAGTATATAAAAACAGCTTTCGGATAGACCTCCTTGTATAACAATATGGTTGTCTAACTGCCAATAAGCGATATTTCTTTTGTGAGGATCATCATCAATAAGGTTGTTCAATATATCAGCGATATTGTAATCTATAAAGCCTAAACGATCTTTTAGCGCTTGCCACGCTACCTTTCTGACGGAGCTTAATATAATATCTAATGGTTTATTCATATCAATTGTGTTTTAACGATGTAGAAAAACGTGTACAAAGTCGGTGAGCTGGCGCAGTATAGAGAAAAGCTCCCACGAATTTCACGAATTTGCACGAATTTGGGATTGTATAGAACTCTTTGTTTTGTATTATCTCACGAATTTTCACCTGACGGTGAATTAAAAGCCTCGCACTTTAGACGTATATTTAACTATTAAAATCCTCTTTGGGAGGAGCTATAATTTATTCTAATCTTTGTGTTTTATAATAAATAGTATTATTCCTCTACTTTGGGATTATCTTTTAACCATTCTTGAATGTTCTTTGCTTCATTGAGTAAAAGGGCTCTATCTACATCAGAATTGTCGTTAGGAATACACTCAACGTTGATATAAACTTGCTCTCTCGGCTGATTGATTGAGAAAACACCTTCCTGATCCAATTTTTGCATCGCTTGTACCATTGCCGAGATTCTTAGTTCAAACTCTCGTTCTATTTCATCTTCGTCTTCCATATTAAGAATACTAGGATAAGTATCTAACAAACTTTGAACAGGCTTGAAATATTCTTCACCAAAAGCGTAATAAGGCGAATCGGCAAAGTTCCATTTGTATAACCAAATTTCTTCTTTGGGATGTTTAGGTATCTCTCTGTCTAAGGCTTCATAAGACCAAGCTGATAGAATAGGTGCATAGCCCTCGGCAGGAGCAAGTAATACACAATTGTAATAATGTTCCTTGTTCTTAAACAATTCCAAGAATGCTTCTTTAGCACACTTATAGATAAGCTGACTTAATGCTTCTGTTCGCGCTTCTTCTGTCATTTTGATTTGATGTTACTTGTTGAAAATATTTCTTAGGGTTTATTATCTATTGTGGTAAAGTAGTATGCTCTAAAATGGTTATAAACTCGCTGAATGTATCGCATATAAAGTAGGTATTACAATCGCTATTGGAAGCCTCAAAAAAGTGAGAGTGATCATAGAAATAAATCCCTTTGGAGAAATCACCTACGTCTGTGGTTACTAAAAGGAGCATTCCTCCTCCTGGATCTCTCCCGATGACAAGGCTTTTGCTCGGAAAATCGTCACTGAACTCTTCATAGATTTTTATACATTTTTTTATATCATAGAAAAGATCAAACATAATGTATTCCTCTATATCCTTTACATAGAAATAGGCTTCATCAATGGTAGCGCCGTCATTTTGGGCTAAAAAATTAAAATAATCATCGGGCAAGGTAAAGCCTAAAAGCTCCTGAAAAGCAAGGGCTTTTGCTTCACTCCCTTTGTTAATTGCTTCTATTTTCATACTTGTAAAATGTTATGCTTATTATTTTGTTTTTTTATAGATTGGTAAAGCATAGGAAACTTAACAATGTACTTAATATTTCATTCTTTATGATCTATGATATGTATAATTTCAGCAAAATATTGATGTAGTTTCTCTATTATAAACTCTTCGGGTACTTTAAAAAATAGGAGATCATCAAGAACATAGTATATAATAGACTCTTCTGATTCTAGATGGTTAGAAAAGAAGCATAATAGTAAATTTACTAAATGTTGTTCTCTTGTTTTCTCATCTATATGCCCCCTATATTTACTAAGATTTGCAAAGAAATCCTTTTTCAATGTTGTTGCTTTTATTTCAAAGTCATTATAGGTTAATTCAAGGTAGGATAATTGTTTTTGAACATACTCGGTAATAGAAAAGGGTAACACTCCTAGCTCTATAAAAGGAAAGAAATCGGCTATGAAGTGTATTTCTTTCTTCAAGAAATTAAACCCTTCAGAAATATATTCATACCAATAGTCATTAATACATTCGACTAACTCGTGTACTGTGTTAAACTTATCTGTTTGTATATTAGTTTTTGTATCTGAAAACACTTATACTATATAAGCTACAAGCTGTTAGTATAATAACTATAAACCTTTTTATCCTCTATAAAATCCTTTTTCTTCTAATATTTCTCTCTCACAATAGTCTATAGAAATAAATGTTGTAATGACATTAAAAGTTAAATCATATAACATAGGAGGAAATTTACATTCATAAATTACTTCTCCATTAAATTTGCGATAATATAATTCGTTATCTTTGTAGGTTGGGCATTCTATAAGAGTATTATAGGACAATAAAAAGTCAAACAAATAATAAAGATTTGAAATAAAACTATCAAAGGTTGATGGCTCTTTTCTTGTTGAATAATAAACTTCTTGTTTTATGGAACACCAATCAAAGTTAAAATGAAATGGCAAAAATACCATTTTATTAAATCCTTGCAAATTAGAATTTAGATATATTGCTTTATAATTAGCTAAATTACTTCTTAACACCCAATCTTCTAATAATAAGGTGTTTTCCTGCAATATAGAAAGATAAGGAGTGTTGAAATCACTATCTATTTGCAATAATTCATCTCTTATTTTCTCATAAAAATAATTCCATTTTTTCATAATGTGTTAGAGAGGGGGGGTAAAAACTCTTCTTTTTTATTCATATTGTTATAAGCTGTAGGAAAATCTTCTATCAAATAAATCTCAGGTTTATAGAATGAACTCAAAACAATATCTTTTGTCTCTTCTGTGAATAGCAACCCTTGTTCGTAAGCTATCCTATCGTAATAGAACACTCCTTTTTTCTGCTCTTTTATAGTTATATTGGGGTATAGATATTCAAAACGATTACCCGCCATACGTTTTTTCCCTTCTTCTTCTACGATAAAAGAAGAATTATCCACCTCTAAAAGAAAAAGAACAAAGTAGGACTTATCCGAGCAAGATACTCCTTTCGAGTGTTGCACCAAACAAGGAGATACTACATAACGATTTTCCCCCCAATACGCTGATAGAAAAGATAAAAACTCTTCTGAGACAACCATTATTCTATTTCTATAGAAAACCCAGTCGAACCTAACATTTCCTTTGTTTTTATAGGTAAGAAGCATCTGAGAAGGGACGTTTTTCATATATTTCCAATCAGAATTAGTAGGATTTTCTAAATCCGATAACTCAGCATTGTAAAAGAACTGGGGCACCCCTGTTCTCCAGCGTGTTGTAGTCATAAACCATATAAATAATTTTTCTTTCATCTTTTTTTTATAAATAAGTTGTTAATTGTTATAATATCCCCTCCTCTACTTGTTCTAAGATATAACTCCACCAAGTGTTTTTGATCCAAACAAGGAGTGTCTATTTTTAAAAAATGTCTTTTTATAGTTTTTAGCTTTTCCAAGCGTAATGTATCGCTATATTCTTCCTGAAAATCAAAATTTTTAGTAAAAAACAGCAAGCAATCTATGAGTTGGTTTAAGGACGAATTTATAAAAAGAGTACTCTCTGATAGGGAATAAACAGAATGGTTGCTATGGCTAACCCCTATTTTATCCTCGTAATCAACTCCTATAATATAAAAATCACCTTCTGTATAAACAGGAAGTTTAAAAGAAAGCCCTATAAAGCTAAGGTCTAAAAAGTTTTTTATTATTTTCTCTATCTCTAATATATCCATTTCTATTTAGATAAATTGGTGTTTGTTGAATGTTCCTTATTTCTAAAAATATTCCTATCTTCTAAAGAAAAAAGGCGGGGTGTTTGCTTCAAACAGATAGGATATATTCCATAAATTAACTACTCCTCTACTTTGAGATTTTAACGAGTAAAAGGATTTTTACCACTGATAATTACATTATCTTCGCTCGTCAAACAAATCATAGCATCTAAATTTACATCTGTTATATAAACATCTAAGCTACTGGGTAATTGAGGTATAATTAACTTTATATTATTCCACCCAGATATTTTGTATATATCATCTCCTTTTTCTGTAAAGATAAAAAAATCACCTTCTAATGGCAACTCTAAAATAGCTCTTATAGCTTCTACCCCATAATATACCTTTCCTAAATCTTTAAGACATTCAAAATATCGTAAAAATCGTCCGCTATTCAATTGGGTATTATCCACATACTTGCTCAGTATTTTAGTTTTGTATTCTTTACTTACTATACCAAAGTCATTAGCTGGTATTTTAGACTCAATAAGGGAGTCTTTTAGTAGTTTATCATCTATTTTCATAATGAATAATCAGAGTATTTTTTAGATTTTGTTGTTTTCTTCCCAAAACTCTACTAATTTTTCGTACAAACAATGGATTAAAAGCATTTCATCTTCTTTAGTTAAAGTTTTTGTGAAATCTTTTTTAAAAAGGTAATATTTAATTTGTTGAGAAAAGGCAAAGTTAGTCGGTAATTTGTATTTAGAAGCTAACCACTCGCTAAACCCCTCTAACAATATATTATCTTTAGCTAAATCATAGCCAATAATAAGAGATACATAGTTATTATAAGTACTATCGGGTACAAACATACCGATGCAGTCCTTTATATGTCTAAACAATTCTATTTCTTTCATATAACACACTATCTACAATTTTTAAAAAGAATATCGGCTATAAAACGCCTACAAAGTCAGTGAGGGCTCACAGCTGGGTATGTGAAACGCGAATCTGTACTTTTAACGATTGATGGTTAATAATTTTAAAAATGTTGCTCTTGGGATTTCTTCAGCGCCTAAACTTTCTAAATATTCACTGTGAATTTGGCAATCTACTAAGGCGATATGAGGGTGGGCTTGCAGGAAAGTGATAAAACCGTACTGTGAGGCGTTAGGCTGCTTGCTAAACATACTTTCTCCACAGAAAATTTTGCCGATTTGAAGTCCGTATAAGCCGCCTACAAGGGTTTCGTCTTGCCATACCTCTACCGAGTGTGCAATTCCTTGCTGATGAAGGATTGTATAGGCTTCTATAAGTTCGGGGTGAATCCAAGTGCCGTGTTGGTCTTTGCGGGGCACTGTAGCGCATTGCTGCATCACTTGGGTAAAACAACGGTTGTAGGTAACGCGATAAGGAGCTTTGCGGAGGAGTTTGCGCATATTTTTGCCAATATGCAGTTTTTCGGGGAAAAGCACAAAGCGAGGGTCGGGACACCACCATAGTACAGGTTCCCCCTCATTATACCAAGGAAAAATGCCTTGAGAATAGGCTTCTATGAGTCGGGTAGGGGAGAGAGAACCTCCAAAAGCCACAATTCCTTCCTCCGAAGCGGTATCGGGGGAAGGAAAAGGTGTTTCGTTGTTTATTAAGTATGTCATTCTTAGAATGGTAGATCGTCTTCGGGTTCAGCAGTTGGAGCACTTTGTGCTGGAGGAGTGCCAAAAGCTTGTTGTGGAGAAGGTTGGAATGATTGTTGAGCAGTTTGAGGTGGGTATTGAGGAGGCACTTGTTGTTGGTACTGAGGGGCTGCTTGCTGATATTGAGGGGGCGCCTGTTGGTATTGTGGTTGTGCATAGCCTTGTGGAGGGTAAGCAGGTTGCCCATAGCCTTGTGGGTAAGCTTGCCCTTGCGGAGGATAGTTTTGTGCCATTTCGGCATTTTCGATACGCCATCCTTGTAAGTTTACAATGTATTTGGTCTCTCCTTGAGGGTTTACCCACTCACGACCGCGAATATTGAAACTGATGCGCACTATTTGTCCTTCTTGAAAGTTATCGAGTAGCGCACATTTTTCCTGTACAAAGTCAAATGGGATGTACTGAGGGTATTGTTCCTCGGTCATAATTATAACATCGCGGCGTTGGAAGCCATTTTGCCCTACGGTTTGTGTAGGTGTAATTTTGATGATTCGTCCTTGGATATCCATATTGGTATTTTTATTTATTGGTTATTCGTAAATAATGATTTGTAAGGGCAAAGGTAGTACAAATTTAGATATTAGCAAATAGTTTTGTAAAAAAATGTAAGTGAATCTAACTCATAATCAACTATTGTTTATTACCTGCTTACTATAGCTGTAAGAAATAATACATATTTTATACACTCTTTATCACTATTCTAAATAATATTTATACCTTTGCACCAAATTTTAAACTAATTCATTTTACAAATACATTTTATCGTATGATAAATTATATCCAACATTCAGTAAAAGTGATGATAGCTATAACGCTCATCGCTTTGGGCAGTGCTTGCAAGAAAAGCGATAGCCCAGAACCTCCCAAACCAGAAAATGGCAAAGTAGCTATTGAAAACCCTGCTTTGGTAACTGCCTTAAAAGAACAAGGCTTTACTTTTGAAGGCAATACCCTTGTAGTAAACGACAAGGTGCGCACCACTACTTCACTTAACCTCAGTGGCAAACAGCTCACCGATGTAAAAGGCTTGGAGGCGTTTCCAGCCCTTAGTGAGGTAAACCTCAGCAACAACAAGTTTGCACAAACATTCGATTTTGGTACATTGCCTGCAACGGTAAAGAGTGTAAACCTCAGTGGTAATGAGCTGTACGACTTTAAAAACCTCGCTACTACCGACTATAGTGACAATGCCCAAGAGCCTTATAAACTCATTCGCAGTTTTGATAAGATCGTATTACCTACAACCGCTAAGTACAATATGGACGTATTGCCGGCCTACGTAAAACTTGCGCCTAAGAGTGATGTACAGATGCTCAACGCACAAGGTACAGCTGAGAAATATACTACCTTGCGAGAGGTGCCTGACCCTGTGTTGTTGCAATATTTGAAAGCTAATTTTGCAAGTGTGTTTAGTGGTGATAAGATTGATATTAGCAAGAGTATAAAAGTAGATGAAAGAGCCAATGCTGTAAAAATATTAAAAGGTGAAGAAGGTTATAATGAGCCTGAATTTGCTAACCTTAAAAACTTAGAAGGCATTATTTTTATTACAAATAATCCTTTATTTCGCGGAGATGTAGAAATACGAACCTTACCTGATGAAAATTTTGTAGTGGATAATTTAAAGATATCACCCAAAACAGGAAGTGTTGTCCTCTATGGGGTTAGTACACCTAACCTAAACTTAACCAGAGCAGAAGATCTTTTTGCTTTTTGGGCTGTTCATAATAAAGGTATTACTAATGTCAATTTATCAGCCTCTAAAAAAATTATGCAACGAGGAGAAACAAGTCATTTGGGTTTTGTAGGTGATTTTATTATAATTGCAGATTGCCCTAATTTAAAAACTTTTACCTTGCCTGATGTTTCTAAAAGTACCGTTTCTCCTATTTCAATATTTGCAATCTCTCTTTTAGAATTACCTAAGCTTACTTCTACTATTGATTTAAGTAAAATACAAGTTTTTTCTTCTCTTCAATTAGCTAAAATACCAGCAACTACTAAAATTATATATCCTGCTGATATTAAATATTTTACAATAGGAGGAAATAAAGAAAAAGAAGGTCAGTTTGGAAAATTAATTTTAACTATTACAAAAGATATATACGACAAAGAGGAAACAAAAGCTTTTATTCAAAAATATCTTCCTAATAATAGAATTACAACTTCATACAATTTTGTAGATAATTTATTAGAGGATTCAGAAATTTATGACTATACTGACACCAATAATGAAAGTGGCCGACCTTCCATCCACAACCGAAGTTTTTTAAATAAAACTAACAATAAAGCACTAACTCTTAACGAAATCGTAAAACTTAGATTCGGAAACTCTAAGCATAAAAAGTAATTATCTAAATTTAATAACTATGTCAAATTTATTTAAATCGATAGCTTTTGTAGCTATCTTAGGAATGGCATTAGTAGGATGCCAAAAAGAAGAGGCGAACATTGCTGATCATCCATCTAATGAAGGGAACTCACAAAACGCTAATGAGACGACAGTTGTTAGCGAACATCCCTCTGTTAATTCTAACTTCATTGTAGATAGTGTAGTGGGAAATTACAAAGGTGAAATTAACCAAGTAAAGATGAACGGAGAAAATAAGGGCTCTGTTTCTGATAGAACGGTAAATATCACCAAAAACGGCAATAACAAGTTTAACCTAAGTGTTGATGCTTTTAAAGTAGGAAGAATGCCTGCTAAACTAACTATCAACGTTAAGGGTATCACATTAAATAGTGACGGTACTTTTTCAGGAAGCTTTTCTAATGGAGTAAACTTACTGTTGACTGATTACCCTGCCAATATTAGAGGTAAATTCTTTAAGAAAGATAATGCGACAAAAGTAGAATTTACTTTGGAAAGTAGCGGAACCTATCTTTTATTTGTAAATTTTGATGCTTCTGTACATTTTGATACTTACTAAAAAGTAGTAACTTTAAGGGGCTGTCCTAAAAGTTTTTCTTGAGGGGGCGTTTGCAGCACATACCCAGCTATCGCTGGCTTTCCTACATAATACACTTTAAAAGTGATTGATTATCAGTATTATAAACTTTTTCAAAGTTTTTGGGACTTTGACGTACGACAAAGTTTATGATGCATGGAGAAAGAGACGACAAGAATGGTACACTGTTTTTTACCCCTACTGAAGAGATTTTTGATCGCCCAGAAACCAAAAAATTTGTTGAAACATATATCCCTGATAAAAAAATAGGTGTTGCGAGATTTAATGACGCTCCTTCTCTAAGAGTGTTTGATTATCTTCCTTTATATGATGACGAGGAGGAATAATAAATAGATGAGTATAAAGATTTTATATAACCATAAATATTTTAACTATGAGAAATTATATCCAACATTCAGTAAAAGTGATGATAGCTGTAGTGCTCATCGCTTTAGGCAATGCTTGCAAGAAAAGCGATAGCCCAGAACCTCCAAAACCAGAAAATGGCAAAGTAGCTATTGAAAACCCTGCTTTGGTAACTGCCTTAAAAGAACAAGGCTTCACTTTTGAAGGCAATACTCTTGTGGTAAACGACAAGGTGCGCACCACTACTTCACTCAACCTCAGTGGCAAACAGCTCACCGATGTAAAAGGCTTAGAGGCGTTCCCAGCACTTAGTGAGGTAAACCTCAGCAACAACAAGTTTGCACAAGAATTTGACTTTGGGGCATTGCCAGCAACGGTAAAGAACGTAAACCTAAGCGGTAATGAGCTGTACGACTTTAAGAACCTCGCTACTACCGACTATAGTGACAATGCCCAAGAGCCTTATAAGCTGATTCGCAGTTTTGATAAGCTGGTATTGCCTGCAACCGCTAAGTACAATATGGATGTATTGCCTGCCTACGTAAAACTTGCGCCTAAGAGTGATGTACAGATGCTCAACGCACAGGGTACAGCTGAGAAATATACTACCTTGCGCGAGGTACCTGATCCTGTGTTGTTGCGTTATATCAAACAAAACTTTCCAAGTGTAATAACTAATGACAAAATAGATATTAGCAAAAACTTAAAAATAGAAGAAACACAAACTGATATAGTTATTGACCAAGCAGTTCAAAGAGACCCCAACGTAGTAGATACTTCAAAAATAAATAACATTGAAGGTATTGAGTATATATTTAATAACCCACGTCTCAGTGGAGGTGTTTTTTTAACAATGACAGCAAGCAAAACCATTACTTTCCCTTATGTAAAGATAGGAAAGAATGTAAGTATATTTGTTATAGAATGGATAAATACTCCAAAAATAGACTTTTCAAATGTTGAAAAGTTAAGGGCTATAAAAGTTAGCAACAATCCTTCTATACAAAAAATAGATCTTTCATCTTCTAAAACATTTATGCAATTAGGAGCTAAAGGTTATGATTCAAATGGAGAGCTAACAGCCTTACGTATAGATAACTGTCCATTATTAGAGGAAATAATCTTCCCTAACTTAAATAATGCTCCCGCTCCTATTTCAGCAAGTACTGTTCGTCTTCTAAATCTTCCTAATTTGAAATCTGACATTAATTTTAGCAAACTACAAGTAATAGAAGGAATAGCCTTTGGAGGGCTTCCTAAAGCTAAAATTATTTATCCCAGCAATGGACTTACATATTTTATTGATGGAGGTGTAAGAGATGATGAAAATGGAATTTTGGTGTTTGAAATTACGAAAGAAATTTATAATAGACCCGAAACACAAGCGTTTATAAAACTTATTCCAAAAGATAAATTAGATGATGGAGGAAATAAGCACTTTGAAGAAGCTCCTAATCTAACCAGATTCCCATATCTTCAAGAATTAAAAGATAATAATGAAACAGGTAGAAAATATCTAAGGAGAGATAATTCAAAGAAAATAGATATTTTTGAACATTTATTGAAAAAAGCAAAAAAAAGATAAAAAAGTTTGCTTTGTAAATATTTTATTATACCTTTGCCTCGCTAAACTTATTTATAATGGGTTTAAAATAGTGAACTAATAATTTTTTAATTTTGTCTATATGAAATATTCATTTTTAAAAATGATTGCTTTTACAGCAATCGCAGGGGTGGCATTTATAGGGTGCCAAAAAGAGGAACTCAACTCTGCTGAGACAGGATTAGTTGCCAATAGTCAAGCAGCTGTTCAGCAAAATGCTGAAAGTCAAAGAGCTACTATTACAGTAGACGATGTAAAGGGAGACTATAAAGGTGTCCTTGACGAAGTTGTAATGAATGGGAATAAGAAAAGCCCTGTTTATGATCAACTTTTCAGTGTAGAAAAACATAGTAATGGTAAATTTAACCTATATTTACCTCCTTTTAAAATAGGAAATATGCCAGGTACGATTACTATTGACACTAAAGGAATCACTCTTAATAATGATGGTTCTTTCCGTGCTACTAATCTAAAAAGGTCTGTGATTTTAAACACTCCTATTAGTACACATAGATACACAGCTACCTTAGTAGAAGGAAAGTTTACAAAAGAAGGTGATACCTACAAATTAACAGTAGGAATTCATAGCGAAGGTAAATTTGCGTTCATCACCCTTTTTACTGCCTATGTTCATTATGATGGTAAGCAAGTGAGAAAATAATTCTCTACTTCCTACTCTTAAAAGTCAGAAAGTAACAACTACAATTGTTGCTTTCTGGCTTTTACTCTTAACTTCAACTGTAATTAATCTCCTTACTATGAAAAAAATACTTTTATTATTTATAGGGCTTTCCTTCTTCGCTTGCAAAAAAGAAGAACAAAACAAGCCTATTGAAAATACCGACCCTAAACTGCAAACAGCTATCAGCGTACTAAAAGGCGATATGGTATTAGGGCAACACGTGAAATTGGCTGGTACGGACAGATCATTATTGCCTTCGGGCGTACCTACTAAATTTACTTTCACTTGGGACGAGCCCAGCAAACGCCTCAAAATGCATCTTGAGAAAATACAACCGGGCACTATGCCTTTTGCCGTAACAATGCACGCCTCCTTGGAGGCAATGGAACTCAGCTATTGGGACAAGCAGGAATACGAGGGCAATTGGATAAAATTCTACGATAAAGCTGCCGTAACTACCCCTTATATACCTGACAATTACCAAGGTCCCACTATCACTAAAGAAGGGAGTACCATTGTTACGGGCTTCTTCAATGTAGATACACACGAGGTGTATTTCTTAATCCAATACAATATGATGAACGTAGTGGGTACGATATTTAAACAAAAAATTGACCGCTCTCGCTTAGCTCACTTTCAGGAAGAACTCGATGCCTACGAAGAGGCGTTGGCAGAAAAAAAATTAGACACAGGGGGTGAAAGATTTCGCGGTGATAACAACCAGCAAGCTATTACGCTTTTGGGTGCTACTCAAACTATTACGGCTAAGCTCACCTACGAGGGTAAAACTACAGAGGTAGCCTTGCCTATCACCTTTGTGTGGGACGGTAAAGAGCCTAACAATGTAACAGGGCGTATGCAACTATCGCTTGCCAAAACGGCAGTGAGTGGAGTGAACTTGCAATTAGATTTCAGTGGCAAAGCGCGTTTTATAGATGTGCTTACTAAAAGTGAAGAAGCTATCTACGGGCAAGGCAATACCGATAAAACCAAACTCAAAGCAGCGGAAGTAACCACTACCCTTTGGGATGCTACGGGTACACAAACGCTTAAAACTTCTGCTAAAGGCGAAGTGCGAATGATTGTGAATGTAGAGAAAAAAATAACCTCCTTCTCTTACCTTAACAAAGAATTAGGACTTACCATTTATGCCAAAGAAGTAGCTATAAGACCTTAAGTTAATGAGAATCACCATATCCATTTTACTATTTCTATTAGGAGGAATCCTCTCAGCCCAACAGGTGCGTATGCGGGTGCTCGACAAGAGTACCCGCTTGCCTATAGCTGCGGCAGTAGTGAGTTATACCGAGCCTGCTTATAGTGATAAACTACAGCACAGCATTGCCGATGACAATGGCATTGCCCTCCTGAAAAGGCGCAAGGGGGGTGTACTGCATTACACGGTGCAGTCGCTGGGCTACACACTGCTAAAAGGTACGCTAAACGCAGAAAACGAGCTCACGGTATACCTCAGCGAGGAAACTACCCAATTGGCGGGCACTACTCTCACAGGTAGAACGACGGGTGCTACCGTGCGCCCCACCAAAGAAACACCTACGGTGGTGCAGGTCATCACTGGGCAGGAGTTAGTGAAAGCGGGGTATAGCAATATCCAGCAGGCGCTGATGCAGGAAACCCCTGGGATGAATATCCAAAAGGTAGGTTTTGGCAACGAGATAAGTATGCAGGGCTTGGATGCGCGCCATATCCTCTTTTTGATGGACGGTGAGCGTATGACGGGTGAAATGGCAGGCAACTTAGATTACGAGCGGTTCAACCTGCACGCTGTAGAGCGCATTGAGGTGATGAAAGGGGCGTCGTCTACCCTCTACGGTTCGAGGGCAGCAGGAGCAGTCATCAACATTATCACCAAGAAAACAGATAAGCCTTTTGCTATTACGGTAGGTTCGCGACACGCCGAGATGAACGAACGCAATTACCACAACCCTGAGCGGCGCGATTTTCTCTATATGTTTGAAAAGAATGCCGATAAGCCCAACCTGCAATCCTGGGTATCGGCAGGGGCAAAGATAGGGAAGTTCACTACTCAAACGGATGTGTGGTTCAGCAGTCAGGATGCGTATTACCTTTACCAAAAAGAACCCGATCGCAAGGTGTATACTAAAGAAGCCAATCCGTTTCTCAGTAAAGATACTGTAGTGCAAGCCACCTTTTTGCGTCCGCCAATGGGTATTGAGGGGGTAGAGCATCTCTCGGCTTCGCAAAAACTGTATTACGACAGCAAAAACTTAAGCGTACAGCTATACGGCACGGGCTTTTTGATGAACTCGTATGATATGGTGCAAGACCTCTATTTCTCGCAAACCAAAGACTTCACCGGAGGGCTAAAACTCTCCTACCGCCTCAAAAACTATTTCGCACTACACGGCACTTTCCATACCGACTTTTACGAGCGCTACAAACGTCACGAACGCCGTGATGTAGATAAAAAGGTGTATGACTCTAAGATTATGCAACCGCGCCTCACGCTCACCTCGCAATACTTCAAAAAGCACGACCTCATTTTGGGGATTGACTATTTTCAAGACGACCTCACCAGCGACCGCTTTGCAGCCAATCGTATGCTCACACGAGGGTTGAAGGAATGGGAGTTCTTCTTTCAGGACACTTATACCATAACCCCTAAGTGGCAAGTGGAAGCCGGATTGCGCACCAATTACAGTCTGCAATTTGGTACGATGGCACTGCCGAAAGTAGCCATAAAATTCTCGCCTACCGAAGCCCTTTCGTACCGCTTGAATTACGCCAAAGGCTATCGTTCGCCTTCTATTAAAGAGTTGTTTTTTAATTGGGATCACTTGGGAATGTTTCAAATTGTAGGCAATGAGATGTTACAACCCGAGAAAAACCATTACTTTTCGGTAGGAGCTGAATATGCGGTGCCTAAATTCTTTATTTCGGGGAATGCCTTTATCAATCAGTTTCAGGATAAGATAGAGGGGGTGTGGAAAATCTACGAGTTTCAGTATAACTTCGAGTATATGAACCTCAGCCAGCAACGGCTCTTAGGCTTTGACCTGCTCACCCGCTGGAAGATAGTACCCGCCCTTACGCTCAACGCTTCCTATTCGTATGTAGACGTAAGTAAAACAGAAGGCTTGCGCATCAACACTACCTCGCCTCACGCCGCTACCGCAGGGCTTGAATACAAATGGTATCGCGACAACTACGACCTATCGGCAAACCTGACGATGAGTATGATGGGTAAGAAAACTTTTGATGTGCAAGATCGCATTACGGTGCAGGAAGAAGTACCTTTATACGGTGGTGGTATGCAACGGCGCCCTGTGAGCAAAGAGGCCTATTTCCGTTGTGAACTGCCTGCTTACGCACTTTTCAACTTAAATGTACAACAACGCTTTTTGAAGCATTACAAGCTGAACGTCGGGGCAAATAATATTTTCGATTATAAACCTTCAACCTTGGGCTCTGGCGTAACGATGTTCAACATTCCTGCTACTGCAGGGCGTAGGTTTTTTGTGCAGGTAGAGATCGATTTTTAAATTAGGAAATTAGCAAATATGAAAAGAATCTTATATAGTATACTGATAGCTTTGTTGAGTACGGCTTGTGTGAAATATGAAGCTCTGCCTTTTACAGGCAAAGTGCTACCGCGTCGTTCGGGGTACATCAATAATGTCACCAACGATTGGATATACTATAACCTCCGTACAGGTGAGATATTCAATGCCTACCAAGTGAATGCCGATATTATAGAAGGCAATCAGAAAAATAGATTAGACTGGGATTTAGCATTCTGTGGTAATAAACTTCGCACCAATAGCGGCACCAGTGGCAACGGACACGGAGGAGTTGCCGATATGGGCTTTCAGGGGTATGACCGCTGGACGACTGTTTCGCAATTGCCTCACGACCTACAATGGGTAGTAGATACCGACAACGTGTCTATCACTATGTCACAACGCGAGTGGATAAGCTATACCGTAGCCCATAATATCACAGGTATCCCTTGGTTTGACCCCAATAAAGGCCCCCAACAAACCAAAACCAATGCTAATCCGTTACTCAATAAGGCGTTGGTGTTCTCAGGACCGCCCCCCTCTTATACCCCCTCGTTTCACACTTATATCATCCGCACTGCCGATGGGTTGCGCTATTTTAAGTTACAAATAGTGAGTTGGTATGACGAGAGTATTGAAATAGGCGACACAGGGGGGCGTATTAGTTTTTATTGCGATGAGTTGAAGTAAATCAAAAAAAGTAGTATATTTGCCTTGTTATTTATCACATACTGAAAAAACAATGAGAATATTCATTACCTTTTTGTGTTGGGGCTTTTTTACTTTGGCACAAGCAATATGGAGCCCCTATAGAATCAACGTATGTAATACCTATCAAATATTCTTTTGTTGATGAATAATCACTAAAAATATTCTTTCATTGTATAAATATCTAAGAAGCCTTTGCGACCGTTTTTTTCTATTTGGTAGAAAGCTTCGGTAATGGGTACTAAAACATCGTATTGAGGGGTGGTGAATTGAGGGTAAATGCCTACTTTGCCATTTTGGTAGAAAAGAATCCGTTCGTTTTTATCTTGTTCTATCTTGTTGAAAGCAATAGGGAGGAGCTGTTTGCCTTTGAGCTGATGAGATTTGTGATATTCGTACTCAAAAAGACCAAAGAGGTTGCCTTGTTGCACTCGTAAAGCTTCAAAAGGGAATTTTTCTTCTATGGAAAATCCTGAAAATTCTGTTGTACCATCTGCAAAAGCAATTTTTTCAGTTGGCTTGCGATCTATAAGGTAATGCTTTTCCTTGATAATATTGGGATTATTAGAGTCTACTCTTCCTATATAAGGCTTAGGAGTTTGCTTAATGCGGTATTCTAACCAACGTTCTATAAAACTAGTTCCACATTCTTCTATTTCTCTTTCAGGTTTATCGAGTTCTTCGCCACAACAATCATAGTAATGAGCTCCATTGTCATCGAGTACTTCCAAAGCATTCAGGTGTAGATATACCTTTTTTAGGTTTGGAAAGAGCATTTGTTGCAGATACATGTTGTAAATCTCTAAAGAACTTCCCTTTTTTGCTAAGATAAAGTGCCCATTGAACTGAATATCATCATAAGCAGAGGGTAGTACCCGTTCTCCATAGTCATCTATCAAAATATATTGTTTACCCTCTTTTTGTATATCGAACATAGTTTCTATATAGCGCCCTTCAGAAAAACAAGGTTTTGAAGTAGGTTCCTTCTGTTTTTTTAAATGAAATGACATTGGTTTCCTTATACTTACAGCGGTACTTATATCATATAACAGATTTTTATTATCTGTAGGAATCAACAGATAGCTAAGAGCATTACCTCTCGCTAAAGCATAAGCCTTCTTGCCATTGCCAAAATCTAACTCAATAGGTGTTTGGTATGATATCAACATATCGCTGAGTGTACTGATTCTCACCAAATGAGGATTGATAAACTCAAGACGAATTGTATACCCGTCTTTTTCAGAAGTATAAACATTTCCTGTAAAGTTACTGAGTTTAGTAGTGCGCAAGTCCTTTGTATTGAAAAAAGTAGCTTTTTGTTGTAATATTTTACTATCTATAGAGCTATGATAAGCGATAAGCCATTGCTTATTTTTAGGTCGCAAAAAAGCTCCTAACAGAGAGCCATCAGTTTTTTGATGACAGAAAAATAGACGTCCATTGGGTTCAAAACCAATACTATTTATACTATCGGACGGGATTACTATCTGCGCTTGAGCAGTTGAAAATAAAATCAAGAAGAAAAATAAGACCCTCATAATAATTGACAATTAACAAGTAACAATTAACAAGTAACAATAGGCAAAGAATGTGCCAGCAAAATTACTTTTTCAGTTCTTTAATAGTTTCGGTATTGAAAAGTGCGTGTTCTCTTTCTTCTAAGGTTGCAACAATACTGCGTATTTTCTTTTTTAACGCTAGGGGAAGTTTGTAATAAGAGCGGTCTATTTGGGTATGTCGTCCATCGTCTAAGCTAGAATTTTGATGACGAATGGCTGTTTTCTTTCCTAAATAGTAAAGAATGAATTTTACTCGGTTTTCTTCATACGGTTCTCCGTATTGAGATTCTGAACCATATAGTACAATTGGGTCTATATAACCATCGTTGTTGAGGTCGGTGAGACTTATATAGCGCGTGTAGAACCACATTGCTTTTTCAGTATCATTAATAGCATCGGTAATTGTCCAAAGTACTTGAGGTGGTGTTTCTTCTTTTAGAAGCACATTGAAAGCTTTTATAGAGGTTGCTTTATCGGGGTTGCTATTATTTTCAGAAATGATAAGATACTGCTTGCCTAATTTATCTTGAAAAGCATACACTTTCCTGATAGGGAATGTTACCCCTATTTCTTTAAGAGTTTCGTGGGTAAAAAGCGTTTGTACTTGTTTATCTGTAAGGAGTGTAGCTCCTGAAGAGTCGGGTTGAGCTTGTAGTGATAAGAAGCTAAAGAGCAAGAATAGATAAAGATTTTTCATAAAAACTAAATGAATTTAAAAAAAGCTGCCCATTATCTTGAGCAGCTTTTTGTTATTTATAACTCGTTATTCGTCATTCGTAACTCGTCATTAAACTACGCCTTGGTCGAGCATCGCGTGAGCGACTTTCATAAAGCCTGCGATGTTAGCACCTTTCACGTAGTTGATATAACCCTCTTCTTGACCGTATTTTAGGCAAGCGTTGTGGATAGACTCCATAATTTGGTGCAATTTAGCATCAACTTCTTCGCTTCTCCACGCGAGATGTGCGGCATTTTGAGTCATTTCAAGACCAGAAGTTGCTACCCCTCCGGCGTTCACTGCTTTACCAGGAGCGAAAGGCATTTTAGCATCTTGGAAAGCTTTGATAGCCTCAGGAGTACAACCCATATTCGATACTTCGGCTACGAGTTTTACACCATTTTTGATAAGCATTTGAGCGTCATTGCCGTCTAATTCGTTTTGGAATGCACAAGGCAAAGCAATATCACAAGGAATAGTCCACGCTTTTTTGCCTGCAGTAAACTTACTTTCTTTAGCAAATTTTTCGGCAAAAGGTGCTACGATGTTGCGGTTAGAAGCGCGGAGTTCGAGCATATAGTTAATCATTTCGTGAGTCATACCATTAGGTACTTCCACACAACCATCGGGGCCTGAAAGTCCGATAACTTTTGCGCCCAACTGAGTTGCTTTTTGTGAAGCTCCCCACGCTACGTTACCAAATCCTGATACTACTACGCGTTGTCCTTTGATATCTCTGCCGAGTTTTTTAAGCATATGGTCTACAAAGTAGAGTGCGCCATAACCTGTAGCTTCAGGACGAATGAGTGAACCTCCCCAATTGATACCTTTACCGGTGAGTACCCCAGTATTGTATTCGTGGGCTAATTTTTTGTACATACCGTACATATAGCCTATTTCGCGTCCGCCTACACCCACGTCGCCAGCAGGCACATCGGTATCAGGGCCTATGTATTTCCAAAGTTCAAGCATAAAGGCTTGGCAGAAACGCATAATTTCGGCATCAGATTTACCGGTGGGGTCGAAATCAGACCCCCCTTTAGCACCTCCCATAGGTAGGGTAGTGAGGGCGTTTTTGAAAGTTTGTTCAAAACCGAGGAATTTAAGCATTGAAGGGTTTACAGCTTTGTGGAAGCGGATACCACCTTTATAAGGGCCTATGGCAGCGTTGAACTGCACGCGGTAACCGAGGTTGCTTTGCACTTCGCCTTTATCGTCAACCCAATCCACGCGGAAGGTATGAATGCGGTCGGGCTCTACGATGCGTTCAATAATTTTAGCTTTGGCAAATTCGGGGTGCTGGTTGTACACCTCTTGTACTGATTCAAGCACTTCGTGTACAGCTTGTAAGTACTCTTTTTCACCAGGGTGTTTCGCCTCTAAAGAGGTCATAATTTTTTTTACGTCCATAATATATTAATTAGTTATGAATTATGTGTTAATGAATTGTTTTGGTTACGCCAAATATATTAATGAGCGACAAAAGTACTTAATATTATTGAAATGTGCAAAGAAAACGAAAGAAATTTTTCTTAAAAAGAAAATATAAAGATTTTAACTTATCTAAAGCTCGAAAATTTATAGCACTTTTTAGTCTTGTTTTTGTACTAAACTACTAGCAAATTGTTGATATTTTTATTTTTTCTTTCGCAGAATTTGCATTTTAAATAAAAAGCACTATTTTTGCCCCCGAAAAGAAATCTAAAAAAACTTATGGCTTTATTTCTTAGCATACTTCCGATTGCGCTCCTCATCTATTTGATGGTAAAGAAAAATGCGCTTCCTTCGTATATTGCACTTCCACTGATTGCGGGATTGGTGTATATACTTCACCTTACTTATTTTAATGGCTCGTTTGTAGCCCTAAATGCCAATTTTATCAAGGCAATTATCTCGGTAGCTACCCCTATTACAGTAATTTTTGGGGCAGTGCTCTTCAATCGAATGATGGAGATGACAGGGGCAATGAACGTATTGCGCCGCTGGTTAGGCAATATCAGCCCCAATCCTGTTGCTCAACTGATGATTATAGGCTGGGCATTTGCCTTTATGATTGAAGGCGCTAGTGGTTTTGGTACGCCAGCAGCTATTGCCGCTCCTCTATTAGTAGGCTTAGGGTTCAAACCCTTGCAGGTGGCCATTCTCGCCCTAATTATGAACTCGGTACCTGTATCGTTTGGAGCAGTAGGTACGCCTACGTGGTTTGGTTTTGGTACGCTCATTGGCAATGGAGCTATTTCCGACGATCAGCTTTCGGATATTGGTAAAATTACGGCTATCATACACCTATTTGCAGCTTTCGTAATTCCGATAATGGCACTGAAAGTGATTGTTTCGTGGCGACAAATACGCGAGAATATTGTTTTTATTCTCATCAGTATCCTTGCTTGTACCTTGCCTTATGTGGCCATTGCGTGGTTTAACTACGAGTTTCCTTCGTTGGTAGGGGGGGCTATTGGTCTTTTCATTTCGGTAGGGGTTGCCAGCAAAGGTATTGGTTTATCAAAAACTGATAACAGTGAAATACAGCACGAAAAAGTGAAGACTCCAGAGCTGTTGAAAGCCCTCTTCCCGACGGCTTCACTGATAGTAATTTTAGCACTCACTCGCATCAAACAACTCCCGCTAAAATCTCTTTTGAACGATACTACCGAGTGGTTTACTATTAAATTAGGATATTTAGGAGATTTTCAAGTAACTAAAGGATTGATTTTCTCGTTGAAGAATATTTTTGCTACGAGCGAGAGTGAGAGTTACAAGCTGCTTTATGTGCCAGCGCTCATTCCGTTTGTGGTGACGGTGTTGATTTCAATTCCGTTGTTCTCACTGAAATGGAAGCAAACTAAATCGCTTTTTTCAGCCAGTTTTGTACAGATACAAAAGCCTTTTTTAGCATTGGTGGGGGCACTTATTATGGTGAATGTAATGCTGATGGGAGGAGAAAACTCAATGGTGCAAATTATAGGTCGTGGTTTAGCCGATGCTACGGGTAGTTATTGGACGATGTTTGCTTCATATTTAGGTGCAGTTGGGGCGTTTTTCTCGGGCTCGAATACTGTGTCAAACCTCACTTTTGGGGCAGTACAATATTCGGTGGCTAATACCACAGGGCTTTCAATCCCTTTGATTCTCGCCTTGCAATCGGTAGGGGGTGCGATGGGTAATATGGTGTGTATCAACAATATTATTGCGGTATGTTCGGTATTAGGTATCGACAGAGCTGAGGGTAAAATTTTAAAAGTTACAGCGGTACCTATGTTTGTATACGGAATTATAGCGGCTGTAGTAGCGCTTTTAGTAATACCGCTCATTTTTAGCTAACGGATTAATAATTAATAAACAACAAAAGGCTGCATAGAACATTTATTCTGTGCAGCCTTTTCCAATTAATTAATTTAACCCATTTTAAACATTTCACTTCTTAGCAAAAGTAAGCAGAACAGTTCCTTTATCGTCCTTTAGTAATAACTGTTCGTTTTTCACTTCATATTTAGCTACTTTTTTCATTGCAGAGCCAAAGGCATCGGCAACTTCCATTTTGTCGGGGCAAAGCATTAGTGTAGAAGCTAAATCACTAAACACTAATTCGTTATCGGATACTTTTACGATGCCTCCCATAAAGGTATTACAGCTGTCGGAGCCATTTACCTTCATTTCTTTCACATTGAGTTTTAGGGTAGGTTGTGCTTCGGCTGTTACGGCAGTAGTTCCCATAGTAACTAATTGCCATTCACCTTGCAAACTATTAGAATTAACGCGTGCAGTATTACAACTGCCTAACCCTATTGCTACAGATAATAGCATTAAAAACTTGATTTTTTTCATTGTATGATTACTTTAAAATTATTTCTCGGTGAAATAGATATCAAGCCCCATTGTACCATCGTCATCCTGACTATAAAAAGCCATTAGTTCCTCTTCGCGGTAGTAAAATTTGTAATCTTGATAAGGGTAAGGTTTATTAGATGCCGAAAAAATAATTTGGTTGTTGCGCTTATTGATGCGCCAAGCCACTTCTACTTTATAGATGAGTCGTGGTTGTTTAGTAATTGTTAGTTTTTCTTCTCTAATGATAGCTTTATCTTTCAAAAAAGTGACAAAGATATATTGTTTAGTATTGATGCTATCACCAGCGGCTCTTTTAGTAATTTCACCCTCAAAGTGCCTATCGATGAGGTCAGTGCGTTCTTGTGCATATAGGTTTAGCACGCCCAAAAACAAGAGGATAACGAGAATTCTATTCATAACATTTACTTTTTTAAAGGTTTATATATTGAGTTGTTATGCTTCAAATGAGGTTGTTTTCTCGGTTTGGGTTGTAGTAGAACACTGCTGGTTGAATGGTTTTATTTGATATATTTTTTGAGTGTTTTGAGCAACTCGTTAGTTCTGAGGTTGTCGCCTTGGGCTAATAGGTTGCCTTCGGGGTCGATGAGAAAAGGTGCAGGGATGCTACTAACGCCATAGCTATTAGCGGCTTTATTTTCGCTGTCCCATACGTTGTACCATACCATTCCTTCCATTTTGATAGTGTCGAGCCAAGAGTCTTTATCTTTAGGTCTATCAATGGATACAGATAGGATAACAAAGTTTTTTCCTTTGAGCTCTTTATAGGCTTGTTTGAGGTATTTGTTTTCTTTTTTGCAAGGCATACACCACGATGCCCAAAAGTCGATGAGTACGTATTTACCGCGTAAGGAGGACAACTTCAATTCTTCACCATTGGCTTGTGGTAAGGTGATTTCGGGTACGGGTTTGTGGCGTTGCAATGTTTGAGCAAAGATTGGTGCAGTTGCTAAAAGGAAAAGCGCTATGGCTGTAAATAATAAATTTTTTCTCATTTGTGATTTTGTTTTTTAGTATTCAGATTTTACTCATACAAAAATCTGACCATTTTTTTAATGATTTGTTTTTGAGGTTATTTAATTAGAAATATCCTCCTTTTTTGCGGTCTTCCATCGCTGCTTCGGTTACTTTGTCGTCTATACGGGTTTCGCCGCGTTCTGAGATGCGCGAAGCAGTAATTTCGTTTACCACTTCTTCAAGGGTTGCCGCATTGCTTTCTACGGCGGCGGTACAGGTCATATCGCCTACAGTGCGATAGCGCACACGCTTGTTGAGAATGGTATCATTTTCATCTATTTGAATGAAAGGTGATACAGCAATGAGGCGACCTTCGTGTTCAATTACTTCGCGGTTGTGAGCGAAATAGATAGAAGGGAGTTCAATTTTCTCTTGTTGGATATAGCTCCACACATCGAGTTCTGTCCAGTTTGAGATGGGGAATACGCGTACATTTTCACCTTTTTGGATTCTACCGTTATAGATGTTCCAGAGTTCAGGGCGTTGTAGTTTTGGGTCCCACTGACCGAACTCATCTCTTACTGAGAAGAAACGTTCCTTGGCGCGAGCTTTTTCTTCGTCGCGGCGTGCGCCCCCGATGCAGGCATCGAAATGGAATTCTTCAATAGTATCTAATAAGGTGTGTGTTTGCAGCCAGTTACGAGAGGCGAATTTGCCTTTGGGTTCAGTAAGACCTTTAGCTTTGATAGTATCTTCTACTTGTCGTACAATGAGTTCAGCACCAATGCGTTTGGCAAGGGCATCGCGATAAGCGAGCGCTTCGGGGAAGTTGTGACCTGTATCGATATGAACCAATGGGAAAGGTATTTTCATAGGAGCAAAGGCTTTCATAGCCAAGTGCACCAAGGTAATAGAGTCTTTTCCACCGCTAAAAAGTAGAGCAGGGCGTTCAAATTGAGCTGCTACTTCGCGCATTATATAAATACTTTCAGCTTCTAATTGTTTTAAATGTTCTTTATTCACGATTGTTACTTGTTATCTATTTTACTACATCGAAATCAAATTCTAAGGGGTAGATTCCTTGTACATCGATTTCGCGGCCTTGAGCGTCTTTAGCGGGAGCCATTTTGGGGAATTTTTGAAAAAGGCGTTTACCTTCGGCTGCTAAAATAGGTTCTCCTTCTACTTTTTGAACAGAAAAATTACCTTTTTTGTCAATTAGGTAATATACTTTCACATTTCCTTTGATTTTTTTGTTGAGGGCTTCTTGAGGATAATTTAAATTATTGACTATCCAGTCGTTCAAACATTCGTCAAAATTAGCTTCTTTGGTGGTATAAATGCTTTGATAATGCAAGCAGTGAGGTTTTTGTTTTACCACTGAAGTGTTATTAATGTCAACAGCTTTACTGTCTTGAGCTTGTATAGTAGCGAAACTGGCTACTAATAAGATGCTTGTTACTAAGGTTTTAATTGCTTTCATTGTTTTAGATATTTTAAAATTTTCAAAAGTATTTATACATTAATTTTGCTTGATGTAATTGAGAATTGCAAAAAGCTACTTTGTTCTGTAAGTTTATTTTCTAAGGCTAATTGATAATGTTTTACTGTTTCTATAAAGTTCAGTACTATAGTTTTGAATTCTATAGTATGATCATACTTTGGAGTTCTTTTTTACAGTTGAAAACATAATCTCTTTACTTACAAATTTTACAAAGGTACAACTTTTTTTTTAACTAACAAGTTTCCAACCATTTTTCTATTACTTTAGGGAAGTGCTCGTATTCTAAAAGGTGTATTTTTTCTGCTAAAGTATCAGCGGTATCGGCAGGTAATACTTGAGTTTTTGCTTGAAAGAGGATGTTACCTTCGTCGTAATGTTCGTTTACATAGTGAATGGTGATACCGCTTTCTGTTTCGCCATTAGCTACTACGGCTTGGTGTACGCGAGCGCCATACATTCCTTTGCCGCCGTACTTAGGCAGGAGTGAGGGGTGGATGTTGAGAATGCGGTTAGGATAGGCAGTTATAAGATTTTCAGGTACTTTCCATAGGAAGCCTGCCAGCACAATAAGGTCGGGTTGTTGTGTTTTGAGAACATCGAGTACTACATTTGTTTTGTAGAAAGCTTGTCGGTTGAACACAAGAGAAGGGATATCTAAGCGTTTAGCGCGTTCCAGCACGCCAGCTTGTAGGTTGTTGCAGAGGATTAAACTCACTTGAGCGCTACCTTTTTCGCTGAAATAAGTAGCGATACGTTCGGCATTTGAGCCAGAACCAGAGGCAAAAACAACGATTTTTTTCATAGTTGAATAGGCAAATTAGCAAATTGTGAAAGGGTAACTTTCACGGCATTTTCTATTTCGGTATAGGAAACTTTTTCTTTTCCTATATAAATAAAGGCTAAAGCGTAGGGTTGTTCAGTTAGAGGTAAAAGGTGTTTTTGTAGTCGATAAGCCTCTCGCAATCGGCGTTTGAGTAAATTTCTATCTACAGCGTGTTTAAAAGTGCGTTTAGGCACACTTATCAGTAACTGATAAGGTACCTTAAGAGCAGTGATAGGGGTATACAACAAACGTATGGGGTAGGCTGTAAGTGCCTCACCCTGAGCGAAAAGTTGCTGTATATACTCACGTTTGCAGAGTTTTTCGGCTTTTGGAAAAGTATACATAGGGCAAAAATACGAATAATTTGTCAATTAGCAAATTTAGTCACTTAGCAAAATACATATTATCAACAGATGTAACCGAAAATCTATTTCTTAAAAAACGTTAAATTTTCATTTTAATTTCATCTAAATGAATGTTTTCATCTAAGTGCTTTATTTTTAGTTTATCGCTTTATTTACTTAAAAATAAATAACTTACAGTTTAATAGTCACGTATAAGAAAATCTTCATTTTTTTAAGAGAATATTTGCGGTATTTTCATTAAATCTTTAAAAACGTTGAGAATACTGTAATTTTTTAACAATAACGCTAAGTAATCTTTAAAAAACAGTTTTTTGGAAAAGATTTTGCACTCTTTAAAACGGCCGCCAAAAAAAATGCTATATAAATTTGCATTTATAATTTTTTTTTCTGAAACTTTGCAAAAATAATTGACTTAATATAATAGCGATGAAAGAAAAATTGATGTACGCACTGTTATGCGCTGTGCTGTTCGTCGGCTATGCTTTTGCCCAAGAACACACCGTAACAGGGGTAGTAAAAGATGATGCGGGCACTCCGCTACCCGGTGCCTCTGTAGTAGTAAAAGGAACCTCTCACGGGGTCGCTACCGATTTTGATGGTAAATACTCCATCAAAGTACCTAATAATAAGGCTGTATTGGTCTTTTCGTCATTAGGTATGAAGCCTACTGAACGTCCTGTAGGTAATAACAAGGCAATCAATGTAACACTTGAAGTGGAAGCGCAACAGCTTACCGGTGTAGTGCTTACAGGTTACCAAGAGTTCGACCGTTCTAAGTTTACGGGTAACGCCCAAACCCTTAAAGCCGACAATATTAAAATGGACGGCGTGGTGGATGTAGGTCGTATGATCGAAGGTCGTGCCGCAGGGGTAAACGTACAGAACATCTCTGGTACTTTTGGTACTTCACCTAAAATTACCATTCGTGGGGGGTCATCTATCTTTGGTGACACTAAACCGCTATGGGTAGTAGACGGTGCTGTACAAGAAGAGGTAGTACCGCTAACCTTCGAACAGCTCGCCTCTGGTGATGCTTCTACTTTGGTGAGTTCGGCTATCTCTGGTATCAATGCGAACGATATTGAGAGTATCGAAATTCTTAAAGATGCTTCAGCCCTTTCTCTTTACGGTGCGCGCGCCCTCAACGGTGCCGTGATTATCACTACTAAAAGCGGTAGAAAAAACGTAAAAACTCAAGTAAACTACCAATTGGAAGAGTCGGTGCGTATGATTCCTAATTACAATCAGTACGACATTATGAACTCTCAAGAGTCTATGGGAGTCTACCGCGAGTTGGAGGAAAAAGGCTATTTTTCACTTTCTTCATATACACAAGCGCGTTATGGAGGGGCTTATAATATAATGTATCGTGCTATCGATACTTATAACCCTGCCACAGGTACTTTCTTGCTTGAAAATACCGAGGCTGCACGCCTTGCTTTCTTGCGCAAATACGAATACGCCAATACCGATTGGTTTAAAACACTTTTCCGTCCTTCACTTACACAAAACCACACCGTGAGTCTTTCAGGTGGGGGTGAAAATGCGACTGTATATGGTTCAGTAGGTTTCTTTGTAGACCCAGGATGGACAATCGCCGACCGTGTGCATCGTGTAACAGGAAACCTCAAAACTACCTATACCCTTTCGCCCAGCGTAAAAATAGGGGTGCTCACTCAAGGGTCTATACGTACCCAAAAAGCTCCTGGTACTTATAACCGTTCTGCCAACACTGTAAGTGGTGGTTATGATCGCGATTTTGATATCAACCCTTTCAGTTATGCGCTCAACACCTCACGTGCATTGCGCCCTTATGGTGATGATGGCAAATACGAGTACTACAGCTACAACTATGCTCCTATGAACATCCTCAACGAGCTCGCTAACAACTATATGGATTTGAACGTGCTCGAGTATAAAATTCAAGGGGATTTAGAGGTTAAATTAGCTAAAGGACTTAAATACAACTTCCTTGGCTCTATACGTCACGTAAAGAGTTCAAACGAACACTCTATGAGAGAAAACTCTAACGTGGTAGGAGCTTATCGCGCCAATCGCACAACAGTGATTGCAAAAGCAAACCCTTTCTTGTTTAAAGACCCAGAAAATCCCGATATGATTCCTCAAGTAGCATTGCCTAACGGAGGTATCTATAGACTCACCGAAAATAACTTGCAAAGTTACTATTTCCGCAATGCCTTGGAGTACAAACGTTTGTTTGACAAAAAACACGACCTAAAAGCATTCTTAGGGCAAGAATATCGTCATACCGACCGCGATAACTCTTTCTTCAACGGTTATGGTTACCAATTTGAGCGCGGAGGCACTGCCTTTACCGATTATCGTGTGATTCAAAAAGCAATTCAGGATAACTCTCCTTACTTTGGTAAATCATTCACTAAAGAGCGTGGTATAGCTTTCTTCTTACAAGGAACTTATACTTACGACAACCGCTATGTATTCGCTGGTACAGCCAATTACGAAGGTTCTAACCAATTGGGTAGAAGCCGCAGTTCACGCTGGTTGCCTACTTGGAACGTGAGTGGTCGTTGGAATGCTTCTAATGAGAGTTTCTTGAAAGACAATACCAAGATTTCTAACCTTGCTTTTCGTTTGAGCTATGGGCTTATCGCTGGTTTAGGTTCTGCCAGCAACGCTTTGGCGATCTTTAAAAACGAAGTAGCTAACCGTTACAATCTCAGTGATAGAGAAAACACTATATTTATAGAAGCACTTCAAAACTCTGAACTTACTTGGGAAAAAGTATACGAAGCCAACGTAGGTATGGAACTCGGCTTGTTTAAAAACCGCGTTAATTTGTCGTTAGACCTTTACCAAAAGAATTCTAAAGACTTGATTGACTATGTACGTACCTCAGGTGTTGGAGGGCAACTTGTAAAATTGGCAAACAACGCCTCAATGGTGACCAAAGGTATAGAGCTCGCTTTGGATACTAAAAATATAAAAACTGATAATTTTAGCTGGAATACAGGTATCAACTTTGCGTATTTCAACCAAGAAATTACAAGCCTTACCTATCGCCCTAATGTGTACAACTTAGTGCGTGAAGTAGGAGGAAACGTAGTAGGCGGAGCGCGTAATACCTTGTACTCTTACGACTTTATAGGATTGAACAGCAAAGGGTTGCCATTATTCAACTTGCTCAATGGTAGCACTAATTTTGAGGATATTGATTTCCAACAAATTGATAATATCTTGAGTTACCTCAAAAAAGAAGGCCCTGTAGAGCCTAATATCACAGGAGGGCTTTCTAATACCTTCCGTTACAAAAATTGGGAACTCAGCTGCTTGATTACAGTAGCCGCAGGTAACAAAATACGCAAACCCGATGAATATAGTGTAGATTACAACGACCTTAGCGTTTTCCCTAAAGAGATGAGAAACCGCTGGATCAACCCAGGTGATGAAAGGGTAACTAATATTCCTGCTATTGCCGATAAAAGAACAGTTAATGAAGTAGGTAGAGCTACCCTCCGTCGTGTGTACAACGCCTATAACTATTCAACTGAACGTGTAGTTGATGGTTCGTTCGTTCGTATGAAAAGTATTGGGCTCTCTTATGCTTTCCCTAAAGACGTATTAGACGCTCTACACGTGAACAACCTTACCTTGCGCTTGCAAGCTACTAATCCGTTCTTGATTTATGCCGATAAGAACCTCAATGGTCAAGACCCTGAGTTCTTCCGCACTGGTGGGGTAGCTTACCCTGTAAATACCCAATATACCTTTACTATCAATCTTGGAATCTAAAAAAATACGTAAGCAATGAAAAAGAATATATATACACCCATAATAGCCCTCTTTTTAGGTTTATCGTTTACCGCTTGCAATAAATTTCTGGACGAACTACCCGATGCACGTGCAGAACTCGATACACCCGAAAAAATACATGAGCTCTTAGCAAGAGCCTATCCTGACGCACTGTATGCTGATTTCTGCGAAACAATGAGCGATAATGCAGGTGATAAAGTAAACCTTGCTCAGTCGTCTATATTCAATACACAAATGTACTCTTGGCAAACTAACAACGAGTATAGCACTTGGGATACACCACCTCACTATTTCTATGCCGCTTATGGGGCAATTGCCAATGCTAACTACGCCTTAGAAGCTGTAGAAAAACTTGGTGGCGGTAGTGAACTCAACTACCTCAAAGGAGAAGCCTTGGTAGCTCGTGCTTATGCACACTTTATGTTAGGACTTTTTTGGTGTAAGCCTTTTAATCCTGCTACCGCTGCTACCGATTTAGGCTTGCCTTATGCCACTAAAGCCGAAAGAAAAGTGTTTGAAGTTTATCGCCGTATTTCAGTAAAAGATTATTACGATGCGATTGAAAAAGACTTGACAGAAGGTTTACCTCTTATTGATAACAGCAAGTATAGCAAACCTAAATTCCACTTTACCAAAGAAGCGGCTCACGCTTTTGCTTCACGCTTCTACTTGGTAAAAGGCGATTGGGATAAGGTAATTTCACACGCCAATGAAGCTCTTGGTGCTAATCCAGAAAACAAACTACGCGATGTAAAAGGGCAACGTTCACGTACTTATGCACAACAAGGCTTGCTCTATGCTAGTTCCGATGAGCCCGCTAATGCTTTGATTATAGGCGCTTCCTCTCTTTATGAAAGAAACTTTGCTACTAATAAGTATGGATTGACCTTACAAAAATCTGAAGAAGTATTAGGTAATAACAAGCATCCGCTAAACGCTTTCCGCGCTACTTGGGCTTATTCTATTTACGGAAACGACGATTATCGCAATTTCCCTAAATACCAGGAGTATTTTAAATATACCAATGTATCGGCAGGAATTGGTTATGCTTACGATATGGCAGTACTCATCTCTTACGACGAGGTATTTCTCAACCGTTTGGAAGCTTACTTGATGAAAGGCGAAAAAGCTAAGTTCCTTACTGATTTGGTAGTTTTCTTAAAAAAGAAAACAATGCAAAATATCCCAGATTCTTTTGTGTTGAGTGAGGCAAATATGAATACCATTTATCAAAACAAAGGTACTGAGTTCGATCCTGCCTATACGCTTTCTACTCAACAACGCGAATGGTTACAAGCTGTAGCCGATGTGAGAAGAGCTACTTTTGTGTTTGAAGGCTTGCGCTGGATAGACAACAAACGCCTCGGGATGAAGGTTGTACACGTGAAAGGTGGTCAAACTATGGAGCTCACTAAAGACGACCCACGTCGTGAGTTACAAATCCCTGAAGATGCTATTTCCAACGGTATTACTGCAAACCCAAGATAACTTAACAACAAACATTCAAATTAGTAAGATATGAAAAAGTTATATATCGCCGCAGTGTTAGCGCTGTCGTTAGCTGCCTGCAACAATAAAGAAACCCTTAGTTCTGAGAGTGTATTAAAACCCAGAACAACGGCTAAAACGCCATTAGATACCTATATCTACAACAATTTCCAGAAACCGTACAACATTATAGTTACCTATAACTATATCGATGCCGATTTTGAAATGGGTAAATATTTTTACCCTCCTACCGAAGCCAAAGTGCAACCGATGCTCGAAATCGTAAAAAAAGTATGGATTGATGCCTATTCGGAGGTAGCAGGGCCTAACTTCATAAAAGAAGTAGCACCGCGCCAAATCTCTCTTATCGGGGGGTACAACGTAAACCCCAGTGGTACTATTACCCTTGGGTTTGCCGATAGCGGTATGAAAATCACCCTTTTCAATGTCGACCAGCTCGACACCCACAATCACAGTGGTACACGCCAGTATTTCCATACCATTCAGCACGAGTATTGCCATATCATCAACCAGAAGAAACCTTATTCATCTGAATATGGCAAGATTACCCCTTCTGGTTATACCGCCAATTGGTATAATGTGCGAGAAGCCGAAGCGAATGCCGCTGGTTTTATCACCCCATATTCTATGTTGAATGACATTGAAGACTTTGCCGAGATGACCTCTGGAATGCTCAGTATGAGTAAAACAGCTTGGGATGCTAAAATAAACGCCATCAGTAGCGCCACAGGAAAAGAGGCTATCCGCAAAAAAGAAGCTTTTGTAGTAGCTTATTTCAAAAGCGAATGGAACATCGATATCTACCAGCTACAAGCTAAAGTAGAACAACAAATGCTATCAGTATTACAATAACGCTAATCTCATTAATGAAAAAAATCATTTATATAACTATTGCAGTTTTAGGAATCTTTGCTTGCCAGAAAAACGAACCTGATAACCTTTTTGATGGTAAAACACCTTCTGAGCGTTTTGAGCAAAGCCAAAATGAATTGCGCACCCAGCTTACCACCCCACAGCAGGGGTGGAAGCTCACCTATTTCACCGATAATAAAAAGTTTGGAGGGTTTACTTTCCTAATGAAATTCACCCCCGAAGGTTTTGTGAATATGGCATCCGATATAAGCGCTACCGCCTCCCCCACAACAAGTAAATACGAAATTAAATGGGGGCAAGGTACTTTGCTTTCTTTCACCACTAAAAACTATATCCACGAACTTTCCGATGCTATGCAGGGTGAACAAGGAAAAGGATTAGAAGGTGAATTTGAATTTATTTATCTCGGAAAAGAAGGTAACAAACTCAAATTCAAAACTCAACGTCAAGCTACTGAACAAATTGTGTATTTTGAGCCCGCTACTGCCCAAGATTGGAATGTTATCCAAGACCTCAGCGGAAGTGTAGATGCTTTAGAAGGCGATATCCTTAGACACTTTTTTAGAGTAACCAAAGATGGCGTAACCAAAGATTATAGCATATCACTATCTAACAGATACCTAACGCTAAATCTCTCGTCCGACCCTTCTCAAACACTAAAAACAGCAATTGTCCCTACTCAAGCAGGCTTTACTTTCGACCCTCCTTTGGTGATTGAAGGCAAAACATTCACCCAAATTACTTGGGATAACAACGCTTCTCCAGCACGTTATATCACTACAGTAGATGGAGTAACTGCCGAAATACGCTTTGAGTTGAGACCCTCTCAAGAACATATCTCTAATGATTATCAGTCAGTACCTGCAAGTGTAAACCGATTCTTATTCTTGTCGGAAACCTTGCTAAGTACTCCTTTTACTACCGAAGGTTTTAGAGATAACGTGATGAAAATAGAAAGCAGCAAGTGGTTCCCTTCACTACTGATTTCTTTTAAAAGCAGTACCAAATGTGAAGTAGAAGTGCGCTATCAATTTCCTAATCAACAGTTTCAATCTCGACTCATCTTTGTTCATAACTACGAAATTAAAGATAAACGCATTTATATCAAAGATAGAACAAGTATCGACGGCACTAATTTAAATTTGTGGCAAGCTACTGAAAATGAAGCTATTTTAAGGAAAGCCTTAACAGCCCTCAACAGTATAGCCTACTTAGGAAGTGAAGGTCTCTATATAAAGAAGGTGCCTAATAAATTCCGTTATACCGATGATGTGTATGTAATACAAAGCCATCGTTTGCCTAATATCTATTTCCCAGCTTATGGATATTTTCAAAGAGATTAAACTAAAAAAGAACTTGCAATGAAAAAAATACTTATTTTACTCGTTACCATTCTTGCTGTAGCTTGTAGCAAAGATGATAATAAAATCAATAATAATAGTAACAACAATAGTGGGGGAGGAGGAAACACTTCCACTCCTACTGTTCAATACGACAATCTCAATGTAGCAACTCAAACTCTTACTTTCATTACTTTAAGCAGTACCCAAACGCTCACTATTACAGCGGGTTCTGGCAACTATAGCGCTACAGTAGCAACTCCTATAGTGAGCGTAAAGGTAGTGAGTAACACCTTAGAGATTACCAGCGTGGCTACAGGTACCACTACTATCACAGTAGTCGATACCAAAAGCCAACAAAAAGCTGAAATTCCAGTAGTTGTAAAAACACTTTATACAGTAGATGCCAATGGCACTATCACCCATTCCGATCGCCATAACTTCGCCGATGATACCGATTTGGTACTCTCTGGAGTAAAAGCAGTAGGCGAAGGCGTGTTTAAAGGTTTTGGTGAGTTCAAAAGCATCACTGCCAATGGAGTAGAAAATTTTGGAAAATTAGCTTTTGCCTATTGTCAACAAGTAGAACAAATAACCCTCAACGGGGTAAAAAACATTGGCTTAGGTGCTTTTCAGTTCAATGCTTCTCTACAAACCCTTACCATCACAGGGGTAGAGAATGAAGAGTTGAAAGTTAGCCAAGAAGCTTTTGCCTCTTGTGCCGAACTCAAAACAGTAGCATTGCCCGCACAAACTAAAGAAATAGGAAAGAATGCTTTCTTCCAATGCCGCCAAATAGCAGTAGTGAAATGTGCAGCTGTTGAACCTCCTAAAGTGTTTAGAGGCACTTTTCCTAACCTGATATCTGGTACTCAAAGAGTGTTGTTTGTACCTAAAGGAAGCAAAGAAAAGTACGAAGCTGTAGATAATTGGAAAAGCAAATTCAGTCGTATTGAAGAAACTGATTTTTAAAACCCTTTAAAACTACATTTACAATGAAAAGACTCCTCTTATTACCCATCATCGCTTTGGCACTTTTTGCTTGCCAAAAGAACGATCCTGATGACCTCTTCGGTAAAACACCTGCTGAGCGATTCAACGAAAAAGAAAGCGAACTTCGCAGTGCTCTTACTTCCGCCCCTCAAGGCTGGAAATTCACCTACTTTACCAAAGAAGGTACCTTTGGTGGTTATAATTTCTTGATGAAATTTACCCCCGAAGGTTTAGTAACAATGGTATCCGATTTTAGTAGTGAAACTAACTCACCTACTACCAGCAAGTACGAATTGCAACAAGGACAAGGGGTGAAACTCACCTTCACTACCAAAAACTATATCCACGAACTTTCCGATGCGATGCAAGGAAAACGAGGAGCAGGTTATGCAGGTGAATATCAGTTTCTATACTATGGTAAAGAAGGCGATAAACTCAAATTTAGAACGCAACGTGAGTCTACCGAGCAATTTGTGTACTTTGAGCCCGCTACTGCCCAAGATTGGACAGATATCAGCACTCTTTCAAGCAACCTCAATACCTTAGTAGAGAATATCTCTAATTATTATATGAGAGTTACTGCCAATGGCAACACTATTCCTTATGAATTTGGTATGCAATATGGGAGTATAGAGGTAGCACCGCGTTCTAATACGAACGACACCTCAAAAGCCTCAGTCGTCGCTACCAAAACAGGTGTAGCTTTCAAACCCGCCCTCGTAATTCAAGGCAAAAGATTTACCGAGCTTACACGTGATAATAGCACCACGCCTCCTACCTATAAAGCTACTGTTGATGGCGTAACTGTAGAATTGAGCTATTCATTAGTTCCTCCTGATGAATTTGTTACCGATGACTACTTGGTTATCCCTTCAACTTTAAATTCATTCGTAATACTTCCTTCTAACCTAAAAACTCTTATGTCACGAGATTTTTACGATAATGTCTTAAAAATCGATGGTGTTAAAGATTTTGTAATCTTTAGAATGGACTTTGAGGATGATGGAACTTGTACAATCCAATTAGCATATAAATTTGATGGAAATACTAGAAATTCTTGGCTTTACATTGAATGTAATTATGAGTTGAAAAACAAACGCTTATATTTGAAAAATCCAGGTGCCTTACAAAAAACAGATCCTACTATTTGGGCAAAAGCCGAAAATGCAACTATTCTTGCAAGAGGTACAAATGCCTTAACAAAAATAATGGAAATAGCTGCTGAAGGATTCTATGTAACAAATACAGGACGAACTTTTTCAGGATACCCATTGTACACCTTGCAAAGCCGCAATAATCCTACTTATACCTCTCCTTATCTCGTTTATAAAAGATAATTCTAACTACAACATTAACATTGTCAAAGCCTTTAAGGCTTTGACAATGTTTAATAATTTTTACTATGAAAAAAATAACCCTACTTCTGCTCGCTTTGAGTCTCTCGTTTTGCTCTAAAAAAGACGATGATACTAAAAACGCTAACTCAACTACCGTTACCCCCGAAGCTACACTTTTAAATATCCCTGCTCAGCAAGGCAACTACTCAGTGAATGTAACTGCCGATGGTGCTTATACCGAGCAAACCGATGCCGCGTGGATCAAACTCTCCCCCGACACCGATTATAAAACACTAAAATTTGAAGTCCTCACCAACGAAGGTGGCGACCGCCACGGTACCATCAACCTAATGGTGCAAAACTCAGTGAAAGCGAAAATAGTTGTCTATCAAAAAGCGCGCTTGTTCGTAACCCCCGAAACAACAGCCGTTGAAGTAGGCGCACAAGCTGCTGAACACACCATCAACATCACCGATAAAAATGTGAATGACTATACGCTCAAAGCGTCTCACGATTGGATTACTTTTCCTATCCAGCCCAATAAAAACAAAATTGTTTTCCAAGTAAAAGAAAACACCACAGGAGCTGATAGAACAGCTACAATTACCGTGTTAGTAGGCGATAAAACCGCTGGTGAAATTGCGGTAACCCAAAGAGTAAATATATCGTATATCTTGCCTTTTATAGAGTTTGGCAAAGTAATCGACGATATTAAAAACTTTGAAAAAACGCGTAAAAGCACCCTCAAAAGTGAAAAAGATTTAGGCTCTGGCAGCCAATTAGTATATACCGTAACCGATAAACTTTTCAGCGAAATACAGTACGTAGTCAACTTGCGTGGCTTGCAAAAAGCAGGACTCTTTGCCAAAGAAAACCCTCTTACTGAGGCTCAGAAAAAGAACTTTGAGGACTTCCTCGTGCAAGAAGGCTTTGAGAAAATCACTATCAAAGGCTATAAAACCACTTTGGATATGACCCTCACCGATAAAGACGCCTTTGTACATCGCGAAAAACAAGTGTTAGTACAATTTATGGCTGATGCCAAAGCAAACCACTATGCGTTTTCTTACTATCCTGTACAGCAAAAAAACTTTACTACCTTTGCTCAACTCCCTGCTCTGCTTAAAAAAGGAGCTACTAAAGACGAAATAGCCACTTATGAGCAAGCTAACGGAGGTACTTACGATGCGGCTAATTCGCCTCAATCCAATGAAAAACGCGATGCTTATACGTATAATGTGAACAAAAACAATGTACTTAGCCGCACTTATTTCGTAGGTAAGAGCACTAATACACTTGTAGGGTTATACCAAACCACTTTCCGTTTCAACACAGCTTCTTTAGCTTTCTTTGCAGGCTTAGATGGTGAATATTACCCTACCAAAGAATTTTTAGCCCTCTTGAAAAACGAAGGCTATGTGTACAGCGGAATCTCTAAAGGTTATTATATCTTCAAAAAAGGAAAAGATATAATCTCAGCTAAAGTGCTTATAGAAAACCAAGAAACCGTATTAGATTTTAGAGTTTACTATGTAAAATAACGTTCTACCTCTTAAAACCTAACCACAAAATGAAAAAGTTATTATTATCCCTGCTATTAGGTGCTACTGTTAGCGTTTTTAGCCAAGAAAAAGAAACCGCTAAAGATAGTATTCCGTATGCGAAATGGTCTTGTGAATTTGATGCAGGCTTAGGGCTTGCCGAAATGGTGAGCAGTGATTTCCAAATGAGAGGTGATGTAATGCGCGCACAAATGCGAGTGCTCTACTCTCCTGAAAAAAACCTCCGCTTTGAAATGGGTTTTGGAGTCAGTGAGTTTTCACAAGGAGGCTTTCATCAAAGTGAAAGTAACTATGCAATGCTCAATGTATCTACCCTCGATGTGCCTGTGCGGTTAGCCATAGTTACTCCTGTGAGTCCTAATATTGGTATTGTTACCGGTGCCGGACTCCATGTCAGCGCTCCTTTGTGGCGACAGTTCAAAACTCAGGATGTGGACAACAAAGATTGGATAGGAGGTACCGTTAACCTCGGGTATCACATTTTTGCCGGAGCAGATTTATACGCTTCCGATCACAGTAAATTAGCGATTTATGGAGAAATAGGAGGCTCTTTCATGAACAAAGGCAACTACATCACCCGTTACCACGCAATTATCAATTTTAGTTATATTTATACACTTTAACCCCCTAAAAACACAATGAAAAAAATCACCCTCCTTTTGCTCACTATGAGCCTTACGTTCTGCACCAAGAACGACAACGATGCAGTAGATAACCCTATCGACCCAGTGGAAAACCCCGCCTTGATGAAAGAGCTTACTGCCGCTCCCGACGGTTGGAAACTCACCTATATTTCCTCCGATGATTCTTTCGGAGGCTACCACTTTTTGATGAAGTTCGACGTTCGAGGCAAAGTATCAATGCTCTCCGACCTCAGTGCTACAGCTACCCCTACTACCAGTAACTACAGCGCCCAAGAAGAAGGAAAAGACTTAGTACTTAGCTTTATCGGCAATAACCAAATCCACCTATTAGCCAATGCTCTACAAGGGGCTATAGGCAATGCCCATACAGGTAAAGTCTATCAGTTTCTATATACAGGTAAAGAAGGTAATAACCTCAAATTCCAAAACTTGCTCCTCAGTGGTATGCAGTTAGTGTTCGAACCTGCCACCGCTGCCGATTGGTCACGTACCCCTGCGTTCTACAAAAATATCACCCCTTTAACCACCGCCGCCGCTCATTATTACCTAAAAGTAAGCACTGCTACGGGTACGCCCACTACCTATCCTATTGAGTTTACCAATAGAGTGTTATCACTGAAAAATACCCAAAGCAAAGTCGCTGTTTTAGCAACCGAAAAAGGTATTGCTTTCCATCGCGCTTTTACCTTAGGCGGACAGTCTTTCACCCAGTTAGAACGTGTTGCAGGTAGTGTGCCCCCCGTGTATAAAGCAACCGTCAATGGCGTTACTGCCGAGCTTTTCTACTCCTCAGTACCACCTAATTTCTTTGATGGCGACGATTATAAAGATATCAATACCACTATCGAAGCTTTTGCTCTTATGAGCCAGTATTTCAAAAATAATGAGTATATGACGGAGGCTTTCTATGAAGATGTATTGAAAGTCAACACCTCTACCGACCTCTATATGCTCAGAGTAATGTTCGACGGTGCCACCGATTGCCATATCCAAATAGGACATATTTTCCCTGAAAAAGGCTTCTCTGTACTCCAAATCAGTTGTAAGTACGAACTCAAAAACAAGCGTTTGTACTTTAAAGATAGTGATAAAAACCTGAGCACTTCTGCGCCTGATGTTTGGGGTGACGAGAAAAACAAAGCAATCTTAGAACAAGCACAACGCGCTTTAGGAAGTGTCTATGCTCTTGGAGCACAAGGGTTGTACATCAAAAAACTGAACATCAAAGTTAAACCCCAAGAGGATAACCCTGTATATCTATTGCAAAGCTACGAATTTCCGTTGTACGCTTTCCCTATCTGGGGAGTCCCACTGTAGAGGCGATTGGCAAAAGCCTCTCCTAACCCCCTTAATAAGAAAACCCCTAAAAAGAAATAATAATGAAAAAGTCCTTAAAAAACACCGTTCTCCTCGCGCTCGCTATGAGCCTCTCATTCTGCTCTAAGAATGATGATGACAACACTGGAACTGAATCCGTTACTCCAGTACAAAACCCTGCCTTGATGAAAGAGCTCACCGCCGCGCCCCAAGGCTGGAAGCTCACCTACATCTCCCCTGATGATTCCTTCGGGGGCTACAACTTCCTGATGAAGTTCGACGATCAAGGCAAGGTAACAATGCTCTCCGATCTCAGTGCTACGGCTACCCCTACTACCAGCCGCTACAGCACTCAAGAAGAGGGGAGAGGCTTAGTTCTCAGCTTTATCGGCAATAACCAAATCCACCGTTTAGCCGATGCCCTACAAGGAGCTGCGGGTAGTGCCCATATGGGTAAAGTCTATCAGTTTCTATATACAGGCAAGGAAGGTAATAACCTAAAATTCCAAAACTTGCTTCTGGGAAACAACGCTTCTGTAGTATTTCAACCCGCTACTGCCGCCGATTGGTCGAATATCTCTACATTGTACAAAAATATCGCTACAATCGATAATAACGCCTCTCATTATTACCTAAAAGTAAGCCCTGCTACGGGTAGCCCTACAACCTATCCTATTGAGTTTACCAATAGAGTGTTATCACTGAAGAATACCCCAAGCAAAATTGCTACTTTGGCAACTGAAAACGGCATTGCTTTCCATCGCGCTTTTACCTTAGGCGGACAACCTTTCAACGAATTGAAACGCGTTGTAGGTAGCGTACTACCCGTATACAAAGCAACCGTTAATGGTGTTACCGCCGAATTGTTCTTCTCAATGCTCCCCCCCGACGATTACGACAACGATGATTATCAGCACATCAATAACGAAATATCTTTAATAGCTGTCTCCACTCAAATAATGAAAAAAACTGAGTATATGTCTCAGGATTTCTATCAGGATATACTGCGAGTAGACGATACCACCGATCTCAATATGATAATGATGACCTTTACGGGTACTGTTTGCCAGATAGAAATAGGGCATAGTTTTGATGGAACTAATGTCTCTTTTATAAGTATGAAGGTTAAATACGAACTCAAAAACAAACGTTTGTATTTCACCGAAACTGATGGAGCTTTTACAGCTGATAACGAAGATCTTTGGAACGATCCTAAGAATAAGGCGGTGGCAGAACAAGCTAAACGCGCGTTAAATCGTCTCTACGAAATTGGTAATCAAGGTTATTATGTGAAAAAAATGCCGCTCTCTATTCGTCCTTTTGCCACTAATCCTATTTATTTCTTCCAGAGCTATGAATATCCTCAATATGCTTTCATAGCTTGGGGAGAATAAACAGTAATTTTTGCATCAATACACTTTGCCAAAGTTTCTTGCCCGTGCGGCTCACACCTTTGGCAAAGTCTATTTCCTAACCCCTAACCCCTAAAAACACAATGAAAAAAATTACCTTCCTCCTGCTCGCTATGAGTCTTTCGTTCTGCGCTAAGAACGACAACCCCACTGCTGGAGATGACCCTATCACTCCAGTGCAAAACTCTGCCTTAATGAAAGAGCTTACTACAGCTCAAAACGGCTGGAAACTTTCCTATACTAATGGAAACAGCATAGGCGTTTATCAATTCCTCCTCAAGTTCACCTCTGAGGGCAAAGTATCTATGCTTTCCGACCTCAGTGCGACCGCTACCTCCACCACCACGCGCTACACCACTCAGGAAACCAAAGAAGGCAGTGTATTGAGTTTTGTAGGCCAAAATTATCTACACCAGCTCGCCGATGTACTCCAAGGCGACCCCGCTAAAGATTTTTCAGGTAAGGTATACCAATTCCTATATCTCGGTAAAGAAGGTGATAAACTCAAATTCAAAAACCTTCTCAGCAATCAGCCGTCGCAACTCTATTTTGAACCTGTCACTGCCACCGATGAAGCGCAATTCCCTAACCTTGCGCGCAATATAGTACCACTCACCGAGCACACATCTCACTACCTTTTGAAAGTATCAACAGCCACCACTTCGCCTACCCTTTACTCTATTGCTTTCACCAATAGAGTCTTAACCCTTCAAGGCGCCACGGTAAAAGCACCCGTAAAAGCCACCGAAAACGGCATCGTTTTGGTACCACCTCTAACGATAGAAGGTAAGAGTTTCAGTGATTTAACACGTAGTGGCAGTACCGAAACTCCCACTTATAGCGCGACGGTAGAGGGGGTAACTGTCGAATTGTACTATTCACTCATCAGCCCAGAGGTCTTCAATTCCGATGATTATTTAGCCATCGTCAACGACGAAGTGAGCGCTTTTGTATATCTCGAGTCTTCTTTTAAAAAATCTTCTTATACAAGTGCCCTCTTTCACGACAACTTTTTAGCAATTGATAGTGAAAAAGCGTTCAACTCTATAAGCATACGTTTCAAGGCAGGGAACAAAGTAGATCTTATCATTGGCTATAAATTCCCCGATAAATCAAGTACCGAATCAATTACTGCCAATGCCACCTATGAGTTCAAAGATAAAAAACTCTATATGACCTTTCAAAGTTTCAAGCATCCACTGGCTTCGAGCTCTTGGTTAAAACCCGAAAACCGCGCCCTCTTAGACCTTGCCTTTGAGCGTTTAGAAAACTTGATAGCCCTCAGCAACGAAGGTTTGTACATCAAAAATACAGGAGAAAAACAGAATGATCGCTTTATCTATTTCTTTCAAAGTCATAGTAAGCCCTCTTTCTATTTTCCTGCTTATGCACTCAAAAAACTATAATACTTTATGAAAAAGAATGTTCATTGGAGTAATACAGTAAGAATCATCACAGTATTAGTAAGTGTATTAGTCATCGTTGCTTTAGTGACGATGGGCAGGAATTATCTTTTAAATCCCAACTACGGCTTGTTGTTAGGTATCATCGCTATTACCATTACCTTAGCTGTATTTATACTCAGCGCTCCTATGAGTATAGTGTTAGAACCCGATAAGCTTACTTTGAAAAAACTTTTCGGTAGTAACAGCTTAAAATACAGCCAAATCCTCTCCGTAGAAAAACACAAGCCGTCGTTTTGGGATATGAGAATTTTCGGTTCAGCAGGCTTTTTTGGCTATATAGGTATTTTCTGTAACAAACGTATCGGAAAGTACACTTCATTTGTAGGTGATACCCATCAGTGTTTTTTGGTAACCACCAAAAGCGGTAGAAAATACGCCTTCAGTTGTGAATCGCCCGATGAGGTGATAACACAACTTACCGCTAAATTGTAATACACCTAAAAAATAGCAAATTTGCTAATTAATAAATTTGTTAATTACAAAAAGTTTCGTATCTTTGCGGGTGAAATCAATAAACAAAAACATTCACCTTAAAAACGCAATTATTATGAGACAAAGAGTACCCGTTTCACAAATTATGAGTAAGGAGTTAGTAACCCTCTCTCCCGATCAATCACTCTATGAAGCCGAACGTTTGTTCAAAAAACACCGTATACGCCACATCCCTGTGGTCGAAGGCGATAAACTTATAGGCATTGTAAGCTATTCCGACCTCCTTCGTATCAGCTTTGCCGATATGACCGACGGCGATGAAGAAGTAACCTCCGTTGTCTACGATATGTATACCATCCCGCAGATTATGGCTAAAACACCCCTTACAGTAACTGCCGACACCTCCATCAAAGAAGTAGCCGAAATCCTCGCCGCCCAAAGCTTCCACTCTATCCCCGTGGTAGATAACGGCAAACTTGTCGGCCTCGTAACCACTACCGACCTTATCAAATACCTATTAGAACAATATTAAATTTAGGTAAGAGGTAAGAGATAAGAAACGCAAAATCTTACCTCTTACCTCTTATCTTTTACCTGAATATGAATGAATTAACATTAGAACTTACCGAAGTTAGCCCCCAAGTGTTTTGTGGGGAAGACGAAAGTAATATCAAGTACATCAAAACCCTATTTCCTAAACTGAAAATCGTTGCACGCGGTAGCAAACTCATCGTTTTTGGCGAAGAACTACAGCTCAAAGATTTCCAAACACAAATCGAAAAACTCATCGCCTATTGCGCAAAATACAACCGCTTAGACGAGCGTACTATCGATAGTATTCTTTCTGCATCTACCCCCCAAACTGCCGAAAAAGTACGTGAAGAGGATATCATTGTACACGGAGTCAGTGGTAAAATCATCCGCCCGCAAACCCAAAATCAAGTAAAATTGGTAGAAATGATGCGTAATAACGATATGGTTTTTGCCGTTGGGCCTGCCGGTACCGGTAAAACTTATGTAGGGGTAGCCTTAGCTGTAAAAGCCCTCAAAGAAAAACAAGTACGCCGCATCATCCTCACCCGTCCAGCAGTCGAAGCAGGCGAAAACCTCGGTTTCCTCCCTGGTGATCTCAAAGAAAAACTCGACCCCTATATGCAACCTCTTTATGATGCCTTGCGCGATATGATTCCCCACGAAAAACTCAACGCTTTTATTGAGGCTGGTATCATCGAGATTGCCCCCCTTGCCTTTATGCGCGGACGCACCTTAGACAACGCTTTTGTAATCCTCGACGAAGCTCAGAACACCACCCACGCTCAGATGAAAATGTTCCTCACCCGTATGGGGCGCAATGCCAAGTTTATGATAACTGGCGACCCTGGTCAAATCGACCTCCCCCGCAAAGTCTCTTCCGGACTCAAAGAAGCAATGCTCATCCTCCAAAATGTACAGGGCATTGCCTTCCTCCACTTAGACGATAAAGATGTTGTGCGCCACCCATTAGTACGCAGCATCATCGAAGCCTATAAGACAATTGAGAACAACGAATAGTCGTAGCACGACAAACAATTATATTTTACCCATAACCCCCAAGACTCTCTGAGAGTTCCAAGTTTCTCAGAGAGCCTTTCTAAGTTTTTCTACTCACATAATGCTTATAATTTTAATGAAACTTTAACTACTTAATTAATAAATGTTTACAACTAAAATCTAAAATATAGCACCAAAAAAAGTTGGTTTTTTTTTGCTATGTCAATAAAATGTTTTACTTTTGCGTCCACTAAAGCTATAAGTATATAGCTTATCATCTTAAAACCCTTTAATTATTTGGATTATGGCAGCAACCCTTTTAGAAGAATTGAAAGAGTATTTTGAAAATACTCCAAGAGAGCAGATTTTGAAAGATTGGGAAAGTACCAAAGAATATGAAGGTGTGGGGCCTACTGCTGATGAGTTTTTAACTTCTGTATATTCCCAAAGAGTCAAAATTGTTACTAATATATATAGCCCGAGTTTTTCTTCGGGCTTTTTCTTTAATTAAAAACATAGAATTATGCAATCAGCGTCTTTTTCAATTATCAATTATCAGTTTGATGAGGTATATATTAACCTCCACAACTATAAGGAAGGTGACTTAGGCATTCTTTTCACTACGAAAGGTGTTTTTCAAAAAGATAAAAAAGTATTTGAACTTATTTTCTCGGTTTCTTTACAACACGAAAATACAGAGCCTTTTGTGCGTATAAATTGTAAAGGACTCTTTGAGTTTAAAAATGTAGAAACGATTGAAGATATTCCGGACTTCTTTTACAAAAATAGTATAGCTATTTTATTTCCTTATGTACGAGCTTATATAAGTTTAGTTACTACCCAAGCTAATGTACCAGGCATCATTCTCCCTACTTACAACTTATCGAGCTTAGAAGAAAAATTGCGAAATAATACCACAGAAGCATAAAATGAAACCGAGAAAAGCCTATCAAACTCTTGAAAACAGAAATAACCCAGATAAAATAGAGGAGCAAGGACCTTTTTTATGTAGTCATAAAAATGCTTGGTTAGGTAAAGGCTATTATTTTTGGGATTCTTTTATTGAAAATGCACATTGGTGGGGACAAAAAGGAGCTCGTTATAAAAACGGATATGTCATTTGTGAGTCTACTTTTGAATTAGATGAAGATAAGTGTTTCAATTTAATAGATAATCCTGAACATCTTGAATTATTTGACTTCACAAAAAAAACCTTAATAAAACAACAAATTCATAACAATCCTGTTGTTCCACGTGTTATAGAATTTTTAAAACAACGAGAAAACTTTAAGTACGAAGCCATTAGAGCAAATGGTATCAATAGCAAAAATGAGTATAGAACCTCTTTTGTGATAAATGGTCACCAATATTTAGAATCATTTCCTGCTATACAAATATGTTTTCTTACTAAAAATGCACTTAATAGAAAAGGCTTCAAAATTGTATATCCTGAAGAATATGCTGAAGGTTTTGTAGTGTAGAAATGATCGTTAATGAACTAAAAAGTTGCTAAAAATGTTATAACCACATTTTTAGCAACTTTTTTATATTATTCCAACCTTTTCAAAAAATCTTCGTTTATATGGGAGAAAGCAATAAAAAGCTTTCTAAAAAAATCAACTGATAATCAGTGTAATAAAAAATAATTAATATAAAAATAACAATTTAAAAGTACCTTGTATTGCATAATACCTTTATTTATCATATCTTTGCGCCGTGAAATTAATTAGTTTACATCTAGTAACCATAAACCATATAAACAATGAAAAAGATTATTCTATCACTGCTATTAGCAGTAACGGTAAATGGCTTTGCACAATCTTCTTTTAAAGGAACCTTGTTGAATACTGAAAAAAAACCAGTGAGTGCTGCCAATGTGCTCCTAATGACTCTCCCCGACTCTACCCTCGTAAAAGGGGCAATAAGCAATCAGCGAGGTGTTTTTGAACTACCCAATGCTGCTGAGGGTAAAAAGGTGGTTATCAAAATTACGCATTTGGAATATCAAACGGAGGTATTTACCCCCTCGGGGAGCAACTTGGGCACCATTGTTTTGACCCCTGCTACCAATCAGTTGGGCGAAGTAGTGGTAACAGCTCATCGCCCGATATTAGAACAAAAAGGTACGCGCATCAGTACCAATGTGGCGCAATCGACCTTGCAGAACCTCCCCAAAGCCGAAATGCTTATCAACTTCTTGCCTGGGGTGAGCACTTCCTACACCGGTGGAGGTTATGAGGTGTTTGGCAAAGGCAATCCTATCTTCTACATCGATAACCGCAGGGTGCGCAATTTAGATGAGGTGAATCAGTTATCGCCCAAAGATATTGAGAGCATAGAGCTGGAAACCCAACCTGGTGCGGAACACGACAATACGGTGGGTGCGGTAATCTATATCAAACTGAAAAAGAAACAAGGTGATGGACTGAGTGGGTCGGTTGAAAATGAAAATTATGTGTTAAAAAAAGGAGCCTTAATAACTACTTGGCTTAGTCTCAACTACCGCAAAGGCAAAACCGACTGGTTTACTACTATAGGCAACTTCAACAACTTCAACAAGAAAAATGCCGACCTCTATCAGGATTTGCAAGTACATACCCAAAGTAATGATTGGCGCGTGACAAGCGACGAAACTAACAGGAGTAATGCCAAAGGAATAAATGCTAAAATAGGGGTAGCACACGAGATTTCGGACAAACATTCCATAGGCGCAAGTGTGAGAGGGAGTGTAGAACCTTGGGTAGGACACAGGTTTAGCAACCAAGAGACTGCTACCTTCAAAAATAACCTCCTTACTGCCAAAGGGCTCAATGAATACGACCGCTTTAGCCAAGATAAAAAGTTAGGCATTAATGCCTATTACGAAGGCAAAATTACTGACAAACTGAAACTGCAAACCGATGTAGATTATATCGGTCAGCGTTCCGATAACACTTCCGATATTGTGGAGCGCAACCTCCTCAGCACTGCCTCTCGTAACGTGCACACCCATTCCGATGCTGCTTCCGATTGGTGGGGACTCAAAACTACTTTCTTGCAAACCCTTGGCAAGGGCGCTATAAACTATGGCGTAGAGGCAAGCGACCTGCATCGCACTGAGGACTATACCGATAATGTGCTTTCGGCTTCCGATATTAAGAATACCGAAACGCGTTCGGCTGGTTTTGTGAGTTTCTCTTACCCTATCAAAAAGGTGAATTTGAAACTCGGTACGCGCTATGAGTACGCCGACTTTGGTTATTACGAAAACGGACAAAAAAGCACCGTAAAAAGCAAGACCTACCGCGATTGGTTGCCCAATATTTCTATTGCATTCCCTTGGGATAAAACTCAACTGACCTTTAGTTATGCACGCAAAATTAAACGTCCGGCTTTTTATGAGCTCAGCGACTACAACACTTATAGTTCTCCTTTCTTGTACAATCGTGGAAACCCATATATTGTGCCTCAGCTTACTGATGAATGGAATGCCTTGGCTACTTATGGTCCTATTTCGGCTTCGGTAAGTTATTCGAATATTCACAAAGGTATCTATTCCGATTACCAACTCTCAAGCATCAATCCCGATGCCGTTGAGAAAACTCTTCGCAATTACGATGATTTTAACGAACTGAAATGCGTACTCAATGCGCAAACCCAAATAGGCAAATGGATGCCTAAACTTACGCTCACTTATAAAAAACCTTTTGCTAACAATGTGTTTTACACCAATGAAGGTAGGTTTATGGTAGAAATGATGAACCAAATTACTCCTACTGAAAACTGGTTAATCTTGGCGATGTTTATTTATATGAACAAAGGTTCAAACCGAGAAGTCTACGCCTACAAGGATATGAGCGGAATAGTCGTAGGGGTTGCCCGTATGTTCTTCCACCAATCGCTTACAGTGTATGCCGTAATTTCCGACCCTTATAACGGTCTCAATGAGCACACACGCGTACAAAATCCGTACATTAGTAATAGAACTGCTCAGAATTACAGCAATTTTGGATTTAAAGTAGGACTGAGTTACAATTTCAATACCACCCAAAGCAAGTATAAAGGACAAGGAGCGGGAGAAGAAGAGAAAAACCGCTTGTAATGAAAATCAGTATGTTATATTATTACGAGATACCTCAAAAGTCTCAGGAACGTTACAATACCAGCTCCGAGTATTGGTTGCATTTGCATCGCTACACTTTGCCAAAGTTCTAATAGCTTCTCGTGCTACGAGCTTTGGCAAAGTTTGTTAATCTGATAATCAAATTGTCTTTAAGTTGTGTTGTGTAGGGGGCTGTTTGAAAAGTCTCAAAATTGTATTTTGCGTCCCTACACTTTAGCAAAGTTTTACAACTTGTCAATTTTATTATCCTGATAATCATTCACTTTTAGAGTATGTTATGTACGGGCGTTTTGCAAACGCCCTATATAAATAAACCTTTTCCGGCGCCCTCTTACAAAAAAACTCTTTAAACAGCCCCACAGTTTCCACCACTCCCAAATTAGCTAATTTACAAATTTGCTAATTTACTAATTCCCATACTTCCATTCTTTGCCCGTGCGGCTCTTACCTCCCAAATTAGCTAATTCTCTAATTTGCTAATTTCCAAATTCTTACCTCTTACCTCTTACCTCTTATCTCTCAAAAATTTTGCAGTTTCAAATATTTGTCGTACTTTTGCGCCCTAAAAATAAAAGTGTCGTTTGATGACACTATAAGGAATGTTTAATTTTTAATAAAAATCACAAAGAGTGGACACATTAAGCTACAAAACCATCTCTGCCAACAAAGCCACTGTAAATAAAAAGTGGGTCTTGGTAGATGCTGACGGACAGACTTTGGGTCGCCTTGCTTCTAAAGTAGCAAAACTACTTCGCGGTAAGTACAAACCCGATTTTACCCCTCACGTTGATTGTGGCGATAACGTAATCGTTATCAATGCCGAAAAAATCAACCTCACAGGGAACAAATGGGAAGATAAAACCTATCTTCGCCACACTGGTTATCCAGGAGGACAACGCTTCACAGGAGTAAAACAACTCCTCGAAAAACACCCTGAACGTATCATCGAAAAAGCTGTAAAAGGTATGTTACCAAAAACAAGATTGGGTGCAGCAGTTTTACGTAATTTAAAAGTGTATGCAGGTAGCGAGCACAAACAAGAAGCTCAACAACCTGTTACCATTAACTTAAACGATTTGAAATAATGGAAGTAATTCACACCATCGGTAGACGAAAAACCGCCGTAGCGCGTATCTACCTTAAAGCAGGTAACGGTACTATCACCGTAAACAAACGCGAACTCAACAATTATTTCACTACCCCTACATTGCAATACAAAGTAAAACAAGCCCTCAGCCTTGTAGGTGCTGAAGATGCTTACGATGTAAAAGTAAATGTATACGGAGGTGGTATCACCGGTCAAGCCGAAGCCGTTCGTTTGGCTATCGCTCGCGCTCTTTGCGAACTCAACGCCGAAAACCGCGCAGTATTAAAACCCGAAGGGCTCCTCACTCGTGACCCTCGTATGGTTGAACGTAAAAAATTCGGTCAGAAAAAAGCCCGTAAGAGATTCCAATTCTCTAAACGTTAATATCAATTTGCTCCTTAGTTTAGCATCCAAATGGCTCAGGCGGTTATTCCATTTTTATAAAACCTCTCCAAGCTATTGCTAATAGTAGGAACGTAAACTATTTAAAAAGAAATGGCAAATAACATAGAAATTAAAGATTTATTAGATGCAGGCGTACATTTCGGCCACCTTACCCGCAAATGGAATCCTAATATGGCTCCCTACATCTATATGGAACGCAACGGTATCCACGTAATCAACTTGTACAAAACCGCTGCTAAAATCGAAGAGGCTACCGAAGCCCTCAAAAAAATCGTAGCCTCTGGCAAAAAAGTGCTTTTCGTGGCTACCAAAAAACAAGCTAAAGACGTTGTTGCCGAAAAAGCAACTTCAGTAAAAATGCCTTACATCACCGAGCGTTGGCCTGGTGGTATGCTTACTAACTTCGTAACCATCCGTAAGGCTGTAAAGAAAATGTCGTCTATCGATAAAATGAAAAAAGACGGTACTTTCGATACCCTTTCAAAACGTGAAAAACTACACGTAGAACGTATGCGCGAAAAACTCGAGAAAAACTTAGGGTCTATCGCCGATATGTCTCGCCTCCCTGGTGCTCTATTTGTAGTCGATACTCTCCGTGAACACATCGCTGTAAAAGAAGCGCAAAAATTAAACATTCCTATTTTCGCTATGGTAGATACAAACTCCGACCCTCGTGAGGTGGATTTTGCTATCCCTGCTAACGACGACGCTTCTAAAGCTATCGAAAAAGTTCTTTCTTACATCACCGAAGCTGTAAACGAAGGTCTTTCTAGCAGAACTGCCGACGCTAACAAAGAAGCTGATACAGCCGAATAAATCAAATAAGCTTTGACAAAGTCCCTAACTTTGTCAAAGCCTTAAAATTATTTTTTAACTTACTTTCACCGGCTTCTCCCTCCCCTCGGGGGAGGGCTGGGGAGAGGATAAACATTAATAAAAATGGCAAATATTACCGCCGCAGACGTAAATAAACTCCGCCAAGCTACCGGCGCAGGTATGATGGACTGTAAAGCTGCCCTCATCGAAGCCGAAGGCGATTTCGATAAAGCAATCGAAGTATTGCGCAAAAAAGGTCAAAAAGTAGCCGCTAAACGTGCCGACCGCGATTCTAAAGAAGGCGCTGCTATCGCTCAAGTAAATGCTAACCACACGGTAGGTGCTATCATCTCTCTCAACTGTGAGACCGACTTCGTAGCCAAAAACGCCGATTTCGTAGCCCTCGCTAAAGATTTAGCTGATCTCGCTCTTACTGTAAATAGCAAAGACGAACTTCTTGCCCTTAACTACAAAGGCATTACTGTAGCCGAAAAACTCCTCGAACAAACAGGTGTGATCGGTGAGAAAATAGAACTCGGTGCTTTCGAAAAAGTAGAAGCTCCTTTCGTAGGTTCTTACATCCACCACGGCAACAAAATCGCTGCTATCGTAGGCTTATCAGCTGCTATCGCTGATGCTGCCGAAGTAGGTAAAAATTTGGCGATGCAAATCGCTGCTATGGGTGCTGAAACCCTTTCTTACAAAGATTTCTCTCCTGAGTACATCGCTAAAGAAACCGAAGCACGCATCGCTATCATCGAAAAAGAAAATGAAGAGTTACACCGCTTGGGCAAACCGCTCAAACACGTACCTCAATACGTTTCACAAGCACAGCTCACTCCTGAAGTATTAGCTAAAGCTGAAGCCGATGCTAAAGCTGAATTGAAAGCTGAAGGTAAACCAGAACAAATTTGGGATAAAATCCTTCCTGGTAAGATACAACGCTTCATCTCCGATAACACTACCCTCGACCAAGAGAAAGCTCTTCTCGACCAAGTGTACATCTATGACGAAAGCAAAAAAGTATCCGATTTTGTAAAATCTAAAAATGTAGAGATTACAGCTTTCAAACGCGTAGCCTTGTAATTTATATATTTAAATGATATATGTTAAAAACTCCTCTTACTATTGAGTAGGGGGAGTTTTTCTCTAACTAACGTTAGTTCGATATAACAGAATATTGATTTACAGTTTTATATCGTAATATATTCACAAAATAATTCACCGTCAGGTGAAAATTCGTGAGATAATATAAAGTAAAGAGTTTTATACAATCCCATTTTCGTGAAAATTCGTGAAATTCGTGGGAGATTAAAAATATTTTGCTGATTGTTAAATAATTACTTACGCTGAACTCACCTTAACTACCAATCGTTAGTCGTACTACGCCCCCTTTCAAAACATTACCAAATTAAAATGAAACATATTATCTATTTATTCCTCTACCTCAGTTTTACCACTGCTCAAGCACAATGGAATATTGCTCTTCCTAATGGCGAAACCCTTAATCTCCAATGGCAAGAGCGCGAAAACTCTCAGCAAAATAAAGATATTCACACCTTTGTAGGCTACAGCCAAAACCAGTTTGTGGCTACTTTGGTAGTACACCCTAATAAAGAGGCTTCTGGTAGCTTGCAATGGGAAGGGACTACCTACCAACTTACAGGCTCACAGCAAGGTAAGCTATCAGCAAAAGAGCGACTTCGCCATAATCCCAATGCAAAATGTGGTACCGATACTCACCAGCACACCTCTCATTTTCCTTCTCCTCAAAACAGCCCTACTGCGCGCCCTGTTACAACCGCTACATCTCTAATGCCCAACGACCCCGAGGGGATTCTCTATCTCTATCGCTTGGCAGTATTGGTTGATTACTACGATTTTGCCCATACTTTCGGCAGTGATATCACACAAGTAAAAAACTTCCTGCTCAACCTCGAAACTTTTCTCAACGAGGTATATGTACGCGATATAGGAGTGAAATTCAGCATTGTAGATGATAACCGACTTATTATTCAGGAAGCTACTAAGCAGTTGTACAATCAAAAATCGCGACGAGATATCATCGAAAATTCTACTGAAAAGATTAATGAACTCATTGGCGATAAACAGTATGACATAGGAATTGTAATCGCTCCTGGCACCGATGCTACCTTGTCAGGACTCGCTTTCTTTTCTGGAGGATTCCGCCTTGTAAGAAAAGGAGGGGCTTCGGCAATAGCCGAAAATGCAACCATCGCTCACGAAATCGGACATTTATTTGGTGCCGATCACACTTTTAAAAACGTCTACTCAGGTAACTCTCTCTATACAGAACCTCGCTACGGTCAATCGCTGATGGGCTATAGCAACAATTTCCCCGATGGGGCTTTCTTTTCACTCCCTACCGCTTATCAAATACGCAATGGGATTGTCAATAGGTCTTATTTCAAAGATTCTCAGCGCACTCAGTTAGTAAACCGCAATGGGAATGATGTGAGTAATTTCAATTACGTTTATGGTATCAAAACCGAAAGCTCTTTCCCTACAATTGATCGCACAAAACTACAAGAAACCTATACCATTCCTAAAGATACTTATTTCCAATTCCGTATCAAGGCGACAAGCCCTAACAATCTCCCTATTTATTACACAGCACAACTCACCAGTAGGGCAGGAGTAAACGATCCTAAGTTCCTCACTCGTAAGGGGAAAATAGGCGGAAATCCTATCACTTTCCAAACACAATACAGCGATTTAGGAGGCTTTATAGAGTATACACGTCCCAATGCAAAAGGCGAACACCTCTTTTGGGTGGCAACCTCTAATCCTGCGCCCCAACACTTTGTGAATTACGATATGGTAGCTGTAAAGGTGAACATCGCCGACGGTAAAACTTTCGCTATCACTAACGGAATGAACGACGAGTACCAAGGGGGTGATAAAATAACACTTCATTGGCAAGTAGACCCTAACTTCTTTGACCCCAATAGCAAAGTGCGCATCCTCCTTTCCGATGATTTAGGTAAGACTTTTAAATATACTTTGGTAGAAAGCACCGAAAACGATGGTACTTGCGAAATTATGCTTCCCAATATCGAGATAGGTACAGTAGAATGGGGTAAACAACCAAAAATCCAACTTCCTGCGGGGGTTATCAAAGTGGAAGTGATAGACCATATCGCTTTTGCTATCACCAATGTAGCGCCTTATAAAATCTTTAACGGAAAATCAGTGCCCAATGGAGGCTTTAAAATTAAAAGGAAAACAGGAACGCCCTCTCCTTTAACTTTTGTAGAGAATAGCAAACCCAAAAATGTAACCGTTCAATGTGCTAATGAGATACCTGCACCTGTCAACCCTACAACCGAAGGAGGTTGTGGAGCAGCAACCATTACCCATACAGATAAAAAGCTCGCTGGAACTTGTGCCAATAGCTTTACCATTCAGCGCACATTCAAGGCTTACGATGGCTGTGAAACCATTACTTATCAACAAACAATCGTAGTGAATGATACCCAAAAACCTACTTTTGTAGGGAGTTTACCTCAAGATACAACGATTGATGAAGGAACTGAAATACTTCTTGGAGCTACTCTTACCGCTACCGATAATTGTAAAGGTACATTTCAAGTCGTTCCTACCAAAGAAAACCTTGCCAATAAAATAATATATACTTGGGTAGCCAAAGACGATTGTGCTAATGAGTCAGTACACAAGCAAACCATTACACTAAGACCCATAGCAAAAAAACCACAGCAAGAGCCAGAGAAAAACATTGTTATCTACAATGGCGTTTCTACCGAGAATACGAATAATTATTTTACCGTAGAAGGAGCAGATGATAATAGCCCTATTCATCTCCTTATTTTCGATGAAACAGGCTTAAAAGTATATGAAAATGAACATTATGGCAAAAATGGCGATTATTTTAGAGGTTATGCCAATGTCAAAGGTTTTATAGGCAATAACAAAGCCCTTCATGGCACTTATTTCTATATCGTTCGTTACAGCAAACACGGAAAAGAAGAACAGCAAAAAGGCTTTTTATATGTAAGATAATACTATCACCGTCAGTCGAAAATGGTGTCCCTACACTTTTCCAAGATTTTTAATTGCTTATCATATTACAACCTTTATTAAATTTGATTACCCTGATATTCAACCACTTTTATACAATGTTATGTAGGGGCGTTTTGCAAACGCCCCACCAACGCCCTCAAAAACACTCCCACCAACGCCCTCAAAAACACTCTCACAAATACACCCTTTTAGTCAGCTTTTTCTATCCCCCCTCTCCGAGCTTCTCCAAGATTCTCCGAGCTTCTCCAAGACTCTCCGAGCTTCTCCGAGCTTTTCCAAGATTCTCCGAGACTCTCCCCCTCATCACAACATCACTTTTTCAACCCCAATTTTTGTGCAAATTCCTATTTCACATACCCAGCTGTGCAATTTTGTGAAATTCGTGGGTGATTTAAAATATTTTACTGATTTTCAAATAATTAACTACAATAAACTCACGATAAAATAATTTTATGATTTATTTTTGGTTATTTACTTTTATTGTTGTACCTTTGTCTCCTAATACAAGAAATCAACCTTATTATGTTTAAGAAATTTTATTTGTTCATACTTTTGCTAATGTCAGCTTCGGCATTTGCACAATGGCGAGTAGAAGGAACGGTAGTAGATGAATTGAGCAAAAAGCCTTTAGAAGGCGTGAAAGTACACGTCAATGCTTCTGCTTGGCAAGCAACTACCAATGGAAAAGGAAAATACGCCCTCTCTCTTCCCGAAGGCGAATACCTTATCATCTATTCACTTAATGGTTATACCCGTCAAGAGCAATTGGTCTCTGTAGGAGGGGAAAAAATCACTCAGCAACTGCCTGAAGTGAGCCTAACAGCCGATTTAGTTCAAGAATCCGAACAAATGGCTGTAATCAACGAATCTGAACTCGAAGACGATGAGAGCGGTGCCGATGCTATGTCAGGTCTCTTGCAAAGCTCTCAAGATGTGTTTATGCGACGTGCAGCTTTCGATTTTAGTTCTGCTTTCTTCAAACCTCGTGGTTACGATTCCAAAGATGTAACTGTACTCATCAATGGTATCCCTATGAACCGATTTGAAAATGGTCGCGCCCAATGGAATAATTGGGGAGGTCTCAACGACATCACTCGCAACCAAGAGTACAGCAATGGACTCTCAAAATCCGACTATACTTTCGGCGGTCTAATGGGCTCTAACTACATCAACATTCGCCCCTCACTTAACCGCGCTGGCCTTCGCATTACTTCTTCAGCAAGCAACCGCAGTTATACCGGTCGATTGATGGCTACCTACAACTCAGGTGTACTCCGCAATGGCTTGTCGTTTATGGTATCCGCCTCCCGACGCTTCGCCCCTCAAGGCACTTGGGTCGATGGAACGCTCTACAACGCTTATGCTTTCTCTGGCGGCGTTGAATACCAACTCAACGATCATCACAGCTTCAACCTCATCGGACTCTTCTCTCCCGTGAAACGCGGCAAAAGCTCTCCTCTCACTCGCGAAGCTCTCGATTTGTTCGGCTACCAATACAACCCTTATTGGGGCAGACAAATGGGTGACAAACGCAACTCTCGCAACCGCATTATCTCCGAACCTATCTTCGTTCTTTCATATAACTATTTGAAAAACAATACGCGTTTGAATATCGACTTAGGCTATCAGTTCGGCGAAATTGGCAATACCCGCATCGCTTATGCGAACGCCCAAAACCCCGAACCTAACTACTATAAAAATATGCCAAGCTATTATCTGAACCAAAATGCAGGCCCCGACTTTGTAGCCGCCGAAGAACAAAAAAACTATATCTTGGCTAACTCTCAACTCAATTGGGAAAACTTGTACTATGCTAACTATAACAATGCCGATAAACACAGTACTTTTATAGTGAGCAACGACATCAACCGCGAACGCACCCTTTCTGCCAACGTGAATTTTGCAATGCCTATTCACGACTTCATCAAATGGACGTCAGGAGTCGTATATCGCAATATCTCTTCCGATAACTTCGCCGAAATCAACGACTTGCTCGGAGGTCAGTACTTTGTGAACTACGATTACTTCGAGAACAAACCTTACGATGCCAATGAGGCAGATATGAAAAAACAAAAAGGCGATAAATGGAATTACTTCTATAGCCTAAAAAGCAATGTAGCCGAGGCTTTCTCTCAATTAGAATTTACCTTCAAAAAAGCCGAACTCTTCATCGCTGGTCGTTATCACTACACCGATGTACAACGCGAGGGTAAATACAACTACCCCCTTTACAGCGATTCGTATGGCAAAGGCGCCTTGCAAGTGCAAAACGGGGTAAGTACCAAAGCTGGAATTACTTATGCCTTCACTGGTCGCCACCTCTTGCAACTCAATGTAGGCTATTTCAACACCCCACAATCCTTGCGCAATATCTATCCTAATGTGCGCAACTCCAATCGAATATTGCCTAATCTCAAAAACGAAATGGCTTATACCGCCGATGCAAGCTATATATTGCGCTCCTCTTTCTTGAAAGGTCGCCTCACAGGCTTCTTTACCGAGATTGAAAACACTGCCGAAACTAACTTCTTCTATACCGAAACCGCCCTTACCGATGAAATCGACAAAGATTTTGTGGCACAAACCATCGATGGCATCAAAAAACGCCACTTCGGATTAGAATTGGGTGCCGAAGCGCAATTGCACCCTACTGTAAAACTTACAGCAGTGGCTGCTATAGGGCAATACACCTATATCAATAATCCATCGCTCTACATTTCAGCAGGTGATGTAAATAAAGCTATCGACGAGGTCAAAATGAAAAATTACCACGTGCCAAGCGGGCCACAACAAGCCTATTCATTAGGGTTGGAATACCGTAATCCTAAATATTGGTGGGTAGGCGCAACAGCCAATTTCTTAGCCCAAAACTACGTATCGCTATCTGCCCTCAACCGCACCTCTCAGTTCTTTATCGACCCTGCTACCAAAGCACCTTACTCTAATATCGACCTCGATAAAGCTCGTCAACTCCTCAAACAAGAACGCTTAGACGACGTCTTCTTAGTAAACCTCGTCGCTGGTAAATCTTGGCGCGTAAAGAAAACCTATATCAACCTAATGGCAAGCGTGAACAACCTCTTCGATACCAAATTCCTTTCAGGAGGTTTTGAACAATCACGTACAGCTAACTATGGCAGAATGCTACAAGATAACGCCCAAGGAGTCCCTTCTTTCGGTAACCGATATTTCGTAGGTTACGGACGTACCTATATGCTTAATTTAGCCGTAAGTCTCTAATCAGGTGACAAACTAACAAATAACATTAAAAATCGCCCCATTGAATCCCTTTTGCGGATTGTCCCCCTTCGGGGGAGCCAGCGAGAGCTCACAGCTGGGTATGTGCACGGCAATTGCCGAGTAAGTGAGTCAGTGGCTAAACTAATAAATAACAACAATATGAAACTAAATGCATTAAAACCCACAGCGATAGCCCTATTGTCGCTATTCGCAATCACATCGTGTGTAAAGGACGACGATTATGACATCCCTAACCCTGAAGGCGAAAAAACACTACCGCCTTTTAGTGGTCAGGTAGTAAGCTTCGATACAGCCATAGGTAAAGCCGTTACAAATGTAACTACTTATGGAGCCGACGAGGCAATCGAAGGTTATGTAATCTCCAGTGACGAAGCTGGTAACTTCTATCAAAAAATTTATATCCAAAACGAAGATAAAACCAAAGGAGTTACCGTCGCTATCAATAAAACAGGTCTATATACCGATTTCCCATTAGGTGCCAAAGTACAATTGCGACTCAAAGGTCTCACCTCACAAGTAAACAATGGTGGAGTTGACTTTGGAAGTGGTATATTCCAAGCAAATAACGGAAGAACCAGTGTAGGACGAATGTCAGAAGCCATCGCTAAAAATCACCTTTTCGATAAAGGAGGTGTGCGTAAAACTTTAGCCGAACTCGCTAAAGCCGATACTTCTATAAATACATTAAAGGTAGAAGCCAATATCAACCAACTCATCACCCTTAAAGGAGTACACTTCAAAACGGAAGATGTAGGTAAAAATATGCATCAAAAAGCCAATGATACCCGTCAAGGAACAGACTACACCCTTACCGATGCACAAGGCAATACAATTCCTTTTAGAACCAGCCGTTATGCCAAATTCAAAGATGAAAAAGTGCCTGCAGGAACTTTAGATGTCACAGGGATACTCACCAAGTACGGTCAAAATTGGCAGTTTATGATTAGCAACTACGCTGATATAGTAGTCAACGGAGGCACCTCTACCGGTACCCAAACCAATACTCAAACCAATACAACCGTTGAAACTGTAGAAGCCAGTACCGCTACAGCCGCCAACTTCGTAGAAGGTAAAAAGGTAAAACTACACGGTAATCTTAAGGTAGAAGGAAGCAGAGCCTATATTCTTTTTAGTGATGGCACCAAAATACAATTGTACACTAAAAACTTCAGTAAAATTAGTAAAGAGAATAAAGATAACCTCAAAGTAAATGGCAAAGAAGTTACTGTAACAGGTACTTTTGGCAAACATAATACTACGCTTCAAATCGCTTATGAGCAAGACAGTGATTTAGTATGGGGCTCAGGTAATAACAACCCACAACCACCAGCAGAAACTATAGAAGCAAGTACCGCTACAGTAGCTGTTTTTGAAGAAAATAAAGTTGTTACTATGCACGGTGTATTAGTATCTAAAGGAGGTAAGGGCTATTTCAAATTAGGAGATGGTACCTTAATACAAGTTTATTCCAGTACTAAAAACATCAATGAAACTAAAGAAAAAATTGCAATGGGTGGTTACGAAGTTACTATAAAAGGAACCTTTGGCTTACATAATGGAACAAAACAAATTCAATATACCAAAGCAGAAGATGTAACTTTTGGTCAAGCCCCTGCTACCCCCACTTATGAAGCCTTAGATGCTTCTACAGCCACTATAGCTAACTATGCCGATGGTAAATATGTAAAACTTACAGGTACTATTATTACTCAAAAAAATGGTAAATATACAGATTCCTACATCACATTATCCGATGGTAATAAAATAAAACTTTTCCCAGCAAATAGTGCTAGCATTTCAAAAGCAAAAACTGATAGTCTAAAAAAAGATGGTCAAAAAGTAACTGTTTCAGGTAAGTTCGAAGACTACATCGATAATAAAGGAGCAAAAATTTACGAACTCATCTACATAAAAGATAGCGATGTAGAAATACAATAAAAAAACATTTTTTCTTACCTAAAAAGAGGCTGTCCGAAAAGTCTAAAAATCGCTTTTGCATCATAAACTTTGTCAAAGTCGCAAAACTTTGACAAAGTCTATAGCACTGATAATCAATCACTTTTAGAGTGTGTTATGTAGGAAAGCCAGCGATAGCTGGGTATGTGCTGCAAACGCCCCCTCAAGAAAAACTTTTAGGACAGCCCCTTTTATTCTCATCCCCTCCCACAGTTCCCACCGCTCTTACCGCTCCCACCACCACCCTCTCTTTCCCTAATTCCCTATCCGCCCGCACAACTCCCACACTTTCATCACCACCCAATCCCACCACCACCCTCTTTTTCTCTAACCCCCACCCCTCTCACCGCTCCCACCACTCTCACCGCTCTCACCACTCCCACCACTCCCATCACTCACATCCCCCCCGAAAAAAACTCTCACCCCTCCCATTCCCTCCGAGTTTCTCCTAGTCCCTCCGAGTTTCTCTCCCACCGCTCCCACCCCATCCTCGCCCGCACAGCTCGCACCCCTCCGACACCTCGGAGTCTCACCGAGATTCTCTTGTAAATCTCTATTGATTCTCAACCACTTAAAAAATAAATTAAAAAAATCTTAAAAAAAACGCTCAAAAAATTTGCTAGTTTAAAAAAACGCCGTACCTTTGCACCCGCAAATGAGACAAAACACGGTCTCAAACTAAGAAACAACACGTACATTGACATAATGTTGTACAGCACAAAAAAGATTTAAAGAATCGAGTGAAACCTGAAGTCAATTCGTAGGGGCGTATGCTATACGCCCGCTACAAAAAAACAAATCGGTTAAAGAAATAAAAGAATTTAACGATGAAGAGTTTGATCCTGGCTCAGGATGAACGCTAGCGGCAGGCCTAACACATGCAAGTCGAGGGAGAAGCCTTCGGGCTGAAACCGGCGCACGGGTGCGTAACGCGTATACAATCTGCCTTTTATCCGGGGGATAGCCCGAAGAAATTTGGATTAATACCCTATGGTATAAGAGCACGGCATCGTGCACTTATTAAAGCTACGGCGGTAAAAGATGAGTATGCGTTCTATTAGCTAGTTGGAGAGGTAACGGCTCCCCAAGGCGACGATAGATAGGGGTTCTGAGAGGGATGTCCCCCACACTGGTACTGAGATACGGACCAGACTCCTACGGGAGGCAGCAGTGAGGAATATTGGACAATGGTCGGAAGACTGATCCAGCCATGCCGCGTGCAGGATGACGGCCTTATGGGTTGTAAACTGCTTTTGTAAGGGAAGAATAAGGAGTACGTGTACTTTGATGACGGTACCTTACGAATAAGCATCGGCTAACTCCGTGCCAGCAGCCGCGGTAATACGGAGGATGCGAGCGTTATCCGGAATCATTGGGTTTAAAGGGTCCGTAGGCGGGCTAATAAGTCAGGGGTGAAATCGTTCAGCTCAACTGAGCAACTGCCTTTGAAACTGTTAGTCTTGAATAGTTGTGAAGTAGTTGGAATGTGTAGTGTAGCGGTGAAATGCTTAGAGATTACACAGAACACCGATAGCGAAGGCATATTACTAACAATTGATTGACGCTGATGGACGAAAGCGTGGGGAGCGAACAGGATTAGATACCCTGGTAGTCCACGCTGTAAACGATGGATACTAGCTGTTTGGACGCGAGTTTGAGTGGCTAAGCGAAAGTGATAAGTATCCCACCTGGGGAGTACGTTCGCAAGAATGAAACTCAAAGGAATTGACGGGGGCCCGCACAAGCGGTGGAGCATGTGGTTTAATTCGATGATACGCGAGGAACCTTACCAAGGTTTAAATGGAGACTGACAGGGGTAGAGATACCTTTTTCTTCGGACAGTTTTCAAGGTGCTGCATGGTTGTCGTCAGCTCGTGCCGTGAGGTGTCAGGTTAAGTCCTATAACGAGCGCAACCCCTGCCATTAGTTGCTAACGAGTAAGGTCGAGCCCTCTAATGGGACTGCCGGTGCAAACCGTGAGGAAGGTGGGGATGACGTCAAATCATCACGGCCCTTACATCTTGGGCTACACACGTGCTACAATGGCCGTTACAGAGAGCAGCCACTGCGTGAGCAGGCGCGAATCTATAAAGACGGTCACAGTTCGGATCGGAGTCTGCAACTCGACTCCGTGAAGCTGGAATCGCTAGTAATCGGATATCAGCCATGATCCGGTGAATACGTTCCCGGGCCTTGTACACACCGCCCGTCAAGCCATGGAAGCTGGGAGTACCTGAAGACGGTCACCGCAAGGAGCTGTTTAGGGTAAAACTAGTGACTGGGGCTAAGTCGTAACAAGGTAGCCGTACCGGAAGGTGCGGCTGGAACACCTCCTTTCTAGAGAAAACCGAAATTTAAAGACAAAAGGAAGAATATTAATTGTTAATTATTAATTATTAATTGATTCTTTAAATCTTGCTGACAACAAAATAAAATTTGCAAATTTGCTAATTTACAAATTTGCTAATTAGAACAAAGTCTCATAGCTCAGCTGGTTAGAGCGCTACACTGATAATGTAGAGGTCGGCAGTTCGAGTCTGCCTGGGACTACAAGCTAAAGAAGGAAATTCTAGGAGCTGAAGAGAGACGAATAGCGTAAATCGTAATTCGTAATTCGTAACTCGTCATTAAGCACGGGGAATTAGCTCAGCTGGCTAGAGCACCTGCCTTGCACGCAGGGGGTCAAGGGTTCGAATCCCTTATTCTCCACAACAAACGTACATTGACATATTGGGATAAAAAGCATAAGAGATCAATAATAGATTATTGATAATCTAACGAAAAATATTAAAAAGAATCAAAGAGAACGAGGTATTTATTTAATTGATAATAGATAATTGTTAATTGAATAAAACTACAAGCGCGAAAAGTTATGTAAGGGCGTATGGGGGATGCCTAGGCTCTCAGAGGCGAAGAAGGACGTGATAAGCTGCGAAAAGTTGCGTGTATTGGCACATACGAGATGATACGCAAATATCCGAATGGGGCAACCCAGTACATTGAAGATGTACTACACCGTAAAGGTGAGCAAACCCGCTGAACTGAAACATCTTAGTAGGCGGAGGAGAAGAAAACAAAAGTGATTCCCAAAGTAGTGGCGAGCGAAATGGGAACAGCCCAAACCCGTATTGTTACGGCAATGCGGGGTAGTAGGACCCTGATATAGGTTGTAGAGCTGGATTAGAAGTGTTTGGAAAGACACACCATAGAGAGTGAAAGTCTCGTATAGGCACAGCGATATAAACCTTAAGGGAATCCTGAGTAGGTCGGGGCACGTGGAACCTTGACTGAATCTGCCGGGACCATCCGGTAAGGCTAAATACTCCTGAGAGACCGATAGTGAACTAGTACCGTGAGGGAAAGGTGAAAAGAACCGTGAATAACGGAGTGAAATAGCCCCTGAAACCATACGCTTACAAGCGGTTGGAGCAGCTACGGCTGTGACAGCGTGCCTTTTGCATAATGAGCCTACGAGTTACTGTTACCAGCGAGGATAAGTATTTCAGATACGAATCCGCATCGAAAGAGAGTCTGAAAAGGGCGCAAATAGTTGGTAGTAGTAGACGCGAAACCTGGTGATCTACCCTTGGGCAGGTTGAAGCGCTGGTAACACAGCGTGGAGGACCGAACTGGTTGTCGTTGAAAAGACTTCGGATGACCTGAGGGTAGGGGTGAAAGGCCAATCAAACTGGGAAATAGCTCGTACTCCCCGAAATGCATTTAGGTGCAGCGTTGGTGTGAGTTTAATAGAGGTAGAGCTACTGATTGGATGCGGGGGTTTCATCGCCTACCAATTCCTGACAAACTCCGAATGCTATTAAATGCTCATCAGCAGTGAGGGTATGGGTGCTAAGGTCCATATCCTAAAGGGAAAGAACCCGGACCATCAGCTAAGGTCCCCAAATATATGCTAAGTTGACCAAACGCGGTCTGACTGCACTGACAGCTAGGATGTTGGCTTGGAAGCAGCCATACATTTAAAGAGTGCGTAACAGCTCACTAGTCGAGCGGTTGGGCATGGATAATAAACGGGCATAAGCATATTACCGAAGCTATGGGGTTATTACTAAGTAATATACCGGTAGGGGAGCATTCTATAGGCGTGGAAGCTAAAGGCGTGAGCCATAGTGGAGCTGATAGAAAAGAAAATGTAGGCATAAGTAACGATAAGGCAGGCGAGAAACCTGCCCGCCGAAAGATCAAGGTTTCCTCAGCTATGCTAATCAGCTGAGGGTTAGTCGGGGACTAACGCGCACCCGAGCAGGGGAAGTGGATGTACAACAGGTTAATATTCCTGTACCATTAATCTAATAAAAGTGACGGAACGAGATAACTACCGCGTACTGACGGAATAGTACGTTAAAGGAGCAGTTATAGCTTTAATAGTACACTGAAGCTTCGGCCGAGGTGATAGAGTGGTGACAACGTTTCCAAGAAAAGCGAAGATTAATGCCCGTACCGTAAACCGACACAGGTGATTGGGATGAGAATTCTAAGGCGCTCGAGAGATTCATGGCTAAGGAACTAGGCAAAATAGACCTGTAACTTCGGGAGAAAGGTCGCCTATCTAGCGATAGGCCGCAGTGAAAAGGTCCAAGCGACTGTTTATCAAAAACACAGGACTCTGCAAAATCGAAAGATGAAGTATAGGGTCTGACACCTGCCCGGTGCTGGAAGGTTAAGAGGAGAGCTTAGCGTAAGCGAAGGTTTGAATTGAAGCCCCAGTAAACGGCGGCCGTAACTATAACGGTCCTAAGGTAGCGAAATTCCTTGTCGGGTAAGTTCCGACCTGCACGAATGGTGTAACGATTTGGACACTGTCTCGGCCATGAGCTCGGTGAAATTGTAGTATCGGTGAAGATGCCGATTACCCGCAGTGGGACGAAAAGACCCTGTGCACCTTTACTATATCTTCGTATTGGTCTTGGATAAGTGATGCGTAGGATAGGTGGGAGACTAAGAAGCGGCTATTCCGGTAGTTGTGGAGTCATTGTTGAAATACCACCCTTTGCTTATCTGAGGTCTAACCCTGCAGAGTGCAGGGGACAATTCGTGGAGGGTAGTTTGACTGGGGTGGTCGCCTCCAAAAGAGTAACGGAGGCTTCTAAAGGTTCCCTCAGCACGCTTGGTAACCGTGCGAAGAGTGCAATGGCATAAGGGAGCTTGACTGAGAGACCCACAAGTCGATCAGGTACGAAAGTAGAGCATAGTGATCCGGTGGTTCCGTATGGAAGGGCCATCGCTCAAAGGATAAAAGGTACGCCGGGGATAACAGGCTGATCTCCCCCAAGAGCTCACATCGACGGGGGGGTTTGGCACCTCGATGTCGGCTCGTCACATCCTGGGGCTGGAGAAGGTCCCAAGGGTTGGGCTGTTCGCCCATTAAAGTGGCACGCGAGCTGGGTTCAGAACGTCGTGAGACAGTTCGGTCTCTATCTACTGTGGGCGTTAGAAATTTGCGTGGATCTGACTCTAGTACGAGAGGACCGAGTTGGACGCACCACTGGTGTATCTGTTGTCTTGCCAAGGGCATAGCAGAGTAGCTAAGTGCGGATGGGATAAGTGCTGAAGGCATATAAGTACGAAACCCGCCACAAGATGAGATTTCTTTTAAGGGTCGTGGGAGATGACTACGTTGATAGGTTACAGGTGTAACGGTGGTAACATCATAGCCGAGTAATACTAATCACCCGTAGACTTTTCGCGTAGCATTCGTTTTTACAAAAATGTTAGTCACAACAATTGTTAATTATTAATTGTCAATTGTCAATTGAAAAAATATGTTTTTTATCCCTATATGTTAAAAATATAAGGTTACAGGTATTAGGTTATAGGCATCAGGGATTACCCTGAAACCTACCCCCTAACCCCTGACACCTAAAAAGTTTAAGGTGGTTATAGTCAAAGGTCTCACCTCTTACCATTCCGAACAGAGCAGTTAAACCTTTTAGCGCAGATGGTACTACACTTGTTGTGGGAGAGTATGTCGCCGCCTTCTTATAAAGAGCAATTCTGATATAGAGTTGCTCTTTTTTTATTTCATACCTACCTATCCACCCTCGCACCCCCCCCGATTCCCCCCGAGATGCTCTGAGTTCCCACCTTCCCAAAAAAACTTCAATTATAAGGCTTCTATTTTGTTCATTATATCTAAAAAAATGGAAATCAAAAGGTAATTTAAAAATTGCACTTGATAGTGGAATTTTAAGAGCTATTTTTTTTATAAAAAAACTTGCACAATTCAAATATTAGTACTACTTTTGCCCCGTCTTATAAGAAAAGATAGGTCTCATAGCTCAGTCGGTTAGAGCATCTGACTCATAATCAGAGGGTCGTTGGTTCGAGCCCAACTGGGACCACTAAAAAAGCCTTGAAAGTCAATTTCTTTCAAGGCTTTTTTTCTATTAATAATAGTTTATCATAATTGATTTTACAAAATTAGTGTCGTATCAGCCTTTCTCCGATACTTTCTGAGTCTTTCAAAATTCATTTTTGTGCAAATTCGTGAAATTTGTGGGAAACTTAAACTATTATTAACTCAGTTTTTTCCTGTTTTATGGCTTTTCCCATTAGATTCTTTAGCAAACAATTAATACACCTACTACCGAACCAAAAGTAATAGGTAAATTGTCAGAAATAGTCTCTTCTCTAAAATAAGTTTCCTTTGAGTAGGAAAAAAATGTATTCAACAAAAAATACATTACTATCGCAACTGCAACAAGAATGGTTAATGGACAAGTTTTCATAGTGTGAAAATTTAATAAAATGTTAATATCTTTTGAATTTATGTTTTAATCAATGTTATATTCCTTTATATAAACGTGTTATCTTCTAAATGATAGTAAATAACACATTTTTTATATTTCGTTGTTTTTCTAAATCACCCGGCAAAGATATTAAATAATTAAGAAATCGCAAACAATATTTAACATTTTTTTACTATTAAGATTGAAAAGTAATAAAATAAGCACCTTCTGTCTTTTTAACTTTACTCTAATTCCCTCAATTGGCACTTTTTTTGATATAACTTTTCTTCAGTAAATAAAGCTTTTTTATGAACCTCATTATCGATCAGGGAAATACTGCCGTAAAAGTAGCGCTTTTTAAAGCTCAAAAGCAAGTGTTTTTTAATACTTATACAGCCGAAAATTTTCAGCAACAATTGATGAAAGAGGTCAATTTAACCGAAATACAACAAGCGATTATCGCTTCGGTGGTAGCAGAAGCCGAAACGCGTTTTAGCTTTTTAAAAAAATATTTACCTCACGTGATTTTTGCCTCGAGCACTATGCCTTTGCCCTTTGTAAATAAATATGCTACCCCTCAAACCTTAGGTGTCGACCGTTTGGCTTTAATCGCTGGAGCAATACAGCTTTTTCCCAATCGCAATATACTGGTAATCAGCGCAGGAACTTGTATAACTTTTGATGTGGTTACCCAAAAAAATGAATATCTTGGCGGTGCTATTGCCCCAGGAATTGCTATGCGACTAAAAGCAATGCATCAATTTACCTCCAAACTACCACTTTTAGAACAACAAGATTTTGATAACGAACAGTTTATAGGTAATACTACCGAGAGTTGTATGCTTTCAGGAGTCTATAATAATGTAGTGCGTGAAATCGAAGGTGTCATCGTTCAATACGAAGAAAAATTTGCCAACTTAGCAGTCATTCTCACAGGAGGCAATCAAAAATATTTGCAAGAAAGAATAAAAAAACCGATATTTGCCAACTCATTTGTGTTGCTTGAGGGCTTGAATAATATTTTAGAATACCAAAAACAAACGCAACACTCTATAAATGGACAGTTAAAACAATATGATGAATAAACAGTTAATTACACTTATTATCGCCTTATTAACAACTACTTACGCTGCTTTCGCACAAAAAACAACCGAGTCTCCCTATTCCTTTTATGGCATAGGCGAACGCAATTTCGGCGGAATAGCCGAAGAAAGTGCTATGGGCGGTTTGGGTATTTATGCCGATAGTACCCGTGTAAATATACAAAATCCCGCTGCTCTTTCTCAGCTAAAATTTACCGCTTTTTCAGCTGGATTTACAATGCAACGCAAAAATATTGTTACAAATAACACAAAACTCAATACCCAATCTTCCTCCTTCAATTATTTTACACTCGGCTTCCCTATAGTCGAAAAATTAGGAGTATCATTTGGGCTAGTGCCCTACTCTTCCGTAGGCTACAAAATTAAAAACACCAAATCCAACCGAGTATATCAGTATGAAGGTAACGGAAATGTCAACCAATTCTTTTTATCTACTGGTTATCAAATCTATGGAGGGCTTAGCTTAGGCGCTTCTTTCCGCTATCATTTCGGAACTATTGATATGACCGACCTATACCAGCAAAACAATATCGAGTTCTACACTCAAGAGTTCAGTAAATCACGCCTCACAGGGGGGGCTTTCAATATCGGTTTGTACTACGAAGAAACTCTAAAACACCGTTTGCGATTATATACCTCATTAGTATACACCCCACAAAGCACACTTTCCTCCGAAAACCAACGCAATATCTCTACCCTCAGCTATGTAGCCTCCTCACGAAGCGGCGCTCAGCTCACAGTACGCGAAACCAGAGCTCTCGATTTAGAAGCTACCGGACTCAAAAACACCAAACTCACCTTGCCCACACAAATAGAAGTAGGCTTTGGATTAGGTGAACACCAAAAATGGTTCGCAGGTTTAGAATATACCTATATTAATAATAGTAAGTTCTCAAATCCCTTCCTCACCACTACCGATGTAAGTTACAAAGATAGCTACAAACTCGCCGTTGGTGGATTCTGGATTCCTAACTATCACTCCTTCTCAAGCTATTGGCACAGAGTTACCTACAGAGTCGGTTTGCGCTATGAAAACACCGGAATTGTACTCAACGGACAAAACATCAATTATTTTGGCACGTCTTTTGGACTAAGTCTTCCTGTAAAAGGATTTTCAAACCTTACCCTCGTCGCTGAATATGGCAAACGTGGTACTACCACAGCCAATTTGATAAAAGAAAATGAGTTTAACCTAAGAATAGGATTCACTTTAAACGACAAGTGGTTCCAACGAACAAAGTATCAATAAAAACAAACAAGAATGAGAAGAAGAATTTTATTAGCTACAATGGTTGCAGGCTTTTTCTTTGCAACTCAAGCCGAAGCTCAGAACTGTAATACTCCTGAGCTCACTCAGAAACTTTCGATATTTAGCGAATACGCTAAAGCGAAAAACTACAAAGAAGCGTATCCTATTTGGAAAGAAGTATATACTCAATGTCCTACTCTACACTATGCTACCTTTGCTTATGGAGAACGCATCTTGCAGGATAAAATCAGAACTAGTAATGGTGCTGAAAAATCACAATTCGTAAAAGAATTATTGCAAATGTACACCGATTACAACAAGTATTTCGCTTCCCGTTTCAACGCTACCGAAATGCGCATCCGTCAAGCTCTTTTGATGTTCGACGAAAAAGTTGGCTCTGAACAAGAAATCTACGACCTCTTGCACAAAGCTTTCACTGAAGGCAAAAACGATTTCAAAAACGAAAAAGCCTTATACTTGTATTTCTCCGAGTTAGTTGCCTTGCACGAAAAAGGTCAGAAAGAACTACAAGAAGTATTCGATGCCTACGATAACATTTCAGATAAAATTCAAGACGAAAAAAATGAACTTTCTGAAGTGATCAACAAGTACTTAGCCCAAGAAGAAGCAGGTACAATCAACGAAAAAGACAAAAAATTGCTCGAAGCAAACCGCAAACGTGTCGATAACTACGAAACTATTGCCGAAAGTATCGATGCTAAATTGGGTCAGCTCGCCGATTGTAGCAACCTCATCCCGCTTTACACTAAAAACTATGAGGCTAACAAAACTAACGAAGAATGGTTGCGCCGTGCTGCCGGTAAAATGTCCGATAAAGATTGTACTAAAGACCCTCTTTTCGTGAAGATTGTAACTTCATTGCACCAAGTAAAACCATCAGCAAACTCTGCTTATTACTTAGGGGTAATGAACGACAAATCTGGCAACTCTGCTAAAGCGATTCAATACTACAACGAGGCAGTAAACCTTGAAACTGATAACTTTAAGAAATCTAAACTCCTCATCCGTATCGCTTCTAAACACAGCAAAGCTAGCGCTGTAGCCTATGCTCAAAAAGCGCTTACTTACAACCCATCAAACTCTGATGCTTATCGTATTATGGCTCACGCCTATGCAAGCTCAGCTAACGAATGCGGTAGCACTTCATTCGAAAAAAGAGCGGTATACTGGTTAGCTGCCAAAACTGCTCGCAAAGGAGGTTTGGAAAGTTTAGCTGCTCGTTACGATGCTTTAGCTCCTTCTAAAGTAGATGTGTTCGAATCAGGATTAGCAGGGAAAACCGTTACCCTCAAATGCTGGATAGGACAATCTGTAGTAGTACCACGTTTGTAATACTATTTGTAATAAAATATAGCTTTATCCGTAGAGATGATACACAAAATCGTCTCTACGGATTATGCTCAAAAAAACATCTCTATTATGTATACTATTAATCTACAAAACCTACAAACACCACAGTTTTTAACTGATAACAATGGTAAGTCTATCGCTTTGATTCCTGCTGAAGAGTACAAAGCCCTATTAGCTATAGCCGAAATGTACGAAGATTTGGAAGATATTCAAGCCTTCAAAGAAGCTGAAGGAGAAGAGACTGAACCTTTAGATGTTTTTTTAAAACGTGTAGAAAAAAATAGAAGAGGACATTGTGACTGTTGAAATTGTCAAGGTTAGTCATAGAAAAGAAGTCTATAAGAAAAGATGAAAATAAATATTCTTAAAAAGATGATGAGAAGTATTGCCGTACTATCAGGTATGGCAATGCTTTTTTCGTGTAACAACGATATGCGCAACCTGCAACAACTCAGCATCCAAAAAAAATTCCCTCAAGGTGAAGCCTATAACTTCAAACTCGTATATACCGATTCTACTAAAGTAGTTGCCGTTGTTACAAGCCCTCTCAACAAAGATTATACAAACCAACGGATGCCTTATTCCGAATTCCCCGACGGCGTGAAAGTGGAATTCTACGACCAAGCCCGACATAAAAATACCGTCGAAGCGCGCTATGGCATCATCTACCCTTCTTCAGATATCGTAGAACTGCGCAACAATGTAGTACTTACTACCTACGACGGCAAACGCCTAAAAACCGAACAACTCTTTTGGGATCAAAAAGAAGATTGGATTTTTACCGATAAAGAATTTAGTTTTACCGATGAAGCCAAAGGCACCGTCACCAATGGCATAGGTATGGATTTCGATAAGAAATTCTCTACCGTTAAAGCCCATAAAACTACCGGTATTTTGGCTATTGACGATAAAGATGAATAATTATGAACGCACGTATCTTTTTTGAATATGCCTATCTGGCTATCGCTTTCTATTGTGCCTACCAAGTGTATGCCTTATATAATACCCCCGACCGCACTCAGTGGTATATGTACATTGCCTTTACACTCGGCGCATTGGCTATGTTTTGGCTCAGACGCAACACCCGACTTAAAAACCGCAGACGATAATGACTATAATTAATATTACCGGCTATGCTGCTTCACTCTTCATAGTGCTCAGCTTCCTTATTAAGGATAACCTTTTGTACATACGCCTTACCAACTTAGTGGGGTGTGCTCTTTTTGTAATTTATGGATATTTCATTGATAGTATCCCCGTAATTCTGCCCAATGCCTTTTTAGTAGTCGTACAAATCGTGTATATTTGGAGAGAATTAAACAAGAAAAAATAGGCTTTGCTAAACTTTAGTTGTTAGCTATGATATACTAATTTAGCATTATAACAGATTATTGATTTACAGCATTGTATCACAATCTATTCACAAGATAATTCACCGTTAGGTGAAAATTCGTGAGATAATGTAAAGTAAAGAGTTTTATACAGTCCTTATTTCGTGTAAATTCGTGTGATTCGTGGGAGATTTAAAATATTTTGCTGATTATTTAATAATTAATTACATCAAACTCACGTTAATTTAAGGAAAACTCCGTGAAATCTAGCTGCACCAGCTGCCAATATTTATTAGACTATATTTTATTTTATGAAAAGAATAACACTTTTCCTTTTAGGAACTTTTTTCTCCCTTTCAGCTCTTGCTCAAAATCGCAAACTCTCAGTAGCCGAATCGGTGTTTTATGCCGTGCAAGACCCCTCTAATCCAATGGGATATCGCTACCTGTTTCCCGAAACTCTCGAGAACCTACGCTGGCTCAAAGATAGTGATGTATTCCTTTATGCCAAAGACGGAAAATACCTCATTTTTAACCCAAAAGGGGAGCAAGTAGGAAGTATGAACGCTGAGCAACTAAACGGCAATATCTTGCTGATTGACAAAAATGAAATCGTAACCAAATCCGAAAATACTTTCTACCGCTATAACGGTGAAGGCAAGCAAGTTTTGGCAACGATTGCTCTTCCTAAAGGTAGTGAAAATGCCGAATACAACCCTCAAGCGAAAGTAGTAGCTTATACACTCAATAACAATTTGTACTTCGCCGATGAAAAAAACGATAAAAAAGCTATTACCTCATTTACCGATGCCAATATAGTAGCTGGAAAAGCGATTCACCGCAATGAATTTGGTATCAACAAAGGAATTTTCTTCTCTCCTAAAGGCAACTATGTGGCTTTCTATCAAAAAGATGAAAGCAAAGTCGCCGATTATCCTTTAGTAGATATCACTACTACCCCCGCAACGCTCAAATCTATAAAATATCCAATGGCAGGACAGCCTAGTGAGCAGGCTGCCGTAGGGATTTACGACTTCCAAAACCAAAAAGTACTGTACTTAGATATCGATACCACCGATGAACACTTTCTCACAAACTTAGCTTGGAGTCCCGATGAACGTTATATTTTGTTAGCCGAAGTAAATCGCGCTCAAAATCACTTCGCTCTCAACCGCTACGATACGCACACAGGTAAAAAAGTAAATACCATTTTTGAAGAACGCAATGCCAAATGGGTTGAACCCGAAAAACCTGCCGTTTTCTTGCCTAACAAAGTCGATGAGTTCTTGTGGCTGAGCGAACGCAACGGATTTACCAATGTGTATCACTACAATACCAATGGCAAACTCATCAAGCAAATCACTAATTTCCAATGGGTAGTACAAGATATTTTAGGCTTTGATGCGCAAGGTAAATACGTGTTCATCACAGGTACAGGTGCCGACCCGCGCGAGCAACACGCCTTCAAAATAGAGCTCAAAAACCCTAAAAAAATAACTGCTCTCACTACCGAAGCAGGCTCTCATAATGTACAGCTAAGCCATAGCGGTAATTATCTGTTAGATAGCTATAGCAGCATTAGCATCCCCAAAAACATAGACCTCATCAATACCGATAAAGGCAGCAAGCAACGTTTGTTCACCGCTGAAAATCCATTGGAAGGTATAGCTGTAGGAACTACCGAGTTTGTTACTCTAAAAGCTGATGACGGTACGCCTCTTTATGGCAAGTTACACAAACCTACTACTTTAGATCCTAACAAAAAATACCCCGTACTCATTTATGTATATGGTGGCCCTCACGCTCAACAAGTGAGAAACGAATGGTTAGCCGATACTTATTTGTGGTTACATTCATTCGTAGAGAACGAACAGTATATCGTTTTCACATTAGACAATCGCGGTAGTAAAAACCGAGGATTTGCTTTCGAAAGTGTTATCCACCGCCAATTAGGGGAAACCGAAATAAAAGACCAACTCAAAGGGGTAGACTACCTCAAGAGTTTGCCTTATGTCGATGGAAATCGCATAGCTGTACACGGTTGGAGCTTTGGAGGATTTATGGCTTCGAGCCTGATCACACGCCACCCCGATGTGTTTACCACTGCTGTAGCTGGAGGGGCCGTAACCGATTGGAAATACTACGAGGTAATGTATGGCGAACGTTATATGGATACCCCAAAAGAAAACCCCGAAGGCTATGAAAACAGCAGAGTAGGCAAATACCTCGACCACCTCAATCGCCCATTGTTGTTCATTCACGGTAGTATAGATGATGTGGTAGTACCTCAACACCTGATGAGTATCACTCGTGACGCTATCAGGAAAAATAAATTTATAGATACTTTTATCTACCCAATGCACGGACACGGAGTGAGAGGCAGTGACCGCATTCACCTCACGCAACAAATTATAGATTACATCAAAACAAACAACTTGTAATTATCATTCTATGAAGAAATACTTAATAGCCTGCCTCGGCAATATAGGGGCTGAATATGCTAATACACGCCATAATATAGGATTCCTTGTAGCCGATACATTGGTGAAAGACCATAATGCTTCTTTCACTACTCAGAAACTCGGTGACCTCGCCGAAATTAAAGTGAAAGGGCGTACCTTTATATTGTTGAAACCCTCCACGTATATGAATCTCAGTGGCAAAGCGGTGCGCTACTGGATGGAAAAAGAGAACATTCCTTTGGAAAACCTTTTGGTCATTTGCGACGATTTGAATATCCCGTTTGGCACTATTCGCATCAAAGGCAAAGGAAGTGACGGAGGTCACAACGGACTTAAAGATATTCAGGCTCAACTGAACACCCAGCAATATGCGCGTTTGCGTTTTGGTATTAGCAGTAATTTTGAATCGGGCAAGCAAATAGACTATGTACTCGGCGAATGGACTCCCGAAGAGCAAAACCTCCTCCCCGAACGCTTAGAAAAATGTGCCGAAGCCGTAATTTCTTACGGCTTAGCAGGGCTTAATACCACAATGAACACCTTTAATAACAAGTAACCCCTGACCCCTAACTATGTACACACATCACCTCATTCTCATTCTGCACCTCATTGCTGCCACTATTTGGGTAGGCGGACACTTAGTATTGGCAATTGGCTATTTGCCCAAAGCTCTTAAACGCAAAGATTTCAGCTATATAGGCAATTTCGAGAAGACTTACGAGCCTATTGGTATGCCCTCACTTGCCGTATTAGTTATCACAGGTATTTTAATGGCTTACGACTACAACGCTGGTTTCAGTTCTTGGTTTTCATTCGCTACTCCTATTGAGCGCGTAGTATCACTGAAACTCATTTGTTTGCTAACCTCTATTTGTTTTGCTATTTCGGCACAAACGCGCGTTTTACCCAAACTGCGCAAAGGTCAGCTCAACAAATTACCCGAAATGGCAGTGCATATCATCTGTGTAACCCTCATTGGGGTACTAATGGTAATACTCGGTAGCTTAGTAAGAATAGGGGGATGGCAGTAAAGCACATCCCCTTTTTATTTTGTAATACTCATAATTTTCTTCTTATTCCCCTACCACACTTTCTCTCTTCTTTTTTAAACCTGTACTTGCTTATTTGTATTTAAATATGTAATATTGCCTCTGCTAATTATGTATAAAAATATTTTAAACAACTGAAAAACAAGCTATAACAACTACCTAAAATTTTCCTTTACTTTAAGATAATTTTATAACGTATAGATTTTGATAAATAAACGAAAAGAAATGATAACAACCTTTTAACTATAACACCCTACCTTTGCCCCAACGAAAATAAACATTTTCCATATAACTAAAATGCCAAAATTATGGATAGATTACATTCATACAAAACCAAACTACTGATGCTCGTATGGCTCTTGGGGCTTTGCGTGGGGATGCAGTCGCTATCCGCACAAACTGTCAGAGGAAAAGTAGTTGATGAAGACAATATGCCTCTAATGGGGGCTACTATCTTGGAAGTAGGTACTAAAAACGGCGTAAGCTCCGATTTTGATGGCAACTTCCAGCTGACCCTAAAAAACGGTGGTGCTACCTTAGATATATCCTATATAGGATATAAAAGCATTAAAGTACAAGTGCAAAACCGCAACAACATCACCGTAAAACTCTTGCCCGAAACCACCGAACTAAAAGAAGTGGTGGTGGTAGGGTATGGTACCCAAAAGAAGGAAACTGTAACAGGTGCTATTTCTTCTGTTAAAGGAAATAAACTCGTAGAAAATGCAGTTGCCAACGTCTCCAATGCGCTGGTAGGGCGTATGCCAGGTATTACTTCCACTCAGTCCAGTGGTGAGCCTGGTAGGAACGCTACCACTATTCGTATTCGAGGGGTGAGTACCTTCAATGCAAGTAGCCAAGAACCTTTGGTAGTAGTAGATGGTATCCAAAGCTCTATGAATGCCGTAAATGCGATGGACCCTTACGAAATTGAAAGTATTAACTTACTGAAAGACGCTTCGGCAACAGCTGTCTATGGTGTGAAAGGAGCTAACGGGGTGGTGGTAGTAACTACCAAAAGAGGTCGTTCTGGCGCCCCTAAGGTGAGTCTTACTTATAACTTTGGTATGAGTCAGTTGGCTACTCAGTTAGACCTGCTCAATTCTTATGATTATGCGCGCTTCCGCAACGAGGCTATTCGCAATGACAACGACCCAAGTAACTTCGATAAGCTGTTCAGTGAAAGCGGTTTTCACAACGAGTTGTGGAAGTTCAAGAACAATCGCGACTATACACCTCAAGAGGTAGAAGCGATGAACCTCACTCCTGAACAAAAACAAGCTCTGCTAAATAGCCCTGCTCTGTATTACACCAGTCATAACTATTTCAAAGAAGCTTTTGGCGGGGTATCTCCTCAAACGCAATTCAACTTAAACGTATCAGGGGGAAGTGAGAAAACGCGTTACTTTACTTCTTTGGGTTATTTCTATCAAGGAGGTACTTTCAAAGAAACTAATTACCACAACGCCGATGTAAACTCTAAATACCAGCGTTACAACTTCCGCTCTAACTTCGATTTTGAACTTACCGATCGTACTAATCTCACGCTCGACCTCGCTGCTGTATCTTCAAAGGTAGGAGGGATTTTAGGTAGTGAGCAAGACGGCGATGTAAACAGCGAAACAGCCCGCAAAAAGTCGATGTTAGTGCATATCTTGGCGAATACGCCTTTTGCAGGTCCTGGTATTGTAGATGGGCGTTTAATCGATGGATATGTAGATGGCGTAAATCCTTTAGTAGGCAAAGGAGGTACAGGTTATTCGGTATTGTCCAGCTTGCTTTGGCGACCTTACCTTACTACCTATCAAACCGACTTAAATCTAAACTTAAAACTGAAACACAAACTCGATTATATCACTCAGGGTCTTTCTATTTCAGGTACTTTTTCTTACAACGATTTGTATAGAAAAGGTGTGAAAAGAGAGCGCTCTATCCCTTCGTATAGCGTAACTCGCAACCCTAAAAACCCTGCTGAACTACTCTTCTTTGGCGGCAGACTCAAACACACTACCCTTACCGACCGCTTTAAATCAAGCAAGTGGCGTCGCCTCTATTTTGAAGTAGCTACCAACTACGACCGCTCTTTCGGAAAACACAATATCACTGCCTTACTTTTGGCTAACGGACAAAAAACGTATGACCCTGGTTTTGAGTTCAACGTACCTGCTGGTATTATGGGGCTCGCCGGTAGGGTTACTTACGATTACGACCGCCGTTATCTTATTGAAGGCAATATGGGGTATAATGGTACCGAAAACTTCGCTCCTGGCAAACGCTTCGGGTTCTTCCCTGCCTTCTCATTGGGTTGGGTAGTTACTAACGAAAAGTTCTTCCCTAAAAACAATATTCTCACCTATCTAAAACTGAGAGGTTCTTATGGCGAAGTAGGGAATGACCAAGTAGGTGGTCGCCGTTTTTTATACTTGCCAAGTACTTGGGGCTACGGCTATGAAGGCTACCGCAACGATGGTTATGGTGCAGGAGGTTACTATTTCGGCAGTAGTGATGGTACTACCAAAGACCCTTTCTATACTGGTGCTTGGGAAACGCGTGTTGGGAACCCCAATGTTACTTGGGAACGCGCCAAAAAAAGCAATGCAGGTATCGACCTGAATATGTTTAAAAATAGGCTTACTATCAATGCCGATGTATTCCAAGAAAAACGCGACAACATCTTGTGGAACAGAGGGACAGTGCCTGGTATTGTAGGTTCTGACCTTCCTGCGAGCAATATAGGTAAGGTAACCAATAAAGGTTACGAAATACAAGTACACTGGGGCGACAAGATAGGCGATTTCACTTATGGTATCGGGGGGAATGTATCCTATGCTAAAAACAAAATTGACTACCGCGATGAGCCTAACAACCCTTACCCTTGGATGAATGAAACGGGTTATTCTATCGGTCAGTACAGAGGTTATCTCACCAATGGTTTCTACAACACTTGGCAAGAAGTAATGCAACGCCCATATTCTCGTTTTGATGGCAATAAAGTGCAACCTGGTGATCTCCGTTATGTAGATGTGAATGGCGATGGCGTTATCGACGAGAAAGACCGCGTGCCTATTGGTTATGCAAACTTCCCTCGCTATACTTTTGGGGCAAACCTCAATGTAGGTTACAAAGGATTTGAAATATCAGTGCTCTTCACTGGTACGGCTCAAGGTTCTATGCCTTTGGATTTCTATACACGCAACCCTTTCTATATGGGTACAGGGGCTGCTTTCCAACATCAGTACGACGGGCGTTGGACTCCTGAGAAAGCCCAAAATGGCATTACCCCTACCTTCCCGCGTGCTTCTATGCGCACCGGTGATAACATCAACGGATTGTTTAGCGACTTCTGGTTGCTCTCTACCGACCATATCAAGCTGAAAAACGTAGAAGTAAGTTATCTCTTGCAAAAGAAAATGTGGTTGGATAAAGCAGGTATCTCATCGGTGAAGGTATCGGTGAGCGGTAACAACCTCTATACGTGGTCTAAAATGCACGATGGTTACGACCCCGAACAACAAGATTCTAACGGCGCTGCCTCTGGATATCTCTACCCTATGACCCGCACTTATAGCGTAGGGCTCAACGTTCAATTCTAAAAAATACAACCAATGAAAAAGCTCATTTATACCACCTTAATCCTCGTCTTTTTCTCACAAATATTAGAAGACCACTTCCTCGAAAAGAGTTTAGGAAGCGATGTGAATGTCGATTCTATCTTTTCGAGCAAACAGAAATCTCTCTCGGCTATTGCCCAAGCCTACGCGATGAGCCTGCAATCAGGTATTACCTTGCGTTACGACAATGGGCGCATTAGCGGGCTGAAAGCGGGAACGCTCTCTCACCTATCGGGAGAAGTGAACGATGTGAAATTCAGTTGGGAAGACACCTATAAAATTCAACGTTCTGGAATGGTAGCCAGCGACTCCGATGGCAAAGCGCTTAGCTCCGATGGTTTTGTGTTCAACTACCAATCTATCCGTCAGTGCTATTTGGTGATTGAGAATATCGATAAAGTCCCCGATCTTACTGAGGTACAAAAGAAAAGTATCAAAGCCGAAATGTATACCCTCATCGCCTACCGATATGAGGAGATGTTCAAACGTTACGGCGGAGTGCCTATTATAGAGGGTACTCTTTCAGTAGATTCCGAGCTGAATATCCCTCGCGCTACCTTGCGCGCTACCTTAAACCACATTATTGCCCTTTGCAACAAAGCTATTCCTGACCTACCCGATAGCTACAACGCTTCGGAAAAAGGACGTGTAACCAAAGGTATCCCTATGTGTATCAAAGCCGAAGCGCTGATGTACGCCGCGCGTCCGCTGTTCAACAGCAATACGCCTTATATGAGTTTGGGAGGCAATAACAACCTGATTTGTTTTGGCACACACGATGCTTCGTTGTGGCAACAAGCCATAGAGGCTAATGAGCAAGTGATACGCTGGGCAACTGCCAATGGTTATCAAATCATCAATACGGGCAACCCCTTAGCCGATTACGGTACAGCAGTAGCAACCCCTAATAACCGAGAAGTACTCCTCGCCTTTAAATCACAAAGTTTTATAGAGGCTTACAACCCTCACAGCCAACCAGGAGGAGCAAATTCTATGAGTTACTTGCAACTTACCCAATACTACAAAACTGATGGCACCGACCAAACGTGGACGGGTGAAAACTTGGAAAGCTACGCTACTTATGTGAACAAGTGCAATGAGTTAGAAGCGCGCTTTAAAGCCTCAGCAGCGATTGCAGGACAACAAGCGTGGAACAACCCGAGTTCGCATTATTGGTCAAGTGAGAGTTTGGCAAATGCTTCTACTTGGGAAAAGAGAGCGGGCAGTGAAGGCGCAGGACGCCGTGTGAAATTCTTCTATATGGCTGATACCCGCGATTGGTTTGAATTCCCTTTGTACCGTTTGGCTGAATTCTATTTGAATCTCGCCGAAGCCTATAACGAAGCAGGCAATCCTGCTCAGGCTTTGCAAAACCTAAACGTTATCCGCTCGCGTGCAGGGCTGCCCAACGTTACTGAAACAGGACAAGAGGCTTTGCGCAAAATTGTACAAAGAGAGTGGGCGGTAGAGTTCTACGAAGAAAATCACCGTTACTTTGATGTAAAACACTGGAAACTCACCGATATCGCCAATGGTATCATTGGAGGGGAAAAGAAAGGAGTAGTTTTTGAGTACGCCCCAGGAAAATCGGAAGGGTGGAATGCTTGGGATTACGCTTCTTACGCCGTGAAACCTGTCTACACAGGGTATTGGGACAACAGTCAGTATTTAGAGCCTTTCCCTCAATCGGAAGTGAACAAAGGCTATTTGATACAGAACCCAGGGTACTAATAACCAATTAATAAAACAACTGAAATGAAATATAAACATAACATATTATTTTGTAGCCTTGTGGGCTGTATGCTTTGGGCGGGTGCTGTGCAGGCACAAAGCCCTCTGAACGTACCCGAAGAGCTCTCAACACTTTCTACCTCATCAGTAAAAGGAGAACAGCTCTTAAAAATGCCCACAACCAACTTTACCAACAGTTTGTTTGGGTTGCTACCTGGACTCACTGTATTGCAAGGCGGAGGAATGGACAATGCCAGCCTAAATATCCGTGGGTTGGGTTCTTACAACTACCCTTCGGTTACCTATTTTATCGATGGTTATCAAAGTGATTTTATACTGCTATCACCTTCCGAAATCGAGTCGATTACGGTTTTGAAAGATGCTGCTGCCTTAGCGCCGTTTGGTATGAAAGGCGCACACGGCATCGTGTGGATTACCACCAAACGCGGTGCAGAAGGCAAGCCCGTGGTAGGGGTAGATTTTCAAACGGGCGTGCAAATGCCTACAGTACTGAGCAAACCGCTATCGGCTACCGAGTATGCCCAACTATACAACGAGGCTTACAGTAACGATGCAGGTGCTTGGACGAGCTTTTACAATATTCCTAACGATGTGAAATACAACACCGATTGGTACGACAAAGTGCTCAAAAAGTCGGCTTTGTTTGATAGACAAGATGTGAGCATACGCGGAGGCTCGGCTACTACTAAGTATTTTGTGCTATTAGGGCACGCAGGCAACAGTGGTTTGTACGCCTCTAAGAACGACGATTCGCACTCTAGCGGAAGATTCGACCAATATCTCGTAAAGGCAAATTTAGACTTCAGTATGCTCAAAATATTTGAAGGAAATGTAAATATCAACGGGCGTATAGAAGACCGTAAATCGCCTAATTACAACGAGTATAAGCTCTGGCAAAACTTGGCGAGCTACCCTAATATCATTTATCCAGCGCAAAACCCTAATGGGTCGTTCCCTGGTACGGCTATCCACCCCGATAACCCTTACGCTTCTATCCGAGCCTTAGGTATCAAAACCCTACACGACCGCACTTTAGGGGCTAATTTCAACCTAAAAGAGAAATTAGACTTCATCACCCCTGGTTTGTACATACAACAAGGCGTATCGCTCAGTTCGTGGACACGAGGCACACGCATTGTAAGTAGAGATTACACTCGTATGTTCAATGGGGTAGCACAAACCACCCATCGCGATAGCAACTACAAAGTAGACGACGACTGGGGTACCAACCAATGGAACCGTTTGCAGTTTCTGTTGGGTGCAGGTTATGCCCGTGAATTTGGACAAAACACTTTCCAAACAGCCGTAAACTACCTTCAATACGTTTATAATATAGACGACAATCTCAACGGAAAAGCGGGTTTGAACAACAACTACGCCTATCAGAACATCGGCGGACGTGTGTTCTACGATTGGAACAAACGCGTATCGGCAGAATTTGGTTTTGCCTTCGGTGGCTCGGATAACTACAAAAAAGGCAATCGCTTTGGTTTTTATCACGCCCTTTCAGCAGCTTATCAGGTTTTCAATGAACAATACCCTTCGGCGAATGCCAATATCAATCGGTTGAAATTGCGTGCTTCGATAGGTACTACGGGTAACGATGTGTACAACGAAGGTCGCTACTTATACGAACGCTATTACGGTTCTTACGGAGGAGGCGGTTTTGCCACAGGAAACGACGACCCATCCTGGCATAGTGCTATCGGACTAAAATACGTACCTAATGAGCGTATATTTGCCGAAAAAGCCTATAAGTACAACATAGGCGCGGAAGCTAAATTCTTCAACAAATGGGACGTGATGATAGAGGCTTTCCTCAACAAACACGAAGGTATTATCACCCCTGATTACAGCATTTCAAGTGTTTTTGGGGCTACCCCTCCCTATAAAAATATAGGAAAGGTTACTAACCGAGGTTTTGAAGTGAGTACGCTCTACAGCAACGCAGCAGGAAAACTCACTTATAGTATAGGCGCTAATGCTTCGTATGCTAAAAACAAAATAGACTATATGGCTGAGTACGATGCTACTAGCGAGAGTTCAGCTCAAACAGGCAGACCTATCGGCACGCGCTTTGGCTATGAAGCTGCTGACTTTTACGACATAAACGATTTTGACAGCAATGGCAACCTGTTACCTTCACTCCCTAAACCTTCGTTTGGAAATGTTGCCCCTGGTGATGTGAAATACCGCGACCTAAATGGCGACAACCGTATAGACCCTGCCGATAAAACCGAAATAGGCAAAAGTTACCTCCCTACACTCACGTATGCTGGTACGCTCAACCTTGGTTATGAAGGATTTGACCTTGGAGTGCTCGTGCAAGGAGTACAAGGCAGAGAGGTAAATTTATTAGACGATGCACGCCAAAAAACAGTTGCTTTCGAGAACAACGGCAATGTGTATGCGATCGCCAAAAACCGCTGGGCTTACTATCCTGCACAAGGTATCGATACCCGTAGCAGTGCCCAATACCCACGTTTGTCGTTATTGAGTAACAACAATAACACCCAGCCTTCCACCTTGTGGATAAAGAAAGCTAATTACCTAAGAGTACGCTACATAGAGTTAGGTTACAGCGTTCCTAAACGAATGCTCGACGAGATAGGCGTTAGCAAATTGCGCATTTACGTAAATGCCGCCAATCCGTTTACTTTCTCATCACTGCTTACCGATTATGACTTAGACCCCGAAGTGCTTTCGGGTTACCCTGCCCTCAAATCGGTTACTATGGGTGTGTCTTTAAAGTTTTAAACAAATGAACTACCGAAAATATATCGCTATGTTAAAGAGTAATAAACCGAGCAGAACAATCTTTGCAGTGAGCTGCATTGCGCTGATGAGTACACTCATCGGGTGTAATGTGTTAGACACCAAAGAAGATATTTACGATACCGACGAGCAGATAAAAACCAATTACCAAGTGTTGTACGACTTTGGTTATGCTGCCTATACACGTTTGCAAAACCGCTTTGATGCTATCGATGGCAATCTGTTTGCGGCAGTGAGCGACGAGGCTGAATATACGCTTTCGCCTTCAAACACTCAAGTTTTTAACGAAGGAAGCTGGAATAGCACCAACAACCCCGATAATACGTATGCTTACAACTACGAAGGCATACAAGCGGCTACTTATTTCTTGGAAAAATTCCCTAACTATGCTTCTTTCTTAAAGCAGAACCGCAACCTTATCACTCAAAACGACATCAACAACTACAATCGCGATGTGAAGAGCATAAGGGCTTTACGCTTTGAAAACCGTGTGTTGCGAGCTTATTTCTATTTCGAACTACTGAAACGCTACGGAGGGGTACCTCTTGTAAAAACAACGCTTTCCGCCGATAGTAACACGCTTTTGCCTCGCAACACAGTGGACGAGGTAGTGAACTATATCGTAAGTGAAATCGATGCTTCCAAAGATAGCTTGATTACCAATTGGGGAAGAGATTTTGATATAGGCTTAGACGGGCGTATTACCAAAGGCGCTGCCTTAGCTCTCAAATCCAGAGTGTTGCTCTATGCGGCAAGTCCGTTGTACAACCCCACTAACGATGTAAACAAGTGGAAAGCAGCTGCCGAGGCTGCCAATGAGCTTCTCAGCTTAAATCTCTACAGCCTTGATAATAGTTACCGCGATTTGTTCCTCGGCGACAGAAGTGCGAAAAGCTCTGAAACCATTTTTGCTATTCGCCAAAGCGCCACTAATGATTTAGAAAGGAAAAACTACCCTATTGGCAGTGCAGGAGGTAATAGTGGCATCACGCCTTCACATAATTTGGTAAGTGCTTATGAGTACAAAGGTGCCCCCGACCCTAATGATATATACGCCAATCGCGACCCTCGACTCGGCTATACGATAGTAACCAACAACAGTCAGTGGAACGGACGCACAATGGAAATATACGCAGGTGGTGCCGACAACTACAACGCCAAAAACGCTTCACGCACAGGCTACTACCTCAAAAAGTTTCTGAACGACAACCTCGATTTAGTGCAAGACGAGAAAAAACTCCGCTCTTGGGTAGTCTTCCGCTTGGCTGAAATTTACCTCAACTATGCCGAGGCGATGAACGAAGCCTACGGCCCCGATGCTAACAACGGTTATGCACTTACTGCCAAAGAGGCTATCAATTTGGTGAGAGGCAGAACGGGGGTGGAAATGCCTGCGATTACTACAGCATCAAAAGAGGAGTTCAGAGAAAAAGTAAAACACGAACGCCGTATAGAACTCGCCTTTGAAGAACACCGTTATTGGGATTTGCGCCGTTGGAAAGACGCTACTACCGTGCTCAATGAGCCACTTACGGGAGTACAAGCTACCAAAAACGGCAATCATTTTAGCTATCAAGTAAAAGAAGTAGAAAAGCGCACTTTTGCCGAAAAGATGTATTGCTACCCTATCCCTCATAGCGAAATCAATAAATCTAACGGAATTGTAAAACAAAACCCAGGTTGGTAGTGACGAATGACGAATGACAAATGACAAATTACGAAATACGTCAATTTGAAAAAAATAACTGAATAACAAACCTCATCGCTTTTGCGGATTCCTCTGCATTCGCATTTAAAAACAATAGCCTATATATCTTGAGAATAAACTCCGCAATAGAAGAAAATATTAGATGTTTTTTCACCAAAAAAGTAGCTTTTGCGGATTGCCCCTTCCCTTCGGGAGGGGGAACGGGGGTAGGCATTTAAATACGAACATTGTGTGCGGATTCCCTCCCCCTCCCCTTGGGGAAGGGGGAGAAGGAGGGGGTGAGGATAAACCCTTATATATGAAAACAAAAAACATTACATTATTGCTACTCCTATTCGTAGCCTTCATCGCTTGTAAAAAAGACGATGTGTTTGAAGACCCCGGCATTACTACCCTTTATATGCCGCAAGCCTCGTTGAACAACGGAGGTAATGAATACAATGTGCCTTTCGGCGGAAACTCCGAGAACTACACTTTCGACGAGACTACTAAGAAATTGAAAATAGTGCTCGGCGTGAAAAATTCAGGTCTCTCTACCGATGGCTTTGCTGTAAAAGTAAAAGTTGATGCACAAGCTACTAATGCTTATGTAGAAAAGTACAAAAACGACGAGAAAAAACCGGCTGTTGTACTACCCGAAGGTTCTTACACTCTGCCTGAAAGCGCTACCATCCCTTCTGGTAAGAATGAAGAGTCTTTCTACTTAGAAGTGGATGTGCAAAAGCTCCTTACCGACCACCCCGATTACTACAAGAATCGCATCGCTTTGGCAGTTACTATCTATGGAAACGAGAAAATTCTCGCCTCTAAAGCAACTACCATAGTAGTGATTGATGGGGCAAAATTCTTGCCTACTCCTCCTGAACCTCCTAAACCTACCTTGGAAACTATGCTCAAAAAAGATGCTTGGAAGGTGCTAAAACAAGGTATCGACGGCAAAATTACAGCCGATGCTAAGATTAATATCGTTGAGGGTAATATACATTACTCTTCTGGTAAAGTGGGCGGTAAGTTCAATCACGTGATTTACCAACCGGTAAAAGTGGAAAAAGGACAAACTTACACTTACGATATGCACGTGGAAATCAAAGGGCAAGCGTGGGGTTGGATACAAGTGTACGTAAGTGAACACGAACCTGAAGAAGGCAAAGACTTTGGCGATGGCAAGGTATTAGAGCTCCAAAACAACATCACTTCGCCTATGAGTGGTTCATTTGCGGAGCTTTCATCTATCCAAGACCAAAAGACCTATACCGCTGGTAAAACTGGTACGCTCTATTTTGTAATAAAGATAGGTAGCTGGGATAATAATTTCGAGGATTTAGCCCTCTCTGATATCGTATTCAAGAAAGATAACAGTCCTAAACCTCCTAAACCTGCTGTAGAAACCCGCATCAAGAAAGACGCTTGGAAAATACTGTTGCAAGGCATCAATGGAGGTCTTTCAGAAAAAGCCGATATCACCATTACCGATGGTAATATTCATTACACTTCGGGCACCGAAGGCAAGAAGTTCAACCACGTGATCTATCAGCCTATTGAAGTAAGCGGAGGAGAAACTTATACTTACGATATGACACTCACCGCCAAAGGCAAAGCGTGGGGCTGGATACAAGTGTATATAAGTCAGTGGGAACCAGAAGAAGGCAAAGACTTCAACGACGGTAAGGTGTTTGACCTATCGGGAGAAATCAAAACGCCTAAAAGCGGACTGATGTCGGAATTAGCTTCAGGTGAAAAGACTTATACCGCTACTAAAAGTGGTAAGTTATTCTTTGTGATAAAGATAGGTAGCTGGGATAACAATTACGAAGACTTAACTTTTTCAGATATCTTTATCAAAAAAGCACCTTAATAATCTTATATTCTTGGATTATTTGGATTATTTCGATTATGTTATGTAGGGGCGTTTTGCAAACGCCCCCACACAAATCCCCATGCATCATAAACTTTGTCGTACGTTTGCATCTTGAAAAATAAATTGTAATTTTACATTTAAATAAGCACGGAGAAAGACCGAGACTTTGTTAGTGAAAAACTGCCTTTGACGTTCAGTCCCCGTGCTTTCACATCTGTAAAACTGGATAGTTCGTTAGGTTTTAAGCCTGTGTTTACGACGATAGATTATCAGATGTTATTTAAACAAAGTTATTTTTAATCTTTTTAATTTATTCATTATGAGTTATGTAGGTATTGATATTAGCAAGGATAGCTTTGTAGTAGCTTTCTCTTCTGCTTCTAAAAGTAAAACTATCACTTATCAAAACGACGACAAAGGTATTGAAAAATTTATAAATACCCTTGATAAAGAGCAACATCATTGTGTGATGGAAGCTACTGGTAACTATGGTGTTAATCTACTTTATCACCTTTGTGAACAAGAAATAAAGGTTAGTTTAATTAACCCTAAGCAAAGTAATTTCCTTTCAAAAATGAAACTATCTACTGCTAAAACTGACAATAAAGATGCTCGTTTGTTAGTAGAATATGGAGAAAAAATGAATCCTAAAGTTTATAAAATGCCTTCAGATAAGATTATTCTCCTTAAACAGAAACAAACAGTACTTACTCACTTAATAAAACAGCGTACAGCAAGTAAAAACCAGCTAAAATCTTTAGAGTTACTCAATAAAAAAGATAATTTAGCTATTGATATGCTCAAAAACAACATAGATAACTTAGATAAACTCATCAATAATCTAGAAAAAGATATTGTTTCTATCACTGAGGAAGAGTTTGAAAAACAAGTTCAACTACTTACTTCCATTAAAGGAATAGGCAAAAAAGTTGCTACTACTTTAGTGATTATTACTAATGGTTTTTCTTTCTTTGAAAATCCTAAGCAATTATCTCGTTATATAGGTATTTGTCCTACCTACCAACAGTCGGGTAAATCGTTGAATTACAACGGACATATTAATAGAAATGGACATAGCACCTTACGTGGTCAGTTGTTTATAGCATCGTGGTCAGCAGCTAAGTATAATTCCTCTTGTAAGGCTCTTTTTGAAAGGCTTAGAGAGGAAGGAAAACCTTGGAAATTAGCACAGATAGCGGTCTGTAACAAGCTTATTAGGCAAGCTTTTGCAGTTATTAAGTCAGGAGTTGCTTACATAGACGGACACATTCCTACTTTATCTGCACCAATGCAAACAGCTATATGAGTCACTACTTTCGCCGTAGGCGAACTAAAAGAAATTCCTTTTTAGAAAAAAAAGTTACTAAAAAATTTGCATATTAACATAGTTCGTCAAAGTCCCAAAACTTTGACAAAGTCTATAAACCTGATAATCAATTACTTTTAGAGTATGTTATGTAGGAAAGCCAGCGATAGCTGGGTATGTGCTGCAAACGCCCCATACAAACAACCTTTTAAAAAAAATCAAATTAATACTAAACAATATGAACACACTGAAATTATTTAGTTTTCTCTCAATATTATGTGGTATTACCGCCTGCAACAAGTCAGGCGGTGATACACCTATTGAGGAGAACCCTATGCCTGAAACCCCTGCTGAATGGGTGTTAGACTTCCAAGACAACTTTGATGGCAATGCCTTAAACACCGATAATTGGGCAGTGTACGACAATGAATACCTCGAAAAAGAAGGTAAACTCAAACCCGAGAATACGCGCCGTACTTATGCTATTGAAGTAAAAGATGGTTTTCTAAACTGCCTTATCGACAAAGACCCTAAACGCAATGGCTGGTTTATGACAGGCGGTATCGCCCATAAAAAGAACTACAAATACGGCAAATTTGAGTTCAGAATCTGTATGGACGAAGACCCTCATAAGTCTTCCAGCGGTTTAGGACTTACTTGGCCTGAAAGTGAAAAATGGCCTCAAGATGGCGAAAATGATATCTACGAAACCGCTCACGAAAATAACACTTGGAATACAAATATCCACTATGCAGTATCTGGTAAAGACCAACAGTATCAACAAACCTTCCGCAATTACAACAAAAGCGATTGGCACATCGTAGCAATGGAATGGGCGCCTGAGTATATCAAGATTTACATCGATAGTAAATTAGTATGGACTCTCTCCGACCCTGTGGCAATAGCCAAAGCACCTCACCACTTGTGCTTCCAAACCGAAAAAGACATTAACAAACCTTTTACCAAAGCCCTCAAACTCCAAGTAGACTGGGCTAAGGTATATAAATATGTGCCTAAAAAATAAATGACTCATCTAAACAAATTATTTTTCATTTTTATCTGTATGTTCCTATGGCTTGCCCTCCCCATCTACGGGCAAGCCACAAGGGAACATATATTGTTGGATAACCATTGGAAATTCTGTTTAGGGCACGCTACCGACCCCTCCAAAGATTTGTACTACCGCGTGTATAACGACTTCTCCAAAACGCTCTCCAAAGGCATTAACTTTTCAAGTATCGACTACGACGATAGCTCTTGGCAAACCGTAGACCTCCCTCACGATTGGGCAGTAACTCTCCCTTTCAGTGAAAAAGGTGATTGGTCTCACGGCTATAAAGCCTTAGGCAATGCCTTCCCCGAGCATAGTATCGGTTGGTATAGAAAAACCTTTGACCTCAGCAAAGCCGAAGCTGGCAAACGCATCGAACTGCAATTCGACGGTATTTTTAGAGATAGTCGGTGTTGGGTAAATGGTATTTATGTAGGGCAACACCTCAGCGGCTATACGGGCGTAAAGTACGATATTACCGATTTGGTGCATTTTGGCAAGCCTAATGTGATTACCGTAAGGGTAGACGCTACCCAAAACGAGGGTTGGTTTTACGAAGGGGCAGGTATCTATCGGCACGTGTGGCTGAACTCTTACAGCCCTGTTCACTCTTCCCCCGAAGAGGTTTTTATTTATACCAAAAGCATTGGCAAACAAGCCGAAATGTACGCCGAAGCCACTGTTTATAACCGAGAGACAAGTCCGCAAACTTTTCAGGTGGAATGGACTATTCTTAACCGTGAAAAGAAAGTAATAGCTACTCACAAATCTGCAAATACTACTTTTGCCCCTAACGAAAAAGTAACTGTAAAGAGTAACCTTAACATTCCTAATGCACAACTCTGGGATACCGAACATCCTTATCTGTACACTCTAATAACAAAAATCACTGCTAACGGAAAAACTACCGACCTCATTCACACTCGTTTTGGAGTGCGTACTTTCAGTTATAAACCCGACGGCTTTTACCTCAATAACAAAAAAATGAAAATAAAAGGCGTGTGTGTGCATCAAGACCACGCCGGTGTAGGTACAGCTCTATTAGATGAGTTGCAGTACTATCGTGTTGGGCTACTCAAAGCAATGGGCGCCAATGCCTACCGCACTGCCCATCACCCTCATAGCCCTGCCGTGCTACAAGCCTGCGACAGTTTGGGTTTATTAGTGATGGACGAAACCCGACTCTTAAACAGCGGACGAGAATACCGTCAACAATTTGAAGACCTTATCAAGCGCGACCGCAATCACGCTAGCGTTTTTATATGGTGTATCGGGAATGAAGAAGAAAAAATACAAAGCACCGAAACTGGTGAGCGCATCGCTCGTACGTTGGTGAGTTTACAACAGTATTTAGACCCGTCGCGCGTGAGCACTTATGGCGCCAACGTAGGTAATGAAAGTGAAGGTGTGAGTGCTGCCATACCCGTACGAGGTTTCAATTACAACCTCTATGGGCTTACCGATTATGAGAAAGCACACCCCAATCAACCTATCATCGGTACCGAAGTAGCCAGCACTGTGGGTACTCGAGGGGTATATTTGCCAGAAACTGTGCTTGACAAAGCAGGCGGTTACAGTGGTCATTTTGTAGCCGATACCCTCCGCGCCTATCTGCTCGACCAAGACAAGAGTTACCCCAGTTGGGCATCACAAGCACAGCAATGGTACAGCACGACTGCTAACGACCCTCGTTTTATGGGAGGTTTCGTATGGACGGGCTTCGACTATCGCGGAGAGCCTACCCCCTTTGCGTGGCCTAATATCAGTTCGCATTTTGGGGTAATGGACGTGTGTGGTTTCCCTAAGAACGTGTATTACTACTACAAAGCCCATTGGAGTGAATCGCCTGTATTGCACATAGCTCCTCATTGGAATCTGAACCTGCCCCAAAACACTGTGGTAAAAGTGTGGGTATATAGCAATACTGAAGAAGTAGAACTTTTCTTAAACGAAAAATCGCTTGGTAAACAAAAAACACCTACTTTTGGACACTTATATTGGGAAGTACCCTACGAAAAAGGTACGCTGAAAGCCGTAGGCACTAAGAATGGAAAGCGAGTTACTACCGAAGTTACTACTACCGAAAATCCTTTTGCGATTGTGCTTTCTCCTCATAAAACACAACTGAAAGCCGGTAAGCAAGATGCCGTAATAGTGAATGTGAGTGTAGTAGATAAAAAAGGACGTGAAGTACCCAATGCCGATGCCCTTATACAGTTTCAGCTTACAGGAGATGCTCGCATTATAGGAGTAGGAAACGGCGACCCCAGTTCGCACGAAAAAGACACTTTTGCCAAAGAAGAACGTGTAGAGCGCAAACTTTTCAATGGCAAATGCCAAGTGATTATCCGCTCAGGTGAAAAAGGTGGCAAACTGCAATTGCACGCTACTGCCAAAGGTCTAAAAGAAGCACAAATAATAGTGAAAAGTGAAAAGTGAAAAGTCTCAACCCAGCAATAATGAGCATCACTACGCTTTGTCAAAGTCAAAAACTTTGACAAAGCCTCACCCCAGCAATATCCTTATAATCAATCACTTTTAGGGTATGTTGTGTAGGAAAGCCAGCGATAGCTGGGTATGTGCTGCAAACGCCCGAAACAAACGCCCTCCGAAACAAACGCCCAAAAATAAATTCTTGGAAGCTATTATTTTATATATCACAATTCGTGTAATTCGTAGGAGATTTAAATAAATTCTTGATTTATAAAAAAATGTTTAATATAAAACTATCTAAAATACTGCTTTGTGTGCTTTGCTTGTGTGGAGCGCTAAGCTTTTCGCAAGCAAATATAACGGTAAGCAAAACTCACCCGCGCTATTTTGAAAAAAACGGCACGGCGTGGATTCCTATTAGCACCAACTATTTGCCTATCCAAAACATTGAAGAAGCTGAAAAGTACTTTAAACACTTTGCCGAAAACGGCGGAAATGCAATGCGCATTTGGATAAGCACTGAGTTCTTAGAAATAGAAGACCAAAGGGAAGGAAAATACAATCCCGAGAAGTTAGCGCGTATAGAACAGTTGCTACAACTCGCCGAAAAATATCATATTTATATCAAATTCACCCTGCATCACTTGCGTACTATCTCTAATAACATCTCACCTGAGGCTTCTTGGTGTAACAGCCGTTCGCTAGCTACCAAGTTCAAGAATGTAAGCGATTACGTAAGTAGCAAAAAAGGCAAAAGGTCCTACTTAAAACGCCTCAAAGCTCTTGCTCAAAAGTGCCAAAACCACCCGTATGTATATGGCTGGGAGCTGTGGAACGAAATGGATTCAGCAGTACCCGAAGCAGAGTGGCTACCTTTTACCGAAGAGATGCTCGGTAAGGTGAAAAAGTTATGTCCTGAGCAATTGGTTACCCAAACCTTAGGCAGTATGCACGCCCCTTATATGGACGACTACTACAAAAAGCTGGCAGTAATACCTGACAACGAGTTTTTGAGCATTCACCGTTATTTAGACGAGGGCGACAAGTGGCATCAATACCCCATAGTGAAAGGAGCTGTGAGTGCTTTAGCAACCGATGCCGTAGCTATGGGATTGACGTTTACCAAAAACGACCCCAAGCCTGTTATCATCAATGAGATAGGAGCTGTAAACCCCAACCACTCAGGGCCTTCGTCGCTTTATCCGAAAGACACAGAGGGCATCCTATTACACGATTTTATCTTTGCACCTTTCTTTGGAGGTAGTGCAGGTTCGGGCAATACTTGGCATTGGGATCATTATATCGAGCCTAACCAACTGTGGTATCACTTTGGGCGTTTCAAAAACGCTATTGAAGGAATTGACCCCGTGAAAGAAGCGATGCAACCTTTTTCTTTTAGCTCAATGAATGTGAATTGTTATGGCTTACAAGGGAAAACCAAAACAATTCTGTGGTGCAGAGACCTTGCTAATAATTGGAAAACAGAACTCCGCGACGGAATCCCTGCCGAAATAAAACGCAATTTCGAAATACCTCTCAGCCACATCAACAACAAATATACGCATTACAGTATTTACGATCCTTGGACTGACAAATGGAAACGACATATACCTATTGAAAATAACAAGGCTTTAATTCCGGCCTTCAAACATTCAATAGTAGTAATCTTAGAAAACCTATAGTTTATCTATGAGATATAGCAAACACATCTTTAAAACGCTTATTTCGTTACTTATGATAGGTTGCGCAACACCCGCTATCCTAAAATCTGATAATGAAAAACTCACCCAAAAGAGTTTCAGTGGCGATAAACATATAGAACAGCGCGTAGATTCGGTACTGCGTTTGATGACTCTTGAAGAAAAAATCGGACAAATGACGCAATTCTCAGCTGATTGGTCGGTTACAGGCCCTGTAATGGCTGATAAGTACCAACCTTACCTCGAAAAAGGCTTGGTAGGAAGTATTTTTAACGCTACTTCGGTTGCAGGTATACGAAATTTGCAAAAAATAGCGGTAGAACAAACGCGTTTGGGTATTCCTATCCTCTTTGGTCAAGATGTGATACACGGCTATAAAACTATCTTTCCCATTCCGTTAGCTGAGTCTTGCTCGTGGGATTTGACATTGATGCGCAAAACAGCTGAACTCGCTGCCCGTGAAGCTAGTGCCGATGGTATCAACTGGACGTTTGCCCCTATGGTAGATATTACCCGCGATGCTCGTTGGGGACGCGCAATGGAAGGCGCAGGCGAAGACCCTTATTTAGGAAGCCTCATCGCCGAAGCGCGCGTAAAAGGATTTCAAGGAGGTGACAATTGGCAAATGTTGAGTAGCCCTCACACGCTTTTAGCTTGTGGTAAACACTTTGCCGGCTATGGAGCTGCCGAATCAGGCAAGGACTATAATACAGCTGAACTCTCTATGCACACCTTGCGCAATGTATATTTACCTCCTTATGAAGCGACCCTAAACGCAGGGGTGAGCAGTATAATGGCTTCTTTGAACGAGATAAACGGAGTGCCTGCCACCGCCGACAAGTGGTTGCTTACTGAGGTACTTCGCAAAGAATGGGGCTTTAACGGCTTGTTAGTGAGTGATTACACAGGCATTAACGAGTTGGTGCGACACGGGGTAGCCAAAGATGATAAACAAGCGGCAAACCTCTCAGCCAATGCAGGAATAGAAATGGATATGAACGGGGCAACCTTTATTAAATACCTTAGTGCCTTAGTGAAAGAAGGCAAAGTAGCCGAAGCTCAAATTGATAAAGCAGTAAGGCATATATTGGAAATAAAGTTCCTTTTAGGTCTTTTTGATGACCCCTACCGATACTTAGATGAAGAACGTGCCAAAGCAAATACCTTTACTGAGGAATATCTGAAAGTAGCACGACAAGCTGTTGCTTCCTCAGTAGTACTCTTGAAAAATGAAGCTGAAGTGTTACCCATCAAAAAAGATAGCGGTAAAACTATTGCTGTAATAGGGCCTATGATGAACAACACAAGTGATATCAACGGCAGTTGGACGTGCTTAGGCGACGGCAAACAAAGCGTGAGTTTACTCACAGGGCTTACCGAGAAATACAAGGGTACAAATGTAAAACTTCTCTATGCCGAAGGTTGTGGTTTTACAACTATTTCAACAGAACAACTCAAAGAAGCGGTTGCTATAGCTCGCAAAGCCGATAGGGTATTAGTAGCCGTAGGTGAACAGAGCAGCTGGTCAGGAGAATCGGCGGTGCGCACCGACATTCGTTTGCCTCAAGCGCAACGCCAATTGCTCGAAGCACTAAAAGCCATAAACAAGCCCATAGCTATCATTACTTTTAGCGGACGACCGCTCGACCTTTCTTGGGAAAACGAGAATGTACAAGCTATTTTGCAAGCGTGGTTTCCTGGTACGCAAGGAGGTAACGGCATTGCTGATGTGATAGCAGGCGATGTAAATCCTTCGGGGCACTTAACGATGTCTTTCCCGCGCAGTGTAGGGCAAATTCCTATTTACTATAACTACAAAAGCACAGGGCGACCTGTATATACAAATAATGAAGAAATAGACCACCGCCCTCATTATAACGCAGGATATTTGGATAGTTCCATTACGCCTCTTTATCCTTTTGGTTACGGACTCAGCTATACTACCTTTGCTATTAGTAATGTGCATCTGAATAAAAAAAGTATGAAACGTTATAACGATAGCATTATAGTAAATGCCTCTGTGCAGAATACAGGAACAACCGAGGGCGAAATAGTGGTACAACTCTATACCCGACAGTTAGTAGCAAGTGTTAGTCGCCCCGTAAAGGAATTGAAAGGCTTTCAGAAAATCTCTCTCAAAGCAGGTGAAAGCAAACAAGTCCGTTTTGAACTGCCTTCCGAAGCTCTTGCCTTTTACGGCATCAATGGGAAAAAGGACACTGAGCCCAGCGAGTGCCTGCTGTGGGTGGGCTTACATTCTGCCGATAATAGTAACGAACAACATTTTTCAATAGAAGAATAACAAACCATAAAATAATAAACGATTATGAGAATACAACGTACCTTATTCTTATTGATTTCCGCTTTGGCGAGTAGCCTCAGCATAGCGCAAACCCACGATTGGGAAAACTTAGCAGTAAGCAGTATCAACACCGAAAAAAGCCATAGCCACTATGAGCCGGCTGGAAAAGTACTCCTCAACGGCAATTGGCAGTTTGCCTACTTCAAGCACCCTTCACAAGTGCCTGCCGATTTCTTTTTGGGCAAAGGCATTACCCAATGGGACGCTATAAAAGTGCCTTCAAATTGGCAACTGCAAAGCAACCGATATGACCCTCCTGTTTTTACCAATATCAAATATCCGTTTGCAATGAACCCTCCTTACACCCCTAAGGACTACAACCCTACGGGAGTGTATAGAACGCAATTCACTTTGCCCAGCAAATGGAAAGGCGAACAGGTGTTCATTCACTTTGCGGGAGTGCAATCGGCGATGGAGTTGTTCATCAATGGTAAGCAAGTGGGCTATCACGAAGATGCAATGCTACCTGCCGAGTTCAACATCACTCCTTACCTAAAAAAAGGCAAAAACGAGCTGTATGTAAAAGTCTTGAACTGGTCGGACGGCAGTTATATAGAAGACCAAGACTTTTGGCGACTCAGCGGTATTTATCGCGATGTATACCTCTTTGCTACCCCCGAGTTGCGTATGCGAGACTTTTCGGTTTATCCTCAGCTCGATGCGCAATACCGCGATGCTACCTTGCAGGTGCAAGTAGAGGTACAGAATTTAGGCGAAAAAGTAAGCGATGCCCTTGTGGTACAAACCACCCTTAAAGACAGTAAAGGCAATGTGATAGGTACCGAAAAAGCCTCTGTTGCGGATATTGCTGCGGGAAAAGAAGCTACCGTTAGTACCCAAATAGCCGTAAAAAATCCGTTGAAATGGACTGCCGAAACCCCTAACCTCTATAAAGTGGAACTCAGTTTGCTCACCGCCAAAGGCAAAGTGTTACAATCGTTTACTCAAAATGTAGGATTTAGGAAAGTTGAACTAACAAACGGATTGCTCCTTGTGAACGGCAAGCCTGTGAAGTTTAAAGGGGTAAACCGCCACGAGTTCGACCCTTATAATGGTCGCACCATCACCCGCCAATCGATGATTGACGATATTATCCTGATGAAAACGCACAACATCAATGCGGTGCGCACCTCTCACTACCCCAATCTGCCTGAATGGTATACCCTCTGCGACGAATATGGTTTATATGTGGTAGACGAAGCCAATATCGAGAGCCACGGATTGTGGGAGAGTGGCTACTACATAGGCGAACGCCCCGAATGGCAAAAGGACATCGTGGAGCGCAATGTGAATATGGTTGCCCGCGACAAGAACCACCCTTGTATCATCTATTGGTCGATGGGGAATGAATCGGGTTGGGGCAAGAACTTCGATGCAGCTTACGAGGCTATAAAAGCTCTCGACCCTCAAAAACGCCCTGTGCATTATGAGTCCAAAAATCCTGCTTATGCAGGCGTGCTCTCGCATTACGATATTATCTCTAATATGTACACCGAGCTCAACCACCTAAACAATCTCTTTACCGAAGACCCTAAACGCCCTGTGATTATTTGCGAATATGCCCATTCTATGGGTAACAGCTTAGGCAACTTCCGCAAGTATTGGGAGCTTTTTGCTACCAATGAGCGCTACCAAGGTGGTTTTACGTGGGACTGGAAAGATCAAGCGTTGCGTTGCAAAGATAAGAACGGCAAAGAGTATTGGAACATCATCAATCATATCGACAAGGCGAATGTGAACGACGGATTGGTAAATGCCACAGGCGTTCCTCAACCCGAAATGCACGAACTGAAAAAGGTATATCAGTATTTCAATGTAAAGGATATTGATATCAACACAGGTCTGGTGCTCATCAGCAATAGCAACTACTTTGTAAATAGCGACGAGGTGTATTTGCAATGGGAACTTATCGAGAATGGCAAGCCTATCGCTAATGGGGTAATCAACGACTTGAACATTGCCCCACAAAGCCAAAGAGCCCTACAAATACCTTTCGATACAAAATTAGTACAAAACGGCAAGGAATACTTTATGAACTTCCGTTTTAAGAATAAAAAGGCAACTGCTTGGGCTTCAAAAGATTTTGAAGTAGCCAAAGAACAACTCGCCTTTCCTAACCGTGTTGAGAGAGAACTCACCAAGCCTTCCGATAAAAAACTAACCTTTACTGACGAAGCGACAAACTTCACCGTAAAAGGCGACAATTTTACAGCCGTATTCAGCAAAAAAACGGGCGGTTTAAGTCAATTTACACATAAAGGGAAAAACCTGCTTTCAGAAGCGATGGTGTCCTCTTTTTGGCGTGTACCTACCGATAACGATGAAGGTGGTTTTGAACAATCATATGCCTCAGCTTGGCGTAAAGCGGGATTAAAAGAAGCTACGGTAAGAGCTACTGAAATGAAAGCTACGCAAATAGGGGAAACCCAAGTGAAGATAGTAGCACACAACCGAATTGAAACCAAAGCGGGCAATATCAGCCAACAAGTAACTTACCTCATCAATGGCGAGGGACGTATAGATATCAGCACAAATGTGGAAGTGCCTGCCTCTGTGCCTCCTTTGGCAAGAGTGGGAATGCTCCTAACACTCGACAAGAGTTTTAACAAAGTGGAATGGTACGGCAAAGGTCCTTATGAAACTTATGCCGATAGAAAAGAATCGGCTTTTGTGGGTATTCACAGCGGTGCGGTAAAGGATATGCACTTCCCTTATGTAATGCCTTCTGAAAATGGCAACCATATCGATACCCGTTGGCTCAAACTCCTTTCGGGTACTACCGAACTATACATCAGTGCCCCTAAACTTTTTAATTTCAACGTACAAGACTATTCGGACGACGCACTGAACCAATCCAAAGAAACCCAAGAACTGCGCCGTGGAGACCACACTTATTTGCACATCGATGAGGCTCAAATGGGTGTAGGAGGTGACGACAGTTGGTCGCCACGCGTACATAAAGAATTTTTGCTCAACCAACCGTATTATCATTACGAATTTAGTATTCAGGTAGGGAGGAAATAAGGAGGTCTAAGGCCTTAGGCCATAGGCACTAGGGAAGCGACGGTTAATTATTCAAATCCTCGTGGAGTAACTTTTTGGAACATTAACTTTGCCAAAGTTTGAAACTTTGGCAAAGTTTATACCGCAAAAGTGATTTGAATAGCAAATAGGAGAGTTGAGAAATTCGGAAGGAAACGGAGGAAATCAAAAGAGGGTTAAGACTGTTTTTGGTGGAAAAAGGCTTTAAGGAGGGTGGGGTTAGCTTATAGAGAGCTTATAGGAAGCTTATACGAATCTTGGACGATTGGTATAGAAAGGGTATGTAAAAAGTTGATTAATAGCACAATACAACAGTGTCAAAAATGCCAAAAATAGGGTTTCGAGGCGAAAGAAAAAGAATCCTCACCCCGTTCACATACTCTCCTATTCGGAGACTTCTCCCAAGGAGAGGGGGAGTGTAGGGACGGAAAAGGGGAAGAAAAATTAGAGAATTAGCAAATTTGGAAATGAGAAAATGGGGAGGTGTGAAGTATTAGGTCATAGGTAATAGGGCGGAGTATGAAGGAAAAGGGGGAGAGAATTTAGAGAATTAGCAAATTTGGAAATGAGAAAACTACTCTACATAATATGGGCGTTATTTCCTGCCTTGCTCTCAGCGCAGGACTGGGCGTATCTATCCAAAATCACCACCCACAACGGATTGGTAAGCAATGAGGTTACCAGTATGTTGCAGGACTCAAAAGGCTTTATATGGATAGGCACTGATGACGGTTTGCACAAGTTCGACGGCTATGATATCACTGTATATAAGCACAATAGCACCCAGAAGAACAGCCTTGCAGGAAACTCTATCAGGTGTTTGTTTGAAGACAGTCAGCACAACCTTTGGATTGGCTTAAAAGGCGAAGGACTCAGCAAACTGAACCTGCGCACGGGTATCTTCACCACCTACAAACATCAAAAAGGGAGTAAAAGCCTTAGCTATAACGATGTAGCGGGCATAGTAGAGGACGAGGCGGGTATGATTTGGATAGCCGTAGACCGTGGCGGACTGGATATGCTCAATCCCAAAACAGGAGTTTTCATTCATTACGACATTCGAGAAAAAGGCACTTCCAAACCTCTGAATAACGCCCTTACGGGTATGGTAGCTACCAATGGCACGCTCATACTCAGTTCGTGGGGTGGCGGGGTGTATAGCTTTAACCGCAAGGAAAAACAATTTGAACTACACCCTTATTGGCATACAAACGACACTGATGAGAAGGTATGCAAGCACATTTTCAACCTCTACAAAGACCCAGAAGGCACGGTTTGGGTATCATCGGCACACGGTGGTTTGTATAGCTTAAATGAAAAAACGAAAAACTATGAACGTTATGCGGTGTGTGGTGCGACCCCTTGTACACACAATGTGAACGTGCTTTCGGTAGCCGATGACGGTCAGCACAACATTTGGATAGAGACTAACGAGGGCATCAAACTCCTCAACAAAAATACTCACACCATTACCGACTTGCAAAACCCGCAACTCGCTAATGAAAGTGTGAATCACATCTACCGAGATAAAAGCCAACTGATGTGGGTGAGTACCGCCTCAGGGATTTACTATTTTAGCCCTACCCCTGCCCAATTCAAATGGGTGAGGTACAAGAATTTTCTTTCGGAAAAGCAAGTGCGCGCTATCTTTAAGGACAGCAAAGGCAACCTCTGGATAGGAGGCTTAAACCATATTGATAAACTCAACCCCGATAGGAAAACACTCACTGCTTTTAGCAACCAATCCTACAACCCCAATACTCAGCTCTATCAGGCTTTCTGTGAAGATGCCGAAGGGAATATTTGGATAGGCAACTATGCCAATTATCTCATTAAGTACAATCCTTCGTCCAATAGTTTTAGTCAGGTGCCCATTCCCGTGCCTACCGGTACGAACTACACCTACCGCAACGTCTATCAAATTACCAAAGATTGGGATAATTCCTTTTGGCTTGCTACCGAGTTGGGGGCAATCAACTACCAGCCCGCTACGGGAGTTTTTACCCCGTTATTCGAAAGTAAAAACATTATCTACCCCGAAGATAAAACCCCCGTAATTCACCGCGACCAAGACCTTCTTTTGTGGGTAGGCACCGAAAAAGGCTTGCGTTGTTACACCCGCGACCTAAAACTCAAACACACCTATACAGCCCTAAAAAACAACACACACGCCCTGAGCAACGACTTTATTACGGCTATCCACGAGAGCAAGGACGGCACCTTGTGGATAGGCACCAAAGGAGGGCTACACAAGTTCGACAAGAAAACCGAACGCTTTGAACTCATTTGCCGTAAAGGCACCGACTATGGCGACCCTATTTTTGGTTTGGCAGAAGACAATAGTGGCAATCTGTGGATGAGTACCCCTTCGGCAGTACTGAAATACACCCCAAAAAGCCAACAGTTTCAAGTGTTCAACGAGTACGACGGATTGCAAAATTCGGGCTTTCAATTAGGGGCTTTTGCACAAGCTAAAGACGGCGAACTACTCATTGGAGGAAAAGACGGTTTTAATACTTTCTATCCTCAACAGCTTACCCTTAACCAAACCCAACCCAAAGTAGTAATTTCCGATTTTCAAATATTCAACAAATCGGTACGACCAGAAGAAGGCGGGGTGCTCAGCGAGGTGATAGATGAGACCCAAAGCATTCACCTCAAACATTGGCAATCGGTAATATCGTTCCGTTTTTCGGCATTGAACTACCGCGCTTCTTTCAAAAACCAATACGCCTATATGCTCGAAGGTTTCGACAGCGATTGGATTTACGACACTTCCGAGCGCATCGCTACTTATACAAACCTCAACCCAGGCACTTACATCTTCAAAGTAAAAGCCACTAACAACGACGGGGTGTGGAGCGAAAAACCTACTACGATTAAGATAGTAGTAGCCCCTCCGCTTTGGCGAACAACTTGGGCTTATATCCTCTATGCCTTGCTGGGAGTGGGCTTGCTCGTGCTTATCGTCAAGTATTACACCATCAAGGAAAGAGACAAGCAGAACCTGCGCATCTCGCAATTGGAAGCCCAGCGTATGTACGAAATCAACGAGATGAAAACCAACTTTTTCTCTAACATCTCTCACGAGTTCAAAACACCGCTTTCGCTGATTGTAGGTCCGCTGAACCAAATGGTAGATGATGAGAACTCTCCTAAGCAGCACAAAGATAAGTATACAATGATGTTGCGCAACGCCCAAAAACTGATGCGCCTCATCAACCAATTACTCGATTTTAGAAAGTTAGAAAAGAACAAATTAGAGCTGAATTTGCAATACGACGATGTGGTGAAATTTGTAAAAGGAGTGAGTGAAACCTTTGCTTATCTCGCTTTAGAAAAACAAATACAATACACTATCAAAAGTACAATGCCCAGCTTGTGGATGCCTTTTGATGCTGATAAGTTAGACAAAATTCTCTACAATCTCATCGGGAATGCCTTCCAATACACCCCCGAAAAAGGCGCTATCACGGTATTCATTGCGACTGTGGTGCAAAACCAACAGAAGTTTTTGCAAATAAAGATAGCCGATACAGGCATTGGCATCTCCAAAGAAGAACAAAAACAGCTCTTTACCGCTTTCTTGCAAGGCAAACGCCAAAAAGAAATCCACAACGAGGGGGCTGGCTTAGGGCTCGCTTTTACCAAAGACCTCGTCGACCTACACCAAGGGCATATAGAGGTAGAAAGTGAAGAAAAACAAGGGGCTACCTTCACGGTATTGTTGCCTATTTTAGATGTGCCACAACTCCACGACGAGGCGTCTATCACCTTGCAACAGATAAACACTACCCAAGCAGTGAAAGAAATAGCGCCACAAGAAAATGCAACCGACAAGGAAGAGACTATTTTGGTGGTGGAAGACAACGACGATATGCGCGATTATATACAGCACATCCTCAGCGAACATTTCCACGTACTCTTGGCACGCGACGGCGAAGAGGGTTTAGAATTGGCAATTGCCCACATCCCCGACCTTATCGTATCGGATATTATGATGCCTAAACGCGATGGCATTTCAATGGTAAAAGAACTGCGCGCCAACGAAAAAACAAACCATATCCCTATCATTCTGCTCACCGCCTTAGACAAGGAATCGCAAGTGGTAGAGGGCTACAGTTTGGGTGTAGAAGACTATATCACCAAACCTTTTTCGGCTAAAATCCTCAGCAAGCGCATCGAAAATATACTGCTTTCTCGCAAGAAGCTGTGGGAACAGTACAGCTCCTCCCCTAACCTGAATGTCTACCGCGAAAAACTCATCGGGCAACCTTGGAAAAAAGAGTTTGTAGATAAGGTGAACAACATTGTAATGGAACACCTCAGCGACCCCGAGTTTGGTATCGATGCTCTCGCCGATGCCCTAAATATGAGCACTAACCAGCTCTTCAAAAAGGTAAAAGCCATTATGAACACCACCCCTTACAACGTGATTGTACAAATACGTATGACCGCTGCTACCCAACTGATGAAGCAAGGTAATTTGAACATTTCGGAAGTAGCCTATAAGGTGGGTTACCAAGAACTATCGAACTTCAGTCGCTCGTTCAAAAAGTTCTACAATGTTTCACCGCGAGAGTATTTGAAAGGAGAAAGTGAAAAATGAAATGTATAAGCTAATTTGATAAGTTTTATAAAAGAAAAGATAAGTGGATAAATGCTTTATCACCTTACCTTTGCAGCACAAAATGTACCACCAAAAAAGTATTTGTATGTTTTTAAAAAATTGTATATACCTTTTATGTCTTGGGGTTGCCTCCATCACTACCACTGTGAAAGCGCAACCCTATGTATCCCCCATTGGTGCACAAGTGTTTATCGAACCTGGTCAGAGTGATGAACAAATCAACACTTGGTTCAAACTCCTCAGCGAGCACCAAATGAACTGTTGTCGCATTCGTATGTTCGAAAACTATATGAAGCGCCCCGACGGTACTTGGGATTTCTCGCTGTTCGACAAGGCTTTTAAAGCAGCAGAGCGATACAATGTGAAGATTGTAGGCACACTCTTCCCCGCTGCCCCCGACAATTCGTTAGGTGGCTTTAAACACCCTTATTCCCAGTCACATCTACAAGAAATTGCTACCTATATCAAGCAAGTAGTAACCCATTTCAAAACCTCGCCTGCCCTCTATGGTTGGGTGCTAATGAACGAACCTGGCACAGGGGGTTGGGTGCCTAACGATGCTTTTGCCAATGCTCAAAAAAGTGAATGGCTCAAAACACTACAACCTACTACTTACAACAGCAAAGGCTACCCACAAATAGTAGATTTCACCCCTCAACAGTTCTTGCTACACTACAACACTTGGTACCTGCAATGGATTGCCAATGAGGTAAAAAAATACGACCCTAACGCCTATTTGCATGTCAATTCTCACCAAATATTCAGCAATATTGCCGAATACAATTTCCCCGCTTGGCGCAACTTCCTCAGTTCGTTAGGCGCTTCTGCTCACCCCAGTTGGCATTACACTATGTTTCACAGAAATCAGTACGCTACAGCTTTGGGGGCGAATTGCGCTATCATACGTTCGGGAGCAGGCGAATTGCCTTTTTGGGTAACCGAATTGCAAGGGGGCAACAACACTTATAGCGGTTATAAAGCCTTCTGCCCTACCAAAGAAGAAATTACCCAATGGCTGTGGACGAGCATTGGCAACGGTGCTGAACACATCTTATTTTGGTGCTTAAACCCGCGTGCTGTGGGCGATGAAGCAGGCGAATGGGCACTCGTAGATTTCCAAAACCAACCTACCGACCGACTCACTGCTGCCTCCGAAGTTGCCAAAACACTCCAGAAAATCAATATCAGCAAATTTAAACCCGTAGTAGCTAATATTCACATCCTCTATACCCGCGAAACTCTTTGGGTAGAAAAGAAAGCGCAACTAAATGATAATAGCAACAATGATTACGAGGGCAGAAACACGGGAGGTGCTATGAAATCGGCGTTTGCAATGTATGAAACCCTACTTGAAAACGGCATCAATAGTCAGTTTCAGTGCTTTGATGAGTTCAACTGGAACAAGCCCTCTTACAAAGGCGAAACCATTATTTTATCAGGACAAATAAGCCTCCCATCGCGTTATTGGGAACCCCTGCGCAACTTTGTACGCAATGGCGGCAAACTGATAATGGAAGGACTTAGTGCGTTCTACGACGAAAATATGTTTGCCCTACATCACACAGGATTTCCACTACAAGATGTATTGGGGGGCGCACTGAAAGAAGTAAAATGCCTCCCTACCGATTTCAGTGTAAATTACCAAAACGCACCTCTGCCCGCCCATCTTTGGAAAGGTAGCATCTACAATGCTCAAGGACAAATAGTTGTCCAAGAGGAAAATAATGTATTGGCAACGAGACATCGCTTTGTAAAGGGGGAGACCTTTTGGTTGCCATCGCTATTGGGGTTGGGCGCTTTGCGAAGTGACAAAGGGGAAGCGCTTTCGCGTTTGCTACTCGCCGAAGTACAACCCACTGTGCCTTTTCAGTTTGAAACTTACCAAAAAGGAGTGCAAATGTATACAATGCAAAAAGGCAATCAATATCTTACTATCCTCATCAACAAACGTCCACAAGCTACCACAGTGGCATTGCGTTGTCCCAAAGGAGTAAATCCTTCAGTTGTTTTCGCCGATAAGGGAGGAAGTGCAACAGCCAACACCGCCCGCCTATCCTCCGAAGAAACCTTAGTAATTCTTTGGAAATAAAATTTCCCAATTCATTAATTATTTGCAATTTTTGCGTCGCTACACTTTGCCAAAGTCTAAACCCTTAGGCAGCTTTTCTATGACAATCCCCTCCGAGATTTTCCTAGTTTCTCCGAGACACTCCCCCCTTATCACAACATCACCGTCAGGTGAAAATTCGTGAGATAATATTGAAATAATATAAAGATAAAGACTTTTACACACTCCCTATTTCGTGAAAATTCGTGAAATTCGTGGGAGACTAAAAAACAAAACTGTTTATCATATTCACTGAACAATTCACCGTCAGGTGAAAATTCGTGAAATTTGTGGGAGTTTAAAATATTTTGCTGCTTAGAAAGTCCGCGATAACGGAGAATAACTTAGACCTTTAAAACACAAGCACTAATGATTCTTTGGAAATAAAATTTCCCAATTCGCTAATTATTTGTACTTTTGTAATTGAATAGCATTCAATTTGCAACCAAATGAAAAAACAACTACTCTTTATCAGTGCCTTAGTGCTTGGCTCTTTGGGTTGGGGACAGCAAAAAACTATCAAAGTAGCTTGCGTAGGCAACAGCATTACCTACGGCTATGGCATCGAAAATCGCGAACAAAACAGCTACCCTTCAGTATTACAACGCTTGTTGGGTAAAGGTTATAAGGTAGGCAATTTCGGTCATTCAGGAGCGACTTTGCTCAGCAAGGGACATCGCCCGTACATCCAACAAGAGGAATACAAAAAAGCCCTTGCTTTTGCAGGCGATATCGTGGTTATTCACTTAGGCATCAACGATACCGACCCGCGTAACTGGCCTAACCACCGCAACGATTTTGTAAAAGATTATCTCACTCTTATCTCTTCTTTTAAAAAAGCTAATCCCAAAGCGCGCATCGTCATCGCACGTATGAGTCCGCTATCGCACCGCCACCCTCGTTTTGAATCGGGAACACGCGATTGGCACGCCGAAATACAACAAGCTATTGCGCTCGTTGCCCAGCAAACAAACGCCCAGCTCATCGACTTTCACGAGCCGTTGTACCACTTCCCACAAATGCTCCCCGATGCCGTACACCCTAATGCACAAGGGGCAGCTATCTTGGCGCAAGTAGTCTTTGGTGCTATTACAGGCAACTATGGAGGCTTGCAACTCCCTGAAATCTATTCTGATAATATGGTATTGCAACACGGCCAGCCACTGCCCTTGCACGGCATTGCCAATGCAGGCACTAAAATCACTGTAACAATAGGCAAACAGCAACTCAACACCACTGCCGATAGCAATGGCAAATGGCAAGTAACCTTAGCGCCGCTTGCTGCCAAAGAAACCTATACCTTGCAAATTACCGCAGGTAAAGAAAAACGTACTTTTAAGAATGTAGTTGCTGGTGAAGTGTGGCTTTGTTCAGGACAATCGAATATGGAGTTTGAAATGTTCCAAGCCTCAACAGGCGAAAGAGATATCCCACAAGCCGAAAACCCTAATATTCGATTGTTTGATATGGAAGCCCGTTGGCGCACTGATAATGCGAACGCTTGGGAAAGTTCAGCCTTGGATTCTATCAATGTGTTGCAGTACTATAAACCCGCTCAATGGGAAGTCTGTACCCCTAAAACCGTACGTGCTTTTTCGGCAGTAGCCTATTACTTTGGACGTACCCTCCAAAAAGAGTTGAATATGCCTATAGGGCTCATCTGCAATGCTGTAGGTGGCTCGCCTACAGAATCGTGGATAGACCGCCGTACATTGGAATACGACTTTCCGCGTATCCTCAACAATTGGCGTGAAAACGATTTTATAATGGATTGGGTGCGCCAGCGTGCAGGCGAGAATATCGCTAAAGCTACCGATAAATTACAGCGACACCCCTATGAGCCTGCGTATCTGTTTGAAGCAGGCATATTGCCCTTAGCGAAGTATCCTATCAAAGGAGTGATTTGGTATCAAGGAGAATCTAATGCACATAACAAAGAGGCACATAGTAGGTTGTTTCCACTATTAGTAAAAAGTTGGCGCACTGAGTTTAACAATCCCCAAATGCCTTTCTATTATGTGCAGCTATCGAGTATCAACCGTCCGTCGTGGGGTTGGTTTAGAGAAAGTCAGCGCCGATTGATGAAGGTAGTGCCTCACAGCGGAATGGCAGTATCGTATGACTGTGGTCACCCCACCGATGTACACCCTAAAAACAAACAACCCATAGGTGAGCGTTTAGCACAATGGGCGTTAGCCGACACGTATGGCAAAAAAGTACTCCCTTCAGGACCTTTGTTCCGTTCAGCAACTTTCAATGGAAAAGCCGCTACGGTTGCTTTTGATTATGCCCGCGGAATGCACCCCGCCGATGGTAAAACCTTGCGTGGGTTTGAACTTTCTGATGGTAATGGAATTTTCTATCCGGCAACAGCCGAAGTTGTAGGCGAAGAATTAAAAGTAACGAGTGAGGAAGTAAGTACTCCCAAAATGGTGCGCTATGGCTTTAGCCCCGTGACCGACGGCAATTTAGTAAACGAAGCCAACTTACCCGCCAGTACCTTCACAAGCGAGCCCTAACACCTGAGACCTGAGACCTATCCCCTAACACCTGATCATAAACTTTCATTAACTCTTGAAATACAGCCTCATCGGTAAAGCGTTGTGCATAGTGGTAGCCCTCGGTAATCATCGTCGTGCGCAGCGCTTCATCAGTAGTGATTTTTACTATAGCCTCGCGTATTTCGGTAGCCGCTCGGTCTAAATTCACATAGATAGAATGAGCTCCTCCTGCTTCGGGAAAACAACTGCCCTTAGAAGTGATAACGGGCGTTTTAGAAAATAAGGCTTCTATAATGGGAATGCCAAAGCCTTCAAACACTGAGGGATAACAGAACACCGTTGCCAACTGGTAGATAATTGCCAAATCTTCCATTGATACGCCGCTGAGCAACTGCACACGTTCACTGAGGTTATGCGCCTCACAGTACCTCTTTATCTCCTCGTAGTATTGAGTGGGCTTGCCTACCAATACAAGCGACATATCTTCAAGAGGTTCAATCGCTTTCACTATTTCGAGAGCATTTTTGCGAGACTCTATAGCCCCCACATTTAGCACAAAACGATCAGGAAGTTGGTATTTTTCGCGTATAGCCGCTTTTTCTGTTGAAGTATAAGTATTTTTAAACGCCTTGTGACACCCTTGATATACCACTGTAATTTTCTCTTCGGGAACACCCAAATAAGTGATGATATCGCGTTTTGTCTGTTCGCTAATAGCAATGATATGCTGGGCGTTTTGGGCAGCATAAAGAAACTTTTTATAGTGAATTTTTCTATCAAAATACGAATACCATTGGGGGTAACGCATAAAAATAAGGTCGTGAATAGTTACCACTGTCGGCAAATGCTGAGCAATACCTTTGGGAATTTCCCCTGAAAGTCCGTGATAGATATCTATGGGTAGTTTTTTAGCTATAGCAGTGATTTTCAAGCTGCGCCAAAGACTTTTTAATGTGCGCCAGAAGAAAGATTGAGGAGTGATTTCAGTAGTATTTTCATCAATTTTCACCCCTAAAAATTTGCGTTTTTGAGGGTTAAATAGGTACAAATGACCAACCTTATGCTCTTGGAGCATACGAATCAAGTCGCGACTGTAGTTACCCAAACCGCGAAAGTTATGAAAAGCCCGTTTGGCATCAAAAGCTATGTTCATCCGTTAAAAAAAATATCATATTGTTTTATACAATCTGTGTAAATCCAGCAGCACCAGCTGCCAATTTGTGAGATAATATTGTAAATAATATAAAGGATTTTATGCAATCTGAAATTCGTGAAAATTTGTGAGATTCGTGGGAGACTTTTTAAACATCAGCGTTTCTCAGATACCCTCAGAGCACCCCAAAAACTCATTCTCCTGACACCTATCCCCTAAACCTCGCCGCAAAGATACAAATAATCAGCAAATTGGCAAATTGGCAAATTATCCGTACTTTTGCACCCCGAAACAAACTGAAGAATGCGAACAAGATCAATAAAAAAGAATACTATCAATGTGGTAACCCTTGGTTGCTCTAAAAACGTGTATGACAGCGAAGTGCTAATGGGGCAGTTAAAGGCTGGTGGTAAGGAAGTAGTACACGAAAAAGAAGGTAACATAGTGGTTATCAACACTTGTGGGTTTATCAACAACGCCAAAGAAGAGAGCATCAACACTATATTGGACTATGTACAACAAAAGGAAGCAGGATTAGTGGATAAAGTCTTTGTAATGGGTTGCCTCTCCGAACGTTATAAACCCGATTTAGAAAAAGAAATCCCCGATGTCGATCAATATTTTGGAACTAGTGAATTGCCCGCTCTGCTCAAAGTTCTCGGCGCCGACTATAAACACGAACTCATAGGTGAACGACTCACCACTACACCTAAAAATTACGCATATCTTAAAATATCCGAAGGATGCGACCGCCCTTGCAGTTTTTGTGCTATACCACTAATGCGTGGCGCTCATATCTCTACCCCCATTGACGATTTGGTAACCGAAGCCGAAAAACTCGCCGCCAAAGGGGTGAAGGAACTCATTCTCATCGCTCAAGATATCACTTATTACGGCTTAGACCTTTATAAAAAACGCGCTCTTGCCGACCTATTGCGCGCCTTGGTAAAAGTTGAAGGGATTGAGTGGATACGCATTCACTACGCCTTCCCCACAGGCTTCCCGATGGACGTGCTTGAGGTGATGAAAACCGAGCCTAAGATATGTAATTATTTAGATATCCCACTGCAACACATTTCCGATAAGATTCTCACCAGTATGAAACGCGGTACCACCCAAGAGAAGACTACCAAGCTCCTCAAAAAATTCCGCGAAGCAGTCCCCGAAATGGCAATCCGCACAACCCTAATTGTAGGTTACCCTGGCGAAACCGAAGAAGATTTCCAAAAACTAAAAGATTTTGTTAAAGCAATGCGTTTTGATCGCCTTGGTTGTTTTACCTATAGTCACGAAGAGAATACCACAGCCTACGAGTTAACCGACGATGTCCCCGAAGAAGTAAAACTACAACGTGCCAATGAAATTATGGAATTACAATCGCAAATATCGTGGGAATTAAACCAAGAGAAAGTAGGTAAAACCTTCCGTTGCCTCATCGACCGTAAAGAAGGCAACTATTTCGTAGGACGCACCGAATACGACTCCCCCGATGTCGACAACGAGGTACTCATCAACGCTAAAAAACACTATGTTAAAATAGGCGATTTTACTGATGTGAAGATTATAGAGGCTGCCGACTACGATTTGTACGGAGAGCCCGTCGCAATTTGTTAAAATTTACTAATTGACAAATTTGCTAATTGACAAATTATTCATATCTTTGCAAAAAAATATAATACAGAAATCCATATATGAAAATAGCAGTCATAGGCACTGGTTATGTAGGTTTAGTATCAGGCACTTGCTTTGCCGAAATGGGCAACAAGGTAACCTGCGTAGATGTCAATACTGAGAAAATAGCAAAACTCAAACAAGGAATTATACCTATCTACGAACCTGGATTGGAAGAGATGGTGCTGAGCAATGTAGCTCATCAAACCTTGTTTTTTACAACGGATATAGCCGAGGCTATCAAAGATGCCGAGGTCGCTTTTATAGCTGTAGGAACTCCTATGGGCGATGATGGGTCAGCCGATTTGCAATATGTGCTTTCAGTAGCCCAAGCTATAGGCGAAACTATGCAAGGAGAGCTCATTGTAGTCGATAAATCTACCGTACCTGTAGGTACAGCCGATAAAGTACGTGCTACCGTACAAGCCGCCTTAGGTAAACGCGGTGTGAATTACAAATTTCACGTAGTATCTAACCCCGAGTTTTTAAAAGAAGGTAAAGCGATTGAAGATTTTATGAAACCTGATCGCGTGGTAATAGGAGCGGATAACGAATACGCTTTCAAGAAAATGAAAGAACTCTACAATCCGTTTTATATGCAAAACGATCGTATGATCACAATGGATATCCGCTCAGCCGAAATGACCAAATATGCAGCAAATACAATGCTCGCCACCAAAATATCGTTTATGAACGAGATTGCCAATATCTGTGAGCGTGTAGGAGCCGATGTGAACAAAGTGCGTATCGGTATAGGATCCGATAGTCGTATAGGCTACAGTTTTATTTACCCCGGTTGTGGCTATGGAGGCTCTTGCTTCCCCAAAGATGTATTAGCTTTAAAAAAATTAGCCGAAGAGGTAAATTACAAAGCCAAATTGATAGAAGCCGTCGACGATGTAAACAACCGTCAAAAATATGTAATTGCTCAAAAAGTAATCGCTCACTATGGTGAAGACCTCAGCGGCAAAACCTTTGCTGTATGGGGGCTCTCATTCAAACCTGAAACCGATGATATGCGCGAAGCTCCTGCAATTTATGTCATTAAAGAATTGGTGAAACGAGGTGCCAAAGTACAAGCCTACGACCCCAAAGCCGTTCACGAAGCCAAAGTATGTTACCTAAAAGATGTTGAGGTTACTTATGTAGAGAGCAAATACGAAGCCCTAAAAGGAGCTGACGCCTTGCTTTTACTCACCGAATGGAAAGAATTCCGCGTCCCCGATTTTGATGAAATCGCCAAATTACTAAACGAAAAAGTCATTTTCGATGGTCGCAACCAGTACAACGCCTTTGAGTTACCCCAAAAAGGATGGAAATATATACAAATAGGAGTTTAATAGTTAGGTGAGAGTTCCCACAATTCCTATAGCTCTCACAGCTCCCATAGCACCTATAGAAAAAGAATTAATTATGGTTACATTACAATTAACATTTAACAATGAGGCAGAATACGCACTCTTTGATACCCTTTTTGAAAAATTCAAAATCAAAAAAAAAGTGGTGAGTGTAGGAAAGCCTTTGAATACTTATTCTGAAACTACAGCTCAGAAAATAAAAAAAGCTCGTAGTCAAAAACAGAAAGGAACACTTACCACTGTAACACCAGATAACCTATGGACACTGACCAACTAACTTTTATAGTGCAAATATCCGATGATGCAATAGATGATTTAAAAATTATCAAAAAGTCAGGAACTCCTGCTATAAAAACAAAAATAGAAAGAATCATTCAAGAGTTACAAGAAACTCCAACAAAAGGAGTAGGGGCTCCTGAACAACTTAAAGGAGAAGAAGGCGTTGTTTATAGCAGAACACTCAATAAAAAAGATAGGCTTGTTTATGAAATATTAGAAGAAGAAAAACGTGTAATTATAATTCAATTTTTAGGGCACTACCAAGATAAATAAAGATTACATCTCTTATGAACTTTGTCAAAGTCTCAAACTTTGACAAAGTCTAATGAACTGATTATCTGTTTTATAAAATTACCAGTATCGTCTGAATTTCTCTGAGCCTCTCTGAGACCACTGATAAATCACATTTTAATTCTGCATTTGCACAATGAAAATATTAGTAACAGGTGGCGCTGGCTTTGTAGGTTCAAACCTTTGTGAAGCCTTAGCCAACAACCCTCAAAATGATGTCTATTCATTAGACAATTACTTTACCGGAAGCCGAGACAACCACGTGGCGGGAGTAACCTATATAGAAGGTAGTACCGAACACATTTTCGAGCTCATCAATTTCACTCCCGATTTGATATACCATTTAGGAGAATACTCTCGTGTAGAACAAAGTTTTGACGATATCGATAAAGTGCTTCTGTTCAATAAAATAGGAACTTTAAAAGTGTTAGAGTTCTGTCGTAAACACAATTGTAAATTAGTATATGCAGGCAGTAGCACTAAGTTTGGCGATGGTGGGATTGGCAAAGACCAAAGTCCTTATGCGTGGAGCAAATCCTCTAACACCGAACTGATTATCAACTATGGCAATTGGTATAATTTAAATTATGCCATTGTATATTTTTACAATGTCTATGGCAAACGCGAAATACGCACAGGCAAATACGCAACCCTCATCGCCCTCTTTACCGAGAAAATGAAGAAAGGCGAACCTCTAACAGTAGTGAGCCCTGGTACCCAACAGCGTAATTTCACCCATATAGATGATATAGTCGATGGATTACTATTAGTAGGACAAAAGGGCAAAGGCGATGGCTACGGCATAGGCAGCCCCGAAACCTATACAGTCCTCGAAATAGCCCAACTGTTTGGAGGTGAGATACAAATGCTTCCCGAACGCAAAGGCAACCGTATGACCGCCGAAGTTGTTACCAAAAAAACAGAAGCCCTCGGCTGGAGAGCTAAGAAGCATATAAAAGACTTTATAGAAAAACTAAGGAACTAACAGCTTGAAAAAAGGGGAGAAGATAAATTTATCGTAACTATAGGAATAACAGTGACGTAATCGTTAAAATACCTTTACTCCACTGCTCCCATAGCTCCCAAATCACCCGTGTAGATTGCACTCATAAAACCCTCTCATTTTCAAACCTATAGACAAAAAATCTCTTTTCTGCCTAAAAAATATTTTCATAAATTCGTAAATAATTAAAATATTTTTGTACCTTCGCGCCTCAAAAACATTTTAACACCTTTTAACATTTACCATTTATGATGAACTTTTTAACACTCAAACAATTCTCCCCTAAACGTTTGCTCAAAGGAGACGACTATGTAGAAAAAGAAACCGATAGCATCCACAATGCCCTATTCCTACCCGTGACTATTGTCTCTTCATTTGTATACTATGCCGCCCACACCGATATCGAAAACAAAATCCTCTTCTATTTAGCTGGCGTTTTTGGAGTTATCTACTACATTCTCGTTAGGCTCGTCTTCACCTATCGTTTGCAAAAACACTTAGCACAAACAGTACCTAACTATCAGTTCAAGTGGAGCTTATGGTACGTCAATTGGAAAGACGAAGCTCTACAACAAGCGTGGAAAGAAAAACTACAAGCTGTGCGCAAACGCGGAGATCTCACTAACGAAAAACACCTGCGAATACTCCACACTTACCAATGCCACAACACCGCCCACTGGGCCTATGCAGGGCTGTTCCTACTCATAGTCATAGGAATCTTTTGCGCATTTCTATTAGCAACCACCAAATCCCACCACAAACTCACCGAGTTCAACCGCAACCGACGCCGAGCACTCTCCGCAAGAGTACAACACTTAGCAAAAACCTCTACCGATAACAACCTACTCACCCTCAAAACATTGGTATAACACCCCACTAAACAAATATACTAAAACTTCTAAAAAAAACTACACATTCAACCTATTTCATAAATAAACATAGGTGTTATCCAAAATAATTTTGTATATTTGCGCCCTAAATATTACCTATCTTGTCAACATATACCATACATTTAAAAAACGACAAATCTTATCCTTGTGATGAGAATACCTCTTTGCTAAGAGCCGCCTTAGATAACGATATCAGTTTAGAATATTCGTGCTTTGAGGCACGTTGCAGGAGTTGCCGTGTAAAAATACTTCAAGGCAAAGTTGAGAATTTGCAAGACGAAAAAGTGCTTACCGCAGAAGAAAAAGCAGCGGGCTATGTACTCTCGTGCAATGTAGTACCTAGATCAGAAGTAATATTAGATGTAGAAGACTTGGCAGTAAAATTGCCTAAACCACAAGTTACACCTTGTAAAATAAACAACATCACTGTACTTACTCCTAATATTGTAGAAGTAGTATTGCGCTTGCCCCCAAAGATAGTCTTTCAGTTCTTGCCTGGACAGTATGTAGATATTATCAGAAACGGACAAAAACGCAGTTATTCTATCAGTCATAGCCAATGTGAAGGCAATGAACTAAGACTCTTTATCCGTAATTATGAAGGAGGTTTATTTAGTCAGTACTGGTTTAACGAAGCCAAACCTAACGACTTATTACGAATGGAAGGCCCACTGGGTACTTTTTTCTATCGCAATAATCCCAATTGTGAGGAGATCGTTTTAATAGCTACAGGCACTGGAATCGCACCTATAAAAGCAATTTTAGAGCAGCTGCAATCTACACCTGATTTGACAGCTCATAAAAAAATATGGCTTTTATGGGGAGGAAGAAAACGAGAAGATCTCTTTTGGCAACCCAAAACAACACTACCTAATTTCACCTATATACCCGTACTCTCTCGCGAAGAGCAGTGGCAAGGGGCTAAAGGTTATGTACAAGAAATAGCATTACAGCAGCCTATCCATTGGCAAAAAGCACAAGTATACGCTTGTGGTAGTGAAGTGATGATACAAAGCGCTCAAAAACTCCTCTCCGAACAAGGACTAAAAGAAGAAAACTTCTTCGCCGATGCGTTTATAGCAGGTAATAAGTAAATTTTTATAAATAAAAAAATAATTGCCCGTGCGGCTCGCACAAAATTATCTTTATGAAAGCAGTAATATTAGCAGGTGGTCTCGGTACACGCCTCAGTGAAGAGACCGTTGTAAAACCCAAACCAATGGTAGAAATAGGAGGAATGCCCATCTTATGGCATATTCTCAAAATTTATTCACATTATGGCATCAATGAGTTCATCATCTGTTGTGGCTATAAAGGCTATATCATCAAAGAGTACTTTGCCAACTACTTTATGCACCAGTCCGACATCACTTTCGATATGGCAAACAACGAGATGCACGTACACCAAAAACGTGCTGAACCGTGGAAAGTAACCCTCGTAGATACAGGAGAGCACTCTATGACGGGAGGACGCCTTAGAAGAGTATTGCCTTATATAGCCAATGAGGAAGCTTTTTGCTTTACCTATGGCGATGGGGTAGCTGATATTGATATTGCTAAATTACTAGCTTTTCATAAAGCTCACGGCAAGCAAGCTACCCTCACTTCTGTCTACCCCCCAGGTCGCTTTGGAGCTTTAGATATAGTAGACAATCAGATTATGAAGTTCCAAGAAAAACCAAAAGGCGATGGTGCTCTCGTAAACGGAGGTTTCTTTGTCCTTTCTCCCAAAGTGATAGAGCGCATCAAAGATGATAATACAATTTGGGAACAAGAACCTCTCAAAGGATTAGCTGCCGACGGACAGCTGATGAGCTACAAACACGAAGGTTTCTGGCAACCAATGGATACCCTCCGCGATAAAATGCTCTTAGAAGAATTATGGCAAACCAATAAAGCTCCTTGGAAAGTATGGTAGTAGGAAAAGTAAATCCTCAATTTTGGAAAGGAAAACGCGTATTTGTTACAGGGCACACTGGATTCAAAGGGTCGTGGCTATCCCTATGGCTACAGCTGATGGGAGCCAAAGTAAAAGGATTTTCATTAGCCCCTCCTACCCAGCCCGCCCTCTTTGAAGTCGCTAAAGTAGGTGACAATATGCAAACCGAAATAGGCGACATTCGCAACCTCCAACAGCTATCACAAAGCATACGTGCTTTCAATCCCGATGTGTTATTACATTTAGCTGCTCAACCTTTAGTACGACTTTCCTATAAAGAACCTGTAGACACTTATAGTACCAATGTAATGGGTACTGTAAACGTTTTGGAAGCAGCTCGATATGCCCCTCAGCTGAAATCGGTAGTTATTATCACTACCGATAAGTGTTATGAGAACCGAGAATGGGAATGGGGCTATCGTGAAAACGAACCTATGGGCGGACACGACCCTTATAGCAATAGCAAAGGCTGCGCTGAGTTAGTAGTCTCTGCCTATCGCCGCTCTTTCTTTTATACTAACGATACCGCAGCTGTAGCCTCAGCCCGTGCAGGTAATGTAATAGGAGGAGGTGATTGGGCTGACGACCGGTTGATACCCGATATCTTGCGAGCTTTTGAGCAACAACAGCCCGTGATTATCCGTAACCCCCTCTCTACACGTCCGTGGCAGCACGTATTAGAACCCCTCTCAGGCTATTTAGTATTAGCTGAACGCTTGTATAATGAGGGCAATGCCTTTGCCGAAGGTTGGAACTTTGGACCTAAGGACGACGATTGCCAGCCTGTACAATGGATATTAGAAAAAATGGTACAATTTTGGGGCGAAGGAGCCCGTTATGAATGGGACAAGAGCGAACAGCCTCACGAAGCTAACTTTCTAAAACTCGACTGTTCCAAAGCTGCCACCCGACTCAAATGGCATCCTCAATGGCGACTCGCCGATACTTTAGAAAAAATCGTCCATTGGCATCGCGCGTGGCTACGAGGAGCAGATATGCAAACCCACTGCCTTTACGAAATCAAAGGCTATATGGAATCCTAAACCCATCAGCGCAAGCTGAAACATTCGTGCAAATTTATGAACTTAGAGGTCAGAACCCATCATCTCAACCTGAAAAATATTCGTGTAAATTCGTGAGATTTGTGGGCGAAAAACCCATCATTGCAACCTGAAGTATTCGTGCAAATTCTGTAATTATAGGTCAAAACCTATCATCTCAATCGGAAACATTCGTGCAAATTCGTGAGATTCGTGGGCGAAAAACCCATCATTACAACCTGAAGTATTCGTGCAAATTCTGTAATTATAGGACAAAGCCCTATCATCTCAACCTGAAAGATATTCGTGCAAATTCGTGAGATTCGTGGGCGAAAAACCCATCATTGCAACCTGAAGTATTCGTGCAAATTCTGTAATTATAGGTCAAAACCTATCATCTCAATCGGAAACATTCGTGCAAATTCGTGAGATTCGTGGGCGAAAAAAATATCAGCGCAAGCTGAAGTATTCGTGCAAATTTATGAACTTAGAGGTCAGAACCCATCATTGCAACCTGAAAGATATTCGTGTAAATTTGTGAGATTCGTGGGCGAAAAAAAACCTGAAACAAATTGTATCAACAACAAAATGATGATAATAGAAAAAGAACTCTCCTATAAAATTGTAGGAGCTATTTATGAAGTTTACAATCAATTAGGTATAGGATTATTAGAAAAAGTATACGCTTCTGCACTCAAATTTGAGTTAGAGAGCAGAGGGTTAAAAGTACAAACAGAAGTACCTATTCCTGTATACTATAAAGGTAATCTTTTACAAGATGTTGCTTTTAGAATAGATTTATTAGTAGAAGATAGAATTATTGTTGAGATTAAATCAGTAGAAGAACTAAGTGCGAAACACCACAAACAAATTTTAAACTATTTAAAACTATCAAATTTAAAATTAGGAATATTAGTCAATTTCAACGAAGTAGATATCAATGAAGGAATTTTCCGAAAAGTGTTATAGAAACCCCATCATTGCAACCTGAAAAACATTCGTGCAAATTTGTGAGATTCGTGGGCGAAAAAAATATCATTGCAAGCTGAAATATTCGTGCAAATTTATGAACTTAGAGGTCAGAACCCATCATCTCAACCTGAAAGATATTCGTGCAAATTCGTGAGATTCGTGGGCAAAAAAACCATCAGCGCAAGCTGAAACATTCGTGCCAATTCGTAGGTAACCCTCATCATCTCAACCTGAAAAATATTCGTGCAAATTCGTGAGATTCGTGGGCGAAAAAAACTAAAAAACATTCGTACAAATTCGTGGTCAAAAAAAAGAAAATATGTCATTAGAAACAATTAGAGAAGAAATAGCAAAATTAGTAACCCAATATGCCCAAGAGGCTTACAAACCCAAACCCTTTGAAGCAGGAAAAACGGTAATCCCTCCTTCAGGAAAAGTAATCGGTGAGCAAGAACTCCAAAATATGGTCGCCGCCTCTCTCGACGCTTGGCTCACCACAGGACGCTTTAATGCTGCTTTTGAAAAGAAGTTAGCCGCCTTTCTGGGGGTGAAATACTGCATCACTGTAAACTCAGGGTCTTCAGCTAATTTAGTAGCCTTTAGTGCGCTCACATCACCTAAATTAGGTGACCGTGCTATCAAAAAAGGTGATGAAGTAATAGGGGTAGCAGCAGGCTTCCCTACTACGGTGAACCCTATTGTTCAATTTGGGGCAGTACCCGTATTTGTAGATGTAGATCTACATACTCACAATGTAAACGCCGACCTTATAGAACAAGCCATCACCCCTAAAACCAAGGCAATAATGCTTGCCCATACTTTGGGAAACCCTTTCAACTTAGAAAAAATAAAAGCCCTTTGTGAGAAATATAACCTTTGGCTCGTAGAAGACTGCTGCGATGCACTCGGCGCTACCTACAACGGACAAAAAGTAGGTACGTTTGGTGATATTGCTACCCTGAGTTTCTATCCAGCTCACCATATCACAATGGGTGAAGGAGGAGCAGTATTTACTAACAATCCAGAACTAAAAACCATAGCTGAGTCTTTCCGCGATTGGGGGCGTGATTGCTATTGTGCACCAGGTTGTGACAACACTTGCAACTGCCGTTTCTCGCAACAGCACGGTGATTTGCCTTTTGGATATGACCATAAGTATGTATATTCACATTTAGGTTACAACCTAAAAATTAGCGATATGCAAGCCGCTTGCGGATTAGCACAGTTAGACCGCTTAGAGGAGTTTATAGAAAAACGTCGTAAAAATTTCGCCTACCTCAAAGAGCGACTCCAAACCCTTACTGATTTTCTATACCTACCAGAGGCAACCCCCAATAGCGACCCTTCGTGGTTTGGTTTTCCTATCACCCTTAAAGAAGATGCAGGTACCGCACGTGTAGATTTGCTCCGCTTCTTAGACCAGCACAAGATAGGCACACGTTTACTATTTGCGGGTAACCTCACTAAGCAACCCTATTTCAAAGGAGTGGAATACCGTGTAGTGGGTGACCTTACTAATACCGATATCACAATGAATCAAACCTTTTGGGTAGGTATTTATCCAGCTTTAGGCGAAGAACAGTTAGACTATATCGCAGAAAAATTAGAAGAATATTTTGGAGTAAATTTCTAACTTTAGCACAAAATAGGTTTCTTTACAATATCACCCTCATCAGCGCAAGCTGAAGCATTCGTGCAAATTCGTGCAATTCGTGGGCAAACCCCCATCAGCGCAAGCTGAACGTGCCTTTCGTGGGAGTTTTTTCAATCCTACATAGAGCAAGAATTTGAAATAGCAATATAATTATGACGATACTTTTAACGGGCGCAACAGGCTTCCTTGGCAGTCATTTGCTGAAAGCATTTGTAAACAAAGGCTATGAGGTAGTAGTACTCAAACGCTCTACCTCTAATATGTGGCGTTTAAAAGGTTTTGAAAACACCTTTAAAAGCTATGATATAGACCAAGTACCTTTGCAAAAAGCCTTTGAAGAACAATATATAGACACTATCATTCATACAGCCTGTGTGTATGGTAGAAAAGGAGAGAGTATACAGCAGATACTCAAAACAAACTTAATGTTCGGGATAGAATTGCTTAGTACAGCAATAGATTTTAGCACAAAACATTTCCTTAATACTAGTACACTTTTAGGTAAACAAATAAACGCTTATGCCCTTTCAAAAAAACAATTTGAAGAGTGGTTGCAATTGGCGTCTGATAAAATACAAGTAGTGAACTTAAAATTAGAACTTATGTTTGGAGAGCAAGATGGCAATGACAAATTTACCTCTTGGATCTTGAATGAACTCCAGCAGGAAAAAAACATCATCCCACTCACCGCAGGCACACAAAAGCGTGATTTTATTTATATAGACGATGTGGTAAGTGCCTACCTTACTTGTTTAGAACAAGCACCACAACTAAAAGATTTTAATGATATAGAGGTAGGTACAGGTGTACTCACTCCCGTAAAGACTTTTGTAATACTTGTCAAAGAGGTATTAGAAAAACTTAAAGGCAAACCAATAAAAACACAGTTGAATTTTGGAGCACTTCCTTACCGAGAGGGGGAGATTATGGAACCCCAAGTAGATAATAGTAGGTTGTGTTCTTTAGGGTGGCAACCTAAAAGAAGTTTAGAAGAAAATATAGAACAATTTGTAAAAAACGAGATACAATGAAATATTTGATAACAGGCGGTTGCGGCTTCGTAGGAAGCAACTTAGCTCAAGAAGTATTAAAACGAGGAGAAGAATTGGTAGTTTTAGACAATCTTTTCCGTTATGGTAGTGCCCAAAACTTAGATTGGCTCAGAACGCTCGGTAAATTCTCTTATTATCCTTATGATATACGCAACACCAATGATGTAGAAACTGTGATCAAAAAAGAACAGCCTGATATTGTGTTTCATTTGGCTGGACAAGTAGCAATGACTACTTCTATTGAAAACCCACGTTTGGATTTTGAAGTGAATGCAATGGGCACTTTCAACTTATTAGATGCTATTAGAAAATACTGTCCTGATGCTTACATCTTATACTCATCAACCAATAAAGTATATGGCGATTTCGCTAATCTTACTTTTCAAGAAGAACAGATGCGATATACCTGTCAAGAATATCCTAAAGGATTTCCTGAAACTTATCCTTTAGATTTCCATTCGCCTTACGGATGTTCTAAAGGATCAGCCGACCAATATTTATTGGATTTTCATCGTATTTATGGACTTAAAACTATAGTATTTAGACATTCATCAATGTATGGAAGTCATCAGCACGCTACCTTCGACCAAGGTTGGATTGGTTGGTTTGTGCAAAAAGCAATTGAGATAAAACAAGGTACAAATCGAGAACTATTTACTATCTCAGGCAATGGTAAGCAAGTACGTGATGTGCTTTATGCCGATGATGTAGTAAGTCTTTATTTTCAAGGTATCAAATATATAGAACAAGCCAAAGGGCAAGCCTTTAATATAGGTGGAGGTATTGAAAATAGTCTTTCACTACTAGAACTTTTTGCTATGTTAGAAAAACTTTTAGGTATAAAAATGCAATATAAAGAGCTCCCCTTTAGAGAGAGCGATCAATTAGTATTCGTAGCCGATAATACTAAAGCTCAAAAAATATTGCAATGGCAACCTAAAATGACCTCAAAAAGAGGAATAGAAAAAATGGTAGAATGGATTGGAAATAAATAATTAAAAATTTTGGTAGCAATTTTAGGAGCAGGAATAGCAGGTATTGCGGCAGGATATCATTTATCACAAAGAGGTATTGAACATACTATCTTTGAGAAAAATAGTTCTTGGGGAGGCTTATGTGACAACTTTTCAATAGGAGAAGGTTTCTTATTCGATAAGTTTGTTCATCTTTCTTTTACAAAATCAGAAGTGGTAAAAAACCTTTTCCAAAACAATACAGCTTTCTATAGTCATAAGCCTGAATCATCTAATTATTATAAAAACTTATGGTTAAAACATCCTGTACAAAACAACCTTGCCCCTTTGTCTATAGATGAAAAAATAAGAATTATAGAAGATTTTGTCGCTAAACCTACTCTTAATACGATTCAGAACTATGAAGATTGGCTATTGGTGCAATTCGGGACGTATTTTAAAGAGCATTTTCCAGAAAAATACACTTATAAATATTGGACACTTCCTTCAAAAGAACTTTCTACCGACTGGTTAGGCAGTCGAATTAGCATTCCATCTTTAGAAGTACTATTAAGAGGGGCTTTTGAAGTGCAAGAAAAGAACTTTTATTACGCTCAAGAAATGCGCTATCCACAACAAGGAGGCTATAAAAGTTTCCTAAATACAATGGCTACAAACTCTTCTATAAAGACACAGAAAGAAGTTGCTCTTATTGACCCTATTCACAAAAAAATTACTTTTGCAGATGGTTCTGAAACTAACTATGAAAAACTTATTAGCTCTTTACCTCTGCCTGAGATAGTAAAAATCATAAAAGATGCTCCTAAAAGCATTCTTGAAGCTGGAGAGAAACTGTTGTCAACCTCAGGTCAGTTAGTGTCTATAGGATTCAATCGCCCTGATATACCTAAACATTTGTGGTTTTATATCTATGATGAGGATATTTTGCCAGCGAGAGCTTATTCTCCTTCGCTCAAATCACCCTATAATGTACCAAAAGGAAAAAGTTCCTTACAGTTTGAAACCTATTTTTCAAAAAAGAAACCTAAACAACTTTCCGGTGATAGTTTGGTAAACCACATTATCGAAAAAGGTATACAAATGAAACTTTGGGAACTTAACGACATTGCAATCACCGATTATCGAGAAGAAAAATACGCTAATGTAGTATTCGATTTCAATAGAAAGAGCAACGTAGCTCTAATACAAGATTATTTGAGAACAGTAGCTATCATTAGTATAGGCAGATTTGGAGAATGGGATTATTTTTGGAGCGACCAAAGTTTATTAAGTGGCTTTAAAGGAGCTAATATAATAGGAAACAGATGATAAAGATAACTAAAACAGATGTACTTTGGAATTATATAGCGCAGTTCTTTAGTTTAGCTTCTGGGCTCATTACCCTACCTCTTATTTTAAAAATGCTAACTGTAGAAGAAATTGCACTCAACTATATTTTTCTAACAGTTTCATCTTTAGTACTCCTTTTCGACTTTGGCTTTTCACCTCAATTTAGTCGTAATGTAAGCTATGTATACGGAGGTGCTCAAACACTAAAAAAAGAAGGAATAGAAGATGCTTCCTCTGCAGAAGTGGCTATCAACTACCGATTAATAGCTACTCTCGTAAAAGTAGGTCAGTATGTCTATCTCCGTTTAGCATTGTTAGTGCTACTGGTAATGCTCTCTGTCGGAAGTCTATATATTTACAAGGTTACAGATGGTTTCCATTCAGTAGCTCACTCATTGCCTATTTGGATAATTTTTTCAGCCTCTACTGCTTTTACTATTTATTATGAATATTACAATTTCCTACTGACGGGAAAAGGTGCTATCAAAGAAACTAAAATAGCTTTACTCGCCTCTCGGATTGTTTATATAGGGCTTACTTTTTTGTTCTTGTATATAGGTTGGGGACTGATGGGAGTTGTATTGGCAAATTTTATAGCTCCTTTTGTAAATAGAATGTTGTGTTATCGATTTCTTTTTACAGAAGAATTTAGAACCCAGTTAAAACCTTACAATATTAGCAAGGAAGAAATCAGTGCAACTTTTGATGTGATATGGTACAATGCTAAAAAATTAGGCTTAGTTTTTGTAGGAGCTTATGCCATTACAAAATTTAGTATGTTCTTAGCAGGTTTATACTTATCAAACGCAGAAATAGCCTCTTATGGATTGATGATGCAATTGGTAAATATACTCTCAACAGTAGCAACAACTTTTTTTATTACCTTTCAACCCAAATTTGCTGCCTTACGTGTAGAAGGAAACTCACAAGGTTTTGTAAGCTTGTTCTCTTTTAGTATAATTATTTTTTACATACTATTCACTTTAGGTGGAATTATATTACTATTCTTAGGTAATACAATTTTAGGATATATACACTCAAATGCTTTTCTGCCTAATAAATTGATTCTTTGTCTTTATATAATAGTTGTACTTTTAGAAAACAATCACTCACATTTTGCAACAGCTATTATCAGCAAGAATAATATTCCTTTTGTCAAACCTGCTCTTTTAGCAGGAATTGGAATCGCAATAGGAAGTTTTATAGTATTAAAATATACCTCTTGGCGAATTTTAGGCTTAGTCCTTGTACAAGGATTTTGTCAAGCAGTGTACAATAATTGGAAATGGCCTTTTGTCGTACTCAGAGAATTTAAACTCACAATATTTCAATTCATTCATTTAGGTATACAAGAAACTTATTACAAACTAAAAACCATTTTCAAATGAGATATACAGCCGTAACCCATATACCCTCTATAGCTATAAAGCAAGGAGTTGTCCCTGAAGGAGCACAGATTACAATAGCAATCCCTACCTACAAGCGAGCTCACTTGCTTAGAGAGACCCTTGAAAGTTGCTTAGCTCAGCAAACAAACTGCCCTTTTGCTATAATGGTAGTAGACAATAATCCAGAACGAGAGTGCGAAACAGAACAATTGTTACGAGAGTACAAAGCAATTCCCAATCTGTTCTACTATAAAAATACAGAAAACGTAGGGATGACAGGTAATTGGAACAAACTTTTTGAACTATCTCAAACAAACTTTGTGGTAATGCTTCACGATGATGACTTGATCAATCCTTCTTATATCGAAAAAATATATGATGTTTTAAAACTATATAAATATAATGTAAATGCTATTTATGTACAACACTTTCTTTTTACTCATATTTCAGAAATATCTATAAAAGAATCTAATAAAAATTATAGAGTAATTCCCTTAAAACCATTTGATTATATTTTTGGCGTGTTTTCTACAATTTCTGGAGTTTGTTTTAATAAGAAAGTAGCAGTTAAGCTCAATGGCTTTGACGACACACATTATCCCTTGATGGATTATATGTTCAGTTATTCTATTACTAAAGAAACAAAAGTACTTAAAATAGTAGGGGTACCTTTATTAATGTACAGATGTGATGAAAATGTAAGCAGTACAGCAGAAAATACATTCAAACTTATCGATGAATACAAAAAAACTACAGATATTATACTGTTAGATTATCCTTTTTATAAAAAATTATACCCCTCATTCTTTAAGTATTTGATAAAAAAGAATGTTATAGAGGAACAAAAAAGAGTTTTTAATACCCAAGACCCACGTTTAGATGAAAAATATAACGAAATAACAAAAAGCATTACTCCCTATGACAAAATAGTCTATCTTTTTTGGAGAATCCTTAGAAAAGTTAATTTTTTTAGCAAACGATTATATCAAAAAAGAATATGAATACACTAAACACCCCTATTTTATTCCTAATTTTTAATAGATTAGACACTACTAAAAAAGTATTTGAAACTATTAAAAAAAATAAACCCTCAAAACTTTATATCGCAAGCGATGGTGCCAGAGCTCATAAGCAAGGAGAAAAAGAAATTGTACAACAAGTTAGAAATTTTGTATTAGAAAATATCAATTGGGATTGTAAAGTCCAAACTCTCTTCAGGCAAGAAAACTTAGGTTGTAAAGAAGCCGTAAGTACTGCTATCTCTTGGTTTTTTAATAATGAAGAAATGGGTATCATCTTAGAAGATGACTGTTTGCCAGATGATAGTTTTTTCTATTTCTGTCAAGATTTACTTATTAAATACCAAAACGACACTCGAATTTGGCTTATAACAGGTACAAATGATTTGGTAGAAAATGTCTCTACTGATAAAGAATCATACTATTTTTCTAAATATGAACATATTTGGGGGTGGGCTTCTTGGAGAAGAGCTTGGAAATATTACGACAAAGATATTTCTTATTACCCCGACCTGAAAGCTAAAAATATATTTCAAAAACTGTTCGCTAATAAAGATGAGTATCTCTACTTTTCTAAAATATACGACAAATTATATCTAAAAGGTATTGATACTTGGGATTATCAATGGAAACTAACCATAATGATAAATAATGGACTTTCCATTATCCCAACTGTTAATCTGATTTCTAACATAGGATTTGGAGCAGAAGCTACTCATACTCATTCCGCCGAGGATGACAATGCAAACCGAAAAACCGGAAAAATATCTTTCCCTATACAACATCCTCTTTATATAATTCCTAACTTTGAAAAAGATGAGCAAAAAAGAAAATTAATCTTAAAAAAAACAAGCAAACTAAAAATAATGATCAATGTGCTAAAAACTCATAGTATATCTGAAATCTTTAAAAAACTTATACAAAAAATCACAAAATGAATACTCCAAAAGTAAGCGTACTAATTCCAGTGTACAATAGGCAAAATCTGATAGAAGCAACAGTAAAAAGCGCTTTAGATCAAACCTACCCAAATACCGAGATTGTAATCGTCGACAACAAAAGTACTGATAACACTTGGAAAATACTCCAAGCTTTAGCGCAAACTGATGATCGTGTCAAAATTTATCAAAATGAAACCAATATAGGTCCTGTAAGAAATTGGCTAAGATGTATAAACGAAGCTACCGGAGAATATGCTAAAATTCTTTGGTCAGACGACTTAATCGATCCTACCTTCTTAGAAAAAACACTCCCTTTTTTAGAAAATAAAGAAGTAGGATTCGCTTTTACAAGTGCTAAAATTTTTAAAGTTAACATTACAGAACCTCATAAAATCTCTCTCTATAGAATAGGAAAAACAGGATTATATCCCACAGAAAAATATATACAGAGTATTATAGATGATAAAGATTATCCCGTCTCTCCAGCTTGTGCTTTGTTTAGATTAAACGATTTAAAGAATAATACACTTGCCGATATCCCTAACAAAGTAGCAAGTGATTTTGCTATGCACGCTATAGGAAATGATTTGTTGATGTTTTTGCTAACAGCTAATCAATACCAAAAATTTGCGTTCGTAAACGAACCTTTATCCTACTTCAGAGCTCATAACGACTCTATTACTATAGCTTCTAATAGAGAAAAATTATATCTGTATTATGCTTTAGCTGGAGCTTATTTTGTAGAGAATCATCGCCCTGATCTAATAATAAGAATGAATACTAAAATATGGTTCTTACTGAAAAAATATAAAAAACAAGCTAAAAAGTATAATATGTATCATATTTTAGATTTTTATATGAACAATAAAAATCAAAAAATAGATATAAGTTTTATAGCAAAAAAGATATTTAGAAAAATATTGAGCTATGTCAAATAACACACAATCACCCCTCATCACCATCATCACCGTTGCCTATAACGCCGTAAAGGATATTGAAAATACGATCCTATCAGTACTCAATCAAACCTACCCTAATATAGAGTATATCATCATAGATGGAGGTAGTACCGATGGCACTCTTGACATCATCAAAAAATATGAGGGTAAAATTTCCTATTGGGTAAGTGAACCCGATAAAGGCATTTATGATGCTATGAATAAGGGGACACTAAAAGCTTCAGGCGAATGGCTCAACTTTATGAATGCAGGAGATACTTTTTATGATCAGCAAGTATTAGAAAAAGTATTTAAGGATAATAATTGGAGTGATACCGATGTAATCTATGGAGACGTAATATATGTATATCCTGATAAAGAGGAAATACGGAAAACAACTTCTTTAAAAAGAATAAAAGTAGGTATTCCTTTTTGTCATCAATGTGTATTTGTGAAAACTAAACTTCAACAGCAGTATCTATTTAATACAAATTATAAAATTTGTGCTGATTATGATTTTTTTTACACACTATATAAAAAAGGATTTTCTTTTAAATATAAAGAACTGATAATTGCAAAATATTTGGCTGGAGGTCTTTCTTCCAATGTTATTTCTCTATATTTGGAAGAATGGCGTGTTTCAGGATGGAAAAATAGTTTTTATTTTATTATTAGAATAGCTTGGTACAAAATAAAGAAAATATTTAGATAATGACTCAAAAACTCCTTTTTATATTTGGCACACGCCCCGAGGCTATTAAAATGGCTCCGCTCATAAAGGCTTTTCAAAAAGAACCAACTTTTGATACAAAAGTATGTGTGACAGCACAACATCGTGAGATGTTGGATCAAGTGTTAGATTTTTTTGAGATAAAAGCAGATTACGACCTTAATGTGATGAAGCCTAATCAAAATTTGTATACACTTACCGCTACAATTATTACAGAACTAAAAGCTGTTTTAGAGCATTGTAGCCCTAACTATATATTCGTGCACGGCGATACTACTACCACTATGGCAGCGAGTATTGCAGGCTTTTATGCAGGAGCTAAAGTGTGCCATATAGAAGCAGGACTTAGAACTTTTAATAAATATGCACCTTTCCCAGAGGAGATTAACCGAAAAGTAACAGGAGCCATAGCCGATTTTCATTTTGCTCCTACCCAGCAAGCAAAGCAAAACTTATTAAGAGAAGGGGTAGACGAAAAAAGTATTTTGGTAACGGGCAATACAGTGATAGATGCTCTTTTAGAAAGTACAAAAAAAGTAGAAAAATTACAAGACAAAGAGATTGATGCTTTAAAAAAGGCAGTAGATAGCACTAAAAAGCTAATCTTAGTTACAGGACATAGGCGTGAAAACCAAGGCGAAGGCTTTATACATATCTGTCAGGCACTGAAAAAAATCGCTTTACAAAATCCTGAGGTACAGATAGTCTATCCAGTGCACTTAAATCCTAATGTAAAAGAACCTGTTTATCGTATATTATCAGGCATTGAAAATGTAAAGCTCATAGCACCTTTAGCCTATCCTGCCTTTGTTTGGCTGATGAACCAATCTCATCTTATCATTACCGATAGTGGTGGCGTACAAGAGGAAGCGCCTAGCTTAGGCAAACCTGTATTGGTAATGCGTGACACTACCGAGCGCCCTGAAGCAGTAAGTGCAGGTACAGTAATCTTGGTAGGTACCGATGAGCAAAAAATAGTAGGTGAATGCGAGCAACTACTTAACAACCAAGAGAAATATACTAAAATGAGTGCTTTACACAACCCTTATGGCGATGGCAAAGCTTGTGAACGAATCGTAGAATTTTTTAAGAAAAGAAATGAAATATAAAATATTTTTTGAGCAGGGAGACAGACACGATGCTACTATTCACTATGTGAATATTATTAAAAAGGCTTTGGAAAGAGAGTCTGGAGAAGATGTCCTTATAGTAGATAATATTAAACAAATAGAAAAAACAGAAATAGTAGTTGTTGTCAATGCTAAAGCCCATCTAAAACTCCTCTTAAAAAATAGAAAACAGAAAGTAATATGTTGGTATCAAGGCATTATGCCTGAGGAAATATTAGTAAATTATACAAAAAAAGATAAATGGCTAAAATATATTCTTTGGCGATGTTTTGAATATATATCACTAAAATTAGTTTCTTTTGCGTTATTTGTTTCCGATAGAATGAAATATCACTATGAGAATAAATATAAATTCAAATTTAAGGATAATTTTTATGTAATGCCTTGTTTCAATCAGAAATTGATAGAGGAAAGTTTTTTTGTGAAAGGAAAATACGAAACTCCTTCATTTGTATATGCAGGAACTATGTCTAAATGGCAATGTATTGATGAAATGTTACAGATATATAAAGAAATTAAGACTAAAATACCAAATGCAACACTTACTCTATACACTTCTGAAAAAAAAGAAGCTCAAGATTATTTAAAAAAATATAACTTAGAAAATGTCCTAATAGATCACTTGCCTTATAACCAGTTGTTTGAAGCATTACAACATTATAAATATGGATTTATTATCCGTAAAGATATTGAAATGAATAGAGTTGCTACTCCTACAAAAATGAATACTTACTTAGCTAATGGAGTCATACCAATATACAGTAACTATATTTTTGCTTTTAAAGAAGGATTAAAAAATACACAATATCAAATTGAAATATCAAATAATGATGAAGTTTTAGAAGAGATTATCTCTTTTGAGAAAAAAAATATTGAGGCTATTAATGTGTTAGAAAATTACAAATCAACAGTATTTAGCCATTTCTATTCTGAAGATTTTCATATAAATAACCTTATTGAGAAAATAAAGAAAACTAACCTATGAAAATATCATTAGTAACTGCTACTTTGGGGCGTGTAGATGAAATTAACATACTATTAGACTCTCTTGTAAAACAAACATATAAAAACTTTGAACTCATTATTGTAGATCAGAATGAACACTATAAAGTTCAGAATATTGTTGATAGATATACTAATATTTTAAGCATTAAATACATTAGAAGTAGTACAAAAGGGCTTTCTTATAACAGAAATATTGGTATTAAAGAATGTTCTGGAGATATTATAGGCTTTCCTGATGATGATTGTTATTATAGTGAAAATCTCTTAGAAGAAATTGTATATACTTTCAAAGAGAAAAAAAATAAAATTACATTAGTAGAGGCTTATGATAGTATTACTAAAAATATTTTTATCTCTAAAACAGATGTTCTAAGTCGTAAATCTCTATTTAAATACGCTATTTCTTTTAACTTGTTTGTAATCTTTGATAAGAAGAAATTATTTGATGAGCGTCTTGGAGTTGGAACTTTCTTCTCTTCAGGTGAGGAAACTGATTATATATGGCAACTATTAGATAAAAAGGACATAGCTATTTTTGCAAAAAATGCTAAAGTATTTCATCCTCAAAACGCTGCTTCTAACAACTATCAAAGAGCTTATTCCTATGGGCTCGGCTTTGGAGCACTATTTAAAAAAGAAATTTTAGGAAGAAAGCACTATACTTATTTTATAATGTACCTCAAATATCTTATCCGTAGCATAGGGGGAATTGTATTATCCTCTAATAAAAAGTTCTATTGGGGAAGCTTGAAGGGGAGAATTAAAGGTTTTTTATTATTTAAATTATAAATGTACTTTTTAGTGCCCATATATTCGTTTTTAGCTTTTACAGCTCGCTTCTTCTTTACAGAGAAACTCTCTAAAGAAGTCAAAACCTATATATATGTATTCAGCTATATCCCTGTTATTTTCGCGCTTCTATACATCGCAGGATTAAGAGATATAACAGTAGGTACAGATACTGCTCATTATCGAGATATTTTTAATAACCCCGACGATATTGAAATAGGGTTTCAGTGGTTCGCTGAATTTATAAAATATATAGGAGGTAATTTCCACCTTTTTCTCTTCTTATTTTTCTTTATCTCATTATCCCTAAAGGTATACGCTTTTAAAAAAGTCTCTTTATATCCCTTACTTTCTATTTGTATTTATTCAAGCTTTTGGTTTTTAGTATATGAAATGAATGGTATTCGGCAAGGGCTTGCTTTAGGTTTTATAGCTCTGAGTTACTATTTTCTCTCCGTAAATAAAAATTGGTATTTCTATTTGTCGCTTTTAGGAGCTATTTTATTTCATTACTCAGCACTCGTTTTTCTACCAATTATCTTTATTATAAAAAAGAAATGCACAAATCTCATCTTCTGGATAGTATTAGGGATTATAGTCCCCTCTGCTTACTTAGGGGTAACCTCTTTTATATTAGAAGGATTAGGTACTATTATAGGGGTTGATTTGCGCCTAATAGAAAGAATTATATCCTATCGAAACGATGAGTCTTATAATGCTAATATTCTCTATTCATTCAGTACATTTGTGAGATTTGTAATATTATTCATTACTTTTTTCTTTATCAATAGAGTTCACCTTTCTGAAAGAACAAAAAATATATTCTTATGGTGTGCTCTCTTAAATATTAGTATCTATCTTTTGTTCAGTGAGGTAGAGATTATCGCTACAAGGCTCTCTTTGTATTACCGCTTTTATGAATGTTTCTTTTTAGCTTGTTTGCCTAATGCTTTTAAAGGAAAAGTAACCAAAATTTTGATAGGATTCCTTTTGTGTTTATATGCTCTTTCTCAAATAATAAAAACATTAGCCATCCCAAATAATGCTTTAGTGCCTTATAAATCTATATTGTTCTAATAAATATGAAAATAGCTATCGATTGTAGAATGTATAATAGTTCAGGTATTGGAACTTATTTACAAGGTATTCTTCCTTATCTATTGGCTGAGCAGAAGAATAATTACCTATTGTTAGGAAATTTCAATATACTATCTAAATATAAAGCAAAGAATGTAGAAATTCAAGAAGTAAATATACCTATATTTTCAGTAAAAGAATTATTTTGCTTCCCTTGTGCAAAAATCAACTCTTACGACGTATTTTTAACCCCTAATTTTAATATCCCAATAGGAATAAAAATACCTATTTATGCTTTTATCCACGATGTTGTTTTCTTAGACATCAAAGAACTTACTTCAAAAATAGGTTACTATATAAGAAAATTTTATTTAAATAGGGCTGTTAAAATAGCTAAAAAAATATTTACTGTTTCAGAATTCTCTAAAAAAAGAATTTCATTCCATTTCAAAAAAGCAAAAGATATTGTTGTAGCTCCTTGTGCTATTAAAAATGAGCTCATAAATTATTTCCCACAAAAAGTTTCTATTTCCAAAGAATTTATTATCTTTGTAGGCAATATCAAACCTCACAAGGGCTTAGAAACCTTAGTGAAAGGCTGGAGATATGCAAGAAAAAAAGGATTTGATAAACAATTGGTAATAGTAGGCGAAAAAGAAGGATTTAAAACCAAACTCTCTAATGAAGAGTTCCTTAAAGATCAAAATATTATTTTTACAGGTAAAATATCCGATGAGGAACTCTATAACTATATGAATGAGGCTTCTATACTGGTGCAACCATCAATTTATGAAGGTTTTGGGCTTCCTCCCTTAGAAGCTCTTTATTTAGGAAAAACTTGTTTATTGTCTGATATTGAGGTTTTTAAAGAAATTTATGCCGAATTCCAAAATTGCTATTTTTTTAATAAAGAAAGTCCAGAAGATTTAGCAAAAAAATTATTGTCCTTATCTCCTCAAAAAATAGAACAAAAAAATTTTATAAACAATCATTTTCATTTTAAAAAAACTACTCAAATCATTTTAGAAAATATAGTATGAAAATATTGCAAATAGGAAAATTCTATCTTCCTCATTCAGGAGGTGTAGAAAAAGTTCATTTTGATCTTGTTGAAGGACTAAATGAAAAAGGTATTCAAACAGATGTTTTATGTGCTAATCATTTAAAAGGAAATTCTTTTTTTGATGAACACTATAAAATATTTGCAGCTCATACTATAAAAGTATTAGCTTCTACCCCTTTGAGTTATAGTATAATTCCAATTCTCAAAAAAATACAACATAATTATGATATTATACACATCCATTTACCTAATCCAATGGCTAATTTAGCTGTTTTTCTCACCCAACCTAAAGCTAAAATTATACTACATTGGCATAGTGATATCATACGACAAAAAAAACTACTTAAACTATACGCCCCCTTACAAACCTGGTTATTAAAAAAAGCAGACAAAATAGTCATTACAACCCCCACTTATGTAGAAGGATCTTCTACCTTAAAAAAATATAAAGATAAAATAACTTGCATTCCTATTGGTATTGACAATAAAGAACTAACAGTAAATGAAACAAAGCTCAATGAGTTAAAAAAAGAATATAAAGAAAAAAAAATAGTATTCTATTTAGGAAGATTAGTTTATTATAAAGGTATTGAATACCTTATTGAAGCTTCAAAATCCTTACCCGATGATACAATTATTTTAATAGCTGGTATAGGAGAACTAAAAGACAAACTTCAAAAACAAATACATTCCTATAATTTGGAAGACAAAGTAAAACTCTTAGGAAAAATCCCTTTTGAAGAGTTAGGTGCTTATTATCAACTTTGTGATATATTTTGCCTCCCCTCTACCGAGCGCTCAGAAGCTTTTGGAGTAGTACAAATCGAAGCTATGGCTTTTGGAAAACCTGTTATTTCTACAAGTATCAAAGGTTCAGGGGTTGATTGGGTAAACCTCAATAATGTATCAGGCATTATTGTGCCCCCTAAAGATGCTAACAAATTAGCAGAAGCTATTATAGAATTGCTTACTGATGAAAAGAAATATCAACAGCTATCAATAGGTGCTAAAAAAAGATATGAAGAAGAGTTTACAAAAGAGAAAATGGTTGAAAAATTTAGAAATTTATATTTAGAAATACTAAAATAGCCCCAGTTCGATATAACAGAACATTATAATTCCCCGTCAGGTGAAAATTCGTGAGATAATAAAAAATAAAGACTTTTATGCACTCCCAAATTCGTGAAAATTCGTGTAATTCGTGGGAAATTAAAAATATTTTGCTGATTGTTAAATAATTACTTATGCCGAACTCACGTTAATTAGCCAAAGTTTCACACTGTGTTTGAATTGTGTTATGTAGAGGTGTTTCGCAAACACCCACACAAATAGAGCTTTTTTTAAAACACCTTCAAAACTTTTCACTATTCATTTTTTAGAAAAAACAACAACGTTTACAATATTTTTTGTATCTTCGCGTTTCAAACACTAAACATTCATCGTCCTGATGCTACTCTCTATCATCATCCCCACATATAATTCGGCTTCGCATATAGCTCACTGCCTTTCTCTTATACAGCAACAATTAGGGGAAAATCATCACTGCGAAGTGGTAGTCGTAGATGGTAAATCTACCGATGAAACCCTAACTATTGTAGAGAGTTTTAGTTCTAAAATCCCTCAATTGAGATGGATTTCTGAAAAAGACAAAGGAATTTACGATGCAATGAACAAGGGGATTGCACTCGCTCAAGGAAAATTTCTCTATTTCTTAGGCGCCGATGATGAAATTACCTTCACTATAAACCAAATAACCCCAATATTGCAAAATGAGAACACCATCTATTACGGCAATGTACTTTTAAAAAACACACAAACACTATACGACGGCGCGTTTACAACCGCCAAACTCATAGAGCAAAATATATGTCACCAAGCAATTTTCTATCCTAAGAAAATAGTAGAACAACACCCGTACAATCTAAAATACAAGTTATTAGCCGATTATGAGTTAAACCTAAAACTCTGGTCAAAATACAAATTTGAATACGTAGATCTCACCATAGCCGTATATAGCAACGATGGGATTTCTACCCAAGTGAAAGATGTACAATTTAAAAGTGATTTCCTTTCTATACTCTATAAGTATTTGGGAATAAAATATGTAATAATAAAAATATACAACAAACTTAAAAGAACACTACAATGAAATATATAGCCTTCTATTTCCCTCAGTTTCACTCTATAGAAGAAAACAACCAATGGTGGGGACACCAATTTACCGATTGGGAATTGGTACAAGCCGCCCAACAATATACTGAAGAACAACGACAACCCCGAATCCCTTTAAACAACAACTACTACGACCTTACTGAAGCTGAGGTAATTGCTTGGCAAACCCAATTGGCAAAAAAATACGGCTTAGCAGGCTTCAATTTCTATCACTATTGGTTTGATGGCAAGCTATTGTTAGGCAAACCTATGGAGTTGTTTTTAGCAAACCCTAACAATAACCTCAACTTCTGTATCACTTGGGCAAACGAAACTTGGACAAAACAGTGGATCGGTAGCTCCGAAATACTGATGGAACAAAAACATTTAAATGATAAAGATCTTTGGCAACAACATTTTGATTATTTGTTACCTTTTTTCAAAGACCCTCGTTATATTACCATAGACCAAAAACCTGTGTTTTGCATCTATCGCCCTGAACTCAATAAACATCAAACCCAATGGATGAACTTCTTCAACCAAAAAGCTCGTGAAAATGGTTTTGAAGGTATTTATTTTATCGGAATGAAATCTTATGACCTCGATAGAGAAGACGAAGTGTATAGCAGCTTCCAAGCCAAAATGCTCTTTCAACCGCGCTATCTTTTCAACAAAAAATTCTTCCAACGCAAATCGTGGGTGTCAGCAATAGAAAAAAAACTCAGACGTTTGCCTGAAAAAATGCAATTCTGGATAGGCCGACTCAAATTTAAAATGGAAAAAAGCCAAAAAGTAGATTATGTAGCTTTTGGTGAAGCCCTCTTAGCCTTAGCACAACAAACCCAAGATAAAACCTATCAATCAATTATTGTAGATTGGGATAACACTCCCCGATACAAAAATCGCTCTAAATTCTTTGTAAATGCTACTCCTGCTAATTTTGAACACTTTTTAAAAGAACTCTCTCTTATCGAAGCTGCCAAAGGAAATGAATTTGTATTCATCAATGCTTGGAATGAATGGTCGGAAGGCGCTTATTTAGAACCTGACACTACTTATGAGTACCAATATTTAGACGTCATTAAAAAATTATCGGAATGAAACTCTCTGCCTCTATAGTGTTATATCAAACCGACCTCACCCCTTTAAAAAAAGCAATCGATAGCTACTTCGCTTGCCAAACCCAGCAGCTACAGCTATTCCTTGTCGACAACTCACCTACCGATGAGCTCAAAAGCCTTGTAACGATGTACCCCGATAAGGAAATACACTATATTTTCAACAACGAGAATATGGGGTACGGCAAAGCTCATAATATTGCTATCAAAAAATCTATGGAGCAAGGGCTGCCCTATCACATAGTCTTAAATCCTGATATTGTCATACAAAAAGGCACCTTAGAAAAACTCACTCATTATATGAATCACCACCCCGAGGTAGGCAATATAATGCCAAAAATCATCTATCCCAATGGTCAGCTGCAATACCTTTGCAAACTCCTACCTTCCCCTCTCGACCTTATTTTTAGGCGTTTCATCCCTTTCAAAAAGTGGAGAGATAAAAGCAACAAACGTTTTGAGTTACACGCCTTTAGTTATAACAAAACGATGAACATCCCCATCCTTTCGGGGTGTTTTATGTTCTTGCGCACCGAAGCCCTTGAGAATGTAGGATTATTTGATGAGCACCTTTTTATGTATATGGAAGATTTCGACCTCAACCGTCGCATCCATCGTGCCTACAAAACCATCTTCTTCCCCGAAGCCGTCGTTGTACACGAATACCAAAAAGCATCCTATAAAAATATCAAACTCCTCAAATCCCATATCAAATCCGCTATTTATTACTTCAATAAGTACGGCTGGTTTTTCGATAAGGAAAGAAAGAAAATCAATCAAGAAACCTTAAAACAAATCTTAGAAAAGGACTAAAAACTTACTATGCTGAAAAAGAATACTTATCGCCCCGACATCGATGGACTTCGCGCTTTAGCGGTTTTAGCCGTTGTATTATTTCATTTAAGTCCAACGCTCTTGCCCAATGGCTTTTTGGGGGTAGATATCTTTTTCGTTATTTCAGGTTTTCTCATTACCACTATTCTCTACCGTGAGATGGAGCAAAACAACTTTTCGTTTGCCAATTTCTACAATAGGCGCATCAGGCGAATTCTTCCTGTTTGTTTTGTAGTGATAGTTGTAGGGTTATTGCTCACACGATGGCTCTTCTTAACCAAAGATTTTTATAGCGTTGCCAACAGTGCAGTAGCTTCTGTTTTCTTTCTGTCTAACTTCTATTTTGCAAGAGTAGGAGGCTATTTTGATATTGCTACCGAAGAACGCCCCTTCAATCATATATGGTCACTATCTGTAGAAGAACAATTCTATTTCATTTTTCCTCTATTGTTGTGGTTAGTGTTTAAAAGTAAGTTCCTCAGAAAACATATCATAGCTGTATTACTCTCTACAATGTTTTTCTTGCTATGCCTCTCCTTCTTACCTTTAGAGAAAATAGGCATACACTTAGATGCTTACTACCTCCCTCATTTGCGAATGATAGAGTTGCTCACAGGCTCATTATTAGCTGTAATCTTGTGCTTAAAAGGCAATCATTTGTCAGTACAAATGTCTAATATATTAGGTAGTAGCACTTTGGTAATAGTCATAGCTTGCTTATGTGTGAAGAATGTATTTGTACCTCCATTTTTCCCAGGAGTAACCTCACTTTTATTGTGTGTCCCTACAGCGCTACTAATTGTAGCCAATGAAAAAGGAAGCTATGTGAAAAAACTATTTTCAATACCACCTATAGTGTGGATAGGAAAACTCTCGTATTCTCTATACTTATGGCATTGGGTTGTATTAGCAATGTGTAGGTATTTTTTAGGAGTAGGCGACTTACCTTTCGGGGTCGCTTTAGGGGCTTTTATACTAATGTTCTTACTTTCAATCATCACCTATTATTTTGTAGAACAACCTTTTAGAAAGAAAAAATACACTTTCAAGAAAAGCTTTTTGTATTTATACCTATTGCCTCTTATTGTAGTGATAGCTATTAGTTACAGCCTATATCAAGCAAAAATTCCTGAGCTTCAAAAAACTTCATCACACTTTCCACCAGTAGTGTGTGAAAAATGTACTACTTCAAAAGATACCTTGCAAACATTAGGTGATACGAAAAGCCTTTATCCTAAAAAAATCCTTTTTGTAGGCGATAGCCATACCTCTCATTTATCCCCTTTCATAGATATAGTAGGTAAAAAAGAAGGTTGGAAAGCCGATGTCCTATCAGCAGGAGCTTGTCCATCGTTATTAAACACTCAAGGTTGGAAACCTTCACCCGAATGCCAAAAGGCACTTGATTACTTGCAAGAACACTACCTCCAGTACAATGTTATCTTTTTAGTAAACTCATATACTACCGATAGAGAAAATATCCCTGCATATACACAAAAGTTCATCGCTACTATACGCACCTTGTTAGCTGCAGGGAAAGACGTTTATGTACTAAACTCCTCAGCTAATTTTGATTATGATGTTCAAAGAAACCAAAAGCTCAAAGAACAAGTAGGAATCCAATACTTTACCTCTCTTAGAGGAGAAAAATACAAGAAAAATTACGAACGTTGGGAAAGATTTGCCTCCACTCTAAAAACCGAATTTCCTACCCTCCATATAATAGACCTCTCTCATTACATCCCTAATGATGGTTGTATAGCAGGAAAACCAATAATGTACGACACCAATCATTTCAACACCTACGGAGCTCAACAAATAGCAGCTCTTTTCATAGCAAATGGAGAAAAACTCCTTAAACTTGAGGACAGGCGATAAATCATAAACTTTGTCAAAGTCCCAAAACTTTGACAAATCCTATGACTCTGATAATCGATCACTTTTAGTCACATTGTAGGGGCGTTTTGCAAACGCCCTCTCAAGAAAAACTTTTAGGACAGCCTCAAATTCGTGAGATAATAAAAAATAAAGACTTTTATGCACTCCCAATTTCGTGAAAATTCGTGAAATTCGTGGGCAAGGGCAGTCAATACCTACTAAAAAATATCTACAAAAAGTATCTTTATCTCCAATATTTTTCGTAACTTCGCCCCTTGAACAATCTCCTTTATTACACCAATAATAAAATGACAAAAAAAGCACTCATTACAGGTATTACAGGGCAAGATGGCGCCTATCTCGCCGAATACCTCCTCAAAAAAGGATATGAGGTACACGGTATGAAACGCCGATCATCCCTCTTCAATACCGACCGTATCGACCACCTCTACCAAGACCCTCATTTAGAACATCGCAACCTCATCCTACACTACGGTGACCTTACCGATAGTATGAATATCACACGCCTTGTCCAAGAGGTACAACCCGATGAAATCTACAACCTCGCTGCGATGAGTCACGTGCACGTGAGTTTTCAAACTCCCGAATACGTCGGTAACGCCGATGGTCTGGGCACCTTGCGCATCCTCGAAGCTGTACGCCTCTTGGGGCTTACCGAAAAAACACGTATCTATCAGGCTTCTACCTCTGAACTTTATGGATTAGTGCAAGAAGTACCTCAAAGTGAGCGCACTCCTTTCTATCCGCGTTCGCCTTATGCAGTCGCTAAATTGTATGCCTATTGGATTACTGTCAATTACCGCGAAGCCTATAATATGCACGCATCTAATGGTATCCTCTTCAACCACGAATCTCCTATACGTGGGGAGACTTTCGTAACCCGCAAGGTAACCCGTGCGCTCAGCAGGGTAGCGTTGGGTATGCAGGATAAGTTCTATATGGGTAACCTCAGCTCTCAACGCGACTGGGGGCACGCCAAAGACTATATCAAGGCGATGTACCTCATCTTGCAACAACCCGCTCCTAGTGATTATGTAATTGCTACAGGTATCACTACCGCCATCCGCGATTTTATCACAATGGCAGCTAAAGAAATAGGTCTCACTCTCGAATTTAAAGGTGAAGGCGTAAACGAAAAAGGATATATCACCGCGGTAGATACTTCTGTTTTCAGCGAAAAAGTAGGTGAAAAGTACCTCAGTGCTATACGCGAACGTATTGCCAATAACCCCGAAGTGGTAAATGTAGACCCTCAATATTTCCGCCCTACCGAAGTGGATTTACTCATTGGTGACCCTACCAAATCGCAAACCGTTTTAGGTTGGAAACCCGAGTACGACCTTAAAGGACTGATTGAAGATATGATGCGCTCGGATATCAAACTCTTCAAACGCGATGCTTACCTCAAAGAAGGTGGCTTCACTGTAATGAATTACTTTGAATAACAATGGATAAAAACGCTAAAATATATGTTGCAGGACGCAAAGGTTTAGTGGGTTCTGCTATTTGGAAGAATCTTTCTCAAAAAGGATATACCAATTTGATAGGCAGAACAAGTGCCGAACTCGACCTACGTGATGCACAAGCCGTCGCTCAATTCTTTAAAAACGAAAAACCCGATTATGTCTTCTTGGCTGCTGCCAAAGTAGGGGGCATTATGGCTAACAACACCTATCGCGCCGATTTTATCTACGAAAACCTGATGATTCAAAACAATGTGATTCATTCGGCTTACGAAAATAAGGTGAAAAAATTACTGTTCTTAGGGAGTACTTGTATCTACCCTAAGGAAGCACCCCAGCCTATGAAAGAAGACTGTTTGCTCACTTCTCCGTTAGAATATACTAATGAACCCTATGCTATTGCCAAAATTGCGGGCATCAAGCTATGCGAGAGTTACAACCTGCAATACGGCACTAATTATATTGCTGTAATGCCTACCAATCTCTATGGGCCTAACGATAATTTTCACCTTGAAAATTCTCACGTATTGCCAGCGATGGTACGCAAAATACACTTAGCAAATGCCTTGCTTAAAAATGATTGGGAAGCAGTAAAAACAGACCTCAACAAGCGTCCGGTAGAAGGAATAAGTGGTAAAAACAACCAAGAAGAAATAAAAACAATCTTATCAAAATATGGTATTACAGCCGAAACAGTTACGCTATGGGGTACAGGCACTCCTTTGCGTGAGTTCTTGTGGAGTGAAGATATGGCCGATGCTTGTGTGTTTCTAATGGAACGCATCAATTTTAAAGATACATATCCCGCTAATGCCAATGAAGTACGCAACACCCACATCAATATTGGTACAGGTAAGGAACTTTCTATCAAAGAACTCGCCTATATGATAAAAGAGACCATTGGCTATCAAGGAAAAATAGTCTTCGATAGCACCAAACCCGATGGTACAATGCGTAAACTCACCGACCCCTCTAAACTACATCAACTCGGTTGGCAACACTCTGTTGAACTCCAAGAAGGAATAAAACTGATGTATGAACATTATTTGTTGTAAATCAACCCCATATCTGTACTACTCTGTTACAACCCTGTTACCCCTTGTTACAACTTTTTGCACACACGCAAAATTCACCGCAATTTTGCACCGTAAAAGTTAGGAAATAAAGTTCAGAAATGAAATAGGAAATAGAATAGTGGTCAGCCCCTCTGGACAGGCTGACGTGTCCAGCACTATCCCCTATTCACTATTCACTATCCCCTAACCCCTAATTATGAACAACTTTAAAATCAAACAAAAATGGCAAAAAGTATTAACAACATCGTAACAGAAGGCCTTTCTGGTCGAATCGGAAAACAAATCGTTTTCAGTCAACGCAATGGCGAAACCATCGTTTCTAAATTCCCAGTGCGTACTAAAAAACCAACCGCTAAACAAATAGCTCAACAAACCAAATTCTCAAGTGCTATCGCCTACGGTAAAAACGCTTTGCAGGACAATTCCCTCAAAGTACTCTATACCACCGAAGCTCAGAAACGAAAAGGCGTATCTGCTTACAACCTCGCTGTCGCCGATTTCCTCAAAGCTCCAGTGATTGAAAACGTAGATGTCTCAGCTTATAAAGGGGCTGCCAGCGGCGAAAAAATAACCATCACCGTCACCGATAATTTTAAGGTAACCACTGTGAAAGTCGCAATTATAAACAGCGATGATACCCCTGTTGAACAAGGTGAAGCAACCCTCTTAGAAGGCAAATGGGTCTATAGCACCACCGCTACTAACGCCGCCCTCTCTGGCGATAAAGTAGTCGTAACGGCTACCGACCGTCCTGGTAACAAAACCGTAAAGGAAACAACCCTTTAATCACAAATCGTTATTATAACAACAATTAGAAAAACAATAGGCTCATCTCCCATCAAAAGATGAGCCTATTATACTTCTGTTTTCCACACACCTGTAGCTTACACTTTTAACATCAGTCCGATATAAAAAAACCTCAGTTCGGTATAATAGAGCATTATAATTCACCGTCAGGTGAAAATTCGTGAGATAATTATAAATAAAGACTTTCACACTCCCTAATTCGTGAAAATTCGTGAGATTCGTGGGAGATTTAAAATATTTCACTGCTTGTCAGATAAATCCTTAAAAAACCTCAGTTCGGAATAATAGAGCATTATAATTCACCGTCAGGTGAAAATTCGTGAGATAATAAAAAAATAAAGATTTTTATGCACTCCCAATTCGTGAAAATTCGTGAAATTCGTGGGAGATTAAAAATATTTCACTGCTTCTTAAATAAATCCTTACCTCAAACTTTTTACAAAAAAAAAGACTCAGCAATTCCCATCGCCGAGCCTTTCAATTATTGTATAATTAAAATGAGATTTTGTGGTGAATAAGCCACCTATGAAAAAAACTTTTCAGCCAACTGTCAATTGCCAATTGTTAATTGTCAATTGTCAATTGTTAATTAAAAAAGCCCTCCCATAGTTCTCCAAAAAGCAAATATAATTACCTTATTAAAAAACATTTATGATGATTGCATTGTGAAGAACCCTCTAATTTTAACAAGTATTCAAAAAAAGAGAATATGGAAGGTACTTTTCATCACTAACTATTGTTGTTCTTTGATAACATTGATTTCTACACGTCGGTTAATCTCTTTACCGCGTTCAGTATCGTTGCTCTCAATAGGGCGAGTTTGCCCGTAACCTTTAGCCTCGAGGCGTTTTTTGCTCACACCGTGGCGTGAAAGGTATTGCTTGATAGCATCAGCGCGATCTTGTGAGAGTTTGAGGTTGTGCTCAGGAGTACCAGTGTTATCAGTATGTCCTTCTACCACGAAGTTGAAATCGGGGTTTTCGTTCATAATCACCGCAATATTGTCCAAAATAAACTCAGCTTGTGGTTTCACTACCGATTTATCGGTGTCAAACAAGATAGTCTTTGCATAAAGGTTTATCTGTTTTACCACGCGTTTGGTACGCTCTTCGCGTTCTTCAGGAGTTTCTACACGAGTAATCGCTTTGTTAGCCGATACGCGTTTGCGGTCTTTTTTCTCTTTTACTTTAGGTTCTTTAGTGCGTTCTACGTGGTCTACAATAGGGTTTTCGCGAGCGGTAAGTGGCAATTTAAGCACTACACCAGCGCCCCATTGGTAGTAGTCGTGACCGGTGCCACCCCCTACGTTGTAGGCAGTGTTCACATTAGCGCCCACTACATCTGTAAACCAGAAGTTTACACCTACTCCAGCGATAAACTTAAATTTGGTTTCACTATCTACTGAAGCAACTCCCACACCCACTTGTGGATAAGGGTCGAGCCAAGGAAGCGCATCCCACAAACGGTTGAGGTGATAACGACCGCGCACATCAAACGCCCAATAAGTTTTGGCGTTTTCGAGTTTAGTTTCCTCTACATCAGGAAAGTAATTTTGGTCTTTCTTGATGCTTGCATAGGCAAAACCCGCTTCGGCAGTAATACCTTTTTTGATGTAGCGAGCGGCGTTGAGGCGGAAGCCGATATTCATATCAGGGTAGCCAAACCAGTCTTTCATTACACTTCTTTCGGGCACCTTAAAGTCTACGGTGCTCACACCCGCCCCTACGAGCCAAGGGCGATAGTTATCTTGTGCTGTTACAGCACTCGCGCTGAGCGCTGCAATGGCAGCAATGGTATATGTTTTAATTTTGTTCATTTCTTGTGATTTTTTTATTGTTTTATCCTCAGAGATTTTCCGAGATTCTCAGGGTTTCTCAGAGTTTTTCCGAGATTCTCAGAGTTTTTCAGAGCCTTTTAGGGTTTCTCAGGGTTTCTTAGGGTTTCTTAGAGTTTTTTTCTGAGTTCCTCAGAGTTTCTCAGAGCCTTTCAGAGTTTCTCTGAAAATTCTCAGAGTTTTTCCGAGATTCTCAGAGTTCCTTAAAAACAGCTATTAATAGCCTCTTATTCTATCTCCAAAACTGGTTGCTATCCAAGTTTGGCGTATCTTCCAGTCTCCCACAGCTGCTGTTGGCACATACAAGGTCGCATTATTTGTATTACCAATAGGACTTTGTGCATAAGCATACGTCCCAAAATTATTTCCATACCTAAGAGTACCTGATGCAACAGTCAATTGGCTGGGGGTTGTTACTCCTATACGCAATTCTCTCAATGAATTTTCAGTAAACAACAAAGCCCAAGCTCCTATTTTAGTAAGTTTAGACCCTATAATGATATGGGTAGTAGTAGAAGGAAATACTTGTCCTATGTGTAAATCACTTATATATCCCGAACCATGGTAGCTTTCATATGAATCATACGCCAATTCTTTTAATTCTGGTAGATTAAATTTGCTTACTTTAGTACCTCTAAAAGCTGAACTTCCTATTTTCTCTACTTTATTAGCAATCACAGTTTCTAAGTTTTGTGAGCCGTAGAAAGCTTTAGAACTTACCTGTGTTACATTATTTAGGTCTATTTTGGTAATTTTAGCATTACCATACAGATAATTATCATTTTGAACTTGTGAAATATTTGCGGTAAAACCTCCTTCAGTGATTGTAGTTGCTTTATAAGGCACTTTAGGAGGCACTGTAAGCATATCAAAACTGCGTTTGGTAACATAAGTAGCATTAGAAAGTCCAGTTACAGTGGTACCGTTTATAGCCCAGAACTTGGTTACTTTTTTAATGACCACAGTTTTATCTTCTTCACCTGCTTTGGTAAATTTGAAAGTAAGTGGCGTACTTTCATCGTAGTGGTTTTGAGCTTTCACCTTCACTTTGTTGCCAGAGCCTGTGATTGTTACACGGGTATTGAACACAGCGGCAGGAGCCTTACTGCTCGCTTGATACTCATAACCCACAGGGGCTTCAACTTCTACTTCATCTTTAGAGTTTGCCTCAGTAAGGTCGCCATCTATATTTTCGATAGTGAGGGTGTTACCTCTCCATCCGCGATCTCTTTCTACAATCACAACCGTAAGGGTAGCTGTTTTAGCTGCATTAGTAGCTGGGTCGGTATCCGTAATGCGGATATCGTGACTACCGTTCTCATTGTCATAGGCGTGAATTACCAAATGAGGTTGAGGGTCGGTGTTTTTAGTTACAGTTAGCGCAGTAGAAGGGCTTTCGAAATTAAAATTATTGGTAGCACCATCAATGGTTACAGAACGGGTGGAACCTTCTTCTATATGAATGGTGTGAGTTCTACCATTTCTAAAATAGAAGCTGTTTTCAGTACTTGGGCGTGGTTTTTCACCTACCCCGTCATCGGCATCCGATTTACAGCCTATGTATGTAAGGCTTAAAGATACAAATGCCATTAAAGCAAAAATTCTTTTTCTCATATTATTTCTTTTTATTAAATTACGCACTATGCGTGGGTTATTTATCTGGTGCAAAGGTACAAACGGGAAAATAAACCCTCCAAATTAATTTAAGATATGCTTAACTTTATCACATCATTGAAGTAGTGAAATAGTAGTGTTTTTAACAATTTTAACAATTCACAGCTGCTTTTTAATACTATTTTAACAGATTGCAAGCTTAAAAATAGCCAATTATAACTTATACGCGTAAAAAGTATTCATTTACACACTTTTGTAACTCGCTATAAATAAAACTCTTACAAAATTGTGACGTACTAATGACGTAGTACCTTAACAAATTCAAAATAATAGAAATGGGTAAAATAGTTACATAAAAATCAGTAAAATTACCTTTGTTGAAGAACCAATTCTTGCTATTTTGCAAACTATTTTTTACCTTTGTAACCTGAAATTTAGTGTTGATATGAACACCCCTCCTTATAAAAAAGCACTAAAATACCTCATTATCATCATCAGCGTGATGGTGGTATGCGCAGCTGTTGCGTTCTGGATAAACAGTGAGTTTGATGCATTTGTTGCGGTCGTTTGTGCTGTATTGTGCAGTGTTGTACTCTCATTCTTATTTCTTTTTTACTACAGCTTTTACTATCGTTGGGCGCGACAATGGCTCTTAGCAGGCATACTGGTAGGGCTCGTTTTATTTTTGCTATTAGCACTTCAAAACGAATTAGAAAATGTCTATTCTGTTATGATGACTCCTAAAAAGTACGACAACTACCTCTCACTACAAACTCATACGCCCTACCGCAAAAACGGCAAAATCCTATCCCTGCTCTCCCCTAATCCCGATAAGAACTTGGAATACAACTTCCTCTTTCTAAACGAACACGCCCAGTTGGTGTTGATGCAAAACGTCCATTACCCTCATTTCTACAAGTTTAACCGACAGGGAATACTCATCGATAGTCTGCAACTAACGAACCAATGCGATTTTGAATACGCTTTTCTGGGTAGCCATTATGTGAATTTCAACGATAACCAAAGTCTCTCTTGGGCAATCGATGGCGATGCACAACTCAAACCCATAACTATAGTAAACCATTCACCACAGTGGACTGATAAACAGCGGAGAACCTTCTTCAACGAAGTGCAAAATACCGCCGATTACTACTATATTTATGAGATTCGCAGTCAGGAATCCGACCAAAGTGATGAGCTAAACACCTCAAAATCTAAAGAAAAAGTATTCTTCTACCGAAATGAACGATGGCAGTATTTTTACCTGTCACCCAACGAGTATACCTATCAAAAAATACCTGAAAACGAACGTTCTAAAGGTGAGAACAACCCGCTTATTGGTGACTTTAGCGGGCGATTTACCAAAGAAACAACCTGCAAGCATCACAGCATACATCCGCTTTATGTAACTGAAAATAACCGAGGTTTATACATAGATTTAGTAGCAAAAGGAGTGGTTTTTCACCTCCTCATTTCGCGCAATAACCCTATGTTTGGATCGATTGACTACCAGCCATTGTACTGTTTAAAAAACGGAGATGAACATTTGGAAACCTATCAAGATTTAATGTTCTACAGCAATACCCAGCTACTCTATCAATTGTTTTACAACAGCCAAGAAGTGTATATAATTAGAGAATTAGCAAATTAGTAAATTAGCAAATTAGTAAATTAGCAAAATTTCCTGCCCGTGCGGCTCGCACAAATCGCTTTTGCATCATAAACTTTGTCAAAGTCCCAAAACTTTGACAAAGTCTATAAATCTGATTATCAATTACTTTTAGAGTATGTTATGTAGGAAAGCCAGCGATAGCTGGGTATGTGCTGCAAACGCCCATTAACAAATTGAAAAATCGCAAAATTTCCTACCCGTGCGGCTCGCACTAAATCGAAATTATTCGTATCTTTGCCCCCTCATTCTAACTAACGTCAGTTCGATATAACAGAACATTGATTTACAGCTTTATATCATAATATATTCACAAAATAATTCACCGTCAGGTGAAAATTCGTGAGATAATAAAAAATAAAGACTTTTATACACTCCCAAATTCGTGAAAATTCGTGAAATTCGTGGGAGATTAAAAATATTTTACTGATTGTTAAGTAATTACTTACGTCGAACTCACATTAACTAATACTAAAAATGAAAATATCATTTAAAAACGATTATGCCGAAGGCGCTCACCCCGCAATTTTAGAAGCCCTCGTACACACAAACACTGTACAACAAGCAGGATATGGCTACGATAATTATTCGGCAGCTGCCAAAGAACTCATCAGAAAGAAGATAGAAAACCCTCAGGCGCAAATATTTTTTGTAAGTGGTGGTACACAAGCTAATATGCTGGTAATAGGCACTTTGTTGCGCACCTACCAAAGCGTGATAGCCCCCGAAACAGGGCATATCGCCGATAATGAAACCGGAGCTATAGAAGCAGTAGGTCACAAAATACACTTAGCCCCAGCAACAAACGGTAAAATCACTCCTGAGAGCATTGCCGATTTTGCCACCCGCTATACAAATTATCCACACCAAGTACAACCACGACTCGTGTATATTACGAACGCCACCGAGATAGGAACCATCTATACTTTGGCAGAGCTCAAAGCCATTTACGAGTGTTGCCAAGCGCATAACCTCCTGCTGTTTATGGACGGCGCGCGATTAGGATCTGCATTAAATGCAGAAGACAACGATATACAATGGAAAGATTTAGCCCCTTATACCGATGTGTTTTATATAGGTGCTACCAAAAACGGCGGACTGTTAGGCGAAGCCATTGTAATCAACAATCCAGCCCTCGCCGATGGTTTTGAGTATTACCTCAAACAACAAGGAGCGCTACTTGCCAAAGGTCGTTTGCTTGGCTTGCAATTTCTCACCTTGTTTGAAAACGGATTGTACGATGCTTTGGCATTGCACGCTAACCAGCAGATGAAACGCATCAAAGAAGCGTTTGTAGTCAATGGTTATACCTTGCTTTCAAATACTTGTACAAATCAGTTATTCCCGATACTCACTCACAACCAAATTGCCGCATTGGCAGAGCAGTTTGATTTCTACCAGTGGCAAAAAGTAGATGAAACCCACACCGCCATTCGCCTCATTAGCTCGTGGGCTACTACCGATGCACAAGTAGATGCGCTTATCCAAGCAATTCAATCATTAGCAGTAACTCAATGAAAAATTACCTCCTTCCTTTCCTTTCAATCGTGATAGGGGCTTGCCTTGTGTTGTGGCTCAAACCCACACATAAAAGCAGGCTTAAGCTGTTATTGGCATTCAGTGGCGCTTTTTTAATGGGGATGACCATTTTTCACCTTCTCCCCGAAGTATATCACGAGGCACTACACGCTCACGAAGAACACAGTGATTTTGGCGATAAAACCATCGGACTCTGGATCGCTGTGGGCATACTCCTGCAAATCGTGTTAGAGTTCTTTTCGCACGGCGCCGAACACGGTCATTTTCATTCACCCGCCAAAGGATTACAAACCCATTTCCCGTGGGGGCTATTCATCAGTTTGAGTATCCACTCAGTGCTTGAAGGCTTCCCATTACACGAGCACAGCAATATGGTGTACGGCATTTTCATCCACCATTTGCCCATTGCTATGGTGCTGACAATCTTTTTCTTAGATTCCGGCATCGGACTCAAACGCACGCTTGCTTTTCTGTTTGTCTTTTCGCTAATGACCCCGCTGGGCGCTTTTTTAGCAAACTATGTACCCGCCTTATTGCCCTATCACAACCTGATGAGCGCCGTAGTCGTGGGGATATTCTTGCATATCTCGTCAGTAATACTGTTTGAAACCTCCGAAAATCACCAATTTAATTATAGAAAGTTAGGCGTGATTGTTATAGGTTTTGCAATGGCATTTCTGTTCAATTAACAATCGCAGACTTTGTCAAAGTCCCAAAAACTTTGACAAAGTCTCTAAGAACGACAAAGTCTCTAAAAATTTCAGAGTTTTTCAGAGGATCCCCAAGACATTCAGAGGCTCTCAAAATCTCACCGTAATAACAATTAACAATATGAAGTATTTAATCTTTACAGTCTTATCACTGCTTTCACTACAACAGTACGCACAGCAACTCCTCACCGAGAGTGAGATAGACGAAAAAAAATTCGGCAATGAGAGTATCCATTTCCTCAAAAGCAACAACACTCGCTTGAACGGCGCCTACAAAATAGGCAACAACCAAGGAGAATACTACGAGGTTACCTTCGTTGATGGAATTGCCAACGGATTGGTGAAATTCTACAACCGTTATGGCAAACTAAAAACCGAAGCTACTTTTGAAAAAGGCATCTTCCACGGTCCTTACAGGCAATACGCTCCTTACTCAGGCGAAATGTACCGCGAATATAACTACAAGAACGGCGAGCTCGACGGCAAATTCCGCGAATATTCCGATGGCAAATTAGTAGTCGATAGAAACTACAAGGACGGCAAACCCGACGGCGATTGGAAAGAATACGATGAGAACGGCAAACTCACCAAAGAAGAACACTACAAAATGGGCAAAAAGGACGGTAAACAGTGGTCGGCTGTCACTCGCCGCCGTAGCGGACTTGTACAAACCGATGTAGAATACTACAAAAACGGTGAACCTACAGGCAAATGGCTCTCCAAATTGAGCGACGGCACCCTCCGTGAAGAAAGAGAGTACAAAGCCAATGGCACTTCAGTACGCAAAGAATATTACGAAACCGGTCGACTTAGTAAAATAGTGCATTACAAAGGGGAAAAATACCAAGGTGATTACCAACTCTACAACAGCGATGGAATACTCACTGAGGAAGGTACTTACGACAACGATTTCCCTACAATGAAAAAAACATATTACCCTAACGGAAAACTAAAAACCGAAAGTTATTACCAAAACAACGAACAACACGGCAAATACGCTTCTTACGACGAACGCGGACGCCTATTAGTAGAAGGAGCTTACCTAAAAGGCTATCCCGATGGAACTTGGAAATCATACACCACCGATGGTGTGTTAACTAAAGAAGCTCATTACGACAAGGGTAGGGAAGAGGGCGCTTACAAAGAGTATTATCCCTCAGGAATACTTTCTATAGAAGGACAATACGCTCGCGGACAGAGAGAAGGCGTTTGGAAATACTACAACGAGCAAGGTCAGGTCGCTAAAGAAGTAAAATACCAAAACGGCAACTCAGTACAAGTTACCAATTATATGGATAAATGAAACTGATTCTCCTCTACGAAATACTCTACATACTATTTGTTATAGCTGTGTGCTTGCGAATTATTTGGGACACACGCTCGGTGAGTAAAGCTTTAGCTTATTTGCTCTTAGTTATCTTTGTGCCCATTGCAGGGGCAATCTTCTACTTTTCATTTGGTATCAACTACCGTCGGCATAAAATATACCACAAAAAACTGACTGTAGACCAAGCTTTCCGCCGACAATTAGAACAGATTTACCCGCGTATACAAGCGCATTTAAAATCCTTAGGCAATTCGGTTACAGCATCTTATGAAAAGAGTTTGCGATTTCTGTCGAATATAGAGGAACGCCTTTTATTGATTCCTAATGAAGAAGTAAAAGTAATATGCAATGGCGAAAACCTCTTTCCTGAATTGCTTGAGAGTTTGCGAAGTGCTCAACATCATATCCACATAGAGTATTACATCTACGAGAACGACCACATAGGCAATGCTATTAAAGATATTCTAATAGAAAAAGCGCGTGAGGGGGTAGAAGTACGTTTCATTTACGACGATTTTGGCAGTCAAGGCATACGCCGAAACATTGCGCGTGAGCTACGCGAAAATGGAGTCCCTGCTTTTCCGTTTTACAAAATCAACTTTGTAAAACTCGCCAATCGTATGAACTACCGCAATCACCGCAAAATAGTAGTGGTAGATGGCTATACCGCTTTTATAGGAGGAATCAACATCAGTGATAAGTACAACAATACCGAAGCTAACGAGCGCTATTGGCGCGATACTCATCTAAAAGTAAAAGGCTATTCGGCTCACGTGTTACAAGCAGTATTCTTGCAGGATTGGAATTTCTGTAGCGGTGAAAATGTAGCTATCAACGCTCCTTATTTCCCAATAGGTATAGAGCCCCATCCCACCGATTATTTCACACAAATCGTCGCCAGTGGTGCCGATTCCGACCTCCCAAATATCCTCTACGCTACCGTGCAGCTCATCTATGCAGCTAAACGCGAAATCCTAATTACCACCCCTTATTACATCCCCGATACCTCCTTGCAAGAGTCGCTTATCATTGCCGCACTTAGCGGAATAAAAGTGAAATTATTAGTACCCCAAAAAGGCGATTCGGTATTTGTACATATCGCCAGTGAGTCATTTTTTGAAGAATTGCTCAAGGCAGGAGTAGAAATTTATCTTTATGAAAAAGGATTTGTACACGCTAAAACTTTTGTGATAGACGGCGAAGTAGCATCGGTAGGTACAGCCAACCTCGATGCGCGCAGTTTCGACCTCAATTTTGAAGTAAATGCCCTCGTGTACAACAAAACAGTCGCCAGCGATTTGCAGAGAATTTTCTATAACGATTTAAAAAATGCGCGTTTGTTGCAGTTAGAACAGTGGCAAAAGCGGAGTGAGTTTAAGCAAATGATAGAGCGGGTAGTGCGCTTGTTTTCACCGTTTTTATAAAATAAAAAAGGCCTCCTCTCGGAAGCCTCTTTCGTTGGTCTACTAGGACTCGAACCTAGAATAACAGAACCAAAATCTGCTGTGTTACCATTACACCATAGACCAGCGATTTCTCATTTGCGGTGCAAAGGTACTGCTATTTTTGTAATCTGCAAATTTTTTAGAAGTTTTTTTTAAATAAATCGATGAAAATCTTCTTTAACCACTGAAAATCAAAGGAATTAACAAGTTGCCAAAAATAAGCCCGTGCGACTCGCTTCAAATCAACAAATTATCCTTACCTTTGCGCCCTGCTAATCGGCTAATCTACTAATCAACAAATTATAAAATATTTTATCTTATAAACACTCACTTTTGCGGCTTGCCCCCTCTCCCAAGGAGAGGGGGAACGGGGGTGAGGCTATTCAATCGGCAAATGAAAGTATATCACGACCTCTTGCGCCATATCCTTGAAAATGGCTATTCTAAAGACGATCGCACTGGTACCGGTACTACCAGCGTGTTCGGTTACCAAATGCGCTTTGACCTCAGTCAAGGATTCCCTTTGGTAACTACTAAAAAAATACATCTAAAATCAGTGATTTACGAACTCTTGTGGTTCTTAAAAGGCGATACCAATATCAAATATCTCACCGATCACGGCGTGCGTATCTGGAACGAGTGGGCGGATGAGAACGGCGACCTCGGCCCCGTGTATGGCGCACAGTGGCGCAACTGGAATGGAGAAGCTATCGACCAGATAAAAACCGTCGTCGAAACCCTCAAACACAACCCCGAAAGTCGTCGCATTATTGTATCAGCTTGGAATCCTTCGGTATTACCCGATACAGGAAAATCGTTTGCCGAGAATGTAGCCAACGGCAAAGCCGCCTTGCCCCCTTGCCACGCCTTATTTCAGTTCTATGTTGCCGATGGCAAGCTCTCCTGCCAATTGTATCAACGCAGCGCCGATGTGTTTTTAGGAGTACCCTTCAACATTGCCTCTTATGCCCTGCTCACAATGATGCTCGCCCAAGTATGCGATTTGCAAGTAGGTGATTTTGTGCACACTTTCGGCGATGTACACATCTACAACAACCACCGCGAACAAGTAGCCCTACAGCTCAGCCATACCCCACGTAAATTGCCTACTATGCACCTCAATCCAGCGGTAAAAGACCTCTTTGCTTTCGACTACGAGGATTTCCGTTTAGAAGGCTACGACCCCTATCCCGCCATCAAAGCACAAGTATCAGTATAATTAGCAAATTTTTCAATTAGCAAATTTGCTAATTATCCTCCTACCGTTAAAGTTTCGTTAAAATGCAGTGGATAACTTTTTTATATAAGCCTTTTTTAGTTATTTTGTACGCTCAAACAAAAAGTAACAAATCTATGCAGATGAAGAAATTATGTACACTCCTCATTGCCTTATTAATGGCACAAAGTATTTTTGCACAAATCAGCAACGAAACATTCACTTCAGGCAAAACCGGCAAACGCCAGAAAATAGGACTCTATAAGCCCACTGGTTACACCGATAAAAAAGTCTATCCACTGATAGTAGTCCTCAACGCCAACACCCTAATGGAGCCCGTGGTAACCGCCGTGCGCTACTACGAACAATTTGAAGAAATGCCCAAATGTATAGTAGTAGGCGTATACGATGAAAAGTTAGAAGAAGTAGCCATTATCGATGAAGTAGGTCGCCCTATGAATGAGTCCGCACGCTTTTTCGATTTTATTTCCACCGAATTAGTACCCTATATACAAGGCAAATACCCCATTGCAAGCTTCAAAGGAATTATCGCATCGGAAGAAGCCGGTTTTTTAATCAATTACTACCTGCTCAACCCCAAATCGCCCTTCAGTATGTACGTAAGTTTAAACCCCACAGTAATCCCACGTATGGCACCCGAGTTTGCAGCCGCTTTGGCAACAGGTGCCTCAAAAGAACAACACCGCTTGTATTACTATATGGCAACCGCCGATGTAGAAAATAAACTCAGCTACGACAAAACAATTAATTTTGAAAAAGGATTGCGCTCTATGCCTATCCACGAATCGGTACTCTACCGCTTTGCCGATATGAAAGGAAGCTCCGTCAACTCCGCCAAATTACAAGGAATTGCCCAAGCTCTCGACGAGTGTTTCGACATCTATAAACCCATAGGAGGCAAGGAGTACAAAACTCAAATGGAAACCTTGAGCAATAATATTTTTGAATATTTAGAAAACAAGTACAACACTATCGAACAATGTATCGGACTCAAAAAGAAACCCCTGCTCAACGATGTAATGGCAACCTATACCGCTATCAAATCCGCTGCCGATTGGGAGTCGCTTAGAAAATTAGCAAAATATGTAGAAACAAATGGCTATGTAAAAACCGCAATGCCTAACTTCTTCTTAGCCGAATACTACGAAAAAACCGAAGATTACAAAAAAGCATTGAAAACCTATCAAAAATCGTATACCGAACCCAGTATAGATTTCATCACCGCCGACCTTATCACCGAACGCATCAATGCTCTTAAAACCAATAGAAATGTAGGTAGACCCTCTAAAAAATCTAAAAAAGTAATAGAAGAAGTGCCTGAAACCACCGACGAACAAACAACCCCCACCGATGAAAGTAATCAAAACTAAATTAGAAGGTGTCGTGATTATAGAACCACAAGTATTTTTTGACGGCAGAGGCTATTTTTTCGAGTCGTTTTCACAACAACGCTTCAACGAGCAAGTAGCCCCCATCACATTTGTGCAGGACAACGAATCAAAATCAAGTTATGGTGTATTGCGCGGCTTGCACTTCCAAAAGCCCCCTTTCGCACAATCTAAATTAGTACGAGTTGTGAAAGGCAAAGTGTTAGACGTTGCGGTTGATTTACGCAAAGGTTCACCCACCTTTGGGCAATACGAATCGGTAGTGCTTAGCGAGGAAAACAAACGACAGTTTTTTATTCCACAAGGCTTTGCTCACGGTTTTGCAGTGCTCAGTGAAGAAGCTATTTTTCAGTATAAATGCGACAAGTACTACGCCCCTCACAGCGAGGGAAGTGTGCGTTGGAACGACCCTACTATAGCCATAGATTGGCTATTGCCCGAGAAAGACATTATCCTATCAACAAAAGATGAACAAGCCCCACTCTTATCACAATTAACAATTAACGATTGATAATTAAGAGAATACACTTTCTTACCTCTTATCTTTTACTTCTTATCTAAAAAAGTTTAGTAAAAAGTTTGGTAGTTTCAAAAAAAGGTATTAATTTTGCCCCCGAAAAAATAAAGATGGTGGTTTTAGCTCAGTTGGTTAGAGCGTCGGATTGTGGTTCCGAAGGTCGTGGGTTCGAGCCCCATATTCCACCCCAAAGGGGAAACCTAATTAAAATACGCCTTAGAGCGTATTTTTTTATGTCTACACTTTATGAACTTATACAAAGCGAGTATATTTCCGATAAAACTGTTAATCAGTTTGAGTTGGCAGGAAAAGATACTCAAACACTTATTCTATGTTACAACAAGGTTCAGAACAAGAGCAGATAAAAAAAGTGTATTGAGAAAAATTAAAGAAAGTTTCTGTCAGAATAGAAAGATAATAATTGATTAAAGAAAAAGCAAACTCTTAAAAAACTATCCCTTACCTAAAGTCAAACAACAAAAATATCTTTAACATTTTCAAAAAACAGACCCCCAATCTACTTACAATGAATAAAAATATCAATGTAAGTATAAAAAATATGAATTAGGATAACTTATTACCACTCTGAATTGAGATAGGCTTTGTGGTAAAAGTCTATCAACGATTCTGAAATGATATTTATCTTCTGTTGAGGAGAAATTTTCTTAGCGAGAGCTTCATAAATTTCTTTTTTATGTTGTTTAGCAAAATCGCTGAGAAGCCCCTCTTCTCTTATAAGTTTTTCCATAGTCATATCTTTCAACTCATTAAGCATCCAAAGATGAGCCTGATAAGCTTTTTCAGCATTTTCTAAACTTTCTTTATTTTCGTTTGTAGGATTACTATCATAAGTCTGTTTCCAAGAAAGTATATTTCCTTTTATTTTTGAGTCACTTTCTACTGCTTGTTGATATATATTTTTCAAACAACGGAAAACAAAGCCTCGATAATCTTGCTGTTGTTTTTTAGCTTTTTCTATAAGTAGTTTTTGTTCTTGTAACAAACGTTTTCTATCTTTTTTTCCACTTACCTGCAACTGATGGTGCACTTCTGTAATTTGAGTGTTGAGTTCTCCCATAAAACTCAAATCAGTGATGTTTGAAAGTTCAGGTATATCTTTTATAACTACCATTTCTTCAGTAGTTTTAGTTGCTTGTTCAATAGGTTCTTCTGCCGTTGTAAAAACTTCTGGCATTACTTTCTCCTCTTGTAATGGAATAGTATCCTTAGCTCTCTCAAGGTCTTCTGCTTTTTCAACCTTTTGCTTTTTCTCCTTACGAGGCTTTTTCTCTTTAGGAGTTTTCTCCTTTTTCTTAAATTTAAACGATGGGAAAGGCAATTCTACCTTTTCAAAATGGTAAGTATAACCTACACTCACATTAGTACTTTGTGCCGAAGTGTTTTGAGTATCACTTTCAGCGTTGCGAAAAGACTGTAAAGCACTTAAGGTAAACTGGTGGTTTTTCCAAGGGAGAAAGTTTAAATTTAGCTGTACATTAGCTGTACTACCTTTAGAGGTAGCCGATTGTGAAATACTATAGTTCCCTAAGAGCGTTGTGTTGAGTTTATCTTCAAAAAATGTTTTACCTACTGTAAGAGAAGGTCCCATCACTTCTGTTTTTTCTCTCGCTACAATACTATATGAGTAGTTGAAGGAAGGTGATAAACTGAGTTTACTTTCAGGAAATTGTACCATATAGGCAGCTCCTGCATTGTGAAAACGCGAAATACCTCCTCTGCGTACTATATCATTTTGTTTGTTCACCACATCGTTAAAAGAATATGAAAGAGTTATATTCTGTTTTTCATTTATAGCATAAGCTATATTGGCATTTGTGTTTTGTGATACTTGTCGGTAGTTGATAGAGTCTTGAGGATGTTCATAGAGTTGTGGATTGTTGATTCTATCAAAAGGATTGATAAGTTTATTAGTAAACATCGTAAAGTTACTATAACTTCCTGAAAGAGATAGTTTAGGTGTAACCTTAGCATTTACATTGGCTGATCCTACCCACTGGTTGGACTGTTTAGGTTTTTGTTGGTTTAAATTGTCGTGTTGTCGTCCTATGCTAGTAGCTATTGATACATTACCTTTAAAAAGATTTAGAGAACTATTTAGGGTGATATTTTCCATATCGTTTACAAAATAGTAAGCCCCTAAGGTCTTGTAATCGGGGTCTACTTTCTCGTAACGCACCCCTACACTCGCCTTCGTGAAAATAAAGTTAATACCTGCATTGTAAGCTGTAAAATCCTGCTTTTGGCTTTGAGTATTGCCCAAAAGACTTAAAGCATATTCACCAAACACTTCTACAAAATGCAGAGGTTTGTATTTAGCAAATCCTGAATACACTTGGTTGGATAGTGGATATATTTTCTTCTCATCGGGAATAGGTACCGATAGAGAATTAGCTTTATCGTTAGCAAAGAAAAGAATTCCGCCTATTTCTAAATCTTCTTTTTTATAGGAGAGCTTCGTGCCGTAACCCCAACGCTCATAGGTAGGTATGGTTTGAGGACGACCGTCATATTCAGTTGCTTTGGCAAGTCTACCTCCCATAAACGAAGCTCTTAAAGGATATTTTTCAGGGGTGAGCTCTAAACCTCCTCCTGTGAATTGTAAACCGTTGAATGTATAAGGAGAAAAGCTCATACTCACATCGCCTATATGGGCTAAAATCCATTTGTATTTAGGGTGCAGACTTAGGCGATTAAATTTAAAGGGAATTTGGTAGTCTAAAGCATCTCCTTGATTAGTGTATCGATAATTGATAGGCATTGTCCAATCATAAAAGCCCAAAGTGATATTACCATTGAAAAAATACAAGAAAGGCTCACTAGAGGGGCTGTCAGAAGCTTCGTTATACACGCCACTTACTGAGGCACTCCCCAAGATAGAAAACGGTTTCTTCTTGAATTTTTCTTTTAGCTGAGTATCTATATTTTCTAAATCTACCTGCTGAGCTAAAATTGGTAGAGAAAATAAAGTAAAGAGTACAAGTAGGTAAGTTCGCGCCATTGATTAATGATTTTTTTGCATTTTAATATCAACAACTATATAAGATTCTGTGCCATTGCTTATATATTCCTTAATCTTAATAGCTCCTTTTCGTCCGTTAGCTGTCTCAAAGAGTACAATTCTGTTTGCTTTTTCCTTATTGAAAGGAGCTTTGTTGCTTTTGTATTTTATGGATAAGGGAGATAGTGTAGCTCCTGAAGAAAGAGTGTTGAAATTGTTTTCTGAGAAGAAGGTTACCCATCTATTATTCTCTTGTTTGTTGATAAAGTAACTTTTTGTAGCATTAGGGATAGGGTCAAAAACAGCTGTTTGAGCTTCATCAGGTGATAAGAATACGTTATGAGAAAAAGATGCACTTTGCCCAAAATACACAAAATCAATAAGTTTACCATTTTCTGTGGTTACTTCGTTAGGTTTTAATACTTTTCCTAAAAAAGAAGAAAAATAGCAACCAATTTCTTTACTAGTATTGATACCTAATTTTATATCAGTAAAAGTAATGAGGTTATCACCAACTGTTACTATAAAGTTTTTTTTCTCTGATAAAGTTTGCTTGTCGTTGTTAGCAGTAAGCTCTATTTGATATGTTCCTGCTGTAGGAAGTATAAAAGAAGGATTTTCATTGGTGCTTTCTTGCTGAAAATTCTCGCTACTCACTTTCCAGCGATAAGCGGAGGCATTTACCGATTGGTTTTTCAAAAATATACGTACAGGAGCTTGTGTATTATGAGGGTATTCATTGGTTATTTCAAAAGCAACAGATAAAGGAGCACGCACTACTACTGCTTTCTCCATTACCTGACGCTGAGAGTGATTGCTCGCTTCCAGTCTTAATTTAAATGTCCCTTCTCTTTCAAAAGTTACAGTAGGATTTTCTTCCGAACTATGAGCAGGAGTTCCTCCTTCAAACGACCATTGATAAGTAGTAGCTCCCTTACTTTGGTTATTAATACTAAGTGTAAGAGGTGCTATATCGCTCCCTTGTTGAGTAAAACTAAACAAAGCTGATAATTCAGGGTAAACTGTAAATGATTTTTGGAAAGTGCGCGCTTCACCATCCAAATTGGTGGTATGTGCTGTAATAGTATAAGTCCCTGCTTCAATATAGCGAATATCCTCAGGATAAAAAGCATTAGAAGAAGTATAACTGCCATTAGGAAATTCCCACTGAAAAGTATCGGCACCTGTAATTTTGTTTATGATGTGTACTTGTACTGGGGCATTGTAATTATCATCTACCATTGCAATGCTAAAATCACCCTCAATAGGCATATTTTGCTCTTGCTCACAAGCAAAGCAAAACCATAGTGCTAAACAAACTGCTATTTTTAAGACTAAGCGCATTGTATTATATTTTATATAATGGCTACAAAAGTAGTATTTCTAACTCAATAAACCTAAGAAATGTTTACTTTTTTTGAAAAATTGTGTAATTCAACTATTTGATGTATTTTTGCAAAAATACTATAAAATGAACTGTACTCAATTATTGTGTTTTCTTTGTGTTTTTTTATTTATGAAAACACCTCTTTTTTGTCAAGAAGAAAAATCTATTTCTACGGCTTTTCCATTTTTGCTGCTTAACTCTGATGCTATTTCAGCAGGGAAAGGAGAAGTGGGGGTAGCTTCCTCTCCTGACATTTTTTCTCAAAGGGTGAATGCTTCCAAATATATCTTTCTACCTACTTCTTCAGCAGTAGCCATTAATTATATGCCCTTCACTCATAGAGCTGTGCGCGATGTATTTTTAGGAGGGATTACTTTTTACAAAAAGAGAATACGCGATGCTTTCGGGGCAAATTTCTCATATTTCAGTATCGGTGATGTGAACTTAACCCAAGACATAGGGCAACAAACCTATATTTTAGGGACTTTCAAACCTACAGAGTTTTCATTGGAGGGTTCTTATAGTTTGCAATTAAGTCAGTCGTTTGCGATGGGAGTTAGTTCACGTTTTTTAAGTTCGCAACTATCTGTTCCTTCACAAGGGAAGAGCACTGCCCGAGCATTGGCTTTTGATATAGCAGGCTATTTCTATTCGCAAGATCACTTTATCAGTAGTTTGTTATATCGATACACTTGGGGATTTCAACTTTCTAATGTGGGGACAAAGGTAAAATATGACGACTTGGGCAGGTCTTTCTATCTTCCCACCCAACTGAAATTAGGAGCAGGTTTTTTATTGCAAACCGATAGTTATAATGAATGGGAGCTTTCTATAGAAGCACAGAAATACCTTGTGCCTACCCCTAATGAGCAAGGCGTCCCCGACAAAGATATTATAGAAGCCTTAATAACCTCTTTCTACGATGCTCCTAATGGTTTCCGTGAAGAGTTTCACGAGATTAATTGGGCGGTAGGTTTGGAATACAAGTATAACCAATCATTTTTCTTGCGCTCAGGATTCTTCTATCAACATAAAAACAAGGGTGACCGAAAGTTTTTATCTATAGGAGCAGGATTTACTTTTTTTAACAATTGGCAAATGGATGTAGCCTATCCTTTTTCATTCTCCACCTATAACAATCCATTCAGCACCTTTAAAATTAACCTAATTTACCGCTTTGGGCAACAGTGATTATTTTACAATCATCTTCTGCACCATCACATCTCTTCCCGTTTTTTAGCTTAAAACTGTAAAACCAAGTAATGAATAGAGAATTAATATGAGAAGACGGAGGGACATTTTTCTGATAGTTATACTAATTTTATCACAAAAAGCACTTATTCCGTTTTCAGAATATCATATTCTGATACTTCATAGCCTGTTATATTGTTTTCTTGAAAAGCATTCAATAGTTTTTCGGATATAATATTTCTTCCCTCAAAATGAAATATATCATATTTTGGAAAAGAATTTAATAGGTAAACTTCTTTAATGATAAGATTTTTTTCAAAATCTCCAAAGGTTTCTTGTTCTTTACTTAAGTAAAATTCCTTTGATGTAAAACAGAATTCTTGGATAATATCTCTCCATTTTAGTATGAATTTGGATTTTTTCATATCTATATATTGGAAAATATCATCATAGAAATTGAACCAATAATAGTCTTTTACATTAATTTTATTACGAAATAAAACTATTGGATAAAATTTATATTTAGGGATATTAAACTGTTCTAAAAGATTTTTTAACTTTACATTAATAATTAGACCAAAATAAGGTGTTGTACTGCTCAACATATCTGTAATTTTAGCATTCTTATAAAACTCCAACTCTAAATAAGGAATTTCATTAGGAATGTTCCCATAATTAATTCTTTGTGTAGAAAAAGGAGAGTTAAAAATGTTATTCTCAGTTTGTGAAATTTGTGGATAAGAACCTATGGTATATAGGTTTTCTGATGTTCCTAAATTAAAATACATTACTTAATACCTATTTTTTTGTTTATATTTTTAAAATACTCATTTAAGTTCATTCCTGAATTTTTGGCTTCTATAATTCTCTTTTTTAAATCAGGAATCAATTCTTCTTGTAAAAACTTATTAGCTTGTTCAGGAGTTAAACCTATTTTATTAAATCTATCTAATTGCGTTTTTACATATTTATCATAAGCAGGATGGTTTCCGTGTATACCTTTTCCAATGAGTTTAGTATATTTTTCCAACCCTATACCATTCTGTAACATATTAGGATGAAAACCATCTAAAGCAGCTATTCTTATAATCTCATTATCTTCACATATTTGCCAAGGAATTATGTGGTGAGCTTCAATATTATCGGTAGTGCCTAAGATTCTGGCTAAATCTCTTCTTCATAGATAAACAACGTATTTCCGGAGTCCAGAAGAAACATTTTATCATCATAGAACTTTATATCCATAACTCTTTCATAGGTTTCTACCCTGTGAATCCACTTATATTCGCCTGTTTCGGGGTCAATGGCAAGGATAAAAGCGTATCCAGATATAAAGACTTCATACCATAATAACCCTTTATGATATACTACCCTATAACCAGCTGGCCAGTATGTTTCTCCATTATATTCAAAATCAGGTAGGCGATCGTATTTTCTTCCATAACCATACTTTTCTCCATTATCTAAATTCACCCAATATAAAGAGAGCCCTGTACAGACATAGCCTAAGTTTCCTACGATCTCCATAGTGCGTGCACCACTGTTCACCTTCCATATTAAGGAACCCTCTTTTTGGGAAAGGCAAACGATTCCAGTTCTTGTTACAACGATAAAAGTATCTTTATAAGGATATATTTCGTATATACATAATTCTTCTTTATCAGGGAAAAAGTCTTGTATATTCTGTTGCCATAGTAAGGAAAAATGGTTATATATATATATGTATGATTTTTTCTTTGATATAATAAAGTTGCTTATAGGTAACATTATAACACCTTCTACAAAATCATCTCTAACTTGTATTACCGAAAAAAATTCTATACTATACACTATCAATTTTCCATTTACAAAAGAATATAGTGTGTTTTTAAAAAAATAATTATTAGAAATATCTAATTCGATTTTTGATTCATGTATTATATTCTTTGTTGTTCTATTTAAAACAGTAAAATCACTTCCTTCATAATTTTTATAGAAGAAAATGTGTTGTAAATCAATATGATATCTATAATTGATAGGAGAAGAATCCGTACTCCACAGCAATTTTCCTTTAAGATTAAACTCTCCCAGCACTTGTCTGTCATTTAAAAAAGTATATAACTTTTTATCTAACAAAAAAAGTCCATTAGTTTCCTTTATATGATTTATTTTTCTGTACATAATTAATCAGCTATTTCGAAAAACTTATAAAAATTATCAGAATTATCTAACCATCCTAGAAAAGAATCACTTTTAATTTCTTTTTTAGTATCCATCCAAACTTTTATTTTATCTCCAAATGATTTGTTTTCAAATAATTTTTCTAACTCCTTAATAGGTTTTCCGTCAGCTGTTTTAAGAGCTTGTAACACTTTTGATTTTAGGACATCAAAATCTCTAATATTATCTGTTTTTGCAAATATCCATTGAATATCACCTAAATTTTTCATTCCGTTTTCAGAATATCATATTCTGATACTTCATAGCCTGTTATATTGTTTTCTATAAAGGCATTTAATAGTTTTTCGGATATAATATTTCTTCCCTCAAAATGAAATATATCATATTTTGGAAAAGAATTTAATAAGTAAACTTCTTTAATTATGAGCTTTGTTTCAAAGTCTTCAAAAGTTTTTCTTTTTTTTGATTTAAAGAAATCTTTTGATGTAAAACAGAATTCTTGAGAGACATCTCTCCATTTTAGTATGAATTTCGATTTTTTCATATCTATATATTGGAAAATATCATCATAAAAATGGAACCAATAATAGTTTAATTTACTTTTTTTATAAATAACTTCTGTATCATAAAATTTATGATTAGGCAGAGAGTACAAAGTAATTAATGATTTTATTTTACTATTAACTACTAATCCATAAGGAACGCTTACCCTTTCAATGAAATCTGTAGGGTACGCCTTTTTATTTAGTATTATAATATACTTTGGTATATGTTCAGGGAATTCTTCTATTCTTGTTTGAAAATCAATGAATACTGAAAAAAACTCTGAATCTTCTGAAACATCTGTTTGAGGATAGTATCCAATTATATTTGTATCTGTAGATTCTGATAGTGTGTAATACTTCATATTTTGATTTAATTGATTCCTTTAAAATATTCGTTTAGGTTCATTCCTGAGTTTTTCGCTTTAATAATTTTTTCCTTTAAATCAGGAATTAATTCTTCTTGTAAAAATTTATTAGCTTGTTTTGGTGTTATATTTGGATTTTCTAACATAAAATCTTCTAACTTAGATCTTACATATTTATCATAAGCAGGATGGTTCCCGTGTATACCTTTTCCAATGAGTTTAGTATATTTTTCCAATCCTATACCATTCTGTAACATATTAGGATGAAAACCATCTAAGGCTGCTTTTTGGATAATATTATCACTTGAACATATTTGCCAAGGGATTATGTGATGTGCCTCAATATCATCGGTAGTGCCTAAGATTCTGGCTAAATCTCTTCTATCTCCAAAATCTATTTTATTACCAACCCTTTTCCAAGTTAGTTTAATTTCATTTTTTCCCCAACGAATTATTTCTTCTACTTTTGTTTTTCCCTTAGAAAACTCTTTAGCAACATCAAACCTTTTTAGAGAATTTATTAGCTTTCTAACTTTTATTTTTCTTATTTCTCCCGTAAGTTTTTCTGCCATTTTAGGTAATTCTGCAATAAATTTACCTGAAACAAAAATGCTTATAGTTGTTCTTACAGCACCTTTGGAGAGCAAATGGCTTTGTTTGCCTTTATCGGTTTGTTCTTGGGAGGCTTCTTGCCAGTCGGCAGAGGAGTTTCCTGTTGCAGCTTCTAAAACGATTTCCTTTAAAATAGGGAAAAGCTCTTTGGGGTTTTCTTTTATTTCATCTTTTATCTTTACTAAGCCATTGTAAGTTTCTTCTCTAACTTTTTTATCTACTGCTATATCGTAGACCATTACTACCATCCCTGTAATATCAGTAACAACAGTTAGTCCAGCTTCTAAGCTTCCTGTAACAACTCCAGGAGCTTTAATATTAGATTCTTCTGGTGATTTATCTAAATATACTTTAGCTTCAACTTTTCCTGTTTTTAAAAGAGTTTTAGTAAGCCCTACTCCTTCAATGAAAACTTGAAATTTAGTAGCATTTTTTCCTATCTCTATTTTTTTACCATCGGCAAAGGCATCTTCATCTAATTGAGGGGCTTGCTGAGAGGGAATCCTTAAATCAGAAAAATAGGCATTAGTTTGGTTTAAAATATGTTTAGAAATTTCTTCTAAATTAGCTTTTTTACCTTCTACTATAGGTAAATCACTTCGGTAGCCAAAAGCACTGAGTTGGATAATACCTTCTTCATTTCGGTAGAAACGCATTTTTTCCTCCTGCTCTCCTTTCCAAATTCCTTTTATAATTTCGGCATTAGAGAGGGGATTTTGCACTTCTTCTACTTTATTTTTAGCATTTAGCTTATATATTTTTCCTTTATATGTCCATTCAAAAGCTTGCTCTTTATGAAGTTGTTTTTTAATTTCTAAGAGGTCTTTTTCAATGTTTTTAAGTTCATCAGAGGATATTACAGCTTGGTTGTTATTCAAGCAGTTTTTTAATTCTTCAATGATATATTTTTCATCTTCTTTGGTTATAGTTTCGGTTTCTTTAACTGAACAAAAGTTTTCAGGAAAGGTTAAACGGTTAGTACATTCTAATAAATCACTATTTTCTTGCGCTATCAACAAGAAAGAATCTTTTTTATCTTGAATGTTTTTTATATATTGTTTTACCTTTGTTGTAGGTGTTTCATTTTTACTAACAGAGGATTCTTTTTTTCGTAAAAGAGTTATGAGATCAGCATTATTTTCGGGGTGATATTCTCCTAAAATACATTTAAAGTTGTATTTTCCTATATTGAGATTTACGATTACTCCATTTTTATCTCCCGTATGATGTATAGATTTTTCTTCACATTTTTTGCACTTTAAGAAAGCTTTCCCTTTTAGGTTTAACAAAGCCTCTACTATTTCATTTATCTGAGAGTCATTATTAGCTTCCTGTTCTTTTTTAGCGATGTATTGTTCAAATTTATTTTTGTGCTTATCATACAGTTTTTCAGCCTTTTCTGTATTTGCTAAAAGGGCTTTTCTTTCTTCTTTAGAGAGTTTTTCTACAGAGGCAGAAAACATCCCTTCTCCTAAGCTCTTAAATTTTTCTTTATCTTCATCTGAAATACCTATTTCATCAGCATTGCTTAAATAGAAATCCCATAGTTTCTTTAATTCTTGAAGAGATTTAACATCTTCTACAGTATTTTTTTTCTTTTTGAAGATGCTTTTTAGGTCATTAATTACTTCATCAAGTCTTTTTATTTCCACCACATTTCTCTCGGTCTCATCATAAGTGGTTACGAGTTTTCCGTCTATGAGTTGGCGTTCGGTGTTGAGCTTGATGCCATTGAACACTACCTTTATTTTAGTGTCTTGCAAATAAGGCACTTTCACATAGCCTTCACCTGAGTATACGCCATTGCTGCCTGTAGCATTGAGCACGGTTACAGGGAAATCACCTGCCCTAAAGGTGGTGTTAGGATACAAGTTATCCTGCAATGGCTCGGTGTTCTTGATGCGTATCTCGGGTTTTACCCCACATTGCACTTGACTCTTTTCGTCTATCTGCTCGGTGGTGGTAAACTCTTGTTCGGTGCTATACACATAGCTATCTTCCCCAAAAACTGAGGTGCTATTGGCTGCGTTTAGACCACAAGCTACCCCCACTTTGTAGATGTAGGTGCGTCCGCGTTTGAGTCCTATAACTTTGGCATAAGGCATACTCACTTTTTGCGATTTCCAGCTTTTGCCTTTCTCGCGGTACATCACCTTGTACGGGTATTCCTGATTGGGCATCATCGCCTGAGCACTCCATCGCAATTGTGCTGAGGTGCTTTCGGTCATCGCGGTGAGCATTCGTGGTGCTTCGCAATTAGAGACTAAATCGAAGTAAAAAGTTTCGGAATTGCCGTTGTTCCTAAAGTACGATTGTTCGTTAGGATTGGCAGGATTGTTAGTAAGAGCGCGTACTTGCCACACATAGCGTTTGTTTTCCAATAGGATGGGCATCATATTGGTATACTGCAACGCAGGGGCATTGGTTTTGGTTTGGTATACTAATCTGCCGCTCATAAATGCCTCTTCGGGTACTAAAGCTAAATCCCATACTTCTTTGAGGGTGAACTCGTACTGCATAAAGGGGGCTATATCGCGAGGCATCCATTGGAAGAGAATATTTTGAAAGGCGTTCTTTTTGGTGAGCACTTCGCCTTTTTGGGGCATCGTAAGCACAGGGGGTGAGTAGCGGCGTACTTGTATCATCGCGCGCCCTTTGTTGGACACAGGGCGACCTGTAGCTACGTCGTAAAGCGACAAGCCAATAAAATAAGTACCCTCAGGAAGTAGCCCGTTGTAAGTCGCCTCATTGATACCGTAGAGATTCTCGTAGCGCAGTAGGGTTTTGAAATCTATATTGGTAAGTGTACGTCGTACACCTGGAGAGAGGTTTACCAAATAGGGGGTAATATAGTCGGGAGTTTGGGCAATGGTTTGTCCTTGGAAGTTTTCGAGCGAGAATCGTAGTGCAAAAGGTCGTCCGCCGGTAGAGAGGTCTTTGAGCAGGAAATGAGCTTGTATTTTCTGTTCAAAGGTATCGGCATACCCTCTGAGGCTCTGAGGATAGGGTGGGGTGACAAACACTTGTACATCCACAGGATATTGCTGAGCTTGCAGGGTGAAGCTCAGCAAGGTGAGAAGGAGGAGTATATAACGACGGAGAGACATTTTAATAACGAGTTACGAATTACGAATGACTAATGATTTACAATCATTTTTTGAACCATAATATCACCTCCTGCTTCTAAAATTATCAAGTATTGACCTGATAATCTACTATTTGAAACAGGAATGTTAAAAGAAGTTCCTTCAGGTTGTTCAATAGGAGGGATTACCATTTGACCTAAGATGTCCATTCCGTAAATTTTTATAGCGGTAGGTTTTTTGAGTTTCACTTCTATGCGGAAAGTACCATTGTTAGGGTTATCTACAATTTTGAAATCATCTATAACTACTTCTTTAAAACTGTTTTCTTTACCGATGCCCAATCGATCTTTTTCGACCCAAAGTGTTTTGTATATAGTCTTCTCACATCCGTCTAAAAAGCCTTTCAAGCCTATGGTATAAGTACCTTCTTTAGGGAAACGCACTTCTGCTCCTCCGTTTTCTTCTTTGATAAGCGTAACTTCTTGAGGTAACACCCATTGGGTAGTAATGCTATGAGATAAGTTTATCAGTTTTACTGTATAGTTATAGTAAGCATTGGTTGCTGCTAAAAAGTCTACCTCTAATACTTTATCACTTTGCAACACCTCAAAAGTAGTCGACTCTCTGCAACCTTTTTGGTCAGTAATTTCTACTTTATAGATACCTTTTGCTGATACTGCAAAAGTAGGTTCAGTACTAAGGAGGGTACCAGTACTATCTGTCCAACGGAAAGTAGCTGAAGGGAAAGCTGTGCTTAAATCAAACGAACGACTGTCGCCTTGGCATATTGTGATTTGTGAAGGGATATTGATAACCGTTTTTTCAGGTTGCAATACTTCGTAAAACTGTTCTAACGCAGGACAATCGCTTTGGTCACGGAATACTGCTTTGTATTTACCTGCTTTTAACCCATTGATAGTTTTACCACCATTGGTAATACGTTGTGAAAGAAGATTCCCCTGAGCATCATACCACGAAACATTTATATTTCCTTTACCTCCTGAGAGTGTAAGCGCTATCTTACCATCATTCCCCTCATAGCAGGTTACGGGAGTGATGATAGCATTGTTTACCTCTACTTCCTCAGGATAAGAAAGCGCCGCCTTTTCTTGCACGGAACAACCGCGACTATCACTTACGGTTACGAAATACTTTCCAGCTGATAGACCTGTGATATGAGCTCCTGAATGACCTGTATTCCAAAGATAGGTATAAGGAGGGGTACCTCCAGAGGCTATAGCTGTTGCTTGTCCCCCATTAGGAGCGCTACAGGTCATTTCTGATTTAGTGACACTTAGCATAAGCTGAGGTGGCTCTGTAAGGGTATAAAAAGCTGTTGTTTGGTTCTCATTTTTATCGGTTACAACTAATTGGTAAGTACCTTTGCTCAGTTCTCTAATAATGGCTTTGCCGTTTCCTTGAAGAGGAACTCGACGTCCTAATTTTTTCCAAAAGTATTTATATGGAGGCACACCTCCTTCTACAGTTGCACTTAGCACTCCATTGTTATAAAGTTCGTAATGGTTATTAGGGTCGTTGTTATTTTGATTACAGCCGATAGTAGTAGTAGCACTAATAGAGGCGGTAAGTAGGGGAGGTTCTGTAATTGTAATTTCTTTCATAATAGCACAATCATAATAATCACGTACTGTGAAAGTATAAGTGCCAGCCTCAAGATTTTCATAAACATACCTATATTTAGGAATATCATTATCTGCCGAAAGTAAGTCTCTCTTGGAATAAGAGATTTCACCTTTAGAAGAATACAATGTTGCGATATATTGATTTTTATTATAATTATAAAGAGTTCCCCCCATTACTATAGGTTCTATTTTCCCATCGGCACGTCCAGAACCTGTTACATTAGTAACGAGATCGGTATTTTCATTCATTATAGTAATGGGCATTTTAGGTCCCCATACGTTTACCACAAGAGGATTATCGCTTGCCATTGGACAATTGTTTTTGTCGGTAATGGTAAAAGTATATACACCTGAAGCTAAATTCTCAATGGTAAAAAAGTTCCCTGCAATAGCTACAGGAGGTTCACCATTTTTGATGTATTTATAAGGAGGGGTACCGCCCAAGACTCGGACTTCTATTTTCCCTTTGGTATCTCCAAAACACTTATTGTCTGTTGGAAAAGCAGAGGCTGTAAGAGGTTTAGGAACAGTTATGGTAAAAATACCTTTGTGTTTTGCATCATCAGTATATAAGGGGATATCTTTTCTTTGCCGATTACTATCTAGATAATAGAAAAAACCCTTTATATCTATCTGATAATTGGTAGTTACAGTAGCAGTAGTAAGTACGACATTATCTATGCGGTCGTGCTGTAAGAAATATTCTGTTAAATCTTTGGGCAGACCATTAATTTCTATAGCACCTTCTGTTTCATTTCCACCTTCTTTTATGAAAGAAAAAGTATTAAATACTTCCCCTAAATAAGCCCCTCTATTTTTCTTATATTGTTCTAAACTTCCTAATAATTTTCTGCTGAGCTGGATAGTAACAGTAGCAGTAGTTTTAGCTTCTTTGATATTACATAAAGGAGATTGGATATTTTTTATTGTAATCAAAGGGGCTGCTTGTGTAATGGTAAGATCTACATTATTAGAATGAGAGCATACTAAACCTGTATCTTTGTCATAAGATACTACTCTGAAATATATATGTTTGCCTATCATCTCTTCTGCTCTTGCTTTACTTCCTAAAACATCTTCGGCAGATACATCTATTCTTTGTTTTTTTTGGAATTTTGCGGGAAGGGGTTGCCAATTATTTCCTTGTGTAGCATATTCATAACGATATAAATCACTATCAAAACCTTCCTTAGCTATAAGAGGAACTTTGACATCAATAGGGAGAAATGAATTGGATTTATTATTAATTTTAGAAGTAAGGGTATGTATTGGATCTGCTCGCCAAGTGATATCGACTTTAATTTTTACAGCCTTTCCATATAAAATAGGAACAGTGTTGTATCTTGCTATTTCTTTAATATCAATTCGCCTATTTTCTAAGTCTGTAGTTGCTCCCTCCCAACAGCCACCAAACCCATTTTCTCGTTCAGCTGAAGCATTTAAGAGTAAATAAAAGTCTCTCGATTTTACATTTTCTATTATGTGACGATCTGTAAACTCATCTTCTTCTGTTATAATATCTTTCGATCTGCCCCCTTCAATAATTTTCAGGTTACAAAAGTGGTCACATATACGACCATTCCATCTATCTTCAGAATAGGCTCCAAAACTCACTTTCCCTTGTATAGTATACATATTATCTTGACTGTAAGATAATTGGAGCAAGTAAAAAGCTAAAAAAATATAATATAGATTCTTCATTGTGTTTAAACTTAAGAAAAAAAGAAGACAAAATTCTTATTAAATATTTTTCTAATTAATATTATTAAAAACACAAAATTCCTTTAATAGTTTTCTTAAGGTATTAGTAACTTTTTCTTTGAAAAATACATTTGTAAATCATCATCATCTTTTGTGGTTTTAAGAATTTCTTTTTATATACACATCTTTCTGTATAATTTCATCTTGCCCATCATCTTTCTTTTTAAGAATTTTGAGAATTAAGTTATTTCCAGAAATAGAAAAAATAACCACAATTTTTTTCTTTTCAATAGATGTCAATAGAAGTGTATTGTTAGAAATTGAATACGTAAACTTTAAATCTGGTTGTTTTATACAATCTCCGGTACTTTTTTTGAAATGAAAACCAACATTTATAAATTGGTCTTCAGTAATAATAATGTGGCTTTTTTTACTACATTCAGTAAGTTTTATATCTTCTCCTGCAGCATTACTTGATACAAGATACCACGTTCCAATTAATGCTTTTTTAGCATCATCTTGGGGATTAGGGGTGTCATTATTGCTTTTTCCACAGGCGGTGGCTAATAATGTTAAGGCTATAAAAGCCAAAGTAAAGATTTTTTTCATTGTACAAAGGTTTTTAAATTATTAATGCGACAAAAGTAGTGTGTTTTTTTGAGATATGCAAGGGATGAGAGAGATTTTTTCACAAAAGGTTGTTTTTTACATATTGTATAGCGCAAAAGGTTGGTTATGAGGTTACAGAATTGTAAGGTCTTTAGGGAGGTATTTTCTATTTTAAGTGAGGGAAATATGGTTAATTATTTGCTAATCAAATAAATAGCTTTGCTGTTTTTTAGGTCTCGCACAAAGCCAGCGAGGGCTTACAGCTGGGTATGTGAACACGAATCACACAGATTTAACACGAATAAATCTCTATTATTGCACGGATAGGTAGCTGACACTACTGGATTTACACGGATTATGATGTAAATATAATTGTAGATCACTGTTTTGTTATATCAAACTGACGTTAAATAACGTGAGTTCGACGTAAGTAATTATTTAACAATCAGTAAAATATTTTTAATCTCCCACGAATTACACGAATTTTCACGAATTTGGGAGTGTATAAAAGTCTTTATTTTTTATTATCTCACGAATTTTCACCTGACGGTGAATTATTTTGTGAATATATTATGATATAAAGCTGTAAATCAATATTCTGTTATATCGAACTGACGTTAAATAATGTTTTTCTTATATTTTCATTTTTCCAGATTATTTCAAAGACATCATTTATTTCTTTTTTAATAGCACTTTGTAATCTTCTTACAACATCCTCTCTAGTAATACCTCTACCTCCTTGTTGGATAATATACAGCTGATCAAAGTTATTAATCTCTCTTAAATATGCTTTATATTGCCCTAAGTCTTTAAACATATTAGTAGCTGTAGAATAGTTTTTAGTATCTATGAAGATACTAATTTCTTTATTAACATCAAAGGCTTTCCACTTGATATCAAACCTAAAATCACCTGCCTCATCAGCATAAGAAATAAGATCTTCTAATTCTAACTTTTGCAGGGTGCTATGGAATTTAGCGGGTAAGTAGGATTTGATATTTCGGATTACCTCTAAAGAGGTAGTGCCTGCTTTAAACTTATCAGCCGTTTCTAAAAGTTTGTTTAAGAAAGCTACTAATTGTCCTTCAGGAATCTCATCTATGTGCTCTGTAAATAGATGCTTAAGGTCGTCCACAAGGTCATCTATAGCTTTTACGGGATTTTTAGGTACTTTTTGATAGAGTTCTTCAAAACGTTTGGCAAAATCATCTACTTTATTGAACTTAGTGTTTAGTTTTTTGATGAGAGCTACAACCTTTTCATTATTGCTTAAAAATTGTTGTAATTTGTTGATATTTGTAGCTTCTCCGGCTATTTCTAAAACAATTCTACCTTGTGCGTCTTTTCCTACGATGAGTTTTCCTGTTTTTCCATTAACATCGGTAATTTCTTCGGTAATTTCAAAAAGTACTTGCTCTATTTTGCCTGCTTGAGGGAGTAACTCAATTCCTTGAGCTGTAAATCGGGCTAATTCAGCATCTATTAGTTTGCTGTAAATGTATATTTTTCCTTCTTTAGGTAAAAATCGCAATACTTCAGTACAATGGTCGGCTAAAAAGAGGGCAGCTTTTTGGGTTGCAACATTAGGGATTTTAGACAAACTCACCACAAAAGCTTTACCATTACTACCTACTTTACCCACTACGCGCATTACATCTGCGAAAGAGCTTGCCTCTGAAAGAGCTTTTATCTCACCTGCTCCTACAAAGAATGAAGCTACAAAAATAGCGTCGTAGCAAGCGCCATAAACGGCTTGAGGGGTCTTTACAGAGGTGTTATACACACCGTGATGTTTTTTGAGGGCATCGCCCATCGCTTTCCAAGTGTCACTTTGGCCTAAAGCGCTTATGAAATTGTTTATTCCTTTGACTAAATCGGTTGGGTTTTGACTAATACCGGCAGCTAAATCGCTTATTCCCGCAACTAAATCAACGGTAGAGTTCCACATTCCGCAAGAACAAGGGGCTCCTAACTCAAATTGAGCGTTGAGTAATGATGAAAGTATTACATTATTAGTATCAAATCCTATTTTTCCTAAAAACTCTTTAAAGAAATCGACTGTTTTGTAATCAATTCTATCAGAGTTCCAAACATTAGGAGGGATTCTGAGTATTTTAAGTACACAAGTAGTGCTCTCAAAAAGTTCATTTAAAGAAATGATTTCATAAGTACCATCAATGATTAATTTGGCTACTTCTAAAAATGGTTTCATTTTACCATCTTTATCTCTTAGTTCTCTAAATTTCTCGCCAAAAACGCAATCTTTATCGATAATTTCTATTAAGTGCTCATAGAATAAATACTTATCGTGTATGCGTTTGAAATCATCTAAAACAATCAGGAGTGAGGTATTTTTGAGTAATTCTTCGTTTTTACCTATTTCTTTTTCAATGTTTGTTTGTAAATCGTATATGAGCTCCTTGATACCCGTTTTGAGCATCTCGTCGTATTTCACTTGGATAGCATAAGTAGGAGGAGCATCTAAACCGCTTATACGTACATCGGCAAACTTTGAGAGGATATTGCGTAATGTTTCTTTATCAGTTTCAGATATTTGTACATTATGTTCTCTATAATGCTCTATTATAAATTTATAGAATTCTCTTTGGGTTTTCTTTAAACAATTTAAAGGATCACTTGCTGTAGAGAGGAGTTCCCAATTGCTTAGTCCTTTAATATTATCAAAAACTATATTTGAAAAATAGGCACTGCCAACTCCTCCATTTTCTGAAAAGAAAGCTTCTTTAGAGATTTTTCCCTTATAAATGTTAACTTCGTTGCACTGAGAAGGGGAAACATAGAAAATCTCTTGAATTAAATTTTTATTTTGCTTATAGGTAAAATAGTTTTTTCCAACAATTTCAAAATTTTCATTTTTATCTTGTTTGGCATCTTTGTAATATCCTTTAAAAATAGAGTCATTTTTAGAAAACAAAGCAATCCATCTTTCATCAGCTATTGTAAAACCGATAAGAGTTCCTTTTACGAAGGAAAAATCACGTGCTTTTGCAGGTAGGGTAATTACACTTGATGTTGGAGAAATGAAACTTTTCTCTTTATTTTCATATCCTGATATTTGCTCAACAGTAGTGCCTATAAGAAATTTCCAAGCTTTATACTCTCCCTCACTTTGTTTTTGGAAGGCATAGAGTTTTACTTTAGGGTCGTTGATTTGCTTCCAGTCGCGATAGAAGAAGTCTTCTCCCTCATTGTAATCCATTAGGGCGGTGGTTTTACCTTTGTCGGCATTTTTACCTTTGAAAGGGTGTTCGAGTTTGAAGATGCCGTGCCCGAGTTCGTGGGCTATGGTGCGTGCATTGGTGCTGTAAACAAAGCCGTATTGCCCACCTAATCGCATATAGCCGTGATTGCCAGTGCCGTCGTTTACCAAAAAGATGTAATAAGTGTTCTCTTTTGGCTTTCTGTTGGTTGTAAATTTAGCGATGACTGCGTTTTGTTCAGGACTATAGGTAGAAAGGTCACCAAACTCGTTTTCTGTGGGCAAAGTGCCGTTTTTGAGTTGGTCGCTAATGTCAAAAGGTTTTTCAGTAGTGATGTGTAGTGTTACCCCTACTTTTTCATAAATCTGCTGTACTTGAGCGATTGCCTCTTGAAGGTTTTGTCCGCTTTGAGTAGGCACTAAAGCTACATTTACTTCTTTAGGCGAGAGGTGCACCAAGTTGAACCTCCTGCGATTTGGCACTTTTTACCTTGCTTGATAGTAGCTTGTACTTGTTCAATATGTTAAAGAACTTATTTTTAGTATATTGTTTGTGTAATGATTTTGGGTACAAAGATAGTGGTTTTGCAAAAAAAGGCAATAGTTTAGGTATTTTCTTCTCTTTCAAAAATATATAGAGTTCCTTGAGAACTTAATGCTCCTAATTGGTTTTCATTACCTTGAAGCTCCATAATTCTCGGTTCTGCACCTTCTTCTTTTTGAAAGTCATACTCCCAAGTGAGTTTTTGGGTAACTCTATCCAACACTCCTATTTTACTATCAAAATGACTTGCAAAATAGATTTTGCTATCTGTTAGCACAAAATTAGCTATATCACTACGTATCTTTTTGACTGAAAGCTCATTGGTTAAATCATAGAGTTGAATCGCTCCATTAGTAGGATTTATTTCCCAATAGAATTCCCACATAAAACCGATAAGTTTATGAGTCGTTTCATCTATTTGAGTTGCTTCGGGTAGAGGAATAGCCGAGGGTAACCAACTACAATGGAAATTAGCTATTGTATGTATTTGATGTACTAAAGCCCCTGTTTCAATATCTAACGCTATGATAGTATGATGATTGAGAGCTATCCAAAGTTTTCCTTCTAACACGCCTATCAACTTTTTCACTTCCCAATCTGCCTCTTTGTCGTAATTGTCGTTATGAGGATTATTAGGGATTGAATGTAAAGAGAATTGCCAAGATAGACAATTGTCTAATGTCATCTTAATCATATCTGGAGATGAGCTATCCATATAAAAAAAGTAATCATCATATTTCATTAAGTCCAACAGACTACCCTCACAAAATAGAATTTCATTATTTATCTTTGTTTGGTTACTATTCTCATCATAAATGATATAATTATTTTGGTTTTCATAATACTCTACATATAAGTTTGTATCGTATTCTAATTCTCCTTTGTAGTTATAAACCTTACTACCAAAATCACCAAAAACAACAATACTATTTTCTTCATATTTGCTTCCCCAACAAGAATTTACTAAATGTACAATTATTTTCTCTTTTTTATCTTGAATGCTAAACAACGTACCATTCTTGGTGTAAAAAAAATCTTTTTGAGTAATATAAAAACTTCCAACATCTGTTATTTTCATGGTGTTAAAAATATAAAATAAACCTATAAATTAAACTCTTCTCTCAAAAATACGTAAAGTATCATTACTATCTAAAATATAGATATTATTCCCAGAGATTTGCATATCTATGATGTAAGAAATTTCATTTCCTTTCTGAAGCAATTCTGATGACCATATCACTTCCTTTTTCTCTCTGTCAAGAACTGCAAAACGATTGCTATCTCTTCCTTCAAAGGCATAAATGTATTTATCATCGTACCCTCCCACATTATTCAAACACAAAACACTATCATTTTTCTCATTTTTAAACCTATAGCTATTAAAATAGTTTTTATTAGAATTAGAATTTAAATCATATTCCAAATAGAAATATAAATTTAAGTTAAAAATAATACCTTTGGAAATATCCAAAATAGTATCATATCCGAAAAAACCTTTAAAATCCTCTTGGAAAGCATTACCTTTTAAAATTTTTCCATTTGATATAAAATGAGCTTCTTCTCCTGAATAAATATCTAAAACTAACAACCCATTATTGAGAACAAAGCAGATATTGTTTTTATATATCCCTAAAAATTTAATTATTTCAAGTCCTACACTCATAGAGCCTTTTTTATCTAAAGAATACTGCCAAAGGATATCATTTTCCATATTCTTTAAAATAACATTTCTTTTTAAGAATATTTGCAGTATAAAATCCTTTTCCCTAAAGAAATTACCCTCTATAAAATAATCATATTTTTTAATCTCCTTAAAAGGATTTAACTGATAAAGATACAAATCACTTAACCATTTACCTTCTTCATTTTTAAAGAAATTCTTAGAAGTTAGAAAGTTATTATTGAATAAAGTATCTTTATGAAAAAACACATCTATCTCAAAAGAGGTGTTATTGATGTAATTGAAAAATACTGTACCTCCTTCTTTTGTATGATAGCATAGATATGTATCGTAAAAGAAGTAACTTTCATTATCTTCATCTAAAAGATAACCATTGATATATAAGTGATTATTTTCATCATTGAAAGCAATGTGATTGTCTAAGACTTGAAAATTACTTATATTGCTATATGATTGAGTATTTATAAGGTTCATACTATTCTACTTTTATAATTTTATACAATTGACTTTCCTGTTTAGATATTAATTGATGAAAATCTTCTTTCATAAGCTCTTTTAGTTTATTTTGAGAAATATTTTTTGGATAGTTAGATGTATTGAACAAATTATCTCTCAAGTTTTTGTTTTTCCAAATAGTTTTGAAAATTTCATCTTCATTATTAGTAAAGAATTTTTTAATCCCTCCTTTTATTTTACTTGCTGATATTTTTGAAATATCAAAAACATATCTTAGCTCACCTAAAGTGTTTACAGATTGTAGGTAAGATTGAAATTGGTTAAGAGATATTTTGGATGCATCTATATAACTCTTGTATTCCAAATATTTTAAATCTCCTACGTTTTTTTGAAAGAGTTCTATATCAAAACGACAATTAGAACAATCAATTTCTTTTGATTCAAAACGTGCGTCAAACCTTTTAACACTTTGTGGAGTTATTTCAGAGGTTTTACGCATTTTACTTAGCATAAAGGCAGCTCCTTCAACGGCATAGTTAGGACTGTTGTCTTTGTTGAGCTTTTTGAGTTCTCTTATCACATCATCAAAACCATCTACTTCTTTGTACTTTGATACAAAATCTAACACATCATCTAAATACTCGTCCATATTCTTTAAAAATGAAGTAGTTGCTTTCCCACAAGTAGAACAACCAGCTCGTACATTAGCTCTTATAATAGCTTCCAATCCTTCTTCGCCACCAATAGCCTCTAATGCTTTTTTATTACTTAAAAATTCAGCTACTTTGTTTATAACTTTTGAGTCATTAGCAAATTTAGAAGCTTCACTACGAGCTTTTTTAACTAGACTTTCAGCTTTTTCTAAAAGCTCTTTAGTAACTTTTTCAGCGGTATCTTCAGCTATATCTTCAGCGGTGTGCGCTAATCTTGCATTTGTATCGCCACCTATAGGCGCTGTTCTACCATTGAATAGTTCTTCGGCTACATCTTCAGATACGTCTTCAAATCTTTCGGTATTGTTTACTAATACACGTACTCTGTACAAGCCGCTTTCTAATCGTTCAGCTACTTTGCCTGTCGCATTTCTAAAGACTATCAGTAGTTTGCCTGAAGCATTTTTTACATAACGAATGCTTATTCCTATATAACGCAAAGGGTCGCCTATGCGGTTGCAGAATTGCAGGGCTTTTAAGGAAGTGCTTCCTATTTTGGCTAAAACACTTTCACTTGCAGCGACATCGCCAAAACACAATACTATAATAGGACCTGCTATTGAACCTATAAACTCATTTTTTTTGCAAGGATTGTCTTTGCTAAATTGATCGCTAATACCTTCTTTAAACAAGAACCACAATTTGCCAAATCCTAAACCTTTGCCATATATTACATTTCCATTATCATCAGTAACTTCTATATTTTCAAGTTGTTGAACAAATTTGCTGTTGTTCTCACGTCCTTTTGAAGAACCAAAAGAGGACAACAGTTTGCCTAAATCGGGTACTGTTTTTACGACATCTATCAAGCCGTTGTACATTCCACAGAAAAGGGCAAAATTTGCTTGACTTGCTTCTTTTTGTGCTTTGGATAAATTAGATTCTTCACCTGCGATTTGTTCGGTAATGAGATTGACATAGCCTGAAAGATTCAGATAACTAAAGACTTCAGCGTAAATAGGATTATAATTACTTGCTTTACAGTCCCATACAGATTCAGGTATCTTTAGTTTTCCTATACCTGACCCCAACATATCAAATAGGTCGTAAAACGCTGTAAAATGAAAGTCTGTTATGTCTTTCCCTATATAGAATAGTTTTCCAAAGAATGAAGCTTGTTCATATTGGAATTTTTCATCCCATTGTTTGAGTGTTTTTCGCAAGTCTTGATCGAAATTATCGCCTACAACAACTTCTTTTACACTTATTTTCTTATCAGAACCATCGTATTCTATCCAAAAAACAATTTCATCAGGATTTATAGCTACTTTTTCATTGCCTACATACAATTGTGCTTTTCCATTTTCGTTATGCACAGCAATTTTAGCGGTATTTTCTAAAATATTTTTGTGGGAAAGCAAAATTCTTGTATTTAGGTGGTGGTTTTCACCTGTAATAGTGTTTTTAGTGTTTTTAGCGACAATAGAATATAGCTTTTCGGCTAGGTTTTTGCTAAGTTTTTCATCGGCTATTAAGCTATAAACAGTTCCGCCATTTCCGTTGCCATTTCCTATATTAAGCCCCTTGTTTAAAGAACAATCTCTTTTAGAAAGAGTTTTACAGATATATGTATTACCTTCTCTTACTAATATTTCTTCACCTTCAAGACAGTCTTTTCCTCTATTTGTGAAATCAGCAATGATGTATTTTCGATCAATATTTGAATATACTTTTGAACGATTAATGGTTGTTACACCATCTATGCAATCTGTACATAGTAAAAATGCAATACCTCCTCTTGCTTTTATTTCGTTATTTTTTGTTTCAACATATTGAGTGGGGTAATATTTATTGTCTTTTTCATCAGTAACATATTGTAGAACACCACTTTTTGATATTGATAATTCTTTTATTTTCTCAATCTCATTATCATTAAAACTAACTATTTTATTAGCTACAAAAAAACTTTTACAACTTTTTGTTATATCAAATTTAATAGAGCTACCATCTGTACTTCCTGCAATTATTACTACGCCTCCCTTCAGTTCTCCCTCACTTTGTTTTTGGAAGGCATAGAGTTTTACTTTAGGGTCGTTGATTTGCTTCCAATCGCGGTAGAAGAAGTCTTGCCCCTCATTGTAATCCATTAGGGCGGTGGTTTTACCTTTGTCGGCATTTTTACCTTTGAAAGGGTGTTCGAGTTTGAAGATGCCGTGCCCCAGTTCGTGGGCTATGGTGCGTGCATTGGCACTGTAAACAAAGCCATATTGCCCGCCTAATCGCATATAGCCGTGATCGCCAGTGCCGTCGTTTACCAAAAAGATGTAATAAGTGTTCTCTTTTGGCTTTCTGTTGGTTGTAAATTTAGCGATGACTGCGTTTTGTTCAGGACTATAGGTAGAAAGGTCACCAAACTCGTTTTCTGTGGGCAAAGTGCCGTTTTTGAGTTGGTCGCTAATGTCAAAAGGTTTTTCAGTAGTGATGTGTAGTGTTACCCCTACTTTTTCATAAATCTGCTGTACTTGAGCGATTGCCTCTTGAAGGTTTTGTCCGCTTTGAGTAGGCACTAAAGCTACATTTACTTCTTTAGGCGAGAGGTGCACTAAAATACATTTGCCAATGAGTTCTTCTTTTTTGCCTTTTTTGTCTTTCTTTTCTTTGGCAACGACCCATAATTCTTCCTGCGCAAAGTCGAAAGCTCCCTTACGAGTGATTTTGTATAGTCCTTCACCTTTGCTTTCAGCCTCTACTTTTACACCATTTTCTGTATGGAAGAAGAAATCGTATTTGGTAGTATCGGCGGGTTGTATGCGCAGTTCAAAGCTCGAGGTTTTGCCTTTTACAAGCGCTTTATAAGGTATTTCACCATTGGTGTCGTTTGCTAACTCATCGTTGAAGAGCCATTCTACCTTAAAATGTTTGTTGCTAATAGGCGGATTTTTGCTATCTCCTTTTCCGGCTTGTTGGGCTAACTGAGTGCCTTGCTCACGAGTGCCTTTGGCAGTTACTTTGCCACTCTCATCTAACTGATAGACTTTTCCTTGGCTATCAATGATTACATAGTCTCTGCCCTTAGGTAATGTTACTTTGGGTGCTATGCCGGTTTTAGGGTCTACCTTACCGGTAATGGTGATGCGCCCAGTGATGCTATCTACTTGTATATCGTTTTCATTTTCTATCTCAAAAGGCATCTTTTGGTCTTTCTTGCCTTTATCGCCGAAGACTTCACCTATACCTTCTTGTATAAACTGTACATTTCTCTCGGTCTCATCATAAGTGGTTACGAGTTTTCCGTCTATGAGTTGGCGTTCGGTGTTGAGCTTGATGCCATTGAACACTACCTTTATTTTAGTGTCTTGCAAATAAGGCACTTTCACATAGCCTTCACCTGAGTATACGCCATTGCTGCCTGTAGCATTGAGCACGGTTACAGGGAAATCACCTGCCCTAAAGGTGGTGTTAGGATACAAGTTATCCTGCAATGGCTCGGTGTTCTTGATGCGTATCTCGGGTTTTACCCCACATTGCACTTGACTCTTTTCGTCTATCTGCTCGGTGGTGGTAAACTCTTGTTCGGTGCTATACACATAGCTATCTTCCCCAAAAACTGAGGTGCTATTGGCTGCGTTTAGACCACAAGCTACCCCCACTTTGTAGATGTAGGTGCGTCCGCGTTTGAGTCCTATAACTTTGGCATAAGGCATACTCACTTTTTGCGATTTCCAGCTTTTGCCTTTCTCGCGGTACATCACCTTGTACGGGTATTCCTGATTGGGCATCATCGCCTGAGCACTCCATCGCAATTGTGCTGAGGTGCTTTCGGTCATCGCGGTGAGCATTCGTGGTGCTTCGCAATTAGAGACTAAATCGAAGTAAAAAGTTTCGGAATTGCCGTTGTTTCTAAAATACGACTGTTCGTTAGGATTGGTAGGATTGTTAGTAAGAGCGCGTACTTGCCACACATAGCGTTTGTTTTCCAATAGGATGGGCATCATATTGGTATACTGTAACGCTGGGGCATTGGTTTTGGTTTGGTATACTAATCTGCCGCTCATAAATGCCTCTTCAGGCACTAAAGCTAAATCCCATACTTCTTTGAGGGTGAACTCGTACTGCATAAAGGGGACTATATCACGAGGCATCCATTGGAAGAGAATATTTTGAAAGGCGTTCTTTTTGGTGAGCACTTCGCCTTTTTGGGGCATCGTAAGTACAGGAGGTGAGTAGCGGCGTACTTGTATCATCGCGCGCCCTTTGTTGGACACAGGGCGACCTGTAGCTACGTCGTAAAGCGACAAGCCAATAAAATAAGTACCCTCAGGAAGTAGCCCGTTGTAAGTCGCCTCATTGATACCGTAGAGATTCTCGTAGCGCAGTAGGGTTTTGAAATCTATATTGGTAAGTGTACGTCGTACACCTGGAGAGAGGTTTACCAAATAGGGGGTAATATAGTCGGGAGTTTGGGCAATGGTTTGTCCTTGGAAGTTTTCGAGCGAGAATCGTAGTGCAAAAGGTCGTCCGCCGGTAGAGAGGTCTTTGAGCAGGAAATGAGCTTGTATTTTCTGTTCAAAGGTATCGGCATACCCTCTGAGGCTCTGAGGATAGGGTGGGGTGACAAACACTTGCACGTCCACAGGGTATTGCTGAGCTTGCAGGGTGAAGCTCAGCAAGGTGAGGAGGAGGAGTATGTAACGACGTAAGAACATAGTAATTATGGATTGTTAATTATTAATTGTTTTGACTTCTATTTTTTCAGTAGGGGTAGGTGAATTATCTTTTAAAATGACTTTAAAAAGGTAGAGATAAGTGTTATCAGGTTGTATGTCGGAATCTTCAACCGAGGTAACAGGCGTAGTAAAACTGCGCCACAACATAGGTTTATCTCCATTGATAGCTTTGTAAATTATCATTTCATTAAAGCCATCTTTTATAGGTAACCACTGCAAAGTAACTTTTCCTTTTTTAACACGACTTTGAAGACCTCGTAATACCCTATCATCGGTTTTAGGTTTGTGATTGATTTGTATTACAGGCGAGTAGTCGGAAAAATTATTGCTATGGTCTTTTGCACGTACGGTATACTCATAACCCCCTGATACATTAGGAGGAACCGTATAAGTATAGGATTCTTTTTTGCTATTATTTTCAGAATGAATAAGTTTCCAATCGGTAGTACCCTTTTCTCTTCGGTAGAGCAAATATTGGGTTACATCGTCACTAAAGCTCTTACGCCAAGTAAGTTTCCAGCCATTTTTGTCATCGACATACTGAGTAAAAATAGGGGTGGTAGGAGGAACTTTATCGGGTTTGGTGAGTTCTAACAATACGGAGGGAGTAGACTCATTCTTACGAAAATCGATAGCAGTTACCCAATAATATACTTTAGCATTCAAACTTTTGAGAACTACAGTATCTTTAAGGGAGGTATCGGTTATATGAGAGCCCGTGATACGCATCATCTCTTCACCTTTTTGGTTACCTCTAAAAACATAATAGCCCATTAGGTCGGCATCGGTATTGGCTTTCCATTGCAAAGTTACGACCCCTAAAGTATCTATAGTCCCTGTGAGTTGTTGTACCCTTTCAGGAGGGGTTTCGTCATCGGGCTGTACTAACATCGCAAATGAATCGAAAGTAGTGCCATTTTTGGCATACGTGCGCACTTTATAGTAATTAGAGGGCATTGTAGGGGTTATAAGTATTTGTCTATCAGTTACAGCAATAGGAGTTTTTATCTCTTTATAAGCCTTGTCGTCAGGCGAGTGCAAGAGAGAAAAGTGTGTGATCTCATTCTCATTTTCCTTAGAGAAATCCCAACGCAAGCGGTATTGTTTTTCATCTATAGGAACTACCTCAGTAAGTTGTGCTATTTGCGTAATAGCCTTAATACCTTTGCCTTTTATCTCTTGAGAATACGGACTATAAGTTCCAAAGATTGTTTTTCCTTTTAGGCGATAGCGGTACTCCTTATCATTTTGAGCTAATGAATCTACATAAATCATCGCTGTGGAACGACTATTTTGATTCATATTTACCACGGGATGTTCGGTTATTGGAGCAAAAGGAGCATCTCCTTCAGCCTTTTCAATAAAATAATAACTATAGAGTTGGCTAAGGGTTTGATAGTCCCACGTGAGAGTTACTTTTCTATCTTCAAAATGTCCTCTAAAATCAAAAGGAGCTGGTAATTCTTGGAAATCTCTAAGCCCAGCCACTACAGCTCCTTCTTTTATATTGAGCTTATCATTAGGCAATAGTTTTACTTTATAAAGATAATTTTCATTAGGTAATACCTCGTTGTCTACATATCCCCACCCTGCAAAGCAAGCTACAGAGAAGTCTAAATCGGCTGCCATTAGAGCAAAAGAAAAACGGTCGTCTATTTCACGTGCTTTATTGGCAATTCCTTCTATAGGGTTTTGGTTATTAGAAATCTCAGTTTCAAAAGTTTCACCATAGATAGCTTGTGCGACAATAGCGGCATTGTCGTTCTTTTCAACCCATTCTTTCCACTTTTCTAAAGGAGGGGTTTTGAAGGTGCCTAACACTTTGGTTTCGGGGGTAGTGAGCAGTTTCCCATTGCGAAGGTATGTAGTCCGTTCTAACAGAAATCCTATGTTATTGGCTTTCTGCCACGCTACGGGGGCATCTACTGCCCATCGCAAAGCAATACTGTTTTTTCGTACCTCTTTACTTATTTGCACAGAAGGGTTTTCTTGTGAAAAGGCAAGAAAAGTAAAAGTATATATAACTATAAATAAAGCTTGTTTCATTTTCTCTTAAAACTTATATTTGTAAGGTGTTTCGGAAGTGATTTTTCCGTTAGGTAATTGGTATTTTAACACAGCTTTGTAGTTTTTAGAAGGAAGCACAGGGAAATAGAGTTCCATAAACTCTACGTACAAAGGATTTTGCATTAGTTCACTCAAGTGATTAGCAAAGTAAGTGTGCTGATCATCCCAGTCTTTTTGATAATACATAAATACATCATATCGATAAGGGAATACCCGTTTTACATCGTAACTACTCCATTTAAGTTCCTCAGGATAGAACGGAAAAACAGTGACAGCCTCTTTAGGAGGATAGCCTACGGTGTTAGTATCTCTGCTAAGCCAAGGCTGTCCTTGAGGGTTGTTGTATAAATATTTAGTAAATAAAGCGTCAAACTTATCATCTAATACAGCTTCAGCTTTTATGAGAGGAATTCCCGAATAAGTGGTTCCTATGAGTTCAGCTTCTTCAAAAGGTTCATCAGTATTCATATCGTTCTGTAGCAAGGCAACTGCCGAGTTATATTTTATCCACAAATGTTTCGTATTGAACTTCTTCATCTTGTCACTCAGACGCTCGTATTTACTAGTGTTAAATTGGTATGACAAACGTTCAAAGCCTCCTCTATCTACATTAGCTTGTGCTTTTTTGTTCTCAAAGGTGTAAGAAGTTTCGTCTTCTCCTTTGTCAAATTTTCCCTCAGAAATTTTGGGGTCATTTTTCTTTCTTTGTGACTTTTCAGCACTTACTTTTGCTCCTTGCTTGCTATAGCTCACAATAGAAAGCCCATATTTAGTAGCTTTGGAGAGTTTAGGCATAGTGAAGGAAATTTTGTTTTCTGCTTTTAAGTAAGTAGGAGTAAGCTCAAGGGCTTTACCACCTCCTTCGGGCTCTATAAATAATCGAGTATTCCAATGTGCATCTTCAAACAAATAAGGCTGACCTTGTGCTAATTGTACAAAGCCTTCATCACTTTCGCCTATGAAATAGTTCTTTTGGTCTAATACAGGATAGGCGTATTTTATATTCTTATTAGGGATATAATCAGGAGCTTCACCTGTGGTAAATGTACGCTCTTCGGTTTCTACGGCTTTTTTACCATCTACCATCACAGTATGGTAACTTCCTCCTTTAAGTTCTTTAAAGCTTACACTTACAACAGCTTTTAGTTTTTGATGAGGAGGAAGCACCTCTCTTGGAGTAAAGTTAAGTTCATCTTGATTTTTACCATAAGTTAGTTTTCCTTCTATGGTATTTCCTTGCGCATCAATAACTTCAAATTTTTCTAAGTTTACTATGTAAGTATGGTCATGGTCATCTTCTGGGATAACAATAGGTTTTTCTAATTCTAAGTTAAAAGTAGCTTGAGGAGAGAGGAATACATCTACATTTTCACTACGGTCAGAAGGGGATACGTCCGAGATAATTTTCATACCTCCTAACACTTGATCGCTTGCCAATTCACATTGTTCTCCAAATTCCATTTTTAAACGGAAGCGACCTTTTACCAATCCGCCGAGTACATTGTAGTAGCCACCTAAATAACCTCGTGCCCAGAAAGGATTAGGTCCTGACCCTTGTAGTAAAGCTGCTACCCCTGCACTAAGTATTGGGATGCGTTTGCGAATAAAGAACAGTTTTATTTTAATACCTAATTCGCCTTGCAGATATACATACGTTTGTCCGTTAGCATACCATCCGTTGATCCCTAGTTCTCCACTTCTGCCTTTGCAATGGGCATTGCCATAATTTTTTAACATCAAATCTGAACCAAAGCCAGCGGCAAAACTCGCGTAGAGAAAACCTACATCAAATTTAGTATCAAAGTTTAAATGTGCACCAAAAGCAAATCCTTTACCTTCTTTTATTTGGTTAAGACTCTTCATATAACCTATCTCATCAGGATTAAGATTGAGTATTTCGGCTACTTTTGCAGGAGGTTGGGGAGCCTCGCCTATTTTGGTACCTATCATAAGATAGGTTTGAGCTTTGAGATTTAGAAAATCGCCAAATCCTACTTGCAATCCCATCATCTCACGAGTCGTACCTAGATGATAATACCAATCTTGAGGGTCTACGTGCAATACGGCTCGTCCTGCCAAGTTACCATTACCAGTACCTCTTATCACTCCTCCAGCTACATTCACATATACTTCCATATTAGAGTGATAAGCTTTTGAAGCAAAATCATAACTCACATTTAATTGAGCGAAAATAGGTGCTTTTTGGGTTTCATTGCTTTTATCTATAACAAAATCATCGGGGATGTCAGCTTTTCCTGAATTGTCCAAGTATTTATACTTTTCATTTTTAGCTAACTCTTCCATTTTTACAACATTTTGTACATTGTCAGCAAAACTTTTTTGTACGGTAGCAAAAGGATTGGATAGTTTATCTTGGAAGGCATACATTACAGCAGCATTACCATAAAAGCCGATTTTTGAGAGTCCTCCTCCTTTATAAGTTTGTATATCTAACAAGGCTAAAAAGGATAGTACTTTTTTGTCTTGAAAAGCTCCTAACACTCCGGCTTTTAGCCCCAATCCTATTTTTTCATCAGGAACAAGAGAAAGCTCTTCTAATTCCTCTTTTTCTTTAGGATTGCCTAAAGGGCGCATTTGATAATACGCCCCTCCTACAAAACCTGTTATTTTCACGTATTGGGTGTTGATATTTAGTCCGTCTACCATAGCTTCAAAGCCCCAATAGCGGAAGTCCTTACTGCCAAATACAGCATTAGCCTTAACATCTACATCAATTTTAGTGATTTTAGCGGCAAGTTTGGCTTTGAATCCATTGCCGTATATTGGGTGGTTTTTCATTAGGTTCAGCTCTCCACTCACTTTAGCTACTGCTATATCTACTTCTTTTAATTTGAGTTTAGTAATTTCAAATCGGTCGTAATCCCAATGTTCATCGGTGTTTTTAGCGTAGATATTGAAATCACCTTCGGCAGAAAACTTATCTTTTTGTAAGCCTACCCGTATACCAAAATGTAATTGAGCACGTTCTTCTCTAAAAGCTACACTTACATCTTTGATACTCACAGGGAAGCCTGCTATTTTCTGTTCTCCTTCACAGCCAAAATACTCAGCTGATATGTAAGGAGCTTGTGTTTGTAAGGTGAATTTTTGAAATTTAACTCCTTCTAATCGATAAATATTTTCATTATCTTTAGGGGCGTCTAAAATCATTGACCCATCCAATACTACTTTTGGGAGAAATTCTTTGTTTTTTACTTGCAATTCAACATAAGAAGAAGGCAGGATAACAGCTTTTGCTTTCCACATATCAAAGGAAATAGACTCTAATGAGGAAACACGGAGCATATAGTTATCCTCGGAAAAACTACCCTCAAAATGAATTCCACGAGAATCTTCTTTTTCTATAGGAATACGGAAAGCACCAGAAAGGGCACCTCCGGTGAGTTTAGAAGCTACAAAATCAGCTTGTATGTGGTCTATGGCGTATTGCCATCCTTTCTTTTTATCCTCAGAAGTACGTCCTTCTTTAAAGCTAATGAGATTCTCTGCTGACAAACTTCCTGAAAAACCATAAGCATCCAAAAGGAAGTTAGTTGCTTTTAAACTTACTCTCCCTCCTGTTTTTTTGAACTCCTCAGGTAAGGTAACCGTGAGTTCTTGTATATAAAAGCCTCGCCAACTTTCTTGCCCAGCTACTAAATACTCGTCATATCCTTGAGGGAAAACCATTGCTGGGGCATTATTGGTATCACTCATATCCAAGACCATTCGCTCAGGGTGAAATATAAAAGCTCCTTTATCTTTATTTTGTATTTGCCTTGTAAGAGCAAAAGCAGGTAGTTTAAGTTCTACTAGCAAGTTGTTAAAATCTTCTGCTACTATAGCCACTTCGCTTTCTACATAACCATTGGCTATAGGCTGTAGTTGATTGTCAACCGGAACTATGAGTTCATTAGAGATGCGTATCATCCCTTTTAAAGCAATTTTTTTCAATCCGTTACAATCTACTTCAATATATGTTTGGTCGTCTACAGTTTTTCCTTTTACATTTTTACCTCCTTTGAGCAAAAACGACCAGTTTTTAGTATTACTAATAGTCACATCACCTAATAATGACAAATGTACATCGCCTACTAACTGACCTTCATACGAAAAAGGAATTTCAGTAGCCCCAAAGTAGAGTTCGCGTTTACCTGAAGGATTTTGTGTGTCGGGGAAGGTAATGCGGGCATAGATATTTACAGTAGTTTCGTTAGGAGAAAAAGTAGCATTGGTAATCATCATAGCATACTCTACGCCATTCTTATTTTCTCTAATTCCTACAGGGAGTTCAGTAATATCTTGAATTTGGTTTACCCAATGGGTTTTCTTTTCTAATGAAGTAAAATTTTCTTGCTCTTGCGCTTTCAAACTACTATAGCACAACAGCAAAAGTAGCAAATAGATGCTTTTTATTCTCATAGCGGAAGTATATTTTTTTAACGCTACAAAAGTAAAAAAATATTTTGAAATAACAATTATATTCGCATTAAAACTAAAAATGTATTCACATTTTTTATTCGATACGTTGTTAATCAGTGAGATGTATTATATGTTTTTAGTTATTTCTCTCTAAGAATTCCTATAAGTATGCTTTTCTAGAGCTTTTTTGATTTATATATTTGTAGAATTTATAAATATCTGTATCTTTGTACATAAATTGAATCTTTGTAACACAGATATTTCCGTGTATTAATTAACACTAAAATAGAGTATATAATCGAGTATTTTTATTAGGTTTTTGGGTGTTTTTTGAACCTAAAAAGCATTGATAATCAAAACATTTTTAAATCAATGTAAAATTGTGGTTCCGAAGGTCGTGGGTTCGAGCCCCATATTCCACCCAAAGGGGAAACCTAATAAAAATACGCCTTAGAGCGTATTTTTTTATGTCTACACTTTATGAACTTATACAAAGCGAGTATATTTCCGAGTATACAAAATTGAAAGAACTTATGGAGAAGAAGAAATATTGAAATTCAAGTATAAATCATAAATAACGTCAGTTCGATATAAAAGATTATTGATTTACAGCTTTGTAACATAATATATTCACAAAATAATTCACCGTCAGGTGAAAATTCGTGAGATAATATAAAATAAGGAGTTTTATGCATTCTCAATTTCGTGAAAATTCGTGTAATTCGTGGGAGATTAAAAATATTTTACTGATTGTTAAATAATTACTTACGCCGAACTCACGTTAATTATATAGAATAAGATTACTCATTTACACTTTATTTGTATTATCAATTTTTCTCTTATTAAAGAGATTCCTATATTTTGTAGTGTCTAAATGTACAAGGAACAAGTAGTAGCAAAATGTAAAAAAGGATAGCTCTCCACAGAAAGCTATCCTTTTTTATATAAATATTAGTTGTTTTTAAAACATTGCTGAAAACAACTTAGGATTGATGTTCAAACTGCACCAGAACCAATCTTGGTAACCGCGTTGGTTAGCAGTACCTTTGAGAGCTTTGGTACCATCGTTAGCAAAGTAAGTAGAGTAACCTACTTGCAACCCTATAAAAGGTTGTACTTTTAAGTTGTACACCAAGTCGATTTCACTGCCATAGCTACTGTGTTTTTTGCCTCCAACCTCAAATTTAGCAGCAGGTGCAAAATAGTGGAAAGTAGCGCTGAGGTTGCTCTTTTCGCCAGTGCGTACATTAGCAGTGAGATAAGGATTGAGCAAACCCACAGAAGGGGTGAAACCTACATAGTAATAATCCATAAAGCCGTAGAACTTGTGGTTGGTACCGCTGAAAGGATTAAATTTCTTATCTTTAGAATTGTCATCAGAGGCGTTGCCACTGAGGTAGTCTACTCCAGCGGTTAAGCCAAAGATAGGAGAAAACTTATAGCCTGCATTCACAGCAAACATATAAGCACTTTTATCGGCACCTGTATTGTTTTTGCCGGTTTGCATATAAGCCGAAGCACCATAGCTCAACTGGTTACTTTTGCCAGTGTAGTGCGCACCGAAAGTTTGCATATTTTGGTCAGCACTATCATCAGTACGGTAACCTAAGTTAGCAAACAAGAGCGACAATTGGTGTGCTTCACTGATGCTATAGTGCGCGTGAAGAGCTTGCAAGTGTTGATAATCCTGACCCAATCCTGGAGTGAAATTCTGTCCGCTCGGAGTATTTACATTTAGAGTAGGGGTCGTGGTACTTCCCGATTGGTTATAAGCAAAGAAACCGCGAAGTGTCAACTTTTCAGAAGGTGTCCAATTGAGGTTCACTGCATCGTGGCTACGTCCGGCAGGATGCCAATCAAGCGACCCAAAAATGCGATCATCATCTAAAACAATCATCTGTCTACCTACTTTTGCACTAAGAGTATTTACAAGCGGAAATTCAGCATAAGCCTCAAAAACCGACATACCGCCTGTTCTATCAACAGCTTGTATTTGTTGCGCTTGCCCCCATACATTCACATTTTGTAGTGATATATATAGGTGTAAACGATCGGTGTGCTTGTAGTCAAAGTTCAAACGCGTACGGTTATTTGTGAGAATTGCAGGTGATTCCCCCTCCACTAAAGGACGATATGCCCCATTGCGATACTCAAAACGCGGGCGCAATTGCGCTGATAGTGTAAACTCGTTTGGAGGTGGGGGAGGAGCCATTTCATCCATCGGTGGAGGTGTTGGCAACTCTTCTTGTGCACTTGCTAAAGTAGGGCACAAAACGAAAGCAGTGCCCAACGCAAAAATTGATAATAAATGTTTTTTCATCGGTATAATTTTTTTTGAATTATTTACACTTAAAAAATGTTAATATATTGAAAATGAAACAAAAACAAATTTCTCTTATTTAGACTTACAATAAAGTATACAGTTTTTTTTATTTTCATTTGCAAATGTATAGAAACTATTTTACATTTGCAACGAAAAACAACGAAAAAATATTTTTTTATATAATGGCGACAACAGATAACAACACCCCATCTACTAAAAAAGGACGATGGTTTCGTTTCTTAATTCCCTCGTTAGTAGGGATACTGATAGGGCTTTGTGGATACATATTTTATATATCCAAAGCATATACCTATCTGTCTGACGACCCTAAGGCGTGTGTGAACTGCCATATTATGGAGCCTGAGTACGCTACGTGGATGCACTCCTCTCACGGTCGCAATACCGTGTGTAACGATTGCCACGTGCCTCACGACAACGTTTTTCGCAAATACTATTTCAAAGCGAACGACGGACTTCGCCACGCTACAATGTTCACCTTCCGTATGGAACCACAAGTGATTAAGATGCACACTCCAGGGCAAACAGTGGTACAAGAAAATTGTATTCGTTGCCATAGTACTTTGGTAAGTGAAGTGCAAGCGGGCAAGGTGACTGCTAAAATGGCTCACGCCGATAACGGTAAATTGTGCTGGGACTGCCACCGCGAAGTGCCTCACAGCCGTGTACGAGGGCTCAATGCAGCTCCTCATTCCCCTGTACCTATTATTAGTAATATGCCAAGCAATACCCCTGAGTGGCTTGATAATATGGTGAAAAATAAAGAAAAATCAACAAATTAAAAAAACGAAATATAATTTATACAGCGATGAAAAAGAAACATTGGTTAATTGCAGGTTTATTAGCAATAGTTACCTTTTTGTTAGGACTATTGGCTAATTCAATAATGAACAGATCTTCAGAAGCTCAGTTTATCGCAAGAGGCGGTAATAACCTCCCCGATCAGGAATGCAAAAACGAGCTCTTTGAACCGTTCTATCCTCGTGAATACGCTTCGTGGGCAGCAACTGCCGACACTACTTTCCGCTCTAAGTATATGAGTAGTCAAGATGATGATTTGCTCGCTTTGCGCCCCGAAATGGTAATCCTTTGGGCTGGTTATTCTTTCTCTAAGGGATACAACGCTCCTCGCGGACACATGCACGCTATTGAAGACGTTACTAAAATCCTCCGTACTGGCGCCCCTACCGATTCTACACACTCCCCTCAACCAGGTACTTGCTGGACTTGTAAAAGCCCTGATGTGCCTCGCCTAATCAAAGAAGTAGGTGCTGAAACTTACTACAGCGCTCCTTGGGATCAATGGGGTAGCCAAATCGTAAATCCTATCGGTTGTGCTACTTGCCACGATACTAAAACTATGAAATTGCAAGTAAGTCAATTGGCTTTACAAGAAGCCTTCAAACGTCAAGGTCGCGATATCAATAAAGCTACTCACCAAGAGATGCGTTCTCTCGTCTGTGCGCAATGCCACGTAGAGTACTACTTCAAAGGTGATAAAAAATATCTTACTTTCCCTTGGGATAAAGGTATGACTATTGAAAAGATGGAAGAGTACTACGATGCAGAAGGTTGGACTGACTATGTACACCCACTTAGCCGTGCCCCTATCCTTAAAGCACAACACCCTGACTATGAACTTTCTCAACTCGGTATTCACGGACAACGTGGCGTTTCTTGTGCCGATTGCCATATGCCTTACAAAACTGATGGTGCTGTGAAATTCACCGATCACCAAATCAGTAGCCCTTTGCGTAACGTATCAGCAAGTTGCCAAACTTGTCACCGCCAAAGTGAAGAAGAATTGGTGAAAAACGTATACGATCGCCAAGATGCTGTATATGGTATGCGTATGAAACTCGAAAAACAATTAGCAAAAGTACACTTTAAAGCTAAATTCTTGTGGGATAACGGTGCTACTGAAGAACAAATGAAACCTACTTTGGCACTTATCCGCAAATCACAATGGCGTTGGGATATGGTACACTCTTCACACGGTGCCGCTTTCCACGCTCCTATCGAATCTGAACGCCTCCTTAGCGATGGTCTTATCTATGCTTATCAAGCTGAAGATAATTTAGATGTGCTTAAAGAAAAACTAAACATCAAAACAGCTTTTGTAATGCCTGATATCAGCACTAAAGCTAAAGCTCAAAAAGAAATCGGTCTAGATATTCCTAAAGAAGAAGCTGCTAAGAAAAGATTCTTAGAAACTATCGTTCCTAAATGGATTAAAGAAGCCAAAGAAAAAGGACGCTTAGTAACCCAAAAGTAATTTACGAATTACGAATGACAAATGACGAGTAGGGGCGAATGTAATTCGCCCCTATTTCTTACCTCTTATCTCTTACCTAACTATGAAACAATATCCTTTCGCTATTCTCGTAGCGTGCATATCCCTTATCATAGGGCTGATACTACAACTTACCTTAGGAAGTATCAGCAAAAGTTGGTTTAGCTTTCCTTACAATGTAATAGGAGGCTTTGCCTTTGTGGTACTCACTACAGCTGTATATTTTATTTTTAGAAAAACAAACTTCATCGTGCGCTTTTCATCAGCGCCTTTTGCTATTGTTACGGTCGTAACCCTTGGGGTTCTCACCATTGGTTTGGGGAGCATCAACGTAAATCCTCAAGAGGTAGCTCATAGCTTTGTGGGCAAATTGGGCTTAGACGACCTTACCAAAACTTGGTACTTCGGCATCGTTTTCGTGTTAGCACTGATGAACCTCTGGTTTTCTATCCTCAAACGTTCAATGGTCTACCAACGCAAGAACATCCCGTTCCTCCTCAATCACTTTGGCTTATGGCTTACAATGTTCGCTGGCGTATTAGGTCAGGGAGATATTATACGTCTGAAAATGAACCTCTATAAGGATAAGCTCGAATGGCGCGCTACTACCGAAGATAATCAAATGGTAGAACTCCCCATCGCTATGGAACTCAAAGAGTTTAGTATCGATATCTACCCTAATAAACTATTTGTTATCGATAGCACAGGCTCAGCACTACCTCACGAAAAACCTATAGGCTTTATGCTCGAAAAACAAGGTGAGAGTATGACCCTGCTGAACTGGAAAATTACCCTTCTCCAATACCTCGAAAAAGCAATCCCCGATACCGATAGTACTTATGTCAATCACACAATGTGGGGAGCTACCAATGCAGCCAAAGTAACCGTAGAAGACCTCCGTACTCATAAAAAGAAAACCGATTGGATTTCAGCTGGTAACTTCCAATTCTCACCCCGTGCCATTCATTTAGACGATGAACATACCTTAGTAATGGCTCCTGCCGAAGCACGTAAATTCCAATCTGAGGTATTAGTATACCAAAAAGGAAAACAAGAAGTTTTAGAAGAAAAAATAGAGGTGAATCACCCTATCAGTGTAGGCGGTTGGCGTATTTATCAATTGAGTTATGACGAGCGTATGGGACGTTGGTCAGAACTCAGTGTCGTCGAACTCATCTCCGACCCTTGGTTACCTGTCGTTTATGTAGGAATTTTCTTACTACTTGCTGGCGGTATTGCCCTACTCTTTGAAGTAAAAACTAAAAAACAAACATCTAATTCCTAACTCCTAATTCCTATTTTCTAAACTATGTGGCATTATTTTAATCTTATAACATATATCACAGTAGCTTTGTGGCTACTTTCAGGTACGCTTATCTACAGCAAGAGCAAAGCGCTCAGAGGAGTGAGTATTGCAGCTCACTTGATAGCTACCTTAACCATAGGAGGTTTTATTGTTGCCTTGTGGCAAAACTTAGACCGCCCGCCCTTGCGCACACTTGCCGAAACGCGTATTTGGTATGCATTCTTTATGGGGCTCATAGGCTGTGCTATCTATTGGCTCTATCGCCAAAAGTGGATGCTTAGTTATTCAGCAGTAATGGGTATTGTATTTATAGTGCTTACCTACACTCACCCCGATACAATGAACAAAGCCTTGATGCCTGCTTTGCAGAGCGTTTGGTTCGTGCCCCACGTAATCGTGTATATCTTTGCTTATGCGATGTTGGGAATGGCTTCTCTCACTGCTTTTTATGGTATTTATCGCTATAAAAAAGGACAAGAAGTACAATCAATCTTTACTGTTATCGACCAACTCGTAAAAATAGGTTATGTATTTCTTACCTTTGGATTGCTCTTTGGAGCCCTTTGGGCAAAAGAAGCGTGGGGACACTATTGGACGTGGGACCCTAAAGAAACTTGGGCGTTTATCACTTGGCTCGGCTATTTGGTATATCTCCACCACAAGTACAATCACAAAGAAAAGAAACCATTCCAGAGTTTCCTTATTGTAGGAATTGCCTTTATACTGCTCCTTGTTTGCTGGTTTGGTGTAAACTACTTACCAACAGCACAAATGAGTGTACATACCTATTCTGGATAAATAATAAAAAAAGTCGCTAAGTACCTCACTAAGCGACTTTTTTTGTTTAATAGGAAAATTATTTATACTTTTGCCTACTGATTATTAAAATGGTATTAAGATGATTGAACAACCAGAAGTAAAGATAAAGCAAGCACGCGAAGTAAAAAGAGTTTCTCAAGACTTTGTCGCGGCTCAGTTAGGAATTTCTACACGCGCTTATTCAAAGATTGAATCAGGAGAGACGCAACTTACCATTACGCGCCTCAACGAAATATGTGCTATTTTGCAAGTAGACCCGATGAAAGTTTTAGGTTTCGACGATAAAAAAGTGTTCAACATCAATAATAATTCTTCTGGCACTTGTAATGGAGAATATCATTTGAATCAAATTCCCGAAAAATTAATAGCTCAATACGAAGAAACTATAGCTTCCCTGAAAGAGCAAATAGTAATGCTCAAAGAGATGCTTAATAAATAATAAAAAAGCTGCCTTAGGGCAGCTTTTTATCGTTTTAGTTGAGTACCAACTTTTCAGTTTTGGTATCTCCTTTTTTCAAAGTAATAGAAACTCTTTTAGTTTTACTACTATTGTTAAGTGTATAGTGCGCTGAAAAAGTAAAGGTATTAGTCTCATTATTAACACTTGTGAATTGCGTTCCTTTATCAAGATTGGTAAAAGTAGCGTTACCTGCATCATCAGAAACTACTTGGAAGGTAGCGTGAAATGTTTCGTCGCCCATCATATTCCAAGTATCTTGATCGTAAGCGTATACTCTCACTCCTTTTACAGGTTTACCTAAGAGGTCTACTAATTGAATAGTAGCAGAAGTTGCTTTGTCTTCATCCTTGTCTTTACTACACGCAAATGTGGTGATTGCTGTAAGTAACAATACTGTTGTGTACATTAAAAATTTCTTCATTGCTTTGTGGATTATTGGTTATTACTGTGATTGTGTATTTCAATAGTTGTGTTACCTGCATTCTGAGGTTGAGCTTGTTGAGGAGCATTCTCACGTTTTGCTTTGATTTTGATAGTTTCAGTGGTTACAATACCAGCTGTAATTCCACTAATCAAAAAATCAGCAAGGTTAGTACGAGTAACTACTTGACAGTTACCTGAAGAGGGTGTATTTACTTTAGTCCGTCCTATAGGAAGTAGTCCCCAAAAAAGCCATACTTGTTTACCTTTGGCATACACATAATCTTCGGTAGGGGTTTCGCGAAACTGCCCTACATCTGTTTTAGTGGTACGACAAGCACTTAACATTAGCAGTGCTGTACCAAGAATTAAAAATTTCTTCATTGGTTTATGAAAATTAATTAGTTACGAAATTGATTAGGGGAAAGAAACTGTAATTTCTCTGTTGTTTCTACTAAATTCAGCATCGTAAGAGCCTTCAGTAGGATAAAAAGCATAACCTTTGTTTTGTTTCCAGCTTACGGTATAAGTTTCTAATGCTACCTCAAAAGTTCTTGTTGTTTTTCCTTCCATTACAAAAGTACTACTTCCTACTTTTACAGTATATGGATTTTTAGAAGTGTTTTTAATGATAAGTGTTCCTTTTGCTTGATTATTACAGTTTTCAGTAGTGTTGAGGGTTACTTGAACCATATTGCTATAAGCATTAGTAGTAAAACTACCTGTTTTAGTATGACCACAAGGGGTAGTAGCAGTATAGCTAAAACTTTTGTTTTGTTCAAGTTCAAAAACTACATAACCTTTAACACTACCTATTGTGTTAGTGCTTTTTGTTTGCCCTTCAATAGTTATTTTTACATTGTTTAGGTATTCATTACTATCTCTTACCAAGAATTCAACGTTTACTTTTCTTGTTTGTGCTTGGCTTCCTGCAAGAGTAATAGTACTTTCTTTAGCAGTACCATCAATAGCGAGTTCTACTTCTTTGTAGTAAGGTGAAGAAGAAGTAACTACAAAAAATGTATATTTTTGATTGTTGTATGTAGGACGGAAGTTGCTGAAAGTAGCTATACCTTGTACATTGGTAGTAGCATTTTTAGTAGAAGTTAAAAGATTTTCATTGCCATTACCCGTTTTAAGTCCATAACTGAGAGCTTGAAAAGTATAAGAATCAGCAGCATACACCTTTTTACCACTTACAGCAGTACCATTGCTTACTACCTTTATCTTTACAGTATAATCCTTTGCAGTAGCTGTAAGAGCGATGGTATTATCGCCTTCAGCAATTGTTTTTTCTACTTCAGTAGAAAGATATTCATTGTCTTTTTCTACAATGAAATACAGCTTTCTACCTATATATTCTGATACATCAATAATAGCACTACCATTGCTTACAGTAGCCTCTTTTACAGCTACGTGGCTTGATTTAAAAGTACTATTAGCTACGATTACTTTTATTCCATTAGTAACCCCTGATACAGTGATTTTTGCAGTAGCTTTTTTCGCAGCTGGTGCTGTACTATTAGAAGAGGTTTTAGTAAGGGTGCGTTTAGTAGTTTTACCATCTTCATCTTTTACAGAAACTATGATGTTATCCCCAGCTTTAGTAATATCCAAAAGTTCTTTCTTCCCTTGAATTACAAGATAAACCTTGCCATTTTCTACTGTATAATTAAAAGTGCCTCGATTTTCAGTACAAGTATTGTCCTCATCGTCATACTGATTGGTGATAAGAGTAACTTGATTTTTGGTAAAGACAAAAGACCCTTTTTTAACACAATTCCATTCAGTTTGGTGGTTAGCATTGTTAGAGAACTTCACTCCGTCATACTCAAATTCTACGTGTGACCACGTTCCGTTGAGAAAGTCGGGTGTAATAGCTGTTACAGCCTGACCAGTATTGCTGTTGCCATTACCGTTCCCAGTGCCATTACCTCTGTTATTGCCGTTGTTGTCGCTCCCTCCATCGTCTTTGGAGCAACCGATAATCGTAAGTGCTATAAGTGAAAGCACCGTGAAAAATGTTGATAATCTTTTCATTATTTGAAATTTTATGAATTAAACGGGGCAAAAATACCACGGATAAAAAAGATATACAACACTAATTATTTCTTATTTTGAACTTATATTTCTTATTTTGAACTATTATAGAACGAATGATGAGAGATAAATAATGAGAGAAGAATTTAAAACAGCGATAACTGTCCGTTGAAGAGTTCTTTGTGCTTGTTATGGCTGTTGGCAATGAGCAAATGGCGGAGTTTTGTGGGCTCCATAGTGCCTGCCAATGGGGTTGCCCCGCTGCAAGTGATGAAGTATTTGGCTCGGCTGAGGGTTACTCCTATCTGTTTGAGACTGTAATAGGTGAGTTTTTGGAAGGTGCGCGCTGTGAGTATCTTCTGCACTGAGCGTACGCCTACCCCTGGGATGCGCAAAAGCATCTCACGAGGTGCGGTGTTTACATCTACCGGAAAGAGGTGTGGGTGGCGCAATGCCCAAGCGAGTTTGGGGTCTATTTCTAAATCGAGAAAGGGCTGACGTGTATCTAAAATCTCATCGGGGGCAAAGCCATAGTAACGCATTAACCAATCAGCTTGATAGAGACGATTTTCACGCACTATAGGCACCTGAGAGTGAATAGACGGCAATCGGCTGTCTTGCAATACCGGTACATATCCCGAATAGTACACCCGCTTCATCTCTAACTTATCATACATATAACTGGCGACTTTTATTATCTTCTGGTCAGTTTCATTAGTAGCGCCTATAATCATTTGGGTAGTTTGTCCGGCGGGAGCAAATTTTGGTGTATGCTTGAATTTCTTCTTTTCAATAGAGTGAATAGCCAATTCATTTTTCAGCTGCTGCATTGGGGTGATCATCTGCTGGTGATCTTTTTCGGGGGCAAGCAACTTGAGTCCTTCTTTGGTGGGGATTTCGAGGTTGATAGAAAGGCGGTCGGCATAGAGTCCTGCCTCGTGAACGAGAGCTTCACTCGCCCCTGGAATCGTTTTTAGGTGGATATAACCATTGAAACGCTCTTCTAAGCGCAACTTTTTAGCCACGCGCACCAATCGTTCCATTGTAGTATCGGGGTCTTTGAACACTCCCGAACTGAGGAACAAGCCCTCTATATAATTTCGGCGGTAAAAGTTGATAGTGAGGTCTACCACCTCTTGCACGCTAAAAGCAGCGCGCTGTATGTCGTTGCTGCGTCGCGATACGCAGTACACACAATCGTAAATACAATGGTTGGTAAGCAGTATTTTGAGCAGAGAAATACACCTGCCGTCCTCGGTAAACGAGTGGCAGATGCCAAAATTGGCTGCGTTGCCCAATTCACCTTTCACTGCCTTGCGCGAGCTTCCGCTACTGGAGCAAGAAACATCGTATTTGGCAGCATCGGCGAGGATCGCTAATTTTTCTTTAATGCGCTCAAAGTCCATTGTTAGGGGATAGGGGTTAGGAAATAGGGGATAGGGGGTTCCACTGTTCGGGGTATTTTGGATTGATATCCTTGTAAAAATCGTAAATTTCCTGCATAATACTCTCTTGAGAGCGCGTTTGCAGGTCGGTGAGGGAGATGGTTTTGCCTATGTATATTTTCTTTTTCTTAAAATCGCCAGCCCCCAAAACCACAGGCACTTGGGCAGAAAGAGCGATATGGTAGAAGCCCATACGCCATTTGTTCACGCGAGAGCGCGTACCTTCGGGGGTTACCACCAAGCTAAAATCTTCTTCTTTAAAGCGTTGGGTGATAAACTCGATGAGGTGGTTGTGCTGAGAGCGGTTGATGCCTATGCCGCCCAATTTGCGTACCACCCAACCATACCAAGCTTTGGTGTGGGCATCTTTGATAATGAGTTTGATAGGTTTTTCAAACTTCCAATACGCCAAAATACCGAGAACGAATTCCCAATTGGTAGTATGAGGCGCTACTACCAACACACAGCGATTGAGGGTTTGTTTATCGCCTTGTAGTTCTATTTTCCAGCCCATCACCCATAAGGCGAAAGAGCCAATCCATTTTTTAATCATAAACTGTCAATTTGTCGATTCTGAGGTAAGAGGTTAAGAATGTTACAAAAAATAACAAACCTGATATAATGGTTAAGAAATGCATTTTGTTGTTGAGATATTCCATTAAGCAATAGCCAGAAAAGCACAATGAAAGACACATCATTACGATAAGAACGATTTTTCTGCTGTTCATAACCTTGATTGTTTTAAATATTTACGGCAAAAGTACGAATAATTAGGAAATTGACAAATTTGCAGAAGAGTTAGCGAAGAAGTTGCTTTTATGTCGCTACACTTTGCTAAAATAGAAAGACTTTGATAAAGTCTATAATTAAAGCGAGCTAACGCTCTTTTTTCTTTATAGTTGCAAAAGATTACTTATTTTTATTTTTAAAACTATCATAGAGAATTATGATGAGATGGATTGACAATACCAAAAAGAAAATAGGATCTAATACCTTGCTTGCAAAGGCTTCATTGGGTAATTTAAGTAACACAAAAGGGAAGAGAATTACAACTAATATTGATAATACTTTTTGTAGTTTATTCTTCATTGCAAATATTATTTTAGTATTGTTTTTCAATGGAGATATAAGAAAACCCTAAATTGCGTAATATGGCTGTTATGTAACCAACTCCTACTATTGCATAGAGCAATCCGAATAATGTTTTCTTTGTCATAATATATTTTTTTTAATGTTTTATTTCATACGTACGCGTGATGAGGCTACTAACGAAGCTAAAACACCTAATATTACTATTGTTGCAAAAACAATTACTATATTTAGCGCTGTAATAGCAACGGGGTAGGGGAGGGTAGGACTTATCTTCACAAACTCAAAATGTTGTTGTAGCAATACAATTGTCGCTCCTAATACAATCCCTAATACGGCACCTAATACCGATGCCATAGTGCCTTGCCAGAAGAATATCTGTCGCATTTGTTTTTCGTTCATTCCGAGGGCATAGAGTGTTTGTAAATCATCCTTTTTATCCAAAATCATCATAATAATTGCCCCTACAAGATTGAAAAGAGCAATGATAAGCACCAAAATAAAGATGAGATATACCGCTATATTTTCGGTGTTGAGCATACGGTAAAGCGCATCGTTTAGTTGTACGCGGGTTTTTACAATTATGGGCTCGTGAAAGAGCTGTGTGAGCTGCGTAATTACTTCTTTTTCATTGGCATTAGGGGCTAATTTCACTTCTATAGCCGATACTTGATTTTTGTTTGCTCCCAACAAAAACTGCGCCTCATCTAAGGACGAAAATACGTATTTCTTATCTAAATCTTCTGTAAGTTGATAGATGCCTTGCACTACCGAAAAGGCTTGTCGGTAAGGCATAGGGTCGTTTAGGATACTACCTTTACCAGCTTTGGGGACGACTATTTGCAAGGGAGAAGAGCCATCGGCGAGGTTCAAGCCTAAGTTATTGAAGATGGTGCCTCCTACAATTACACTGGGGGGAGTGAGATCCCAGTTGCCTAATACGAGGATACTATCCACTGCATTTACCAATGGATACTCAGTATCTACCCCTTTGATATAGGCGATATGGTTCTTTTGGTTATGAGTGAGGAAAACCTGTTCTTCTAATACTTTAGTGAAGTGAGCAACCGAGGAGAGTTGGCGTAAGTTTAGAGTGTCTTGTTTGGTAATCGATAGGTATTTGCCTGTTTTTGGGAATATTTTCAGGTCGGGGTCGAAGGTAGAGGTGAAAGAGAGGGTAAATTCTTTGAGTCCGGCAAATCCTGCGAGCACGATAAAGAGGGCAGCACCTCCCAGCACCACTACAAAGGCAGTAACCCTATTGATAATGTTGATAACGTTCTGTGAACTTTTGGCGAACATATAGCGCCTTGCTATGTAGAGAATGGGAGACATTGCTTAAATGATATAAAAACTTGCTTATTTAGCCCTAAAACTTGCTTATTACTATTTCGGTGCTGTATTTCAATGAGTTATAAGAATATATTAACCTTGCTTATTTCACCCTAAAACTTGCTTAATCTTTTTTAAAGGTGTATTTAGCATTCAAATCACGTTGTTTTTCAGTGTGTTTTTCAAGAATATTTTGTTTGATAAAAGTATTTAAATAAGCACGTATAGAGTTCTGATTAATTTTTGTATGTGCTACTAATTCAGAGAGTATTGCAGTTCCTTTCCTAAATAAATAAAGTAGAATAGCCTTTTGAGAATCGTTGTATTTTTCCCAATTTTCTTCAATAGTAGTCATCAGTACTTTTGAAATAGTTTTTTCGTGAGTACTAGCACGGTTACGTAAGGTTAAATATACATTATTATTTTGCTCTCTGTATTCGGGTTGAGCAAGTAAGGACTTTTCCATTGACTGATAGATGCGCGAAACACCTTCATTCAGTTGTCTAACGTAGCCTAAATCTTCTAATACTCTTGCAATACGTGGGTTTCGAGCAAAACGTTCTGTTTTTATATTTTCAATGGTAACTTGTGCAGGAAGAGGACCACTATTGCTAATCTCAAGTCGGTCGTCAAAATGTTTGATATAAATTTCATTGCCTTGTACATTATAGGAACGATGGCAAAGAGCGTTCACCACCCCTTCAAGCCAAGCTTCTTCGGGGTATTCAGGTACTTTTTTAAACTTTCCAATACTGATGTCTAAAAAATAGTAGTCTTTTAATGAAGTTCGCAAAAAATAAGTAAGCATATCAATAAGTCTTGGTATATTGTTTTCAAAGCGCTGATCTTTTACCACATTGTGCTCACTACCTACTTTAGCATCTATCCCTTCATAACGCACATAACGTACTGTTGCAGAAGGTATATAACGCTCAGGATATTTAGAAAACAACAATACAGCCGACTTTTTAAACTGATAATTACCCTCTTTTTTACTTAATAAGTTCCGCTTGTAAAGCAATTCGAATATGTTGCCAGAAGTAAAGTTTACTTTCTCTTTATAAGCAGCTAATAACTCTTGATCTAAATCATTGGAATCAAAATCGGCTACTATTTCATCTTCAAATAATCGGATATTTTTATCGTACTCAAGTCGTTTTATCTGCTCTCTATCCAATTCTCTATTGCTATCAGCAACACGTAGAAAAACCTTTTCGTTGTCTTTTCTACAATAAATACGTTCTATATCTTGTTCAACGTGAAATAGAAAGACTAAATTTTTATCGATATAAACCTCTTCAAGTTCAATATTACAAGGAGGTGTTATAAAGTCGAATACAATCTTTCGGTACTCACTTAGCTTATCAGCAATGGTATTGAGGTCTTGTATTTCCCCTTTATCACTCACGCCAAAAGCCAACACACCTCCATCGGCATTTAGCATTCCTATCAACTCTTCGGCTATTTTGGTAGGTTTAATATCTTTTTCGCCTAAACCTTTCCGTTCAAAATATTGATTCTCAGGTTGATTTTCTAAGTATTCTTTTGTGAGAATACTATTAAACTTTGATATAGGTTTATTCATTATTTTTTTGCTTGCTTAAATGATATAAAAACTTGCTTATTTAGCCCTAAAACTTGCTTATTGCTATTTCGGTGCTGTATTTCAATGAGTTATAAGAATATATTAACCTTGCTTATTTCACCCTAAAACTTGCTTAATCCTTTTTAAGGGCAAAAATAGTAAATAATCAGCAAATTGGCAAATTAGCTATTTTGATTGCATTCAGTCTTGATATTTCTACTTTCTAATAACTGTTGTAAATCTTTAATTTTTTCAATAAGGGCATTTTCTCTTTCTACCAAACTTCTTGTGCTGATGAGATAATCGCGTGAAGTGCCTTCCTTCTTGCTTACAATATGCATCTGTCCTGCTACTTTTTTCTTGTCGACTTCAAAGACTACTTTTCGAATATCGCTAATGAGGTATCGTTTTCCTATTAAATTGTTAATTCTCAAATGTTTTTCTTCTAATATAAAAGGGTCTATGGTGATGTTGTAGTATTTGAATATGCGGTGGGTAATATAAGCAAAAATGGAAGATACAATAATAACCCACAAAAGTAGGTAGCGTTCCCAAAGTGATTTTGTATAGGTTTTTGCCTCCCCTAAAACTTCATACTCCTTCTTATTGAGGTCTTTGTTTTTTATTTTATTTTTGATTTCTGAAGGGGAGAGATTACTTTTTAAAGAACATATTTGGGTACTATAAGATATAGAGCCTCTTTTTCTAGACCGCGATTCTTTACATAAGAAAAACAATGTTTTCTTTCCGTTAGAAAAAATCCCTTTTTCTATTTCTTTGCAACCTTCAAAAGGGTTGTTGTTTATTACTTTTTTGACTTTTTCAGCCATTGTATCGTAGTAATAAACTCCTTGTTTGTTTACAAAAAATAGATGGTTGCTATAATTGTGGTTGTCTATAAGCAATTGATAGGGAGCTTCACTTGGCAGGAAAGCTGTCTTGCCAATAAATACTTTACCTCCGTTGAGATGGTAAAGATAATCATAATTTCCACGATTAGAGAATCCTTCAGCTACAAGGTCGTCGCTAAAAGTTTCGTCTAATAATTGGGTTTCATAGAATACTTGTTTGCCGTCGGAGAAGTAAGGTGAATAGCTTTTTCTATAAGAGCGGTCATTGCGCTCTCTTAGGTCTAAAATGGGAAAGAGAGTATCTTTAGCGCCTTCAATCTTTTCACCTTGGTAATAAAAATGAGTGCCATCAGTAGATAAGTAAGCGGAAGTGGTTGAAGCCGAAAAATGCTGTCCGGTTTTGCCTACTTTTTTCATAGGTTGAGAGGAGTAGCCATTCTCAAATTCGGGATATGGGGGGCAATAGTAAGTATCTTTTTCGTCGGTGAAGAGGTCGTTGCCAATAGCTCTAAAAGGTTGTTGTAGGGGGACAATTTTATTGGTGAAGAAAACGTGCGATTTGTCCCACCCTATTTGTGGTATATGTAAGTTTCCTGCAAAGACTTGAAAAGTACTTACATCAGCTTCTGGAAGAGGGAGGTAGCCTTTTCCTATTACTAAAGTGTATATTTTTCCTTGATACTTGTAGAAATCGGAGTGTTCTAAATTATATTTATCAGAGTGAGCGTAGAATTCTTCATCTACTTGAGGATTGTCTTTCAGTGCAATGAATACAAAAAGGGTTATAAAAGCCGCTATAGAGAGGATTATGGTTATACGTGTAAACCATATTATATTTAAGCGACGTTTGTTCTTTATATGTATCATTTTATTTTTTGTGTTTTAATAATTTAGCTGTGTTTTTCTCTAATACTTTTAAACTCTCTAAGTATGATTCCTCAATAGGAGAAAGAGTTCTGGCTTCATAAGCACGGTATTCTTGAATTGCTTTTTTCTCGGCTTCGTCGTGACTAATACTTCCTGCGCCTTGTAATACACCTTTGCCATAATTGGCTGAAAATTTATCTAGTTCTTCAATCCAATCCTGCATATACATAGGGCTTTGTGTTTGAGCTTTGAGTTCTGCTAAGTCAAAAAAAGCTGAAACAAGACGGTTTAAGCGAAATAATTCTTCTTCGGTAAGATAGTTTTTAGCGATTTTAGCTTCATTTAAGGTGGGTAAAGCGCCTTTGAAAGTAGTGAGTCCCATAAAGTCTTTGGTGCTATCAGCTCTGTGATAAATAAGTTCAGCTGATGTTTGCTGACTGCTAGCGTAATGTAGTTTGTTTTGTACTATTTTGAAGAAAGTGAGGGTTGTTTCACTTTTAGGGTCATAATCTCTGCTGGTAGCATACAAATCGAGTACTTGGCGGTATAGAGCTTTTTCACTTGAACGAATATCGCGAATTCTATTGAGTAGTTCTTTCCAATAATCACCTCCTCCGTTGCCTTTGAGGCGCTCATCGTCCATTGTAAAGCCTTTTACAATGTATTCTTTTAGTCGTTGTGTTGCCCAAATACGAAATTTAGTAGCTATAATACTTTTTATGCGATAGCCAACTGAAATAATCATATCCAAATTATAATAATCCAATTGTCGTCTAACATCTCGGATACCTTCTTTTTGAACTGTCAAGAATTTCTTGACAGTTGCTTCTGGTGAAAGTTCTCCTTCTTCATATATATTTTGAATATGTAAACTGATGTTTTGTTTGGTAGTATTAAAAAGCTCTGCCATCAGCTGTTGCGTGAGCCATACTGTATCCCCTTCAACCCTTACATTGAGTTGGGCTGAACCATCTTCACGCTGATAAAGTATGATTTCTCCTTTTTGTATTTCCATTTTTAGTTTAGGTAATTAATTAAACTCTGAAATATTCCATTACTGCTTTGTACTCATCTTGTGCTGTGAGGCAAGTATCGAGTAAATAACCTTCTATTTGTTGCCAATTTTGCAAACCGCGATAGTAGAACAAACGCAGATTTTCAGTAATGATAAAAGGGGTTATATTGTTGGCTAAGCATTCTTTGAAGAGGAGTAATCGCCCTACACGTCCGTTGCCGTCTTGAAAGGGGTGAATATTTTCAAATTGCCAATGAAAATCTATCAAATCACGAAAAGTTTTCGTTGGTTTTTGGTGATAATTGCTTAGTAGGAGCGTCATTTCTTTTTCTACATTTTCAGGTAGTGTAGTGGCATTGCTCCCTACTTCGTTAGGTAGTTTTTTATAATCACCTACTGCAAACCAATCTTTTCTACTATCGGAAGTGCCTGCTTTAAGAATGCTGTGAAATGATTTGATCATTGCTTGAGAGAGAGGTTCAGTAGCTGAGTGTAGCATTATATCAAAAGCTCTAAAATGGTTGATAGCCTCTACGATGTCGTCTACATTTACAGCTTGCTGGGCAATGCCAATAGTATTAGTTTCAAAGATATAACGCGTTTGTTCGCGAGTGAGTTGGCTACCTTCTATGTGATTAGAATTATAGCAAAAATCTATTTGAGTGCGGTGGTAGATACCGCCCTTCAATTGAGATGTTTGTTCTTGTAATAAGCGTTCTAAAAGCATATTATTCATAATATGTCAATACACGAGTCTCTATTCTAAAAGGTTTTTTTATTCCTTCATAGTCAGTTAAATATATAATGCGCTTTGTCCAATTCTTATGTGTGTCAAAAGAAATGTATTGGTATTGTGTGGTCTCTATCAAATCACCATCTTCATAGAGTATTTCTTTTTCTAAATGGCCCTCTTTGTTATAAGTGTATTTAGTAATCCGCTGTCCTCCTGATAAATTAGCGACAATCAATCTTCTTGAAGAGTCGTATTTCAGACTAACGCTATAATCGATATCCTGCTTGCATTCCCCCACTCCTATAGATTTTTTCTCGATAGGGTCTCCTTGTGCGTTGTATTTGTAAGTATCAATACAACAGAGGTCTCCCAAATATATTTTTTCAATATATTTCCCTTGTGTATAACTATACTCGGAAGCGAGCTCTAACTTTCCACCATTATTAGACTTTAGTTTTTTTAATTTCCTACCTTTTTCGTCGTAGAGGTATTTTTCTAAAGAAATAATATTAGCTATTTCTTTAAAAGTCAGTAGGTTACCATCTTTGTTGTAGAAAGCTTCTTTTGAGGAATTGTCTTTAGAATTGTTATCAGGCACTACTTTTCCATTTTTATAAATAACCTCATAGTAGGTAGTAACTGTTGTTTTTACCTTTCCTTTTAAATTTTCTTCTTGAAGATCAGTTCTCATTTTCTGTCCGAAAACAGTAAAAGGCACTAAAAATAAGCAAAATAGAAGTGTTCTCATAGTAATCTCTTGATTTTAATAGCTGTTTCTAACTGATATATGTAAAAAGGCTTCTTTTCCTTTCCTAAGCCCAAAAACTTTATAAACCAAAGGTATGGAACCTTTGATTCACTATAAAAATAATCATCAAAAGGGAAGTTGCTGATGTCTACCTCAAAAGCCTCACTGAATGCGACCAACAAATCCTCAGCATCATCACCCTCAATATGCAGCTCTTTATTAAGGGCAGTTTGTGAAGAAAAAGGTTCTTTCCCTACAAACCTTTCAATGAGTTGTTGCAATTCATCCCTCATAACTACCCCCTAAGAATTATGTCATTTTTCTCTTGTAGAGCAAAGCTCTGTTCTCAATAGGGTTTTCTTCTTCTTTGAGTGATTGTTCAATGCCCTCGATGTATTGCAATGAGTCATCTATATAGAAGAATAATTCCGGCATACGGCGGAACTGGTTTTTGGTGATTTGTGAGAGTTCGTGTTTGATGAGAGGAGCATTAGAAGTTACCCCCTTGAGCACCTCGGCAGCCTTTGCCTCTGGGAATACGCTGAGGTATACTTTAGCTACCGATAAATCTACGGTTACATTTACTTTAGTTACCGAAACGAGTAAGTTTTGTTGCCCTGCATCGCGTATGGATTGCTGCAACACTTTGGCTAATTCTTCTTGAATAATGCCTGCTATTTTCTTTTGTCTGTTATTTTCCATTGTATAATTGATAAATAAGTAGTGCAAAGATAGTAATAATTTGTAAATTAGCTGATTTGTGGGGCTTTCACACCTTCGCCGAAACTCACTTCGCTTTTGTAGATACGCATTTCGTCGTATAAACCTGCATTGATAAATTGTTGCAGGGTGTATGCACCTCCCTCTACTATAAGGCTTTGGATATTGCGCTGGTAGAGCAGGTCACAGATTTGTTGAGGTACGTTGCGGCTGAGGTCGATGCCTATTACTTCTGTTTGTAGCCCATAACTTTTATTACTTACTTTTTCCTTGTTAGTTATGAAAAGCGTTGGCTGTTGGTCGTTCCACACTTTAAACTCTTTAGGAGAGCGCAAGTGAGGGTCGATAATTACCCGTAGCGGATTTTTGCCATACCAATCGCGGGTGTCGAGCGAAGGATTGTCGGCTAATACAGTGCCTACGCCTACTAATATAGCTTGTTCTTCACTGCGCATTTTGTGTACTTCTTGGCGTGTATAAGCATCGGTAATCCACACAGGAGCAAGCGTATCTTTGAGAGCAGGAGCGATAAAGCCATCGGCAGTTTCTGCCCATTTGAGGAAGATATAAGGGCGTTTTTTCTCGTGAAAGGTAAAAAAGCGTTTGTTGAGTTCCCTACATTCTTTTTCCATTACCCCCACTGTTACTTCACAGCCCGCAGTCCGCAGTTTTTCAATACCACGACCAGCGACTTTAGCAAAGGGGTCGATCGTGCCAATCACCACGCGGGGAATGCAGTGTGCGATAATCAAATCGGCGCAAGGGGGTGTTTTGCCATAATGACTGCAAGGCTCTAAACTCACATAGAGCGTACTTTCAGACAGTAGCGACTTGTCTTTCACTGAGGCAATAGCACGCACTTCGGCGTGAGGCTCACCTGCTTTTTGGTGCCAGCCCTCACCGATGATTTTCCCTTCGTGCACTATCACACAACCTACCAGAGGATTAGGATATGTAGTGCCAAGTCCATTATAAGCTAATTGTATACAGCGTTTTATCATAGATGTTAGGGGATAGGGGATAGGGAATAGGGTTTAGAGTTTAAGGATTAGATGTTTTTGCAAAGAGTTAATCATTTTTCCAATTTCTTGAATAAGAGAAATAGATTTTTCAATATCTCCTGATACCTGACACCTATCCCCTAATACCTGAATCCTTAAAACAAATCGTTCTCGGTGATGCTCTTGTCGTGTTTGGTATAGGCGGTAGGACGTTTGGCAAAGAAATCGTCGAGTTCGTTGCTAAATACCTCTTCTTCAAACCACATCATAGGTTTAGCTTCATCACCACTGATGTTGAAAGGCTTGTCTAAACCGAGTTGGGTAAGCGAGTCGTCAAGGCGGTAACGCATATAGTTAGCGAGGTCTTTTTTGCTGAAGAATTCTAATTCACCTTGTTCAAAAATCCAGTCGAGCATCTTGTCTTCCAAAAGAATATAGTTGCGGATAAAATTAGTAGCTTCGTGCTCGGCAACGGTTTTCATTTCGGGGCGTTCTTCAAATATTTTTTTGAGAATATAAATACCAGCATTGGCGTGCACTTGCTCATCAATAGAAGTCCAAGCAATGATGTTGGCTACATTTTTCAAATAACCTTTGAAACGTGTGAATGATAAAATAGTAGCAAACTGACTGAACAAAGAGGCGTTTTCTATAATAAGGGTGAAGAAAAGGATGCGCTCCATAGCATTCTCGCGGTTTTTAGCGAGGTATTCTTTTAGTATGTTGTTGCGCTCTTTGAAAATAGGCACTTCAAGGAGGTTTTCAAACTCGTTGTTGTAACCCAATACCTCTAATAAACGAGCGTAGGCTTCGCTGTGGCGGAACTCACACTCGGCAAAAGTAGCGCCAAGACCGTTAAATTCAGGTTTAGGAAAGAGGTCGTAAAGATCGCCCCAAAAGGTTTTTACCGATACTTCTACCTGTGCAATCCCCAATAAGGCGCGCTTTACGGCTTCTTGTTCTATGGTCGATAAATTAGATTTAAAATCCTGAATATCGGCTGTAAATTCTACTTCGGAGTGCACCCAAAACGATTTGTGCATAGCGTTTACGAACTCCATAACCTCTGGGTATTCAAAAGGTTTGTAGTTCTCGCGTTTATCAAAAATTCCCATTTTTATTGTGTTTTTATTAATAATTCAGGGGGCAAAGATAGGGATAATTTGACAATTAGCCAATTAGTAAATTAGTAAAATCACTCCTGTTCATAACTATGTTGATAACGTGTTGATTTTAATTGATAACTATTTCATTGTTGTTTTGCATTTTCTTCGTATCTTTGCCCTCGCAAAACAGAATAAAATTCATTTTAATAAAAAAGTTAAAAGCTATGGAAGAATTTGTAAAGTTAATCGAACAAATCTTGTATATGGAAAATTTCAACACTGAAGTTACTCCTGATTTGAAAGAAAAATTTGTAGCCTTGTACAACAAATTTGGCAACAGTGTACCTGATAAATATAAAGGTGATGCTAACAGAATGTACAATAAGTACGCTGCAACCGTAGGTAGCAATGCGTTTAGCTACGCTTACTAATAATGAATGTATTAGTAACCGGAGCCAGCGGTCAGTTAGGTTCCGAAATACAAAACAACACACACCGTATAAGCAATTATTATTTTAGCGATGCCGACAGCTTGGACATTACAGATGCCCAAGCTATTCGTGCTTTCGTTCAACAGCACGCTATTGACCTCATCGTGAATTGTGCAGCTTATACCAATGTAGATAAAGCTGAAGATGATTCTGCTACAGCCGAAGCTATCAATCACACAGCTGTAGTTCATTTGGCAAATGTGTGCAGCGAATTTCACTTGCCTCTTATCCATATCTCTACCGATTATGTGTTTGGAGGTACTAAAAATACGCCCTATCGTGAAACCGATGCTACTCAACCCCTCGGCGTGTATGGTCGAACCAAATTGGCAGCTGAGCAAGCTGTTCAAAACAGTGGAATTGAGTATCTTATCATCCGTACTTCTTGGCTTTATTCTCTCCACTTTGGCAATAATTTTGTAAAAACGATTCAGCGACTTAGCAACGAGCGCGACCAGCTAAAAGTAGTAATTGATCAAGTAGGAACGCCTACTAATGCTGCCGATTTAGCCGATTTTATAGTGCAAGCTATAGAAAATGCTTGGTATCGCGGTAAGCGTGAAGTATATCATTTTTCTAATGAGGGAGTATGTTCGTGGTACGATTTTGCTGTGGCTATAGTAACCAAAGCGGGCAATGCTTGTGAGGTATTACCTTGTACTTCAGCCGAGTTTCCTAGTAAAGTTACACGTCCTGCTTATTCAGTATTAGATAAAACCAAACTCAAAACCGATTTTGGTTATCGCATTCCATATTGGAGAGATAGTTTTTTGAAATAACATTTCTCTATGAAGAAAATTCCTCTTATCATACTTGGTATTTTAGCTCTTTTGGCTTTTACACTACGCCATAAAGACGATATCTTCACCGACCCCGAATATATCGCTCAACTGCGAACGATGTATAGCTCTGGCGACCCTACAAAATGGGAAGCTCCTACCTTAGACAGCACTCTTGTAGCTGGTTTTCAAGATATAGGCTCATTACCTCCAATACCTTTTCCCACTGATAATCCTTTCTCCGAAGATAAAAAAACGCTGGGCAAACTGCTCTTTTTCGACCCTCGTTTATCGCGTTCAACACAAATATCCTGCGCCTCTTGCCACGATTCTCAATTGGGCTGGGGCGACGGTCGCAGTGTGTCGTTTGGACATAACCGCCGTACGGGCGTGCGCAACGCAATGACTATTCTCAACACGGGCTATTACACTTCTTTTTTCTGGGACGGTAGGGCTACTACTTTAGAAGAACAAGCCTTAGGTCCTATGACCGACCCCGTGGAAATGCACTCTACCCAAGATTTATCGGTAAAACGCATTCGCAAAATTAAAGGCTACAAACCTTACTTTGTAAAGGCTTTTGGCGACGATAAGATAACTATTGAGCGTATTACCCAAGCTATCGCTACCTACGAACGCACTATTGTGAGTGGCAAAAGCAAATTCGACCGCTTTATCAGTGGTGATAAAAATCGCTTCACCGATGAGGAGGTAGTAGGCTTACACCTTTTCCGCACCAAAGCGCGCTGCATCAATTGTCACAATACCCCTCTTTTCTCCGATAACCAGTTTCACAATGTGGGACTTTCCTATTACGGACGTATGTACGAGGATTTAGGCAAGTACAAACACTCTAAAAAGAAAGAAGATGTGGGAAGCTTTAGAACGCCATCGCTTAGAGAGGTGGCACGCACTGCCCCTTATATGCACAATGGCTTTATGCCCGATCTTGAGGGTGTTGTGGAAATGTACAACATAGGAATGCCACGCCCTGAACCTCGCGAAAACCAAAAGAAAGATACGCTTTTCCCTACTACCGACCGCCTATTGCAGACTCTGAACCTCAGTAGAAAGGAAAAAGAAGCCTTGGTAGCTTTCCTCAAAACACTTTCTTCACCGGCTTATCACGAACGAATGCCCGAACTCCCCCAATAATGACTACTATCGACCTACAGAAATACCAGCACTTTTCATTTGATATGTGGCTCACGCTCATCCGCTCTCATCCTGTTTTCAAAGAACAAAGAGACCGATGGTTGCGCTACTATTTTAGTATTACTGCACCTTTAGACGAGGTGCACAAAGCGATACGTACGGTAGATTTGCAAGCTAATGCCGAAAGTGAACGCACGGGGCTGCATATCCCTCAGCAAGTGCTTTTTGAGAGAGTACTCACGCTGTTGAATGTTCCCATAGACGAAAATATTGATTGGGAAGCGTGTTTTGCAGAACAGGAAACACTTTTTTTGCATTATATGCCTCAGTTGTTAGACCCTAAAATAGATGTGCTTTTTGCCAAAATTCAATCGCAGGGGAAGACCATAAGTCTGTTGAGCAATACGGCTTTCATTACGGGGAAGACCTTGCATAAGGTATTGGCGTACTACGGATTAGCATCGTATTTTTCGTTTGAGCTCTATTCCGATGAAGAGGGAATTGCCAAACCTAACCCCGCGATTTTCCAAAAGGCTTATGAGCTTACTAACGCCTTGCGCCCCGTTGAAAAAACTCAGTGGCTGCACATAGGCGATAACCCTATTGCCGATATACAAGGTGCTACCAATGCAGGTTTGTGCGCCTTTCTTATCTCTTAACTCTTATTTAAATTAAATGAATAAACGTTTTAGTCTGCACTCTATAGAAAGTGCTGAGGCTTGTACTTTTAGCGAAGCCGCCTACAGTAGATTTAAATTTGGCGACACAGCTGTTGCCGAACAATTTGGCAAAGAACTCTTTGCAGGGTTTATCGCCCAACACAGTGATTTTATTTTAGCACAAGATGAAATTGTGCTTTTGCCAAGTCCGTATTACGCAATTCCTACTGCATCCGACTATCTGTGTCATTATTTTAAGAAAGAACTGAACTACTTTCTTTTTCAACACGACCGCAAATCTTGCGTAACTGCCAAAATACACCGCAATCAAACCTACGTGCAGGACTATGGCAATATGAGCTATGAACAACGCGTAAACCTCATTGCCAATGATACTTATTACATCGATCGCACTTTTATTGAACGGAAATGCTGCTTGCTTATTGACGATATCAAAATCACCGGTAGCCACGAGCACACCGTGAACCGCATTCTCAAACAATACAATGTACAAGGCGATTTCTTTTTCTTGTACTATGCCGAACTTATCAATAAGGATATAGATCCTAAAATTGAAAATCACTTCAATTATTTTGCTATCAAAACTCCTACTGATCTTATTGGACTGATGAAAAGTGAGCGTTTTGCTTTCAATACGCGCATCATTAAGTATATTTTATTACTTCCTGAAGCTGAATTTGACAAAATATATAAAGCTATAACCGAAACCCAACGAAAAGAGATTTTTGAATGGGCAATTAGTAATAATTATCACCAAATAGCTGAATACAGGACTAATTTACTAAAAATAGCACCTTAATTTTGAAGATTTTAGTATACGATAGTACTTTTGAAGGCTTCCTCACAGCGGTTTTTGTAGTTTTTGAATACCGTTATGAGGAAGTTGCTATCGTTGCCCAACACCTATTTGCTCCCTCGCTGTTTGAGGAAGCAATAACCGTATACACCGATGCAGCTAAGGCTGAGCGCGTGCTGAACAAAATAGAACAATGTTGGGGGAAAGAAGGGAAAGCAATAGTATTGAGGGCTTTCCTATCGGAAGAAGAGGGAATGGAAAACTATCTATTAGCCGCCATCCGGTTGATGATACAACACCCTGAAGAACAAGTACTTGAAAACTATGGAAATACAGCTATTGCTGCCATACGCAAGGCTGCCAAAAGTGTAGGCAGAGAAGTACACCGAATGAAAGAGTTTGTGCGTTTTGAGAAGGTAGGCGATTTGTATTTTGCCAAAATAGTTCCTGAGTACGATGTGCTGGCTTTGGTAGTTCCTCACTTCAAAAATAGATTTTCCGACCAGCAGTGGGTGCTCTACGACCCGCAACGCGCCTATGGTTTTGCTTACGATTTAGAAGAAGTCTTTCCCTTTACTCCCGCCGATAAACAATTTGGCAAGTTATCCACCTCCCTGCCCGACGGCTATGAAATGCTTTGGAAAACTTATTTCCAGCACATCAACATAGCCGAACGCAAGAACAGCAAGTACCAGCTCAGGAATATGCCTAAGCGTTATTGGCAGTACTTGCCCGAAGTTTAAAATGAAAGGGAAAGAGGTCTATCAGTAGAGAAAATTTGAATACCTTTTTGCGCCCATTCTTTGTAAAGATGATCACCTTTAGTCGCTGCACGCTTGTCTAAGTTTCCTAAAGTACCCAAAATAGCAGGGATTTTCAGTTGGTTCAAACGTTGGTAGAGCGCATCAGGAGCTACTTTGATACCCGTGAAAGCTACCAATTTTTCTTTGGGGATACCCGTTTGCAATATGCGTTCTAACTCATCGTTGTTGCGCACACTTACCGAAATCAACATCTCTGGAGCCACTTTGTAGAGCGCTTTGGCTTGTTCGGTATTATAGCTGATGAGCACCACTTGGGCTTCCATACCTTCAGCACGTACTAAATCTACTACTTTTTGGTAAGAAATTCCTTTTTTGAAATCGAGCATTAGGTATCCGTGATTGGCTTTACACCACGCCAATACATCTTTTAAATAAGGAATTTTAAACTGAGTTACATTACCGAACTCATCTTTTAGATTTTCTTTGAGTAAATCGGCGGTAGACATAGCCGAAACTTCACCTTTGCCCGTTGCAGTACGACCTAAACTGTTGTCGTGCATCAAAAGCAAATCGCCATCGGCACTTTCAAAAATGTCAATTTCAAAACTGTGTACTCCCTTAGTAGAAAGATACTGAATGCTTTCCAAGCAGTTTTCGGGGTATCCTTTGAGACCTTCGCCGCCACCACCGCGGTGAGCCGATACAATAGGTTTGGCAGCAAAGTAGATTTGGTTAGTAATCTCTTGCTGAGCGATAATCTGTCCTGTTGCTGGAGCTGAAGCGTTTTTGCAGGCTATGGCGCAAAAAAGGAGTCCTATAAATGATAAAAATTTCTTCATCAGTGTTTATTTCTTCTTATTTTTCTTAGTAGTTTTAGTTTTATTTTTAGTGTTTTGGGTATTTTTAGTGTCTAATAAAGGAAGATATTGGCTATAACCTTCTTTTTCCATATCTTCTTTAGGGATAAAGCGCAACGATGCACTATTGATGCAGTAACGCAAGCCGCCTTTATCTTTAGGCCCATCGTTGAACACGTGCCCTAAGTGAGCATCGCCTAATTTGCTGCGCACTTCGGTACGGGTCATATTGTGAGAAGTATCTGTTTTTTCAGCGATGAGCTTGTTGTCAATAGGTTTAGAGAAACTTGGCCATCCACATCCCGATTCAAACTTATCGGTAGAGACAAAAAGCGGTTCACCAGTGGTGATATCCACGTAAATACCTTCACGAAATTCATCGTAATAAGCATTAGCAAACGGACGTTCGGTGGCGCTTTCTTGGGTTACAGCGTACTGTTCGGGGGTGAGCTGCTTGCGGAGGTCGGCTTTAGAAGCTTTTTTGAAAGTCTTCTCGGTAGGAGCGGGGTTCGCTTGGCGAGCCAACTCAAACAAAGCGGGTGAAATATGGCAATATCCTTGCGGATTTTTGTCTAAATAATCTTGGTGATATTCTTCAGCTTTGTAGAAGTTTTTTAGCGGAAGTACCTCTACCACTATGGGTTGGGAGTATTGTTTTGCCACTATGGCAATAGCTTTCTCGATAAGAGGTTTTTCAGCTTCATTTGTATAGTAGATACCCGTGCGGTACTGGGTGCCGCGGTCGTTGCCCTGTTTGTTGAGAGAAGTAGGGTCGATGATTTTGAAATAGAGGTCGAGTAGTTGGTTCAGGTTGATGAGTTGGGGGTTGTAGGTTACTTTCACCGTTTCGGCAAAACCTGTATCGCCCACGCACACTTGGCGGTAGGAAGGAGCTTGAGAGAGGTTGCCATTGGCATAACCTACTTCGGTAGCGAGCACTCCGCGTATTTGCTTGAAAAAGTGTTCGGTACCCCAAAAGCAGCCTCCAGCGAAATAAATGTCGGTAGTATTAGCATTGGAGTAATTTTGTTCTTCCATCTCGGTGTTGAGGTTCTTGTTGTTAGTTGAAACTTGTTGGTTAGTAGCGGTTCCGTTAGCGCATCCCAAAGTGAAGACACTTGCCAAAAGGCTAAAAAAATAGGTTTTCATTTGCTGTTGTCGATTATTAGTTTTTGATGCTTCTTTCAAAAACAGTGCCAAGGCTAATTTTCAAAAACAAACTTTTTTCCGTCTTCAGCTAACAAAACATTCTTAAAAACCTCTTGCGCTTCCTGTTTAAACATATTTACATCGGGATAACGAGAGGAGTAGTGCCCTAAAATAAGCGCTTCAGCCTGAGCATTTTTGGCGACAAGCCCTGCTTGGTAGGCGGTAGCGTGCATTGTTTTGGCAGCGAGTTCTTCGTTGATTTTCAAGAAAGTAGATTCGTGGTAAATCACTCTTGTTCCTTGTATTTCGGTCGCTAAATCTTCTAAATAAACAGTGTCGCTGCAATAGGCGTAACTTTGCGGGCGATGAGGCTCAAAAGTGAGCTCGGTATTGGCAATAGTTTTACCATTCTCTAAAGTAATGTCTTTTCCATTTTTGATATTCTGGTAATCACATACTTCAATCTCGGGGTATTGGGCGATAGCATCCATATTCAGGCGGCGTTCACCTTCTTTTTCTTGAAATAGGAAACCATTGGTATAGACGCGGTGTTGCAACGGAATAGTGCGCACTAATACTTTATCATCTTCGTATAAGAGTTCAGAATTTTTAGAAGATAGTTCGTGAAAATACAAAGGGAAAGGCGTGTAAGCCCCGCCGAGTTTGAGCACGAGTAGCACCGCTTCTTTGATACCTTTAGGTCCGTAGATATGCATTTCGGCTTCACGACCAAGGAGTTGGAAAGTAGAAATAAGTCCGAAAAGTCCATAGAAATGGTCGCCGTGGAGATGAGATATGAAGATGTGTTTGATGCGGGAGAATTTAGCATTGGCATTGCGGAGAGCGATTTGGGTAGCCTCTCCACAATCGATGAGGAACAGATGACCGCGCATTTCGAGCAGTTGAGCCGAGGGGCGGGCATTAGAGCGAGGGGTCGCACTGTGGCAACCTAAGATAGTTACTTCCATAAGTCGCGTTCTATTTCGTCGAGTTCAATAAGGTCGTAGGCTTCTTGTAGGGTAGGGGCGATGTGCAGGCTGAGGTCAAAATCTTCGAGAGCCAAAGCGCGTTGTACCACCACCACCGATTTTGCTTGTTGCTGGCTGTACTGTTTTGCAAACGAAGCAAGCGGTTTGAGGTCTTTTTTGAGCCAATGTTCCTCTTCGGGTAGTGTTATGATAATATGCTGAGGTTTTTGGGTAGCGCTGAATGTTGCCAGCCAAGAGGGGAGTTGTGATTTATTGAGGGTAATTTCGGTAGTTTCTTTCATTAGTACAAATTTCCCGCAAAATTATAAATAATATTTTAAAGGACAAAGGAATCTATTAAAAAAGAGGCAACCATTAGACTTTATCCCTGATGAACCAATAACTCCTCCACTTTTTTCTATCCTTGTTCTTCTTTTATAGTTAGAACTAAATGTTAATCTCTTCTCTTTCTATTGAATATACTTATTATAAGATTTAATAATAATCCAATTCCTATACCCATAGTTGTATAAACTAATGTAATTTTATTAAAGAAGTTATTTGATATTGTATTGAAAAATATTTCTTTTATAGGCTCACTTGGAGAAGCTGTATCACTGTAAGCAACTATTGCCTCACAAAGAGAAAACAAAATGCCTGCAAACATTCCTAATATAGGAAATAATAACTTACTTTTGATTAGGTTTATAGTTTGAATTTTCATCATCAAAATGTGAATTTAAAAGACTAACCCCCGTTCCCTTCACGTACTCTACTCTCGCAAACTTTCCGAAAGGAAGGAGGCAATCCGCAAAAGTGATTTTTTAATGAGAAAACATCTAATATACCCTACTATTTTTTGTAGTTTATTAAAATGCGAATACTTTGTTAAAAAGAAGAGAATAGTGCGAAATAATCAATTATTTTCTTTTTCTTTTTAGTATCGAAATACAATTTTGAAAAAAGAATAACGAATAAAACTCCTGATAAAATGGGAGCGATTTTTCCTTGATTGTAAAGGTATTCTATAACAGCATAAATAGTGTAGCCCAAAGCGAGCAACAGCATTGTGATAATGACAATTGGTTTTCGGGGATTCATAAGGGTTAAAAAAGGTTTTATAATGGATTAGTTTTTAATTGAAAATGGAGAGTATTACCAGTCTGTTTATCCAAAAACTTACCTTCTATATCAGTAAAAAAAGCTACAAGAGTATTGCCTACAAAGAGTTTGCCCATCGCTCCTCCTAAGGCTTCAGCATCTTCAGGTGATAGATATTGCGTTGTATAATGCACAATATCTTCCCTTCTACCCTCTATAACCGATTTTATTTGAGTAATATACCCCTTTTCGTTTAGGGTAACCATAAAATAACATTTATCGTTTTTACTTAACTGCATCATCTCTCTTGTCGCCTTGTCGGCACAAGTGAGTTTCCAAGTATTATCGGATACATAAGAAGTTTTAAACTTTCCCTTATTATGTGCATCATATTGATAAAGAGAGCTATACATAGCGTTTGAGGTACGCACAGCAAATTTCAGTAATTCTTTAATCTGGTTTATATCTTTTATATTAGTAGGTTCTTGTTCGCTAAGAGTACAATTTTCTATTTCGTACGTGTTAGATGAAATTTTAAAATTCCCTTTACAACTTTTTTCGGTATTACCCGTTATTTGCATAGCAAAACTAATTTCTTTTCTATAAAAAACTAAATCTTTAAAATCTAATTTTTCAAAGAAATCTATTTTTTGTGCAAAAGAGGTATTCACTAAACATATTAGCGTAAATAAAAGATGTTTCATTTGAGAAGATAGAGTTACTTATGAACAAATATTATTCTTGTTGTCTTTCTTTTTGTAAAACAAAACCTATAGAAATAGCTGAAAGCAAACATACCAATGCTGTAAGGCTATTGCTTAATACATCTCTACCATTTAAATTTGCAAAACATAGAAAGGCTATTTCTACAAAAAATCCGATGGTTGCTAACACAAATAAGAGGCTTTTTACATCTTTTCTTAAAAAAGGTTTCATAATAAATAAGGTATTAAGATTAAAAATTGAGATTGAAGTGAGTTAATACTTTTTTCTATGGCTGACAAAATAGCCAATAACAAAAATATTACTAAATAGCACTATGTATGACAATGCTACTAACCATTTATTGAGTTGATATCCAGCAAAACCATTCATATAAATAGGAATAAATGATATAATGGCTATAGTGAGCAATATATAACGTATAGATTTTTTCATATTATGAAGGTTTTAAAATTCCGCTACAAAGTTAGTAATTAGTTTTTTACAAAGCAAGAAAAAAAGGATATTTAACATTTTATCCGCGGTGGGACAGGCTTCTTTTTATTTGTTTTTTACAATATAATCTTGAAACATTGGGTAAAAATTTTCTTCAAAATATTTTCTTTCTTCTACGGTTAAGGATGTTGAAATTTCTTCGTTAATATAATTGTAAATATTGTAATAAACAGCAGTTTTCTCTTTCCATCCTGTTTTAAGCGAAGGGGCATAAAAAACTTCTATAACACTCTGTTTCTTGATTTTATTCTTTAATGCTGCTAATGAAAAAAGGTCGACTTGTTGTTCACTTATCAAAAGCTGGTTGTCATTCTCTTTTAGGATTTCACCCATATCGTTTTTGATAGTTTTTTCGTTTGTGAGCAAAGCGTTTGGCAAAGAATGATTGATGTAATCAATTATTGAAGAATCACCATATTTATAGGCGTTTTTAATGAAAAAATGAGGTTTATATAGGAAAAGTTGGTATAAATATACATTATAATCTTCTAAATAATATCCTAATGAATCATCTTTAAAAATATGATTCAAAATATCATATAAAATAGCTTCATCTTTCTGTTGGATGCGAACTAACAATAGTTTTATGAAAAAAACTTGAGCATATTCTTCTTTTTCAAAATCTTGTTCTTTTAAAAAATTGAAAAACTCTAAGCGAAAATCCTTTTTTTGAAAAGTATCTAATTTTAAATCTTCAATATAGGAGCCTTTGTATTTGTATTGTTTTAATTCAATGTTCTTTATGAATGATGCTGAAGTATTTACCCCTTCAATAAGAGTTGAATTACTTATACTATTCTTTGGGATATTATCGCCTTTCCCGATTGCACATTTTAAAGCAAGAGATAAAATGATGAAAATAGATATTTTGTAATAAATCATATATTCTGTTTTTTTATGAAGAAGCTGTTTAAAAAAAATAAAAGTTCCCGAAAATTAGTAAATTTGTGTTTGAGAAAAAAGAACACCAAAATTCAGGAACTTTGTGCAAAGATACAATAAATCATTGGATTATTAGCTTTTTAAGTGTAGAAAAAAAGATTTAGCTTTAATAAAGGAGTGCAACCAGATGTTTATTTTCTTGATGTAACTTGAAATGGAATGCTCCTATAAGGGGTCATTTCCAAGTTTCTAAAAAACGTTTAAATACGTTTATTTTCAACAACTCAATATGGTCTATTACGTAACATCTTTATAATTTTCTGTTCAGTTTCTTTATATATGTTCATAGGAATAGATATAGATATCTTATAAGAAGCTATTTGTTTAAAAAAATCACTATCAAATAACTCTAAGCTGAGAAAACTATCTGTATAGTATATGTTTGTATAAAACCAAACCTTTTCCATCCCCAAAGTATAGAAAATATCAAAATACTCTTTTATGAGATCAGATAACCAAGAAAGATAATCTACTAATTCATCGTCAGCTATATAAACTTTAGGATGCGATAAAGAAATACAACCAAAGCCATATTTTTCACCTTTTTTATTCTTCTTATCATTTGGATGGATGATAGACTCTATCTTAATCTTATTACCTAATATTTTAAGTATTTCATCTATTAATAACTCTGTTCCAAATATTTCTATGGTGATATAATAAGCAATCATATTTAGAAGCTGTTTAAACTTATTCCTATAATAAAGTAAAAGTTCCCGAAAATTAGTAATTTGTGTTTGAAAAAAAAAGAATACCAAAATTCAGGAACTTTGTGCAAAGATACAATAAATCATTGGATTATTAGCTTTTTAAGTGTAGAAAAAAAGATTTAGCTTTAATATGGAGAGCAACCAGATGTTTATTTTCTTGATATAACTTGCATTGGAATACTCTTATTAGGGTTTATCTCCAAGTCCCTCAAAAAAAGTTTAAACAGGTTTCATATCAAAGTCTGCTTCCCAAAAGCCCGTGCCAAAGCCTTCATCAAATTTGCATTCTCCCCAAGCTGTGGTGGCTAATAAGAAGAGTTGCTGGTCAATGGAGGTCTCTAAGGTAGTCTTGGCAAGGTCGCGCTTCTCTATCAGTGCCTTGAAGTCTATCGGGGTTCTGTAGTAAGTGCCTTTCATTTATCTTAATTATTACAAATCAATATCTTCTTATTATTACAAATTCATCACTACCTTGTGGTAAATATAGCTTAACGGGGAATGTAGCGGCACCTCCTTCTTTTCCATATTGTATAAGAGGACTCTCTCCTTTTATATCCCAATCGATACCATTAACCTGTTTAGTGTGATTACTCCGTTCTAAGCACACTAATCTACCATCAGCATATATTTTCATCTCATAATCTTCTAAAGCAGCCATCATACCCTTGTCTTTGATAATTTCTTCTTTTTCTTCTTTGATGTACTTATTGAGGTATTCTTTATCAGAATAATTGAAAAAAGCTATTTCTTCTTGAGATTTTTTTACTAATTTTTGCCATTGATCAACATCTCCTTTATTAAGAATTTCCCATAGCTTTTTATAATAGGCGATAACTTTTTCCTTTAGTTTATCTTTGTCCCATTTTCTAAGATCTTGCCCATTACTCCAACCATTCAGTTCATAAGGTAAATCGATTGTAAACTTTCCTTTTATTTCATAATATGGAACAGGTTTCTCCAAATTTGGAATAGGATAAGAGTATAGATACTGATATGTTCCCTCTTCTGCTCCTTCTCCCACAGCAATCTTCTGATATTTAACTAATCCTACTTTTAAGAACTGAAAGGTATCAGGCTGTATACCTCCTTTTCTCAGTTCTTCATTAGAAGAAAATAGTTTTATCCTAAACTGATAAGTACCACTCTTTAGAACAGCTTGATTAATGTTTATTATAGTATTATGTATAGACATTTCATTGTTTGTTTCTACTAAAATATCATTAATGTAAGCTTCATAACGACCAGGTATGGTAACATCTAAAGCATAAACAATTCTTTCATTTGATTTCATATTATTTTTTTGTTTCCAACTCAGTGATAATACTGTTAGAAGTATTAAAATACAATATTTATTTCTCATCTTTTTTTAGATATTCTTTTTTTAAGAAGCTGTTTAAACTTTTTCCTATAATAAAATAAAAGTTCCTGAAAATTAGTAAAATTGTGTTTGAGAAAAAAGAACACCAAAATTCAGTAACTTTGTGCAAAGATACAATAAATCATCTATACCACCATTTTGCAGAGGGCGATATGGTATGCCTCGTCGCTGATAAATACGTAATCATCCCAAATATCCATAATCCTGAATTTAGAATATCCCCTTGGGAATGTAATATCCAGAAGCTCCAAGTCAGACAATCTCAACAGTTTTTGGTTTCCTTTCCATTCATCTGTCTTGAAAATCGGAGATAGGATTAGATATTCTTTTTGGGCGCTGAATTTTCCCCTCAAACCTTGTTTTTGTGCAAGCTTTTCCAATTTTTCCTTTCCCCATATTTTCCTCTTGTAGATACCGTCTTGGGTGAGTTCGAGGTACCAATAATACTTGAATCGTGATAAGCTGCAAGGATTTATTGTATCTGCTTCCACGAAGGCATAAATCGAATTATCTTTTATCATAAGGCTACCTATCTGGGGATAGGAGTAACTAAAATCCATTTTGTGATAGATACCCTCTGCCCGTCCTAAGGATAGCATAAAATTGCTTCGGACTTTTTCATTTGTAAACACAGGGGTGAGTTGCTTGTCCCAATGCAGCGTATGTGTCTCATTGTCATAGTGTAGAGAGGTAAAACTATTTGCGGCAAATACCTCTCCGTCTACACGGCAAATAATCGGATAAACCCCGTTTTCGCCAAGTGTGGAAATCTCCGTGATATTCTCTGCAGCACACAAGTTTTCACTTACTACTTCGCACGGTTTCTGCTCGGGAGACGACACCCACCAGACTTTTTTGTCTTCTCCGCTAATAATTAAAATATCGGAACCTGTATCCAACAAAACGGGCTTATTCCAGCTTTTCTTTTGTGCGGGAGACGGAATGAATGACCATTGCCCCGCCTTTATCCAAACGATACCGTAGCTATTGCCGTCATCGTCGCTGCTCCAGATAACAAATTCGTCTTTTCCTCGTGCAAAATGATTTTTTGCATTTATGGGAGCATATTGATAGGCACCATTGCTTAGCTTGAATCCCGTAGTCGTCCACTCTGAAATTTTATCTAATTTTACCTGCATAATTTTCTCTCCTAATCTCCACAGATATTACAAGTACGCGAAAAATCTTTTCGGATTTGATATTTTTTATGACCACATTTGCGACAGCAATATCCGCCTTCCCATTTTAAAGAAGCTAAATATTCTTCGCAATCTAAGTCAGTTTTAAAGCGTTCAGTAAACTCTAAGAGGCTTTGTCCTTTGAATAAATTCGTAATATATTAGTTTTCAGAGTGCAAATATGTGAATTTATTTTGACACCTCAAAATTATCTTTTTCTCAATTTCAACAATCCATAAGTGAGCAACCCTAACAACAATGAGGCGCTAATTGCCAAAGTAAAACTTCCTACTAAATATTGTAACAAATTGTTTTGGATGTATTCCATTGCTGTGAGGTCGCCTTGCGGCAGAATGGTGTCTCCCACAAAAAAAGTACCTATTTTAAGAGAAGAAAAAATGAGCACAGGTATCATCGGGGGGATACTCACGTTAGAGCAGATAAAAGCTAAAGTTTTATTCAAATTGAAGAATACTGCCAAAGTGATAGTAAGTATGGTTTGAAAACCCCAAAAAGGCGCAATGCCAAAGAATACGCCTAATGCTACTGAACCTGCTTTCACACTGTCGCTGCTGTCACTTTCTAAAATATCCTCTTTGATGAAGCGTTTGAGACTCTTTTTTTTGGCATCTCTAAAGAAATTACGCGGCTTGATGTAGAAAAGTGCGATGAGTACCAACACGCTGTTCAGCAAGCTGATACGCATAAAATCGCGGAAAGGTCGAAAATGAGAAACGCGTTCTTCGGGGTCGTACAGCACTTGTATAGGTACATTTTTTAGTTGTACTCCATTCCAACTGCTACGCACCAATATTTCTATCTCAAACTCAAACTTTTCGGTGTAATATTTCTTAGGAATGTGATGCAAAGGATATAACCTATATCCCGATTGCGTATCGGGGAGATTGACACCCGTTTCGAGGTGAAACCAGAAGTTAGAAAATTTATGTCCAAAACTACTTTTCTTAGGTACGCCATCTTGGGTCATATTACGGCTACCTACCAGCAGAGTAGGTTCATTTTCAGCTTCTATAGCGGCTATAAATACGGGGATATCATCGGGGTAATGTTGTCCGTCGGAGTCGATGGTAAGGGCGTAGTCGTAGCCTAAATTGCGGGCTTTGTCAAAGCCTATACGTAGGGCATTGCCTTTACCTTTGTTCTTAGGAAGATGAATAATAGTGAGCTGGGGGTAACGAGCGAGTATATCGGGAGTAGCATCGGTTGCGCCATCATTCACTATGATAATGTGAGAGGTATAGCGCAACACCCCATCAATCACACGCGCGAGGGTTTTAGCATTGTTATAAGTAGGAATTAAAACGCAAATTTTATTTTTCTCCACGATATTCTTCAACTAATTTTTTAACAATATTCAAATCAACTGTATCATATTCTGATTTGTCATAAATAGAAATGAATGCCACCGACATAGTTTCTTGACAGTCTATTTCTACTAATATTTCGTGAGTAATTACTCTTGCTCCACCACTTTTTCCTTTGTTTTTACTGCTTATGTTTAGTCGTATTTTTCTCAATCCATCTCCTAATGATACTCCTATATTAGGATTTGTTTCAATTTCTTCTTTTAATGCCTCAAAATCCTTCTTTAAACTTTTGTGTTTTTTACATAAAGCCTTTAATTCCTTTGCAAAAGAAGGTATATATCCAAAATTATATTTCATTGAGTAAATCGTCTAAATTACCTAATTTTACTTTGCCTTCTCTTGCTTCTTTTAGCTCATTCAAAGCATTAAAAAGTTTTTTCTTAAACTTTTTCTGTTGTGGATTTAAAGTTTCTTCACTCTTTTTAATATTAGTAACTTCTATAAAATCAAGAGATTTTATAAAATTTAGAAAAGCATCTATTTTAGATGGTTGTGCATTGATATTTATAGTAAGTTCCATATTTATGAGTTTATTGCAAATTTAACTTCTTTTTCTCTTCATCGTTAAACACTTTCGACTTCTTTACAAATCCTGCTATATGTTTTTGTAGTTCAGGGGATTGCTGAGCGTAGTGTGCGAGTATAAAATCCTTATCGGCAGTGATATTGTTGCGATAGGGTACTACTTTAGGCAAGTGTTCTTGTACACTAAGGCGGATGAGGTGGAGTTCAGCATTTTGAGGTTGCTGTTTCAGGGCGTTTTCTAACAATGGCTTGCCCTCTTTGAGCAAGGCAACTCTGCCACCTCCAAATTTAGCCAGTATCATTTTGCTCGCCCCTTTATAGGCACTTAGCAGCACATCGGTAGCAGGAGCATTGGTCATCAACTCTGCAAAAGCTGTAGCGTTCTCTTTACTATCGGAAGCCGTAGTATAGGCGGCGCGCACCTTTTCAAGGCTCTGCGCTTGCAGAGCCCCAAAACTCAAGAATAATATGATGAAGTAGATGTGTTTCATTTACTTGTTAAATATTGCTCTATACAAGTCGCTACCATTGGCATATAGCAAGATAGCAATGAGGATTACAAATCCTACCATTTGAGCGTATTCTAATACTTTTTGATTAGGAGCTCTGCCGGTTACCATTTCGTAGAGGAGGAACACCACGTGTCCGCCGTCTAAGGCTGGGATAGGTAAGATATTCATAAAGGCTAAAGCGATAGAGAGGAAGGCAGTGATTTGCCAGAAAGAAAGCCAGTTCCAATTATCTTGAAAAAGTTTGCCTATAGAGCCAAAACCTCCTACTTCACTTGCTCCTTTTTTGGTGAATACAAATTTAAATTGCGAAACATAGTCGCGCAACACATTGTAACCATAAGCAGTTCCGTGACTTAAAGCAGCTCCTAAAGAGTAATTTTTATGTGAAAGTTGTACTTCGCCTTCTCGTTGTCCTGCCGAAACTCCCATTTTTTTCTCTTCACCGAGAACTATTTTTAGTTCTTTGGCTACTCCGTCGCGTTCTATCATCACACTCACGGGAGTACCCACAGGAGCCATCGTAAGGGCAGGAGGCACATCCGAAAAGTAGTAGATAGGTTCTCCGCCAATGCTTACCAGCTTATCGCCTTTTTGCAAGCCTGCTTTAGCTGCTGGTGATTCTGGAATAACGGTATCGATAATAGCTTTTGTTTTGATGCTAAAAGGAGCAGTTTCACCTCGTAAATAAAGGGTTTTACCTATGTTTTCGGGGAGAGAAAGAGTGCGTGTATTGCCGTCGATACCTTGTACGGTAAGCTGTTTGGGGTCGCGCAACAAAATGTATTTGCTAGCTTCTAACACATTCTCCAAAGGTTTGCCATCAATAGCAGTTACAATGTCGCCATTTTTGAAACCATAAGCACGCATAGTGCGAGTAACAGCAAAACCATCTTTCACACCTTCGGGTTTGAGGTAATCTTGCCCCCAAGCGAAGAGAATCATTGAGTAAATAAAGAACCCTAAGAGCAAATTCACGGTTACCCCACCTATCATAATGATAAGGCGTTGCCACGCAGGTTTAGAGCGAAACTCCCACGGTTGTGCAGGTTGCGCCATTTGCTCTTTATCCATACTCTCATCAATCATACCGGCAATCTTCACGTAGCCGCCCAGTGGTAGCCACCCGATGCCGTATACAGTTTCACCTATCTTCTTTTTGAAGAGGGAAAACTTCACATCAAAGAAAAGAAAAAACTTTTCTACTCTTGTTTTGAAGAGTTTAGCAGGGATAAAATGTCCTAATTCGTGTAGGACTACTAAAATTGAAAGACTCAGAATTAGCTGAGCCGCTTTTATTAAAAATACTTCCATTCTTTTTTAGGCTATAGGCATTAGGCCTTAGGCCACAGGGGGGTAGGATAATGTAACTATTGTGTATTGCTTATTGTCAAACTTTTTTGTAAAGAAGTAAGCATTTTTCCTACTTCTTTTATTAAACCCAAAGCTTTTTCAATATCTGAATTGTTTAAATAATTAATTTTAACACAAAGTAATAATTGTGTTTCTAATTCGGCATTAGAATTTTTGGGCACTTAAAGCAAAAAGTTCTTCTTTAGGTAGTTTCTTAACTAAGTTGTAAACTTCAACTACAAGATCCATTGCTTTTTGCCAAACAATCAAATCTTTAAAGTCTTTTATTTTATTCATTTTGTTGGTTTTTTAATTATTTTTTATACTATTGTTAGGGCTCTATACCTATCACCTGACACCTGACACCTAAGCCTTCTTATTCGCTAATTGTCCGCAGGCAGCATCGATGTCTTTACCGCGTGAGTGGCGAACAGTAACAGTAATGCCTGCTGCTTCAAGCATCGTTTGGTAAAGTTCAAGTGCTTTAGGGTCGGCTTGTTGAAAATCACCGTCGTCTATGGGGTTGTACTCAATGAGATTCACTTTAGAAGGGGCAAATTTACAGAATTTTATCAGCGCCTCTACATCCTTTTTCTGGTCGTTGATACCCTTCCACACTACATACTCGTAAGTGATGCGGTTTTTAGTTTTTTGGTACCAATATGCCAAAGCTTCTCGCAGTTCTTCTAACGGGAATTGCTCATTGAAAGGCATAATGCTTGTGCGTACACTGCCAATGGCTGAATGCAAAGATACTGCCAATTTGAATTTTACCTCGTCATCAGCCATTTTTTTTATCAATTTGGGGATGCCCGAAGTGGATAGCGTGATGCGTTTGGGCGACATTCCTAAGCCTTCAGGCGAAGTAATCTTGTCGATAGCCTTCAGAACATTGTTGTAGTTCATCAGCGGTTCGCCCATTCCCATAAACACTATGTTAGAAAGCGGACGACCAAAGAAAGCCCTGCTCTGCTCGTCGATTACTTTCACTTGGTCGAATATCTCATCGGGTAGAAGATTGCGCATACGTTTTAAGCGAGCAGTGGCACAAAACGAACAGTTGAGACTACACCCCACCTGACTTGATACGCAGGCTGTCGTGCGGGTATCGGTAGGAATTAGCACCGACTCTACCAACAAGCCATCGTGCAGGCGCACTGCGTTTTTAATCGTACCATCGTTGCTGCGCTGCATCACATCCACTTTGATGTGGTTGATACTGAAGTGTTCAGCGAGCATCTCGCGTGTAGCTTTGGGCAGGGAGGTCATCTCGTCGAAAGTATGTACCCCTTTCTGCCACAACCATTCGTATACTTGGTTGCCGCGGAAAGCCTTGTCGCCATTACTTTCAAAAAAAGTGCGGAGTTCTTCTTTAGTAAGAGCGCGTATATCGCGTTTTGGGGTCATAATTTAAAATCCTTTACTACCTCTTCTAAAGGCAAACGTGATTTAGGTCGTAAGTGCAACTGATTGCTGTCCTCAGGGTCGCGATAGCCTATCGCCACGGCAAAGAGCGTAGTGTATTCAGGTTCGTTTAAAAGTCTGTCGTATTCAGTATTGACAATGCCCTCCATAGGGGTGCTATCAATGCCCATAGAAGCACACGCACTGAGGAAAAATCCTAATGCAATATACACTTGGTTGTTCATCCACGCATAAAGTCCTACATCACCTTTGGGTTTTTGCACCTTGTGATAAAAGCCAAGTCCTGTTTCGGTAGCAGCTTTAGCGAGCTTTTTCTCAAATGAAGGCAAGGCACTATTTGCCATAAACACCACTAAATGGCTGGCTTGTTTTACGCGTTCCTCATTGATGAACGATACTTTGGCGAAAGCTTCCTTAGTAGCCTCATCACTTATGAAAACAAATTGCCAAGGTTGGGAGTTGATAGATGAAGGAGCGAGGCGTAATATCTCTTTGAGTTTAGCAATATCTTCATCGTTCACACGCTGAGAGCTGTAATGTTTAGTAGTATAACGATTTTGTGCTAATTTTAAAAAATCCATAGTGTTTTGTTTTTAAGTTTCAGGCGGCAAAGGTACGGCGTAATTAGCAAATTACCAAATTAGTAGATAGCTATTATCCCTCTTTTTACTGTTGTTATTGTGTTACAACCTTGTTACCAATGCTTACAACTTTTTGCAAAAACGGAAAAAGCAATAAAATCCTATTGTCATTTATTTGTGATTTTGCGAATTGTTATTATCTTTGCGCCCTAATTTTTTAAACAGAAAAATGAAGCTAAAGTTATTTTACACGTGGATTTTCTTCTTAACAGCTACTTTTGCAATGTTTGCACAAAACATAGAAGTTTCAGGAACTGTAAAAGATGAAAAAGGCGAGCCTTTATTAGGCGTATTGATATTGGTGAAAGGTACCCAGCGAGGTGCAGCCACCGATATGGATGGAAAGTACACCATTCAAACCAAAGTAGGCGATGTGCTGCAATATTCCTTTTTGGGGATGAAAACTATCGAAAAGAAAATCACAGCAAGCACTAAGCGAGTGGATATTGTTCTTAAAGACGATGTGCAAGAGCTTGAAGAGATGGTGGTTACCGGTTATGGAGCTCCTAAGCTCGCCAGCCGCACCGTCGCACAAGTGGCACAAGTACAAGGTAAAGATGTGAGTGCCGCTCCGGTAGCCAGCGTATCCGATGCCTTACAAGGACGATTAGCAGGGGTAGTGGTAACCAGCGATTCAGGTCGCCCTGGTAGCAATAGCGATATTCTTATCCACGGGTATAACAACTTCCAAGGCGCACTACGAGGTGAAAGAACCCAAGAACCTCTCTATATAATGGACGGAATAGCCGTAAGCAGTAGTGTGATGAGCAGGTTCAACCCTAACGATATAGAGAGTATTACGGTACTTAAAGACGCGGCTTCTACCTCTATCTACGGAGCACGTGCTGCCAATGGGGTGATACTCATCACTACTAAAAAAGGGCGTAATAACGAACGTACAAGCGTAACCATCAGTCACCAACTCGGTTTTACAGCGCTTACCAATGCCAGTCGTAAGTTTTTTGACGATATGATGACCCCACGCGAGTATATGGACTTTTGGATAGAAAAAAATCCTGAAGCAGTAAACTTGGCTGTAGGTAAGTTCAGTTCAAGCAAGGATGTAGCGAGACAGTCAGCAGATAAAATCTTAGCCGATAATCCTTACAATACGCGTTGGGATAAAGTTTTCTTCAGAGATTTTGTACCGTTGATACGTACCGATGTCTCTATTTCAGGAGGTACTAATAATAGTACTTATTATTTGTCGTTTGGGCACTTCAGCCAAGAGGGTTCTACAGCACCTCGCAGCGATTATCGTCGTTATACTGTCAATGGTAGTATCAATACCCAAATTACTAAATGGTTAAAAACAGGCTTCTCATTTGCAGCAGGACATACCGAGCGCGAAGGAGGTTCCACCCTCAACACCCCTAAGGTGATAGCTTTGCCACTTTACAGTCCTACTTACGAAGATGGTAGACGCAAAAACTATATCCCTGGCATCACCAGTCGTTCAGCTGGTTTCTACCACCCCGACTACTATGCCGAAACACACCCTAGCAACTCTTTTTCCGATGACTTCTTGCCTTCGGGATTCGTCTCTATAGAGCCTATTAAAAACCTCATATTCAAAACACAAGGAGGGATACAATACGGGTATGGCGAATCAGAACTAAAAGAGTTACCTTCGTTTATAGATTATAAGTTTTTCGATGACCCTAATCCTTACACTTCAGTGTCTAACAGTCGTACACTCAGAAAAACAATTACTAACACGTTAGAATATCGCTTCCTGTTAGGAGAAAACAAAAAACATAGCTTCAATGTGTTATTAGGACAAGAGTCGGTTGAAAATAGCAGTAAACAATTAGATGCTACTACTTTCGGACAACCTTCAGAAGGGCTAACAATGCTCCGACACGGTAGTAAAGATAAAAGAATAGAAGACCAAAAGACTGTAAGTACTTTCAATTCTTATTTCGGAAGAGTAGAATACTCTTATAACACTCGTTACTTCTTAGACCTATCAATGCGCCGTGATGGTTCGTCAGCTTTTGGTAAGAACAACCACTACGGTAACTTCTGGGCAATAGGAGCGATGTGGAAACTCAAACAAGAGAACTTTTTGAAAGATGTAAAATGGCTTTCAGACCTCAATTTGCGCTTCAGCACAGGGCTTTCAGGAAATGCTTTAGGAGGCTACAAACATATCACTACCATAAAACCAGATAATTTCTATCAAGGTAAAACAGCTTATACAGTAGGTAGCTTGGGTAATCCTGATCTACGTTGGGAAGAGCAACGCAAAACTACTGTAGGGCTTAATATTGTGATTGATAGAGGTACTTCTTTCAATATAGAATACTACGACCGCGAGACTTACGATATGATTTCAAGTCGTGAGCTCAATAGTACTTCAGGACAAAATCAATTCTTTGACAATGCAGGGGGTATGCGCAACCGTGGGATAGACTTCACTTTCTCATCAGTAGTCTACAGAAGTGAAAATCAAGACTTGAGCATTCGTCCTTACTTCAACGTAAACTATAACAAGCAAGAAATAACCGCTCTTTTTGGCAATAAAACCTCTAATGTGGTTCCTTCTTCTGAAATAGGGTATAAATTAGGTCGTGCCCTTGAATGGGCTGCCGTTATCCCCAAAGGCGTAAACCCTACCACCGGACAAATGGAGTATTACATACCAGGTGATGACCGTATGGAGCAAGTAACTGATGATAATAGAGTAACAACTACTTACGACTCTAGTAAATTAGGACAAACCACAGGCAAGAAAATGCAAGCCCCTATCAATGGTGGATTCGGTTGGAATATCAGCTATAAAACTTTCTCGCTCGATATGGCATTCTCTTTTTCGTTGGAAAAATATAAATGGAACTACGATATGAAGTACACCGAAAATCCTGACCAGTTTGGAGATCACAACCTAAGTAGAAAAATATTAGACTATTGGAAAAATCCAGGTGATAACACCCGCCACCCTAAGATAAACACTACCACTTTCGTAAATTCATCGGATGCGCGTATGATACAAGACGCCTCATTTATGCGTTTGAAAAATATTACCCTTAGCTATAGTCTCCCAAAAGAAGTGATCAAACAATTGAATTTCTTTGAAGGAGTACGCTTATATGCTACCGCCCGCAATATCTTTACGCTTACCAAATACGAAGGTGCAGACCCTGAGTACAATAATGCTATTTCATCAGGTGGCTATCCTCCTTCTCGTCAATTTACCTTAGGAGTAGATGTTAATTTTTAAAAATGTAAAACAATGAAAAAGATTTATAAAATAATAACTTTAGTAGTAGCTCCTCTGTTCTTTACCGGCTGTTTCAACCTCGACCAACAACCTTATGAAGATTTGAGCCAAGCTAACTCTTTTAAAACCGTACAAGATGCTCAATTTTGGGTGAATGGTATGTATGGTAAGTTGCGTACAAACATATACGGAAGTGCTATGTATGCTACCGACTTGCAAGCTGATTTCCTGAATATGGCTCTAAGAGACGGTACTAACGAAACGATTACAAACTTTCAAAACTGGACGTTGTTTACTGTCAATAATGCAGCTACAGCAACTATTTGGCAACGCTATTGGGGGGCAATACAAAATATAAATATAGGCTTAGAGGGGATTCCTACTATTACTATTCCCCAAGAAAATTACCGCACCGATGCGGCACAGATAAAACACAATATGGGCGAATTGTATTTGGCACGTGCTTATTACTACACCTATCTGCTTACGCATTATTGCCCTACCGACGAGGCTTCTGCTTATGGATTGCCTTTGTTAAGCGGGCCTACTATCAACAATTTTCCTAACAGAAGTACAGTAGGACAGACTTACGACTTTATTTTGGCCGATATAGCACAAGCCGAAACTCGCCTTAGTGATGTAACAGGTGCTTTAGGGTCAGAGAAGTTTACCAAAGATGCAGTTGCAGCACTCAAGGCACGTGTATTGCTTTATAGAGGCAAGTGGGCAGAGGCTTATGCCGCAGCTACTTCAATTATTGGTAGTCGTTATAGCTTAGTGAGTAGTAGTAGTGATTTAGAAAAGGTATGGAAAGATGATGATACAGCAGAAAGTATCGTACAGCTCTATGCTAAATATGATATAGGGAATACCGCCGAATTACCTTCAGCTAATGATGTCTATTTAGGATACCAAAGAGAATGGAACTACAGATTGCGTAGATTTGAGATAAAGTATTTGCCAAAAGCAATACCTACTCAAGATTTCGTAAATTTGTATAACGACAACGACTACCGTAAGTCTATTTATATCAAAAAACTTTTTGCTAACTATGGTAGTGCTACTTTCAACGATTTGTATTTGGTGAATAAATACCCCGATAACCCTTTGCTAAAACAAACACCCAATGGTTCGTCTACTTATATGCACCGTCCTAAGGTGTTCCGTATTGCCGAAATATACCTAATAGCTGCTGAAGCTGCGTATAAAAACGGCGATCAAACTAATGCTAAAACCTACTTAGACAGATTGCGCACCGCTCGTGGTATCGGTAGTGTAACCTATACCGACCTTTGGGCAGAGATTCAAAACGAACGCAACCGCGAACTTGCTTTCGAGGGCTTCCGTATGGCAGATATCAAGCGTTGGAATTTGGGCGTAGTACGTGGTACTCCTCAGAACCTCAGTGCTATTGTTTCAGACCCTGCTGACCAGTATTACCAGCTTAATATCCCTGCGGGGAATTATAAAATGGTTTGGCCACTTTCTCCAAGTGACATTCTCTATGAAAAAGGTAGAGCCAACTGGCAACAAAACCCAGGTTGGTAATCTTTTGAAAATTATAATTAAATGAGGCTGTTCTATTTTTTAGGACAGAACAAATAACCTTATTAACAAAAAAGTCGCTAAGCGAGATGCTTAGCGACTTTTTTATTATCAAAATTAACATCTAAAAAACGTCCTTGATGTGTTTCATACTGTTGGCAATACTGCCTTTAGCTTCTGCAAAGTCACCTTGACCTATCTTCTTGATGATGTTGGTCGCAAAACCTTTCATCTGTTCAAAAGTGATATGAGGAGGCATCGCTAAAGTATCGCGATTGGTGTAGATATTCACCAAAGTAGGTCCGTCGTGCTCGAAAGCTGCTTTTACGGTGGCTTCGAGGTCTTCGGTTTTACGCACTTCATAGCCTTTGATGTTCATCAGGTCGGCGAGTTTGTCGAAAGGTGGGTTTACCATATTGGTTTGCCAATCGAGGTAGCCCGATACTTCCATTTCGAGTTTTACCATTGCGAGCGAACGGTTGTTGAACACAAATATTTTCACAGGGTATTGGTATTGCATCAGGGTAGCCAAATCGCCCAAGAGCATTGATAGACCGCCGTCACCACACATTGCTACCACTTGTCTGCCTTTGGAGGAAGCTGCTGCCCCAATTGCCATTGGGAGAGCGTTTGCCATAGAACCGTGGTTGAACGAACCGGTGAGGTAACGTTTGCCCGTACCTTTGATAAAGCGCGCTGCCCACACTACATTCATACCTGTATCGACGGTGAAAATAGCATCGTTAGCGGCGTATTTATCCAAAAGTTTAGCCGCATATTCGGGGTCTATTTGGTTCTCTTCGGTTTTCTTTTTGGTGTAATCGTCCAATGATTTTTCGAGATCCAAATACTCTTTGTGAATGTCTTTGAGGAAACTATCGTCGGTGCGAGGGGTGAGTTTAGGCAATAAGGCGGTAATGGTATCTTTCACATCTCCTGCAAAACCGTAATCTACTTTGGCACGACGCCCAATGATATCGGGGCGTTCATCTATTTGGATAATAGTGCTTTTCTTAGGTAAGAACTCCGCATAAGGGAAATCGGTGCCGAGCATTACGAGCACATCGGCTTTGGCGCAAGCATCATAACCTGAACGGTGTCCGAGCAAGCCGTTCATTCCCGCTATATAAGGGCTATCGGTGCGGTCGAAGAATATTTTGCCTCGGAAAGAAGCGACGATAGGTGCTTTAAGGGTTTCGGCAAGCTGTTCCACTTCTTTCACTGCATACTGACAACCGTGACCGCAGTAAAGGGCTATTTTCTTGTTTTTAGCGTCGTTTAGTACGGCTGATAATTTGTCGAGTTCACTATCGGAAGGGCGCACTACGGGTTTTGCTAAGAAGGTTTGCGTAGCAGTAGGTACCTCTTCAAGGTCGGCGCCTGCCACATCACCTGGGAGTCCTAATACAGCTACGCCTTTCTCGTTGATAGCCGTTTGTATGGCGCGTTGCATCATTGTGGTGAACTGTTTGGGGGTATTGGCTACATATACGTATTTACTGCAATCTTGAAACAGCAAGAAGGGGTTGGTTTCTTGGAACCAGTGGGTACCGAATTTATGGGTGGCGCAGGTGCTGGCAATGGCAATCACAGGGTTGCCTGAGCGGTTGGCGTCGTATAGTCCGTTGATAAGGTGCACGTGTCCAGGACCTGAACTTCCCATACAACAGCCTATGCCGTTTAGTTCGGCGTCCATAGAGGCTGCATAAGCCGCTGATTCCTCGTGGCGGACGTGTATCCACTCAAGGCGACCATCGCGACGGATGGCGTCGTTCACAGGGTTGAGGCTATCGCCCGTAATAGCATAGACTCTTTTTACGCCTGCTTGTACTAACATTTCGACCAATTGGTCGGATACATTTTTGCTCATATATGTTTTTTTATTAATGACGGGCTTAGGTATGCAAAAATAATACCAGTTTTTAGAGGGTAGGGGGAGTATTCATTAGAGACTAAACTAAAACTATTTATCCCATTTCTACAGTAATATAACAAAATAATTTAAAGTAAAACAATTAACATTGTTCCAACAAAAAAAATAAGTGTTGCCATTACTAAAAACTTCATTGTTTTTTTCTTTTTATAACAAGAAATGAAAAATACCAAAGAAGAAATAATAGTAGTTATAATTTTTATCATTCTATCATATTTCCACCAAGAACTTCCTTTTATCTGTTGATTTATTAACTCTACATCTGTAACCCTTTGTAAAGCTTCATCAAAAAACATAAAAGTTATAGCGACTTTTATTATTTCAAAAAAGCATAATGCGATTATAACATTAGATATTCCTTCAAGAAAAATAGAGTATTCTTCTTCAGATTTGTGGTATTGAGTTATAAAATTAATGATAACAAATAAGATAGTCATTACCCCTATATAAAAAACACAATTAATAGTAAGAGATAAGTATGCTGGAAATGTTGTAGTCTCTAAAATTTCAGCTGGTAATAATTTTAAAGAAGCATCTACTTTCGTACTTCCTGAAATAATTAAAATTACAAAAAATATTATGGTAAGATATAATAATTCAGACCTTACTTGTTTTAAATGTTGATATTGGTTCATAAGATTTCAATAAAAGATGCTATAAATAATAATATTGTAGGAACTAAAAAATCTTTTGGTTTAGGAATTACAATATTTAAATTATCTTCTTTAAGAAAGATTTTCTTGTAGAAGAAAAACCCCCTAAACCCAATGACTGAGAATAAAGTCAAAGCAAAAATTTCTAATGGAGCGTGTTTTAAATAATAAAAAATAGTACGAATAGGAATAAAATCTATTGCAGTAAAAAATGTATTAGCGATAAGAAACCCATTCCAATACAAAATAAGAACTGTTAAAATACCTCCCGTTGCAAATCCTACAATAGAAATTAAGAATCCCACTCGCATATTATTAAGAAAAATATCTATAGCTCCATGTTCTTCATATTTTTCAGTTCTAAACAATCCTATATTTTTACTTGAGAATTCTGTTTTACTGAATGGGTTATTTTTATAAGCAATTGTATAATGCAAAAAACCCAATGAAAACAATAATAATGAGAATAATATTCCTTTTGTAATACTGTTGTTTAAGTTCTTTCTAACGAGTTTCATAGGCATTTTTAATTCTATCTTTTAGAGAAGGGTGAGTTACACTTCCTTTCATCATCTTGTTCTCAGTGATTTCATTGAGTTTTTCAAGTGTTTGAACGTATTGCTCTGCTCCTACTTTTCTCACAGCAAATGCATCTGCTTGATATTCTAATCGGCGTTGAAAAAAATAAGGGATAAGTATAAAAGCAATAACACCATAGGTAAGACCCACTAACGCTACTATAACAGGTTCCATAATTGTATCTCTATAATGATGACTTTCAATAATATCTGTAGAAAAACTATATAGAAAAACAAGAATAATAGAGCTTACCATATTTAGGAAAAACATTTTGTACAAATGTCCTAATTTCAAATGTCCTATTTCGTGGAAAACAACCCCTTTTAGTTCATTATTAGTCATTTTTTCGCATAGAGATTCTCCTATAAGAATCGTTTTGGTAAAAGGAAAAACTCCCGTCGCAAAAGCATTTTCAATTTTTCCTTTAATGATGCGTATGCGATACGAGTAGCCTTCATTGCGAAAAAAAGACTCAATTTCTTCATTTTTTAAATACTTCTTTTTTTGAGATAATGCCCTTAGAGGTACAATCAAAAAATAGTAAGAATTGATGAGTGCTAACACTATCACAGCCATTGCATTTGCAAACTGTATATGACTGAAAAAGATCATTATAAGAATAATGATTAATGAAACTACAGCACTGTCAAACAACTCGTCTTTCCAGATAAAAAGATCTGTAAAAGCATATTTTCTCTTTTTGTCTATTTTGAATGAAAGGTATGCCACAAAGGTTTTCAAGGCAAAAATGGCAATCACGTAAATAATGTATAAGTATATATATTTCATAATCCACCTATTAATAATTTATTAATAAATAGGTTTGCCTATTAAGTAGGCAAACCTATTTCATTTAAGATTAAAGAGCGCCTACCATCGCTCCACCAACAAGCCCTATAGGACCTCCAAAAGAGCCTATTGCAGCTCCATATTTAGCTCCTAATACCCCACCTGTAGCTGTCCAACCAGCTTTTATAGCTGTATCCCAAGGACCTCCAGGGGGATTATGAGCAACATGTTTTGAAAGAGCCCAACCTACTTGAACTTCTGTGACATTTGTTGTATTTACTTCTTTTGAATTAAAGAAGTTTGCAACGCATAATAGTCCTAATAAAAGAACTAATCCTAAAAAAAATCTACTTTTTTTCATATAATTAAAATTAAAGATTTAAACCTACTCTATTGTTTTTCGTCGTTTTTTGGTTTTCCCGACTATAATTTTTTAAGCTATGTACACTTGCTTAAAAACTTCGGGACAAAGATACAACTTAAAAACACTAAAATATCATCACTTTTAAGGAAAAATAATTACTTTTAAGAATAAAATAATTACTTTTCAGAAAAAAAAGATATTTTTACAGTATAAAATATTTTGTATATTATTATTATTTTATTACTTTTGCCCTATAACTATAATAATAGTATTATGGAGGTCAGAAAAATATTAGAAAGAATCACAAAAAAAAGAAAGAAAAAAGGCTATAGTTATGAAAATATGGCAGAAGAATTAGCTCTTAGCCCTTCTGGATATAGGAAAATAGAAACTGGAGAAACTAAACTTTTAGTAGAGAGAATGTTTCAAATAGCAACAGTTTTAGATATTCCTATAAAGAAACTGTTAGATATAGAAGAACCAGAAAAAAATGAGAATAAAGAGGTATTAAAAAAGCTCATAGCTTCATACGAAAACCTCTTAAAGGAAAAAGAGGAACAAATTGCCTCTCTAAAAGAAAATATCAAAAAAAGATAACAAACTCATCAAGACTTGCTTTTTACTGATAAATATGTAGAGTTACTACTGATATTTTGATTTTTTAGAAGTTAAAACTAAGTTATTAGTAGTGAGATCTACGACATTCAAGTTTCTAATACGCACTATGTATACTGACCAAGAATTTAGCTACAAATAATTTTTACTAATTGTTTTCATTTAAAAAAGGCTGTTTGATAATGTGTTAAACAGCTTTTTTTGGTTAATTAAAAATTTGTTCTAATATTTTAAAGGTGATGAGGTAAGTAGGTTTTACGCCTGTAGTACCTAAACCACCAGAAGCGAGGGTACTCCCCGTTTCGAGGGGGTTATCGGAAGCGTAGTAAGCATAACGCACTTTCACATCTTCGCGTATACTCTTGCGTATTTTAGAAGCCGATTGTATCGCTTTTTGATAATGAACACCTTCCATTTCCAAACCGACGGCATTCCACGTAGAGTGGAGAAAGAATTTTAGGATGTCCTTATTTTGGAGAGAAGTTCCGAGTACTGTAATCATCGAGCCTTCAAATACTTTGAGTCCGTTACCTTCAAAATCGGCTTTAGAAAATTCGTTGTGGAAAGGATAGTTATCGGCAGTACCTTCAAAGATATGCGCGGTAGGAATCATCAAGTCGCCTTTTTCGCCTTCCAAGATGCCCGCCTTGCCCATAATGGAAATGGAAAGCACATCGAGAAAATAAGTTTTACCAGCTTTGTGATAAGGTTTTAGCAGTTCGTCGATAGTTTCATAGGCTTGTTCGCCAAAGGCGTAGTCCATCACAAAGATTATAGGTTTTTGGTTTTCATCAAGGTGATGCACTTTATAAGGAGTATCAGAAAAATCGATTTTAGCAGTATCGAAAAGTTGTACATCGATATTGGTACCTGAGGTATCGTCTACTGAAATCATTCCGTGTTTGTGTGCATAGGCTTTTACTTTTTTGCGCAGAGGTTCACTCTCGGGCAAGCTGAGGAGTTCAAAAAGTTCTATACGGGAACTCACTTTTACTTCATTTGCAAGAGCTTTTTCGGCAAATAGGCTATTCATCACACTGTGCATATTGGCACTGATGATGTGGAGAGGGCGGTCTAAAAGTCCGTTTTTGAGGAGGATATGTTTGATGTGTTCAGCCCAGATTTCGCCGTGAAGGTGATGCCCGATGCGTTCGCGCAGTACGGTACTGAAGGTAATTACGCGTTTATCGTCGTTCACACGTTCGTTGAACGCTAATTTACCCAACCAGTAGATGATATGGATAAAGCGATCGGGGAAGGCGGGGGTAGCCAAAGCTTTGTAGGCAGTGAGAACTTCTTCAAAGGTACGCCCTAATAAGTTACCGATGTGTATAAAAGTAGCTTCACGCTCAGCAAGAGTAAGTTTGTTCTTTTGGATATTAGCCTCGAGTTTAGCCCAATCGTGTGAGATTTTATTATCGTCTAAGAAAATGCGGTCGGCGATTTTATGAGATTCTATAAATAGGAAAGTGAGGTGAGTGAGCACGTCGTAGATATCGGAACGGCCACGAGTAATTTCGATGTTCATTTGCTCAGGGTCGATGCGATAGCAATTGCGGCGGCGTTTAGGGGGGATAATAGGTTTGAAGTGCGATTGGCGGTAGCCTTCATCGGCGATGAGATTGATGTACTTACATTGCTCAATACCCTCGGGAAGGCGGTCGAGTACATAGATGAGTCCGCTGAGTTCAGATTTACTTTCAGCGATAGTGCCGTAGATTTCGGGTCGGAGTACGAGTAGAGACTCGCGGAGTGCCTCGCCTGAGATGCCCATAGGTTTATAGAAGCCTCTTGAGAAGAGGTGTCGCATTGTTACGTACATACGCTCGATGGCGTTTGTGGATTCTTGTGCTCTGCTTTTCATATTATTCGTCGTATAATTCGTCTACTTTTTCGTAGACGAGGTCGGGTTCAAATCCTCGGTAGAGGAGGAAGTTAGCTAATTTAGCTTTGGCTTTATAAGGGTTCTTTTCTCTGATGGTAGCTTGTTTTTTCTCAGCCACTATCTCAAAAGTATCTATGTATTCTTCTTCGTCAATTTCTTCTAAGCCAACTTCAATATTGTAATCTGAAAGCCCTCTAGTTTTTAGTTCCTGTTCTATGCGCACACGCCCCCATTTTTTGATGCGAAACTTACCACGGGCAAAGCTTTTAGCAAAGCGCTCTTCGTTTAGGAAGTCGTTTTGTATCAGGTGTACCACTATATCATCAATAGCCAAAGGTATCATACCCATCGTGCGCAGTTTTGTTACTACCTCGCGGTGGCAACGCTCTTGGTAGGCACAATAGGCTTCCAATCGCTCTTTTGCCTCTTGTACGGTATAGGTTTTCGCAGTAGCTTCCATTATATTTTGTAATTAGGCAAAGATACAAGAAAAGCTACCAATACGGTAGCTTTCTTTTAATAATAACTTCTTTACATTCTTTTACTAACTTAATTATGCGGGAATTAGAGCTTTGATTAGAATATAGCTGCTAAATCTTTTTTGTATTTAGAAAGTAAAGCTTTTGTCATACCATAGTTTGCTTTGGTTGAGTCTACTACTAAATAAATGAAATAACTACCATTTGCTGCCACATCAATAATGTGATTTTGATCTGTTAGAACGATTATAATTTCATCTATTTTTTCCTTAGAAGCCAATCCGAGTACTTGAAGCGCATTTTGTTTAGCTTTTATTACCTCTAAGTTATAAGCAGAAGCTAAGTTAGGATCAAAACTAGGATCCACTGATTCTGCGCCGTAAGAAACACCTGAACGTACTTCAGTTACTGAAACGGCAACGAATCCAGGAATGTTGTTTTTTACATCCTGAATAAATTTGTCTAAAACATTTGTCATCTTGTAAGTTCTTTTTAAATTATTATTATTGTTATTATTGAATAAAAAATTAAGTGAGGCATCGAGCGGATTTGAACCGCTGTATAAGGTTTTGCAGACCTCCGCCTAACCCCTCGGCCACGATGCCTTTTACTGTTCAGGGTGCAAAAGTAGATTTATTTTTTTTAACTTCCAAATCTTTTTCGTTTTATTTTTACGATTACTTGTGCTACATCGCCTCCTATAGGAGGATTAATTTTGGCTATTTTAATCTTTAGTTTCTGAACCTGAGGGAGTTCTATAAAAATTTTATCGATGATGCGACCTGCTACATTCTCTAATAATTTAGCACGGATAGCCATTTCCTCTTTTACTATTTTATTTAGGTGCACATAATCCACAGTATCGATGAGTTCATCGGTTTGGATTGCTTTTTTTAAGTTGGCATAGATTTTTAAGTCGACACGATAATCACTACCGATAGCACCTTCTTCAGCAAGGCAACCATGATAGGCATAGACACGTATATTCTTTAGGATAATTTCTTCCATTTTTATCGTTGTGCACACTTACAGTTACTAACTCCTTGGAAGAGATCAAGGCCTAAGGTTAACATGTGGGTACCAGAGTTATAGCCTATGAGTTCGTTGAGAGTAATTTGATAAGAATAAGCGGCGTAGAACATACCGAGTTTAGCTCCTGCCATAGGACCTATGTTGAGAGGGCGGAAGATTTGATCGTTGAGGGAGCGGTAGTTTAAACCTACCCAATAGTAATCTTCGATATCGAGCCAACGGAATTTGATATTAAAGTCGGTTGTAGAACGACCGTCGCTTTCGTAGTGTTGGAAGAGGATAGAGGGTTCGATTTCGAATTTACTATTTTTATCTCGTTTGTAGCGGTAGCCTCCATACACCATATAGTTGCGAAGCGCTTTAGGTTCTTCTTTATAGAAACGTTCGATATCTTTGTTGAGGATATTGAGGGCGGTGAGGTTTATCCACCATCTTTTATAACGATAAAGGACAGCGACATCGAAGTTGTGGTTCACGGTAAAGCGGTCGTTTGTAATTGCTTGGTCATTACCAGATATATTTTTATCGAATTTATCGATTTCTATTTTAAAGGTGTTCAAAGCGTAGGAGATACCGAAAGAGACGAAGTGGTTGTCATAACGGTCGAGAGTAAGGTGGTGGGCGAAAGTAGCTTTACCCCCCATTTGCCTAGTAAAACCATTGCGGTCGTTATAGAGCATCACCCCTGCCCCACTGCGTTCACCGAGACGCATATCACCTGCGAGTGATTGATAGTCGGGAGCGCCTTTTACACCTACCCACTGAGTAACCGCAGAGAGGCGGATGCGCACGAAGTCACCAATACCAGCGTAAGTAGGAGCGATAAGAAATTCGCTATCTGCTAAGTACTGATTTTGTTGTGGTAAATTTAGCTCTTGAGAGAAGGCTTTCGGAAAAGCACATACTGCTAAAACAAACAAAACTATTTTTTTCATTGTTGATAAAATTAAACTATTAGATTGCTATAATACTCAATTTTGATTTTGTGAAACATACCTATTAATATATAGGTACAACTCGCAAAATTTTCAGCAAAGATATTTATTTTTTTTGTGTTACACTACTATTTGAGTAAAAAAAAACGAATATTTAACGTATTTAGTTTTTTTTTAACATTTTTAAAGTGTGTTTTTCATTGTCTATTTTTCAATGAAAAATGTTTTTTATTGATGATATTTTAAATTTTATTGTATTTTATTGAATAATATTTATGTTTTAATTGATTTTATTGTATTTTTATTTTATTGAGAAAAGAATACCCTTTTCTGTGAGGTATGATGAATATTTTAACACTAAAGTAGACGGTGAAAAGTAAGAGATAAGAGATTTAAAATTTACTAATTTGCTAATTAGCTAATTTTCGCATACTTTTGTCGAAATTATTCATTGAAATAAAAAAATATGAGAAGATTCTCTTTTGTATAGGCGCTTTGGCTATTAAACCTATCAAACCTTGAGACCTATCGTATATAACAATTTTGTAGACTAACTACTTGGATAAAATTAGTATTCTGAAAAGATGTTGAAGTTCTCGAATTTTTCATACTACTCATCAATAAAGATTTTGATATTTTTACAAAACTATAAAAATGGCAACAACGGCTTTTAAAAACAATTATCGCAATATTCGCATTGTAGTTCTCTGCTTTGTGGGGTATATTTTACTGAATTGGTTTTCTCCTTTTTTGATGCTACTCAACTATGATTTTGTGCGATTATTCATAACTTTTATCACTTCGGTTATCGTGATGATTCCTATTGTAATAGGATACAAATTATTGGATGATAAGGGAAATTACCTTCAAGTTTTTGGTGTAGAAGGTAATATTAAAGAAGGATTGATTGCAGGAGGTGTTCTATTTTTAGCCGCTTGGATATTTTCAATTTTTTCTTTGGATTTTTTACGCAATTTGGTTTATGTAAAATGGCTTTTATATATTTTTATAGAGGTTTTTGTCATTGATTTGTGTGTACAAGCATTCTTCTTTAGGAAAATCACCACCTACACTGGATGGAGCTTCTTTCGCATAATTTTGTTTTACGTGGCTATCTATTCGGCTGTAGCCCTTGTAACAGCATTCGTAAGTTTGTTATTTAACAGTGAAATCTTATCGAAAATAGGTGATGATCTGAAATTATTAAATATGATTCCTATGGACTTGTTATTAAAAGGAATTTTAAGCCTTCTGAGGTTTATTCTAACGGCTAGTTTTCTTTATTGGCTTTATGTAGAATGGAATTTCAATCTTTGGGTGGTAGTATTTGCGCATTTAGTATTGAACTTAGCCAATGGATTGACTTTTCTTAAAATTCCCATTTTTATACTGCTAATTGTCACAGGTGTGATAGGGACTATTCTATACAAGCGTGAGAAAGGCTTACCTTTAGCCATAAAGCGATTTTGGTCGTAGTACGACAAGTAATTGTAGCACGATTTACTTCTTCATTCCCATAAAAAAGAGTCCGTAGCAGCGTTCGTTTTCTTCTAATTGTAGGAAATCTTTCAATTGAAACATAAAACCAGGGGTGCCCCAATAGCACCCTACCGCGTGGGCAGTGCAGGTGAGGTACATATTCTGTACTGCCATCGCTGTAGCAGCAATTTCTTCCCATTCGGCTACTTTACCACTAAAATGAACACTGATAGTTACAATGGCGTAAGATTTAGCCACTTTCTTTGCAATTTCATTCATTTTTATTTCTGAAAAACTCTCTGCTGGTACATTTTCTTTGTATAAATGCACTAATTCTTCTCCCAAACGCACTTTCTCATCACCTTTATGCACTTTTAATCGCCAAGGTTCAGTGCGTTTGTGGTTAGGAGCCTCGTTAGCCGAGCTGATAATCTCTTGTAACACTTCTTCAGGTATAGGGGTATCGCTATATTCGGGTGGATACACACTTTTGCGAGAGGTAATGATATGCTTGAGTGTTTGGGCTTGCGTCATAATATTAAAAAAATAATGTTTAACGGGGCAAAGATAATAAATAAAGACGAATTATGAATTACGAAAAAAGGAGGTAACAAGGTTGTAACTTCAAAAAAAAATCGTACATTTGTAGCCTGATTAACCATTTAGAGTTCTGAACGAATGAAGAAACTTCTTTCTTTTGCCACTTTGTGGGTGGCTTTATCACTACACGCACAACAGCAACCTGTGGATTATATCAATCCGCTCATTGGTACTTCTAACTTTGGTGCTACGCACCCTGGCGCAATTGCTCCCCGTGGTATGCTTAGCATTTCGCCCTTTAACGTGGCTTTCGACACTACGGGAGTGAAAGCTCCTCTCGAAAAAGATAGTCGCTGGCTTTCCAACCCTTATGTAAATGAAAATAAATTCTTCACGGGGCTTACTCACGTGAACCTCAGTGGGGTGGGCTGTCCTGAATTAGGAGTGATTATCGCAATGCCTACCACAGGCAAATTGGAAGTGAATCACTTAAAATACGGCTCTACTTACCAAAAAGAAGTCGCCAAAGCGGGTTATTACAGCAATTTCCTCACTAAATACCATATCAAAACCGAAGCTACTGCAACCACCCGCGCAGGTATCACTCGCTATCACTTCCCTAAAGGAGAAGCTAACTTGCTCATCAATCTCGGACTTGGGCTCACCAACGAAAAAGGCGCGATGCTCAAATTCGTATCGCCTACCGAGGTGGAAGGAATGCGTATGGTAGGGACTTTCTGCTATAACAGTCCGGAGCTAGCATATCCAGTATATTTTGTAGCCAAAGTAAACAAAGTAGCCCCTTCTTATGGCGTTTGGCATACGCCCGAAAAACACCAAGGGGTGGAAGCTCAATGGATGTGGTACAATGGCGAAACGCGCCTCAAAGAACAATTTGCCCGCGAGGTAGTAGGCGATAGTATAGGGGCGTATTTCCGTTATAAATTTGACAAAGAGGAAGTCGTGGAACTCAAAGTAGGTATTTCGTACGTGAGCATAGCCAACGCCCGTGAAAACCTTGAAAAAGAAATAGGCAACCGCACTTTCGACGAGGTATATGCCGCTACCCGCCAAACGTGGAACGATGCCCTCCGCGCTACCGTAGAAGGCGGTACTGATGACCAAAAAACGATATTCTACACAGCACTTTATCACGCGCTTATTCACCCGAATCTCCTCAACGATGTGAATGGCGATTACCCTGAGAGCAAAACTAACAAAATAGGCAAAAATCACCAGCGTTATACGGTGTTCTCATTGTGGGATACCTATCGCAATTACCACCAATTGCTCACCTTGCTCTACCCCGAACAGCAACTGCAAATGGTGCGCACGATGCTCGACATCTACAAAGAAAGCGGTTGGCTGCCTAAATGGGAACTCAATTCTACCGAAACCTTTACGATGGTAGGCGACCCTGCCAGCATAGTATTAGCAGATACTTACCTGCGCGGTCTCACCGATTTTGATATACAAACGGCTTACGAGGCGATGCTCAAAGGGGCGAATACCCTTGAAAATAACCCTATACGCCCAGGGGTAAAAGAGTATTGGAAATTGGGTTACCTGAGTGTAGACGGAGGGGTAAGAGGACCTGTATCTACTACCCAAGAGTACAATGCTGCCGACTTCGCTATTGCGCAAATTGCTAAAAAATTAGGCAAAAAAGCCGATTACGAAAAGTTTAACAAACAAGCCTATTCGTATAGAAAATTATTTGATAAAGAAACCCATTTATTGCGTCCGCGTCACGCCAATGGCAAGTGGTATGCGCCTTTCAACCCCGAAAGTGGGGCTAACTTTGAAGAAAATGTAGGCTATATCGAGGGCAATGCGTGGCAATACGTATATATGGTAACCCACGATGTAAAAGGAATGATCAAGCTAATGGGCGGTGAAAAACCTTTTGAAAAGCAACTTGACCATATTTTCGACAGTAAACAGTACGATATGGCAAACGAACCCGATATTGCTTATCCGTATCTCTACAACTTCCTAAAAGGCAAAGAGTGGAAAACCCAACAGAAAGTAGACCAACTCATCAATGAGTATTTTCAAAACAAACCTGCGGGACTCCCAGGCAATGAAGATACAGGGGTAATGTCGGCTTGGCTCATTTATGGAATGGCAGGCTTTTATCCTATCACCCCAGCTGAGCCTAACTATACTTTCACCTCGCCTAAGTTTACCAAAATCACCCTCAAACGCAATCCGCAGTACTATCCTGCTGGTGATTTGGTAATAGAAAGTAATGCTTCGCCTGAAAACATTTACATTAAGAATATTTTCATCGACAACAAGCCTTACAAATCCTATTTTATCAGTCACGAGGCGTTGAAAAACGCAAAGAAAATACGGTTTGAGTTAGGTAAGAGATAAGAGGTAAGAGGTAAGAAAAGCGTCACTACACTTTGCCAAAGTTGAAAATGAAGAATTGTACAAAAATAGGTTTAAGATTGAACAAGCCAATGATTGGCTTGACGGATATAAAGGTTTGATAATGAGATATAGGGTTTACCTCCAAGTTCCTCAGAAAAGTTTAAACACGTTTTGATAACAATAATGATCATACAAAAATTCCTTTATAGATATGTTATATACCTACTTTTAGTATTTATTATATCTTGCAATAGCCAAAATAAGAATACTCACACAAATAATCAAAATAATTCTTTACAAAAGCTGAAAGATACTATTATATTAGATGGTTCAACAGAAGGAGAACAAATCTATTTATATGTCAATAAAATCACTCTTGATTCTATTATAGAGAGTGAAATTTTAGGTGAAACAGGAAAGGAGAGGTATTCATTTACCTTCAATGATCAACTAAAAAAAGCTAATCATATTCTTTATTCTTATGAAAAACCTATATACCTTTCAAAGAATGTAAAACTTAAGGTGAGTAAAGAAGAAGATTTATATTCTTCTAAAGAAGTAAAACAAAAATTAAATAAAAAATTTATGCTATATCATAATATCTTTTTCCAAAAAAAGATAGATTGTAAATGGTTTGGAAAATACACTTTAACACTCAATCAAAATAATGATGATTGGAGAGAAATTTATGATATTAAGATTGACATCTCAAATGATTCTATAGTTTATGAAGCAAAAGGATACCAATTATATCAGAGATTTCTATTATCTGGAATCACAAAAAAAGATACTTTATTTTTGTATATTAGCAATATAGAGGACAATATGGGAGGTGTTAATTTTGACGAAGAATCTAAAATTATAATGAAGGGAGAACAATTCTTTATAAAAAATGCGTATATTAATTCTTTATCAAAAAAAACTAATTCATCTTATAAATTAGAAAAAGAGAGACATAAGTAATTCACCGCTGGTGCGAGCTTGTAGCTCGTGCCAAACAAATTAATAAATCAGTAAATTAAAAAACACTATGAAAAAAATCTATTTTTTATTAAAATTAACCTTGCTGTTGTGTGGCTTTACGGCTTTGGCACAACCTAAATACTTTATCTTTGAAGAAAAGGGTAAGTTAGGATTGGTAGATTTGCAGGGAAAAACAGTGTTAGCCCCTACTTTTAATTCTATAAAAGAAAAACAACCATACATCATTGTTTGTAGTAAAACAAAAGGCTGCTGGGTGTATAACGAAAATTTACAACCCATTCTTAAAGGAACTTATAACTCTATAAGATTTGGTTGTGAAGGTCAATTTATTGTTGAGAAGAATGAAAAGTATGGGGTAGTTTCTGAAAAGGGCACTATAATACTCCCCTTAAAATATTCATTTATAAACTCTAACAAAAATGGGTATACCGTAAAACTTAATGGGAAAGTAGGTCTTTTTAACCTTGAAGGAAAAGAAATTATCCCTATAAGCTATCGCTGGATTTACACCGATAAGATAGATGACAATATTCCTATTGTAGCAGAATTGAATGGCAAAGAAGGATATATCAATACTAAAAATGAATGGGTGATACCTCCTACCTACAGAGATGCTTTTGCCTTTCGACAAGGTTTGGCTAAAGTAATGGAAGTGAGAGATTACATATATATCAACCTTAAAGGAGAACCTGTTATCCAAGATTTTGATGCCGATGTGATTGAACCTTCTGACAACACTTACATAGTAGGTGTACGTAAGAAATGTAAGTATATGGTCTATGATTTGAATGGTAATTTGTTAGATACCTACGATCTTTTAAGAAAGAATTTGAGTGGTAATGCTATTTTCGCGGTTAAAAAAGGGGGTAAATGGGGCTATATAGATGGCTATGGCAAGGTAATAATTCCGTTAGAATATGAAGAAGTCGGTAATTTTAGCGAAGGCTTGGCTGCGGTACGCAAAGATGGTAAATGGGGGTATATCAACCTAAAAAATGAGGTAGTGATTCCGATTGAGTTTACTAATAGGGGGGTAGGCTCCTTTAAAAATGGGGTTGCTGAATATTATGATGATAGAGGTATAGGTCTTATCAATCTGAAAGGAGAAATAATAGCTGAACCTAAATATAATAGTATAGAATACATAAATGGGAATATTGCTATAGTACTTTTTGATGATTATTACTATCTATACGATTTTGTAAAAGAAAAGAAACTCAAACGCCTTGAAGAAATAAAAATTGAAGCAACCGATATAGCTATAGCACCAGATTGCGACTAATTGCCCCTCTGCTGGTGCGAGCTTGTAGCTCGTGCCAAACAAATTAACACATCAACAAATCGCCTTTGCGTAATTCGTCTCTCGTAATTCGTAATTATTATGCGTAAACTTCACTTAATATTTTCCCTGATAGCGGGGGTATTCATATTGCTGGGGGCTCTCACGGGGGGCATCTTAGCAGGTGAATCGGTGTATAACCAAACGTTGCCTTACAAAAGTGCAGCGTTTGAAAGCACTACCCTTGCCCAAACCATTGCCGTTTTAAAGGAAAAGAATATAGATGCTCTCAAACTCTCTATCGACCGCAATCACTTTGTGCAAATAGAGACGGCTGAGGGCGAAAAACTCTTTATTCATCCACAATCGGGGGAGGTAATCCAAGGGGATTATAAACCCTCGAAGTTTATACAGTTCGTCAAAACGCTACACCGCTCGCTCTATATGGGCAAAACAGGACGGGTGATTATGGGGCTTACAGCCTTGTGTTTGTGTGTAGTAGCCTTGTCGGGTATATGGCTCATCGCTCGCAAACAGCAACGTTGGGGCAGGTTCTTCCACAAACTTCCGCAAGAAAAATTCTACAATCATTACCATAGTGTTTTGGGGCGCTGGGCGCTCGTGCCTATCTTTATCATTGCCCTCACAGGGGTGTATATGATGCTCGAAACAGTGGAAGTGTTTCCCAAATTCAAAGCCGAACACAATTACGATGTTAGCACACTACAAGAAACACCCGCAAAACCCGCAAAAGACTTCCCCGTTTTCCAAGTGCCTCTCGCTGAAGTGCGTCAAGTAGAATTCCCTGCTTTTGAAGATGTAGAAGAGGTTTATAAAGTAGATTTCATCGATAAAAATATAGTAGTCAATCAGTTTACGGGCGAGGTGATTAGCACCTCCTCCTCTCCTTATAAAGGCTTGGCGTATTTGGTGCGCACCCTGCACATCGGCAAAGGGCATTACCTCTGGGCGACCGTGTTGTTGCTCTCGGCTGTGGCGTTGTTATTTTTTCTCTACTCTGGCTTTGCGATGACCCTCAGAAAACGAAAAAAAGGCATCAACAATCCGTTTGATAAAAGCGAATGTGAATACATCGTGTTAGTAGGCACCGAAGGAGGCTCCACCCGCAAGTTTGCTGTCCTTTTCCATAACGAACTCCTCCGTTTAGGCAAACGTTCCTACCTGACCGATATGAATGCCTACACTCGTTTTGCTAAAGCAGAGCAACTCATTATATTTACTTGCACTTATGGCGATGGCGAGGCGCCTATCAATGCGACTCACTTTGCGCAACTATGGGCGAAATATCCCCCCGCACAACCTTTGGCGTATAGCGTACTCGGTTTTGGCTCTGATACTTACCCCGATTTCTGCCAATATGCCAAAGAAGTAGACCAACTACTATCGGCTACTGCACAAGCTGAATGTGCGCTGCCTTTGCATACCGTAAACGACCAAGACTTTGGTCAGTTTAAAGCGTGGGCAACAGCGTGGGCAACGGCACAAAAGCTCTCTTTGGCTTTGCCTGATGATTTCAGTGTACAGCCTCAGCGCAAACTGCTCTCTTTCACCGTAACAGAGAAAACGCCCGTAATGGACGACGATATTTTCCTAATAGCCCTCCACCCTTCCCCAAAAAGTAGTTTTGTATCTGGTGACCTCTTGGGTATTACTCCTGAAGACGGACGCGAACGACTCTATTCGGTTGCTAAATACCAAGGAGATGTGTGGTTGAGCGTGAAGCTACACTCACAAGGGGTGGTGTCTAACCTGCTGAACAATTTGCAAATAGGCGATACATTGCAAGCGGCTTTGGTAGCCAACAAACACTTCCATTTCCCTAAAAAAGCGCCTCAAGTGGTGTGTATTGCCAATGGTTCGGGGATGGCGCCTTTTATGGGAATGATAGCCGAAAATACCCAAAAGAAACCTATCACCCTGATATGGGGTTGTCGCCGTGAAGCCTCTTTGGAAATCTATCGCCCTTATATAGAACAGTTTACTTGCGAAGGAAAGATAGCCAACTATTGGCAAGCCCTCTCGCGCGAAGGTGATAAATTCTACGTGCAAGATATCTTGCGAAGAGAAGCCTCTTTCTTTGCTGAACTCCTCAAAAACAAAGGAATTATAATGATATGCGGGTCGGTTGCGATGGAGAAAGCGGTGACCGAAGTCTTAGAGGCGATTTGTAGAGAGCATTTAGAAAAACCGCTGAGCTACTACCAAAATAAAGGACAAATCAAAACGGATTGTTATTGATTAGATAAGAGGAAAGAATATGACAACACATTTTTTATACATAGAACCTAATACTTCAATAGAGGAAGTAAAGTTGCTTTTTGAGGCGCATTTGCTTTCAGCTTTGCCCGTGTGCGAAGGCAATACTTTTATAGGGGTACTCCGTAAAGAAGCAGTAGATGAGGAAGATAAAGAAACTACAGTAGCCGATTATCAATATGCGTTAGAACGCTTTTTTGTACCGCTAACCGCAACGTGGGATGTTGTGGTAGAGGCTTTTGGACGCTATCACACCGATATGTTGCCCGTTATCAACAAAGAAGAACACTTTATAGGTTACTATCACTTAGATGAGTTTGTGCTACAACTCTCCCAAACTCCTTTTATACAAGAAGCAGGACACGTGCTTATCTTACAGAAAGATGCGCTGAGCTATTCGTTTGCTGAAATTAGCAGAATTGTAGAGGAAAACAGAGGGACGCTTTTAGGACTTTATCTCTCCAATCGCACGGAAGACAACGTGCATATCACACTCAAACTCGCAAGCGAACGATTTTCGGATATACTACAGGACTTCCGTCGTTATGGCTATGGTATCCTCACCGAAAAAGACGACGATCACTACCGCCAAGAACTCAAAGACATCGCTGATTATTTTGAAAAATACTTAGACTTAGGTAACAGATAAGAGGTAAGAATAATCTTTAACTAAATATATACTATGAAACGTTTTTTAACTACAATTTTATGGTTTTGTGCTGCTTATGTTGGCTTTGCGCAAACCGCGATAGGGGTGAAAGTGAATACACCATTACATACTTTTAATTTTTTCAACGATCTCACCTCTAACGAAAGTTATGAGATTGAGATTTATCCGCGAATTGCTGCTTTTAATTCAGGTGTATTTGCGCATTTTCAACTCGCCAAACGTTGGGCATTACAAACTGAAGTGCTTTATCGCCGAGAAACATTGTCATTTCGTCCTAAAGATAGCAGTTGGGATACCGAAGAACGCCCTTATTATGAGTTTGATTACTTAGAAATCCCTCTTATGATGCAATTCGAGGGCAAAAAACCCGTTAGAGGATTTACACAGTTAGGTTTTTCACCTAAAATCAGTACAAGAGCAGCTTTTAGAGATAAAGGAAGCAATGAGGTGCAAGATATGAAATACTATTTTGGCACAGGACAACTACACATCAACTTCAATATAGGAGGAGGGTTGCTCGTAGAACGCTCCAGATGGTTGTTGTTTGCCGAAGCGCGTTATTCAGTTAATCTCACCAAAATGGCAGCGAATAGCAGTTCTCCTTATTTAAATTTCATAGAAGCGAGAAATCATACCTTTACATTTTCATTAGGTGCAGGCTATAAATTCTCTAAAAAGAAAAATAATACTCCTCCTACTGAAGAGGTGGTAACTCCTACTGAAGAAGTCATCACACCTACTGAAGAAGTCGTAACTCCTACTGAAGAGGTAAATAAAGAACCTATAACCGAATAATCATTCACTAAAGATATTATGAAACGTTTTTTAATTACCATTGCTTTTTTGAGTGTTACTACATTTAGCTTTGCACAAACCGCAATAGGGGTGAAAGTAACTGACCCTCTATCGGTTGTTAGCTTAATAACTCCTTTATATACAACAGCCAATGTTGATCTGAAAACCTACAATGCCTTTGTTAGCCTTGGAGGATTCGTTCGTATTCCTTTAAAAGAGCGTTGGGTATTACAAAGTGAATTGCTTTTTAAGCACGAGGCTGTGCGTTTTAGAATAGAGAATAGCAACAAAGATTCTTATTATAGATTTGAATACTTGGACGTGCCTTTCTTAGTACAATACGAAGGTAAGAAAGCGTTTAGAGGTTTTGGTTTTGTAGGTTTTTCACCTAAAATTCTCTTCTCTTCTGCTTTTTATGATGCCTCTAAGAATATTACTTATGGAGGGAGTTCCCAATTTAATACAGTGATGTTGATGGGACATATTGGAGGAGGTGTGCTATTTGAGCGCCCTAAATGGATTTATACAGTTGATGCTCGTCTTTCTACCAATATAACGAACTTAGCATCGGGAATCCGTACAGAATATATCAATTTTGATAAAGCGAGAACATTTGTGTTTGGCATTTCGTTAGGTGCAGGCTATAAATTCTCTAAAAAGAAAAATAATACTCCTCCTACTGAAGAAATCGTAACTCCTACTGAAGAAGTTATCACACCTACTGAAGAGGTAAATAAAGAACCCATAACCGAATAATCTTTCACTAAAGATATTATGAAACGTTTTTTAATTACTGCTATGCTTTTAAGTATTTCGGCATTTAGCTATAGCCAAATAGCCGTAGGGGTGAAAGTTGCTAATCCGTTTGTAGCAGTTAATGTAATGAAACATCAAATTGCAAATACACCTAAGGGGATTAGAAACGGAGGAGGTATTTTTGGTGAGTTTTATATAGGGGCTTTTAATATAGGAGCTTTTATGCGAATACCTCTAAAAACACATTGGGCACTACAAACCGAAGTGTTGTTCAAGCGTGAAGGGGTTTGGTTTTTTCATCAAGAGGAAACAATAGAAGAACTTCTCTCTGATCGCGGAGTATATAAATTTTGGTATGCTGAGGTTCCTACCCTGTTACAATGGGAGGGAAAACGCACCGTAAGAGGCTTTGCTCAATTAGGAGTGTCTCCTAAATTCTTAACTTCAGCAAAGTATTCTGCAGTTTTAGAAAAAAGCGACCATAATGTTACGAGCTCTTTTAATAGGGTTGTTCTCAATTTAAATGTTGGGGGAGGTGTTTTATGGAACAGAAGAGATTGGGTTTTTACTGCTGATGGAAGACTCGCTACCAACCTTACACCACTTACCTCTAAAAAGAACACCCCTGATATTGATTTCAGTAAGGCACAAAGCTATTATTTTGCGTTTTCTTTAGGAGCAGGTTACAAACCTTTTAAAAAGAAGGCATTGCCTTTAGAAAAGGCTATTCCTCAGGAAGAGCTCCCAACAATTACTAATGACAGTATTCCTGCTGAGGTGAATACATCACAAGAATAAGAATTTTAGTTTTTTAACTCAATATATTATGAAACGTTTTTTAATCATCATCATTTTTTTGAGTGTTACTACATTTAGCTTTGCGCAAACTGCGATAGGGGTGAAAATCAATAGCCCTGCAAGTACTTTTACGATTATTACACCCATACAATCGATGGAGGGGTATAATGTGGAGTATTTTGGAAAAACAGGCGTAGTGAACTCAGGGTTTTTCTTGCGAATACCTTTCAAAACTCATTTCGCTTCACAAATAGAGTTGATGTATAAGCGCGAGGCGATTCCGTATCGCCCTGAAGGCTCTGATTTAAAATTGCAAGACCGCCGTCACATTCGTTTTGATTACTTAGAAATGCCTTTCTTATTACAATTTGAGGGTAAAAAGTGGTTTAGAGGTTTTGGACAAATAGGATTAGCTCCTAAAATCTTGCTTTTGGCATCGTATTCTGAAAAACAGAACAGTGAGAAGTTTAATATGACGAAATATTTCAACCAAGCCTCACTTAGTTTCCACGTAGGTGGAGGAGTGATGTGGGAGATTCCTAAATGGATTTTCACCGTTGATGCTCGTTTTTCTACGAACCTTACCCCCCTTACCAATCAAGAATACATTCCTCATCTTTATTTTAAAGATGCTAAAAGTTACTATATTGCTATTTCTATAGGCGCAGGTTTAAAACTCTCTAAAAACAAGAATGAACAATCTAATGTTCAAGATCCGGTATATCCTTCAAGTGAAGAACCAGTATACCAAGAGGTAAAAGAAGAGCCTGCACCCCAAGAAGTAAAAGAAGGGGAATAACGCTTATCAGTGTCCTAAAATCAGGATTTCATCATCGTTTAAAAGGGTATCGTTGCGGAAGCGCAGAAGTATTTGCGCAACCGTAATGGTATCTTTTTCGCAATAAGTAGCTATACGGTCGATATCACCTTCGTTGTAGAACACATTGCGCACTTCGCTGCCATCGATATCGTCTTTAGGAGAGGGTATGCCCAAAATATGAGCTAAGAGTTTCAGTGAAGTATAGTGTTTGTAATCGCCGAATTTCCACATTTCCATTGTATCGAGATGAGGGATTTCCCAAGGTTTTTTGCCAAAGAGCTGTAGCTTTTGCGGAATTTCTATCCCGTTGATAATCATACGGCGGGAGATATATGGAAAATCGAATTCCTTGCCGTTATGGGCGCAAAACAATTTATTAGGGCGTGAAAAATGTTCGTTTACTAATCTACTGAAATCTTCTAACAAATTCTTTTCTTCACCTGTGAACGAGGTTACTCTAAAGGTGCGTTGCTGATGCCTGAATGAAAAATAGCCTACTGATATGCACACAATTTTCCCGAACTCAGCCCAAATACCTGCGCGGTCGTAGAACTCTTCAGCAGAGAACTCTTCCTTGCGTTGGTAACGCGTTTTTTCTTCCCAAAGCATTTGAGTTTCAGCCGACAATTCGCTGTACTGTTCGTGTAATGGTACAGTTTCTATATCCAAAAAAAGTATGTCGTTTAAATTGAGTTTGTGAAGCATTACTGTTTTTTTATCTGAAAGCGAATATAGGTAATGGGTTTGCCTTGTTCTAAATAGAACTGTTCGTAGAAGGTTTTAATTTCGGTTACTTCTGGGGGTACGCCATCGCTGTTGTAGATATTGTGATTGGCATAAAGCACTTTATGTCCTGCTCCGTGTAACAAGCCCAAGGTATAACCGTGCATAAACTCACTATCGGTTTTGAGGTGCACATAGCCATCGGGGGCGAGGATACGCTCGTAACGTGCGAGAAAATCGGCGTTTGTGAGGCGGTGTTTGGTACGTTTATATTTTATTTGCGGATCGGGGAAAGTAATCCATATTTCACTCACTTCGCCTGAAGCAAAGCATTTTTCGATGAGTTCTATTTGAGTGCGGAGGAAAGCTACATTGGCGATATTTTCTTCTATAGCAGTTTTAGCTCCTCGCCAAAAGCGCGCTCCTTTGATATCTATTCCTATAAAATTCTTCTCGGGATGACGTTTTGCTAATCCTACTGAATACTCGCCTTTGCCACAGCCCAATTCTAAAACTATAGGGTGGTTGTTTTTGAAATAGAGTTCATTCCAACGTCCTTTATAGGCAAAAGCATCGGTGAGGAGTTCGTCGCGTGAGGGCTGAATTACATTAGCAAAGGTTTTATTTTCTTCGAATCGTTTGAGTTTATTTTTGCTTCCCATAGGTAAGTGAAAAGTGAATAGTGAAAAGTGTTAGGGCGGCAAAGATAGCAATATTTTTTTAATTACAGTTTTCTTCTTTGCAGTGGCAATTTTCGGTATCTATTTCAAAAGTGCTGTGGGTAATTCCTTCGTGAGAGAGTGAGTGTTTTAGTTCAGCTTTGATGGTCATAAATTCTTTTAGAGTAATACATTCTTTGAGTACCAAATGGGCTGTTAAGGCATTTTGAGCACTGCTCAGTGCCCATATATGGAGGTGATGCACGCTTTCGACCATTGGATGTTGTTCTATCAATTGTTGTATGTGAGCTTGGTTTATATTCTGAGGGACGCCGTCTAAAATGAGTTTTACGCTTTCTTTTAAGAGTCCCCAAGTAGAGAAGAGAATCACGATACCCACCATAAAACTACTGATAGGATCGGCGATATACCAACCGGTAAAGTACATAATTGCACCTGAGATAATCACCCCTACCGATACTAAAGCATCGAGGAGGAGGTGTAGGAAAGCCCCTTTGATATTGATGTCGTTTTTTTGACCTTTATAGAAGAGGAAAGCCGATAGCCCGTTGATAATTACCCCTATAAAGGCTGTAATCACAATAGCAGCTCCAGCCATTTCGGGAGGATTGGAAAGGCGTTCAAAGGCTTCGATAAAGATTTTTATCACGATGTACATCAGCAGTACCGCATTGATAAGTGAAGCGAGGATAGACGCTTTTTTGTAGCCATAAGTATATAGCTGGGTAGCAGCGTGGTGAGCAAGTTTCATTCCGATGAGTGAAATCACTAAACTAGCAACATCGCTCAGATTATGACTTGCATCGGAAATAAGCGCTAATGAATTGACTTTAAACCCCACTACAAATTCGATAAGGGTATAGAGCAAATTGAGCCCAATACCTATGTAGAAAGCGCGATTGAGAGCACTTAGATCGGTTACTGTATGGTGGTGATGGTGATCGTGGTCGTGGTGATGATCGTGGTCGTGGTTGTGTGAATGTTCCATAATACTTCTTTTTTAGGTAAGAGATAAGAGATAAGAATTGGGGCAAAGGTACAAATTTATTTAGAAATAATCTCTATTTAGAGATGTTTTTTCAAAGCCTAACCCCCGCTGGAGGTATTTTGTGTGTAGGCGTGGGCGTTTGCAGCACATACCCAGCTATCGCAGGCTTTCCTACATAATGTGATCTAAAAGCGATTGATTATTCGGGTAATCAATTGATGATTTAGGAGTTTTTGGAGAATCTCAGAGAATCTTGGGGAATCTCGGAGGTGGGAGGGGGGTGTAAATAGTTTTTTTCTATTTCTTTAGAATACATTTTTTATATTGGTAATAGGCAATCGCTACCAAAACGAGTACAATAAGCCAATAGTTATTAGGAGATAACTCAAATTTGTGTTCTTTCTGTTTGAACGATTGGTGTTTGTGAAAATGTAGGGTTCTTTGTCGTAGATGAAGTACCTCATTCTGTTGCAAACTATCGGTGTATTCACGCAGACGTTTTAGACGGGTAGTGCTGTGGAGTTGTACTTGGGTACGCCCCGTGCTATCCTTAAACGATTCAAGAGTGAGATGCACTTCTTGCAGGCTGTTGATCCATTCGATGCTGTGTAATACGGCGTGTTGTTGCTGGTAGAGGCTATCAAGTTGCTCACGCATTTGGAGAGTTTCAGTTTGTTTGATTTTGTGCGTTTTACAAGATAGCAGAAGTGAAAAAAGCGATAAAAAGAGGATTTGTTTCATTTTGATAGTTGTTTTATGATTTTTTTGAGTTGGGTAGCATAATCGGGGGCGGTAGCATAACCAGCACGAGCGATAGCTTCAGCAAATAAGTAAGGGTCGGTTTTGACCTTTAGAGCCTCTGCGTAGCGAGGATTGTGCAGGAAAAACAGGGCGTGATCGGTGAAAGAGGCTTCGGGAGAGGGGTATTTTTTGAACCAGTCTTTTACTTTATAGGTGTATTTGCCATCAGGACGCTTGGTAACGCTTAGTACTTCGGGGAATTTTTGTAATGCAGGGTTGCGCTGATAAGTTTGCCAATCACAAGAGAGGATTTCGGTAGTTAGCAAGAGTTGTCGTTCCTCGGTGGGCGTATTAGGTTTAGCTTTTATGCCAAAGAACATATTACCGGGAGCGTGTGTTCCCCAAGCACTTTCTAAGGCTACTTGTGCTAAAATAAAGAGGTGTGAAATGCCCGTTTTTCGTTCGGTTTCTAAAGCATAGGGCTTGTAGGTAGTTACAAAATGTGCGATTTGTTGTTCGTTGTTTGTCATTTTCTAAGTTGTTTTAAAAGGTTATCGATAGAAGACTCAAGTTCTTTGATGCGTTGGTTAGCCTCATTGAGGTCGGCAATGGCTTTGGCGTATTTTACACCTAAGTCGTCAATCATTTCGCGGTAGATGTGAATTGCCTTATCAACATTGTCTAATTCGTTAGATTGGAGTTCAACGCGTTGTTTTGGTCGGCCGAAGAGCCAGCCTACCCAGCCAGAGAGCAAGAGCCCTATAAAGGTAATGAATTGTTCTTTGAGGAGTTCCATTTTCTTTTTGATTTGTGGTGCAAAATTGGGGAGTTCTGAAGAAGTGGGCAAATAGTTGTAACCGGGGGTTACAGGGTTGTAACAGTAGAGGAATGGGGGATAAAAAAGGCGCGAGCTCATAGCTCGCGCCTTTAATTGTTAATTATTGTTTTATTAGTTAATCACTTATTAATTGTTGTGATTCCGCCACTTAGAGCAAATTCCATCGCTTTTTGGGCAGTAAAGCCTTCGGCGGGTTTTACATTCTCGGCAGAAGTAACAATTACCCAACCCGAAATAGCGTATGAATGGGGCAAATATACACTTACCATCCCCTCAAGATTAGCAAAATCCATTGAGGATTGAGTAAGGAAGCCTATGCGCCACACTTCAGGAGTTTCGTTTACACGAACCCATACGGGATTGGAAAACTTGCGTTTATCACCAACAAACGATGCTAATACCTCTTTGATAGAAGAATAGATAACTTTTACGCCAGGGATATGCGCTACCAGATAGTCCAACAAACTGACTAAGAGTTTTCCTAAGATGAGTCGGCTACCTATAAATCCGATGATTGCTGTACCTAATAACACTAATACGAACACTAAACCTGGGTAAGCCTTAGAGAGATCGGGGACGAGGTTATCAACGCTCCTGAATATTGACCAAATAATCCAAATAGTAGCACTCAAGGGACCGATAATAAGGATTCCTTGGAAAAAATATTTGATAAAAGTACTAAATTTCATTAATTGTAAGTGTTAGAGTGCAAAAGTAGTACTAATTTTCTAAACAGAGAAATTTTTATTGAGAGGGGATATGGCTAATAATAGAATTAAATTTCGTAAAATTATTTTATCACTACACTTTGCCAAAGTTGAATAAACTGATAATTAAAGATTATCTGTATCAAAGCCCGTATAAACTGTAAGCCCCTTCAAAAATAGTAAAACTATCTATTTGTTTGACTTACATTATTTTAGGTGTATTTTTATCAAGTTGAACTTACGTTCTTTACTAAAAAAATTGCTTTTTTAAAAAAACTATTGTATTTTTGCCCCAAATATACAAAGTTTGCTATTCCGATGAGTGATTTAAAACAATTGGTAGCCTTATTAAACGAAAAAGCCATTGCCCTACAAGCCCAATTTCAAAGTATTAGAGAGGAAAATGGCAAATTAAAGCAAACCATTGAACAACTTCGCAGTGAAAAAACATCGCTTCAGAGCACAATCACTTCACTGAAAGAAAAAAACGAAACACTCGCTGTTGCTAACCGTATATTAGGCAGTAAAGAACACAAGAGAGAAACTAAACTGAAAATCAATACCCTTATACGCGAAATCGACGCGTGTATCGTTCAGCTTACAAAACAATAACAATGGAACAGGACGAATTGAAAATCAAACTTTCTGTAGCCGATAGGCTATACCCCCTTACCATTGTACCTACCCAAGAAGAGGGTTTTAGAAAAGCCGCAAAAAAAATAAATGATATGATTCAAGAGTTTGAAACCATTTATCAATTGCGCGATAAACAAGACGGGTTGGCTATGTGCGCTATCACCTTAGCACGACAGATAGAACAAACTCGCCTCAATGAAACCCAAGAAGATGAAACCCTCAAAAATACCCTACAAAAGGTATACAACACCCTAAATCAAATAGGGTAAAAGCACGTACATTTACATACAAAAACTTACTGCCTATATTGATTGTCCTTTCGGTAAACTCAACATTAACATTTCACAAAAGGGTGAGTTACAGTAGCTAAAGCGCGCCGGTCTTTCAGTTGCCGGATACTTGACCTACTGAGTATCCCTAAACCTGTTTTTCAGAGTTTTACGTGAAACACATTAATCAATATAGGCATTTTTTTATATTAATATTTTATTTTTTTAAATCAACAAGATGGATAGTACAGTTATTATAAGTATTGCAGTTTTTATTATCGCCCTTGCCATAGGGTTTGCTATCGCCAAAGTGCTGGAAAAGAAGAACGCCTCTAAAATTATTCTCAACGCTCAGAATGAAGCCGACGTTCTTCTAAAAAATGCTAAAGTTGAAGGCGAAAACATTAAAAAAGACAAAATCTTCCAAGCTAAAGAAAAGTTCCTCGAACTAAAAGCCGAACACGAAAAAACAATCGCTGCCAAAGATAAAAAAATGGCAGAGGCTGAAAAACGTATCCGTGATAAAGAATCACAAGTATCCAATGAATTAGCTCAAAACAAACGCCTGAAAGACGAGTTGGAAAAGAAAACTGAAGAAGTTGATTTCCGCCTCCAAACTCTCGACAAAAAACAAGAAGAAATCGAACGTTTACACAAAAGCCAAGTGCAACAACTCGAAGTTATCTCCGGACTCTCCGCCGAAGAAGCTAAAAAACAACTCACCGACTCTCTTCGCAGTGAGGCTCAAGCCGATGCAATGGCATATATCCAAAATACCATTGAGGAAGCTAAACTCACCGCTCATCAAGAAGCTCGAAAAATCATCATTAATACCATACAACGTATAGGCACTGAGGAAGCAGTAGACAACTGTGTATCAGTATTCAACCTCGAATCCGATGAAGTGAAAGGTCGCATCATCGGTCGTGAAGGTCGCAACATCCGCGCCCTTGAAGCCGCTACCGGGGTCGAAATTATTGTAGATGATACCCCCGAAGCGATTATCCTCTCTTGCTTCGATTCAGTACGCCGCGAAATTGCACGCCTCTCATTGCACAAACTCGTAACCGATGGTCGTATCCACCCTGCACGTATTGAGGAAGTAGTTGAAAAAACTACCAAACAAATAGAAGAAGAAATCGTTGAAATAGGAAAACGCACCGTAATCGACCTCGGTATCCACGGATTACACCCCGAATTGGTGAAATGTGTGGGACGTATGAAATACCGTTCTTCTTATGGTCAAAACCTCTTACAACACTCACGCGAGGTAGCCAAACTTTGCGGGGTAATGGCAGCCGAATTAGGCTTGAACCCTAAACTCGCCAAACGTGCCGGACTTTTGCACGACATAGGTAAAGTGCCACAAGTGGAAACCGAAACCCCTCACGCGCTCCTCGGTATGGAATGGGCAGAGAAATATGGTGAAAAACCCGAAGTGTGCAACGCTATTGGGGCTCACCACGACGAAATAGAAATGACTTCATTGCTTTCACCTATCGTACAAGTATGCGATGCTATCAGTGGAGCACGTCCAGGAGCACGTCGCCAAGTACTCGATTCGTACATTCAACGTCTCAAAGACCTCGAAGATGCAGCCTTCACTTTCCAAGGTGTGAAAAAAGCTTATGCTATTCAAGCGGGTCGTGAGTTACGCGTAATCGTAGAAAGCGAAAAAGTAACCGATGATAAAGCCGCAGAACTATCATTCAACTTATCACAAAAAATCCAAACTGATATGACCTACCCAGGTCAAGTGAAAGTAACGGTAATCCGTGAAACTCGTGCTGTGAATATCGCAAAATAGCGTATGACCTATATACAAAGTTACATATACCAAATTGTCGCTACTGCCATTGCATTGGTGGTTTTCACTGCCCTGCGCTATTTGGTGAACTCTATCATCGAAAAGTTTGGCAAAAGAGCGGGCTTAGGGGTGAGTCGTACGAGTTTGGTTAAAAAATATATAGATTATTTTATCTATGCGTTGGCTATTCTTACTATTGTCTCTATTTGGGGAATAAAAACCGAACAACTCTTCTTGTTCGTTACTTCAGTCCTTACTGTAATAGGAGTAGCTTTTTTTGCTCAGTGGTCTATACTCAGCAATATTACAGCAGGCATTATTGTGTTTTTCTCTTCTCCGTTTAGAATAGGCGATACTATCAAGATTTTAGATAAAGATTATCCTATTGAAGCTAAAATTATAGATATCAAATCTTTTTATACTCTTTTGAAAACTGCCGAAGGTGAACAGATAAGTTTGCCAAACAATCTTTTGTTACAAAAAGGAATTGTAATTGTCTCAGAAGAGGAATACGCAGTAAAACTAAAACCCTAATACCACCTGTAAATAACTAAACCCTAATTGATATGCTAACCAAATACATCAAACGTTCTGTTATTATAGCCATCGCATTAGCGATAGGGCTCTTGCTCTATTGGTTTCTTCCTTATGAAGAACCTACTAAAAAAGGTTTGGCTTTACTTGCCTTTGTAGCAATTTTATGGCTTACTGAAGCCTTACATATTACTGTCACGGCACTTTTAGTGCCTGTATTGGCAATACTTTTAGGATTAGAGAATACTAAAAGTGCGCTACAGGCTTTTGCAAACCCTACAATCTTTTTGTTTTTTGGTGGTTTTGCTATTGCTACAGCCTTAAGTGTTCAAAAACTCGACCAATATATCGCTCATAAGGTGATTTCTTTGGCGAAAGGGAATTTTATGGTAGCAGTATTCCTTTTGTTATTGGTTACCGCTGTCCTCTCTATGGGGATTAGCAATACCGCTACAGCAGCGATGATTATCCCTTTGGCTATGGGAATGCTCAAAAACATTGACTATGAAACTAATAAAGGTACCTATGCCTTTGTGATATTGGGGATTGCTTACAGCGCGAGTATAGGTGGTATGGGTACTTTGGTAGGTAGCCCACCTAATGCGATTGTCGCTTCTCAATTGGACATCACTTTTGCCCAATGGTTGCGCTATGGTATGCCTACAGTTTTAGGTTTGTTCCCTCTGATGATTGGAGCAATGTATGTGGTATTTCGCCCTAAGCTGAATATCAAGATAGAGAGTGAAGCAATGACTGAAAAGCTGAACACTAAACAATATCTCACTATTCTCATCTTTTTAATTACAGCCCTTTGCTGGATATTTGGCGATGTAATCAATGAGGTGATTACTTCTTTCTTACATATCGAAAAAATAAAAGATTTTGATGCTGTGGTAGCAATGATTGCCGCCGTGTTTGTGTGTTTGTTTGGCGTTGCCGAATGGAAACAAATACAAGAAAACACCGATTGGGGTGTGCTAATGCTCTTCGGTGGCGGACTTTCATTAAGTGTAATCCTCACTCAATCGGGAGCGAGCAAGGCACTCGTAGAGTCGGTGCAGTTCCTTATTTCTGATAGTAGTTACTTTGTCATTGGAGTTGTTGTCGCTACTTTTATCATCTTTCTCACCGAGTTTACTAGCAATACCGCCAGTGCAGCACTATTGGTACCTATCTTCATTTCGGTAGCCGAAAATATGGGACTTAACCCGTTAGGGCTTTCACTCATCATAGGTTTAGGAGCATCTTGTGCCTTTATGTTGCCCGTTGCGACTCCGCCTAATGCCATTGCTTATGGTACCGGTAAAGTGCGTCAGAAGGATATGGTGAAAGCTGGTTTTGTACTGAATATACTTTGTATTATCTTTATATCGGTAGTAGCTTTTTTCTTTTGGAATGACAAATTATAGGAGATACTAAAAAAGCTGTCTGAACATTGTGCTCAGGCAGCTTTTTCTTTTATCTCTTACTTATTCAAAACCTTCTTTAGGGTGAAAGTCGCTAATACTAAATACACTAAACAGAGTCCCCACATTCCCAGCCAATAAGGCATAATGGTAGTGAGGTGAGCCCCCATTTGGGTGATGGAAATAAATCCTTTTGCCCCTAAGGTGGTAGGCACGATATACGAAAAGACATTTAGCCATTGTGGCATTGCTACTGAGGGCCACGAAAAGCCAGTGAGCATTACCGATGGCAACGAGGTGTACATAATGAGCATAATCGCATCTTCACGGCGGCGTACAAAGTTGAGCAGACAAAGCCCCATAAACACTATCGAAAGGATAAAAGGTATCATAAATACCAAGGTGCTGAGCATTGAACTGCGTACTGGAATTCCAAACAATGGCATTATAATTCCTAAGATAATGAGCAAAATTACGGTTGAAAATCCTAAATAGGTAGTAGCTTTCCCCATTACAATAGGTAGTGCTCCCCAGAAGTTATGCGAATTAGGGTATATTTTGCGTAGCTTGTTACCTTCGCGCATTGTACCTCCTAAAATGCCTACTGCTGTGAGAATGGTAGTTTGGAAAATAATCACCAACACTATGGGAATCAAGAAAGTAGCATAACCCGATGAAGGGTTGTACAAACTCACTACTTTAGCACTCACAGGCATTGCTTCCTCACGTGCTTGGGTAGGGAGCTTGCCTTGAGCTGAAGAGCGTTTCATTTCCACGCCCGCATTGAGGTAGGCAGCCGAGAGTTTCGCTGCAGTGAGTATTTGCTTGTAATAGAGCATATACGAGGCATCGGCGTAGACTGATATGGCGGGTTGTTCCCCGCGTTGTAAGTCGCGTGCAAAACCGTTAGGAATGGTTACGATACCGCGTATTTGCTCGCGCTGAAAAGCCTTTTCTGCTTCGCTGAGGTTGAGATAGCTGCTGTAGATAGCCACGCCACTATTGGCATCTATCATACGCAATAGCTGACGACTTTGCGCTGTATTATCTTCATCAACTACTCCAATAGGGAGTTTTTGTAGCGTTTCTTCGGAATAGAGGTAGGTGTACAAGAAAGAGACTACTACTGCTACGATAACAAACGAAAAGAACACAGCTTTGTCGCGGAATATGTATTTGGCTTCCCAAAGCATTGCACGGGTGAAGTCGGCTGAACTTTGATATATATAACTTCTAAATTGTTTCATATCCTCCTGATTTTATTTTCTTTACAAACATAGGGTAGGCAACTATCAGCAATAAGCCGAAGAGCAATAAGGCTAAAAGGGGCTGCCACGTCATCTCTACAGGTATCCCTTTGATCGCACGATTTACGTAGTATTTCATAAAATGAGCATAGGGAAAAATTTGTGCTAAATACTGCATACTCTTTGGCAATCCTTCCATCGGAAAAGTATAAGCGGCAAATGAGAAGGCAATCGCTGTAAAACCACTGCCTATGGTGAGTGCTGACCTAAAATTAGGCAGGAGAGAGACGAGTGTAATCGCGATAATTTGATAAATGATGACTAAAGCAAAAGTGATGAGTACTACGTTGAACATCGGGATGTGGAGGGGTGCGCCTATAAGCCCAAAAAGGAGATAGTTCATCCACCACGCGACAAAGAGGAGCACTAAAGTATAAGGCAAGAGTTTGCCTATCAAGGCTTTTAGCGGACTGCCGCCTGCCTTTTTGAGCCACTGTTTCCCTTGGTGGTAACGGAATTCTACTCCTAATACATACACAGTTACCATCATCACAATCATTTGGAGCATCATAGGCAAAAGTGCTGTGAGCAGGTAATAGGCATAGTTAGCATAAGGGTTAAATAATCCGTGGTCGTCTACCTTTACGGTTTGAGCTTCGGCACGTACCTTCTCGGTTTGTTGCCCTTTTTGCATTTTCTTTTTCATCACCAGTCCGGCAGAGAACATTCCTACAGTAGTTTGAAAATCCTTTTGGATAAGACTTGCCCCGAGCATAAACTGACTATTGGTATAGCAAATCACCGATTGATTTTCGCCTTTGAAGAGTTTCTGCTGAAAATCGGCAGGGATAACGATAAAGCCCATTATCTGCTGTTGCTGGATAAGTCGTTGGGCTTCTTTTTCATCGGTGAGTTTGATTTTCAGGTCGATATTGGGCGTAGCATCGAGCATACGCAAAAGGTTTTCGGACAGCTGACTTTGGTCGTAATTGATATACGCCATAGGCAGGTCGCGGGGTACTCCTTTGTAGAAAATAGCCGCAAAGAACCCAAAGATAACCAAGGGAAACACCAAAACGTAAAACAGTCGTTTGGGTGATAGGAAAAGGTTTTTGCATTCGGTTTTAAAATATTTCATAGTATAATTAGCAAATTAGTTCATTTGAATAGCTTTGAGAAAGCCTTTGGTGTGTAGGGTATAGAAAAATTGTATATTCTCTTCGGGGACATCGCCTAAAGCACGCAGTACACTTACCGCAAAATGCAATGCACTATCCCCCTTGGCGGTTACTACCTTGTGATCAGTTACAGCTTCATTGGCGGTAAGTACGAAATTCTCGCCATTGGTATAAAGCACGGCATCTTTTATCTCATCAAAAGTATTAGCGGTATGCTTTACATCATTTAGCAAACCATTCACAGCACAAAAGCGTGCGCTATCACAAATAGCTCCTAACACTTTGCCATTGGCTTTTATCTTTTGGGCAAGGGTTACCAGCTGAGAGGTTTGCTCCTTAGAAAGATTATGCCACGAACCTTCTGCCCCAATAAATACAAGAGCCGAAATATCTTCGGGAATTTCGCAGATACTAAGGTCGGGTAAGGCTTTGAGATTGCCGATGGAGGTTTTCACCTCTTTATTGGTTGAAGCATACAAAACAGAGTATTGTGCTGTCCCTAATTGTTTTTCGCCAAGGGCAGCAGAAAGATAAGCCAGTTCCCAATTGGCAAACTTGTCTAAAATGATAAATACGATTTTTTTCATACGATGTTATATGTGTTTCTAAAAAAGCTGTCTTAAAAGTTTCATTTTGTGGGGGCGTTTGCAAAACGCCCTTACAATGTGACTAAAAGTGATTGATTATCAGATTTATAGGATTTGTCAAAGTTTTGGGACTTTGACAAAGTTTATGATGTAAAAACGATTTTTAGACTTTTCGGACAGCCTCTTTGTAAGTTGATTATATTTCTTCAGCGTCTTCTAAGTTTTCTATTAGGATAGGTTCTTCGTCTTTAAAATGAAAAGAAACTCCATAAGGCTCGCAAAAGCTGAAACTACCTTCGGCAAAATGCAATATCCACTCTTTGTTGTCATAGAACAGTAACTGTGGACTTTCAAAAGGAACTTCTTGCAAGGGAACGCTTAGCAATCGCTTTTCTTCTTCTGAAAGATGAAAGCCATCTGAGCATATCAGCAGTTGTTCTTGAAAATAAGAAAGTGCCTTGGCTACCAACTTATCTGCACTGATAAGGATTTGTTCAATAAAAGCAATAGTATCAGGGGTGATGGTTTTACTTTTGCTAAACACAGAAAAAGGCAGCTGTAAAGTTTCTTTGTAGAAATCACTTTTCCACTGATATGAAGCCTCCCAAAAATACTCGTCTCCCACTTTTTGTGAGAAAGCAAGAGTGCCAAACTTGGTGGTATAATTAGATGTGTTCATTGCTTTAACCAATTAATTTCTTCTTTACTAAGGAGAAAATATTTATATACAAAGTTTTCGCAGGCTTCTTGTTCGCTATCAAAAGACTGTTCATCACAGAAGCAACGAGTATCGGCAAGGCATACCACCCATTGGTTTTCTCGTTGCAGAAAGCAAGTGTTGCCCACAACTACATTTCCTTGATCAAAAGTATTTGTTTTAAAATAACACTGAGCAGGGTTATAGTTCAAGGCTTCTAAAGCTTGTAACAACTCTTTGAATGTGGGAATAGGGAGTTGTTCTTTTATCTGGGCTAAAAGTTGTTGCCTTTTCATCCTTTCTTGTTTGTTTTTCTTGGAAAACCAAATGAGTATAAACGCCCAAGCCAAAACAGCTATTAATAGAGGGGCAAGTATATTGTAATTCACAAGAGCAAAATTATATTTTTAAATTTTAAACATTTTGTTAATTGTTCTATGTTTATAAGGTTTTAAGTTTGTAGCAGTTTTATACTTTCTTTCATTTTCTGTAATTGGTGACTTATATCAATCATAGATGTACAAATCTAAATCAATAGAACTGTTTAGTTTGCTTAGCAAATTGATAATATTGTTTTCAAAAACTATTGCTGGAGCAGGTTCTTTATTTGTTTCAACTTTGAAACGCATTATAGATTTTAAATTGTTTTTCTGCATAAATGAAGCTATCTCCTCAATTCTTGGGGTTATAATTTTTTCAAGAGGCTTTAAACTATCTTCTACATAAAGAGATATAATATCTTTAAATGAATGTTGCCAAAATGTTTCTGTACTTATCCTAAATTTTAGTTTATCACCTTTGTAAGCAAATTCGGTAGGAGATATATTTATGATTTTAGAAAACTCATCTATATCAAACATATCGCCATAAACAATAAAAGTTAATTTACTTCGTGTCATTCTATTCGTAAAAGTTTTTAAGTTTGTTTTTTTCAAATTCAGCGATAGTGTTATCGATGATTTCTTTGATCTGATAAGAGGCGATGCCTATCGGCATCTCTAAAAAGTCACCAACTTGGTGACTTTGTAGTTGTTTTATTGTTTTCTTGTTTTTATGAATGTTGTAATTCCTAATACAAAAAATAATACCCAAGAAAGTACCACAAAGATACATTTCATAAGAGAAAAATAGGGTGCTAAGGTCTCTATCCATAAGTTTTCAGGATAGTGTGTGAGCATTGTAATGGTACTGAAATTTTCTGAATAATCAGAAATACCTCCTATTATTGGGAAGTATGATAAGAAAAGGAGCTTTCTTTGGTTGAGTTTTTCTAAAAAGAAACGTATCAGTTGATAGTAGGTAATAGCAAACAGACCGGGATATATCATATCCACAGGAATTTGTCGGTATAAATAGAAATGGCGACCTTCTTCACCTAAACGCCTAAATAGCTCTTGAATGTAAGTAGCATCATAAAACGGAGGCACATCTAAAATATCCATTCCTCCAGCCATTGCTTTAAGAGCTGGTACGGTTACCAACATCAAATAGGCATATACTGAAGTAGTAATGATAAAAAGTATCCAAAGTTTTTTCTTTTTCATTTTTAATTAATTTTTGTTGTTTTACTAAATTATCACGGATATTCCCAATCCTAAGAAAGATTACGGAGTTTACACCCCTAACGCTTCTCTTTCCTTCTTTGGTACTTTGGCAAGTACTTGGTCGTAAGAGTGCTGTATCATCTCCTTGATAAGGGTAGGGGGTAAGCCTTCTAAAAGTACAGTATTCCAATGTTTTTTGTTGAGGTGGTAGCCCGCTATAATCTTATCGGGGTATTGCTCGCGGAGTTCTATCGCGCGCTCGGGGTCGCACTTGAGACTCACCCGCAAAGGTACTGATTCTAAACTTGTAAGCACAAAAATACGATTACAAATCCGAAATACTAAAATATCTTCACCAAAAGGCATATCCTCGGTAACGTGGGGCAAGGAAAGGCAATATTCTCTAAGTTCTTCTAAGTTCATTTTGTTTAGGTAAGAGATAAGAGGTAAGAGGGGGCTCATTCCTCATTATCAATTCAGCACACACGTGTGCCAAATTTTTAATATCAGTATTTTTTTGTTGTTGATTTACTTTTTATATATCGATACACACCACCGATAGGTCTTTTTTCTTATTGCGAACAATGCCATAAAAACGATTTTTATACCAAAGCATTTGTTGCTCATAATCAATAGTGTATTTGCCAATGTCTAATGAATGAATGAACTCTCCAGTTAAGGCATTGATAAGCATTGGCTTTTGTTTTTTATCACTTATGATAATACGTTCTCCACTTCGTACAAAGCGTACTGTTTGTCCCGTATTATAACTAAATATCGTCTGTCCGTTATTCAGTGAAACTCCATAAAAATAACCACCTTTGCCTGCCGTGCCAAAATATAAGATATCGTTACATTCCTCTATTTCAGTGTAAAGATAAGCAGAGAGTTTGTATTTCCAAAGTGTTTTTTGGTTCTGTTTATCTCGGCAGCTCATCATAAAGGGGGATTGTATAAAAACTTCTTTATCTCCAAAAGAATAGACTTTAGCATCATTGAGAATTCGCTTTTGAGGGATAACGCAGAAAGATTGTTCTATCACTTCATTTTCAGTAATTTCAAATACTTTATTGGTTGCAAAAATATTACCGAGTTTATAGTATTCAATGAACATAAAAAGTCGTTCGCCTTCCCAATAATAGTATACATCACTATTATAGCAGGTTTCTTCTTCAAAGAAAAAAGAAAGTCGTTTTTGTGATGTAAAATCTTCTGAAAAGATATCTACAAGAATATAACGATCTACATACACTCCGTTTTTCACCATCTTTTTAGAAACATCGGCTGAGGCAAATTGCAATACAGCTATTTTCTCCTGAAAAGGGACAATATCTACCACCCTATAATAGCGAAAAGGGTTGTTAAAAGTATTTAAGGTATGGAAGTTTGTCATATATTACTCAAAAACTAAACGGTTCTCAATAAAATGGTTTCTTTAGGCAGTGGGTTATACTTATTTAGTAATGTTTCTTCCTCTCTTTCGTGTAGCAAGGTAAGAAATGTATAACAGCCTCCAGATGTAAGTTTTTTAGTATATTCTTTAATCTCTCTTTTGTAAATTTCTTCTAACACCTTCGCTTGTTCTTCTGTTAAATAAGGGCGATGGGAGCGAAGTGTCTGACGCAGATTTTCATAGAAATCCCCATAACAGATAAAACTTATGTCGTGAAAATGTGCTACCAACCGTTTTATTAATTGGTAAAAGATAAAGTTCTGCAAATTGCCTGAAAGGATATCCACCTCTCCATCTTCTCTAATAAATACTACACTTGGTTCTTGTGTTGGTTTTTCTTTGTTATAACAAAAACAATAAACCATATAATCATCCACTACAGCCCTTGCAAAGGGAGCAAAGAAGAATTTTTGGTTCTGAGGATATTGTGTTAAATGTTGGTTTAAAAACTCAAACTCTTTTGCGAGTTGTGAGGGGGTGAGCACCTGAAACCAATCTACATACAGAAACAAAGGCGGGTTCTCTTTCAGTTTAGGATATTCTTGTTCTAACCACTCCTTATTAGGCAATCTATCACCATTTTTGTATTCCATAGGACAATAAGAATGATATGGATATTTTGCGCCCATATCCAGCATTCCACCTTCCCAAAGCTGGTGATATAGCTTGGGGTACTGAAAGCCATAAGTTTGTTCTATTTTTTGTAATGGGTTCATATTGCTGAAGTTTGATGTTAATTTCTCACATATCTTCCCCTATATCTTTTAAGAAGCTATCTATCGCCTCAAAAGAGTTTTTAGAAGAAGATGCATATATTAATTGACTACCTTTGTCTAATATAGCAATACTATCTGTAGCATCCCCATAAAAGTCGGCTCCTTCTAACCAATGATGGAGGGCAAAAGGTTTTTTGGGGAAACGCTCTTTTATAGCTATCAATTTTTCTTTGTTCAAAAATGTTGCTTTCTTCTATTATATTAGCTTTCTTTTTAGTCATTGCTATATTCAAATTGTTTTTCTTCTTTCGGAATGGGAATAAACTTGTTACACAAAGTGTCAAACTCTTCTCGCGAAAGCAACCCTATATATTTTTCGGTGTATTCCCTATCATTAAATGTATAGGTGTAGGTAGAGGCAAAAGTTTTTCTTTTATAAATATCTTCTACTATTTTTGCTTGCTCCTTACTTAAATAAGGACGGTGCGTACGGAACATATTGGTTATTTCGGTATAAAAAGAATCGTCATCAGCAAGTAGTTCATCTATACATAATACGCATTCTAACAATCCATAGAAGATAAAGTTTTGAAAGTTATCGGCTAAGACATCTACATTAATCCAATCGTGAGCAAATACTACCACCCAAGGTTCAGGGAGAGGATTTTCTTTATTGTAAAATAAACAATAATAGTCGCCTGCTCCATTCTTCCCAAAAGGGATGAAGAGGAACTCAGGCTTAATTTTATAAAAACTTTCGGCACCGTGTAAGAATTCTATTTCTTCTGATATTTCAGAGAGTTCTAAAATTTCAAAATCCATACGCCCTTCTAAAAGTAATGGTGGATTATCTTTGATTTTAGGGTACTCAAGTTCGAGCCAACGAGGACCAAATTGTCCCCAATTGAGCATACCATCCTCATAAAGCTGGTGATATAGTTTGGGGTACTGAAAGCCATAAGTTTGTTCTATTTTTTGTAATGGGTTCATATTGGATGTTTTTTATTCATAATACCTTCCTAAATCTAACAGATGTCCTAAGAAATGCCAATCGTTAGGGATGGTTTCATCTTCACCTATATAATCACATAAGCCTCGTGCGCCACACTCCAAGAGGTCTAAAGGGTTGAAATTATACCAATCATAGCCCGTTTCGGAGGTGATGCCAAAGGAACGCATTTCGTTATGAAGTTCTTTGTCTTTCATACGGTGGAGTTCAGCTATCTGAAAGAGAATAACTGCTTGGGTATAAGCAAAGGCGGAAAGATGTTCAGTCTCTTCGGGCATTGAGCGAATGCTTGTCCACTGCTCCTCATAAGTGGCAGTCTTTGCACTAAATGCCTCCTTAAGCAGTTCAAGGCAAAGAGTAGGGGAGAAGGGTGTGTTTTCGTGAGGAGTCACTACCCTATATAATGCCAAAAGATAGGCTTCTAAATCTCTGTTGGTTACTTCTTTAGGAAGCTGTTCTATACAGTTGTAAAATTCGTCGTAGGTCATAGAGATAATTAGCAAATGGGTGTTTCTTAGCGTTTGAAGTTCATTTTTTAAGGGTTATTTTAATGTTTTTAAAAATTCCTTACCTTTATCAGTAAGGTAGTATTGTTGCTTGCTACTTGTGGGTTTATCAGGAATGGTAAGAGCTACAAAACCTTGTTCTATGGCAGGGTTGAGATAGTTTTTTCTGAAATAATCTCTATTTTTCAAGCCTAATTTTTCTTGAATTTCTTCTCTATAAGATATTTCTTCCAATATATTTAATAAATCTTTGACTTGCATGGTAACTTGCATGGTACTTGCATGGTACTTGCGGGGTACTTGCGGGGTACTTGCATGGTATCTTGCGCTTCTTCTTCCATAAGTACTTGTAAATCCTCATCTATAGGAAAGATTACTCGCAAGGTGTTTTCCATAAACTTAAAAGATTCTTTAGGATAACTCTGCAAAATACGTGGGGGTAACTTGTCGCTTGTATTCTATGTTTTTGGATTCAATCATTGTAAATGAGGTTTTTATAGGGCAAAGATAGTGATAATTAGCTAATTTAGCAATAAGCTAATTAGTTAATTGCCGAATTACTTTTCATCATCTTGTATTTTTTCCTTTCTCCTTCAATAGTAGCCACTACTTCAAAGCCAAGTTTTGTATAAAGACCTTTAGCTATGGGGTTGTCATCAAATACATTTAGACTAATAGAATGAACTCTTTTATCCTCAAAAAGCATTGCGATAAATAACTGCATTGCTGAGGTGCCTAATCCTTTTCCTGTAAGCGAAGGATTGATAAGAAATCTACCAATATGTACGTTGCTCCCTTCTACTCTTATTTGCTGAATCATCCCTATAAAACTACCCTCTACCTCAATACGAAAACAATGAGACAAAGCATTGAGCGCTTCCATTGTAAGAGGATAGGGCAAAGCATCTCCTGCCCATTGTTGCAAGAAATCAGCGCCTTTGCTATTTGTCCAATGTATAATAGCTTGCTTATCTTTAGTTGATAATCCTTCAGTTATTCTCATTTTATCAAACAAACTTACTTGCTTTTTAATATTATCTAATCAGATGGTTATCTCTACCATATTGCCATCGGGGTCAAGTATCACGCTTTCGTAATACCCATCACCTGTGGTACGAGGAGCACTAAAACACTCGTAACCTTCATTTACGATTTTCTGAGTAAGCACATCAACCGCTTCTTTACTCCCTACACTAAAAGCAAAGTGTATAAGTCCTTCACTCGTCACCTTGTCCAAAGGTTCACTGAGGTTGGGTCTCCACATTATTTCCAAACGAGCGCCACTATCAAAACTTAGAAAGTAGGTGCGTAATCCTGTTTTAGGATTATGGTACAACTCGTTTGATTTTGCGCCGAAGAAAGTCTCATAAAAGGCTTTAGATACTTCCAAATCTTTTACATATAAAGCGATGTGGTCTATTTTCATAGTGATAATCTGCTAATTATCTATTACTTGTTACCTGTTATCTTCAACTAATACCGACATACCCGGTCTTAAATCCTTTACTTTTTGGGTAGGGTAGGCTTTGATAGCAAAAGTTTTCTTGTCGAAGTCGCCTTTGCTTTTGGTGGCTGTCCAAGTGGCGAAATCGGCTTGTACCGCGATGTGTTTTACTTCCATCTCTATCTCCTGATTGCCGAGGGCGGGTACGATGCCTTTGAATTTAGTACCTATCTTGAAGTCTGCCATTTTGTCCTCGCGTATGTTGAACACCACCCACTCGTCCTGAGTATCGATGAGGTTCATCACAGGGTAACCCGCATTCACGATTTCGCCTTCGTTGGGGATAATGGTTTGTATCTCGGCATCGGCAGGAGCGAACACTTTAGCACCATCTTTATAGGCATTTACCTCAGTAATGACGCCTTGCGCTTGAGCTACAAGGGCTCGGGCAGCAGTTTTATCCTCTACACGAGCTCCGTTTTTCGCCATTTCGTATTGTGATTTGGCTGCTTCGGCTTGTTTTTGAAGGGCAACCATTTGGGTATAAGCCTCGTCTTTCTTTTGGGCAGGCAAAACCTTATCGTTATAAAGGTTGCTCACACGCTGATAGGTTTTTTCAGCAAGCTGGGCAGCCGCTTCGGCTTGTTGCCATACATTGTAAGCGCCTTGAATCTGTTCGCTACGAGCACCGCGTTGTGCTTTATCGGATTGAGCTTGTGCTGCCAAACGTGCTGCTTCGGCTTGAGAGAGTTTGGCATCGAGTTCAGTGCTTTCGAGTTCCAAAAGGAGGTCGCCTTTGTGCACTTGGTCGCCTTCCTGCTTGTAGATAGCTTTCACCCTACCAGGTACTTTTGGGGCAACGTTGATTTGTTTGGCTTCTACTTGTCCTTGCAAATATACAGGTTCGCGGTTACTAAAAAAGTAGATAGAAAGAATAAGAACTACTGCAAATACAGTGATTGTTACAATAAGACCGGTGATGTTTTTCTTTTTCATTGTTTATTTAGTTTAGCCCTCTACCCACTTACTCGGCAATTGCCGACAATCCCGAAGGGGGACAATCCATAAATAGGATAAAAATGAGGGTATTATTATGGTTATTATTTTTGTAATGTATTAATTCTGATTGCGACTTCCTTCGAGGCACGAGCTACAAGCTCGCGCCAGCGTATGTTAAGAGCATTTGTGTCGCTCTACCTTGTTGCTTGTTCGCTGAATTTATCGCTCATTCCGCAGGTTTCGAGGAGCTGGGCGAGGGTTTTGTCCATTTCAAAAAGGGCTTAGTAGCGTTTGATTTTAATAGAAGCCAAATAAAGGTTGGCATCGGCTACATCGGTGGAGGTGGAGAGACCTTCGGCAAAAGCCTTGTCACGGGCACGTACGAGCTCTTCGGCAAAACGCAAACTCTCTTCTAAGCTGAGGTATTGTTCACGTTGCTTTTCAATCTCGGTGTACTGTTTTTTCACTAAGGTTTGTACGTCTTTTTCAGCTTGTGCGGTGATGAGCTCCACACTCTCACGCATTGCTTTGGCTTGGGCTATCTTGTTTTTGTCCTGCAAACCGTTGAAGAGATTCCACTGTAACCCTACGCCTACCACCCAGTTATCGGGTTCGGTTAAAGGTAGATTTTCGCTCCACAAGTATTTCTTGCCTACTACGGCTACATCGGGCAAATAAGCGGCTTGTTGCGCTTTTACGCTTTGGGTAGCCATTTGGGCTTTCAGTTTGGCTTGCACAATCATAGGGTAGTGCTCTTTGGCTTGCTGTTGGTAGTATTCGAGCGATTGAAGAGGTGCCACCTCAAAAAGTTCGGTGGTGAGGGCAGTGAGCGGTTGCTCGGTAGTGCCCATTACGCCATAGAGAGCTGTTTGTGCTAGTTGTATGTCCTTTTCAGCAGCCATCACCTCACGCTGGGCATCGGTAACGGCTTTTTTAGCTTGCATTGTTTCTACGGAAGCTATCATTCCGTTCTTTTCGAGCTTTTGGGCATTTTCATAGTGATGTTGCGCTGTTTCAAACGACTGTTTTCTCACTTCCAACGCTTTTTGGGCTAACTGTACTTGAAAATAACGCTCAGCCAACTCACTGATGAGGGCATTTTCGGTTTTTTTGCTCTCTACGGTGGCTATTTCGGTGTTGAGCGCACTCACACGGTTGCCTACACGCACCTTTCCACCAGCAAAAAGCACCCATTTGGCATCGGCGCTTACTTTCCAGATGTCTTGTTCTTGGAACTCATAACGCCAGTCTTGGGCAAAAAGCGGTTGTATTCTGCCAAGTAGGGGGGTGAGTAGCGGACGCATAGGAGCAGGTATTTGGGAGGCAAAGCCTTGTAAACCGTTTTGTATGGGTGCTTTATAGTCGTTGAAATTTAGATAGAGCGGGTCGGCGAGGTGCATATAGCTTGCATTGACGCTCAATTGGGGCAGATAGAGCCCGCGGAACGACTTGCGGTTATAATCGGCGGCTTCGGTTTGTTTTTCAATGCCTTTGAGTTTTTGGTTGCCTGAACGCATCTGGCTAAGGGCTTCATCAAACGATAGTGATTGCGCTCGTAATGAAGCTGTTAGCCCTATTGCGAAGAGGCATAGTAAAGTGTATTTTTTCATAAAAGAAAATATTTTATTTCTACGGGGCAAAATTACAGCGTTTTTCTGAGGTAGAAGAATAAATAAAGTAGAATGTTTTTAAGATAGATTAAAAAAGAAGCTTAGTCGTTAGTGGTTGCAACCAAAAAATGTGTCACAACCCTGACCACTGACTTCTAACCCCTATAATAGTCTCCCATAGTTGCTTTTGCAGATTGTCCCTCACATACCCAACTCCAAGTATTCGCTGGCTACGGGGGAACGGGGGTAAACTAAAAACTATAATATTATGTATGTAACAATTACCTCATTAGACCTCAGTAAGAATACGAATCTTTCCTTGGTTGATATCAGTAAGGTCAAAAACTTTACTATTGCTCAAAAGGAAGCTCTTGTTTAAAGTTTGCCTCAAAAGCCAGGGGCGGTTATCGTACTCAGCCGTTTTGATCCTTCGGAAGGGGATGCTAACAACCAAAAAGTGTTAGACCTTATCGGTGCTAAAAAATGGATCGCAAAGCACCACCATAAAACAGATGAAGAAAAACTCGTGGCTTTTAACGGCAAGCTCTACCCCATCTCAGCAGTGGTAGCCCTAAGAGCAACGAAATCAGTCCAGAAATATTGTCTATAATAAGGGAAGAAAAGAATTTTACACCTTGCTATTACAAATATGGTAAAGTAGAGCCCTATAAATAAAACTCATTTCCTTTTCCGAAGGAGGTTGAGTTTTTTATTTTTTAGTTGTTGTTAGGCTACAGCCGTAAGTTTTTGTTTTGTCGAAAGTTAAAGTATAGTGTTTGCCGTTGTAGGTGAATTGTACTTCTATGGTGTTGGGGCGGTTCAGTACTTGGGCGTTTGGCAAGCTTGAGAGACTGAGGTCGCCCACTTGGAGCAGGTGCATAAAGTAATCGTCGTTGGCGGCGGTTTTTGGGCTTACCTCTACCCGCCAGTGCCCCAGCTCAGGATGGTCAGGAGGGATACGTGCCGCGCGCATATTGTAACCGTAATCTTGAGGGGTGAGCACGGGTAGTGGCCAGTTGCGCCCATCGGACCAGAAGTCTTTGCCAGTGCCGCCTACCTTAGTAAGCACGGCATCGGTGGGGTAGAGGGTGCGGCAAATCATCTTTCCCTCGCGTGAGGTTTCCGAAAATTCGTTACTTCCTTTCATCACAGGCTCATTGATAGTGTGCAACAAGAATTTTTTAGGATAGTTTTTATTGGTAGCGTTCACTCTATCAAAAATTACAAAAAGATCGGGGTAGAAGTAGATAAATTCGCGCATTACTAAGTTGGTTTTTTGAGAGTTATAACTTTCAGTAGCATCCGATGCTACATACACGTAGTCATTGGTAGTGCGCATTTCTTTCAGTACTGAACCAGTCATTTTATATTGACCGCCGTCGTTGGGAATGGGTAAATTTTTAGCTTCGTTGGCAGCACCTTCCTTAATGCCCCAATAGAGTGGAAATTGTTCGTTAGGCATCCTGATAGTGATGCAGTTATGGGCTATTGTACGCGGGTAGTAATGCGAGAGATGCCAACTGGGTTCTGGGCGGGTACCTGTATCTAAAGCGCGATAGCCATTGCGGTAAATGGTAAAGTGATTGTTGTCAAAATGTTTGTGGTAATTAGACTGCGCACCTGTTACTAAAACGGCATAAGTATCGTTATCACCTGTTCCCGAGCGCATTATCAATTCACCTATTCCCTTGTAATACACGGTGCCTTTGCCCGAAAGTCCGCTACTGGGGCTACCTTTGGGTACTTCTTGTAAAAAAGGCATAAAAGCCATACGTTCATAGTGATGTTTTTTGTTTATTTCAGCCAAAAGACGTTGCAAATCAGGGGAATTACCATAGAGTGTTGCTATTTCGCGGAGGTGGTAATTGATATCCTCTTCAGGTAACAATCCGTCGTAATGAGCACTGTCGGCAAGTCCAAATTCTTTGTTTTTAGGCAAGCGATTCCAGTCGATAAAATCCAAATACTTCAGCACGTAGTTCATTTCGCCTTTTATATCTACTCCTGTAGCGGCGTGATAAGAACGGATGAAATTGAAATCAAACACAGGATTAGCAGCTACAGCATAGCCCATACAAGCCGTAATCACGCCAGGACCACCGTTGGCATCGGCGATTTTGCGGCGGTAATTCACCACTTCCCAATTCAAAGCCAAGCCTTTTTGAAACATCTGTTCACAGTGTACATCGTCAAAACCATCGTTGTGGAAAGCAATACCTATGTAGTAGGGTAGCCCTGCTGTGCCGTAAAATCCCGTATCAATATCTCCTGTATTCTCGCGATTGCGCACGGGTCGCAGCCCTTTGCCGTGCCAAGCAATGTTGGTCATTATATTGTAAAGTGGGCGACCTATTTGTTCGCGTTCGGCAGGGGTCAAGCTGTTATACACCCAATCATAAGCACACAGCACACTGATTTGTGAAAACACGTACCAGTCGATATTCAAATTGTGCTCAATGCGCAAATGATAATAATCTACAATTTTAGGTAAAGTTTTCTTTACGTAATCCAAGTACTTTGTGTCTTCCGTAATGAGGTAGAGCATCGCTACTTGTGATATTTTACTCACTATCACACTGTTGTCAAAAGGAGTTGTTACCAAAGGATTGTCAAAGTGAAAAGGTTCTGTTATGAACTTATCCATATCCTTTTTAGTCTGATTAAAATACTCTAAGTTAGAGGTTTGTGCTCGATTCTTGATTGCGGGTATGTCCTCTTTGGTAAGGAATAGACGCGGGTGTTCTGGGCGAATTTGCCCGATAATATGTTCAGGGACAGTGGGTTCACTATCTTTTCGGCAAGATACCATAGTGAACATACACAACGCTAAAAAAACTACTTTTTTCATAATGATTATTATTTCTTTCTAAAGCTACGAAATTACAACATAATTTGAAAATTAGCAAAGTTTTCTATCTAACAACTACTTTCAGAATTCTTTGAGTGTTTTCAGTAATTTTAAAGCGCTCATCCAAACGCTTGCCTATAACCCATACAATGTCTTCTCCACTGCACAATAACCATTGGTTTTCACGTGCTACCTGACTGTATTTTTCATCGATAAAAAACTTGCTGAGTTTCTTCTTTACTCCCAAACCTATGGGATAGAAAAAGTCACCCGCTTGTTTTTGTCGGAGGGTGAGGGGAGCGGTGAGTTTATCGGCATCGATAAAAGCAATATTGGGGTCACCTTTGGTGATGTGGAATGGGGGAGTGAGTTCCTCATAAGTAAGTGTAGGGGGAAGACTTTCAGCAGTGAGTTCTTTTAGCCAAGCACCTTTACTATCTTTTACGAGAGAGTGAGTAGCCGAAAGGAGTTGTTTGCCCGCTTCGGCATTGAAGAGGAGATTTTTTAGGTCTTTTACATTGCCAAAACCATAAGGATAGAAGAGTTTGTGAAGCACCAAATCAATTTCGGGGGCTGTTTGTAGTTTTTTGGTATTTACAAATATAGGTTGAGAACCTTCTAAACAAGATTTTCTCCATTCTTCTATATAAAAGTCAATAAATCGCGCCGATTGATGTAAATATTCCTGCGTTTGGTTGAAATTCTCTAAATAATTAGGGTGTACCGCCGCCATTTGTGGGATAATCTCGTGCCGAATGACATTGCGTACATATTTATTGCTCGCATTACTGCTGTCCTCACGCCATTGTAGTCGATGTGCTTCAGCATAATCGTATATCTGTTGGCGTGACCATTGCAGTAGCGGACGCACAATTTTATCGGTTTGCTGCGGGATGCCCAACAGTCCGTCCAAGCCACTGCCACGAGAGAGGTTTATCAAAAAAGTTTCGAGGTTATCGTTTGCGTGATGTGCCGTAGCAAGGGCATCACAATGATGTGTTTCCAAAAGCTCATAAAACCATTCATAACGCAACTCACGGGCAGCCAATTGGGTGTTGAGTTGGTGTGCTATGGCGTACTGATGAGTGTCAAAACGCTTTACTTCCAGCGGGATGCCGAGCGTTTTAGCAAAGTCGTGCACAAAAGCCTCATCGCCGTCGCTTTCCTCCCCACGCAGTTGGAAATTGCAGTGGGCTAATAATAATTCAGTACTGTGAGAATGTAGCAAATGCGTGAGTACCACGCTGTCAATACCGCCACTAATAGCGAGGAGTATTTTTTTATTTTTTAGCTGATTTAGGGTGTTCATAGGGTAGTTTTATCAACATTAGTTTCTTCCACCACTGTTGCCAATCCTTTTTAGTGGGGTTTTCTGCTAAGGGTACAATATCTCCGAAAAAAAACTTTACATTTTTCATTTTCATTTTAGCTAAATCTGAAAGTGCAATCATATCAAGCTCTTCTTCAGTTCTTTCAGTGTCATCGGTGAGATAAAGTCTTCGAGTGCGGGTGATAGGTACTTTCTTGTCATTGTCTAAAGCTTCAATCCACTCAGGAAGATCGCGAAAATCATAGTCATTTCTTTCAAAATTCTCTACTGAAAAAACTTCTACTTGTTTGATTTTATTCATTGTTGAAAGAGGTAAGTTTTGAGGATAAGTAGAAGACTTTTGATCACAAGAAGCCTTTTTGCTGTAGTAGCAATCAGGCAGATTAGGGATAGGAAGCAATTCTAAAGTGATGGGAGTGTTGTATATAAAGGTGATTTCTCTATCAAAAAAAGGATAAATCAAAATAACTTTTGCGCCTAATTTTTTAGCATCTTTATCAGAAAGTTTTAAGAAATACATTCGGTCAAATAGCATTCCCTCAGGAAAGTATATGTCTCCTTTTTCCAATACAAAAAGTGTTTTTCGCAATTGCTTAGAAGGTTCTTTTGTAATAAAATCTTCTTTAAATTCTCCAGTAACAGTAATAGATTTTTGAGCTGATACACTGAGTGTTAGAATGCTACAGAGTATTAAGACGATGTTTTTCATATACAACTCACAATTAAATTCATTAACTTATCTCTTACCTCTTAACTAACTCCAAATCTCGCACTGGTATTCAATTTTCCTATCAAACTTTTTGCTACCTCACAAGGATACGCTTTTTTTCTATATTGGCGAATAGGCTGTATCCCCACAATGCTATTGGTAAAGAAAAGCTCATCGGCTTTTTGGAGTTCAAAAGGCGAAATAGAAGTCTCTACCACCTCGTAATCTTTGGTTTTACCAAGGGTTTTGATGAGCATCTTGCGGGTGATACCATTGAGAGCGCCATCGGTGAGAGCAGGGGTTTTGAGGGTATTGCCATTTACTACAAACAAATTGCCGTCGAGCATTCCTGCAATACTCTTGTTGCTATTGAGCAAGATACAATTATGATAGTCATTTTCGTCGGCAAAAATGCGCCCCAATACATTTGCGTTGCGGTTGAGGTGATTTACATTAGCAAGCAAGTCGGGTTGTACGAAGAAATCTTTGAAGAGTTCTACCTCGTAGGGTTCTTCATTTAGTACGTAGAAAGGGTTTTCAATAACTTTGGTTTCAATGAGATAGTCAATTTCATTAGAAGTTCCCTCTTTGCGGAAGATGCTCAATCGCACTTTTGCAGGTTTGGATTCTATACCATTGGCTTTGATGAGGTTGAGTATTTCTTCTTCGAGGAATTCCATAGCAAAGCTCATTGGGATATTCATACGCAAAATGCGCATTCCGGCCATTAGTCGGAGGTAGTGTTCTTCCCAAAAGATGAGTTTTTGGTAGCTGTATTTACAAATGTCGTACACGCCGTCGCCATAGCGAAAAGCGCGGTTGTGGATGGTGAGAATAGGGTCATTCTCACCGATAGTATTACCGTTATAATTGATCTTCATTGTTATTTGTTACTAATACCTAACACTTGAAAGCTAATATCTAAACAGCTCCTATTTTAGCTTTGAGGTCAGTTATTTGCATTAACCATAATTGTTTAGCTTCTTCAATTTCATCGGAGGGAGCGAAATCGGTAATGGCGAGAGAAACCTCTTGAGTGAGATCGTTCACTCTAATTCTAATTTCAAAATAAGTAGCAGCCTCTTCATCTTCTTTCCAATGAAAGCGGATGTGGTCATCTAATTTTTGGCGTAGTAGTTGGGCAGTTTCTTCAATGCCATTCCACACAAAAGTATAGGTATCCTCGTTAGCACGGACATCATCGGCATACCACGATGCGAGTCCGGCGGGGGTAGCAATATACTGGTAAATCAGTTGAGGAGAGGCATTTACAGTCACTTCCAATTGATATTTTTCTTTTGTTTGCATAGATGATAGCAGTTTATTGGGCGCAAAGTACAACATTTTTTTGAAATAGCAAAATTTAGAAAGAGTTAGTTGTTAGAAGTCAAATTATAACACTAAAAGTTTTTACTCTCTTTTAACACTTGTTATGAATGTAATATTTTTATTCTCAGTCACTAATATTTAAAAGAATTACGACGAATAACAGAAGCGAAAAAACTTTAAAAAAACAGGAGTTTTTAGACTTTAAAAGTAGATTGTAAAAATGTTAAATATTTAAAAATGAATATAAAAATTTAATTTGGAAAAAAAATTCACAAAAAGATTTGTGTTCTATCAAAAAAGTTATACTTTTGCGCCCGCTTATTATGTTTTATATCCAACAACAATATTTTCAATAACATATCAATATCTCTATTAAATAGAAATTAATAAAACCAATGGATCGACAAATGATGTCAAAAATCTTTTTTAAGTGGGTAATGTTTACCCTTTTAATTCTTCCAATAGTAGTAACAGGGCAGGTTATCAGTGGGATTATTCCTCAGAGCCCTGTACATTTTGCTAATAATGCTGATTTTTCGGTAGGTACACTCACTATTACTTTCAATATGCCTGCAGGTAAAACTACAGGTGAGTTGGAGGTAAGACTTGCAGCTGGTATTGAGTATATCTCTGGTTCTGTGGCGGCTACGGGGGGCACTATAGCTCTCAAAGCGGGCTCTACTAATGCCAATAAACCAGTGTTTACTATCAATGCTGCTGGTGGAGCTACTGTAGTAGTAAGCTTAAAGCGTAAGGCTACTAAAGCTGTGCTTACTAATTCTGAACTTGCTACAGGTTTGTTTGATGAAGCTGTGCTTACCATTGGTGGTGTCTCTACTAATCCACCCGCTAAAAATACACAAGGTTACAATTTACCACGTCCTACCCTTACAGTACAACAACCTGAAGGAACACAAGGGAATGCGGCGGGAACACACAACAAAGAATATGAAATTCAAAATACAGGGAATGGAATAGTGCGTGATGTGTACTTTTCTATTGCTTATCCCTCAGGAGTAACAGGCAATTCGGTAGCCTATAAAATAGGAAGTGGTACTTATACTGCACTCACTCAGGTAGGTACGGTACCTATTGGTTTCCCTAATGCAGGCAAACCCTTGTACAAAGCACCTGCGGTACATTTGGCTAAAGGGCAAAGTGTGAAGATACGCGAAAACTATACCGTTACAGGTTGTACCAGTGGGCGACAAATAATGTACTACGCCTATTGGGGTGTAGCCTCTAATAACCTCTTTGAGAGTAGTCCAGTAGCCAGTAAAACCCTTAATATCGATTCAGGTAAGCCGTTAATTGATTTAGATAGAAATAATTCTAACAACACCTATTTTACTTGGGGCGATGGGCTTTCAGGCAATAAATTAGGTACTTATACGGTTAGATATCATAACATAGGTACAGGTTTGAACCCTACCGCTTCTAAGATTAGAATTAAACTTTTTGAACGACATATAGGTGTTTTTCGTTCGCATAAACCTACTAACTTCCGCTTAGTATATACTGATGGAGGAGTGGAAAAAGAGATTCCCATTCCTGCGACAGCTATTAGTCAACCGGTTGCTAATCAAGCAATAACTATCAGTTTTGACAATATGCCTGAACTATTGGCTACTCACACTACTTATGGCAGCAAAAATATAGGTTTTACTGATGAAGATGGCGATGGCTATCGCGATGAATTAAAAAAGAGTGCAGGCTTTACTCTTCGTTTTGACTATGTAAAGAATAACGGTATTACTTGTTTATCTTCAGGTTTTAAAGAATTCCTTATCAACCCAAGTTCTGAAATGTACTGTGAAAATGTTTGTGGCGTCCCTGGAGATAATGGGGGTGCCTATCTGCACGAACAGACTTTTGAACGTTTTGTAAATGGAGTGTCTGACGGGTCTTATTTTCCTAAGCAATTGGTAGAAAATGTATCTAAACAAGGTTATCTTATAGCCAACTTCAATGTTTCGGGCTACACCCATAACCAACGCCTTAAAGGAGGTGCTTCTCTTCAAAATCCTCGTTTGTATAAATATAAAATAAAACTACCTTCTGGAATAGAACTTAAAAATGTGAAGTTTCACAAAGGATTTAAATACGGTACAGCTACCGAAGCACCCACCTCTTTAGGTAATGTGCCAGCAGGAGGAGAACTTACTTATACTACAACTACTACAGCTTATGGTTATATCACTTTTGATATACTACTAACTAACTGTTCGGGTACCAATGCTAGTATAGATTATAGTGTTTCGTATTTAGATAAAAATGGGGCTACCAATACCTATTCTGAAATACCTTATGTATGTAATAGTACGGTGATTAATACCGTTTGTACTACTTCTTGTACGGTAGATGGCCCTACGATGCTTAGCACTAAGATAGAACGTGCTGATAACTCTTACGGTTGGAAAAATTATACAATGGCAGTACGCCAAACTCGCGACCAAGTGTCAGAACTACAACGCCAGCGTGCACTGTATTTAGACGATATAGAAGTGATTTCTACCGGTAAAGAGCTAAACGTACCGACTAACAACCTTTATTATCACGCTTCTTTTTCAAAACGACCAGGGTTAAAACCTAAATCAATTGTCTTTACAATGGGTACCCATTCGGTTACTTTAGCGGGTACTACTGCCGTTAAAACAACGGTAGGCGATAGAGATAATTTCCGCTGGGATCTCACTTCGGCACTACCTACAGGAGGTATCCCTGCTAACGGTACTTTTACGGTAGTAGCTACCTATCAGGTTACTAATAATAGCGATACCGATAGAGCTAGTTCTCACGACATAGAATCAGGTGGTGAAAACTTCTTCTATCGCTTAGATAATCCAGCTACCGATACCGCCCTTAACGCACAAGGCTATCATATAGCCCAAAAACACTGTGGGGTAAACCTATATGCTACTTTCTTTTACGCCAACTTGTGGAGCCACCTCAATACTAACACCTATTATGTAGATGGTTGTACCCCAGCAGCTATAGGAGCAAGTAACCAAGTGTTTGCAGGACGTCGGTTTGATTCAGGAGGTAACTATTTCCTCGATGAGTTTCGTCCGTCACGTTTGATAAAAAAACTGACCTTTAAGATACCGAGTTCAATGAATTACGTAGCTAATCCAACCTATGTATACCGACAAAAGTATGGTACAGAATCATCACCTATTCCTTTTGTCCTTACTTTGGTGTCAGATGACGGTACCTATAAAACCTATACCTATATAAACCCTGCTAAAGGACAGCCAGGGCACTTACCTGCGGGTGAAATATCAGTAGAAAACTTCTACGATAGCTATATCAAAACTGCCTTACAAGCTACCTGCAAAACAAAAGTGTGGGATAACTTTACAAAATCAAAAGCTAATAATATGCTGGTGAAATCGGAAATACAATACGAAGATTTCTACTATCATTACGCCGCACAAGGAGGCTCTGATGTCAGAACCTATGCAATGCCTGAAGGACAAACAGCTGTATTCCACCGCTATAAACCTGATGTAACTCTTACCACTCTTACCCCACTAACGGTAAAAGTGAACAAGCGCGAACAAGATCTGCGTTTTAGCTTGGCAAACTCTACCCAATCTGATGCGCCTTATAGCTGGGTGTCTATTCCTGATGTCACAGGGGTAGAGATACTTTCGCTTACCGAAATAGATAACGTAGGGGCTCACGTGCGCACCTATACTGCCCAAACTAGCATTTCGGGCGAAAAGATGTTCTTCTTAAACCAAGGAGGTGCACCTGGTACGATTGCTAAAAATGCCACTCGTTATTTTAAGGTAAATTACAAGATTACCAACTGCAATGCCAACTACGCGCTAAAAGTATACGCGGGTTGGAATTGTAACGAAAACCCTATTGGTGGCTATAAAAGTACTTGTAGCGATAAATCTATCACCTATAATATTTCGATAGCTAAAAGCAAAAAAGAAATAGCAGCCGACCCATCTAACCCTGGTTATCACGATCCTAACAAAGTAGGTAGTATTTCTATGTGTGCTAAAACACCTTATAGTTATATTATCAATAGTGCCGATGAAGGAGATATTTATGATGCTAAATTGGTAGTTACACAAGCAGCTGGTATTACTTTCCACGATATAGAAGTGGAATATCCGCTTGGTAGTGGTGTTAAATATAATACTACTACCCCTGTAAATGGTAAAAAAATAGGACATACTATCACAGGTAGTAAACATACCTTTGATATTAGCGCCATCTTGCCAGGAGGTAGCTTGCCAGGGTCACTATCAGAGCCAACAATAGCTGCTAATCGTCAGCTCAAACTTACCTTTAAGGTAATGCCTGATTGTGATTTCTCAGCTGGTTCTTCTTTTGATATTGATATTGAAGGCAATGACCTCTGTAGCAACCCTGCTTCTGGCGATAAAAGCCGTGCTATCATTGCGGGTATCGCTGGCGTAAATGTTAATAAATATAATATTACCCTTGATCCTCTTACCTATGTAAGTGGTAATGGAACCCAATGCGATTCGGGGGTAGTTTATAAAACAAGGGTAACAGTAAACAGTAGCGACCCAACTTTTGCAATGGGTAGTAACGCCCGTTTGAGATTTACCATCCCTGAAGGCTATGAGTTAGCACCTTCTTATTTAAATAGCTTTAATAGAACACCTTACGGGCCTGGAGCACATTGGTCTAATCCTGTCAGAAAACAAGCTGAAGAACGCACTTTAGCCAGTGGTAGTGAATTGGTATTAGATATTCCTGCTGGAATGTCAAACGGACAGTTCTTTGAGTTGAGTATTAAGATAGTACAAAAAACTAATACACTTATAGATTGTGGTACTCCTAAAATCCTAAAAGCATTCACTACCGATACGGTTACAGGCGTAACTTGTAGTCTTTTATCACCTCCAAGTACTTGTCCTGCACTAACGGTAGGAACTTCGCTCGAAAGAACAATACAAGTGAAGAGTGACCGTCCTGAGTTGTCGTTTAAAGATATAAGCACCTCTTCAGTGATACAAGGAGGTAAGGAAAAACTTACTATCAAATATAAGATAACCAATGCAGCTACCGCTTCAGCTACACTTACTGCGCGTCCTGTAGTGGCAAGCCTTTATTACGATGCTAATAACAACGGTCAGGTAGATAGCGGCGACACTAAGCTCACTACCTATACCGCTACCGAAACTTTGAACAAAGGAGTTACTTCACCTGAAAGAAGTTTTGACTATTTAGCAGACCAAAATAAAGTATGTCGCTTGCTCTTGGTACTCAAAAATGAAGATAATGTATGCCTCTGCGGTGATGTAGCTACTAAAGTAACGGCTCCTACCGAGATTAACGGATTGGTGAATAGCCTTACTACTTGTGCTACCGATAGTGTAACCTTCCAATATAGTACACAAGCACCTGCTTATGCGGGCTACGAGTGGAAGGCGGTAAGTCCAGCAAATGCATTGGGCTACTTAAATAACATCAATACGCCTACCCCTACCTTTGCTTATACGGGAACTCCACTTAGCAGTGCGCTAACCGTTACTTATAACTTAGTAGTAAAACGCACCAACGGTTGCGAAGCTACTCAAACGGTAACGGTATTGGTGAAAGCGGTACCTGCACCTGTGCTTACTGTATCACCTACCTTAGTAGTAAGTTGTAAGGCTTCTAATGTAACCACTGCTATCAGCAATTGGTTGCAACAAGCAGCTACAGCTACTGTTAGTGCACCTTGTGCTACCATCGCGACCCTTACTCATAACTATGAGAGTGTGAAACCTGCCAACCTTTGCGAGGCTACTGTTGTAACAGTTACCTATACCGCTAAAGATAATTTTGGCAATACCACTACTAAAACCACTACAATTACTATTGTAAGTGTAGAGGCTAATAGTGAAACAATTACAGTAACTCACGGAGCTATGGCTACCACCACTACCCAAACGGTACTCACTAACGACAAGGCAAACACGCGCTCTGCTACTACAAGTACGGTCAGCTTAACGGTTACTACCCCTGCAGTAGGGGCAACCGGCAGTGCTACACCTACGCTCAATAGCAATGGTACTATTACTGTACCAGCAGGTACTAAGTCGGGTACTTATCAAATAGGTTACCGTATTTGTACTACGCTTGCAGCAGTTACCGCTTGTGATACAGCTACTGCTACTATCGTAGTAGGTACTCCAACGATTACCGCATCACCAGATACCTTTACCTTAACTACGGGTACCAGCACCAAGTCAGTAATTGACAACGACCATATCGGCACCGCTACCACTACAACCCACACGGTAACTATAGGTGTAGTCACCCCTGCAACGCCAAAAGCCTCCGGCACCGCTACACCAACGCTTGACACCCATACAGGTAAGATTACTGTGCCTAACAACACTCCAGCAGGTACATATACGATTGTATATCAAATTTGTGAGAAGTTGAACCCAGGTAATTGCAGCAGTGCCACAGCAGTAGTAACAGTAGCAACTCCAACGATTACCGCATCACCAGATACCTTTACTTTAACTACAGGTACCAGCACCAAGTCAGTAATTGATAACGACCATATTGGCACCGCTACCACTACAACTCACACGGTAACTATAGGTGTAGTCACCCCTGCAACGCCAAAAGCCCCCGGCACCGCTACGCCAACGCTTGACACCCATACAGGTAAGATTACCGTGCCTAACAACACTCCAGCAGGTACATATACGATTGTATATCAAATTTGTGAGAAGCTGAACCCAGGTAATTGCAGCAGTGCCACAGCAGTAGTAACGGTAGCAACTCCAACGATTACCGCATCACCAGATACCTTTACCTTAACTACAGGTACCAGCACCAAGTCAGTAATTGATAACGACCATATTGGCACCGCTACCACTACAACCCACACTGTAACTATAGGTGTAGTCACCCCTGCAACGCCAAAAGCCCCCGGCACCGCTACGCCAACACTTGACACCCATACAGGTAAGATTACCGTGCCTAACAACACTCCAGCAGGTACATATACGATTGTATACCAAATCTGTGAGAAGTTGAACCCAAGTAATTGCAGCAGTGCCACAGCAGTAGTAACGGTAGCAACTCCAACGATTACCGCATCACCAGATACCTTTACTTTAACTACAGGTACCAGCACCAAGTCAGTAATTGATAACGACCATATCGGCACCGCTACCACTACAACCCACACGGTAACTATAGGAGTAGTCACCCCTGCAACGCCAAAAGCCCCAGGCACCGCTACGCCAACACTTGATACCCATACAGGTAAGATTACCGTGCCTAACAACACTCCAGCAGGTACATATACGATTGTATACCAAATCTGTGAGAAGTTGAACCCAGGTAATTGCAGCAGTGCCACAGCAGTAGTAACAGTAGCAACTCCAACGATTACCGCATCACCAGATACCTTTACCTTAACTACGGGTACCAGCACCAAGTCAGTAATTGATAACGACCATATCGGCACCGCTACCACTACGACCCACACGGTAACCATAGGTGTAGTCACCCCTGCAACGCCAAAAGCCCCCGGCACCGCTACGCCAACACTTGATACCCATACAGGTAAGATTACCGTGCCTAACAACACTCCAGCAGGTACATATACGATTGTATACCAAATCTGTGAGAAGTTGAACCCAGGTAATTGCAGCAGTGCCACAGCAGTAGTAACGGTAGCAACTCCAACGATTACCGCATCAGCAGATACCTTTACTTTAACTACGGGTACCAGCACCAAGTCAGTAATTGATAACGACCATATCGGCACCGCTACCACTACAACCCACACGGTAACTATAGGTGTAGTCACCCCTGCAACGCCAAAAGCCCCCGGCACCGCTACGCCAACACTCGACCCGCATACAGGTAAGATTACCGTGCCTAACAACACTCCAGCAGGTACATATACGATTGTATACCAAATTTGTGAGAAGTTGAACCCAGGTAATTGCAGCAGTGCCACAGCAACTACAGTAGTTCACAGAACGCCAGCGCTAATTCCAGCAGCTGCAAATGATGAGGCAACAACCCCTATTAACACCCCTATTGTAATAGATGTGTTGCACAACGATACCCCTCACGGTACGGTTACCCCTCATATTACAACTATACCAACAAAAGGCACAGCTGTAGTAAATCACGACAATACAGTAACATATACTCCAAATACTAATTTTGTAGGTATAGATACCTTTGTGTATGAAATCTGTAATACCGATGGAGTATGTGTGAGCGCTACTGTAACCGTAAAAGTGACTAACGGTTTAACCATTTATAATGCTATAAGTATCAGTGGAAATTCTCAAAATGATCACTTCCACATCGGTGGTATTGAAAACTATCCTAATAATACAGTACGTATTTTCAACCGTTGGGGCGTAAAAGTATTTGATACAGAAGGTTACGACAATGTGCGCAATGTATTCAAAGGCTTCTCTAATGGTAGAGTAACGGTAGAAGGTAGTGAAAATCTTCCACAAGGTACTTACTATTATATCATCGAATATATAGATGAAAATGGTCAAAAAGAATCTAAAGTAGGTTGGTTATACCTCAAGAAATAGAAATTAGAAATTAAAAAATAGAAAATAGTAGTTGGTTATCAAAAAAACTAACTACTATTTTTTATTAACAAATCAACTAATTGACTAATTGACAAATTATTTGTACCTTTGCCCCAAGATTAATGAACCTTATAAAAACAAATAAAAAAATGAAACCTTATCTGTATCTTTTGCTATTCTTGCCTTTAGCAATTTTCTCTCAAAACCTCCCTTATGAAACACCTGCTTTCAAAGCAATTGAAAAAAAATTCAAAATCGAAAAACGTCAAGTTTATTGGGACTTCTATAATACACAAACTGTACAAGGCGACTCTCTGTATCAGCTCATCACCTTTCCAATTGTTAAAAGAGAACAGGGCGCTGTAAAAATAGATTTATATGTGATAAACTACCATACAGCTAAACAGAAAATAAAATCCTATTACAAAGGTGAAAACCAATGGTCTATAGCCGAAGACAACGCTTTGAGAGGCTTGGAAATAGTACCCCACCCCCAACAACTGAATACTAAAACTCCCGCTTACCAACTCAGAGCTTTCTTTTCTAATAGTGTGCGCTATAACCCTACCGGACGAGAAGAGCTACTTTGGTTGATACCCAAAGGTAAAAAACTTCATAACATATTTACAGCCAATGTAATGACTTATTCAGGAAAGATAGAAGGTGGTGAACTTAGTGCGGGGCACATCCCTTGTAATGGCTCTAAAGAAGAAACTACCAGCCATTTTAGCATTCTACCTCATAAGGTATACGGTTTTTTTGCCCTGATGGAACACCGTACTACCAATCAAATACATATCGTTCCCGATGCCGAAGGTTTTTGCAATGAAGAACTCTCCGCCAAGCAAGAAACTATGATAGAATGGCAATACAACAAAAAAGAAAAACACTACAAGCCTATTAACGAATTGGCAAATTAACAAATTATTACTAACTTTGCACGCTCAAAAAAGACTTACATCATTATGCCACGCATTTACTATAGAGAAAAGAAACTACACGATGTACCCCTGAAAAACGAGGTCATTACAGTCGAATTATTTGATAAAATTATAGCACTCAGCGCCTTCATTCCCGAAGATGCGCTCCAAATTTTTGAGCTCCCTCAAAAAAAATCTACCTTTGCTTTTTGGAATAACAACAAACCTTTTAAACACGCTGTGGTTTGGAATACCGAAAAGCCTCATACTACCTATGAATACGGCGATTTCTACCTCCCTAAAGCTATCGTTTTCTTCGATGTGAAAGATGCCTATTTCCCCTCCGATTACTACTTTATAGTAAATATCAACGGACAGTTAGAACTCGGCTATAGCCGCGCTGGCGCAAGTACCGCTTGGTATGAACAACCCCAATTGTGGCATAAGGTTACCAACCCTAAAATCATTAAACGATTTGAAAAAAGCATTCAAGCTCTTTACAACTATTTAACAAAAAATCAATAATGGGTTTTGTCGCTACTATCCCTTTTTGGGCACTCTGCATAGCAACGGGTTGCTATTTTTTCAATAGAAAACCCGATAACAACTTGCACTATAGCAGTCCGCGTTATATGCCCGAAAAACGGAAGCTGTACATCGCTAAATTAAAGAAATACGTAGGGGTAGTATCAGTATCCATAGGGCTATTGTTTTGCCTAATTTTTTGCCCTTTTCTACTTTTTGAGTTGTTGGATATGCCTCATTCTTTTTATGAAAATTTACTTCTCTATACCCAGCAGCATCCTTTTATAATCTACCCTACTGCAGCAGGATTTTTAGGATGGTGTATAGCCTTATATTTTCACGATAGTCGAAATATTAAATACTTACAAAAGCTATTAGAAGAAATGAGTGATGCTGATTACGAGCGTTTTACCCAAATGATGCAGTTGATAAACTTCGCTCAACGCTATTCTCCTTTTGTAGTGATTTGCCAAGAGAAAGCCTACTTTATGTCGAATCTTAGTGAGGGAATTCCGCTGACAGATATAGTGCATTTAGAATGGAAATGTCGGCAAGAACACCACAGTCGTTCAAAAAAAGGTAATAGACTAATAGAAGAAGCCTATATCTACACCCGCCAGCAACCCAATACCCCCATCACTGTAACGATGCCCAAAAGCCAATACCGCTTCTTAGAGTGCGCTTACCGCGAGGTAAATTGTTAATTATTAATTGTTAATTGTCAATTGTTTTGTACCTTTGCCGCCTGAAATTATAGGCAATCAAAAATGGTTGGCAAATTTTTTGTTGCTACACTGATAATCACTCTTTTTTAGAGTATGTTGTAGGGGCGTTTTGCAAACGCCTACCTCAATAAAACTTTTTGAACACTCCCATTACCAAATCGACAAATTTACAAATCGACAAATGTTTACAACTGAATATGATGTGATAGTAGTAGGCGCAGGGCACGCAGGTGCCGAAGCTGCTGCTGCCGCCGCCAATATGGGCGCACAAACCCTCCTTATTACTATGAACCTCCAACATATAGCCCAAATGAGCTGCAACCCCGCTGTGGGAGGCATCGCCAAAGGACAAATAGTGCGTGAAATCGATGCGCTAGGCGGCTATATGGGTATTATTACCGATAAAACGGCTATCCAATTTAAGATGCTCAACCAGTCCAAAGGGCCTGCAATGTGGAGTCCGCGCGCACAATCCGATCGTATGCGCTTTTCCGAAGCTTGGCGCTTACAGCTCGAAAGTCTCCCTACTCTCGATTTCTTCCAAGGTATGGTAAACGACCTGCTTATCGAAAAGGATAGGGTAGTGGGGGTACGCACCTCTTTAGGGGTTACTATCAAAGCCAAAAGTGTGGTGCTCACCAATGGTACTTTCCTCAATGGGGTGATGCACATAGGGCTCAAACAGTTCGGCGGCGGTCGTGTAGGCGAGCCTGCTGCTCACGGACTTACCGAATGTCTCGTGCAACACGGTTTTGAGGCTGGTCGTATGAAAACCGGTACACCACCTCGTGTAGATGCTCGTTCTCTCGATTTCAGCAAGATGGTTCCTCAACCAGGTGACGAGCATCCTCAAAAATTCTCTTTTTCCTCTGAAACAAAACCTCTTGCCGTGCAAAAAGATTGTTATATGACCTACACCAGCGAGCGCGTACACAATATCCTTCGTACGGGCTTTGACCGCTCGCCTATGTTTCAAGGAATTATACACGGCGTAGGCCCTCGTTATTGTCCTTCAATCGAAGATAAAATCAACCGTTTTGCCGATAAAGAGCGTCACCAGCTGTTTGTAGAACCCGAAGGCTGGCATACGGTCGAAATGTATGTCAATGGTTTTTCAACCTCTTTGCCAGAAGAAGTGCAATATGCTGCCCTTAGTCAGGTGGCTGGTTTTGAGAAAGTGAAATTCCTCCGCCCTGGTTATGCCATTGAATACGACTATTTCCCACCTACCCAACTCAAACATACACTCGAAACAAAACTGATAGAAAACTTATACTTCGCCGGACAAATCAACGGAACTACAGGCTATGAGGAAGCTGCTGCTCAAGGATTGATGGCAGGCGTGAATGCTGTATTAAAAGTGCGCGAACGCGAACCTTTTATACTAAAACGCGACGAGGCTTATATAGGAGTTCTCATCGACGACCTTATCACCAAAGGCACCGAAGAACCTTATCGTATGTTCACCTCACGTGCCGAATACCGCACCCTCCTCCGTCAGGATAATGCCGATAGCCGCCTTACTCCTCTGGGATATGAAATAGGCACCGTAAGTGAAGAGCGTTACCGCGCTTGGGAAACCAAAAATCGCAAAGTAAACGACTTTATTACCTATATAAAGGAATTGAGCGTTACCCCCGACGAAGTGAATCCTATTCTCGAAAAATACGATTCATCACCAATGAAACAAGGTGATAAACTCCAAAAAGTACTCTCACGCCCCGATGTAACACTCGCCGATTTTGAGTCTATAGATCGCATCGCAAGTTATATAAAGGAAAATAACCTTAATGAAGAAGAAAAGACTTGTGCTGAAGTAGAAGTCAAATACGCAGGTTATATAGAGAAAGAACGCAATAACGCCGATAAACTGAACCGCTTAGAGAGCGTGCGTATTCCCGATAATTTTGATTACGATAAAATTATCTCCCTCTCTTTTGAAGGACGTGAAAAACTAAAGAAAATACGCCCTGCAACCCTTTCTCAAGCCTCTCGTATCAGCGGTGTTTCTCCCGCCGATATTAGTATCCTATTGATATATATGGGAAGATAAAGTATTGCTAATTTAGGATTATTCAAAATAATTTTCGTACCTTTGCCTCCGTTATTCTAAAAACAGAGATACGATAATGTTTTTATCACCTAAAAATATCACCTTTTTATTAGCGTCATTTTTTGCAACTCAACTCTTTTCTCAACCTGTAGATGAAGAAGTTACGCAACTCAGTGAGGTTGTGCTCACAGGGCAATCACCTATCAAGCAAGTGCAAAAAGCAGCTTACAACGTGGTTGCTATCGAAGCCCAACAGCTCCGCAATCTCAACAGCAATGCTGCCGATATGCTTGCTCGTGTATCGGGGGTGAAGATGCGCGAAACTGGTGGGGTTGGGGCTGAGACAGCAATCAATCTCAATGGCTTTACCGGTCGTCACGTGCGTATCTTTATCGATGGGGTACCTATGAACGAAGCGAATGCCTCTTTTCGCATTAACAATATTCCCGCTGAACTTATCGAACGTATCGAAATTTACAAAGGTGTGGTGCCTGTTACTTTTGGTGCCGATGCTCTTGGGGGCGCTATCAATGTAGTAACGCGCAAAAGCCGATACAACTACGGCAATCTTTCCTATACTTTTGGTTCTTTCAACACCCATAAAAGTACCTTAAACCTCGGGCAATTCCTCACCGATAACATCAGTGTAGAACTCAATGCTTACCAAAATTACTCCGATAACAGCTATAAAGTATTTACTGAATATCTCGACCTCCAAACAGGCTCTTACTCTAAAGAAAAACGTTGGTTCAAACGCTTTCACGACCGTTATCACAACGAGGCTATCATAGGTCGTGTGAATATCTTCGATGAAAAATGGGCTGATAAACTTTCTTTTGCACTTAATTATAGTCAAGAGAATAAACAACTCCAAAACGCCAACCTAATGCAAAAAGTCTTTGGAGGTAAGTACCGCAAATCTCATAACTATTCATCTTCAGTAGAATATGAGAAAAAGAATATCCTCAACGGTCTCTCTTTCTTCCTTACAGGGCGTTATGATTTTACCACCACTCAGAATGTAGATGAAGAAGCTCGCCGTTATAGCTGGACGGGTGAGTATGAACCAATGGTTACTCGTGGTGAATCACAACTTCAGAATACTATTTTTGAAGGTAAAACGGGGTACATCACTTCACACATAGACTATCAACTCAATGAAAAACACTCTTTTCAACTCACACACACCTTCAGTAATTACACTCGGCGTAACAAAAATATGCTCATTACCAACTATACCCTCGATTCCGATTTTATGAGGCGTGTCAATAAGAAAAATATCTCTGGATTATCATATAAGTTCACCCCCTCAGAACGTTGGAATATATTAGCTTTCGGTAAATATTACAATACAGCTGTAACAGGTCCAGTGATTGTTACTGGATATGGAAGTCGCGCGGTATATGAAGAAGAAACTCATCACACTCAGGCTTGGGGTTATGGTGGGGCGACTACTTATCAGCTCTTAAAGCCTTTACAAGTCAAACTCTCTTATGAAAAGAGCTTCCGTCTACCTACTGATACCGAACTCTTTGGCGATGGCGATTTAGAGATTGGTAACTATAAACTCAAACCCGAAAATAGCGATAACCTGAATGTAAATCTCTCTTATCAACCTGCGTTCAAAGTACATTCATTCTTAGTAGAAGTGGGTTTTGCCTATCGTTATATCAAAGATTATATCATCAGAAGTATTATCAGTGCAGGAGCTAATGAAGGCTCCGCAGGAAGCCGAAATCACGGTAAGGTACTCAATATGGGAGTCGATGCTACCCTGCGCTATTTCTTCTATAAAGATGCATTTTCAGTAGGTGGCAACTTGTCTTATATGAACTTGCGCAACAAAGAAGAATTTACTGAAACAGGTCGCCCTTCTGCTATCTATAACGACCGTTTGCCCAATATGCCTTATCTATTTGGCAACGCCGATGCTACTTGTAATATAGAAAGCCTGATTGCTAAACGCGACAGACTATCACTAAACTATAATCTCTTTTTCACCGAAGAGTTTTTTACCTCGTGGCAAAGCGAAGGAACAAAAATTAAAGTCCCTCGCCAACTTTCTCACGACGTGAGTCTTACCTACTACACCCCTAACAAACGGTTAAGTCTTTCCGTAGAAGCCAAAAATATCACCGATGAATTGTTGTACGATAACTACAGCCTCCAAAAAGCCGGTCGCGCTTTCTATGCCAAACTCTCCTACCGATTCTACTAACCCCTAATTTCTAACAACTAATTTCTAAATATATGTATATCAATTTTCAAACATTCAAAAAAACGCTACTTGTAGGCTCATTAGTTAGCTTCGTAGCCCTTACGTCTTGCAAAAAAGACGATAATACTCCAGTTCCTCCTCCTTCTGCCGAGGGAGCTAACTTCTTCATCGATGCTGGAGGTGATCAAAATAAAACTCGTTATCTATTGGTCGCTAAAAACGTAGAAAATGGTGAACTCCCTCTTTCTGCTAACCAAGAACAATTCAAAGAAGCTAATGGCTATTTCTGGCAGTTCAACAAGAACACAGCAGTAGGTCTATCCTATGGCTTTAAAGGAGCTGGTATCGGTATTTCTTACGAAAAAACAGCTCAAGGTGTAAAACATCTTACTGATTTTGACGTAGCCGAACGTGCCACCACTTTCGGTTTCTTCAGTGATTATTGGATAACTGTAGTAGGCGGACAAGAATACGAAGGCAAAAAGGACGGCGCAACCTTCAACTTCCGCAATGCCAACAATTATACCAAAGCTTTTACCAAAACTATCCATACAGCAAATCTCCTTCCTGAGATGAACACCTCCTCTTCTACTCAAGAAATCGTGTCGTTTGCTGGTATCTTAGACAATGGTAACGGTGAGTTCTTCAGCGGTATGATAGTTTCTGATTACAAAGATGTGCAAGTAGCTCAAGGTTCAAGCACTGGTAAAATCCACAATCCCGATGTGGTATATGTAGGGGTACTCGATAAAGACTTGAACCTCAAACGTAGCTATAAAAGCGATAAGCTCAGCTATAGCGCAGGTCGTTTCAAATCTCAATATTTGTTAGAAATGGGTAAAGCCGATAATGGCGATGTATATGTATTTTCAGGAGCAATTGCTAAGAATCCTCCTAAAGTAAAAGCCCCTCAAACTCCCGATGTTGCTTCAACAAAACCTGCAGGTGCTTTGCGTATCAAACAAGGTGCTACCGACTTTGATAGTTCTTACTTCTTTGATATTTCAGCAGTATCCGGTAACGGAATCTTTCGTCGTGTATGGCATATCACCGGTAATAAGTTCTTGCTTGAGTTCTTTAATGATGCTTCAAAAGCTGCCCTCAATGGAGTAGATGTAAACCGCTTTGCTATTGTAGATATGGAAGCTAAATCTTTCAACTGGGTAACCGGACTGCCAGCTCTCTCTGATTTTGCCAATATGACGTCAAACCCCGTAGAACTTACTGTCTATAATGGTAAAGTCTATCTACCAGTAAATGTAAAAAACAGTGACCCTGCTATCTATGTAATTAATCCTGCTACCAATGTAGCCACCAAAGGTCTCACTGTAAAAGGAGCTTCTTTCATCAACGCTATCGGTCACTTCAAATAATAAAACAAAAAGGTGCTTGGAAAACAATCTCTCTAAGCACCTTTTCTATTTTCACTTTTCACTTTTTACTTTCTTCAGCCATTTCTCGGTATTTCTCAAATACTTCTCACTCGGCACAAACTTATAATGTAACCTTTTAGAAAGCGCCTCATACCGCTGCTGGATAACTGCTGGATTCTCCTCAATATCGTTGCGGTCGATGAACATCTCTGCAAAAAGCCTCCGCATCAAATCCATATTTCCTACCACTTGTATTGTGCCGTGATTCTCGTTGGGATATTCAACAAAATAAGTCTCCAAATTCTTAAAAGCTCCCTTTGCAGCCATTGCCTGTACCGCCTCTATCGCCTCCCGATGCCTACTGCGTCCATTGTTGCGCACCTTCTTCCCCGAATACGATAAATAAAAAATCCGATGTTTAAAATCCTTTCCTTTATTCGCTTCAAACAACCGCTCTCCATCGTTTTTCCTCCACCACAAACTTGGGTCGTGTGCAATATAAGCATTAAATAGCTCTGTATGTTTGTTAAGAGCTGAAACCACCGCCAATCCACTTAATGAGTGACCCACTAAAATGCGAAAATCACTACATCTGTATTGCTTTTTAACCAAAGGAATAAGCTCATCAGCCATAAACTGCCAAAAACGGTCACTATCGCTCCCAAAATCCCTTTCGCGCTGTGTGTTTTCAATTCCAATGACAATCATTTCAGGTACATTAGGAATCCCTTGAGCCAGTTTTTCCATCAAAGTACTAAAATAATTAAAATTCGTCTCCCCATCCAGCAGATACACCACCGGATAATCCGTTGCTTTCAAGGTAGAATCATAATATGAATCAGGCAAATACACACTTATAGAGCGTGTTTCACCTAATGTTTTAGAAGAAACCAATAGTCGTTCACCTATACAAATAGAATTCTGCCCTTGAACAAAAGAGCAAGCTAATAGCCAAAATATAAAAACTCTTTTCATTATTGATTTATATAAATATAGGTGCAAAGATATTAAAAAATATCAATTACTCAATTATTCACTCCCCAAAACTCCCCCCCAAAAAAAAGAACTCCACCACTTCCATCACCACCAAATCCCATCACCCCCCTCTCTTTCTCTAAATCCCATAGCTCCCACCGCCTCCCACAACTCCCATCACTCACATCCCCCGAAAAAACTCTCACCCCTCCCATTCCCTCCGAGTTTCTCCCAGTCCCTCCGAGTTTCTCTCTCACCGCTCCCACCCCATCCTCGCCCGCACAGCTCGCACCCCTCCGACACCTCGGAGTCTCACCGAGATTCTCTTTCAAATCTCTATTGATTCTCAATCACTTAAAAAATAAATTAAAAAAATCATAAAAAAAGTTCACAAAAAATTTGCTAGTTTAAAAAAACGCCGTACCTTTGCACCCGCAAATGAGACAAAACACGGTCTCAAACTAAGAAACAACACGTACATTGACATAATGTTGTACAGCACAAAAAAGATTTAAAGAATCGAGTGAAACCTGAAGTCAATTCGTAGGGGCGTATGCTATACGCCCGCTACAAAAAAACAAATCGGTTAAAGAAATAAAAGAATTTAACGATGAAGAGTTTGATCCTGGCTCAGGATGAACGCTAGCGGCAGGCCTAACACATGCAAGTCGAGGGAGAAGCCTTCGGGCTGAAACCGGCGCACGGGTGCGTAACGCGTATACAATCTGCCTTTTATCCGGGGGATAGCCCGAAGAAATTTGGATTAATACCCTATGGTATAAGAGCACGGCATCGTGCACTTATTAAAGCTACGGCGGTAAAAGATGAGTATGCGTTCTATTAGCTAGTTGGAGAGGTAACGGCTCCCCAAGGCGACGATAGATAGGGGTTCTGAGAGGGATGTCCCCCACACTGGTACTGAGATACGGACCAGACTCCTACGGGAGGCAGCAGTGAGGAATATTGGACAATGGTCGGAAGACTGATCCAGCCATGCCGCGTGCAGGATGACGGCCTTATGGGTTGTAAACTGCTTTTGTAAGGGAAGAATAAGGAGTACGTGTACTTTGATGACGGTACCTTACGAATAAGCATCGGCTAACTCCGTGCCAGCAGCCGCGGTAATACGGAGGATGCGAGCGTTATCCGGAATCATTGGGTTTAAAGGGTCCGTAGGCGGGCTAATAAGTCAGGGGTGAAATCGTTCAGCTCAACTGAGCAACTGCCTTTGAAACTGTTAGTCTTGAATAGTTGTGAAGTAGTTGGAATGTGTAGTGTAGCGGTGAAATGCTTAGAGATTACACAGAACACCGATAGCGAAGGCATATTACTAACAATTGATTGACGCTGATGGACGAAAGCGTGGGGAGCGAACAGGATTAGATACCCTGGTAGTCCACGCTGTAAACGATGGATACTAGCTGTTTGGACGCGAGTTTGAGTGGCTAAGCGAAAGTGATAAGTATCCCACCTGGGGAGTACGTTCGCAAGAATGAAACTCAAAGGAATTGACGGGGGCCCGCACAAGCGGTGGAGCATGTGGTTTAATTCGATGATACGCGAGGAACCTTACCAAGGTTTAAATGGAGACTGACAGGGGTAGAGATACCTTTTTCTTCGGACAGTTTTCAAGGTGCTGCATGGTTGTCGTCAGCTCGTGCCGTGAGGTGTCAGGTTAAGTCCTATAACGAGCGCAACCCCTGCCATTAGTTGCTAACGAGTAAGGTCGAGCCCTCTAATGGGACTGCCGGTGCAAACCGTGAGGAAGGTGGGGATGACGTCAAATCATCACGGCCCTTACATCTTGGGCTACACACGTGCTACAATGGCCGTTACAGAGAGCAGCCACTGCGTGAGCAGGCGCGAATCTATAAAGACGGTCACAGTTCGGATCGGAGTCTGCAACTCGACTCCGTGAAGCTGGAATCGCTAGTAATCGGATATCAGCCATGATCCGGTGAATACGTTCCCGGGCCTTGTACACACCGCCCGTCAAGCCATGGAAGCTGGGAGTACCTGAAGACGGTCACCGCAAGGAGCTGTTTAGGGTAAAACTAGTGACTGGGGCTAAGTCGTAACAAGGTAGCCGTACCGGAAGGTGCGGCTGGAACACCTCCTTTCTAGAGAAAACCGAAATTTAAAGACAAAAGGAAGAATATTAATTGTTAATTATTAATTATTAATTGATTCTTTAAATCTTGCTGACAACAAAATAAAATTTGCAAATTTGCTAATTTACAAATTTGCTAATTAGAACAAAGTCTCATAGCTCAGCTGGTTAGAGCGCTACACTGATAATGTAGAGGTCGGCAGTTCGAGTCTGCCTGGGACTACAAGCTAAAGAAGGAAATTCTAGGAGCTGAAGAGAGACGAATAGCGTAAATCGTAATTCGTAATTCGTAACTCGTCATTAAGCACGGGGAATTAGCTCAGCTGGCTAGAGCACCTGCCTTGCACGCAGGGGGTCAAGGGTTCGAATCCCTTATTCTCCACAACAAACGTACATTGACATATTGGGATAAAAAGCATAAGAGATCAATAATAGATTATTGATAATCTAACGAAAAATATTAAAAAGAATCAAAGAGAACGAGGTATTTATTTAATTGATAATAGATAATTGTTAATTGAATAAAACTACAAGCGCGAAAAGTTATGTAAGGGCGTATGGGGGATGCCTAGGCTCTCAGAGGCGAAGAAGGACGTGATAAGCTGCGAAAAGTTGCGTGTATTGGCACATACGAGATGATACGCAAATATCCGAATGGGGCAACCCAGTACATTGAAGATGTACTACACCGTAAAGGTGAGCAAACCCGCTGAACTGAAACATCTTAGTAGGCGGAGGAGAAGAAAACAAAAGTGATTCCCAAAGTAGTGGCGAGCGAAATGGGAACAGCCCAAACCCGTATTGTTACGGCAATGCGGGGGTAGTAGGACCCTGATATAGGTTGTAGAGCTGGATTAGAAGTGTTTGGAAAGACACACCATAGAGAGTGAAAGTCTCGTATAGGCACAGCGATATAAACCTTAAGGGAATCCTGAGTAGGTCGGGGCACGTGGAACCTTGACTGAATCGGCCGGGACCATCCGGTAAGGCTAAATACTCCTGAGAGACCGATAGTGAACTAGTACCGTGAGGGAAAGGTGAAAAGAACCGTGAATAACGGAGTGAAATAGCCCCTGAAACCATACGCTTACAAGCGGTTGGAGCAGCTACGGCTGTGACAGCGTGCCTTTTGCATAATGAGCCTACGAGTTACTGTTACCAGCGAGGATAAGTATTTCAGATACGAATCCGCATCGAAAGAGAGTCTGAAAAGGGCGCAAATAGTTGGTAGTAGTAGACGCGAAACCTGGTGATCTACCCTTGGGCAGGTTGAAGCGCTGGTAACACAGCGTGGAGGACCGAACTGGTTGTCGTTGAAAAGACTTCGGATGACCTGAGGGTAGGGGTGAAAGGCCAATCAAACTGGGAAATAGCTCGTACTCCCCGAAATGCATTTAGGTGCAGCGTTGGTGTGAGTTTAATAGAGGTAGAGCTACTGATTGGATGCGGGGGTTTCATCGCCTACCAATTCCTGACAAACTCCGAATGCTATTAAATGCTCATCAGCAGTGAGGGTATGGGTGCTAAGGTCCATATCCTAAAGGGAAAGAACCCGGACCATCAGCTAAGGTCCCCAAATATATGCTAAGTTGACCAAACGCGGTCTGACTGCACTGACAGCTAGGATGTTGGCTTGGAAGCAGCCATACATTTAAAGAGTGCGTAACAGCTCACTAGTCGAGCGGTTGGGCATGGATAATAAACGGGCATAAGCATATTACCGAAGCTATGGGGTTATTACTAAGTAATATACCGGTAGGGGAGCATTCTATAGGCGTGGAAGCTAAAGGCGTGAGCCATAGTGGAGCTGATAGAAAAGAAAATGTAGGCATAAGTAACGATAAGGCAGGCGAGAAACCTGCCCGCCGAAAGATCAAGGTTTCCTCAGCTATGCTAATCAGCTGAGGGTTAGTCGGGGACTAACGCGCACCCGAGCAGGGGAAGTGGATGTACAACAGGTTAATATTCCTGTACCATTAATCTAATAAAAGTGACGGAACGAGATAACTACCGCGTACTGACGGAATAGTACGTTAAAGGAGCAGTTATAGCTTTAATAGTACACTGAAGCTTCGGCCGAGGTGATAGAGTGGTGACAACGTTTCCAAGAAAAGCGAAGATTAATGCCCGTACCGTAAACCGACACAGGTGATTGGGATGAGAATTCTAAGGCGCTCGAGAGATTCATGGCTAAGGAACTAGGCAAAATAGACCTGTAACTTCGGGAGAAAGGTCGCCTATCTAGCGATAGGCCGCAGTGAAAAGGTCCAAGCGACTGTTTATCAAAAACACAGGACTCTGCAAAATCGAAAGATGAAGTATAGGGTCTGACACCTGCCCGGTGCTGGAAGGTTAAGAGGAGAGCTTAGCGTAAGCGAAGGTTTGAATTGAAGCCCCAGTAAACGGCGGCCGTAACTATAACGGTCCTAAGGTAGCGAAATTCCTTGTCGGGTAAGTTCCGACCTGCACGAATGGTGTAACGATTTGGACACTGTCTCGGCCATGAGCTCGGTGAAATTGTAGTATCGGTGAAGATGCCGATTACCCGCAGTGGGACGAAAAGACCCTGTGCACCTTTACTATATCTTCGTATTGGTCTTGGATAAGTGATGCGTAGGATAGGTGGGAGACTAAGAAGCGGCTATTCCGGTAGTTGTGGAGTCATTGTTGAAATACCACCCTTTGCTTATCTGAGGTCTAACCCTGCAGAGTGCAGGGGACAATTCGTGGAGGGTAGTTTGACTGGGGTGGTCGCCTCCAAAAGAGTAACGGAGGCTTCTAAAGGTTCCCTCAGCACGCTTGGTAACCGTGCGAAGAGTGCAATGGCATAAGGGAGCTTGACTGAGAGACCCACAAGTCGATCAGGTACGAAAGTAGAGCATAGTGATCCGGTGGTTCCGTATGGAAGGGCCATCGCTCAAAGGATAAAAGGTACGCCGGGGATAACAGGCTGATCTCCCCCAAGAGCTCACATCGACGGGGGGGTTTGGCACCTCGATGTCGGCTCGTCACATCCTGGGGCTGGAGAAGGTCCCAAGGGTTGGGCTGTTCGCCCATTAAAGTGGCACGCGAGCTGGGTTCAGAACGTCGTGAGACAGTTCGGTCTCTATCTACTGTGGGCGTTAGAAATTTGCGTGGATCTGACTCTAGTACGAGAGGACCGAGTTGGACGCACCACTGGTGTATCTGTTGTCTTGCCAAGGGCATAGCAGAGTAGCTAAGTGCGGATGGGATAAGTGCTGAAGGCATATAAGTACGAAACCCGCCACAAGATGAGATTTCTTTTAAGGGTCGTGGGAGATGACCACGTTGATAGGTTACAGGTGTAAAGGTGGTAACATCATAGCCGAGTAATACTAATCACCCGTAGACTTTTCGCGCGTAGAGATTCTTTTTTACAAAAATGTTAGTCACAACAATTGTTAATTATTAATTGTCAATTGTCAATTGAAAAAATATGTTTTTTATCCCTATATGTTAAAAATATAAGGTTACAGGTATTAGGTTATAGGCATCAGGGATTACCCTGAAACCTACCCCCTAACCCCTGACACCTAAAAAGTTTAAGGTGGTTATAGTCAAAGGTCTCACCTCTTACCATTCCGAACAGAGCAGTTAAACCTTTTAGCGCAGATGGTACTACGGTCACGTGGGAGAGTATGTCGCCGCCTTCTTACAAAGAGCAATTCTGATAAAGAGTTGCTCTTTTTTTATTTCATACCTACCTAACCCTACCCTCGCACCCCCTCCGATTCCCCCCGAGATGCTCTGAGATTCTCCCATCATTCCCACCAATCGCCCGTGAAAATCATAAAAAAATTTTACGCTTATATTTGTGTAGTATTTTTCTTTTTTGTACTTTTGCCCTATAAACTAAAAAAAGAAACAATGAGAAAAATTTTAACTACTTTAGCGGTAATTGCTCTTACTCTTGCAAGTTGTAGCAAAGAGAAAGAAAATTGTAATTGTAATAATGGTGGAACTACTACCCCAACAACTACTATCAAACCTAACCAGATAATGTTAGGTTATCCTAAAGACTTTAAAAAGTTTAATATTACTGAAACTATTCCTAATAATTACTCTTTTTACAATGACGAAGGATGTGCCATTGCCAATATTCCTTCTTCACTAGAATTTGCTAATAAACACTTGAATGCCTTTTTTGAAAAATTTACAATTGTAGATAGTGAAGGCTTTGAAATTACTCATACTGAAGATGGCCATCCTTTTGTTAATGAAAAAATGCGAAAATGGACTCTACAAAAACCTTATGAAATTGAACCTATTTGTACAGGGACAGACTCACCAACATATTCTTATTACGAACTTTATGGTTTGTATGAGAAAGAGAATATTGTAGTGTTTTATAAGGCTAAACCATTTAAGGTTTTTGGAATTTATAGAGGAGGTGAATTTGAATATGATGCAATTAATTTTTATAAATTTCCGAACAAAGAAATTTATAGGAATTACGTAAATATGCTTAAGAATATTTATACTAATAATTTTGAAAAATATGCCTTTTATGAATTACCAGTGCAACCGTTTCCTCTTATCTATTGTGGTAATGTCAGTAGGATACCTTCTGCATTAGGAGATAGAGGAATTCCTTCTTTTATTCCTAAAACTATTGAACATGAAAAAGTGACTAAAAAGAAAAAAGACGGATTTCTTGATCTTCCTTTTAATTATTATAACTCTCACAAGTCAATGAGAGAGCTTAATCAGCAATATGCAAGAGCTTGGATCGGGAAATATCGTTTTGAGATTTATTATAAGTCTGAATATACAGATGTTGGAGATTTTGCGATAGAGCCTTTTTATTTTTTAAGAGAAGAATGGGGGCAGAGGTTACTAAGTATTAAAATAGGAGGGAAAAGGTGTTTTAATCATACAGAACTATCTGCTTTGATTATTAAACCTATGCCTGAACATAGAGCTATTGCTTTTTATAGATTTGAAACCTTAGAAGCTTTTCTGTTATTTCCTAATGATCAGTCATACAATGAATATATGGCTATGTTAAAAGATATTTTTAATACTCCAGAAGCACAGGAAAGTATCTTTCTAAATTTTTAGAGAGCCCTCTATAGTTAAAATAGAAAAGACTTTGATAAAGCTGAGGCTTTGTCAAGGTCTTTTTTGTGCTTGAATGTGTAAAATAATATCAATTTAATTTACGATTTCATTTAGCAGTATATTTTGTGAAATCTATCAATGAGAGTTTTAAATTTATAAGATTTGTGAGAGAAGCCTATCATAATAACTTGGGTTAAAATATATTTTTTTAATTATTAGATTTCTTTTTCTTATCAAAGCTATACTTTTTCTTTATAATAATTAATCTTGAAGATTTTCTATTTTTAACGTCCTTTTATAAAATAATAAAAAATTTTTACGCTTATATTTGTGTAGTATTTTTCTTTTTTGTAATTTTGCGCAATGTATAGTGCTTTGTAAGCACATTTCTTATAGCAATGTTTTTTTTAATTTTTAAATGAAATGAAAGTAAAAAGTTTTTTTAAATACCTTGTGTTGTTTTTCTTTCTCTTCTCTGGAGCACAGGAGCTATATGCTCAAATACAGGGTAGGTTTAAATATGCAAGAAGGCAATTTGGGAATGCTTGCATTGCCCCTGGTTATAATAATTGGAGTGTGAATTTTTATTGGGATCCTCCTTTACCTAATGCCAATAATGTGTTTTATATAGAGTTGTCAGATGCTAATGGAAGTTTTGATAACCCTATTATTCTGAAAACAATAACAGGTCAAAATTCTAAATTTGATTTTAAAGCTCCACAAACTAGTTTTTCTTTTCCCGCTAATACTTCTGGTTCAAATTTTAAGATAAGAGTAAGAAGTACCAGCCCTGCTGCAGAAATAATTGCACTCAACAGAGATGCTACCGTTGGGACAGAAAGTTTTAAAGCCATTTGGTTGGAAGTTAATCGTGTAACTGTTGCTCCTCAAAATGTAACACTTTGCCCTGGTCATACTCAAGAATTAAAAGTGATAGCTCTTAATGATGGGCTACCAGTGTCCAATTATCGTTATGTATGGGGTAAAAGGGTAGGTTCCCAACGTATTCCTATCCAAAGAGATGCAGGCCCTACCTTTACAGTCTCTGAACCAGGTGAGTACTATGCAGCTATAGATTATAAAACAGATTGTCCTCATAGTGCTTACTCTCCTTCTATTGAAGTAAGAATGTCTGGAAGCCAATCCGTTACACTCACTTCCTCAGCTTCCGAAATATGCGAAAGCGAATCCTTTACCCTTACAGCTACTCCCGCCAATCCTTCCGCTAAGTTTATTTGGTATCGTGATAATACCAAACTAACTGAAACCCAAGGAGTGAATACCTATACTGTTCCCGTTGGGCAAAACCTCGCTGGTAACTACTACGTACAAGTAGGGAGTGGCGGTAGTTGTGATGTACAATCTAACCGAGTAACGATCAAGCGAAAAGATAATATCACTGCATCTATCAGTACCACGGGAGGCACTGTGCTAATGCCAGGTAAAAACCGTGTTTTTACTGTGAGCACCACCGCCCAAAGTCCTCAGTACAAATGGTTCAAAGATGGTGCAGAAATTACAGGTGAAACAGCAGCTACCTATACTGCTAATACTGCGGGCACCTATAAAGCCCAAGTAGTGCAAACCGCTGGCTGTGCCGCTACTGTTACTACTAACGAGATTACTCTTAAAGCCCCCGATAGCTTTAAAGTGGCAATCAAAACCAAAAACGCTTTTCAACCCTGTACTACCAACGCCGTTACTTTGGCAATCGATAAAATTACTGCCGTTGCTGGGGGTACCGAACTCACTGTCGACCCTTCCGATTATACCACTTTCTCCTTCCAGTGGCAAGCCAATCTCTCAGGTACTTATCAAGATTTAGCAGGAAAAACCCAAAGCGAACTGCCTTTGAATAGCGCCTTAGAAAACGGTAAATACAAACTGAAAGTTACTGCTACAGGCTTCTCTATCCCCGATTCTAACGAATTAGACATCCGGCTACAAGATGCCAATGCCCTAAAAATTAACGGTGGCAACAATTCATTGGAATTCTGCGATGGCGTCGCAACCCTCACCATTACTACGGGTGCTTCTGCTTCAGCCACCTACACTTGGTTTAAGGACAACGTGAAGGTCGCCGAAGGAGTAGGCAAAACCGAATATGCTGCCGAGGGCTCTGGCGTATACTATGCTACTGTAGGAGCAAGCTCTGGAGGATGCCCAGCTACCTCTAATTCCGTAGTGGTAAAGAAAACTACTATCACAGCCCGTTGGGCAGATGATATCAACACCCGTGAAATTTACTATCACGGCAAAACAAATGTCTTGCAAGTCTCTCATAATATGACTTCTCCTACTATCGAATGGAGCAAAAATGGTACAGTACTTTCTGGCGAAACAGGTACCCAACTCACCATCTCATCGGCTCCTACTTCAGTAGATATCTATACCGTAAAACTCACCGATAACGGCAATTGCGGCACTGTAAAAACCCTCGATCCTGTCTATTTCGAAACCATTGCCGATATCACCGAAGTGAAAGTAGGTACACTCGCTATCTCCTCTACCGATTGCGAAACCCGCTCTCAAACTACCCTCGAAGTACAAAAAATAAAAGTAAAACTGAGTAGTAGCGGACAAGAAGTGGAAGTGAAACGCGCCGACTATCGTTATTTCAATTTCCAATGGTCGAAAGATGGTAACGATATCTTAGGCGAAACACGTCACCAATTGATAGTATTGCGCGCTGGTAATTCCGAATCAGCTAAATATGCTGTAAAGGTTACTTACAACACCAGCATCATCAAAACCTCTGCTGAGCGCGCTATCGCCTTTACACCCATCCCCGATTTCGAGATTTCATCAGCCGATGGCGCCAAAGGAACTGTTTATCTTTGTCAAGGTGGTTCGGTTACCCTAACCGTCGCCGCCGATAGTTTCGACCCCAATGCTACCCTTGCCGATAGCTTTTCTTACAAATGGTACAAAGTAACCAGTGCTAACTATACGAACGACACACCGCTGGGCAGTGAAGCCCCTACCGCAAGTGTAGATGCTATAGGAGAGTACTATTTAGAAATTAACAATGGCGGTTGCCCTAAACGCGCTCATATAAAAGTAGAAAACTACCGCTTAGGCCTCTTTGAACTCGGCTTTAAAGGAAGCGATAACAACAGTACAATTTCTAAAATAGGACAAAACAATTCCCCTAAAATAAAAATAAGTGCTCAAGTAGGCGAACATATTGTAGTACTTAAAAAAACAAATACTAACAACGAAATAGAAATCGCAGGAGGTAACTTCGTATGGGTGAAAGATGATGGCACCGAAAAATATGGCACATCACTTGATATCACTTCCGAAGATATGGCAGGTAATTACACTCTAAAAGAAATATCTTGCCCCGCTATAGGCGAAAATGCCATAAGTTTCCAATTGGATATTTATAAAGTAGATAAAGTACCGAACATTGTAACCCCTAATGGCGACCATTTCAACGATACTTGGGAAATCCCAGCTAAATATACTAGCCCCAATGTGAAAGTAACCATCTATACAGTCGAAGGTAAAGAAGAATATTCCGGCACTAATTACAAAAATCAGTGGCCTTCAGCTAATTCTAATGCTTTTAAAGACCTTGGCAAACGTGCTCTTATCTATATCTACACTATAAAAGGTGAATATACCGAAAATGGTCAAACAAAAAGCGTAGATTTGAAAGGTACAATTACCATACTAAAATAAAAACGAACAATGAAAAGTAGATTACATATACTCATTATAGCGTTTGTGCTTGCTGCCTACTACAGTTGGGCTCAAGGCGATGGTAATTATTTGCCCTATGAAATGCCTGGACATACAGCCGTAAAGTACAACACTTATCTAATGAACCCCGCATTTCCTATCTTTAGCAAAAACGAATCCCAAATCACCTTCTTCCATCGCAACCAATGGATGGGCTTTAAGGACGATAAATTCAATACCTTTGGTCTTTCTTATGGCAAAAAATGGGGCGGTGATGCAGGTCGAAAAAAAGATTATTACGACGGAAATAATATGGCTCACGGAATGGTCTTCCAGCGTAATGTGAGCTTCTTCTCCAATGTAGGTGTCTTAGGAAACTACGTACACCAAGTTGAAATCTCAAGAGATAACTATTTGCGCTTGGGCTTGAATGTGGTCTTCGCTCGCAGCAGTATCGATAAAAACAAAGTGCGTTCAAACGTACAAGACCCCTTAGTTGAAAATGCCAAACCTACCAGTATCATCAACCTCCAACCTGGGGTAGATGTAAACTTTGGCTATTGGCACGTCGGGCTTACCGCCGAAAACCTCTTAGACTATTCTTTCTCAGCAGGTGAAATGGCTGTGCCTTTCAACGAAAAATCGCTCACCGCTCACGTGATGTACCGCAAAGAGCTACAAAGCAGAAGCGACTTTTTAGAAGATGGATTTTTCAGCGTAATGGCTAAAGGCAAAAAAACAAAAGATAACTTCCAATTTGGAGGCCATCTAATGCTCGATGTAAATATGGGCTGGGCGTATGCTGGTTATGACCAAAAATACGGCGTTTTTGGAGGAATAGGCTTCAATGTAAGCAACCATTTTAGCATTGGCTTTGGTTACGAACAGAGTATAGCCAACTATGTAGCCGAACAAGGTGGTAGTTACGATGTGCTACTCTCTTATCAATTCGGAGGTAAACATCATATCAAAAAACCAAAACAACCACCAGTTGTAAAAACTCCACCAGTAGTAAAACCACCTGAACCTAAGGTGGTAACACCTACCGTTACAGTTACTCAAACACCTACTACGCCACCTCCTCCTAAGCCTAAAACTCCTATGGATGACTTAAACAAACGTATCAAAGTAGTAGAGGACGATATTGATAATATTCCTCCAGGATACTATGTAATCCTTGGTGTATACAATAGCCCAGGGGGTGCTTACAGAATGACTAATGAAATCAGACAAAAGTTAGAAGTAGAGGTAGCTACCTTTATGCACCCTAATAACAATTTAACCTACATCTATGCCGATAAACCTTACGAAACACGAGGTGAAGCAGGCGAACGCCTTATCAACATACTCCGCCGCCCAGAGTTTAAAAACTCCAAAGCGTGGATACTAAAAGTAGGTAACCAATAAAGTATTTTTATAAAGACTGTTCAAAATAGTAACTACAAAATAACTCTTTTTTGAACAGTCTTTTATTTTTTAAAAAGAAAACAAGATGAAAAAATTAATTCTTTGCTTGATAGCACTTTTAGCTTTACAGTCCTGTGCTACTATCGATCACCAACGCACAACACGTTCACACGCAAAAAAAACTGCCCCTAAAGCAACAACCAATATAAAAACAGGCGTTTATAAAACCGACGTCACTGCAACCTATTACCACGACAAATTCAACGGCAAAAAAACAGCCAGCGGTGCCGTATTTAGTAATAGTAAGCTCACTACTGCACACCCCTCTTTGCCTTTTGGCACCCAACTAAAGGTTACCAATCGCGCAAATGGCAAATCTGTAGTCGTGACCGTTACCGATAGAGGCCCCTTTACCAAAGGTCGCGAACTCGACCTCACCAAACGCGCCTTTATGGAAATCACCGATAACAAAAACAAAGGATTGATTCAAGTAGATATAGAAATCCTAAAATAAAAACAATAAGCCAATTTGCTAATTCTCTAATTTGCCAATTTGCTAATTCTCTAATTTGCTAATTTGCTAATTTGCTAATTATATACTACCTTTGCCCCCATTATGAAAATACTTTATTTACACGGGCTTGATAGCTTTTTACAAGATGATAGGCGCGCTGTGCTTTCCCCTTATGGTGAAATCTTCGCCCCTACCATCAACTATCGTAACGCCCCTAACCTCTTTGATGAACTGCAAACCCAATACTCCTCTGCCGATGTACTCATCGGGTCAAGTTTGGGCGGACTCGTAGTTTATTACCTCGCTCAAAAATTAGGCAAACCTTGCTTGTTGTTCAACCCTGCGCTTACTCACCGTCACGAATTACCTTTCAACACCCAGCCTAACTCTAATTATACCGCTTATATGCAGGTAGTTATAGGCTTGCAGGACACCGTGATTGCCCCGTGGGAATCGCTTGCCGTACTCCGTGACGATATGCGCAGCCTGCCAAATGTTACCATCCATCTGCTCAACACTATGGAACACTCTTACCCCATAGAAATTTTCGAGAATGAAGTAAAACACTTTTTTGTTAATTGTAAATTGTTAATTGATTAAATATGTTCCCACTCAGAAGAAACCGCCGTTTGCGCGTAAGCGATACAATACGTAGTTTAGTAAAAGAAACTATCGTTACCCCCGATGATTTCCTCGTACCCCTCTTTGTAGTCGAAGGTACAGGTGTAAAAGAAGAAATTGCCTCTATGCCAGGTTATTATCGCTATAGCCTCGACCTCTTGGCAAAAGAAGTAAAAGAACTTTGGAGCTTAGGTCTCAAATCAGTTTTACTATTTGTAAAAGTCCCCGATAACCTCAAAGACAACAAAGGCACTGAAGCTGCCAACCCTAACGGTTTGATGCAACGCGCTATCAAAACCGTGAAAGAAGCAACTCCTAATATGCTTGTAATGACCGATGTAGCCCTCGACCCTTATTCTATCTATGGGCACGATGGCATTGTAGAAAATGGCAAGATTGTAAACGATGCTACGGTTGATGCCCTTTGTCGTATGGCTCTCTCACACGCCGAGGCTGGTGCCGATTTCATAGCCCCCAGCGATATGATGGACGGCCGCATTGTCGCATTGCGCGAAACCCTTGAGGATAATAGTTTTGAACACGTAGGAATAATGTCGTACAGCGCCAAATACGCCTCAGCTTTTTACGGCCCTTTCCGTGATGCCCTCGACAGTGCACCTGTAGATCAACAGGATATCCCTAAAGATAAAAAAACTTATCAAATGGACTATCACAACCGCCTCGAAGCCTTACGCGAAACCCGTATGGATATAGAAGAAGGCGCTGATATTGTAATGGTAAAACCAGGACTTTGCTATTTAGATATCGTGCGCGAGGTGAAGAATATGAGCGAAGTACCCGTAGCGGTATACCAAGTATCAGGTGAATACGCAATGCTCAAAGCCGCTGCTGCCAAGGGGTGGCTCGACCACGATGCCGTGATGATCGAACAAATCGTGAGTATCAAACGCGCTGGTGCCGACATTATCGCAAGCTATTTTGCAAAAGAAGTTGTAAAACTCTTGTAAAAATAAAATTGTCTTCGTGTCACTACACTTTGTCAAAGTCCAAGGACTTTGACAAAGTCTATTATATTGCAAACGCCTAAACAAAAGATTTTCTATGAAAAAACACTTTTTAATATTCACAACTTTAACACTCCTAACCGCTTGTGGTGGCGGCACTAATAACAATAATAATAGCAACGATACCACCACCCCCGAAACTACTGCGCCTCAGGCAACCACTACAGCCACTCCTGAACCCGATTTTCCCGATTGGCAAAACCAAAAAGGGGTAAAACCCATCACCCTCAACCCGCCTTTAGCCGATACCCCCGATGCGGCAATGGCTGCCAAAGGTGAAGAAACTTTTAACAATCTTTGTGTTGCCTGCCACCGCCCTAAAAAACGCTTGATAGGCCCCGCAATGATTGGCGTAATGGAACGCCGTACCCCTGAGTGGCTGATGAATATGATTCTCTACCCCGATGCAATGGAAAAACAAGACCCTATCGCTAAAAAATTAGTAGAAGAGTACCAAAGCCTAATGCTCAACCAAAACCTCACCCAGCAACAAGCCCGAGAAGTGCTTGAGTATTTGAGAACAATAAAGTAAATCCCAAATTTGCTAATTACCAAATTTGCAAATTCGCTAATTAATCCGTACCTTTGTAGCTTGAAAATATTATTTATATATACAATATATGAAAACCATAGACAATTTTAACTTTGCAGGCAAGAAAGCCTTGATTCGTGTGGACTTCAATGTACCATTAGACGAAAATTTTAAAGTAACCGATAACACTCGTATTGAGGCAGCTAAACCTACTATCGAGAAAATCCTTAAGGACGGTGGAACCGCTGTTTTGATGAGTCACTTAGGTCGCCCAAAAGGTGAACGCAACGATAAGTATTCTCTCCGCCATATCGTTAGTGAAGTAGAAAAAGTATTAGGCAAAAAAGTAATCTTTGTAAACGATTGCGTAGGCGAAGTAGCCGAAAAAGCTGTAGCTGCAGCTCCTGCGGGTAGTGTAGTGCTCCTTGAAAACTTGCGATTCCACAACGAAGAAGAAAAAGGCGACGAAAACTTCTCTAAACAATTGGCTAAACTCGGCGATATCTACGTGAACGACGCTTTTGGTACTGCTCACCGCGCCCACGCTTCTACTACTATTGTAGCTAAATTCTTCCCTAACAACAAATGCTTTGGTTACCTCCTCGCTAAAGAAATTGAAAGTATCGACAAAGTGATGAGATCAGGTGAAAAACCTGTAACAGCTATACTCGGCGGTTCTAAAGTTTCCTCTAAAATCACTATCATCGAAAATATTTTAGGAAAAGTAAACCACCTTATCATCGGTGGAGGTATGGCATATACTTTTATCAAAGCACAAGGCGGTAAAGTAGGAAACTCTATCTGTGAAGACGATAAACTCGACCTCGCTCTTGATATCCTTGCTAAAGCTAAAGCTAAAGGCGTAGAAGTTCACTTGCCTATCGATGTGGTAGCTGCCGACGCTTTCGACAACAACGCTAAAACCCAAATAGTACCTGTAAATGCTGTTCCCGATGGTTGGGAAGGTCTCGATGCAGGCCCTAAAACACTCGAAAATATCAAATCGGTATTGCTCGCTTCTAAAACTATCTTGTGGAATGGCCCTATAGGGGTGTTTGAAATGCCTAACTTTGCCAAAGGTACTATCGCTGTAGGTGATTATGTTGCCGAAGCTACTAAAAAAGGTGCTTTCTCACTCGTAGGAGGTGGCGACTCGGTAGCTGCTGTTAAACAATTTGGCTTTGAAAACAAAGTGAGCTATGTTTCTACCGGTGGTGGCGCTATGCTCGAAAGCCTCGAAGGATTGGTACTCCCTGGTATCGCTGCTATCAATGAATAGACGATAAACAATTAGGTGAAAAATGACCTTATTTGTTGAACATATCAATTTGCAACAATTCTCCACACCCATAAGTGTGGAGAATTATTGTATATTTATGTTTGAAGGATCAGGCTCTTTTACAGTAGATGCTACTCCGTATACTTATAAGGGTTTCACCTTGCTTTTTCTCTCTCCTTTTCAGCACTTTCAGTGGCAAGAAGCAAGCATTACAACCGCCGAACTCTTGCAATTTCACGGTGATTTCTATTGTATAGAATACCACAAAAAAGAAGTCGCTTGCAATGGTTTCCTCTTTAATGCACTGTTTTTACAACCTCACATTGCTGTGGGAGAAGCTACTTTTGTAGAAGTAAAAAATCTATTTAGAAATATAACTGCTGAACTTACCGAAAATAATCCTTTTTCAGAAGCGGTATTGCGCTCTTATCTTCAGCTTATTTTAGCCCTTTCCAGCAAGGAAAAGAGCCTATTACTCACTGATACTCCTCCACAAACCGACCATACTTTAGCAACCGACTTCCAAGAACTTTTAGAAAAACACTTCCTTAGTGAGCGCAACCTCTCTTTCTATGCCGAGGCGCTTTCCCTCACCCCCGATGCTTTTAGCAAAAAACTCAAAAAACTCATCGGGAAAACACCTTCTAAACTCCTCCAAGACCGATTGGTGTTAGAAGCTAAAAAACAACTGCACCTCACGCATAAGTCTATCAAAGAAATAGCCTTTGATTTGAATTTTGAAGACGAATTTTACTTCAGTAGATTCTTCAAAAAAAACGTGGGACTCTCGCCTAAACACTTCCGCGAAAGCGTAGGTATTTCAATAGTTGCCAACGAAACACACTAAAATGTCTATGCAATCACCTTTTTTATCCATTTGTATTTGCTAAAAAAGACGTAATTTTGCACCCTGAAATTTAATACAAATTACTATGCAAAAGTTATTATCATTTTTAGCAGGAAGCGAACGTTGTTTCGTGAATTTTATCAGGGTTGCTATCTTCATCGTAATGGCGTGGATAGGAGGCTTGAAAGTATGTCAGTATGAAGCCGATGGCATTGTACCTTTCGTGACTAACAGTCCGTTTATGAGTTTTTTCTATGCTAATTCAGGTAAAACCGCAATCGATGAGAACGGTGTTACAGGTGAAGCTAACAAAGGCAAAGAAGTAGCACAATACAAATTGCACAAAAACCCCGAAGGTAAGATGGTGAAAGCCAATATCGAATGGCATAAAGAGAACAATACTTATACTTTCTCTTATGGTTTAGGGGCTTTCATTTGCTTGATAGGTTTACTTACCCTTTTAGGTATTTGGTCACCTAAAATAGGGGTGATAGGAGGTTTACTCACTTTTGGTATGAGCATTGTTACACTTTCTTTCCTCATCACTACCCCCGAGGTGTATGTACCTAATTTAGGTGGTGATATGCCTACTCCAGCTTATGGTTTCCCTTACTTATCGGGAGCTGGACGCTTGGTATTGAAAGATATTATAATGTCGGCAGGCGGTTTGATCGCCGCTTCCGAAGCTGCAAGACGAATTTTAGCAGCTAAGAAATAAGAAATAAAAAGTAAGAAAAAAAGGCAACTGTAAATCTTCTCAGTTGCCTTTTTTTTTGGTATTGCTACACTTTGTTAAAACTTATACGACATTATTCTGTATATTTTTTGATAAGACGAATCATCAGGTTGCTGAGTTTTTCGACTTGATACTCCCCTACACTGGGTTCCAAATGGGCGTTACCTATACCGCTGTCGTCGGTGATAAATACATAGGTGCCATTGGTATACATTGCCATAAAGCGCATTAAGAACTCGGTGGGTTTATCGATACCGCTAGCCACGATGGGGATGAGCTTGATACCTTTCTCGGCAGCGGTTTTTACAGAGGCTTGTACGCTTTTGAGTACCTTATCTTCGTGATGTGGAGGGGCATCGAGTACTAAAAAGGCAATACGTGTGCGTGCCTCGGCGTCCCATTGGAGTTTGTTGAGCTCATTGAGGGCGGTATGCACGGCTTCGGGGAAGTCGCCTCCACCATCAGCTTTTTGGCTATTAATAAACTGAATGGTTTTATTGATATCCTTAGTAAAATCGGAGTGTTTGACTACATAGTCGTCACCTTCGTCGCGGTAAAATACGGTGCCAGTACTGATTTTTAGGTTTTTATTACCTTCTTCAACTTTACTAATTACGTTCTTCAAGTCCATTTTTAGGAACTCTAACTCATCACTCATTGAGCCCGTAGCATCCACCATAAAGGCAATTTGTACTTCGTTTGAAGTTTTTTCTGTGTTGTTTTTAAGGGCAATACGATTGAGGGTCGTTTCGCTAATTGGATTTTCAGTGCTTATCCATTCGTTATTGACTTTTAGGCGCAAATGCTCGGTGTTAAGCTCTTTTTCTTTTTGGAAGGCACTCACCCATAGTTCAGCTTTACCCGTGTTATCGGTTTTAGCTGTCCATAGCAGGGTATTGTTACGATAGAGCGCAACGCTGGCGTTTACAACAGGTTTGCTATTAGCGGTTAGAAGCACAGCAATGCGGTGATTGGTGTACATTTGCCAGTATTCGGGGAAAGAAGCAAATTCATTTTTATTGAGCGTTTTTTGATAGAAATCCCAACTATTAAGGTCGTTCCATTCACCAGCAGTTACCAAACCAGACTGCGGTTGAGGGTCGCTTTCAGGGCGACATTTAGGGTGCTTAGGTTCAGTGCGTTTTGCTGGTTTGCTGGTTGCTACATCTTTTGCTACCGACATTTTAGCTGACATTGTACTTTCGTCATTTCTGATAACATCGACTGTTGTTTTAGAATGTTTTCTCTTAGTGCTCTTTTCGCCGTAGCCAACTACGGCTATCTCGGCTAATTCGCCACTACTTTCTTCTCGGTAATCGCCGGAAGAGCTTTCATCTCGGTATTCGGTGATACCTCCATAATCGCCTGTGCTACTTCCGCGATCAGCGGGTTTGTAAGCTTTTCGGTCGCCACAAGCGCATACGAGTAGGACAAGGCACAATAACAAAAAATAAGATAGGTTTTTCATTTTGGAATATAGTTTTTGTGTTTCTAAAAGAAAACATACGAAAATAATGCCAAATGTTTAATAGTTAAGAGAGTGTCCGAAAAGTTTTGTTTTTTATTGATTACACACTTCGAACTAAATACAAAAGAATTTTACCATTTATCTTCTTAAAAATATATGTAATGGTATAGCCTCCTATAACATCATTTTCTAAAAAACCAATATCTATTTGGAAAGAATTTTCTGATAAAAAGGAAAAATCAATATTTGTAGTTTTTTCCTTATTCCACCAACTAAAAATCCTATTTTCAATAATATTCTTTGTATCCAACTTTTGGAAAAGCAAAATATACTTCTTAGTGAATAATTTATCAAAGATTTTTATAAAATCTTCTTTTCCAATAGGTTTGTCTTTTGTCGTAAAACCTTCTTCATAAACTTTATCGCCATATATCATCTCATAAAGAGGACCTTCATCTTCAAGTGGATAATTTATCATATTGTTGGCGATTTTCGCTATTTGTTTTTCAAACTATTGCAAGAACAAGTGAAGACTAAAATGAGTATTAATTTAAGTAATATTCTTTTCATAATTAGCTACGCAAAAATCACAAACACAATTCATTAGAAAGGAAAATAAACTTTTGTTTTTTATACTTCCACTTAATTTTATCTTTCTTCTTGCTCTGCTTCATTTTTATGGAAGAGACTAAAGAGTCATCGTATATATATTTCTTTTTTACATCTATCTTTTTTAAATTACAATCAAAATTCTCTACAGAATAGTAATACAATCTTGTAAAAGAGAGCGGTAGAAAAATGTCTAATTTATATAGCTTATTATTTTTGTAATATCTAATAAAATTGAAATTATCGGCTTCATTCAAAGATTTCAAACCTTGCTGAAAATACAGTGTATAAAAACAATGCTTCTCTACGATTACTTTATAAAAACCATTTAGTGGTTGGTTCGTCTGTTTTGAAATATATTTCTTAATCAAATCATACCCCCCTCGGACGTCTTGATGATTATAGACTTGTTTTTTTACAATTTCTATGTCAGATTGATTTATAGTAATCGTATCTTTTTGTGAATATACAAGATGAGTCAAGAGTAAAACGCATATTGCTATAAAATATCTTATTCCCATTCTTCTTCTATATTTAACTTGAGTTTGACGTAAGTAATTATTTAACAATCAGTAAAATATTTTTAAACTCCCACAAAGCCAGCGAGTTGGCGCAGCTGGGTATGTGAAACACGAATTTTCACGAAATTGAGACACTTTTTAGGATTATTGTTAGTTATAGGACGAGGCAGACTTGGCTGACCTGCAATGGTATATTGCTAATTTATAATTGTAAATTAGGGTACTATTATAATAAAAGTTTTTTATTTCTTTACTTCTACACCATTTTTGTAATAGACTTTATCAATAACTCGTTCTTCTTGTCCTTTTTCATTGATGATTTTCAAATCTATATCTTCTATTGTCCAGAGTCCGTGTTTCTCACCGTGTTTGTATCTTCCTTTTGCTACATTACTAAATACTCGTTCTTCCCACAGACCTATTTTTTTATCATTTTTATAATGACCTTTTGACACTTTTTCTTCTTCTTTTATATGCCAATACCCATTTCTTTTTCCTTTTTTATAATATCCTTTCCTTACAAAGGAATGGTTGTCTGTTTCGAGATAAAAACCATCTAATAATTCATTTTTATAATTTTCTACCTTTACTAAATCTAATCCGCTAAGGCATTTTTCAAATGTGAGCACTTCTGTTTTATTACCCATAAATCTCTTAATCCAAATGTAGTTTACGTCTTGATGTATTGATTTGACAGTATATTGATTTTTTCTTATAGGTTCTTCTGCTGAAACACGTAGGTACTCATCTTTAAAATCCTGAGAGAAAAGGTTTAGAGTAAAAAGGAGAAAAAGTATTTTAAATATTTTATTTTTCATTGTGATAAAGTTTTATTTCTTCTTGCATTTTTAACCATTGCCATTTCCAAAAAGATTTTTGAGGCGCTCCTGCATTTGTAGATTCCATAAAATTATCTGTTTGAAAAGGTTTAAATACATGCTTAGGCAATGTGTTTAATTCTCTCTTTTTTATATCTAAAAATTGCTTTATTGGGTATATTCTTCCTCCATAATTAATTTCTTTTGGTGGATTATTTTTATATTTATTAAGAGTTTCTTTTATATTTTTTTCATTTTCTTTACCTTGAAAAGATGAATGAAATAAACCTAAAACATGCCCCAATTCATGTGCTATTGTTAATGAATTTGTAAGTGAAGTTGGTATAATAAAAACATAGTGAGTATCTAAAGGAAATACTTTAGCATGACCTTCTGTTATATCATTTTCATTTATTGCACTTAAAAGAATTACAATACCTTTAAAACCTTTAAAATATTTGTTAAACACCTCTTCGTCAAAATTTTTTAACGCTCGAACTATAGATATTTCTCCCATCTCATCTTGATGAAAAGAAAGCACTCCCTTTTTCTTAAATTCATCTATATCTATAACCACTTCTTTTATAGGTAGAAATTTTAAATGAATTAAAGGTTGATTATAATATTTATTTTGTAGTTCTTTTTTAAGTATTTCAATATTAGAAGGCGATAATTTTCTAGAAGCCTCTTCATTATCTCCTTTATTACCTTTATTTGTAATTATTTTTACAAGCTGTATTGGTAGGTGGTAATTTCCGTTATTCTTTATAATATTAAGCTTCCCTACTTCTATATTATTTTTATCTATGGCAGTAATACATATATCCCTTTCTAAAGGTTCTTTACAAATAACCTCAATAGTTGTGTTTTTATTTATTTCAGATACTTTAATTTTATTAGGGTTAAAAATAACACCTGCTTTTGAAGGAATTTCTATGTAATCATCATCTTGTATTTGATAATTATTTAATTTTTCTACTTCTATTTTTAGCTTTACCTTTTGTTTTAGTTCAGATTTTTCTTGTTCAGGAAATATACTCAGCCAAGGAACGAAATATTCTTTGTTTTTTGATAATTCTACTTTTTCATTTTTCTCACAATCATAATATTCTTTTTTCAATTTTTCGTAATCACTGTCAATTACAGTGTTATCGTGGTAATTATCACGCATCCAATCAAAACCAAATTCTCCATAATAGTCTTCTGGTCTTCTGAAGTGGATAAGGTAATCAGGTTCTTTTTCTTCATTAGGATTGTAAACCCATAGTCTGGCTATGGATTGTTGTCCTGTTTCTTTTAGTGTTATTCTTATCCCTGCCATAGTTTAGTTGTTTTTTTGTTCTATTATTTTTAGTTTGATGTGCTCTATTTCATTGTTTTGAAAAATGTATCCTTTGAGTATGTCGTCTTCTAAACGTTCACCCTTGTATTCAAAATCTATTTCATTATCGGTTAGGTCTAAATCAGCTTCTTTTTCTGCAAGATTTATACCTTCTACTACTAAGTAGACTTCTTGCCCTATGTTACCTTTTTCTATGATGTCTCCATTGAGGTCGGTATAGTAAGTTTTTTTGATTTTAGAGGCATTTTCATCTTCTTCTTTCTGTTCTACTTTCCATTCTACTTGTACTTGGTTATCCTGTACAATACCTTTTAGTTCGGTTAGCATAGAGCTGCCGCCGTCTTGTTCGGGTGTGTGGACTTTTACGGTTACTTCTTCGCCATTGGGGATGTTACGGGTGTCGGCAACTAAGGTTACTACTTTTTCTATTTTACTATTACGAATGATTTGTTCTTCTTTTACCCATTGCAGATTGTAAACTGCGGGTTCACCCTCAGCTCCTGCTTCTAAAACTGAAGTATTTTTGCTAATAATCACTGCTCCTGGTACGCCTGCGGGTATCGTGCCGCCGTGTGCTGTAGGAGAGCCTTGTAGGGCTATAGGTACACCGTTGATGGTAGCGGTGGGACAGCCTTGTAAAATCACATCTTGTCCTCCTGCAGCACATATACATTTATCTCCTTGCAAAGCTATAGGAATGCCGTTGAGTGTTGCAGTAGAGCACCCTGGACCAATGATAGGTCCTCCTACGTGGGGTGTGTTGCCCGTGGTCATTGGGCAAGTGTGCATTGTATTGATGGTTACTATTTGTCGTTCGTCCATAATAAGTTAAAAGAAGATAGATAGTTAAAAAACAACTCCAAAAGTACATTTTTTTTCAATTTACCAAAATTTGGTGATGAAAATTGTGTTTTGCTAATTCACTAACATAAGTATTACCTATTTAATGTGAGTTCGAGGTAAGGAAAATATGATTAATTACTTATTAGTCAAATAAATAGACAACTTTGTTGTAAAAGTCTCAAAGCCTGCGAGGGCTCACAGCTGGATATGTGAACACGAATCACACAGATTTAACACGGATTACAATATAAATGTAAATCGGTGTTTTGTTATATAAAACTGACGTTAAATTACAGATTTACAGAAAAATAATACAATTTATTAGCTTACGCGACAAAGATATAAAAAATTTATTAAAATCCAAAAAGTTTGTTGTAGAGGCTGTTTGTTTTTTTGATAGCCTTTGCCAAAGGTGCGAACCGCACGGGCGATTGAGGACTTTGGCAAAGTGTACTGATTTTCTTCTTACCTCTTATCTCTTACCTCTTGTTGAAGATTGATAAGGTTTATTTTCTTCTTTTTGTTTTGTTGTTTTTGATATTCGTCAAACTGCATTAACAGGTTATTGTTAGCCCTGATAAGCGCATTGGTTTCGAGCAAAATACTGAAGTACAATTTGGTGGTTTTATGACTGGTTTCAGTCGTACGAATACGGTCGATTTGCTTTTGAACCATTTTAGAGACTTCATCTTTCAGCACTTTGCAATCTTCAAAGATGATGTGTAACTTGTTATAGTCTGAACCTTTAAATATTTCGGCTTCTGCTCTAAACACTTCTTCCATCTTGTCGGAAATGTATTTTAAATCTCTCAGCTGGTTGAACTTGAGGTTCTTGTGGTTGTTATTCACGTGCTCATAGCTGTTGAGGGTAATAGCGGTGAGACACTGTGCCATATCCTGCAAGTAATCCAAAATGAGAATGTAGAACTTGCTGGAGGCTACTGAGCTCTCATTCAGTGATTTGATAAAGTAATATACATTGCCTTTTAATTCGTCGAGTTCTTTTTCGAGTTTTTTAGCGTTCTTCTTGTTTTTGGTGAGTTTGCTCAAATCTTGTGTACCGAGGTTTTTCACCACCTTGCTATAGAGCTCATCAATGCGGTAAATCGTTTCGGATACATAGTTAGAGCTTTCTTTTATCACTCCACCGATAGTCGCCAAGTCGGCGCGTTCAAAGCGTTTGCCTTGGGCTTTAGCTTTCTGCTTGTTGCGGTAAATCACGGCATTGCGGATGAGCACGAAGCCTACCACCATAATCATCACGATAAGACCAATTACACTGCCATAATACAGCACGCCAGCCACAATAAAAGCACCGATAAAAGCCACAATAGCAGTTAAGAACCAACCGCCAATTACGTTTAGCACCCCAGCCACACGATATACAGCACTGTCGCGCCCCCAAGCCCTATCGGCGAGAGAGGAACCCATTGCCACCATAAAGGTTACATAAGTGGTAGAGAGCGGTAATTTGAACGACGTACCAAAGGCAATCAAACTACTCGATACCACAAGGTTGATTGCAGCGCGCACAAGGTCGAAAGCGGGAAGGTCTTCTTCTTTTACATTAGGGTCGCGTTCAGGTTTTTCAAAACGGTGATCTATTTTACTGCTGAGCGATTTAGGCATTATAAATTCCACCGCATTGGCGCAAATCACGGTAATACGCACCAAAAAGCGCGAGAGGAAATTAGAAGAGAATTTTTCTTCACCGCCTTCATTTTGGCGGGAGAGGTTCACCCCTGTATCAATCACGTGGCGTGCTTTTTTGGAGAACCAAAGGGTGAGAATCATCACAAAGCCTGTGAGCAGCAATAGGAATGTAGGGGTACTCATTTCGCTATCGGCTAAACCCTTCATCAGCAGGCTGTCGTGAGCCATTCCTGAGTTGTGCCATATTCCGTAGGATTGATAAGCAGCCATAGGCACCCCGATAAAGTTCACCAAGTCGTTGCCCGCAAAAGCCATTGCCAAAGCAAAAGTACCACTGAGGATAATTACCCTGAAAATGTTTACTTTCATACGGATAAGCATCTGTGAAAGCACCGAATAGAAAATAAAACAGCCAAAGAGCAGTAGTACAATATTTGTATCTATCCACGCAATGGCTTCTTTAGGGATGAAAGCGACGTCCTTGAGACCTTTAAAGATAATGAAATAGGAGAGCCCCGTGAGCGACAAGCCGCCAAATACGCCTCCTACGTATTTTATATTGTCTTGATATTTAAATGAAAAGACCAATCGAGCTAAGTATTGTACGATAGCTCCCACTGTAAAAGCGATAGCTACCGAGGTAAAAATACCCGCAATCACCTTGCCTACCTCTCCTTTGTTGATATAGTCGAAAGCAGTAGTTAGTGGAGCGCCACTCATAAAAGTTTTGATGGTAGCCACACACATTGCTGCTCCGAGGAGTTCAAAAACCACAGAAACGGTAGTGGAAGTGGGCAAGCCGATAGAGTTGAAAAGGTCGAAGAGGAGAATATCGGCGAGGATAACCGACATAAAGATAATCATTACCTCATCAAAGTAGAAGAGCTGGGGGTTGAAGATGCCTTTTCGGGCAATTTCCATCATTCCACTGGAGAAGATAGCACCGATGGCTACCCCCACGCTGGCGACTATCATAATAGTGCGGATAGTAGCCACTTTAGAGCCAACGGCTGAGTTGAGAAAGTTGGCTGCATCGTTGCTTACGCCCACTACTAAATCGATAATAGCGAGCACTAAAAACACGAACAGCATAAAAATGTAAACCTGTTCCATAACACTTATACTGGTTTGAGGGGACAAAGGTAGTGTATAATTAGCAAATTAACAAATTAGCAAATTAGAAAATTGGCAAACACTTTCTGTTATATTTTAGTAGAACCGAAAAATATTACTACCTTTGTATTTTCAAATAACTAAAAACTCGTAAAAACATTTTGTAATTATGGATTATCTTACTGCTAAATGCATCCATATCATCTTTGTAGTGAGCTACTTCGCTGGACTTTTCTATATGGTGCGCCTTTTTATCTACCACACCGAAGCCTTGGAAAAAGAAGAGCCTGAACGTTCTATTCTTCACAAGCAATTCAGCTTTATGGAAGAGCGCTTGTGGAACATCATCACTGTTCCCGCCCTTATACTAATGACTACCACCGGACTTTATATGCTCTATGACGGTGGAGAATGGACATTTATGAGACAAGGCTGGATGCACGTCAAACTGCTGTTTATCGCCTTTTTGCTATGGTATCACTACTATTCGTGGCGCATAATGAAACGTTTGCAAGCAGGGCAGGCAACCCTCACTTCTGTGCAATTGCGAATGCTCAATGAGGTGGCGACTATTATTCTATTTGTTGTGGTTTTTGCTGTTGTCCTCAAAGGTGTTTTTGTTGCCTATTGGTATGCCTCTTTGTTAGCTTTCGTTGCGATGGGTGTACTGATTATGTTGGTAGTAAAATTAGTGAATAAAGGGAAAAATTAGCAAATGAGATGACTATACAACAGCTTAGAAATACTCCTATAGCAGCACTTCCTACACTGGCACAACAAATCCGTGAGCGCATTATAGAGGTTATCGCTACAAGGGGCGGACATTTAGGTGCGAGTCTCGGGGTGGTGGAACTCACTATCGCACTGCACTATGTGTTCAACACCCCCGACGATGTATTAGTATGGGATGTGGGACACCAATGTTACGCCCATAAAATCCTCACGGGTAGAGATGCCGCTTTTGCACACATACGCGAACGGGGCGGCATCAGTGGGTTCCCTAAACGCTCAGAAAGTGAATACGATGCTTTCGGCACGGGACACTCGTCTACCTCGCTTTCGGCGGTTTTGGGTATGGCAATGGCATCGGCTTTGGAGGGGAATACCCAGCGCCAGCACATAGCTGTGATAGGCGATGCTTCAATTGTGAGCGGTATGGCTTTTGAGGCGCTGAACTACGCCGGCACTACCGATGCTAATATGCTTATTATCCTCAACGACAACGCTATGGCTATCGACCCTACCGTGGGGGCTCTCAAAAATTATTTCGAGCAGTTACGCCAAAGAAAAGGTGCTGATGAAACTTTCTTCAACGATTTAAACATCACTTACAAAGGTACGGTAGATGGGCATAATCTCCCTGAATTGCTCAGATCTCTTGAAGCAGAAAAAAATGAGAGAGGCGTGCGACTCTTGCACGTGCTTACCACCAAAGGCAAGGGATTTGCTAAAGCTGAAGCTCAACAAGTGAGTTACCATTCGCCCGCCCTATTTGATAAAATTACGGGAGAACCGCTGCCCGAAAACCGATCTCTACCTGCGAAATACCAAGAGGTGGTAGGGCAGACCCTCACCCAGCTTGCCGCACTCAACCCTAAAATTATAGCCATTACCCCTGCAATGAGTAGCGGTAGCGGACTTACAGCTATGCACCAATCTTTCCCCCATAGAGTGTTTGATGTAGGTATTGCCGAACAACACGCTGTAACCTTTGCAGCAGGTTGGGCTGCGCGCGGTTTTATCCCTTATTGTGTGATTTATTCCACTTTCTTGCAACGCGCCTACGACCAACTCATTCACGATGTAGCTCTACAAAATCTCCCCGTGGTATTCTGCATCGACCGCGCGGGACTTGTAGGTGAAGATGGTGCTACCCATCACGGGGTGTTTGATATGGCATTTTTGCGTCCCATTCCTAACCTCATTATCGCCTCACCGCGCAATGCTACCGAGTTGCGCCACCTGCTTTATACCGCCCAGCAACCATTAGAACATCCTATTGCCATTCGCTATCCGCGCGGTAGATGTAATGAAAAACATTGGCAACAACCTTTTCAGGCATTGCCTATTGGCAAGGGCGAGCAGCTAAAAGAAGGTAGCGAAATAGCGGTACTTACCATTGGTGCTATCGCCGAAGAGGTTGCCGAGCAAATCCAAAAGAGTACTACAGCTGAAAAATACGCTCATTACGATATGCGTTTTCTCAAACCTTTAGATGAGGAAATGCTGCATCACATCTTCCAAAAATACAAGAAAATTATCACCGTAGAAGAAGGAGTTACAGGTGGTCTTGGCAGTGCTATAGCCGAATTTGCTACGCAACACAATTATACTATCCCTTTGAAAATCATCACACTTCCTAATGAGTTTATGGGGGTAATGAGCCGATTTACCGATTTGTCAATTGGCTAATTGCCAAATAATCCCTACCTTTGCACCCCGAATCATTTAGCATCACTTTTAGTATGAAAAAACTTATTATCGCACTCCTTCTTTGCAGTGTTACAACGTGGGGACAAGTGCGCAAGGCTAAGGCTTTTCAAGCCGATGTAAAAAGCGATACCATCAGGGTAATTGAAGACCCCGAAGCTCTTAAATTTACCTTCAACCGATACCAACAAGCACAACAAAAATGGTTTAAATTCAACCAAGTAGGGTTGAATATGAGCGAGGTAGCTTTCTCCAATTGGAATGCAGGGGGGGAATCCTCAATTTCGGGTATTATGAATGCCAAATTCCGCCGCCGTTATACAGAACGCACTTTCTTTTGGGATAATGAACTCGAAATCAACTATGGTATCAATGCCCAAAAAGGACGCGAAGTGCGCAAAACAGATGATAAGTTGTCGCTCATTTCTTCATTTGGCTATCGCGGCGACTCTCAGTCGTTTTGGTATTACACCGCACGTTATCAGTTTTTATCGCAAATCAGCAATGGGTATAACTATCCCGATTTAGAAAAACCTATCTCTAAATTCTTAGCGCCAGCTTACATTACCTTCGGTTTGGGAGCTGAATACGCACCTGCTAAAATCAATTTCAACCTCTTTCTTTCACCTATTACCCTCAAAACTACTGCTGTATTCAATCAGCGTTTAGCCGATGACGGTGCTTTTGGGGTAGAAAAAGCCCAGCGCGCCCCCGATGGTACTATCCTCAAGAAAGGAAAACGCACGCATAATGAGCTCGGTTTTTCAGTATCAGGGCGTTGGGATAAAAAGATAATGGAAAATATGATGCTCAACACCACCTTTAACTTCTATGGCGACTATCTCAGAAACTTTGGGAATATAGATGTGGATTGGGAAACCAACCTCAACCTAAAGGTGAATAGCTATGTACAAGCGCGTATAGGGGTGCATATCAAATACGACGACGATGTGAAATTCTATTCGTACACTGCTCCTAATGGAGAAAAACACAACTATGGAGCACGCACTCAGCTCAAACAAATTTTGGGAGTAGGGGTATTATATACTTTTTAAGCGATGTTTTTAGAAAATACAGTAAACAACAACGAAAAAGCGGGTTGGATAGAAGTGATTTGTGGGTCGATGTTCTCGGGTAAAACCGAAGAACTGATTCGCCGATTGCGCCGTGCTCAATTTGCTAAACAGAAGGTAGAAATCTTCAAACCTGCCTTCGATACTCGCTATGACGATAACAATATCGTGTCACACAACGCCAATGAAATCCCCTCAACTCCTGTGGAAGCCGCTTCTAGTATTATGCTCTTAGCCGATGGTTGTGATGTGGTGGGCATAGACGAAGCACAATTCTTTGACGATGAAATCGTGAATGTGTGCAACGAACTCGCCAATCGCGGTATGCGTGTGATTGTAGCGGGACTCGATATGGACTACAAGGGCAGACCTTTTGGCCCTATGCCTTTTTTGATGGCAACTGCCGAATATGTTACCAAGGTGCACGCCGTTTGTACCCGCACAGGCAACCTCGCCAACTACAGTTTTCGCAAAGTCGCTAACGACCAACAGAGAATGCTGGGTGAAGCCGATAGTTATGAACCTTTGAGTCGCGCAGCTTTCTATAAAGCGATGAAGTCAGGGGGGAGTAAAAAATAGAGTTTAGATGATTTGTTGGAATAAAAAATTGTATCTTTGTAAAAAAAATAATAGAATTATGAGTATTGCAGTATTAACACAGAATCCAAACATTCAGTTTATAACCGATAGTAATGGAAGAACAGTATCAGCCATAGTTCCTATAAATGAATATAATACTATGTTGAAAATCATAAAACAATATGATTCCGATGATGAGTTTACAGAAGAAGAACTAAAAAGAATAGCTTTATCACATCAGCAAGCTAAAGAAGGAAAAATGGTAAAGAGTGAAGAAGTTTTTAAAATGCTAAGGGCTGAGTATGGAAATTAATTGGACTAATGAGGCTATTGAAAGCTTTAGAGATACACTTCGCTATTGGAGTAAACGAAATTGTAATAACGATTATTCCAATAAAATTATTGATGAGGTAGAAAAAACAGAAGTTTTTCTAAAAGAAAATCCTATGTTACTTTCAAAATTTGTAGAAGAAGTTAAATTATATAAAATACTAATTATGAAAGGGAAGTTTGCTTTGTATTATGATTTTATAGAAGAAGAAAATCTAATTGTAATAATTTTTTTTAGAAGCACCAAGCAAAAACCTTTAGAGTAGTTTTTTTAGTTGCAAAATGAAAATGATTACGGCAGAATTTAGCTAATCACTACAATGTAAGTGCCCATTCGTTAACTCACAGCATTAACACTCCTGATATAAAGAAGTTCTTTTAAAAATAGTAGATTAACAAAATAATTTTATGACCGAATCCTTATTTTTTACTTGTGAAGAAATAGACCTCAACCCTCGTGCATCTTGGGCAGAGCTTTTGCAAATAACTTTTGTAAATAAGGAGCAATATTTTTCTATAAGTAGATTAGCTTATGAAGAAGAACTCTATTTTGAATACAATGAGCAAACTCACTACATTTATGCCTTGTGCCAAGATGTAGAGTTTAATTTGAAAGCCAATGTCTTGCATATTCATATCACAAAACCCCTAAAAAGTAATTGCCCTTTCAGTATTACAATACAATTACCTTCTTTTTCTGTTGATTTAGAAGAAGTGTTACAAGAATTAAAAAAGAAAGTCCGATAAAAGAATTATCGGACTTCTTCATTAACCAACCAAAACTTTAAATTATGAAAACTATTATTTGAAGTTTACAATGAGCTACCACCCTCATTGCGATGCAAAGGTACGAATAAAACAGTACCTGTCAAGCGTATTTTTAAGTTTAACAAAAGTTTAATATAAAAGGGGCTTATAGCGCCCCTTTTTAGCGTAATTTTAATACTTAAAGCACTTATTTTTTTAAGATTTTGTTTACCATTTTTATTCGGCATTACGTGCTTCAATCCACTTGCGGGCATTGATAAAGGCCTCTAACCAAGGACTAACCGCTGTTTTTTCACTCGGATAGTATGCCCATTGCCAAGGGAAAACTGAACGCTCTATGTGAGGCATCGTTACCAAATGGCGCCCTGTTTTGTCGCATAACATAGCCGTGTTGTAATCAGAACCGTTAGGATTGGCAGGGTACTCCTGATAAGCGTATTTACCTACGATATTGTACTGATTTTCTGCCAATGGTAAGTGGAATTTTCCTTCGCCGTGTGATATCCATACCCCTAAAGTACTACCTGCAAGGGTGGAGAGCATCACCGAGTTGTTCTCTGGAATGGTAACCGATACAAAGCCACTTTCGTGCTTGCCACTATCGTTATGCCACATTTTTCCGTGCTCTGCGTGCTCAGGGTTGATGACTTCTAATTCCATAAACAACTGACAGCCATTGCAGATACCTACTGAAAGGGTATCGGGACGAGCAAAGAAGTTATCCAATGCTTTTTTAGCCTGCTCGTTGTAGAGCAAAGCCCCTGCCCAACCTTTGGCACTGCCTAACACATCGGAGTTTGAGAAACCACCTACAGCCCCTATAAATTGTACATCTTCTAAGGTTTCACGTCCGCTGATAAGGTCGGTGGTATGCACGTCTTTCACATCAAAGCCTGCTAAGTATAGGGCATTTGCCATTTCGCGCTCGGAGTTGCTACCCTTTTCGCGTATCACTGCCGCTATAGGGCGTTTGCCTGCGGGGCGTGCGGGTTTTTCGCCTGTGAAATGCGCTGGGAAAGTGTATTGTAGAGGCTGTTCGGAGTAGTTTTGATAACGCTCGGTCGCCTTGTCATTTTTCGTTTGTTGTTTGTCTAACAAATAAGAAGTGAGATACCACACATCGCGCAATTCGGGGATGTTGAAATGGTACGATTTTCCGAAATGGTGAATAGTAAGTTCTTGAGAAGTAGTTACTTCGCCTATATTAGCCCATTCTAAGAAGTGTTCTTCTAAAGTAGCTTCAACACTGCTATCGGCTTGTATTACTACCCCTGCGTTTTCGGCAAAGAGGGTTTTGATAAGGTCTTCACCGAAAAAGAGCTCGCTGAGATCAATATTTGCTCCTAAGCCGTTTTCGGTAAAACACATTTCTAAGAGCGTTGTGATAAGTCCGCCGCTACCAATGTCGTGTCCTGCTTGTATTTTACCTTCTTTTATCAGTTCTTGGAGTGCATTAAAGGCGTCTTTAAAGTAGGTAGCATCTTTGATGGTAGGGGCTTCCTCGCCTATACGGTTGAGGATTTGGGCAAAAGCTGAACCTCCTAATTTAAAACTATCGTCTGAAAAGTTGATATAGTAAATATTACCTCCGTTCTTTTTGAACACAGGCTCTACTACTTTTTGCACGTCAGTACAATGGGCAGCCGCCGAAATAATCACCGTACCTGGGGCAATCACATCACCACCTTCGGGGTATTTTTGTTTCATCGATAGGGAATCTTTACCAGTAGGGATATTGATACCCAATTCAATCGCAAAATTAGAAGCTGCTTCTACGGCTTCGTACAAACGCGCGTCTTCTCCTTTATTACGGCACGCCCACATCCAGTTGGCGGATAGCGATACACTTTGCAAGCCGTCTTTTAGTGGCGCCCAAACAATGTTAGTCAGTGCTTCGGCAATAGCATTGCGACTACCTGCAGTAGGGCTGATGAGTGCCGTAAGAGGCGAATGACCAATACTGGTAGCGATTCCTTCTTTGCCATTATAGTCCAAAGCCATCACCCCAACGTTGTTCAAAGGGAGTTGTAGTGCGCCTGCACATTGTTGTTTGGCGACTTTGCCCCCTACACAACGGTCTACCTTATTAGTAAGCCAGTCTTTACAAGCCACACTTTCTAATTGCAGTACTTGTACCAAATAGTTCTGTAACTGACTTGCATAGTAGTGTAACTCTTCGTAGTTAGTAACTACTGTTTCATCGGTCATTACAGTTTTTGGCGAACTGCCAAAGAGCGCGCTGAGGTCTAAATCCATTGGGTGGGTACCTTTCTTTGCGGAGGTAATGCTGAAATGCTTGTCATCAGTAACTACACCCACCTCGTACATAGGCGCACGCTCGCGGTCGGCAATGGTTTTTAGTTTGGCAATAGCCTTTTCGGGCAATACTAATCCCATACGCTCTTGTGATTCATTACCTATAATTTCCTTGTCCGATAGGGTAGGGTCGCCTACGGGTAGTTTGTCTAAGTCGATTTTACCACCGGTTTCTTCTATGAGTTCCGATAAGCAGTTGAGGTGTCCGCCAGCCCCGTGGTCGTGTATAGAAACGATAGGATTCTCGTCCGATTCTACCATTGCGCGAATCGCGTTGGCAGCGCGTTTTTGCATCTCGGGGTTAGAACGCTGTACGGCATTGAGCTCGATACCTGCGCCAAAAGCGCCAGTATTGGCAGATGATACGGCAGCACCTCCCATACCGATGCGGTAGTTTTCACCGCCTAAGATAACGATTTTATCGCCTTCCTTGGGGGTGTGTTTTATAGCTTGTGAGGCTTTGGCATAACCCACACCTCCTGCTTGCATAATCACTTTGTCAAAGCCTAATTTGCGTCCGCCTTCTTCGTGTTCAAAGGTGAAAAGCGAACCCGTAATGAGCGGTTGCCCGAATTTATTACCAAAATCACTTGCCCCATTAGAGGCTTTGATGAGGATATCCATTGGCGTTTGGTACAACCATTGGCGTTCTGCCATTCCTTTTTCCCAAGGGCGGTCTTCTTCTAATCGGGGGTAAGCCGTCATATATACCGCCGTACCTGCCAAAGGCAAAGAACCTTGTCCGCCCGCGAGACGGTCGCGTATTTCACCTCCCGAACCTGTAGCCGCCCCGTTGAAAGGCTCTACCGTAGTGGGGAAGTTGTGGGTTTCGGCTTTGAGTGAGAGCACTGCCTCAAAAGGTTTTATCTCGTAGAAATCGGGTTTATCAGCACTTTTAGGTGCGAACTGGTCGACGGTAGCCCCTTTGATGAAAGCTACATTGTCCTTATAAGCCGAAACAATGCTATTAGGGTGTTCTTGTGATGTCTTTTTAATGAGTTTGAAGAGGGTAGAAGGTTTTTCCTCACCGTCGATAACAAAAGTGCCGTTGAAGATTTTATGGCGGCAGTGTTCGGAGTTGATTTGCGAGAAGCCAAACACTTCCGAGTCGGTGAGTTTGCGCCCGAGTTGTTGAGAGAGATTTTGCAGATAGGCAACTTCTTCGGCGCTTAGCGCAAGTCCCTCTTGTTGGTTATACGCCTCGATATCATCAATTTCGAGTGTTGTTTGCGGTTGAATGTTGATAGTAAAGCTCTCTTGAGTAAGCCCGTTGTATCGCTCAAAGAGCATAGGGTCGAAAGGCGTATTGGGGTCGGTTACCTCGTGAAACTCCTCGATGCGGGTAATCCCGTGAATATCCATATTTTGGGTGATTTCCACCGCATTGGTACTCCAAGGGGTAATCATCGCCGCGCGGGGTCCGATGAAAGTACCGCTAAGGGTAGGGGAGGGGAGTTGCTGGGCATTGCCAAACAGCCATTTCAGTTTGTTGAGGTCGGTCTCAGTAAGGGCAACTTCGGTAGCTACCACATAGATAGTGTTTTTGGGGTTTTTAAAGAAAAGAAGCATCTTTTTCAATTAAGAATTGACAATTAATAATTCACAATTAACCTATTCTTCATCTAATAAGTCACAAAACATTAAGCGGGTATATAATTTTCGTGGATTGGTCTTTCTTTCGGAACGTTCATTTTCGTCTTTAGGAGGCTTAGTGTAAAGATCCTCATCTATTTCGTGTGGAAATAGAGTTTTAAAGCTATTTCTTTTATAAAAATGTAAAATATTAGGTTCATTTTTGGCGTCTACTATGGCAAATCGACAACCTGTTTTGTTTTCATCATTTAAGAACCACATTTTAATAAAATCTAACACTTCTGAACCTATCCCTTTATTTGAGAATTTGGAAGCAACTGCTAAACGACCTATGAGTACACCTGGGTAACGTGTAAGCATTTTTTCGCGATGCGTAATTCCCCACATTGCGTTAGGTAAATCGTAAATGCGAATACTATCATTTGATACGGTAAAACAAGCTACAATTTGCTTTGTGTTTTCTCTCAGTCTAAAACAATAAGTCTTACCCATTTTATATTGAGTATAGGCGATAGCTTCATTTTGAAAAAAGTCGTCCATATCATCATCACCACAAATAAAAGGGTAACTTTCAGATAAAATGTTATCAGTTAAAACTTCAAGAATACAATTTTCTTCAAGAAATGTCATTATTTATTGAAAATAGGAGATTTACTCAAAATGTTTTGCATCGCTTTATAGCGAGGGTCGGTAGTAATATCTTTTTTGGTACGCAAATCATATTTACGTTCACTCTCTTCCGCCATTTTGCGAAAGCGACGTGCTTCTTTACCATATAATGTGGGTATTGCTTTGATTTCTAATGCCATAATATTATTTTTTTAATCAACTTAGCCAAAATCTTAACCTTTGGTTAAGTGTAGAGATACATCAATATTGGCACAAAGGTATAAACTTTTTTTCAATTGGCAATAAAAACAAAAAACTCCCTCTTATTTTTTCAGATAAGAAGGAGTTTGTATTTTTTACATTTTAGATTTTTCTCCCTTGTACGCGACTTTACCATCAATGGAAAGTTCTTGCGTTTTAGGGTTATAAGCGTATTTACTATTTTTGTAAGTGCCGTCTTTCTGTTGTTTTAAGAGAGGATTGGTCTTTTCTGTAGTGATGAATAACTCTACTTGGCTGTTGTCATCGGCTTTGCTCACAATAAAGGCACTGATTACGGCCACTTCTTCCTTCTCTTCCACAGGATTGAGGCGTGTACCTACTTCAAATACTTGTATACAGTCTTGCAGGAGCTCGCTCCACGATTGTCCTGCACTGCCTATACAGCCGTGAGTGTCTCTATTACCTCCTACGGGTGGCATCTCTTCTGTAGCAGAAGGTGCTACCTCGGTGGTTTCTGTTTGGGTAGTTTGCATTGAATTGGTGTTGTTGCAAGCTACCATTGCTATTGCCATTACGGCTACGATACTTAATTTTTTCATTTTTTTTAATGATTAAAGATTAGACAAAGGTATAAAATAATTAGCAAATTAGCAAATTAATACCCGTAGCGGTCGCCCCATAGTTTTTTGAGGTAGTCACGCAGCGCATTTTCACGTGGATTATCGGAAGGTTCGTAGAAGGTTTCTCCTTGCAATTCATCAGGGAGGTAATCCTGAAAGGCAAAATTGCTCTCATAATCGTGAGCGTATTGATAGTCTTTGCCATAACCGAGTTCTTTCATCAGTTTGGTAGGGGCATTGCGCAAGTGGATAGGCACGCTGAGGTCGCCTGTTTGTTTTACCACTTGTTGGGCTTTGTTGATCGCCTTATAAGAAGCATTGCTCTTAGGCGAAGAAGCGAGATATATAGCGCACTGACTGAGGATAATACGCGCCTCGGGGTAACCAATAGTGGTTACTGCTTGAAAAGTGTTGTTCGCTAAAATCATTGCCGTAGGATTCGCATTGCCTATATCTTCCGAAGCGAGAATGAGCATACGACGTGCGATAAACTTCACATCTTCACCACCTTCAATCATTCGTGCCAACCAATAAACAGCCCCATTAGGGTCGCTACCCCGTATCGATTTGATAAAAGCCGAAATGATATCGTAGTGTTGCTCACCCGTTTTGTCGTATAGCACAGTGTTTTTCTGCACGAGGTGCAACACACTATCGTTGGTAATAACAATAGGTTCGCCGTCGGGGGTAGCGTTTATAACCAGCTCAAAAGTGTTGAGCAGCTTGCGACCATCACCGCCAGATAGTTTTAGTAAGGCTTCGGTTTCTTGCAGTTGGATATCTTTGGTTTTAAGAATGACATCTCGGGTAATGGCATTGTGTAGCAGTTGTTCTAAATCTTTGCGTTCAAAAGCCCTGAGGATATACACTTGGCAACGAGAGAGCAGGGCGGGAATCACCTCAAAACTGGGGTTTTCGGTAGTTGCTCCAATGAGGGTAATCCACCCCTTTTCAACAGCCTGCAAGAGGGAATCTTGTTGGGTTTTGTTAAATCGGTGAATTTCGTCGATGAAAACGATAGGATTTTGGGTAGTGAAGAGTCCGCCACTTTGCTTGCTTTGGTCAATTACTTCGCGCACATCCTTAATCCCTGAACTAATGGCACTCAGGGTATAGAAAGCGCGATTGCTTTGGTGCGCAATGATATTTGCCAACGTGGTTTTCCCCGTACCTGGGGGACCCCAAAAGATGAGCGATGGCAAAAGACCACGTTCTATCTGTTGGCGCAAAGCTCCTTGAGCTCCTACTAAGTGCTCTTGTCCCACATATTGTGCAAGGGAAGTGGGGCGCATACGTTCTGCTAAGTTTTCCAATTAACAATTAAAAATTAATAATTAACAATTGCCCCCGACTCACTTACTCGGCAATTGCCGACAACCCCGAAGGGGGACAATCCGTAAAAGCTACTTTTTTGATGAGAAAAACATCTAAAAAGGGGGGGGTAAAAGGTTTTGTTTTATATGGGCGTTTGCAAAACGCCCGTACACAACATACTCTAAAAGAGTTGATTTTCATTTATAGACTTTGCTAAAGGTCGTAGCACGACGAGCAATTAAAACTTTGGCAAAGTGTAGCGACGCAAAAGTGATTTTGAGACTTTTTGGACAGCCTCGTAACGATGTACAATAATTCGTCATTTGTCATTCGTCACTCGTCATTACTGAGTGATATTCGCGCCAGAGGCAGAGCCGATACCTACTACTTCGTCATAGAGAGCGCCAGGAGCGCGGTAGTATACAAGCACGAGGTAAGTGTTTTCTGTCTGTTGAAAATTACCACTTATCTCATTAAAATCAATTGTGTTGCCTGATTTGGTGGCAAACTTATAGTTGTAAAACCCTTGTTTGAGGAGTACTTTTCCTTTGAAAAGTCCGTCTTTTTCGTCATAGGTGAGTTTGTACTCATCGCGGAGTTCGTAGTTACTGAACTTGCCATATACATACACTTCTTTATTCCAAAAAGTAGATTTGCCTTCTAAGGCGAAATGCACTTGGGTGTAATCAGCTTCGTTCGCAGGGTTCATTCCGTTGAGCGTACTAACTAAGAAATCGCCATTGATATCGGGATAATAGGTATAGACATTGCTCGCACGGCTTACATTAGGGAAGAGGTAGCTGTTCACCCATTTGCTACGGTCGATACGCGAAATACCCGATGCAGGCACTCGTATATCCTTGCTATCAAAATAGAAATACTCATTACCACCCCAAAAAGCTGTTTCGCGGTCGTAGCGATACACGAGGTCGTTGCCCATTACATACTGAGGTTTTACGCCCGTGATAGCCGTATCCCAACGGTAGTTTTGCAGGATAGCTACTTTCACTGCTACATTGGGATTATCAAGTCTGAAATCTTTCTGCCGAATGGTGAACTGCACCACTTGTTGGGTATCGAAGTATTGCAAATCGCGAGCGCGTTTTACTTCGGTGAGTACGTTCACTTGGGGGGTATAAAGTACAAAACGGCGTGAAAAGAGTTCTGTGCCATAACTATCGGTGATAGAGAGCATATAGTTGCCACTAAGAGTGATTTTGGTGAGTTCGTTAGGGAAAGTAAGGCGGTAATGCGAATAGCCTTGCAGGGTACCGTAGGAGTTGCTCTCGGGCTGTAGCGGTTGGTTATCAATACCTTTGAGGTATTCGCTTTTCAGTAGAGAAGAGGCAGACCAATCGGCATTGCAATGGGTGATTTTATAGTAGTAAGTTTCCTCATTTCCCTCGAGGTCGTCGAACTGCAAGCTAAATGACTCGTTACGGCGCACGATAGGAAATTGATTCTTATCATTGCCATCGGCTTTAAAGATAATCGTTTTGATATAGTCGGGTGGGGTTTTCTCCACCAATGCTTGTGCTTGCAGGGCTAATGGGAATAGGAGCAAGAAGAGGAGTTTTTTCATAATGGATAGTGTTTATTTTCTGTCTTTTAAGATTAATTCAAGGAAGGGCAAACCGCCTCTTTCCTGATACCGTAAAAACCAATCTTTCTGGTCACGGTATTCTTCGGGGACTTTTTTGAGAAGTTCCCCCTCTTTTCGTTCGGGATATTCACTTGGAGTCTTAGTCCGTATAAAGGTTTTGCCTTTGGTAGTGTAATCAGGATAGATGTATTCTATATCTTCTGTTTTATCGCTTTTATCGCCTATCCATTTCATCTTGTACAAGCCTGATATTCCTCCAAAACCAGCCTCTACTCCTCGTATGATTTTTTCTTTGGGGTAAAAAGTAGCGTTATCAAACTCGTAAGCAGTAGAAAATTTTTCGGTTTTAGGATCGAACAGATAAATATAGATAATGCTGGAACCAAAAGCACCTGTTGTCCACCAATCTATATTAAAATCATTAATACCATCGCCGTTGGCATCGAAAACAGAATCGTGCACGGCATAAGTGAAGTCGTCTATATACGAGAGTTTCTTTCTAAAAGTGCGGTTTTTTTCTATTTTGTACACTTCTACTAATGATTCTATTATCCTATCATCAATATGAACCACTACATAAGGTTGGTTGTTAAAGAACTTACCTGCTTTGATAGTAGTTTTGGCTATGCTGTCTTTAGAAAAGTAAGTATACTGCCAATTTTCTTCTCCTTTGTAAAGAGAATCGACTTTTTGTAGGGCATCTTTCACAATAGCAACAAGCTTAGGGTTAGGATCATCAGTTACCACGTTTTCAAAATTGGAAGAGGTGAGCGTTTTAATGCTATCTTGCAGAATGGTAATGCCTTCTTTTTCTTGTTTATCGCTTGTGGAGATATTTTTACAAGCGGATAAAGCTAAGAGAGTGAATGTTATGTAAAGAAATTTTTTCATATTTTGTGAATTTACGAATTTACGAATTTGCTAATTAAGTGCGTAGGCAGTCCCATTACGTTGTTATAAGAACCTTCGATAGCGGTAACACCTATATGCCCAATCCATTCTTGGATACCGTAAGCTCCTGCTTTGTCGAATGGTTGATATTTAGTTATGTAATAGCTGATTTCGTCGTTAGAAAGTTCTTTGAAAGTTACTTTGGTGATGCAGTGCTGGGTAACTTGCTTTTCATCGGTGGTAAAGCATACGGAAGTAATTACCTCGTGGGTCTTGCCAGAGAGCGAATGCAACATTGCAAAGGCATCGGCAGTGTCTTTAGGTTTGCCCAAGGCTTTGCCCTCGTGCCATACGATAGTATCGGAAGTGAGGAGCACACAGTTAGCAGGTATTTCTCCTGCAAAAGGTGTGGCTTTTAGCTCAGCCAAATAATCAGTGATTTGCTCGCGCTGCAGGTGTGCAGGGTAAGTTTCGTCTACGGGTTTGAGAATGACCTCATAGGGGAGGTCTAACTCTTTTAGGAACTGCTGGCGGCGCGGTGAGCCTGAGGCAAGGATTATTTTTTTCATATTTATTGATTTATAGAGGCAAGCAGAATCAAATCAGTAAATAGATTTCTATTAATAAACTATTTTCTTTTTTCCATTGAATCTAGCCTTTCTCATTTGTACTGTTATCACTTTGTATTTCAATCCAATCTTTTTTCACTACTATTATATTGAATGTCGCATCGGTATCTTTTAGTTTAATGATTTTCGACTTTTCAAAAGGTTCTTTTCGCAAGGGATTTTTGCTCCAATCTAAATTGGAAATTCCTGTAGTATTTTTTAAGAAATCTTCCCAAGGTATAAATTTTGTTTGTGCTTTGGATACTAAATATTCTTCACCATTCGCCGATAAAACTTTATAGTATTCTCTTTGGTCACCGAGACAAACGATATAAAAAATATTATATTCAGGTTTGAAGAATATTGGTACTATATATTTAGGAGTGTATATATATTCGTTTAAACTCTTGTTAAGAGCTTGATTTTTAATAGTTATGATATCACTTTCTACTTTCACTAAACCAATTCCGAGGCTCTTTGTTTTATTATAAAACTCATAGCTCGAACTTTTTTGTGCATTTCCTATAAGAGATAAAAAGAAAAATGTACAAAAAGAGAACAAATATATGTGATAGCGATATTTTTTCATTTTTAATATAACAACTAATGAGGTATCAAATCTTTATCAGTATATTTTTGTAGGTATTTGAGTTTGTTTTGTAAGAAATAGTCGGCATATCGAGTGTATTGTTCTGTTTCGTAGAAGTATAAGAGCCCAGAGCGATAATCGTTGATATCTAGATTGTTAGTAGAGAATATAGGGATGATATCTTCATTCATTAGCACAACGCTTTCGGTAAGGCGAGCAGTTCGTTTGTTACCATCGATAAAAGGTTGCAACTTGGCTATATTGCAATGCAGATAAACGGCTCTCTCTAATGGATTGGAGAGGTTTGCTTGCTGCGTTATGATATGGTCTAAACTTTCTTCTATTGCTGTAGGTGAAGCCAGTGGAACGTAATCGCTACCCGCTATGCGCAGGGCTCTTTTTCTAATAATGCCACGCTCGCGGTCGTCAACTAACTCATCGAGGAGTTGCGAGTGCATTTGCATTAAGAACCTCTTGTCTATCACCTCTTTATTGCCACTTTTTATATGTTGTAATTCAGCTATAAAGGTGTTGTACAAGTTCTTGAGCATCTTGGCATCTTCAAATTTTTTTGCTGAGGTAATACCGTCTTTGAGCAAGGTTTCAGTTTCTACGAAACTATAGGTATTGCCTTCTATTTTTCCGGAATAATAAGACCACACCACGGCTAACTCTCTTATTTCGTTGGAATAGAGTTCACTCAAAGGCGAGATGGCGTTATTCTCTAAAATAATATCTGATAACTTTTTTTGATAGTCGTTGAATATTAGTTTCATATTTATTTCATTTCATCGCAATAATATACTGAGATAAAATTGCTAATAGTATCTCTTTTGTCTTGGCTACCCAAAATTTTTGTCTTTTCTTTTGATGATAAATATATCCAACCACCAGCATTTACTTCGTATTCATAAATATGATTCTTATAGCGCAAAGACCCTTTTACATTAGACTGAAAAGAACCATAACACGTATGCCATTCTTGTGTAGATATTTCAGGAAGTCTTTTTAAAAATGTGATTATAGCCTCTTTAGTAGGCACTTTCCAACCAAATTCTACCTCTCCCTTATCCTCGTTAGGAATATAAGAAAGAATTTCATCTTTCCCTTTTGAAGACTGTGCATTTCCTCTATCCCAAAAGATAAAAACTACTATAAATAAAAACGCTATTTTTCTCATAAAAAATACAATAAATTAATGATTATGAAATATTTTCAGTAGTATCAATCTTTAGATTAAGAAATATAACTGTCAAGGTAAGTATACATTAAAGGAGCAATATACACCTTACTGATTGATATAGAATTTTTGCCCTAAATAAGGTTTTAGGTATTCGTGTTCGAGGCTTTTTTCGAGCATTTGGCGTTCGAGGTCACAACGAAATACTTCACCTTTGAGGTATTTTTCAATCATTAGGGAGGCGATAGGTCCGGCAACACGAGCTCCGTAATAACCATTTTCTACAAATACGGCGATAGCTATTTTAGGGTCTTCTACAGGAGCAAAAGCGACGAATATAGAGTGGTCAGTAAGTTGCATACGTTTGCCATTGACCCTGATAAAGTTTTCGGCTGTTCCTGTTTTTGCCGCAATATTGATGCCATCAATTTGAGTACGGCGCGCAGTACCAGCTAAATAAGCCATATTCATTCCTTTGATTACGGGCTCGAAGTGTTTAGGGTCTATAGTGGTGTGCTTGGGCACAGTGTATTCTTGAAAAGGGGTTTGCTTGTTGTCGATTTTTTTTACAATATGAGGAGTGTAGAAATAACCTTTATTGGCGATGGCAGCCATTACATTGGCGAGCTGTATGGGGGTGGTGAGTATTTCACCTTGCCCAATAGCGTTGGAAATGTTGCTTGTGCCGTTCCATCGTTTAACGCCATATTGTTTGTCGTACAGAGCGGTATTAGGCACTTTGCCCGCACGCCCTGTAGGGAGGTCACATCCGAGGAAGCCGCCAAGTCCAAAACTGCGCACGTGAGCGTTCCATTTGTCCATACCTACTGCTGAGGTGGTTTTCATATCGATGGCGCGCTTGTAAGTATTGGCAAAATAGGCATTACAAGAGAGTGCGATACCATGTAAAAGGTCGTTAGAACTACGCCCACAGTGGCAGCGCATAATATGTCCGCCATAGCGATAGCCCCCGCCACAGCTGAACACACTTTGAGGAGTGATGACCCCTTCCTGCAAGCCGATGAGCGCATTTATTACTTTGAAAGGAGACCCTGGGGGATATTCGGCGAGTAGTGTACGGTCGTAGAGAGGTTTGGCGATAGAATCGTTGTAGAGAGCGGTGTAGTTTTTGGAGCGTTCGCGTCCTACTAACAAGGCGGGGTCGAAAGTAGGGGCGGAGATGAGAGCGAGAATTTCACCTGTTTTAGGTTCAATGGCAACAATACCGCCGTGTTTGTGTTGCATCAGTTGTTCGCCATAAGCCTGCAGGCCTATATCAATAGTGAGTTGTAAGGGTTGCCCCATAATAGGCAGGGTATCCATCGCGCCATTTTTATAACGTTCGATAGCAGCGTTGTGCTTGTCCTTTTGGAAGTATTGTACTCCTTTCTTGCCGCGCAAAAACTCTTCGTATTGTTTTTCAACTCCGCTACGCCCGATGAGTTCACCAGCGAGGTAGTAAGGATTTTTTTTGAGTTCCCATTCGTTTACTTCACTTATGTAGCCCAATACATTCCCTGCATTGTGAGTGAGGTAACTGCGAAGCATACGTTTCTGTATATAAAAACCTTGGAATTTGCGCAGTTTTTCTTGGAGTACAGCGTAATCGTCTTTGGAGAGTTGGTGTACGATTACTGATGGTTTTTTGCGCGAATAGTCGCGAGCTTTTTGGAGACGTTCTCTAAAGTCGTTTTTTTCGAGTTCTAACAAGCTACAGAGTTCGAGAGTATCTAAATTTTTCACTTCGCTGGGAATAACCATCACGTCGTAAGCGGGTTGATTAGAGACCAAGAGTTCGCCGTTGCGGTCGTAGATATAGCCGCGTTCGGGGTAGTCGTAAACAGTTTCGATAGCAATATTATCGATGTTATTGCTATCGTCGTGGAAGACGATTTGCAGGAAGAACAATCGCAACAAGATTACGACGGCAGTGAATATGATAATGATGGGTAGCAGGAGTTTTCTCATTTCTTATTTTTACTAAACAGATAAATAGTGAGCAAGCAAACGATGATAGTGAAGATAGATGCCCCTATAATTTTAGTAAAAGTAAGTAGCAAATGGTTGAAATTGAATATTTCTAAGAAATAGAATAGGGTGTGATGCACTACCACCATTAGGGTTGTATAACTAAAGATTTTGGTGAATGGATAGCTGGCTAAGTCCATTTCTTGATACTCAAAATTCCTGCCAAAGACGATGAGTAAGATACTTTTTCGGCAGTAGGCTATCAATACACAACTAGCGGCGTGCAAGCCTCCAGTGTTAGAAAAAATATCTATACAGAGACCTATAGCAAAGGCAGCTAACAGATAGGGTACTTGGTTTTCACGATAAGGAGCTACCAAAAGGAACACGATGTAAATCATCGGGTTTACATAGCCCCAGTACTCTATATGATTGAAAATAAGCACTTGCAAAAGTACTAATGCTATGAATAGAAAGGTATTTTTTACAAGTGGGTGCGTCATTTTGGGTTTTGTTTTTCTAAAGCTGAAATAGTATCTTTATCTTTGTTTTCAATGAGGTATACATAATCGAGGTTAGACATATCGGTAAAGAGCCATACATCGATGATGAAGGTATTATCGAACTTGCTTTTCTCGAAATGTACAATTTTACCAATAGGGATTCCTTTAGGGAAAATGTTAGACATACCACCTGTTACGATGGTGTCGCCGTTTTGGATAGGGGCGATATTCGGAACTTCGAGTAATTGTACTTTGTTTACTTCTTTGGTATTCCAGTGTAGAGAACCGAAATGCTGGGTGCGTTTTACCATTGCATTGAGGGCTGAACGGCTGTTGAGCACGCTCTGTACAGTTGCAAAATGACCTGAAGTGTTTTCTATAATTCCTACGACACCTCGTGGTGAGAGTACGCCCATATCCTGTTTTACGCCATCTTTACTACCTTTATCAATAGTGAGGTAGTTTTTTTGGAGGCGGAAACTGTTATTGATTACATTAGCTTTTAGGACTTTGTACTTCAGTGAATCGGTGGTGGTGAAGCCGAGGCTATCAATACCTTTTGTTTGTCGCAATTGTTCTTGCATTTGGAGTACTTGGTCGCGCAAGCTACGGTTTTCTTCGGTTAAGGCTTCATTTTGGCTTTTCAAACTGAAGTACTGCGCCCAATAGTTAGAAAAAGCATAAAGTTTCCCCGATAGGGCATTTGCCGAATTGATATAGGCACTTTGAGGGTAATAATTACTTCTAAAAACCAAACCAATAGCGCATAGAAACAGCAGGAGGAACACGAAAAAGTTCCTCGTTCTAATGAAAAATTGGATGATTTGGTTCATAGTTATTTAGCTAAGAAGTAAGAGGTAAGAGATAAGAAGTGAGGTTCCGTTTCTTATCTCTTATCTCCTACTTAAGTAGGATGCTTCTAAATTTATTGATATTTTTTAGGGTGATACCGGTACCACGTACAACGGCGCGCAAAGGATCTTCGGCTACGTATACGGGGAGGTCGGTTTTCATAGAGATACGCTTGTCTAAGCCGCGAAGCATAGAGCCCCCACCAGCCATATAAATACCGGTATTGTAAATATCGGCGGCGAGTTCAGGAGGTGTTTGAGAAAGGGTTTCCATAATAGCGTCCTCAATACGCAAAATAGATTTATCGAGGGCTTTTACCATTTCGCGGTAAGATACTTGCACTTGTTTAGGTTTACCAGTGAGCAAGTCGCGCCCTTGTACCATAATGTCATCGGGTGGAGCATCGAGGTCTTCGGTGGCAGCACCTACGGTGATTTTGATATTTTCGGCGGTACTTTCACCCACGTAGAGGTTGTGCTGGGTGCGCATATAGTGAACGATATCGGAGTTGAAGATGTCCCCCGCGATTTTCACTGATTTGTCGCATACGATACCTCCGAGAGCAATGACAGCGATTTCGGTAGTACCCCCACCTATATCGATAATCATATTGCCTTTAGGTTGCATAATGTCGAGCCCAATACCGATAGCGGCGGCCATAGGTTCGTGCACGAGGTAGATATCCTTACCATTTACGCGTTCACACGATTCGCGAACGGCACGAGTTTCCACTTCGGTAATCCCTGAAGGGATACACACCACCATACGCAATGATGGAGAAAAGAAGCGTTTGCGCAAAGCGGGGATGCTTTTGATGAGCATACCAATCATTTGCTCGGAAGCGTCGAAGTCGGCAATTACCCCGTCTTTTAGGGGGCGTACGGTAGTGATGTTAGGGTGAGTTTTCCCTTGCATCAAGCGAGCTTCTTGCCCGACGGCTATAATTTTTTTGTTTGTTCTATCTAATGCTACAATAGAAGGGCTATCGACTACCACCTTGTCATTATGAATGATAAGTGTATTGGCAGTACCCAAATCTATTGCTATTTCTTCTGTTAAGAAATCGAAAAAACCCATATTTTATTTCTTTCTGTTGTATGTTTATCTTAAAAATCAATTAGATAAGTATCTGAAAGGATACTTTTTTAGCGGGTGCAATTTTACGAAAAAAAAATAAGGTGAGCAAATAATTGAGTAAAAAAAATAAAAAATTCAAATAATAGGGAGTGTTCTATAATTTGAATTTTGAGTTATAAAGGTAAGATTTTTAATGTTTTAAGTGAATTATAAAACAGGAGTTTCTTATATTTGTTGAGAGGTTAAAAAAACCATATATCAAATTTTTAAATAGAGTGCTTGGCTAATTATTTCTACAAAGTAGGTAAAATGACTGATTATTAAGGTAATCATTACTATGTGGGCGTTTGCAAAACGCCCCTACAAAGTATGACACAAAGGCTCTTATTGATTATGCAAAGTTAGCAGGAAAGCATATTCTTTTGCGGTTTCTTTTAGGGCTTCAAAACGTCCTGAAGCACCGCCGTGACCAGCTTCCATATTGGTGTCTAAATACAGCGGATGGTCGTCGGTTTTGAGTTCACGCAGTTTGGCTACCCATTTGGCAGGCTCCCAGTACTGCACTTGTGAGTCGTGCAAACCGGTACTCACGTACATTGCAGGATAGGCTTGGGCGCGCACTTGATCGTAAGGCGAGTAGGAGAGCATATACTCATAGTATTCAGGCACGTTAGGATTTCCCCACTCGTCGTATTCGCCCGTAGTGAGTGGAATACTGTCGTCCAGCATTGTGGTTACTACATCCACAAAAGGTACAGATGCGATAATGCCCTTATACAATTGCGGTGCCATATTCACCACAGCACCCATTAGCAAACCTCCAGCCGAGCCACCTTCGGCAAATAGATGTTTGGGAGAGGTGTAGCCTTCGGTGATGAGGTACTGAGAACAAGCGATAAAATCGGTAAATGTGTTTTTCTTTTTGAGGAGTTTGCCATCTTCATACCATTGGCGACCTAAATACTCTCCCCCGCGGATATGTGCAATAGCATAGATAAAACCGCGGTCTAACAAGCTCAAACGGGTGGTAGAAAAATAAGGATTGATGGTTACTCCGTACGAGCCATAACCGTACAGCAATAAAGGATTTTGCCCATTTTTCACTATGTCTTTGCGGTAGACGAGCGAAATAGGGACTTTCACTCCGTCAGGGGCAGTTGCCCAAAGGCGTTCTTCTATATAATTATCTTTGTTGAAGTTCCCGCCTAATACTTCTTGTTCTTTTAGTAGGCGCTCTTCGCCAGTGCGCATATTATATTCTATAATAGAAGCAGGAGTTGCCAATGATTGGTAGTTATAGCGTAGCCACTCGGTGTTGAAATCTATATTTTGGGTAGTATAGGCAGTATAGGTTTCGCTATCAAAGGGGAGGTAATGCGTTTTTGAGCCGTCCCACGAGCGTATTTGTATGCGTTCTAAGCCATTGTACACTTCTTCGACTACCAAGAAATCTTTAAAAATTTCTATATCGTTGAGGCGTACTTCGGGACGATGGGCTATTACCTCTTCCCAATGCTCAGAAGTTGTAGCACTTTCGGGGGTGCGCATCAGTTTGAAGTTAGTTGCACCATCTTTATTGGTGAGGATATAAAAATACTCCTCATAATGAGCGATATCGTACTCCAAGCCACGTGTGCGGGGTTGGAATACTTTGAAAGTCTCGTGAGGAGTATTGGCATTCAAGATTTGATATTCGGATGTAAGGGTACTCTCGCTTCCTATCACAAGGTATTTGCGAGATTTTTCGCGGTAGACAAATACATCGAAAGTATCGTCTTTTTCGTGGAAAATCAGTACATCGTCTTTGGAGTCAGTACCTAAAATATGACGGTATACTTTGAAAGAGCGCAGGGTTTGGATATTGTTCTTCACGTAGAAAATGGTACGACTATCGGCTGCCCAAATTGCTTGTCCGTTAGTATTTTTTATTTTATAAGGCAGTATTTCACCTGTGCTGAGGTTTTTGATTTGCAGGGTATATTGCCGGCGAGATACCGTATCTACCCCAAAAACCGCCCACTGGTTGTCGTCGCTTATGGCAAAGCTATCGAGGTGAAAGTAGGCTTTGCCTTTAGCCATCGCATTACAATCGAAAAGCACTTCTTCGGGAGCTTTGATCGTTTCTCTGTAGCGCACATAAATAGGATAATCTTTACCTTCTTCATAACGGGTTTGATACCAATAACCGTTGTAAAAGTAAGGTACAGAACTGTCGTTTTCTTTGATGCGGCTTTTCATTTCGGCAAAGAGCGTTTCTTGCAAAGGTTTGGTGTGTGCTGTTTGCGCCTGATAATAGGCGTTTTCGGCTTCTAAATAAGCAATGACTTCAGGGTTTTCGCGCTCGCGCAGCCAATAGTAATTATCGGTGCGCTTATTGCCAAATTCGGTGAATATATGAGGTATTTGTTTAGCTTTAGGAGGGTGTGATTGAGGTTTATTCATTTGATATGATATATGTTTTTTTGTCAATTCCGATGCCTTTTAAAGTGATTTTTTTCCAATGTGTAGGCATTACAGTTTTCAGTTGTTGTATGCCTTTTTCTTCGGATATATCTAAGCCTCCAAAGCCCATCATCACCGTTTGTAGTACGCCTCCTGCTCCAGTGAGGAAATAAGGAGTCTTACCATTTTTGGTTTCAGCCATTACTCTAAAAGGAGGTAAGAGGTTAGGGTGATAGGCTTCAGTAAAGTACTTATAAGCCTTTTCGCGGTCGCCTAATCGGCTGTATAAGAGAGAGAATATAGCCTGAGTCATCGCAGGAGTATCGTTGTAAGGCACTTTGTCTTTGTAATACTCTAAATCTTTGTGTATTTGGTTTTTGTCGGTAATTACTTTTAACGGATAAGCTAATAGGTTTACATCGGCTTGCTTGATTGCTTGCCCCGTATAGCTATCGTGTTCACGGGTTACGCCATTATCCATTGTGCTGAAAACGAGCTGTTCGGCTATGCTTTTCCATTGAGGGTTAGCTTTTATCCCTAATACTTTGGCAGCAGCAATAGCGTAGAGCAAATTCAGTTTAGCAGCTGCATTGGTATAGGCGTTGTTATCTACATTTTCAGCCCATTCATCGGCACATACTACGTTTTTAATTTGATAGGGAGCTTGTTCACTCACTCGGCTTTGCCAAAAGGTAGCGGTACTTTCTAAAATGGGATAGCCAATGCGACGCAACCACTCTTTATCTTTAGTTACACAATAGTAATTCCATACAGCTATAGCTACATCGGCAGTGATGTGGTGCTCGTAAGTACCTGTGAGTGCCCACACGGGGGTGTCTTCTTCTCCTGATGTGGCACTTTCCCAAGGAAACATCGCTCCTTGATAACCGTGTAGAGCAGCATTGTGTTTGGCGCGTTCCAACCTTTGATAGCGATAGTTGAGGAGGTTTTTAGCTATTTCGGGGTGCAATAATAACAAAGGGGGATACATCCACATTTCGGTATCCCAAAATATGTGTCCCATATACCCTGTGTGGCTTAACCCATAAGGAGAAAGAGAAAAGGAATGGAGTTCACTTACCGAAGCGTATAAGTGGTATAACATATTGTGGATGTCCTGATTAGCCTGTGCATCTCCCTCAATCTCAATGTTGCTTTCCCAGAGTTTTGCCCACTGTTTGTTATGTCCTGCAAGTAGCGCCTCGTGTCCCTGCAAGAAAGCGTAAGTACAGAGTCTTTCGGCTTGGTTGTAAGGGTCGGCAGAGTGCTGAGAGGTTATTAGGTTGCCAATTAGTGAGAAAGAATAGGTTTCGCCTGCTTTTAGCTTATGAGTGAATTGCATTAGGTGACTATTGTAGTCTCTCATTTCGTGCAATATTTGGGGAGCGTTACCGTATTTTTTATCGAAAAGAAAAGCGTTACTCACTGCTACTTGGGCATTTTCTGCAGGTGTTTGAGTTACCGTAGTGAGCAATGGGATATGAGCGTGAGGCGGATTGATTTCATTGAAGTAGTTTTGAGGGTTGCGGAAGCCATCGGGGGTGGTTAGAATGTTCTCTGCCAGAAGTGTAATATCGCGCAAAGGGGTAATGCTGATGTCTAACAGTAAGGTGTGAGGCAAGTGCCTCAAGGCATAATAAGTGTAGGTAACTTTAGCTTTATCTTTAAAATTGAAGTGACCTGAGAACGCCCCATTGCGCAATTCTAACTCTTGAGTGAAATCACTAACAGAATGAGCGTTGATATCCTCGTAATCAATAGCCATTCGCAGTTGTAATGGATTGATATTAGGCATAGCCGAAACTACCCTACTTTTGTCGTAATCGTACACCCCTGCTATGATTACTTGGTCTATTTGTAGGGGTACAGCAGAAGAACGCATCCCTATCATTCCATTGCCTATTGTAACCCCGTAATAGTTGGCAGGATTGATACTTTCTGCTTTTAGTACCCACGGGTCTTGGGCATTCAGTGAAACGCAGCAAATAAAGCCTATAATGAAAAAGAATTGTTTCATAATCACTTGATACTTATAGCCAAGCCACCACTGGGGGCAAGGCGTTGTTTGAGTTTGGTTTTTTGAGTTACTTTCATTGTTTTGATGGAGTAACTATTGGGATTGGTACGCCAATCGGCATTTTTACCGTCGGTGTAGAGGATAGCGGTATAGGTTTTTCCTTTGGGTAGAAAACTGAAATCAACGAGAGCTTCACGGGCGTTTTCATCGGTGATAGCGCCTACAAACCACTCGTTTTTACCTTTGGCTTTACGGGCAATGGTGATGTAATCGCCGGGTTCGGCTTCTAAAATGTAAGTATTATCCCAGTCGGCTACTACATCTTTGATAAATTGGAAAGCATCGAGGTGTTTTTCGTAGTTCTCGGGCAAGTCGGCTGCCATTTGCAACGGACTGTACATTGTTACGTAAAGCGCCAACTGCTTCACAAGGGTAGTACTACGTTTGGCTTTGTTGTTGCCATATCGGCTCAAATCGCCTTCAAAAATACCAGGGGTATAGTCCATAGCGCCACCCATCAAGCGGGTAAAGGGGAGGATAGTAGTATGTTCGGGGCGATTGCCGTTGAACGACTCAAATTCGGTACCGCGTGCACTCTCTTGGGCTACCCAGTTAGGGTAAGTACGGCTCATACCGGTAGGTCGCACCGCCTCGTGAGAATTGACCATTATGCGGTACTTAGCAGCGGTTTCGGCTACATAGTTGTAGTGGTTTACCATCCATTGTCCGTCGTGGTATTCGCTGCGCGGAATGATAGGTCCAACATAACCTGTTTTCACGGCGTCGTAACCATTGTCGTTCATAAAGCGGAAAGCCTCGTGCAGGTGTCGTTCGTAATCAACTACTGAGGAGGTAGTTTCGTGGTGCATAATTAGTTTTACTCCTTTGGAAGCGGCGTATTGGTGTAGTGCTTTCACATCAAAATCGGGGTAAGCTTTGGTAAAGCTGTAGATGCGCTCTTTGTCGTAAGCATAATTATCTTCCCAACCCTCGTTCCAACCTTCCACAAGAACGGCATCAAAACCGTGTTGAGCGGCAAAATCGATGTATTGTTTTACGTGCTCGGTATTAGCACCGTGATGTCCGTTAGGTTTTAGTTTTGTATAATCGGTAACGCCAATGGTAATATCGCGGTCATCGGAGTAAGCCCACGTACTACCGCCTCCTATGAAATACTCCCACCAAACGCCTATGTATTTAGTAGGGTGAATCCAAGAAGTATCGGCAATTTTACAGGGTTCGTTGAGGTTGAGGATAAGGTTAGAAGCCAAAATATCACGGGCATCATCGCTTACTACTATCGTACGCCACGGCGTTACGCTACCTGTTTGAATATAGCCTTTTACCCCATTCTTATCGGGGACTAAATGAGCTGATAACTGATGTTTGGTAGCACTGACGTTGAGCATCATCGCAGGGTAATTCACCAAAGCAGCTTCGTGCAGATTGATGTACAATCCATCATTTGATTTGAGCATCAAAGGCGTTTGTACAGCTACATTGGGAGTAGGTGCTTTGGCAGCCAAAGGCTCTTCGCGCACTTTGTCGATAAGTTTAGGAATTTCTGAAATAGCAGAAGTGGTAATAGGAAACTCGTTTGTATCGTAGTCAGCGGGAATCCAAAAAGCCTTGTGGTTACCCGAAAGTTGGAAAGTAGTAAGCTCTTCTTGAATTCTAAAGTGACGAAAGTTAGCTTGCACTGGAAATTCATAACGGAAACCTAAACCATCGTTGAACAAGCGAAACCGCAAGTACAATTGTCGTCCGTTGTTTTTCTGAGTGAGACGGACGAACATTTCTTTGTGATGGTCGCGTATTTCTTTGTTTTCGCCCAATACGGGTTGCCATACACTATTAGCTTCAGCAAATTGAACATCTGTGATTTCAAAATTGCTGTTGAAATCCTCCTTTTGGTTGATTACAAACCCCAGAGCACTCTCGCTGATGACTGTTTTGCCTTTGAAAGTTAAGGCATACATAGGCGTACCTTTTTCAGTAAGCTGAAATGAGAGTTTGAGGTTCCCGTTAGGAGATGAAAGAGTTTGCGCAAAAAGAAGAGGCGCAACACACAACATACATACAATAGTGATAATAAACTTTTTCATTGGTTAAATATTTTTGTTATTATTTCTTACCTGATAAAAATTCTTGTAAGATAATGGTAGCACTTATTTCATCGATGAGCGCCTTATTTTGGCGTTGTTTTTTTTTTAGTCCGCTATCAATCATCGTTTGGAAAGCGAGTTTAGAGGTAAAGCGCTCGTCTTGGCGATGTATAGAGATTGTAGGGAATTCTTTTTGTAATTGTGTTATAAACTGCTGAATGTGAGTTTCTACGCTGGAATCCTCGTTGTTGAGTCGTTTAGGTTGCCCAATCACAAAGGCTTCTACGGCTTCCTCGGTAGTGTATTGTTTTAGGAAAGCGAGTAGGGTAGGGGTTTCTACTGTGCAAAGCCCCGAAGCGATAATTTGCAGGGGGTCGGTTACAGCAATACCTGTGCGTTTGGTTCCGTAGTCTATAGCTAAAATGCGCATAATTAATTTGTTGATTTGTCAATTTGTCGACTTGCTGATTTCACCAATCGAATGGCAATAACTGTTTCTAAGGCTATAAAATAGAAAGTAGGTAAGGCTATAAAAAGTAGTTCGTATAGGGGTTGAGAGTTTGTGAGTTTTTCTAAAGGTAAACAGAAGAGAATCACAGCTATAAGTCGCAGTACAAAGCCCGCTACAAAGGCAAAGGCAGTGTATTGGGGGCGTTTTAGGTGTACCATAAGAATGATGATAAACACTAAAACTGAAATGCCACAATGAAAAAGCAATAACTTATCTAATGAATAGAACAAGCTAACACCTTGTGATTCTATACTATAGTTGTAGCAGCTGTACAAAGTACCAGTACCTATTGCCCAACCTGCCAAATACCAAAAACTACAAATGGCTATACGCATAGCCATTTGTAGTTTTGCTTGTGAGGAGTTACTCTGCTTATTTATTGACTTTTTCAAGGGGTTGAGGTTTGTTGTCATTTACAAAAGATTTAGCCCCTTTCATTGTACAAGTTACGTTGAATACAGCACCTGGTTCGATAGCAAGTTTATCGACGTGTACTTCACCTTCTACCACAGCGGTTGATTTTAAGCTGAGTACACTACTTACTTTTAGGGTACCAGTTACTTTGCCTTCGATATCGGCGTTTTCGCAAATCACAGTGCCTTTAATTACACCGGTTCTGCCTATCACCAATTTACCAGAAGTTTCAAAAGTACCTTCTACTTCTCCATCAATTCTAAAATCGGATTTAGAGTGGATTTCTCCTTTGAATTTTGTTTCCGCTACGATGCGGTTGCTGCTTCCTAATGTATTGTCTGCTGCCATAATGTTTCTATTATCTCTTTCTTTGTTGTTAAATATAGCCATTGTATTTCGTTTTACAAATACAGAGACAAAGGTATAATAATTTTTTTGAAACTACAAATTTTTAATATTGTTTTATTTTGTTATATTCTGTAAAGTATTATTTTATAGAATGTTATGTGATAAAAAACTTTGGTAAATTTTATATTGAAACCTGACGCCTAATTCCTATTTCACTCCGTGCATCAGTTTTTTCACAAATGGATTGATGAGGATGATGAGCACTCCTGCTACGGCAGGCACGATGGTGAATATCAAGAAAAAGGTAGAGAGGCTATATTCTTTGGTGATATTCTCTATTTGTCCGCCCACCACAGCTGCTAATTTATGGCCAATAGCGACGGCAAGGTACCATACGCCAAACATAAAGGCAATCATTCGAGCAGGAACGAGCTTAGAGACGTACGAAAGTCCCACAGGGGAAAGGCAGAGTTCTCCCATTGTGTTGAACATATAGGCAAATACGAGCCATAGCATACTCACTTTTATCCCTTGGGTAACGCCATACGCCCCAATAGCTAACAAGCCGAACCCAATGGAGAGCATCAGTAATCCGAGTCCGTATTTTACGGCTGCAGGAGGGTTGAAACGGCTATCCCACCAACGAGAGAATATGCTTGCTAAAGCAATGATAAAAAAGGAGTTCAGTATAGAAAACCACGAAGTAGTAGCCTCTACCCAGTTGTCGCGTTCTTCTTTTACTTGAGCGACGATGAGTCCGTTATCGGTATTGAGAGTTGTGCCGCGTTGTTTAGCCCATTGTACTTTTTCGGTATCGGCATAGGCGAAGGAAGTATTCTTGTTGTTCTTGCTGAGTAGTTTGATTTCTTGCCCTACGTTTAGACGAGCATCGGTTACACCTATAATGGTGGTGCGCTCAACGATTTTCAGTTCGGGGTGGGCGTTGCGGTTTTCCTCTGTAATAGGTATATAGGTGGTGTGGTTATCAGCATCTACTTGTTCGTAGGCTTTATACGCCACACTATAAGCTGTGGTTTTGAAATCGCGGTTGAGCATCCACACGGCGATACCCCACACGAGAGTGAAGCACACCAAGAGCACAATTACTGCGGGGAATATCTTTTTGTACGTTTTCTTTATCAGCAGGAAAAGCACATAGGTGATGAGCAATAGCGGAATTACGGTGAGTAGTGCATTAAAAATGTTGTAAATTGTTGCCCAATTGCCGTGCAATTCACGCTCTACATTGTCGCGGGCGAAAATTACTAATGAGGAAGCTCCTTGCTCGAAAGCGAGCCAGAAGAAGACTACAAAGAAACCAAAGATAACCACGGTGAGCATACGGTCGCGCACTATGGGAGTGTAACGTACGATACGACTGCCTATCAGGTAAAAGAAGGCGATGACCCCTATAATTACCATCACGTATTGCCCTTTAAGTGCGGGCATTGAAGCCCACGCAAAGAGGTCGATGTTCCATATTTTGGAAAGAGGGTCGTTGAGGGCATAGCCAATTCCTATGATTGCCGCGAGGGCTATAAGGATTTTATCAACGGTAGTGAATGGGTTGCGTTTATCTTCCTCGTTGTGTGTTATTTCTTGTGGGGTATCAGTTGTAGTTTGCGGTTTGCTGCCTATATCACCAAAAAGCGGTTTGGCAAACCAAAACTGTATGGTACCTAAAAGCATAAAGACTCCCGCTAAACCGAAGCCCCAATTCCAGCCAATGCGTTCAGCTAAGTAGCCACAGAGCATCATCCCGAAAAAAGCACCCGAGTTTACCCCCATATAGAAAATCGTATAAGCAGCGTCTTTCTTTTCAGGGAGATCTTTGTACATCTGAGAGACGAAAGATACCATATTAGGTTTGAAAAAACCTGTGCCGATAATCAAGAGGGTGAGACCTAAGTAGAGTGAAAATTCAGTCTCAAAAGCCATCGATACGTGTCCTAAGGTGATAATTACTGCTCCTATGATTACAGCCCAGCGGTAGCCGGTAATTTTATCGGCAATCATACCGCCTAAGATAGGAGTAAGGTAGAGGAGCATCACATAAGTACCGAAGAGTGCCCCAGCATTTTCGGTGCTCCACGCCCAACCAGGATTGTAGCCTATGAGGGTCATTGTGAGGAAATTGATGAGAAGTACGCGCATCCCGTAGAAGGAGAAGCGTTCCCACATCTCAGTAAAGAAGAGCACGAATAGCCCCGCAGGGTGTCCTAATACTTGTGTGTCGAAAATTGTCTTTTTTGTCATAAAACTTGTTACCTATTAACTGAAGATATCCCACTTGATGCCTAACCTGATAATAAAATCTCTGTACGGCTGGCGTGGAGCTGAATAGTAGTTGTAAGGATTTCCCATTTTTAGCCAATTGCTCACGGGCACCTGCCATTGTTCTAAGGAGAAGAAAATACGCATTGTGCGTACTTTGGCGTTGAAGAAGAAATCAAACATCGGGAAACTACCTGTTTTTTCGGTTGTTTGTACCGCAAATTCTCCTAATAATGGGTTGTACTGATTGGCGTAGTATTTCGTAAAATAATTGAAACCTATACCCGTTTGTAAGTACATTGCCTTGTTGAACAAGTGTGAAGCGAAGTAAAAACTATTGCGGGTTACGAAAGTAGGCACATTGAGGATGTCACTATCTTGCACTACTTGTTGGTAGAGCATTGTATTATCCAATCCCCATTTGCCAAATTTGAACTCTTTTTGTACTTTTAGTTGCAAATATTGAATGTTACCACTGTACTGCTCAGGGCGTACTTGTCCTAAAGTTTCTACTTGAAAATAAGTGTAATCGTTGAGGTTGGTGAGACTTAGTGAAGCATTTCCCCATTGAGTTTTCAAATCGCCATAGAGCGTTTGGGTATTCTGTTTTTTAAACGATGAATAATTGTCCCAATTAAACTGTTTGTAGTCGCTTTGGTAGAGCAAATAGTTGAAATTAGGCATAGCCGAATGTAATTCAGCACCAGCAGTAATACTGTTCTTATCGTTGAAAGCATAAGCGAGTTTGCCGCTGAGTTTAGTACCCGTCATTTTGCCTATAAAGGTTTGTTCTCCTTCAGCTTCTATGCTAAAACCGCCTACTTTTTTGTGCCATTGTATCCCTAAACTCAGGTCGGTATCCTTGATTTGGTGGCGTTGTAACACCCCCGATACGAAGTAAGCATTTTGGAAGTAATAGTTATAGAAATAAGCATTCCCAAAGAGGAAAGTTCTGCCCAAATACGGCAATTCAAGTTCAGCCCCTGCGCGGTTGGTCATTCGTTGCAAGCGTGCTTTGTCGTGTAAGTTTTTGGGTACGTATGCTTCTCCAAAATAATTGCTACTTTGAGTTTCGTCATAAGTATAGAACTCAGTTTCGTAATTAAACAAATGGCGGAAGCGTATTTGCTTGTATGAAGCTAACGAATCGCGGTTGCGCAAAAAAGCGTAGTCGTGTTGCAAAAAATAGCGTTTGCTCTCGCGAGAATTCTCGACATAGAGCAATTGCACATCTATGGTTGCTCGATTTTTAAACTGCTGTTCACCGCCTTCAAACTGCTCAGGCGTTACAATGCCTCCATTCTCCTGACTGGTGATATCGTGAGAGGCAAAATGCGCAAAAGCGGTGTATTTTTTGTTAGGTGATACGTACGAAAATCCTGCCCTAAAATTGCCATTGCTCACTAATATACGTTGATATTTACCGAGCGAACGCAAACCTTTGTAGGCGATGAAGAAATTGAAATTTGGCTGTAAGTTTATGGAAAATAGGGTGTTTAGAAACTGACCTTGCTCCATACCGCTTTTGTAAGTGAACTCGGTAAGGGGGGTAGGCAAATGGTAGTAAGTAATCTCCTCGGGGGTGAGGTAGAGTTGTTTTTTAGCTTCAGCTCCCATTGAAGGTACATAATCCTGACGGCGGAAATCGTAAGCCATAGTGTTATAAGGTTGCCCCATATTAGAGAAAGGCATCTTGCCAAACATATCCTTGCCCCATTCGTTGTTCAGGTAATACTTTTGCATAGAAAGGGTAGTATCCACCGAAGTTGTATCGCGGGTATAGGTGATGATTTTGTAGTCGAGAGCGGTGAAAGTGATGCTGTCTTTCTTCTTTTTAGGGCGCAGTGATTTGAAGGTTACGCCCCCCTCTTTGCCATTAGGAGTTCCCTCCTCTTCTTGAGCAAAAGAGAGTAAAGGAAATAGTGCCCCAATGAAGAAATATATAAAGTGTTTCAAGGTCATTCTTTTCTATTTGGGGGCAAAGATACAAAAAACAATTAATAATTGATAATTAACGATTAACAATTAATGATTTTTCACTTTTCATTCTTCACTTTCCACTAACCCCATTGCCTCTTCAAACAAGGGTTTGTAAAAATCGGGTAGAGGTTCGTGGTATTTGTTTTCGTATACGCGCTGTAATACCTCATAAGGCTGTAAGTCGTTGAGGGTGAGTTCGCTTTGTAAAACTGTTTGTTGAGTTTTGTTTTGTTGCTGGTAGCGCACATCAATACGCGCTAAGCGCACGTGCTTGTTAGCAATAGTTTTTAGAATGCTATTTTTCAGTTCGGGAGCGGGCTCTTTGAGCAGTACTTTCACTTCTAAATAAGGCGCTGCACTCTCACTTGTTGCTTCGGGTAAAGCTGTGAGAAGATGTAAAACCTCCTCAGGAGGAAGTGCGCGCTCAGGAATACTGAGCAAAGGGATGTGGATAGGTAGAGGAATAGGTTTGATACCTTGTACTTGTCCGTTTTCTATAGAAAAAGTTACAACTTGGTGGGTATAGTGTTTTTCAGAAAATGAAAGAGGGATAGGACTTCCTGCATAACGTATATGTGTATCGCCCAAGGCTTGTGCTTTGTGAATATGCCCTAAAGCAATATATTGGAGTGCTTTTGGAAAACTTGAGGGAGATATACTCTCCATTCCCCCAATGATAGGACGTTCGGCAGTATCTTCTTCGCTGAGTTCAGCCCCCGAGGCGTGTAAGTGTCCCATAGCAATCAGCGGTTTACCGTTGGCAATAGCCAAAGCTCTTTCGGTAATTTCTTGGTAAAAAGTGGCAATTCCCTTACCGTAATCCGAAAAATCATCAGTTTTAGGTGTATCGCCTAAACGCAGAAAAGGCACAGCAAGACAGTAAGCTACAATCTCGCCTTTGCTGTAAAGTGGAAGGATAAGAGCATCGTAGTCAATTTCGTGAATTTCGTTTCGCTTGATGTGTCCTATTAAGTGCACTTGAGTATTTTCTAAAAGAGGCTGAGGCATTTCAAGCCGCACGGGAGAATCGTGATTACCTGCAATAGCAATAATTTGTAAGTGGGGGAAACGTTCGGTAGCTTGGTGTAAGAAGTGATAGAATTGTTTAGTAGCAGCTACCGAAGGGTTAGCAGTATCGAACACATCACCACTGATAAGGAGTACCTCAATAGCTTCAGTTTCCAGTAGTTGTAGGAGAGTGTTTAGGAAAAATTGCTGCTCTTCGTAACGGTCGTATTGGTAGAATGTTTGTCCTAAATGCCAATCGGCAGTATGTAGAAAGTTCATTGTTTCTTTTTGTAGAGGTGTTTACTTAATTCTTCAATAGAAATAAAGAAATGTCCATACCCTTTTTCAGTAAGTCTATTTCTTAGAAAATTGTCCATCGTCCAGATTTTGTGTTTAATCTCTAAATGTAGAGCTATAAAAGGATAATCATTGTAGTCGATATCTTTAGTTATCTCTTCAGCTTTCAAAATAAGATCTTTACTAACTTCTTTTTTTATATTCACAATAGTGATACCTTCTAATAATTGTTTAAATTCAGCCAATAATTGTTTCTTAGTCTTATTATTTTTGAGACGAGGTACAATATCTGTTATATGTTCAGTAACTTCTTTGATAAGGTAGTCAGGTGCTATGTATTGTATTTTTTTTCTCTCTGCTAAAATATTAGCTACAAAACCATTAGGAGAGATTAAAGCACTCATAAAAATATTACTGTCGGCAATGATAATCATAGTTTTCTAACCTTTGTAAGGTATATTAAAGTCTTTACACATTCTTTTAGCAATGCCGCGATTAACCTTTTTAGAAATAATCATAGTAAAAGCATAGTCTTCAGGAGTCATTTGGTATTCTTCAGCGGCTGCTATAATTTCCTCTGGAGTCATTTTTGTTGCTTTAGAGGCTTCTAATACTTCCTCAGAAAAAATAGGGGTAACCTCTGCAAAATCAAAGGTTTTGATGTAGTTTACAAGGTTTTGAGCTTGTACACTGTTGCTATTGATAGTGATAGTGTAACACATAATATTCCATATTTTTGGCAAAGATACTACATAATTAGCTAATTAGCAAATTTGCCAATTCAAAAAAAAGTATTACATTTGTCGCCTGAAAATAATTGTTGATGAGCAATCGGCAATTGTTAGTTGAACATTACCAGCAATATGGAAAAAAATTATAAAATGGTAGCCAAAACTTTCTTCGGTTTTGAAGATATATTGGCTGACGAACTTCGCAATTTAGGTGCTATGCACGTAACTAAAGGTGTGCGCAGCGTGCAATTTGAAGGCGATAAAGGTTTTATGTACAAAGCAAACCTCTGTTTGCGCACCGCCCTAAAAATCCTCAAACCTATCCACTCTTTCTACATCCACAACGAAAAAGAGTATTACCAAAAACTTTACGACTTCAACTGGCAAGAAGTTTTGGATCTTAGCCAAACTTTTGCTGTAACAGCTACCCTGCAAACCGAGATATTCAACCATACACAATACGTCGCTCTCAAAGCTAAAGATGCTATCGCCGATGCTTTCCGCAACACTACAGGGCGTCGCCCCAGTGTAGATGTGCTCCACCCCGATGTGGCAATTCACATTCATATCCAGCGCAATGAGGTGATTGTATCGCTTGATAGTTCAGGCACTTCTCTCCATCAACGCGGTTACCGTACAGCTACTAATATAGCGCCTATCAACGAGGTATTAGCGGCAGGCATACTGATAATGAGCGGTTGGCAAGGGCAATGTGACTTCCTCGACCCTATGTGTGGTAGTGGTACTTTCCTTATTGAGGCAGCGATGATTGCTTGTAATATCCCTGCAAATGTACACCGCAAAGAATTTGCTTTTGAACGTTGGAAAGATTTTGATGAGAACCTCTTCAATCTTATTTTTGGTAGTTGTATCAAAAAAATACGTGAGTTTCACTATCAAATTGTAGGCTATGACAAGGCGCCTTCGGCAGTAGCCAAAGCAAAAGATAACCTCGCAAATGCCGACCTTGGTGACTATATTCAAGTATTCCAAAAGGACTTTTTTACAACCGAAAAAGAAGATAAACAAAAACCCTTGCATATAGTGTTCAATCCGCCTTACAACGAGCGCTTGCAAGCTGATACTGAACAGTTGTACTCTTCTATAGGCAACACTCTCAAACGCAATTACCCCAATACCGAAGCGTGGTTTATCACCGCTAATTTAGAGGGAATGAAATATGTAGGTTTGCGACCCACCCGCAAAATTAAACTTTTCAACGGTAAATTAGAAAGCCGATTGTTACAGTATAAAATGTATGAAGGAAGCAAAAAAACAATGAATAAAGAATAATTAACAATTGATAATTAACAAAAAAAAGCTGTCTCAAAAGACAGCTTTTTTGTTATATCACTAATTTCTAATTTCTAATTTCTAATTCCTAAAGAATATAATCTGTATTGATGAAGTTAGACGCACCAGTACGCAATAAATTCTCTACTATCTTGTCGTTGTAATCGTTGTTTTGGAACGATACAAAGGTACGGATAGAGAATGAGCGCAAGGCATCGTGTACGCTTAATGTACCCACAGCCGAGTCTTTTCTACCAGTGAACGGGAATACATCTGGACCTCGCTGACATAAACTGTTCAAATTCACGCGGCAAAGCATATTCACTAACATATCAATTAGTGGGGAAAGCTCGTGAGGGTCTTCTCCAAACAAACTGATTTGTTGTCCGTATTTAGAATCCGAAATCTCATCAATAATCTCATTGATGTTAGAGAAAGGTTTTACAGGTACAAGTGGGCCAAATTGCTCCTCATTGTACACTCTCATATCCTTAGAAACAGGATAGAGTACTGCTGGGAAGATAAAATTATCCGTGCGTTCACCGCCTTTTTTGTTCTGAATGGTAGCCCCTTTAGCAAGCGCATCATCTATGAGTTCTTGTAAGAAAGCAGGTTTTTCTACCTCGGGTAGGGGAGTGAGGGCTACTTTCTCTTCCCACGGATTACCGAATTTAAGGGCATCTACTTTTTCAGCAAAACGCTTCAAAAACTCATCTTTTATTTTAGCGTGTACATAAAGAATTTTCAATGCTGTACAACGCTGTCCGTTAAACGATAAGGCTCCTTTTACACATTCGTCTACTGCTAAATCTAAGTTAGCATCGGGGAGGATGACTCCTGGGTTTTTAGCTTCCAAGCCAAAAACAAGGCGCAAACGGTTTTTCTTAGGGTGCTGGTCTTGTAGTGCAATAGCTGTTTTGCTGTTGCCTATAAGCGCCAATACATCCACTTTGCCACTTTGCATAATAGGCGGAGCTACTGTGCGACCGCGCCCATAGAGAATGTTGATTACCCCACGAGGAAAAGAATTTTGGAAAGCTTCTAACAGAGGCGTGAAAAGTAATACCCCGTGTTTAGCAGGCTTGAAAATAACGGTATTACCCATAATAAGAGCGGGAATGATAAGCGCAAAAGTCTCATTTAGTGGGTAGTTGTAAGGACCTAAACAGAGCACAACTCCTAATGGGCCACGACGAATAAGAGCATACACCCCATCACGGCGTACAAATTTAGACGATTCGTTGTCAAGTTCCTTATAAGCGTTGATAGTGTCATAGATGTATTCTACCGTACGGTCAAACTCTTTGCGAGAGTCATCTAAATTTTTACCAATTTCCCACATCATCAGTTTTACCACCTCATCGCGTTGTTTTTCCATCTGTTTTACAAACTTGAGCATAGCGCTGATGCGGTCTTTCACTTTCATTGTAGGCCATAAACCTTTGCCCTTGTTATAAGCCTCAGTAGCCGAATGTAAAGCTTCTAAAGCATCGCTTTCACCCAGCGAAGGTACACTGCCTAAGAGAGTGTGTGCATACTTTTCAGTAGATGAAATAGTGGAATAAATATCAGTGAACTCACCTTTCCACTCACGGAGTTCGCCATCAATGAGATAAGTCTCTTGGCGAAACGGTTTTACTTGAAATTGTTCTGGAATCATATTCATTTGTCGATTTGTAAATTTGCCAATTTGCTCATTGACAAATTAGCTAATTATTACACTCTTCCTTTAAGGGCATTGAACACCCACGCAATAGCGAAGAAACCAATGCCTACAGCTCCAAAGCCAAAGCCTGCAACTTCGTTGTATTTAAAAGCTCCCAAGGCGATAAGCCCTAAGCCTACTACAATCATTATAAGGGTTGCCCACCCCAAAACTGTATTCTTATTCATAGTATGATATTCTATTATGTTGGTTACAAAACGCAAAGATACAGATAATTAGTAAACCAACAAAAAAATATTCAAACAACACACGGCGTTTGTATTTAAAACAATAACTTATATGTCTTGGAAATAAAGGCTATAATAGTAAGAAATATTAGATATTTTTTCAGAAAAAGTTCCAAAATCGTATTTATGTCCTATACTTTGGCAAAGTATCACACTTTACTAAAGTTGATTATTCTGATAATCAATCATTTTTCAGACTATGTTGTGTAGGAAAGCCAGCGATAGCTGGGTATGTGCTGCAAACGCCCTTAAAGAAAAAAACTTTTTCAGATAAACTCCGAATAGAAGTAAATTTCCAAATTTGCTAATTTCCAAATTTGCTAATTTCCAAATTTGCTAATTTCCAAATTTGCTAATTTCCAAATTTGCTAATTGACAAATTATTCTTACCTTTGCCCCAAAATAATAGTACTCCTTAGTATTAAAGGATTTAAGAATGAAACGCTTAGTAATATTAGGCGGTGGTGAGAGCGGTGTAGGTACCGCAATTTTGGGTAAACAAAAAGGTTGGGAGGTATTCCTTTCCGATAAAAATTCCCTTAAACCTCACTATCGCGAAACCCTCACTAACAAGGGAATAGAATGGGAAGAAGGTACCCACACCGAAGAGAAAATCCTCTCTGCCGATGTGATTATGAAAAGCCCTGGCATCCCCGATAAAGCCCCTATCGTGAAAAAAGCTCGCGAAAAAGGTATCCGCATTATCTCGGAAATTGAATTTGCCAGTGAGTATACACATAGTCTCATTGTGGGCATCACCGGCAGTAATGGTAAAACCACCACTACCTTGCTCACTCATCACATCTTTAAAGAAGCAGGTTTGCAAGTAGGCTTAGGCGGCAATATAGGCTATAGCTTTGCCGAATTGGTAGCTACCGAAAATCCACCCTATTATGTACTTGAAATTAGTAGCTTTCAGTTGGATGGCATTGAGCATTTCGCCCCTCATATCGCAATACTGCTCAACATCACCCCCGACCATTTAGATCGCTACGACTACAAGTTCGAGAACTATATCGCCTCTAAATTCCGCATCGCGATGAATCAAACCGAAAACGATTACCTCATCTACGATGCCGATGACCCAGTGATTGAAGAATGGTTACAACACCATACCCTAAAAGCTAAACTCATACCCTTTTCCATAGAAAAAGAACTCCCCTACGGAGCTTTCCTAAAAGATAACAAAATACACATTATGTTAGAAAATCAAACTGCTGAAACTACTGAAATCGATGTAGAAGAAATCAGCTTGCGTGGTAAACACAATATCAAAAACACAATGGCTGCAAGTGTAGCAGCCCGCTTGGTAAATATTCGCAACAACTCTTTACGCGACAGCCTCAAAGGATTTAAAGGTGCCGACCACCGCCTCGAAGAAGTAAAAGTGGTAGACGGCGTTACTTATGTAAACGACTCTAAAGCAACCAATGTAAACTCAGTGTATTTTGCCCTCGATACGATTAAAACCCCTATCGTATGGATAGTAGGCGGTCAAGACAAAGGCAACGACTACAACGCCTTGCTACCCTATGTACACGAAAAAGTAAAAGCTATCGTGTGCTTAGGCGTTGATAACGAACCTATCTTGCGCTCTTTTAGCAATAGCGGAAAAGAAATGATAGAAACCCAATCTATGGACGAAGCCGTGAGAATCGCCAAAAAGTTTGCTGCCGAAGGCGATACCGTACTGCTTTCTCCAGCTTGTGCAAGTTTTGATTTATTCAAAAGCTACGAAGATCGTGGCGACCAATTTAAAGCAGCTGTAGCTCGCTTGTAATCTCTGTTTAGGTGATGCAAGAATGGCTCTCTACACACATCAAAGGAGACCGAGGACTATGGGTAACTATCCTGCTCTTCACACTCGCTTCCCTCCCAGCAGTCTATAGCACTAGTACAAACTTGGTGTATGTTGTTGGGAAAGGAACAACTATAGGCTATCTCGTCAAACATTTAGTTTTTGTTGCAGGAGGTTATACAATTCTTTATTTGGTACACAAGCGCCCTTATGCTCAATTTCGCGTTTGGTCAAAATTACTACTTCCAGTTGTGGTGCTTCTCTTGCTTATCACACTCCTCAAAGGAACTACTATCGAAGGTGCTAACGCCAGCCGTTGGCTCAGTGTCTGGGGAATTTCATTTCAGCCTTCAGCACTCGCTTTAGTCGTTCTTATGGCTTATGTAGCTTCCTATTTAGCTAAGAATTACGGCAAAAAACTCACCTTCAGAGAAACTTTCTTACCCCTATGGGTACCGGTAGGACTCATCTCAGGCTTGATTATGATATCTAACCTCTCTACCGCCGTACTCATACTCACTTCGGTGGTAATTCTATCGTTCTTAGGTAAATTCCCAATGAAACACATACTCTCGGCTATGCTTATAGCTATTGCTTTTATGGGAGTTTTCTTCTTGTTTGTAAAAGCTTTCCCCGAAGTAATGCCTAATAGGGTCGATACTTGGATGAGCCGTATCGAATCCTTTACCGCTGGTGACGACGAAAAAGAAGGCTACCAAATTGAACGCTCTAAAATGGCTATAGCCAAAGGAATAGGGTTAGGTCAAGGACCTGGCAAAAGCACAATGAAAAACTTCCTCCCTCAAAGCTCCTCCGACTTTATCTTTGCCATCATCACCGAAGAATGGGGAACTGTAGGAGCTATATTCATAATGTTACTCTACATACTATTGCTCGTTCGCATTGTAGCAATTTCACTCAAAGCACCCACCCTATACGGTCAGTTGTTAGTGTTAGGCTTAGGCATCCCTATACTCCTGCAAGCAGTTATCAATATGGGAGTAGCAGTAGAACTCTTCCCAGTTACAGGGCAAAACCTCCCACTTATCAGTAGTGGAGGAACTTCATTTTTAGTAACTTGTATAGCTTTAGGATGCATACTTTCCGTAAGTGCTCAAAAACGTAAAGACGGCAAAATGGAAAAAGACAAAACTGAAGCCGATATAGAAGAAGAACTCGCCGAAAGCGCTCTCCGCCAAATGAAGAAAAACACTAATGATGAATAAACATTTTCACTTTTAACTTTTTCACTAACTAAAAAATGTCTAAAAAAGGAGTATTACTCGTAAATGTAGGGTCGCCTGATTCCCCTGCTGTAAAGGATATCAAGCGATACCTAAGAGAATTTTTAATGGACGAACGTATAATTGATTTGCCTTATCTATTGCGTTACACTTTGGTGAATGGCATCATCCTCAATACACGTCCGCCAAAAACAAGCAAAGCTTATCAAAAAATATGGTGGAACGAAGGTTCTCCCCTTATTGTGATTACAAAACGACTCACTGAAAAAATACAACAACAAGTCTCAGTACCTGTGGTAATGGCTATGCGCTATGGCAACCCCAATATAGCCAGCGGCCTCCAACAATTGTACGACCAAGGAGTAGACGAGGTGCTTTTGATGCCCCTTTACCCTCAGTATGCAATGGCTACCACTCAAACTATTGAGGTATTCGCTCAGCAATTGGTAAAAAAGCAATTCCCAAAAATGAAACTTATAAAATTCCCTGCTTTCTTTCATCGCTCCGAGTATATAGAAGCATTAGCCGAAGTAACCCGCAAATACTTAGAAAACAACCCTTGCGACCATCTGCTGTTCTCTTATCACGGAGTGCCCGAACGCCATTTGCGCAAAGTTACCCCTACACCTGCCCACAAAAATATATTGGAAGGCACAACTTGTTGTGACCCTTATAGTGAGGAAGGAAAATATTGTTACCGAAGTCATTGTTTTGAAACTACACGTTTGTTAGTAGAAAAATTAGGCTTGCAAAAAGGAACTTATTCACAATCATTCCAATCGCGTTTAGGCAACGATAAGTGGATAACCCCCTTTACTGCCGATAAAATAGCCCAACTCGCTCAACAAGGCGTGAAAAAATTAGCGGTTATTACCCCAGCTTTTGTTACCGATTGTGTAGAAACACTCGAAGAAATTGAAATGGCTGGAGGCAAAACTTTCCGCGAAAATGGCGGAGAAGAATTCAAAATGGTTCCCTGTCTCAACGACTCCAATTTGTGGGTACACGCCCTTAGCAAATGGATTAACGAATACCTAACACCTAACATCTAACAAAAATGAGTATTATTATTGCCATTGATGGCTATTCCTCAACAGGAAAGAGTACTACTGCCAAAGCCGTAGCCAAAGCGTTGGGCTACGTCTATATCGATACAGGTGCGATGTATCGCGCCGTTACCTATTTAGCCTTAGAAAAAGGCTATGCCTCTACCTCAGGAATTGATGTAAAATCCCTGATGAAATCCCTGCGAAAGTCGGAAATAAAGTTCGTATACAACCCTGAGTTGGGATTTTCTGAAATTTATTTAGACGGTAAAAATATCGAAAACGAAATACGCGGTATTGAAATAGCCAATTGGGTGAGCGAAGTTGCCAAACAACCTGAAGTCCGCACTTACTTAGTAGACTTACAACGCAAAATGGGTAAAGACAAAGGTATTGTAATGGACGGACGCGATATAGGTACAACGGTATTTCCGAATGCTGAACTTAAAATATTTATGACCGCTAGCGAACAGGTGCGCGCCCAGCGCCGTTATAAAGAGTTACAAGCCAAAGGCGATAAAGCATCGTTCGACGAAGTGCTTGCCAATATCCAGCACCGCGACCATATCGATACCACCCGCAAGGAGTCACCTCTTAAAAAAGCCGATGATGCCATAGTTATCGATAATACCAATCTTACTATAGAGGAACAAGTACAAAAAATCTTAGCAATGGTTAAAAGTTAATATGGCTTTACACACTTTCGTAATTCGTAATTTGTCATTCGTAATTAATTTACTACCTTTGCCCCCGAAATAAACAAAAGAAATATGTGCGAAAATCAACATACGTGTGGCTGTAGCAATGCCGAAACTCGTCATAATTGGACGAAAGAAGAAATAATGGCTATTTACAATAAACCCCTAATGGAGTTGCTCTACGAAGCCGCTACCGTGCACCGTAAATATCACGACCCTAACTCGGTACAAGTCTCTACACTACTCTCTATTAAAACCGGAGGTTGCTCCGAAGACTGTGCTTACTGTCCGCAATCAGCGCGTTACGAAACCGAAGTAAAGATAGAAAACGCCGATATGATGAGTGTTACTCACGTAAAAGCCCAAGCCCTTCGTGCTAAATCAGCAGGAGCTTCACGTGTGTGTATGGGGGCAGCGTGGCGTAACGTAAAAGATGGTCCCGAATTTGAACAGGTGCTCGAAATGGTGCGCACTATCAATAAGCTGGATATGGAAGTGTGCTGTACACTCGGTATGCTTACCGAAAATCAAGCCAAACGTTTGGCGGAAGCAGGCTTGTATGCTTACAATCACAACCTCGATACGTCAGAAGAATACTACAAAGAAATCATTTCTACCCGTAGTTATGACGACCGCCTCAAAACGATTGACAACGTGCGCAAAACCAATATCACTGTGTGCAGTGGAGGGATTATTGGTATGGGTGAATCACTCGAAGACCGCGCTGGAATGCTCGTAGCGCTTTCTACGCTCAATCCACAACCCGAGTCGGTGCCTATCAATGCCTTAGTGCCCGTAGAAGGAACGCCTTTGGAAGACTGTGAGCCCGTAGATATCTTCGAGATGGTGCGTATGGTAGCTACCGCGCGTATCGTGATGCCACAATCGCAAGTGCGCCTTTCCGCAGGTCGTACCCAAATGAGCCAAGAAGGACAAGCTCTCTGTTTCTTTGCGGGAGCCAACTCTATCTTCGCAGGCGATAAGCTCCTCACCACTCCTAACCCCGATATCAATGAGGATATGCAAATGCTCGGCGTACTTGGTATGCGTATTCAGAAACCTTTTGAAACGCATCCACAGCCTCAAACGGTAGAAGCAGAAGATTCTCAATATCACTCCTTAGGTGAAAACCCTAAATGGACGCGCCCTAACCATAAAATAGAGCGCAACGAAGAAAAGAGAAAAATGGTTAAAATAGCACATTAGTAAATCTGCTAATTTGCTAATTATCTAATTTCCAAATTTTCTAATTCTATGTCTCCCGAAATTCTCAAAGAAATCATCACTACTCCTATGCCTTATGGCAAGTACAAGGGTACTATGATTGCTGATTTGCCTTCCTATTACCTCGAGTGGTTTAGCACTCAAGGATTCCCCAAAGGAAAATTAGGAATGCTATTAGCTACTACTTTCGAGATAAAAACTAATGGTCTACAAGAGATAATCGATAAACTAAAAGAATATGTTAGTCAAGAAAGTTAACGGAAAGCAACCTACCTTTGGGGAAGGTTGCTTTTTTGCTGAAAATGCTACCCTTACCGGTGATGTGCACTTAGGCGACCGCTGTACCGTGTGGTATAATGCGGTTATTCGTGGCGATGTAAACACTATTTGCATAGGTGATGACACCAATATTCAAGATGGTGTAGTGATTCACGCTACCTATCAAACACACCCCACAACCATTGGCAATCGCGTGTCCATAGGGCATAACGCTATTGTACACGGTTGTACTATCGAAGATGATGTGCTTATAGGTATGGGAAGTATCGTAATGGACGGATGTGTAGTAGAAAGCCATAGCATTGTAGCTGCTGGAGCCGTAGTACCTCCTAATACCCATATAGAAAAAGGGAGCCTTTATGCTGGCGTTCCTGCTAAGAAAATCAAAGAAGTAACCGAAGAACAACGTGCTCTTATTGAGCGTACCGCCACCAATTACCCCAAATACGCCAGCTGGATAGACAACTAATTTTATAGATTTGACAATCTACAAATTTGCTAATTAACAAATTATTCGTATCTTTGCCATTATTTTTTAAACTAAGAATATCGATGAAAAAAATTATTGTAGCTGCAATGCTTGTGTTTTTCTCAGTAAAAACATTCGCGCAAGACCGTCAACATCAAGTAAATTTAAACATCTTGAACGCCATTTGGTTAGCATCAGTTGAAGTAGGTTATGAACACTTTATAGCCGATAACCAATCTATCGAAGGTGAATTGTTTTTCAACGACCGCTTTTCAGTGATTCCTAAAGGTAGTGGGAAATTTAATGCTACTAGTATAAAAGTAGGCTATAACTACTATTTTGAAGAAGATGGAGGTACAGGTCTCTATATCAATCCCTTTATAAAACAACGTTTTGGTAATTATAAATACGACGATGGTTCCAAAACAAAGTTAGATAGCTTTATCTTAGGAATTGGTGTAGGTTACCAATGGAACTATGAAGATACCTTTGTTGTAGCTCCTTATGCGAATATTGCTCGCAACTTCGGTAAAGGCGTAAACGACGACAAAAAATTCTGGGCAATCGAACCTAATTTTGGTATCAAAATAGGTTATAGATTCTAATCACACAATTGCTAATGAACAATTGGTAATAACAATCAAAAAACAGGTAATAAACACTATTACCTGTTTTTTATGCTCTTAACCCCTGAAACCTATCACCTGACCCCTGTCACCTGAAAACAGTGTTTTCCCTCCTCAAAAGTGTAATACACCTTTAAATGATAGCGCTCTGCAATCGATTTTACTATAGCTAAACCCAAACCCGTTGAAGTAGCATCCTGCTCTCCCTTGTGGAAACGTTGGAAAATCTTAGAAGGGTCTAAGCGCATTATATCTTTGGCAGTATTTTTTACTTGAAAACGATTCTCTTCTATCAATATTTGTATATTGCCTCCCTTTTCAGTATATTTTATAGCATTGCGCAATAAGTTTGAAACGAGTACCCTTGCTAAATCAGGATTCATCTCTACTTGAAAATCACTTATTTCTTCTATGTTTACTTCCAATGATTTAAAGGCTATCAAATCACTCAAGTCTTCTATAATATCAGTAGTAAGAGTTTGAAATGAAATATATTCTGCTTGCTTGTATTGTTGATTTTCTATACGAGTGAGCATCAGTAGCGACTTGTTTAGGTGGGTCATTCGCATCAACGATTGTTTTACCTCACTCAGTTGCACCAATTGCTTCTCAGTCAGCGACGAATCATTGCTGAGCAGTTCCAATTTGTTGAGTGTGATAGCCAAGGGCGTTTGTAGTTCGTGTGAAGCATTCTCAATAAACACCTTTTGTTCCTCAAACATCACCTCATTACGCTGCCACATCTGTTGGATGTTGTCGTGCAGTATGTTGAACTCTATAACCTCAGTAGTGATAGGTTGTAGAGTAGTTTTACTCCCCACCTCATATTGTCTAATTGCAGAGACAATTCCCTTAAAAGGCTTCCATATTTTGTTGATTACTAATAGATTGATAAGATACATCGAAAACACTAACACCACATAAAGCACCCCCAAGGCAACCGCCAAGTTGAATAATAGGTCATCTTTTTCCACTGTCGAAGTGCGTATCTCAAGCGTATAAGGGTTCATATCGCGGTCGTAAAACCCTGTTTTTAGCACCCTATAAGGCTCATCTTCATCGTCAAAAGGCATATAGAAAAATGCATTGCTAAGGATATTGCGGTCAGAAAAATCTTCTTGTGAAGGGTAGACCCTAAAATCCTCTATACCAAACTCATTCACTTGCAATAGTTCGGGGTGGCGGAGGATATTTTGGATAATAAGCGTCTTTTTATCCTTAAGTCCATCGTCTATATTGTCGTACACTTCATCTAAAATATAAGCGTAGAATACAACTGCCCACACCGCCAAAATCAGTAAAAAGGCAAGTGTAAGGTAGCGCAGAGTGTAGTTTTTCAATGATATTTTCATCCTTATACCAATTTGTAACCAATGCCGTAAACTGCTTGTAAATCTATCTCAGCTTCAGCGGTTTTGAGTTTTTTGCGGAGGTTTTTTATTTGCGAATAGATAAAATCAAGGCTATCTACTTGGTCTATATAGTCACCCCACACAGCTTCAGCGAGTGTCATTTTTTCCACCAATCGATCAGGGCGAATCATAAAGTAGTATAATAGGTCGTATTCTTTGCGATTGAGAGTCAGAGTCTCCTCACCTACCTTCACAGTACGTGTTTCCGGGAAAAGACGTACGTTTTTAAGATGAATCACCTCCTCACCTTGTTGGTTTTTTCGTCGTATAATCGATTTTATCCGAGCCAAGAGTTCTGCCAGGTGAAACGGTTTTGCCAGATAGTCGTCAGCTCCTTTTTCAAGTCCTAACACCTTGTCTTCCACCGAGTCTTTCGCCGATATAATGAGTACCGAGTGGTTCTTTTTCATCGCTTTCAGCTCGTCTAAGAGCTGCATACCACTGCCGTTGGGCAGCATAATGTCCAACACTATACAATCGTAGTCGTAATCAGCGAGTTTAGAAAGACCAGAGGTATAATCTTTCGCTGTTTCTACTAAAAAATGCTCTTCTTCAAGAAACTGTCGCAGGGTAAGTCGCAGTTCTTTTTCGTCTTCTATTATCAATATTTTCATACGGGGGCAAAGATAAAGATAATTAGTTAATTAAGCAATTTGTCAATTAGTAATTTTAGTTTGTTATTTTTATATTATTCATATACGTAAGACGAGTAGTTATTAAAATATTTTAAAAAATATCGAAAGATTATTTTTGTCTCAAATACCCTTGTAAAGCTTCATTACTCCAAATTTAACAATAAATTAACCTGAACTTCATTTTTAGTAAAAATAATATCTTAAATCTGATGTTTTTATGATTTTAATTTGGTAAAAAGTAGAAAAACAATTCAATATTCATTTTTTTACAGTTAAAATTTGCAAATTTAGAAAGTGAATAAAATAAAAAATAATCTTATTTAATTTCGTTTGATTATCAAACTACTACATATTTTAAAAAGAAAATATATAAAAAACGAAAAAAATATTGCTCAAAAAATTTGCATTATGTTAATGTATTCATAACTTTGCCCCAAAATTAATTTATTTCAATAAAGTAATGAAAGTAAAAATATCAATGCTGATTTTCGTTTTTGCATTGTTTAGCGGTGCGCTAATGGCACAAACGAAAGTAACAGGTACAGTTACTGGCGGTGATGGAATGCCACTGCCAAGTGTGAGTGTTGTCATTAAAGGTACAACACGTGGAGTTTCTACCGACTTTGATGGGAAGTATGAAATTCAAGCAAATGCAAATGAGACCCTTGAGTTCATCTCATTAGGGTATGCTACTCAGCAGAAAAAAGTAACTCAAGCTAAAGGGCATCTCACCCTTAATATAGTAATGCAAGAAGAAGCATTACAACTCGGTGGGGTAGTGGTAACCGCTTTGGGTATCAAACGCCAAGAAAAAGCCTTGAGTTATAACGTACAACAAGTAAAAGCCGAGGAACTTACAAAGGTGAAAGATGCAAACTTTGTAAATACTCTCAATGGTAAAGTTGCTGGGGTAGATATCCAGCGTAGTTCTGCTGGAGTAGGTGGAGCTACTAAAGTAGTAATGCGTGGTGCTAAATCCATTAGTGGTGATAACAACGTGCTTTATGTAGTGGACGGGGTGCCTATTGGTAACCAATCCGATAGATCAGGTGATGGTACTTCTTTTGGTTCAGGTCGAGCTTCTGGTGAAGGTATTGCCGACTTTAACTCCGAAGATATCGAAAGTATCAACGTACTCACAGGTCCTTCAGCAGCCGCTCTTTATGGTGCTGCAGCTGCTAATGGGGTAATCCTTATCAATACTAAAAAAGGTCAAGAAGGGAAAATGAAACTTAATGTTTCTTCTTCTGTAGAACTTACGAATCCTCTAATAATGCCAGAATTTCAAAATACCTATGGAAACAAAGCTGGCGATTATAACTCTTGGGGTGATAAACTCTCTACACCTACTTCTTATGACCCTAAAGATTTCTTCAAAACAGGGCTTACGCTTAATAATGCAGTAAACCTATCGGTAGGAAATAAGAATAATCAAACTTTTGCCTCAGCTTCTCATATACAATCGGATGGGATAGTGCCTAATAGTGCTTATCACCGTTATAATATGACTATTCGCAATACTTCATCTTTCTTAAACGATAAGCTGGAACTTGATTTATCAGCAAGCTATATTCGTCAATACGAACGCAATATGGTTAGCTATGGTACTTATTTCAACCCTATTGTAGGTGCTTATTTATATCCTCGTGGTAATGATTTCGAGCAAGAAAAGTACTTTGAGCGTTACGATGTAGGAGCAGGTTATGCAAAACAATATTGGTCAGTAGGTGGTTTTGGAGCTGATATCCAAAATCCTTATTGGATAGCTTATCGCAATATACGTCCGTTAGCGAAAGATCGCTATATGTTCTCAGGGCAACTCAAATACAATATTTTGAAAAATTTGAATGTAGCCACTCGTTTCCGTATAGATAATACTTATACTGAGAAAGAAGATAAACGTTATGCAGGTACTATACTTACCTATGCCAAAGAAAAAGGTTTTTATAGCTATGCACAGGAAACTTTCCGTCAAAAATATGTAGATATTATGTTGAACTATAATGCTACATTCAAAGAAGATTATAGCCTTTCTGCTAACGTGGGTTCTTCATTTGAGGATTATGATACCAAAGGAAGAGGGTATGGAGGACAATTGCTCCGTCTTGCTAATAAGTTTACTTATAACAATATCGACCCTAATAACTCTGTGCCTATAGAAACAGGTGGTGACAGTAGAAAACGTAACATAGCAGTCTTTGCTTCTGCTGAATTAGGATGGAAATCTTTAGTATATCTTACCCTTACAGGGCGTACCGACTGGCCTTCTCAACTCGTAAACACTAAAGAAGAAGCTATTTTTTACCCTTCTGTAGGTCTTTCAGGAGTACTTACTGAATTGCTCTCTTCTGAACAACGCCAAAAACTATACCCAGTGTTAAGTTTCGCTAAAATACGCGGTTCATATACTGAGGTAGGTTCTCCTATCGCCTATACAGGTCTTACCAAAGGAACTGAAACCAGAGAACTCGTAGGGGGGATACCTCAAGCCTATAAGTATTATCCTCTTCCTGATTTTAAAGCTGAACGTACTCGTTCTTATGAAATAGGTTTAAATACCAAATGGCTTAAAAATACCTTGTCATTCGATGTTACAGTGTATCATTCTAATACCTATAACCAATTGCTCAAAAGAGAATTGTCAAAAACATCAGGATATGACTATATGTTCTTACAAGCAGGTAATATCCAAAACCGAGGTATTGAAATGACTTTAGGTTATAACAAAGAGTTTGAAAAAGGATTCAATTTTGCTACTCATATTACTGCATCAGCAAACCGTAATAAAATTATAGAATTAGGTTCAAAAGTTCAAAACCCTCTTAATCCAGCAGAAACTCTTGACTTTTCTGAAATACAAGTAGGACGCTTCCGCTTGCGTGAAGGAGGTGACATAGGTGATGTATATGATAACAAACGAATCAAACGTGATGCTAATGGATTAGTAGACTATGGTAGTGGTACACTACTTACTGAAAATACTGAACCCTACAAATTAGGTAGTGTAAATCCTGATTGGACTTTAGGTTGGAGTGGTAATGTAGGCTACAAAAATCTCTCTTTGAGTTTCTTGTTCAAAGCACGCCTTGGAGGTATTGTTATTTCCGAAACTCAAAAATGGTTAGATCGCTATGGAGTATCTAAAGCTACTGCCGATGCTCGCGACCTCGGATATGTACAAATGGGTAATTTCAAAGTAAAACCTGAAACTTACTATCGTGCTATTTCTGACCCTGGTATGAACTCTTACTATGTCTATTCAGCTACCAATGTACGTTTGCAAGAAGTAGCTCTTACCTATAGTTTCTCTAAAGAACAATTAGGTAAATCTCTTTCAAATTTGAGTATTTCACTCATTGGTAATAACCTTTGGATGATTTATAACAAAGCTCCTTACGATCCAGAACTTACAGCAACTACAGGTATCACAGGTCAAGGTTATGACAATTGGATGTTACCAAGTTTAAGAGGCTATGGTGTAAGTGTGAAGTTTGGCTTTTAATAATTAAAAAAACGATAATGAAAAAAATAATTATAAACTCACTATTGCTTATAGGTCTTTTTACCACAGCAAGCTGTACAAAAGATTATAAGGATATCAATAAAAATACTTATGGCGTAACCGATGAAGAGTTAGCCAAAAGTGGCGTAGTAGGCTACGGAAATAGCTTCCTACAAATGCAACAATATGTAATTCCTATTGGAGCTCCAGTCAAAACTACTGGACCTGGTAATGATTTACAAGTCACTGACCTTATCTCCTCAGGAAACTACATAGGTTATTTCGGAAATAACAACAATTGGAACTTCAATATTGAAGCTACTTGGAATTTCAACGATGGTAGAATGTCTTATGCTTATGAATGCTTTTACACTAAGTTGTTTACTGAATGGAATTCTATCAAAAATGCCATAGGTAACACTGAAGACATACAACAAAAAAGAGCCTTAGCTCTTGCTAATATTATCAAAATTACCGCTTGGCTTCGCGCTACCGATGTTTTTGGACCTATAGTGTACACCAATGCTGGTAAAGGTGAATTAGCTCCGTCATTAGATAAACAAGAAAATGTCTACAAAGCTATGTTACAAGAACTTGAGCAATGCTTGGCTATACTGGATAATGGAACTACGGTAATGGCCGATTACGACCTTATTTACGGAGGCAACATTGCCAAATGGAAAAAATTTGCAAATTCTCTGATGTTGCGTATGGCTGTACGTGCACACTTCAAAGATGCAGCTTTAGCTAATACTTATATAGCTAAAGCTTTGGCAGGAGGAGTGATGACTGAAGCTGCCGATGAAGCTAAAATAGCAAACTCTCCTAAACAGCCACTTAAAAACTCTATGATAGCTTCTATAGATTATTCCGAAACTCGTATGGGGCTTACAATATGGTCTTACCTCAAAGGATATAACGATCCTCGTATAGCTGTCCTTTTCAAAAAAGGAACCTATAGAGATGTGGAAGATTATTATGCAGTAGCTCCTACAGCAAGCCTCCCTAAATATGAAGGTATTCGTAATACGGCTTTCTTCGCTTCCAAACCTAACGTAGACGATAACTCACCTTTATCTTGGATGCGTACCTCTGAAGTGTTATTTTTGAAAGCTGAAGCTGCTTTATATGGTTTAGGAGGACTTTCCGCTTCACAAGCTCAAGGCTTCTACGAAGAGGGCGTGAGGATGTCGTTCCAAGAAATGGGTACCTCTATGCCTTCTAATTATTTGTCAAGTACTAATAAACCTCAAGAATTAAATTCTTATTGGTATGCCCCTTATACTTATGACTTAGTAACTAACAATATCTCACCTAAATGGAATGATGTACAAACAGGTAAAGAAGAAGAACAACATCTTCAAAAAATTATTACCCAAAAGTATTTGGCAATGTATCCTAATGCAGTAGAAGCTTGGACTGAGTACAGACGTACAGGCTACCCCTTGGTTATGAAATACCAAGACACCGATGCCCCTAACCGTATAGGTTGCCCTACCTGCTTTGTGCCTGAACGCTTTAAATATTCTGCTAAAGATTATTTAACTAATAATAAGTTACAAACAGAAGTGCCTACTTTGTTAGGAGGACCTGATGTAGGATCTACTCGCTTATGGTGGGTGCGCCCTAATAGACCACAACAAAATTAACCTTAAATAATAAGAAAAATGAAAAAATATAGTTTTTTATTCTCCTTAGTTATTGCAGCTTTTGCCGCAGTAGGATGTAGTAAGTGGACAGAAACTGAGCGCCTTACTTACGACAACCAAGATGTACAAAAATTAGTATATCTAATTGAAGCGCAAAAAGAGTCTGATTTAAATCCTCACATGCGTGAGTATTACAAAAAGTTGCGCGAAGAGTACCGTACAAAACCTCATGTAAAAGGTTTCGGTTGGTTTGGTAACTGGACAGGTAAAGGCGATAACGCCCAAAACTATTTGCGTTGTTTGCCCGATAGCGTAGACTTTGTATCATTATGGGGTACAAGAGGTAAACTTTCCGAAGAACAAAAAATAGATTTGAAATTCTTTCAAGAAGTAAAAGGAGGTAAGGCCCTTTTGTGCTGGATAGTACAAGACCTTGGAGGGCCTTTAACTCCAGTAGGTAAAGACCGTATTCAGTATTGGAAAAACGAAAAAGGCGGTGGTAACTTCAACGAAGGAGTAAGAGCTTACGCTAATGCTATCGCTGATACCATTGAAAAATATAACCTCGATGGTTTTGATATCGACTTTGAACCTCGTTATGGACATAGAGGGGATCTATCAGATGTAGATTACTTGGAAGATATACAAGGAGATCATCCTATGCAAGTGTTTATAGAAACCCTTAGTGCAAGGCTACGCCCTAAAGGACGTATGCTCGTAATGGATGGAGAACCTTATTTTCTTTCCAAAGAAACTTCTAAATTAGTAGATCATTATATCTATCAGGCTTATTGGGAAAGAAGTACCAATGCTGTAAAAAGGAAAATCCAACAAGGAAACTTAGATAATTGGGAACGAAAAACCATTATCACAGTTGAGTTTGAGCAGACTTGGCGTACCGGAGGCGTTTCAGGATATGAAAGTGTACGTAGTGAGTTGAATAGTATGCAAGGTACTCAAATATTGGATTACGCTACTTTCGATTTGCCAAATGGTAAACGCATTGGTGGAGTAGGTTCTTATCACATGGAGTATGACTATGCTAACACTCCTGAGTACAAATGGCTCAGAAAAGCTTTGTATTACGGTAATCAAAAATATCCAGGCAATTATCAATAAAACTACTAAAAGTATACAATAATGAAAAAAATAATAGCAGGGCTCGCTATACTAAGTACCTTAGTAGCTTGCCAAGATGAATTATACGACAATGACCTCAAAGAACACAAAGCTGACCAAGCGGTGTATATTGATGGAGGTACCAGCCTTACGGTAAACTTAGCTGAAAACACTGAGTATATAGTGAAAAACTTCTCAGTAAAATTGGTAAGCCCCTCTACAGGAGGTGAATCTGCTACTCTCGAAGTAGGTAATGAGGCACAACTAAAAGCCTATAATGAAGCTAATGGTACTTCTTATGTATTATTACCTTCTTCAATGTATGAAGTAAATAAAAATGTTACTTTCAAAGTATCAGATGCCGTAGGGAATGTCTCTTTAAAACTAAAAAATGTACAATTCCCTTTAGGAAAATCATTTGCCCTTCCTATTAAATTGCGTGGTAATGGTATCAAAACAATTAAAGGACAAGATACTTTTATCATCTTAATAGAACAAGAATTGATAACCAAAGTGTTGAGAATATCAGGATCTGGATCTGAAAAAACTGATGTCTTTCCTAATACTCACACAGTAGATCAATGGACTTTAGAGGTAATGGTGAACCGTAGTGCTTATAATCAAAACAACCGTTCTATTGTAGGTACTAAAGCTGTAGGTGAACCTCTTAATGAAATATACACTCGTTTTGGTGATGTAACTATCCGTCCTAATCAATTGCAAATCAAAACCGGAGCTTCACAAATAGACATCCCTGCTGATAAACTTTCAGCTAAACCTGGTGAATGGTATATGCTTGCTTTTTGGTATGATGGTAAAACCACCAAAGTATTTGTGAATGGAGTAGAAGTAGCTTCTCGTGAAATACGTACGGGGGCTTATTCTGTTACAGGTTTGTGGATTGGCGGTAGCAACGAACTGATACGTGAAGTACGTTTCTGGAAAAAAGCTGTAAATCCTACTGAAATTAAGAAAAATATGTGGAAAACTATCGACCCTAAATCAGAAGGATTATTGTTCTACTACCCACTTAACGGTAAAAAATACGATAGAGCTACCGGTACTATAACTGACGACGAAACTAAACTTTGGGACTGGTCTGCCACTGGAGCTCATATGGCTAAACCAAGCACTGCTACTTTTGATAACAATAGTGGTAATGGTTACGTATTCCCACCAAGACAAAACTAATCTTATCAAATAATAAAGAATAGTAGTATTTTTATACCTCACACCCTTTGCCAAAGTTTATAGCATAAAAGCTATCAAAACTTTGGCAAAGGTTATTTTTTGACACATCCCCCTATCAACACATAAATTGCAGCTTGTCCCTCTCACTTGCAGCTTGGGGCTCAACTCTTACCTATTACCTATTACTTGTCCCTCCCACTTGCATCTTGGAGCTCAACTCTTATCTCTTACCTCTTACCTCATCACCTGTTACAAACTGTTAAATTTTTGTATACAAAAAGTTAAAATATAAAATATAAACAACTGCTGATAACCCTGTGTAAGAAAGTTTAACTATATGCTATTTGTTTATAAATGATACAGTTGTATAATTGTTGCTGCATTAATTAAATAAAGGTAGCCCCTTATAAACACCCTATTAGTTTTAACATTTAACAAAAATAGATTTTGCAGTTTCGTTGGAAATGTGTACTTTTGTGCATTAAAGTACCGTTGTGTACTATCGTTTCAAAATAGCATTTATAGCATTATGAAAAAGTTTTTTCTAACAATTTTCTTACTACTTATGGCAATGGGTGGGCTCAGTGCCCAAGCATTGAACTTAAACAACTTCTCAGCCATTGGTGAAAATGGCCAATGTAGTTCTGATGGCAAAATAAAAGTATCCATACCTGCAGGTATGGGGCCTACAGGCACTAAGTTGCAAGTGAAGTTGGATATCCCTAACGACCCAACAGGTCGTACCTGGCCTCTCGAAATAGGCGTAACAGGTAAAGATAGCTACGAATTTACTACTCTCAAAGCCGGTACCTATACCGTTACTATGATAGAAGTAGCTACTAATAAAAAATCTACAAATCCAAAGGTGATAACCATTACTTCTACCTATGTACCACCCCTATTTGTAGCAAATACTCTAAAATCTAACCCCCCAAGCTGTACCGGTGCAGGTAATGATGGAAGCGTCGCTTTTACTATCCAGCCCGGCGCCAAAGGCCCTTTTGTGGTAAAACTCACCAAAGGAGGCACCTTAATATATAGTGGTAACCATACCAAAACTACCGCTTCTCAGTCTCTACCTATTACTATTCAAGGAGGAGCAACTCACCCTATCACTGTCGGTAGTGACTATGAACTCTCTGTAGAAGATTTAGCCGGAGGAGTCCCTAACTGTGGAGATACCAATAAAACCAATATCACCATACTCCAACCCTCTCTCTCTTTAGCCTGCTTAGATTTAGAACTCAATTTCCTTAATTCAGGCATACGAATGAATGAAAACTGTAAGATAGGTCTTTCTTTTCAGTTGCTTCGTAAAGATAATGTAACACTTTCTAACTTCCAAAATCAAATAAAAACTTCTAATGCTGTATTCGTAAAACGTTACGATTCAGCAGGAAATTTCATTGCTTCCTATCCCATAGCCTCTACTTTTGATATGGCTTGGCGTGGAGCTCAGATAGCTAATTCTTCATCTTTCACTACCCCTTATGTGTTTCAAGAAAACGATATAGTAGAAATAATAGTAAATATAGGAAAAAACCCTATTAAAAGAAAATTTAAACTCGATGGAAGTATCTTAAATGTTATAAACAATACTGCAAGTACACCCGCTTATTCTAATCAAGATGTTTTTAGAGATACTTCTGGTTCAAGAGTGATTGAAGCTCTAAACCGTTCAGACTTGAACGTAAACCCTTCAAAATTATGTACCGACCCTACTCAAAGATATTTATACGTCGATAACTATTGGCGCTCCGTGCGTTTGCCCGATGCCGATGATCCTACCAAAACATTAAATTTTGGTACTTATTATTGGTATAACGGCTTAGTAGGCAAATGGCACCCTAACGCTTCTTTCTCAGGCGCAGGATATTATTACGAAATATATAAATTTATAGGTACAGGATTCCCCGGTTGGAATAACGCTTATACTACCAACCAAATGGACGAAACCGATACTTCTAAATGGTCAAATGAAAGCGGAAACGTAATTTGGCTCAACGAAAACTATGCCGACCTATCCGGATTACCCGATGGTTACTATATGGTCAAGTTTAAAGCTAAAAAAGCAGATGGTTCTTCTTTCTGCTACGAGCCTAAACGCGTTGTCGAAATAAAAGCTAAACCCAATGAAATAGCAAAACAATTCCACGGAATTGAGATAAATAAAGGCGTATTCAAAGGAACCGTATCAATACGCAAATGGCTCTCCCCCGAGCAATTTAACTATCCCGTAACTGTATCAATCGATTACTTAGACGACCCAGGAGCTGGAACAGGAAATCGTACCTACAATTTCCGCACTTCTATGCCCTTCGAAACCTCTCAGCGTACAGTTACTTATACATTCCCTATCGTAAGAACTTTGCTCAACCCTCAAACAGCACCTCCTAATACTGGGCTCTTCCAATTCGGAGACCTACCAGCTGGTAATTATCGCATTACACTTACCGATAACTGTAATAATACTACTTCCAAAGAGTTCTATTTCGATACTCCAATGCAGTACGATAGAGATCAAGTAAAAGTAGAACAAGGTTGTGCAGGCTCTTCTAAAGTAACTTACGACATAAGTTCCTCTCCTATAGGAACTATACGCGATGCTGTCTATACCTTATATAGAAAAAGCCCCTCTGGTAATTACGATATAGTGGTTGCTACTTCAAGAAACCCTAATCATACTTTCAACAACCTCCCTGAGGGCGACTACTTATTCGAAGCCAGAGGTTTCTACTATATGCGTATGAAACAAGGCGTATGGAAAGATAGTGCCCAATCAGGAAGTACAGGAATAATGAATTGGCAAAACCTTACCGACCCTAATGGTGTCGTAAATGGTTATAGTATGATCAATTCTCCTGACATCATAAACCCTTCCGATCCTCAAACCAACGGTACTACTGCCCTCCATAGAAGTAGAGTTTATCTCACTGTGAAACCAACAGGAGAACTCCAACGAAATGTAGTAGGTACCTCTTGTAATGGATCTGCAGGTTCCGGTATCGTAGCAGTTGGTATTAAAAACCCCGACTATATCCGATACCCTCTTACCTTTACCCTTAAGAACAAAGTTACCAATGCTCAGGTAGGAACAGTAACTTTCGGGGCTACCTCCACCGCTACGAACCACGTGTTCAAAAACGTAGCCAATGGCACCTATATAGTTACTACTTCCCACGCTTGTGGCGTCTATACCGATGAAGTCCTCGTAAATACCGATAGCTATACCTCCCCAGGAATTAGTTATGTTGCCCGCTCTACAAACCCTTGTAACGGCGACGTAGTCGATCTTACCTTCGGTGGTTCTACACAGCTCTTCGATATCGAGTGGTTCCGTATAGAAACTAATGGTACCGAAACCGAATTAGGCTTCGCTCAAACAATCTCCGATACCGTAACCCGCGATACTAAATATGTCGTGCGTTACAAATTGCAAGACCCTAACTTATGCGTAAATCGCAACGGTGAAGCCTCTATTACAATTCAGTTCGCTAAAGATACAACCCCTCCAGTAATTACAGGTTGCCCTACTGGAACTATCACCGTTGAAGCTATCTCCGGACGTTGCTATGGTGTACCTACTTGGGGTGTTGTAACGGCTACCGACGATTGCCGTATCGGTACTTGGAGCCAGTCACACCAAAGCGGACAACGATTCGATATCGGTACTCACACAGTTACCTATGTATTCAAAGATACATCGGGTAATACCGCTACTTGTACTTTCAATGTAGTGGTGAACTCACGTGCCGTAAAAATGAAAGTGGATAACGACTATGTAGATGCTTCCGGAAGTCCTATCAACCGCGAATTAGGTCTTACCGAAACATTCTACTACCGATTGAGATATAAAAACGAAGGTACAGCCAATGTCGCTACTGCTACCTTGCAGATTACATTGCCTAATCACCCCAATATCACAATAGGTACCCCCGATTTCAGTAAAGCTAAACAAACTATCTACCACCCTACAGTGGTAGCTAGCACCGCTAATACTTTTACAATCGATATACCTAAACAAACCCTTACCCCTGGAGCTAATGAGAGAACCATACTCATCCCTATCACTCTCAATGGCGATTGTACCCAAATAGGTAAACCTTGTATGAACTTGCTCACTTCTACCTATTCATTCACCTATGTAGGTGGTTTGACTGGCTGTACAATCCCCGAGCAAACAGCTACAGGATCTAAAACAATCGCTATCTCTACACAAAACTGTATGCGTAACGAGTTAGCTTGTAGCAACGGTTCTGGCATCAGTACCTTCCGCATTCAGGCTATACCAGGTTTCCTTGAATACAAATGGTATAAAAATAACATCTTACAACCTAACCCTAACAACGATTCTTTCTTTGATGCTACACAAACAGCTACCTATAAAGTAGAAAAAATAGCAGTGTGTGGCGGGGTAACCTATACCACTACCGAGATAATACAATTGCAAACCCCTGAAGACCTCGCCGACCCTATCAAACCGCAGTCTAACGGAGGCGATTTGTGTGCCGATAACAACATTTGGGTAAGTCACTTCATCTTGTGTAACCAGCCCTCACGCAATATAGTAGTAAACTTTAAAAATAGCAACTTCGTATGGCAAAAACTCAAAGCGGGATCTAACCCTACCAGCTTGAACTGCCCTAATGTCGATGATGCTGCTTGGGAAGATGTACATTCTAACCGTACTTTCGTCGCTAATGCACAAGGCCATTTCCGATTGAAAGTAACTAATCCTGAAGGTTGTGATGCTAAATTCTATTTTGATGTATTCACCAATTCTCTCAACGGAAGAATCCTTGACCACGGCGATATTACTAACTATCAACAAGGTTATATCCACGTACAAATGGCTACAGCTGGTATTACCTATAAATATGTACTGAAAGATGCTTTTGGAAACGTAGTAAACCAAAACGGTCAGCCTTTTGTCAATACTACTCAATTAGAGTACCGCGTTCCTGTTACTACACCAGGAACCTATACTGTAGAAATAACCTCTCCAGCATTACCCGATAGCTGTAAGTTAGTATTAACTCAAGAAATTAAAAAAGTTACTACTCTTAGCGCTAAAGCTATTGCTAAAGCTTGGAAAGGATGTAACCTCCGCTCAATGCGATTTGAAGCTACCGGCGGTAAAAACCCTTATCAATTCGCAATATGGAGTATAGACGGCATCGTACAAAACGGCTATTCCGACTATGCTTCCGTACCAGCTTCTGCCTTTATATCAACTATTCCCGTAGGTTCTAGCTTCGTCGAAAGCGATATACATATCGATCAACCTGGTAAGTACATCTTCATTGCTAAAGATGATACAGGGGCCTATGCCCTTACCCCCGAAGTAGAAATCTATCCCGAAAGCTTCTTGGGCTACACCATCAAAACACGCGATATTCTTTGTGGTTTCGCCGATAATACCGGTCAGATTTCTGTAACTTACAACACTATACAAAATGTAAAAACTACCCTCTATAAGTTCGATAACTTCGGTGGTAAAACTTATATTGACGAAAATGGTACTGGTTTCTTCGATAACCTTACTGCTGGTAAATATGAAATAGAAATAAAAATTAAAATGGGTTCTTCTGCAAGTGCAACTTGTACCTATAGAAACCCTAATATCGTAATCAACAGTATAGAAAGTACTTTGCGTGCCTATGCTGGTGTGATCGAAGATATCTCTTGCGATACCGCTACTCCATCACAGTACAAAGTACGTGTCAACAACGTTAGTGGTGGTACAGGTACTGGCTACGAATATAGTACTAACAACGTAACCTATAGCACTAACCCTGTACTAATGGTAGGATCTACAGCTAGTGTGGTATATGTACGCGATAGCAACAAATGTACCCTCGAAATCCCTATCACTATCCGCCCAATAGTACCCCCTACCGTTACCGCTACTACAGTGAGCTACGATTGCGAAGGTAAAGGTACCTTCACCGTAACTGCTAATCCAGCAGGTAACTACGAATATCGAATCATAAAAGACGACGGTACCCTTAGCGAAACTCGTACCTCTAATGTCTTTACACTCCCACCAGGCGTATATAGCATCGAAGCTATTTATACTCCTGCTACAGCTACAGGTACCACACCTAACATCTTGTTCAAAGAAGACTTTGGCAAAGGTAATGATACTTGTGACTCACAATCAGTATTTATCACTTGTGCCGCCGGCGCAACTACTTTGGGTGATAACCAATATATGATCACTCGCCAAGTACCTACTGGCGGAACCAATTGGGTAACTACCCCTCCTTCCGATGCCTCTGGCGTTACCGATGGTCGCTACTTAGCTATCAACGGCACTTCTCCAGATAACGATAACGGGGTAATCTATAGACATACAATTAAAGATATAGTCCCTAATACCGAACTAAAAGTTGCAATGCAATTATTCAACCTATTGCCACCTACTTTTGTCGGAGGTGCTAACCCTAACATATTGGTACGCCTATATACACCAGGTAATCCTGCTATCGGCGTACAACGATCATTAGGTGAATTGCAACGTATGGCTGCTTGGGAACAAAAAGAAATAACTTTCCCCGACACTGATATTACATTCAATACCGCTGTACTCGAAATTAGAAATACTGCAGCCGCCTCTACAATAGGTAGCGACTTAGCTATTGATGATATCGTAATTTCACAACCTACTAAACTATGTGCCGTACGCGCCGAAAGTATCTCAGTGAAAGTAGATAACAACAGAGCATTTACAGTACAAGCTACTGCCTACGACGAAAAATGCGGAAAAGACGATGGTTCTATCTATTTAATAGTCAATAACCCCGCTGGTAACTCAGTACAATATCACGTCGCTGGTGCTACCGTTTGGACTCCATTAACACTTACACCGCTTACAGCTACTCAAGGAGTCGCTACAATCACCGGTCTTAGTGCAGTAAACAACGGAACGCTCTTTGTACGTCGTACTTCCGAACATAATTGCGAAACAAGTGTCGACTATACAATTAAAAAACCTATACCACTCACCGTTACGGCTACCATTACAGCGCCTGTAACTTGTTTGAATACTTTTGCTTCTGTACGATTTACTGGCGATGGAGGTGCAAAACCTTATAGAAAATTCAGTTTCTCACCTATTACAGGTACAACACCAGCTGATAATAAAAACGCAGTAAATAACGAAGCCGACTTCAACCTCTCTAAAGGTACTTACCTTATACAGGTGGAAGATAAGAACGGTTGTACTACTACCGCTACCCTCGAGGTTCCTGATGTGAAACCTTTACAAGTAGAAGTAGTCGACTTAGAACCTTGCTTCCGAGGAAATAATACCGGTCGTTTGCAGCTAAAAGTCCTCAACGGTAATGGCGAGTATAAATTTAGTAAAGATGGTGGTGCTACCTTTGAAAATGGCTCTGTTGCTGGTGGTACATCTCATATATTCGAAAATCTTACCGCCGGTCAATACAACTTTGTAATTAAAGATGGCGCTGATTGCCAAACTAATACTACCTATACTATCGAAAACCCATTGCGTATACAAGTAACTGCTGTAAATGCCTTGAGTTGTGTCGCAAATAGCGAAGCCGAATATAAAATTACTTATACAGGCGGTAGAGTAGGAACTCGTGAATTCTTGTGGAGTCATAGCCCTACCACTGGATTTACTGCCGCTGTAGGTACTGGTATGACCTTGAGCCAATCAGCAAATGTGTATACATTCAAAACCAAAGTAGAAGGCGACTACTACTTTAGAGTCCGTTACCTAATGCCTAATGGCGACTATTGTAATGTTACCTCTGATAAACAAGTAGTAAAAGTAGTATTACCTTCATTTGCAGTAAGTCCTACTGTCGAAGATGTGAGTTGTGCAGGCGCCAATACTGGTAAAATACACATCAACCCTGCCAGCGTAACTGGTGGAGTTCCTCCTTACACCTTGTTAGTAGACGATGGACTCACCACACAATCACACCCAGTAGCCGATATCACTGGATTGCAACCTGGTACTTATACCATCACAATTCAAGATGCTATCTCTTGTAAATCAATACCTGTAGGATTTACTGTTTCCCAAGTAACAGCTATGGTAGCAACCGTTACTCACACGCCTATACGTTGTGCCTCTTCAGGTACCCAATTGGCAATTGCCGAAGCAGTAGTTACAAAAGGTGGTACAGCTCCATACAAATTTACTTTAGTGAAAAATGGCGTTGATGTTCAAACTCAAAACAATGTTACTCAAAACACAATTGTTCCTTACAACAATTTAGACATCGGTAACTACCAAATAGTAATAGAAGATGCCAAAGGTTGTAAGTATACTCACAATTTCGTCGTAAATTCCGAAGCCAATGGCTTAGATGTACGCCCAACTGGCGTTACAGGTTGTGCAGGAAATAGCGGTGAAGTAGCAATCTCAGTATACGATAAGAGTGGAGGAGTAATCCAAGACGGACAGTACATAGCTGTTTACCACGAAGGTATGCAAATCCCTTATGGAGCAACCGGAGGTGTAAAACCAATGCCTGATGGCCATACTTGGTATCGCGGTGGAGCAGTAGTCTCTACTACCCTTTCCGATGGTACAGTAGTACAAGCCTCTACACACACCTTCACTGGTTTGGTACCAGGGGTTACTTACACCTTTATAGTGTACGATGCTAATACCCAATGTACCTTCACTAAAGAATCAAACATCCACGTTCCTTCACAATCTAATTTGAAGATAACAATCAATGGAACAGCTTCTACTACTTGTGCCGATGCAAATGATGGTAAAGTATTTGTAAACTTGAAAAACTGGAGCGCGGGAACAACTTCCGTGACCTATAGAGTTTATCGCTATATACCATCTCTCATTCCAGGACTTTTAGATCCTACCATAGGCCCTGTAGGTGGAAATATCCCAGTGTCAGGTACAGAAACTGATGTTACAATTACAGGAGTTCCTGCGGGTCGTTACTTTATACTCTTTACCGATGGTAATAACTGTACAATGGGTAGCAAAGAGTTTACCATAGGTAAATCTACCTCATTGCTCACCGTTACAGCCACAGTAACCAAGTTAGCAAACTGCAAACAGCCTGCTAATGTAGGTTTGGGTAGAATAGCAGTAGAAGCTGAAGGTGGAACAGCTCCTTACCAGTACTACTATCACAATTTGGCTACTCCAGCCCCTACAGGTAATGCTTTAGACAATGCACTCGCAAACTCTATTGATCGTGTCGCTAAAGATGTACCTTCAGGTAATTGGCAAATATTTATAAAAGATGCCAATGGCTGTCTCACTAATACTACAGTAGTAGTAGGAATGGATCCTCAACCTTCTATTGCTTCAGTAACAGTACTCGATGCTTGTAGCGACAATGCCGATTATCCTATAAGTGTACTGTTCAACACTGTAGGTATAGGTCAAAACCAATACAAAATTGATGGTATTACAAACTGGCAAAATATCACAGTAGCTACCCAAACTACTTTGCCTATACGCTTAGCGCCTAACGCATCACCTTACACTATTTCGTTCCGCGATGCCAATGGTTGCGAAACCAGCACTACTTTCAGAGTGAACGAGATGATTAAATACGATGCTTCTCATACACCTATGTATTGCGGCGGCTCAGCTACTACTACCATCAGTGTAACAAATATTACTGGAGGTTCAGGTTCTTATAAAATAGGATTGTATAGAATCGTTGATAAGGGTACTCCTAACGAACGTGCCGTAACTATAGTGCCTCCTGGCACTGCAGTACCAGGTAACTCTTACAGTGTACCTACCGGCTATGGTATTGGAGCTTATCGCATCCACGTATACGATGCCACCACTTTTGGTACTTCAGCCGAATGTGCAAAAATAATGGATTTCAACGTAGTAGCACCAGAAGTACCTCAACTCGAAATACTCTCAGTTTCAACACCTACTTGTGCTAACGAAACAGCAACAATCCGTGTGAAAGCTACTCCTGTGGGTATTGCTCCTTATACATTTAATATTGTAGATAAAACTACAGGTCTCACACCAGCAGGTGTAACAAGCATTACCAATGTGAACTACATTACATTTATAGGAGTCCCTTCAGGGCCTAAGATCACCGGTGGAATTGACTACTATATCTCTGCTCAATCAGTATATAGTTGTACAGCTACCATCACTGTAAATGTAACCTCTCCCGATGTAGTAACTGTTACAACAGGCGCTCTCACTAAAGAAGAGTACCAATGTATATTAGATGATGAAGGTTATCTCACAGGCGAAAGTGCTAATCCTAAACTCCACTTTGATATCACTGGAGTTTCAGGAGGTACCGGTAAGTATACTCGAGTAGAATTTAAAACCGCTTCAGGAACTTTAGTCAACCAGCAACAAATTGAAGATGGCGTAACTAAATATACTTATACTTTGCCTAATTATCTCACTGCCGCAACTAGTTATTATGCCGAAGTATTCGATACCAATGGTTGTTCAGCTTCTACTACTGTAGAAACTATTTCACCTACCCTGATAATGAGTAGCTTGATAGCAAACCAAACACAAACTAAAACTTGTGTTCAAAACGAAGTGTTAAGTATAACAGTAAGCACTACTACTGTATACAGCAATGAACCTATTGAGTATAGCATTATTAAAGTAGGTTGGCCAGGAACTGTTGGTTCGCCAGTAATACTCAACTCTCTCACTTGGTCTGCTACAATCGCCGACCCTGGTAACTATATCATTAAAGCAAAGAATATGGTTACTAATTGTGAGATTACAGCTAACTATAGCGTGTTAGAACCTAACACCCTATTGCTCGAAGCTAAAAATCCTAAACGTATCACTTGTAAAGGCGGTACTGGAGGTGAAATCACCTTAGAACTCACCGATACCCGTCTTTCCGATGGTGACCAAGTGGCAAATGGTTTCAACTATGTGATAACTCCATTACCTACAGGAACACCTATCACAGGACCATTCTCACCATCAGGTTCTATCGTTCACACAGGATTACCAGCAGGTCACTACAAAGTAGAAGCAACCTCTCCAATTACAGGTTGTAGCGCTGTAGCTACCTTTGAACTCGTAGAAGCTGCCGAACCTATTACCGTGTTCGCTAAAGAAACACGAAGTGTAACCTGCGATAACAACCGTGGCGAAATACTCGTTACCGTATCAGGTGGTTGGGCTCCTTATACAGTAAATATACAAGGTGGTGCTATCACTAAACAGAAAAACATTACCTTAGATGGCGATAGCGTATTGTTTAAAGAGTTAGGTGCTACAGGTACCCCTGGCGGATCGCTTACTTACAACATCACTATCACCGATGCTTGGGGTTGTAACGTAGCTTCAGGTACTACCAGTGTAACCTTGTTAGACCCCGATCCTATTGCAGCAGTAGTTACTGTTACCCAACATCCTACTTGTGTAGGCAGTGTTGATGGCGTTATCACCGTATCTGGTACTGTAACAGGTGGATCTGGTAATTTCTACTATACACTCCTAAATGAAGGAACAGGAGAAATATTAGGTCCACAACGCAATGAACCTAAATTCGATAGACTATCACCAGGTTTCTATACTTATGAAATTATGGATACTTGGGGCTGTAGCCTTATAAAATCACAATTAGAGGTGATAGAACCTAAACCTATAAAAGTATCGATTGTTTCTGCTACCTCCGAATTGCAAGTATGCTATGGCGGTGCTGATGCGGCTATTGACTTTACAGTAGAAGGAGGTCGCCCTCCTTACACTATAAAAGTATTGAATAAATACACTAATAGTCCTCATCTCCTATTAACAAGCGTAACTCCTACTACAATTCCTTTCCGTGATACTGGACTTGGAGCAGGTGAATGGAGAATAGAAGTAACCGATAGTAGCCCTAATGGTGGTTGTACAATGTCACCTACATTCGAGTTTACCGTAGATTCAGCACCAGACCTTAATGTAGACCTCGAAGTGATTAGTTCTTGTAAAAACAATAACCCTTATACTCAGTTACAAGTGCGTTTCAAAGACCAAGTTGATGTGAATAAAGTAACATATAGACTCAACGGAACTGGAACTCCTAAAAACTTTGTAGAAAGAGGTAACGGAGTGAATGTATGGTATATCTCCCCTCCAGATTTGAATACCAATATCCGAACTCAAACCATAGAGCTTATCTATACCAATATACACTCTATCACCCAAACCTCAAAAACTTGTAGCATTACACTCGCAAATGCATTTGAGGTGAAAAAAGTTGAAAAACTTAAACTTACAAGAACCCCTACTACAGTAGTGAATACCTTGCAAGTAGAAGGTAAAGATGGAGTTAAACCATATCGTTACGTATTCAACGGTCAAGATTACGATACAAATAATGTATACGAACTCAAAATCACCGATCCTGATTATGTAGACCCAATAAGTGGAAAAACTAAGAAGAAAGTAGAAGTACAAGTAATCGATGCTTCAGGATGTATAGCCTCTGATACTATATACGAAGAATATTTCGATGTGATGATACCTAACTTCTTTACGCCTAACGGCGACGGTGTTTACGACACTTGGGCTCCTATGCACGTTGAGAAATATCCTTTCCTACGCGCTACTATCTTCGACCGTTTCGGTCGCCGACTCAAAGTGTTGAGAGCTGGTGAAGCTTGGGATGGTAAGTATGAAGGTAGAGATATGCCTACTGGCGACTATTGGTACATCGTCGAACTCACCGACGAGTTTGATACCCGTATCTTCAACGGTAACTTCACCCTTTATCGTTAATGATAAAGTAAATCATAACAAAACAAAAAAGCTGCCTTTTTCGGGCAGCTTTTTTGTTTACCTCTTACTTCTTATCTCTTACCTATAAAAAAAAGGCCGCCCAATCTCTTAGGCCGCCTTTTTGAATTTAATAATAAAAAAGAAAACTTAAAAATAAAAATTATGAAAAAAACTTTTTGTTTTACGCTTTATCTTTTTACACACAATTGTATTTTGGTTTCTATGGCTATGAAAAAGTCACTATTTCTTTCATTTCCTTTTCTTGACGGCACAAAGGTACAATAAAATTATGAACTACCAAACTTTTTCTTAAAAAATATTTAAAAATATTTAAAAGGATTATTAAAAATAATGATTTTTAACTACGGAAAATATATTAAAAACTCGCTATCATTGATTTTTATACAATAAAATTCTTTTTCCTTTACAAAATATCTAAAGATAATGTTAAAATAATGCCAAAAATTGAATACTGTTAAAAAGTGTCTTTCATACTTTTTCACTTCTTATTTTTAGCACTTTATAGAATAATACAATAAAAAAGATTTTAAGCACTTTTATTATCCAAATACTTTTCGTATCTTTGCACCCTAAAATTTAATTCACTATGAGTATATCAACAAACAAAACCATTGGCGAAATCGTTGCCGACGATTTCCGCACTGCCGCTATATTTAAAAAACACGGTATCGACTTTTGCTGCAAAGGAGGTCGCTCCATAGAAGAGGCTTGCGACAAAAAAAATATAGATAAGCAAGCCCTTATCAACGAATTAGAAGCTCTTCCTAAAGGCAATAGCAACGAAGTAGATGTACGCGATTGGCCTCTCGACCTTTTAGCTAACTACATCGTGCGCATCCACCACCAATACGTGCGTGACAAAACCCCTATGCTCTTGCAGTTCTTAGACAAACTATGTCGTGTACACGGTGAGCGCCACCCCGAACTTTTTGAGATCAATCGTATTTTCAATGAGAGTGCACAAGACCTTGCATCTCACTTTGTAAAAGAAGAAAACGTACTTTTTCCTTACATCGAAAATCTCGTGAAAAAACAACAATCAGGTGAGCCTCTTGGCGAAATACCTTTCGGTACAGTAGAGAACCCTGTAGCAATGATGATGCAAGAACACAGCGTTGAAGGTGATCGTTTTGAAGAAATCGTAAAACTTACCGATAACTACACACCTCCTGCCGACGCTTGCAATACTTACAAAGTAACCTATCAAATGCTCCAAGAGTTTGAAGCCGATTTAAACCGCCATATCCACCTCGAAAACAATATCCTTTTCCCTAAAGCCATCGCTTTAGAAAAACAACTAAGAGGCTAATAACAAAAAAAGCTGTTCAGCACCCGCTGAACAGCTTTTTTCTTATCTCTTATTTCTTATCTAAATCTAATATTTACCCCTACTAACTGATAGCCGTCCCAAGTATTGGAAGTACTGAATTCCCAATGATATTTTTTAGGGTTGAGAGCATTCACTTCTTCTGTTTTTACTTTAGTAATGCGTCTGTTAGCAATCGTCTTACCGGTAATATAGCCCACAAATAGGGCAATAGGGTAATCGGAAGCCCAGTGTACTTTACTTTGCATCATCTCGTAGCACATCAAACCTAAAGCTGTGTAACCTACGGGCTTTATCCATTTGTAGTCGGGGTAGTTTTCGGCAATCACTGTGAGTGCCGACATTGCAGTAGTGAGGTGTCCAGAGGGCATAGCGTCATACATAGGGGTATCCTCTTGGTAAGCTTTAAAGCTGGGAGCAAACGTCCACTGACTGTGCCAACGCCCGTCGTCTGCCGTTATAAACGGACTCTCGCGCCCTGTGAGTCGCTTGATAGGTTGCACAAATACCCCCGATACAATGATGCTTTCCAATATCTGCATAGCAGTACTTTTGGCACGATAATCACCTGTGATAAGACCATAAGTAGCCATTCCCCCACTGATGATAATAAAAGTCGTACCATTGCCAATAAAGTACATTGCTGAGTTTACATCGGCGGGAATAATCTTCAAAAAACCTAACTTCTTATAGGTATGTGCTTCATTTAGTCCTAAATTCTCTCCCAAATTTCTACTCTCTCTAATGAGCCAAGGGTCGGCAGGGATAAGAGCAGCAGTAGCACCAATAGCTGCCAATCCGTAAGGATAATTCGGTTTAGACACCATCTCCACTGCCGATTTACCTATGTTGCGTGGTATTTTGTTGAAGATATCCACAAAACGCGGTTTTTGGTATACATAGGTTAGATTATCATTGATTTTATATTGTTTGCCTGATAAATCTGCTTCAGATGGGTGTGAGCCTTGCAGAGCATTTGCAATGCTGCTATCCAATGTAGTTTGTGGAATAGAGTCGTTTTCCTGCGCTATAGTAGGGGAGAGAGGAAAGAGAAACAGGGGAAGTAAAAAGTATTTCATTTATTTATAAAAGTTTCTTTAATTCTTCAATAGGAGGGAGGGTTTTACGCAATTTTTCAGGCATTTCGTCTGCTGTTTTAAAAGTAGCAACCCCCATTGGCTTGTCGTAATTGCGAACAATATATTGCACATAAGGCTGGTCAGCTTTACGACAAAGGATAATACCAATGCTGGGATTTTCGTTAGGTTTGCGGACGAAATCGTCTAATACAGTTAAATAGCCATTCATTTGTCCTAAATAAGCTGTTTTGAAATCACCTGTTTTCAGTTCAATAGCTACCAAACAAGCAAGTTCACGGTGGTAAAACAATAAGTCAATAATATGTGTATGTCCTAAGGCTTCTACTCTAAACTGATTGCCTAAGAAAGCAAAATCATAGCCAAAAGCCATTATAAACTGTTTTACGTTTTGTACAATCTGTTGTTCTACAACGCGCTCATCTATATCTTCAATATCTCTAACCCCTAATTCTTCTACATTGATAAAATCCAATAAATAGGAGTCTTTAAACATACTCACAGCTTTGAGTGCCTGTTGGGCTGAAGGAAGTGTTTGTATAAAATTATTAGGCAGAACACCTCTATGGTGAAATTCATCGGATTTAATAGCTTTTTGTAAGGCTCTTACAGAAAGTTTTTCTTTAATAGCTAATTCTACATAAAAAATACGCTCATCAGGCTCTTTAACCATTGCTAAAAGGTATTTGTGATGAGTAAAACTGAGGTTTAGAAAAGCCTCGACAAACCATTCTTTGTAATTTGGTACTTGTGAGTACCGAATTGAAGATAACAAAATGTCTAATTCATTAATATTAATAGAGGTATTAATATTTGCTAATTCGTCACTCACGAGTGACGAATTGTAATCAGTTGATTTACAAAATAGTGTGTTTTGCCATTCTTCATAAAAGATTCGCATCATCTTTAAATTGGTTTCTGAAAAACCGCGTAGCCCAGGTAGTTCGCGCTGTAGTTGTTCGCTGATATAGGCTAAAGCTCCTGTACCCCAAAAATGAGTACGGGTATTTTCGGAGATGTATCTACCTATAGCAAAATATAAAGAGAGCTGTACTCGGTTTACTTCTTTTGCTGCTATGTATTGGCTTTGCAAAATAGCTGTCTTGATACACTCGATGGCTGTGGGTTGGATGGTTTCTTCTTTCATTTTTTAGGTTATCGAATCAAATCATTCAAAAAGCTATCGGTGTTTTTGTTGTTATAGAAGGCTTTGATTTCTTCGGCGTTTTCTTTGAGCAATTGGCGAATGAAAGCATCGTAGGTAGTTTTACGGTCTTCTAAAAAGCCGTTGAAATAGCGTTCACTTACTTCCAAACCATTGGCTTTTTCTATCTTTAAAAGACGTTCGTACAAAGGGGCTATATGCTCGCTAATGAGTACTTTAGGCAAAGCTTTGCGGTGTGATACAAAAGCAGTAATCTCATCTTGCTCATTGCGTACTATTTCAAAATTAGTAATCACCCAATAATAGCGCCCGCTTTTAGAGAGGTTCTTGATGATAGCGTGGAAATTATTATGCCCTTTGAGGTTTTCCCACAGTATTTTGAAAACTACTTTGGGCATATCGGGGTGGCGGATAAGGCTATGAGGCTGGTCGTATAACTCAGCCTCAGTATAGCCTGATACTTCTTGAAATGCCTTATTGGTTTCCATTATATGTCCGTGCTTGTTGGTACGACTCATCAGGGTAGTGGTTTTATCCCACAACACTTCTTCGTCTATGGGCACGGGACGTTTGATTGTTGGAGTTTCAGTCATTTTCTTACCTCTTATCTCTTACTTCGTATCTAATTTGTGAAGCCAATTGCGCATATCCACTTCTTTGGCAATAGTGTTGCGCAATTCAGGAATGGCAATGCGCACTTGCTCCATAGTGTCGCGGTGGCGTAAGGTAACGGTGTTGTCTTCCAAAGTTTGGTGATCGACGGTTATGCAGAAAGGTGTACCTACCGCATCTTGGCGGCGATAACGGCGACCTACTGCATCTTTTTCGTCGTAAGCTACATTGAAATCGTATTTTAGCTCGTTCACGATTTGTTCGGCAACTTCTGGAAGTCCGTCTTTTTTGAGCAATGGCAATACGGCTACTTTGGTAGGAGCCAACACAAAAGGCAAGCGCAATACGGTACGGGTATCTCCTCCTTCTAACGCTTCTTCTTGCAATGAGTTAGAAAATACCGCAAGGAACATACGGTCGAGCCCGATAGAGGTTTCGAGTACGTAAGGAGTATAGCTCTTGTTTTCTTCAGGGTCAAAGTATTGCATTTTTTTACCTGAATACTTTTCGTGATTACCGAGGTCAAAATTAGTACGAGAGTGGATACCTTCTAATTCTTTGAAACCAAAGGGGAAACGGAACTCGATATCGCAAGCAGCATCGGCGTAGTGGGCGAGCTTTTCGTGTGGGTGGTAGCGATAGTTTTCCTCTCCCATTCCTAAGGAAAGGTGCCATTTGAGGCGGGTTTCTTTCCAATACTCATACCATTGTTGTTGTGTACCCGGTTTGATGAAGAATTGCATTTCCATTTGTTCGAACTCGCGCATACGGAAAATAAACTGACGCGCCACAATCTCGTTGCGGAAGGCTTTACCCGTTTGGGCGATACCAAAAGGTATTTTCATACGTCCAGATTTTTGCACGTTTAGGAAGTTTACGAAAATACCCTGAGCGGTTTCGGGACGTAGGTATAAATCCATAGAGGCATCGGCAGAGGCGCCTATTTTGGTGCCGAACATTAGGTTAAACTGTTTTACATCTGTCCAGTTGCGTGAACCTGTTTCGGGGTCGGCAATTTCGAGTTCTTCGATAAGGGCTTTTACATCGGCGAGGTCTTCTTTCTCAAGCGATTTGCCCAAGCGGTGTAATATTTCTTCACCGCGTTGTTTGTATTCTAACACACGAGGATTGGTAGTTACAAACTGTTCGCGGTCAAAAGCATCACCAAAACGTTTTTGAGCTTTAGCGATTTCTTTTTCAATTTTATCGTCGAGTTTGGCTACATAATCTTCTACGAGCACATCGGCGCGGTATCGTTTTTTAGAGTCTTTGTTATCTATAAGTGGGTCGTTGAAAGCATCTACGTGTCCAGAAGCCTTCCACGTAGTAGGGTGCATAAAGATAGCAGCATCGATACCCACAATATTCTCGTTCATTTGCACCATTGCGCGCCACCAATATTCGCGGATATTCTTTTTTAGTTCAACGCCATTTTGCCCATAATCGTACACAGCACCAAGTCCGTCGTAGATTTCACTGGATGGGAAAATAAAGCCATATTCTTTGGCGTGAGCAACAACTTTTTTGAATTGATCGTCTGTATTTGCCATATATTCAATTGATTTTCAGTTATTAAAATAGATTAAGTTTCGTTTCAGTTTAAAAATAATTGGACAAAAGTACTATTATTTTTTGGAAAAAGGAGTATCTTTGCCGAAAAAGTTGTTGTAATTGTGTTTTTTAGGTAGCCAATCACTAATAACAAATCATTAAACCTAACAACTAAAACTATGATACTATCAGATTTATTATCAGTTTTTACCCCTCATTATTGTAGGTCTTGTGGCAAAATGTTGAAAGAAGAAGAACACTTTTTGTGTCGCGATTGCAGCAGAGATTTGGAAGAGACTCATTTTCACTTACAAGCAGATAACGAGGTAATGCAATTGCTTTCACTACAAAATGATATTACAGCCGCAACCACATTATTTTATTTTCAGAAAGGCAGTGTGGCACAAGATTTGATACATCACCTCAAGTACAGAGGTGAAGAACAAATAGGAGAGTGGCTCGGCAATTGGTTGGGTACCCGTCTCTCACAATCGCCTCTCTATCAGTCAGTAGAAGTGGTAATACCTGTGCCTCTACACCGCGATAAACTAAAGAAAAGAGGCTATAACCAAGTGGCTTTATTAGCTAAAACAGTGGCTAAAGTGTTAGGCGTGAGCTATATGGATGATGTATTGCTAAAGGTGAGCGCCAATACTACTCAAACTAAAAAAATATCGTGGCGACGCTTGGAAGAAAGCGAACATATATTTGTATTACAACAACCTGAAAGACTGATAAACAAACAGATATTACTCATCGACGACCTTATCACCACGGGGGCTACCCTCTCCCATTGTTGCGAGCAGTTATCCACTATCGAAGGAGTGAAAATTGCTGTAGCAGGAATAGGTTTTACCACCCGCTCTTAACATTAAAAAAGAAAATTAATAACTAAATAAATATTTTTGTATGAAAAACACTTTTAAATTAATGCTTGTAGCATTCGCTATGTTCGCGTTCAGTGCAAACGCAGGGGCTATGACCCTTAATCTCAATAAAGTAGCTAAATCTCTTATCGTTGACCAAGATGGTAACGGTGGCGTGAAAGTGAAAAAGTCTTGCGATAAAGACGGCGAGAAAAAAGAATGTAGCAAAGACGGTAAGAAAAAATCTTGCTGCAAAAAAGACGGTAAAGAAGCCGATAAAAAAGAGTGCAGCAAAGATGGTAAAAAGAAATCTTGCTGCAAAAAAGACGGCGAGCACAAAGCCGAAAATGCAGAAGCTAAATAGTTTCTCATTATATAAATTTTAAAATTACTAGAAAACCTTAGCAGTTGCGCTGAGGTTTTTTGCTATTGAATCTAATGAAAACACTTATTTACAGTATTTTAATCCTTATAGGGGCATTGGCGGTAGCCGCTTGTGCCAACGATGTGTTGCCCAAACCTAAAGGTGGACTCCGCTTAGATTACCCTCAAGCAGCTTATAGCAGAGTTACCGACTTGCCTAACTGTCCGTTTACTTTTGAGGCAAACACTCTTTCGGCTATAGAACACAAAGCCAACTCTTGTGATGTGAATATCAATTATCCCACAATGAAAGCAACGATTTACCTCACTTACAAAAATGTAGATGGCAATATACGCAAACTCCTCACCGATGCACAAAACTTTACGTACAAGCACACCGTAAAAGCCGATAATATTGCCGCAACCACTTTTGTGAACGATACGACCAGAGTGTACGGTATGTTCTATCAAGTGTATGGCAATGCAGCTTCACAATCACAGTTTTACGCCACCGATAGTGTAAAACACTTCATTTCGGGCTCTATTTATTTTAATGTAGAACCTAACTACGACTCGGTACAACCAGCGAGTAATTATTTGCAGAAAGATATGCGCCGCATAATGGAAACCCTTCGTTGGAAATAAAAATAGGGGAGAAGTGTTGGCAAATTAGAAATATTGCTTTACTTTTGCCCCACAAAACACTAAATGAATTATGAGTTTACAAACTAAAGTAATGGAAGCGCTCAAAGAAGCGATGAAAGCCAAAGATACCGTAGCTTTAGAATCGCTAAGAGCCATTAAATCGGCTATATTGTTAGCCAGAACCGAAGCAGGAGCCTCTGAAGAACTATCAGAAGCCGACGAGCTCAAACTCTTGCAAAAATTAGTAAAACAACGCAAAGATAGCGCCGCGCTCTATACCCAGCAAGGTCGCAATGATTTAGCTGAACCTGAATTGGCACAAATGGCAGTAATAGAAAAATTCTTGCCAGCCCAGCTCAGTGAAGCCGAAGTAGAAGAAGCGTTGAAAGGCATTATCGCCCAAGTAGGAGCTACAAGCTCTAAAGATATGGGCAAGGTAATGGGCGCAGCTACTAAGCAATTAGCAGGCAAAGCCGACGGCAAATTGATTTCGGATATTGTAAAGAAATTATTGTCATAGTAGTATACATTTTAAAGAAGGCCGCATAGTTCAATGGATAGAATGTCAGATTCCGGTTCTGAAGATAGAGGTTCGAGTCCCCTTGTGGTCACAAATTATTTTACAAACGGCATTACCATTAAATAAAAATTGAGGTATTGCCCTAATAATATAAGGAGAGCTGTTCCAAAAAGGAGCAGCTTTTTTTGTTTGGCTCGTGAGGAAAGCAAGATGAGAAAAGGTAGTACAAAACTGAGAATGAGCATTGCTACAATAGCCTCTCCATAGCCTTTGCTAAGAAGGGTTTGGTAATAAATAGTTTCTTCAGGGATATTGGCGTACCATATCAGCATATATTGTGAGAACCACAAATACGCCCAAAAAATAGAGAATCCAAAGAGGTATTTTCCTAAATCGTGATAGTGCTCTGGCTTGCTAAAGAGGGTAACAAGCGCAATGCCTGAAAGCAGAAAACTGCTGAGCAATTGCCACGCAAAAAGGGTACTATGCCATTCGGGAGTAAGACTCAAAAACCAATCCCACGCCATTGGAGTTTCGGTAAGAAAGAAAATAACTAAGAATAGTACGTGAGGCGTTAAGCTCTTAAACTTTTTTAAAGTATGGCAATACCCCACCCATACTGCCATATAGCCCACAGCACGCAACAGAAAATAAGGTTCGCGATGCACTATATACAACACCCCTAACAAAACTAATAACACTAACCATAAAGGTGTTGTGATACGCTTCATTATAGGGTACAAACTCATAGCCCACTCAGCGTGTGTGACTTTATTGATAGCATAAAATACCAATACCCCTACCGATGTAAGCGCTACAAACAACAAAGTGAATAGTGAATAGTGAATAGTGAATAGTGTCATACCTTTACCTGTTACTTGTTACCTGTTATCTGTTCTACGTACATTGTTACTTGCCAGCGTTCTTTCTCACTGAGTTGAGTAGCAAAGGCGGGCATAGCATTGCGTCCGTAGTAAATTACGTGATAAATACTTCCCTCCGTAAAATCTCTATTTTTATAATTAGGCACTCCAAAAAATTTCTCCCTTTGCACTAAAACTCCTTTGCCGTCGCCTTTCTCACCGTGACAGAGCCCGCAATAGATGGCGTAAAGTTCTTTGCCATTGGAGAGGTTTTGAGTTTGTTGTAGGGTATCGGTTGCTAAGGGGTTGTGCAATTGAGCTTTGGCTTGCTCATACCCTTCAATAGTATTAGGGTAGCTATAGGGCAACTCACCTCTTTTTACAGTGTGCTCAGGAGGAGAGAGCGGTGCGACTTCATAAGTTTTATAAGCAGGACTCTCATACATATCGGGCATAAACTCAATATTGCGCTGTTGCTTGTTCCTACAACCAACTACCAATAGCATTAGTAATACATACATTAGAGACTTTGACAAAGTCTTAAACTTTGTCAAAGTGTAGTGACAAAAAATATATATTATATGAATATCAACATATCCCATTATTTGTTAATTGTTATTTCTTAATTGTTAATTGTTATCTCTTACCTGAATTACAAATTTATCATCACTACTTCTCTTTATAGGATTTTCAGCTTTTTTGAATGGATATAACCTACTTCTGATAAAGAAACTAATCACCAATAGATGCGCTGCAAAATATACAACCAACTCGAATATTACGGGTACAAAAGCGGGGAGATTTTGCCAGAAAGTGGCATTAGGTTTTCCACCAATATCCATTGGCCAGTCTTTTATCATTGTGAAATAGGTAAGCCAACACCCGAAAAACAAGCCTATAAGTCCGTATAGAAAAGTGGCTTTGCCTAAGCGAGTGCGCTTAAGCCCTAAGGTTTCGTCTAAACCGTATACATAGAAAGGCGTATATACTTCTTGAATTTCCTTGCCTTCTGATTTTAATTCTTTTATTTTATCTAAAAGCTCTTCAGGAGAGGTAAGAGTTAAGAGGTAAGAGTTAAGAGATTCCTGCCTGCTAACATCTGTCCCCTGACATCTGTTCCCTGACACCTGTCCGCTGACACCTTTCACTTCTGCTTGTGCAATCATCGGGAAACTTCTTGCATATAATAAGAACAACAAAAAGAAAAATCCCAAAGTGCCTACAAATATCCCTATATCCACCCACGTAGGACTGAACATCGTCCACGACGACGGCAGATAACCGCGGTGTAGTGAGGTAACGATAATCACAAAGCGCTCGAACCACATCCCTACACATACCACCAAAGCAACACCTACAGAGAAAGTGATACTACGTCGTAACTTTTTGAACCATAGCAATTGGGGGAGGACTATATTACAAATAATCATCGTCCAGAATGCCCACGCGTAAGCACCTGTAGCACGATTGTGAAATACGTATTGTTCAAATTCTGAGTGAGAGCGCATTGCCATAAAAAACTCGGTGAGGTAAGCAACCGCTACAATACTACCAGCCACTAACATCACAGTGTTCATCAGCTCAATGTGTTTCAGGGTGATATAAGCTTCTAACTTACATACTTTGCGCAAGATAATCAGTAGCAAACTCACCATTGCAAAACCCGAAAAGATAGCTCCTGCTACAAAGTAGGGTGGGAAGATAGTAGTGTGCCAGCCAGAGAGCACCGAAGTAGCAAAATCAAAAGAGACAATAGTATGTACCGAAATGACTAACGGAGTGGCAATACCTGCCAAGAGCAACATTGTTTCTTCCATACGTTGCCAATCTTTAGCGCGACCACTCCACCCAAAACTCAGCAAGCTGTAAATCTTCTTCTGAAAAGGCTTGAGAGCATGGTCGCGCAACATAGCAAAATCGGGAAGTAAGCCCACCCACCAAAACACTAAGGATACCGAAAAGTAGGTAGCAATAGCAAAAACATCCCATAGCAAAGGCGAGTTGAAATTGTCCCACAACGAGCCGTATTGGTTAGGAATAGGAAAGTTGAAATGCAATAACCACGGTCTGCCCAAATGCAGGATAGGGAAGATACTTGCTTGCAACACCGCAAAGATAGTCATTGCTTCAGCCGAGCGATTGATAGCTACCCGCCACTGTTGGCGAAAGAGCAACAATACTGCTGAAATGAGTGTCCCCGCGTGCCCGATACCTATCCACCACACGAAGTTGGTGATGTCCCACGCCCAGCCTACGCTTTTGTTGAGCCCCCACGCGCCTATACCGTCGCGTAAGGTTACCCATATTGCCCATACCCCCCAGAGGGTTGCAAGGAGGGTAATGCCAAAGGCAATCCACCACGCACGCGAAGCACGACCTTCGATGGGGCGCGCTATATCTTCACTGATGGTATGATAGGATTTATTTACCATTTACTTTTGATTTTTCACTTTTGATTTTTCACTTTTCACTATTCACTACTTTCACTTGATACACCACATTAGGGTCTGTTCCCAGCTCTGCTAAAAGCTGATACATACGATCACTGGCACTGAGTTGGGCTATTTTGCTTCCTTCTTCGTTAGCATCGCCAAATACCATAGCCCCTGTATTACAAGCCGCGGCACAAGCTACTACATTGTTGAACTCTCCTGGGGCGACCGCACGACCTTCTCTTTTGGCTTTTAGTATTACCGCTTGGGTATTCTGGATACAGAGAGAACACTTTTCCATTACCCCTCGTGAACGTACCGTCACATCGGGGTTGAGCACCATACGCCCTATTTCGTTGTTCATATTGTAGTTGAACTGCTTGTTTTCACTATACTGAAACCAGTTGAACCTACGCACTTTATAGGGGCAGTTGTTGGCGCAATAACGCGTGCCTACACAGCGGTTGTAAGCCATTTGGTTTTGTCCTTGCTGTCCGTGAGCGGTAGCGATTACAGGGCAAACAGTCTCACAAGGAGCATTATTACAATGCTGACACATCACGGGCTGAAAGCCTACGCACCTTTGTTCGTTTTCTCTTGATTCATAGCGGTCGATGCGCAACCAGTGCATATCGCGCGAGCGGCGCACTTCTTCTTTGCCTACTACGGGCACATTATTCTCGGCGTGGCAAGCGATCACACAAGCCGCACAACCCGTGCAAGCATTCAGGTCGATAGAGAGTTTAAAGTGATGTGGGGTAGTAGGGTCTTTCTTGGTTTTAGGAGGTTGAGGATTCCACACTTCGGCAGAGGAGTTTAAGAAAGTATCTAAACTGATTTCTTTGAGGATATTTTTACGCCCTACCAATTCATTTTGCAGTTGCAAGCAGGCAAATTCGTGTGTGCCGTCTGCTTTTTCTATCTGTACGCCTTGGTTTTTACAATGGTCTTTATAAAGAGGAAAGGCATTCACGCCTATTTGCATTTCGGTTTGTATACCTGCCTTGCGCCCATAACCTAAGGCAAGCCCCACACTGCCTTGCGCTTGTGCAGGGGTGATGAGTACGGGAGCAATGATACTTTTGCCGTTACCACTGATTTTCGCCTGATGCCCGTCCAAAGCACCATCAGCAGTATGCCAATTCTCAATACTTAGACGTTGGGCATCGCTGGGGTGCATCGTGAGGAAGTTATCCCACGTAGTGCGGTGGATAGGGTCGGGGAGCTCTTGTAGCCAAGGATTGTTAGCCTGCTGCCCATCTCCCAAAGCGGTGCTGGTATAGAGGCTGAGTTCAAAAGGTGTTTCTACTAATTCTCTGGGAAGTACTGTGCCTATTAGCCTTAAAGTTTCCTCACGTGTGAGGGTCATAGGCGGTTTCCTCAGTGAAGGGATTTTTTCTTCTTTCGGCAACTCAAAAGATTTTATATCTTCTTTTACAAAAGTGCCATCGTGCAGGGCTTGTTCCCAAGAAAATCCTTTTAAGATATGGGTTTCCCAATGAGCTTTGATAAAATCGTAATAGCTCTCCTTGTGTCCTATCCATTGCAAAAAGCAGTCTTGCCATTGGCGGGTGTTGAAAAGCGGACGTATACAAGGTTGCATCAGTCCGTAGTGCCCGTATTTAAATTCTACATCGCCCCACGACTCTAAATAATGCGGTTGAGGCGCCCAAAGGGTCGTTTGCTGGGCAGTTTCATCAGCGCGTATCGCAAAGGATACCGAAAAAGGTACTTTCTTCAAGCCTGCGGCAAACACTTCGGCGTTAGGCAAACTATATAAAGGGTTGAGATTGTTGATAAAGAGAACGCCTACCTTGCCTTCGTTTATATCGGTGAGTAGCTGTTGTAGAGCTTTAACATTACCTTTACGGGTAAGCACGGGAGTTTGAGGCAAGAAAGCTTCACTTTGGAGATGTTCATTGATAGCAAAAGCGATTAATTGAGCTTCAACGCTATCAATACCTGTTACTATTAAGGCTTTGCTACCCGCTTTTTTGAGTTCGGAAGCTATTTTCTTTATTTTGTCTTCAATAGTAACTTTATTCTCCTCTTTTTCTATAATAGAGGTTGGAAAATGAAATTGTTCATTCTCCTCAAAACCTTTTAGGTATTGGAAACAGTAAGCTAATGCTTTTTTCACTTGGTCAGGAGTGAGTGCGATACGTTCATCGGCATTAGCGCCTGTAAGGCTGAGGTTGGCTTCTAACTGAATATGGCGTGACATTCCGTTTGCTTTGCTGGGGATACGCCCTTGCGCATAGCCTGCTTCATAGCCTCCGCCATTCCAATCGCCCAAGAAATCGGCATCAAAGGAAACGATAAGCTTTGCCTTGCTGAAATTGTAATCAGGCATTGCACGCAATCCATAGCGCCATTCAAAAGCGGTGAGAGTAGCATCTTCTGATACTGTATCGTATTCAACGAGCTTAAAGGTAGGGTATTTTTCTTTTAGGAGTTCTATTAAGGCATAACTCGACGGACTTGCGAGTGTTTGACTGAGCATCACTATTTGCTTCCCTTCAGCTTTTGCTTTCTCTAAGGCAGAAAGGGTATCGGTCTTAATTTTCTGCCAAAAGCCATCCCCTGCAATGGTGCGAGGTTTCCTATGCTCGTCATACAAACTCAACACCGATGCCAATATCCTTGCATTCACTGCCCCTCCTGCTTTGGCTTCGGGGTTGCGCAATACAGCAATGGGTCGCCCTTCGCGAGTTTTCACCAGTACGCTGGCAAAGTCAAAACCATCGGCGATGCAAGTAGCGTAGTAATTGGCCTCACCTGCTACAATGCTTTCGGGTTGTATTACATACGGAATCGTTTTGTGTACCGCCCCTTCGCAACCTGCTAAGGCAGCCACCGCTGTAGAAAAACCTAAGAATTTTAGGAAATCCCGCCGTGATATTGATATATTATGTATATTCTCATTCGTCATTCGTAGCTCGTAATTTGTAACTCGTCATTCGTCATTCGTAATTATCAATAGTGACATTTAGCACATTCTAAGCCTCCCATTTCGGCAACGGTTAGTTTGCTAACATTTAGCTTTTTAGCCAAAGCCTTGTGCACTTCTTCATAGTGTTGATAATAAGGGTTGTTAGCATTCACAGGCATTTGGCGGTGGCAGTTTATACACCACCCCATCGTAAGAGGAGCGTACTGCTGTACCACCTCCATTTGTTGTACTTCACCGTGACATTTCTGACATTCCAATCCACCCACTGCTACGTGCTGACTGTGATTGAAATAAGTAAAGTCGGGGAGTTTGTGAATGCGTATCCACTGCACCCCTTTAGGAGTGCCCGTATAGCGAAATTTCTGCTCGTCCCAGCCTACTGCTTCGTATAATTTCTTGATTTCTTTGGTGTAAAATTCTTTAGTATAACCATTGGCAGTGTCCTCCTCACCCTCATATTCCGAGATAGTAAGATGGCAACCCATACATACATTCAGTGAGGGCACGTCTGCTACTGCCGAAGTCCGCGCTCCTGAGTGGCAATATTTACAATCGATTTGGTTATCACCTGCGTGAATTTTATGAGAGAAGTGAATAGGTTGTATAGGTTCATAACCCTCGTCTACCCCTATCTGCATCAGAAAGGCGTAAAGAGCGTAGGTAATGCCCAAAAAGGCAATGATAAGGGTTGATATAATGATAATTTTTTTCAATTAACAATTTATAATTAACAATTAACAAATGTTGTTGTGTTACAAACTTTCGTCATTCGTAACTCGTCATTCGTAACTCGTAACTCGTCATTAATTCTCTTTACTTGTTCTTTGGCACTTTCTAAATCTACGTTTTCAATCACCGCATTTGAAAGGGCAATGCGCTGGGTATCACTCCATTGTTGTGCCATACGCGCTCGCACTTGGGCTTCGGTGCAATGATCGCGCGCCATTACGCGGGCAATGCGCACCTCCTCAGGTGCTGTAACCGTGATGATATAATCACAATCCTTATAGCTTCCACTTTCAAAGAGGATAGCGGCTTCTTTCAGTACATAAGGTGAAGTTTGCTTCTTTGTCCACTGTTTAAAATATTTTGCAAGAGCAGGATGTACAATGCCGTTGAGTATCGCCAATTTCTCAGAATTGTTGAACACAATTTGGGCGATATAAGCGCGGTTATATTCTCCATTTTGGTAAGCCTCCTCACCAAAAGCAGCGATAATGCGTTTCTTTACCTGCGCATTGTTAGCGATGAGCGCTTTAGCTTCTTCATCTGAATTGAATACCGCGATGCCTAAGGCAGCAAATGCTTTGGCTATCGTACTCTTGCCACTGCCAATACCTCCTGTAAGTCCTACTACCATCATTCTTTGCGTATGAGAAAATCAACCGTTGTTTCGTTCATTAGTACCACCTTTATCCGTCGTTTATGAGTGCTGATTTGTAGTGGAATATGCCCTGCGTTAGCCTCGCACATATCAGCAGTTACTTCTATATCGTTAGGAGTGAGTGTTTTAAGTAGGTTTAATTCCCCCGTACAGAGCACGCTTACCTCATCGGGAAAAACTTTTACTTGACTGTTTTTTGATACGCCCATCACTTTCACAGGTACTCGTAACTCTTGTTCGCTTACCTTATCTACAAAGGCCTGCATCGCTATTTTATGAGCGTTGAAATGTACCAAAGGGGTGCTTTTAAGGGTGTAAGTATCACTAAAATTATCCTTTATAGGGCGTTTGCTATGATAGTGAAAAACAACCTGAGAGAGTGTGTCTATTACTTTTTGGCTACCCGAAGCCACTACCGAATCAGGAGAGAGCCTTAATTCTGTAAGTTGGTATTCTTTAGGGTATTCCACGTTTAGATGTACCACTACGGGGATTTTTTTAGTGTGTTTAGGCGCTAAATACAGTTGTAGTGTATCGGAGACTACCGAGCGTATTTTGAAGTTTGCAAGATAAGTATTGCTCAGTTTGTCTTTACTGTTTTTAGAAAGTGTATAAAAGTGTTCGCCTACCTCTTGTAGGTCGGTAAAATCTACAGTAAGGGTAGGGTTTTGTCGGTAGGATTTCAGTAGAGAAAAGCCATTGCCTTCAACTATAATTCTCACGAAGTTAGGGGCAGAAGGCAGTAATACCTCGTTGGTAGGAGGATTGATAACTATCACAGGGATAGATACTTCTCTAAGTAAATTTTTAGAAAGTTTTACTAACGACCAGATAAAAACCGATAGGATGAGGCATATTATAAAAGTGAGATTGCGGCGGTTCATAGCAACAATAAATTACGAGTAACCTAATAATGAGGGCAAAGATATGAAATGATTGCCAAATGAGCAAATTTGGTAATTTGGAATTTTGCAAATTATTTTTTACTTTTGTGCTTTCATTTTTCATTTTTAACTATGAAAACACTCCGAAATATCCTTATAGCCTTGGGCGTTACTTTCACGGCTTATGTTCTTATAGAAGGCAACAACCCTACTTTCTCACTTCCTGATTGGGATTTAGATTCTTTTTTTACTGCTGATGATAGTGATAATAGTGCTCTTTACAATCAAGAAATGGAAGATGAAGAAGTATATATAAGCAAAGAAAATGAAGATCTTGCAATTATCAATTTTTATAATTTTTGCAATACTTTAGTGGCAGCTTGCTATAATGAGGCAGCTGCTCCTGATAAGTTGCGAGAAATTAACAGTGCTTTAGAAGCAGTGAAAAAAGGCAAAACACCCCCTGAACTTTCTACTAAAAATACTCTTCTGAAAAATCTCAAAAAAGACAATCTTTCACAAGGAGTGCCTAATATATTAGGTTTTGAAAAGCGCGATGTAGAGAACGCATATAAAGCACTAAGAGCCAATGTAATTGCTATAATGGAAGCGCGCGAGAGTATTATTGCTGATTTCAATAAACCTCTGCAAGGTAGCTTTGTTGAACAAAAAATAGGCAACTTTGAAAGGCGTGCTAACCACCTTCTTACGATGCAATCACGGCTAAATGCACTCTTGCAAAACAGCATCATCGCTGCTGGTGACCATTTGATGGAAGACAATAGACAAGCTACTACTTTCTACGACTATCAAGAGATGCTCAAAACTTTTGAAAACCTTCTCAACCTCTTGGAAAGAGCCGAAGCTGGTGAAACTGTAGATGTACAAGAAGCTAAAAAACTCTATAACAGTTTTATAGAACAACATACAGCCCTAAAAAGCAAACCTCTTGGGCGTAAACATTTTATCAATACTGATGTCTTTTTGGTATTAGAACTCGAAAAACCAATTTTTCCCTCTTTGAGCCAACTCATTTATCAACTCACTAACTCTCAAAAAATAGACTCGGCTACTTTTTGGAATGTGCGACATCTGGCACAACCCCTCCTAAATCCTTATGCCCTATTTGATACTCGCAACGTCTCATACTACGAATACGATTTGTAACGCACTCATTTTTAACTATTCACTTTAAACTATTCACTTTTGAAAAAAGCTGTTATGATAGGTTTAGGGCTCATTGGGGGCTCCTTTGCCTTAGAATTGAAAAAACGTTTGGGGTACACCATTGCAGGCATCGACCTCAATCCCGCTCATATACAAAAAGCCTTAGATTTAGGCATCATCGATGAAAGCACCGATTACGACCACCTCACCGATGCCGACCTCGTACTCATAGCTGTACCCGTGAATCACATTCACAAAGTATTGCTACAAGTGCTCGATAAAATAGGTGAACAAACCCTTGTAATGGATGCTGGTTCGGTGAAATCGCATATTTGTGAAGCAGTAGCCACTCATCCTCATCGCCAAAATTTTGTCGCGGCACACCCTATGGCAGGTACAGAGCATTCAGGACCTGAGGCAGCGCTCTACGACCTTTTCGACGGCAAAGTAATGGCACTTTGTGAAGTAGAAAAAAGTAATTGGCGATTGTTAGACCGCGCTTTAAGCATTGTAAAAGCATTGAATATGCGCGTGAAAATGATGCAACCCGCCGATCACGACCTCCATACCGCCTACGTGTCGCACCTTTCGCACGTAAGCTCCTTTATGCTGGGGAAGACCGTTTTAGAAATTGAAAAGGACGAAGCTCAAATATTTGATTTGGCGAGTACCGGTTTTGCCTCTACCGTGCGTTTGGCAAAGAGCGATGCCCAAATGTGGTGTCCTATCTTTTTGGAAAACAAAAACAACGTACTTAAAGCGCTGAATGAGTATATTAAAAACTTAGAAGCCTTTAAGATTCTTATTGAAACTGAACAAGCCGAAGCGCTTACTCAAAACATACACGAAGCCAATTACATTAGAAAAATATTGAAATAATGTATCTTCGTTTTTATATTGAACAAATTAATTATTATATTTATATGAAAAACTTTACTTTTTTATTTGCTCTATTATCCTTTATAGGTACAGCAACCGCACAAAACACAAACATCGAAAGCCGACTCTATTATCAGAAATTAGATAATGTCGCTACTTATGGAGCTGGAAAATACCAACTCAGATATACCGACGTAGAGGTAGATGGCGTAATTACTAAGAATTTGCCAAAATTCATTCGAGGATTTGCTCACGACAAAGGTTTTACCGACAGCATTCCTAAAATAAACCCAAAACTGAATATATCTCACTATTATGTGAGCACCCACGAAAAGGTAAAGGATGGGCTTTGGAATAACAATATTTGTTATTTCATCTACGACAAAAAACAACTCCAAAAACCCATTAGAATGGTGCTTTTAAAATCAACCACTGCTGCAAAAAGCAATGCAATAGATGAAGAGATGCTAAAAGCCGTAATGAGTGGTAAATACCAAAAAGACCTCGAAAAAAACGCTTTAGGCGGAAAAGAATTCGATTTTTTAGGTAGAAAAATAATTTTGGATGACGAATGCTTTTGGGGAGATTTGGGTCTTGTGCGCTGTCCTACTAAGGGCGAAATGAATTGGAGTTTGTACCGCACTTTAGCAGAGGCTCAAGAGTCTGTTTTTTTGCAAGCAAAATCTGGAGAAGTATTGGATGCAATGGAAATCCCTGAAAAAGATGCTACTTTTAATCGTGTAGGAGATCGCGAAATTGAACTAATTTTTGAAGGGAATCCTACAAAAGCAAGAGAGATTACTTACCTATTGCACTACCAGAAATCTCAGGACATTGATAAAAAACTCATTGTTTACTATATTGCTACTACTGTACGCGGATATCATATCGCTTGTGTGCTCAGCTATTGGGACGATAGCCCTAAACTCCCCAACACTCAGCTGCCAGCCTTTATCTCAGAATTTATGCAATTAAAATAAACTGATATCCAATGAAAACACTGATTCCTAAAACAACCGTATGGTACATTTTTGTCGCTCTTATAGCATCCAAATTACTATTGGATTTGTATTATACATTATACTATGAAACCTCATTTTTTTTTAATGCGATGGGAAGAAAATAGTATTTTTTTACTTAAAAGTTTTGTGATAAGCTATAGTGTAGGGCAATTTGTACCCTTTGAAAAACTTTCTAAAGGCGGAATCATTGCTATAGCATTATTGTGCTTACTCATATTGCCAATTATAAACCTCTATAATTTTTGGCGTATTTATGGTGAGTTTAATATTCAAAATTATTTAGGTTACTTAGGTTTAAATATCATTATAGGAATATTATTAGGAGTGATGCTACACAGAATTGCTAAAAAAGAAGAACCTATTCTTCCGATGAATCAAATTAACCCAAGAATAAGGGCAATTCTTTACATTGTTTCCTCTTTTTGGATAGGAGCTATTATATTAATGATCATAATGGGAGTTTATTATTCAGGGTCATTGGATTCATTTTCTGTGGTTGTTTCAATAGCAGGTATATATACCGTTTTGGGAGCAATTTTAGCACTATTCATTCCTTTTACACATTATACTAAAAGTACAAATTTCAAAATAGGCTGGTTTATTACAATTATTGTTTGGGTACTTCCGCCTTTAGTTCTAATTTATATAATTAGCCCTCCCTATATTAATGAAACAAGAATATTAGTTGCTTATACTTGTTTCTCCTTTTTCCCAGCTCTGATAAGCGGTTTTTACTTAGCCAAAAAGCTCCAAAAATTAGGAAAAACACCCTAAAAACCTCTTACCTCTTACCTAATACAAAGTGTTCCCACACTATGGATTTCACTTGGTAATAATTGGTAATGAGCTTTGAAGGTCGTTTCTTTTTAAAGAAGAAAAATTGTTTATAAAAATGAAAATGCGCTCTTATTACTTCCCACGTAAAACGCGGCTTGCCTTGTAAAAGGAAACGCACTCCTGCAATGCCGTCCAATACCATACGTAAGAAAATTGTAGTATAGAGCCCTTTAGCGGGTAGGTTTTTCAGCAACATAAACAAACTATTGCGGAAGTTGAGGTAGGTTTTTTTAGGGTTGGCTGTGGTGAGTGTTGCCCCTCCTACGTGATAGACAGTACTCTCGGCGCTATACACCACTTGTTTGCCAAGATGGTGCACTCGCCAGCACAAATCTACTTCCTCTTGGTGGGCAAAGAAATCTTCGTCAAAACCTCCTAACTGGTGGAATACTTCTGCACGTATAAAAAAGCACGCCCCCGATGCCCAAAAAATGGGTACGGGGGAAGGCTCGTTATACTGACCTTTGTCCTCTTCTATCGTCTCAAATACCCTTCCTCTGCAATATGGGAACCCATATCGGTCGATAAAACCACCTGCTGCACCGGCATATTCAAAATACGTACGGCGTTTTTCATCTTTAATTTTAGGCTGTACCACTGCAATGCGTTCCTCTTCAAAAGTGCGCAAGATAGGGGAGAGCCAACCTTCAGTTACTAACACATCCGAGTTCAGCAGGCAATACACATCAGCTTTAATATGTTGTAAAGCGCGATTGTAACCTCCCGCATAACCGCTGTTGGTGGGGTTTTCTACAATATGTATTTCAGGGAAGTGGGTGCGCACGAAATCAAGAGAATCATCGGTAGAGGCATTGTCTACAATATAGAGTTGTCCTTCGGGTGAGTAACGCACTACCGACGGGAGGAATTGTTCTAACAGCTTTTTGCCGTTCCAATTGAGTATTACGATGGCAAGAGTCATTGTGAGAGGTCGTTGTAATGAGGGAGTTCTTTTAAAAAATGATATTGATTGTGCTGGTAGTCCATTTGGCAATAGTAATGTGTAATGCCGTTGGTAACCATTAGATATTGAGCGTTTAAGGTAAGGTTGTAGCGTGCAATTTGGTCGAAAGTATGTTGGGTAATAGGTACATTCGGCGCTTTGCATTCTACCGCTAAGAGCACTGTTCCTATTTTAGCATACACTACCACATCGTAACGCTTGGTGAGCCCATTGATAGAGAGTTTTTTCTCCACATTGATAAGCGATTTAGGGTAACCTTTCTCCTCAATGAGAAAATGCACTACGTGTTGGCGTACCCATTCTTCGGGCTGTAACACCACATATTTGCGACGAATCACATCAAATATCCACAGTTTCTCATCGGCTACTTTAGTGCGAAAAGGGTAGTTTTTGAAATTTAATACTTCCATACTGCAAAAGTAGAATATTTTTTGTATTTTTGCACTATGAATGAAGTAAAAACCATTGTAGGCAACATAAAAAAAGGCATCATCGCTCCTATCTACTTTTTGATGGGCGAAGAACCTTATTTCATAGATATAGTATCCAATTACATCGAAGAGCACGTGTTGCAAGAAGACCAAAAGGGTTTCGACCAAATCGTGCTTTATGGTCAAGATGTAACGGTGCCTACGATTATTGATTATGCGCGCCGTTTTCCGATGATGAGCGACCGCCAAGTGATTATCGTTAAAGAAGCACAAAACCTCAGAGCGACCATCGACCAGTTAGTGCCTTATGTAGAGAACCCTACCCCTACAACGGTTTTGGTATTCTGTTACAAATACGAGAAGTTAGACGCACGCAAAAAACTGCTAAAAACCTTACAAAAGAACAAAGATTGCGTACTACTCGAAAGCAAAAAACTTTATGAACCCCAAGTAGCCGCTTGGTTACCCGATGTATTGAAGAAAAAACACCTCAGCATTCAGCCTAAAGCCATACAAATGTTAGTAGATTTCTTAGGTACCGACCTGAGTAGGATACAAAATGAGGTGAATAAATTAGCCCTTATCGTCCCTGAAAATACCGAAGTGACCCCCGAAATTATAGAGAAAAATATAGGTATTAGCAAGGAGTTTAACAATTTTGAGCTCAAGAGTGCTATTGCCGCAAACGATGCCTATAAGGTAGCGCGTATCCTTAAACACTTCGCTGATAATCCTAAAGATAACCCTTTAGGTGGAACTATCACTGTTCTCTATAACTATTTTCAAAAGTTATTGCTATTTCATGGTCTCACAGACCAAAGTGAAAAGAATGTAGCGGCAGTATTGAAAGAAAATCCTTATTTTATAAAAGAGTTTTATTCGGGGGCACAACACTACCCTATGAAGCGCGTGAGTGCTATCATTGCTACGCTGCGCCAAATCGACCTAAAAAGCAAAGGGGTAGGCGCTACCAATAACCTCACAGAAGCCGACTTTCGCAAAGAACTGATTATAATGTTACGAGCGTAATTTGAAAATCTTTTTTGTAGCTTAAAAAATAATATCATACCTTTGCAAAAAATAGAAATGTTATGCAAACAAATGTCATACCTTTAGAAGAAAATACGGACTTTCAACCTTGCCAATTAATTGAAAATGAAGAAGATTTCTACTATGAGCTAACAGCCGAAGACCTACGTAAATTAGCTATAGCTGAAAAACAATCACAATTAGGAATGTTTACTGATAGTTCTGAAGTACAAAGAAAAGCCCAACAGATGATCAACCAATGGAAATAAAATGGATTTGCGACGCTGAAGAAGACTATTACAACACCCTTGCTTATTGGTATAAACATAATAGGAGTTATACCTATTCTGAAAAAATAATGAAAGCAGTAGAAGTTTTACAAAGAGAAATAGCAAAAAATCCTTACTTCTTAGCAAAATATAGTGAGCATTTAGGAATGTATCGAAGAAACTTTTTAGATAATAGGTTTGTAATTTACTATAAAGTTATAGAAGATAAAAATAGAATAGAAATACACTATTTTAGAAGTACTAAACAAAGACCTTTATAAGAAAAAAGCTGTCTAACATTTTACTTTGTTAGACAACTTTTTTGTCATATCAATTGTTTTAAAATCGTGTAGAAGCGCCACCACCACCAGAGCGTCCTCCTCCAAACGAACCGCCAAAACTGCCGCCTCCTCCAAAGCTACCACCTCCAAACGAACTACCTACCCCAAAGCCAATGCCTCGTCGGTAATTACGGTTGTGTTCAATCTTGAAACTCTTTTCCTCTGTATGCAGGTGGTTGCAATTTTTGCAACGAAATTGCACTGTAATTTTTATGTAATCACCTATTGTATCTCGGGTTACTTTTTCGACAACAGTGGTGCCTGTGCGCTCACATTCTTCGCAAATCATCTCGGCGAGCAATCGCTTTTTGAGTCGTTTGCAATAAAAATACCAATAGATTCCAAAAGGTAGGGTAGGGAAGAAGAGTATGAATAGAGGAATGTATTTTTTTGAGATACTTACATTTTCTATAGTTAGATACTTCACATAAGGCGATATAGCAGGATTAGCCATTTGTTCTTTTATTTCTTTTCTAGTCTTTCCAAAAATCATAAGAATAAAAAAGAAAAAAGCTATAGCGCTGTAGAATACTCCAGAAAACATTTCTTTTATTTCTTCCCACCAACTTGAATTTTCTTGTGCTTCAAGTAGTTGTGGTAGATCGGAATCGCCTGAGATGACTTTTCGTATTTCTTCAGCTCCTGCTATGAGCCCTGCACCGTATTGTCCTTTCTTCATCAGAGGAGTCATCGTGCGCGTTTGTATGAGTTTGCACAAGCCGTCGGGTAGAGTCCCTTCTAAGCCATACCCCACTTCTATAGAGATAGCTCGCTGCTCGGGGTCGGTGATCAAGAGCATTAGTAAGCCGTTATCTTGGTCTTTTCGTCCTAATCCCCAATGCTCAAATAGTTGGAATCCAAAATCGCGTATATCGGCATAATCGTCGGTAAAGCGAGGCAATACTACCACTGCCATTTCCACTCCTTTTTCAGCGCGCAAGTCTCTACAAATAGCATTGAGACTATCAACTTCAGTAGCTGTGAGCAAATGCTGAGGATCGGTAGTATATTGCCGACTGTCCTGCAATTGTACATTAGGTACACTTTTTACAGTATAAGCCTTTTGAGCAGAGGTGAGCCCAATGCCAATGAGAAAGGAAAATAGTAGGGTTAATAGCTTGTTATTCATTTTTTTAGAAACTTACTTTAGGAGCTTTTTCGCTACCTTCATCGGCTTTAAAATAAGCAACTTCACTAAATCCAAAGGCTGAAGCAAAAAGGTTGTTAGGAAAACGTCGACGTGAAGTGTTGTAATTTTTAGCGGCATCGTTGTAACGCTTGCGTGCTACGGCAATACGGTTTTCACAACCTGATAATTCGGCTTGTAAGGCTGTAAATTGTTCACTTGCTTTCAGGTCGGGGTAGGATTCAGTAACCATTAGCAAACGACCGAGGGCTTGAGAGAGTTCTCCTTGTGCTTTATTGTATTGGGCTAACGATTCAGCATCAAGTCTGTCGGGGTTGATGTTGATTTGAGTCGCTTTGCTGCGTGCCTCTACAACCTCTTTCAAGGTGGTACTTTCGTGTTTGGTATAGCCTTGAACCGTTGCCACAAGGTTAGGGATGAGGTCAGAACGGCGCTGGTATTGAGTTTCTACCTGTGACCACTCGCTGCGCAATTGTTCTTGTTTGTTTACCAAGCCATTATAGGCTGAGATCGCGTATATTACTATAAGTGCAATGACACCAATAAGGATAAGAGTTGATTTTTTCATTTGTTTTTATCTTAAAAAAATTAATTCTGGCGCAAAGATAGTAATAATTTGTCAATTAACCAATTATCAATAGTCAATTGATATTCTGATATTCAAGCATTTTGCTTCACTGAGGTTGGGAAAATTCACAACTACCATAAGTGTATCGTTAGTATTAGTGTAGTGTGTTTGCAAAATTTGCCTGATAATCGTTTCACTTTCAGGTTCAAAACTCGATTTTACAATAGCCACTTCTTTTGGGAAAATCACTGCGGTTGCCTCTTTGCATAAATTGTAGTCGGAGGAGGGGCAATCTTCTTCTAAAAAAGGTTTTTTGCAATGCAATAGCTGAGTGTATTTATCTATCAGTAACCGTTTGTTGAATACCTCTTTTTCTATAAAACTATCGTTTTTGTATTGATATATCACATCAGTTTCATAGTCTATTTTGCTAAAGGACATTATCGGGTCTATGGCTATATTGGCATCAGAGAATAGGAATTTTGCAAAGGTAAAATCTTCAAAACTTACAAAATTTTGTGATGATGCGTATCTTTGGTAGGCAAAACCTTCTTCTTTGGGGTAATATACGATTTTTTCGTTTTTCAGCAATTCGTATAGTTCAGGGTCTTTGCGTGATAGAACTTTTAAAAATTCAGTAGCCGAAAAACGTTTGTTATGAGCGTAGTAATAATCGTAGTAGTAGCGGTAGAGTCTGCTTTCTTTTTCAGCGTAATAAACAGCTGTTTTCTGTTGGGCATATTTAACAAAAAGGAATCCTGCTCCCGCTAAAAGAAGCAAAATGATAGCAACAATAGTGATGACTTCTTTTCTCATAGTGTAGCCATTTCTTCGTTTAGCCAATCGGCAAAAGACAGTAATTCAGTGTCTTCTTCCCAGCATTCAAGAGGAATATCCGAATAAAATGTGCCAAAAGCATCGGGTTGGGTAGTGATAAATCCCGCTTGATGACCGACATTAGGGTAACACACTAATAAAACTTTTGGGAAGAGATATGCACCAGTTCCTTCAAATACTTCAGCTGAAAAGGCTTCCCATTGATTTGGAGGAAAAAACTGATAGGCAAAACCTAGTTCGTCTTCAAAAAGGGTGCAAGCTCCCAAGGTAATGAGGAAAGTTTTGAAAGTTTCGGGCAGCTTGATGTGGTGCTGAGCTTCAAAATCAGCTATTTCTTCAGGAGTAACAGTTGCTTGTTGGGTAAAACGATATTGTTCATTGCCAAAATGCATAAAAGCACCATTACTTTCTGTAAGGAGCTTTTGTAAGGTTGCTAAGTTTTTAGTGAAGTGTTCCATAGTTTTGAGGGTTCTTGTTCATTTTTATCATCAAAAAACTTCACAAAGATAATGCTATTATTTTAATTAGCAAACTTTGCAATACAAAAAAGCACAATAACTAAAATGATTAGCTATTGTGTTTTTCTTATTTTTTACTTCTTACCTCTTATCTCTTACCTAAGCGAAGGATTTCTCCTACCCAAAGTACTACACTGGTAGCACCAATGATAATTGCCCAGTCTACCAATTTGAGAGGCGTTACATTGAACATCTGTCCACCAAAAGTAGTGATGAACACCTGTCCTAATACAATGGCTAAGGCGATGAGCATAAATCCTTGACTCTTACCGAGGTTGTTGAATGCGCTCTTACCAGTACGGTAAGCTTTGGCATTGAACATATTCCAGAATTGCAAGAATACAAATATGGAGAAGAACAAGGAAAGTTCATAAGCTGATAAATTGCCTTCGGGAGCTCCAAAATGGAAGAAATGACTGAAATAATCAGTAATTGAGAAGTCGGTGAGACTCTCTATATTTTCATTCTTAAAGTACTGAATAAAACCAAAGAGCAACAATACAAAGAATCCTCCTACCCCAAAGATGCCTTTTGCCATCGGAGAGCTGATGATATTAGCGCCACGCGCACGAGGTTTGTCGTTCATCACGCGGTTGCTCGGTGGCAATGATGCCAACGCCAAAGCAGCAAAGGTATCCATTATAAGGTTCACCCAAAGCATTTGGGTTACAGTAAGCGGTGATTCTACCCCTAAGAAAGCCCCAATAAGTACGATGATACACGCCGCTACGTTGATAGTCATCTGGAAGAGGATAAAACGCTGAATGTTCAAATAGAGCGAGCGTCCCCACATTACGGCTTTACCAATACTGCTGAATGAGTTGTCCAAAATGGTGATATCTGAGGCTTCTTTAGCTACTGAGGTTCCATCACCCATTGAAAGACCTACTTGTGCGGCTTTGAGGGCTGGAGCATCGTTAGTACCATCTCCTGTTACGGCTACTACTTCACCTTTTTGTTGGAGTAAGTTTACTAAGCGTGCTTTGTCAAGCGGACGTGCACGCGAAATCACACGTAGGTCGCCTATGCGGTCTAAAAGTTCGGTATCGCTCATTGCAGCAAACTCTACACCAGTAATTTGGTTGCGATCGGTGCAAGTATCGTCCCACAAACGTATTTGGCGAGCGATTTCTCTTGCGGTACCAGGGGTATCTCCGGTTACAATCTTCACCTGAATGCCTGCGTGCATACACTCTTCAATAGAAGCAGGTACATCAGGGCGTACGGGGTCAGAAATAGCAGTGATACCTATAAAGTGCAAGCCGTTTACTACGAGCTTTCCGTTTTCTGAGATAATCGCTTTAGGGTCGTCAATCACTTTATACCCAAAACCGATAGTACGCATCGCTTGGTTTTGGTATTGCAAAAGTTTAGCCTCAAAATCGGCTTGTGAAATATCTGAAAGGAATTTACCGCCTTCGTGGCAGAAAGTCATTACTATTTCAGGAGCTCCTTTTACGTACAACATGGGCTTGCCAAGTGTAGGCGATTGTACCAAAGTAGCCATATACTTGCGTTCGGTAGAGAAGGTGAGTTGTTGTAATACTTCGCTCTCTTCGCGTATTGGCAAGTAGTTAATGCCTTTGCCATAGAGCCACAAGAGGAGGGCTCCTTCGGTAGGGTTACCCAATACGCTGGGTTTATCTTTATCGGTGAAATCAAGATAAGCGGTAGAGTTTACCGCCATAGATTCGGCTATGAGTTTCTCATCAATACCCGCGTTGAAAAAAGTTTCGTAGATGGTCATTTGGTTTTGGGTGAGCGTACCCGTTTTGTCAGTACAAATCACGGTAGTAGCTCCCATCGTTTCACAAGCGTGCATCTTGCGCACGAGATTATTAGTAGCCATCATACTGCGCATACTATATGCCAAACTGAGGGTAACACTCATTGGCAAGCCTTCGGGCACGGCAACTACTACTACGGTAATGGCAATCATCACGGTGTTGAGTAGGTAACCTCCAAACGATACCCAGTCGATTGTGTCTAAACTATGGTCAGCACTGGTGAAATACACGATAAGGCGACCTACAATCACCAAAGCAGCAATGGCATAACTGATTTTGGTAATCATTCCTGCCAAATGGTCTAATTGCTCGTTGAGCGGGGTTTTTACGCTATTGTCTATTTGTACACCTTCAAACACTTTGCCGTATTCGGTAGCATCACCCACTTTTTTCACCTCAAAAATACAATGTCCATCGGATACTGAAGTCCCGCGACAGATGTAGTTAGAGGGGTAAGTAGCTTCGGCTTCAAAATCGGCAGGGTTAGTAGTTTTGTGTACCATAGGCTCTCCAGTGAGCGTCGATTCGTTCACGTGCAACGATACTGCTTCAAGGAGTTCTCCATCGGCAGGTATCTCTTCCCCTGTTTCTAAGATAACCACATCACCTACTACGATATCTTTTTTGAGCACTTGGGTAATACGCTCATTGCGAATAACTTTATAGTAGATATCGTCGTTTACTTGATTGAGGATTTCAAATTGTTTATTGGCTTTCTGTTCAAAATAGAAAGCCACTCCAGTAGCCAAAAGTACGGCAAAGAGGATACCTACAGGCTCTAAAAAGGCGTGGATACCCGTATTGTGTACTGTAAATTCATAGGTAGATACCCCAAATGAGAAGACGAGGGCTACCAGCAGAATAATGATAATAGGGTCAGTAAATTTCTCTAAGAATTGCTTCCAAAGAGGTTCACCCTCTACTGATGAGAGTGAGTTTTCGCCGTGTTTGGCACGACTTTCAAGAACTTGCGCATCGGTAAGTCCTTTGTAATGGTGTTTTTCTGCCATAGTTATTTAAAATGATTAAAGTGCAAAGATAGATATAATTAGCGAATTTGAGACATTAGTTAATCATCATCGCCCCAGCTGTGATGGTGACCACCACTCGAACCACCTGAGTGTATTTCGGAAGCGTGTGCCTCGTTATAATCGATAAACTTTTTAATTGAGATGCCTGTGCCAGCCATAGAAAGTGATAGCGCTGCAATGAGTAAGGCTTTACCTATACCATATATAGCTGCAAAGTACAAACCAATGGCTGCCAACAGAATTACTACGGCACCTCCTATAAAAGCAATTTCACCAATTATAGGAATAAAAGAAGCGATAAGTACAAAAATTGCCAAAACGAGGGTAATCACTCCTAAGAGGTTGATGATGGTTTTTTTTACACTTTGAGGGCGCTGAGCTTCAAAAGTGTTGTTTTTTTGATATGTATTCATTCTAATAATAATTTTGGCGACAAAAATAAGAATAATTTGTTAATTAGCAAATTATACAATTCATCGCCAATACTATAAAAATCCTAAAACTACTACAAAAATAGAAAATACTAATACTACACCATCTAAAAAAATAATACTTTTCAGCTGATGAGGCTTGCGATATACAATTAAACTGTGAAGAATGCGAGTGACGAAAATTAATGCAAAAGCTGTAAAGTAATAATAGGAAGCAGGGTTGAGAGGGGAGTGAAAATCTAAGGAGAGAAATTGTGAAAAATCACGTGTAAGCCCACAAGTAGGGCACTCAAAACCGTAATGAGATTTGTAATAGCATTGTATTTTGGCAGGAAAATATTTTAGATATAGTATTCCCCAAAAAAATAATGCTATTAATATACTATTTACTAATAGGTACTTATGTGAATTAGTGAGTTTCAATGTTAATCGTCGTCGTAATCTCTGTTATAAGAAGAATCAGTATCTAAGCTGTCGTTTTGTATTCTTTGAGAATTTTCGATAATAGCATCTCCCATAGCTTTAAGTGTAAAAAGTTGTACACCAGAGATGATAGTTCCTACTAAGGAAATTACTAAAGCTGCTATGAGCATATCTTTGTTTACTTGATTTTTATAGGCTAAATAAAGCCCTATGCACGAAATAATAAGACTAATAACCCCAATGAAAAAAGCGAAAGCTCCAAAACAAGGGATGAAAGCGATAGCAACGGTAAGAATTGCTAACACTAATCCTATTATACTTAAGGTGGTTACCATCGGATTGTCGTTGCTGTAGTGTTGCTGCTGCTGAGGTTGGAAATAGTTCTGAAAATTGTTTTGTGAATTGTCCATTTTTATTTATTTTTTATAACAGTCCGCAAAATAAGTAAGAAAAAGTAATATACGAAAATTTTTTTGTGTATTTTTTAAAATAGTTGTATCTTCGCCTCGTTATTCGTTATTCATCATTATGAAGAAAAACATACTCCTTGCCCTACTTTCAGGGGCTTTACTCGCAAGTGCGTGGGTAACCTATGGAATTACTATCTTGATATTCATTGGCTTTGTTCCTTTACTGCTGATGGAAGCGCGCATCCGTCGCAACTATCGCCATACCAAACGCAAAGTGTTTGCGCTCTCTTATTTAGCATTCCTCACTTGGAATATTCCTACTACTTGGTGGATATGGTATTCTACCCAAATAGGGGCAATTTTCGCTATTTTAGCAAATACGCTACTAATGACCCTTACTTTCTTCCTCTATCATATTGTTGCCAAACGAATGAACCGCAAGGTATCGCTCATCTTCTTAGTTGTAATATGGCTTTCGTTTGAGAAATTCCACCTCACGTGGGAAGTTTCTTGGCCTTGGCTGAATTTAGGTAACGTTTTCTCCGAACAAATTACGTGGATACAATGGTACGAATATACGGGTACTTTTGGGGGCTCTTTATGGGTGTGGATTGTGAATATCATCTTATTTTTGGCTGTCGAAAACTATCTTACGACTAAAAACCGCAAAGTTCTTGCTCAAAAAGTGGGCTTGGCAATGCTCTTTTTTGCTGTGCCTATAGTGATTTCGTATTTTCAATACCTCAATTATAGTGAAACAGGCAAGAAAACAGTTGATGTGATAGTCTTGCAACCTAATATCGACCCTTATGCCGAGAAATATGCACTTTCTAATCAAGAAGTAAGCAATCTGTTGTTGCAACTCACCGCTGATAAATTAGATGATAAAGTAAATTTCGTCCTTACCCCCGAAACGGTCTTTGCTGAGAATATCAAACTGAACGAATTATCATATACCCCAGAGATAGATAGGTTGCGCACTTCTGTAGCGCGCTATCCTAAACTCAATTGGGTAGGAGGCACTGCAATGATTGAGTTTGTGAGAGATGAAGCACATACTACTTCTCAAAGCAACTACCTCTCTAATTATGGTATTTGGTACAACGATTACAATTCGGCTTTCTTGCTCAATCGCAATCCCAAAATGCCACTCTATCACAAGAGTAAATTGGTAGTAGCTGTCGAGAATTTTCCGTATCAAAATATACTAAAACCTATATTGGGCGAAACGCTCATCAATCTTGGCGGTACGGTAGCGCTGAAAACTACCCAACCTGAGCGCACAGCTTTCGCAGGGGTAGACACCGAGGGCAAGGCAGCACCTATCATCTGTTACGAAACGATTTACGGTGAGTTTGTGACGGGCTATATCAAGAAAGGGGCTAACTTTTTGGCTATCCTTACTAACGATGCGTGGTGGCGTAACACACAAGGGCACAAGCAACTCCTCAGCTACACCCGTTTGCGCGCCATTGAAACCCGCCGGAGTGTAGCCCGCAGTGCTAACACGGGGATTTCGGCATTTATCAACGGTAGGGGAGAGGTGCTCAAAACACTTCCTTATGGTACTCAAGGCAGTTTGAAAGGTACTATTGCTCTAAACGATGAAGTAACTTTCTATGTGCAAATGGGTGATTACATCGCCCGAATTGCGTATTTTTTGGCGTTTTTTGTGTTTTTGTATGCAGTATTAAGGAAACGTGAAACCATCTAAAAACTAACGACAAATGAAGAAACCTAATATATTTTTAGCGATTTTAACGGGCATCGGCTTTATAGTGCTTTCTATTATTTGCGGGTTAGGGTCTTCCTTATCCTTAAGAATTATTGATGTACTTCTGTTATTTACACCTATAATTTTTGTTTTAGGGCTGCTTTGTTATTATAGTTTCTATTATAAGTCTGTCAAAAAAATATTTTGGGTAAGTGTTTGTCTTACAGTATTAACAATGCTTTATACTTATCACAAAGACGAAATAGAAGAATCTTATACAGTATGGCAATCACAGCAGTTCCTTCCTAAAAATCTCAAAAACTACCCTGAACTTTCATCAAAAGAGCTTACACAAGGTAAAAAGACAATTACTCCGCTTTATGAAAGAGGAGGGTATTCGCTTAAGAAAAAGTTCTTCAACGATCAATATCAGTTAGTAACACTTTATAATAAATCAAATACTTCGTTTTATTTTTTTAAATTTGATACTTCAGGAAAAATAATTGACAGTTTGCCTCTCAATACAGCCGAGAAACAGAAACGAGAGTTTCATATCAAAGACAAGTATATCATTGATACTTATACACTTTCTTACAGTACTTGGGCTATAGATGGCAACCCCGAATTTCGTCCGATGAAAGCCATTGAGGGTACTGATTTTTGGAAAGAAAACGATGTGAGAACTTATATATCCAAAAACCATCTACCCACGCCTACTTGTTATAAAATAGGAGTTAGAAACATAGAATGGCGCCCCGATAATCAAAAGTACTATACTACTTTTAATTATGAGAGTATTGTAGTGTTTATTCAAGACGGGATGCCTCATTATATTTGTTCTACTAATTACATTTACTCTTTTCAAAATACTCTTTTTGATAGGACTTCTATATTCCCTCTTTTTATGAAATTGGGTGCTGACGATTTTTATTATAGTGACTTTCAAAGCACTTATACACGCCGTAAGATATTACCTCAGTATTTTTTGATAGAAGAAACTCTTGATAAAGGGGGAGAAGGAAAGCTATTTATGCAACTGCGTTTAAACAATGCTTCTATCTCCTTTAAAGTTGATACTTATACGTTGACATCTGAAGGTGTTGCTCTAAAAACCCCTACTTATTACCTTACCAAAGGCAATGAAGAACTCGAAAAGTTTGAAAAAGTAGATCTGTATAGCAACAAACTGCTACAATATCAATTGTTATCTATAAAAGGGCGACTATATATGGTAAAGTAGCTCGTTTTTAACCCCCTAACCCCTACCTCCTAATATGGAACACTATATTTCTAACGAAGTCCTTCTTTTAGAACAGCTTATTGCAATTGTAGAAGGCGATACACAACTAAAACTCTCGGAAGAGGCGGTGATTAATATCGAAACGTGCCACCGCTTCCTCAGCGATTATTGTAAAAAAGCCCCTGAAATTCTAAACCGACTTTCAGTGGGCTCTATATCATTGTTGCGCCACTATGCTTGTGGTATAGGCGAGCGTATCCCCAATGAGATTGTCAAACTGATGCTCTTTCTCAAAATACAATCGTTTTCCTATGGCTATAGTGGGGTGCGATTGGCTTTGGTGCAACGCCTCATCGACTTTTATAATCAAGAGGTCTTTCCGGTGGTGTATTCTAAAGATATCCCCGATGAACGCATTGCTCTGGCACACCTCGCTTTACCGCTCTTTGGTGAAGGCGAAGTGTGTATACACAACAAAATCTATTCAGCTCAAGAGCTGGAAGCTAAATACGGTTGGCAACCTCTATCCTTGGAAATGCGCGAAGCCGATGCCTTGCTCAACGGCACTCAGCTCACCACTGCTTATGGCATCTACAACCTTAGTAAATCGCTGAAAATCATCCAGTGGGCAGACTTTGTATCATCGGTTTCTACCCAAGCCTTTGGTGGTAACCTCTCGGCATTTTCGGAGGCTATGCAAGTAGTACGCCCCCATAAGGGACTTGTGGAAACGGCTCAGCACCTGCGCACCCTATTAAAAGATAGTACCCTCGCTGCACAACCGCAAGCCTTCTCATCTATGCCCGAAGCTTTTTGCTCTATTCCTCAAATACACGGAGCTGTTCGCGAGTCGATTGCAGCCATTCGCAAGGTGATTAAAACCGAGATGAACTCAGTTACCGATAACCCTATTCTCTTCCCTGAGACCCAAGAAATTATCTTTGGAGGCAACTCACATACCCTGCCCCTCACCTTGGCAATGGACTTTTTGGCGATTACCCTCACCAGCTTGGGCAATATCAGTGAACGGCGTGTGTTCTACTTGCTTTCAAATATCGGCAAAGAGATAGAAACTGAAATAGATTACCCTATTTTCCAGCGTATTATAGAAGGAATATTGAATGAAAATCGTCGTCTTTCCATTCCTGCGAGCATCGAAAGTCCGATTTTATTTGAAAAAACAATAGATATTAAAGGAATGGGAGGTAGTTCGGCTATCAAATGCGAACAAGTAGTAAAGAATATAGAAGAAATATTAGCCATTGAATTGATTTTAGCTACTTCGCAGTGGAAAAAGAAGCAATTTGACTACCATTCTGCTTTGTTTAAAGAATATCTCAGCTTTATAGCAGAAGAGGAAGTAACTACCCTCAAGAAACAAATAGAGCACACCATACAATTTTTTAATAGCACACAAAATTAAAACTTATGAAGAAATTACAAACGTTTTTGACTATAGTCTTTGCACTATTAACATTCATCACCTTTGCCCAAGATAATAACTTGATGATGTATATAGGCACTTATACCGAAGAGAGTAATTCTAAAGGGATCTACACCTATCATTTCAATCAGGAGAACGGTACTTTTGAACTGCTGAGCAGTGCCTCTGCTCGGAATCCTTCTTTTGTAACCTTATCGCCCGATGAAAAACGCCTATATGCCGTAAGCGAGTATAACGACGGGCGACAAGGAGCCTATTCTTTTGATGTGAGTGAAGATAAAGTACAGCTAAGCAATCCTATATTCCTGCCTACGGCTCCTAAAGAATCCTTGCCTCGAGCAGGAGCTGACCCCTGCCATATCGTAACCGACGGTAAATACGTCATCACAGCAAATTATACAGGGGGCGACATCAGTGTTTTCTCGCTGGATGCAGAAGGTAAATTAAAAGCAGAGACACAACATATTGCTTTTGTAGGAAAGACACCCAAGCGCGTAGCACATATCCACTGCATTATTCCTACTCCTGATAAAAAGTATATATTAGCAACTGATTTGGGCAACGACCGCGTGTATCGTTTTCGTTACAACAAGAAAGCACGTAAAAACGCTGAGGTACTGACCGCTCAGCGAGTAGCTTATGAGGTGAGTGACGGACAAGGCCCTCGCCATCTTACTTTTAGTAAAGACGGTCGTTTTGCCTATCTTATCAACGAATTAGGAGGTGAATGTGTGGTGCTCAGCTATCGCAAAGGCAAACTGAAAGAAGTACAGCGTATAATGGCTGATGAAGGTGGCGGGCGTGGTAGTGCCGATATACATATCAGCCCCGATGGGCGTTTTCTGTACACCTCTCACCGATTAAAGAAAGATGGTATTGCAATTTTTGCTATCGACCCTGAGAAAGGTACTTTAACCAAAATAGGCTACCAACTCACGGGTATTCACCCTCGCAATTTTGCTATTACTCCCAATGGAAAATACCTTTTAGTAGCTTGCCGAGATGATAATAAAATTCAGGTTTTTGAGCGTAATCAAGCAACTGGAGAACTGACTGAAACGCCAGAAGAGATTGAGATAGATAAACCTACTTGTATTGTGTTTGGAAAATCCAACTAAAAACACTACTTTTGTCGCACAAAATTAAACAAACCAAAAAAATGAAATCTTTAAAAGATAAAGTCAAAGACTTTATAATGTATTTATTTGATAGTGAAGCTGTTTAAACTTTTTCCTATAATAAAATAAAAGTTCCCGAAAATTAGTAATTTTGTGTTTGAAAAAAAAAGAACACCAAAATTCAGGAACTTTGTGCAAAAATACAATAAATAATTGGATTATTCCCTTTTTAAGTGTAGGAAAGTAAAGATGGTAGCTTTCAGCGAGTATGGTTGAATCTATTAAGCAAGAAGAAAAGAAAATTAGATATGTCTTGCGTTCAATTGGATGGTAGTCATACACGTTGTCGGCAAAAAGGAGAATCTACAGGCTATCAAGCAAGAAAAAAATCCGTAACCACAAATAGCATTTTTTTGTGTGATAATAAAGGGTAAATGATAGCAATGGGGAGTCCTAAAGCTGTAAATCACAATGACTTATATGAAATAGAAGAAGTACTAAAAGAAATCTTAGCTTTATTAGAAGAAGCAGGAATAGAACACAAAGATCTATTTCTCAATGCTGATGCAGGATTTGATAGCAAATCTCTTAGAGAGTTTTTAGAAAACAAAGAAATTATAGCAAACATTAAACCTAATCCCCGAAATGGAGAGCAACCAGATGTTTATTTTGATGAAGAATTGTACAAAAATAGGTTTAAAATTGGACAAGCAAATGGTTGGCTTGACGGATATAAAGGTTTGATAATGAGATACGAGTATCTTGATGTAACTTGGATTGGAATGCTTTTATTAGGGTTTATCTCCAAGTTCCTCAAAAAAGTTTAAACACGTTTATTGATAAAATAGGGAGAGAGGTTATTCCTACAAGATATTTTGATGCAAAAAGTTTCTCAGGAGGAGTAGCTTTAGTTCGCCCCACTAAACTTGATAGATGGTTTGAAATAAACAAGAAAGGTGAGTGTGCAGAGTTTTGTGATGAAGCCCCAGCAGGACACCCCATAGCCAAATAATTTTTAAAAATATTACAAACATGAAAAATATATTACTTTACACTCTATTACTAACTGCTACCCTAACCTATGCGCAAGGTCTGCTACCTGAAGAAAAGGTAAAAAAAGAGCCGTCTGCCCAGCCTGTGCAACAAACAAAGAAGTACGCTTGGAAAGATGAATATTATGAAGGATTAGCAATGGTAAAATTGGATAAAAAATATGGTTTTATAGATAAAACAGGTAAAGAAGTTATTCCTATAAAGTATGATTATGCTTGGGGTTTTTCAGAAGGATTAGCAAACGTTAGGCTAAATAACAAATGGGGTTATATAGATAAAACAGGTAAAGAAGTTATTCCTATAAAGTATGATTATGCAGATAGATTTTCAGAAGGATTAGCTTTAGTAATATTAGATAAAAAATATGGTTTTATAGATAAAACAGGTAAAGAAGTGACTCCTATAAAGTATGATAATGCATATAGTTTTTCAGAAGGTTTAGCTACTGTGAAATTTAATGGTAAATGGGATTTTATAGATAAAACAGGTAAAGAAGTGACTCCTATAAAGTATGATGATGCAAAAAGTTTTTCAGAAGGATTAGCAAGCGTGAGTTTGAATTATAGATATGGTTTTATAGATAAAACAGGTAAAGAAGTGATTCCTATAAAGTATGATTATGTTTGGGATTTTTCAGAAGGATTAGCAAACGTTAGGCTAAATAACAAATGGGGTTCTATAGATAAAACAGGTAAAGAAGCGATTCCTATAAAGTATGATGATGTATATAGTTTTTCAGAAGGATTAGCAAACGTTCTGCTAAATAACAAATGGGTTTTTATAGATAAAACAGGTAAAGAAGTGACTCCTATAAAGTATGATGATGCGAGTAGTTTTTCAGAAGGATTAGCAAGCGTGAGTTTGAATGGAAAATATGGTTTTATAGATAAAACAGGTAAAGAAGTGATTCCTATAAAGTATGATGATGTTTGGTATTTTTCAGAAGGATTAGCAGCCGTAAGTCTAAATAACAAATGGGGTTTTATAGATAAAACAGGTAAAGAAGTGATTCCTATAAAGTATGATGATGCTGAAAGTCCTTCAGAAGGATTAGCTAAAGTAAAATTGAATGATAAATATGGCTTTATAGATAAAACAGGCAAAGAAGTGATTCCTATAAAGTATGATTATGCAGAAGGATTTTCAGAAGAAGGATTAGCACAAGTAAAGCTAAATAACAAATGGTTCTATATAAACCAAAAAGGAGAATGTGTGAAAGACTGTAATAATGCCCCTGCCGACCACCCCATAGCCAAATAACTTTTAAAAAATGAAGCTGTTTAAACTTTTTCCTATAATAAAATAAAAGTTCCCGAAAATTAGTAATTTTGTGTTTGAAAAAAAAAGAACACCAAAATTCAGGAACTTTGTGCAAAAATACAATAAATAATTGGATTATTCCCTTTTTAAGTGTAGGAAAAAGAGGATTTAAAAGTAATTTTGATTTGGCTACAATATTTTTATTGATTGGATATAAAGTTTTGATAATGAGATACGAGTATCTTGATGTAACTTGGATTGGAATGCTTCTATTAGGTTTTATCTCCAAGTTCCTAAAAAAAGTTTAAACACGTTTAGTGTAAAACAAAACAAGATAATTTCTAAAGACTACCTTATTGCAGAACTTACACCAGATGCTATGGTGGTGTTACAATCAATATCTGACATATGGTAAAAATGAGAAGGCTCCACAGCAAGGGAAACCACTCACAGATACAGACATTTCTCTTATTGTAGATGTTTTGGATAAACCTGATAAACTTATTTCATTAGGACATATAGAAAAACATCAAGCTGAAACTTATTTATTTTTGAAAAAGAATGAAGATAATACGGTTGTAATTATTGAAGTATTTGGTAGTAAAAATAATAAATTACGGTTAAAAAGTATGTATAATAGTGTTAAATCAGAAGAGAAGATAATAGAAGATGAGTTAAAATCCTTACTCAACACGCCCGATAACGCTTCTAGGTTATTAGCCCAGCGAGTCTATGACTTTAACTCATCTTCGGGTACAAAAGTACAACATCTTTTGCAATTTACCAAAGAATTGTCAATAAAATAAAACCACTCCACAAAATTATCAATTGTTTATGACCGACTTAGAAATCGCCCAAAAGGCACAGATGCTCCCTATCAGAGAGGTAGCTAAAAAATTAAACATCAGTGAGGACGACCTCGACCCTTACGGGAAATACAAGGCTAAACTACCGTTGCACCTCATCGACGCTGAGAAGATGAAAAACAGTAAGTTGGTGCTCGTTACGGCTATTACCCCTACCCCTGCTGGTGAGGGCAAGACCACGGTGAGCATTGGTCTGACGGAAGGACTTAACAAAATAGGCAAAAAAGCAATTGCCGTACTGCGTGAACCGTCGTTAGGGCCTGTTTTTGGTATTAAAGGAGGGGCTGCTGGTGGAGGATACTCACAAGTGGTGCCTATGGAGGACATCAACTTGCACTTTACGGGCGACTTTTCGGCTATTGAGAAGGCTAACAACCTATTGGCGGCTGTCATTGATAATAATATCCAAAGTAAAACACACTCTATTGGCATCGACCCACGCACCGTAGTTTGGAAACGCGTAATGGATATGAACGACCGTGCACTACGCCATATAGTGGTAGGTTTAGGCGGTGCTACTCACGGAGTACCTCGCGAAGACGGTTTTAACATCACTCCTGCTTCTGAGATTATGGCAATACTATGTCTTGCCGAAAGTTTTTCTGACCTAAAAAGGCGCATTGGTAACATCTATGTAGGCAAAAAGTTTGACGGCACCCCCGTATTTGCCCGCGATTTAAACGTGGTAGGGGCAATGGCGTTACTGCTCAAAGAAGCTATCAAACCTAACCTCGTGCAAACGCTTGAAAACAATCCCGCTATCTTGCACGGCGGTCCGTTTGCCAGCATTGCACAAGGTACGAACACTGTATTGGCTACCAAAATGGGACTATCGTTGGGTGACTACGTGATTACCGAAGCAGGTTTTGGCGCTGACCTTGGGGCTGAGAAATTCCTCAATATCAAATGTACTTCAGCAGGATTAGCTCCCGATGCAGTGGTGATTGTAGCAACGATTCGCGCCTTGCGTCATCACGGAGGGGCTAAAAAAGAAGAGTACAACACTCCTTCCTTGCAAAAAGTGAAACTCGGTATTGCCAATTTGGAAAAACATATCGAGAATGTGCAACTTTTTGGTCTCAAAGCAGTAGTAGCGATTAACTATTTCCCTAACGATAGTGAGGAGGAAATCGCCTATGTAAAAGAAGTATGTGTTCAAAAAGGAGTACAAGCTATTGTGAGCAAAGGGTTTAGTGAAGGAGGTAAAGGTACTGAAGAGCTCGCCCACGCGGTGGTTACTATAGCCCAAAGTGGTGAGAGTCATTTTAGTCCGCTATACAGCAATGAAGCGAGTATAGAAGAAAAAATAACAGCAGTAGCTACTAAGATTTACGGAGCGAGCAAGGTGAATTACAATAGTAAAGCCGTAAGTCAGTTAAAGCAAATCAAAACATTAGGCTTTGATAAAATGCCTATTTGTATAGTCAAAACCCCTAAATCGCTCAGTGATGACGAGAAGAAACTCGCCCGTCCTACCGATTTTGAGGTAACCGTGCGAGAGTTTGAGTTTGCCTCAGGGGCGGGCTTTGTAATCCCAATCTTGGGCGATACGGTGCGTATGCCGGGACTCCCCAGTGTACCTGCCGCCGAAGGTATGGATATAGATGACGAGGGCATCATCACGGGACTCTCGTAATTCGCTAATTCTCAAATTTGCAAATTACCTAATTATTATTATCTTTGCACCGTATTAATTAATAAAATAACAAACTCTTCAATTGGCTAATCTGCTAATTGACTAATTAATAAATTATTTTTATGGCAATCAACTTACAAAAAGGACAACGTATAGACATTGGTCTACAAAATTTAACTATAGGATTAGGCTGGGACCCTAACGAGGGTACTGGCTACGATTTCGATTTAGATGCCTCTGCTTTTATGATAGATGCACAGTGCCTTATCCCTTCTGAATCTTTCTTTGTGTTCTATGGCAATACCGATTCTCCCGATGGTGCCCTCCACCACACAGGCGACGACCCTACAGGAGGGAACAGTGCCGATGGCGACGACGAGAGTATACAAGTAGACCTCGCTAAAGTAGATCCACGAGTAACCGAAATTCTTTTCGTGGTAACCATTCACGATGCACTCAACCGCAAACAAAACTACGGACAAGTGCGCAATTCGTACATCCGCATCGTCGATAACGCCAACGGTGAAGAGGTAGCTAAATACGAATTAGGCGAAGATTTTTCTATAGAAACGGCTGTAGAATTTGGTCGTCTCTATAAACACAATGGCAAATGGAAATTTGAAGCCTCAGGCATTGGCTACAAAGAAGATTTAGCATTTTTCCTTTCTAAATACTACAAAGGCGAAATCATTAAATAACTTAACAACACTTTGTAAAAGTCCTTAATATTTGTGTCGCTACACTTTGCCAAAGTTTTAATTGCTCGTCGTGCTACGACCTTTGGCAAAGTTCATTGTCTTGACAATCTAAACAATTCACCGTCAGGTGAAAATTCGTGAGATAATAAAAAAATAAAGACTTTTATGCACTCCCAATTTCGTGAAAATTCGTGTAATTCGTGGGAAATTAAAAATATTTTTTACTGATTGTTTAATAATTACTTACGCCGAACTCACGTTAATTAATAATTCATTTGTGAAATTCGTGCGAGTTTTTAATAACTCACATCAAAATATCTTAAACATTATGGAACAAACTTTAGAACTACAAGCACTCGATACAAACGCTCAAGTAATCGATAAGAACGGCAATGTAACCCTTCAAAACCTTACACCTGCCGATACCTCTAAGTACGAACTCATCGCTGCCAATATAGAGGAAACAAACCCTAACTCGGTAATCAACTTTGGTGCTGAGTTACAAAATACATTGGCTTCACAAAGTGATAGTTTTTTAAACAATGTACGCCGCTCTAATGCTGGTGAGGTAGGCGAGCTCATCAATAAATTGCTCATAGAACTCAACTATGTAGATGTAGATGAACTCGAAGGTAATAGCTTTAAAAAATTCTTGCGCAAAATACCGCTCTTGGGGCGTATGGTAACTACAGTAGATAATATTTTTGCCAAATACGACAAAATAGTGAACAACATCACCGATATTTCTAATAAGGTGAATGCAGGTATCATCAATTCTACTAAAGATAACGCGGTGTTGCAAACCATTTTTGGTAGCAATGTCGATGCCATTAAAAAGATTGAAGAGTACATCATTGCAGGTAGTTTGCGTTACGAGAAAACCAAACAAGAACTCGCTCTGATGGAAGCAAACCCCGATGCGTATCAAGATTATCAAATTTCCGATAAACGCGACTTCGCCAACCGCTTAGACCGCCGTTTAGCCGATTTGAAAGTCGTGCGTTTCATTATGTTGCAATCGTTACCTCAAATCCGATTGATACAGAACAACAACGTGTCTATAGCCGAAAAAGCACAAACCATCCTCACTACTACTTTGCCTGTTTGGAAAAACCAACTTACGCTGGCTGTAGCTTTACACCGTCAGCAACAACATATTGAGGTACAACAACGCGTATCGCAAACCACCGAAGAAATTTTGCGCAAAAACGCTCAGCGTCTCCAACAGAATACAGTGAATGTCGCTCGTGCTAATGAACAAACAATTGTGTCTATCGATACCTTGCGTGAAACTACCACTTCACTCATCAACACCCTCAACGAGGTAAAACAAATCCAACAACAAGGAGAGCAAAGTCGCCGCTTGTTGGACAACGAATTGCAAAACTTAGAAACAACCCTTAAAAACCAATTGCAAAACAGAAAGTCATAACACTTGGGAACAGAAACAAAAATACTGAATGATAGCAAACGGAGGTTGCAAAAACTTAAAATATTAGAGAATTTTTTCAAACAACCCGACTTGGTAGGTATAGTGGTACGTACCGAGATTATCCATTCATTTTTTGAAAAAAATGCCGAAGCCTTAGATGTGAACAAGTTGGAACTGTTCCACTTGCAGTATACCGATAGCCTTATCGAGCTACTCACCAAACTCAAAAAGCAAAAAGAAGCTGCCATCATCAATATTGATACTGAAATTACAGCCCATCAGGATTATATTGCTCAGCTGGCACGCCAAGGCAAAGCCGAAAACCGTTTTGAAACCGACCAGCGGTATCACGAGGCTGAGGTATCGGCGGTGTTTCAAGCCGCTTATAGTACCCTCACAGGTAGTTACAAGCCTTACAATCTCACGGCTATCCGCAGTTTCCCTAACCTCTATGCCGAGGAATATTTTCGCGACGACGATGATATCACACACCTATTAGTAGTGCCAGGAACGAAACTCTACACCTTGGAAGGGCTGAGTATCGAGCGCCTATTGCTCTCCCGTTTGGCGAGCAAAAACTTCAAAGTGCGTTTTAAGTGTGGTTTCAATGTAGATTTCCAACTCTTCGAGCTGTTTAGAATCCTCGGCTCCGATGATGAGTTTATTTGGAATCTGCAAACCAATGGCTTCTATTTGCTAAAAGATGCCTTCAAGCACCAACTGAATCGCGAAAAAAACGTGAGTAATGGTCATTCGTTAGTGGGGGAATTGGAACGCAAAATAAGAGACTTAGAAGAAAAACGCAAAGAGATACGTAACAGTTTCCCCGAGGATATAAAAGAACTTTTGGCAAAGTACCGTGAAACCATCGACAACAACAACCTTACTGATGAACAATTGAATATAGAGGAAGAAAAAAACATCCTCACCTCTATGCTTGATTTAAACCTAAACAAGTAACACCCCAATTAGCAAATTTGCTAATTGACTAATTAATAAATTAATTTTATGGCAATCAACTTACAAAAAGGACAAAGAGAGAGCATCAATGCTCCTAAATTTACTGTAGGTCTGGGTTGGGATACGAACAGCTCTACTACAGGTACTGATTTCGATTTAGACACCTCGGTATTTATCTTAGGCGAAAACAAAAAATTGTTGTCAGATAGCCACTTCGTGTTCTACAACAATCTCAAATCACCTAATGAAGCAGTAGTGCACACCGGCGACAACCGTACAGGAGCAGGCGAAGGCGACGACGAGCAAATCCTTGTCGACCTCTCTAAAATAGAACCTAATGCAGCCGAAATCTGCATCGTGGTAACTATTCACGAGGCTGCTCAACGCGGTCAAAACTTCGGGCAGGTACGCAATTCATTCATTCGCATTTTCGATTCGGTTACCAATCAAGAAATGCTAAAATACGAATTAGAAGAGGATTTCTCTATCGAAACAGCCGTAGAGTTCGGTCGTATCTACAAACGCAATGGCGAATGGAAGTTCGAAGCTGTAGGTATGGGTATGAAAGGCGGTTTGGAAGATTATCTCAACAAATACAATTAACTGAATTATAAACCTCTCAATTGGCAAATCTGCTAATTGATAAATAAATTAAATTTATGGCAATCAATCTACAAAAAGGTCAAAAAATCGACCTTCGCAAAGAATCTGGCGAAAAGCTACAAAACTTCTGTATTGGAGTGAACTGGGGCGCTATCGAAACTAAAGCTCTCTTTGGTTTGATGAAAAACAAACAAGATGTCGATTTAGACCTTAGTTGTATCCTCATCGACGACAATAACAATGTGTGCGACCACCTCTATTCTCCTTTGTATAACCCTCAAATCTTACAACAATTTGGGATTCCTAAAGGAAAATTAGATTCCAATGACGGCGCTCTTCACCACACTGGTGACGATTTGCAAGGCGATAAAGGAGGTGACGATGGTCTTGATAACGAAATTATCACTGTAAACTTAGATCGTGTAGCTCCTAATGTATCTAAAATTTTCTTCTTCCTCAACAACGTAGGTAAAGAAGACTTTTCACAAATCCCTTATGCTAAAATTCGTATGTTCGAAGGAACACCACAGCGTGTAAACTCTGTATTTGCCTCTTACAACGTAGCTGCCGAACCTGCTTACGCTGGTAAACGCGCTCTTATTTTGGCGAAACTCTACAAGAGAAATGGCGAATGGAAATTTGATGCTATCGGTGATCCTGTCGACGATTCTTTCCTTGGTCAAACCATTCACCGTATTGTTCAAAGCTATTTATAATCTAATCTAAAAGCTTTTGTATCATAAACTTTGTCAAAGTCCCAAAACTTTGACAAAGTCTATGAATCTGATTATCAATAGCTTTTGAAGTATGCTATGTAGGGGCGTTTTGCAAACGCCCATTGCAAACGCTCGTACAAAAATCTTTTTGAACAATCTCTTAAAATATGTAATACAATGAGACGACTTCCCGTATACCTCCTCTTAGATACTTCCGGATCAATGACCGGCGAACCTATAGAGGCAGTGAAAAATGGCGTGCAGATGATGGTGCACTCACTGCGCCAAAACCCTCAGGCTATCGAAACCGCTTTTGTGAGCATCATCACTTTCGATTCCGATGCTAAACAACTTATCCCTCTTACCGATTTAGCTTCTTTCCAAACGGTAGACCTTAAAGCTGCTGGCACAACAGCTCTCGGTGCAGCTCTAAGCCTCCTCGCCGATAAATTGGAAAATGAAGTTACCAAAACAACTCTCGAACAAAAAGGCGACTGGAAACCTATCGTTTTTATTATGACCGATGGTGTCCCTACCGACGATTGGCAAACGGGATTCCAAAAACTCAAAGCCGTAAAAAAAGGATTGATAGTGGGATGTGCCGCTGGTAATAACGCCGACGATAAAGTGCTCAAGGAAATAGCCGACCAAGTAGTACGCCTTAGCAATACCGATGCCGATAGCATTGGCAAATTTTTCCAATGGGTATCTGCCTCTATTGCCACTACCTCTACCAAAGTAGAAGAAACAGGTATCGACCTTACCAAAAAAGACCAACTCCCTCCTCCACCAAGTGAATTAGTAATTGTTTCCTAACGATGAACAGACGACTCTTAGCTTATTTTCTTTTAGACACTTCAGGCTCAATGAGCGGTGAACCTATCCAAGCCCTCAACAACGGCTTCTATGGGCTCATCAATATGCTACGCAACGACCCTCAAGCAATGGATTCCCTCTATTTGAGTGTCATTACTTTCGACCGTGAAGTGCGCAATATCATCCCGCTGATAGATTTAGCTTCTTTTCAGCCTATCGAAATCAAATGTCCCGAAAGTGGACCCACTCACACAGGTGAAGCTCTTGAAATGGTGTGTGATTTGGTAAAAACTGAACTCATCAGAGGTTCAGCGCAGCAAAAAGGCGACTGGAAACCGCTTTTATTTATCTTTACCGATGGCAAACCTTCCGATATACAGAAGTATCGTGAATATATTCCTAAAGTAAAAGCCTTAGATTTTGGTGTGATTGTAGGTTGTGCCGCAGGACCAAAAGCCGAAGTGTCCTACCTCCAAGAACTCACCCCCGATGTGGTAAAACTCGATACCACCGATGCCAATATGCTCACTACCTTTTTCAAATGGGTAAGTTCATCTATAGAAATGGGCGGCAAATCACAAGGCACCGGTGAATCTATGACTCTCCCACCTCCACCCCGTGAACTCAATTTGGTAGTATAGAAAGGATTATGATTAAGTAAATAATTCTCATTATTAATTTAAAATTCATCAAATGAAAACTCTTGGTCTTATCAAAAAAATATTCCTCCTACTTATAGCAACTGTTACATTGGTAGCTTGCTCTAAAGGTAGTGATAACAACGAGCCTACTCCTAAACCAGATCCTAAACCAGACCCCAAACCTAATCCTGAGGTTAAAATTCTTGATTTAGGATGGGCAATCAATCCTAATATCAACCAAAAAGAACAGCACTACATCACTTTCTACACCCAATCCACAAGTGCACAGATTGAGATAAATGCTATCGGTAAAGGATGGGTAGACCTCAATAACAACGGCCTTCAGGATGACGATGAGCAAACCCAAGTGTTTACTAATTCCCCTAAAAACTATACTTTCAAAAGTGCGGTGGTAACTTTCTATGGAAACTTTACCCATTTTATAGCAAACAAAGTTAAGATAAAAAATATTGATCTCTCTCATTCTCCAGCTTTGAAAACCTTATCTCTTGAAAGAAATGAACTCGCACACTTAGATCTTAGTAAGAATATTGCTCTCTCTGAAGTTTGGATCAATAACAACCAAATTAAAGAAGAAGCTATGCTTGCAATTGCCCAAAATATTCCTAAAAAAGAAATTAACAACAAGGCTACTATCTTTCTGCAATCTTTTAAAGAAGGTACTTCCGAAGCAAATAAAATTAACAAACAGGTGTTAGACCTATTAACTGATAAAAACTGGGAAGCAAAGTTTTATGAAAGAGATGAGTACAAGGAATCTTATGATGACGACCCTTTCCCTATGGAAAATATCCCCACAGGTGATTATGGCATCTATATAGGTAATAAACAACTTACAGCTACCAATTATTGGAAGATTACCTCTGAGAACTTCCCAGCTCTTGAATCTGGTGTTATTCGCTATAAACCCAAAAAACGTATTCTTATTCTCAATGGAGCCTCTATTAAAGTTACAGAGGATACAGATGGTATTTCTCAAACAGAAAAAAAATCCGCTGATCTTACCATTGTACTACAAGAGAATAATAAAATCTATTCTAAAAATCATTCTGCTATTGCGGTACTTAATGGAAGTTTAAAAATTACAGGAAATGGTACCCTCAATTTATTTACAGAAGCATATCTAATAAGAAATATCAATGTAATAAAGGATCTTACCATAGAAGGAGGGTGCTCTATTGAATCAAATAGTCAAATAATTGCAGAAAAAACACTTGTTGTTAATCGTTCAAATGTCTATGTAAAAGGAACAAGTCAGCCTGTTATGGTAGGTGTTGAAGCTCTCAAACTTCTAAATTGCAGAGTAGACTCTCCAAAAGGAACTTCTATAAAAAAATGGCAAGATTATTTCTTTACCTTTATGAAATCTAATAACTACGACTATTGTACAGAAATTAAAATAGTAGCAAACTAAATCTATCTAAAAAAACTTACGTTAAGTAACATTACAAAATTAATAAAACTACATAAATATGAAAAAAATAATTTTATTCAGCATCGGAGTTTTCTTTTTGATAACAAAGGCATTAGCTCAAGATATAAAAATAAAAAAAGGAGAATTACTCATCGATGGTACTCCTATCGCAAAAATAAGCAGTAAGGATAAAGTGGTTAGCTATTCCGATTTGTCAGGCAATTTCTTGTTTACTGCCGAAGCCCCTTATGCTACAGTTTCTGGCAACAGCACTCCCGAGAGATGGTTGCGCTTTAAAGGTGCTAACAACAATGTAAGAGAAATATCTCTCCCTTACTCCTTTAAACTTACTTTTTCAATAGAAAAGTATGTTACAGATGCTATCTTAAAAACAATCCCTGAATTACTCCCTCTAAAAGGAGCAAATAACCAGTTTATTAATCAGTTTTTCGCTTCTCAAGACCAGCCTTTCTCTGATAGATGGGACGCTATTTACGAAGAAGAACGCGAAGCTACCAGAACAGAACAAGAGTTAGCAAATGCCGATAAATTAAGAATAGAACAAAACAATATACTTAAGGACGGCAATAAAATAGGAACTATTTCTGCAAAAGTTTCCAAAATGGATAATTTTATGAACAAACCTGTTGCCTACAAATATACTGTAACCGATGAAAACGGAGGTCAGGTTGCTTCTTTAGAATATGAAGCAAAAGCTGATGGCTTTTACATCATAAAAACTTATGACCAAAAAGAGTTTAGCATATTGTCAAAACTTATAGAACCACAACCTGATAAAGCTCCTGGCTATGACCCTTTAGCTAAACGTATTGTACAACGTTTATATGCTAATGGTTATCCATTTGGCGATATGACTGTAGCTTTTGAACAGTTTTTAGAAGCTAAAAAACAAGAAGCTAAAAGAAAATACAATGAAAAAAGAGAAGAAGCTAAAGTTGGTTCAATGAATTTATACAATGTAGCTGGCTATGTAATCGATAAAAACAATGAGAAAAAAGAAGGTGCTTTGACCATCGAATTTGAGTCAATTGAAAAAAGAATGGGCGCTACTCTCCCCGATAGATCTACACTCGGAAGACTTCTTAAACTAAAAGACCAAGCAGGTAATGTTATTACTTTTAACGCTGATGACAAAGTGAAATTCTGTGCTGAAGGTCATTGTTATTTAGGAGTAGAACCTCTCGAAAACGATTATATGAAAAGCAGTAGCTTCGCCGACCCTTATACCTATCAGTTCTTTGAAATTCTATATGAAAAAGATGGAAATTACGTATTGAATCACATCGCCTATCCCGATGATTATTTACTGAAAGTAAAAGGTAATGACAAAGCTATTTATTTAGGTGAAAAAGGAATTTTCCGCACTAAAAAACCTGAAAAAATACAACGTTTGCTCACTAAATACCTAAATTGCCCCTCTATGGATCCAACAAAATATAACACCTTCACAAAAGAAGGACTTATTGAAGTGATTCAAGACTACCAAAAAAACTGTCAATAACTCTTATCTAAAAAAATGCGCAGACTCCCCATTTATTTCCTCCTCGACGTCTCCGAATCAATGGTCGGTGACCCCATAGAACACGTGCAAGATGGTATGGCTACAATCATCAAAGAACTCAAAGCCGACCCCTTTGCGCTCGAAACCGTTTGGCTCTCTATCATTGGCTTTGCTGGGAAAAGTAAGGTCATTACGCCTTTGCAGGATATCATCACTTTCTACCCACCTAAAATTCCTATCGGCGGAGGCACTTCCCTTGCCAGCGGGCTCAACGAACTGATGAACGCTATCGACCGCGAAGTAGTCAAAACTACCCTCGAACGCAAAGGCGATTGGAAACCTCTCATTTTCCTTTTCACCGATGGTATCCCTACCGACGACCCCGCCCAAGCTATCGAACGTTGGAATACTCATTACCGCCGTAAAGCAAACTTAGTGGTGATTTCGTTGGGTGAGAACACAAACTACAACCTCTTAGGGCAACTCACCGATCAAGTCTTGCAGTTCAACAATACCAATGCAGCTGCTTACAAAGAGTTTTTTAAGTGGATTACCGCTTCTATTAAAACCACCAGCGAGCAGGTGAACAACACCAATACCGATGCTATCAAGCTCGCCAAACCCGATCATCACCTCATCGAAAGTATCGACCTCACTAAGCGCCACGATGTCCCCGATGAAAACTTCGTGGTCATTCGCGGTAAGTGCTCTAATACCCAAAAACAATATCTTATCAAATTCCAAAAAAGCTCTCGAAGTTCGGGCATCTACGGAATGCAAACTCGTATCTATATGCTGCAAGGAGCTTATAAAATAGACGAGAATAGTTATAAAGAATTCTCTAACGAAACGAACTATGCCCTCAAAGTGTCGTCGGATGAGCTGATGGGCAACCCTTCTTGCCCTTGTTGTGGCAATGCCTACGCTTTGGCAACCTGCTCTTGTGGAGGCGTGCACTGTATCTCTGGCGAAGGCGAGAACAGCTGTCCGTGGTGTGGCTCAGTGGCTAACTACACTATGTCCGATGAAGATTTTGACATCAATAGAACCTTAGGCTAATGGACGAAATTATACAAACCATCATCAAAGGGGAACACCCTAATGGGCAACCCAATCCACGTGTAGAAGCCAAAGTGCTCTCTATACTCTCTCAGTCCGAAAAAATTAGCAGTTTAGCGCATCAACTACAAGAAGAAGTGAAAGAAAAATACCATATATATTACGAAATTGAATCTTTTTTAGATGCTCATTTGCCAATTGCCAATGCCAATGCTAAAAAAGACTATAATTTTAGCTTTAATTTAGAGGAATTTCCGCATATACACATCACTCATATCAGTCCTTTAGAAGAATTGGGGCTCATTTTCTCCCCCGATACACACACTATTATAGGAAAACCTACGATGGCAGCGAGTACCGAGTTGGAAATTCATTTCTATTGCACTCAAGACCCCGATTTGATCGAACGTGTAAAGCGAGTGCCTTTCATCATCAACCCCGACCCTAAAGACCTTTGGCAAGATATTCCTTTGGATAAAGAAGCGCGTTTCTACAAAACCGAAGAAGCTACCCTAAAAGCTTCTTTCTTAGACAAAAAACTCGTAGTTGCTTCTAAACGTGGCAGGTCACACGCTCACCAAGGAGGCGCTCGCGACGACGATTTCTACACTTTACCTTTGCCTAACGATTGGCAAGTGATAGCCGTCGCCGATGGTGCAGGCTCAGCTAAGTTTGCTCGCAAAGGCTCCGAAATTGCCACTCGTTTTATTTGTGATAGTTTTAATGATAGCGATTTTCTAAATACAATCGACCAAGAGGTGGTTGCTTATTTCGCAGTAGCCGAAGACCTCACACATAAGAGCAATATTGTAAATGCCATTTATCGCAAGCTCCGGGAACTCTTCCGTTATTTAGAAGATTTTGCTAACGCCGAAGAAATTGCGCTGAAAGACCTCCATACAACACTTATTTTTACCTTGGCCAAGAAGTACGATTTTGGCTATGTGCTACTCACCTTTGGTGTAGGCGATTGCCCTATTTGTATTCTAAACGAAGCACAAACCGAAGTGCAATTACTCAACCTATTAGATATAGGTGAATTTGGCGGAGGTACACGTTTCATCACTATGCCCGAGATTTATTCTAACGATGCCGAAATACCCGTCGGTAAACGCTTTGGCATTCATCGCTTTAACGATTTTTCTAAACTGTTCCTAATGACCGACGGTATCTACGACCCTAAGTTTGTAGTCGAAAACAACCTTACTAAAATAGAATGTTGGAATAATTTCTTAGCCGACCTCAATGGAGAGAACGACGACCATTGTCAAGTCGATTTCCAAAACGATAACCAAATAGACCAGCAGCTCCTTCAGTGGCTCGACTTCTGGAGCAAAGGCAATTCCGACGATAGAACCCTCGCGATTATTTACTAGTTTTATGTCAGTTCGATATAGCAGAAAATTGATTTACAGCAATATAACACAATATATTTACAAAATAATTCACCGTCAGGTGAAAATTCGTGAAATATAACAATACAAAGAGTTTTATGCAGACCTAATTTCGTGAAAATTCGTGAGATTCGTGGGCACTTTCTCTTAACAAATTAAATAAAGAAGTCATAATGAACACCAGTTCCATATAACAAAGCACTGATTGTCATAATTCACCGTCAGGTGAAAATTCGTGAAATATAACAATACAAAGAATTTTATACACTCCCAAATTCGTGAAAATTCGTGAGATTCGTGGGAGTAAAAAATAAATAATGATGAATACAATCACTGTAAAATCAATTATAGATACTTCCAAATCCTACCAATATGTAGATGATGGCAACCCCAAACGTGGGGGAGTGAAAGATGTGTACTTCTCTCCCGATCGTCGTTATGTGGTAGCTTTCTTCCGTGAACCCTTAGATTTTAACCAAAAAGAACGCATCAAGCGCATCGTCTCTCTGTATTTAGAGAATATCAAAAAAGGTAATGCCCCCGATTATTTTCTCAACGAGATTTTTCGCTGGCCTTACGATGCCGTCGAAAAAGACGGTAAAACAGGCGTGATTGTCCCTATCTACGACCGTAAATTCTTTTTTGCCAAAGGACGTATTGCCGACGACGGACTCAAAGGCGAAGAAAAAAAAGGTAAGTGGTTCACTACCCCTTCCTTTCGCGACCCTCAGTATCCCCTTTGCTTAGATCCTTCAGAGTTAGGCGATTGGCTTAGCTATTTCCAAATCGCTATCAATATCTGTCGTGGCATTAAGAAAATGCACCAAATGGGGCTCGCCCATTCCGACCTCTCTTACAACAATATCCTCATCGACCCCGTAACCAAATCAGCAAATATCATCGACTTAGATGGTTTGGTAGTACCTGGAATGTTTCCTCCAGAGGTCATCGGTACCGCCGATTTTATAGCCCCCGAAGTGCTTAGCACCAAACATTTAGACTTCAAAGATCCTAAACGTGCACTGCCTAACCAAAAAACAGACTTGCACGCTTTGGCAGTACTTATATATATGTATCTCTTGCGACGCCACCCGCTCAAAGGTAGCAAAGTATGGGATTTAGATGCCGAAAAAGACGAGTTGTTGGCGATGGGGGAGAAGGCTCTCTTTATAGAACACCCCACCGATGCCACCAATCGCGTAAAACCCGACCAGTTGCGCAAGTGGGACGCTTTTTGGGGTGACCCCGCCAAATTGCCTTATACCGTTACAGGACCCTACCTCACCGAACTCTTCAATCGCGCTTTCATCGACGGATTGCACAACCCAATGTTACGCCCTATTGCTAACGAGTGGGAAACAGCCCTGCTTAAAACTGTAGATTTGATACAACCTTGCAGCAATCCAAGTTGTACACAAAAGTGGTATGTATTCGATAATACCGCTCGCCCTAAGTGTCCGTTTTGTGGTACCCCTCACCGTGGCAGCCTTCCTATCGCCGACTTGTATTACAATGCCGGCAACAATGTGTGGAAGCCCGAAAACCATCGCCTGATGATATACCACAACCAATACCTTTTCAAGTGGCACGTATCGCGCAAGCTCATCCGCAACGAGAATCTCACTAACGACGACAAAAAGCCTGTAGGTTATTTCACCTTTTACCAAAACAGATGGGTACTCGTCAATCAATCCCTTCCCGATATGAAAGACGTTACCGAAAACAAACCCATTCCCATTGGTACAATGGTAGAACTCACCAATGAGAAAAAAATAAAGCTCTCAAACGACGAAGGCGGCAGATTACTTTACATCACCTTAGTAAATTAATTTCCCCAACCACCCAATCCCATCACCAAATCCCACCACCACCCTCTTTTTCTCTAACCCCCACAGTTCCCACCGCCTCCCACCACTCCCATCACTCACATCCCCCCCGAAAAAAACTCTCACCCCTCCCATTCCCTCCGAGTTTCTCCTAGTCCCTCCGAGATTCTCTCCCAAAAATCCGCCCCACCCTTGCAATTCATATTCCTGTCCCCCCACCCCCCCGAAAAAAACTCTCACCCCTCCCATTCCCTCCGAGTTTCTCCCAGTCCCTCCGAGTTTCTCTCCCACCGCTCCCACCCCATCCCCGCCCGCACAGCTCGCACCCCTCCGACACCTCGGAGTCTCACCGAGATTCTCTTGTAAATCTCTATTGATTCTCAACCACTTAAAAAATAAATTAAAAAAATCATAAAAAAAGTTCACAAAAAATTTGCTAGTTTAAAAAAACGCCGTACCTTTGCACCCGCAAATGAGACAAAACACGGTCTCAAAACAAGAAACAACACGTACATTGACATAATGTTGTACAGCACAAAAAAGATTTAAAGAATCGAGTGAAACCTGAAGTCAATTCGTAGGGGCGTATGCTATACGTCCGCTACAAAAAAACGAATCGGTTAAAGAAATAAAAGAATTTAACGATGAAGAGTTTGATCCTGGCTCAGGATGAACGCTAGCGGCAGGCCTAACACATGCAAGTCGAGGGAGAAGCCTTCGGGCTAAGACCGGCGCACGGGTGCGTAACGCGTATACAATCTGCCTTTTATCCGGGGGATAGCCCGAAGAAATTTGGATTAATACCCTATGGTATAAGAGCACGGCATCGTGCACTTATTAAAGCTACGGCGGTAAAAGATGAGTATGCGTTCTATTAGCTAGTTGGAGAGGTAACGGCTCCCCAAGGCGACGATAGATAGGGGTTCTGAGAGGGATGTCCCCCACACTGGTACTGAGATACGGACCAGACTCCTACGGGAGGCAGCAGTGAGGAATATTGGACAATGGTCGGAAGACTGATCCAGCCATGCCGCGTGCAGGATGACGGCCTTATGGGTTGTAAACTGCTTTTGTAAGGGAAGAATAAGGGGTACGTGTACTTTGATGACGGTACCTTACGAATAAGCATCGGCTAACTCCGTGCCAGCAGCCGCGGTAATACGGAGGATGCGAGCGTTATCCGGAATCATTGGGTTTAAAGGGTCCGTAGGCGGGCTAATAAGTCAGGGGTGAAATCGTTCAGCTCAACTGAGCAACTGCCTTTGAAACTGTTAGTCTTGAATAGTTGTGAAGTAGTTGGAATGTGTAGTGTAGCGGTGAAATGCTTAGAGATTACACAGAACACCGATAGCGAAGGCATATTACTAACAATTGATTGACGCTGATGGACGAAAGCGTGGGGAGCGAACAGGATTAGATACCCTGGTAGTCCACGCTGTAAACGATGGATACTAGCTGTTTGGACGCGAGTTTGAGTGGCTAAGCGAAAGTGATAAGTATCCCACCTGGGGAGTACGTTCGCAAGAATGAAACTCAAAGGAATTGACGGGGGCCCGCACAAGCGGTGGAGCATGTGGTTTAATTCGATGATACGCGAGGAACCTTACCAAGGTTTAAATGGAGACTGACAGGGGTAGAGATACCTTTTTCTTCGGACAGTTTTCAAGGTGCTGCATGGTTGTCGTCAGCTCGTGCCGTGAGGTGTCAGGTTAAGTCCTATAACGAGCGCAACCCCTGCCATTAGTTGCTAACGAGTCGAGTCGAGCCCTCTAATGGGACTGCCGGTGCAAACCGTGAGGAAGGTGGGGATGACGTCAAATCATCACGGCCCTTACATCTTGGGCTACACACGTGCTACAATGGCCGTTACAGAGAGCAGCCACTGCGTGAGCAGGCGCGAATCTATAAAGACGGTCACAGTTCGGATCGGAGTCTGCAACTCGACTCCGTGAAGCTGGAATCGCTAGTAATCGGATATCAGCCATGATCCGGTGAATACGTTCCCGGGCCTTGTACACACCGCCCGTCAAGCCATGGAAGCTGGGAGTACCTGAAGACGGTCACCGCGAGGAGCTGTTTAGGGTAAAACTAGTGACTGGGGCTAAGTCGTAACAAGGTAGCCGTACCGGAAGGTGCGGCTGGAACACCTCCTTTCTAGAGAAAACCGAAATTTAAAGACAAAAGGAAGAATATTAATTGTTAATTATTAATTATTAATTGATTCTTTAAATCTTGCTGACAACAAAATAAAATTTGCAAATTTGCTAATTTACAAATTTGCTAATTAGAACAAAGTCTCATAGCTCAGCTGGTTAGAGCGCTACACTGATAATGTAGAGGTCGGCAGTTCGAGTCTGCCTGGGACTACAAGCTAAAGAAGGAAATTCTAGGAGCTGAAGAGAGACGAATAGCGTAAATCGTAATTCGTAATTCGTAACTCGTCATTAAGCACGGGGAATTAGCTCAGCTGGCTAGAGCACCTGCCTTGCACGCAGGGGGTCAAGGGTTCGAATCCCTTATTCTCCACAACAAACGTACATTGACATATTGGGATAAAAAGCATAAGAGATCAATAATAGATTATTGATAATCTAACGAAAAATATTAAAAAGAATCAAAGAGAACGAGGTATTTATTTAATTGATAATAGATAATTGTTAATTGAATAAAACTACAAGCGCGAAAAGTTATGTAAGGGCGTATGGGGATGCCTAGGCTCTCAGAGGCGAAGAAGGACGTGATAAGCTGCGAAAAGTTGCGTGTATTGGCACATACGAGATGATACGCAAATATCCGAATGGGGCAACCCAGTACATTGAAGATGTACTACACCGTAAAGGTGAGCAAACCCGCTGAACTGAAACATCTTAGTAGGCGGAGGAGAAGAAAACAAAAGTGATTCCCAAAGTAGTGGCGAGCGAAATGGGAACAGCCCAAACCCGTATTGTTACGGCAATGCGGGGGTAGTAGGACCCTGATATAGGTTGTAGAGCTGGATTAGAAGTGTTTGGAAAGACACACCATAGAGAGTGAAAGTCTCGTATAGGCACAGCGATATAAACCTTAAGGGAATCCTGAGTAGGTCGGGGCACGTGGAACCTTGACTGAATCTGCCGGGACCATCCGGTAAGGCTAAATACTCCTGAGAGACCGATAGTGAACTAGTACCGTGAGGGAAAGGTGAAAAGAACCGTGAATAACGGAGTGAAATAGCCCCTGAAACCATACGCTTACAAGCGGTTGGAGCAGCTTTAGGCTGTGACAGCGTGCCTTTTGCATAATGAGCCTACGAGTTACTGTTACCAGCGAGGATAAGTATTTCAGATACGAATCCGCATCGAAAGAGAGTCTGAAAAGGGCGCAAATAGTTGGTAGTAGTAGACGCGAAACCTGGTGATCTACCCTTGGGCAGGTTGAAGCGCTGGTAACACAGCGTGGAGGACCGAACTGGTTGTCGTTGAAAAGACTTCGGATGACCTGAGGGTAGGGGTGAAAGGCCAATCAAACTGGGAAATAGCTCGTACTCCCCGAAATGCATTTAGGTGCAGCGTTGGTGTGAGTTTAATAGAGGTAGAGCTACTGATTGGATGCGGGGGTTTCATCGCCTACCAATTCCTGACAAACTCCGAATGCTATTAAATGCTCATCAGCAGTGAGGGTATGGGTGCTAAGGTCCATATCCTAAAGGGAAAGAACCCGGACCATCAGCTAAGGTCCCCAAATATATGCTAAGTTGACCAAACGCGGTCTGACTGCACTGACAGCTAGGATGTTGGCTTGGAAGCAGCCATACATTTAAAGAGTGCGTAACAGCTCACTAGTCGAGCGGTTGGGCATGGATAATAAACGGGCATAAGCATATTACCGAAGCTATGGGGTAGTACATAAGTACCTACCGGTAGGGGAGCATTCTATAGGCGTGGAAGCTAAAGGCGTGAGCCATAGTGGAGCTGATAGAAAAGAAAATGTAGGCATAAGTAACGATAAGGCAGGCGAGAAACCTGCCCGCCGAAAGATCAAGGTTTCCTCAGCTATGCTAATCAGCTGAGGGTTAGTCGGGGACTAACGCGCACCCGAGCAGGGGAAGTGGATGTACAACAGGTTAATATTCCTGTACCATTAATCTAATAAAAGTGACGGAACGAGATAACTACCGCGTACTGACGGAATAGTACGTTAAAGGAGCAGTTATAGCTTTGATAGTACACTGAAGCTTCGGCCGAGGTGATAGAGTGGTGACAACGTTTCCAAGAAAAGCGAAGATTAATGCCCGTACCGTAAACCGACACAGGTGATTGGGATGAGAATTCTAAGGCGCTCGAGAGATTCATGGCTAAGGAACTAGGCAAAATAGACCTGTAACTTCGGGAGAAAGGTCGCCTATCAAGCGATAGGCCGCAGTGAAAAGGTCCAAGCGACTGTTTATCAAAAACACAGGACTCTGCAAAATCGAAAGATGAGGTATAGGGTCTGACACCTGCCCGGTGCTGGAAGGTTAAGAGGAGAGCTTAGTGGCAACACGAAGGTTTGAATTGAAGCCCCAGTAAACGGCGGCCGTAACTATAACGGTCCTAAGGTAGCGAAATTCCTTGTCGGGTAAGTTCCGACCTGCACGAATGGTGTAACGATTTGGACACTGTCTCGGCCATGAGCTCGGTGAAATTGTAGTATCGGTGAAGATGCCGATTACCCGCAGTGGGACGAAAAGACCCTGTGCACCTTTACTATATCTTCGTATTGGTCTTGGATAAGTGATGCGTAGGATAGGTGGGAGACTGCGAAGCGGCTATTCCGGTAGTTGTGGAGTCATTGTTGAAATACCACCCTTTGCTTATCTGAGGTCTAACCCTGCAGAGTGCAGGGGACAATTCGTGGAGGGTAGTTTGACTGGGGTGGTCGCCTCCAAAAGAGTAACGGAGGCTTCTAAAGGTTCCCTCAGCACGCTTGGTAACCGTGCGAAGAGTGCAATGGCATAAGGGAGCTTGACTGAGAGACCCACAAGTCGATCAGGTACGAAAGTAGAGCATAGTGATCCGGTGGTTCCGTATGGAAGGGCCATCGCTCAAAGGATAAAAGGTACGCCGGGGATAACAGGCTGATCTCCCCCAAGAGCTCACATCGACGGGGGGGTTTGGCACCTCGATGTCGGCTCGTCACATCCTGGGGCTGGAGAAGGTCCCAAGGGTTGGGCTGTTCGCCCATTAAAGTGGCACGCGAGCTGGGTTCAGAACGTCGTGAGACAGTTCGGTCTCTATCTACTGTGGGCGTTAGAAATTTGCGTGGATCTGACTCTAGTACGAGAGGACCGAGTTGGACGCACCACTGGTGTATCTGTTGTCTTGCCAAGGGCATAGCAGAGTAGCTAAGTGCGGATGGGATAAGTGCTGAAGGCATATAAGTACGAAACCCGCCACAAGATGAGATTTCTTTTAAGGGTCGTGGGAGATCACCACGTTGATAGGTTACAGGTGTAACGGTGGTAACATCATAGCCGAGTAATACTAATCACCCGTAGACTTTTCGCGTAGCATTCGTTTTTACAAAAATGTTAGTCACAACAATTGTTAATTATTAATTGTCAATTGTCAATTGAAAAAATATGTTTTTTATCCCTATATGTTAAAAATATAAGGTTACAGGTATTAGGTTATAGGCATCAGGGATTACCCTGAAACCTACCCCCTAACCCCTGACACCTAAAAAGTTTAAGGTGGTTATAGTCAAAGGTCTCACCTCTTACCATTCCGAACAGAGCAGTTAAACCTTTTAGCGCAGATGGTACTACACTTGTTGTGGGAGAGTATGTCGCCGCCTTCTTATAAAGAGCAATTCTGATATAGAGTTGCTCTTTTTTATTTAATGTTTAAGTTGCGCTTTTTTGTCAAAAGGCTTTATAGTATTTTATACTTTTGAGTAGGTATAGAGTAGGAAAAATCTGGTGGCATATTTCTTGTGGGCTATGAAATGTATAGGTTGTGTGACCACACCAGTGAATTGGGGAGAAATAGAACACAAGTAACACTCTTGCGCGGAGATTTGAGAAGATTCATTAGTACATCTAAACAGTATAAAAATCAATAGATGTTATATACAATTAAACAAAAAACTAAAGGATATATAAAAATCCAGAAGAAACATCTATTCAAATAGTTGAAGATACAAAAGGTAACTATTTTAGGATAGAAGAAGCCAGTAATACAGACTACTTAACAGAAAAGATACTTCATTTAATAGAGTTAGTTATTGACTATAAAACAGGAATCTTTTTCTTTTTTGAAATTATAAGGTAATCGCTAATGTTTCAGAGGTGTACTAATATTCCAGATGTGTTGTTAAAGAAGAGTTGTTACGTACTGTGATATAGAGAGAAACTCTATCTTTCTTGGATGGGCTCAATGAAAAAGTCTTTTTTTATTTTTCTGTTGGGTTGTTTTCCACATGAAAGATGGTAGATAGTAGGTTGTATGTTAGGAGCTGATATTCTCACTCTGCAATCTCCTTTAAAGAAAAGTTTATAATAACCTTTGTCATTGGTTTTAACGTCGTACTTTATAGTGTCAGAAGTGGTTTCTATATATTCAATAGAAAGTTTATAATTTTTTATAATATTCTTCTGTTTATCATATACTGTCCCCTCTATAGTTCTTCCGCAAGGGGCTTCATATACAAATAAATAATAACTATAGGCTGCTACTATCACAAGAAAAATGATACAGAAGAAGAAAGAAATCTTAATTATTTTGTTGATTATATGATTCATAATTGATTGTAGAAGATGGTGCAATTGGTGCTTTTTTGAGTGATTTCCTGAGAGTAAAGAAAAGTGTGACTATTGGTTGAGTATATTGATATGCTTGCGCTATTCTCAAGAAATATTTTAAAATACCCCTTGTTGTTCGTTCTAATGGTGTAGGTTGTTTCACCTTCTTTATAGGATGTATTCTCTAACAGAAACTCACAATTCGTTATGGGATTATGTTTTTCATCATATACATATATTTCTATTGTTGCATCGCGAACATCCCTATCCATATAAAAGTAAACAAGAGTAAAACCCACTATAAAAAACATAGAGAGTAGATAGATAGCTATTTTAATTATGTTAATCAAGGTGTTTTTCATTTTTTCTTCAATACCTAAATTCCTCCCAACCATATTGCCAATATTTAGAATCTGGATAGAATGTTCCATCACCTCCATCAAAATCTCCAGAGCAGGGAATACGATATTCTCCCCAAGAGGCTACCGAAGTTTTTTTAGTTTTATAACTTGTCCAAGTGCCAAAAAATTGGTAATTTCTACTTCCATCACTCTGAACAAATAGCTCAGTATATACAGGTTTTTTATTTATTCCCTTATACCAAAGAACAAGCATTTCTCCCTTAAAAATACCAGTAGCTGTAAGATTCTCGTCTTCTTTTAGCGTATATGAAAAAGTAGAAAAGCCTTCTGCTTCTCCCTTTTTTAGAGGCTCATCCCCATCAAAAGCGGGTGCTGTAAGTCTGTAATGAGAAAGTAAAGAGAAAGTCCCTTTGAAAGTTCGTTTGTTTTTGTTCATCACAGTGCTAAAACCCTCTACTTCATATACATCTTTGTTTTCTTCACTCTTCTTTATGGAGGTGAAAGTGATGCGCAAGCGTTTGCGATTTACCCCTATGAATCCTAAAAAGTTATCTTTTTTACCATTTAAAACTTGCAACATATCAAGATGAATGTTGTATTTTTCATAGGGTACATTATCTGTTGTTCTCTCTATAACATCTTTGAATGTACAAGGTTGCGCATACATTGCGCTACATAGCAGCACTAATGTATAACAAAACCATCTGTTTAGTGCGGGGAACAATAATTTCTTCATATTTTATACTATGACTTTTTTGTATTTCTCATAGGAGATTTTACCTCTTTTTTATTCTACTCTTGTGAATATAGCCTATTTCATTGTCTTTTGTCATTACTTGCCACCAATTTCCTGTGGTATCTAGTACCTCTATTTTTTCACCCGATTTTACTGTGCCTAAAATTTTAGATGAAGCACTCTTGTCTTCTCTCACGTTGGTATAGCCATCTGGGTCTGAAATGTAATAGAGAGGATAAGCCTTTAAGTATACTTCAATCCTTTCCTTGTCAGATTTTGATATTTTAGGGTCTTTGAGAATTTTTAATATGATTTTTTTTACTTCTAAATTCCCCTTGTCTACAAGAAAAGAAAATCGAGGTCCATCAACATAATGATATTCTTGATATTCATCTTTAACATCTTCTAAAGCATATTCATATAGGGAAATACGAGCTTCCTCTAATTCCTTTAATTTTTGATTGAGATTTTTGTCGTTTTTGAACAATATCTTCATTTTTTGCTTTAGAGTAGCATTATCTGAATCCCAATTCCACAACTCATCAAAATAGTAACTAGGTGCCTCCTTAACTTTATTAGAATTCTTATATAAAAACTCTAATAAATCTTTATCGGATTCACTTATGGAAAGCTCCTTATGCTGTGCCCTGCATTGGAGCGTACAGCAAATAAATAGTATTAATAGTATTTTTTTCATTTTATTTTCAATTCTTTTTAATACCTAAACTCTTCCCAACCATATTGCCAATATTTGGGATTAGGGATAAAATCACCTACTCCTTCATCAAAATCACCTGAGCAAGGAATACGATATACTCCCCAAGAGGCTACCGAAGTTTTTTTAGTGGTATAACTCGTCCAAGTGCCAAAAAATTGATAATTTCTTTCACCATCAGTATAAAAGAATATATTAGAATATATGGGGTTTTTATTTATTCTCTTATACCAAAGAACAAGCATTTCTCCTTTAAAAATACCTGTTGCGGAAAGTTTTTCATCTTCTGCTAATTGGTATGAAAAAGTAGAAAACCCCTCGATATCTCCATTTTTAAGAGGTTCTTCAAAAGTAGGTTCAGTAAATTTGTAATGAGACTGCAAAGAGAAAGTCCCTTTGAAAGTTCGTTTGTTTTTATTCATCACAGTGCTAAAACCTTCTACCTCATATACATCTTTGTTTTCTTCACTCTTCTTTATGGAAGTGAAAGTGATGCGCAAGCGTTTGCGATTTACCCCTATGAATCCTAAAAAATTATCTTTTTTACCATTCAAAACTTGCAACATATCAAGATGAATGTTGTATTTTTCATAAGGTACATTATGTGTTGTTCTCTCTATGACATCTTTGAATGTACAAGGTTGCGCATACATTGTGCTACATAGCAGCACTAATGTATAACAAAACCATCTGTTTAATAATTTCTTTATATTTTTCATTTTATTTATTTTTCTGATAAAAGAGAATTTATATATTTTTTACTTGATAAGAGAGAGTCGTCTTCCGCATTTTTTACCTTCTTTTCAAATAGAAACTGCCATTTTCCACTCTTCTTTTGATAATATTTTCCTATAAAAGGGAATGAGATGCTAAATTCATCATCACTATCTACACTTACATATTTCATAGGTACAAAAAAACCTATTATCCCCCAGTTTTTCTCATTTTTTATCTTTTCTTTCAGTATTTTGTCAATTTTCTTATTATCAGTGTCTGAAAAATAGTGGTAATCATACAATTCATTATATAATGGCTTTAGTTGGTTATTTTTCTCAAAATTCTTCAAATAATCAATATCTGATTTTAATCTTGGTATATAATAAATTGTAAAATGTCCTACTTTTGGAATCATATAAGATGACATAGGTATTTTATCAGAGATATCAAAATAGATTTTTTCTTCTTTATTGAAGTATCTTGTTATACTATTGTTATTTTCTTGTGCTCTACAAGAAAATAATATGAAAAATATACAGCTTACTAAAAAATACCTTGTTTTCATTTTCTTTATTTTCTAATAAAAGATTTAAAATCATAGACTTTGCCAAAGGTCGTAGCACGACAAGCAATTAAAACTTTGGCAAAGGTGCGAGCCGCACAGGCAGAGGACTTTGACAAAGTGTTGTGACGCAAATTTTGCAAACTAATTCTGATTGACTATAAATTTATTCCCGAAATCGATACTCTTCTACTAAACTATCGATATATTTATCCTGTAATCTATGGATTTCTTGTTCTATTTCATCTGTAATAGTATATGTTTTTCTTATCGACCATTTTCCATTTTCTAAAACATAAGCATCTTCCTTATAAGGATATTTAGGATTATAAGAAGTCTCTAAATGTGGCGTGTATTTCAAATATTTTTTACCTATAATGAAGATAACTGCATTGAAATGCTGGTTGAGCTCTTCTATCGATAACGATGATATTTCTTGTCTTACTTTTTCCCAACAAGGCTCATTATCACTGCATTTAGATGTAATGGCATAGGTATCAAACCTTTTTGTCTTGGGAATTAGAATGACATTCGCATTTCCTAATTCATTCCCTTTGTAAGGACAACCATAATACGGAATTTGATAATAGCCCTCTCTGGGATAAAACTCATCATATTTAAAGATTTTATATAACTCTTTTCTATTTATATTGGTTGTATCATTTTTATTTTCTATAAATGCTTGGTAATCCAGATTTATTTCAGGAGTATTTTCCTGAGGATTTTCTTCAGAGATGATATCCTCATTTAGCGGAACTTGCTCCTCAAGAGGCGCGTCTGCTTTATTATTTTGTTGAGAATTACGGCAAGCCACCGCAATTATTAAAATTAGTATAATGATTTTTTTCATCTTTAGGGAGTTTATTTAATTCTCTTATTTCTTAATTGTTCCAATCGGAATTCTTTAAAATTCTTGTAGAAAACGAAATCTTCAGGGAGCAGTTGGTATTTAATATTCCATACAATAGTATCTTTCTGCCTAAAAAGAAGGAAACGTTCATAGCTGCGATTATAACTATTTTTAAAATTTAGAAAAGGATATACTTTAGCATTATTGAGAAATGCTTCAGGTATTGATGAAAAAAGACTATCTGCATTGAAAGGGATATCCACTATAATAGAATTTTTAAGCTGAACGCCCTCATTATAATTTTCTTTATAGATTAAATATCTATTTTTAGTAATTTCAACTCTCTCTAATGCTACTTTACCAACATTTATAGGAATGTCAGGTTTCACATAAAAATATTTAATTTTCAGAATTTCATTTTCATTGGATTTTTGTGCTTTCTCTATGGTATTTTTGTTGCTTTTCTGTTGTTGGGTAGAGCAAAAAAAGAATGAAAAAGCGATTAGTAACAAGTAAAATCTCATCTGTTTAGGAATTTAAAAGCTAATATGCTGACAAAGGTAATGATTTTTTAGTGGAAATCAAAAAAAATTAATGTGAAGAGCTAATTCAATTAACAATTGACAAGTAAGAATTAACATAAGATGGTGCGGAGGGATTGGCGGCTGGCGCTGCTGGGTTTTGTGGATTGTGAGGCTAAATAGGGGTAATTTATAGAGATAAGCTCCCACAAAGCCAGCGAGCTGGCGCAGCTGGGTATGTGAAACACGAATTTTCACGAAATTGGGGGTGTATAGAACTCTTTGCTTTGTATTATCTCACGAATTTTTACCTGACGGTGAATTAAAAGTCTTAATCAACTTTGCCAAAGGTCGTAGCACGACAAGCAATTAAAACTTTGGCAAAGTGTTGTGACGCAAATTTTGTAATCGAATTTGGTAATTGTCATTTACTTTTTGAGTTTGCTCAGTGGGAATTTCATTGGGATTTTGTTTTCTCCTCTCCTTAAACATTCGTTGATTGGGTATGGTGTATAGAGAAAATTCACAAAAAAAGCTTATTAGAGAGAGAATTAGCAATACAATTATCTTTTTCCATCCCATTTTCATAAAAAATATAGAAAATAGAAGAATGAAAGGATACACTAATATTATCCAAAAAAAACAAGCGAACAATACTGTCATTATAGCTGAAAATAGATAATCAAAACTGAAAGAAAAATTTTCATACCACATTCTATTGAAAAAGCGATGTGCTTGTGGATAGTTGTAATATACAGCAGTTAGAAATATAAATACCAGAAATAACACTACTTGTGCTTTGTATATATTGTGACTGTATTTTCTTAAAAACATAAATACTCAGAAATTATTTGAATGAAAAAGCTGCTAAAATTCAGGGAGTTTGGGCAAAGATACAAAAATAAATGGATTATTTGCTTTTTTGTATGGGAATAGGTAGTATGCGGAATTTTAACGGCTGAGGCTGTCCGAAAGGTTTTATTTGTGTAGGTGTTGCAGCACATACTTAGCTATCGCTGACTTTCCTACATAATATACTCTAAAAGTGATTGATTATCAGGGTCATAGACTTTGTCAAAGTTTTGGGACTTTGACAAAGTTTATGATGCAAAAGCGATTTTTAGACTTTTCGGACAGCCTCTTTTTTTTTGTTTTTTAGGAAGTTTTATTGTTTTCTTTCTAAGATAAAGAAGTGATAAGTGGTTTTGAAAGGATTTTCTACGGTGATTTCAATAGGCTCAAGATAATTACTTTCAGATTCTAAAGATTTGAACTGTTTTTCAAGAAGTTCTTTCCATTGAGAATCTTCGGAATATCTGCTACCAAACATGGTTTTAATTCCCCAATCTGCCTCATAAGCATTCCGTGTTTTTTCTTTACCATTACAAATAATTGAGATTAAATAGTTGCATTCTATTCTTTTTTCAAAATAGTTTCTAAGTGATTCTTCTCTTATTTGAGGATCATTTGCAAAATGGTATTTTAACTCAATTAGTATTTCTTCATTTTTATTTTTTAGGGCTAAGTCTATGCGAATATTTTTATTGGAAGCTTTTTTATTAGGAACCCGATATTCTGCAATAGCTCTTTCTTCTCCCTTGAAATCTCTATTGAAAAGCTCTACTAACAAGTTCCTAATTTGAATCTCTTGTTTTAGGTTAAAAAAATTGTCGTTGAGTTTAGCTAATTTTCTTTTAAACCTTTTTGATTTGATAATCTTTATTAGACTATCAAACATTTCTTCTTTTGTTCTGATACTATCACTCATTTTCTAATGGTTTTAAGATTAATTTCTACTTTAAAAACTTTTTAGTTTCTTTAACAATAGCAGGTATTAGTTCTCGAGAAAAGCTATTGCTTAATTGTCGGGTGTGGATAAGAATACGTTTGTTATCCTTACTAAAGTGTAAGAAATAGCGGTCTCTTCCTACTTTTATTTCCTTTTGAAAAACGATATCAAAAGTTTGTTCTAAATTAATGTGGTAACAGCTTGGATAATTACCAGCTGCTACAATTACAATAGGAAAATCTTTAAAGAAAGACATTGCAAAGAGAGGTTTACGCTCTTCTATAGACTGTTTTCTAAGGGCTTCTATATCCTCCTTTTTATAGCTTTCTTTAGTAGGGTAGTCGCTGAACTCGGTGATGAAAAACTCCTTTAGAAAGTTGATTTTCTCAAGTTTTTCTCCCTGTAAAAATAGCTGTTCGTAGAGCTTTTCGTAGTTTAAATAGGTGCTACTTGTACCACCATTGTAAGGTTTTCCTTCTTTCCTTATATCCCTTTTGTTAAACTGATTGCCATAAGCATATAAGGGATTTTCGTGAGAGATGGGGCGCTGACCATCGTAGTTAGGTACTTCATTGGTAGAGAGTATGTGTTCCCATTGAGATACATTACTTTGGAAGAGTTCTTCTTTCTTCTTTTCTAAATTCTCGGTAGTCTCTTTTTGGGGAATGTGTGCAGCTTCTTTGCCGATTACTAAAACTTTACCATTAGGGTTGCCATACCCTACAAATAGATTGTTGGCTTTACAGTAGGCTACTGCCTCTTTAAAATGCTGTGTATACATATAATTTAAGTTTTTTATAGTTTTTTAATTTCTTCAATTAGCATTTGTTCTGAAATGTCAAAATCACCATCGGAATTAGCGATTTTTTCTAATGTTTTTATTACCTCCAGCTTAGTTTCTTCACTGCTGAACGCTACATCCTTATTAGTTAATTTTGGTAAGGTTTTAGCATTCATCAGTTTAAAAAACTCTTTTTTCTCTGAATTAGTGAAGTTAGCCAAAGAAGTAATTTTTGATGATAAAAATTGCTTTTCTTCCTCAGCAATCACACCGTCGGCTTTTATGAGGTATATCATCAACTTGATTTCTTTTCGTTTGTCTTCTTTCTTTTTATAGGCTTCGGTGTTAAACCATTTAGAAAAAGTATTACTGATATACTTAAAGGCGCTTTTTATATCAAGCGAGACCTTTTCAGCATTAGTAGGCATTACCAATTCAGGATTGTCCCAAAAATCAATAATGATGAGTTTATGTATTTCGTTGGTTAAGAAATGTTTGTACTCTATTTCTACTATAGGAATTACTTGATAGTTGATGTATGCTTTTAGCAGAAGAGGATAGTTTACTTCTGAAAGTTTTGAGTTTTCCTCGTGTTTAATTAACAAAGTTTTGCTAATACTGTCAGTAAGTTTTTTTATTGAGCCATTGATGTTCTCATAAATCAGCTCATTTTGGCTTTTTAGCGATACGTGTTTATGAATGGCTTCTCTTTTTACAACAGTAGTAGTACTTCCTATTTCTGTAGATAAGTCAGATTTGTGATTACTTATTTTGGTGGTTAAGTACTTTATTTGTGCTATACGTCCAGCAGTATGGCAACGAGGGCAATCAATCATACCTCTTCTATGAGGGTCGCCATAACAATGTTCACAAGTAATAATGCCATCACCTCCACATTTATCACATCTTACTTTACCAGAGCACTTACATTTAGAACAAGGAATCTCACCATTACCTGCACATCTACTACACTGTTCTCTTATTGTATAAGGTTTCCCATTTCTATACTCAGTTTTTTCTGTTCGTCCTTTTCCATCGCATCTTGAGCAACGATTTTTTCCACTGCCATTACATCTTGGGCAAGCTACTTCTCCACTTCCGTTGCATTTGTTGCATTTCCATTCGTGTCGCCCTTTACATTCTTTATCTTTACAAGTAACGTATTTATACCCATTGCAATCGGGGCAAGCTTCGCTGAAAGTTTGTTTAGGGAAAAAGAAAATAGGTTGTTTTTGGGCAAAACTATCTCTTTCTATATCAAAAGGGAATAAGGATAGGTCTAAGTGAGTATTCACTGTTTGTTCTTCAACTTTTGCGTGTTCAAGATTTTTGAAGTTCTTAAGAAGAGATTCGTCTTTGACAACAGCTTGCTCTTGAAAGCGCTCGGCTCCGTCTGTAAATACACGAAACTGATTTTCGTATTTTTCCTCTAAAGGGAAAACAAGTGTGTTAAACTTCCTTTCAGCTTTTGTGTATTCTAACTGAGAGGCATAGTAGTCTTTTCTTTTTACGATAGCATTGTCGTCAATAAGCATTTTAGAATACTCATTTGGGTAACGATTTTTTAAAAGAAGTTTAATGTCTTTTGCATTAATTTCTTTTAGTTGATTTTGGGCTTTGCTTAATAAATTCATAATTTATTTTGTTAAGATAATTATTCCTGAAATAATCCAAAGATATCAACAGATATCCACATAAATGTTAAAAATAGTACTATGATTATAAATACAATAAATGGTAAACATCCAGCACCTTCTTTAACTTCTTCTTTTTCAACATTTTCTCTTCTCATAATTAAATATAGTTTTTAGTGAGTGCCTACTCTATATGGTTTTCGGCTTCCCCAATGTTTTACAAAAATAGTTTGCGGGCATCCCGTTTTACTTAGCTCGTTGCCCGACCAAAGGCATAGTGTAAAGCAAAAGGAACGCCCGCATACGCGAACGCTTCCGTCTTTACTTTCTGTACACTATTGAAAAATTGGTCGTATTTCGAGCTTAGAAAATAAAAGCGAAACGCTACTAATATGTTTATTTTGTGTTTATCTGGTTTTTACTATAAAATATGTTTTATGAGTTTCTGCCAGCAAATATACAAAATAAAATGATAAGTACGTCCTTTTGCCTTGTTTTTTTATTTCGGGGGCAAAATTAATACCTGCATAGGCTCTAACTTGTCGTTTTAAAAAAATCTTTGTAGTTTTGTAAAAAAAATTGAATATGAGTTTAGCAAAAACGTTTTTAAAACACCGTTTTATTATTGAGCAGTTGCGTCGGAGACCTCAAAAACTCATTGAGTTAAACGCTACTTGGAAAGATAGTGAAGATAACGTTGAAGGAGGAGAACTTTTACAACGTACATTGCAACGCGATATTCACGTTATTAGAGAGGTTTATAATATAGAAATCAAATGTAATAGGTCTACTAATGAATACGAAATCACAGAAGATAACGACCTCTATACTCAGAATTTATTAGAAGCGTTTGATGTGTTTAGAGCGTTGCAGAATTATGGCAATCTTTCTGAGGTTATTCAGTTTGAAAAGCGATTGCCTGCGGGTACGGAATATTTGTCGCCGCTGCTTAGGGCTATCAAAGAAAAGCGGCAGGTAGCGTTGCATTACTATAAGTTTTGGGATAAAAACAAACAGCCGGTGGTGCGCACGATAGAGCCTTATTTGCTGAAAGAAGCGCAAAGGCGTTGGTATGTATTAGCGTGGGATGTAGAGAAAGAAGCGTTGCGGGTGTTTGGCTTGGATAGAATTAAGCACTTAGACGATGAGCGGGGGGTGAAGTTTCAGCATCCTGTACCGGAGGGCGTAGAGCACTTTTTTGACGATAGTTTTGGGGCGTGGGTGGACAACGATCGTACACAAGCTGAAGAGGTGGTGCTCGCCTTTAAAAAGTTACCTACCGACTCGCCTTTTGTGCCTAACCCCGCTGAATACCTCAAAGCGATGCCTTTGCACTCTTCGCAAGAAGTGATAAGTGAAACTGACAATGAAATTGTGCTCAAACTGCATTTGAAAATTACTCCCGATTTTGTAAAGGAAATACAATCGTACGGCAGTAGGGTAGAGTGGAGGTAAGCAATTGTACGAGTGGCTCAAACTGCCAAAATGGCACTGTTTTTGTAAATGGCAAATTGTTTGCTATCGAAATACGAAATAAATCTAATAAGAATCATTATGAGTACTGAAGATATTAACAAAGACGATTTTGAATTTGAACAAGACCCTGTGGATTACACTCCTGAAGAGGATATGTACGAAACAGTAGAAATTCCTGAAGATGAGGACTTTTACGACTCCGATGAGGACGAGATGCCTTTTGACTTAGAAGACGACGACGACTCTTTTGAAGAAGAAGAAGAACCTGAAACAGAAGAAGAAGAGGAAGAGCCTGAAGCAGGAGAAGAAGAAGACTCCGAAGAAGAAGAAGAGCCGGAAGAAGAACCTGAAGAAGAGGAAGAAGAACCTGAAGAAGAGGAAGAAGAACCTGAAGAAGAGGAAGAAGAGCCTGAAACAGAGGAAGAAGCGCCTATAGAGCAACCTCCGGTAGAGGAAGATCCTGTTCCAGTAGAGGAAGAACCTATTGAACAGCCTCCATTAGAAGATGAACCTGCTCATACTTCAGAACCTACTGATGAAGAGCAGATTATGTATAAAGACCCCAACGAACCTGAAAAAACGGATGAGTATTTCAACAAGGAAAGAGATCGCTATTTGCGTTTGTTTGCCGAGTTTGACAACTACCGCCGTAGAACTATTAAGGAACGTGAGGAGTTAATCGCTACTGCAGGAAAGGACATTTTGTCAGCTATGTTGCCTATAGTAGATGATTTTGACCGTGCTTTGGTAGAACTCTCTAAAACAGCAGATGAGAAAACGCTACAAGGGGTGAAACTCATCTACAACAAACTTATCAATACACTAAAATCTAAAGGTTTAGAGCGTATGGACGTTGCTCCAAACGATGTATTCGACAGTGAAATTCACGAGGCAATTACGCTCATTCCTGCACCATCGCCTGAGTATAAAGGCAGAATAGTGGATGTAGTGCAAGCAGGCTACAAATTAGGTGATAAAATAATACGTTTTCCTAAAGTAGTAGTAGCACAATAAGAAGGTTAAAATGAAAAGAGATTACTACGAGATATTAGAAGTACAGAAAACAGCTACGGCTGCCGAAATAAAAAAAGCATACCGCAAACAAGCATTAAAATATCACCCTGACAAGAATCCTGGAGACAAACATGCTGAAGAGAATTTTAAATTAGCTGCTGAAGCCTACGAGGTGCTCAGCGATGAGAACAAACGCGCTCAGTACGACCGCTTTGGTCACGCTGCCTTTGAAGGTGGTATGGGAGGCGGTGGTTTCTCAATGGACGATATATTCAGTCAGTTTGGCGATATATTTGGTGGTCATTTTTCAGGGAATTTTGGTGGTTTTAGCGGTTTTGGAGGCGGCAGTCAGCAGGTATATGTGAAAGGTGAAAACTTGCGTATACGTGTGAAAGTTACCTTAGAAGACGTTGTGAAAGGTACTGAGAAGAAAATAAAAGTACGCCGCAAAGTAAAAGCTGAAGATACAACTTACAAAACTTGCCCAACGTGTAATGGTCGCGGACAGGTGGTGCGACAAGTGAATACAATGCTTGGTATGATGCAAACGGCATCTACTTGTACTGCTTGTGGCGGCACTGGTGAGGTGATTGATAAACGCGGAGCTGATACTGATTCACAAGGTTTGAAAACGGTTGAAGAGACTATCTCTATCAATATCCCAGCAGGGGTGATGGAGGGTGTTCAACTCAGTATGAGTGGCAAGGGGAATGAAGCTCCTGTGAAGAATAGTGTGCCTGGTGACCTTCTGATTCTCATTGAAGAACAAGAACACGAAACCCTTAAACGCGAAGGGGATAACTTGCATTACGATTTGTATATCAGTTTTCCTGAAGCTGTTTTAGGAGCTACTAAGGAAATAGAAACGGTAACAGGCAAGGTGCGCATCAAATTAGAAGAAGGCATACAATCGGGGAAAATACTGCGTTTGCGCGGTAAAGGTATCCCTAACTTGCAAGGACGCGCAACAGGTGATTTGATTGTTCACGTGAATGTATGGACTCCTAAACACTTGAACGACGAGCAAAAGGCTTTCTTTAAAAAGATGCAAGAGGATGAGCATTTCAGTCCTAAACCTGATAAGAACGATAAGTCGTTCTTTGAGAAAGTAAAAGAAATGTTTTCATAAGTTATAGATTTTATTAAATCCAAAAAGGGACTACTCCGCACGGGGTAGTCCCTTTTTGTTATTAAAGTGAAGAGTGAATGACGAGAGACGAATGACGAGAGACGAGGGAGGAAAATCTCGGAGAGACTTGGAGGGGCTCGGAGGGGGCTCTGAGAGTCTCGGAGGGGGATTAGAAAATTAGATGTAATGAATAAAAATGAGGTTACCTATTATTTTAGATAACCTCATTTTATTTTTTATAAACTTTTTAGAAAAGTTACGTCTATAAAAACTTGTTAAATTCTTAGAAGAAGTAACGTTTGAAAGCTTCGATAGCGGCATAGTCGGCGAAGCCTAAATTGCGGTAACGACGAGCGGTTTCGCTGTTACGAGCTTCGGCACGTTGCCAGAACTCACGCAAGTCGTCTCCTTGGAACATAGCACCGTCTTTTTGAGATTGGTGGAAGAAGATGGCTTGACGTTTTTTGAGTACTTGTGCGGGACTCATAGGTACAGCCATTTCGATTTCGTGGATGTCCCATTCGTGCCAAGCACCGCGGTATAACCATACCCAGCAGTCTTTCATATAATCTTTGTGTTTTAAGTTTTTCAAAGCAGCAAAGATAGCATCGAGACATACTTTGTGAGTTCCGTGAGGGTCGGCGAGGTCACCAGCGGCATAGATTTGGTGAGGTTTTACTTCTTCAATCAAATCCATAATGATTTTGATATCGGCTTCCCCTATAGGGTTCTTTTTCACGCCACCTGTTTCATAGAAAGGCAAGTTGAGGAAGTGTACGTGTTTATCAGGAACTCCTTCGTAGCGTGTAGCAGCCAATGATTCGTGGCGACGGATGTTGCCTTTGAGTTGGCGTACGAGGAGGCTATCGATTTCATTGGATTTTTTGTTGGTGATGTTGCTAATAATCTCGTTGATTACGGCTACTTCGGCTTTGTTTTCTTTGGCTATATCTTTGAATACTTCGGCGAATTTAAGAGCTTCGTGGTCGGATACGGCAAAGTTACCGGAAGTTTGGTAAGCGACGTGTACTTCGTGACCTTGAGAGACTAAGCGGTCGAAAGTACCACCCATAGAAATCACGTCGTCGTCGGGGTGAGGGCTGAAGATGATTACGCGTTTTTTGTGAGGATGTTCGCGTTCAGGGCGGTTTGTATCGTCGGCATTAGGTTTACCTCCTGGCCATCCTGTAATGGTGTGTTGCAAGCGGTTGAACATAGCGATGTTCAAATCGTAAGCAGGACCTGATTCTGCCAAGAGTTTTGACATACCGTACTCGTTGTAATCGGAATCGGTGAGTTTGAGGATTGTTTTATTAAGATGTTCGCAAAGCCAAACGATAGCTTTCGCTTTGAGGTCTTCGTTCCACTGTACATCGGTAACGAGCCAAGGGGTTTTGATGCGGATGAGGTCGGAAGAAGCTTCTTCGTCTAATACAAAAGTAGTGTTTTCGTGGAGTTGTAGGTAGCTTGAAGGTACTTCGGGGGTGATATCGCCTTCGACGGCTTTGGCTACGATAGAGGCTTTGCTGCTACCCCAAGCAAGCAATACGATGCGATGAGCTTTTAACACGGTGCGTATACCCATTGTAATGGCTTGACGAGGTACATTGTCGATGCCGTGGAAGGTTTCGGCGGCGTCGGCGCGTGTGATATGGTCGAGGGTGATGATGCGGGTACCAGAATTGCGGTTAGAACCAGGTTCGTTGAAGCCGATGTGGCCTGTACGACCGATACCGAGGAGTTGGAAATCGATTCCGCCGCAATCTTGGATTTTTTTATCGTAATTAGCGCAGTAGGCTTCTAACTCGTCGTGAGATACGGTTCCGTTAGGGATATTGATATTTTCTTTTGGGATATCAATATGGTTGAAGAGGTGTTCGTGCATAAAGTACCAATAACTTTGTATATCCTGTTTTTCCATTGGATAATACTCGTCTAAGTTGAAGGTAATTACGTTTTTGAAGCTAAGGCCTTCTTCTTTGTGCATACGCACAAGTTCGTCGTAAACTTTTACTGGAGAGGATCCAGTGGCTAAGCCTAATACGCATTTTTTGCCTTCGGCTTGTTTCTTTTTGATAAGGTCGGCGATTTCGTGTGCGACACTAATTGAAGCGGTTACTGAGTTCGAGAAGATGATGTTGTGGATTTTCTCGAAACGAGTTTCCTCAACGGAGCCGGCGGGCTGATGAGCGATTGATGAAACTTCTTTTCTGATATGTGTTCTCATTTTTTATTGATAAATGATGTTATAATAATTTCAGATTTGACCCTGCAAAGGTATATCTTTTTTATGATTTATACAAAAAAAATTAACATTTTATTATAATGACGAGGAGCGAATGACGAGGAGCGAATGACGAATGACGAGGGCCCCCGAACCCCCGAAGGGGGACAAGCCGGAAAGGGGGGTGGTGGGAGGAGGTGCGAGCCGCACGGGCGATTAGTGGGAGCTGTGGGAGCAGTGGGAATGGTGAGAGGGGTGGGAATGGTTAGAGGGGTGGGAGCAGTGGGAATGGTGGGAATGGTGAGAGGGGTGGGAGCAGTGGGAATGGTGAGAGGGGTGGGAATGGTGGGAGGGGTGGTTGTTTTTGATGTGAAATGAAAAACTTTGCCAAAGGTACGAGCCGTACAGTCAAGAAACTTTGGCAAAGGTGCGAGCCGCACGGGCAGGGGATTGGCGATGCAAATTTTGTAAAGCAATTCTGATTGACTATAATTTTGATTATAAGTGAGGAATGGGGGACTTTAGCACTGAGATTTATTCTTGTTTGGGGTGATCGGCGGGGGCATTGTAGCAGTTTTGTTGGCATACTCCCCAATAATCGATGTAGAATTCACCATAAATTACCCCCAAAACTTTACTGCTATTTGTGGTTACTTTTATAAAATTGTTATCGTGACTTATGATTCTGTCATAGCGAGGGGGTATTTCTGATCCATCTGGTCTCACAAAACCCCACCTGCCACCTACAAAAAAAGGTATAATCTGGTTAATACCCAACCCTGAGTTAAAATCCATTGTTTCATTGGATAGGACATCGTATTTCAAAGAAGTAATGGCTTTTCCGTTTTTATCGATGAGCTGCCACTTATTTTTCTTTCGCACGGCAAGATATTTTTGCCACGCCCTTTTTTTGGTGTTGAAAGTAATTTTTTGTGTAGCATAATTGATACTTCCTTTTTCGTATCCAGTTTTTATTTTATCTTCATTAATTTTTTTGATATCATCGTATATAGGCGGCAATATTTCTTTTCCTTCAAGGTTGATAATACCATAGCTATTCTTTACTTTTACGACACTAAGTCCGCCGTAACTGTGGCTTATTTCATCGTATTTTATAGGAGTAAGTTCTTTTCCTTGGTTGTTTACCCAGCCGTATTTGTTATTTTTCTTTACTGTAAAAATTTGGTAATAAGTTTCATCAAAAAAGGTGTACTCAAAGGTGTCTTCATTTTCACCTTCGGATGTTTCATATCCTACATTTAATCCTTCTATTGCATCATAAATAGGTTCGGTGAGGGATTTTCCAGTTATTTCGTTGATGATTTGCCATTTTCCTGCTGTTTTAGCAAAAGCAAACCCTTGGAAATCTCTTTTTAAATCGTCGTACAGTGGAGTTATGAGGATATTTTTGTCGGTTATAAGTCCTTTTTTACCATTTTTTGTTATTAAGAATCGATGATGAGCGCAATGTCCTAACGAATCGTACTCAAAGGGTATCACTACTTGTTGTTTGCGATTGATAGCACCCCACTTTCCTTGTTTTTTTACACTTGCGCAATTGTTGATGAAATAAAGGGCTTCCTCATATATAGGATTGATGAGCACTTTGTACGTGATGGCATCGGCATAGCCTTGTTTGCCGTTTTTCCACAGTTTTAGTAGCTCATAATTTTCGATTGTTTGTATGCTATCGTAAATGGGAGGGAGTAACACTTCATTTGTAAAGGTTTTTACAATGCCCCATTTGTTTTTTTGTTTTACAAAAAAGGCTTCATTATCATCGTCTTCAGAAAATCCATAGAAAAAATCTTTGATATCTTCATATTTTGGTGGCAAAGCCATTTTTCCTTCACAGGTGAGCAATCCCCATTGATTATCTTTTTTCACCTTTCTGTAATAATGATTATCGAGGTTATTTACAATAGCTTCGTATACAAACGGAATGGCAATATTCCCGTCGGTATCAATGGCACCCCATTTATTTTGTAGGCGTGCTATGGCTATTGCTTTTTCCTCACCGAAATCTTGAAATGTTCCGAGTGTATCGTATTTTATAGGGATATATTCTTCGCCTTTGGTATTGAGGTAGCCCCATTTGTTGTTTTTCTTGACGCGAGCGCATTCGTAATACTCATCATAGGCATCAAACAGCTCGTATTCATTAGGAATGCTATCTTGGGTTTTGAGGTTGAAAGCTCCCCACTTATCATTGTGCATAAAAGGAATGATACCGCAATTAGGGTCGGCAGGCTTTTCTTCAGAACTGATAAACTCGGTTCCCCACCAATTATATACCTCCCAATGATGGTTCAAATAGCCATACAACAAAGTATCTTTAATTATAAGATCTTCGTACAAAGGAGTTAATAATTCTGTACCTTCCAGATTAAAAAGGCTAAAATAATTCTTTTCATTTCGTGCAATTATGATGCCTAAACGGTCAGAATCATTCACAGACGACTGAAAGTTATAAGCAAAAGGAGCCATCTCAGTTTTATCACAATTGTGGTAATGATCACAATTTGATGGCCAAACCCTATACAAAGCTTCTTTGCCGTTAAGAGTAAGGATTGCAATTACCGGATTGATAATATTTTCAACTTGTTTGTATTTAGCAACTGTAATACGTATATTATCGTACTTAGGAGGAAATATTACCTTGCCATCATACCTTGCTAAGCCCCATTTATTACCTTTGTTTATATAGACAAGTTGCTCATCTTCATCGGCTATTCTTATTTCATCGTATTGAGCACCCCAATCGTTGATGGTAAATTCGGATTGAGGTGTGTTGCTGTTGGAAGGGTGGCAAGCCCAAGCTAATGTAAGTAAAAATAGAGCAAAGAGTTTCATTTTTTTTAGAAATTTGGTTTTAGTTGTTGTTTGTTGAAATAGAAGTCTTCGATGACTTTAATGACTTGGTCTTCGGTGTCTACCAAATGGAACAAATCTAAGTCTTCGGGACTGATGTTGTTGAATTTTTCTAACAATATTGTTTTTATCCACTCTACAAGTCCGCTCCAATAGTCTGTGCCTACTAAAATGATAGGGATTTTGTCGATTTTATGGGTTTGCACGAGGGTGAGGGTCTCGAAGAGTTCGTCGAGGGTGCCAAAGCCGCCTGGCATAGCGATGAAGGCTTTGGAGTATTTCACAAACATTACTTTGCGCGCAAAGAAATAGTTGAATTTGATGTTCTTGTCGTGGTCGATATAAGGGTTGTTGGTTTGCTCGAAGGGCAGGTCGATATTGAGTCCGGCAGATACGCCTTTGTTGAGGTGCGCGCCTTTGTTTCCGGCTTCCATAATGCCGGGGCCTCCTCCGGTGATGATGCCAAAACCTTCGTCGACTATTTTTTGGGCAATGCGTACGGTGAGGTCGTAGTAGGGGGTTCCGGGATTGATGCGTGCAGATCCGAAGATGCATACGCAGGGGCCTATGGAGCTCATTTGTTCATAACCGTGAACAAATTCACCCATTATTTTAAAAATAGACCAAGAGTCGTGTGTTTTGGTTTCGTTCCAAACTTTAGAATGTTTTTTCATTTGAATTTTGAATTAAGTGTTAAAAGTTAAAAGATGGCCCCCCACATACTCTGCTCTCGCAGACTTCCCCGAAGGGGGACTAGCCGCAAAAAAAATATTGAATATCAGTGTAATCAATGGAGTTTTCAGAGGGACTCTGAAAATTTCCGAGTGACGAATGCCGAGTGATGTTGGGTAGCTGGCGCTGCGAAAGTTTTTTTGCCCACGAATTTACACGAATTTTCGCCTAACGGCGAAGGGAGTGAAAAGTGAAAAATCTGAGGTCTCAGAGAGGCTCTGAGAGACTTGGAGAGGAGCTGTGGGGAATTAGCAAATTAGTTTATAGTTTCATTGTTTTTACTTTCAAATTTTTTGAGGTCGTTGCCTTTGAGAGCGTTTTCGACGAGCTCGGGGAGGCGATCGGGGGTGCAGGCGAAACAGGCGATGCCGAGTTTGCTGATTTCCTTGCCGAGTTTTTCGTCGTAATCGGGACGACCACTATCGGAAAGGGCTAAGAGTACCAATACTTTTACACCGTCCTGATGCATCTCGTTTAGACGACGTAGGAGTCCGGAGCGCACGCCTCCCTCATAGAGGTCGGATATGAGGATGAACATCGTTTTGCGGGGGTTCTCAATGAGTGTTTGGCAATAGGCTACAGACTTATTAATGTCGGTTCCTCCACCCAATTGCACGCCAAAGAGCATATCGACGGGGTCTTGACGGCAGGCTTCGGTGAGGTCGGTTATTTCGGTGTCGAACACTACTACGTGAGTATCGAGGGCGGGCATACTTGCAAAGATAGAGCCCATTACTGATGAGTAGATAATGGAATCGCACATAGACCCACTTTGGTCGATGTCGAGGATTACCGTCCAGTTTTTCTGTTTTTGAGTGCGCTCAAAGAAATAGAATTTTTCGGGAATGATGCGCTTGGTGGCGGTGTCGTAGTTTTTGAGGTTGCGCTGGATGGTTCGTTTCCAGTCGGTTGATGAGAAATTGGCGATGGGGGTATGTGCTTTTTTGTTGAGAGCGCCGGTAACGGCACGGCGGAGGTCTTGCTCCATACGTTTCATTATCTCATTGACGACTTCTTTGACTAACTCGCGGGCGGTATCTTTGGATTTGGCAGGAATCTGGTCTTTGAGTGCCATTAGGGTGCCCACCATAGAGATGTTGGGTTTTACGTTTTTGAGGGTTTCGGGTTCAAAGAGTAGTTTGGTGAGACCTTTGCGTTCGATAGCATCGGTTTGAATGACGCTCACTACATCGGGGGGGAAGAAGGAACGTACATCGGTGAGCCACTTGGCTAAGTTAGGAGCGGAGTTGCCCAAGCCTGCCGAGCGTTTGCCGCCGCCGTTGCCATTGCCGTCGGTATCGTCGTAGAGGGCGGCGAGGGTAGCATCCATCAGTGATTGCTGTTCGTTGAGCGATACCTCGCCCAAAGCATTTGCATCTTGACCCAAGATGAGTCGCCAGCGTGTGATATTTTCGTCCATTAGAGTATATAAAAGATGAGACCTATTTGTAATACATTAGAACTGAGGCTTGTGCCATCGGTAGTTTTTGCGTCCTTTAGCAAAGGAGAGAGGTTGTACTGCACAAAGAAATTCAGAGCATTATAGCCAAAAGCGGCAAAGGTTTTTAGTTGGAATTTTCTAACGATGTCGGGGTTTTGGAAGGAGGTGTCGATATCATTAGCGGTGTACAGGCTTCTGCCGCCTAAGAGATAGGCGATGCGCATTCCTGCGTATACTCTCCAGAATTTGTGAGATGTGGGGGTGGAGGTACGGAATCGGAATTCTAAAGGCATTTCGATGGCGTGGGTTTTGAAATAGTTTTTGCTGATGTTCAAATCGCGGAAATGTTCGACTATTTCGTAACTGACACCTGTTGTGGTTTTGTTGGCTACCATATTATTATACACCACATCGTAAGCATAACCTAATCCGATGCCAAAGCCGAGATTTCGTTTTTGGTTGATGGGAAGGTCGCGGATGAAGCCTAAGTGGATGCCGTGGGAGAGGTTGTGCTGCACGACACTGCTGGCTTTGCCGGCGAGATAATCGTAGGTGAGACCGACATAGAATTGGTCTTCGAGATAATGAGTATCGACCGTTGAGGGGTTGGCAGTTGAGCTTTGTGTAGAGCCAATCAAGCCGTCGTCACTATTTTCTTGAGCATAAGTGAAGAGGGAGAAGTGAAGGGTAAGGAGTAATAGGATGATATTTAGTTTGTTCATTTTTTTCTTTGGGTTTATATTTTTTGGCAAAGATAAGAAATAATTACGAATTACGAAATACGAAATACGAATTACGAAATACGAATGACGAATGACGAGGGACGAATGACGAGGGACGAATGACGGTGCGAGCCGCACGGGCGATTAGTGGGAGCGGTGGGAATAATGGGAGGGGTGGGAGTAGTGGGAGGGGTGGGAGTAGTGGGAGGGGTGGGAGTAGTGGGAGGGGTGGGAGTAGTGGGAGGGGTGGGATGGCCCCCGACTCACTTACTCGGCAATTGCCGACAACCCCGAAGGGGGACAAGCCGCAAAAGTGATTGCTATTTGTTTTAGTGAGAATAAATGAGGAAAGACTAGGAGGGAGTATCTAGGAGGTGCTCTGAAGGTCTCAGAGGGGGTGGGAGGTGCGAGCCGCACGGGCAGGGGTGGGAGGAATGGGAGGGGGGAGACTCTCATGGATTGCACAGATAAAACAGATTTTGATGCTTTTTAGGATTTTGGTGCTACGCTTACGATTTTGCGAAGTTTGCCAAAAGTGAAAACTCCTACAAATTTTACGAATTTTCACCTGACGGTGAATTGTTTTGTGAGTATATAAATTCTTTGACTTAATGATTTTTGGAAAGGTGTTCTTTTAGGGCTTGTTCATTATTACCTATTCTCATTGTGAATTCTTGGAAGCTCTCAGTTTCTTGAGGAATATGCAATCCTATTTTTTCTAAAATTCTATTTTTTACATTCCCGTCTATATAGAGTTCTTCAGAAAAAAATGGTTTATCGCTATCTATTTTGCTACAAGGATAAAGTAGAAAACCTCTATTTGTTTCAAAACGGTACATATACGTAATCGTTTTGTAGTAGATGCTCGTCGCTTTTTCTGAATCGTCCTCGTAAAATTTGTGTCTATCTAAAGGTATATATTTAGCATCTCCTACAAGTTTTGGAGAGTCACTTCTGCTGATAAAATCGGGGTAGATAGGTTGTTTGCTATTTTTAAAAAGGTATTTTTTTTCTTTACCTGTGAGATTTTCAGGATGTTCAAAACCTTCGTTTAAAAAAGTATTTAGGTATTCTTCCCACAGCCAAGCGCCGTCAAAAAGGAGTCCGTGTATTTTATCTTTTTCTTCGCCGAATGTCAGTTTTTCGTGGTTTAGGATGTTCAAACATATTTTTTGCAGAGGAGCATACTCTGTAAAATAAGGATGTACAAAGGGCTTGGCATTTGCCATTATCACTTTACGCCGAGCATTTTTGTTATAGGTGTTTTGAGTGTGAAAAACAAATTGGCTAACCATAGTGCGCATTTCGGCATCTGTATTCAGCAAGGCATTGCCTATAGGATGTGTTCTTAGGTACTCAATAGTATGGCGGATGAGTTGCGATAGAGGATTATCATAGCTATGTTCTTTGGTTGTATAAGCTATTTTGCCTGCAAAAGGTAGGTTTTTAAGTAGATGACGTTTTACATCTATAGTTCCTTTTACATTTGTATCATTATATTGCTTGCGTTGGTAAGCTTTATAAAGCCCTAGTATGGCGGATGAGTTGCGATAGAGGATTATCATAGCTATGTTCTTTGGTTGTATAAGCTATTTTGCCTGCAAAAGGTAGGTTTTTAAGTAGATGACGTTTTACATCTATAGTTCCTTTTACATTTGTATCATTATATTGCTTGCGTTGGTAAGCTTTATAAAGCCCTTGTGCATAAGCTTTTTTTAAGCAAAAAGGAAATAAGTAGAGCCAAAAATCCCAAATAGTTTCTTCGTTGTTAGGGCTCTGTTCAAAATTAAAGATGTTAGTAGCTAATACTTTTTGCAACATATAGTGCAAAAAGAAATCATTCTTATCATCTTTTGCAAAACGGGAAGTGATAGTAACCTTACTTGTGTTACGCCCTACAAATCCCATTATGTTGTTAGTATACAACTTGTCTCCTTCAATCTTGAAAATAGGTTTGTTGAGATATTTTTCCAAAGACTGAGGGAAAACTAACAAATTAGGATTTTCACTCAGTAAGTGTGTTATACTATGATTGGCAATAGGGGTTAGGTGCGCTATATACTGAGAATTAAGCTCTTTTCCCTTATAATTATTGTCCGTTATCCTCATTACCAAAGAAAGCATTTTTTAATTTTTCTAACTCGTCTTTTCCATTAGGCATACCACGTAAATATTCCTTTAGTAAAGGTTCTATGCGATAGTCCCATACGTTTTCTAATTCTTCATCTTGAATACAATTGCCATCAGTATCAAGAAAATAAGCACCCCCTATATGGTAGGCACTGCTGAAGCCTGCTATATTCTCAATAGCCTCATTGAGTTTTTTCATAGCTTTTGTTATTGGTTCAGTCAGTCCCATATTTATAGCGCTTTCTTCGGCAGTAACTTCTATCCAAGTGAAGCGGCGGCGCATAGCAAAATCAAAACTTTCGACACTTCGGTCGATATCATTCATACAGCCGATGATATAGACGTTTTCGGGCACGTAGAAAGACTCGTCATCACCTTGCATATTTGCATATTGAGTTTTGACGGCTCCTTTTACACCTCTGTAAATAGGGTCGATACTAAAAAAGAGCTCTCCAAAAATTTTAGAGATTTCACCTCTGTTGATTTCGTCGATTACAAAAATGTAGTTTTTATCATTTCCTATTTTTTCGGGTTTGAAATTATAAGTATTTTTGAAATACTCTGCTACCGATACTAAATAAGGTTTCCAATCTCTTATCACACCATTGTAAAGATAAGCTGCTATCATTTCTTTGGTGATTGATAGACGTGTGCCAACTTCTGTTTGAGGAATAGCCACACAAGAGTTTTTACTATTAGCTTCTAAGGTAAAAGGCTTTTTTTGGGTTGGTGTTGAAAGTGTTATAGGATTTTGTAATAAATCGTCTATAAAGTTGTTATACAACACATCAAAGTTATCTTTCTTTTTATTAGCTTGTTGGCAGAATTTTTTGAAAATGCCGTCTTTTTTGTCAAAATTACGAATAAAAAGCAAAACTACAAAAATAATGTAATTAGCTCATACAAAGAGGATTAATTTTTTGACAGGAAGATAAGAGAAGACAGAGTCTTAGATGTTTTAGATAGGTTTTTTCAAAATTAGGTTTCTAAATCGTTACCTAATACATTGAAAAATATTTTTTATTAATAGGTTATATTTCAGTGTTTTACACCTTTTTTCATATTGTACAGTAACTTGATAAAAGTACTTTCGCAAATTAAAAAATTAGAGTATGAAAAAAGTAAAACGCTCAACCTTTAAGGTATTGTTTTACCTTAAAAAGAATGCCCCAAAGAAGAACGGTAAGGTTGCTATTATGGGGCGTATTACCATTGACAATCAGGTAGCTCAGTTTAGTACCAAACTTGAAATCCTTCCACAGAAATAAGATTTGAAGTACGGAAGGGTAACAGGTAAAACAGAAGAAGCTACCCAACTTAATCGCAAGCTGGAAGAGATTCGCTCACGTATCATTACTCATTATGAGGAGTTGATGAAGTACGAGGGAGTGGTTACTGCTCAGAAGCTAAAAGCTACTTTTCTAGGCATAGGAGTAATGGAAGATTCCTTGCTAAAAGTCTATGAGAATTTCAAAGAAGGCTTTGCCTTGATGGTAGAAAAAGGTGTTAGAAGTTACAGCACTCTTAACAAATATGAGAATGTATATACTCATTTGAGCGAGTTTATCCAGTATAAATACCGCAGAAGTGATATTTCTTTCAAAGAGCTTACAGAAGACTTTATCAACGATTTTGACTTCTATCTTAGAGTTAATAAAAGTCTTACTCACAACACAATATGGGTTTATATGATGCCCCTTTGTAAAATGGTAGAAATAGCCATAGATAAAGGAATTATCTATCGCAATCCTTTTTAAGAATTATATAAGTTCTATGGAGGAGAAAGATAGAGGCTATTTGCTTAGAGAGGAAGTAGAAACTCTTTTACAATATCACCCTAAGAGTGCTTCTGCTGAATTAGTACGAGACCTATTTGTTTTTAGTTGCTTTACAGGCTTCTCTTATATTGATATCAAACAACTTAAAAGAAGCCACTTACAATCGTTCTTTGACGGCAACAAATGGCTTATCAAACGCCGTCAGAAATCTGATGTACCCTGTAATGTACGTCTGTTGGATATAGCCGAGAAAATTATTGAAAAATATGAAGGTACGACTCGTACAGAGGCATTGTTTCCTACACCCTCCAATGCTAATTGCAACCTCTTAATCAGAAAGATGATGAAAGATTGTAACATCATTCGTGAAAAAACCATTTCATTTCACTGGGCACGCCATACCTTTGGTACTCTGTTCTTAACAGAAGGGGTTCCCTTGGAAAGTGTTAGTAAGATGATGGGACATAAGAATATCAAAACTACCCAGATTTATGCTAAAATCACCAATGAGAAGATCAGCAAGGATATGGAAATTGCTGCCGAACGATTAAAAAACTTAAAGATAGGATAACTAACAAATTTCTTCTTAGAATTAAAATCCATTGATAACATTTCAAAAAGAGATGTGTCGATGGATTTTTTTGTTGCCTTACAAAAAGCTATCTCACAAAGATAAGAGTGTTATTAAGACTTACCTATTTTCCCTGTTTTAAACACTTAAGGCACGTAATGGCGGTTCGTTGTTCGAGTGCAAAGGTATTTCTGTGTTCTTAACGCTTCTTGCAAGGTCAAGCCCGATGGGTTTTCAAAAAAATCTCCAGCCCTTGTCCGTTGTCCTGCGGGTAGTATTTTTTTGAAAAACCTTGCAGAAGCTAAACACAGACCTTTTATGGCACTCGAAACGAAACCAGCTCATTCCGACCTTTAAGCGAATAAAAAAAATGTCTAATATGAGAAAAATGCCGCTTCTTATAGATTGTTTTTTGAAACGAATACCGCTTTTCCTCCCATTGTCGAATAAAAAAATTTCAAACTATGTAGCTACCTAATTACGTTTTTACCTTCGTACGTACTTGCTTACGTTGATACGTAAATGCAAAGTAATGTACAAATATACATATAGCTTTACATAGAATTGTAAATAACTTTGTAAGTAAGTGATTGGTTAAATATATTACTAATATGCCCTAAATCACTTTATGAGCTTGTAGTGTTTATCTTCTTTTCTTATGGTTAATTAAAATTTGACCTTTAGGGAGAATTTTCTGTTCACCGGAACAGAGCAAGTTGTGTTTTGAGCAGCTGAAAACCTTTTAAGCTGCTCAAAACTACTTGTGCGCAAGGGAGCGCAGAATGTAGCACTCCGAAGTCGTGAGTTTTTATTGTAAATTATAGTTTAAAAAGCGTATTGTAACGATGTCCTCATAGAAGAACTCAATGGGTTATTTGTGGTTGTTGTTGAAAACAAATACGACACATCGAACTGGAACGAACGGAAAGCAAACCCACATCCAACAGTCAAGTATTGTCTATCGCCTTTTAGTTTGTGCTGATGAAAATAACCCGTACGCAGGAAAAGCTGCTCATCAAAGGCGTATTCTGCTCCTATTGCCCAACTGATCTCGTGAAGCTCTTCCTTAAAGCCGTTAGGTGCATCACTAAACGAAGTGAACATACCTTCGATAAAATCTTTGTTCTCATCACTTTCTATGGGTACTAAAAGTTTATTAGCCTCTGTAAGTACTGAAAAGCGGTTATAGCTATCCACTTGTAGGTTATAAGCTGCACCGAGTTTTAGGTTGGTCGGCAAAAAGAACGATTTGCCTAAGTCGTCGTACTTTACTTTTGCCCCAATATTAGAAAGCTGAAATCCAAAGCTATAACTTCCTGTGTAGTTCCCTATCAGGTGAAACGCAGAAGTGTAATAGCCCGAGATATCAAAGCCTAATCCGCGTGCTACTGCCTTGTCGTCTGTGGGCAATTGTAAGTTAGAATTGAGATAGCGCGCCGCCACACCCATTGCAAAGTGCTCGCTGAGCCTGAGATTGTACGAAAGGTCAAAGGTAAATTCAGTAGGACGAAAACTGCCCAGCACGGTAGCACTTCCACCGAAATCTTGAGTGAGACTCACATCGCCGATACTAAAATACGTCAGACTTGCGCCCCACGCGCTACGTTGTGTACGTTTATAATAGGTGATATTCCCCAGAAAAATGTCCTTTACAAGTTTATTGAGATAGGGTGTATAACTCACCCCAACGCCCGAGGTGTTTTCCGCAAAAATATACTTAGCAGCGTTGTTACGTTGCGCAAAAACGTTTGGCTGCGAGCACACCCCCACCTCGCCCATACCCGCAACAGCGGCATCGGTGTTAATAGACAAAAACGGAAACGCCGTAGTGATAGGTCTTTCTTCCTGCGCGTGGAGAAATACGCTGATTAATAAGGATGTAAGGAGTAAGTATTTCATCTTAAACTCATAATTTTCTTTGGTATCTTATCATACAATTTCTCAATGTTGTATTCCTTAAAGAGATATGTCTCATTAATAAGAACATCCCTTTTGTCTCTATAATTTTTTCGATAAAATAGGTGAATAGAAGATGAATCAATTACTTTTCCTTTTTCTTCTATTAAATAATAATTACCAAATACATTATAAAAATATTGAATTGTGATAATGTCATTTCTTATATTGTATTTTCCCCAATTCCATAAAAAGATATTAGATGTTCCTTGTTTCGAAGTGTCTAAAAAAACATCCATTTGCTCATTTAGCATTTTTTCAGACTTTTGAATAGAACAATCTATGGTGGCAATATTGCCATCACATTTATTTCCAAATCCATTCTGCACATAGTACATATATCCATTATTTAGAAAAACACGCATATGTATGAATTTTCCTCCATCACAATCTATACATTCCTTATTTGTGTATATACTATAATAATATCCTTTGTTTTGTATTCTATCAATTTTTATATTTTCTCTTAACGTGAAATATATTTTATTGTGCCATATACTACAAGAAATCAGAAATATAGAAAATAATATTGCGAATAGTTTTCTTACCATAATGTATACTTATTAGGGGTTAAATATTGATAATAAGAATTCCATTTTCTATCTATCATCCTAAAACCTGCTTGAGGAGTTACTATTTTATGTGCAAAGTAATTTTGAAAAGCATTTCTTATATGTTCTGAATTTGTTCCAATTTTGTAGCCTCTATATCCTATGCTGAGAGCTCCTAAACGATACATATCTGCCTCACAATTATCCCAAACTCCAAGTCTTTTTCCTTTTTTTAAATAACCTTCAGAATAAGATATTTCATCACTTTTATTTGCATCTTTACCACTTTTTCCTGTAAACAAATTCATTTGTAAAGAAAAATCTCCTATACTGATACTTGCTGCTGCTGTTCTGAACATATCTGTATCGTTACTTAGAATTTTTCCAGCATAATTAAAAGGACTCCCATCGTTTTCATACGAAGCTTTAAAATCCCCTATATGAATTCCAGCAATGGTTGTTCTCTGTTTAAAGTCTCCTCCCCAAAAGTTAGTTCCTAATGAGAATCCTGTTTTTCCATCATCCCAAGAAGCCATAGCAGAATAGCGTGTTTCAAAAGAATTGTTGCCAAAACCATTGTAATTATTGTATCCCATAAGTCCTACACCTCCCGAAATAGAGAAATTTCCGCTTTGGTAACCAGCTCCTAAATTGACTCCCATTCCTGCAGCATTTCCATAAGCAACTGCCAAAGAAAGCCCTATACTAAAATCACCGATAGATACATTATAACTTGGCATAAGGACAGAAGAAGCCCCTGTAATAAAACCATTGACAATACTATCTCCTGTAAGTGAAGTTGCCACTGAAGAACCACCAATAGCACCCATAACAGCTCCTCCTAAGGTTGACCAAGCAAACTTTTCCCACGACCAACTATCATTCATAGCTGCGCTGGTAGCATAGCTTGTTGCTCCTATGATAGCACCAACAATAACAGCTGCCCAAATGATTTCTCCATTGGGGTCTGTATATTTTAGCGGATTATTCAAACAATACCCATACCTATTAAAATTCTGAGTGTTGAATGGGTCTTGGATATAGTTATCAGGCATTAAGAAGCGATGTAGGGCAGGGTCGTAGAGACGTCCATTACAATGGATTAAGCCTACACTTGCTAAATGCTCGTGCCCTGTATAACCTCTGTCAAGAAGCAACTTATCTAACTTGTTGCCGTTGCCGTCAGTGATGCTCAATACCTTGCCCCAAGCATCAAAATGGCGGGCTTCTACGAGCTTGCCGTTAAGGTCGGTGATGGCTACAATACTACCAAGCTGATCACGATGTAGGAATAATAATTTACCTTCCTCACCATTGCTATTGTATACCGCAGGAGCACTATACGGGTCGCCACCGAGGTAAAATAGAAAGTCAATACTTCCTTTTGTTTTATTCTCTTTGATTTCTACACTGCCATCGGCACTGTAATGCTTATGAATAGGACGTTTCTCTTTTTCGGCTTCCGCATTGCCATAGAAGCTATGGACACGACTGCCAAAGGCGTTGTATAAGTAGGTGATACGCTCTTTGTCCTTCACGTATATTTGCTCAGGGCTTATTTTTTTTCAATATTTTAATGTACTTAAATCACGATGCAGAGATACAAAATATTTTTTTAATCTTGCCTATATACATTATTAAAATATATATTTTTAAATCCTGCTTTCTTTAACTTATCTGCAGTTTCTAACCCAACTACAAAGAGATAGCTCTTATTGGAAAAAGAAGCAAATCTGTACTCGCTTCTACAAATAAAGTCATCTGTATCCATATAGAAATCTTGTTTACAATACCTGGGTGTTATTACAGTTTCATCATAACTTCCACAGCAATCTCTATAATTCAGAAACAAAGACTCTTTATAATCTAATTCATAGATATTATGAACTATAAAATAATAAAACAATGGAGATTTAGGAAGTTGAATAAACTCTAATCCTTCATAATGATTTTCCTCACAAAAATCTTTAAATTTTTGTGATACAAAAGTATAGTGATCATACGATACTAAAAAATTTCCTTTTTTATTTTTCACTTTATAATCTAAATTTGCAACATCAGCTATCCTATTTTTACAAATAGGGCATATATCTGTTCTTTCCTGAACTTTAGGGTATACAAAACCCTTTTCATCTGTTCCTACAATTATTTTTGCCACCATAATATTAAATTTAAATTGTTATTCTTGCTATAAATCATTAGTTGGTCTATATACATTAGTAAAATATATGTTTTTAAATCCTGCCTTTTTTAACTTATCTGCTGTTTCTAAACCAACTACAGTGAGATAGCTCTTATTGGAAAAAGAAGCAAATCTGTACTCACTCCTACAAATAAAATCATCTGTATCCATATAAAAATCTTGTTTACAATATCTGGGTGTTATTACAGTTTCATCATAACTTCCACAGCAATCTCTATAATTCAGAAACAAAGACTCTTTATAATCTAATTCATAGATATTATGAACTATAAAATAATAAAACATAGGAGACTTAGGAAGTTGGATAAACTCTAAACCTTCATAATGATTTTCCTCACAAAAATCTTTGAATTTTTGTGATACAATGATATAGTGATCATAAGTACCTAAAAAATTTCCTTTTTTATTCTTTACTTTATAATCTAAATTTGCAACATCAGCTATCCTATTTTTACAAATAGGACATATATCTGTTCTTTCCTGAACTTTAGGGTATACAAAACCCTTTTCATCTGTTCCTACAATTATTTTTGCCACCATAATATTAAATTTAAATTGTTATTCTTATAAAAATCCCATCGGGCATCCCAATATTTTATCCAATTTTTATCATAGAATTGCTTCATTGCTTCAAATCTCTGTGTTCTGTTAAAATTGGTTCGTATTTGTAAGCCAGAATTTCTTGGTTGAGGTCGCATATGCTGTCCTAAAGCATTCTTTTTCTCTACCAAAAAATTGTTGAGGTCTTTGTGCAATTCCTGATGTCGAGAAATACTCATTGGGGTTAATTCCTGATCAGGAGCTCCTCCCATAAAAACAGGATCTGAATGATGTAGTTGTGTCTTTTCTCCTGTCCAAGGGCTCAATTTATTTTCCTTTGCATATCTATACCCGCCTATAGCACCAGTAGTTAATCCTATGCCAGCACCCATAAGACCGCCTCTAACTCCTTCTGAAAAAGCTCTATCAAAATCTTTATATTGTATATAGGAAACTGCTGTTCCAATTGCAAAACCTGATACAGCGCCTCCTACACTATTAACAGCAGCTTGTCTTAGCACAGGACTACTAATAGAAGAAAATATACCTCCTAAATTTTTTGTTGCCCATCCTCCAATCTTTGCCCCTGCCCACGAAGTAGCGGCACCTATAGCTGTAGCAGTTACACCATCATCAAAATTAAGACTACTCCAGCCACCCTGTGAGACTTGTGTAGTTATATAGTTTCCTAATCCTGAAATAGCTCCCACTGCGAATGGCCCTACATAAAGAGAAGCCCAACCTGAAACCGCTCCTACTCCAAAATATCCCAATGCACTACCCCAAGAGGTTACATTTCCTTGTATAGCATTTACTGCCAAGTTAATAACACCTCCTGCAACAGCAGCTATCAAATCATCTATGCCAAACCATTCTCCTGTAATGTCATTATACACCAGCGGATTATTCAAGCAATACCCATACCTATTAAAGTTCTGTGTATTAAAAGGGTCTTGGATATAGTTATCAGGCATTAAAAACCGATGCAAAGCAGGGTCATAGAGGCGTCCGTTCATATGGATGAGCCCTACGCTTGCCAAATGCTCGTGCCCTGTATAACCGCGGTCTAATAGGGTGAGTTTGTCTAAGGTGTTACCTGCACTGTCTTCTACTTTTATGGGTTGTCCCCAAGAGGCAAAGTGTCTTCTTTCAGCGATGTTGCCGTCTTCATCGGTGAGCATTATAATGCTTCCGAGATAGTCGCGGAGCAAATATAGTTGTTATTTCCTTTTCTTCATATATTTTTCATATTCTTGAGAATTACACCAAAACCATTTTTTACGTTTAAGCCATACATCTGGTGTAACGCTTATATTTTTTTCAATAAAATGAATAGAGGGTTCATTATAACTTGCCATCTTATCGTGAGTATAACTTTTTCTAAAAACTGTTTTTAAAGTATCACCTGAAATAATATACCAATATTCAGAATGATACCAATAAGGATTAGGCCATACTTGGTCATTAACAGTCATCATTTTTATAGTATCTCCTGAAATTTTATAAAGACCATAAAATTCATTTACATTTTTTGATACAGTATAAGCACTATTTTCTAAGTTAAAAACACACAAAGTATCATTATCTACTATCAATTCTTTTTCAAAATTGAGATTATGAGTTATTCTTGAACTTGTAGCACAAATACCATTAGGAAAGAATCTCATATACTTAAAAGAGCAATTTTCATTGCATTCTATAGATATAGAATCGCAGTAACAAATCTTATAAATTCCATTGAATTTCACAAGAGAATTTTTGCTATAATCCGTATGAGGGTCGTAGCAATAGGAAAAATTCTTGCTTACTCTTTTAGGGATATAATCGGCACAAGAGACAAGCAGTACGCAAGCAATTAATATTTTAAATATCTTTACCATAATGAATAAGGATTGTTAAAACCAGTGTAATTATAAAAGCCTTTCTTAAACTCATCATATCTATTAAAGAAATGAGTTCTAGCAAACCACACCCATTTATGAGTTACATTTTGTGTCCTATCTTGTACCATTGGGTGGCTATAACCAAAACGATAAATAGTAGAACCAGTTCCTTTTACTCCAATCCATAAAGGACTTGAATAAGTTTGTCCTTCTTTCCAAGCTCCCATTTCCTGACCTTTAAATGGACGATTAGGTTTTCCATTAAGCATTGTTCCTTTAACCCATTCAGCATTTTCTCCTACATCATTATTATATAAATTAGACCCTAATGTAAAGTTACCTACAGTCAGTTCAAAAGCATTTGAACGAAAACGATCGTGTCCATCGCCAAAAAAGTCATTTTCCAGACGGAAAGAAACATCTCTAAAATATAGTGAGACACCTCCTACCACCTGATTGTCAGCACTTGAATAATTAGTTCTAGTGTAACCTAAGCCCCAGCCTTTATATCTTGCACTTGCTCCCCAACCAGAATAATCTCCTGTACTTCCACTTCCAATACCCCAGCCTAAAGATGTCGAAAAATCACCATTTGTATAATTTAAAGAAGTGTTCAATCCCAAACCTAATGTTCCACTACCAAATCCTAATCCTAAAGAAGCTGAAAAAGAAAAATTATTAGATATAGGAATATTAAAACTTGGCATAAAACTGTTAAATGTAGAGGATAACATATAATTCCCTGCAAAAGATAATCCACCAGAAAGACTTCCACCTGCTGCGAGACTAAATCCTCCCATTGTATAGTAACTTAACAAGGCAGTTCCAGCACCTAGTCCTCCTGCTCCAACGGCATTCCAACCCCAATCTCCCGTTGTAATTCCGTGATAAACATAACCAAAAGCAAATCCTGCTACACCAACAATTAAATCATCTAGTAGAAATAGTTCCCCGTTTTGGTCAGTATAGAGTAGCGGGTTATTCAAGCAATAGCCATATCTATTAAAGTTTTGGGTGTTAAAAGGGTCTTGTACAAAGTTATCAGGTTGTAAGAAACGGTGTAGCGCAGGGTCGTACAACCGTCCGTTCATATGGATAAGTCCTACAGTTTGCAAGTGTTCGTGCCCTGTAAAGCCTCGGTCTAATAGAGTGAGTTTGTCTAAGGTATTGCCTGCGCTGTCTTCTACTTTTATGGGTTGTCCCCAAGGGTCAAAATGTCTGCGCTCGGCTATATTGCCGTCTTCATCGGTGAGCATTACTATAGAACCTAAATAATCTCTATGTAAGTAATAGAGTTTTGAGGCTTCACCGTTTGAGATGAGTATTGCAGGGGCACTATAGGCATCACCGCCTAAGTAAAGTATAAACTTGGTGCTGTTATCGGTTTTGTTACATACTATCTCTACACTACCGTCGTGGCTGTAGTGTTTAAGCAGTGGGCGTTTGGCTTTTTCTACTTCGGCATTGCCGTAATAGCAATGTGAACGCTCGCCAAAGGCGTTGTATTCATAGCTTATTCGCTCTTTATCTTTTACATATATCTGCTCAGGAGCTTTGAAAGCGTTATACCTTACAGTGGGCAGTGGGTATTTTTCTAAATAGGTTTCGCCTGCTTCGTTGGTGATAGGTTACAAAATCATCTCATTAAAAAAAAGATGTTGTTTAATAGTTTCATCTTTTACATTAAGTACAAGGATAAAATAAGCATTATCCTTTTTGTATTCTAAAATGTATTTAATAGCTCTTTTAGCACTTCTCAAAGCATAATCAGCATCAGACTCATTTTTTTTCTTTCGCAACTCCAATTGTCATAATTATGTTCAAAATAATTATTTTTATACTCTACTACATCCCCTCCAAAAACTGTAATTTTTAGTTTTAGGCATTCTTCTAAAATCTCTAAGGCATCATTTTTTGAAAAAGATTTTTGTATTGTTCCATATACTGGAGTTCCTCTTTTTAGTAGTGCTATTAATTTATCTGTTAATTCCATATTATTTAACGTGAGTTCGACGTAAGTAATTGTTTAACAATCAGCAAAATATTTTAAATCTCCCACGAATTTCACGAATTTTCACGAAATTGAGACTGTATAAAACTCTTTACTTTATATTATCTCACGAATTTTCACCTGACGGTGAATTATTTTGTGAATATATTATGTTACAAAGCTGTAAATCAATATTCTGTTATATCGAACTGACGTTAATTATTATGACCATCAAAAACAGAACAACTGTATATAATTATCACAAATAAGCTATAAATAATTTTTTTTTTACCATAATGTAAATCCATTTCGTGTTTTGAATTGATAATAATCATCTCATCAGGAAGAGATATATTACCAATCAGGAGAATATATTAACCAATCCTTAGGTATTATTTTTTTCTTATACACAATAGTATCCTTATTAAAAATTCCTTCTCCTATGGTAACTAACAAAGTATCTTCTATATTTATACTTTTTTCTTTTAACAGAAAACGACCTACTTGAGAATTTCTTGCTATAAAATTCATATAAATTTTCCCATTTTTTAGCTCGAATTTTCCCATTAGAGCCCTTCTGGGGTCTATTGTTGTTTTGTCAGTAGAATCAACATAAAAAAAACAACCAACTTTTCCATCTTTATAAAACTTAATAGCTTTTTTATATTTATTTGAGCAATCTTTATAAAGAACTGTAGTATCTATTTTACTATAAACCGAGTTAAATTCTAAAGGTTTAATAATGTTTCTTTTTTTTAATCTAACCATTCCGTATTCATTCCTAAAATAGCATTGTATATTGAACAGAATAAATAACATTAATATTATCTTTCTTACCATGATGTAAAAGGATTATAAGTTCTATACTGATAAAAAGAATCCCATTTCCAAGATTGATTCTCAAATCCTGCATCTTTTATAATTCCATGTATTACCCTATCTTGTATAGCATGTCTTACTTTTTCACTATTTACTCCTGCACGATAGCCACCATATCCAAAGGTTAAAGAGCCTAATCTATATTTCTTTCCTATTTCATCTACATAACCTCGGGGAAATTTTACATTAAAATCATCAACCACTAAATTTTTAGGATAGTAAGAATAATCTTCAGGCCTTGAATAAATTCTTTTCCCTGTAAACAAATTAAACCCAGCAGAAAAATCTCCAACAGATACATTCAAAGCTGCAGTTCTATAACTATCTCCTCGATCTCCTAATCTAAGATGTTTGATACCAAGTCCTCCATCATTCTCATACATAGCTCTAAAATCTCCACTATGAAATCCTATTACTCCTGTTCTTTGCTCAAAATCACCTTTCCAGATGTTTGTTCCAAGAGACAAACCTAATTTACCATCATCCCAAGAAGCCATAGCAGAATAGCGTGTTTCAAAATTGTTCTTCCAGAATCGATTGTAATTAACATACCCCATAAGTCCTACGCCTCCCGAAATAGAAAAATTTCCACTTTGATAACTAGCACCTAAGTTAACCCCCATTCCTCCAGCGTTACCAAAAGCAATAGCTAAAGAGAGACCTACACTAAAATCACCTATAGATACATTGTAGCTTGGCATAAGAGCAGAAGATGCCCCTGTGATAAAGCCATTTAAGACACTCTCTCCCGATAGTGAAGTTGCCACTGAAGAACCACCAATAGCACCCATAACAGCTCCTCCTAAGGTTGACCAAGCAAATTTTTCCCACGACCAATTATCGTGCATAGCTGCGCTAGTAGCATAGCTTGTTGCTCCTATGATAGCACCAACAATAACAGCTGCCCAAATGATTTCTCCATTGGGGTCTGTATATTTTAGCGGATTATTCAAACAATACCCATACCTATTAAAATTCTGAGTGTTGAATGGGTCTTGGATATAGTTATCAGGTTGTAAGAAACGGTGTAGCGCTGGGTCGTAGAGACGTCCATTACAATGGATTAAGCCTACACTTGCTAAATACTCGTGTCCTGTATAACCGCGGTCAAGTAGTAAGTTTTCTAACTTATTGCCATTGCCGTCAGTGATGCTTAGCACCTTGCCCCAAGCATCAAAATGGCGGGCTTCTACGAGCTTGCCGTTAAGGTCGGTGATGGCTATAATACTATCAAGCTGATCGCGGTGTAGGAATAATAATTTGCCTTCTTCACCATTGCTGCTGTATACCGCAGGAGCACTATACGGGTCGCCACCGAGATAAAAGACAAAGTCAATACTTCCTTTTGTTTTATCCTCTTTAATTTCTACACTGCCATCGGCACTGTAATGTTTATGAATAGGGCGTTTTTCCTTTTCAGCTTCAGCATTACCGTAATAGCAATGTGAACGCTCGCCAAAGGCATTGTACTTAATTTTATTTTTCTTCTATAAACTGAGAAGGCACTATTTTATCTAAACAATTATTCACAAAGTACTCCCATTCATACACTTCTATTTCTCCACCAAAAGTACTAATAACACATAGTTTACTTTTCTTTATAGCTGTAAAATATCCATAAACTCCTCCCATATAGAAAAGCATATCAAACTTCTTATCAAAAAGAAATTTAGCTAACTCATTTTCTGGAAGAGATGATTTATATGCTCTTGAGTTTGAAATAAATCTCACATCTCCTGTCGCAACTAACTCACCTTTACTATCAGTAATATAAGTACGAGTATATAAGTAACTTTTCCTTTTCTTAAAAAGTCCTTGAGGTTTTATGTTATAATAGTTAGGCATTAAGTAGCAGACAAAAGAACCGTCTAAATACTCCTCTTTATAAGCCTTATAGTTTGGCACTCTAAATAAAATATTATACAATCCAAATATATGAAATTGCTTGAGTTCTTCGGTTTCATTTACTATCTTAGCTTTTCTCACAAGATACTCTATTCTATCCTCTAACTCTTTCAGTTCTCCCTTGATATGCAACCTATCAATCATATTGATAGTATCTTGAGAGTACAAAAAGCACCAAGAAGAATTCAATACTATAATAATAAATAGCCTCCTCATTATCATTATCTTGATATATAAAAAATATTATAGGAATTTGTGATTTGAGTAGCATCTATTTTATGAAAACTACCGCCATTAGCTGGGTTCATAACATAATAGAATGTTTTTTGTATAACACTTCCATTAAGCTTTATAATTGTTTTTTGAACAATACGTTGCATAATCACACTATGTCCAACACTTTGTCCCATATTCATATTAATAGCTACCCTTGCTCCTCCTTGCATTTTAGATAATACTGTTGGTAAAGATATAAGTTTAAAATGTTCTCCTGCTACAGTATGTCCAGAAGCATTTGCATAAGCACCCCAAAGTCCCACATCATCTAAAGGAACTATATTAGGGTCACTTCCGAAATTAACTAAATCTCTTATTTGTTCCTGAGTCATATTTCCTCCAAAAGACTTGTCTACAGCTTCTGCACTGGCTGGTAAACAATTATTATCACCTACTTGTCCAACTTTAGGAATATTTTGTTGAGCTAATATGTTTTTTTGCACAGTAGCTCCATCCCAAAAACGTCTTCCGTCAATAGCGGCATCTATACCTCCTGAGAGACCTCCTATAACACCTCCCATTGCCATTCCTATCAATCCATTAGTTATACCACTACCAAAAGCTTGTCCGATATTTTGCCCTCCTACCAATCCATTACCAAAGCCTCCTACAAATCCAGCACCTAAGCCAGAGGCTGCCCCTATAGCAGCACCATTTATAAAACTCGAAGAAACCGCCACTGAGGTACTCATAAACCCTCCTGCAAACGTACCTCCAGCTAATGAAGCACTCACTCCAGAACCTATACCAGCCCCTACAGCCCCTGCCACAGCTCCTACTGCGAAATAGCCAAGTCCTTTAGCATCAAGACGTGCACCATTTGAAATCCAATTTATCACTCCTCCTACGACAGCGCCTATGACTAAATGCCAAAACTCTCCATTTTGGTCTACATATACCAGTGGGTTATTCAAACAATATCCATACCTATTAAAGTTCTGGGTATTAAAAGGGTCTTGTACATAGTTATCGGGTTGTAAGAAACGGTGTAGCGCTGGGTCGTACAAACGTCCGTTCATATGTATTAAGCCTACGGTTTGCAGGTGTTCGTGTCCTGTAAAGCCTCGGTCTAATAGGGTGAGTTTGTCTAAGGTATTGCCTGCGCCGTCTTCTACTTTTATGGGTTGTCCCCAAGGGTCAAAGTGTCTGCGCTCGGCTATATTGCCGTCTTCATCGGTGAGCATTACAATGCTTCCGAGATAATCGCGGTGTAGATAATAGAGCTTTTGAGTCTCACCGTCTGAAATGAGTATCGCAGGAGCGCTATACACATCACCTCCTAAGTAAAGTATAAACTTGGTGCTGTTATCGGTCTTGTTACATACGATTTCTGTACTACCGTCGTGGCTGTAGTGTTTAAGCATTGGACGTTTGGCTTTTTCTACTTCAGCATTGCCGTAATAGCAGTGTGAACGCTCGCCAAAGGCGTTGTATAAGTAGGTGATACGCTCTTTGTCCTTTACGTATATTTGCTCAGGACTCTTGAGCATATTGTAGCGTATCACAGGCATTGGTGCCTCTTTATAAAAGGTTTCGCCTGTAGAGTTCAATACTAACTTTTCTTGGTCATAACCCTTAGCAGGGTATTTATAAGTACCCAAAAGACTATTTTCAGTAATGCGCCCGCGCTCATCGTAGCTATGGGTTTGCGGTGGGGTATTGGCATCGCCCCAAGCGGTCAGGCGGTCTAAGTTATCATAGCTAAAATCCTCTTGTTTACCCCAAAAGCTGTATTGACGGCTGTCTAACAGTCCTTTTTGAGGGTTAAACTGCCACGTAAGGGCACCAATTGCCTTATCCTCACTTTGCAAGAGCTGACTTACAGGAAAACCTTTGTCGTAAGTATAGGTCTCTTTTACATTGCCTTTATGGCTTACAAGGGGTTGCCCATAGGGGTTCTCACTGCTGAGTTTCCAAAGGGTTATGCCCTTGTCGTCCTTCATTTCCACGAGTTCACCATTTTGATAGCGGTATTGCACCATTGCACTCGCGCGTTTGCCTGCTGCCTCTGCGGTGGTCATTTCCTTTTGTACCCGACCGAAAAGGTCATAAGTATAGGCTTTGGTATACTTTGCCCAAGGGTTAGTCTCGCTGCTGGTAAGTAGCTGGCGGTTGTGGTTATAAGTATAGGTGTAATGATCGCTATTGCCGTCCTGGTTCTCATTGTCTATTTGGGTCAGGAGCTTTTCGGCATTATAGGTATAGCGGATGAGCATATCGGTATGGTCGCCTACTAAGTGCTTGCTCTTCAAGCGGTCGCTGTTGGGCTCGTAGGTAAGCGTAGTTTTACCCTTAGGGGTAGTCTCCTCAGTAAGACGCCCCCAGCTGTCGTAAGCGTAGCGATAAACACCTGCGGCAGGGTCGGTAATGCTTGTTTTTCTGCCCCAGCCATCTTGGGTTATCTTTTGTATGGCACCTCCATAGTCGGCTGTTTTTAGGCTACCGTTGGCAAAGTAGGTATAGCGCACGGTACCCCCTGTATCTTGGTGTTCTACGATATTACCTTGCGCATCGCGAGTGCTTATCACTTGTTGCTGTCCGTCATCGGCAGTGGTTTTGAGCTTGTCGTAAGTAAAGCGGGTTATTTTACCTTCCGGACTGGTGATAGTGGTAGGTCGTCCATATACATCGTATTCTGTCCTCTTCGCCTTTTGAGAAGCACCTCTTGTGGGGTGAGGTGTGCTTACAGCTACTTGTTGCCCTATACCGTCGTACTCGTAGCTAATTGCATAGCGGTTGTTGAAAGCATCATTACTTTCTTTTTCTAACAACCAGCCCAAAGTGTTATAGCTCTCTGCACTGTAAGCACCTTCTTCGTTTTCGGTAATGGTTTTAAAAATACTTCCGTTAAATTCATAATGTTCGGTATGAGTCGTTATAAAACGGTAAAAAACTATATCTTGGACTGTGTATCTTACTTTTCTAATATTAGTTCTCATAGTAAAATTTATCTGAGAGGCTTAACACTCTAAAGTGAGGTACGTCTCCCATTCTATCGTGAAAACCATTTTGTATAGGACCTCGTATATTGCGTTCACTGTTATAGCCTATACAGTATTTATGGTATGTACACGCTGGTACTATCTGGCTTAGGACTAAATTTTTTAAACCTAAACTTAGCATTCCAATACTCCTCTCCTCCATTAAATCCTACAAATTTTCTAATTATAAATGTAGAATCATTAATAATTTCTCCATAGGTATGATAGGTATGTTTAAAGCCTCTTCCTACAAAATTCTCCATCTCAAGAGATTTATTGTTAATAGTAAAAACACCTACACCATAGGGTTCATTCCTTATTTTAGAAAGAACATCTTGATTATAAAGAAACTTTTTTTCAATAGATTGAAAAATATCTTGTTCTACATATATAAAAACCAATATACTCACTCCATCTCTATAGAAAATTGTAACAGCTATCGTTTTATCCCATATAGGTTCAGAATAATAATAACCATCTATTTTTAAATCTGTTCCTAAATAAGGTCTTCGTTGCATTCCTAAATCTGCAACGATTTTACTACATCCTATCATTACTAATAATAGAATACAAAATACTACTAATATTGCTTTTTTTGTTACCATAATGTATAAGGGTTTGATGAATAAATTCCGTAATAAAATCTATCAGAAAGACTTAAAACTCTAAAGTGAGGGACTCCCATTCTATCGTGAAAACCATTTTGTATAGGACCTCGTATATTGCGTTCGCTGTTATAGCCTATACGGTATTGGTTATAGCCTATATAAATGACTCCCATACGATAATCATCTGCTGTACCTCCTATGTATGTACCACTTCTAATGTTCTCTGCCTTACCTGTAAAAATGTTTAGCCCCGCATTTAGTCCTTTTAGTTTACCTCCTGTGATATCAAAACGCAAAGCAGCAGTGCGGTATTTGTCTTTCTCGTAAGTACCTGGCGTAAAAAGTCCTGGTACAGGTGCCCAGGTATCGTTCTCATAGGTAATTTTCCATTTTTCTCCACCTCCGTAGAAAAAACCTGTTTGTTGTGTGGTTTCACCACTAAAAAAGTAAGTAGAACCTATACCCAATCGAAATTTGTAACGGTAATTTTGATAATCAATACCATAACCTGTTCTTAGTTCCCAGCCACTCTCACCTGTACCTATTGCACTTAGGTAATAAGTAGCTCCAAAATTCAGACCTATATTTAATCCATTTAATATAGCGTAACCAAAAGTAACATTTACTCCTACCCCTATTCCATCACTACCTAATGACAGTTGAGGCGTAATACCTATAGTAAAACCTGTTTTTCCTAAGGCATAAGTGGCACCACTGAGTTGAGCTAAATAACCATTGGCAGCTCCCATTATTGCTCCCCCTAATATACTACCCCAGCTATCAGAGTAATTCCATTTGAAAAGGTTGTATTCTCCATTATTAGCGGCCACTCCTGAAGAATAAGCACCTAAGAGTGCTCCTGCAAGAATAGGAAGCCATTGTATAATTTCACCATTCTCATCTACATACACCAGCGGGTTATTCAAGCAATACCCATATCTATTAAAGTTCTGTGTATTAAAAGGGTCTTGGATATAGTTATCGGGCATTAAGAAGCGGTGTAGGGCAGGGTCGTAGAGACGTCCATTACAATGGATTAAGCCTACACTTGCTAAATACTCGTGCCCTGTATAGCCGCGATCTAACAATAAAGAAGTTAGTTTATTCCCGTTAGCATCTGTAATACTCAACACCTTGCCCCAAGCATCAAAGTGCCTTGCTTCTATGAGCTTGCCATTAAGGTCGGTGATGGCTACAATACTGCCTAATTGGTCTCTATGTAAAAAGAGTAGTTTTCCTTCTTCTCCATTGCTGCTGTATACCGCAGGAGCACTATACGGGTCACCACCGAGATAAAAGACGAAATCAATAGTGCCTTTGGTTTTATCCTCTTTGATTTCTACACTGCCATCGGCACTGTAATGCTTATGAATAGGACGTTTCTCTTTTTCGGCTTCCGCATTGCCATAGAAGCTATGGACACGACTGCCAAAGGCGTTGTATAAGTAGGTGATACGCTCTTTGTCCTTCACGTATATTTGCTCAGGGCTTATTTTTTTTCAATATTTTAATGTACTTAAATCACGATGCAGAGATACAAAATATTTTTTTAATCTTGCCTATATACATTATTAAAATATATATTTTTAAATCCTGCTTTCTTTAACTTATCTGCAGTTTCTAACCCAACTACAAAGAGATAGCTCTTATTGGAAAAAGAAGCAAATCTGTACTCGCTTCTACAAATAAAGTCATCTGTATCCATATAGAAATCTTGTTTACAATACCTGGGTGTTATTACAGTTTCATCATAACTTCCACAGCAATCTCTATAATTCAGAAACAAAGACTCTTTATAATCTAATTCATAGATATTATGAACTATAAAATAATAAAACAATGGAGATTTAGGAAGTTGAATAAACTCTAATCCTTCATAATGATTTTCCTCACAAAAATCTTTAAATTTTTGTGATACAAAAGTATAGTGATCATACGATACTAAAAAATTTCCTTTTTTATTTTTCACTTTATAATCTAAATTTGCAACATCAGCTATCCTATTTTTACAAATAGGGCATATATCTGTTCTTTCCTGAACTTTAGGGTATACAAAACCCTTTTCATCTGTTCCTACAATTATTTTTGCCACCATAATATTAAATTTAAATTGTTATTCTTGCTATAAATCATTAGTTGGTCTATATACATTAGTAAAATATATGTTTTTAAATCCTGCCTTTTTTAACTTATCTGCTGTTTCTAAACCAACTACAGTGAGATAGCTCTTATTGGAAAAAGAAGCAAATCTGTACTCACTCCTACAAATAAAATCATCTGTATCCATATAAAAATCTTGTTTACAATATCTGGGTGTTATTACAGTTTCATCATAACTTCCACAGCAATCTCTATAATTCAGAAACAAAGACTCTTTATAATCTAATTCATAGATATTATGAACTATAAAATAATAAAACATAGGAGACTTAGGAAGTTGGATAAACTCTAAACCTTCATAATGATTTTCCTCACAAAAATCTTTGAATTTTTGTGATACAATGATATAGTGATCATAAGTACCTAAAAAATTTCCTTTTTTATTCTTTACTTTATAATCTAAATTTGCAACATCAGCTATCCTATTTTTACAAATAGGACATATATCTGTTCTTTCCTGAACTTTAGGGTATACAAAACCCTTTTCATCTGTTCCTACAATTATTTTTGCCACCATAATATTAAATTTAAATTGTTATTCTTATAAAAATCCCATCGGGCATCCCAATATTTTATCCAATTTTTATCATAGAATTGCTTCATTGCTTCAAATCTCTGTGTTCTGTTAAAATTGGTTCGTATTTGTAAGCCAGAATTTCTTGGTTGAGGTCGCATATGCTGTCCTAAAGCATTCTTTTTCTCTACCAAAAAATTGTTGAGGTCTTTGTGCAATTCCTGATGTCGAGAAATACTCATTGGGGTTAATTCCTGATCAGGAGCTCCTCCCATAAAAACAGGATCTGAATGATGTAGTTGTGTCTTTTCTCCTGTCCAAGGGCTCAATTTATTTTCCTTTGCATATCTATACCCGCCTATAGCACCAGTAGTTAATCCTATGCCAGCACCCATAAGACCGCCTCTAACTCCTTCTGAAAAAGCTCTATCAAAATCTTTATATTGTATATAGGAAACTGCTGTTCCAATTGCAAAACCTGATACAGCGCCTCCTACACTATTAACAGCAGCTTGTCTTAGCACAGGACTACTAATAGAAGAAAATATACCTCCTAAATTTTTTGTTGCCCATCCTCCAATCTTTGCCCCTGCCCACGAAGTAGCGGCACCTATAGCTGTAGCAGTTACACCATCATCAAAATTAAGACTACTCCAGCCACCCTGTGAGACTTGTGTAGTTATATAGTTTCCTAATCCTGAAATAGCTCCCACTGCGAATGGCCCTACATAAAGAGAAGCCCAACCTGAAACCGCTCCTACTCCAAAATATCCCAATGCACTACCCCAAGAGGTTACATTTCCTTGTATAGCATTTACTGCCAAGTTAATAACACCTCCTGCAACAGCAGCTATCAAATCATCTATGCCAAACCATTCTCCTGTAATGTCATTATACACCAGCGGATTATTCAAGCAATACCCATACCTGTTAAAGCTCTGTGTATTAAAAGGGTCTTGGATATAGTTATCGGGCATTAAGAAGCGGTGTAGGGTAGGGTCGTACAAACGCCCATTCATATGAATAAGCCCTACGCTTGAGAGGTGTTCGTGTCCTGTATAACCGCGGTCTAATAATAAAGAAGTTAGTTTATTCCCGTTAGCATCTGTAATACTCAACACCTTGCCCCAAGCATCAAAATGGCGGGCTTCTACGAGCTTGCCGTTAAGGTCGGTGATGGCTACAATGCTGCCTAATTGGTCTCTATGCAAAAAGAATAGTTTTCCTTCTTCTCCATTGCTATTGTATACCGCAGGAGCTGAATACGGGTCGCCACCGAGGTAAAATAGAAAGTCAATACTTCCTTTTGCTTTATCCTCTTTGATTTCTACACTGCCATCGGCACTGTAATGTTTATGAATAGGGCGTTTCTCTTTTTCGGCTTCCGCATTGCCATAGAAGCTATGGGCACGACTGCCAAAGGCGTTGTATAAGTAGGTGATACGCTCTTTGTCCTTTACGTATATTTGTTCGGGGCTTATCTTCAATATTTCAATGTACTTTAATCACGATGCAAAGGCAGAAAAAAATTAGTACCATTTATTAATCCTATCTGAAAAGTAATTGTAATTATACATTTTTAAAAAGAAACTTATAGGTTTTGCTTCATTTTTCATACTATAATACTCCACAGCAAAGTCATTTGTTTTGTAATATAATCGCACCTTATCTTCAAGGAGCTTATAAACTGTGTGCAAATCATTTTTAGTCTCCTCATAATTATATTCTATATATTGATTTTCAATCATCTGAATATACTTTTCTAAGGCAGTGTATATTAAGGGATCTTGAGAAATACCCTTATCTTTATCATATTCACTGCCATAACCAAGATTTTTTGCTTGTGAAAAATCTCTTGCAAAGCGATAGTACTTTTCTCTTTCCTTATAGAAAGTAACAAACCCATTATTACCCTCCTCTTTGTAGTTGAGAATAGAATAATACAACTGCTTGATGATCAAAAAGAAAAAGAAAGAATCTGTCTTATCCCTTCCATTTTCGTATGACTCAATAAGATACTTCGGAGTGCCCTTATACTCTTGAATAGCATTTAATACATCCTTACAGTGCATTTCTTTGAGTAATGCATCTATTGGAAAAGTTTGCATTGGCACAAAATAGTTCTTCCCAAAGTAATGTACTTTATCTATATATTTTTCCTTGTAAAAAGGTATTTTTGCATGGGTAAGATAGCTGTATACGTTCCTAATAAATACCCATAATTCTCCTCTTGTAGTCCTATCTAAAATAGTTTTATCGGCTAATGCACTTAGGTATTTATCTAATACAAAATACAGTAAAAGCATATCAGTGGTAGAGACACATTGCTTTAAAAAGAAACCTTTTTGAGCTTTCTGTGAGTTAAGTACTTTGATTTCTAAGAGGTGTAAGGCGTAAGAATAGTACTTTTCATTCTCTTTAAAAATTGCATAGTATTCCTCTATCTCATTTTCTGAGAACCTATCTATAGAAAGAAACATCTGTCTATAAAGCAATGCTAAAAATAAAGTTTCTTGTTTAGTCATTTTTATCTATTGTAAGTTGCGTTTACCTATGTAATAATCCCAGATACGTTGGAAACCTCGCTTTTTACATATACCTTCTAAAAATACTTCAAATGTATCTGTTATGTTATCTTTTATAAGTAATAATCCTGCTAAGTATTCTATTTCGTCTAAGAGATCATATATTTCTTCATATTCTCTGCGTTGGCTTGTAAAAACTCTCGCTTCAATTACTAATTGTTGTATAGCTAAAACAGCATTGTCCCTTTTCTCTTCTCGTATCATACTTACTTCATTCTATTTCATTAGCATATCTTATAATGCGTTTGCCTGTGTAATAATCCCAAATACGTTGAAAACCACGCTCATCACATATATCTTTTAAATAATTTTCAAACATATCCGTAAGATCTTCTTTAGCAATGGTGAATCCTAATAATCGATGTATTTCATCCAAGAAATCATATATTTCTTCATTTGTAGCCATATTAGCTGTCATAACTCTTGCTTCAACTACCAACCAATGAATTGCTAAAATAGCATTGCCTTTTTTATCTTCTTGTATCATAGACTTAATTTTATATTTACTTTAAAATCTTTCACTTTAATACCTATATCTTGATTAATAGGAGAAATGAAGATAGGTATATACTTATTATCGTTAACTAACTTAAATAGAGATCTATAACTATTAATCTCTGATTGACGAGTTAGATTGATCTGATCTTTTAAAGTAATTCTCAGATTTTTTATAGGAACATCAAATGTACTATTTGTGCTACTATCTTCAGCTCTTATTGTTTTCATTCCTAACATATCAGCAACTTTAGCTCTTTTAATTCCATCTGATATTTGATATAGTGTTTCATTATTTAAATTCCTTCCTGTCCAAGGGCTCAATTTATTTTCCTTTGCATATCTATACCCGCCTATAGCACCAGTAGTTAATCCTATGCCAGCACCCATAAGACCGCCTCTAACTCCTTCTGAAAAAGCTCTATCAAAATCTTTATATTGTATATAGGAAACTGCTGTTCCAATTGCAAAACCTGATACAGCGCCTCCTACACTATTAACAGCAGCTTGTCTTAGCACAGGACTACTAATAGAAGAAAATATACCTCCTAAATTTTTTGTTGCCCATCCTCCAATCTTTGCCCCTGCCCACGAAGTAGCGGCACCTATAGCTGTAGCAGTTACACCATCATCAAAATTAAGACTACTCCAGCCACCCTGTGAGACTTGTGTAGTTATATAGTTTCCTAATCCTGAAATAGCTCCCACTGCGAATGGCCCTACATAAAGAGAAGCCCAACCTGAAACCGCTCCTACTCCAAAATATCCCAATGCACTACCCCAAGAGGTTACATTTCCTTGTATAGCATTTACTGCCAAGTTAATAACACCTCCTGCAACAGCAGCTATCAAATCATCTATGCCAAACCATTCTCCTGTAATGTCATTATACACCAGCGGATTATTCAAGCAATACCCATACCTATTAAAGTTCTGGGTATTAAAAGGGTCTTGTACATAGTTATCGGGTTGTAAGAAACGGTGTAGTGCTGGGTCGTACAACCGTCCGTTCATATGGATAAATCCTACAGTTTGCAGGTGTTCGTGCCCTGTATAGCCTCTATCTAATAAAGTTAAACCTTGTAACACTTTTCCCGCTCCATCTTCTACTTTTATGGGTTGTCCCCAAGGGTCAAAATGGCGTCTTTCAGCTATATTGCCATTCTCATCGGTGAGCATTATAATGCTTCCGAGATAGTCGCGGTGTAGGTAATATAGTTTTGAGGTTTCTCCGTCCGAAATGAGTATCGCGGGAGCACTATAGGCATCACCACCTAAGTAAAGTATAAACTTGGTGCTGTTATCGGTTTTGTTACATACTATCTCTACACTACCGTCGTGGCTGTAGTGTTTAAGCATTGGGCGTTTGGCTTTTTCTACTTCGGCATTGCCATAATAGCAGTGTGAACGCTCGCCAAAGGCGTTATACTTAATTTTACTTCTTTTCTATAAACTGAGAAGGCACTATTTTATCTAAACAATTATTCACAAAATACCCCCATTCATACATCTCTATTTCTCCACCAAAAGCACTAATTACATAGAGTTTGCCTTCCTTTATAGTTATAAAATATCCATAAATCCCTCCCATATAAAAAACAAAATCAAATTTCTTCTCAAAAAGAAATTTTGCTGTTTTTATCATTAAAGAATATGATGCAAATGCTATTGAAACAAGTCTTGCATCTCCTGTTGCAATCAAATTACCTTTAATATCCATAATATAGGTAGAAGTATCTAAATAGTTTTTCCTTTTTTGCCAAAGTCTTTCGGAACTAATTTTATAATAGTTTGGTTTCAAATACTGCAAAAAAGAACCATTCAAATATTCCTCTTTATCTGCTTTGTAATTAGGTATAGCGAATAAAGTATTTTTTAAGAAAAATATATGAAACTGTTGAATTTCTTCTGTTTTACTTACTATCTTATCCTTTCTCACAAGATACTCTATTCTACCCTCTAACTCTTTCAGCTCTCTCTTGATATGTAACCTATCAATCATATTGATAGTATCCTGAGAGTACAAAAAACCTTGAGAATAAATAAATATTATAAAAATTATACCTCTGTAATGCATATTATCATTCAAACTTTTCTGAACTATTTAACCAACTACAATCTTTTATTTCTGATAAAGGAGTAGATATTAATTTTTCATTATCATCAGACAAATATATTACAAATATTTCACTATCCTTATAACAAAAATACATTGGATTGATAGTAGGGCTATCTATATTATAAAAAATGTATTCAGGTTTTAAATAAGTAAAAAAGTCAATATATAAGTATTCTTTATAAAATACAGAATTGAAGTTTTTCAGGACTCTATCTTTTTCTGTAGTTGCTAAGATACAATTTTCCTCATCATAGATATAACACTTGAAAGGTTTATTTCTACTCAGTGAAAAGTGTTCTAATAAATCAGTACTTGAACATTCTTTATTTTTTTCTGTCTGATATTGAAAAAACACTATAAAGTAAGCTAATGCTCCGATTGTTGTTTCTTTAGATATTCCTAACTTCTTTTTAGATGATTCTATAGCTTTTTGCTCTATTTTCTTTAGATCATACTTTGCAACTTTTGAAAGAATATTTTGTGATATTCCTTCAACAGCATAACAAAATAATAATATTATAAAAAAAATCTTTTTCATAATTTATCAAATAACCCTTCTGATGCGTTTAACCAATCACAATCTTCTATATCAGATAGTGGCTTACAAATTATCTTTTCATTATTATCTGATAAATATACTATAAATATTTCATTGTCTTTATAACAAAGATACATTGTGTTTTTTGTACGACTGTCTAAATTTAAAAATATGTATTGAGGTTTAAATTCAGTAAAAAACTTTATATATAAATACTCTTTAAAATAATCAGGACTGTATTCTTTAAAAACATTTCCTCTATAGCTTGTTTTTGCTAATATCACATAATTATTTCTGTTATAGACAAAACCGATAGGATTAGTTTCTAATTTTAGGTATTTAAGCAATTCATTACTTGAACAAGGATTCCCTTTTCTCATATGTTCAGAAAAAGTAACTACAAAATAATGAATTGTACCTACTGAAAGCTCTTTAGGTAATCGCAATTTCCGTTTCACCTTTCTTATAGTTCTTAGTTCCACTTCTTTTAAATCATATCTTCTAAGCTCTGAAAGGATTCTTTGCGCTTGCCCTTCTATAGTATAAAAAACACAGAAAAGTAATATTAAAAATATTTTTTTCATACAATTAAGGTTGTATTTTAAATATATATTTCATAGAATTAGCCTTAATAGTCGTATAAGCTCCAATAGCAGGATCCATCGCTTGATAAATCACTTTATAATAAAGACTGCCTGATATCCTTTGATAAGTTTTGAGAAACACACTATTTAAAGCTGTTGCGTGAGTAATACCTGCTTGTGAACTATTAGAAATCAAATAGAAATGATTGCCTCTGTTCATCATTCCTGCTATCTGTTCTGCTCCAATTTTGTCTTTAGGTAAATAATTTGTAAACCTAACAACATTTCTACCTGTTTCACTTTTTATCGCATTATTGAAACTATTGACATCTATTGGTGTTGTATTAGGATCGCCATGTAAAATAGTACGATATCTTGTTTGTGATATACCTGTTGTAGATTCTCCAGTAGCAGGTGCACAATTATACTGTCCTTGTTGTTTTACTAAAGGCAATTGTTGATTTGCCAAGTATCTTTCTTCCAAAAGTGTAGCACCGTCCCAAAAACGTCTTCCGTCAATAGCGGCATCTATACCTCCTGAGAGACCTCCTATAACACCTCCCATTGCCATTCCTATCAATCCATTAGTTATACCACTACCAAAGGCTTGTCCGATATTTTGCCCTCCTACTAATCCATTACCAAAGCCTCCTACAAATCCAGCACCTAAGCCAGAGGCTGCCCCTATAGCAGCACCATTTATAAAACTCGAAGAAACCGCCACTGAGGTACTCATAAACCCTCCTGCAAACGTACCTCCAGCCAATGAAGCACTCACTCCAGAACCTATACCAGCCCCTACAGCCCCTGCCACAGCTCCTACTGCGAAATAGCCAAGTCCTTTAGCATCAAGGCGTGCACCATTTGAAATCCAATTTATCACTCCTCCTACGACAGCGCCTATGACTAAATGCCAAAACTCTCCATTTTGGTCTACATACACCAGTGGGTTATTCAAACAATATCCATACCTATTAAAGTTTTGGGTGTTAAAAGGGTCTTGTATGTAGTTGTCGGGTTGTAAAAAGCGATGTAAGGCTGGGTCGTACAAACGAGCATTCATATGGATAAGTCCTACACTTGCCAAATGCTCGTGCCCTGTATAGCCGCGGTCTAATAATAAAGAAGTTAGTTTATTCCCGTTAGCATCTGTAATACTTAGCACCTTGCCCCACGCATCAAAATGCCTTGCCTCTACGAGTTTGCCATTAAGGTCAGTAATAGCTACAATACTACCTAATTGGTCGCGATGTAGGAATAATAATTTACCTTCTTCACCATTGCTATTGTATACCGCAGGAGCACTATACGGGTCGCCACCGAGGTAAAATAGAAAGTCAATACTTCCTTTTGTTTTATCCTCTTTGATTTCTACACTGCCATCGGCACTGTAATGCTTATGAATAGGACGTTTCTCTTTTTCGGCTTCCGCATTGCCATAAAAGCTATGGGCACGATTGCCAAAGGCATTGTATAAGTAGGTAATACGCTCTTTGTCTTTTATGTAAATCTGCTCAGGGCTTTTAAGCATATTGTAGCGTATCGCGGGCATTGGGGCGTCTTTATAAAAGGCTTCGCCAGCGTCATTTAGCTGTAACTTCTCTTGGTCGTAGCCCTTAGAGGGGTATTTATAAGTGCCCAAAAGACTGTTTTCAGTAATACGCCCGCGCTCGTCGTAGCTATGGGTCTGCGGTGGGGTATTGGCATCGCCCCAAGCCGTAAGGCGATCTAAATTATCATAACTAAAATCCTCTTGTTTACCCCAAAAGCTGTATTGACGGCTGTCTAATAGTCCTTTTTGAGGGTTAAACTGCCACGTAAGTGCGCCTATAGCCTTGTCCTCACTTTGCAAGAGTTGACTTACAGGGTAGCCTTTATCATAGGTATAGGTCTCTTTAATGCCTCCTTTATGGCTTACAAGGGGTTGCCCATAAGGATTCTCACTGCTGAGTTTCCAGAGGCTTATGCCCTTGTCATCCTTCATCTCTACGAGTTCACCATTTTGATAGCGGTATTGCACCATTGCACTCACACGTTTGCCTGCTGCTTCTGTGGTGGTCGTTTCCTTTTGTACCCGACCGAAATTATCATAAGTATAAGCTTTGGTATACTTTGCCCAAGGGTTGGTCTCGGTGCTGGTAAGCAGCTGGCGGTTGTGGTCATAAGTATAGGTGTAATGATCGCTATTGCCGTCCTGGTTCTCATTGTCTATTTGGGTTAGGAGCTTTTCGGCATTATAGGTATAGCGGATGAGCATATCGGTATGGTCGCCTACTAAGTGCTTGCTCTTCAAGCGGTCGCTGTTGGGCTCGTAGGTAAGGGTAGTTTTACCCTTAGGGGTGGTCTCCTCAGTAAGACGCCCCCAGCTGTCGTAAGCGTAGCGATAAACACCTGCGGCAGGGTCGGTAAGGCTTGTTTTGCGACCCCAGCCGTCTTGGGTTATTTTCTGTTCGACCCCCTCGTAGTTAGCAGTTTTAAGTGTCCCATTGCCAAAGTAGGTGTACTTAATCGTGCCTCCTGGGTCGCTTTGGCTTATGGTTTTTCCGATAGCATTTTGGGTAGTGGTGATTTGTTTAGAGCCATCGTCTACAGTGGTCTTTAAGCCATCGTAAGAGGTGCGAATGGTCTTGCCGTGAGCGGTAGTTACTTGCACAGGACGCCCATAGCGGTCGTACTCAGTGCGTGTCCAGCCCTGTGGACTGCCACCAGCAGCAAAAGGTTCACTTTTACCTATGGTTCTTCCTAAGGCGTCATACTCATAGCGCACAGCAGTAGCTCCCAAGGCAGTAGACGCTTCACTTTCCAAAAGCCAACCGAGTGCGTTGTAGGTTTCACTTGTATAGCTGTCGTCATCACTATCCGAGCGGATGTTGTATTTGCTGCCATTTGCTCCATAAGTAGTGCGCAGGCTTTTACCTAAGTAATCAGTTACCTTTATAGGGCGATTCCAGATATCATATTGGTAGGAGGTAGACTGCCCCCAAGGGGTAGTTTCTTTGCTTAGATTGCCGCGCTCATCATACACAAAGCTCGTTTTGAGCCCTTCAAAATCGGTATGGGTTGCTATAAAGCGGTGAGTAGGGTCGTAGGTGTATTGCTCACTGCGCTTTTGTCCGTCTTCAGCAATAGTTTCCTTTTGGGTTATATTGCCATAGGGGTCATAACTAAATTTTTCGGTGTGCTCGCCTGTGCCGTTGCCTTTTGTTTTGGCAGTGCTGATTAACCCATTCTCATAAGTATAGCTTTCCTCAGCCGTAAAAGTATCACCGTCCAAAGTGCTTGCTGTGCGTTTATGAGCTAATAGTCCCATACGGTAGGGACTGCTTTCTTTTGGGGCGTATTGCAGTTCCTGTACTTGTTTATAGCCCTCAGTCTCTGTGGTAATCTGTGTAGGGTTGAGATTAGCATCATATACAAAGGCTTGGGTAGTAGTAATGCCTTTGAGCTTATCCTCAGTAACTTGCTTGTCCAACTGGAGTTTAAAGCACTTGTTAGGGGCTTCGGAGTGGGAGTAGGAGTAATGAACTGTACTTACTGCATCAAAATCAGGATTATAGTCCATAAAATAACGCACTCTATAGGGTGTGATATATTCATCTGTTAATACCCCCCTAAGCTCGTAATTTTGTGTCTTATAGGAATATAAATATTGTGATTCTTTTTTAGAAGGTTCATACCAATTAGTCTGCATTATAGCCTTAAATCCTAAGAATCCTAAACCTTGTAAATGGGTAACTGCCGCAAAATAATCAAATATTTTTTCAGTTGTTTGCTGGTAATATTTTCTTTCTATTTTTGAAACCAAGGATAGTGTAGGGATTGCTTCTATATCTGCATACGGATATTCTTTTAGTTTATATTGCTCTTTGAGGTAAGTAGGGAATCCTTCATCTTTTTGTGATACCATTGAATTATATGTAATCTGATGAGACTCCTCACCTTTACTTATTGCCTGCAAAATAATCTCTTTTTTATTGTCTTGTTCCAAAGAGTATCCTTCGATAGTATTTCCATATACTAAAGCGATATCCATAAACATATTACGCTTATCAGGAGGAGAAAAGAGTAAATGACCAGCTCTTCCTACGTTATAACTCTCATATTCTGAATTGTTTATTTTTACAAATAACTCATTAGCATCTTTCCCATTTATATTCTTAAAGACACTAATTCCTCTAAACATCTGATTTATTAGATCTGAATCAAAAGCAGTACGATACTCTACAATATCAGATTTTCCATCATTATTCATATCTATTGCTATAGGAGTAGACTGAACTGGTCTCCTACCATTTGCCATATGAGCTTCATATTTAAAAGGTAGTATTTTTGTTTCAGTAACAAACCCCTTACCTGTATTGTAGAGTATATCATATTGATTAGTAGGATTATCTCTTGGCAACATAAAATCAAGCAGTCCATCTCCATTGAAGTCACCTATAATGGGACGTATCAAATCAAGGTTACTATTAATATTATCTATAAGAGGATGCTTTCTCCTGATAAGTAAATAAGGATTGGCGTGCTTTACTAATAAATTGAGATTATAGTTACCATCCATTTCATAAATAAACAATTTCCCTTTAGTGATATGTAAGAGATTTGTTTTACCATTACCATTCATATCAATAGCTTGCAACAAATCATCATTTTTAACCCTTACCTCTAAACTTCGTAAAGATTTTATGTAATCAGATGTTTTTCTTCTATCTAAGTCAATCCAATTTACAGTACTATTATTTATTATAGTATGTTTACAATCACAATATCTTTTTTCACGTCTACGCCCAATGGGGATACAATTTTCAACATTGTAAGGGAGTTCTATAGATATAACATCAGTGAGCCCATTACCATCAAAATCCCCAGAAAGTATTTTTATATTAGTGTTTGCTTTCTGAGGAGGTGGTAAGATGGGTCTTTCTCCTGAGTACATCAATTGATTCATACAATAGTTATAATCAGCCTCTATGTAAGCAGGTAATTTCCACTCCTTGCTATAATGTACTGCTGGATATCCCATATACTCATCTGTATATACGTCAAAACGAATTTTATCTGTAGTAAAATGAGTTGTTACTATGCCACTATTTACTAATAATTCTCCTGATCGCGATAGAACTTTAGCTGGAAAAATTTCTTTGAAAGGCTCATTGGTAATAAATGAAACACCTAATGAGTTCTGTTCTCCTCTGAAGTTATAAACAACAGATATGTCTTTATAAGCCTTTGAACCAGTGGTAGGATAAATAATAAAATCTAACCTTCCATCTCCATTATAATCAAGAGGTACTATGTACTATTGCAGAGTTGGTAAGGCTTACATTTATAAAACCCGTACTTGCTTTTGCTGTTGACTTACTCAGCTTATCAGAAAAATTAAGGTACTGCAACCCTATCGGAGCACGTTTTTCCCCCTCTACACTCTCTTGAACACTTACCAACCTATCATACCCTAAACTATTGGCATTATAACTCAAGTCGTATTTTCGGTATTCTTTTCCATTAGTGCTAACACTTATCGCTGATAGCTTGTATAGACTATTAAACTCTATTCCACCAATATAAAAGGTTTCAGAGCGCGAACGGTTGTTGTACTCAAAATGCACTGTACAATTGCCCATTGCCTCGCCTTTTGCCCCATAAGTGATGTTTTCAACCAATGGGATATGGTGCCCGTCTGAAGTCTTATACGTATATTGTATGCTTACCCCTTGAGCATTTTCCCACGAAGATATGCTGTACTCATAAGCTCGCCTACCGTTATTTTTGCCGTAATACGCCTTACTCCCATCAGGATATAGCACTTCAAAATAACTCGGTCCAAAGATATTGTTTCCAAAAGCACCTCTTGCAATGACCTTTACATTCGAAAAATTCTCTGTCTCATACACTGCCCCATCGGCTCCGTGAGTGCCTTCCTTTAGCAGGAGACGCTGTCCATCGAGGGCAAACTGATCCGTTTCAGTGAGATTTACCCCTGTGAGTTGTCCGTTGTGATAAAGTGTTGAGCCTATACGGGTAATTTTTGAAATTCCTGTGATATTCCAGCCATAGCCAGCAATGCCATTACCTGCCTGACTGTTATAGGTAAGCGCAAGATTAGGCTGCACGCCATTGATGCCCGCAGGCACTGCAATAGGGATAGTGTACACGGCTGCCCCTGTGGCACTCACGTCTAAATTGCTTGGGGTAATACCTAAATCACTTTCCGATGCTCCACGAGCGGTTGCTACACCAATAGTAGGCAACTCAGTAAGGGTAGAAGGTGTAGGCTCATCGCGATGAAAAGAAGTCTTTTTGATGAGCTTATAAGGCAGCTCCTGTGCTGTAACAGTTAGGCTGCTTAAGCTGAGTAATATGTAGAGTATGTGTTTCATAGTAATAGTTTTTGTATTATCTTTTTACCACTTTAAATACCTTCCGGCTGCCATCAGCAAATTCCAATACTAAGAGATAAAATCCCGTGGGGTAGTCGGCTATATTCACTTTGTGCTGAGTTGCTTGCAATGTGCTCCGCTTGTAGAGGATCTTCCCATCAACGGAAGTGATAAAAAGCTCAGTCATTGGTTTTTGCTCCTTATGCTGCCAATAGACGGTCAGCTCATCAATAACAGGGTTAGGAGCTACATCTAAGGTTATCTTCTCGACATTGTGCTCTTCACGCCGTTTTTCATCTAAAGTATCCTTGAAGATTTCCTCATCACTGAGTTGTTCTTCTCCACTACCACAGGTAGTAATAAGTCGTTGATTTCCTGCCTTGTCGTAGTGGAAACAAAGCTCTTGCTGACTATATCCCCAAGAAGGAATTACCAAAAGTAAGATTATATTTAACGTTTTCATAGCAATAGGACGTGTTATTTCATCGCAAAGTAACGAAAAATAACGAAATCAACCAAATTATTTTGAAGAAAAATGAGAAATATTTTTGAAAGCGCAAGTAAGATAAGGAGTTTTGGAAGGAATATAAAAGAGTATATAGTAGGCTTACTATACTTAATTCATCTGTATGCACTCAAGATTTTTAGAAACTTCTATATATTATGCTAGCAACGGAAAAATAAAAGTTTTGGTCAATAGAGAAAATATTTATACCTTTGCATCGTGAGTTAAAAACACAATAAAAACAAAGCAAAGAAGTGAATTAAGTTCCGTAACTAAATCGTTACCTATCAGAGTTTTATAAAATAAAATTGATTGTGAGTGAGGAAGTTAGAAAAATATTCGTATCTTTGCACCTAGAAGTTACTGAGAAAATAGGTATAATCAAATGAAATAAGAGCTATTACTAAATCATTACCTAATCTTCTTGTAATTCCTGTATCTTCTTTATTTAAAATAGATTATATAAGTAGTTTCAATTTTAATTCAAAGCCAACATTTCCATTGTCGTTATTAGTAGGGCGAAGTCCTTCTACAAAATCGGTATAATCGTAAGAAGGATGAAATTGTACAAAGCCAAACTGAGGGCTTTTTGCTAAGGCTTCATCGTCTTCCCCTATCATTTGTTTAGCTATTTCTTTAGCTAAAAAAGTTTTACCAGTACCAGGGGCGCCTGTAAGAATGATGTTTTTAGAGCTTTTTAGTTTTTGAACATACTGAAAGACTTTTCCTTTTCCTTTTTCTTCCATAATTAACTCATTAAATTTATCAAAAAAATGTTTCAACTTGTCATTGGGTTCTTGATCATCGAAGAGTCCTAACTTTTGTACACTAAGAGTCAAAACTTCTTCTGCATTTGTAATAGGATATGAGTTTTTTACAATTCTTAGATATTCAATACTATTAGCATCCTTTTGCCAAACAGCAATTACATTTATTGAAGTGTGTATCCAATTTAGGTAACTACCTCTATTGGTATAAGAAGATGCTAATATATTTATAGTAATTCTACCATTTTGATAGTTTTCCCAATTCTTGACTTGGTTTTGTATTCTTTCTTCTTTACGACCAAAACCACTCCATTTAAAGCTACCTCTATCTTCAAATAGTTTGATGTATTTGTCATAACCTCTATTCTCCTTGTTTTTGGTAACGCAATACTCTAAGTGCGCTACAAAATACTCTAATAATTGCTTGAAATTTTTGTAATCGTTATTCATATTTGAGTTGTTTAATTTTTTCTAAGTTGTTTTTTCTTCTAAATGAAAAGTCTTTGCTGACGGCATCTACATATTTAATGATGTGGGCGGTTTTCTGTAGGGTTGCGGGCTCGTTGTTAGACTGCAGGAGCAACTCCGAAATAATTTCTAATGTATTCACATCGTTTTCATATTCCAAAAATATAGCCTCCACAGGCGTATTCATAAAATAAGTAAGGGTATGCCGAGTGTATTTCTCAGCATACCCTTCTAAATGTTTTAACTTTTCTTCTTTAAAAGGCTTCTTAGCTAGCAAAGCAGTAAGTTCCTCAAAAAAAAGATCTATTTGTTTCTTCAAATAGTCTTTCTCTATCATATTTTAATGTGTAATATAATAAATAGTTCTTCCTACAGTCCCCTATAATTTATAAATAAACCTGCAAGTATACTACAACACCTTTTAGTTGCCATACAGCCCTTCCAAAAAGCCTTCTTTCAATGATGACCAGTTGTTATACAAATACACCACTGCCATCATAATAAAAAAAGTACCTGTAATCCATTTTCCTGTTTTTGTCTTCATATCTTTTTAATTATTTATTATCAAAAATAGAACTTTCACTATCCTTGGTATAAAATTTTAGTTACATTTTAGCGTTGTTTTCCCAGCTGATAACCTTCCCAAAACGAACTTACAAGGCTATCCCAATCTTGTCGTAACAAAGCCACCATAAGGGCAGAAACCACCACAATCAAAATCTTAGTACGTGTTTTCATATTTTAACAAATTATATTAATACCACAAAGGTACATATAATTAGCAAATAAACAAATAAATCGTAAAAACTTTGCAAAATATATTACATCTCTTCATCACGGTGCTAAGCGTTCTAGTTTCCAGTCGTAGTCTTTGGTGAGGGTGTAGCGCAGGCGGTCGTGGAGACGGTTGGGGCGTCCTTGCCAAAACTCGATGCTCTGAGGACGGACTAAAAAACCTCCCCAATAGGCTGGTCGGGGTACTTCTTTGCCTTCATACTCTTTTTCTAATTGATGTAAACGCTCTTCGAGGTATTCTCTTGAGGGGATGACTTCACTCTGCGGCGAAACTATGGCTCCTAACCTACTGCCAAGAGGACGGGATTCGAAATAGCCATCGGAGGTGTTTTCGGCGACTTTTTCGGCTATTCCCTTGATGATGATTTGTCGTTCGAGAGAGGGCCAGAAAAAGGATAAACACAAATGTGGATTGGCGAGAATGGCTTTGCCTTTTTCGCTTTCGTAATTAGTGTAGAAAATAAAACCTTCGTAAGTGTATTGTTTGAGGAGTACAACGCGGGTTTTTGGGAATCCGTCGAATCCTATGGTGCTGACTGACATTGCGTTGGATTCGTCTACGCTGTCGCTCTCATCGGCTTCGTAAAACCAAGTTTGGAAGAGTTGCATAGGGTTTTCCGGAGCATCGCTTTCTAAAAGCACGCGTTTGTCGTAAGTTTTTCGGTAGTTGCTTAAATCCATTTGTTTAGGTAACAGGTAATAGGTAAAGCCAGCGAGGGCTGACAGCTGAGTATGTGAGTAACGAGTTAGTGGTGCAAAGATAGAAAATAATTAGCAAACTTAAAAATTAGAATGGACACAATTTACAAGCTTGCTCTATCTAAAAGAAAAAGAATTCTTTCAATTGACAATTGTGATGATTTTTAAAGTTTTTGGAGGGTCTCAGAGGATCTAGGAGAAACTCAAAGAAGGGGGACTTTAAAAGTTTTTCTTGAGGGGGGCGTTTGCAAAACGCCCCTACACAACATACTCTAAAAGTGATTGAATTTCAGGTTTGTATACTTTTTTATAGTTAAACAGAAATAAATTGCGAATAAATGAGTTTATTTTTTTGGAGGTTGTCCGAAAAGTTTATTTTTAGGAGGGCGTTTACAAAACGCCCCTACACAAAATACCGCAAAAGCGATTGATTATCAGAATAATCAACTTTGCCAAAGGTGCGAGCCGCACAAGCAGGGAACTTTAGCAGAGTGTAGCGACGCATAGTTAAAAGTGAATATTTATTTGGGGCAAAGGTAGGGATAAAATGTTAATTGGCAAAATAAAAGGAGTTAAAGAATGTTGGGATTCTTTAACTCCTATTTTTATATTTTCTGATTTTTGTTTCCTATTTATTAATAGAATGAACTTAGGTTTTCTTTGATGGTGGCGCTGTTTTCCAATGATTTGAGGATGCTTTGTGCGGCACGCTCGGTACGGAGATTTTCAACGGTTTCTGCTTGGGTTCTGTAATCGGTGATTGCAGGGGCTATAGTCGCTGAAGTGAGTTGGATTACATATACCGCATTTTCACCATCAATAGGCTTAGAAATTTGACCTTGTTTGAGTCCGAAGGCAGCACCTACTACTTTAGGTTCGCGACCTTCTATAGTACCATTAAAACCATCACTTATAATAGTTGGGTTTTTCATCACGAGACCTGTAGCGCTTTTTACTTCAGTTTTGTTAGCTGAAGCGATGGCTTGGAGGCTGTTGCCTTTGGCTTTTTCTTTTAAAATAGCGGCTTTCTTTTCGCGGATGAGGATAGGTTTTATGATAGGAGCGGCATCTTGTACAGAGCTGAGTCCTTCTTCACCTTGTTTTACTAATTGAGCGACGATGTTGTTGCTTCCGGCATTGAATCGCTTGATGTCACCTACTTTGGTGTCCTTATTGAACAACCATTGTACGATGGCGCGGTTGCTACCTAATCCGATGATTTGGTCGTCGTTTTTATGGAGGTTATCGGCGCGGAGTACTGAAAGGTTGGATTTTTTGGCGATGCTTGCAAATTCTTTTGGATTTTGAGAAGCCTTCATTTCGAAGTTAGAAACTTTAGAGAAAATCTCGCTTACAGTGGCTTCAGATGGTTCTACCGCACGGCTGATAGTGGCGATGTTTACGGCTTCGGCTTTGCCTGTAACTTTTACAACGTGGAACCCAAAGTCGGTTTCAACAAGACCTATGTTGCCAACGGGGTTAGCGAAAGCGAATTCTTCGAAAGGTTTTACCATTGCGCCTTTTCCAAAGAATCCGAGGTCTCCACCGCTGTAGGCAGCGCCAGGTTCTTCAGAGTTTTCGCGAGCGAGTTCGGCAAAATCAGTTCCTGCTGTTTTGGCTTTTGCCAAGAGTTCTTCGGCTTTTGCCTTAGCTTCTTCCTTAGTACGAGTGGTATTAGGAGTAGCGGCTTGGCTTCCTTGGTAGGCGATGAGGATGTGGCTTGCTTTTACGGCTCCGGCGGGCTCTTTGGCAACCATACGGCTGAGTTTGATGTTGCCGTCTTCTTCGTAAGGACCAAATACTTTACCTACAGGAAGAGCGTAAAGGGTATCGGCGTAAGCAGAGCGGATATTGTCTTTATTTACGAAAGTGCTATCGTAAGGGACATTAGAGTTGCGATCGACGAACTCTTTGATATTCTTAGTTTTAGCGAATCCAGGGAGGGTGTCGTTGCTATTGGTTTTGCTGTTGTACACGACTTCGGGTTGCAGGAGTTTGAGCAAGCTTTGTTTTTCAGCTTCCATATCTTTAGCTGAAGGTTTTTCGGCAGCGACGATGTACTGGATGTTGCGGTAAGCTTCTTGTTTGAATTGTTTTTCGTGTTTTTTGATGTAATCTTGAATCTCGCCGTCGGTAACGGTAATATTTTTATCGTCGATGCTGCTGTATTGGAGGGCAACATAGTTGATATCGGCGAGGTCTTTTTCTTGGTGGTATTCCATTTCGGCTTCGGTATTGGTAACGCCGAGTCCAGCGCGGATGAGGCTGAAATACATTTGTTGTTTAGCGCCCTCTACGATAGCGTCTTCTTGGATTTTCCACTGAGCATAGGCTTCGGGGTTGGTGCTTTTGAGGGTAGCTAAGTAGGAAGTGAATTTATGGGGGTCGAACACGCCGAGTTCATTCACGAATTGAGGGTTTTGCGCTAGAGGGGTTTTAGCGAGGATAGCCAAGATTTGGTCTTTTTCGACACTAAGGCCGAGTTTTTCGATTTGTTGGTTGAGGAGGATTTCTTGGACTTTTTGTTCCCACACGTATTTAGCGGCTTCGATGCTGCTTACTTGTCCGTTAGCTTGACGAGTAGCGTTTTCGACTTGAGCGCGGAAGGCATCAATAGAGACATCTTCGCCGTTTACGGTACCTATTTCGTTAGGCATGTGGTTGCTAAAGCGCCCTTTACCGATGAAATCGGAGATGATGAAAGCGAAGAGGGCGAGCCCTATAATCGCGATAAGGAATACGGTTTTACTTCTAATCTTTTCGAGTACTGCCATTGTTTATATTCGTTTATAAAAGTATAAAATTGTTTGGTGTTATTAATCAAACGGCAAAAGTAATACTTTTTGTGGAAATGCAAAAATATTTTTAAGATTTTTTTATAAGATAAGAGGTAAGAGGTAAAAGGTAAGAAATTGTTGTTGAGTGGGGTAGGGGTGATTTTATGTTTTTTTGATGTAGTTTTTTGTAAGTAGGGAGGGGGTTCGTTGTGTCTTCGTTACGTGTTCGTTGTGTGTTCGAATGAGGTGCTTTTTTTGCTATTTGGCAATTATTTTGTACTTTTGCCCTTTGATATATAAAGATATGAAGACTACGACTCTTTATAAATACTTGTTTATAGTATTGTTTTTCAGCGTACGATTAGTGTTGGCTCAGCAAGGTGTTGAAGCGCTTTTCATCAAGGAAGGGGTTTTACTCAAGTGTGAGAATACTAAGATACCTTCAGAAGGCTATATAGCGTTGCCTCACACGGTGAAAGCAATTGCAGCTGAGGCATTTAAAGGTTGTACGCGCTTGCAAAGGATTAGTGTCTCGGGTGGGGTAACCACTATTGGGGATCGCGCTTTTGCGGGTTGTAATCATCTTACTAAAGTGGAGATGCTGCCTAACTCGGTGACGGCTATTGGGGTGCAGGCGTTTGCTTTTTGCGTTAAGCTGAAGGATATTAACTTACCTAATACGGTAGCGACGATAGGGGAGGAGGCTTTTAGAGGTTGTTTTGCTCTGGAACGCATTGAAATACCCGAGTCTATGAGTCTTATTGGCAGCAGTGCTTTTATGGATTGTTCGGGGCTCAAGCAGGTGAGTTTTTTGGGTAACACTTTTAGTGTGATTCCGTCGCAGTTGTTTTACCAGTGTAAGGCGCTTGTGCAGGTGACTTTGCCGCCGAGTTTAAGGCATATTAAGAGCAGTGCTTTTGCGTATTGTGAGTCGCTTCCTGAATTGGTGTTGCCTGAAGGATTAGAGAGTATAGGCGACGATGCTTTTGAGTATTGCAAATCGCTTAAGGGAATAAGTATTCCTGATAGTGTGTTTTTTATTGGAGCAAGTGCTTTTCATAGTTGTAGTGCTTTGGCAACGCTGAAATTGCCTTATGGTTTGCGTCATATATTAAACGATACTTTTTTAGATTGTACGAGTTTGAGTTCGGTGGTAATTCCGGATACGGTGGAGAAAATCAATATGCAGGCGTTCAGGAATTGTAGTTCGCTGATTGCTGTACAAATGCCTTTGGCTCTCACTGATATTTTCTATGGAGCTTTCTATGGGTGTAAGAATTTACAGTATATTGATTTACCTGAAAATGTTAAATATATAGGTGTGTTTGCTTTTGCTGAATGTGTTAGCTTGCAAACAATAGAGTTGCCTCGTGCAGTGGTAGATGTTGCTGCTAAGGTTTTTTATAATTGTGCCAATCTTACTGAAGTAAACTTGTCTAAATTTACAACTTCTATAGGGGTACAATCGTTTTATGGGTGTGTAAACTTGAAAGAGTTAAAATTGCCTAATACAGTAGAAAAGATAGATTTGGCAGCCTTTGAAAATAGTGGTCTTGCTGAATTGCATTGCCGAGCACTCACTCCACCTGTAGTGAATCGCAGTTTCGGATATAAGGGGAAAGTGGTAGTGCCATATCGTTCATTAGAGCTCTATAGACAAGCAGAAGTATGGAAAGATTGTATTTTGGAATAAAAAATATTCTAAAAAGTTTGGTAGATTAAAAAAATCACCGTACTTTTGCCACCCAAAAGCGCACATAATTGGGCGTAATATTATTCATTAATAATACTAATAAGTTATGATTCAATACGTTAAAGAGTCTTATGAAGAGCTAACAAACCATGTTACGTGGCCTAATATTTCAGATGCACAGAAGGAAATGTTGGTAGTAGTGGTATTTTCTATTCTATTTTCTTTAGTAATTTGGGGAATGGATTCTTCATTTGAATACCTCATAGGTAAGTATTTTGAATTTATGAAATAAAAACAGCAAGAATGTCTGGATTAATAGAAAAAAAATGGTATGTAATTAAAACCGTTACCGGTCAGGAGAACAAAATAAAGAACTACATAGAGAACGAGACCTCACGATTGGGGTATGCTGACTATGTAGAGGAAGTGTTAGTGCCTACTGAAAAGGTGGTTCAAGTGCGTAATGGCAAAAAAATCACCAAGGATAGAGTGCATATGCCTGGCTATGTAATGGTGAAAGTTCACTTAGCAGGTGAGGTAGTGCATATCATTAAGTCTATACCAGGGGTAGTAGGTTTCTTGAGTGAAACCAAAGGAGGTGACCCGCTGCCATTGCGCAAAGCTGATGTAAACCGTATGCTTGGTCAGGTAGATGAATTAGCTGAAACAGTAGAAACAGTAGCTATTCCGTTTGAAGTAGGCGAGATGGTAAAACTTATTGATGGTCCTTTCAATGGTTTTAATGGTACTATAGAACGTGTGAACGAAGAGAAACGCAAACTTGAAGTGATGGTAAAAATCTTTGGGCGTAAAACACCTTTAGAACTCAGCTACACCCAAGTAGAAAAATTGTAACAAAGTCCTCGTAAAAGAGGCATTTAAATAAATTATTAATTATAAACAATGGCAAAAGAAATTAGTAAAGTAGTTAAACTACAAGCTCGGGGAGGTCAAGCGAATCCTTCGCCACCAATTGGACCCGCATTAGGTGCTGCCGGTGTTAATATTATGGAGTTCTGCAAGCAGTTCAATGCTCGAACACAGGACAAACAAGGAAAAGTAATTCCTGTAGTTATCACCGTTTACAAAGACAAGTCTTTCGACTTTGTTATCAAAACTGCACCTGCTGCTGTTCAGCTGTTGGAAGCCGCTAAGGTTAAAGGAGGTTCCGGAGAGCCAAACCGTAAGAAAGTAGCAAGTATCACTTGGGAACAAGTGAAAGCAATTGCAGAAGACAAAATGCCTGATTTGAATGCATTTACAATCGAGTCTGCAATGAGTATGGTTGCTGGTACGGCACGTTCAATGGGTATATCAGTAACAGGAGAAAAACCTTTTTAATCGCAAAGCAATATGGCAAAATTAACAAAGAAACACAAAGAAGCTCTTGCTAAAGTTGATAGAAATAAGCTCTATTCACTCAAAGAGGCTTCAGCATTATTGAAAGAAATCACTTACACTAAATTTGATGCTTCTGTAGATATTGCAGTGCGTTTAGGCGTAGACCCACGTAAAGCAAACCAAATGGTACGCGGTGTAGTTACACTTCCTCACGGAACTGGTAAAGATGTTCGTGTACTTGCCTTAGTAACTCCAGAGAAAGAAGCTGAAGCTAAAGCAGCTGGAGCCGACTATGTAGGGCTTGATGAGTATCTACAAAAAATCAAAGACGGCTGGACTGATGTAGACGTAATCGTTACTATGCCTGCTGTAATGGGTAAATTAGGTCCTTTAGGGCGTGTATTGGGGCCTCGAGGCTTAATGCCAAACCCTAAAACCGGTACTGTTACTATGGAAATTGGTAAAGCTGTACAAGAAGTGAAATCTGGTAAAATCGATTTCCGTGTAGATAAAACTGGTATCGTACACGCTTCTATCGGTAAAGTATCATTTACTGCTGATAAGATTGTAGACAACGCCAACGAGTTGATTCAAACATTAATAAAAATGAAACCTACCGCTGCTAAAGGTACGTATATGAAATCAATTTATCTTTCATCTACTATGAGCCCAAGTGTAGCTGTAGATCCTAAAACAGTTTAATTTGTAGTTAAAAACCGAAATTATGACAAGAGAAGAAAAATCATTAGTAATAGATAATTTAACTGCACAGTTAGCTGATAATAATGTTATTTATGTAACAGATTTAACTGGTTTGAACGCTCAAGATACAACGGCATTACGTCGTGCTTGTTTCAAAGCGAATATCAAATTAGCAGTTGTGAAAAATACCTTGCTTGCTAAAGCAATGGAAGCTTCAGAAAAAGAATTTGGTGAATTGCCAAATATCCTTAAAGGAAACACTTCATTGATGTATGCTGAGGTAGGAAATGTACCTGCAAAACTCATCAAAGAATTCCGCAAAAAATCAGAAAAACCTATTCTAAAGGGAGCTTATGTAGATGCGGCTGTATTTATTGGCGACAATCAATTAGATGCCTTAGCAGCTCTTAAATCTAAGAATGAAGTTATTGGTGAAATCATTGGCTTGCTCCAATCACCTGCCAAAAACGTTGTTTCAGCTCTCAAATCAGGTGGCGGCAAATTGGCTGGTATCATCAAAACTTTATCTGAAAAGTAAAACAGAACACACAGAATTTATTTTTAAACAATTAAACAAAAACGATAGAAAAAATGGCAGATTTAAAAAATTTCGCAGAACAATTAGTAAACTTAACCGTTAAAGAAGTAAACGAGCTTGCTCAAATTTTGAAAGAAGAGTATGGCATTGAGCCAGCTGCAGCAGCAGTAGCAGTAGCAGCAGGTCCAGCTGCAGGTGGTGCTGGTGAAGCAGCCGCTGAAAAAACAGAATTTGATGTATTCTTGAAATCAGCAGGTGCTAACAAATTAGCGGTTGTTAAATTAGTAAAAGACTTGACTGGTCTTGGACTTAAAGAAGCTAAAGAAGTAGTAGACGGCGCTCCTTCAAAAGTAAAAGAAGGTGTTTCTAAAGAAGAAGCTGAAGGGCTTAAAAAATCTTTAGAAGAAGCTGGTGCTGAAGTAGAATTGAAATAATTTTACTTATAAACCCTATAAGGTTTAGGTCTTTTTCAATGGCAAAAAGACCTAAACCATTTTGTAATTTAAGGCAACAATACAACAACAATATTATGGTAGAGAATAGATACTCTTGCCAAATATAAACATAAAAACAAAATGAGCAAACATCTTGAACGTTTAAATAACATCTATTGGAGTTTCTCTAAAAAATATTACAATACTGTAGAAGAGTTTAAAAAGGATATCGAAGAGTATAATATTAGCTGTGAAAACGAAAAAGAATGGCGATTAGACGAGCTAGTAATTGATGAGCCTAAGATTGAAATGCAATATATGGCTTGGGTACACCCAGAAGATATACTGCCTAACGAGGAACTGATGGAAGATGATGATATTTTTGAAGAAGAACCAGATGATGATGAGTATGGTTATCAGGTAGAATTAGCAGCAACTTTGCTTCCTGATAATGGCAAGAGCTTTTTGGGGTATGAACTCTTAATGAAAGTACATAACCAACAGGCAAATAAAGAATTAGGAGACCACGTATTTTATGAAGGTACAGAGATAGAAAGAGGAGAAAATGGAATAGCTATATTGCCTATCTACTGTGGCAGCTAACAACTAATGATAACAACTTACTACTAACACACTAAACAATAATATTAAAGTAAAGAAAATGCTTACGAATCAAACCGCAAGAGTCAATTTTGCTTCTGTGAAACACGTTCCTGAATATCCTGACTTTTTGGATATTCAAATCAAATCGTTTCAAGAGTTCTTTCAGATGGAAACCAAGTCGGAAGACCGAGTTCACGAGGGATTGTACCATACCTTTAAGGAAAACTTCCCTATATCCGATACTCGTAACCAATTCGTATTGGAGTTTCTCGACTATTTCGTAGACCCTCCTCGCTACTCTATACAAGAGTGTATTGAGCGTGGTCTTACCTATAGTGTGCCTCTGAAAGCCCGATTGAAGCTCTATTGCACCGACCCTGAGCACGAAGATTTTGAAACTATCGTACAAGATGTATATTTGGGAACTGTGCCTTATATGACTTCCAGCGGAACTTTCGTTATCAATGGTGCTGAACGCGTGGTAGTTTCTCAATTACACCGTTCTCCTGGGGTATTCTTCGGTCAGTCGTTTCACGCTAATGGTACTAAACTCTATTCTGCACGTATCATTCCTTTCAAAGGTTCGTGGATTGAATTTGCTACCGACATCAACAATGTGATGTACGCTTATATCGACCGTAAAAAGAAATTGCCTGTAACTACACTTTTCCGTGCGATTGGTTTTGAACGCGATAAAGATATATTAGAAATATTCGACCTTGCCGAAGAAATCAAAGTTTCTAAAACAGGGCTTAAAAAATACATCGGTCGTCGTTTGGCTGCTCGTGTACTTAACACTTGGCACGAGGACTTCGTAGATGAAGATACAGGAGAAGTAGTATCTATTGAGCGTAATGAGATTATCCTCGATCGCGATACTGTGCTCGATGAGGATAACATTCAAGAAATCTTAGATGCTGATGTAAAAACTATTCTTCTTCACAAAGAAGACAGTCAGGCTACAGATTATACTATTATCCACAATACTTTACAAAAAGACCCTACCAACTCTGAAAAAGAAGCGGTAGAACACATTTACCGACAATTGCGTAACGCCGAACCACCCGATGAGGAAACTGCTCGCGGTATTATTGATAAGTTGTTCTTTTCAGATCAACGTTATAACTTGGGAGATGTAGGGCGTTACCGTATCAATAAAAAATTAGGGTTAGATACCCCTATGGAAAAGCAAGTGCTTACCAAAGAGGATATCATCACCATTGTAAAATATTTGATTGAGCTCATCAACTCTAAAGCAGAGGTCGATGATATCGACCACTTGTCTAACCGTCGTGTGCGCACGGTAGGAGAGCAGTTGGCAGCTCAGTTTGGTGTAGGTCTTTCTCGTATGTCACGCACTATCCGCGAACGTATGAACGTACGTGATAACGAGGTATTTACACCTATTGATTTGATTAACGCTAAGACTCTTTCGTCTGTAATCAACTCGTTCTTTGGCACAAACCAATTATCTCAGTTTATGGATCAAACGAACCCATTAGCCGAGATTACTCACAAACGCCGTTTATCAGCTTTAGGACCTGGAGGTTTATCACGTGAACGTGCAGGTTTTGAGGTTCGTGACGTACACTATACTCACTACGGACGCTTGTGCCCAATTGAAACCCCTGAGGGACCAAACATCGGTTTGATTTCATCATTAGCGGTATTTTCTAAAGTAAACGGTATGGGCTTTATTGAGACCCCTTACCACAAAGTTACTAATGGAAAGGTAGATCTCAAAGATATGACTTACCTTACTGCCGAAGATGAAGAAGGACTCAAAATTGGTATGGCAAATATTGCATTAGACGATAAAGCTAATATCATTGAGGAAAAAGTGGTTGTAAAAGAAGATGGTGACTTCCCTGTAATCGAACCTAACGAAGTACAATATATAGACGTGGCGCCTAACCAAATCGCTTCTATTTCAGCTTCTCTTATTCCTTTCTTGGAACACGACGACGCGAACCGTGCGTTGATGGGCTCAAATATGATGCGTCAAGCAGTGCCTTTGTTAAAACCAGAAGCTCCTATTGTAGGTACAGGTTTGGAACGCCGTATAGCATCGGATGCTCGTGTGCTTATGAATGCTGAACGCGATGGGGTAGTAGATTATGTAGATGCTGAAAAAATCATCATTACTTACGATCGTACCGATGAGGAAAAACTCGTGAGCTTCGACCCTGATGAAACAGTATACAACCTTATCAAATTCCAAAAAACTAACCAAGGTACTTGTATCAACCTTAAGCCAATTGTAGAAAAAGGCGAACGTGTGAAAAAAGGACAAGTGCTTTGTGAAGGTTATGCTACTGAAAACGGAGAGTTAGCTCTTGGTCGCAATATGAAAGTAGCGTTTATGCCTTGGAAAGGGTATAACTTCGAGGATGCGATTGTAATCTCAGAACGTGCTGTACGCGATGATATTTTTACCTCTATCCATATTGATGAATATGCGCTTGAAGTGCGTGACACTAAGTTAGGTGCTGAAGAACTTACCAATGATATTCCTAACGTATCGGAAGATGCTACTAAGGATTTGGATGAAAACGGTATGATTCGCATTGGTGCTGAAGTACGCCCTGGAGATATTCTTATAGGTAAAATTACTCCAAAAGGAGAATCTGATCCTACTCCTGAAGAGAAACTCCTCCGTGCTATCTTTGGTGATAAAGCAGGTGATGTGAAAGATGCATCTCTAAAGGCCTCTCCATCACTTTACGGGGTAGTAATCGACAAGAAATTGTTCTCTCGCGCAGTAAAAGATAAACGCAAACGCAGTAAAGATAAAGAAGATGTAGCGCAATTAGAAGCTGACTACAATGCTAAATTCGAAGTACTTCGTACTAAATTATTAGAAAAATTATTTAGTTTAGTAGCTGAAAAAACTTCAGAAGGAGTAGTAAACGACCTTGGAGAAGAAATTGTACCTAAAGGTAAGAAATACACCAAAAAAGTACTTGAAGGTATTGAAGATTATGCTCATCTTACTTCTGCAGGATGGACTAATGATAAACATATCAACGGACTTATAGATGACCTCTTGCACAACTACCGCATTCGCGAAAACGACCTACAAGGAGGATTGCGTCGCGATAAATTTACCATTGCTGTGGGTGACGAATTGCCTGCAGGTATCCTAAAATTAGCTAAAATTTACGTGGCTAAGAAACGTAAGTTAAAAGTAGGGGATAAGATGGCGGGTCGTCACGGTAACAAAGGTATCGTAGCGCGTATCGTTCGCGATGAGGATATGCCATTCCTTGAAGACGGAACTCCAGTAGATATCGTGTTGAACCCACTTGGGGTACCTTCACGTATGAACATTGGTCAGATATATGAAACTGTATTGGGTTGGGCAGGACAAAAACTCGGTAAGAAGTTTGCAACTCCTATCTTCGATGGAGCGTCACTTGAGCAAATCAATGAGCTTACTGATGAAGCAGGTGTACCGCGTTTTGGTCATACTTACCTATACGATGGTGGTACCGGTGAACGTTTCGACCAAAAAGCCACTGTAGGGGTGATTTATATGATCAAACTCGGACATATGATTGACGATAAGATGCACGCACGTTCTATCGGTCCGTACTCACTCATCACACAACAGCCATTGGGAGGTAAAGCCCAATTTGGTGGTCAGCGTTTTGGAGAGATGGAGGTATGGGCATTAGAGGCTTATGGAGCATCTAGTACCTTACGCGAAATCTTAACTGTAAAATCCGATGACGTAGTAGGTCGTGCCAAAACTTATGAAGCGATTGTAAAAGGTGAGACAATGCCAGAACCAGGCTTGCCAGAATCTTTCAACGTATTGATGCACGAACTTAAAGGTCTTGGATTGGATATCCGACTTGAAGAATAATTGTTAATTACGAATGACGAATTACAAATAATAAGTGATTCGTCATTCATTAGAAATAAAATTCCAAACTATTGAATATTCAGTAGTTTGGAATTTTTGTTTTTATAGGAGTTAGAGAAAAGATGTATTTGTATACTTTCATAATAACGTAAGTTTAACACAAGAAATATATTGAACTAATGTTATAAAAACTTCAGTATAACACAAAGTGCTCTACTGAAGTATAATAAATAGTTTTACAAATTGAAAGCTTCTTTCAGTTCATTGTAGACTGTTTGGTATTGAAAATTTTGTGCTGAAGGGTGTGGAATATACATAGCCGCTATCTCTTTATTTCCTACTTTGTAATAATAGAAGCCTTTACCTTTATTGATGAATGTATTTTCTTTAGATTGGTATTCTCCTGTATAAGGCATTTTTACCCAAAGTCTATGACTCCATACTACAATAATATCAGGTCGGCAGACTTCTAACACCTCCCAAAAAGCCTTTTCTGATTTAGTAAATTGTTCAGTAGTAGGAGACTGACGAGGAGCTGCCATTGGCTCTTGTACATAGTTATAGAAAGCTACTCGCTCCCAAAAATCCACTATTTCATTAGTAGAGAGGTCGCCATTATGAAAAACTTTTGCAAATTTAGTAAAGGTATTCATCCAGTTGCTGTGTCCTCTTTTACCTTTCTGATAGTTTATAAACTCTTGTACTATATAGTTAGTGAAAGTAGGATCATCAAGAGAGGCATTCCCATTTTCATCGGCACTATAATGACTTTCACCTAACACTAATACTTTCTTGCCTTGATATCCTTGTTGGTATTTTTCACCAATGTAAGGGGTGAACAATACATTTTTAAATTGGTTTGTTTGCATATTTTGTTAATAATATTCTATGGTTCTTTCGGTGAGAATTTTATTTTGACGCTTTTCTACCCAATTACCTTTTTCGTCGTATTTATAAGTAATTTTATTTCCCTCATTAGAAACTTCTTCTATAAGATTGTTCTTATGGTCATACTTGTAAAAAGTTTTGTTACCATCTGAAGTTGTTTGTTCTACAAGATTATTACTCTCATTGTACTTGTAGGTAGTTTCTATTCTTTCTAATACAGAATTTGTATGGTAGATTTGAATTTTCTTAATTAGATTATTATTGCTATCATAGCTATAAAAATAATCTGTATTATCCCATCTTTTTTCCTCTACTATTCTACCTTGTGAATCATACTTTTTCATTTCACCATCAGAAGAGCTTTCCTCTGTTAGATTCCCATTTTCATATTTGTAATTATAAGTACGAATTTTGTCTATAGGTATTTTTTCTATCTCAAAGTCACCACCTTCAGAATAGTAAAAACCTTTTAAAGTTTCTTTGATAAGTTTATCTTTATCATCATACTCAAATATTTCAGTAGAAAGGACGCCACCTGAAGAGTCGTATGTTACAATTTCAATTACTAAACCCTTATCATTGTATTTAGTAATTCTTTTTCCTTCATTTATACAAAAATATCCTTTACAATAACTTTCCCTACTCTTAATAGTGTTATTCTGATAGGTATAAACATTTATATTTTTGAGGAAAACTTCTCCTTCTGAGTTATATTGTTCATTTTCTACTATATTCCCTTTCTCGTCAAAGGAAATCTTATATGGACGTTCTTCTTCTGTAATGAAAAGTGTTTTATTTTGGTTGTCATCAATCTCATACATAGTTTCCTTTAAAGTTTTTACTTTTCCTTTCAAAACCTCAGTATTGAACGTTGTAGTATCGATGGAGGTATTACTATTTTGAGAATTGCAAGAGAGTACTAAGAATAACACAATAAGTATAAAAATATATCTCTTCATTTTGATATGTATTTTAAAATTAAACTTCCTTTTGTGGGTTACACTCTTCGATGAGTTCATCAATGGTCTTACTTATTCCATCTAAAGGTTCTTGGTAGAATGCAACAATTTCATTAACGAGTTTTTCTACACTTTCAGAGCTAAGTTCTTCGCCTTTGCGCAATAGGTTATAATTAAAAGTTTCACTTGACTTATAACCTTGTATCCAGTCTTTTGATTCGCCTTTTTGGGCATAGCGGTAAGGCGTGTATTGACGATTGCTAAAAAACTCTGACCAGAAAGTGAGGTATATTTGTCCGCTGTTATTGGTATCGCCTACTCTAAGCCACATACCTGTATCCTTTCCTCCTACTCGCCACCATAGTATATCGTCTTCTACAGTGAAATCGGTTAAGGTTTTATCTAACTTTTCTTGGAGTAAAGAGTTGATTTTATGTATATAGCCTTTTTTATTTAGATAAGGAAGGATGTGATTTTCAAGTTTGTTAAGCTCAGTAGCAACTTCGTGTTCAATAGCTCCGCCTAATCCTATTTCTTTAGACAAGGTGTTGATGATAGCATATAGATGAGCTTGTATTTCAGTTTTATTTTGGTTTACATTTTGTGTGTCTACAGCTATCGCATTGAGCGATTGCAAGATGCTTTTAGCACTTTGTGGTTTAGCATAAGGGATAATATCTTTAGCAACTAATTTGAGTAAATGATTAAGTTCTTCTAATGAGATATTTCTATCTTCCCACACTTTCCAAAGTTCTTCAATAAAGTTATTAAAGAGTTCTGATTTTTTCTCGAAAACCTTTACATTGCGTTCTTTGTCTTCCTCGCTGGCAGTTTGTCCTTGCAAAAGGAATACAGTAACGATAGCGGTAAATATAGCCCCTATGGCAGAGTTGTTGATTTCTTCTACTATTTTAGGGAGTTCGTTTTGGTAAATAGCATTAAAGATAAAAATACTAAGTGAAATAGCCAACAAAGTAGCTAAGCCGATGAGTAATTTGCTTTTGAAAAATTCTTTTTTCATCATTTATAAAGTTTTAGAAGTAGGGGCAAAAAAGTGCCCCTACTTATTCTTATAGCCATTTATGAGAAATCTCTTTAAGTTTTTCATCATAGACATATAGCATTTTGCCATTTGTGAATGTAATAGTTCTTCCTACTACATTTTTAAATTGACTAAGGTTGTTTTCATGTTTATGAGAAATTTCTTTAAGATTCTCATCATATACATAGTACATTTTATTGTTATAAAAAACAATAAGTTCTGAACTGAAACCTATCAGTTCTCCAACATTATTCTGATGTTTATGTGCAATCTCTTTTTGTTTTTCGTCATACACATAATACATTCTGTTTTTTAATTCTACATTTGATATTGGCATTGTTATAAAGTTTAAGGTTATTTTTCTACTCACTTATAGGCTTTTCGGTTACTCCTTTGTTATATACAGCCCCTCGGATAGCTGTTTTATTTTGGTTGCAAAATTACAGCAGGTATTGGTCAAAGTATGACCATTTAATATTTTTTTCAATATAAGAACATAAAAAAAACGCGGTGCATTCCTTGTTTACTCATCACAGAAGCCCGACCAAAGGCTGCACACCAAAGTAAAAAGGAATGCCCACGTAACCGCAGGCACTTCCACTTCACTTTCCTGGTGTTGAAAAATTGGTCGTATTTCTGTAAAGGAAAATGTAAAGCGAAACGCTAATATTGTTTATATCTTTAAATGGCTATTTAACCGCAGTTAAATAGTGTTTAAATTGTTCTCGGTTGTCTAATTTTGGTGCATAGTTACGGTGAATTTTTATACTATGCAAATTTTTTAACATTTATTTTTTAGATGTATTTTGTAAGATGCTAAAAATCAAATGAATTTGAATTGTTGTTAATATGTAAAACTGACTTTTGTATTTGTGAATATGTTGGTTTTTGCTATCTTTGTCGCCTAAATATTAAACATTATGGCTACCTACAAATTACCCTATTTCGGGAAGGTTACCCTTTCTGAAGATGATGATTACCAAGAAATAGAAGATGTGGATATCAACGGCTCCTCAGTGTCAATCACTATTGACTGTATGGGGGAAACACCCTCTAAAGCTCAGGGGACAGCTATTCAGCAATTGTTAGAACACTTGCCTGAACTCGACCAGCAGATACGCAAAGAATTTATAAAAGAGTATCGCTCTGGTGAGGAATCTATGGTGAAAGATTATGTGCAAATAGTAGAAGAAATGGCTGATGAGCAGGGGGAAGAATTGCTCACAGCACTTGAGCTTACCAATCTCAATATCTCCCTTTTTGCGACAGAGTTTGCGAGTTTCGACTATACTTTACCAGAAGTTACCGATGAAATTCTTGTAGTAATGGTAGATGAAGACAGAAAAATCATACGCTTTACGATTGAAACGTAAGTTATTAGCACGTGCGGCTCGCACCTTTAGCAAAGGTGCGAGCCGCACGTACAAAAAACTTTTGATAAAGTTTAAATTGTTAATTGCTTCTTGTTACCTGTTTATTGTAAATATACAATGATGCCGCTGCAAATACCCCCAAAGCACAAATCACATACCAGAGTTTTGCAGGTTCATAAGTATCCCATAACAATTGAGTGATTTGTGACTGACTGAGTCCTAATTTCTGACTTGCCAACTCAAAATATTGAGTTTTAGTGAGGTTCTCAGGCATCTCAATAGCACGTTTGGCTAATTCTTTTTTTAGTAAACCGTATTTATCAGACCATTCAGTATACAAATGTCCTGAAAAGAAGCCTGTGAGGTAATTTCCTGCAGCTACTGGCAAAAACACCGTACCTTGATAGAGCGCCTCTTTGCCTTTAGGTGTAATTTGAGCCACAAAAGCCGATAGGGTAGGGCTGGAAGCCATTTCACCTATCGAGAAAATCACGGTGCCTATAATGGTGAACCACGGATTGTTGAACATAAAAGTAAGCGTTACCCCTAAAGTAGCGATAACTGTCCCCCTAATCATAGCGCTCACGTGGCTCATTTTGGTTACAAAATACGATACAAGCACTTGAAAGAAGATAATCATAAACGAATCTATGTTGATAAACCACTCGGCTTTCACCTGTCCTTCAGAGGTGAGGATAGTGCCCAAAAAAGTTGATTTTTCATTAATCCACGCACTCAATGCCGATGAATCTACCCAATCTTCAATAAAGTTAGGCAGGGTGTAAAACAGCTGGTTGAACATCGTCCAAAAGCCTACCATCAAAAGCAATAGTACGGTAAGTCGGCGGTCTTTCAAAGCCTCAACGATATGCATCAGTGATTCTTTGATTTCGGTGAGCAAAGGCTTTCTAATTTTTTGAGCGAGTTTAGGTTCTTTATAGAGGAATAAAGCTACTAACACATTGATAGTCATTACTACAGCTCCTTGTATAAAGATAATGCGCCAACCGTATTCGGTGCGGAGGTAGGACGACATTGCAGGACCTAAAAAGCCCCCTATGTTCACCATCATATAGAAAATTCCAAACCCCATAGTGCTGGTGGTCTCATCGGTATTACGCGCTACAATACCATTGACTACAGGCTTAAAGAATCCTGCTCCAACAGCCGATAAGAGAAATATAGAGTACACCGCTGCATAATCGGTAACTTCTCCCATCAAAAAATAGCCTACCGCTGTAATAGCACACGAAATTACTAACGAAAGTTTATAGCCAATACGGTCGGCAATCACTCCAAAAATAGGAGGCAAAAGATAAAGAATAGCCGAAACGTTTGCCATTATACTCGCTTTTTGCAAGTGGTCAAACCCAAGTCCGCCCTTATCAGTAGAGGCAACTAAATAAAGCCCCAAAAGCGTAAAAATACCGTAATAAGCCCAGCGTTCCATCAGCTGAAGGAAGCTCGCTACCCAAAAAGTAGGAGAAAATTTATTTAACATAGTTCGTAAGTTATAAGTCGTCCGACGTTAGATTTTGAGTGCAAAGGTAGCTAATATCTCATCTTCAGAAAAATAAATACGCATTTTCTACAAAGGATAAATATTTTGTTGTAAATATAACAAAGTGTTTACTATTTTTCTTTTACCCTATTTAGAATTATTTCACACTTTTATTTAGAATTGTTTTATGCAATTCAAAAAAAGTATTACCTTTGTCCCCGATTTTAATGAGTGTGAAAAGTGAAAAGTGAAAGAATACATTGTCCTCTCTATTACTTTCCTAATATTTTTATTGGGATATTCTTTTTATTCTCTTTTTTCTACCCAACACTTTACGCTCAAACAGCTACCACCACGGTTACTGCTACTACTCAAGCTATTCAGTTAGAGGAAGTAGTGGTAACTGCTAAAGAACTTCCTGCACCTACTTCTACTTCGCTTATTGATCGCAAGGCTATGCGACACCTTCAGCCTTCTAGCTTTGCCGATTTAGTGAGTTTGCTCCCTGGTCGGCAAGTTACTACTCCCTCACTGAACTATGCCAATACGCTCACTCTCAGGCAGACAGGAACGCCTATGGACGGCTATAGTATTTCCTCTTTAGGCGTAGGCTTCAATATTGATGGTGTTCCCTTAGATGTAAATAACAATATGCAATCTACGGTAGGTACCGGAATGATTATCACCCCTCAATCGAATTACGCCGATAAGAAGCGCAACACTACCCGCTCGGGGGTGGATATGCGCACCATCGCTACCGATGATATTGAAACAGTGGAGATTATACGCGGAATCCCATCGGTGAAATTTGGTGATATCAGCAGTGGGGTAGTAACAATTCACCGCAAAAAAGGCTATACTCCCCTTAGGGCACGTGCCAAAGCCGATGGTTTTAGCAAACTTTTCTATATAGGTAAAGGTTTCAGTTTTTTTGAAAGTAGCCTCAAACTCAACTTTAGTTTGGATTATTTGAATGCCCAACCCGACCCGCGTAACAGCTTTGAAAACTACAAGCGTTATACTGCTTCAGCACGTGCTGAAAAACGCTTTGATACCGAAAATCCGCTTACGTGGAATTTTAGCATCGACTATACGGGTACTATCGATAAGGAAAAGCGCGACCCCGATGTGGGCTTCGATCGCTATGACGCTTATCAATCTACTTACAATAATATCCGCATTGCCAATGGGCTGAGTTGGGAGTTCCCTAAAACATTCTTCAAAGCATTGGCACTCAAAACTAGTTACTCACAGAGTTTCGACCGTATTGAGCAAGATAAATGGGTGCAAATCACCAATGCACGCCCCGTTTTCACAAACACAGAAGCTGGTGAATTTTATGGGGTATTCTCCGATCCTCACTATGTGTCGCACTTGCTCGTCGATGGCAAACCGCTACACCTCTATGCCGACCTCTCAACGACTTCTTACAAGCTATTTTCGGGTTATCGCAACGAATTGCTCATCGGACTTACTTACAACTACAACAAAAACAACGGTCTGGGGCAGGTATACGATTTAGCGCACCCTCCATCACCCGAAATGGACACCCGTCCACGTACTTTTAAGAGCATTCCTGCAATGCAAGATATGGCTTTTTACGTTGAAGAGCAGTTAGAAAAAACTTTTTGGCATACCCAATTTCTCGTGCGTGCTGGTTTGCGTGCCAACACCCTTTTGGGGCTCGACTCGCGCTACGCATTGCATAACAAGGTGTGTTTTGACCCTCGTGTGAATATGAAAGTTACTTTCCCAAAAATCGAGTTCGCTAACCAAAATGCTCTCAGTATCAGCATTACAGCAGGTTGGGGAAAACACAGCAAACTTCCCACTCAAGAAATGCTCTACCCTCAAGATAAATACGAAGATTTTGTACAGCTCAATTACTATCACAGTCAAAAAGCTTACCGCCAATTGCACTACAAAACTTACATTTTTCCGCAAGTGAACTACAGCATTATGCCTGCGGTGAATAACAAAACCGAAGTGCGCCTTGGGTTAGAATACAACCACCATTCGCTATTCATCACTTATTTTGATGAGCGTATGCAATCGGGTTTTCGAAAAATGAGCGATTATCATAAGGCATTCTATAAAAAATACGATGCTACAGGACTCAATCACAACACAATTACAGCTCCTCCTTTGGTGGAAAATCTGCCCTATACAGTGCAAAACGCTCTGATTCTCTCAGATATAGAGAGCAATGGATCAGCTATCGATAAACAAGGGGTTGAGTTTCAGTACAGCAGTAAGCGCCTCCAGTTGCTCAACACTCGTTTTACACTCAGTGGAGCGTGGTTTCACAGCTTGTATTACAACTCATTGCCCGTATATCGCCCTGCCGATAAAAATGTGATCAACAACCGCAAACATTACAATCTGGGGGTATACCCCGAAGTGGAGAAGTACGACCGCGAACAGCTGGAAACCAGTCTTATTGCCGATACTTACCTCCCCGAACTAAAACTTACTACCTCTGTGCGTTGCGACCTCACTTGGTATACTATTAGCACTAATCCGTCACTTAGTCGTGTACCCACTCACTACATCAGTGAGGATGGTGTACGTCACCCATATACAGCGGCAGAAGCTAATGACCCCGTACTGCAATGGCTCATACGCCCTACAACTGTAAGTCTCAGCGATAGAACCCCATTGTCGATGAACATACATCTAAAAATATCTAAAGATTTCTATAAGTACTTTACGCTCTCAATGTACGTAAACAATCTGTTTAACTTTTATGAAGATTACCGCGTGAACGGACAATATATCAACCGCCGCGGACTCATCAATCCCTATTTCGGAATGGAAATGAACGTTTCACTCAAATAACAATTAACAAATAACAAATAACTGCCCGTGCGGCTCACAACAAATTAATTAATATGAAACATTTAAAACAATTTTTAGCTGTAGCACTTGGTTTAGTGCTCTTAAACGCTTGTAAAAAAGACGACAACAATGGCATTCCTACAGGATCTCTTTCTGTAACCTTTCATTTACAAGCCCCCGACAAGGTAGCTATCACTCAATATGCTACCCTCACCCTTACTCTTACCGAGCTCAACAAGAATGAGAAGGTAGAAAAGGTATATCACAATGTATCAAGTAGTGATTTTAAGTTGGAATTATCTGCAGGTAGTTATGAAGTACGCGCTGTAGGTAGCGTAAATTACACCCAAAGTGGCACCGCCGCCACGGGTGAAGTAGCAGGATTTGTAAGTAAGATTGATATTCTTACAGCTACTACCTACACAGTACCCCTTAGCCTAAAACTCAGTCCTTCAGGAGATGGAGATTTTATCATTGAAGAAATTTTCTTTACAGGTACAGCCACTCCAGAAGGTAAACAGTATTTTGGTGATCAGTACATCAAATTGTATAACCCTACTAATAAAGTTCTTTATGCTGATGGTTTGGTTTTAGCAGATTCTGAGTTCCTAACAGTAACCAAAAGAGATTATACCCCCAATGTAATGGCAGAAGCCTTTACAGCAGGAAGTATGGTGCAGATTCCAGGTACAGGCACTCAATATCCTGTGCAACCAGGGAAGTCTATTGTAATTGCTGAACAAGGAATTAATCATAAAGAAAATAACCCTAATTCTATAGACCTTTCAAAAGCTGATTTTGAAAGCTTCTACCCTCCAAAAGTGAAAGACGTTGATGGGGTAGGAGTAACTAACAATATCAACTTATATGGTGTTTTTATAATTAATAATAGAGGCAATAGAAGTTATGTGATAGCACGTTTCCCTGAAGGTACTGCTACTTCTACACTTCAGTATAACTATGAATACAAAATAGGAACAAAATTAATGCAGAGACAGGCTTTGAAAATCCCTAATAATTGGATAGTAGATGCCGTAAATTTAAGTACTCAATCAGGTTTCGAGTGGATAGTTACAGCTCCCTCTTTAGATGCTGGTTATACTTATGTAGCTAAAGGAGAAGGAGATGTTTCTCGTTATGGCAAATCCGTACGTCGTAAAGTCCTCTCTCAAAATAACGGTAAAACCGTTTTTAAAGACACCAATAACTCTACCGACGATTTCGAGATACTCAATACACCCACACTTAAAAAGTAATAACTAACAGCTAACAAGTAATAGGTGCATTGCAAACTTTGTCAAAGTCCTTGGACTTTGACAAAGTATATAAATGATAATCAATTACTTTTATAGTATGTTATGTAGGAAAGCCAGCGATAGCTGGGTATGTGCTGCAAACGCCCTTATAGTATAAAAACTTTTTGCAAACGCCCTCACAATATAAAAACTTTTCGGATAACCTCTTTATAATGCGAATCAAGAGTTGAAAAAGTAGAAAAAATAAAAGTAGTCTGATAAATCACTATCTTTGTGGTGTCAAAAAAAAATCAGATATAAATGATAAATCAGACTACGGCGACAAAATTAGTAAAAATATATTTAACAATATGTCAAAAATACGATAATTATTTACAATATTTTTGTCAGCGATTTAGCAATAACAACAAACCTGTATTTACAGATCAAGAAGTTATTACAATTTATCTATTTTGCACTGGTGTTGAACACAAGTACAAAATAAAAGAAATGTATAATTTCATCAAAGATTACTGGCTTGATTGGTTCCCTAAAATACCTTCTTATCAAGCCTTTAATAATCGTTTAAACAGACTTAGCGAAGTCTTTAAGCATATATCTATTGAACAAATTTTAATAGGAATGTCAGAGCAAAGAGAAATGTCTATCAATATTTTAGACTCTTGTCCTATTGTTACTTGTAAAGGAAATGGCAAAGGAAAAGTAGCTCGTGATTTTACTGATAAAAGCTATTGTTCCTCGAAAAAAATGTGGTATTATGGTGTGAAACTACACGCCTTAGGTGCTTATCAAAAAGGTACTCTTCCTTATTTGAAAGATTATATTGTTACCAAAGCTAGTGAAAATGATTTAAGTGTTTTCAAAGAAAATTGGCAAGAGCTAACAGATACTTGTTTTATTGCTGACAAGATTTATCAAAGTGCTGCTGTTAATGAAGTTTTGAAATCAAATAATAGTGAAATGATAACACCTATAAAAATGAAAAAGAACAAGTCAGAAGTATTAAAACAGAGAGATTTTGCTTTTGAATCTTTGTATAATAAGGCTGTTTCATCTATAAGACAACCTATTGAATCGTTCTTTAATTGGTTGAATGAAAAGACTCAAATACAATATGCTGGAAAAGTGCGCTCTAGCAAAGGACTTTTTGTCCATATCTTTGGAAAAATAGCTACTGCATTACTCTTTGAAAATTTATTTTAAACCTTGATTAGCATTTATAATTAACAAATTAATAAATTGCCCGTGCGGCTCGCACCAAACTGCCCGTGCGGCTTGCACCAAATTGGTATTAATATGAAACATTTAAAACAATTTTTAGCTGTAGCACTTGCTTTAGTGCTCCTAAATGCTTGTAAGAAAGATGACAACAACGGTATCGCTACCGAACCTTTGAACATAACCCTTCATTTACAAGCTCCTGATAAAGTAAACATTACTCACTATGGTACCCTCACCCTTACCCTTACCGAGCTCAACAAGAATGAGAAGGTAGAAAAAGTATATCACAACACTACTACCAACGATTTCCAACTGAGTATTCCTGCGGGTAGCTATGAGGTACGTGCCACAGGTACTGTGAGTTACACCCAAAGTAGCACTACCTATGCAGGTGAAGTTGTAGGTTTTATGAATAAACTCGATATCCTTACAGCTACTACTTATACGCTACCCCTTAGTCTGAAAATTACCTCCTCAGAAGATGGTGATTTCATTATCGAAGAAATCTACTTTACAGGTTCCTTAACCCCACAAGGCAAACAGTATGAAGGCGACCAGTATATCAAACTTTATAACCCTACAAATAAAGTGCTCTATGCCGATGGTTTATTAATAGCTGACTCTAAGTTCCTTACAACAAGTAGACAAAAAGTTGAGCCTGATATTATAGATGAAGCTTTCTCTGTAGAAGGAATCGTGCAAATACCTGGTAATGGAACTCAGTATCCTGTTGCCCCTGGTAAGTGGATAGTTATAGCCGATCAAGCTATCAATCACAAAGAGAACAACACTAATTCTCTCGATTTATCAAAAGCCGATTTTGAAATTTACTATGAACAGATAAAAGATGAGGACAACCCTAAGGTAACCAATGTACTCAACACCCATAGTTATGTAGCTTTTCACAATCGTGGATACAAGAGCTATGTAATAGCCCGATTGCCTAAAGGAATTACAATAGCATCCTATTTAACTGACTACAAGTATACTTATAAAATAATATTTCGAGAAGGTGAAACTTATAAAATTCCTAATTCGTGGATACTCGATGCTGTGAATGTAAGTGTAAAAGGAAAATTCCAATGGCTTCTAACCGCTCCTTCTTTAGATAGTGGATGGACGTATTGTGGCAAAAAAGACAATGATCCCGCACGTTATGGCAAATCCGTACGCCGTAAAGTCCTCTCTGAAAACAACGGTAAACCTATCTTTAAAGACACCAATAACTCTACTGAAGATTTTGATCCCGATGTAACACCATCACTTAAAAAGTGAAAAGTGAAAAGTATCACAACACTTTGGCAAAGTTTCACACTTTGCCAGAGTTGATTGTAATTGATTGTCCTGATAATCAATTACTTTTATAGTATGTTATGTAGGAAAGCCAGCGATAGCTGGGTATGTGCTGCAAACGCCCTTACAATATAAAAACTTTTCGGATAACCTCTTTATAATTAACAAATTAACAAACTGCCCGTGCGGCTCGCACCAAATTAGCATTAATATGAAACATTTAAAACAATTTTTAGCTGTAGCACTTGCTTTAGTGCTCCTAAATGCTTGTAAGAAAGACGACAACAACGGTATCGCTACCGAACCTTTGAATATAACCCTTCATTTACAAGCCCCCGATAAAGTAAACATTACCCACTATGGTACCCTTACTCTTACCCTTACCGAGCTCAACAAGAATGAGAAGGTAGAAAAAGTATATCACAACACTACTACCAACGATTTCCAACTGAGTATTCCTGCGGGTAGCTATGAGGTACGTGCCACAGGTACTGTGAGTTACACCCAAAGTAGCACTACCTTTGCAGGCGAAGTAACTACCTTAATACCCAAACTCAACGTACTCACAGCCACTACCTACAGTCTGCCTATTACCTTAAAAACAATTGTAAGTGATGAGGATAAAGATTTGCTTATTGAAGAGATTTTTATCACGGGTACAACTACTCCACAAGGCAAACAATATTTAGATGATGGTTATTTCAAGATTTACAACCCTACTTCCAGAATTCTTTATGCTGATGGTTTGCTCTTGGTGCAATCGGCGTTCCAAACAAATGACAAGCAAACCTATACGCCAAATATAATGAACCAAGCTTTCACCGCTAATGCGGTATACCAAATCCCAGGGAATGGCAAGCAATACCCCGTAGGAGCAGGCGAAAGCATCATCATTGCCCTTACGGCTATCAATCACAAAGAACTCAATAGTAATTCAATAGATTTGAAAAATGCCAATTTCGAAATCAAAGATGAAGCAGACGATGAAGACCCCGATAACGCTGCAGTGCCTAATATGTTCGTGAAGTTTGAAGATGCAGTAATCAATCGTCAAGCAATCAACGCTTTTGCACTTGCCAGAATGCCCAAGGGGGTTACTGAATTGGAGAAGTATTCTTATACATACAAAGATGAATCAGGATTTGACTCAGGAGGTGATGCTGTAAAAATCCCGAATACGTGGGTTATCGATGCTGTAAATCTCGCACAAAAAGAAGACTTTCAATGGCTTGTAACCGATGTTTCTTTAGATAGTGGTTGGACTTACGCCTCCGAAAGTCAAGGAGATGTTTCTCGTTATAGCAAAGGAGTACGCCGCAAAGTAACGGGTCAGCAAAACGGACATCGTGTGTTAAAAGACACCAATAACTCCACCGAAGATTTTGATGCACGTGTAACCCCATCACTTAAAAAGTGAAAAGTGAAGAGTGTCGCTACACTTTGGCAAAGTTGATTATCTTGATGATCAATCACTTTTAGAGTATGTTGTGTAGGAAAGCCAGCGATAGCTGGGTATGTGCTGCAAACGCCCTTGTAGTATAAAAACTTTTCAGACAATCTTTTTATAAATTGACAAATTAACAAACTGCCCGTGCGGCTCGCACCGGCTCACACTAAATTGAAAAAACAACTAATTAACATATTATTTTTCGCTTTCCTCTGCCAAATAGGTTGGGGACAAACCTCTGTTGATACCCTTCTGCTAAAACTAAAAGAACAACAAAATACTTCCCGTTTTTACAAAGCTTATTTTCAGAATCCAGCTACGATGCCCAAGTGGGGAAAACATCGCTTTTCTACCGTACAAGCGACTTATGAGAGAAGTGATAAAGAGGCTTATGCTCAACAGTATCCTGAAGGGCATACGGCTTTTTCGGCAATGGCAACCTCTTTCTTTCCTTATGATAGCACACGCACGCTTTGGGGCAATGCATCCTATAAAAATCAAGAACTGCGAAAAGTGCGTTGGAATGAGTCGGTAGATGCCGATTTACTCTATCCATATTTCACTGCCGATGCAGTAGGGGGCGACTTGCATAGCGAGCAATACGCCTTTATGGGTGGTTTTGCCAAACAATGGCAACGACTGCATTGGGGCATCAGTTTGGATTACCAAGCCGAATTAGCAAGTCGCAATAAAGACCCGCGTCCTAAAAATATCACTTCAAATCTGCAATTGCGCTCAGGATTTATGTGGAGGGGAGGGGAGTGGCAAGCAGGAATATATGCCTCTTTCCAGAAATATACCCAGTCTAACGAACTGAAATTTTTCAACGAATTGGGAAGTCCTTCAGTCTATCACCTCAATGGTTTAGGCTATTACAATCACCTGCTGAAAGGCAACAAACTCAGGGCTTTTTATGAAGGTTATGGATATGGTAGCGGACTGAATATCAGCAGGAAAAACAACCTTTTCCTCTCTGCTAATTACCAGCAATTGGCAATCGAAAAATATATGACAGAAGATAATGGTGTGATAGCTGTAACACTTACCAATCGCACCCTCTATACCGAGCTGACAAAGCTGTTTCACAAAGATACTTACTATTATGGTTTCAAAGGATATTACTCTCTGCAAACCAAAAGTGGAGTAGAGCCTATTCTCTCGGGGCGTAATAGCAATTGGACGGAAGTAGTTGCTAAAAATGAGAATTATACCCTAAAAAAAGAACACTACCAATTGGCAATGCTTTTCTGTAACAATAGTGATTTGCAATATCACATAGCACCTTATGTAGGTTATGAAACTCACCGCGAGGACTATACCCTTGTAAGGAGTTTTCAGCGTTTTGATTATATGAATGTAGGGATAAAAATGAGTGTTGTAGCGCCTTTAGGGAAGAAGAGTATAGGTATAGCAGGTTTGCATTACCAGTATCGCAATACGTTAAAAGGCAATTATCTACTCCGCAACGATAGTGAAGTATCTCTCAGCGAAATGCTTTTGCACAATGCTCGTCTCCTCGCCTCCGATGAACAGGTTTTCCAATCACATTTGCAGTACCATCACCCACTATCGTCCTCACTCAGTTATTTCGTGGGACTCAACACCCAAATAGAAGTTTTTACCCTCCAAAAAACAAATACTTTTCATCAATTAAGTGTAGGTTTAACTTTCTAACCTCCTATCCTCTATTCCCTATACTCTGGAAATTCCAATTTCAACTGTATGTACATCGGTTGTTTTACAGTCTCTTTATCAGGTTCATTGTTGAGGTGAGAAACTGAAATGCCTAATAATCGTACCGATTCACTCAACCGTTCTTGGTAGAGCAATTCTTTGATGTGTAAAAGAATTTCCTCTTTGCTGCTAATAAAATCTTTAAGGGTCTTGCTGCGTGTCTGAATAGTGAAGTCGCTGTATTTTATCTTCAAGGTGATAGTTTTACCTGCAACTTGCTGTTTTTCAAGGCGGCGGACGACATCTTCGGCTATACGTTCAAGTTCGCGTTCCATATAGACCTCACTGGTGAGATTTTCGGCAAAAGTTTCTTCAGCACCCACCGATTTACGAATTCTAAAAGGCTGAACTTCGCTGCGGTGAATACCTCGTGAGAGCTCGTAGTAATAATGTCCGCTATTGCCGAAATTCCGTTCTAAGAACGCTAATGATTTCTCCCGCAAATCCTTCCCTTTAAAAATCCCTAACTGATACATCTTTTCGGCAGTTACTTTGCCTATGCCATAGAATTTGCGCACATCGAGTTTGTCTAAGAAATCTTGTACTTCAGCCTGAGTGATAGTAGTCTGTCCGTTAGGCTTGTGATAGTCGCTAGCAATTTTGGCAATAAACTTATTTATCGAAATGCCTGCTGAAGCCGTAAGTCCTGTTTCATTGAAAATGCGTTGTCTAATCTCTTGCGCAATGAGGGTAGCCGAAGGGTTACCTTTTTTGTTTACTGTAACATCTAAGTAAGCCTCATCGAGGGAGAGAGGTTCCACCAAATCGGTATATTCGTGGAAGATAGCGCGTATTTGCATTGATATTTGCTTATAGCGCTCAAAGCGAGGTTTTACAAAGATGAGATGCGGACACAATTTGCGCGCCTGTGCCCCACTGATAGCACTGCGCACACCAAACTTGCGCGCCTCGTAGCTGGCTGTAGCCACTACACCGCGCGCTTCGCCTCCGCCTACCGCAATCGCTTTTCCTCTCAATTCAGGAAAATCTAATTGCTCTACCGAGGCGTAGAAAGCATCCATATCAATATGTATAATCTTCCTATTAATTGTTACTTGTTACTTGTTACTTAATCTCAAACATTTTCCCTGGTAGCGGGTTTACTACTCCTTTCAGTTCCATTTGGAAAAGCAAATTAGAAAGTTGGTAGATAGGTATTTGGCAGCCCAGAGCGAGTTCATCTAAGGCTTGTTTGCCATTCTCTTTCAGGTAGTTTACAACCAATTCTTCGTCGGGACTGAGGTCTATAAAAAGTTCTTGTTGTACGGCTTTAGGGGCGGGAGTATCCCAATTCAGTAGGTAAATGAGGTCTTTAGCTGAGGTGAGTATATTAGCTTTGCGGTTGCGTATCAGCTCATTGCAGCCTATGCTATAAGTATCTGTCGTACGACCTGGTACGGCAAATACTTCGCGGTTGTATGAAAAAGCAATATCGGCAGTAACCAAACTTCCCCCTTTTTTACCCGATTCAATCACTACAGTAGCTTCCGTAAGCCCTGCAATAATGCGATTGCGACTGAGGAAATTCTTCCGGTCAAACGGACTCTCACTGCCGAAATCGGTGATAAAACCGCCGTTCTCTTCCATTGCCTCACAGTATTTCGCGTGAGCAGCAGGGTAGATAAGGTTAAGTCCGTGAGCCAGGCAAGCTACTGTTTGCAAGCGGTGTTTCATTGCAGCCTTGTGAGCCGTGATATCCACCCCATAAGCATAACCACTTACAATCACCACATCAAGCGGGGCGAGTTCTTCTATCAGTTGTTCGCAAAATGCCGTGCCGTAGGTCGTGATATTGCGGGTACCTACAATGCTCAGTAGTCGTTTGTTTTGCAGGTTTATGTGTCCTTTCTGGTAGAAGAGTATAGGGCTATCCACACACTGTTTCAATAGTTTAGGGTAGTGAGCATCAGTATAACTAACAATGCTGATGCCGTGTTTTTCAGTAAAGAGCAACTCAGTTTCAGCTTCTTGTAAATACTGAGAGTTGAGGATATTTTGGGTAATTTTAGAACCTATACCCATTACTTTTTCTAAGCTACTTCGGCGTTGTGCAAATATATTTTTAGCACTCCCAAAGTGCGCAATAAGTTTTTTGGCAGTTATATCACCTACAAGCGGAATTTTCTTTAAGGCAATGAGGTATAACAAATCGTCGTTCATAGTTTGGTTTTGTTTCACGTTGCAAAAATAGCGATAATTACTAAATTAGCAAATTTGCTAATTAGCAAATTATTACTACCTTTGCCTCATTATTCGTCATTTGTAACTCGTCTTTCGTCATTTGTTCCCGTTAAGACAAATAGCAATTGCTTTTGCGGCTTGCCCCCCTTCGGGGGTTCGGGGGCTATCTCGTCATTCGTCATTCGTATTTAAAATTATGTTTCAATTTCTCACTGACCTCGCTAAAAACAACAACAAAGAGTGGTTCGACGCTCATAAAGCAGCTTACGAAAGCGCTAAATTGCAAGCAACAGAGCTTTTCAATCGTATTTATGCTGAAATTGCAGCGCACGACACCGTTGCCCCTCTCAAAATATACCGTATCTACCGCGATTTGCGCTTTTCTAAGGATAAAACGCCTTACAAAACCCACTTCGGTTGCTACATACAGCGCAAACAACCTCACTATCGTGGGGGATATTACGTGCATATCAGTCCGCAAGAAACTTTTATAGGGGGAGGATTCTTCGACCCCAATAAAGATGATTTGTTGCGTATGCGTCAAGAAATCTCTCTCAACCCCGATGATTTCCTAAAAGTAATGACCGATAAAGGTATTGTAAAAGAGTTCGGCGGGAAACTATGGGGCGACGAACTCAAAACAGCTCCCAAAGGTTTTGAAAAAGACGACCCTATGCTTGATTATCTGCGGAAAAAACAGTTCCTACTCAAACACGACTACACTCAAAAAGAAGCTACCGCCGAAGGTTTCAATAAAAAAGTAGTACAAGGACTCTTAGCGATGCGCCCCTTTTTCGACTTTATGACCGAAGCCCTTACCACCAATCTTAACGGTGAACCCCTATTCCCCCGCTAGCGCGAGCTTGTAGCTCGTGCCCTCTAACCCCCAATACCTAACAATGACCCTAACATTCAATAAAAAATACTTTATATGGGCATTAGCCCTCTTTGGTGTAGAGTTCCTTATCGCTACGCTATTCAAGAATATCGGTTTTATACGCGGCTATCTCGGCGATGTATTAGTAGTGATATTGCTCTATTATATAGTCCTTTCATTTGTAAAAGTGAAACACAAAAGCAAACTCATCTGGGGCATATTTGCCTTTGCCGTTGTAGTAGAAATACTGCAATATTTTGGAGTAGCCTCTCATTTAGGCTTTGCTAAAGGAAGTATTGGCTATATCATTCTGGGCAATCACTTCTCGTGGACTGATATAATATGCTATGCCATAGGTTGCCTCATATTACAATTAACAAATAAAAAATAACAATTAACAAATAACCCCCGCTGGCGCGAGCTTGCAGCTCGTGCCCTCTAATCTCTAGCAACTATGAAACATTTTTTAATAACCTTGTTACTATGCGCGTCTTCATTGCACGCACAAAATCCCTTAAAAGGCGAATGGATAACCAGCTCTCTGTTACGTGATTTCAAAGAGGAATATCAAAACCTGCTTGTGCTTACACAAAGAGAAGATGAAAGAGGTGGTTATGCAACGGAATTTAAAAAGAACGACAAAAATCAATATATTTCGTATTACTTTGCCCCTTGTGGCAACGACTGTTTTCCCTCTATAATAGGAACATTTGAGCTTATTGCCCCCTCGTATGTGCGCCTGAATGCTCTAACTTTTGAACAAACTGGTGATTGTAAACACAAAAACGAAAAGTTGCATAATGATACCGCTGATTATTACATATACAAAGTCTCAAATAAGAAAATCTTCTTAGTGAAAAGCGCTTCAAGAAATGAAAAAGAAGATCAAGAAAAGGCTAAAAACTATCTGTTGGTAACCAATATAAGAAATGTATGGTATAACCAACAACCAAAAATAAAAATGGAAATAGAGGTTAAGGGTATGAAACCATTACCCGCACAAGTAGAGAAATACGCTACTGATATACTTCACTTGAAAAAATTCAAGATACTTATTTATAACCAATTAAGAGGGATAGCGGCTTGGGTATTTGCGGTAAAAGACCTCACCACAGGAACGATAACCTATGTAATACAAGAAAATTATTATGATGCAAAAGATAAAGAAATTGCTCGCTTTTTTGATTGTACTGAAGCTGAAATAAAGAAGTTCAGACAATAATAATAACCCTCCCGCTAGTGCGAGCTTGTAGCTCGTGCCTTCTAACCTCTAACCCTTATAAACAACTATGAAACATTTTTTAATAACCTTGTTACTATGCGCACCTTCATTGTATGCGCAAAATCTCTTAGAAGGCGAATGGATAACCAACTCTCTGTTGGGTAAATTCAAAGAAGAAGACAGTAACTTATTTGAACTTACCAAAGACGAAGGTGAAATAGCAGGTTTTGCAACGGTATTTGAAAAGAACGACAAAAATCAATATAAATCATTTTACTTTGCCCCTTGTGGCAACGACTGTTTCCCCTCTATAACAGGAACATTCGAGCTTATTGCCCCCTCGTATGTACGCCTGAATGCCCTAAAATTTGAACAAAGAGGTTTTTGTGAAAAGAAAAACGAAACATTGCATAACGATACCGCTGATTATTACATATACAAAGTCTCTGATAAGAAAATCTTCTTAGTGAGAAGCACTTCAAAAAATGAAAAAGAAGATCAAGAAAAGGCTAAAAACTATTTGTTAGTAACCGGTATAAAGCGCGATGTAGTGTATAAACATAAAACAAAAATGAAGGTAGAAACTAAATATATAGGAGCATTACCTGCGCAAGTAGAGAAATATACTACTGATATACTTCACTTGAAAAAATTCAAGATACTTGCTTATAACCAATTAGAAGGGATAACAGCTTGGGTATTTGCGGTAAAAGACCTCACCACAGGAACGATAACCTATGTAATACAAGAAAATTATTATGATGTAAATAGTAAAGAGGTCGCTCGCTTCTTTGACTATACCGAAGCCGAAATGAAAAAGTTCAGACAATAAAAATAACTATCCCCTAACAACTAATGATAGACATAGGCATAAATCTCACTAATAAGCAATTCGCAGGTGAGTACGATAAAATTATAGACCGCGCCATAAAGGCAGAAGTAGATACAATACTTCTTACGGGAACAAGCGTGCGTAGCAGTAATGAGGCTTTAGCATTAGCCAAAAAATACCCCAAAAGACTTTACGCTACCGCAGGTATTCACCCTCACGACGCCAAAACAATGAGCGCCGAGAGCATCAAAAACTTACAAGCGTTGCTCAACCAAAAGTATGTAGTAGCCGTAGGCGAATGTGGCTTAGACTTCGATCGCGATTTCTCACCCCGTCCCGTGCAAGAAGCGTGCTTTCACGCACAACTTTCTTTAGCTGAAGAAGTGCATAAACCCTTATTTCTGCACGAGCGCGCAGCCTTCGTGCGTTTTACTGCCATACTCGCCGAACACAACCGATTGCCCGAAGGGGTAGTACACTGCTTTACCGGTAGTTTAAAAGAAGCAAAAACTTACTTAGACGCTGGCTATTATATAGGTTTTACAGGGGCTGTGAGCGATAGCAAACGCTTTGCTCATTTAGAAGAAGTTGTCCGTTACGTGCCTTTAGACCGTATACTCATAGAAACCGATGCTCCTTTTATGTTGCCCAAGAACGTACCCCAAAGTCAGCTGTCTCAGTATCAATCGCGTCGCAATGAACCCGCCTTTTTGCCTTACGTGGCTCAAACCATAGCTCAGTTCAAAGAGATACCGTTCGAAACAGTGTCTTCAGCAACTACCCTCAACGCGCAAACTTTGTTCAAACTATAAAAACTAACAACGAATGACCATAGTATTCTTTGCTCACGGAGGTGAAGCTTTTTTAAACGAAGTAACCTTTGCGTTGCTTTCTTATTATCAGCATCACCACACTGACGAAAATAAGATTGTAATATATACTGATAATGTAGCTCATTTTCAGCAACTGCTCCCTCCCCAAATTACCTACATAAGTGTTACCCCTGCACAGATAAAACAATGGCGTGGCACTATCGACTTTGTTCACCGTGTAAAAATAGAAGTGCTACGCGATGCCTTTCAGCGCTTCCCTCAAGAAACATTCTTGTATTTAGATAGCGATGTCTATTTCAAAGAAAACATCTCTTTCTTAGAAACGAAAATCAATGAAGGTACACCTGTAATGAGTTTGAAAGAGGGAATTATCTTCAAAAGCAATCTTAGGCACTTCAAAACATTAGCTTCCTATCTAAAATCACATCAAAACACGATTGCAGTAGCGCCTCCTATCGTTGTAGCTCCTCAACAAGCGATGTACAACGCTGGGATTATAGGTCTCTCACCAAGTGATAACTTTGTAGTAGAAAGGGCTCTAACAGTTACCGATTTTCTTCATCCTTCTATTGATAACCACGTAACCGAACAGTTTGCTTTCACAGTGTTGCTCTCTCAAAAAGGAGCTATTTATGAGGCTGAACCTCACATTCATCACTATTGGTATTTCAAAGAATTTAGAGAGGTTATAACACAGTTTCTACAAGAGAACAAAGAAAAGAGCTTTGAAACGTTAGTAGCTCTTTCTGCAAACTATAATCCCGAATATATGGGCAGTGAAAAACTCGCTTATAAACAAATGAACTTCTGGCAAAAACTCATACAAAAAATTACTAAAGGTAGAAAATGGAAGATTATATACCCCTCAAAATAGCTATTACGGGAATGAGTACCCTCGCAGCTGAGGCTCTTACTCTTCATAACAACATACCCCAAGGAAAACTTTCTGAGGGCGACCAAGCGCTCATCTCAGCACTTCAAGCCTCCAATCCGGCTTACGAACCTTTAGATACTACTGTTCTTTATGCACTACGCACCGCTCGTGAAGCAGTAGCACAAGCTAATTGGCACGATTTGCGTTTTGGTATCAATATAGGCTCCTCACGCGGGGCTACTGCCTTGTTTGAAAAGCATTACTCTTATTTTCTTGCCGAAGGCACTTGCCAAACCTTAGCTTCTCCTACCACTACTTTGGGTAATATCAGCACGTGGGTAGCTCAAGATTTAGGCAATCAAGGCTTTGAACTCTCACACTCCATTACTTGCTCTACTGCCTTGCACGGTATCGCCAATGCCATTGCGTGGCTGGAAAGCGGTATGGAACAACGCTTTTTAGTAGGCGGTAGTGAAGCGCCCCTTACTCCTTTTACCATTGCCCAAGTAAAAGCCCTCAAAATCTATAGTAATCTGCCCTTGCCTTATCCTTGTCGCGCAATGGATATGACCAAAAAACAAAGCACAATGGTGCTGGGGGAGGGGGCAGGTTGTTTCTGTTTAGAAAAAGGGGAACGCACCAATGCCTTAGCTTATATTGTGGGGATAGGTTTTGCTACCGAAAAGCTCACCCATAGTGTATCCCTCTCCAAAAATGGCGATTGTCTGCAAGCCTCTATGCAACGGGCTTTGGCAAGTGCCGGAAATCCTAAAATAGATGCCATAATTACCCATTGCACGGGTACTATCAAAGGCGATCAAGCTGAACTCAATGCTATAGAAGCGGTTTTTGGCGACGAAAAACCGCTGCTCACCAATAATAAATGGCAACACGGACATACCTATGGTGCCAGTGGGGCGCTCAACCTCGCAATGGCTGTCAGAATGTTGCAAAACAACCGTTTTGAGCCAGTACCCTACCTGCCAGCACCCGAATGTATCCCTGATAAACTACAACATATCTTAATCAATGCGGTTGGCTTTGGCGGAAATGGAATAAGTGTAGTCGTGAGTCGTTAGAAAATTTTTCTATTGAACTTTCCTTATGACAGTTCAATATAACATCTCTACACTTTGGCAAAGTTGATTGCACTAATAATCAATCATTTTTGAATTATGTTATGTAGGAAAGCCAGCGATAGCTGGGTATGTGCTGCAAACGCCCCCGCAACAAACACCCATACAACTAAAAACAGTAAAATACCGCGTAATAGCTAAATTTTCCTCTACACCCCATCTTTTAACCTCTATTATATAATTAATTATAAATGAGTAGTTTAAAAATTTTAAATGCAAAAAAACTACAATATTTATCAGAAAAAGATTGTGTTTCAAAAAAAATGTTATACTTTTGCCGGCAGTAATTATTATTAAATTATAAAAAAAGAAAATTATGTCAGACATTGCATCAAGAGTTAAAGCCATTATCGTTGATAAATTAGGCGTAGACGAAAATGAAGTTACTGCAGAAGCAAGCTTCACTAACGACTTAGGAGCTGATTCATTAGACACTGTTGAATTGATTATGGAATTCGAAAAAGAATTTGATATTCAAATCCCAGATGACCAAGCTGAAAACATTGCAACTGTTGGTCAAGCAGTAAAATATATTGAAGACGCTAAACAATAATTGGCTCATAGGCAGTAGGCTATCAGCATATCACAGTTGGTAGCTTACTGCCTAATTGTTTTTTAAAACCTAAATGCTAAAAACTTAAAAAACTATATGGAGAAAAGACGTGTTGTAGTTACAGGTATAGGGGCTCTTACCCCTATTGGAAATACCGCCCCAGAGTTTTGGGAAGGTCTTGTCGCTGGTAAAAGCGGCGCTGCGCCTATTACCCATTTTGATGCTTCTAAGTTCAAAACTCAGTTTGCTTGTGAAGTTAAAAACTTTAATATCGAGGATTTTATGGACAAAAAAGAAGCCCGTAAACTCGATAAGTTTGCACAATATGCCTTAGTAGCTTCCGATGAAGCAATCAAAGGTGCCCACCTCGATGTTGATACACTCGATAAAGACCGCATTGGCGTGATTTGGGGCTCTGGCATAGGTGGTTTGGAAACCTTCCAAAACGAGGTAACCAACTTCAATCAAGGCGATGGAACTCCTCGCTTCAACCCTTTCTTTATCCCTAAAATGATAGCCGATATCGCCGCTGGCGTGATTTCTATACGCTACGGCTTTAGAGGTCCTAACTTTACTACTGTATCAGCTTGTGCTTCAGCTGCCAACGCTATGATCGACGCCCTTAACTACATCCGCTTAGGCTATGCTGATATGATGGTATCAGGAGGCTCCGAAGCAGCTGTAACTATTGCTGGTATTGGTGGTTTCAACGCTTTGCACGCACTTTCTACTTTCAACGAAAATCCTGCCAAAGCCTCTCGTCCATTCGATGCCAATCGCGATGGTTTTGTATTAGGCGAAGGAGCAGGTGCTGTAGTACTCGAAGAGTACAACCACGCAGTAGCTCGTGGTGCTACTATCTACTGCGAATTAGCAGGTGGAGGTCTCTCGGCCGATGCTTACCACATGACGGCTCCTCACCCAGAAGGATTAGGAGCTAAAAATGTGATGATCAATTGCTTGAAAGATGCAGGAGTATCAACAAACGAAGTCGATGCTATCAATATGCACGGTACTTCTACACCACTGGGTGATGTTGCAGAATCTAAAGCTGTACTCGAAGTTTTTGGCGAACACGCTTATGATATCAATATCAACTCTACCAAGTCGATGACAGGACACTTGCTCGGTGCTGCAGGGGCAATAGAGGCAGTGGCATCTATTCTCGCTATCAAATACGGCATTGTACCACCTACAATCAACTTTGAAACCCCCGATGAAAAAATAGATCAACGCTTGAATTTCACCTTCAACAAAGCACAACACCGCGATGTAAAAGTAGCGATGAGCAACACCTTTGGTTTTGGTGGTCATAATGCGTGTTTATTATTCAAAAAGATATAAACTATAAGTGTTCTACTTAAAGAAAATATTAGCTTTTCCCCGTCTTTTTTCAAAAAAGAAAGACGGGATTTTTTATAATAAAATAAAGAATCTCTTAGGCTTTGCCCCTAAAAACTTGTCCTATTACAGCGAGGCTTTTACACATCCTTCTTACCAATTCCAGAAGGCAACGCGCAAAAGTTATGAGCGATTGGAGTTTTTGGGCGATGCCATACTTGGCGCAGTAATAGCCGATTATATTTTCACCAATGCTCCTGAGCAAGATGAGGGGTACCTCACCAAAATGCGCTCTAAAATTGTAGAACGCCGCAATCTCAACCAGTTGGGTAAAGATATGGGACTCTTAGATTTTTTGCGCACCAAGCTCACCCCAAGGCAATTGGGTAACAATATCACAGGCAATCTCTTCGAGGCGCTCATAGGGGCTATTTATTTAGATAGAGGGTATAAAGCCTGTTTCCGTTTTATAGAACGCGAACTCATCTTGCCGCATATCAATATCAAAAACTTGGAAGGAAAAGTGATTAGTCACAAGAGTTTATTGATAGAATGGTGTCAAAAACACAAGTTAGACTTTGCTTTTGAAGCCGAAGAAGATATAGAAGACCGTTCTGAAATAAAATATTTTGTCGCCAAAGTACACGTACAAGGTTTTTCGGTAACGCGTGCCCGCTCTACTTCTAAGAAAAAAGCCGAAGAAATAGCCGCTAAGCGCGCTTGCTACAAAATTCAAGGCAAACAGCACCATAAATTGGACGTACAATGAAAATTCTCCTCCTATCCGACACCCATTCGTACATAGACGACCGCATCCTGCACTATGCTAATGAAGCCGATGAGATTTGGCATTGTGGTGATTTTGGTAATGTAGCAGTGATCGAAGCCCTTCAAGATGTAAAGCCCTTGCGGGGGGTCTATGGTAATATCGATGGTACCGATGTGCGTCAGTACTTCCCTAAAGTAAATAGATTTTTGTGTGAGGAAGTAGAAGTACTGATGATACATATAGGCGGTTATCCTAATAAATACACTCCCTTGGCCAAACAAGAAATTTTAGCTCACCCTCCCAAACTCTTCATTTCGGGGCATTCACATATTCTAAAAGTACAATACGACCCACAATTTCAATTGTTGCATCTCAACCCTGGAGCTGCAGGTATCTATGGCTGGCAAACGGTGCGCACTATGCTTCGTTTTGAAATTCAAGGTAAAGAAATTAAGAGCTTAGAAATCATTGAGTTAGTTAAGAGATAAAAGTTCTATTATTGTAAACTCTGCTAAATAAAAAAACAACAAATACAACTATGAAAAAACACTTAACTATAGCATTTTTATTAGCGTTTTTCTCTGTTTTTGCACAGAAAATTACTGTTACAGGTACCTTTAATAAGAATTATAGAACGATAAATCTATCGGAAAATATCAAAAAAGCACTTTTTGTATTAGAAAAAGCAAATATTTATTTACCAGAACGGGGATATTTCTTAGATTTATCACCTGAGGATGCTAAAAAACTAAAAACGGAAACGATTCTCCTTATTCCTTTTAATCAAGAAATAGGAGAGAAGTATGATACTCCTCTCACTTTTGAACTGCTCCCTATTCCTAATCTCCCTGAGGTGTATTACACCAAAAGCTATTGGAAACGCTCTCCTTCTATCATTTCACAAATCAAAAGAAAGAAACCTTTTTACTATGATGAATTTAACAATGGATATGATTTTCAAAATACAGCCTATTGGATAACTGCTATTAATAATCCTCAGAAAACAAAAGTAATTTATCTTTCATCAGGAGATGGTGAATGTGGTGTTAGTGAAGTAGGATTCCAAGAAAATATCGAAAATGTACCACTCTCAACATTAGCCAAAGAAAAATTAGAACATTTAGTATATTTAACCTATGATTTAGGAACTATCCCTAAAAAAGATACTCAAAAGGATTGGCAACGGTGGTTACAACAAATCTATAATTACAAATTTACCCCTATAAAAAATACCGCCCATATAGAACCTTTGAGTAACAATATAGGTTTTGAAGAGGTATATGCTACTTTAGATACTGTAACCCAACATATTTACCTCCTACATGAATACGATATAGATGCGTTAAAGCGTTTCGATACTACTACAGGACTCGTGCAACGTGGTAAAATTTGGAGTGAATCACAACCCAATGCTCGCGACTTTGTAACTGTCTATGCCGAGAGTGATACACTCTACACTCTCAATCGTCATTTGTGTTGGGCTAAATATGTGCCTACTCTTACTGCTAACAACTCACTTTTCTACCGTGAAATTGCTTCATTGGCTCTTCCTTTTGATAAAAATTATAATATTCAACAAAGCTATAGTCATTCACATTACACTTATTTGCTATTACAACAACAAAATACCTCTGTTTTCAAGTTGTTGTGTCTCCAAACCAAAACTGGTAAACTAATTGGTGAAACTTCTATAAACGCGCTCTTAAACAATCCTAAAAAATTAGAATACAGGCTAATATCGGATACCGATATGCAAAAAGGAGATACTTTTGCAGTGCTTTTTAAAACAGAACAAGGAGTGTATCACCTGAAGTTTAAACAAACAAAATGTACTGAAAATGTGTATTTAGGTAATGTTTTTAGGTGGGCAACCAACTATTTGCAATGGAACAATCAACAGTATCACGCCGGTAGAGAAGAGGGCAATTTTGTGCTATATAACATAGCCTCTCCTTCGCAAACTATAGTGTTATCCGACACTGATTACAACACCGATGAATGTTTGTTTACTACTAATAACCAGCATATTGCTGTTTTTTTTGAATTTGACGAAGGTTTTTACCAAGGAGTGAAAATGCAACTCTTCAGTAAACAAACCCTTAAACCTATTGATAAACCAAAAATACTATACCAATATTTTCCTGAAGAAGAAGTTACAAGTGCAAATAATATTCGCAATTTTAAAGCTTTTTGGAGTGCAGGCAAGTGGAATGTACTCTTTATGAAGGAAAAAGAGTTGTTTTTTTGTCGTGATAATCAGTAACTAAATTTAAATCTCCTCATTTTGAAAATAAAATAAAAAATTATATCTTTGTCCCTTAATTGATAAAATCATTTTATGGCAAAGAAAAATGCAAAAACCCTCAAATTTGAGGCATTAGACAAAGAACTACAAAACTTATTATACAGCCGTGACATTTCTGGGCTGATTTCAGTACTCAAAGAGGGGAAAAATCCACTACACTTAGAACAACTCACTCAGTTAGATGTGAAGAGCTGTAAAAATTTAGGTTTCCCTATACTGTGGTCGCTATATGAAAATGATTTTATCACATTTGAGGAGGATTTTTTAATAGAAAAATTCGGAGATGCCTTATACTTATTGAACAAACATAAAGAAATAGAGTCCTTTATTCTTAAAAGACCCCGTATTGCTAAAGAAATAGGTGAAAAACTGCCTTCTTATTTCCTTGAAAAAAGAGATATTTCTGTTACAGAATATGAAAAATTACTTGATTTTGGGGCAAAAGGATTTTTCAAAGGTACCCAAGTGCTACCTAACTTCTTGGAGGCATTGATCAGCCCGCTAAAAACCTATACAGCCAATACCTATTGCCGTCTTATAGAGAGCTGCAAACCCTCTGCGGAAGAACTCCTCCCTTCTCAGTACACCCTCTTTGCCCTGCTCAGTAGTGATAAGACCTCGGTAGTGAACTTTGCTATGAAGCTCATCAAACAAATAGCTGACGAAAAATCCTTTGACTTCCAATCTTTTGCCGATAACTTTGCCTTGTGTTTTGCTACCCCAAAAATCGCCAAATCCCAACTCATAGGTTTGGATATCTTAGGGAAGTACTACAAAAAGCAAGCCCCCTCCAATCTCGACTACCGTGAGCAATTAGCAGTGCTCTTTACGATACCTGACGTGAAGCTCCAAGAAAAAGTCGCTACTCTCCTCACCACCTATTTTAACCACGAAGGTCTCCCCAAAATCATCGCCCCTTACTGCGATTACCTAAAAGGCAAAGCCCAAGACCTCCTTGCAACCCTAAGTCTATCAGAAAATTCAGAAAATTCTGAGAACTCCGAAAACTCCGAAAACTCTGAGAACTCCCACTCCTCCCATAACTCCCACACATCCCAAACAGCCTCTACAACTCGCTCCCTAACCCCTATCACCTATCCCCTGAGACCTGAAGACCTCCTTTTTCTCCTCGGCGACTGCCTCCGCGAGCGTACGGCTGCTACTATCGACCTTTTCTTTGAAGGATTGGTACAACTACAAGACCAATTGCCAGAAAACTTCAAGGAGCAACTCACCCCTTATATCGCGCAGGTCAATGGGATATATTATACCAATGTACAGTTGGCTGCCTTACAGCTACTCCTTGCAGGCTGGGTGGAGGACAGACCTTTGGAGTCTCCTGAGGACTGGACGAAAATGAATACCAAAGTAAGACGCCTCAATACCGAAGAAGAAGAACCTTTAAAGCAAGCGTACGTGCTCCATAACGTTTGGTACCTGCGTGATGAGATTCCTTACCTGCTTTATAAGGTGAGGGCAACCCTTAGCAAACTCAAATCGGGTAGCAAATTGTCTTTTCTTTCCACCCCTACGCACGCGCCTTTCTATATAGATGCTGAGACCCTTGCCGACCGACTGCTCGCTTATCAAAAAGCAGACAAAGAAGTGGATTTGGACGACTTGGTAGTGGCTTGCAACCGATTGTTATTGAGTACCATTACCCCTGAAGCACAGGAGAAAGTACGCTTACTTTCAGGACAATACTCACCTGCCTTGGGCTACCTCTTCGGGCTTTCAGATGTGGTAACCCCTACAGAGGAGCTCCTGCCATTATGGACGCAAATCACCCGCCTAAAACACCCCAATAAAGTGTTTACTGAATTTGAAGCTACCGCTGCCAAAGACTATCTTTCGGCTGTAAAACCTTTCTTCCTAAGTTACGAAATTGACTCTGAACGCAAATGGTTTTATTTGGAAAAGAAATATATTAATAGTCCGTATAACGACTATCAGCGTAGGACTTTTGAAAAAGAAGAAGATCGTTTACCTTATAACTATTACAACGCTGGGGCTTTTCAGATATTTGATGTAGGCACCCTACGTTATACAATTTCCTTAAACCCTCAATATGTAGATGTGCTCTTAGGCAAATACACCCCACCTTGGGTAGGTGTAAGCGATGCTGAAACTTATCGCAACTTGCAGGTGCCTCTCCAACTACTCTTGGAATACGACCTGCCCGTACATCACGGCGGGTGGATTTTTATAGGAATGGCTTTGCTTCACGATAAAAAGGAAACCCGCGATCTCGCGACAGAGTATATCCTCCGCGCCATTAGCCGTGATGAAGACCTCAGTTATTTACAACACTTCCTCGCCGATATCCTCGCCCAGAAGCTCACCCCTATCAATCGGTTTGTAGAGTTTTTGGATATGCCCACCCGCGATAAGAAAGTGAAAGAGTTTCAGAAAGGTGTGGTAGAGGAATACTTGCGTTTAGTGGAAAATGTAGAGAAGAAACCTACCAACCACAAAAAATTAGTAGCTTTTATCAATTAGTCACTATTCACTTATGAAAGAAAACTTACTTTCCGCCATTAAGGCACACGATTTTAATGCGATACGTACTATTTGCTTTGGTCTTTCTGAAGAGGAACGCCTAAAGCTAAAGGTGTTTTTCCTTGATACGCCCATCACTCAAATGTATGATATACCCAAAAGTTGGGCTAAAAATGTACCTAACGATCGTATAGTAATGGCTTATGCCTTTATGTGTTTGAGTGATCAAAGAGAAGAGATACTCCATTTTGAGCGAAAAAATAATATCTGTCCTTGGTATGCAAAAGGGGTGTTTTACGATTTCCTTTCCACAGCTTTTTATCCAGAGCTTTTAGCGCTTATCCAAGCTCCTCAAGGGGCTTACTTGAAAGAAGAATTGCCCCAAATGTATCAAGAAAATGCAGAATACATCTCTTTTGAGATGCTTTGGTTGCTGTATAAAATGGATTTGATACCTTTTAATGAAAAATTGTTTGTTGAAAACTTTTATCACAAGAATGTTTCCTATCGTGAAGAACCTTTTTTCATCGATTTGTTGTTACAATACCCTGAAATAGCCACTCAAATCCTTGCAGCAGCCCCAAAATATATCTATACTTATCTATATGATACTGAATATATCTTGGCAATGTATCACATTTTGGCTAAGAATAACTATTTCACAAATCGCGATATTGTAAAGCAATACCTCGAGGCTTTGTTAAACCCTTGGAAGAAAAACATCCTCAATGCCTATTGCCGTTGGATAGAAGTGATCAACCCTACTGCCGATGAAGTAATTGAAAACCAATACACTTTCTTTTCCTTACTCACCTTGGGCAATACAGCCCTTATCAACTTTGCGATGAAGCAATTGCAAAAAGCTGCTAATGCTTCTACTTTTGATTTTCAGTCCTTTGTTGATAACTTTGCCCTGTGCTTCACTATCCAAAAAATCGCCAAATCCCAACTCATAGGGGTAGAAATCTTAGAAAAACACTACCAAAAGCAAGTCCCCACTAATCGGGATTACAGCGAGCAATTAGCGGTACTCTTCACTGTACCCGATGCCCAACTTCAAGAGAAAGTCGCCAGTCTTCTCACCACCTATTTTAACCACGAAGGTTTCCCCGAAGTCATCGCCCCTTACAGCGATTACCTAAAAGGCAAAGCCCAAGACCTCCTCCAATCCTTACCCTCGCCCAGCTCATCAGAAAATTCTGAAAATTCTGAGAACTCCGAAAACTCTGAGAACTCCCACTCCTCCCATAACTCCCACACATCCCAAACAGCCTCTACAACTCGCACCCTGACACCTGTCCCCTGTCCCCTGACACCTGAAGACCTCCTCTTCCTCCTCGGCGACTGCCTTCGTGAGCGTACTGCGGAGACTATTGACCTCTTTTTTGAGGGAATTGTGCAGCTGCAAGAGAGCCTTCCGGCTAATTACACTAAAGAGTTGGCTCCTTATCTTAAAAAACTGATGAAAAGTCATTATTTGGATAGTGTAACAACTATAATAAAGGGATTTTTGTACTGTTATTCGCATCAAAAACCTCTTGAAATACCTCCTTATCAATACACTTATGAGGAGAGTAATGCTTTGAGAGAAAAACTTGATGAAGCAGCTTTTGAGGAGTATCTTCTTTGGGATAGGTTGTATAAGCATAAGATTTTTATGCCATTCCTCTTTCACAAGGCACAACTCACCTTGAAATATCTTAATGAAAAAGAGGTGTTGCCATTCCTTTCTACCCCTACACACGAGCCTTTTTATATAGATACCGAAATATTTGTGGATAAACTACTGCAATATGAAGCTGTGAATAAGCAGCCAGACCTTCACGACCTGATTGTCGCCTGCAACCGACTGATTTTCACAGAAGTTTCGGCAGCAGCCAAAGAAAAAGCGAGACAACTCAAAGGAGATTATGCTAAAGCTATTCAGTATTATTTAGGTCTTACAGATGAAGTACAACCAACTGAAGAGCTTCTGCCTCTTTGGACGCAAATCTCTCGCATCAAGCACCCCGATAGAGAATTTCCAGAATTTGAAACTACTTCAGCTAAAGAGATTCCTAGTGTAGTAAAGCCTTATTACATAGGTTATGGATGGACAAAATGGAGAGGCAGAGATATATTTACCTTTCATAATTACGATATAGGCTATGATGAGAAAATCGAAAAAGGCTATTGGATAGAGCACTATCGGAACTCTTTTTCGCCCCTTTACTACAATGCTTGTGGTGGTAGTACCCCTCTATCAACAGAGGTGAATTACCTGTTGAGTTTGAACCCTCATTACCCTGATGCTATTCTCTGTGGTTATATAGCCAATAATGCTTGTGGAGCAGATGAAATACGCAATATGCAGCTACCATTAGAAGCTGTTTTGCGTTATGATTTGCGCGTGCGCCACAGCGGTTGGCTGTATATAGGTGCGTGTTTGTTATACGACAAACGTCCGTCGCGAGATTTGGCTTATGAATACATACTTCAAGCCCTTGCAAGAGGTGAGGATTTGCATTATGTAGGACACTATTTAAGTGATGCGTTGGCTATGCATTTTAGTCCTATCAATCGGTTTGTAGAGTTTTTAGACCGACCTACCCGAGACCCTAAAGTAAAGGCTTTCCAAAGGAAAGTTGTCGCCCTTTATTTAGAAGAAGCGAAGAAGCAGGACAAACTCCCTCGCAATCACAAAAAATTAGAAGAATTTAGTAATTAGTTATTAATATGAACCCCAGCTGGCGCGAGCTTGTAGCTCGCGCCTACTATAAATAGAGCTTGTAGCTCATCACTCAATTTGTCAGTTCAATAAATATTTTTTCCCTATGAAAGAAAACTTACTCTCTGCCCTCAAGGCACACGATTTTACCGCTATTCGCAATATTTGTTTCGCCCTTCCCGAGCAGGAAAAGGCACAAATCAAAAAACAAACCCAACACAAAGATTGGGAAAATATATTTGAGAAAAAGCATCTTAGCTACGAAATCGAGTATATTATCACCTATCTGATGATGTGTGTATGCCATAGTGTAGAAGAACTGCTAAGTGTAGAAAAACAGTTGGATTTCACTTCTGTAAGGAGTTTTCATACACGTATTAAGTATCCTCTTTTCTTTTTGAATTCCCAACATACCCAAGCCTTTATGGATTTTATCCATACCCCCAAAGGAGCGTATATGATAAAGGGTGCCCAACAGGTTTTTGAGCAATCCCCGCGTAGTTTTTCTATCGAAATACTCTTAGCCCTCTATACAGAGGGGGTTATCCCTTTCAATGAGGAGATTTTTGTCAAAAACTTATATGATATCGAGTACAGCCGTACACAAGAAGCCAAAGCGGCTGAGGTACTCCTCCAGTATCCTGAGCTGGCAACGCGCGTGATTCCCCATACGGCTAAGTATATAGATTATGTTATTAGTAGTAGTTTGGAATGGCAAAAAGTCTTTACCCTGCTTTGTAAAAAAAACTATTTCCCTGATAAGAGCTTCATAACCAGCTTTATAGAAGTACTACTCAACCCTTGGAAAAAGAATATGTTGGATATGTACTGCCGATGGATTGAGGGACTTGCCCCCACCGAGGAGGAGTTGCTCCCAAGCCAGCACACGCTCTTTGCCTTGCTAACCTTGGACAAATCGTCGCTTATCAACTTTGCGATGAAGTGTATTGCTCAAATAAGCACCCATCCTGCTTTTGATTTCCAAGCCTTTGCCGACAATTTTGCACTTTGCTTTACCGTCCAAAAAATCGCTAAATCGCAACTCATAGGGGTAGAAATCTTAGAAAAATACTATAAAAAACACCCCCCTATAAATATAGATTACCGCGAGCAATTGGCGGTACTCTTTACGATACCTGACGTGAAGCTCCAAGAGAAAGTAGCTACTCTCCTCACTACCTATTTTAACCACGAAGGTCTCCCCAAAATCATCGCCCCTTACTGCGATTACCTAAAAGGCAAAGCCCAAGACCTCCTTGCAACCCTAAGTCTATCAGAAAATTCTGAGAACTCCGAGAACTCCGAAAACTCCGAGAACTCCCACAGTTCCCGCACCCCCAAAACTGCCTGTGCGGCTCGCACCCTAACCCCTATCCTCTATCCCCTAACCCCTAGCGAAAGCCTCTTCCTCCTCGGCGACTGCCTACGCGAACCTGCGGCTCATACAATAGATGTCTTCTTGGAAGGGCTTATCACTTTGCAAGATAATTTCCCTGCCGATTGGACAAAGTCTCTTTCGCCTTATATCAAACAGCTCACCAAGCGAATAGATAAGGAGGAAATCCCTACCGATATAATCCTCTTGGGAGTCTTACGTGCGCTGATAGACCGGCGTCCTTTGGCTCTTGACCCTAAGTGTAGCTATACGTGGGAAGAACTAAACCAAAAGCGCAAAAAACTCTCCGAAAAAGAGTTTGAAGCCTATACGCAAGATTATTACTTAGGCAATGCCCGCCAAGTCCTGCCGTTTCTTTTCCGCAAGGGGCAAATGGTCATTGACTTCATCCTCCAGCACTGCTACCTGCCATTGCTCTCTACCCCTACGCACCTGCCTTTCTATATAGAAGCAGAGGTATTGGTGGATAAGCTCTTGCAATACGAAGTACAAGGCGTACAACCTGATATTGACGATCTCATTGTAGCTTGCAATCGTTTGCTTTTCACAGAAGTTTCGGCAGCAGCCAAAGAAAAAGCGAGACAACTCAAAGGAGATTATGCTAAAGCTATTCAGTATTATTTAGGTCTTACAGATGAAATACAACTAACTGAAGAACTTCTGCCGCTTTGGGCGCAAATCACCCGTATCAAACAACCCGATAGAGAGTTTCCAGAGTTTGCTGCCACTTCAGCTAAGGATATTCTGGGGGTAGTGAAGCCTTTCCTAATTGATTATGGTTGGCAGGAAGATAACGGTCATAAAGAATTTACTTTCGGACACCATATCGAGTGGGTAGGGGTAAGTTATACCGACCTAAAGAATACCTTCCCGTATCGCTATTACAATGCCAATGGTGGATGCTCACCCATCAGTACTATTTTTGAATATAAGCTAAGCCTCAACCCTCACTATCCCGATGCGATGTTGTGTGACTATATCAGCACTTGGGTTACGGGCAACGAAGTGCGTGAAATTCGCAATATGTCAGTGCCTTTGGAAGTGCTTTTGCGCTACGACATTAGGGTATGCCATAGCGGTTGGCTCTATATAGGTACGGCTTTGCTCTTTGAGAAACGCCCATCGCGAGATTTAGCGTATGAATATATCTGTCAGGCAATCACCCGCGGGGAAGACCTCAGTTACCTCAAAACCTATCTCGCTCAGGTGCTCGCTTGCGATTTTCTCCCGATCACTCGCTTTATAGAGTTCCTCGATCGTCCCGCTCACGACCCTAAAGTAAAAGCCTTTGGAAAAGAAGTAGTGAGATTGTATTCAGAAGAAGTGAAGAAGCAAGAAAAACTACCGAAGAATCATAAGAAGTTAGTAGAATTTAGCGATTAATCTACATAAACAAATACTAATTTAACGTAGAGACTGTCTAAAAAGTTTCAAAATCGCATTTGTGTCGCTACACTTTGCCAAAGATTCCTGTTCAAGCGGCTTGCACCTTTAGCAAAGTGTATTTTATTGATTATCAATTATTTTTAGGGTATATTATGTAGGAAAGCTAGCGATAGCTGGGTATGTGTTCAAACGCCTCCTAAAAGTAAATTTATTTATTTGCAATCTATTTTTGTTTGACTATGAAACAATTCTTTTTGTCGTGGCAAAAGTATAAAATTCATACCATACGACTATAGGGTGTCGTTTTTCATTTGCAACAAAGTCTTTTGTACAGCATCTATAATCTCTTTCTTATCCTTTTCTTGTGCGAATTGCACCGCTTTTTCTTCTACTTTTATAGCCTCGTCTTTCCGGTTGGTGGCATATAGCAAGCAGGCATAAGTATCAAGGTAATAAGGGTCATTCTCTCTGAAATCGCAGATAGCCTCCATCCAGCGTGTGGCTTTAGAGAGTAAGGCAGCATCATTGCGACGTGTTTCGAAGATATAATAAGCGATACTATTAGCCTGATTTGCCCATACATTGCCATAAGAATACCAATCGGAATAATACCCATTCTTAGGAAATACCTTGTTGATACCTTGCACGAAATTGCCTTTCCCCTGTGCGATAACTCCCTCTATATAAGGTACGTAATAATCGATAGCCGCTTGCTTATCTCGGTCTAATAAATAGTATATATAACCCAATGCCGAAGTCATCTTTTTAGCAACTGCCTCTTCGTAAATAGGTCTAATTTCTTCAAGAGGCAGTACTTTTTCTTTTTCTAAGTCATTAATAGCCTCTTGTACAGTAGAATCGTATAGCTCTATTTTGTTATTAGAGCTGATATTCACATCATTGTCAATAGCTTTGTTGTAGGCTTCAATGGCTTGGCTGAACTTCATCAGGTAGGTGATGGTTTGCAGCTTGTCTTTAGCAGCGACTTTTTTATCCTCTATCAGATAATTTCGGTAGTTATGAAGATTTCTGACGGTCATTCTGGCAAAAGATGGGTCTAAAACTGTATCGTTTTGATGACTTGCAGCCACTCTGCGCCATTGGTAAGTCAGTTGGGCGGGGGTGGTTTTCAGTTGATAAATAAGTTTTTTATTTTTGAAGTTGAGTGCGTGATACTCTTGCTCAAATTTTTTGCGGTTAGTAAGCAAATACAAGCTCAAATCATAGTTTTTGAGGTAAGTGTAAAAGAGCGCTTCTACTTCTTTTATAGGTGCCTGAGGGTTAGCGAATAGCTGGTCGATGTGGCGCGCTACTATGATGCTGTTGAAAAGAGTAGGTGCCGTATTTTTTCCGAAGAAATCATCGCGCTGGGCTTCAGCTATGGTACTTTCTTGATAGTAAAGCACGTGTCCCTCGTAATCTACAAAAATCACTTGGTTTTTATCAGTGGCAATACCGTGTTTTTTTAGCCACTGCTCATCGCTTTTAGTAGTGATATAAAACTGATAAGTAAAAGGTAGTTTATCGCCTTTTTCTATCTTGTAAGATAGTTTTAGCAGCTCAAACTCTTTGTCAGCTTTGGGGTTCTGCGGTTGGTGAAGGATAGCGAGCAACTGCTGAGTGGGTTTTACGCGTTGTATCGCTTTTTCAATATTCTTGCTATCGCTCACCACTAAGGTGGCGTTTATCTTTGCTTCCTCTTCTTCCTCTTTATAATCTTCGAGTATATCGTCATAATCATCGATTACACAACTCAGTACCCTATTTGTTTTAAGTCCTTTAAAAGCCAGATGTTCCCAGTTTTTTACACGTGTTATCTCGTTGGGGTAGAGGGGGGTAGGGATGAGCTTCTGGTATATATCAGGTCTTCTATTGTTTGTTTTCATAAGTGATAGCTCGCCCGTTGAAGCCTCATATACTCCTATAAATTCATTGCTTAAAGCACCGCTCTCTCCCAAGAAAACAACTTCTAAGGCATTAGTGTTCTTGCCTATATAAAAAGTGTTGATAGTTACCTCGCCGTTATTTTCGCGGTATTCGGCAGCAAAGCTGTTTACCAAATAGAGCTTTTCGGTACGCGGAATTTCGATATGAAGGGTATCATTAGCGAGTTGCTCTTTCGCCTCCTTATGCAGATGTAGATAAGTGACGCCCCCTTGTTCGTTTTCGTAGCCTACATAGATAAACAAGGTAGAATAATCCCAAGTCATTCCTTTAGAGTGTATGAATGAGAGTTGCAGCTGCTGGGAGTTGCCCTGCTGTTTGTGTAGCATAAAAGAGCGGTCAGCGTTTAGTATCACGAGGTTGCCATCGCGTCTGTAGCTACCCGAGTATCTTATCACATCGAAAGTATTATCAGCATTGAGCCGGATACTTTCTCTTTCTCTATCGTTTTTATAAATCCCGACAAGGCTATCTACTTGGGCGTAGAGTCCACTGGCAAAAAGACTAAAAAGTAGGAGGAGGTTTTTCATAAAACAATTCTTTTTTGTTATACTAAGAGTTCAAAATTTATACCATTATTATTTTTTTTAACTATAGCTGACCTACCTCCATAATTATCTCATTGGCAAATTTGCTAATTCACTAATTTGTTAATTAACAAATTATCCCTATCTTTGCCCCTCACACAAATCAACAAATCGACAAATCAAATGAACGACTTTGAATATGCTTATCCGTTTGCCTCTGTGATAGAAGAGGCGAGCGCTCACGAGAAGAATTTTATCTTTTCGCACTGTTCAGAACTCAAAGAAGACAATGCAGAGCCTTGTTTCTTCTGGGGGAGTATCACTCAACCTTTTGTGGTGGCTAAGTGTCTTGCTACACTAGCGAAGACCGTAGCCTCTCAGTTTGCTATCGCCCCAGGAGTGCTTGCAAAATTGCGTGACCCCATTATCTCGGTGGGGAATGGTGAATTGCTTTTTGAGGGCTTCTCCTCTTGCAATAGCGTCTATGCCCGTGTAGGGTTGCGCAACGATGTGTTAGACGGTGATTTTCTCCAAAGTGGTTGCACCAATATCGATTTCAACGATGTAACCGTGCGTGCTTTCAATGCGGTAACCGCTTCCGAGAAAATGGTGCTTAGTGTAGGACAAAAGCAGACACACTTTATTACCGAGAAACACAAAACTGTAGAGAAAAAAGTAACCCTCCCCAACCGCTGGATCAAAGGCTTGGGTAATGTACAAGTATATCTTTCGGAGATGGATTTGGCATACCGCCTCAATAAAGCTGAAGCCATACAGCTCTTCCGTTCTTTGCCTAAACAAGCCGTGAAAAATGATTATTATTTGGTAAAACGCGGTGTTGGTTACACTTTTGCGCCTACCCCTACAGCGGGAGCTATCAAAATAGGAGGAGTACACCGTCTCAACCTCTTACAAAGTTTACTTCTGCTTGCCGATAGTCTTTATGTATATCGCAGTAGCAGTGAGCAATCAGTTGCTTTTGTGTTGCATTTCAAAGGAGTAGAGATGCTTTTCTTACTTTCGGATAATGTATATCGAGGTTTTTCAGGCGAAGGAAAATACTTGGAGAATATGATTGAAGAAGTACCTATGGAATGGCTTGTGGGGATTAACAATTTCTTCAAAACTAACGAAGTGTTCTCACCAGCAATGGTAGCTATTGAAAACGATGTGAATATGGGTACAATGGCGACCCTACAAGCATCACTTTCGAGTATCGGACTCTTGGGCTACAACCTCACCTATGGCAATTATTTCTACCGCCGTTTGCCTTTCAAACCCCAGCGTTTGATAAGTCTGAACCCGCGTTTGCAAAATGCCAAAAAACTCACTGAAAATAATGAAGTACAAATCGTAGAACAACGCGGTGATTATGTGAAAGCCAATGTAAAAGGAACAGGAGGGGTTACCCATACCGTTATTCTCGACGGCGAGAAAGCACAATGCACTTGCAATTGGTACACCAATCACCAAACAAACAGAGGGTTATGCAAACACATTTTAGCTACCAAGATGATAAGTCAGAACAATTAAGAGTTTTGTTAAAGATCAAGGTTAAAAAGATTCAAAGTAAGAGTAAAAGTCAATCCTTCAAAGGAGGCTTTTTCTCTTAAAGGTATAGAATAGCCTATATGAGCATTGTGTATATTAAAAAAAGAAAGTCCTATTCTGGGTTGTATAGCTTGAGTATTAATGGAGATTCCTGCTCCAAATATAAATATACTAGTTTCAAACCCTATTTCAGGGATTATCAGTACTTTATTAGAAGTGCTATCAAAATTTGACCCTATATGAGCACCTGCGTAAAAAGTTGAAGCTGTAGGAATGGCTAAAAAATAACCATTTCCTTCGTCAAAAGAATTGAGTGAAGCTCCTATAAAACCTAAGTTATGCGACTTGTTGCTATGGGTGAAAGCAGCTCTAACGCCAAAGTATTCAAAATCTTGAGCACTCCCTAACAAAGGAAGTAATAACAATAAAAAGAGTAGTTTTTTCATAAGAAAAGAATTTATTTATGACAAAAATAGCAATAATTTGTCAATTCTCATTGTCTTAATAAAACAAATTTGTACTACCTCACGGCATTCGTATTTAAAATAATAGACTTATAATTTATTAATAAACTACAAAAAAAGTAGCGAATATTAGATGTTTTCTCTTTAAAATTTTACTTTTGCAGATTAGAAGCCGTCCCAAAAATCTCAAAATCACCTTTTTGTCCCTACACTTTGAAAAAGCTTACAGTTCTGATAATCAATCACTTTTAGAGTATGTTATGTAAGGGCGTTTTGCAAACGCCCTTACAAAAATTTTTTTGGACACCTTCAACGGAGGTTAAGCCTTTAAAAGCGAATGCTATTACCTCTTATCTCTTACCTAAAAAATTCTCCTAAAAAGTATTGTAATCAAAAAAAACTTTGTACCTTTGCAACATATTTTGTATAAACAGAACATTAACTGCCACTTGACTCCTGTCACCTAACACCTTACCACTAAAAACTAACCACTAAATATAATGAGTATGACAAAGAAATTCAATCCCGACTATGTGTTCGAAACCAGTTGGGAAGTGTGCAACAAAGTTGGCGGTATCCACACCGTTATCGCTACTAAAGCCCCTGCTATTGCCAAAAAATTCAGAAGTAAATACATCTTAATTGGTCCTGATATTTGGCAACACAACGAAAATAAAGAGTTTGTAGAAAACCCTGAACTCTTCAAATCTTGGCGCACTAAAGCTGCCTCCGAAGGTTTGCGCGTGCGTGTCGGTAATTGGAAAATTGAAGGTAACCCCATCGTCCTCCTTGTTGATTTCTCTCATTATATGAGCGCTAAAAACGATATCTTGCGCTACTATTGGGATAACTATAAACTCGACTCTTTTAGTAGCCCCTGGGATTATGTAGAATCAGTGCTCTTTGGATATGCCGTTGGAAAGGTAATCGAAAGTTTTGTGAAGTTCAACACTGCCTCACGCGAAAACGTAATTTGCCACTTTCACGAATGGATGACTGGTAGTGCCTTGCTCTATCTCGAAGAAACTATGCCTAAAATAGGCTCTGTTTTCACTACTCACGCCACCGTCGTAGGTCGTGCTATCGCTGGCAATGGTTACCCGCTCTACAACGATATGAAAAACTACAACCCCGAAGAAATGGCTTATCGTTTCGGGGTACAACACAAACACTTCCTCGAAAAAGAAACTACTAAAGTTGCCGATTGCTTCACTACTGTAAGCGAAATTACTGCTCAAGAAGCTCAGCATTTCCTCAGTAGAAAAACCGATATCATCACCCCTAATGGCTTCAACGATGCTATTGTCCCCGCCGATAAAGATTTCGATAAAAAACGCAAAATAGCTAAAGAACGCCTCATCAACGTCGCACAAGCGTTGGTAACTCAACCCATTAGTGAGAATACCAAAATCGTTGCTATCAGTGGTCGTTATGAGTTCCGCAACAAAGGAATCGATGCCTTTATTGATGCCTTAGGTGCCCTCAATCGCAACCCTAAAAATAAAAAAGAGCTCTTGGCTTATATACTTATTCCTACAGCCTACGACGCTCCTAACCAAGGATTGCTCAATAACCTCCAATGTCCCGAACAAACAACCCCTAACGAACAAAAACATCTCACTCACATCCTCCCCGATGTCTATAACGATGCCATTGTAAAACGCATCAACGAACAACAACTCTTCAACCGTAAAGAAGATAAGGTGAAAGTGATTTTCTGCCCAAGCTACCTCAATGGTAACGACGGCGTATTCAACCTCTCTTATTACGATTTGCTACTCGGTCTCGATGGTACCGCTTTCCCTTCTTACTATGAGCCTTGGGGCTATACCCCGCTCGAAAGTTTGGCTTTCAAAGTACCTACCATCACCACTACTTTAGCAGGATTTGGCAAGTGGGTAAGCGACTACTATCCTCAAAAACAAAAAGCTATAGAAGTAGTCAATCGTACCGATAGCAACTATGGCGAAGTAGTAGGTGCCATCGCTAAAAACATACAAAATCTATTAGATAGCAAAGACGACGATTTCCAAGCTTTGCGCGAAACTGCCGCTAAAGTCTCCGAAATTGCCCTTTGGAAAAACTTAGTACAGTATTATATCAAATGTTACGAACTCACCCTCGAAAATATAGAGGATAGAGTAGAAAGCCTCCCTCCAGTAGAAACCGATGGCGTAGCTTATTTAGAAAAATCCAAAGTGGTAAACACTCCTAATTGGCGTAGTGTGATCATCCACCGCGCCATCCCTGAAGCCTTGCAACCCCTTGAAGAACTCGCCAAAAACCTTTGGTGGTGCTGGAATGATGAGGCTTACGAGGTGTTCAAATATATTGATAAAGCAAAATGGATAGAAGTGCGCAAAAACCCTATCGCTCTACTCGATAGCATCTCCCTCTCTCGTTACAAAGAGTTGGAAAACGATACTGTTTTTATGCGTAACCTCTCTAAAGTATATGGTGATTTTCAGGAATATATGGCTAAAAAAGCCGAAATGGTAAGCCCCTCTATTTCATATTTTAGTATGGAATATGGCTTGCACTCTTCTTTGAAAATCTACTCAGGAGGTCTGGGTATCTTGGCGGGCGACTATCTGAAAGAAGCCAGCGACAAAGCTACAAAAATCACTGGGGTTGGATTGCTATACCGCTATGGCTATTTCACCCAAAAACTCTCCTCAGCAGGTAACCAAGAAGCCGACTACGAGGCACAAGATTTCTCTAAAATCCCTGTAACTCCTGTATTCGACCCCGAAACAGGTAAGTGGATAGTGGTCTCTATCGATCTCCCTGGGCGTACCCTCTATGCCCGCGTATGGCGCGTTGATGTAGGTCGTATAGAACTCTATCTCCTCGATACCGATTTCGAAAATAACCGAGAAGACGACCGTTCTATCACACATCACTTGTACGGTGGCGACTGGGAAAACCGACTCAAACAGGAAATGCTCTTAGGCTTAGGCGGTATCAAAATGTTGCGAAAATTAGGTATCGATAGTGATATTTACCACTGCAACGAAGGACACGCTGCTTTCATCGGTTTGGAACGTCTTAGCGAATTTATCGAACACAACAACCTTACTTTCTCTGAGGCAATGGAGGTGGTACGCGCTTCTTCTCTCTTCACTACGCACACTCCTGTACCTGCAGGTCACGATGCTTTTGAAGAAGGTTTATTGCGTGCTTATCTCGGTAATTATGCCGATAAATTGCACGTGAATTGGGAACAAATCCTCGCTCTCGGTAAAATCAACCTGAGCGACCCTCACGAGAAATTCTCAATGAGTAATCTCGCCGCCAACCTCTCTCAGGAAGTCAATGGCGTGAGCTGGCTACACGGTGAGGTGAGCAAAGAAATCCTCAAAGATTTGTGGCCTGGCTATATGCCTGAAGAATTGCATATTAGCTATGTGACCAACGGAGTACACCAACCTACCTGGACAGCCGGTCTCTGGAAAGAAGTGGAAAACGAAGTCTTTGGTAAAGACTACAAAACTCACCACTACGACCCTAAGAGCTTTGAAGGTATCTACAAAGTATCCGATCAACGCGTGTGGGAAATCAAAACAGCCCTCCGCTCTAAACTCTTGCGCCGCGTCGAACAAAAATTGCGCTTAGAGAAAAATACTCCCTATTTCTCTCCTCGCCAATTAGTCGAAATCAAAGAAAATTTGCGCGAGGACATCCTTACCATTGGTTTTGCACGCCGCTTTGCGACCTACAAACGAGCACACTTGCTCTTTACCAATATAGAACGTTTAGATAAAATCGTAAATAATCCTGAACGCCCTGTACAATTTATATTCGCTGGTAAAGCTCACCCTGCCGATAAAGCAGGACAAGATTTGATTAAAAATATTGTCGAAATCTCTAAATTACCACAATTCTTAGGTAAAATATTGTTCATCCCTAACTACGATATGGAACTTGCACGCCACATGGTACAAGGAGTCGACGTATGGATGAACACCCCTACACGTCCGCTCGAAGCTTCAGGAACCAGTGGTGAAAAGGCAGCAATGAATGGTACTATGCACTTCAGCGTACTCGATGGTTGGTGGGTAGAAGGCTACCGCGAAGATGCCGGTTGGGCACTGCCAATGGAACGTTCCTACGAAAACCAACAATATCAAGACGAAATGGACGCTGAAACCATTTATAATATCATCGAAGACGAAATTGCACCTATATTCTACGATAAGAATAAAGATGGTGTTTCATCTCGCTGGTGCGCCCTTATCAAAAATACAATCGCCAAAGTCGCTGTGAATTTCACCACTACGCGTATGCTCACCGATTACGAAAACCAATACTATTACCCTATGACCGAACGCGTAAATAAACTGAAAGACAATCAGTTTGTAACTGCTATCGAGCTCTCTAATTGGAAACGAAAAGTAACCCAAGAATGGGATAATATAAAGGTAGTCAATTTCAAAGTCCCTAATCGAAACGAACAACTCATCTCTATAGGAAAAAACTATAAAGGCGAAATTACTTTAGAATTAGGCGAATTGCGCCCTGAAGATGTGGGTGTAGAACTCGTCGTTGCTCAACAAAAAGACGATAAGTTTAAAGTCCTCTCTACTAGTGAGTTCTCTGTAGTAGCTCAAGAAGGTAATAAAGCTACCTATCAATTAGAGATAGCTTCCGAATATCCTGGTGCTTTACACTTAGCAATACGTATTTTCCCTAAAAATAATTTATTGCCACACCGCCAAGATTTTGCCTTGGTAAAATGGTTGTAAAACATTTTTAATTAATTCGTAATCAAGTAAATAACAACAAACGAGGCAAGATGTAATACTGTTTTAAACACTCTGTTTTTAAGTCTTTTTTTTAGTTCTTATCAATTTTAACAAAAAAAAATAACCTTAAAAATTTATAGATATTAAAATAATACTTATATTTGCCCCCAAATTTAAATAGTAATCAAAATTCATTTTTAAGTATGAAGAAAATCAAATTAACTTTATTTGCTTTGGCTGCTGCTTTTTCAGTAGGAGTTCAAGCGCAAGATGAAAACAGTCCTTGGCAGATAGGATTTGGAGTAAATACAGTTGATATACGTACTCCAGATGCTTTTGGGGACTTGATGAAAGACTGGGGTGGACCAAGTGATATCAACATCCTTCCCGCTGTTTCTCGTCTTTCTGTAGGTAGATACATTGGTGCCGGTTTCTCTGCTGAATTATCTGGATCATTGAACAAAATCGAAAAAGGTTTCGGTTATAGCAAAGATCTTGATAATAAAGTAGATTTGTCTTTCTGGGCTGCCAATTTAGCTGTGAAATACCACTTGAACTCTCTTTGGAAAGCCGCAAGATGGTTTGACCCATTCTTACAAGTAGGTGGTGGATATGCCGCTATCGATAACGAAGGTAAATTCCGCGCTTTAGGCGGCGGTGGTGTAAACTTCTGGTTTACCGAAAACATCGGTATCAACTTGCAAACTGCCTACAACCCAACTTTCAAATCTGATTCTCAAGAAGACTACTTCCAACACGCTGCTGGTATTACCATTAAATTCGGTAAAAAAGACCGCGATAAAGATGGCGTAGCCGATAAAGATGACCTTTGTCCAGACGAACCAGGTAAAAAAGAATTGAACGGTTGTCCTGACCGCGATAACGATGGCATTGCTGATAAAGACGACGCTTGTCCAGACGAAGCTGGTCTTCCTGAATTAAAAGGTTGCCCTGATAGAGATGGTGACGGTATCGCTGATAAAGATGACGCTTGCCCAGACGAAGCTGGTAAACCAGAATTCAACGGTTGCCCTGATACCGATGGTGACGGTGTGCCAGATAACGTAGACCAATGTAAAGATGTTGCTGGTCCTAAAGAAAACAACGGTTGCCCTTGGCCTGATACCGATGGTGACGGTGTACTTGATAAAGATGATGAATGCGTTGATAAACCAGGTCCTGCTTCTAACAACGGTTGCCCTGAAGTAACTCAAGAAGTTCAAAAGAAATTGAACGACTTCGCAAAAACTATCTTGTTCGATGTAAACAAAGCTACTATCCGTCCTGAATCAGCTACTGTATTGAACAATATCGTTGAAGTATTGAACGAATACAAAAACGCTAAATTCTCAATAGAAGGTTATACTGATACAAGTGGTAACAAAGCTAAAAACCAAAAACTTTCTGAAGATAGAGCTTATTCAGTTAAAGCTTACTTAATTGATAAAGGTATAAACCCTGCTCGCCTTACTGCTAAAGGTTTTGGTCCTGAAAAACCTATCGCTTCTAACAAAACTAAGAAAGGTAGAGAACTTAACCGCCGCGTTGAAATCAACTTGGTAAAATAGTTTTAGGAACGTTTTTATCTTTATAAAACCAAAAAAAGAGGCTGCCACTTTCGGTAGCCTCTTTTCTATCTCTAACCCTTATGTCTATAGATATCCAATTACAAACCTTGCCTAATAATCCTGGCGTCTACCAGTTCTATGATGCCTCCGATACCCTTATCTATGTAGGCAAAGCTGTCAATCTCAAAAAACGTGTCTCCTCTTATTTCCAAAAAGAACACGATAATGCCAAAACACGCATTTTGGTACGCAAAATTGTCCGTATCGAGCACATCGTGGTAGCTACCGAAAGTGATGCTTTACTACTCGAAAACAACCTTATTAAAAAATACCAACCTCGCTACAACATTCTTTTGAAGGACGATAAAAGCTATCCGTGGATATGCGTGAAAAAAGAACGCTTTCCGCGTGTCTTCTCCACACGCCGAGTAGTGAAAGACGGCTCTTTGTATTTCGGCCCTTATACCAGTATGAAAACGGTGCATACACTTTTAGATTTGATAAAAGAACTCTTTCCCTTGCGCAATTGCAACTACGATTTGTCACCCCAAAACATAGCTAATCACAAGTTTAAAGTGTGTTTGGAATACCATCTAAAAAATTGCAAAGGACCTTGTGAAGGATACCAAAGCGAACAAGATTATAATAATAATATCCAGCAAATAGTCGAAATTCTCAAAGGAAATTTCAAAGAAGCGCTCAAGCACTTCAAAGAAGAAATGATGGCATTAGCTGCCGAAATGCGTTTTGAAGAAGCGCATCTCATCAAACAGAAAATACAAAGTTTGGAGAACTACCAAGCTAAATCTACTATTGTGAGTAGTAAAATTACCAATGTCGATGTATTCTCTATCGTTTCCGATGAAGAATATGGGTATGTAAACTTCTTGCAAGTGGCTTATGGAGCGATTGTGCGCGCTCATACTTTGGAGATTAAAAAGAAATTAGACGAGACTGATAGAGAGCTTTTAGAATATGCTATTATTGATATCCGCGAACGTTTCTTCTCTGTATCTAAGGAAATTATCGTACCTTTTGATGTAACTCTTTCTGACGGATTGCAAGCCACCATCCCTAAAGCAGGTGAGAAAAAACAACTTTTGGAACTCTCTTTGCGCAATGCCAAACACTTCCGTCAAGATAGGTTCAAACAAGAAAAAATACTAGACCCTGAACGCCATACCAATCGCATTCTCACCCAGATGCAACGCGATTTGCACCTCTCTGTGCCTCCTGTGCATATAGAGTGTTTCGATAACTCTAACATTCAGGGTACTAACCCTGTATCGGCTTGTGTAGTCTTTAAAAATGCCAAACCAAGTAAAAAGGACTATCGCCATTTCAATGTAAAAACCGTTGAAGGGCCTAACGATTTTGCTTCTATGGAAGAAGCTGTCTACCGCCGTTACCGCCGTTTGTTAGACGAACAGCAACCGCTGCCTCAACTTATAATCATTGATGGAGGTAAAGGGCAACTCTCATCAGCTCTAAAAGCCTTAGAACAGTTAGAATTGCGCGGTAAGATAGCTATTATAGGCATTGCCAAACGTTTAGAGGAAATTTATTTTCCTGAAGATAGTGTCCCTTTGTATTTAGATAAGCGTTCCGAAACTCTGCGTGTAATTCAGCAATTGCGTGACGAAGCACACCGTTTTGGTATTACGTTCCACCGCCAAAAACGCAGCAAATCAGCTATCGTATCCGAACTCGATGGGGTAGGAGGGATAGGCGATAAAACCAAAGAAACGCTCCTCCAACACTTCAAATCCGTAAAACGCATCCGTGAGGCTACATTAGCAGAACTCACAAAAGTCGTAGGTTTTAGAGGGAAAAAAGTCTATGAGTATTTTCATCATCCGTAATTCGCTAATTTTCTAATTTGCTAATTTGCCAATTATTACATATCTTTGCACTTTCATCATCAATAATTTTAAGTAGTGAAGTATTGTTTCTACATAATAACCTTGCTCTTTTTGGTTGCTTGTACTTCTAAAGAAAAAAAAGCAACCCTCACCCCTTTTACTTTTCCCGAAAATACCGAGCTCATCTATCATATCAACAACCGCGACAACTTCCTGAGTGCCCTTACGAACAATAGCTTTTGGAAAGCACATAACCCTCGTACATTGCGCTTGCACGAAGTAAAACTCTTAGGAAGCTTACCTGTAAATGATGATATATGGGTAGCTTTTTCTACCGAAGGGGATTGTTTCTTTATTTGTAAAAAAGATAATAACGAGAAATCAGCTACTTGGAAAAACGCCTCTGCACAAGTGCAAAAACAAGCCTTGTTTGGCAAAGAGTGGTTCTATACAATTTATGGTGATTACTTGCTCATCAGCGATGGCGAAAAACTTTCTGAATACACCTCTTTAAACAAACAAAACAAGAGCGATGCTCAACAAGATTTAGAAAAACTACAACAAATTAGCGGTACTGAATGCGTGGCAAATCTGTTTTTGCAAAAAAACGCCGCCAATGATTATTTCGAACCTTTCTTTGGTGAAAAACTACTTGCTAATTGCAAAAATTGGGTAGCTTTTGATCTCTTTTTAGAAGAAAATAATGTGCGTCTCAACGGGGTAACTACTATTGATAAAGAGGCAAATACCGATGTGATGCTCCACACTGTCCCCTATCAAAACGATGCGCTAAGCCTAATGCCTGCCCGTGTACTCAGCATCAGTGCTTACACTTTTGATGATGCCGAAAAACTAACACAAAACGACAGTATAGCACAGGAAAGTCCCTTTAGAACTTCTATCAATGGGGTTGCTTTTGGGCGCGTAACCGAAGGTCAATTTGCAGTAGTTTCCTCATTTGATGTAGATGAAACCCTCCAACAGCTACCCGTGCTCTCCGAGGATTTCCAATACAACTTCCCGATGTACGAACTCAACCCCGACCTGCCCGTCGGTTTCTTCACTTCATTTGTAAAAGATTTCATTCCGCGTTATGCAGGTGTCTATCAAAAGCAATTGGTACTCACCAAAACCAAAGAACTACTTATCTCTGTAGTGAACGATATGCAGCGAGGTAATGTGCTATCAGCGAATAAAGCCTTTGGTTTATTAGAAGAAAATAGCGCTTCAAATGTTACTTTCTCCCGCATTGCCAATCTTTACGATAACCCTTCTTTTAGCAGTCGTTTTCCTGCAATAGCCGAAAATTACCGTTGGGCTCTCTTCCAACAAACACCTCAAAACGACTATTACGTGCTGAATTTTGTAAGTGAAAAACAAACTGAAAGCACCCTTTCTGATGAGATGCGCGAGCGTTTCCGCTTTGCCTTAGACGATGTTATGGCAAGCGAGCCCGTCATTCTCTTAAATCACCGCACCAAGCGATTGGAAATCGCTGTGCAAGATGAGAATAACTACCTTTATCTCATAGGTAATAACGGATCACTATTGTGGAAAAAACGCTTAGACGGGAAAATACAAAGCCCTATTTATCAAGTAGATTTATTTAAAAATGGCTTCCTGCAAATGGCTTTCACTACCGAAAAATCTATTTGGGTCGTCGATCGCAATGGCAAGGAGGTAGCCCCTTTCCCTTTGCAGTATAAAAATCCTATCACCCCCTTAGAAGTCTTTGATTACGAAAGTAATCGTGAATATCGATTCCTATTTGCCGAAGGTAATACTCTTCACCTTTTAGATAAGAAAGGTCAAGAAGTGAAAGGCTTTAACCAGCGCGCTAATGGCAAACCTTTGTTTACCCCTAAACACTATCGTTTCAATGGAAAAGACTATCTCATTTACTCATCTAACAATGGCAGTTTCAACATCTTGCACCGCAATGGCGAGCAGCGTATTACAGTGAAAGGTGCCTATAGTTTTTCTAACAATCCACCTTTGGTGTTAGGTAACCTCTTTATGTTCACTAATAGTGATGGTACGCTTATCTCTATAGACGAAAAAGGTGGAATGACCCGCAAAAACCTATCGCTTACCGAACCTTTTTATTGGGGCGGCAACCGCTATGTACTTACCTCACTTTCAGGAAATATACTCACTATCGGTAATCAGCGTATCGAACTCCCCGAAGGAAAATACAGCCGTCCTAAATTGTTTCGCATTCGTGGAATGAACTACGTATCAGTAACCGAACAGAATACTCAAAAAGCCTATCTATACGACGAAAAAGGCAACTTACTAAAAGATTTTCCCGTAGAGTCTATTTCTCCTATCGCTATAGATGTAGATTACGATAAGTCTATTTGGGTAGTCACCGAAAAAAGCACTACCGAATTGATATTGTACACAATGAAACAATTCGCTAATGAGTAGATCAATTACCTTTACTTTGATAACTGCGATAATTCTGAGAATTCCTCTTGCCTTACAGTAATTCCCTAATTCTCTAATTTGCTAATTTCCCAACCCTCAACTACTTAAAAACTTTTTAAAAAAATATTTCCAAAAAACTATTGCCATTTCAAAAAATAGTAGTACTTTTGCACGATATTTTGTAAATAGGCTTCGTGGGGACTCCCCAATGAGGCCACATAAACTTATTATATTCACCATAACAATATGGCAAGAGAAAAAACAACAGCTGTTCCTAAATTTGATAAAATTTCGATCGGTTTAGCCTCCCCCGAATCTATTTTAGCCGTTTCACGCGGCGAGGTTACTAAACCCGAAACTATCAACTACCGTACTCACAAACCTGAACGCGACGGGTTGTTTTGTGAGCGTATTTTCGGTCCCGTAAAGGACTATGAATGTGCTTGTGGTAAATACAAACGCATTCGCTATAAAGGTATCGTTTGCGACCGTTGTGGCGTCGAAGTTACCGAAAAAAAAGTACGCCGCGAAAGAGTGGGTCATATCAACCTCGTAGTGCCTATCGCTCACATTTGGTATTTCCGCTCACTACCTAACAAAATCGGCTATTTGTTAGGGCTCCCTTCCAAAAAGTTGGATATGATTATCTACTACGAGCGCTATGTAGTTATCCAACCTGGGATTGCCAAAGGCCCAGAAGGTGAAGATTTACAATATTTAGACTTCCTTTCAGAAGAAGAATACCTCGCTATTACCGAGAGTCTTCCTGCTGATAACCAATACTTAGAAGATACCGATCCCAATAAGTTTATCGCTAAAATGGGCGCCGAGTGTCTCCTCGAACTCCTCGAACGTTTGGATTTAGACGCACTTTCTTACGACTTGCGCCACAAAGCTAACAACGAAAGTTCTAAACAACGCAAAACCGAAGCGCTCAAACGCTTACAAGTGGTAGAAGCGTTCCGCGAATCTCAAAAAAACCGCGAAAATAAACCTGAATGGATGATAATGAAGGTGATTCCTGTAATCCCGCCCGAATTGCGCCCATTGGTACCGCTTGATGGAGGTCGTTTTGCAACTTCCGACCTCAACGACTTATACCGCCGTGTAATCATCCGTAACAACCGCCTCAAACGCTTGATGGAAATCAAAGCACCTGATGTGATTTTGCGCAACGAAAAACGTATGTTGCAAGAGTCTGTTGATTCACTCTTCGATAACACTCGTAAATCATCAGCGGTAAAAACCGAATCTAACCGTCCGCTCAAATCCCTTTCCGACTCATTGAAAGGTAAACAAGGGCGATTCCGTCAGAACCTCCTCGGTAAACGTGTGGACTACTCTGCGCGTTCCGTTATTGTGGTAGGTCCTGAACTCAAAATGTATGAATGCGGTTTGCCAAAGAATATGGCAGCCGAACTCTATAAACCGTTTGTAATCCGTAAGCTCATCGAGCGCGGTATCGTAAAAACGGTGAAATCAGCTAAAAAAATCATCGACAAAAAAGAACCTGTAGTATGGGACATCTTGGAGAACGTGATCAAAGGTCACCCTGTCCTCCTCAACCGTGCCCCTACATTGCACCGTTTGGGTATTCAGGCATTCCAGCCTAAACTTATCGAGGGGAAAGCTATCCAGTTGCACCCATTGGTGTGTACAGCGTTCAATGCCGACTTCGACGGTGACCAGATGGCGGTGCACTTGCCTCTTGGTCCTGAGGCTATCCTCGAAGCTCAACTCTTGATGTTGGCTTCTCACAATATCCTCAACCCTGCCAATGGTTCACCTATTACGGTACCTTCACAAGATATGGTCTTGGGGCTTTACTACATCACCAAAGGTCGTAAATCCACCCCTGAGTATCCTGTCAAAGGCGAAGGTCTCACTTTCTATTCTGCCGAAGAGGTAAATATCGCTTACAACGAAGGCAAATTGAGCCTCAACGCTTTCATCAAAGTGAAAGTACGCGACCTCGACGAGAATGGCAATGTGTATTACCCCGTAGTAGAAACTACTACTGGGCGTGTGCTCTTCAACGAGCTCGTGCCTTTAGAAGTGGGCTATGTAAACGAAGTACTTACTAAAAAATCTCTCCGCGACATCATCGGTCGTATCCTCAAAGCAACCAGCATCCCTGTAACAGGTGACTTCTTGGATAAAATCAAGAATATGGGGTATCGTTTTGCCTTCAAAGGTGGATTGTCATTCAGTTTAGGGGATATCATCATCCCACAAGAAAAAGCGGATATGATTGCTGAAGCTAACGGTCTCGTTGATGGTATTATGATGAACTATAATATGGGGCTCATCACCAATAACGAACGTTATAACCAAGTGATTGACGTCTGGACATCTACCAATGCACAACTCACCGAATTGGCAATGAAACGCATCAGTACCGATCAACAAGGATTCAACTCTGTGTATATGATGCTCGACTCCGGAGCGCGTGGTTCTAAAGAACAGATTCGTCAGCTTACCGGTATGCGTGGTTTGATGGCTAAACCTAAAAAATCAAGCGTTGGAGGGGGCGAAATCATCGAGAACCCTATCTTGTCAAACTTTAAAGAAGGTTTGTCAATCCTCGAGTACTTCATTTCTACCCACGGGGCTCGTAAAGGTCTTGCCGATACTGCTTTGAAAACTGCCGACGCAGGTTACTTAACTCGTCGTTTGGTCGATGTATCTCAAGACGTAATCATCAACACCGAAGATTGTGGTACCTTGCGCGGGGTAGAAGTACGTGCCCTCAAAAAGAACGAGGAAGTAGTAGAAACTCTTGGCGAGCGCGTTTTAGGACGTGTGTCGCTCCACGATGTCTACAACCCTCTCACCGAAGAACTCATTGTGGGTGCTGGTGAAGAAATTACTGAAAAAATAGTAGATAAAATAGAAGCCGCTCCTATCGATATGATAGAAGTGCGCTCTGCACTTACTTGTGAAGCTAAACACGGTATTTGTGCAAAATGTTACGGTCGAAACCTTTCTACCGGTCGTATGGTACAGAAAGGGGAAGCCGTAGGGGTAGTTGCTGCCCAATCTATCGGTGAGCCTGGTACTCAGCTTACCTTGCGTACTTTCCACGCGGGGGGGGTTGCCGGTAACGTATCCGAAGAAAACAAAACCGAAGCGCGTTTCGATGGTATCATCGAAGTAGAAGATTTGCGTGTGGTAAGCGGTAAAGATAATGAACAAAACCCTGTAGATGTGGTGGTTCGTTCTTCTGAACTCCGCGTTCTTGACCCCACTACTAAAATGGTGCTTCAAACACACGATATCCCTTATGGAGCTCACATCTTTGTAAAAGACAAAGAAGAAGTGAAAAAAGGCACTTTGCTCTTCCAATGGGATCCGTACAACGCCGTAATCATCTCCGAATATTCTGGTAAAATCGCTTACGAAGATATAGAACAAGGGGTTACTTACCAAGTAGAAATCGACGAGCAAACAGGCTTCCAAGAAAAAGTGATTGTTGAATCACGTAATAAAAAACTGATTCCTACCTTGCTTATCGTCGATAAAAACGGCGAAACACTACGTTCTTATAACTTGCCTGTGGGAGCTCACATTATGGTGGATAACAATAGCAAAATTGAAGAAGGTAAAGTACTCGTGAAAATACCGCGTAGCTCTGCTAAAGCTGGGGATATCACAGGAGGTCTTCCTCGTGTTACCGAGCTCTTCGAAGCACGTAACCCATCAAACCCTGCTATCGTATCCGAAATCGACGGGGTGGTGTCATTCGGTAAAATCAAACGTGGTAATAAAGAGGTTATCGTTACTTCTCGTTCAGGTGAGGAACGCAAGTACTTAGTAAAACTTTCAAGCCAAATCTTGGTACAAGAAAACGACTTTGTACGTGCAGGCAAACCGCTCTCCGATGGCTCTGTAACTCCTGATGATATTTTGCGTATCAAAGGACCTTCAGCAGTACAACAGTACTTAGTAAACGAAGTACAAGAGGTATACCGCCTCCAAGGGGTGAAAATCAACGATAAACACTTTGAAGTAATCGTTCGCCAAATGATGCGTAAAGTCGAAATTCAAGACCCAGGTGATACCCTCTACCTCGAAGGTCAGTTGGTTCACAAAGACGACTTTATCGAAGAAAACGACCGCCTATTCGGTAAAAAAGTAGTAGAAGATGCTGGTGACTCCGAAAACTTACAAGCAGGACAAATAGTGAGCCTCCGCGAATTGCGCGATGAAAACTCACTCCTTAAACGCTCCGATAAGAATTTGGTTATCGCTCGCGATATCATCCCTGCTACCGCTATGCCAGTGTTACAAGGTATTACACGCGCTTCATTGCAAACCAAATCGTTCATCTCAGCAGCTTCTTTCCAAGAAACTACTAAAGTGTTGAACGAAGCAGCAGTAAGTGGTAAAATAGATACCCTTGATGGCTTGAAAGAAAACGTAATCGTTGGTCACCGTATTCCTGCTGGTACTGGGCTTAAAGAATACGAGAAAATCATCGTCGGATCTAAAGCGGATATGGAACAATCTGTAGTCGAAAAGAAAAAATCACGATAAACAATGGACGAAGTAGAAGAAAAAGAAGGACAGTTGAGCATCGAGCTCGACGATAAGATTGCTAAAGGAGTGTACTCTAATTTAGCGATTATCAACCACTCATCTACTGAGTTTGTAGTAGATTTTGTGAGTGTAATGCCAGGGATGCCTAAAGGAAAAGTGCGCAGTCGCATTATCCTTACCCCTGAGCACGCCAAACGATTGCTATTTGCTTTAGATGATAATATCCAAAAGTTTGAACAAGCTAATGGAGCAATCTCTAACAGCGACGACCGTCACGCCATCCCTCTGTTTGGCATAACCGGACAAGCCTAATTAACGAATAGCTAACAAGCTAATAATACTTTGCCAAAGATGTAAACAGCCCGTATGGTTCACATCTTTGGCAATTTTTTTCGTCATTCATCATTCGTATTTCGTAATTATTTTGTACTTTTGCGCCGTCTCATAAGGGGTGCTGTAACAGGCTGAGATTATACCCATTGAACTTGAACGGATAATCCCGTTGAAGGAATGAAACTAAGCAATTGGAGCTTGTTTTTGCTTTTGGGTAGCATAAACAGGCTTTTTTATTTTATTAACACACCAAATAATAGCCTCTTTTATTTGTAAATATTTATTTTACAATGAAAAATGTACTTTTGTACACTGCTATTTGCCTTACTACATCGGCAATGGCACAACAGACAATAGAGCCTGACTCTATCGTCCCTTCACCTAAGCCCATTCAGTTAGACGAAGTATTAGTATCGTCCGTGAGGGCTACCAAAAAACTTCCCGTAACCTTTTCTAACCTCTCTAAGGAGGAAATCAAGACCAAAAATTTCGGTCAGCAATTGCCTTTGTTGTTAGGTCAGTTACCTAATGTGGTGAGCTATTCCGAAGATGGTTCGGGCTTTGGTAGTAGCAATATGTTTGTACGAGGGAGCGATTTGTACCGTACTAATGTTACTATCAACGGCATACCGCTCAACGACTCCGAATCACAAGGGGTTTTCTGGTACAATCTCTCCGACTTTGCTTCTTCTGCCGAGAGCATACAGTTGCAACGCGGAGTGGGTACTTCTTCCAATGGAGCAGGAGCTTTTGGCGCAAGCCTCAACGTCCTCACCGATGCTGTACAAGAGCAGGCATCAGGAGAACTCGCTAACTTCTACGGCAGTTATAATACTCATAAACACAGCCTTAAACTTTCCACCGGAAAACTCAACGACCGTTTTGAACTCAGCGGACGCTTTTCGGTAATCAAGAGTGATGGGTATCGCGACCGTGCTTCCTCCGACCTTAAATCTTACTTCTTGCAAGGTGCTTATAGTCACGGAGGTACTCTCATCAAAGGATTGGTGTTTGGTGGCAAACAAAGTGTATATCTCACTTATTTAGGAGTGGATAAAGAAACTTTGAATAGCAATCGCCGTTACAATCCTGCGGGTGAATACAAAGATGCCGCTGGTAACAAACGTTTCTACGACAACGAAACTGATAACTATCAGCAAGACCACGCCCAACTGCACTGGACGCAACAGTGGAATACTGCGTGGCATACGCAACTCTCCTTTCACTACACCAAAGGCAAAGGTTATTGGGAAAACTATGAGAAGAAAAAATATTCTAAGGTAGGATTGCCCAAAGTGCTCGACGGGGCAGGCAAGGAACAAGAAGCATACATCATTCACCAACAAGGATTGAACAACGATTTCTGGGGTACTACTTTTTCGGCGAACTATCAGAAAAACGATGTACAACTGCTCTTTGGAGGATTGCTCAATCGCTATGAAGGCTCGCATTACAAAGATTTGCTATGGGCAGAAAAAGCGTCTTTTGTGTATGGCAATCGTTATAGTTACGAAGGACTCAACACCAAAGAAGAAGCGGCAGGTTATAGCAAACTCACTTGGCAATTTGCCCCTAAATGGAGCCTGTTTGCCGATGTACAATTCCGTTACGTAGGGTATAAAGCGAATAAATACAAAATAGACGAAAGCCTTAACAGTTTCAACCCTAAAGCGGGTCTTACCTTCTTTTTGAATGAGCACAACGACCTTTACCTCTCTTATGCTCGTGCTACCAAAGAGCCTAACCGCTCTGATTACAAGAGTTATTACGAAGCCTTACAGGACGACTCCAATGCTAAAAAACCTATCGCCGAGAAGCTCAACGATATAGAACTCGGTTGGCGACTCACCACCCCCAAAGTACGTTTGAACCTCAATGGTTATTATATGGGCTATGAAGACCAATTAGTGCTTTCAGGGAAACTCAATAGCACCGGTTATCCTATCCGTGAGAATGTGGGCAAGAGCTATCGTGCAGGAATTGAAGCCGATGCGATGGTGCAACTCTCAGAGCGTTGGTTGTGGTCGCCTAACGTAGCTTTTAGCAAAAATATAAACAGAGATTATAAGAGTCAAGATGCTGAGGTAGCTACTCGCACCATTAGTTGGGGCGATACCCGCATTTCGTATTCTCCTGATGTAGTGCTCGGTAATACGATTACTTTTATACCTATTGAGGGTTTTCAAATAGGGTTGATTTCTAAATATGTAGGTGCACAATATGTAGATAACACCGAGCGTGAGGAAGCAAAACTCGACGCTTATTTTGTGAATAACCTTAGTTTGCAATATGAGTGGAAACCTAAAAGCACTTTCAAATCGGTATTGTTTTCGGTAATGGGTAATAACATTTTCAATACCAAATACACTCCTTACGGCGATAACGGCTACGGAATGGTGTATATTCCCGCTGCCGAAGCGAATTACTTAGCAGGCGTAACGCTCAGTTTTTAGGTATATTGTAGGGGCGTTTTGCAAACGCCCTTACAATATAAAACCTTTTAGATAGAATTTAATTGTTATCTAAAACACTTTACAATGAAAAAACTCTTATTCTTGGTTATTATAGTACTATGTGAGTGTACAGATAGCCCCTCTAAACAACAAGTAAACAAGATTGATAATTCTATAACTCCACTATTTTCATTTCATTGTAGTGATTATGGAGATCCAAAGTTTGATACAAAGATTTATATCAATGACAGTTTGCTTATTATAAAACATTATGGAGTAGCCCATTCTGAAAAAATAATCATTGATAGCACTACAACCATTGCTCTAAAAGGAAAGGTAGTCCCTACAGAAAAACATTACTTATATCTGCGAGAAATGGCAAAAATGACTCAAGTTCCTATAAACAGTTTTGTGAAAATCGATTGTAATTATAAAAATATACCCCATTATATAAAAGATACTGAGCGTACTAAAATATGGGGGTGTAATGCAATAGATATTACAGGAGATGGGAAAGAAGAAATTTTTGTGATAGAAAGTGCTCCTGATTATTGGGATAGTTTGAGTTCATATATTACAGTCTATCCAAGTGAGATAAAATAACTATTTCTTACTTCTTACCTTTTTAAGTATTTCTCAAAAGTAAATCTATAAGCGTGTTTTTCGTCTTTTTCAAAGGGTTCAGAGCTTACCAACTCCCATTCTTCAGTGTTAAATTCAGGGAAAAACACATCAGCTTCGGGGAAAATATGGTCTACACGAGTGAGTTCTATCACATTGGCAATAGGCAGTGCTTGTGCGTAGATTTCACCCCCTCCAATCACATAAGGAGAGGGGTCTAAGGCAAGCGCTTTCGCAATAGCTTCCTCTAAAGAATTTACTGCGATAATCCCCTCTTTTGCATAGTCTTTTTGGCGCGTAATCACTATATGGGTACGATTGGGCAAAAGTTTAGGAAAGGTCTCAAACGTTTTCCTCCCCATAATAATACAATGCCCTGTGGTGAGGCGTTTGAAATGTTTGAAATCTTCTGGCAGATGCCAAAGCAACTCGCTTCCTTTACCTAAAGCATTGTGCTTATCGGCGGCAGCTATAAGAGTAATCATAGAATTTACACTGTAGGATTTGAATTGGAAGTAGAACTTTGTGCGGTTTGTTCAGCTGCTAATTCGCGTTGCGCTTGTTCCTTTTGTGCCGCAAATTCTTTTTCTACAGCAGCTTCTATTTTAATGAGTTTCTTTTGTTGAACAGCAACGAGATGTTCACGTTGTTTTTCTTGCCATTCTTTACCCAAAAAACGATTAAAAACAAATACATTCATCGCGTGCCATAGCCAGAGGAAAAGCCAAAGGAGGCTTGCCCATATATACCAATTGTAGTCTACCCCATAGTCTAATACTTTATTGGCTACTGCAAAAAATATGCAGCCTAAAACCATTACAAAAAAATGGATATACAAAAGTCTTTTTTGTTTAAGACGCTTTTCTATATTTTTGAAAAGTTCGTATTGTTCGGGAGTGAGTTGAGTGTCTGCCATTTTTATGTATCTTTTTAAAATTCAGGCGCAAAAATAAGAATAATTTGTGAATTAACCAAATAGTTCTTACTTTTGTCATTTCATTAGTGAATTAGTAATTTATGATCATACAAATACGTTCCAACAATCCTCATTTATTGGATGTTCTCAACAAAAACCCTAATACCGATTTTGGTATCTATGCCAAATCTCTCCGCAATGGGCAACTCATAGGTAATGCAGTAAGTGCGCATCAGTATGACGTAGTATTCCAAGATACGCGCTATAGTTACCTACCCGAAGAGAGCAATCAGATAGATTTTCAAAGTTATTGCTCACCTTTGGTGATTTTGCATTGCTGCAATGAGTTTTTTAAAGACCAATTACAGGAAAAAGAAACTTACTTTAGTCAGGAAATCAAATGGTTAGGAAAAACACGCCGCGAGGTGGACAACCAGCCTTGTACTATTGAAGTGAAGAACCTCTATATCAATTCTTCTTGGTATAGTAGCGGACACTTTTTGATGGAACGTTATTTCAAAAATTGCCAAATCACCCCTCTTATCGGAAATAATGTAGCCCTTAAAGTAGAAGGGAAAACTATCTTCGAGGCGCTCAACTTACTCAGCTTTATAGCCGTGATTACGCATATTACCAACGAGTATGGCGAATATACTTATATCGACGACTTTTTCGCCCAAAAATACGCGCGTATCCTCACCAATATAGACGATGTGCCTTATTTCGTGTTCTACCTCTTTATCAAGCGCGCTGTGAAGAGCGAACGCCAACTCAATGAAATAAAACCTGCTTTCGAGGCCTATTTCAAAGCTAAAGGGCTCAATATTGAGTTCCAATTTACCGATACTCACGGCAGCCGTATGGAGTTTGCGGTGAAGGAGTTTGGTTTCGATTTCCCTATTTTGGATATCGGTTGTGGTGAACTGAAGTACTATCGTCGTTTTATGCGCAAGAACTACAGTTATAACCACCCTTATTTTGCTACCGATATAGATCCTGCTGTAGCCGAGTATGCCAAGAGTCTTTCTTACAAAATGGATACCGATAACCTTGTGTTCCTGCGCAGTTTAGACGATTTTGCTTACCAAAAACCGGTGAATATCCTCCTTACTGAAGTGATTGAACACAATACCCCCAACGATGCAAAGGCATTAGTGGATAAGTGCTTGCAAATTCCTTTTTACAAAATGATTATCACCACCCCCGATAGTAGGTTCAACAAGTATTATTTTGATGACCCTGAGAATGCTATCCGCCACGCCGACCACCATTTTGAGTGGAACGACGAGGAGTTTCGCGCTTTCATTAGTGAGGTACTCGCACCTTATCCTCAGTACGAAGTGCGCTATGTAGGTATAGGTGATAAAATCAACGGTGTATGCCCCACCCAAGCCGCTGTAATCGTTAATTCTTAATTGTTACTTGTTACCTGAATAATGGAGTCTTTAGTAACTTTGTATAGAGCATTCTTTTCGAGAATAGGATGCCATTTTTGAAACATATAGAACTGCCTATTGGCAATAGTTTTTACGTATTTGCCCGCAGGTACACATAAACTTACTTTCACTTCTTGATCTCTAAACACATTGCCTTTTTTCAGTGTATAATGGTTAGGAAGCTCTATTACATTCTTGTTGAACTCTATAGGAAACTCTAACCGAGAAGCGTTTTCGGTAGCCTCACTCACAGTTCTCCCTTTAGATTTTTTAGTGATTAAAAGGTAGGGTAGTGAATCGTTAGTAGGTTGTATATCAGTGAAGTATACATTATTTCTCAAATCAACCCCCCTTTCGTGTAGCGATACAAATCCATCATAAGGTGTAGAGGCTTTTTCACTGATAACCAAAGTATCGGCGGTAGAGGTGATGGGTATTTTTGTTTCTACTTCACTTGCTGTTACAAATTCTTTACCTACACTTCCTAATACGGTGAGTAAAAGCATTATCCCTACCACTAAACAGAGTACATTAGCCACTACCCACGCTTTAGGCGTACGAAATCCTTTGGCAAAAAGTTTAAGAGCTAATAACACTATTAATGAGATAGGCACTAACAACAGTAAACCTGAAGCGAGGTACAATACAACAACTTGCCATTGATGTGCCAATAGATAAGGTAAGTAATCACTCAGGGTAAGCAGGGTAACACCGCCAGCAATAGTTGCGCCAAAGACACTGATAATCGTACCTATAAGTGCTATAAACAGAGGAATACATATCACTATAGCTATGAAATAGAAAACACCTTTGAGTAACATAAAGAAAAAGTTATTTCGCTGAGGAGATGTTATTGCTGTATCCGAAGTTTTTAAAGAATGAACCTCTTCAGTAGCCAAAGTAGGATTTTTAAGTACTGCTGCTAAGATAAAATAGCCGATAATTGCCAATACACCCATTTGATGAAAAATAGGCAAAGAAAATAAAACTACTGCTACATAAGCAATGCGTAACCAAGTGCTATTGATAGATAGATAAAGAGCAAGTCCCCCTAAAACTCCCGCTATTTTCTTGTCAGTAAGGCTTTTCGTCCACTCTCTTCTCTGTGAAGGAAAGCTTGTTTTGAAATTAGATAAGGTATCTAAATTTACTTCCTCACCTTTCATTTCAAGTTTTTCAGAAGTTGTAACAGCTGCTGGAACTACACCCCAAAAGATGAAATACAATACAATAAGGGTAGAAGTAAACGAAATGCCTTTGCCATTAACGCTGAAAGCAAAAAAAGAAATATTAGCAAAAATGAGTAAGGCAAAAACAATACGCAGTAGCGTAACATCCCATTTAAAATAATAACTGATGCCCGAAAGTACACCACCTAATTTTTTGTCATCTATATCTCTGTAGAGTTTTCTACCTTTAAAAGAGTTAGAAAACTGAGGAGTAGAGGCAGTATTTTCCTCATCATCAACGTATTGTTCAGGACGACCTAAAACGCTTATTAGGTATTGAATATCTTGGCTGATAACCACTTCACGTCCTTTCATTTGGTCTTTGAGCAGTTCAGCCATACGCTGTTCAATGTCGTATAGAATTTCGTCTTTATCGGCATTGGTACTTAGGTGTTTATGCACCTCAACAAGATAGGTGTTGAGAGCGTTGTAGGCAGTTTCTTCAATTGTAAAAGAAAAACCACCCAAACTGATGTTTTTTACTTTATCCATAATCTAAATGAGTTTGTTTATCATAGTTTGTAATTCACGCCACGCTTTTACAGTTTCTTCAAGAAAGCGTTTGCCTCCTTCGGTAAGCACATAGTATTTGCGTGGAGGCCCCGAGGTCGATTCTTTCCATTGGTAGGCGAGTAGTCCAGCGTTCTTCAGTCGGGTGAGAAGTGGGTAGAGCGTACCTTCTACCACAATCATATCGGCAGATTTGAGGGCATCTATGAGGTCGGAAACATAGGCTTCTTTACTTTTGTTGATAGCCGAGAGTATACACATCTCTAAGATACCTTTGCGCATTTGTGTTTTAATTTTTTCAGTATTGATTTCTTCCATAATTCTGTAGATTTATCAATTCGAGGGCAAAGTTATGGTAAAAAATAGTAATATGCAATACATAGTACTAATTTTTTTTGATAATTTTTAGTAGAGTAGGGGGAAGTAATTAAGTAAGTAATTGAATATGTGTTTTTTATAAGGTTCTAAAGCGTAGTGATTAAATTAGAGATTTTTTAAAATTTCTTACCTCTTATCTTTTACCTCTTACCTAATTAAAGTCTGTTTCAGGGAATCCTATCAAATATACTTGTTGCTTGGCGCGGGTAAGGGCTGTATACAGCCAGCGGTAGTAACTTTCGTCAATCACGTAATCTTCAGGTAAGTAGGGTTTTTCAATGAAGATAGCATCCCACTGCCCCCCTTGACTTTTATGGCAGGTGATAGCGTAGGAGAATTTCACTTGTAAAGCGTTGAAGTACGGATTTTCTTTCAGTTGTTGGTGCTTTTTGTACGACGAGGGTTCATCGTAATAATCGGCGAGCACTTCTTCGTAAAGTTGTTGACTTTCAGCGGGGGTAAGGGCAGGAGCTTCGCTGTAAAGGGTATTGAGCAAAATAACTGTATCAAAAGGCGGTTGGTTAGGGTAATCAATGAGTTGCACAGAAACTTCAGCAAATCTAAAACCGTATTCTTCGTAAAAACTGTAGATATGGAGTACTTCTATAATATCTCCATTGGCAATAAAACTCACTTCGGGGTTGTTTTTACACCAAAAATAATTGTTTTTCACCACCATTAGCAGGTCGCCAGCAGCTATTTCATCTTCTATATCCAAAATAGAGCGGCGTATATAAGCATTCCACCCTACAGCACGCTTGTTAGAGCGCACAATAATAGCAGTTTCTTCACTTCCGTAGAGCTCATAACTCTCGTTGATAGCATCCGAAATTTCCTCGCTACCCGTGAGCCGGATAACATCAGGACTTTTGAGATTGAAGAGAAAATCAGGTGATTTGGCTTGTCCAAAAAGCGTTTTACGCAGGCGGGTAGCATTGCGCAAAATCCCCGATTTATTTTTTTGGCGCAGCACCTCAGTAAGAGTTGTGGTGAGCACCTCTTTGTTGTATTGATATTCTAAATGACTCACACTCAACGCCGGACTCACCTCAGTACCCACAGGAGGTAACTGAGCTGTATCGCCTATGAGTAACAACTTGCAATTTTTGCCCGAGTAGACAAAACGCATCAAGTCGTCAATATCGGCAAGCATCGATGCCTCATCTACTATAAATAAGGTGTTGTAGTGTTTATTGGCACGCAGTTTGAAGGATATTTCAGTACCCATTGTTGTGGTGTAGTAAAGGTACTTATGGATAGTAAATGCCTGTTTTTTAGCGAAATGCGACATCACTTTAGCTGCCCTGCCCGTTGGTGCTAAAAGTACCGCTTGGTGGTGTATCAAGGGGAGTGTAGCAATGAGACAGCGCGTGATAGAGGTCTTTCCTGTCCCTGCAAATCCTTTCAATAAAAATACTTTTTCGGAGGCATCAGTATCTAAAAGATACTTAGTGAGCATTTGTAAGGCAACTTCTTGCGAAGGGGTAGGAATATGTTTAAACGCCTGAAAGAGAGCGTTGAGAAAGGGTTTTTCGTCCATTGTAAAAAGTATTGAGCGCACAAAAATATAAAAAAAAGTTAAAATAATTTTTTAGTTTCAAAAAAAGATTGTAGTTTTGCGCTATGCCAGTCAAAAAAAAATTTATTTAATATAATATTAAAACGATGAAAAAAATCTTACAAATTGCATTTTATCTATTAGGATTCGTGTTCTGCTTCCTAATTTACAGATCTATCACAGGTCCTATTGAATTTAACAAAATTAAGGAAAATCGCTACACTGAAGTGATCAAGAAGTTGAAGGACATTCGCAATGTTCAAGATGCTTATTTGAAAATTAATGGCGTTTATGCTAAAAATTTCGACGAACTTACTAAGTTTGTAGAAAATGCACGTTTTACCATCACTTCACAACGCGATACCAGCTGGGTAGAGTTCGACAAAGGTTTTAACATTGACGTGATGCGTCAAGGAGTGCGTATTGATACCTTAGGATACGTATCAGTAAAAGATTCGTTGTTTAAAAACGATACTCGTTACAAAACTATGGGTGATTTACCTACTTTCAAAGGTGTGAAACCAGGTAAATTTATAATGGAAACAGGTGAAATTACCGATAAAAACGGTGTAAAATCATCAGTCTTCCAAGTTTATGTGCCTAAAAAAGATATACTAGAAGGTTTAGATGAAGGCTTAGTAGCTAAAGAAATTCAAAAAACTTCAGTAGAAGATGTAAGAGGTCCTAATATCCAAGTAGGTTCACTAAAAGAAATCACCGTAAATGGTAACTGGCCAACTTCTTATGACGCAAAAATCGCAAAACAATAAACATTTAGAAACGTATTTCAAGGAATTGTCCATTCAAATCAACTTGGATGGACTTTCTTTTTGTGTGTTTAACCCTGTGCTTACCTGCGTGGAATCTATCTACAATTTTCCTGTGAATTTTAGCTATAAAACTCAGGAAGAAATAAATGAACAAGTAGAATGTGTAATCCAAAGTGAAGAAGACCTCCGCCAAGATTTTACCACCATCAGGGTTTTGCACAACACCCCTCTTTTTGCCCTTATACCACAACCCCTATACGGCGGTAAGGACGAGATGTTGGACTATCTTAAGTACAGCATCGACATAAACAATGTAACCCCCGAAACTGTGGAAATCGATAAGATTCTCTCTGTTGAAACGGTAAATGCCTACGTACCTAACACTTTTGTAAACAATGCTTTGCTCTCTTACTATGGCAGGTTCGACTATCAGCATTTCGCTACCTCACTGCTCAAAATGTTCCTAAAACACTACTCCTCACACGCTTTGGAGGTGATGTATATCTATGCCGAAGTAGGATCTTTCTACTTTGTAGTCTTCAGAAATAAAAAATTATACTACTTCAATCGTTTTAGCTATGAAACCATTGAAGATTTCCTATATTACATCCTCTTTTCTATTGAACAATTAGATATCGATACCGAGCAAGTACCTATCTATATCACGGGCGAAGTAGACCCTACCGCACTGTTCTACAGCAAAGTAAAATACTACGTACGCTATATATACCTCATAAAATATCATAAACAACACTTTGCAGCGGGAATGGATGAGCAGCTCATCCGTCGGAATTTCGTGCTCGCGCAATCGTTTTAACCTAACGCTATGAAATTATCGAACATATTCATCAATGCATTGAAATTAGTACAAGCTACTTTTGGCACACACCTCTTAGGAGCTCTCCTCCTCTTTGTAGTGGTTTTCACCATATATGCTTTGCTACTCACCACCGTTTTTGGAATGCCTATTGAGGGAATTGTGGAACTCAGTAAAGACCCTGAAAGATTAACTGCTTACGTAAATCAACCTCATTTCCTGATAAAATTTTGGTTTTTCTGCCTGCTAATCGATGGAATTATTACCCCTTTCACAGCAGGAGTTTACAAAAATTACGCCGAGGTGATAGCTGGTAGCCGCCCTTCCTTCCGCAACCTTTTTGCTTACTATCACGTGCGTGAAACCAATGATATTTTAGGATATGTGATTTTGCAAATGTGCTTAAAAACCTTAGTGTCAGCAGGCGCTATAACTATAGGAACAGCGGCTTTAGGCTTAGCACTTTCTACAATTATATCCTTAGTGTTTGTACTCAAATTATATCCTTAGTGTTTGTACTCACTGTTCCCATCATTGTATTGGAAGGCAAGTCGCTTTTCAAGGCAATGAGGCACAGCTATCAGCGAATAATGCTGGCTCCTTTTACAGCACTTATCGTTACCGCTTTTGGAATGGTATGCTTATTGGTAGGTTTTTTTGCTTTTGGAATAGGAGTAACAGTCACTTATTCCTATTTGTTAGCAGGCATTTTTAGTATTTATCAAGCGACAAGTAACAAATAAGTAACAAATAAGTAACAAATTAAAATATTTTTATATTATGTCAGTATCCAATGTTTTAGACCGCGCAGGCAAGCTCTATAAGAGTAGCTTTGCAAGCCTTATTGTAGGAGTTTTACTCCTCATTGTTGTGTTTGTTTTGTTCTATATGTTGTTTTTTCCTATAATTTTAGGAGGAGACTTCGGTGATTTTGAGGTGATGAGATCTCCTTATTATCTTCAAGAAATGATGGCAACACCTATTGTACAATTGAAATTAATGGTGTTAGGAGTCTTTATCAGCTGTGCTATAACACCATTATCAGCTGGATTCTATGAGAATTTTAAAAAAGTAGAACAAGGAGAACCTGCCTCGGTTAATAATCTCTTTACGCACTACAACTCGTCGTACACAGCGCGTTTACTAACCTATGCTACATTGTTTACAGTAGCTACCTCACTGTTTTCTCTTTTGGTAAATCTTTTAGGACTTCCTATATTGAGTACCCTTTTTAATATTTTTGCTTCTCTTCTATTAACCTTTGCGGTGCCTATCATTATATTTGAGAATCAATCAGTTGAACAAGCAGTAAGAGGGAGTATTGAACGTGTGATGCGCAATTTTGGTACAGTTTTTCTCTCAGGATTAGTGGGAGGAATTATTGCTGTATTAGGCGTTCTTCTTTTTGGCATCGGACTTATTTTTTCTTTGCCCTTTTTGTTTGCTACTCTCTATGCGCTTTATGCCGAAGAAAGAGGAATTACTCCAAATAACAATAATAATCTATGAAAAAACTAATGTTTTTAGGGCTCTTAGCTATGGGCTCTCTATCGTTGAATAGTTGTAATGAACTGCAACAAGTTTTGAATAACACTTCGCAAGGTGGCAGTGGTTTTAACGTCGCCAGCGGACTCAAACAAGCGCTCGAATTGGGCGTGAGCAGTGGGGTAGACTTATTGGGCAAAGACGGTGGTTATTTTAAAGACCAAGCGGTGCGCATCCTTTTGCCCGAAGAACTCCAAAAAGTAGATAAAACTTTGCGTTCTATCGGCTTGGGCTCTTTAGCCGATCAAGGGCTTAAAGCGCTGAACGAAGCTGCTGAAAATGCGGTGAGTCAGGCGAAACCTATCTTTCTTTCGGCTATACAAAATATGACCTTTACCGATGCGATGAACATCCTCAAAGGTGATAATACTGCCGCCACTACTTATTTGAAAAACACTACTTACAACGCTTTGGAAAGTGCTTTTGCTCCTAAAATCCAATCATCGCTTAGCGAAGTAGGCGCTGATAAAGTTTGGGAAAATATCATTGATAAGTATAACCAAATTCCATTGGTGAAACCCGTTGAGGCAAATCTCACCAAATACGTTACAGAACAAGCTATCAATGGTTTGTTCGTGAAAGTAGGCGACAAAGAAAAGGAAATACGCACTAATATAGCAGCGCGTACTACTCCTTTGTTGAAATCAGTGTTTGCGATGCAAGATAAGTAGGCATCAGGTATCAGAAAATAGAAAAGCTGTTTGAGAAATCAAGCAGCTTTTTTTGTTTTATGTATATAAAAAACTATCTTTGCCCTTTCATTAATTAAAAGATAATTATATGTTTCAAACCCCTTATAACGCAGCGCCCTTTTCGCGCTTTACTCCTACCGACTATCTGCCAGCTATTGAAAAAGCTATCGCCGAAAGTCTTGCCCAAATCGAAAGTATTAGCCAAAATCCTGAACCCGCTACTTTTAAAAATACAATAGAAGCCTTGGCTTACACAGGCTTAGAACTCGACCGACTCACGGCTATGTTCTTCAACCTCAACAGTGCCGAGACTAACGATGCCCTGCAAGCCGAAGCCCAACGCATCTCACCCCTACTTACCGAATATAGTAATGATATCCGCCTGAATGAAGCCCTCTTCAAGCGAGTAAAAACAGTGTATGACCAGCGTGAAAACCTATCACTCACTGCGGAACAACAGACACTTTTAGAGAAAACTTACAAAAGTTTTACCCGCAATGGGGCTAATTTATCACTCAATGATAAGGGGCGTTTGCGTGAGATTGACAAGCAGTTGGCTACCCTAAAACTGAAATTCTCTAAAAATGTATTGGCAGAGACTCAACATTACCAATGGGTGATTACCGATAAAAATACCCTCAGTGGGCTACCCGATTTTGTCCTTGAAATGCTCGCACAAGAAGCTAAAAAACGCAATATACAAGGCTGGGTCATTACCCTCGATTTGCCTGTATATACTGCGGTAATGAAATATGCTGATAACCGCGACTTGCGTCAGAAACTCTTTACCGATTATCACAGTCGTTGTGCAGGAGAGAGTGCCTATAATAATGAAGACAATGTGTTGCGTATCGCCCAATTGCGACAAATGCGTGCTTCTTTGTTGGGCTACCCTAATTATGCTACCTTTGCTTTGGAAGAGCGTATGGCGGAAACTCCCGAAAAGGTGATAGCTTTCCTCAACGAACAGTTAGCCAAAGATAAACCTCAGGCTATTAAGGAATTAGAAGAGCTCAAAACCTTCTCTGGTCTCACCGATTTTCAGCAGTGGGATTTTGCTTATTATGCCGAAAAACTCAAACAAGAGCGCTACCAAATAGACGATTCGCTCCTCAAACCTTATTTGGCATTAGACAAGGCAGTAGAAGGAATGTTTGCTGTGGCACACAAACTTTACGGCTTGCACTTTACTCTTACCGATGAGGTAGAAAAATACCACCCCGAAGTACAAACCTACAAAGTAACCGATGAAAACGGCAATTACCTCGCCCTTTTCTACACCGATTTTTTCCCTCGTGCAGGCAAGCGCAATGGGGCGTGGATGACCTCCTACAAGGAGCAGTATAGAGATGAACAGGGTAACGATTCCCGTCCGCATATCTCTATAGTGTGCAACTTCACCCGCCCAACGGATACTGCTCCTTCTTTGCTTACATTCAACGAGCTAACGACTCTTTTCCACGAGTTTGGGCACGCCCTTCACGGAATGCTTTCCAAGGTAACCTATCCTTCGCTCAGTGGTACCAATGTAGCCCGCGATTTTGTAGAACTCCCCAGTCAGCTGATGGAAAATTGGTGTTATGAAGAAGAAACTTTGCGCCTTTTTGCTACTCATTACCAAACGGGTGAACCTCTACCTATAGAATGGGTGAAGAAAGTAAAAGCTGTTGAAGATTTTATGAAAGGCATTTTGAATGTGCGTCAGTTAAATTTTGGATTTTTAGATATGGAATGGCATACCTATCCTCATTTGGAACGCCTTGAAGATGTTCGCACTTTTGAACAGACAGTAACCAAAGCAACACAACTCTATCCGCCTATTGATGTGATGTGTATTTCTCCTGCTTTCTCACATATTTTCAGTGGAGGTTATGCCGCAGGTTATTACAGCTACAAATGGTCGGAAGCCTTAGAGGAAGATGCTTTGGAAATATTTAAAGAAGCAGGCTTTTTCAACAAAGCAATAGCTACGCATTTCCGAAAAGAAATCCTTGAAAAAGGCAGTAGTGAAAAGGAAAGTATTCTCTATAAACGTTTTCGCAACTGAAATACATATCTTTGCTCGCTAATCATCATTATTGCTACACTTTGCCAAAGTTTTAATTGCTCGTCGTGCTACGACCTTTGGCAAAGTTGATTACTCTGATTATCAATAGCTTTTGTAGTATGTTATGTGGGCGTTTTGCAAACGCCCACATAAATAAAACTTTTTGGATACCCTCATTTTTATTTATCGTCATAATGACCAAAAGCTGTTAGAATTTTTACTTCTTTTTCTTCTTCAAAAATTTCATATATCAAGCGATGTTTGTCATTAATCCTTCTTGACCACACTTCCCGTTCTCCATAGCCTTTTAAGGCTTCAGGTTTTCCTGTTCCTTTTTTAGGAGTTATTCTTAATTCTTTTAAGAGTGTAGCTATCTTAGCAAGTATCTGTTGATTACCTCCTTTAGAAAACTTCTTTATATCCTTTAGATATTCATCAGAATAAGAAGTTATATAATTTTTTTCCTCCTCTTCCATTACCCTAATAGCATTTTATCCATCTCCTCATCACTAATGTATCTTGCTTTTTGAGCACGAGCCTCGTCTATTCTTTTAAAAAAGACTTCTTTAGACATTTTAGTATCATCTTTCTTTACCGTTTTAGTAGTAAACTCTTGATACTTTACTTTAAATTTTTTAAAAAGCTCTTCAAATAAATGAAAATCAGCTTCTTTTATTTCTACTCTTTCTAATACTATAGTACTCATAATAATTCATTTTATGAGGGCAAAAATACAAATTAATAATGAATTGTATAGCTATTTTCTAAAAAAATACATATCTTTGCTCGCCAATCATCATTATAAGTCCGATAATCAAAATCAAAAATAAAAATGAATCCAGCACTCATCACCGCCATTGCTGAAGGCGATTTTTCGGCTATCCTAAGCATTACAAGCCAGCTTACTGATAATGAGCGTTATAGCACCATCACTGCTATCAAAGCATTAGACCCCTATTCGGAAAAAGATTTCCCGCGAAAGAATATTGATAAAAAGAATACTTACCGCCATAACTATAAAGTTTTTCAAGCTCATAACTACACCCTTATTACTATGGTGCGCGAAGAAAGCGATATCGCTAAAGTGATGATAGACAAAAAGAATTATATAGGCGAACCTTATCAAGTAACTCCTTATGCCATCTTAGGTTCTTTTTATTTTGAACCTGTAATAAACTACTTTACACAATTTGCGCCAGATAACTATATCAAAAAAGTACTTAAAGAACGATATAATAAAGAGATTGAAGGATTGTCCTTTGGCTTTCAATGGTATTTTTACAAAAAAGGCTGGATCCCCTTTGAAGAAGAGCGTTTTGTAAAGAATTTATTAGAAATTAATATGGGTAGCCGCTATGTAACCGCCGATGTAAACTTCCTCTTACAAAATCCCGAAGCCATTGAAAAAGTGCTCTTACAGCTTTACCGTATCGAAACCAAAGTACTTGACCTTTCCAAGTGGAAAAGTGATAACCCCTCAAGCAAAATCAGTACCTCTGGTGTTGCCAAAGTAACTACCTATTGGGACGAGGTTTTTGAATTATTGGTACATTATGGCTACCAAATCCCTCGTAGTTTTGTAGGACAGCTTTTAGAATCATTGCTCAACCAATGGAAGAAACCCCACCTCGATTGGCATTGTCGTTTGCTCAAATGGCTTGCCCCTACCCGAGAGGAACTTTTGGCTCATCAACAAACGCTCTTTGCCGTTTTAGGCACTGGGGTAGGCAGTGTAGTGAAAACCGTTATGGAATACATCGTGTCTATTGCTAATGCGCCACAGTTTGATTTTGAGGGCTTCCGCGTGCAATTCCCGCTCGCCTTTACCGTAGAGAAACAACCTAAAGCACTCCTTCAAGGAGTAGAAATTTTGGCTAAAGAGTTCAAAAAACATCCTCCTACCGATGTCAGCTACCGCGAACAATTAGCAGTCCTCTTCACTCAGCCCGATGTAAAACTACAAGAAGCCGTAGCTGAACTACTAACCACCTATTTCAACCAAGAAGGTCTCCCCGAAGTCATCGCACCTTACCGCGATTACCTAAAAGGCAAAGCCCAAGACCTCCTTGCAACCCTAAGTCCATCAGAATCCTCCGCCCCATCCGACTTGTCCGACAGGTCAGCCTCGTCCGAGAACTCCCAAACTGCCTGTGCGGCTCACACTCCCCGCACTCCCCTCTCCTTGGGAGAGGAGTCGGGGGAGAGGATTCTCTTCCTCATCGGTGATTGTATCCGCGAGAAATCAGCTGCTACTATTGATGTTTTCTTTGATGCTCTCGTGCGCTTGCAAGACCAAATCCCCGCGGATTATGCTGAGCAGATAAAGCCTTACCTCAAGCAGCTTGTCGCTCGTGAGTGGTTTGTAGGGACGATGCCTCTACTATACTTATTTTTAGACTCTTGGAGTAACCAAAGCCCTACACCCCTTGTATATAATACCGACAAGGAATGGAAAGAAATTCAGAAACTCTACAAAGAACATAAATATACACAAGCCGACAAACTCGACAAACCAAGAGTGATGCACATAGCTGCTAATCAAGCACAGCAGACTTTCCCTTATCTCTTTAATAAAATAGCACGTACACTCCAAAAGCTCAAAGAGAAAGACACCTTGCCTTTCCTTTCTACTCCTACGCACGAACCTTTCTATATAGAGGCGGAAGTGTTGGTCGATAAGCTCTTGCAATACGAAGCCCAAGGCAAAGCCCCCAATCTCGACGACCTGATTGTCGCCTGCAACCGTCTGCTCTTTTGGGAGGTTTCGGCAGCAGCCAAAGAAAAAGCCCAACAACTCAAAGGCGATTATGCTCCTGCTATTCAGTATTACTTAGGTCTTACTGATAAAATACAATTAAACGAAGCACTTTTACCGCTATGGACGCAAATCACCCGCCTAAAACACCCCGATGAGGAGTTCAAAGTATTTGAAAATACTCAGGCAAAGAATATCCTTAGCGTGGTGAAGCCTTTCTATATCCGTTATGGTTGGGAGAAAAGAACTTATGCCAATGGCGAGGTAGGCGAAGAGTTCACCTATCACTGCAATCATTATAACAAATACAAGAATAAGAAAAGCCGTCCTACTCTTTACAACTATTACAATGCCAATGAAGGAGAATGCACTTCGGCTCAAGAGGCAGAGTATAAACTAAGCCTCAACCCACATTATCCCGATGCGATATTATGTGCTTACATAGCGCTCTGGGCAACGATGAATGAGGCAGACCAAGTGCGCGATATGACTTTGCCTTTGGAAGCTGTTTTGCGCTACGACCTGCGTGTACGCCATAGCGGTTGGCTGTACATAGGCGCGTGTTTGCTCTTTGAAAAACGCCCCTCACGTGATTTGGCGTATGAGTATATTTGTCAGGCGATTGCTCGCGGTGAAGACCTAACTCACTTGAAAACTTACCTTGCCAATATACTCGCTTGGGATTATCTGCCTATACCGCGCTTTATAGAATTCCTCGACCGCCCTAATCCGCCAGCAGTAAAAGCCTTTGGCAAGGAAGTGGTGGAACTCTATTTAGAAGAAGTGAAAAAGCAGGACAAGTTACCGAGAAACCATAAAAAGTTAGCGCAATTAGTAAATTAATACAAGTAATACTTATGTTTGAACTTTTAAAGAAACTCATCACCAGCCGCGATTTAGAGGGCTTGTTTTCCTTTTGCAGTAACTTAGCAGAAGAAGAACGCCTTGCCCTTTTAGACCAACTTCAGCATTCGCCGTGGGGAATTAAAGAGCATAAGCGTTATGATAAAATATTAGTAACCCCCGATGGGGCGCGCTATGAATATCTTTTGGCGGTATTTCTCCTTACGCGAAGTCTTCAGGAATATGAGAAACAGCCTATCAATACCTTTATAAAGAAAATGTATTGTCCTACTGCTGGAGAACTTTTTTCAAATTCAAAAGCTTCCTATGTCCTCCCGAAACTCCTCCAAGAGGAAAAGTATCGCTTTATTCTGGAACTATACCACGCTCTAAGCGAAGATAGCAAAGAGAACATCCCCTTTGAAACTTATTGGACACTCTACAAAGCTGGAGAAATCCCTTTGGATGAACCCCTTTTTGTAGATAAAAGTATCATTGCCTTCAGTTACTCCAATGACAAGATAAACTATTATACTCATTTAGTCTTGAACGATCAAGAGTTCCAAGATAAAATTTTCAGGCGCTTACACCGCTACGAAAGTGGTATGCATCGCGATGCCAAGCTGTGGGAAGAAGTCTTTGTACAGCTACAGGAACAAGGCTATGTGTTCGACCGCCAGCTTATAGGCGAACTCTTGGAGAGCCTGCTCAATCCTTGGAAGAAACCCCAACTGAACTGGCATTGCCGTTGGATTACATTTCTTGCTCCTACCGAAAAAGAAATAATAGACAATCAAGAACGCTTCTTTGCTCTTTTGAGTACAGGCAACGATGTGCTGGTGAATTTTGCTATGAAATGGATTCAGAAAATCAGTAAAAGTCCGCTTTTCTGTATAGAAAAATTCCAAGATAACTTTGTTCTTTGCCTACCCTCAGAAAAGACTATCAAATCACAGCTTGCAGGACTTACTATTTTGGAGAAATACTACCACAAGAATCCTCCTGAGCAATTAGACTCCCGCGAACAGCTTATCCCTCTCTTTACTCAACCCGATATAGCCTTCCAGCAAGCGTTGGCTACTTTGCTTGTTGAGTATTTCTATGACGAAAAACTCTGGGAGCTCATCACCCCTTACACTGATTTTATCAAGCCCTCTGCGCAGGAAATTCTCCAGCAGAAAGACGGTACTGATAAAGAAATAAAGACCCCCGGAAGTCTTCCTCACTCCACCCAAAGGCTTCCCTTGTCCTTGCCCAAGAACTGGGATGAGTTACTTTTCCTAATAGGTGATAGCATACGAGAACGCTCTGCTGCGACCATTGACCTACTTATAGATGGGATAGTACGCTTACAAACTCTTATTCCTAAGGGTTTAAAAAAAGTACTGGCGCCCTATCACAAACAGCTTAACAAAAGCCACCGTGGGTATGTGCTACCCCTACTAAAAGAATTCCTCTTAGCCTTAGAAACAGGAGGGCATCTGCCTTTAGATGAAAATCTCTTTTTGTTCTTGCGCTACAAAATGAATGTAGCCCTTGAGAGAATCGCCCAAAAATGCACATTGCCTCTGCTCTCTACCCCTACTATTGCCCCTTTTTATACAGAAGCAGCAGTCTTGGTTGAGAAGCTCCTATCCTACGAGCAAGAAGGAGTTATTCCCGATTTTGAAGACCTTACTATCGCTTGTAACCGCCTACTCCTAACCGATATTCCCCAAAGTGCTAAGGAAAAATCGCAGCTACTTCAGGGAGACTATGCTCAAGCCATTCAGTACGCTTTGGGCGTTACCTCCGTCCTTTCTCCCACAGAAGAGACCTTGCCCCTTTGGACACAAATTACCCGAATCAAACACCCAGAACAAGAGTTCCCTGAATTTTCCCAAACTACCGCCAAAGATATCCCTTCGGTAGTAAATCCCTATTATATAGGCTATGGTTGGCAAGAATACACTACTTACTTAGGAGAAGTAATGCCGGTATTTGTCTATGATTTCACCCCTTATAACAGTCCTACAGAGCGACAAAAATCCCTACTTCCTGAGCAATATTACAATGCAGGAGGAGGTGCTTGGCATAGCAATGAGGATTTCGAATATACCCTGAGCCTTTGTCCGCAATACCCCGATGGGATCATCTGCTCGATTTTCTCTCATCGGGTAGGTTGGAATGCCCTAACCGGTGTTTATGATAATATTGAGGCTATAGAAACCCTTTTGAAATATCAATTGCCTCTCTATCATAGCGGTTGGTTGTATATAGGTGCCTGCCTATTTTTAGAAAAACGCCCCTATCGTGATTTAGCTTATGAATATATCTGCTGGGCATTGGAACAAGGAAAAGATTTAACTTACTTAGCAAATTACGTAGCGTATGTCTTGGCAACAGGGCATGCCCCTATTAAGCACTTCCTTGAGATGCTTGATCGTCCTAATCTAAATATCATAAAAGGATTTGCAAATATGATTATTAATGAGTATCTTCGCCAAGTGGGAGGAAGAGAACTTCCAAAATTTCATAAAAAACTCTTAGACTATCAAAAAGAAATAAGTCACCTATAATCTTTCATAAAAAATGAGAATCATAATTGTAATTTTTCTGTTAGTATCTGTGCGACTCTGGGGACAGCCTGGGGGAGGCGGCGGATTGCGTGTGCTGAATGTATATGATGAACACAAACGACCTGTTGATGTTGAACAATTAAAAGTAAAGCTTTTAAAACTGAACCGTGTGGCGAATATCGTTGCTGAGGAAGATTTTTGTGTAGGAAGAAATGTGAAAAAAATGATAGTTTTACCTCCTTCCGATTATTTTTCAAAGACTCAAGGGATTGTTATTACCTATAAGAATAAAACTTATCGCTTTGATTTTGAAGGTGTTAGAGGTACGAATGGCGCTGGCCGTGTAGAAGAAATAGATTCTTTGGTACTGTTCAAACCTTATATACTGAGGAAAGGCTCTTATGACTACCAAAGTCTCGGCAGGGAAGAGTTTAATAAATACTACATATTACGCGAAATAGCTGATAAGTATCTGAGTTGGGGAGTTACACCTGAAAGCTATAAACACCTCTCGGTTATCGACCTGATGTATGACTCTCCTAAGTATGCCTACAATCGTAAGCCCAAGCCTTGGATGGAGAGTTTCAAGCAACTTAATGTTGATTACGGAGATAGCAATACGCACAGCAAGGAGGAATATGCTGATTATCTGAAAAGAATAGATGAAATGATATCCAAATATGGGGATTTAGAACCTTTTGTGGTATTCAAAATGCGCTTTTTGTACGAAGAAGCTTATTACAAAGAGTTTATATCCTACTATGAAAAGAAACCTGCAGGATATAGGAATTTTTCTGGAGAAGCCATAGGAGCTTATTGCTACATAAAAGAATATGATAAAGCCATTGCTTTGGCTAAAGAGAGGGCGTCAGAGGAAAAAAGAAAATCCGAAGAATATTTCTGGAAGTTTGTCTATATATCGTATAATTTTGATTGGCTTTTTATAAAATCATACTATAAAAATGAATCTATAAAAAACGAGTTAGAATCCTTTGTCAGTGGAATTGATTTGGACAAAGATGACAGAAACGATTTAACAATTTTGAAAAGATTTGAAGAACTGAAACGCTACGACAGCTATAGAGAAAAGAAAAAACTCACTGACAAAGAGAAAGAACAGAAAAAATGCGTGGAAGCCAATCTGCTGAAGGTATTTAAAAAAGGTTGCATTTTGTGTAATGATTTTGAGGATTGTCTCAAGAATTAATATAAAAATAAATGTTGTTGAATGTTGCGCATTATCATAAAAGCCTTTAGAAATATGATTATTAATGAGTATCTTCGCCAAGTGGAAGGAAAAGAACTTCCAAAATTTCATAAAAAACTCTTAGACTATCAAAAAGAACTTAATCTATAGCAATTACCAAGATTATGATACCCCCTACCTTACTTTCCGCCATTAAAGCACACGATTTTACCGCTATATGCAACATTTGTTTTGCGCTTTCTAAAGAAGAGCAAAAAGAATTAAAAAGTTATTTTTTCCAAAATAATTTTAACTTTATCTTTCGGGAAGTCCTTGAAAAAGAAGGAAGATATTACTTTACAAATAAAGAATTATCCCTTATTTCATACACAATTATGTGCTTGTGCAATACTTTAGAGGAGGTAAGAAAAATAGAAACTTTTCAGAATATAGAACCCTATATAAAGGGGAATTATTACTATTTGCTATCTTCTTTAGAAGATGAAGTTTTATTAGATTTCATTCAAACACCACAAGGGGCTTATATGGTAGAAGGTATTTGGCTTATGTACAAAGACAATCCTTTGAAGATGTCCTTTAGAATGCTTTGGACGCTCTATAAAAACAACTACATTGAGTTTAATGAACTCATTTTCTTAAACAAAATGTTTAATATGGGTTGGGCTTTTGAAGAAACAGAGGAAGATATAATTGAATATTTCCTTCAAAATCCTGATTTAGCTACTGAATTATTTCCTCTTTCAAGTAATCATATAGATTATGTATTAGAATCTTTCAGAAATTGGAAACGAATATACAGCATTCTTAATGAAAAAGGCTATTTTACCGATCGAAATATCATTGGTCTTTACATAGAAGCACTCTTAAATCCTTGGAGAAAAAGTGTTTTAGATATGTGTTGTAGACTTATAGAATCCCTCAAGCCTACCCCGCAAGAGCTTTTATCTCATCAAAACACCCTTTTTTCCCTGCTCAGTAGCGACAAGACATCGGTGGTGAATTTTGTGATGAAGCTCATCAAAGAGATTGCTGGTGAAAAAGGATTTGACTTCCCTGCTTTCGCCGACAATTTTGCCCTGTGTTTTGCTACCCCAAAAATAGCCAAATCTCAATTCATAGGTTTAAATATCTTAGAAAAGCACTACAAAAAGCAACCCCCTGTAAATATAGAATATCGCGAACAATTAGCGGTACTCTTCACCGTCCCCGATGCCAAACTCCAAGAAAAAGTCGCCAACCTCCTCACCACCTACTTTAACCACGAAGGTCTCCCCAAAGTCATCGCCCCTTACCGCGATTACCTAAAAGGCAAAGCCCAAGACCTCCTTGCAACTCTAAGTCCATCGGAATCATCCGCCCCGTCCGACTTGTCCGACGGGTCAGCCTCTTCCGAGAACTCCCAAACTGCTTGTGCGGCTCGCACCTCCCACACCACCACCCAAAAAATTACCTCTGCGATTCGCACCCTAACCCCTATCACCTATCCCCTGAGACCTGAAGACCTCCTTTTCCTCATTGGCGACTGCATTCGTGAGCGCTCGCCCCTTGTTTTAGATCTTTTCTTTGAGGGTTTGAACCAGTTACAAGCGCAAATCCCCAAAAATTTCTCTCAGCAGATAAGTCCCTACCAAAAGCAGTTGGGCGACCAGCCTTTTGAATTTACTACCTATCGAAAGTGTATGCGCTGGGTGATTGATGTTTGGGAGGGAAAAGCCTCACTCTCCGATGATATTTTCGGTGGGAAACTCTATAATCCTACACCGTTCCTCCGAGAGAAAACCAAGCGACTGCTCCTAAAGATCAAGCAAGGTAACTCACTGCCCTTTGTAAGCACCCCCTACTCACGCTCCGTTTTATATAGACCCGCTTACCTTTTTAGAACGTATTGCACAATATGAAAAAGCTGGAAAATCCCCGATGTTAGAAGAGGTTGTCGTGGGGCTCAATCGCTTGCTACCTATAGAAATTACCGAAGAGCAAAAACAATTAGCCCTTTCACTCACAGGTGAGTATGCCCCTGCCTTGCAATATTATTTTGAGGTAAACAAACAAATAGCTGTAACCGATACTACACGAGTACTCTGGGGGCAAGTCTTACGTCTCAAAGACATTGATGGGGTATTCCCTGAATTGGAAATCCCACAAAAACCCAATCTACAAGGCTTGGTACGTCCATTTTATCTGAAATACGAAGTAAAACCTACCAAAATCAAAGGGGTAGAGCGAAATAAAATCATTTTGGAAGATAATTGGGATAAAACCTACGCCACTTATGTGTATTACAACGAGTTTGGAGCTAATTATTACAACGTATCACCAATGAGCAAGGGGAAAGATGAGGATATCGACTATCAACTCAGTCTAAACCCCCGCTATATAGATGGTTGGCTGTGCAAATACCTGCTCACTTATGCCCAAGGTGTGGAAGGGGAATCCCTCACCGAAGCCACTCGTGTGATGAGTCTGCTTCTTGAGCACCAGTTGCATATTTATCACGGTGGTTGGCTAATGGTCGCTACTTGTCTTTTAGCCGAAAGAAAACCTCTGCGCGATCTGGCTACCGAATATATTCTTTTAGCACTCCAAAGAGGAGAAACGCTCACCTATCTCGCCGAAGCCATCGGGACGTTCTTAGCTCATAAGTACGCCCCCATTGCTCGCTTTATAGAGTTTTTGGATATCCCTACTCGCGACCCCAAAGTAAAGGCTTTCCAAAAAGCAGTAGTAGAAGCCTATTTGCTTTTGGCAGAAAAACAAGAAAAGAAACCTACTAATCACAAGAAGTTGGCTAATTTTCTAATTAGCTAATATGCCAATTGCCTAATTGACAAATTATTTTTACCTTTGCCCTTTCAAAAAGAATCTGTTCCGATGGAAGACAATACACCTCAAAACACTACTCCACAAGGAGATAGCATCATTAAAGTCACAGGTATGTACCAAGATTGGTTCTTGGATTACGCTTCGTACGTAATCCTCGAACGCGCTGTACCAGCAATCGAAGATGGCTTTAAGCCCGTACAACGCCGTATTATGCACTCGCTTAAAGAATTAGACGATGGTCGCTACAACAAGGTAGCTAACGTCGTAGGGAATACAATGCAGTATCACCCTCACGGCGATGCGAGTATAGGCGATGCTATTGTACAAATCGGTCAGAAGGACTTGCTCATCGATACGCAAGGTAACTGGGGAAATATCCTCACAGGCGACGATGCGGCAGCTCCTCGTTATATCGAAGCTCGCCTTTCTAAGTTCGCCCTCGATGTGGTGTTTAGCCCCAAGGTAACCGAATGGCAATCGAGCTATGATGGTCGTAAAAAGGAGCCTATCAGTTTGCCGGTGAAGTTCCCGCTCCTCTTGGCACAAGGTACCGAGGGGATAGCCGTGGGACTTTCTACCAAGATATTACCTCACAACTTCATCGAGCTTATCGAGGCTTCCATTGCTTACCTCAAAAATAAACCTTTTGAATTATACCCCGATTTCCCTACTGCGGGTATTATGGACGTAAGTGGCTATAACGATGGGGCAAGAGGCGGACGTGTGCGGGTGCGTGCTAAGATTTCGCAACTCGACAAGAGTACGCTTTGCATCACCGAAATTCCGTTTACTACCACCACTACCTCACTCATCGACTCTATACTAAAAGCCAACGAAAAAGGCAAGATAAAAATCAAAAAGGTAGACGATAACACAGCTGCCAATGTAGAGATATTGGTGCACTTGCCCAACGGCACGTCGCCCGATAAGACTATCGATGCACTCTACGCCTTCACTGCCTGCGAAACGGCTATTTCGCCCATTACTTGTGTGATTGAGGACAACAAACCGCATTTTCTCACCGTCTCAGAAGTGTTGCGTCGCAGTACCGACCGCACAGTAAGTCTGCTCAAACAAGAGCTCGAAATTGAACTTTCTGAACTCGAAATGCAATGGCACAGTGCCTCGCTCGAAAAGATTTTCATCAGAGAAGAGATGTATATCGACTTCAAGAAGTACACCGACAGAGAAAGTTTGTACGAGTACTTGTACCAGCGTTTTGAACCTTTCAAAAAAGATTTGATCCGTGAGATTACCGATGACGATTTGGCTAAACTCACTCAAATACCAATGATTCGTATCACCCGCTTCGACTCTTATAAGGCTGATGAAAATATCCTCAAGATAGAAGCTGATATCGAAGAAGTGAAAAACCACCTCACAAACCTTATCGACTATGCGATTGCTCATTTTGAGCGTCTGAAAAAAACATATAGCAAAGGGCGTGAACGGAAAACCGAAATGCGCGTATTCGATACCATCGAGGCGACCAAAGTAGTGGTGCGCAATACCAAACTCTATGTAAACAAAGCCGAAGGTTTTGTGGGTACAGGCTTGCGCAAGGACGAGTATGTAGGCGATTGCAGTGATATCGACGATGTGATTGTATTTACCGAAAGCGGTGCGATGTACGTTACCAAAGTAGCTGAGAAACAATATATAGAGAAAAACATCATACACGTAGCGGTCTTTAAGAAAGACGATAAGCGCACCGTGTACAATATGATTTATAAGGACGGACAAACAGGCTTCTCCTATATCAAACGCTTCAACGTTACGGGTATTACCCGCGATAAGAAATACGAGCTCATTCCCCAACACAAAGAGTCGCGTGTGCTCTATTTTACAGCCAACCCTAATGGTGAAGCCGAAGTGGTAACCGTGAACTTGCGTCAGTTAGGCACTTTGCGCAAACTGCGATGGGATATCGATTTTGCCGATACCCTCATCAAAGGGCGTGGCGTGAAAGGAAACCTCGTGAGCAAATACGCTATCAAGCGCATCGAGCTAAAAGAAAAAGGTGTATCAACCCTCAAACCGCGCAAGATATGGTTCGACGATATTGTAAAACGCCTCAACACCGAAGAACGCGGTACGCTACTGGGGGCTTTCAAAGGCGATGACCGTATGCTTCTCATCACCAAAGAGGGCGTCGTGAAGACCATTATCCCCGAATTGAGTCTGCATTTCGAGAACAATATCGCCGTAATGGAGAAATGGGTGCCCGAGAAACCTATTTCGGTAATTTACTACGATGGCGAGAAAGAACGCGTGTTTGTAAAACGCTTTGTAGTAGAGAACGAAAATCGCGAAGAGTTAGTAATTACCGAACATCCTAAATCGCAATTGCTCTTCGTCTCTGCCGATTGGCGACCTATGGCTGAGGTAGTCTTCACCAAAGAAAAAGGCAAGGAGAAAGAGAACCTCATTGTGAATTTAGAAGAGTTCATCAGTGTAAAAGGCATCAAAGCCTTGGGCAACCAGCTCACCACCGACAAGGTGAAAACTGTTAACACCCTTGAATCTCTCCCCTACGAAGAACCCCAAGAAGAGGAATCCGTAGAAGACCTCGGCGATGAAGAAATTGTTCCTCCTCCCTCTGAAAATGAGAGCGACGGCACCCAAACAGAATTAGAATTTTAATGAGGTAAGAGATAAGAGGTAAGAAAATGACACAAGAATCTCATAACATAGAATACAAATCGTCTTGGCGTGATGAATACCTAAAATGGATTTGTGGTTTTGCTAATGCACAAGGAGGAAAACTCTATATAGGTAAAGACGACAAAGGGAAAATAATTGGAGTGTCTGATGCTAAACGCCTAATGGAAGATATTCCTAATAAAATCACCAATGTATTAGGAATAGTAGCAGATGTAAATTTGCTTGAGACTCCCGAAGGCGATTGTATAGAAATCAATGTGAGTCCACAGTCTAATCCAGTTAACTATAAAGGAGAATATCATTATCGCAGTGGTAGTACTAAACAAGAACTCAAAGGAGCAGCCTTAGATAAATTTTTGTTAGGAAAGCAAGGAAAGCATTGGGATAGTATACTTTATCCTAATGTTTCTGTTACCGAATTAAAATCGGACACCTTTAATTTCTTTCGCAAAAGAGGTATAAAAGCACGTAGGCTAGATGATGATGCACTATCAGATAGTAATGAATTGTTGTTAAACAACTTAAAACTCACAGAAAACGGACAACTAAAACGTGCAGCTCTTCTACTTTTTCACCCTGACCCTGAAAAGTATGTAACCAATGCTTATGTAAAAATAGGATATTTTAGTGATGACGATAGTGATTTGCTATTTCAAGATGAGGTACACGGCAATCTATTTGAGCAAGTAGAAAAGACAATGGACTTGCTTTTTACTAAATATATCAAGGCTATAATTAGCTATGAAGGCATTTACCGTGTTGAGACCTATGAGTATCCACAAGAAGCGGTTCGTGAAGCTATTCACAATGCCATTGCTCATAAAGATTACAGCGGTGCAACCCCAATACAAATCAGTGTCTATAAAGATAAAATAATGATTTGGAACTATGGTCAACTACCCGAAAATTGGACAATAGATACTTTGCAAGAAAAACATTCATCTGTACCCTATAATCCAGATATTTCTAATGCGTTCTTCCGTATAGGTTATATAGAAGCGTGGGGGCGTGGCATCAGAAAAATGAATGAGCAGTGTGCCAAAGCAGGATTACCTAACCCATTGTATTATTACGCTTCTTCAGGATTTTGGGTAGTATTCCACAAAGATATTTATAATGAAACTGATTTACGAGAAAAAGGACTTAATGAAAGACAGATAAAAGCAATATTATATCTCAAAGAGAGAGGAAAAATAACAAATAGCGAATACCAAGAACTAAATAATATTTCTAAGAGAACCACAAGTAATGATTTGACTGATTTAGTAGAGAAATATAATTTGCTTAGACAACTTGGAGCAAGTGTAAGCACTTATTATGAACTAAAATAAAAGCGGGCAAAAAGCGGGCAATGCGGGCAAAAAGCGGGCAAAATGTCCGAATAATATCCGAAATGTCCGAATAATGTCCAGAGTTTATTATAGAGTAATACCTTTGCCGCTTGTCCCTCTTCGGGGAAGTCTGCGAGAGCAGAGTATCTGAAGGGCTTTAATATAAAAACAAACCTTATGAAAAACTATATTACACTCTTTATCATATTGTTGTTGGGAAGGAATGCAGCGGTGGCACAAGAGAGTAAAGAGGCTGTGCTCCACCGGCTCAACCAAACCATTGAGCAGAGTGCTACTTATATACAAGCCAAAGAACAACGTATCACTTCCTTGGAAAAGGCTCTTAAAAAAGCCTCTCAACCAGCAGAAAAATACGACCTGCACAAACAATTGTATACCGAATACCGAAAATTTAAGGTCGATTCGGCTATAGCCTATTTGCTGAAAAACGAGCAGATAGCAAATGATGTAAACGATACCGAAAAACTGGATGAAACCCATATTTTGCTCTCCCGACTCTATTCAGTGAAAGGAATGTATGTCGAGGCATTGCAACTGCTAAAAGCGATCGATAAACACCGATTACCTAAGGAATCTCTGTGTGAGTATTACGATTCGTTTTATGCCCTGTGCAGTCATTACGGGCAAAGCATCAATAATAGCACTTATCTAAGTGCCTCCAATCAATACCGTGATTCTCTGCTCTTGTGTACTGATAAACAGTCGCTTACCTTTAAGGTAAACAGTGCTATCGATGAGTTCTTTACAGGAGACAAAAACCGTGCTATGCAACAGTTTCAGCAACTATTGCCTCAAACTACCGAAGAAGAACCTGAACGTGCTATAATAGCTTATTATTTAGGTCTTGTAGAACGAGAAAAAGGAAATGACGACCTTCAAGAATACTATTTTGCCCTTTCTGCTATCGCCGACATCAAAAACGCAATCAAAGATAACGCTTCCTTGCAGAGCTTAGCGCTTACTTACTACAAACGAGGAAATATAAGCAAAGCCTATCAGTTTATCAAAATGGCTATCGATGATGCTGCCTTCTGCAATGTGCGACACCGCGCCGAAGAAGGTGCCTCTTTCTATTCCATCATCAACACCGCCTATCAAGAGAAAGAAGCCAAACAAAAGAAAGAATTACAATTGTATTTGGTACTCATCAGCGTATTATCAGTAGCCTTGATTATCGCTTTGGTATATGTGTACAAACAAGTAAAACGATTGATAAAGATACGTAAAGAACTCTCTTACAGTAATCAGCAACTTGAAAAGCTCAACACCGATCTACAACTGATGAACCAAAACCTCGAAGAAGCAAACCTCAACCTCGAGGAGGCAAATCTTATTAAAGAAGAGTATATTGCTCATTTCTTCAACCTCTGTTCAGCTTATATTGATAAGATTGAAAACTACCGAAAACTACTCTACAAAAAGGCGGCTAAACATCAGTTTGACGACCTTACCAAGGTGCTAAAATCTACCACTGTGGTAGAACAAGAATTAGAGGAACTTTACAAGAATTTCGACACTATCTTCCTCAACATATATCCACATTTTGTAACCCACTTCAATGCTCTTTTAGAAGAAGGAGAGCAAATCTTCCCTAAAAAAGGTGAACTACTGAATACCGAATTGCGCATCTTTGCCCTCATCCGCTTAGGCATCACCGATAGCAGTAAGATAGCCGAATTCTTGCGCTATTCTCTTCGCACAGTGTACAACTATCGCACTAAAGTACGGAATAAAGCGAAAGGTGAACGCGATACTTTTGAAGAAAAAGTTAAACAAATACGCGACTGATCAAAAAAATGTATAAAAACCGTTTTTTCTATGTAAAAACATACTTTTTTGATTATCTCCTTTCTGAGATTTAGGGGCTATTTTGTGACTAATAACTGAAAATTCAGTACTTTTTTAAGGCTTTTTCAGAACTTATTTTGTTAATATTCAGTTAAATAACTTTTTTAAAAAGTACTTTTCTAATACCCGATGAAATATTGATGTTTTTTTGCTATACTTTTGGGGCGTTGGAAAGATAAAAATAACTTTCCGAAAATCAACAAAGAAAAAACTAACAAATGTAACGTTTTTATTTTATGAAAGTACTCAAAAAACATTTAATGCTAATGATGGTACTGTTAGTAGGCTATGTAGGTTTTGCCCAAGCACAAAATATTAGTCAGCTAATAGGTACTGTAACCGATGACAAAGGAATGCCTCTTCCTGGTGTTTCCGTAGTAATAAAAGGTACTACCAAGGGGGTAGCTACCGATTTTGATGGTAACTTTTCACTTAACAATGTGCCAAAAGGTGCTGTATTAGAGTTTTCATCAGTGGGGTATAAAACCCTTGATGTAAAAGCCTCTGGTGCTTCTTTAAAAATAAAGCTCTCCGAAGCTACTCAAGACCTCGATGAGGTGGTAGTAGTGGGCTATGGTACTCAAAAGAAAGGTGATGTAACTACGGCAATCACTTCAGTAAAAACTAAAGACCTCGACCAACGTCCTGTAACTTCAGCAGCTCAAGCCATTCAAGGGCGTGCAGCGGGTATTCAAGTAGTGCAACCTAATGGTGCTCCAGGTGCTGGTTTGGCAGTACGCATCCGTGGGAATACCTCTATCAGCGCGTCCAACGACCCTCTATATGTAGTAGATGGTATCCCTGTGCAAGACATCAATGGGATTGCCCCTACCGATATTGAGAGTATGCAAGTGCTCAAAGATGCTTCTTCAGCAGCTATCTACGGTTCACGCGCCGCCAACGGGGTAGTGCTTATCACTACCAAACAAGGTAAACGCAATGAACCTAAAATATCAGTTAATACGTATGTAGGAATCTCTCAGGTAGCCAAACGCATCGAGTCACTCAACACTGCTCAATACAAGGAACTAATGGACGAAACAGGTGCTGTTACACTACCTTCAGGGCTTACTGATAAAACTGATTGGTTTGATGAAACCTTCCGCAAGAGCCTGATACGCAACACACAACTTTCTATCTCAAATGCAACCGAAAATACAAAGTATTACCTCTCAGCAGGAACTTCTAAAGATGAAGGGGTTATCCGCTCTTCTTATTTTGAACGTTATAATTTGCGTCTCAACTTAGAAACTAAAATGCGTAAATGGCTCACTTTTGAAACCAATCTATCTTATGCTGATTACTCGTCTAATGGTATTATTACTGGTACAGGCTCTAACCGTGCTGGGGTAGTGCTTTCGGTAATCAATACGCCTAAATATGCCCCCATCTGGAGTGATAAACCCGGTGAAGAAGGTTGGTATTACTACAATTTCTATGGAGCTAACCTCACTCACCCTGTAGAGAATATCTCTCGTAATGCCGACAATACCTCTAAGAGCAATCGCTTGGTAGGAAGCGTATCGGCTATCGTAACTTTCTTGCCGAGCTTGAAATTCAAATCTACAGTAGGTATCGATCGTTTAGGACGCACTCAAACCCATTGGACAGACCCTAAACTCACCGAATATGGACGTAAGCTCTTCGGTACTGCCGACGATATTCGTACTAACAACACCGTGATGACTTACGACAATTTGCTTACCTTCGACAAAAATTTCGGCAAGCACAACCTTTCTGCTTTGGCGGGTACTTCAGGAACGGTATCTAAATGGAACGAAAGCTATTTATATGCCTCTCACTTCCTTACACCCGACATCAAAACCCTTAATGCTGCCAATAAAATAGAACAAGGTAGTGGTTCGAATGCTGCCGAATGGGCGATTATGTCGTATTTAGGTCGTATTTCTTATAACTACGATAGCAAATACCTTCTCACGGCTAATTTCCGCGCCGATGGTTCTTCCAAGTTAGCACCTGGCAAACGCTGGGGTTACTTCCCTTCAGTATCTGTAGGGTGGAGACTTTCACAAGAAAACTTCTTGAAAAATGTCGATTGGCTTAGCGAACTCAAATTGCGCGGTGGCTGGGGACAAACAGGTAACCAAGCAGGTATTTCCGATTACGGCTACTTGCAACGCTATTCTATCACCCGTCAAAATTGGTGGGAGGCAGGCAAAGGTAATGCAATGGTAACCTTGCGTCCTAATTCATTTTCTAATCCTAACCTCACTTGGGAAACTACCACTCAAAGCAATATAGGGCTCGACCTTTCATTGTTTAAAAATCGTATTTCGTTAGCAGTCGATGCTTACCTCAAAAAAACTACCGATTTGCTAATGGATGTACCTCTTCCTTCTACTTCACCCATACCTTCTATTTATCGCAACGAAGGTGAAATGACTAACAAAGGAATTGAATTTGCGCTCGATACACGCAATCTCACAGGTGATTTTACTTGGAATACCAATTTCAATATCTCGTTCAACCGCAATGAACTTACCAAACTCACCCTTCAGAAAGTGTATTACTACGCCACTACCTCCGATGCTACTACTGAACAAGTGGTGCGCATTACCGAAGGACAACCTTTAGGCAAGTTCTGGGGATTGATAAGTGAAGGCGTAGACCCTCAAACAGGCGATATCAAGTACAAAGACCTCAATGGCGATGGTAAAATCTCAGTTTCCGATAAAACTTATATAGGCGACCCTAACCCCGATTTTACTTTTGGGCTTACCAATGACTTCTCCTATAAAAACTTCACTTTAAGTGTCTTCTTCCAAGGCTCTTATGGCAATGATATCTACAACGCCTCTCGTATAGAAACTGAAGGTATGTATAAAGACCAAAACCAATCAACCGCCGTGCTCAATCGCTGGAGAAAACCTGGTGATATTACCGATATACCTCGTGCAAAACAAGGTACCGATAATATCAAAGCATCGTCTCGTTGGGTAGAAGACGGTTCATATTTGCGCCTTAAAACTCTTACTTTGGCTTACAACCTCTCCAATGAGGAATTGGCTAAATATGGTATCCGCAAGATACAACCTTACTTCACCGCCCAAAACCTTTGGACACTTACCAACTACAAAGGCTTTGACCCCGAAGTAAACCAAGGGCTTTCAGGTCCTACGATGGGTATTGATTGGGGTACCTATCCTCAAACCAAAACCTTTATCTTTGGCTTAAACATTGATTTTTAATACCTATACAAAAATGAAAAGATACATATACCTTGCATTTTCGTTAGCAACGCTAACGGCTTGCAGTTTAGATAAAGACCCTATTTCGGAGTTCAACGAAAAAAATACAACTACCGAGGGCAAAAGTTCCTCTGCTATAGAGAACAAAGCACAAATGAAAACACGCTATGAAGCTCTCTATGCCTTTGTGCGTGGATCAGCACAAGAGTTCTGGACATTGGATTTTCTACAACACGCCGAAACCCGTGCTGATAATTCCTATGCAGGCGTTAAAACTTCTGTAAATATAGCTTCTATTGAACAAAATAGCCAAGATGCTGCTAATGCCTATATCAAACGTGATTGGCAAAAATATCTTGAAGCTATCAACTTAGCCAATGTAGTAATTGCCAATGTAGATAAAGTGCCCGATGCTTCCCTTACAACCACTGAACGCAAACAGTGGAAAGCCGAGGCTAAAATATTTAAAGCGTGGATGCTTTTTGATATGACACGACTTTGGGGTGCTATACCTATTCCTGCGATGGAAATCCCTGAAATATCATCTGAAAATGTAGAACAAACCTATAAATTGCTCTTTCCTGAACGCACATCTGTTGCCGAGGTGTACAACATCATTCGTACCAACCTTGAGGAGGCTCTCGTCGATGCTCCTGCAGTGAAGGCTAACGATAAGTTCTTCTTCAGTCGCGCGGTTGCTAATGCACTTTTAGCTCACGTATATGCCGAAAAACCTATACGCGATTACAACAAAACCATTCAGTATTGCGCAGCCGTAGAAGCCGATGGTTTTTCCCTCTTGCCTAATTACGCCGATTTATTTCAAATCAACGATGCTAAAACCGATGTAAAAGTGCGCAATTCTGCTGAGTCTATTTTTGAGATTACCTACTCTCAAGGCGGACAAACGTGGTTACCAGGGCTCTTCGGCTTAAACTACACCAACCCCAATAGCACTTACAACTGGGCAAAATGGGTAACCCCTTCACGCGACCTCATCGCTGCTTTTGATGCTGAGGGCGATACTGTGCGCAAAAACCAAGCTATCGTTTACGGGCAACCCTCTTGGAATATTTATTACCCCTCTAACCACTATCCTTTTATGTACAAAATACGTTCAGGAGGCAGTAGTATCATCAAGTTGCGTTTAGCCGATATCCTCTTGCTCAAAGCTGAAGCTTATGCCGCTTTAGGTCAAACCGCTCAGGCGGCTGCCTTAGTAAATCAAGTACGCGCAAGGGTAGGACTTGCTGCTATTTCCTCTTCTCTTTCACAAGAACAAATGAAAGCAGCCGTACTCAAAGAACGTCGCCTTGAATTGGCATTTGAAGGCTTCCGCTGGTTCGACTTGTTGCGCAATGATAAAGCTATTGAAACAATGAATACACTTAATGCACGTGATGAAGGTCGTTTGCCACGAGTATACCCGCTAACAGAGAATAGTTCCATTTACCCTGTCCCTCAAACTGAATTAGAAAACAATAAAAAACTCACTCAAAACCCTGGTTACTAATGAAATTATTCCCGTCTTTTTTACTTGTAATACTCTGGAGCATCGCTTCTTGCAGCTGCCAGAAAAAATCCAACACAGGGGAGGAACCTACTCCTCCCCCTGTTGTTGAAACATCAGTAGGAAAAGTGAGCGTATTGCTAACTACAGCCAATCGCCAAAAAGAATTCTACAAAGAGCAAACCGACCTAAAGCTCATCAAAAACCCCAAGGCATCTTATAGTATTACCCTAAAACCCACTGAAAGATTCCAAACTATCTATGGCTTCGGGGCTGCCATTACAGGTTCTACCTGCTATAACTTGATGCAGATGTCTCCCGCCGATAGAAAGGCGTTCCTCACCGAAACCTTCTCCGAAACTGAAGGTTTTGGACAGAATTTTGTGCGTATATCCATCGGCTGTTCCGACTTTTCCCTAAGCGAATACACCCTCTGTGATACCAAGGGAATAGAGCATTTTGACCTCACCAAAGAGGAAACGCAATACGTGATTCCTATACTCAAAGAGATTCTCGCTATCAACCCCAAAGTGCAAATCATAGGCTCTCCTTGGACACCTCCACGCTGGATGAAGGTCAATAACCTTACCGATTTGCAACCTCATAACCAATGGACAAGCGGTCAACTGAACCCTGCTCACTATCAAGATTATGCGCTCTATTTTGCCAAATGGTTGCAAGCGATGAAAGACAATGGATTGAACGTCAATGCCATTACTATACAAAACGAACCTCTCAACAGAGGCAACTCGGCTTCTATGTATATGGGATGGGACGAGCAGCTCGCCTTTATCAAAAATGCCTTAGGGAAAACTCTGCGCAACAAAGGCTTTGCTGAGGTTAAAATCTACCTCTTCGACCATAATTACAACTACGATAATAAGCCTTCACAACAGCAATACCCCTTGCATATCTATAAAGATGCTGATGCCTCTCAGTACGTTGCGGGGGCTGCTTACCATAACTACGGGGGGAATCCTAACGAATTGAGCAACATTCATAACCAATACCCCAATAAAGAACTCATCTTTACAGAAAGCTCCATAGGTACTTGGAACGATGGTCGTAACCTCGAACGCCGTCTCACCGAAGATATGCAAGAGCTCGGTATCAAAACCCTCAATAATCATTGCAAGGCGGTGATGGTGTGGAACTTAATGCTCGACGAGCAGGGAGCTCCCAATCGTGAAGGTGGTTGCAAAACTTGTTTTGGTGCGGTCGATATCCAAACATCCGATTATAAGACGATGCAACGCAATTCGCACTACTATGTGATAAGTCATCTTTCGGCAGTCATCAAGCAGGGAGCGACCCGTATAGGCGTTGAGAAAACCACTGATGACAACGTGCAATGTACCGCATTCGAGAACCCCGACGGCTCTTTGGCTTGTGTGTTGTTGAATAAAAAGAAAGAAGCAACCTATCTAACCCTAAGCACCGGCAAGCACTATTTCTCTTATGAAGTACCAGCCAACAGCGTGGTATCCTTTTTGATACCAAAACTATAAAATAGCAATCAACAAATTAATTATCCTATACTTTGTCAAAGTCCTTGGACTTTGACAAAGTATATAAATTGACAAATTAAAATTACGCAAATGAAAAGAATATTATTGTCACTATTCGCAATTGCTTCTGTAGCATTCACCAAAGCGCAAACCGCAACCCCTACTACCGTAATCAAAACGGTAATCCCCTTTGAACAAACCGATGAAACTCCTTGGATTACCCGCTATCAAAAGGATATTACCAACTACCAAAAGGAGAACAAACGCCTCAAAGACCTCTCTTGCGACGCGCTATTCCTCGGTAGTTCGTCTATCAACCTATGGGATACTATCTATGAAGATTTTGCACCGCTGAAACTCATCCGCCGTTCTTATGGAGGGGCAACCTTGCGCGATATGATTTATAACTACAACACCATCGCACAAGGATACAAACCTAAAAGCATTGTTCTTTATGTAGAAAACGATCTCGGAAGCCACAAAGAAGGCGTGAATGCCGTAAAATGCTTCGACCTTTTCCGTATTTTTATCGCACGATTGAAAAAGGACTACCCAACTACCCCCTTGTTTGTAGTGTCGTTAAAACCCTCACAACACAAAGCCGATCAGCTGAAAGACCAACTATTGGTAAACGCTCTTTTAGAGGAAAATGCCACCGCACAAGGCTATACTTATATTGATATCACCAAAGTAATGTACGATGAAGCGGGCAACCTCCGCACCGATATCTTTAAAGAAGACAACCTCCATATGAACGCCGAAGGCTACAAACTATGGACAGCCATTATTAAACCCTATCTTACAACAGTTAAGAAATAACAATTAACAATTGATAATTAACAATTAATAAGTATCGCTATACTTTGTCAAAGCCTTGCCTGTGTGGCTCGCACCTTTGGCAAAGTTAAATTGACAAATCGACAAATTAACAAGTACCCCCGTCGCTTTTGCGGCTTGTCCCCTCCTTTCGGGAGGGGAACGGGGTGGGCAATTGGCAAATCACCAAATCGACAAATCAATACAATATGAAAAATATAAAAACTTTACTGCTTTGCTGTGTCGTAGGTACGCTCTCAGCCCAGCAAACGCCTGTTTATTTAGACGCTTCGCAACCCATTGAGAAGCGTATTGACGATGCCCTCTCGCGAATGACTTTAGAGGAAAAAGTAGCTATGTGCCACGCACAGTCTAAGTTTAGTTCACCTGGAGTGCCCCGTTTGGGTATCCCCGAAAACTGGATGACCGATGGTCCTCACGGCATACGCCCGGAAGTACTTTGGGACGAGTGGAATCAAGCGGGATGGACAAATGATAAATGCACCGCTTTTCCCGCCCTCACTTGCCTTACTGCCACGTGGAATCCCGCTCTCAGCAAAGCCTACGGGAAAGCCATAGGCGAAGAAGCTCGCTACCGCAACAAGAATGTACTCTTAGGTCCTGGGGTGAACATCTACCGCATTCCTCTCAACGGTCGCAATTTCGAGTATATGGGCGAAGACCCTTATTTGGCTTCCAAAATGGTCGTGCCTTATGTACAAGGCGTGCAAGCCAATGGCGTGGCTGCTTGTGTGAAGCACTATGCGCTCAACAATCAAGAAATCAACCGCCATACCGTGAATGTAAAGGTAGACGACCGCGCCCTGTATGAGATTTACCTCCCTGCTTTCAAAGCTGCTGTACAAGAAGGAAAAGCGTGGAGCATAATGGGAGCTTATAACAAATACAAAGACCAATGGGCTTGCCAAAACCAATACCTATTGCAAGACATCTTGCGCAAAGAATGGGGTTTTGACGGCGCCGTAGTATCCGATTGGGGTGGAGTGAACAACACCGATGGCGCTGCCCTCCACGGATTGGATATGGAATTTGGTACGTGGACTGACGGAATGGTCGAAAACCGCTCCAATGCTTACGACCATTACTTCCTTGCTCAACCTTTTCTTGAGAAACTGAAATCGGGGGAAATAAAAGAAGAAGTAGTGAATGAAAAGGTGCGCAATATCCTCCGACTCGTATTCCGCACCAATATGGCAGCCAATCGACCCTTTGGGTCATTCGCCTCACCAGAACACTTTGCCATAGCCCGCAAGATAGGACAAGAAGGTATTGTGCTACTCAAAAACGACAAAAATGTATTGCCTATTGACGTTAAAAAGGCAAAAACCATAGCCGTAATAGGCGAGAATGCTATCAAAATGATGACTGTAGGTGGGGGAAGTTCCTCACTGAAAGCCGTTCACGAGATACTCCCCTTAGACGGAATTAAAAATCGCATAGGCAATACTGCCAAAGTGCTCTATGCACGTGGCTATGCCAGCGACGATTACAAAGACCAAGACGGACTTGCTGCCAACGATATCACCGATAAACGTCCCGCGCAAGAACTCCTCACCGAAGCTGTTAAAACCGCTCAACAAGCCGATGTAGTCATCTTTATAGGCGGACTCAACAAACACGACGGTCAGGATTGCGAAGGTAACGACCGCAAACAATACGGCTTACCTTACGGACAAGATGCCGTGATTGAGGCTTTGGCAAAAGCCAATAAAAACTTAACTGTAGTACTCATTTCGGGGAATGCAATGGCGATGCCTTGGGTGAAAAGTGTACCCGCTATCGTACAAGATTGGTATTTAGGCTCCGAAGCAGGTAACTCCCTCGCCGATGTACTCTTCGGTGATGTGAACCCTTCGGGCAAATTGCCTTTCACTTTTCCAGTGCGTTTGGAAGACAATGGGGCTGTAGCTTTAGGTGAATACCCAGGGGACAAAGATGTTACCTACCACGAAGGCATTTTGGTAGGCTACCGCTACGCCGATACCAAAGGGATAAAACCACTATTCCCTTTCGGTCACGGACTCTCCTATACTACCTTCAAATACGGCAAACTCACTGCCGACAAGAAAACCACCAACGGCGATATCAGCTTCTCGGTAACAGTACAGAACACCGGCAAACGCGATGGTGCTGAAGTAGTACAACTCTATTTGCACGACGAAGAAGCCTCAGTATTGCGCCCGTACAAAGAGCTCAAAGGATTTGAGAAAGTATTCTTGAAAGCAGGAGAGACCAAAACTGTAACCTTCCATATCACCAAGCAAGACCTCTCTTTCTTCAATCCTGAGCAACACGCTTGGGTAGCCGAAAAAGGCACCTTCAAAGCCTTAGTAGGTACCTCTTCAGGCGATATTAAAAGCACAGTAGATTTCACCTTAGAATAAATATTTTTTACTTTTCATATAGCCAAAACTCCAGTACAGTCTTTCACTATACTGGAGTTTTATATACTTTGCCTGTGCGGCTCACACCGTCATTCGTAATTTGTAACTCGTCATTAGACTATAGTTCTTTTCTGAGGCGTGCTACAGGTATATCCATTTGTTCGCGGTATTTGGCGATAGTGCGGCGTGCAATGGGGTAACCTTTCTCTTTGAGGAGCTGTGCCAATTCGTCATCGGGGAGGGGTTTACTCTTGTCTTCCTTAGCGATGATATGTTGTAATATCTGCTTGATTTCACGAGTAGAAACATCTTCTCCTTGGTCGTTCTTCATAGATTCCGAAAAGAAATCTTTAATGAGTTTTGTGCCATAAGGGGTAGTTACGTATTTACTACTCGCTACCCGCGATACAGTAGAGATGTCCATACCTACCTTATCGGCAATATCTTTGAGAATAAGCGGTTTTATTTTCAGTTCATCACCTGTGAGGAAGTATTCGCGTTGGTGTTCCATAATAGCATCCATAGTGATGAGGAGCGTTTGTTGTCGCTGACGAATAGCATCTATAAACCACTTAGCCGAATCCAACTTCTGTTTGATAAAGAACACGGCTTCTTTTTGTGAATTGCTCTTTTCCTTACTCTTCTTATAAGTGTCGAGCATAGTGCTGTATTCCTTAGAAACGTGTAGTTCAGGAGCATTGCGTCCGTTGAGGGAGAGTTCCAACTCGTTATCTACCACCTTTACGGTAAAATCGGGGATAATTTGCTCTATATGTACATTGTTGCCCACGTAAGAACTTCCAGGTTTAGGATTTAGGCGTTCTACCTCTTGTACCGCTTCTTTTAGCTGTTCTTCAGTTACCAAAAAGCGCTGTTGCAGTTTGGTATAATGCTTTTTAGTGAATGCCTCAAAGGCTTCGGTAAGCATTTTGATTGCCAATTCTATAGCAGGGGTTTGTTTTTTGCGGCGCAGTTGTATGAGCAAGCACTCTTGCAGGTCGGCAGCGCCTACTCCTGCAGGGTCTAATTGGAAGATAATCTGTTGGCGTATTTGCTCTACGTGTTCCTCTTCAGTATAGATATTTTGGGTAAAAGCAAGGTCATCGGTAAGGTCTTGAATAGAGCGGCGTATATAGCCTGTATCGTCTATGCTACCCACGAGGAACTCAGCGATGAGGTAATCTTCATCCGAGAGGGTAAAGGTGTTTAATTGGTTGATAAGGGATTGGTGGAACGATATCTCCGCACTGAAAGGAATATCGCGATCCTCATCGTCGTCGCTGTAGTTATTAGCGTGCAAACGATAGTCGGGAATTTCGTCATCACTAAGGTATTCATCGATGTTGATATCGTCCATATCAATTACATCGTTGTCGTTATATTCATCGGCAGAGTTGTCGAACTCATCGTGAAACTCATCGAGGGCATCTTCTTCGCGCCCCGATTCTAAGGCGGGGTTTTCTTCCAACTCTTGTTTTACGCGCTGTTCAAAGGCAAGAGTGGGGAGTTGCACGAGTTTCATCAGCTGTATTTGCTGAGGTGAGAGTTTCTGTGAGAGTTTAAGTTGTAAATTCTGTTTGAGCATTTCTTATGAGATAGGGCGCAAAGATACGAAAAAAATTAGTTACTATTTAAGGTAAGTATAATTTTTGTAGTTTCAAGTACTATTTTAATATCAAGGAATAATGAATATCGCTTGATGTAGTACAAATCATATTCTAATTTTTTAATACTATCTTCAGGAGTGGCTTTTGGGATATGAATTTGAGCCCAACCTGTAACTCCTGGTTTCACCATATGGCGTAGTTTGAAAAAAGGTATTTGTTCTGCGTATTTTTCTACATATTCAGGAATTTCAGGGCGAGGGCCTATAATACTCATATCACCTCTCAATACGTTGTATAATTGAGGTAGTTCATCTATTTTAGTAAAGCGCAATATTTTTCCAATAGGGGTAATACGTGAGTCATTTGCCTGAGTAAAACCTCCATTGTTTAATACCATAGTTCTGATTTTGTATATTTTAAAAGTTTTTCCTTCTCTTCCTACACGTGTCTGCGCAAAGAAAGCACCTCCTTTTGAACTTAAAAGAGTAAGAATAACTCCTATAATAGTTAAAGGTAATGCTATAGGAAGAGCTAAGAAAACAAGTGATAAATCAAAAAAACGTTTGATTAATCGGTGTCTAATTCTTTGTTTTATAGAAAAAATATCATCGCCAATATATTTTTTAGCTTCTAATTTTACGATAGGAATACGTTTGTTGATATTTTCGTAAAATTCTTCTGCTTCATAAACAATAATACCTTTAGTCCTCAAATCAATAATTTCTCTAATGATATCATCAGGATATTCTTTGATTTTTGAAGTTTCAATAACAATAATTGCTATTTTTAGCTTATTGACAATACTCGAAATGGTTCTTTTTTTCTTGGAAATATCATATTTGATAATTCTATAAAATTTAGAGATATTTGATTCCTCTAACAATTTCTCAAGAATACCACCCACATTAATAAATAAACAAGTTGGTCTATGATAAAATATTTTCATAATTATATCTTTTTAAAACAATAAATTATTTCAGTGCTTTTTATGAATTTCATTGATAAGATGTCTAATTTTTTGTTTGTTTTTAAGATTGTGATATCCTCGATTCACAATAAATAAAATAATAGCTAAAACTATAGAGAAAGCTATAAACAAAATTCCCAGCATCAAAGGGGATATTCTTGTATTAAAAAATAAAATTGTTACAAAAACAGCGAGATTAATCAAAGCTAACAGCAAACTTGCTTGTGAGTGCGACAATTTCATATAATCTATCATCACGTGGTGGATATGACTGCGGTCGGCTTTAAAAGGTTGTCCGTGGCGCAACAAGCGGGTGGTGAACACGCGAGTAGTATCAAAAAAGGGAATGAAGATGATAGAGAGTAGCACCCACACTTTGTTGGAAGGGGTGATAACAGCACTTTCTAACAACTCTGTATTGAGCGAAAAGTATTTGATAGCCAATACAGCAATGAGGAACCCTACAATCATAGAGCCTGTATCGCCCATAAACACCCGTTTTTTAGCCGATAAATTATAACGCAAAAAAGCCAATAGAAAACTGATGCTCAACAGTGATAACAGAAAGTAGAAGTACATTTCGGCATCGTAGAAAACATAGGCAAAAGCTCCAAAAATCACAATGCCTACCATTGCTGCTGAACCATTAATGCCATCGATCAGATTGTAAGAATTGACAATAGCCATCACTATAGCACAACTGATGAGTATAGAAAACCAATAAGGAATATCAGTGATACCTAAAAAATTGTTTAATGTGGTGATTTTAAGTCCTGATCCAAAGAAAAGAATGAGAGTAGCGATGATTTGACCTATGATTTTTGTACTGGGGTTTACACCTGTGAGGTCATCCTTTAAACCTACGAAAAACAATACACCAACCCCTGATAGAATATTAATCCCCACACTATCGTTATCAAACGGACGAAGCAAGAACAAGGTAAAAATCAAGCTTACAAAAAAAGAAAGTCCTCCTAAAGTAGGAGTTTTTTCTTTGTGGGAGCTACGCGCATTGGGTTTATCCATCAAGTTTTTTTGTTTTACGACATAGATAACACTTGGCAAAGAAAAGTAAGTTACTCCTAATGAAAGGAGGCACACAAAAAAAGCTGTAAACCATAGGTTTTCCGAAAAGAAAGTAACTATCATATTGTTTATTTCTTATTGATCATTTATTTTATGTTTCGCTACTCCAGCGATGTTTTTCACGTCCCACTGTATAGTCTGTACAAAAGGTTTTTCTCTAAAGGGACAGTCGATAGCGCATATTTTGCAAGAAAAAGGCTTGCAATAGTCTAAGTGAAAGTTGAATTCTATAGTTCTATCTACTTTTTCTACCAATAAATGAATCACTTTTTCCATCTCTTGGTGGGCTTCTTTTAGCGAATAGTAGTAAGGCAGAGTGATATGGGCATCAATATGCAAGTGAGCCCCAAACTGCTGAATACGCATATTGTGAATGTCTATCCACTCGGTTTTGCGGTTAGCTTGCAATATATTTACGAGTTCGGCAAAGAGGGCTTCGTCGCGCTCGTCCATAATACCACTAAGGGCTTTACGTACAATCTTCCACCCTATTACTATGATATAACTACCAAAGCTAATAGCAATTAGAGGGTCGAGCCATAACCAACCGGTGAAGTGTACCAACACCAAACTCAATACAATAGCTGAAGTGGCAAAAGTATCTGATTGCAAGTGTTTGCCTGCACTCATTAGTACTAAAGAGTTCTCTTTTTTCCCTTTTTGGTAAGAAATATACCCCATAGTGTAATTCACTATGGCGGTAGACCCGAAAAGGGCAATCCCCCAGCCTAATTTATCGAGATGTATTCCCTCTATAAGTGACGAAATAGCTTCGATGAGGATAAGTACTCCAGCGATAGCGATGAGCATTCCCTCAATACCAGCGGTAACAAACTCTACCTTGCCGTGTCCGTAAGGGTGGTCGGTATCGCGAGGTTTGTTGCAAAGGTATAGCGAATAGAGCCCCATAAAGGCGGCAATGATATTCACAATGCTCTCCATCGTGTCCGAAAAAATAGCGTTAGAATTGGTAATATGCCACGCTATCAACTTCACGATGAAGAGCAATGTACCTATAAAAGTAACGAGCTTTTGAAACTGAAAACTTTTCACCCTCTAATTTCTACTTCCTAACTTCTAAACTTTAACCTCTGCTGCTTCCAACAAGAAATTGTGTATATCGGTATTGCGCATAAAAGGTTTTAGGCGTTCGCTACCAGGTCCATACATTCCCAATTCAGTGTAATCGGATGAGTGATCCATACTAATCCAACCTACTGAAGTATGAGCTTTTTGTATTTCGGCAAACAATCGGTAAGGCAGGTGTTTGTAGTTGTACAAGCCGTCTTCTTTTCTTTCGGTTTTAGCGTAATAGCCTAAGAGTTCTTTAGCTTGTTCCTCATTGATGTTCATCCCACCGCAGTATTGAGCAACGTGCTCACGCACTTTGGCTACCGAGTCGTTAGAGTTGATTTGTTGTAAAATCCAATCGTTAGAATGGGTGAAGTTTTGCAATCTGTCAAAATTGTCGTTACAATCTTTGCCGTAGATGAGTCCAGGGTTAGCATTACCGTGGTCGGAAGTAAGCACCACAAGAGTGTTGCCGTCGGCTTTAGCAAAGTCGAGTGCTACTCCTATAGCCTCGTCAAAAGCAACTTGGTCGTAGAGCAAAGCCCCTATATCGTTAGCGTGTGCAGCCCAGTCTACTTTACCACCTTCCACTTGTATTACAAAGCCGTTAGGGTGATTTTTGAGCTGGTCGATAGCTTTAGCGGTCATCTCAGCAAGGGTAGGCGATTTAGCTTGTTCTTCACTGCTTTGAGCGCGATCGATAGTGTAGGGGAGTGCATCTTCAGCAAAGAGCCCATAGAGAGGTTTGTTAGCAGGGGCTTTCTGCATTTCACTACGAGTGCGGGCTACGGTATAACCTTTCTTTTTGAGAACGGCAAAGAGGTCTTTCTTGTCCTTGCGATGGGCAGGGTCGAAGTATTTGCTACCGCCACCTAGCATCACGTCAAAGCCTAATTCGGTGTAGTTGAGGGCTATCTCGTCCATAGCATTCCGACTCTTACTCCACGTACAGAAGCCTGCCGGAGTGGCGTGGTTTACCATTACAGTAGTGATACAGCCCACTTTCTTGCCTGCTTTTTTGAACTTTTGCAAGATAGGCATATTCTCTTTGCCATCCGGACTGATATTGAGGCTACCGTTCTTCACACGTACACCACCGCCCCAAGAGGAACTTGCTGCTGAGGAGTCGGTGACTACCGAACTTGCCGATGCCATATCCATTACGGCACGCTGTGCGAGGTTTTGCTCGTATAGTCCCATCCAATGAGAAGGACGACCGAATTTGCGTTTGAGGTAGAGATCGGCCATTACTAAAGTGCCGAAACTCATACCGTCACTCACCATAAAGATGATGTTTTTAGTGCGTTTGTTTTTATGGGCTTCCCCAAGGGTTTGCGCTTGTAAATCAAAGGAAGGCAATACTAAGCCTCCTAAAGCTGCTAAAGCCCCATTTTTAAAAAATGCTCTTCTTTTCATAATAGTTTTTTTATGATATATTTAATTTCTCTTTTAATTCTATCGGAAATTTAGCACGTTGCAAGAGTTCTTCAGCAAGTGCTAATTTCTTTGGAAAAAGTACTTTCCCTTTAAATTTATCAAGACTTTTATCTATTTTTATATCTATCTTTTTATTCATCAACCATTAATCATTATTCATTACTCAAAGCATTCCACCCTCTCGCTATGATTGGGATGAACTGCCCTGCACGAGTGACGAGGTTTACGCCTTCCCCTTTATCAGTAATGTAACCTATTACGCTAAAATTGGGGTTGCCTTTAATTTTGTCGTAATCGGCTTGAGCAATAGTAAAGAGCAGTTCGTAGTCTTCACCGCCACTTAGGGCTATGGTAGTACTATCTAAATTGAACTCCTCACAAGTGCTAATCACTTGTGGGTCAAGAGGTATTTTATCTTCATATAACCTACAACCTACCCCCGATTGTTTGCAAATGTGCAAGAGCTCTGACGATAAGCCATCGCTCACATCCATCATCGCAGTAGGTTTTACACCCAATTGTTTGAGCAGTGGCGGAATGTCCTTGCGGGCTTCGGGTTTGAGCTGGCGTTCCAAAATATAAGAATACATCTCTATATCGGGTTGAGAATTGGGGTTTACCTGAAAGACAGCTTTTTCGCGCTCCAATATCTGCAAACCCATATAGGCACCTCCTATATCGCCTGTGAGCACTATAAGGTCGTTAGGATGTGCCCCGTTGCGGTATACCAAGTCCTCTTCATTCGCTTCACCTATTGCCGTTACCGAGATGATAAGTCCGCGTGTAGAGGAAGTCGTGTCGCCCCCTACCAAGTCCACTTTGTAACGATCACACGCTAAGCGAATGCCCGCATAGAGTTCTTCTAAGGCTTCCAACGGAAAGCGATTAGATACTGCTATTGATACCGTTATTTGGGTAGCGGTGGCATTCATTGCATAAATATCGGATACATTCACCGATACCGCTTTGTAACCCAAGTGTTTTAGCGGTACATAACTGAGGTCAAAATGCACCCCCTCAATGAGCAGGTCGGTAGAGACAACCGTTTTTTTATCTTTAAAATCCATTACCGCGGCATCGTCGCCTACGCCTTTGAGAGTGGAAGGATTGTGGTTTTCAAAACCTTCTGTTAGGCGGTTGATGAGTCCAAATTCACCTAAATCGGCTAATGAGGTGCGGTGTGGCGTTTTATCTTCTATCATTTAGCAAAGTAGTTTAAAGCAATTACCACCCCAAGGTGCATACCCTCGTGAGTGTTGTTGAAATGTATCGCATCTTCTATACAAGTGAGCGCATAGCCATAGCTGGTAGTATAAGGGGTAAAGTTAGAGAATACTCCACGCTCGTAGTCGGCTTGCAGTTGTTTTTGGGTACTGATGAGCAGGCTGCGCAATTCTTGAATTTCGTCAGCGGTAGGGATATGCCCATCGGGATAAGTGCCTTTTTTGTAAGTATCTACAAAAGTTTCGGGTACAACGAAATTGAGTCCTGATAGTTTGTAGCAGAGTATTTGTTGTTGTGCTACACAGTGAGCGATGTTCCACCAGATATTATTGTGAAATCCATTAGGGATTTGCGCTAATTGTTCAGGAGTTAGGTTCTCCAAATAAGTTAAAAGATTGTTGCGGGTTGCCACGTGTAGGGCAAATACTTGGTCTGTCATTATAGTGAAAATTTAAGAGTGAAAAGCAAAAAAGTTGCTAATCACTGTATTTCAGCGCAAAATTACAAAAAATAGACCAATATATCACTATATTTGGAAAAGATTTGTATTTTTGCGCCCTAAATTTAAAAGAAAGCTTTATGTATCAACTAATTAAACAATTACACTCATTCACTGCCTATATAGTATTAGCTGTGCTTATTGCGGCGGTAGTTAATGCACTTATCGGTTATTTCAAGAATAAAAAATACTTTGAGGTAAAAGATCTCCGTTTAAGTTTGTTTGCACTTGTTTTCTCACATATACAAATGTTATTAGGTTTGTTACTATATGTAACAACACCTCGTTTGCAGATGTGGGGTGAGGGGGCTAAGATAGTAATGAAAGATTCCTTATTGCGCCTTCTGTTGTTAGAACACCCTTTGATGAATATCATTGCCATAGCGCTCATCACTGTTGGTTGGGTAAAACTCAAAAAGCAGACTGAGGTGCGCCAGATGTTTGGCAAAATAGCCTTGTTCTACGGTATAGCTTTAGTGCTATTACTTTCCAGAATTCCTTGGGGATTATGGTTAGGATTTTCATAATAGATTTCGTTTTTTAACGAATTATTTTCAATAAAATAGAGGTCTCTCGTTGTAAAATAGCTTTGCAACGAGAGATTTTTTACGTTTATGCAGATGTTAAATATAGTTAAAATTTGAAGAAAAGAGTATTGATTTTCTTGGTTATAAAAAATACTTATAACAGTATATGTGTTATTTATATTATTGAAAATAAGAGACTTAATACAATTTTTAGCAATGTTGTAATATAGGTAAAAAATTAAGATGAAAAATGAGATATTTTTATTAAAAAGTCTATTTTATTGAGAATATGATAAATTCTTAACTGAAATATTGCGATTTGTTCAAAAAAATAGTTTCACTGAGAAATATTTAAGTCTGTAGAAAAAAAATCTGATAGTATTTGGATTCTTGTAAAATTATTCTATAACTTTGCGGTGTTAAACTAAAATTAATAGCGATGAAGAAAAAACTATTTTACGTGTTTTTATTCGTTCTTTTCTTTTCAGCAGTCGCTACTGCACAAGAAAGGACGATTACAGGGGTCGTGAAAGACGATGCCGGTTTGCCCTTGAACGTTGTATCAGTAATGATTAAGGGTTCTTCGCACGGGGTAGCCACCGATTTCGATGGGAATTACAGAATTAAAGTGCCTAACAACAAAGCAGTGTTAGTCTTCTCACAAATAGGGATGAAGACTGTAGAGAAAGTGGTAGGCAAAGCTAACAACATTGATGTAATACTACGTGAAGAAGCTCAAGAGCTTGGAGAAGTAGTAGTTACTGGTGTAGGGGTAGCTACCGATAAGCGCAAAGTAGCGATTTCAGTAGATGCCGTTTCTGAGAAAAGCCTCAAACGTACACCTGTAAAGAGTATTGATGATGCTCTTAGTGGTAAAATTGCCGGAGCACAAATCCAGTCAACCTCAGGGCAACCAGGGCAGCAAGCTAATATCATCTTGCGTGGTATCAACTCTTTGAGTACTACCCAACCGATGGTGATTGTAGATGGAGTAGAAGTAAATACCAATAGTTATTCTTTAGGGACTACGGGTAGTAGTTCTGTGTCTTCTCGTTTAGCCGATTTAGACCTTTCTAATGTAGAACGCGTAGAGGTAATACAAGGTGCCGCCGCCGCTACTATCTATGGAGCACAAGGGGCTAATGGGGTAATCCAGATCTTTACCAAAAAGGGTAAAAAAGGAGAACGCACAGAAATAACTTATAATTCTTCTCTCAGTGTAGATGAAGCTCTTACAGGAAATCTTTCGTTTGCACAAAAACATCCTTATAAAACTGATAAAGAGGGTTATATTATAGATGCTCACAAAGCACGTATAACAGTAGATCCTGAAACAGGATATTGGACAAAACCAGATCCTACTATTAAGGACACAACAGCTAATATTTATTCATACAAAGAGAAAACATACGATCATTTAAAACAGTACTACAAAACTGCTTATACTACCCAACATTCTGTAAATATTACAGGGGCTGCTGGGAATGTAGATTATGCCATAGGAGCTTCTTTGTTAGACCAAACTAGCCCTGTGAATGGTAGTTATAAAAAGAAAAATCTATCAGCCAATGTAGGGGTAGAAGTATTTAAAGGACTTACACTTCGTTCTAATACACAGCTTATCAATAGTAAAAATACAGCAGGAGGAATAAATGGTAGGAGTTATATAACCTCTGGTGTCGGCGGTGCTTTAGGAACTCCTGCTTATGTAGATTTACACTTTAGAGATACAGCAGGAAAATCTCCTGTACATTACGATCCTGACTCTAATGAAGTATTGCCTTTTTATATTTATGAAAATCAAAGCAATTTAGCGGAAAATAATCGTGTAATACAGAGTATAAATGCTAACTACAAGTTTAGCAAAAACTTAGACTTTGATTACAAATATGGTTATGACCATACTCGTTACGATAATAGTGAATTTATTAAAAATCAAAAGAACACCAATACTTCTGGTAAAGGAATCTCTCCTTTAGATGGTCAACTTACCGAACGTTTTATTCGTCATACCCTTCAAAATTCCTTATTAAGTGCTTATTTACGCCTTGATTTTCAAAGAGATTTAAAATGGAAATTACCTATACAATCTACAACTCAGTTATCTTATGATTGGCGTAAGGATAATTATTATCGTCTTACAGCTACAGGTTCAGGTTATGGGGTAAATCCTCCTTTTACGATTTCCTCAGCCAACACTTCAACCTCTAGTGATCTTGAACAAGAGTTTGTAACTTTTGGTTATTTGGTGAACCAAAAGTTTGATTACGCAAATCTTTTTGGAGTATCCGTAGGGGTACGTTCCGACTTTTCGTCTGCTTTTGGTGAAGGAGGTAAACCATTTACTTTTCCTCGTGCGGATGCGTATTTCCGTATAGCCGATTTACTTAAATTAGAAAAAGTTACAGAATTGAAACTTCGCGGGGCTTATGGTGAAGCGGGTATCCAACCTGATGCTTACGACCGTTTGATTACTCTTTCTAATGGTAAATTAGGCGATAAGGGATATTATTACCTGCCTACTACGGCTCGTAACCCTGAATTGGAGGTGCAAAAAAGTAAGGAGTTAGAAGTAGGCTTAGACTATGGATTTCGTCTCGGAGAAGGTTGGTTTCATCGTATCAGCGGGAATGTAGTGTATTGGGATCGTAAATCGTTCGGAACAATTTATAATATTGAAACACCACCTTCTTTAGGAGCTCAAGAACTTACTACCAATGCAATAGACTTATCCAGCAATGGATTGCAAGCATCTTTGGATTTAGGAGTCTTGAGCACTGATAAAGTAGATTGGACTTTTAGCACACGCTTTAGCAAAGGAGAAACAGTAGTCGATAAAATTTCTAACGGCAAACGTATTGTAGTAGGTATTCAAGGAGGGGGACAAAGTACTCTCGATGAAGGTGAACGCGTAGGTACTTTCTTTGGGTACAAGCCACTCAGCTCACTTACTCAAACTAATTCTAAAGGTGAACGTTATATCGCTGATGCTGATTTGAACAATTATCAATTGGTAAATGGGATGGTAGTAAATAAACAAAGCAAAGAAGTAATATTTAGCACTGAACAGGAAAAAATGGGTGATGCTACCCCTGATTTTACGATGTCGTTCTTTAATGATATTACCTTTGCCAAAAAATTGACCTTCTCTGTGCAAGTAGATTGGACAAAAGGAGGTGATATTTACAATGGTACAAAACAACGTATGTATTTCAATAGAACCCACGGTGACCTTGATACACCTATACCTGTAGATAAGAATTTACCCTATACAAACTATTATGTATCTTTGTATAACAAGGGACAAGCCACTTCTTATTTTATAGAAGATGGTTCGTATGTAAGAGTGCGCAACGTCTCTCTTTCTTATGATATGACCGATATCCTAAAAGAAACCTTTATCAAAGGATTGACACTTACTGCTTCAGTAAGGAATTTGCTTACCTTTACTAACTATTCAGGGTTAGACCCTGAAGCCGTAGGGGTATCACTCAATGAACCACTCTATCGTGGTATCGATTTGTACACTTTTCCTAATATGCGTACCGTTACAATGGCACTTAATGTTAGATTTTAACTCTTAATACCGAAATACAATGAAAAAGATATATACAATAATTGCTGTAGTAGCTTTACTCTTTACTGCTTGTAGTAAGGATTCACTTAAACTACAGAATCCTAATGAGCCTGGTTTGGAAAATCTTAGAACGGAAGAAGGTATCCAAAAATTTGCCTTAGGGGTGTATGCTCCAATGAAAGGAGGAGTTAATTATTACGCTTGGTTTGCACTTACTCTTCATAATTTGATGGGAGACTCCACTACTGCTTTTGCACTTAACTTTGGTTTCTGTTATAGTAACCTAATGTTTACTATTACACGTCCTGATGGAACTGTTGTCAAATCTTCTTTGTTAGGAGAAAGAACTCAGGGAGCAGTGTTGAAACAATTAAATATCAGAGAAAATGGGAATGAAAATGCTTTCAATAATGAATGGATGGCTATGTATGGTGTATTAGGACATTGCAACTTAGCTCTTAAACTCCTTGATGACAATGAAGTAGTTTTTAAAGATAATGCTGAAGTAAAGAAAAAAACTTATCAAGCATGGTTCTTATGGTGGAAAGCTTTTGCTTACTCTCGTATTGGTTCTCTTTATGCAAAGGGAGTGATTACTAATGAATACAATGTGCTTAGCAATAACTACCAATCACACGAAGCAATAATCACTGAAGCCAATCGTATCTTTGAAGAAGCAAAAGCAATCTTAGCTACTATTCCCGAGGGAGACACTACTTATAGTGGTCTTATTGATGCTTTTATTCCCTCTCAGTTTAAAGAAGGCAATGGAGGAATTATAACTCCTCAAATGTTTATCCGCAATATCAATACCTATATAGCGCGTAACATTCTAGTAAACAAATACGCTTCAGACCTTACAGCTACTGATTTATCTCAAATAGAAACTTTAGTGAATAATGGTATTCAACAAGGTGATAAGATCTTTACAATGCGCTCTATGGCTAATACTACTTTGTGTTTTGTAAGTGAAACCGCTTGGACTCCTTATAGGATTCTTGTAGGTTGGGAAAACCTTTCTGAGCGTTTAGTGCAAGATTTTAAAGCTGGAGATAATCGCTATACTCGAAATGTAGTAAGAAGGTCTAGCGTTCTTTTCAATCCTCGAAATCGTGGTTATGGTATAAGTACTCGTTATGCACTTAAAGATGGTGGTGATTATGCAAGTACTACCGCAGGAGTTGTAGAACTCCCTTTTGCAGGTACTTATGAAGAAAACCAATTGATGCTTGCTGAGGTAAAATTGAGAAAAGACAACGATATTGATGGGGCTTTAACCCTTGTAGATGCAGTGCGTACTTACCAAAATGCAGGCTTAGCAGCTGTTGCAGGTACAGGCTTAACCAAGGAACAAGCTTTGGAAGAACTCCGCAAAGAACGTCGTATAGGCTTGTTCCTTAAAGGGACTTCTTTCTATGATGCACGTCGTTGGGGCATTCTCAAACCCGTAGCTCAAGGAGGTGGTCGTACTAATGCCAATGTAGTAGTTGCCGCCGATGGTACTACCGAGGCTTGTACTATAGATTATCAATACTTAGAGTGGTTTGATGTTCCTGCTTCTGAAACTGATTTTAATCCATTAAACTAAAAAGTAAAGCGTTTTTTATACTCGCTATACATCAAAAAAACACCTATAGTTGCTTTACTATAGGTGTTTTTATTATCTTTGCCCTCTCAAGATAAGAAAAATGAAATTTTTGAAATACACTTTTTGGCTACTTTGGAAGTCTTGGTTTTATGTGCTTGTAGCCTCTATTATACTACTCCTTTTGCCCCTATTACTCGTTCTTACTGCTCATAAAAGGTGGTATCGCGCCTTGTATTGGGTGATGCGATACCTCTGGGCAACCCCTATATTGTACGGTATGGGCTTCTTTCCTAAAGTAAAACGCGAATATACAATACCTAATGATCACCATAGCTATATGTTGGTTGCCAATCACTACAGTATGATGGACATAATGCTAATGTTGTATTGCAGTAAAAACCCCTTTGTGTTTGTAGGAAAGAAAGAACTCTCTAAACTTCCTTTGTTTGGTTATTTCTACAAGCGTGTGGCAATAATGGTGGATAGAAAGAGTCCGCAGAGTAGGAGGGAGGTCTATACTCAAGCAATGGAGCGCATAGAGGCAGGTTTGAGCATTTGTATTTTCCCTGAAGGGGGCGTCCCCGATGATGAGAGTATTGTACTCGATAGTTTTAAGGATGGGGCTTTTCGCATCGCGATAGAATGCCAAATACCCATAGTGCCAATGGTGTTCTACGACACTAAAAAACGCTTTCCTTTCCGCTTTTTTGCGGGCAGTACGGGCACAATGCGAGTGGATGTACTACCCCCTATTTCTACCCAAGGCAAAACCCTTGACGATAAAGAGACTCTACGAGAAGAAGTGCGTGCGTTGTTGTGGGAGAGACTTATAAAATCTTCTGGAAGAACTCATTCTGAGGGAAAAGAGTAGCCCCCTTGTTAGCAGTTTCTTTAGCTTTTTCCTTTTCACCTTTCTTCAAATAGTAGCTTACTAATAGTTGATAGGTTTCTTCATAACCCCAACTCACGGGACTATCCTTAGGTGCTTTGCTGAATAGGGCGATGGCTTGCAGGAAATAATTTTCGGTTTTGCGTTGTCCACCATACATTTCGGGAGTGTGCATATCTTGTATACCCTTCACTAAAAAATACCGCGGATTAGCTTTGTCTATTGATAGCGCTTCGTCTAAATCATCGTTAATTTTCATTGCTTTTTGGTACATATTGGCATTAGGAGCTACAAAATTTAAAGCATAGCTTTCACAAAGAGCCAAAAGCACCCAGTCTTCAGCATCTTTATCGGTTTTCTTTTCCAATAACTGAACAGCTTTCTCTATATCGGCTTTGCCAAGAAGGCGAAGAGCCTCATTCTTTACACTTCCATAAGTGCCTAGCATAGAAGCTTTGCGATACAAAAGATAGGCTTTCCAATAATCGGAAAGTTGCTTTTCGTTCTTTTCGTAAAAGTCACGCAAAGGCTGCTCGCTCTTTTGTTGGTGAGCAGTGGCTAAAACGGAGGCGATTTGTGCATCCGTACTTTGTGCTGTAGCTATGCCGCTGAACAATAGCCAACACATTAAATACAAATTAAAATACTTCATCATATTCGTTATTTTTTAGAGTTTGAGATAACTTTTTAAGGCTTCTACATAGTTTTCAAAGGCAAGCAACCCTTTATGCGTGAGCTGAAGTTCGGTATTTGGATAATTGTCCTTGATAGATTTAGTTACTGTAACATATCCTACCGCTTCTAACTTTTGTATTTGCACTGATATATTTCCCGATGTAGCTTTAGTAACCTCTTTGATGCGCACAAAATCGGCTTTTTCTTCCGATATTAACAAAGAGACTATTGCCAAGCGGAGTTGTGAGTGCAAAATAGGGTCGAGTTCGCTAAACATTTTGTTGCTTTTTATGGTGAATATAGAGTTGAACACCAGGAATTAAAAACAGTAAACACGCTAATACCGATGAGAGTAAAGGTAGATACACACCATATTGACAATACAAAACGGTATAGATAATTACGATGGCAATGAGAGAAGTAGCGACCCAAAGGCGCATTTTGAGTTGCAAAGCTACAGCTAAAGCTACAAAAGCAAAAGGAAAGTAGATGGTTAGCAGGGCAATTTCGTAATGATTCCACAAACTAAAAGGCATACAAAAACTGAACAAAGCCACTACTCCTGCCACACACCACGCCCAGTCGAGCCAATCGGCAGAAAGAAAAGCTTTGCGCTGTTCTCCTCTATTTCTCAAGAGGATTCCAAAATTAATTATAAAGCCTAAAGGCATCAATACTGCCCATACCATTCCCGATTGTTTAGGGTAAAAATTGCTGATGAGCATTGTAAACTGCACTATTCCTGACAGTGCGATGAGTGCGCCCCAAAAGAGCAAGAAAAAGCCATTGGCTTCATACTTTTGCTTGCGTTGCTGAATGATTTCTTGAATGATTTTGAGGCTTTCTGAAGGTTGTAATTCTGTCATAATAAAATGATTTTTAGGATTAAATACGGGGCAAAGATAATTAAGTTTATTTTATAAACCAAATTTTTTAACTAAAAAAATTGCCAAAGTCTTTGAACTCTGGCAAAATCTATATTTTATCGTTGCATAAGTCGGGCGACATATTTACCAATTACATCGAATTCTAAATTTACAATGCTACCTATTTGTAAATGTTGTAGATTGGTATGCGCTAAAGTATAAGGGATTACTGCTACGCTAAAACTATCACGAGTGGCATCGACTACAGTGAGGCTTACGCCATTCACAGTGATAGAGCCTTTTTCAATCACTACATTACCCGTGGAAGGGTCGTACTGAAAAGTAAAACGGGTGCTACCGGCTTCCTCTTGAATGGCACTACAAGTACCCGTTTGGTCGATGTGACCTTGCACGATATGTCCGTCTAAACGGGTGTTGAGGAGCATACCGCGCTCTAAATTTACTGCATCGCCTACTTGCAAACTGCCCAAGTGGGTTTTGGCAAGGGTTTCGGCAATAGCGGTTACTTGGTATACATCGCCGTCGATAGCTACTACGGTGAGGCATACCCCATTGTGGGCAACACTTTGGTCTATTTTTAGTTCATTAGTAAACGAACTTTTTACGTATAAATGCAGATTCGCTTGTTTGCGTTCTATTCGTACGATTTTACCTATTTCTTCTATAATTCCTGTGAACATAAAGTTAATTAGCAAATTAGTTAATTAGCAAATATTATGGGAGTAGTTTTTTATATTTTCTTTTTACTGATTTAGAGTTTCTTAAACATTCAATCAATTCATTGAATAAAGATACTTTCATTTTTCCCCATATTTTATAATCACTTGTTTCGTTAGGATATAAATCTTCTAACAAATCAGTAGTGTATTCGTCTAATAGATGTCCGTATAGAAAAGTTGGTACGCTAAAATGCTTTCCATCTTCAGTAATTTCAGTAGAAGTAGAAAGTACAAAACAATTGAAATTACTACTTTCACATTCTATACAACCGTGTTCAATTATTAATTTTTCGGGGATGTAATCCTTACTTGTAGGCAAAGAGGCAAGAATACTTTTGTTGTTGATATTTTTTAATACTACGAAATATTTATTCTTAGCTTTATTACCATTTTTAAAATAAAAAGGAGTAAAATATATAATGGTTCTTTCGGTAAACATTTTTAAAACTGTTCGATATAATCTTCATAAATAGCTTTTTTGCGTGGGTCGTTTGCTACCAAATCGGCTAAATTGAGATAAAGATTGGTACTGTTAATCATTTCATTTTCTAAAAGAGCTAAAACATTATGCTCTTTAGCAGTTTTGTTCCATAGCGAGTCTTCATTATGTGTGTAAGTAACTAATTGTTTAGCAGATTGATTTCCAAAACGCTCTATCACTTCGTCTAATAAATTTATATCATTATCAGAAAATTCATCGTCGTTGAATGATTTTTTAGCAGAAAGATATCCGTTTTTATCGGATTTTATAAAAGGGGATAGCAGAGTCATTTCTGATGATAAATCAATAAATATAGGTTCGGCTACGGGACCGAACTTCCATACTTTATAATCCAAATTAAAGAAAGGAATTCCCGATTGTTTGATAGAGAGCTCATCTAAAATATACAACAACTTCAAAAATTTTGTTTTTGATAAATGTTGTATTCTTTCACTCAAATAGATTGCTGTGTTCCCTATTTTGTTGAGTTGCGCTTCACTATATTGTGTATAAGTTTCATTTTTCATTACTTCTTACCTATTTATCTAATCCAATTCTCCAGTGAGTTCTGAGAACACTATACTCGCTCTTTTGCCTTCGTAGAGCACTTTGTAGACGGCATTGAGTATGGGGGTGCGGCTTGGTTTTTCTTGATTTTTGTTGATGAGATAAGCGCTTTTGGTGGCGTAATAACCTTCGGCTACCATATTCATTTCAGCCATTGTACTCTTTACGGTATAACCTTTGCCAATCATCGTGCCGAACATACGGTTACGACTGAAAAGCGAGTAGGCAGTTACAAGTAAATCACCGAGATAAGCGGAGTTGTTGATATTGCGTTTGATTTTGTAAATATGCTTGATATAACGTCGCATCTCGCGAATGGCGTTGCTCATCAACACGCTTTGGAAGTTATCGCCATAGCCCAAACCGTGTGCAATACCCGCAGCAAGGGCATAGATATTTTTGAGCATAGCAGCGTATTCAATACCTACCACATCGTCGGATATTTTGGTTTTCACGTAATGGCGTTTCATTGCTTCAGCCATAAAGCGTGCTTTTTCCTCATCGAGACAAGCAATAGTGAGGTATGATAAGCGTTCGAGGGCTACCTCTTCGGCGTGACAAGGACCTGCAATGATACCTATCTGTGCGTAAGGCACGTGATGTATTTTGTTGAAATAATCACCTACTATGAGCCCGCTTTTAGGTTCGATACCTTTGATAGCAGAAAAAATATTTTTATTAGATAGCGGTTCGGTGAGTTTTTCTAATTCATCGCTTAAGAAAGCTGAAGGGATAGAGAAGACGATATAATCGCTAAAAGCTACCGCCTCGTTGATATCGTTAGTGAGGTGTAGCTTGTTGATGTTCAGGTGTACGTCGCTGAGGTAGTTAGGGTTGTGTTTGGTTGCTTTGATGTGCTCAATAGCCTGTTCATTGCGCATATACCAACACACTTGGTCGATATTGGCAGTAAGGATTTTGATAAGGGCAGTTGCCCAGCTACCGCCGCCTATTACAGATATTTTAGATTTCATTGTTCTTTGTATAAGGTGATACCTTTAATAAGTTTAAAGTGTTTAAGGTTGTGGGTGTATACAGGCAAGTTGTAATATACTCCTGTTGCACCGATAAAAATATCGGGGAATTCAAGACTATTATCCTTTTTGATAACATCAATAGAAAGTTCAGAAATACTTTTATTGATATGGAGTACTTTTAGAGAGTCCATAAAGGCTTTGATTTCCTTTCTGTCCTCACGAGTAAATTTTCTAAAAGCACTAAGCCAATGTACGATTTCGATGTATACAATAGGAGTGATATATACATTTTTCAGTCCTATTATATTGATTTGCTTCATTACTTCAGGATCGCGAAATAGAAGTTTGCTAATGATATTTGTATCACAAATTACCATATAATTCTTTTCTGTTAAAAGGTTTGATATCGTACTTGCTAATGATAGCTTGAGCTCTTTCAGCTAATTCTTCTATTGTTTTTTTCTTTTTAGATACGGTCTTCTTTTTAGTAGGCATTATAAGTCCTAAGCCTCTGCTGTTACTGGCTTTGTGGGTAGTTGTTATTGTAGCTGTTGTAGGCATAATATTGTATTTCCTTATTATTTTTTATAGAGATATTTTTTCATTTGTTCAGTAGTTATGAAAAAATGTCCATAACCTTTAGCAGTGAGCCCATTGATAAGAACTTGGTCTCTTGACCAAATCTTGTGTTTTATTTGTAGGTGCAAGGCGATAAAGGGGTAATCGTCTTCATCTATATCTTTCACAATAGTAAAGGCTTCTTGTAAATATTCTTTGTCGATTTTATCTAAAGAGATAATAGTAATTTTTTCTAACAAATAGTTTAAATCAGCTAATATTTTCTTCTTAGTTTTATCTTTTTTCCTACTTGCCTCTATAATATCCAAATGTTCTTTTACCTCGTCGATGATAAAATCAGGAGCTATAAATTGCATATTCTTATCTCTCAAGATATTAGCTATTTCTCCATTAGGAGCTATTAATGCACTATAGAAAATATTGCTATCAGCAATTACTATCATTGGTATTAGTTTTTAAAGGGTAGGTTTAGTTTTTTTTCTTTGTTTATTTTGCGTGCAATAGCTCTATTAGTTTCTTTGGAAAGTGCCATTATAAGTTCGTACTGTTCTTGCGTTTCTTCTTCAAAATCAGGCTGGGCAAGAACAGGTTCTTTTATCTCGGTTACTTTTGCAAAATCAAGTTTCTTAGCTTTTTCTACATAGGCTAAGGCTTGTGGGCTATCATTGGTTATGGTAATTGTGTATGGCATAATATTTACAATTAACAATTAACAATTAATAATTATTGAGGTGGATGAGGGCGAATACAGCGTAATTTACTATATCTTGATAGTTAGCTGCAATACCTTCGCTTACGAGTGTTTTACCTTGGTTGTCTTCAATTTGTTTTACACGTAAGAGTTTTTGTAAGATAATATCGGTGAGAGAACTCACACGCATTTCACGCCATACTTCACCGTAATCGTGGTTTTTAGCTTCCATTAGGGTGCGAGCTTCAACTACTTTGGCATCGTAGAGGGCTGTAGCTTCCTCAACATTGAGGTCGGGTTGAGAGGCAATGCCTTTATCTATTTGAATGAGTGCCATTAAAGCATAGTTGATAATGCCTATAAACTCGGTAGTTTCGTCCTCGTCTATTTTGTGTACAGCGTTTTCTTGCAATCCGCGAATGCGTTGTGCTTTGATGAAAATCTGGTCGGTGAGAGAGGGGAGTCGCAATATACGCCACGCGCTGCCATAGTCTTTCATTTTATTGATAAAGAGGCTGCGGCATTGTTCAATTACTTTGTTATATTGATCTATAGTATTCATTTTTTTAGGTAAGAGCTAAGAGGTAAGAGATAATGTTTTATTCTATGATTATAGTGTATTTAGGGTCGATATTAGTACGAGGGTCGAATACAAAGTCAAAATAAGCGGCATCGTCTTTTTTTCCTTTTATTTGTTGTTTTACGCGCCCAATTTCTATGTTTTGTTTGTTAAATACTTTTACCATTACGCTACCTTCAAAGTCTTTTTCGAAAATGAGGTAGAGAGAAAGTTTATTATCATTACCATTTTCATCACTAACGGTGTGATGACCTAATTTTAAGCCGCGTTGGGTGAGAGTTTCAGAAAGTTTTAGTCTTGAATTACCTGATTTGTCAATGCCTTCTCCTATACCATCGCCGAAAGAACGGGCTGTACTTCCTACGATTTCGCCTGCTTTAGTAGCGGTTTTATTAGCGATTTCTTCGGTAGTATTGGCAGCTTCTTTGGCTGCATTAGAAAAGAAACTACAAGAGCTAAAAGTTGCAGTTATAGCAAAAAGTATGATTATTTTTTTCATTGATTTAGAATTTTAGTTTTTCAGGATTATCTCTATTATCAAAAAAGAAAACAATTTCTATCCTATCAGGAAAAATTTCATAAAATAGAGAAAAGTTGTAGAGTATTATTACTCTTCTAATTTCTTTTTGAGGTGTTTGATATACAACTGGGTTTGAGAAAGGGAATTGTATAATTCTCTTTTCAGCAGCTTCAACTTCTGTTATAATCTTTTGAGAGTAAGTAGAAGATTTATTGTGTTCAATCCAAAAATCTAATGTAGAAAGATACTCTAATTCTGCTTTAGGAGCCCATATTATTTGTTTGTGCATAACAATCTTGCTTTTTGATGAACTTCTGAGCTTGGGATTCCTTTTCCTTCACGCAATTCTTGCCAACCTTCCTCAATGCCTTGTATTACTTCTAAAGGTAAAGATTGTATTTCATTCTTCTGCACATCTAAACCTATGGCTTCTAACACACGTACTGCCATTTGGTATTGTTCAAATGTTATATCTTGATTGAATTGTATGTGCCTCATATTTCTTATTTTTGGGCAAAGGTATAAATAATTTGTCAATTAACCAATTTGGTGATTGGAAAATTAGTCGTCAAACAAACCGAAGTAATCTGATTTGTTTGACGACTAATTATTAATTTCTAACTGCTAATTTCTAATTCTTAATCTTTATTGAGTGAATCTTGTTGTAACCTGTTGAGGGTTCCCATACTTCTTTATTAGCTAAACGGATACTGTACTCAGGGCGATTAAATAGGCTCTTGTAGGGGTCGGGGAGATTGAGATAAACGTTGTACTCTCCTGTGGTAAGATTTTTAGGAAGGGTTATCTCTGTACCTACTTCGGTAGTGCTGCCTGCTGCCCAACGGCGAGGGTCGGTATTTACTTTGAAAATATGTTTTTCGGCAGTTCCTTTTTTTGTGAGGATTATCTGTACATCACGCGGATTGAAAGGCGCTGCAAAACCTTCATTTTTAATCTTCAATTGCAGTTGTAATTTTCCTCCTACTTTGATATTATCATTGAATTTTCCCTCAGTAAGCACAAAGCGATAACCGAGACGTCTTTTGATATCGTCCATACATTTGTTTTTCCAAAGGTTTAGAATCCCTTCATAATAGTCTTGGTTGAGATAGCTCCAATGGTAGGTAGCCATATCTTTTAGTGCGTTACTACACTCGGCATAAGAAGAATAGCCTGATGCTGGACGACAGGTTTCGCCCCCCATTACTACGTATTGAGTTTCATTGGCTACATATTTGCGATGCTCTTGTATGTGGTGGTAGGTGCCTGTATCGTCGTCATCGGCGAGGAAACAATCGTTGTGAAAACCTATACGAGATAGGTCGCTACCACTAAAAGCCGTTTGTGCTGTTAGAGCATTCCCTACGCCTATATTTTGAGTGTAGAGTTTGGCTTTTGGGTAACGCACACTTACCATTCTATCTTTAGGCAAAATGCTCAATTCTTTGGCTAATACCTTCTTGCGCGGTTCATACGCTTGGGCGTTATCAGCAGGCTCAAAGGTGTAGTGATTCGTGTAATACCATTCACCCCAAACACCCACAAAACCTGCTTCCCATACAGCTATGATATCAGCATTTTCTTTGATGATAGGGGCTAATTGATTGAGATGTTTTTCTGTCCACTGCCAAGAAGCGTCTCCTTTGCCATTGTTGTAGTCGTTTTGATCATACGAATAGGCAAAGCGCAACACTACCTTACTACCTCCTTCACGAATGGCGCGCATATTATTGCGAATGCGATTTAGAAAGCTTTCTGAAATAGGTTGCTCGCGAAACTCATTCATATAATAGATGGTGAGAACAAGACTAAGTCCCTCTTTTTCTCTTTTTTCTTTTACCCAATTGGCATTTAATTGCCAGCTATTACTTTTTTGATCTTGGTGTGTTAAAAAACCTCGTTCGGGGTTTAAGAATATTTCATTAGTAGGCTGGTAATTCACTATTTGAGTGAATTGGGTATTAGGAGGTAAGGGTTGGGTAGTTTGCGATTGAGTGGTAGGTGACTGTGTACCTCCTCCATTGTTAACGTCATCTTCTTTGCTTTGGCAAGAGATAGACACTGCTAATAAAGTACATAACGTTAAAAAGCATTTTTTCATATTATTGAATTTTTAATAAGGTTATCTTTTGAAGGTGTCCAAAAAGTTTTTCTAGAGGGGGCGTTTGCAAAACGCCCCTACACAACATACTCTAAAAGTGATTGATTATCATATTTATAGACCTTATCAAAGGTACGAGCCGTACGGGCAAGAAACTTTGGCAAAGTGTAGCGACACAAAAGCGATTTTGAGATTTTTTGGACAGCCCCATTGATTATCAGATTGCTATTATAATTTAACGTGAGTTCGGCTTAAGTAATTATTTGACAATCAGTAAAATATTTTTAATCTCCCACGAATTACACGAATTTTCACGAAATTGGGAGTGTATAAAAGTCGTTATTTTTTATTATCTCACGAATTTTCACCTGACGGTGAATTATTTTGTGAATATATTATGTTACAAAGCTGTAAAACAATGTTCTGTTATATTGAACTCACGTTAATTTATTACTTAATCTTTACAAAATAAGGCAATCGCTCCAAAGGTACTTTTAGGGTGTATGCTTTGCCTCCTTTGTACTTTTTGCCTTGTTCGTCTTGCCAAGTGCCTTTAGGGAGTTTTACCGTGCGAATATCGCTTTCGGTCATTACAGGGGCTACTAAATACTTATCGCCCAGCATATATTGGTCTTTGCAATTAGCGAAACCCTGATGAGGAAAAGCATACTCCATACTGCGCACAATAGGTTCTCCTGTTTGTGCCGATTTTTTAGCTTCGGCTATGATATAGTCGCCTAATTGTTCGTGCCATTTGGCATATTTGATACAGATAGCCAAATTTTCTTTCGAGAGAATACGCCAAGGAGCTACTGAAAATTGCATCATAGGCATCATCGAATGTATTTGGCAAGAGCGCACTATGAGTTTCTGATTGAACTTAGTAGGGTCTACATTCAAGAAACTGCCGTATTCCCCTCCGCCTATCATATCGGGACAGGCGAATGCATAACCGTTGAGTCCTGCGGCTATCATATCGGGGACTAAACGGGCTACACCGTCCCAAGAGTAACTCTTGTCACCCAAACGTTGTACCAAAGCCTGTCCGCCTAATTTCCAGCAAGCGCGGAACTCGTTGTAAGGGAATTCTAAACCTAATTTACCCCAGAGATAGGTCTGTTCAGTATCGTAAGATTTTTGGTCGAAAACCTCTACATCTTCCGCCAAATAGCGCTCTGGGTCACCTGCATCAAACTTAAATCCATCGATGCCGTATTCTTTTTGTAGGTCTTTGAGCATATTCACAAAGTAAGCAAAGGCTTCGGGATTGCTGAGGTCGTAGCAAGCGCTGAGCCCATTCCACCAATCGAGGATAGCAGGGGTGTCAGCTCCTTTTTTCTTCACTAAATAGCCTTTGTCGCGCAAAAAGCGGTACTCTTGGCTATCGGGTGATACAAATGGGCATACCCATACCATCACTTTGAAGCCCATTTGGTGGAGCTGGTTTATCATTTCCTTAGGTGTAGGGAACTTATCGGGGCGGAATTGCCATACGCCATAGTCTTTTTGCCAGTTGTCATCAATCATTATTACTCCCGTTGGCATTCCGTTGTCCAGAATGGCTTTGGCGTAGGCTAAAACGTCTTTTTCGTTCTGATTGTAAATAAGTTCTATCCAAGTGTTGTATTGCGGTTTGGTAAAGAACACTTCGGGGGGGATTACCCCTGAAGGCGGAAAATATTGTTTACTTACTGCCTGATAGGCACTTTTGAGGGTAGAGCCTGCTGTGTGGCAACCCACCTCAGCCCGTGAAGGAGTGATAAGTATCTTTCCGTCTTTAAATTGGTAAGCAAAAGGAGCTTCCGAAGCGATATAACGCCCTTGATTAGAGTACAGAAAGGGCACTGATTGGTTGTTAAAATTCTCGGTGCGCAAGTTGTAAATACGCTCCGATGGTTGGTAAGGCATCTCTTTGCCTACGCCCGTAAAGCCACCCCACCATTGTTCATTGGGTAGTAGGGTGATTTCAGTGGGCTGTTGTGCGCTCGCCCATAGCGAACTGCACAAAGTAATAAAAGCAAATATTCTTTTCATTAGTCGTTAGTTTTTAGGTGTTAGGTGTCAGGTGCCCCCGAACCCCCGAAGGGGGACAATCCGAAAAAGCGATAATGTGTTGTAAAATTAATTAACGTGAGTTTGACGTAAGTAATTACTTAACAATCAGTAAAATATTTTTAATCTCCCACGAATTTCACGAATTTTCACGAATTTGGGAGTGTATAAAAGTCTTTATTTTTTTATTATCTCACGAATTTTCACCTGGCGGTGAATTATTTTGTGAATATATTATGATATAAAACTGTAAATCAATATTCTGTTATATTGAACTGACGTTAATTATTGATTATTTCTTAAAACTTATTTGTATTATTAGTCGTTAGCTTTACTCATATACTTAGCTGTGAGTTCTTGCTGTTTTTATCTTTTACCTCTTACCTAAAATAAATTCTGAGGGTGATACCCCAAATTGTTCTTTAAAAGCTCTTGTGAAATACGACGGACTATCGATTCCTACTTCGTAGCACACTTCACTGATGAGTTTATCGGTGGTTTTAAGCAGTTCGGCAGCTTTGTCTAAGCGTATTTTGCGAATGTAGTTTGCCAAGGTAAGCTCGGTAGCTTGTTTGGCAAAGCTGTACAACTTAGTGCGGTTCATACCGAGTTCAAGACAGAGGTTGTCTACCGAGAAATGTGGATTTTGCATATTGGTCACAACCAAATGAGTGAGCTTGTCTAACTGTTCTTGTTGTTTTTTATCAATCACTTTCTGACGGATATTCTCAATAGGAGCGTGTTGTTTGCTCTTGTTGAGCAAGTTGCGCACATTGGTTTTGAGCAGTTTCACATCAAAAGGTTTCGTAAGGTAGGCATCAGCTCCTAACTCAATTCCTTCTATTTGTGACTCTATTTGCGATTTCGCCGTGAGCAATATCACAGGGATAAAGCACGTTTGCAGGTTCTTTTTCAGGATAGCACAAAGCTCAAATCCGTCAATTTTAGGCATCATCACATCCGATATGACCAAATTAGGAAAATGCTGATTACACTTCTCAATCGCTTGTTCGCCGTCGGAGGCGAGAATGATGTTGTACTCTTTGATAAAGATGTTTTTGAGTATCATCAGTACCTCGTGATTGTCGTCTACTAAAAGCAAGGTAGGTTTATCTTCTTGAGGCAAATTTAACATTTCGTCCTCTTCTTCGCCTATGTGTTCATACTCAACCGCATAGTCCGATAAGTATTCTTTCAGCTGAAAAGCACTGTCCTGTAACTTCTGTTCGGGCAATAAGTAACTATCGTCCATAGGAAAAGTGATGATGACTTCGGTACCTACATTGGGCTTACTGCTAATGATAATCCCACCGCGATGCGCTTCAACTAATGATTTTACCAAAGAAAGCCCGATGCCCGAACCTACTCTTTTTTGTCCTTGTCCCTCTACACGGTGGAAGCGTTCAAAGATTTCGGATAAGGCATTCTTCTCCAACCCTATGCCTTCATCTTGCACTTTTACCACCAACTGTTTGCCTGGCAAGGTATGCGCAGTGTTCTCAAAGGCGCTCTTGTAGAGCGGTGTGAGCTCTCTCAAATTCTCTACCGAAATCGATAAGCGTATAGTGCTTCCCGCATTGGAGTACCTAATAGCATTGGAAAGAATATTCGAAAGTATCTTGCTAAAATACTTCTCATCTAACCACAGCTTCACTTCTTGTTCAGGTAGTGTTAATTGCAACGTTATAGCCACTTGGCTTGCCCACTCCTTAAACTCGTTGTAAATGGCTTGCACATAGCTGTTTGCCGAAATGTAATTGGCTTTTAGCTGAGGTGTATACACGTCCATACGGTGTATTTCAAGGAGTTCGTTCACCATATTGCTGAGTTTGCCCGTATTGCGTTTGAGGGTATGCACATACTTATTGGAAGGCATTTCCTCTTCCATTTCAGTTACTGCGTGGCTCATTAGGGTAAGTGGTGTACGGAACTCGTGTGAGACGTCTGTAAAGAACTGCATTTTCATCTGCATTAGCTCTTCTTTATGTCGCTCTTTTTCCTCTTGTACAGCTATGGTATGCTTCATTTGCGTCCATCGCATAAAGTACCTGAAACCTATGTACAGCAAGCCTGCAAGGGCAAGTGCATATAGGGTGTACGCCCACCACGTAAGCCAAAAAGGAGGCTTGGATACCACTGTAAGCTCGGTCTGCGCTCCGCTCCATTGTTGCCAATCGCCTACCTCTACTAATAGTTTGTAAGTACCATAAGGGAGCTTTTGGTAAGTGGCGTGTGGGGCAGGGTCATTTACGGCTATATAATGCCAATCAGTGTCGTAATCCTCTAATTTATAACGGTAGCGCAACCGCTGAGGTGCATTGTATGACAAAGTGGTGAAGTACACCGAAAAATCGTTGTTCGGGTACGCAATCGAAAGCGCATCGGTAAACTCTATAGACGAATTGACTACCTTGCCGTTGTTTTCAAACCTGCTAAAATGTACTCTTAGGTGAGCTGACGAAAACATTTGCGCTTGTGGTTTGAAATAGTTAAAGCCGTGTGAGCCCCCAAAGTACAGATTCCCCTCAGCATCTTTGCAAGAGGAAGCCGTCCCGAAACTGTGTCCTTGCAAGCCATCATTGTTGCTGAAAGCCGCAAAACGTTTTAGTTTTGTATCAAAGAAACTCAAGTAAAAGCCTCCACACCACACATTGCCAAAAGCATCTACTTCCACACTTTCAATATCGTTAGAGGTTGCCCCTTCTTCTATGCCGTAATGTTCGGCAGTATAAGTGAGTTTGCCATTAGCGTTATCAGTGAGAACCACTTTGTTGAGTCCGCTACCCATAGTGCCTATCCAATAAGTATCTTTGTCTTTATCAATTGCCCAAAGATAATTACTACTCAGGCTGTGCGGGGTTTTAGCGTCGGCAGCATATTTGAGCACACGCACTACCTCGCCTTTGGCATTGAGTTGCAATCTGTTTAAGCCCATTACCGAGGTTATCACCAGTTCGTTCTTAGCTTTATCCACATATATTTTGTGGAGCTTGTTAGTAGATAACCTACGAGGTTCAGGTGTTGTTTCGGTAAAGGTGTAGACGTTTTGCCATTGTCCTTTTTGCTCTTCAAAGCACTCCAATCCTGAATAGGTAGTAATCCACAAACGGTGAAAGGTATCGAGCTTGATATCAAATATATAATCGTTGCACTGTGTTGCAAACGAACCGATAATGCGTCGGCTTTGCTTGTCTATCACCCATACCCGTTCGCGAACCGATACGTACAAGTGTGCTTTATCGCTCTGAATACTCGTAACGTTAGGCGAAAGCTCAGGAGCATTGCAATAGTGCTCGTCTAACTGCTGACTCTGGGTGTGAAACCTAATCACTCCGCCGAACTTATTGCCTATATACACATAGCCATCGGGGTCGTAGTGCATCGTGCTTACAAACTCCGAACCCACTTTGCTCTGGGGTTTTATCCATACCGTCTTGAAGAACGCATCGCGCGTACTGCTGTACGATACACCATTAGACCAAGCCGATACCCACAAATTGCTGTCCTTGTCTAAGAACACACTGTTGATATGATTGCTTGCGGAATACGGATTCAAAGGCGAGTGACTGTGTTCTTTCAGCAGAGAAAGACTGTTTTTATCCAACTGAAAGATACTTTCTTCATTCACTACCCACACGTATTGCCCGCTCAGTGTAAGAGAAAGCAAATGTTTGTTCAGGTCAAAATCCTTTTTAGCGACTATCGTATAGGTGTTATCGGGCTTACAGGCGTACTTCACTAAGCTATCTCGGTAAATCACCCACAAATAGCCATCGGCATAGAGCATCTTTACGATACCCGAACCTATGTTGTTCACCTTTTCAGGTAGGGCTTTTAGTCTGCCCTTGTCAGGAACGTAAGCTGATAACCAAGGGAACCCCGAAAGCCACACTTCTCCTTTTTCACTCACTGCTATTTGCGGATTGAGTTGCGAAGTAGTGAGTTGTGAGACAGAGCCAATAGGCAATGTTTTCAGCGTAAGTGCCTTCTCACGTTGATTCCACACTACCTTAGCACGCCTAATTTGGTTTTCGCTCAAAAGCCAAAGTTCATTGTTTGTGCCTTTTTGTAAGAGTTTTACTTTGGTATAGAAAGCCAAATCAAGGGGGTCGTCTATTTTGAAATTGACAAACTGTTTCAGCCGAATATCAAAACAAGCTACCCCTGCTTCGGTAGCTACCCAAAGGTAACGCCCCATAGGTTGCAAGCTGTACACACGGTTGTAGTACACCGAGTTGATAGGGTCTTGCTCGTACTTGTAGGCATCAAGGGTATAGCCGTCGAAACGGTTGAGCCCTCTATGAGTACCTAACCAAATAAAGCCCAACGAATCCTGAGCAATGCAAGTAACGTTGTCGTGTAACAGACCTTCATTGCGTGTGAGATGGTGGAAAAGGAAAGTTTCTTGCGCTTGAAGCTTCATCCACAGTCCTTCTCCTAAGAAAATAGAGGAAAGAAAATACCACAACAACAGGATTCGCAAGAGCTTTATCGTTCTATTCATTTGTCAGTTTCATTTTTCATTTAGAACACAAAAATATTAAACAATTGACAATTAACAATTAATAATTAACACAATTGTCATTCGTAACTCGTCATTCGTAATTATTTACGGTGTTACCGTAATTTTGACAGTCCGGTATTCAGTGTTGTACTTGTACTCGTTGGCACTTACAGTTCCTACATCAGTTTTATAGCCATCTTTTGAATAGCTTTTAAAACTACTGCTACTGCCCACTACCACTACCTCATAAGTTCCTGCTTTGTCATACGTATGAGTGTATTTGGTCACACCAGAATCATCGGTAATGGTAATACCTTTTCCTGTATCGAATGGGAAATAATCAATAGAAGCAAAACTCGCTGATTCTAAATAAATATTACCAATATATGCTATATTAGAGCCGTCTTTTGCAGGAAAGATAATGCGGATATTTGATAATTTTTCCATTTTTTTACCCATTGAATTTTCCCACGCTTCTATAATTTCACCTATATTCACTTTGTAATCAGCATAAGAAGTGCTAATATTAGGTAATTCTCTGCCCCATACTGTTACATCTCTAAAGGTAACTTGAGTTTCGCCTTCAGCTATACCAGCTACTTTGGTTACTATACGAAGATTCTTATCTTCTGGGTGAGGTGTATTATTTGTAAAGTCCTTTTGGATATCAGTTTCAAATTTCATACGCAAGGTAAGAGTTTTATTATTACCTACCTTAGTATTTACGTTGAAAATGAGTGTTTCACTCCACCATTCGGGATGAGCAGAAACTAATTTTAGCACTTTTTTACCTGTAGAGGCATCAGTAACTACTTCAGAAGAAGCTAAATTGCTACTCACCTCAAAAGCGCCTCCTTCAAAGGGGGTCTTAGCGCCCACTTCCGATTTGTCAAAATTCAATCGGTAAGGAATGATGTTCGCATCGTAATTGCGGTAAATCTTACTTTGTAACTCTTGAGAGCTTTTGTTTTTGAGTATATTGTCAGCGCTCTTTAGGTAATCGTGTCCTTCATCACCGGTGTAAATAGCCAAAGCATTTACATTATGATGAATAGTAAAAGTTACGGGATCGCCTACCCTTACTTGGGTTTTATCGGCAGTTACCGATAGGTCTACGTCTTCAGGTTTGTTCTTAGTACAAGCACCCAAAGCCGTGAGTAGCAAACTGCTAATGAGTAATATATGTGTTTTCATTTTAGTATCCAGGATTTTGAGTTAAATTTTTATTTGTGTCCAATTCGCTAAGCGGAATAGGTAACAATTGGTGATAAGGGCGGACATTTTCAGGAGTAAGAGGAGGTGGAATACGACGTTCTTCTCCACTGATAAACGGATTATAAATACGCCAGTTTTGAAAGGCTTGTACCAAAATACCACGGCGTACGAGGTCGCACCAGCGGTCGGTAACTTCTCCTACAAGCTCGCGTGCGCGTTCGTTTAAGATTTCAGTACGGAAAGCGGTATAATCATCGCTGTAATGTTTAGCTGTCCACATAGCAGTACCTGCATAGTCATAACCATAAGAGGAGGGTTTCCAATCGGGTACTACAGTATTTACATCGTTGATATGGGTTTTATCCAAATCACGAGGCAATACATCGCGGTGCACCACACGTCCGCCTGCTTTGTTAGAGATACGAGCACGTTTGCGCACTAAATTCACCGCATCGTAAGCACTGTTCACGTTGGAGCCATTCATTGCTAAAGAAGATGAGGGTGTATAAGCACCTGGTGAGTGATTTATCTCATTATAAGCTTCTGCATAGATGAGGAGTACATCGGCAAAGCGAAGTAACGGCTCATCCATACCAAAGTTTTTGTAGTTATACGAAGAGACATCAGCTAATGGAAAACGGCGGAACTTACCGATACTCCACATCACCCAGCTATTGTTTTCGGTAGCATTACTAAGAGGTTGGTCTACACGTGTATCCCAATAGATTTTATAATCCCAACCCCATAACTTACCATTGTCGAGCACTTGCACACGTGGGCAGTTCCACAATCGGCGAATAGAGTCGGAGGGTTCATAAATCATACGGTGGTAATCGGAGCTGGAGATGTTATCCCACGAACCTCCTAAGTTCTCATTCCCTCTCATTCCGTAAAGCATTCCTGTGAGGGTACCGGTATCGTCGCCTGTAAGACCTTGTACGCACCAAATAACTTCTTTTGGAGCTTCGCTTATTTTGGTTTTAGCGTTGAATACATCAGGATAGTATTCTACTAATTGGTAGCGACCGCCTTGTATGACCTCTTTGGCATAGTTCATTGCTTTGGTGTAGTTTTCAGTAGCCGAACCAAGCACTTCACGTTCGTCGCGTTGTGCTACTGAAGCGAGCCACAAGTGTACTTTAGCTAAGAACCCGCGACAAGCATCTTTGGTAATACGCCCGTATTGATAACCATTGCTTCTATCGTCTTTTTCGGCTACGTGAGCCATCGAGTAAGTAAAATCGGCAATAATTTGCTCAAACACCTGCTTTTGAGGGGTGCGAGGCACTTTGAGGTCGTCGAGCGATTCGGTTTCTTTTAATACCAAAGGCACATCGCCAAACCAACGCACCAAATCGAAGTACAAGTAAGCGCGCACACCACGAGCTTCGGCTACATAGCGTTCCCAGTTATTGATACGATCTTGGTGTTCGGTTACATTATCGATTACCGAGTTGCAGTTCTTAATGGCAGCATAGTGTTGTTGCCACATTTGGGTGATATAATCGTTGTCAGGCCCAAACTTATAGTTACGCAAGCCTTGCCCCTCGTCCCAATCAGCGCGTTTGGCAAGGTCGGTACTAATTTGTTTGGTGCCGTGTCCTGTGATGTACACATCGGTGAGGTAACGGTAAGTACCGTTCATCGCTTGGCGAGCATCCAATTCATTTTGATAGAAAAATTGAGACGTAAGGGTGCTCTTGGGGTCTTCTTCTAAGAACTTAGCACAACTGCTCAATCCGAGGCTTGCCCCTATTGCTATAATGGTGGTAATATGTAATTTCATAATCTATATCTTTTAAAAACCAACTTCTACTGAGAATAAAACCGATGTAGGTCGTGGGTACGGACTCATATCGAGACCTGGGGCTAAGCGGGCAATAGTTCCATAGCCCGTATTGGCTTCGGGGTCAAACCCTGAATAACGTGTCCAAAGAGCGAGGTTAGTACCTGTTACCCCTATGCGCAATTTGTTGAGTTTATAAGGTTCTAATACTTCTTTAGGCAAATTGTAGCTGAGACTCACGGTTTGCAAACGCAAGAATGAACCATCTTCTACCAAGTCGCTACGGAAAGCGTTTTCAGCCCAAAAACCACCTCCAAAGAGCGGAAAGTTACGGTCAGGGTGTGCTTCCGACCACACGTTGTTATAAACGCTTTGTGTGATATTGTCGATATTCTTAGTGCCTGTGAGGTAGTAAGCATTTCCGTTTACTACATCGTTGCCATACGACCAACGCAAGAAAGCGTACAATTCCCAACCTTTATATGAGAAAGTGTTGCCTATACCACCTGTGTGCAATGGGTTTACATCGGCTACAGGCACACGGTCGTTAGTATCGATTACACCATCGTGGTTGATGTCTTTCACACGCAAACCTCCTAAAGCGACGTTAGGCCCTGGCTGAGCGTTATCCACTTCGTTTTGGTTGTGGAATACACCATCGGCTACATAACCGTAGTAGATACCTACCGGCATACCTACGCGCAAGAGCACATCACTTTTGATTTTGGAGTTGATGCCTCGGTCGTAAAATTGTTGATACTGACCTTCGTCTAATGAAAGGATTTTGTTTCGGTAGAAAGAAATATTGAAATCGGTTGTCCATTTGAAATCGCCTTCACGCAACCATTGTGCATTGAAGCTCACTTCGAGACCTTTGTTTTCCATTGAACCTGCATTCTTCCACGCTTTTTGGAATCCCGAAGTAGAAGGGATATTCACTTCCAAAAGCATATCGTCTATGCGTTTGTAATACAATTCAGTAGAAAGGGTGTAACGGTTTTTGAGGAAGGACAAATCTAAACCGATATTGTATTGCTTTTGGCTCTCCCATTTAAGATTGTCGTTAGCAATATTGCTGGTATAACGACCAATTTCCACTTTGTTACCATCTAATACTACTTTGTTTTTAGCGAGTTGCGCTAAAGATTGGTAAGATGGGATTTGATTGTTACCTGTCATACCAAAACTACCGCGCAAACGCAAATTGGAGATAGCTTCTATTTTCTTGATAAAGTCTTCTTCGTGAGCATTCCAAGCCAAAGAAATAGCAGGGAAATAACCGTATTTGTTGTTCTTACCAAATTTAGAAGAACCATCGGCACGTAAAGAAGCATTAAGCACATACTTGTTGTTATAACTATAAGTAGCCCTACTGATGTACGATACCAATTGGTTACCATCATAAGTGTACAAAGGCGCATAGGTTACTAACCCTTGGTTGATACCCCAAATACCTTGTTTGGTATCCTCGAAGTTGGTAGACTTATTGTAAGTATAATCTGTCCAATACTTATTGGCTTCAAAAGCACCCATTATAGAAAAATAGTGCTTATTGATGCTCTTAGAGTATTGCAAACGGGCTTCATATACCCAGCTGTTCTCATTGCGATGAGAGAGTTCCATACGTCCGCGTTCTGACTGTCCGAACCAAGTGTCAGGTCCCCAAAAACGGTCTTGACCAATAGTGTGTAAACGGTAAGAAGCACTGGTGTTAAAAGTCAAATCTTTAAGCAGTTGATAGCTGAGGTATACATTGGCGTTGAGCTCGTTGTATTTGGTATTGATATCCACTTGGTCTACCGCTACCTTAGGGCTCATCGTACGAATATTAGGATAACTCATTAGGGTACCAAAGCCAGGGTAGTCTAAGAAAGGAGAAGTTTGCAAAGCTTTGAGAACCACTCCATTTTGAGACCAATCGCTTACGGGATTTTTATCCTTAGAAACGGCATAAGAGAGGTTGATACCTGCATTCATCTTATCGTTAATCTTCTGAGAGAGGTTGAGACGTGAAGTAAAGCGATTGAAAGCAGAACGCTTGATAAGTCCTTCTTGGTTCAGATAGCCCACTGAAAGCATATAGCGGGTTTGGTCGGTACCCCCCGTGATACTACCGTTAGCTTCGTTTTTGGTACCTGTTTGGGTAACTTCTTTCAGCCAATCTTTTACGGCAGGGTGATTCCAGCCTTTTTCGGCAATCATTCGTTGCCAAAAGTCTATTTGAGGTTGATTGCCCCAAGTGCCATAATCGAGCATTTTGTGAGCATAATCTTCAGCACTGAGCACCTTCAAAGGGATATTAGGCATCATTTCAATAGAACTTGCATAACTGAAGTTAAATTTAGGTTTAGCGAGTTCCTTACCTTTTTTGGTGGTGATAAGCACTACCCCATTAGAACCGTTAGATCCGTAGATAGCTGCTGCTGCGGCATCTTTGAGGATTTCCATCGATTCGATATCGTTAGGGTTTAAACTGAGTAGCGGATTGGTAGCCACATCTTCATTGGTATTGGTTACCCTTTGGGTAGGCATAGGCACCCCGTCGATTACAAAGAGCGGTTGCGTACCTCCTGTGATGGAGTTCACCCCGCGAATTCTAAATGTGAGTCCGCTGGAAGCAGAACCATCGGAAGAGATGATTTGCACCCCACTCACTTTACCTTGCAACGCTTGCAATACCTGCGATGGACTGCTTTGGGCGATATCTGCCATCTTCACCGAAGCTACTGCCGTAGAGATATCGCTTTTGCGCTGTGTACCGTACCCTACAAGCACTACTTCATCAATCTGAGTGACCTCAGGTTCGAGAGATACATTGAAAGTACGTGTTTTACCTACGGCTATGGTTTTGGAGCGATAGCCCATAAAGCTCACTACTATTTTATCGGTAGGAGCTACACTTAGGGAGAAACGCCCTTCAAAATCAGTAGCCGTACCTGAATGCGCGTGCTCTACGGCAACGCTTGCACCAGGGAGGGGTTGTTTGTTTTCATCGGTAACTACCCCCGTAATAGTTACTTTTTGCGCCAGCATTGGGATACTGAACAGCAAAATACAAATGCTAATGATGCTTTTCATTATATAAAATTTAAAGTTTTTTCTTTGGGACAAAATTAAGAATTGATTAACAAAGTACTCTTTACCTATTGTACGTTTTTCTTTACTAAAGTTTGTTTTTCTTATGAAAACGTAAGTAATCAGTAAGTTAGGAAAGCAGTCGTTAATGATTAATCATAAAAAAACTTTGTTAAAGTCATTAGACTCTAACAAAGTTACTTGTTATTTGTTACCCAAATGTTACTTAAATAGTTCTTCAATTTCTTTCATAGTTTTTACCACATCATTGTTTTGGGTGAGAATGACGATGCTCGTACCTACAATTACTCCATCGGCATAATGGCGCATCGTTTGTACATCGTTATTCGTTTTGATGCCAAATCCTAACGCTACAGGTAGGGTGGTATGTTGCTTGATGTCGGTAATGAACTGTTCCAATCTACCTAAATCAACCTGCTTGCTACCCGTTACTCCTAAAGACCCCACAGCATATACAAAACCACCTTTAGCTAAAGAAGCGATTTTAGCAATGCGGTCGCCAGAAGTTACACTCACCAAAGGAATAAAAGCAATGTTATGAGCGTTTAGCAGTTGTGCTACTTCGGTGGCTTCTTCATAAGGCAAATCGGGGATAATCATACCTTTGATACCTACTTCAGCACTTCGCTTTACAAAGGCTTCTACTCCATAAGCAAAAACGAGATTGTAATACACTAAAAACACTAAGGGCTTATGTATTTTTTCTTTTACTGAATTAAGAAGATCAAACACTACATCGGTAGTAACCCCTGCTTGTGAGGCAGCAAATGAAGCTTCAGCAATGTGTTTACCATCGGCTAAGGGGTCGGAATAGGGAATGCCTATTTCCAAAATATCAATAGCCGAGTCGTCTAACTTCGTGAGAAATTCTTTTGTAAATTGAGTAGAGGGGTAGCCTGCTACTATATAGCCGATATTAACGTTTTTCTTTTCGGCAAAAACATCTGTTATAGTTTTATATTTCATCTTTTTCTCCTTTTAATACTGAAAAAACAGTGTGCATATCTTTATCACCTCTACCCGATACATTTACTACTATGGTTTGATTAGCAGGCAAGGAGGGGCATAATTTTTCTAAATACGCCAAAGCGTGAGCACTTTCAATGGCAGGGATAATTCCTTCAAAGCGAGTGGTGCGTACAAGAGCATCCATAGCCTCCGCATCGGTGATAGGTATATATGTAGCTTTACCACTTTCAAAGAGATGGGCGTGCTGAGGGCCTACCCCAGGGTAATCAAGCCCAGCCGAAATAGAATGCACCGGACTTATTTGTCCGTACTTATCTTGTAAAACATAAGTTTTCATTCCGTGAATAATACCCTCTTTGCCTAAAGTGAGGGTAGCAGCGTGCATATCGGTATCAATGCCGTAACCACCTGCTTCTACTCCGTAGAGGTGTGTAGTATCATCATCTAAAAATCCTGAAAAGATGCCAATAGCGTTGCTACCACCACCTACGCAAGCAATTACGTGATCGGCGTGTAAGCCTAAAGTATTAAGTTGCTCACGGCATTCTGTACCTATAATCGATTGAAAATCTTTTACCATTGAAGGGTAGGGGTGAGGACCTACTGCCGAGCCTATCACGTAGAACACTGTTTCAATCTCAGCTACCCACGATTGGATAGCGGCGGTAGTCGCCTCTTTAAGCGTTTTAAGTCCGTCGTGAATGGCTACTACGTGTGCGCCCAAGAGTTCCATACGGAAAACATTTAGCTTTTGGCGCTCCATATCTACTGCACCCATATACACATCGCATTCCAATCCTAAGAGAGCCGCTGCAGTAGCGGTTGCCACCCCGTGTTGTCCTGCACCAGTTTCGGCAATCACTTTTTTCTTACCCATACGTTTGGCAAGCAATACTTGCCCCAGAGCATTGTTAATCTTATGAGCTCCAGTATGGTTGAGGTCTTCGCGTTTCAGGTAAATCTGCTGACCGTAGTGCGCACTTAAGTTTTTGGCGTGATAAAGGGGGGTAGGACGACCTACATAGTTTTTGAGTAGGTCGTTTAGTTCTTCTTGAAAGGTAGGGTCGGCTTTGGCTTTAAGGTATTCGGATTCTAATTCGTTCAAGGCGAACATAGCAGTTTCGGGCACGTATTGCCCTCCAAATTTACCGAAATAAGATTTTGTATTCATTTGTTAATTTTCTAATCTGCTAATTTACTAATTATTTTTTCCACAAGTGAGCGATTTTTGCGGTGGTTGCACTCTACTTTGCTGTTCACATCTAATATTGCAGGGCGATAACACAAGGCTTCTTGTACATTATCTACCTCAAGACCTCCTGCTAAAATATAAGAGTAAGGCGATAGGTCTTTAAGTATTTCCCAGTTAAATCGAGTGCCATTACCACCTTCGGCAATGCCTTTGGTATCAAATAAAGGATATTGAATATAAGGCTGATAGGGAGTAATATCAGGTAAAGTATCGTATACTGAAAAGGCTTTCCAAAGAGTGTAGCCTGCATTGTGTAAGGTGCTACAATCTTCAACACTTTCATTGCCGTGTAGTTGCAGTATATCAATGTTTGTTTGTTGCTGAATTTGTTGCAGTTCGTGTATAGGGGTATTCACAAACACCCCTACTGCCACTTTGCCAACTGAGTGTATTTCAGTAACTATATCTTTTGCTAAATCCACGCTCACATAACGCGGACTTTTAGGCGCAAAGATACAGCCGAAGTAATCAATAGGCAAATCTTTCAGTTCTTGGATTTCACTAAGAGAGCGAATTCCGCATATTTTTAGTTGAGTGGTCATTGGTTATTCTGCTATTATAGTAAGCCATTCATCTAAATCATTCACTAAATCATTAGCTACTCTTTCGAGTTGCCCGTCGTAATAATCATTTTTTTGTATTTTTTCTAAAATACTCACATACTGCACTACATCGTCAGAAGCTAAAGTATAAGTTAAAAAATATAACTCTCTCACTTCTTTTTCTTTTAGGTAGAGAGGAGCGCTATAATAAGGCATCCCAGCAAAAGGTATACTTGATACATCGGTTACTACAATGTATTGCAAAATCTTTTCTTCGTTGAGAATGAAATAAAGATTTTCAGTAACTTTTAGGGTTACCAAGTCTAATATTTTATTGCAATTGGTGTAGCTAAATACAAGATTATTATCACATAAGTACGCACGGGTATGGGTGTAGTCGTCTACTTCAAAGCTGAAATCCTCACGCGAAAGAGTGGTGAGCGTAGTAGGTTTTTCTTCTAACAGAAAGGAAGGTAAAACAGGTAGTATAACACTCCCTACATTGTGTTGCAAAAGGAGGTTTATGCCGCGCAAATTTCCCTCAGTATCAAAGAAAAACACATCACCAGATATTTCTAAACAAGTAGAACTCTCACCCCATCTAAAAAATAAGGTTCTATCAATAATTTTATTCATAAGTTCAGTGATTTATTTACTTTTCATTTGTCCCTCGTCATTCGTTCCTCGTCATTAAAAAATCTCTCCTTTCATCAGTGCTTCTCCTATTAAAAGGGCATCTATGCCTAAGTTTTCGGCATATACAATATCTTCTTTACTGTGATAGCCACTTTCGCTTACTATCAATAGTTCTTCTCGTTGGCTTTTGGGAATTGCTTTGAGTAGTTGCTCTGTTGTTTTCAGCGATACCTCAAAAGTATTGAGATTGCGATTATTGATGCCTAAAAGTTCTAAATCAGGCACTTGTAAAGCGCGTTGTAGTTCTTTTTCATTGTGAACTTCTACTAATACTTCTAAATCCAAAGAATGTGCTAACAGATGCAAGAACATCAACTCATCATCAGTAAGCATACGTACAATCAGCAAAATTGCCGAAGCTCCTAAGCTCTTGGCGTGGAATACCTGAAAAGGAGTATAGATAAAATCCTTGCGGAGGATAGGCATTGTAGGAAAAGCTTTGGCTACAGTGGGAATAAAAGCGTTATCTCCCTTAAAGTAAGCTTCTTCGGTAAGGATAGAAAAGGCAGCTACGCGGTTATTTGCGTAGTGTTGGGCTTGCTTTAGAAGGTCGAAATCTTCTGTCGCTATTTGTCCTTTAGAGGGAGAAGCACGTTTGATTTCACCGATAATGCTAATGCCAGGTTGTTCTATAGCCTGCGTTAAATAAGGGCGCGCCCATTCTTCTATTTCACGATGTAATTGAATTTCGCGTTGTTCTTTGATTTTTGAAAGAATATCCATAAATGAAATTTGTTAATTTGCTAATTGACTAATTTGCTAACTAATTGCCATACTTTTCCACTCCTTAACGCTTCTTCAATAAGAGGTTTAGCTTCAGCGGGGTGTTTTACTACATTGGCGGTATAGAGGGCAAACATTGCGTTGAGTACCACGATATCAGCCTTAGCACCGCGTTCTTCACCTTTGAGAGTGCGACGTAGTATCTCAGCGTTTTCAGTAGGCGTACCACCCTGTATATCAGCGTGAAAAGCACGCTTAAAACCAAACATTTCAGGTGCTATGGTATACTCTAATATTTGCTTACCTTTTACCTCTACAATCTTCGTCTCATCACAAATACTTATTTCATCTAAACCATCATTGCCACGTACTACTAAAGCGTGTTCGCGTCCTAAAAGCTGTAGTGTTTCGGCATAGAGGCGCATCACGGGCTCGTGATATAAACCTACTAATTGGTATTTTAGTTTTGTATTGGGGTGTAACAGAGGGCCTAATACGTTAAACACCGTGCGGATACCCAAACGTTGTCGCACTTCACGTACTTCGCCTACTAAGTTATGGAAGAAAGGCGCGTGGAAGAATGCTAATCCGTTTTTCTCCAAGCTATCTAATTGCTTCATCAAGTTGCTTTCCATCGCAATACCAAGCTCTCCTAACACATCAGTACTGCCACTTTGGCTTGTAACCGACCTGTTGCCGTGTTTGGCTACTTTCACCCCTAAGGCAGCTACTATAAAGGCTACCGTGGTAGAAATGTTAATAGTTTTGAGTCCGTCGCCTCCTGTACCACAGAGGTCTATCATAGGTCTTGGGTCGGCAAAGGTGGTGCTATATGCCAAGATGTTGCGCACGAAAGCAGTAAGTGATTCTGGATATAAACTCTTTTCGCTGATAAGCACCAAAAGCGCGCCTAATTGTACAATGTCGTACTGCTTGCTGTGCAATACCGCACATATCTGTTTGAAATCGCTATCGCCTAACGGCTGATTCTCTTGCAGTTTCTTCAAAGCTGCTTTGAACACTTCATTGGCGTAGACTTTTGCTTTTTCTTCAGTATTTTGAACGCTTTGAGCAGTTTGTGTCCCTATCAAAAAGTTCTTGAGGATATTTTTGCCGTATTCAGTAAAAAACGATTCAGGGTGAAATTGGATACTGTGAATAGGTTTTGTTTTGTGTTGTAATGCCATAATCACCCCATCGTCCGAGAGTGCAGTTATGATGAGTTCTTGTGGCAAGGTGTCTTTATCTACATATAGCGAGTGGTAGCGCATCACGTTAAACTGCTGTGGCAAGCCTTTAAACAATACCGATTGTGGTTTGCTAACGGTAAGCACAGAAGTCTTGCCGTGCAAAGGTATTTCTAATCGTTTTACAGTGGCACCGTGTACCAATCCAAACGCCTGATGTCCTAAACAGATACCTAAAATAGGAATATCGGTAATTTCTTTTAGTATTTCCAAACAAATCCCACTGTCCTTAGGGTGTTTAGGTCCTGGTGAAAGCACTATACGTGAGGGCTTTAGAGCGCGTATCTCGGTAAGAGTGAGTTGGTCATTGCGCACAGTACGCACTTCTTCATCAGTGAGTTCGCCGAGGTATTGTGCTACATTAAAAACAAATGAATCGTAATTATCTATTAGTAAAATCATTTTTAGTTGTTAGGTTTTAGTCATTAGTTATAGTCCTTTTTTGCGGATTGCCCCCTCTCCTTGAAAGAGGGCTTGGGGGTGAGGATTACAATTCTTCTCAAACACTTTCACTACTGAAGCTCTTTTGTGTTGTATTTCAGCATATTCTTTTTCAGGTATAGAATCATAAACAACTCCTGCTCCGGCTTGTATAAATACGCGGGTGCGTTCAGAATCCTGAAAAGCAGGTTTTTCAAAAAAAGCACTGCGTATCACAATAGCGAGCTGTACGTTGCCGTTGAAGTGTAAAAAACCAATACCTCCTCCATACATATTACGGCGGTATTGTTCCAGCTCAGCAATAATTTCCATAGCGCGTATTTTAGGCGCTCCACTCAGCGTACCTGCAGGGAATACTGCTCCAATCACCTCAAAAAGCGACACCTCTTTGCGCTTGCGACCATACACATCGGTTACTATGTGCATCACGTGCTCTAACTGCTTAATGTGCATCATATTCTTCACCTGCACAGTACCTTTCTCGGCAAAACGCCCTATATCGTTGCGTGCTAAATCAACCAGCATTCGGTGCTCAGAACACTCTTTAGGATCGGCGAGAAGTTCTTGTGCCAAACGAGCATCATCGTTAGCATCTTTACCACGCGGGCGTGTACCAGCGATAGGTGCTATATACATAGTTTCCGAGTTGATTTCTACTAATATTTCAGGACTTGACCCCACCACCTCTCCATAAGGAGTAGGGAAGAAAAACATATAAGGAGAGGGATTGGCTGTACTAAGTAGTTTATAAAATTCTAAAGAGTTAAGGTTGCTTTCCAAACAGAGTTGTTCGCTCAATACCACTTGAAAAATATCGCCAGCACGTAGGTATTCCTTAGCTTTTTCAACAATCTTGTAGAAGTGTATTTGCTCCTCATTCAGGTCGGTATTGATGTGATAAAAAGGTTTTTCAGCTGAAATTGATTTTATAGAAGTAGAAGTTTCTTCATTGGCTGCTTCCAAAAAGTTGAAGTATAATACTTCATCGCCGTAAAAAGAGTACACTTTGTTCACTTTGGAATAATGCAAATAGGCTTTCGCATTCGCAAATACAAAGGTGGGAAACTCGTATTGAGCTTGCTCTTGTGTGGGAATATTTTCAAAAAAATGGATTGATTCATAACCTAATACCCCAAAAAGTCCCGCAAAGGGTGCGATGGGTGTTTGTTGCTGGTAATAGGCTTGCAAAGAAGCGTAATTATGACTGTAGGCATCGAAGTAATCGCAATCTATCCCAATGATAATCTGATGAATGTCTTCAGCTAAGTAAGAGTTTCTGAAATGTTTGCGTATAGTAGAAAAATAATGTAATGGTTCTTTAGTAAGCATATAAAATTACTTTGGAGTGGCAAAGGTATAAAATAATTAGCAGATTCACAAATAAGTAAATTAGAAAAAAAATTTGTCAATTCAAATAATTGTCGTACTTTTGCCGAACTTTAATTGAAAATTATATATGGCAACTTACAAAAAGAACAACAATCGACCTAATAGACATAGAGATAACGAGCAACTCGACGACGCTCAAGAAACTCGATTGCACCAAGAAAGTACTACTGCCGAGGTATTCGATGCCCTTGATGCAGGCGCTACTCGTACTGAAGATTGGGTGAAACGCAATCAGAAAATTATTATCGGAGCCCTCATAGCTGTAGCCGTATTGGGCTTAGGTTATTTGTTATACCAACAATTTGTGAAAGCTCCTAACGAAAAGAAAGCTGCTAACGAATTCTTCTTCGCTCAACAATTCTTTGATGAAGCTATGCAAGCTACCGATGCTAAAGCCAAAGATTCTCTCTTCAAAGTTTCTATCGAAGGTGGTAAAGGTAAATATGGCTTCAAGCAAATCGCTCAAAACTATAGTGGTACCAAAGCAGCTAACCTCGCCGAGTATGGTATGGGTATGGCTTATATGCGTTTGCGTGACTACAACAATGCCATCAATCACCTCAAAGAATTTAATTCTGATGACGATATTTTCGGTGCTTTAGCCTATGGAAATATAGGTGATGCTTACCTTCAACAAAAAAATAATGCCGAGGCTCTCAAATACTACATCAAAGCCTTTGAACATAGCAACAACGATTTTGTAACTCCTATATACCTCAAAAAAGCAGGTATCGTAGCTTCTCTACAAGGTAAAAAAGACGATGCTCTCAAATACTACGAGCGCATCAAAGATGAATTCCCTACTTCAGAAGAAGCTCGCACTATCGATATCCTTATCGGAAAAATCAGTCAATAAAACAAGATAAGAATAAAAGGCAGAAGATGAACATTCTTACCTCTTATCTCTTATCTCTTATCTGAAAAAATGGCAACAGAAAACAAGAATTTATCTCAATACGATAAAAATACAATCCCAAATGCGAAAGCTCTTCGCTTTGGGATTATTACTTCTCAGTGGAATGAACAAGTAACTTATGGAATGCGCAATGGTGCTATCGCTACCCTTAAAGATTGTGGTGCTGTAGATAGCAACCTCCTCCTTTGGGAAGTCCCTGGTAGTTTTGAATTGGTGCACGCTGCCAAACGAATGATCGATACTCAGCACTTGGATGCTATCATCGTAATAGGCTGTGTAATACAAGGCGAAACCAAGCACTTTGATTTTGTGTGTCAAGGGGTTACACAAGGTATTGCTCAGCTCAATGCAATGCAAAGTAAGGTACCCGTAATCTTCTGTGTCCTCACCGATAACAACCTTCAGCAATCACTCGACCGAAGTGGAGGAAAACTAGGCAACAAAGGTGTAGAAGCCGCTATCACTGCTATCAAAATGGCTGTTTTAGGGAAATAGTGAAGCTGATAGTGAATAGGTAACTTGGAATAATTTTTGCAGTATGTTATGCAGGGGAGTATGCCATACGTCCTTAATAAGAAAAATCACTATGAAAAACATCATCACATATATAAAACATTATCTCCTACCATTTATAGCTTACCTCTTACCTCTTACCTCTTACCTCTTGCTCGCTCAAGATTTTCACGAAGGTGATACTATCTATCTTCCTGAGGTAAACCTCTTTGGTAGAGAGCGTTCCTTTGGTGATGCCGATGCTCAAAAACGATATCTACTGCTCAAAAGTCGTGTAAAACGCGTGTATCCTTATGCTAAAATGGCTGCCGATCGCCTCTATACTATGGAACGTACTATGGATACTATGCAAAACAAACAACAACGAAAAGTCTATGTAAAGCGCACTCAACGCTATATAGAAGACCACTTCACCGACGAACTCAAAAAACTCTCTCGCTCTCAAGGGCGCATCCTCATCAAGCTCATCCACCGCCAAACAGGGCGTACTGCCTATGATTTGGTAAAAGAACTCCGCAACGGGTGGAATGCCTATTGGTACAATAAAACCGCTTGGCTCTACGATCTTTCCCTAAAAAAAGGTTATGACCCTATGAATATCGAAGAAGATTATTGGATAGAAGAAATCATCCTCCGTGCCATTAGCAATGGTGAATTAGAAGAACAAACCCCTGCTCTCCAATACAATTTCTCTGAACTTACTGAACACCGACGAAAGCGATTAGCTAATTAGCAAATTTGTAAATTTCCAAATTATTCGTACCTTTGCCGACAAATAAAATAGTAATATGGAGTTATACTATGCTTTTTCAGTGATTATCGTCTTAGCCGCCTTGTTTTCGTACGTGAATGTGCGCTACGTAAAACTACCTATGACTATAGGTATTATGGTGATTGCTATGATGGTATCAGTAGGCGTACGTCTTTTCGGTGGTGAAATATTTTCAGGTTTGGCACACCGCTTGGAATCTCTATTACAAGGATTCGATTTTACCGAAATCTTAATGGGGGCAATGCTAAACTTCCTCCTCTTTGCAGGTGCTCTCCATATCAATATCAACGACCTCAAAAATTACCGACTCCCCATTTTTACCTATGCAACTATCAGCGTAGTACTCTCAGCTTTCTTTATATCAGTCTTATTGTACTATATAGCTCCTTTGGTAGAAATCCATATTCCTTATGTTTATTGCCTGCTTTTTGGAGCGCTTATTTCCCCAACCGATCCTATTGTAGTGTTGGGAGTACTCAAACAAGCTAATGTACCTAAACGTATCGAAAATAAAATTACAGGTGAATCTCTTTTCAACGATGGGGTAGCCGTCGTAATGTTCGCTGTCGTACTTAAATTAGCTACCGATCACACTTTCGAACCTTCCTTCAATACCATTACAAAACTTTTTCTCTTAGAGGCTGGAGGAGGCGTTTTCTTAGGGGGGCTCTTAGGCTGGATAGCCTCCAAAATGATGAAAAAAGCCGACGACTATCACGTGAGTGTCTTGCTCACTTTAGCCGTTGTAATGGGAGGCTTCCTCATTGCCAAAACTTCTCACGTATCCTCGCCTTTAGCAATGGTGATTGCAGGACTCTTTGTCGGTAACATAGGGAAAAAGGCAAATAGTGCCGAAAATAAAGATTACTTAGAGAAATTCTGGGCTATCGTCGATGAAATTATGAATGCCATCTTGTTCTTATTCATAGGTTTTGAGATGCTACTGATAGATAACTTAAATGAACAGTTCCTCTTAGGAGGTGTTGCTATTCTCGTGTGCCTCTTAGGGCGTGCTTTAGCAATTTATATTCCCGCCCAAACTATATTACGCAAAGCTACTACCTATTCTTCAGGATCACTCATTACTATGGTGTGGGGAGGCGTGCGCGGCGGTGTATCTATTGCCTTAGTGCTCTCTATCCCAGCCGATAAGGGCGGTCTTAAAGAAACATTGTTGCAAATTACTTATATAGTAGTATTGTTTTCTATTTTGGTACAAGGGCTCACTATAGGCAAGGTAGCTTCTAAATCCCTCCACCGTGATGAAGTGATGGCACGACTTAAGAGAATAAAGCAACTGCAAAAAGGAAAACAATCATAAAACTTTAATAACGAATGAGAATGCAAAAAGATAAAGGATTGGTAAGTGCCAAAGAAGTAGCCAAAGCAATTAATATTGATAAACTTGGTTTCTTGGGTACCTTTGGAGGATGGGCGCTGATGAAGCTACTCCGTCTCTCCAAACTCAATGCTATTTACAACCGAACCAAAAAATTTGAAGGCTTAGACTTCCTCAACAAACTGTTAGACGAGTTTGAAATAAAGTTCGAAATACCTGAAGAAGATTTTAAAAATATCCCCAAAGAAGGAGCTTTTATCACGATTTCTAACCACCCACTGGGGGGTGTTGATGGCATTTTGCTCCTCAAATTGCTCTTAGAAAAACGCCCTGATTTCAAAATTATGGCAAATTTCCTCCTCCAACGCATTGAGCCTTTAGCTCCTTATGTGTTGCCTGTCAATCCGTTTGAAGACCGCAAGGATGCAAAATCCAGTATTGTTGGTTTCAAACATACTATTGCACACCTCAAAGAAGGAAAACCCTTGGGGCTTTTCCCTGCTGGCGAAGTCTCTGTAACCAAAGAAGGACAACTAATGGTTGATAAACCTTGGGAAGAAGCAGCAATGAAGCTCGCTAAAAAAGCCAAAGTACCTATCGTCCCTATCTATTTCCACGCTAAAAATAGCAAATTGTTCTACTTTTTAGCGAGCCTGAGTGATACCTTACGCACTGCCAAATTACCTTCAGAACTCCTCACTCAAAAACAACGTACTATCTACATACGTATAGGCAAACCCATCTCGGTAACTATGCAAGAAGAACATACCGATTTAGCCGATTTTACCGAGTTCCTTCGCAAGAAAACCTATATCTTAGCCAATGCTTTTGAACAAGATAAAAAATTCTTGCCTTTGCCTAATGTGTTGAAATCAAACAAAGGTACTCCTAATCCACAACAAATTGAAGCTCCTATACAGCAAGATCTTATAGAAAAAGAAGTAGAAAATGTAACTAAAAAGGATTACCGACTGCTGAAAAACAATAATTACGAGGTCTTTTTAGCTCCTTATCAGGAAATCCCTAATATAATGAAGGAAATAGGTCGCTTGCGTGAAATTACCTTCCGCGAAGTAGGGGAGGGGACAAACGCTTCCTCCGATGTCGATAAATTCGACCTCTATTACCACCATCTTTTCCTTTGGGATAACGAAGCTAAAAAAATTGCAGGAGCTTATCGTATGGGATTAGGCGCTGAGATATTCCCTAAATATGGTATTGAAGGTTTCTATACGCACGATTTATTCCGTTTTGAGCCCGAACTCTACGATATGATGAGTAAAACCATCGAAATGGGGCGTGCTTTTATAATTTCGGAATACCAACAGAAACCAATGCCTCTGTTTTTGCTTTGGAAAGGAATTGCCCACACTACTTTGCGCTATCCCGAACACTCTTATCTGTTGGGTAGCGTGAGCATTAGCAACCAATTTTCCAACTTTTCTAAATCGCTGATGATAGAGTTTATGAAGTCAAACTTCTACGACCCTTACATCGCACAATATGTACGCCCCAAAAAAGAATTCAAAGTAAAACTCAAAGACGAAGATAAAGACTTTATTTTCGACGAAACTAAAGCCGACCTTAATAAGTTCGACAAGCTAATTGATGAACTCGAACCTGGGAATTTGCGTTTGCCAGTGCTCATCAAGAAGTATATCAAACAGAACGCCAAAGTCATCGCTTTCAATGTCGACCCACTGTTCAACAATTCTGTCGATGGACTGATGTACATTCGTATCTCCGACCTCCCTGAAAGCACTATGAAGCCCGTTATTGAGGAGTTCCAGGCCGAACTCGAAGCTCGTATGAAGAACAACGAAGAATAACATCCTTTTTTATTTGACCATAAATAAATAAACCCAATGAAAAAAATATTATTTTTAGTAGCATTACTACCACTAACTCTTGTAGCACAAACCGTGATTGTTCCTAATCGATATGCCTTCCAAAAAGAAGACAATCAGTATCAACTCAATATGCTCACAAAATTCTTGCTCGAAAAACAAGGATTTAAAGTCTATATGGAAAGTGAAGCTCCTGCCGAGCTACTCCAAAACCCTTGCGCTACCCTAAAAGCTGATGTGAAGAACCAATCGAATATGATGACCTCTAAAGTACAATTCCTTCTCACCGATTGTACTAATAAAGCGGTCTTTACTTCTCAGATAGGTAAAAGCCGTGAAAAGGAGTTTAAAAAATCCTACCAAGAAGCCTTGCGCAATGCCCTTTCAGGTACAGAACTAGCTACTTTTAAGGCAGATTATCAAGCTCCTTCAGTAGCCTCAAACCCCTCTATTCCCTCAGCAACAACAGCAGTACCCGAACTTACAGTTACTGCTGCGCCTATAAGCGAACCTCTTATTCTATTTCTGTATGCTAAACCAACTAATTGGGGATATGAGTTGTTTGATAAAAAAACAAATGAATTGCAATTCAAACTTAGAAAACTCAATACTCCTGATGTATTTCTGGCTTTTGATGTAGAAAAACAAAAATATGGTGTTTTAGAAAAAGACGGTTCCACTTTCTATAAATTTACTTTTTACAAGCAAATAGATGGATCTCCTCTTACTTTCTCCGCCCAAATAAATTTCAATTAATTTATTATCACATATCAACTTGTTACCTATTACCTGTTACTTGTTACCTAATTAAAAGTGTATAGCAAAGCCGAAGCAAAAAAACTACGCGAAGACTTCTGGATATCTTTTGGTAAATCGTTCCCTCGCAAATGGACGTTGTATGACACTAAAATAAAGGATTTCAGTTTTAAGTTTTCATTCGACACTCGTAAAGCGCGGGTGCTACTCGCTGTAGAAGACCCTCACGAGGAGATACGTAGTTTGTATTATAACAAATTGCTGTCGCTCAAAACTATACTCCAAGAAGAATACCTCCCTAACGCTGTTTTCGAAGAGCATTTCTTCTTGGACAATGGTAAAGAAATTAGTTGTGTATATGTAGAATTGCAAGGGGTAACCATTCACAACAAAGACACTTGGCAACAAACAATGGAGTTTCTATACCAATCAATGTCGCAGTTCGAAGCCTTTTGGGAAGAATATAAAGATATCATTCAAGAAGAAAAATAATTTAGTTTATATGAAAAAACGTACCATACTTAATCTACTCCTTATCCTTTTCATACTTTCTTTCTTCGTAACCCCCTTAGGTTATGAAAGTAAGATTTTATTACAACGAATTTTCGCTAGTTCGGTAGACATCATTCCTGCCGATAAAGCTCAAAAAATTGATTTCAGTTGGCAACTCAAAGATCGCAAAGATGTGCAGTTCAACTACTCGCAAACCCGAGGAAAGAAACCCTCATTCGTGTATTTCTTCTCCTCTTGGCGAGGTATTAGTATTGCCGACCTCTATGCAGTAGAAAAACTATATGATGCCTATAAGGATAAAGTAGATTTCTATATCATCACTAACGAGCGCCCTGAACCAGTGGAAGAAATGATGCAAAAACGCAATTTCCATTTCAAAGTAACCTACCTCATCATCGGTGAGAAAATGCCTTTCGACCCTGAAAAAATCCCGTCAGGTTATATCGTAGATAAAAACGGACTCGTACGCGCTCAAAAAGAAGGAATTGCCCGTTGGAATAGCGATGCCGTCCACGAACTCTTAGACGCCTTGGTTAAGTGATAATTCCTTACCTCTTATATCTTATCTTTATCCGAGATAGAAAATAATTATAAAGATAGTATTTTAGATTCAATTTAAAGTACTATCTTTGCGCTTTGTAAAATCACATCTCGGTATAAATAAGAGGAGTTTTTTATCTCTTATCTCTTATCTCTTATCTAAAAGAAATTATGGCTAAATATACAGAAGAAGAACTTAAAGAAGAATTAGAAAACAACGAATATAAATACGGCTTTTATACTGATATAGAATCCGAAACTTTCCCTAAAGGACTCAATGAAGAGGTGGTAATTGCCCTCTCTAAAAAGAAAAACGAACCTCAATGGATGACCGATTGGCGCTTAGAAGCTTTCCGCGCGTGGCAAGCGATGGAAGAGCCTCCTCATTGGGCAAACCTTAAATTTGAAACTCCCGATTTTCAAGATATTGCCTACTACTCTGCTCCTAAACAAAAACCTAAACTCAATAGTTTAGACGAGGTTGATCCTCAACTCTTGGAAACTTTCCAAAAACTCGGCATCTCTCTTGAAGAACAAAAACGCCTTACAGGGGTAGAAGATAAACCTGCTGTCGCAATGGACGTAGTAATGGACTCCGTTTCAGTAGCAACTACTTTTCAAAAAACATTGGCTGAACGCGGCATTATCTTCTGCTCTATTTCCGAAGCTATTCAAAAATATCCCGATCTCGTGCGCAAATATCTCGGTACGGTTGTCCCTAAAACCGATAATTTCTATGCTGCGCTTAACTCTGCTGTCTTCTCCGATGGCTCTTTCTGCTATGTGCCTAAGGGAGTGCGTTGCCCTATGGAACTCTCTACCTATTTCCGTATCAATCAAGCTGGTACAGGTCAGTTTGAACGTACTCTCCTCATTGTTGATGAAGGGGCTTACGTCTCTTACCTCGAAGGTTGTACAGCGCCCAAACGCGATGAAAACCAATTACACGCTGCTGTGGTAGAACTTATAGCTATGGATAATGGCGAAATTAAATATTCTACAGTACAAAACTGGTTCCCTGGTGATAAAGACGGTAAAGGTGGGGTTTATAATTTTGTAACCAAACGCGCTTTGGCCGAGAAAAATGCAAAAATATCGTGGACACAAGTAGAAACAGGTTCAGCAATTACTTGGAAATATCCTTCTGTAGTGCTCAAAGGCGATAATTCTATAGGTGAATTCTATTCTATTGCCGTTACCAATCACTTTCAACAAGCCGATACAGGTACTAAGATGATACATTTGGGTAATAATACTAAATCTACAATTATTTCTAAAGGTATTTCGGCAGGCAAATCACAAAATAGTTACCGCGGATTGGTAAAAGTAGTGCCTAATGCTAAAAATGCGCGCAATTTCTCTCAATGTGACTCTCTCTTAATGGGAAATGATTGTGGAGCACACACTTTTCCTTATATAGAAGCTAAAAATCCTACCGCCCAAATAGAACACGAAGCTACTACTTCTAAAATTGGTGAAGACCAAATTTTCTATTGTAACCAGCGTGGTATTGATACCGAAAAAGCAATTTCACTCATCGTAAATGGTTTTGGAAAAGAAGTACTCAACAAACTGCCTATGGAGTTTGCTGTCGAAGCTCAAAAACTCTTAGAAATCTCCTTAGAAGGCAGTGTAGGATAATTGTTAATTGAAATTTGTTAATATTAATTGTTAATTGAAAATATGATTCTTGCGCCTTCTCTCCTTGCTGCCGATTTCGGCAACCTACAACAAGCCATTGAAATGGTAAACGCCAGCGAAGCCGATTGGTTTCATATTGATGTTATGGATGGCGTGTTTGTCCCTAACATCTCTTATGGTATGCCCGTGCTATCGGTGATTCAAAAACACGCTACCAAACCCCTTGATGTTCACTTGATGATTGTCGACCCTGACCGATATATCAGTACTTTTGCAAAGCTCGGCAGCGATATTCTCACCGTACATTACGAGGCGTGTACACACCTGCACCGCACTTTGCAAGCCATTAAGGCAGAAGGAATGAAAGCAGGGGTAGCACTCAATCCACACACTCCTGTGGCGCTTTTAGAAGATATTATCCAAGAAGTAGATGTACTTTTGTTGATGAGTGTAAACCCAGGATTTGGAGGTCAGTCGTTCATAGAAAATACTTATAAAAAGGTGCGACAAGCCAAAATGCTGATTGAGCAAGCAGGAGCTTCAACCCTTATTGAGATAGATGGAGGAGTGAGTTTAAAGAATGCCAAAGCATTAGTAGAAGCAGGCGCCGATGCTTTAGTGGCTGGTAGTTTTGTATTCAATGCTGCCAATCCTATCCAAACCATTGCAGATTTAAAACACATATAGTCAATAAAACAATGTTTCAAGGAGTACTTCAAAAAATGCTTACCGAATGGGCTAACCCTATACGGTATTATTTGCCAATGGAAGGTGACTTTGTGCTGATGAACCAACTTATCGGCAAGGATATAACACTCCAATTTGTGCGTTTTCAGTGTATGAATTGTGGTGAAAACAAACCAATCTTCCGTCAGGGCTATTGCAAAGAGTGTTTTTTTGAAGTCCCTCAAACCGCCGATTGGGTGATGCACCCCGAACTCAGCAAAGCACACCTCAATATCGAAGAACGCGATTTAGGCTATGAACAGCAAGTGCAGTTGCAACCGCATTATGTATATCTTGCCAATTCTAGCGATGTAAAAGTAGGAGTAACACGCAAATCACAAGCTCCAACCCGCTGGATCGACCAAGGGGCGCACGAAGCTCTCATCCTTGCCGAAGTTCCTAATCGATATTTAGCAGGCATTGCCGAGGTCGCTCTCAAAGAGCATTTAGCCGATAAAACCAATTGGCGCAAAATGCTCACCAACCAAATCACCCCTGTAGATTTATTGCGAGTAAAATTAGAAGTGCGCGACTTTGTACCCAATGAAGTACAGCCCTACATCACCGAAGATATCACTCCCCTACGCATTCATTTCCCCGTAGAAAAATACCCTACCCAAGTGCGCTCTCTGCAATTGTCGCAAACCCCTACTTATAGTGGTAAACTAATGGGTATCAAAGGACAATACCTCATTTTTAATGACAATACCGTTTTCAATGTACGAGGCAACGAAGGACTGGTGATTAATTTACAAATTAACTGATTTTTCAATTAATTTTTATACCTTTGCAAAAAAAGAATAATTATGTGTGTATTAGTATATCCAAAAGATGAAACCCAAAAAACAGTGCTAACTTCGTTTTTAGAAGAGAAAAATATAGATTTTGACTATAATATTTCAGATAGTGAGACTTCTAATGAATATTTGCAAGTGCTTTTGAAACGAGCTAATGAAATTACAGAAAATCCTGAACAAGCAGGAAGAGCTTTTGATGAATTTGATAAAAAAATGAGAGCAAGATATGGATTTTGAGCTAATGATTCATCGTCAAGCCGAAATAGACTTGGAAGAAATTGTAGTTTACTACAATAAAATAAGAGAAAATTTAGGATTTGAAGTATATGAGGAGATTTATAGCTATATACAAGAAATAAAAAGTCGTCCCTTTTCTTTTAGAAAAGAAATAGAACAAGTGCGGGTTTGCTTTACCAAAAGATTTCACTTTGGTATTTATTTTCTTATTGTAGAAGAATTGTCAAAAATTTGGATTATAGGAGTTATAAATGCTAAAGAAGACCCTAATAAATTATTGAGAAGACTTACTATTATCAATATTCCCCAAAAATGATTGGTATCATAGACTTTGCCAAAGGTTGTAGCACGACGTGCAATTAGAACCTTTGGCAAAGTTTTTTATCTAATAAAAACAAGTGTATTTCCTTTTGAAAACTGTTCAGCAAAGGCATAACCATCAGCGTTAAACCCTTTCAAATCTTCTACTGAGTGAATCTCATTTTCTGCCAAAAAGCGTACCATACGACCCCGCGCTTTCTTCGCGTAAAAACTAATAATTTTGAGCGTATCTCCCTTATAATCTTTGAAAATAGGTGTAATTACGGTCGCTTTTAGCTTTGTGGTATCAATCGCCTTAAAATATTCTTCGCTAGCGAGATTGATAAACAATTCGCCTTCTTGTAATTCGTTATTTAGTGCTTGAGTGATTTTCTCTTTCCAAAAAGCATAAAGGTTTGCAGCCTTTCCTATAGGTAGTTTGATGCCCATTTCTAATCGATAAGGAGCGATAAGATCTAATGGTTTTAGCACTCCATAAAGTCCTGATAGGATGCGTAAACTCTCTTGCAGCTTGTCAATTTGCGCCTCAGAAAGTGAATAGGCATCAAGCCCCTCATATACGTCACCATCGTAAGCAAAGAGTGCCGGACGTGCATTTTCGGGAGTAAAAGGCATTGCAAAAGTTTGGTTGCGCTGCCAGTTAAGTTCAGCAAGTTTAGATGAAATTCCCATCAAATCCGATAGTTTTTTGGGGGATAGCGGCTTAAGAGCAGCGTGTACTTCAGCAATTTCCTTTGGAAAAATAGCCGTTGAATAACGTTCTGTAGGTAAAACCGATGTTTCGTTAATAGTTTTAGCAGGGGAGATAACGATTTTCATAGTGATAAATAATTTAGTAGCGCAAAGTTACAAAACAATTAGCAATTTACAAATCCTCACCTCACAATTCCCATAACTTCCATATTCTCTTTGCTATTTAAAAAGAAACACTTATCTTTGCCAAAAATCTTAACAAAAAACTGATGAAATACTTTCTAATATTTTTTGTAATATTGCTTTCTAACAGTTGCCAACTCTTTCAAACGCAACAACCAATAGTAACAACACCATCAGCCGAAACAACACAACAGGCAGAAGAACAACAAGAAGAAAAATTTGTACCTATAAACAAAGAACTATATGTAATTAATACGAATGGAGCCTATCGTTATTCAGAACCTAATAAAATGGGAGTTGACAAAAAGAGTCATTTTTTCTTAGGTGATAGAATAAAAACCATTGAAGAGTCACTCCATTTTTATAGAATAGAAGATGATAAAACTTCTTTTGTTCGTAAGGAAGATGTAGGTATTTATGAAGATATTACTTTAACCAAAGAGTTATTAGAAGCTACAAATACTTTTTTTAAGGAAAACAATAAAAATGCAATAGATAAAGAGGTCTCTAATTTTTCTAAATATTTTTCGGTAGCTCTTATTTCTCGTGAAGAATACCTATCCGAACTAAAAAATAAGTATAGCTTTCTCACTGAAGATACGCTTTCTATTACTAAGAAAAACGGAGTTCTCACATTCCCTTGTAAGAATACTTTGCTAAAACTAAAAGATGTCGATCCTCAAGATGAAACAGTTGAAAATGATATGGATATGGCTATTTATAGTTATAAAGGGAGAATAGATCCTATTCAACAATATGTAGTCTATGCTTCATACTATGAAGCTGGAGGTTGTCTTCTCATAGATAAGAATACAGGTAAAAAAACAAATATAACAGATATTCCTTTTCTTTCTCCTGACAATAAATATATAGTATGTCTTAGTTATCAGCCTATGGATGGTGCTGCAATTTCTCTTTATGAAATAACAAATAAAACACCTCTTTTTCAGTTGACAACTAAAGTAGAAGCAAATATCTCTTGCTGGCAACCTTATGTTTGGGGAGAACTACCTATATTTTTCAGCAAAAATGGTTATCTCTATGCTTCTATGAATCCAAGTGGATGTTATTATGACCAACAAGGCAACCTCAACAAAAATCGTAAATACATCAAAATTAAAATCAAGTAACTGATTCATTGCTAAATCACCAAATTAACAAATCGAATATGAAACACATTATTATCCTTATGGGACTATTTACTTTTTTTAATACTCACGCTCAAATCGAGCGTGTAGAACCACCTTTTTGGTGGGAAGGAATGCACTATGCCGAAATACAAATATTATTGTACGGCAAAAATATAGCACAATACCGCGTGGAAAGCGACTTGCCTATCAGTAATGTGCTAAAAACCGAAAACCCTAATTATCTATTTGTTACTGTAGACACTAAGGATAAAAAAGCGGGCAACTATACCATTTCGCTATGGCAGAAGAAGAAACAAGTGGGCAGTGTCCGCTATGAACTAAAAGCGCGTCGTGAAGGCTCGGCTTACCGTAAAAGTTTCGACAGCAGTGATATGATTTATCTCATTATGCCCGATCGCTTTGCCAATGGTAATCCTAACAACGATTCACACCCTGCACTTACCGATAAACTCAACCGCTCGCTTGCTAATGGTCGTCACGGGGGAGATATTCAGGGGATTATCAACCATTTGGATTATATACAATCCTTAGGCGCTACAGCCTTATGGAGCACGCCTCTCTGTGAGGATAACGAACCACAGCATTCTTACCATACTTATGCCCAAACCGATGTGTACAAAATAGACCCCCGCTATGGCACGAATGAGGAATACCAACAGCTCTCAGCGGCTTTGCACAAGCGCGGTATGAAGCTCATCAAAGATTATGTAACCAACCACTGGGGGAGTCAGCATTGGATGGTGAAAGACCTACCTTGCTACGATTGGTTACATCAATTCCCTGGGTATGGTCAGAGCACTTTCCGTATGAGTACTCAGATGGATAGTAATGCTTCGGAATGGGATAAAAAGTACTGTGAAAAAGGTTGGTTTGCACGCTCTATGCCTGACCTTAACCAAGAAAACCCATTGGTACTAAACTACCTCACCCAGAACGCAATTTGGTGGATAGAATACGCCGATCTCGATGGTTTGCGCGTAGATACTTATTCATATAACGATAAAGAGGGCATCGCTAAATGGACAAAAGCTATCACCGATGAGTATCCTCATTTCAATATTATGGGGGAAGTATGGCTCAACCAGAGTGCCCAAGTATCGTATTGGCAAAAAGATAGCCCTATCAGTGCGATACAAAGCTATAATACTTACCTGCCTACCGTGATGGATTTTCCACTTTTTAATGCGATAGGTGAGGCGTTTCGCTCTACGCCTTCGTGGGACAAAGGTATGATACAACTCTACGACAATTTCACTAATGATTTTCTGTATAAAGACATCAACAACCTGCTCATCTTTGCCGAAAATCACGATACAGCACGTATCAATCACGTATATCCTAAGATAGAGGATTATAAAATGATTATCACATTGCTAGCAACGGCACGAGGCATTCCACAATTGTACTACGGTAGCGAGATAGCAATGACAGGCGACAAGAGCAAAGGCGATGGCGATATACGACAAGATTTCCCTGGTGGCTGGGCAGGCGATGCACAGAATGCTTTCACAGCCTCTGGGCGTACGGCTACTCAGAAAGAGTATTACGATTTTACGGCTAAACTCTTCAATTGGCGTAAGGACAAAGCCGTAATTCACTACGGGAAGACCAAGCAATACTTGCCTGAAAATGAAGTGTATGTCTATTTCCGTTACAACGATACCGAGACCGTAATGGTAGTGCTCAACAACAACGAAAAGAGCCAAACGCTCCACCTAAACCGCTTTGCCGAGAGTTTGGCTGGATTTTTGAGGGGAAGAGATATTATCTCGGGGAAAGAGATCTCTCTGAGCGGTGACACTTTAGAAATATCTGCTAAAACTCCTATGCTCATTGAATTAAAATAACAAAGGTATATGATGAAAGAACCTATTAGTTTAGATACAGCATTACAGATTGTAGGCTCATTAAAAGTAAGGGCTATTAATGAGATAGATGAAACTAATAACGCTAATGAAAAAGAGTTATTAAGTCAAAAGATAGCGATGTATACACAAGAGGAAAAAATGCTATATGGTGCAAATGATATGGCAAGGCTTTCTGTTATGGATAAAGTAGTACATTATTATAGTCCGCTAATAAAACAAATGAATGGATTTTAAAGAAGTTGAAAGTATTTATCTTTGTAAAAAAGATAAATTACTTAGAGGAGTATTTTCTCAAGAAAATCCTATTGCCTTTATATTAGGAGGACAGCCTGCATCAGGAAAGAGTGGACTGGCAAAAGCTATCCTAAGACAATTTCCTGATAAAGATTTCCTTTTTGTAAATGGAGATATTTACCGAGAGTTTCATCCTAAGGCTAATGAACTTATCAAATATACTGATAGCTACTCAGCAGAGACACAAATATTCTCTAACTTTTTTACAGAAGCACTCATACAAGAAGCTATTAACCATTAAATACAATATCATTGTAGAGGGGACTATGCGCAATCCTGAAGTACCTTTGCGTACGGCATTGGCTTTTAGAGAAAACGGTTTTAATGTAGAAGCTTTTGCGATTGCAGCTCCTGCACTCTTTACCGAATTAGGTTTTTATTTGCGCTATCAAGAAGAAAAAGATTTTCAAGGATATGGACGATTAGCAGATAAAAATTCCCACGACAGAGCTGTAGAAGGCTTACTTCACTCATTAGACCATTTGTACAACGAAAAAGCCGTAGATAAAATACATCTTTACGATTATCAAGCTGAAAATCATTTGGTAACTTTCTCATTGAGTGAACAGCAATGGGATATAGATATTTTGCCTTCTACAGAAGTTATAAAAGCAAGGAGAGAACAAATTCAGGATAAGACACTTCGTTTGCTACTGATAGCACGAGCTTACTCTGCCATACCGAGAATGTCTCCGCCTATAAAAACCATCGTAGAAGCGCTTATAGAGCAGTTAAAAAATTAAAGAATGAAAAATATCATCACAATCATATTATTAGCTATTGGTTTCCTTGGGAATGCTCAAACCGCAGAAACTTATCTCAAAGAAATTGCTAAAAATCAACAACTTGATATCCAATGGCAGGAGCGCAAAACCTCTCTTGCCTCAGAGGGTATTCGCTCTTTTGTGGGTTACTACCAAGACAATTTTGTAGCGACCCTTTCGGTAGGAGGACAGAGCGTATCGGGGAGTTTCCACTACCGAGATACATCGTATGAGATAAATGTGCAAAAAGGACAATTGGTCTTTTCGCCTAATAAAGATTTCCGATGTGGCACTACCGATACGCCTCATTCGCACCCAAGCCTTTCGACAGCACGCCCTGCGATATTAGCCGAAGAAACCACTCCTACCATTGCCAACACACAAACACTAAGGGTATACCGCTTGGCAATGCATATCCCTTATAGCACATTCAGTACAGGACACTTAGAGAAAAACATACAAAAAGTAAAAACGTTTTGGGCAGATACTGAAAACTTCCTAAATGAAGTGTACCTACGCGATTTGGGAGTGCGTTTTGAATTGGTAAACGATGAGCGTCTCATCATTAAAGACGGAAGCAAAGAGACTTTTGCAAGCTTTCACAATGCCGATTATGTTAAGGATAATTCAACAAGGGTTATCAACGAACTTATAGGAGAAAATAGTTATGACGTGGGTATCTCTCTTGCATATACCGCTTCCTTAAAAAAAGGAGTCAGAGGATTGGCTTATCTTAAAGGTGTTTATCAGGCTAATACCAAAGCTGATGCCGTAGCAGTACTTACCAAAGAAGTCATAGCTCACGAGATAGGACACTTATTCGGAGGGAGACACACTTTTGGTAGCTATAAGGGTTCAGAAGCCTACGATAGTGAAAAGACAGAGTATGACAGAGGTACTTCGGTGATGAGCTATGGCAGTCCGCGTGACTTTTTCTCGCTGTCGAGCATTCAGCGCATACGGGAACTATTGACGAAAGTACCCGTGAAAGCTCACGACAAGACTTTCACAACTCAAGCCCCTCGTATAGACCACAGCAAGATTAAAAGCCATTATACTATTCCCAAGGGTACTTTCTTCCAGTTCTATATCCCTGCTATCGACCCCGATAGTGCAGAACTGCTATACGCCGTAAATCAACACGATGTGCGCAATGGTGCTGAATCCCCTATAACACAATACATTATCTACAAACCTACTCCTGCTAACCCTGTAACTATTAAAACAGAGTATCACAAAGACTCAGGTAGTGTAATAGCCAATAGTGGCTTAGCACAACAAACTACGGGTACTTTTACCTTTTGGCTGGGAGTGAGCGATACCCCACTCCAACCGTCAGCCGACTATATAGTACAATACGATTTGGCTGAAACCAAAGTAACGGTAAAAGACGGTACCCCCTTCAAAATTACGACTACCCCAAAAAACAAATATAAAGGAGGCGATAAACTCACCCTTAGTTGGAATGTAGATAATACTATTTTCAAAGACACCAAAGTGCGTATTCTGCTTTCTGATGATTTAGGAAAGACGTTTAAATATGTGGTAGTAACAGAAACTGATAACAACGGCAGTAAAGAAATTACCTTGCCTAATATCAGCACTACCCAAGCCGTCTTAAAAGTAGAAGTAATCGATGGTTTAGCCTTTGATCTTACCAATTACAACCCTAAAAGCGGTGGTTTTACTATTGAAAAGAATTCAGCCCTTCCTGAACCTCTCCTTTGGGCATCTCTCCCTAATCATCTTATACTTTCGTGTGAGCAATCTATTCCAGCGGTAACATTGCCTACGGTTACAGGAGGGTGTACTCCTGCGGTTACCCTTCAAAAAGAAGAACGCATCAAAGGCAATTGTGACTATACTTATACCATCAAACGTATTTTTACAGCTGCCGATACTTGTAACCAAACACTTACTTACACTCAAACTATTAGCGTAACAGATAAAACTCCCCCTACTTTTGTAGGCGCTTTACCCCAAAATATGAGTGTTAAAGAAGGCAAAACAATACCTGCTCAAGTAATGCTTACCGCTACCGATAATTGTGGTACTGTTGCGGTTACGACTTCTCATAAAGAAGAAAAAGATGCTAAAGGCAAACTTACTAAACTTATCTATACGTGGATAGCTAAAGATACTTGTGGCAATGTTACTACCCACCAGCAAATCATTACCATTGTACCAAAAAAAGTCCCTACCCTCACTTGGGCAACACTTCCTCGCGATATAACCGTCGATTGTGTCAAAGCCATTCCTGCTGTACAAACGCCTACAACTCAAGGCGGTTGTGCTAAAGTAGTGATAACCCGTGCCGATAAGGAACTCAACAAGCGCTGTCTCAACAATTTCACTTTAGAGCGCACTTTTACGGCTTCCGATGGTTGTGCCACCCTTACACATACCCAGCGCATTAAGGTATCCGATAAAAAATCACCTACCTTTGTAGGAACACTGCCTCAAGATCTTACCATTGATGAAGGGACACCCATACCTTCTCAGCAGAGCATTTCAGCTGAAGATGCTTGTGCAGGACAACCTACCGTTACAATGCCGCCAAAAGAAGAATATCTCACTAATGGAAAACTCTCTAAAGTGGTCTATAAGTGGGTGGCTCGCGATGTCTGTGGCAATGAAAGAATACATACCCAAAATATTACCATAAAACTTAAATCGCAAGAACCTCCCCACATAGATACTAACCCTGATGAAGTCGTGATTTACAATGCCGTTTCTACTGAAAAAGGATTTGATAACTATTTTAGAATAGAAAATACAGATAAAAACCAACCTATTACCTTGGTTATTTTTGATGAAATGGGCTTGAAAGTCTATGAAAATAACCATTATCAACAAAATGGTGAGTATTTCAGAGGCTACCCTAATATAAAAGGAGTAGTAGGCAGCAAACGATTAGCAGGTACTTATTTCTATGTATTGACTTATTATTTCAATGGACAACAACAAACAAAAAAAGGATTTCTATATGTAAGATAATTACACGCCTGTATAGACTGTCTTAAAAATCTATAATGCAGTCTCTTTATAATATATTAACGTCAGTTCGATATAACAGAATATTGATTTACAGCTTTATATCATAATATATTCACAAAATAATTCACCGTCAGGTGAAAATTAGTGAGATAATAAAAAAATAAAGACTTTTATGCACTCCCAATTTCGTGAAAATTCGTGTTTCACATACCCAGCTGCGCCAACTCGCTGGCTTTGTGGGAAATTAAAAATATTTTGCTGATTGTTAAATAATTACTTACGTCGGACTCACGTTATATTACCAATGAGCAACCCTACGAGAGGCTCCAACTCTCTCTGCTGTTTTTTTAAAAAAGTGTTAATTTTTCCTTGCTATTTGTTAATTGTTTCGTACCTTTGCACCGTTTTTTAAAACTAAACTAATGAAACATCTACTACGCTACTTACTTTGGCTATGCCTAAGCATAGAAGTAGCCAATGCACAAACTAACATCCAAAGTATTATAACTCTTTTTGCTACAAAGTCTTCCGTAGAATGGGCACCTCCTATTCCTAACTCAACCTCTATACTCATACAATGGCAAGCGCGAACTACTTCTAATGGTTTCCACTCGTTTGTAGGTTATTATCAAGATCATTTTGTAGGCGTTATCAGCTTTGACAAACAGCAGTTGAGCGGTGAAATTTTTCACAGAGGAAAGTCCTATGTATTGGGAACTTCTCCCCAAGGAATGCTCACTGTCGAGGCAGTAACCGACGAGCACGATTGTGGTGCGAGTTCTTTGGGAAAACAAGCCCTCACTGCCCGCAATTTCTTTCCCGAAGGCGATGAAGATAAGAACGACCCACCTATCGAGCAACCCGAGATTTACAATTCACTTTATCCTAAAGCGCTAATTCACACCGATGGTGTATTTAGGCACTACCGCTTGGCAATACCGGTGGATTACAGCATTTACAATTCGGCATATTTTAATAGAAATGTAAATAAAATCAAAACGTTTTGGTATGCTACCATTGCCTTTATGAATGAGTTATATCGCAATGATGTGGGGGTGGATTTTACTTTGGTAGATGATGAGGCGCTTATTTTTACAACTGAAGAAAATCATTTATTCCGCAGAAGGGAAGCTGCTAATGAAGTGGTAAACAACGGTACTATCACGCTCAACAAACGTTACGATAAAAACAAATACGATATAGCAATTATCCTCACCGATTATCGCGAAAGGTACAATGGCTTGGCGATGGTCTATGCTGCTTATGAGCAACACAACAAAGCCAATGCGGCAGCGCGCCCTGTAAAACCTTCTACCATTGCCCACGAAATAGGGCATATGTTCGGTTCAGACCATACGTTCTCTAACGGAGGGCAATATTCTAGTAAAACCGAAACTGGATCGGGTCAATCAATTATGAGTTATGGACACGAGCACCCCCGCGATTTCTTTTCGCTCGTAAGTCTCCAAGAGATACGCAAGTTCTTGGGGAACTCTATGGCTTATTACGCCGATGAAGCTCGCACCCAAGAAGCAGGCAAACGTGTAGAGGGTACAGGTTCTAACCTTGTTTATGGGGTAAAGAGCAACAACCGCCCCCCAGTGCTTGACAGAACACATCTTAAGAAAACCTACACTATCCCAGAAGAAACATATTTCCAATTCTATCTGAATGCTACCGATCCTGAGGGCGATGCGCTTACTTATATAGCACACCCCGCTGATAGGCGCTTTCACTCTACCAAATCCAACGCTCGCTTTATGACTTACAAAGGAAAATCTGATGGTAATATACGCTTTGAAACTACTTGGTTCGAAAGTGAACGCAATACCTTTGTACCTATAGGGGCTGCTGATTCTTACAAAGAAGGTACTTTCACTTTTTGGTTGGCTGCTGCCGATCATAACAAAAGTGATAACAATCACGTAGTGAAATATGATGTAGAAGAGGTGCAAGTGAAAATAGCCAAAGGTAAAATTTTTCAAATACAAAACTTCGACAATGGCAGTACGGAACAGAATAAAACCTACAAAGGAGGACAACTACTTTCGCTTCATTGGCAGGTAGATGAGGCTATTTTTGCCAAAGATAGTAAGGTACGTATTCTTCTTTCAACCGACTCTGGAAAAACTTATAAATATGTATTGAAAAAAGAAGCACCTAACAATGGAGTTTGTCAAGTAGTACTTCCTAATATTTCTGTAGGCACTACCCACGGACATTTCGGCAAACAAAGAGGACAAGGCATCATCAAAATAGAAGTGATTGATGGCTTGGCTTATGCATTGTCTTGTACAAGTCCCTATAAAAAAGGGGGCTTTATGATACAAAAAGACCCTACAAAACCTGAAACTACCCCTGATCCTGAGCCACAACCAGCCCCACAGCCCCAACCTCAACCAACCCCACAGCCCCAACCAACCCCTCAACCCCAACCCCAACCCCAACCAACCCCTCAACCCCAACCCAACCCTAACCCCGACCCTAACCCCGACCCGTCAGCCCCGTCCGACTCGTCCACCCCATCACCTATTATATATAATGGTGTCTCAATCTCTAACCCCGAGAACTATTTCAAAGTAGAAAATGCTGATGATAACCATCCTATCTCGGTGCTCATCTTTGATGAAATGGGACTCAAAGTATACGAGAATAGTAATTACGGCAAAAACGGAGAAGTCTTTAGAGGCTATCCTAATGTACAGAATATGAATAGGAGCAAAGATCTTGCGGGTACTTATTTCTATATTGTTACCTATTATAAAGATGGGCAACAACAAACCCAAAAAGGTTTCTTATATGTAAGATAATTAGCTAAGCCTCTCCGAGATGCTCCAAGTCCCTCCGAGAACTCTAAGCCCCTTAAAACAATCACTTTTGCGGCTTGTCCCCCTTCGGGGGAACGGGGGCTACAACCCTAAACACTAACAACAAATGAAAATATCAAAACTCTTACTACTCTGCTTCTTACTAACAGCAGTAACCAACGCACAACAAAAAGCTACTGAGATCATACGCCTTTTCGGTACAAACTCCTCAGTACAATGGAATGTTCCTATCGAAGGAAAATCTGTATCGCTTGACTGGCAAGCACGCCCCAACAGCCTTGCCCAAGAAGGCTTCCGCACTTTCGTTGCCTATCACAATGGCAATTTTGCAGGAACACTCTCAATGAATAAAAATACCCTATCAGGTGAAGTATGGCACGATGGTCATTCTTATTTCATCAACACTGAAAACGGAATACTCAAAGTTACTACCGATAAAGAACACTTCACTTGTGGCACTTGCGCCGATGGACAATGCTCTCAAGCTACAACGCCCACTTCCCAAAGACTACCTATGCAACTCGCGCCTGCTAATGCGATGACTGCACGTGGTGCCATACTGCACGAAGAGGCACTTCCGTCTGACGATAAAAAAGTGCTTTACAATACCAATGTACTCAGAACCTATCGTTTGGCTATGCTCATCGATTACAGTTTCTACAAAAAACATTGTTATGGTGATATGAATAAGGTAAAAGAATTTATGACAAAAGTAGAGGCAGGACTCAACGAGGTATGCGGTAGAGAGATAGGTTGTCAATTTGCTTTGGTGAACGACCCTCGTCTTATCATCACTACTAAAGACAAAGAAATATACGATCACCCTGTGGTGAGAGAGGTATTGAATAGAGCGACTTCAGATTTTAATAACCTTATAGGCGAAGAGAATTACGATGCAGGTATTGTCTTTTCTATATACAGTGATAACCGTGGTTTGGCGCATTTGGGTGAAATTACAGGAAAGCTAAAAGGAGGCTGTATCGCCAATCACGAGTTTTATATCATCCTTCACGAATTAGGACACTTATTAGGCTCCGCACACACTTTTACCATAGGAGGAGCTACGGCTTCTTCTCATACCGAGCCCGATAGAGGGAACTCTATTATGAGTTACATCAACGACCCTAATGGCACATATTTCTCACTCCCTTCTATATACACCATCCGCAACCGTACCAATTTGCACGATGCTTATTATAGCGATAAAGCTCGTACTCAGTTGGTAGGCTTGCCACAGGACAATATCCCTTACGGTGAAGTTTCTACTAACCGTGCCCCCGTGATCCAACGTTCTACTTTGAAAAAGGAATACAAACTACCCCCCAACACTTACTTTCAATTCAATATAGAAGCAACCGACCCCGATGGCGACCCACTTCTCTATATGGCACATCAAGCCGACTTTAATCAGTTTGGCAAAGCGCGTTTCCCTTCTAATCGCCCTACCGAAAGCAACCATATAGAGTTCTATCAACCCTATAGAGAAAATGGATACAATGAATGGAAACCTGTCCCTTATAAGTTCACAGGTAAAAATGAAACTGGCGTTTTTACTTTTTGGTTAGGCGTATGCGATGGTAAAATAGGAGCTTACAAAGACGGAAAACCTCACGTACCTCTATATGATGTCTATGAAACCAAAGTAAATATAGTAGAAGGTAAGCCTTTTAGGATAACTAATATAACTAAAAGCAGTGCCGGAAGATTTAAATATGGTAAAGAAACTACTATCTACTGGGATGTTGATAAGAATGTTTTTGGCAACGATAGCAAAGTGCGTATCCTCTTCTCTGAGGATAACGGCAAGACCTACAAATATGTATTAGCTGATGGAATACCAAACAACGGACAAGCTACGGTCATTTTTCCTACACAAGCCAAAGGGTGGAAAAATTATAATCTTTTTGTAGAAGGACTCTTTAAAATAGAAGTACTCGACCATATTGCCTATGCTGTGAGCACTGACACCCCAGGCACTTTGGATATGCACAGCCCTGACATTACCTTTAAAAATTTGCCTGAGCCTGTGATAACTGTTAAAAAGAATGCTATTCCCGAAAAACCTAACGTTACCGCTGAATCTCATTATTGTGGTGCTAATAAAAAAGCTGAGGTAACTTTTTCAGAAGAAGACCATACTACCTATTTATTGCGCAAATGGGTAGCAAAAGATAAATGCGACTATTCTGCTACAGCACAACAATTTATCTATTACGAAAAAGAAGCGCCTACTAAAACCTTGCGTTTTGTAGCTCCTCTTCCTGAGGATAAACACGTACAATGCAGAGGCGATATTCCTGCCAAAGCTGAAGTAAAAGCAGAGGGAGCCGAAAACATTCACATAGACTATGAAGAAGAGTTTAGAGAAGGCGACCGTAAGTCTTACAAACTCACTCGCTCTTGGATAGCCTATGCCGATGGAGCTTTGCCTATCCGTCATACCCAACAAATTTTCCTTAAAGACACTCAAAAACCAGTACTCTCGTCTTACCCCCCAAGTATGACAGTAAAAAGCGAAGCCGACGTACCTGTAAGAGAAAACCTCACTGCAACCGATAATTGTGATGGGGCTTTACAAGTAGTATCTAGCCAAAGCAGTGAAGACAAAGACGGTAAAAAAATAGTGCGCTACGTGTGGTTCGTAGAAGATAGCGCTCATAACGAAAACCGTTATGAACAAGTAATCACTATTAATCCTAACGCTCAAAATCCTCAACCACAACCCCAACCTCAACCACAACCCCAACCTCAACCCCAGCCTCAACCCAACCCTCAACCACAGCCACAACCTAACCCTCAACCACAGCCACAACCTAACCCTCAACCACAGCCACAGCCTCAACCTCAACCAAACCCTCAACCACAGCCACAACCCAACCCTCAACCCCAACCAAACCCTCAACCACAACCCAACCCTAACCCCGACCCGTCAGCCCCGTCCGACTCGTCCACCCCATCACTTATTATATACAATGGTGTCTCTATCTCTAACCCCGAGAACTATTTTAAAATAGAAAATACTGATGAAGATCGCCCTATCTCAGTGCTCATCTTCGATGAAATGGGACTCAAAGTATACGAGAACAATAATTACAACAAAAACGGCGAAGTGTTTAGAGGCTATCCTAATGTACAGAATATGAATAAGAGCAAAGCCCTTGCAGGTACTTATTTTTATATTGTTACCTATTATAAAAATCGAGAACAACAAACCCAAAAAGGTTTCTTGTATGTAAAATAATTAGCTAACTTTGCCCCTCTGAGATACTCCAACGCCTATTCAAAAAAATCGCTCTTGCCGATTATTCCCTTTGAGGAAGTCTGCAAGAGCGGAGTATTTTGGCTCTTACCTCTTACCTCTCACCTTACTTCAACCCTTAAAAACTACCTAAAAGCTGTTAAAAAAATATTAAATCTCATTCTGTATATGGTAGTGTGAAAACAGTTTACTATTTTTGCACCCTAAAATAGAAGAAAACTGTTTTTCAATGAAAAGAAACTTTACATCACTAACAAGCAAAAACATTCATTTATTACTATGGGTAGGCTTCTTCTTACTCACTATAGGGCATTTGAGCGCACAATGTCTTACTATGCCTAATCCTGTACAATACACAAATGAGGTAAAGTCGTTGCCTTTTAACTCTCTTTCAAAGCAACGCTACGGAAGAGTTCAAGCGGAGACTACTATACGAGGCGTGACAGTAACTCGTATATTAGAGAACAATCGTCGTCTTGTAGGAACAGATAAAGGGGTAAGCTACTCTGGCGATGAAGCACCTCTTAATAAATGGCCTATAAATGAGGCTGCCCACTGCGGAAATCCAAAAAAAACATATCCTGCAGGTTATCCTATTATGGACTCTAATAGAGTGCAAAAGATAACCTATAGGTTTAGTCAGCCTATTGTAGATGTAGAAATCTTCTTTGCTGAATTTGGATATGCGGCAGCAGCTGGTAAGTTAGATTATGCTACTTTTACAGTGAACAAAGGTACCCTTTCCTTAGATATACGCAATGATTGCGGAAATGGTGCGCAACTACAAGGAACTAATAAAGTAGTTTCTAAAAGTAGTAAACTAACCGATGTAAATATAGGGCTTACTTCTACTGAGCCTTTTACAGAACTTACTATAGAAACTGATAATAGCAATACTGGTTATGGTTTTTATGTAGAGATTTGTTTGGAGTCAGTACTTACTCCTATGGATATGTCTTCTTGTACTCCTGCTACAGTTTCAGCTAATTTTCCACAAACTACTGTGGCTAACACTACCCTCCCTAATGGGATAAATGTTGTTCGTACAGTAGAAGCAGGTACTTCTTTTAGTAATTTAGGTTCTGCTAGTTATTGTGGTACATCGGTGAACTATACTAAGACTCTACCTCTTCTGGATTCTTCTAAAAAGACGCTAAAGTATAAATTTAGTAGTCCTATTACTTCAGCTGAAATATTTTTATTGGCTTTTGGTGATAATGGTAGTTTTACTACTTATGATGAGGTACAATTTGCTGTAGACAAAGGTACTATTCAGCTTTCACAAACCTATAACTGTAACCCTAGTGGTACTACTATTACCGGAGGGAAGGTGAAAAGTGCTGCGAATGCGAAAAGAACAGTGGATGTGGCTATAAAAGTAACTTCTTCTCAACCTTTCACCGAAATAACCCTTACTGACCAAAATAGTACAGGCTTTGGGTATCTTGTAGCTCTTTGTCCTAATTCAGTACAAGCCTCTCTTCAAAGCTACAATTGTACCCCTGCTACTATAGGCTCTAACTTTGCAAACCAAACAGTAGCTACCGCTAATATGAATAATGTGACGGTAACACGTACTTTAGGAGCAGGAGTACCTATGACTACTATTCCTCTTACATCAAATCATTGTGGTAGTAATGTAAACTATCCTGTAGGCTTACCTTTGTTGATAGGTAATAAACAAATTACGTATGATTTTTCAACTCCTATACAAAGTGCTGAAATATTCCTTTATTACTTTGGAGATAATTTAAATGAAGGTACTAAGGATAAAGTAAAGTTCGCAGTAAATAATGGTATAATTTCTCTTGCTAGAGTATACGATTGTCACCCTGGAGTTACTATCAATAGTGATAATACAGTAGAGAGTGTTACTAAAAAGCTTACTACCGATGCGGGAATAAGAGTAACCTCTACAACGCCTTTTACAAGAATAACCCTTACTGATGTAAATAGTGATGGAGGTGGTTATTACGTGGTGATTTGTCCTACCTCTATAAAGGTACCTCCTTTTTCTGGAGGACAATGTAGTAGCGGTATGCCAACTCCATTATTTGTTGGTACTAATACAGCTACTGTAAATGGTATACAAGTGAATATAAATAGACCAGCAGGAACAGAGAGAACTACAGATTATTCTACTGCTAGTGTAACCACTTGTCAAGCGGTATATAAAGCGGGTACTACCTTTTTACATAGTAATAAAGCCGTTACTTATAAATTTAGTCAGCCAGTAAACAATGTAGAAGTATGGTTAGCATTAATGGGAGGACATAAGGAAATCCCTTCTAATCGTGATGCTGCTAAAATTACAACTAATTGTGGAACCAATCCTACACTAACCTTAGTTTCTGATTGTGTAGGTAATGCTGCTATAGATAATAATGTAGTATGGGCTGATGGTGAAAAAGGCGTAGATGTAGGTGTAAAAGTAACTTCCGACAAACCTTTTATGGAACTTACTATTACAGATTTTAATAGCACTGCTGCCGGTTACTTTGTAGACCTCTGCCCTGCTTCAATCAAAAAGCAAGGTACTGGTAATACCGATGCGGTAACTATTACTACGCAACTTACCGCTACAACTACTGCTTGTGTTGGGTTTACCACTACCCTTACTACACAAGCTACTTTAGCCAGTCCTTTCAGTGGTAGTCTCAATTACCAATGGCAAAAGTCTACTAACAATGGTACTACGTGGAGCGATATAAGCGGACAAAGTGGTAGTGCAGCTTCAGGTGCTAATGTTAACTATAGCTTCATACCTACTGCTTCTGATAACAATGCACTATACCGTGTAGCATATACTTATACCCACGCAGGTAGTTTCTGTGGTACGATGTCACTTACTACTAATGCTACTAAATTGGTAGCTAACACAGTGTCTTCAGTCATCGCAATAAATACACCTGCTTATTCAGATGTTTCTGTATGTGCAAGTGCTACTAGTACTACAACTATTACTGCTAAAGCAACCCTCAATACAGGTATGGGAGGTACAGGTGTTACTTATCAGTTGCAATACCGTCCTACCGATACAGCTAGTTGGGTAGATCATGCTACTCAAAAATATACCCTTGTAACTGGCGGTGCTGAAAAAATACTTACAATAGAAAATGTAGCTTCTAACACAGGTTATTACCGAGTGAAGTATACTTCCGATGCCTCAGTATGTGGCGGTGGAGAAAGCTATTCTAATATATTTAAATTTGATGCACTTACTGCAACAAATGTAATTACTATCAACCCTGCTACTTATCCAAATAAAACGGTATGTAGTGGTAGTAGCTTTACTATAAATGCCCAAGCTACAGTTGCTACAGGTACTATAGCAAATGATGGTAGTGGCAATAAATTTGCTTACGAATTACAATACAAAGCCAATAGCTCTGCTAATTGGGTAAACTATGCGCTTCCTAACGGAGGAGCTGCTCAAATCTATAGTAACAATACTAAAGTAGGAGCTACTCGTACCTTTAATATTAGCACAGAAAACATAGCTACTGGAGGTAAGTTTAGAGTAAAATATAGTGCAGATATTACTGATCTTTGCGATGATATAACCGTATACTCTGATGAGTTTACTGTAACTATAGATGAGTTAGATGTTACTAATATAACAGCTACTCCTCCAGTATTCAAACAAGGAGAAAATACCTCTGTAAGTTTTGTAATAGAAGGAACTCCAGGTGCTCAAGTAACTTTCAAGGTAGGGAATGGTGCAGAACAAACTCAAACGCTCAATGCAGCAGGTAAATACAATGTACCCCCTCAAACTACAAACCAAACTTTAGAGCTTTCCGTAACTAAGGTTAAAAAAGGTTTTTGTGAGAAGACTTATACCGATAAAAAAGGAAGAGCACAAGCTACTACAGCAGCTTGTACTACTAAACCAGCAGTACAATATCCAGCACCAGTAGGGCAAGGACAGACTGTGGTAATGAATGGTGTTAGTGTAACTCGTAAATTTTCAGGTACGCCAAGTATTTATGGAAACTCTGATACAGGTACTTATTGTAGTGGTACGGTATATCACCATTATACCATCATACACAATAATCTTCCTGCTCAGTTTAGTAATGCAGTAACCTATGTATTTAGTAAGCCTGTTACTAGCACAGAAGTATGGTTGATGGTAATGAGTAGCCCTGCAACTGGAAGTTATGACGAAGTACAACTTACTACTAATAATGGTAACCTTACTTTTACTAAAATATACGATTGTTTAGGAGGAGCTGGAGCAGTTACTTTGACTCCTAGTGGTAGGGTAACTTCTAAGCCAGAAAAGGTAAATGATGTTGCTATAAGAGTTACTTCTGATAAACCTTTTACCGAGCTGACTATAACTGATGTTAGAGCATCAGGAGGTACATCAGGAGTATTAGTAGAGCTTTGCCCTACATCTGTAACTCCTGCCAATACAATTACTATTACTACGCAACCACAAAATAAAACTATTTGTGCTAATGAAATGGCTACTTTTACCTCTAAGGCTCAATTGCAAAATGCCACAGGCAGTATTCAGTACAAATGGCAACAAAGTAATAATGGTACAAATTGGACAGATATAGCTTCTTCTCAAGGAACTATTACAAGTGGTGCAACCGCTTCTTTAACAACAGCTGGAATAGCTAATTATAAATATAGAGTAGTATATAGCTATAAGTTTACAGCAGATGTTGTTGTAACGGCAACTTCTCAAGAAGTAACACTTACTAAATTACCTTCTGTAGCTTTGCCTACACTTAGTGGTAATATGACGCTTTGCCCTACAGCAACAGCTAATAATGTGTCGTTTGCTAATTATGTTACAGCAGCAGCTGGTACTACCTTGCGTTGGTATGATACAGCTACCGCTACTACTAGCAACACTACGGCACCTACTATTAATACAAATGTAACAACTCGTACTACTAAAACAGCTTATGTACGAACAATCAATAACAACGGCTGTACTAGTGGCCTCGTGACTGTTACCCTTACAGTGAACGATACCACACCACCTACTTTCAATGCTCCATCTGCTTTGAATATAGTATGTAACTCAACTACAGCTACTACAGCTATCAACACTTGGCTCGGTACGGCTACTGCCACCGATGCTTGTGGTGCAATAGCAACTATTACAAATAACTATAATGCTCCAGCTGACTTTTGTACTGTACCTGGTGGCGTTATCACTGTTACCTTTGTAGCAAAAGATACTTTTGGCAATGTGCTTACTAAAACATCAACTATTAAGTTAGCCGCTACACCTCTTACCGTAGCGAGCGATACCTTCACGGTAGGTAATGGAGTAACAACCCAAACAGCGGGTAATATCCTTACCAACGACAATTTAGGAGGTAATACTCCAACAGCAGGCCCAACAGGTAGTGTAACCATCACTGTGGTTACCCCAGCAACGCCAATAGGAGGAGGTAAAACCCCAACCTTAGATGTAAACACAGGTATAGTAACTGTACCAGCAGGAACTAAGTCAGGCACATATACCATTACTTATAAAGAGTGTGAGCGCTTGAATCCAAGCAGCAACTGTGCAACGCAAACAGTGGTAGTCAAAGTTGGTTCAGCGAGTCTTACTGTAGTTCCCGAAGCTCTTACAGTAACGCCAAGCACCAGCACTCAAACAACGCCAAGCATTTTCGATAACGATAGCATAGGCGGAGTAACAACGCCGACAGCAGGCCCTGGTGGTAATGTAACAATGACGGTTCATAATCCAAGTGGTAGCAAAGTACCGACTATGGATCCAAACACAGGTAAAGTAACCGTACCGGGCAATACCCCAGCAGGTAACTATACAATTACGTATAACTACTGCGAAGTATTGAACCCAACCAACTGTACAGGAACGCGCACTGTAGTAGTAACTGTCGGAGCAGCAACCCTTACAGTAGCAAGCGATACCTTTACCGTAGGTAACGGAGTAACAACCCAAACAGCGGGTAATATCCTTACCAACGACAATTTAGGAGGCAATACCCCAACAGCAGGCCTAACAGGTAGCGTAACCATCACTGTGGTTACCCCAGCAACGCCGATAGGAGGTGGTAAAACCCCAACCTTAGATGTAAACACAGGTATAGTAACTGTACCAGCGGGAACTAAGTCAGGCACATATACCATTACTTATAAAGAGTGTGAAAGCTTGAACCCAAGCAGCAACTGCCAAACACAAACAGTAGTAATCAGCGTAGGTTCAGCCAGTCTTACAGTAGTGCCAGAAACACTTACAGTAACGCCAAGCACCAGCACTCAAACAACGCCAAGCATTTTCGATAACGATAGCATAGGCGGAGTAACAACGCCAACAGCAGGCCCTGGTGGTAATGTAACAATGACGGTTCATAATCCAAGTGGTAGCAAAGTACCAACAATGGATCCAAACACAGGAAAAGTAACCGTACCAGGCAATACCCCAGCAGGTAACTATACAATTACGTATAACTACTGCGAAGTATTGAACCCAACCAACTGTACAGGAACGCGCACTGTAGTAGTAACTGTCGGAGCAGCAACCCTTACAGTAGCAAGCGATACCTTCACCGTAGGTAACGGAGTAACAACCCAAACAGCGGGTAATATCCTTACCAACGACAATTTAGGAGGCAATACCCCAACAGCAGGCCCAACAGGTAGTGTAACCATCACTGTGGTTACCCCAGCAACGCCAATAGGAGGAGGTAAAACCCCAACCTTAGATGTAAACACAGGTATAGTAACTGTACCAGCAGGAACTAAGTCAGGCACATATACCATTACTTATAAAGAGTGTGAAAGCTTGAACCCAAGCAGCAACTGCCAAACACAAACAGTAGTAATCAGCGTAGGTTCAGCCAGCCTTACAGTAGTGCCAGAAACACTTACAGTAACGCCAAGCACCAGCACTCAAACAACGCCAAGCATTTTCGATAACGATAGCATAGGCGGAGTAACAACGCCAACAGCAGGCCCTGGTGGTAATGTAACAATGACGGTTCATAATCCAAGTGGTAGCAAAGTACCAACAATGGATCCAAACACAGGTAAAGTAACCGTACCGGGCAATACCCCAGCAGGTAACTATACAATTACGTATAACTACTGCGAAGTGTTGAACCCAACCAACTGTACAGGAACGCGCACTGTAGTGGTAACTGTAGGTGCAGCAACCCTTACAGTAGCAAGCGATACCTTTACGGTAGGTAACGGAGTAACAACCCAAACAGCGGGTAATATCCTTACCAACGACAATTTAGGAGGCAATACCCCAACAGCAGGCCCAACAGGTAGCGTAACCATCACTGTGGTTACCCCAGCAACGCCGATAGGAGGAGGTAAAACCCCAACCTTAGATGTAAACACAGGTATAGTAACTGTACCAGCAGGAACTAAGTCAGGCACATATACCATTACTTATAAAGAGTGTGAAAGCTTGAATCCAAGCAGCAACTGCCAAACACAAACAGTAGTAATCAGCGTAGGTTCAGCCAGTCTTACAGTAGTGCCAGAAACACTTACAGTAACGCCAAGCACCAGCACTCAAACAACGCCAAGCATTTTCGATAACGATAGCATAGGCGGAGTAACAACGCCAACAGCAGGCCCTGGTGGTAATGTAACAATGACGGTTCATAATCCAAGTGGTAGCAAAGTACCAACAATGGATCCAAACACAGGTAAAGTAACCGTACCGGGCAATACCCCAGCAGGTAACTATACAATTACGTATAACTACTGCGAAGTGTTGAACCCAACCAACTGTACAGGAACGCGCACTGTAGTGGTAACTGTAGGTGCAGCAACCCTTACAGTAGCAAGCGATACCTTTACCGTAGGTAACGGAGTAACAACCCAAACAGCGGGTAATATCCTTACCAACGACAATTTAGGAGGCAATACTCCAACAGCAGGCCTAACAGGTAGCGTAACCATCACTGTGGTTACCCCAGCAACGCCGATAGGAGGAGGTAAAACCCCAACCTTAGATGTAAACACAGGTATAGTAACTGTACCAGCGGGAACTAAGTCAGGCACATATACCATTACTTATAAAGAGTGTGAAAGCTTGAACCCAAGCAGCAACTGCCAAACACAAACAGTAGTAATCAGCGTAGGTTCAGCCAGTCTTACAGTAGTGCCAGAAACACTTACAGTAACGCCAAGCACCAGCACTCAAACAACGCCAAGCATTTTCGATAACGATAGCATAGGCGGAGTAACAACGCCGACAGCAGGCCCTGGTGGTAATGTAACAATGACGGTTCATAATCCAAGTGGTAGCAAAGTACCGACTATGGATCCAAACACAGGTAAAGTAACCGTACCGGGCAATACCCCAGCAGGTAACTATACAATTACGTATAACTACTGCGAAGTGTTGAACCCAACCAACTGTACAGGAACGCGCACTGTAGTAGTAACTGTAGGTGCTGCAACCCTTACCGTAGCGAGCGATACCTTCACGGTAGGTAATGGAGTAACAACCCAAACAGCGGGTAACATTCTTACAAATGACAGCTTAGGCGGTAACACCCCAACAGCTGGTCCAACAGGAAATGTAACCTTAACGGTCGTTACCCCAGCTACAGGAGGAAGTAAAGTACCAACACTTAATGTAAACACAGGAGATGTAATAGTACCAGCAGGAACTAAGTCAGGCACTTATACCATTACTTATAAAGAGTGTGAGCGCTTGAATCCAAGCAGCAACTGTGCAACGCAAACAGTAGTAATCAGCGTAGGTTCAGCCAGCCTTACAGTAGTGCCAGAAACACTTACAGTAACGCCAAGCACCAGCACTCAAACAACGCCAAGCATTTTCGATAACGATAGCATAGGCGGAGTAACAACGCCGACAGCAGGCCCTGGTGGTAATGTAACAATGACGGTTCATAATCCAAGTGGTAGCAAAGTACCGACTATGGATCCAAACACAGGTAAAGTAACCGTACCGGGCAATACCCCAGCAGGTAACTATACAATTACGTATAACTACTGCGAAGTGTTGAACCCAACCAACTGTACAGGAACGCGCACTGTAGTAGTAACTGTAGGTGCAGCAACCCTTACAGTAGCAAGCGATACCTTCACCGTAGGTAACGGAGTAACAACCCAAACAGCGGGTAATATCCTTACCAACGACAATTTAGGAGGTAATACTCCAACAGCAGGCCCAACAGGTAGTGTAACCATCACTGTGGTTACCCCAGCAACGCCAATAGGAGGAGGTAAAACCCCAACCTTAGATGTAAACACAGGTATAGTAACTGTACCAGCAGGAACTAAGTCAGGCACATATACCATTACTTATAAAGAGTGTGAAAGCTTGAACCCAAGCAGCAACTGCCAAACACAAACAGTAGTAATCAGCGTAGGTTCAGCCAGTCTTACAGTAGTGCCAGAAACACTTACAGTAACGCCAAGCACCAGCACTCAAACAACGCCAAGCATTTTCGATAACGATAGCATAGGCGGAGTAACAACGCCAACAGCAGGCCCTGGTGGTAATGTAACAATGACGGTTCATAATCCAAGTGGTAGCAAAGTACCGACTATGGATCCAAACACAGGTAAAGTAACCGTACCGGGCAATACCCCAGCAGGTAACTATACAATTACGTATAACTACTGCGAAGTGTTGAACCCAACCAACTGTACAGGAACGCGCACTGTAGTAGTAACTGTAGGTGCAGCAACCCTTACAGTAGCAAGCGATACCTTTACGGTAGGTAACGGAGTGACAACCCAAACAGCGGGTAACATCCTTACCAACGACAATTTAGGAGGTAACACCCCAACAGCAGGCCCAACAGGTAGCGTAACCATCACTGTGGTTACCCCAGCAACACCGATAGGAGGAGGAAAAACCCCAACCTTAGATGTAAACACAGGTATAGTAACTGTACCAGCAGGAACTAAGTCAGGCACATATACCATTACTTATAAAGAGTGTGAAAGCTTGAACCCAAGCAGCAACTGCCAAACCCAAACAGTAGTAATCAGCGTAGGTTCAGCCAGTCTTACAGTAGTGCCAGAAACACTTACAGTAACGCCAAGCACCAGCACTCAAACAACGCCAAGCATTTTCGATAACGATAGCATAGGCGGAGTAACAACGCCAACAGCAGGCCCTGGTGGTAATGTAACAATGACGGTTCATAATCCAAGTGGTAGCAAAGTACCGACTATGGATCCAAACACAGGTAAAGTAACCGTACCGGGCAATACCCCAGCAGGTAACTATACAATTACGTATAACTACTGCGAAGTGTTGAACCCAACTAACTGTACAGGAACGCGCACTGTAGTAGTAACTGTCGGAGCCCCTGAATTAGTAGTACCTTCTAAAGTATATCCTTTAGCACCAGGAACTACTTCAACAGAAACTGTAATAGATACGGCAACTTTAGGTGGAAACCCAGTAAGTTCAACAGCTGTAACTATAGCAGTAGTAACTCCGGCAACAAGCTTAGGAGGTACACCTACACCTACGTTAGATACCACTACAGGTAAGATAACTGTACCAACAGGTACTAAGTCAGGTACTTATAATATTGTATACAGAGTGTGTGAAGTATTGAATCCTTCTAACTGTAAAACAGCAACCGCTACAGTAGTAGTAGGCGAGGTTCCAGTAATCACACCAGATAATTTACCAATAGTACCATCAACACCTACAAGTACAACAACCCGTACAATAGGTAACATATTGACAAACGATACAGTAGGTACTCAGTCAGCAACGGCAGGTACAGGTGGAAATGTAACCATTACTATAACAAGTCCTATCACACCTAATACACCAGTGATAGATCCAACTACAGGTAACGTACAAATACCACCTACCACACCTCCAGGTGTATATACTATCACTTATGATGTATGTACAACAGCTACACCTGTAGCTTGTACAAGTGGTACCCTTACAGTTACTGTAAGTCAGCCATCACCTATTATCCGTCCTGAAAACCTTACAGTAACGCAAACAGGTACTAGTACAACGCCAAGTATCTTGAACAATGATGATATAGTGAAACCAGACGGTACCACTGCTTCTGCAACAGGAAGTAATGTAACTATTACCAATGTAGTAGTAACACCAGGTGCTGCACCTGGAGCTCCTACTCCTACATTGAATCCTGATGGTACTATTACAGTCCCAGGCACATTGCCTCCAGGAGTCTACACAATTACTTACGATGTTTGTACAACAGCAACACCAAGTACTTGTGTAAGTGGTACAACAGTACTCACTGTATCACCTACAGCAACAGCCACACCTACAGCAGGTGATAATACTTACGATGTGCCAACGAGCGGTACAGCAACAGTAGTAGGAACTATATTGAGTAATGATACTGTCGATGGAGTTGCATCAGCAACAGCTACTAATGTAACAATAAGTGTAACTACTGCGCCAACAGGTACAGGAGTACCTACAATAGGAAGCAACGGTTCGGTAACAGTACCAGCTAATGCAATTCCAGGAGTTTACACATATACATATCATATCTGTTCAGTAGCAACACCTACAGCTTGCAGTACAGAAGCAACAGTAACAGTAACGGTGAGACAACCAGTACCAGTATTGCCAAACAACAATATGGTATACACCGATACAACCACAACTACAGCTGGAAATATCACCACAGGAGGAACTGTAGGAACTCAATCAGTTACTACAGGCCCAACAGGTAACGTTACTATCACCGTAGTAACTCCAGCAACGCCACAAGTACCAGGAGGAACCGTTCCAACCTTGAATCCTGATGGAACAGTAACCGTTCCAACCGGCACAGCAAGTGGTACATACACTATTACTTATCAAGTATGTACAACGGCAACCCCTACAAGTTGTGTAACAGGTGTAGTAACAGTTACTGTATCACCTACGGCAACAGCCACACCTACAGTAGGTGATAATACTTACGATGTGCCAACAAGCGGTACAGCAACAGTAGTAGGAACTATATTGAGTAATGATACTGTCGATGGAGTTGCATCAGCAACAGCTACTAATGTAACAGTAAGTGTAACTACTGCGCCAACAGGTACAGGAGTACCTACAATAGGAAGCAACGGTTCGGTAACGGTACCAGCTAATGCAATCCCAGGAGTTTACACCTATACATATCATATCTGTTCAGTAGCAACACCTACAGCTTGCAGTACAGAAGCAACAGTGACAGTAACGGTGAGACAACCCGTACCAGTATTGCCAAACAACAATATGGTATACACCGATACAACCACAACTACTGCTGGAAATATCACCACAGGAGGAACTGTAGGAACTCAATCAGTTACTACAGGCCCAACAGGTAACGTTACTATCACCGTAGTAACTCCAGCAACGCCACAAGTACCAGGAGGAACCGTTCCAACCTTGAATCCTGATGGAACAGTAACCGTTCCAACCGGCACAGCAAGTGGTACATACACTATTACTTATCAAGTATGTACAACGGCAACCCCTACAAGTTGTGTAACAGGTGTAGTAACAATCACTGTATCACCTACAACAGTAACTCCTACAGTATTGCCAGTAGCGGTCGATGATAGAGCTTCTACAGCAGTGAATACACCTGTAAATATTGCAGTATTGCCAAACGATACCCTCAACGGAGCAACTACCCCTAATGTAGTAACTTCTCCAGCAAATGGTACAGTGATGGTAAATAGCGATAACACAATAGAGTACCGTCCTCACACAGGATTTACAGGAACCGATACCTTTGTGTACGAAATCTGTAACTCCGCTGGATGTAGCTCTGCTACAGTAACCGTAGAAGTAGTGAATAAAATCATCCCTTACAGTGGTATGTCAGTAAATGGCGACGGTAAAAACGACCACTTCCATATTGGTGGCATAGAAAACTATCCAAACAATGTGGTACGTATTTACAACCGTTGGGGCGTGAAAGTATTCGAGGTAAACGGCTACGACAACGTAACCCGCGTGTTTAGAGGAATCTCCGACGCCCGTGCAACCGTCGAAGCTGCCGATAAACTCCCTCAAGGTACTTACTATTATGTAATCGAATACTACGATCAGAATAATAAAAAACAATCTGAAGTAGGTTGGTTATATCTCAAGAAATAATTAAATGAGTTCATAGAAAAAAGGACTGTCCAGAATCAATCTGGCAGTCCTTTTTATGATTTTGCTCAACTACAAATTGGCTAATTAAAAAATTATTGCTACCTTTGTCCCATCAAAGCGTATCAAAAATGAGAAAAATAGTATTATTAGCAGGACTTACTCTTGTACTGCTCTCTTGTAGAAAAGACGATAATAACAATGAAACTACCTATAGTAACGTTTTCCCTAAAACAATTGTAGAAGAGGTAACTACTTCCATAGGGAAAACCGTAAAAACTACGGATACTTATACTTTAACTGGAAATAAAATAACAACTTTCAGTAGAGTAAGAATAGTAGAAGATGGATCTATTACTACAGATGAAGTCTATACCATTGACTATGAAGGTGATTTGATAAAAAGAATCACCCTCAAAAGTAATTCTCAAAGCAATAGAAATTATTCTTATAATTTTAATTACAGTGAAAATCACTTACAATCTATCATTCGTAGTGATAATGTTCAAAAAATTACCTATGAATATCTTAATAACAAAGTAGCGAGTAAAACTACGGTTGATGGAACTGAAACAAAAAAATATAGTTATACTTATGAAGCTAATAAAATAAAAATGATTGCCACCGATCCTACTCCTGGTTCTAACGACCGTTTTACCTATACTCTCAATCCCGATGGCACAGTAGCTTCCTTTGAGAAAATAGTTTATATAGGCAATATACCTAGAGAAGAAACCAAAGGCACTTGTACTTACCAATACGATAATAAACCGAATATCTATCAACGAGACCTCTTTAAATATTTAGCTGAAATAGAGTTGATAAGTAACTACAACTACTATGGCGATTATTATAGGGATCCTCTGCTAAGAACAGCCGCTCATAATGTTGTTTCTTATACAAACAATCTGTATAACAACACTCAAGCGAACTACCAAGATTTAGAGAATGCTACTCGCTCTTTCTCTTATCAATGGAACAGCAACAACAGCCCTAAATCAATGGAATACAAGAAAAATAGCAACCATAAAGCCAATTATACTTACACTTATTAGAAAAAACTAATTACTAATGTTTATAGATTATCTTCTTTCGGCAGTTCTGATGCTTATCACCTTTGCGATAGGTAGCTCCCTTCGCTTTGCCGATTTCGAGAATATATTCAAAAAATCAAAGCCTCTATACTTGGGGCTTTTCTTGCAGATGGTCTTTCTGCCTATTTGTGCATTTATCATTGCCGAATTAGTTAATCTCCCCCCAGCCGAAAAAGTCGGACTCATCATCGTCGCAATATGTCCTGGCGGAACAACCTCTAACTTTATCAGCTATCTCATCAAAGCCGATACCGCTTTAGCCGTCGCGCTTACTGCTATCAACAGTCTGCTCATTCTGCTCTCCATTCCACTGTTGTCTAATTGGGCAGTAGCAATCTTTATGGGAAGTCATACCGAAGTTTCTTTACCTATCCTCAATATGGTCTGGGAAGTAGCTAAAATTATCATCATTCCCGCCTTGTTAGGTTTGTTTTTCAACCGATTTTTTCCTAACATATCCCTTAAAATCCGTTTTCCTTTAAAGGTTATCAATACGATATTATTGGGAATTGTTTTTTTTATTAAATTCTTTGGAGATAAACAATCAGGAGGTAGTGGTATCTCGGTAGATGAGATAATTCGTCTTTTGCCTGCTACACTGCTAATGCACCTCAGTGCAATGATTCTCAGTTATTTCATTGCTTTAAAAACCTTTAAACTCTCAGGAGTACAAGCAACAACTATTAGTATAGAAGTAGGACTGCAAAACACAGCTTTAGCTATATTAGTAGCAGGAACCCTCATAGGCAATACCGATATGACCAAACCCGCCCTTGTCTATGCAATTTTTTCTTTCTTTACCACTTTTGCTTTCGCCCTTATTACTATCAGACTAAAAAGATAACAACAACTGATAAATAAAAAAGCGCGATGTTTTGAATGATAAACATCGCGCTTTTCTTACCTCTTACTTATTAGCTAATAAATAAATTACCGCCATTCGTATAGCAACTCCGTTCTCTACTTGTTGTAAGATAATTGATTGGTCACTATCAGCTACTTCACTAGTGATTTCTACCCCTCGGTTGATAGGTCCTGGGTGCATAATCACAATTTCTTTGTCTAAGCTATCCAAAATCTCTTTGGTGAGTCCGTATTGTTGTACATATTCGCGAGTAGAAGGAAAATAACTGATATCTAAGCGCTCATTTTGGATGCGCAACATATTCGCTACATCACACCAATTCAGTGCTTTGCGTAAGTCAGTTTCTACTTTCACATCCAATGCGTGTATATATTTAGGAATGAGCGTTTGAGGCCCGCATACCATCACTTCAGCACCTTGTTTGTGAAGGGCAAAAATATTAGAAAGTGCCACCCGTGAGTGCAATATGTCGCCTACAATCACTACTTTCTTACCTGCTACCTCACCCAAACGTTCTCGTATGGAGTACGAGTCCAAAAGCGCTTGTGTAGGGTGTTCGTGAGCCCCATCGCCAGCGTTTACAATCGAAGCCTTCACCTGTTGTGAGAGAAAGACTCCTGCCCCTGGATTAGGGTGGCGCATTACTACCATATCCACTTTCATCGATAAGATATTGTTTACAGTATCTACCAAAGTTTCTCCTTTAGTAACTGAAGATTGTGAAGCCGAAAAGTTAATTACATCAGCAGAGAGGCGTTTTTCTGCCAATTCAAATGATAGGCGTGTGCGTGTACTATTTTCGAAGAAAAGATTAGCAATAGTAATATCGCGCAGTGAAGGCACTTTTTTTATAGGACGGTTGATGACCTCCTTAAAATGGTCAGCAGTCTCAAAAATTAACTGTATATCCTTTTCAGTGATATACTTGATACCCAATAGGTGATTCACACTCAATGCACTCATTTTATATTCTTTTTAAGTGGTTGTGCAAAAGTAATAATAATTTCTTAATTAACAACAATTTTTTACTCCCACCGCTCCCACTGTTCTCACCACTCCCACCGCTCTCACCTCTCTCCAAAATAAAAAGTGCGATGTTCACAATATGAAACACCGCACTTTGTCAATTGTCAATAATCAATTGATTACACAACTTCATTTAAGTAAGCTTTAAGCATCCAAACAGTTTTCTCTTGTTCGGTTACAAAGTCGCTCATTAGATTATTAGTCCCTTCATCACCTATTTCGTCGGAGAAGTCTAACAATTCTCTTTCCAAAGGTAATAGAGCGCTAAGGGTATTAATGACCAAGCGTACGGTTTTATCATCGTCGAAAATGTTTTCACCTACGGGAACAGAAGTGTGCTTTACATAGCTTTCGAGAGTGTGAAAAGGCACGCCACCGAGGGTAAGAATACGCTCAGCTATTTCGTCGACTTGTTCTTGTGCGGTATTATAAAGTTCTTCGAACTTCACGTGTAGTTCAAAGAAGCGTTTTCCTTTTACATTCCAGTGTACACCGCGCAAGTTTTGGTAATACGTTTGATAGTTGGCAAGCAATACGTTTAGCAAGCCGATTTCTTTTTCTACTTTGGCTTTGTCAAGCCCTAAGGTATTTAATTTCATAATGTTGTTATTTTTTTAATTCTACGCTGCAAAGATATAATAAATTTGTTAAATACAATAATTAAATTAATAGATTTTTCTAATAGTGCTATTACCTCCTCCGAGACTCTCCAAGATTATCTGAGTCTCCCCCGCTAGTGCAAGCTTGTAGCTTGTACCCCTCCGCTGGAGCTTTCCAAAAAGTCTCAAAATCACTTTTGCGTCGCTACACTTTGCCAAAGTTCTTAATTGCTCGTCGTGCTACGACCTTTGGTAAAGTTGTTTACTCTGATTATCAATAGCTTTTGTAGTATGTTATGTAGGGGCGTTTTGCAAACGCCTACATAAATAAAACTTTTCGGACACCTTCCTCATTCTCCTCTCTTTTCCGGCTTGTCCCCTTTCGGAGAATAGGGGCTATCCCTCCTCTGGCGCGAGCTTGTAGCTCGTGCTCCCCTCATTCCGCTCCCACTATACTTGAAAATCAAATATTTATAAAAATCTTATTTTTTTTAACACAAATTCCCTTGCTAATTCAAAACAAAATACTACCTTTGCCTATTATTAACGAAAGTCAAACGAAACAATTGCTATTTTATGGATAAGTATTCTTTCTTGAATGCCGCAAGTACGGCCTTTTTCGGTGATTTATACGATAAATATTTAGAAAACCCCGATGCGGTAGAACCTAGTTGGCGCGCTTTCTTCCAAGGTTTTGATTTTGCTCAAGAGCAATATGGCACTTCCGTTGAAGAAGCTATACCCGCAATGGCACAACAAGTAGTGAGTGACGAAAACCCCGCCTTGATCAATAAGGTCAAAAAAGAATTCGCCGTTCTCAACCTAATCAACGATTATCGTACTTACGGACACTTATTCGCTCAAATCAACCCGCTACGCCCTCGTGAGCCTTATACCCCTACCTTGGCTATCGAAAACTACGGACTCACATCCGCCGATTTAAACACCTCTTTCGATGCCGCTCGCGAAATAGGCTTAGCCCCCGCACCCCTCAGCACTATCGTCGAAAAACTCCAAGCTACCTATTGTAAATCTATAGGAGTTGATTTTCAACACATTCGCAATACCGAAGAACGCAACTGGTTTGTCAAACGATTACAACAAAACCATAATACCCCTCAGTTTTCTAAAGAAGAAAAACTCCAAATCCTCCAAAAACTCAACGAAGCGGCTTCTTTTGAGAACTTCCTACATACAAAATATGTAGGTCAAAAACGTTTCTCATTAGAAGGTAATGATACCCTTGTAGCGGGGCTTGACTTTATGATCGAAGCAGCTGCCGAGCAAGGCGTAAAACACGTCGTACTCGGTATGGCGCACCGCGGTCGATTGAATGTATTAGCTAATATATTCCACAAAAATCCACAAGATATCTTCTCCGAGTTCGATGGTAAAGATTACGAAATGGACGATTGGTTCGATGGCGACGTGAAATACCACTTGGGTATTACCACCCAGCGCAACACCCGCACTGGCAAAACCGTTGATATGAACTTAGTGCCTAACCCCTCACACCTCGAAGCCGTAAATGCACTCGTCGGAGGGATTACCCGCGCTAAACAAGACCGCTATTGTCAAGGAAATATCCGTCAAGCCTTGCCTATACTCATTCACGGTGATGCAGCCGTTGCAGGTCAGGGTATAGTATACGAAACTGTTCAAATGTGCGGCTTGCGTGGCTTTACTAATGGAGGTACTGTACATATCGTGGTCAACAACCAAGTTGGTTTTACTGCTAATTTTTCCGATTCACGTTCTTCTCTCTACTGCACCGATATTGCAAAAATCAACGAATCACCTGTGCTTCACGTCAATGCCGATGATGCCGAAGCCGTTGTACATACTTTCCTCTTAGCAATTGATTACCGTCAAGCCTTTGGCAAAGATGTGTATATCAATCTCTTTGGCTATCGCAAATACGGTCATAATGAGGGCGACGAACCCCGATTCTCTCAACCGATAATGTATAAAACTATCGGAAAACACGATAATTCTTTCCATATGTACGCACAAAAACTGATAGGGGAGGGGATTACCCAACAAGCGTATGTTACCGAAATAGAAAATGCTTACAAAGCATATCTCGATACTTGCCTCGAAGCCTCTCGCAAAGAGCCGATTACAATATTAAAACCTTTTATGCAAACCGAATGGCAGGGCTTTGAAATAGCCTCTCCTCAGGAAATGCTACAAAAGGTAAATACAACTATCGCTAAAGAAAAACTTGACCAGATAGCTGCCGTACTTACCGAATTACCCGCCGATAAACCCTTTATTAATAAGGTGAAGAAAATTATCGCCGACCGTAAAGAAGCGTATGCTAATAACCATATCGATTGGGGAATGGCGGAACTCTTAGCTTATGGATCGCTCCTCACCGAAGGTTTCGATGTGCGCATCACTGGCGAAGACGTACAACGTGGTACTTTCTCACATCGCCACGCCGTGCTCAAAACTGAAGATACTGAAGAAGAAGTATGTTTCTTAAAAGACTTAAAAACTAAACAATTAGCAACAGGTAATTTCCATATCTATAACTCCTTGTTATCCGAATATGGAGTCTTAGGCTATGAGTATGGTTATGCAATGGCAAGTCCGCGCACACTCACTATATGGGAAGCACAGTTCGGCGACTTCTCCAATGGTGCTCAAATAATGATCGACCAGTATATTTCTTGTGGTGAAGGCAAATGGAAAACCCAAGACGGCTTAGTGATGTTACTCCCTCACGGTTTCGAAGGCCAGGGAGCCGAGCACTCCTCAGCGCGCATAGAACGCTATTTACAACTCTGTGCCGAAAACAATATGTATGTAACCAATTGTACCACCCCAGCCAACTTTTTTCACCTCTTGCGCCGACAGATGAAAACCAACTTCCGCAAGCCCTTGATAGTGTTCACACCTAAGAGCTTGTTGCGTCACCCACAAGTGATTTCAACGGTAGACGATTTAGCTGCAGGACATTTCCAAGAAGTGCTCGACGACCCTATCGCCAATGCTGAAAAGGTAAAACGCGTGGTTTTCTGTTCCGGCCGTTATTACTACGACCTCTATGCCGAGCGTGAAAAACTCGGTAGAGACGATGTAGCCTTGGTACGTATTGAGCAGTTGTTCCCATTGCCTGTAGAGCAACTCAAAGCAGTAATTGCTAAATACGCTCACGCCACCGATTTCGTATGGGCGCAAGAAGAACCAAAAAATATGGGCGCTTATGGCTATATGCTAATGAATTTTGATTTGGTAAAATGGCGTTATGTAGGCACACCTGCTTATGCAGCCCCTGCCTCAGGCAGTCACACTCGCGACCGCAAACGTCACAGCCAAGCCATTGCCGCCGTATTTATCCCGTAGGGGCGAATGGCAATTCGCCCTAATGGCAATTCGTCCTCACAAATAGAGCTTTTTGAACGTCAATATGAAAGCAATCATTACATTACTATTGTTGATAACCTCTTATGTGCTATCAGCGCAAAAAACAGTTACCAAAATTGTGTCACGAGAGCAAAATTCGCCATTGCTCGTGATGAATGGTGTTCTGATAGATAACGACAAGGTAGGTACTATCTTTTTAAACGCAATTGAGCCTAATGATATTGAGAATATCAATGTACTTAAAAGCATATTTAAAGATCCTTCTGCTATTGTTTTATGTAGCAGTAAAGCCGAAAAAGGAGTGGTTATCATTACTTTGAAGAAAAGCAAAGATACTTCTAAGAAAGCTAACCTATCAAGAATAGAAGTTCCTAACAAAGATTTTCCTCTGGTTGTTGTCAATGATGTAGAGTTTTCAGATCCTGAAGTAGGAGCTTTTTATGAACAATGTCAGCCCTAAAAGAGTAGAGAGTATCGTAGTACTAAAAGACAAAAAAGCTACTGAAAAATACGGTGAGAAAGCTAAAAATGGAGTGATTTTAGTTACTCTAAAAGGTAATCCTGAAAAGTTGGATATACCTCTAATAGAGAAAACTCCATAAAATAGAACCCTCTCAGTATGAGCTACAGCCTCGTGCCACGAGTTTGCAAACTCTAAATTAACCTCAATGAAAACAATTATTACATTCTTGTGTTTATTTATCATCGGAATTGTATCAGCACAGCGAAAACCTATTGCAGCTTTAGTTGTATTAGATAGCATTCCCCTTGTAGAGCCTCAACTAAGAGTGCTTGCTTTATAAATATTCACAAAATAATTCACCGTCAGGTGAAAATTCGTGAGATAATGTAAAGAGTTTTACAGTCCTTATTTCGTGAAAATTCGTGAAATTCGTGGGAGATTTAAAACATTTTACTGATTATTTAATAATTACTTATGTTGAACTCACGTTAAATTAGCACCTAATCCCTAACCTCTGTTACCTATTAAAAAAATGAGTCGAACTTTTTACATTAAAAATACACAAGCACCTGAGGAAATGACTCCTCAGCAATTGCTCGACCTCCAGCGTGAGGGATTTGTACAATACTCTATTGATGATAACGACGAGCATTACTCTCAAGTGATGAACGCACCGCTCAGTGATTGGGGCTATATGCTGATGGGACAAGAAGGTATCAGTGGTCGCGGTTTTGAGGTCTCTTACGACACCGAAGCCCAAGACTACGGTGTGCGCGTCTTTACTCCCAGTACCGAAGCCGATTGGTTAGGTGCGTACGAGTTTATTGGCAAAGTAGCTACCGCATTGGGTAGCAAAGTAGTTGATGAAGAAGGAGAGGTTTATGAACCTAATGCCATTACATATGATTATAGAAACGATATTAAATTTGGCATCAAATGTTATGAAGGTGAAAAAGGAGGATCTTATCTGTTCGGTGTCTACCGTCCTATATGTTTGTCAGACGAAATGATAAAACGGTTATTAGCTGCCGAAGATAAGGTAAAAGCCTTTAGTCAGCTCATAGAAAAACAACTATATGAGCACCCTGATGCATATATCGCACGTCAGCAGTTTTTTAGAAATGACAGAGGAGAGGTGATGGGAGCTTATGCTCTTACAGAGGGCGTTCCTACTATCTTACCATATGAATATCCGCCTTTTGTAGATTTTACTCAAGTAAACCTCAGTCAAGACGATGTAAAGTTGTGGCGCATTAGTTTGGTAGTTATCAACGGCGATGAAAACGATCCTGATGCTTATGAGGTACTCGACGGACTCGATTACCAAACCTTTTTAGAGCGATTGCCTCAAGAGAAAATACAAAAACTCGATGGTCACTATATGCTTATAACCCTCAACCGACAAGAACTTGAAACTCTCTTGCAAAATGATAAACAAGAACGCAAAGGATTCTTAGCAAAATTGAAAAACTTTTTAACGACGAAATAACTAATACCTAACACCTAAAACTAAACGATATGTTGGAAATGAAAGTCCCCTCACCTGGGGAATCTATCACCGAAGTAGAAATAGCCCGTTGGCTTGTAAAAACCGGGGATTACGTAACTAAAGACCAAGCTGTTGCCGAAGTAGATTCCGATAAGGCAACCCTTGAACTTCCCGCTGAAGCTAGCGGAATTATTACATTGCAAGCCGAAGAAGGCGAAGCCGTAAAAGTAGGACAAGTAGTATGCTTAATCGATACAACCGCTGTTCCCACAGCCCCCACGGCTCCCGCTGTTCCCACAGCCCCCACGGCTCCCACTGTTCCCACAGCCCCCACTGTTTCCACCGCTCCCACCACACCAGCTTGTCCCCCTTCGGGGGAACGGGGGCAATCAGAATCTCCCACCGCACCAGCTTCTCCCACTTCAGGAGATCGAGGACTATCACCGGCCGCTCGCAAGATATTAGCAGAACGCGAGATTCCTGCATCAACAGTAGTAGGTACTGGCAAAGGAGGTCGTATCACCAAAAACGACGCTCTTAAAGCCTCTAAGCCATCAATGGGAACCCCCACAGGTGGTGTGCGTCGTGAAACACGTGCTAAGATGAGTATGTTGCGCCGTAAAGTAGCCGAACGTTTAGTGAGTGCTAAAAACGAAACCGCTATGCTCACTACTTTCAATGAGGTTGATATGACGGCTATCTATCAGTTGCGCGCCGAATATAAGGACGCTTTCAAAGAACGTCACAACGTGAGTCTCGGTTTTATGTCGTTCTTCACTTTGGCAGTAGTACGCGCCCTCAAACTCTTCCCCGATGTCAATTCAATGATTGATGGTCAAGACAAAGTTACTTACGATTTCTGCGACATCTCTATCGCCGTATCAGGCCCCAAAGGATTGATGGTGCCCGTCATTCGCAACGCCGAAAACCTCTCCTTCCGCGGTGTTGAAGCCGAGGTAAAACGCTTAGCAACCCGTGCTCGTGATGGACAAATTACGGTAGATGAGATGACCGGAGGTACTTTCACCATTACCAATGGAGGTGTCTTCGGATCAATGTTGTCTACTCCTATTATAAATCCACCGCAATCAGGCATTTTGGGTATGCACAATATCGTCGATCGCCCTATAGTGCGCAATGGTCAAATAGTAATTGCCCCCGTGATGTATGTCGCCCTTTCTTACGACCACCGTATCATCGACGGACGTGAATCAGTAGGATTTTTAGTAGCAGTAAAAGAAGCTCTTGAAAATCCCATCGAGCTCCTAATGAACGGCAACCCAAAACAAGCCCTTGAACTCTAAGAGCTAAGAAGTAAGAGGTAAGAGCTAAGAGGTAAGAGTTTCCCCAAACTTTTACCTCACAGCTCCCATAACTCTCACAGTTCCCACCGCTCCCACCGCTCCATTATCGCCCGTGCGGCTCGCACCTTCCACCATTCTCACCACCTCCCACCACCTTTTTCCGGCTTGTCCCCCTTCGGGGTTGTCGGCAATTGCCGAGTAAGTGAGTCGGGGGCATCCCAAAAGCGTTAATTTTCTGTTAAATTTCTTACTACCTATTTCTGTGTAAAAATAATATTGTATTTTTGCACTTTAAAGGATAAGTGTGTCTAATAATACACACATTTTTTCTAGTAATTAGCATTTTTAAGAAATACATTCATTCACATTATGAAAAAGTTTATACTATTACAATGTTTCTTTTTAGTCGCTATAGGTAGCACTACAGCACAGCAATTCAAAATACGTTATAAAAACACTGTCAAAGGAGATATGATAGTGGTAGGTAATACTGTATTAGGTACCACTAAAACAGGTAACTTTGATGATTTAACCAAAGTGAATGGATCGGTAGACCAAGTTTTTGTCGATATTGATAACGACCTTAATACTTTCAATTCTAGCTCCGCAAATGTCAAAGACCCTAACCCAGGAAGTACCTGCGAACGCAAGGTAAAAAAAGCTTTCCTCTATTGGGCAGCAAGTAGTTGGGGATGGTATGGAGGTAAAAATAAAGTCGATAGAAATAAGTTCAACCAAGTAAAATTTAAGATAGGTTCAGCTAATTACCAAGACATCATAGGAACAAAAATCTTAGATTCTAATGATGCCTATATATATGTAGCCGATGTTACCGATAAACTCATTGGTGTAGCAGGTACTTACACCGTCGCTAATATACAAGCCGTTACGGGTAGAAGCACAGGCTATGCCGGCGGTTGGACACTCTTTATAGTTTATGAAGATCTATCTAAACCAGCGCGTAACATCACCTTGTTCGATGGTTGGGAAGAAATATCTAACACCACTAAAGAAATAAAAATTGATGGCTTTACAACTGTCCCTACAGGTCCCGTAAAAGCCAAAATCGCCTTTGCTGCTTTAGAGGGCGATGTTGCTTATTATGGCGATGGACTCCGAATAAAAACTAATAAAACATCTCATTTAGGTGTATACCTTCACCCCCCAGGACGTGAATATGCATCAGGAAGAGGTGAAAACTTCTTCAAAAGTTTTATCACCGATGAAAACGGTGAAAATTTTGACCGTAACCCTAAATCCAGAAACCTACTGGGTATCGATGTAGGTATTTTTGATCTCCCCAATGCAGGAAATAATATCTTAGGAAATAATACCTCTTCAGCAAGCCTCTTCGCTAGTACAAATGGTGACGTCTACTATCCTTTTATGTTCGCCTTCAGCGTAGAGGTAATACAACCTCACATCGCTCTCGAAAAACGCGTGTACGATGCAGCTAATAATGATGTTACCAATGCTACCAATATAGCCTTTGGCGCTTCTCTCCGTTATAAAATACGCTTCAGAAATACCGGGAATGATGATGCTAAAGATTTGGTAATCACCGATATACTCCCTAAAAGTTTACAAAATAATGTAAGCGGTATTAGTGTACCTTCAGGCGTGTCTCCTTCAACTTACAACCCCAATACCCGTGAAATAAAATTTACGGTAGATAAAAGTTTAGTGAAAAGAGGTAGTGCTTGGCAAGAAATATCTTTCGGCGTACAAGTTGCTAATAATTGTAACGATTGGCGTGATCCTTGTGCTAATGAGGTGGAAAACAGCGCTTTCGCTACCTATAACGGCGTAGAAAACCCTGTTAATGGTGGTATTAAAACCTACAGTTTCCCTCTAGCAGGCTCTTGTGGTGCTGCTTCTGAAGCCCCTACAATTTTTACCGTTGCAACTGATTTTAGTAAATGTGCCTATAAAGAAACCATTACCCTTTGTCAAGCCAATGCTGTACTTACAGCTGCCGATGGCTTTGATAACTATAAATGGGAAAAAACCGAAGGAGCAAACAAAGGACAAAAAGGAACCGATCGTTCTCTTACCGTTTCAGAAGCTGGTACTTATAAAGTGACCAAAACCAAAGCTGGTTGTGCTACTATGTACGAAATCTACGAGGTAAAACCTAATACTGCCGAAGCTGATCACCCCATTCATAAGATGATTGAAAATAAACAGATCAATGGGGAATTATATATTTGTCCAGATACAGGTCAGTATTATCCTCAAGTGTATTTGTGTGGTGCTAATGCTTCTGTGAATTTAAAAGTAAATGTTTCTAATGCTACAAACTTTGTATGGCAGAAAAAAGGCAACTGTAATGCTAAAGAAGCGCAGCGCTTTAAAGAATGCCCTCCAAGCCTTGAATCCTATAATTGTACTTGGGCAAATGTGCATACTAACAACGGCACTACCACCCAATATACATTTAATCAAGAAGGTGACTATCGTTTAGTAGTAACTTATAGCAATGGAGGTGGTAATTGTGTAGTGTACTATTATTTCAAAATTACTAAAAATAACTTAGCTCCTAAAGCTGAGGTAAAGGATGTTATTTGTACTACTAAAGGACTTATCACTATCAAAGATGTACCAGCTACGGGCTATCAATATGCTTTACTACAAGGTACAAGTACCATTACAAATTATCAAAACTCCCCTAATTTTCCAATTAATAATCAGGGTACCTATAGAGTACTTATCAAACAAACAGTTACTAAAACTACTACAGTACCTTGTGTGTTCGAAATCGATAATATCTTTGTAAAAAAACGCGAACCCAAACTCAAAGTAACAGTAACTCCTATGGCGTGTGCCAATAGCAGAGGAGGTATGCGCATAGAACTTACCGATGCTCCCTATCCACCTTATGATATAGTAGTGAGTAACAACGGAAGTACAGTAACCAAAGTAACAGCTACCACAGCTAATCCTGTGAATGTAGTAGACTTCCAAAACTATTTCAACGATGGTAGATATCAGGTGAGTTTAGAGAATACTTATGGTTGTACAGTTACCCAAACAGTAGAAATTAAAAAAATACCTGAACTCAAAGCCACTGCTACGGTATTATCACCTATAATGTGTGGAACCGGAGTAATACGTGTATCTGCTACCGGAGGTACAGTGAGCTCTACACAGCCTTATGGATTTAGTAATGATAATGGCGCTACTTACCTCCATAACGCTACTCATAATTATTACGACTTTACGGTTACCTCTCCAGGAACTTATAGTTTTAAAGTTATAGATTACAATGGCTGTACCGATCAGGCTACCGTTACAGTGCAAACCTTACCTGCACCTACTGTTAGTGCCTCAGGTAAACTTATCAACTGTGGTGCTAATGGGCAGATCACCTTTACAGAACCCCAAAGTACAGTAAGCTATACCTATGAGTATAGCGCCGATGGGGTAACTTTCCAATCAGGACGCATACTTACAGTAGCTCCTGGTAAAACCTATACAGCTACTTTGCGCTACAAATATGGTAGCACTGCTTCTTGTACCATAGTAGCACAGATGATAACCATTGGAACCGCTAATAATGAACTCATCGCTTCAGCAGGAGTTGCCAAATTAGTAGGTTGTGGTACTGGTGCTAATGCCAATAAAGCTTTGGTACACTTCACCAATGTACAAGGAGGTGCTCTACCTTATGAATACAACTTCGGTGATGGCGTTTGGACTACCACCCGCGAACGATGGATGGCTCCTGGTAGTTACACACTCGCTGTGCGTGATGCTATCGGTTGTACACGTAGCAACTTGAAAGTAGAAGTTAAAGATAAACCAGCTACACCTTCTTTCCCTAACCCTACCGTTACTTATGATTGCCAAGGTCGCGGTACTATAGTAATTACTAATAACAAACCTAATTACACCTATAAATATAGTATAGATGGTGGTACTGAAACCACTACTAACCGTTTCACCAACTTAGCTCCAGGCGTACATACCGTTACCATCCGTTATGACGACCCTTCAGCTACCCGTCCAGGTCTCTTGCTTAAAGAAGATTTCGGTAAAGGTACTCCTTATACCACACCTCCTCCAGGAATGACCCCTGCTTACCAATTAGTAGATCCTCGCTATCAACGATTGGACTGGAATAAGTATTTTGTAGCAGGAAAACGTGACATCTATTCACACATCCAAACAGGCTGGTGGCAAAATGATGCTATTTTCCCTAACGACCATACTAATCGCCTTGATAATACTTCCCGCTATTTAGCAGTCGACTTTGGTCAGCTCATTGCTAATGGAGCGATCTTCTATGAAAAAGATGTAATGGATGTAATGCCAAACTTACCTATTGAGTTCGAAATGTTCGGTTTCAACTTAGTGCGTTCTTCCAATTGTACAAACCCAGTGATGATTATGGAAATCGTCGCTTTGGACGATGCTGGTAATGTAGTAAAAGTAGGAGGTCAAGACAAAGTATTAGGTCGTATCGAATCACAACAAATACCTACCAATAAAAATAATGCCGATGCTTGGTTCCGCTTCGCTTCCGATGGTACAGGCGTAAATACAGGAGTTACTCCAGCAGCACGTGTAAATCCAGGTACTTATAAACGTTTGAAAATACGTATTCGTACTAAGTGGAACACTTCATCTTGTAACGACTTCGCTTTTGATGATCTTACTGTATACCAAAACCCCGAATCTTGTGGCTTTACTCATACCCTTACAGTAACTGTAGATAATGATAAAGCCTTTGGAGTAGATCCAACAACAGAAAAAATTATACAACCTAAGTGTAATAATCAAAAAGGAGAATACCAGATAACACTTAAAAATGCCCCATCTACTTATTATGTAAGCAAAGACGGTGCAGCATTCCAAGCCTACACAGCAGGGTCTATTTTCAAATGGACAAATATTGATGCAGGTAATCATACTATAAAATTCCGTGCAGAACAAAACAACGCCAACTGTGAGGTCAGTCGTACCTTCTCAATCACGGTACCACCTAATTTGGTTATAATACTTCCCGACGATCTAATTTTAGGATGTAATGGAGTAACCGAAGCAGTAGTTTCGGCAACAGGGGGTACAGGTACTTTGCAATATAAGTTGCAAGACACTACCTCCCAAGTGTTGTACGACTACCAAACCTCACCTAAGTTTACGATTACCCAAACAGGAATATATATAGTATCAGTTCGTGATGCTAATGGTTGTCAAAGTGGAGGTTCTCTCACAGTGATAAATGCTCCAACACTCACCTTGACCGCTACGACCAATACGGCGAACAACAACTATTGTTTGCAAGGCGGAGTTAAGGGCAAGGTAGAGGTACAGGTACGCACATCCAACAACACAAACACAGCGCCTTATGTATTCCAGCACAATGGAACAACGGTAGCTACTCAAAATGCGACTACCTATATATATAATAATTTAGATCCCGGCACACACACCTTTACGGTAATAGATAAACACAGTTGTAAAGCCACCTACACTGTTGAAATCAAGAAACCGCTTTCTATCGATGGAGGAACAGGAGCGACAGTATCGAAGGACATCTCTTGTAACGTATTTCCGGGCAATAAAGGGAAGATAGAACTCAAGGTAAAAGATGGAAATCCACCTTACCGTTATGTAGTGAAACAGGGCGGGGCTTTAGTACAAAGTCTTCAAAATGTAGTAGGCAATACAGCCACTTATGAAACAGCAACCCCAGGAGCATATACAATCGAAGTTACCGATAGCAAAGGTTGTATTATCACAGGAACGGCTACATTAGTAGCTGCTGTAGCGCCAACAGTAACAGTAAGTACAACAACAGTAGGTTGTTATGGAGCTAATAATGGAACTATATCCTTAACAATTTCAGGAGGCAAAGCACCTTATAAAGTCTTCTTAGATGGAGTGAATAAAGGCAGTCAGCTAGTATTTACAAATTTAGCAGCTAAGAGCTATATTGTAAAAGTAGTTGATGCCAACAATTGTGAAACCATTAAAAATGTCACTATAACCCAACCTGCGAATCCATTACAAGGTTTTGCAGGAGTATCACAACTTATAGGTTGTGGCACGGGAGCCAATAAAGATAAGGCAGAGGTACGCATTACCAACCCAAGTGGAGGCACTCCACCATATCAATATAAGTTCGATGGCAACTATGGCAACAGTAAAACAGCTTGGTTACCAGCAGGCACCCATACAGTGTATATAAAAGATGCTAAAGGTTGTGAATTAGGACTTACAGTAACAGTAACAGCGAGAATTCCAGAACCTACAGGCACGACATACACCATTACAGGTTATGATTGTAACGGTAAGGCTACGGTACGCTTTACAGGTACCCCAACCTCTTACGATTATACTTATGAAATAGATGGCAAAACCGCTACAGGTACAACCGCTACCATTACAGGTTTAGCACCAGGCAGTTATACAGTAACGATAAAATATAAGGACACTAATCTTCCAGCTTCAAGTATATTGATAGAAGAAAGTTTTGGTTCAGGGCCTACAACTTGTTTAGCGTCAATAGTACCATCAAATTGGACTTGTAAACTTACAGGCTGTTTAGAGGAAGGGACTTATGCAATTGCCAATCAAGCAGGAGCATCTCCTTGTCCAGGTTGGTGTTGGAGAATGCCAAAAGACCATACGAGCAATGGAACAGATGCACAAGGAAGATTCTTTGTAATGAATAATGGAGTAGTAGCACCAGGCGGTACACGATTCTATTACAAAGAGGTACAAGATGTAGTGCCTAATCAGCCAGTTAAATTTAAAGTATATTTGTATAGTTTAGAGAAAGAAGAATGCCACAGTCCTATCATACGACCTAATATACAAGTGAGTTTGGTAGATACCAGCAATAATATATTAGCAAGCACAACTTCAGGAATTCTTCGAGATAACCGACACGATTTAGATTGGCAAGAGTTCTCAGGAGAGTTGAATCCAGGGGCAGCGACTTCTTTCCGTATAGAATTTAGAAATTTAACAGTAGGAAGCGGAGGTAATGACTTTGCTATCGATGATATTATTGTTTACCAAGAAGCAAAATCTTGCGAACAAGAAATCACCAAGCAAGTAGTAGTTCCCTCAGGTAAAGAGTTTAAGGCGAGTGTAGTAAGTCAAACCGGTGTAACTTGTAAAAGTTTGAGTACTGGTAAGGTAACCTTCAAGATGGAGAACCTACACGGAGGTAGCTACCGAGTATCAGTAGATGGAACAACTCGTTCAGGAATAGGATATACAATTCCTACAACAGCAGCGACCTTTGAGGTAGACGGGCTCAATGCAGGAGTTCATACCATTACCTTTAGTCATAACGGTAACTGTTTGCTTACCCGTACAGTAACCATCACCGAGCCCAATGCGCTTACCCTTACGGCAACCATTAGCGAGCCAGCGATGTGTTCAAACAACAACAAAGCACGAGTAACGCTTACAGCAGGTGGCGGAACACCACCGTATACTTATATCTATCAAGGAGTGGGAACGACCACTACCCAAACAAACAATGTCTTTACAGGCATAGCTCCAGGCACCCCTACCTTTATAGTAAAAGATAAGAATGGTTGTAGTGCACAGCTCACAGGAGTCTTTACAGTAACCACTCCAGCAGCTATAACGCTTACTACATCAGCAACCACTTGTTATTCAAACAATGGAGATGGAGTAATAGAAGTGAAGATCAACAGTGGTAATGGCAATTACAAAGTAAGGTTAAATAACAATGCGGCGGTAGTTTTACCAGCCAATGGCACCACCCATACCTTTACGGGGCTTACCCAAGGCAGCTATAGCATCACCGTTACCGATGGTTATGGTTGTAGTACAGCCACCCAAGTGCGTATTTACCCATCGTTAAATAGTACAGTAAGGGTAACCCACCAAAGTAGTTGTAATACCAATGCGAAGATAGAGGTAATAGCCTCAGGAGGAGTAGGAACAAGCAATATCGAATACGCTTATGTATTAGGCAGTGGATTGCCTAATTACCATCTAAACGATACGAGCAAAGTGATTCCACACTTTAGTGAGGCAGTACAAACTTGGACAGTTTATGTACGTTCTGCAGGTTGCGTAAAAACGCATCAAGTAATAGTGAAGAAAGCCGATAATGTAGCCTTTACAGCGTCGACAGTAACGCCTACGTGTCAAGGATCAGCGACAGGAAAGATAGTGTTGAAAAACATTCAAGGCGATGGCAACTTTACTGTGCGTTATGGCAATGGAGGAACTCCAGTAATAGGCACTTATACAGGTATAGCGACCAACACCTATACGATAGCCAATGTAGCAGCAGGAGTATACTCAGTAACAGTAACCGATAAATACGGCTGTAATGCGACACAAAATGTTACTTTAGCCGATATGCCAGCACTTACTGCTACGATAACCTTATCGGCAACAGTAGGAAGTTGTGCATCCACAGGTTCAGCAGCCACCCTTACCCTTACAATGGGTAATGATGCTTGGACAGCATACCGAGCAGGCGGTAACCAAATATACTATGAGTTTAACAATAGTGGTACTTGGCATCCAATGCCAAACAATCCACATTACATACTTCCTATATCAGGAGTAACCGAGCCAGGCAGAACCATCCAAGTGCGTTTTGCAACACGTCCGAGTGCTACAGCGCCTAATGTATGTAGTACAGCAGCGATGGCTTATGTAGTACCGTTGCCAATTGGAGGCGTAAGTGTAACCACCAATTTAGAACAGTACGTACAGAACTGTACAGCAGCAGGTAACCCATTGTTTACTGCTACGGTAACAGTAGCTCCAGGTTATGGACAGCCACCTTATCAGTTTAATGTCAATGGAGGAGCCTATGTAACAGGAAGTGTAAACTCACGCACACACGTGTTCACAGGCTTAGTCGTAGGTCGTACCTATACCTTTGGAGTTAAAGATGCCAATGGATGTGAGGCAGCCTACACAGGAGACATCTATGCGAGTGTATCCTCACCAGCGATCAGTGCAATGCTTGAAGGCAATCCAGCTTGTCACGGCTCTAATGGTAATGCAACGCTTAAAGTACGTCGTAGCACTGCATATAGCTCAGGCGCATCAACTAATATCAGTTGGGCAGTGTATGACAAAGCAACCAATGCGATAGCTATAGATCCTGTAACATCAGCACCTATCAATGGTACAGCAGCTATGCCAGGACCGGGAGGCGAGTCTATCTTGTCTACCTTTACCCTCAGTGCAAACAAAACATACTACGCTATTATCAGCGAAGGAAGTTGTAAGTGGGGTAGTAGAGACTTGCATATACGAGAATTAGCAACGCTTTCAGCTACGGTATCACAAACCGCTACAATTACTTGTGATAGCGATGGAGTTTTAGAGGTACAAAATCCTACGGGAGGTGGAGGTACTTATAGGTACACAGTAACTCCAACAACAGCAGGAGTTACTTTCAGAGCACCAATAGTTACAGGAAGCTCAAGAGTACAGATAGTAAAAGATAATATAGCCACTCCAGCAATGCCAACCTATCCAAGTGGAGCTTATAGTTTTGGAGTAAAATTAGAGATGGAAGACCAATATGGATGTAAAGCTACTTTAGGTACATACACCTTTACAGTAACGCCATCTCCAAGAATTGCAAAAGCCACTGTAATAGGTTGTTCCGATGGACAGTACACCCTCACTGTTGAGCCACAAGCTAAAACAGGAGCTTCAGGAACCCCAGCAACAGGAACAGAACTTAACGGTTACGAATACTCAATAGATGGAGGTTTAGATTACCAAAGCAGCAATGTATTTGCTAACTTGGTAGCAGGGCCGTATGATGTACAAATCCGAGATAAATCTACAGGATGTATAGCTACTAAAACCGTGAGCATCACCAATGCGTTAGAGGCAGATATAGCATTAACCACACCATTAGGATGTGGAGGCGGAGGAGCCGAAATCACTATAAAAGTAGACAATGGTTCAGGCGACTACGAATATAGCTATATAAATCCAGGCGGTACACCAACGGGACCTATTGCAATACCACAAGTAGGAGGTCAATATAAAGCGACCATCAATGTAACGGCTGTAGGTGTATATACCGTAACAGTAAGAGATAAGAGTACATCAGGCACTTGCGGTAGTTATACTAAGAGCATTACAGTACGTACTGCCGAACATCCAGAGATAACCACTTCGGTAAAAACAGTAACTTGTGCCGGAGGTAATGATGGAGCGATTTACCTTACTGAGGTCAATGCAGCCACTGTAGGAACATTCACTTATGCAGTACAAGGGCCAAGTGGAGCAGTTCCATCATCATCAATAGTCAATAGAGAAGTGAGAGGTTTAACGGCAGGAGTATACACCATTACAGTAACGGCTAATGGCTGTCAAAGCACCTATACAGCAACTGTGAAAGAGCCTACCGCACTTACCCTTAGCAAAACAGTGATAGAGAACAACAAACAAGAGTTCAGTTGTGGAAGCTCAGGCAGTGTACAACAAGCTCAAATCACAGTGCCAAGTGGGGCAGTACAAGGCGGAACACAACCTTATAGAATAGAGTACTTGTACGGTACTGTATCAGGCACAGGCAATAGCTTTAGCATAGGAAATACAGCAGGAGGCACAGTAACCATCACCGCTATCGATGCCAATGGTTGTAGCACCCAAACCTCAGTGGTAATCAAACCGTTTGAAGCTTTTGATGTCGATAAGATCGACTTTACGGTAACCACTTCAGGAACTTGTAATGCGAGTGAGACCATCACCATCAGTGCAACCCAAAGTTCAGGAGCACCATTTACCGGTCAGTTGTTGTATTATCAAGGAGCTACCGCCCCTACGGGAGCGATCACCCCAACAACAGGCGGCTGGCAAACAAGCAATAGCTTTACCATAGCCCCTAACAGAACTTACACATTCTGGGTAGCCAACAAAGCCACAGGCTGTACAGTGAGCAAGTTGTACATCTCACCTAACCCTAACAACTTCAGCATTGTAAACCCACAAGTGAAGAATGTAGGTTGTAAAGGCGCTAACGATGGTACCGCTACCTTTACCCTTAGCAATACAGTAAGTGGTCACGCTTATAATGTAACCGTAACCCCAGCAGGAGGAACGATTGCACCATCCGCACCATTTACAGCAACGGGCACAACAGCAACCTTCAACATAGCAGGTTTAGCTCCTAATACCTATACAGTAACTGTAAAAGATAACAATACAGCTTGTGAGCAAGTATATAGCTTCAAGATAGAAGAACCAACAGCGTCTGTTACAGCGAGCGTTACAGTACGTCAGGCAACTTGTGCTAGCGCACCTACTTACAACAGTGGAGAGATAGCCATAGAAAATGTAACCGGCGGTTGGGGCACATATCAGTACTATATCGGTCAAGCAGCTCCAGGCTTTGAAGTGTGGACAAACACAAGTGTACGCACAGGCTTAACCCCAGGTACTTATAGAGTATTAGTAAAAGACAACGGAGGTTGTCCTACAACCCTTAGCAGTACAGTAACCATAGCCACCCCAACAACTATTAGTGGTACACTTACGGTAACCAATGCGAACTGTACCAATGGTACGGGAGCCATAGGAGTGAGAAGTGTAACGGGAGGTGAAGGCGCGAACTACTTGTATCAACTCATCAAAGATGGGGTAGCACAAGGCGGAGCACAAACCAGCACCGAGTTCCAAAACTTAAGTGCAGGTAATTACCAAGTAGCGATATCCGATTCTTGGGGTTGTACAGTAACCCTTACCCAATCGGTAACCTTATACGAACCGGTAGAAGGAGTAGGCGTACGCTTTATCAAGCAAGTAACTTGTACACCGAATACAGGAGCGACAGTTAGTGTCACTTATGCAGGAGGCGATTCACCAAGCTTGCGTTATACCCTTAAGAACTTAGGTACAGGAGTGAGCACTACATCCACTACCAACGGATTTACAAATGTACCAGCAGGTAATTATGAAGTATCGGTATACGATATAGCAACAGGTTGTCCTACCCAAACCCACACCTTTGCAGTAACTGATGCAGCGGCAGTAAGCTTTACTTACACTACAACAGCAGTGAGCTGTAGTGGTAGCAGCGATGGTAAGTTAAAAATTACCATACCAGGTACCCAAACACAAACCGATTATCAAATCAATATAGTAGGTAGTGGCGGCTTTACCCGCAGTGAAACGGTGAACACCACACCTAAGGACATAGAGTTTATAGCTATGCCAGCGGGTACTTACACTGTAACACTCACCTCGGCGCGCAACTGTACTAAAACTGAGACAATTGTCATAGGCGCACCAGCCACCTTGATAGTGAGCAATACCACTACGGTAACCACACACTACAGATGTGATGCTGATAACAATGCCCAACAAGCAATTATCTCAGCAGTAGCGCAAGGCGGTACACAACCTTACAAATACAATTATCAAGTATTTGATGGTACAAGCACCACCACTTCAGGCTGGATAAGCAGCAGTGTTTACAGCCTCACAAGTGCAGGTAGTGCCACACAAACCGTGATAGTGAATGTAGAGGATGCCAATGGCTGTAGAGCCGTCTACACCCCATTGGTAGTACCACCACTACAACGCATCAGTGAGATAAAAGCCACCCGATTGACAACCATCAGTTGTAATCAATCCGAAACAGTGAACTTCACTATAGTAGGAGGTAAGAACCTCGGTTATATAGTAGAGGTAACAGCCAATGGTAGTGTGGCAACCCCAACGCCATCAACACAAACCCTTACAACAGGAGCGAATGTAGCAACAGTACACTTCAATGCTCCAGGTTACTATACTATCAAAGTAACCGATAGAGAAACAGGCTGCTATGCCACCGTATCTTATACCGTAAACGAATATAGAGCGATGGAAGTAAGTGTAGCCCAAAGTAAACCAGTGAGCTGTGTGGGAGATAGCAATGGAGAGATTACCATTACCTTCAGTGGTTACCAAGGTCCGATAGCTTACCAAGCCTACACAGTAAGTCCTACGGTTGCTCCAGTAGGTAGTTTGCAAACCCAAATAGGCAGTCCAGATGCGGTGCGTAAAGCGGTAATCAGCGGTTTACCAAAAGGTAACTATGTGGTAAGAGTAGACCAAACCGATGCGCCAAATTGTACGGTAACTAGCACCCAAGTAATGGTATCCGAGCCAGCAACGGCACTTACAGCTACCCCTACAGTCACCGATCGCATCAAGTGTGGCGTTGGTCAAACAGGAACCTTTAATGTAGAAGCTACTGGAGGATGGGGCAATTACGAATATCGTTTGTCCCACAATGGTACAGCCCATCCAGTATATGGAACTTATACCAGCACCTCACTCTTTGAAGGTTTATCAACAGGAACTTATACAGTAGAGGTAAAAGATGAAAATGGATGTGTAACAATAGTAACCCAAGTGATGGCAGCACCCGATCCTATCGATGCGACAGTAACAGTAACCAATGTAAATTGCTTCAGCGATCGAACAGGGGTGATAAGCGTACAAAGCATCACAGGAGGTAGTGGCAACTACACTTACGAATTGAAAGAAAAAGGAGGAGCTATTGTACGAGGCGCACAAACTAATACCACTTTCACAGGATTAGACGCACGAGAATATGTGTTGATGATCACCGATGGATGGGGATGTGAATCACAGATAGAAGTAGAGGTAACCGAACCTGCCGAACTCAATATAGTAGCCGGTATTACCAGTCCACTTACTTGTCATTCCCCAGCTACAATATCACTTGTAGCAACAGGAGGCACAGGAGCTTATACTTATTATCAAATAAAAGGCGGATTGACTACAACGGTAGGAAGTACCGTTACGGTCAATGCAGCCGATGTAGGCGATTACGAGTTCTATGTAAAAGATGCCAATGGCTGTACATCTAAAGTATCTAATAAGATAACCATAGCAGCTTTAGAACCTTTAGCCTTGCACGTGAATACAGCCGATGCCTTTGTGAAGTGTAACGGAGAAAGTTCAGCGCGTATCACCTTCTCAGCAACCGGAGCATTGGGTAACTATCAGTACAAATTGTACAAAGGCGGAATTGCACAAACAGTTTCAGCAACCCAAGTAAATGCTACCGACTGGGCATTCTCAGGCTTAGCAAGTGGTACTTACCAAGTAGAGGTAACCAGCGTAGATTGCGTACAAACAGCAACAGTAAATATAGGTGAATCACCAGCCTTTACAGTAGCAACTGCAACCACTGATATCACTTGTAACGGAATGCGTGATGGTACCATCTCAATGACGGTAACCGGAGGCGCAGGTGATATACAATACGCAATCAGTCCACGATTAGATAGATTTGTATCCGAAGGCTACTTCACACGACTTGCTCGAGGAGAATACGTAGTAAGAGCCCAAGATAAGAATGGTTGCTTTGTAGATGAGGTCTTCAAGATCAACGAACCCGATGTATTGAATGCCATCATCGATAAACAAACCGATGAGGTATGTTATGGAGCAGGCGATGGTACCGTATCGATAACCATCACTGGAGGAACCCAATCGTACAGTACCTCAATCGACGGTGGAGCTTGGACAGTAGATAAGACCTTGTATACAGGCTTATCAGTAGGAACCCACACCATCACGGTGAAAGATGCACACTCTTGTACAACCGAAGTATCAGTATTGATAAAAGAAGGTGTAGATATGCAAGCCACAGCAACAGTAAGTTACGGTTGTGGTAACAATACCGTAGTCAATACGATCAACGCAACGGTCAGCGCCAGCTACACAGGAGCGGTAAGCTTCAGTTTAGACGGAGCAGCACCACAAAACTCAGGTAAATTTACAGGAGTAACAGCAGGTACTCACACCATCACCTTTGCACACCTCAATGGTTGTACAACCAGCCTTACAGTAAATGTAACAGCTTACAACAGTTTAACGGCAACAACGGTAACAAAAACCGATATGAGCTGTTATGGAGTAAACGATGGAACGATAACCTTTGTGGTAAACGGCGCAACCAATAGTTATACTTATACTATTGAACCAGAAGCCGGCACGTTCGATGCAGCAAACAGCCGATACACAGGTTTATCGGCAGGTACTTATACAGTGAAAGTGAGATCTAATGGCGAGATCAATTGTGAATTAGAACACAGCTTCACTATAGTAGAACCCGATTTGTTACAAGTCAATGCCTCAACAGTATCCGAAACCTGCTACGGTTTAAACAACGGACAGTTGATATTCAGCATCCAAGGCGGTAGAGCACCTTATAGCTATACACTCAAAACAGCTTCAGGTACTTTAGCAGATAGCGGAACCGTAACAGCAACAGGAACGGTACGCACTATAACCAATGTAGTAGGAACTTATCTCTTAGAATACAGCGATGGTCAGTGCTCACAATCTTTACAAATCACAGTACCATCAGCACCTAAGTTAGATATTGTAGATGTAAAAGAACAGTTCAACTGTTCAGTAGTATCCACTACTTACACCACCAGCTATTTACGTGTAGAGTTCTCACAAGCCGATGACAAACGTACAGCGAGCAATACCCTCTACTCAGTAGATGGAGGTCTTCAAAAAACTCCATTCAAGAGAATAGAAGGTAAGTACGGATATACCGATATTATACCTACAGGACAATACACCCTTACGGTATACTATTACTCAAATGTACCAGGAGCACCACTATGTGAACAAACTTGGGGTAGTACCGTGAGCTTAACCCGTTATCGAGGTTTAGAAATCAAGGATATTACCGATCCGAGAGCAATCAACAAGATAAAAGTACAAGCCGTTGGCGGTAACCCATCAAGTTATAGTTACACGTTCAATGGTTATCAAGACGGTACAAATGAATATATGTTGCGCTCAAGCGATCCAACCACACGAGTAGTAGGTAAGAGAGTCTACAAAACAGTAGTTGTAGAGGCGATAGACGGCAACGGCTGTAGCTCAACGCTCACTATAGAGAAAGAGTATATGAAGTCAGTACCACCCGATTTCTTTACACCAAACGGAGACGGACAGAACGACGGCTGGGATCCAGATAGATACCGCAGTTATCCAAACTTAACGGTAGACATCTACGATCGTTACGGACGTTATATCACCAGCTTACGTTCAGGAGAAGTATGGGATGGTCGATACAACGGCAAGGAATTACCAACAGGTGACTATTGGTATATCCTCAAAACCCACGAAGACGGCGAAGACGACCAAGAATATGTAGGTCACTTCAACCTCTATAGAGCCGCCGATTAAGAGTATTTCTTGAAATAATAATAGCGAAACTCCCCGATTAACTAATGCTAATCGGGGAGTTTTTTAATTAGTAAATTCACTAATTTGCAAAATTAGCCAATTATTCGTACCTTTGCACCCTTGATTCGATAATAAAATTATGGCAGAAGAATTAGATAACGAACAATTAAATTCTGCTGACTATTCAGCAGATAATATCCAATCCCTCGAAGGAATGGAACACGTGCGTATGCGCCCCTCTATGTACATCGGTGATGTAGGAACACGCGGTTTGCACCACCTTGTATACGAGGTGCTCGATAACTCTATCGATGAAGCCCTCGCTGGTTATTGTGATACGATTTCTGTAACTATCAACGAAGATAATTCTATTACCGTCGAAGATAATGGACGTGGTATCCCCGTCGATATCCACAAAAAAGAGGGCGTTTCTGCTCTCCAAGTGGTAATGACCAAAATCGGTGCAGGTGGTAAATTCGATAAAGGCTCTTACAAAGTATCAGGCGGTTTGCACGGCGTGGGGGTTTCCTGCGTGAATGCCCTTTCCGACCATCTAAAAGCTACTGTATATCGCGACGGCAAAATATGGGAACAAGAGTACCAACGTGGGGTCGCTATGTACCCTGTAAAACAGGTAGGTGATACCGATAAACGTGGTACTAAAGTTACTTTCCACCCCGATGAATTGATCTTTGAACAAACTACCGAGTATAAGTACGATACTCTTGCCGCTCGTATCCGTGAACTCGCTTATTTAAATAAAGGTATTACGATTACCCTTACCGACCTCCGTAATAAGGACGAAAAAGGTAACTTTATCACCGAAAAATTTTATTCAGAAAATGGATTGAAAGAGTTCGTGAAATTCCTCGACGGCAACCGTATGCCTATCATTGGCGGTGTAATTGCTATGGAAGGTGAAAAGAACGGTATTCCAGTAGAAGTCGCTATGATTTACAACGACTCTTACAATGAGAACCTGCACTCTTACGTCAATAATATCAACACTTCTGAAGGTGGAACTCACTTGCAAGGTTTCCGTATGGGGCTTACCCGTACGCTCAAAGCCTACGCCGATAAATCAGGTTTGCTCGAAAAAATGAGCAAGGATAAAAAGAATCCTGTAGAGATTGAAGGTGATGACTTCCGTGAAGGTCTTACCGCCGTTATTTCAGTAAAAGTCGCTGAACCTCAATTTGAAGGTCAAACTAAAACTAAACTCGGTAATCGTGAAGTCACTTCAGCAGTATCTCAAGCCGTTGGGCAAATGCTCGAAGATTATCTCGAGGAAAATCCTAATGATGCCAAAACCATTGTTGAGAAAGTTATTTTAGCAGCTCAAGCTCGTCAGGCAGCACGCAAAGCCCGTGAAATGGTGCAACGTAAAAGCGTGATGAGCGGTGGAGGTCTTCCTGGTAAACTTGCCGATTGTTCTGAAGAAGACCCTACAAAATGCGAACTCTTCCTCGTTGAGGGTGACTCAGCGGGCGGTACTGCTAAACAAGGTCGAAATAAAGATAACCAAGCAATATTGCCCCTCAGAGGTAAAATCCTCAATGTCGAAAAAGCAATGCAACACAAAGTATTTGATAGCGACGAAATTAAAAATATCTATACCGCTTTGGGGGTAACTGTCGGTACTGAAGAAGATGCTAAAGCACTTAATTTGAGTAAGCTACGTTATCATAAAGTGATTATTATGTGCGATGCCGATGTTGATGGTTCTCACATTACAACTCTTATCCTTACATTCTTCTTCCGCTATATGCGCGAACTTATAGAAAATGGTCACGTGTATATCGCTACACCACCGCTCTATTTGGTGAAAAGTAAAGGTAGCAAACGCGAAGAATACGCTTGGAATGAAAAACAACGCGATGCACTTTCTGCCGAAATGGGCAATGTAACCATTCAGCGTTACAAAGGTTTAGGTGAGATGAACGACCACCAGTTGTGGGATACAACTATGAATCCTCAACATCGTACTCTCCGCCAAGTAACTATCGATAACGCTACTGAAGCCGACCGCGTTTTCTCTATGCTAATGGGTGACGAAGTCCCTCCCCGTCGTGAGTTTATCGAGAAAAACGCTAAATATGCGAAAATCGACGCGTAATATAATCAACTCTGTAGGGGCGTTTTGCAAAATGCCCCTACTTTATATACAACAACTAAAACACTCATTCTATCAAAAAATTACGAAAAATACTTGTTCGTTTCTTCCTTATAACCCTTGTGTTACTGGGGGTTACGGCTCTTCTTTTGACCTTACCTGCCACCCAAACTTTCATTGCTAAAAAGGCAGTAGCTTACCTGAATAAGGAATTTGGTATCGACTTAAATATCGACCGCATTCACCTGAAAATCAATGGTGATGTAGATATCAAGCGCATCCTTATTCGCGACCATAAACAAGATACGCTTATTTCAGCTAAAAAACTCACTACTTCTATTTTAGACTTCAAACAGCTGATTGATGGTAATCTGTACTTCGGCAATATCAAAGGTGATAACATTGTTTTCAATATGAAAACTCACAAAGGCGATACGCTCTCAAACCTCGATGTATTCGTGAATAAATTCGATTCAGGTGAACCCAGTACAGGTAAATTTGTGATGAAAGCTAAAGGTATAGAGCTCAAAGATAGCTATTGTTATATTTCCAATGATAACAATCCTGACCTTTCTATACTAAAAGTTACTAAACTAAACACCGAACTAAACGACTTTAAAATCTTAGGTAGTAAAATCTTCTTTGAAATGAAAGAAGCCAACTTCCGTTTCGACAACAAATTAGAAGTTACCCACCTAAACACCTATTTTAGCTATACCGATAGCTTGATGCAAGCTAAGGATTTGCGATTGCAAACACCTCAAACTGACCTTCAAGGTACGATAACTATGTTGCCTCACAATGGCAGTTTTGGCGATTTTGTAAATAAAGTAGTCTTTGATGTCCATCTGCCTAAAGCTATTGTGAACACTACCGATTTAAACGCTTTCTACAACGGTTTCAATGGGGGTAGAAATATAGTGTTAGAAGGTGTAACTATGAAGGGTACATTGAATAACTTTGTCATTCCTCAAGGTAAAATCTCCTATCAAAATACACTTATTGAAGGTGATTTAGCTTTTCAAAATCTGCTTTCTCAACACGCTAATATCGCCGTTATCGCCAAAAACGTACACGCCGAGAGTATTTATAACGATTTAGCTTACTTGATGCCCGAAGTCTTGGGTAAAAATATCCCAGAGGAACTGCAAAGGCTGGGAATGTTCTCCTTAGATGGTGATTTCGCTTACCGTACCACTTCCTTGCAAACCAATGTATGGCTAAAAACTAATGACGGTGAAGCTCATATTGATGGTTCTTTAGACGACCTTACCCATACCGATAAAACAGCTTTTAAAGGTACACTTACTACTAATCAATTTCACTTAGGAAAAATTTTAGACGACCCTAATATAGGGGCTATCAGTACCGATATGTTAGTGCGTGGCGAAGGCTTAGATTTCGCTACTATGAAACTCTATGCCAATGGTACCATTCATTCAGTGGGGTATAACGGTTATAATTACCAGCGCATAGCTATCAATGGAGAGTTTCGAAATCAGGTGTTTAGCGGTAAGATCGACACTCGCGACCCCAATCTTATGATGAGCTTCAACGGGCTTGCCGACTTATCGGGCAGAAATAATAAATTCGATTTCCAAGCTGATATCGCTTTAGCCGACCTCCACGCGTTACGCTTTATGGAAAAGGACAGCATTTCACAGTTCTGTGGCAAGGTAGTAATTGATATTTCGGGTAACCAATTAGATGATATTGTAGGAAAAATATCCTTTAAAAACACTAATTACATCAATTCAGCAGGCGACTTTACCTTTAAAGATTTTGAAGTGGTTTCAACTCTCAACAACGGAATTAAAGAAATTACTATCAATTCACCTGATATCGTCAGCGGAAATGTAAAAGGAAAATTTAAATTAACTGAAATTAAAAAAGTACTCCAAAATGCCGTAGGAAGCATCTATACCCAATATAATCCTTATAAAATAGAGAAAAACCAATATGTAGATTTTCATTTCAATATCTACAACAAAATTGTAGAAGTGTTCGTACCCAAAGTCAAAATAGGTAGCAATACTTTTGTCAATGGCAATATAGATGCCGATAAAGGAAGTTTTAAATTCCAAATGAAATCACCAAGTATCAATGCCTACAACAATCAAATTGATAGTCTTAGCCTTGAAATCGACAATAAAAACCCATTGTACAATACTTATTTTGAAGTAAAAAAAGCTGATTTTGGAGTCTATGCTATTCAAGATTTCAACCTGATTAATACCACTATTAAAGATACACTTTTCTTTCGCACCGAGTTCAAAGGTGGGGATACTGGTAAAGATACTTACGAGTTGAATTTCTATCATACGCTCAACAAAAAACAAGAATCTATTATTGGTATCAAAAAATCGCTCATAAATTTCAAAGGTAATGAGTGGTATATTAACCGTGAGAATGCAATGAATGAGTACAACAAAATTGTGCTCAATCGTACCGCCGATACGATTAAGGTGAGCAACTTCAAAATGGCACACCAAAACCAGTATATAAACCTCAGTGGACTCATCACTACCAAAGATTACAAGAATCTACATTTGGTGGCACACAACGTGGCGTTAGATAAAATAGTCCCCGAAATGAAAGGACTCAATCTCACGGGAACGCTCAACGGCAATGTGTCGCTCACCCAGCGAGGAAATTTGTATTACCCTTCTGCCGACCTCTTTATTCAGTATTTTAAACTGAATGGCTACGACTATGGCGATTTAGAAGTCGGTATCTTTGGCAATAACGATTTGTCCTCCTTTGATGTAGGAGCTTTCTTCTCCAACGGGCGCGCTCTCGGATTTGCTACACGCGGAAAAATTAATCTGGATAAGAAAAAAGGTACTTTGCTCGACCTTACAGCTTATTTCAAGGACTTTGAACTCTCGCCTTTTAACCCGTTTTTGGAAGGTATCTTCTACGACCTACGCGGTACAATGACAGGACAGGTGAAAATAAACGGAAGTGTAACCGACCCGCTGATGGACGGTACGCTCACCTTGCACAAAGCGGGGGTAGGTATCGACTACCTCAAACTCAACGCCGATATACAAGAAGGAGCACGTATCAAGGTGAATAACAAAACTTTTGATATTGACAACTGGCTACTCACCGATACAGCCTATAAAACTCAGGCTACCCTCAATGGCTCTATCCGTCATAACAGATTGTTAGATTGGTTCTTAGACCTCAAATTGCAAACTCTGGGTAAACGATTTATGGTGCTCAATACACCTTATACCGATGAAGCGCTCTTCTACGGAACTGCCTTTATGAAAGGAACTGCTACCATTAAAGGAGCTTTAGATGAGATTGCAATTAAAGTAAATGCAAAAACTGAAGAAGGTACTTCTTTTAAAATACCACTCAGCGATAGCGAGAGTGTTGGCGACGACTCGTTTATCACCTTTATAGAAAAAGGAGATAAGAAGATTCAATTAAACCGCAACTTAGAGTCTATCAAAGGTTTAGAATTGAATTTTGAGTTAGATGTCCTCCCTACTGCCGAAGTGGAAATTGTAATGGATAGAAAAACAGGTAGTAGCCTTGTAGGGCGTGGGGCGGGTACACTCCTTATTGAAATCAATACCAATGGTAAGTTCAATATGTGGGGAGACTTCATTACCTATTCAGGCTTCTACAATTTCAAGTACGAGAATATTATCGATAAACGCTTTACCGTACTCCCTGGTGGCTCTATTTCGTGGAGTGGTGATCCGCTAAAAGCTACTTTGCGCGACCTGAAAGCTGCCTATAACCTCAGTGCTAACCCAAGTACCCTCTTAGAAAGCAGTCAGTATAACCGAAAAATAAATACTCAGGTAGTTATTAAATTAGAAGGCGAACTGATGCACCCCGAAACCTTGTTCGATATTACCTTCCCTGATAGCAGCCCAAGTTTAGTATCCGAACTCAACTACAAGTTAGAAGACCAAGACCGCAAACAGTTACAAGCTTTCTCGCTCTTAGCACAAGGCTCGTTTATGAGTGAGAAAAATACCGATAATCGTTTGGTTGCCTATAACCTTTTTGAAACAGCTGCGGGTCTATTCAACCAATTGCTATCCGATGAAGATAACAAGCTGAATTTAGGGGTGTCGTATGAAGCAGGCATCAACGATAGTTCGTCCGATATCAATAGCGACCGTTTAGGCTTCACCGTCTCTACCCAAATCACCGATTGGGCAAGTGTGAATGCCAAAGTAGGTATCCCTGTAGGAGGTGTGAGTCGTACTGCCGTAGCCGGCAATGTAGAAGTGCAATTCCGCCTCAACCCCGATGGTAGTCTCACAGCCAAAATATTCAATCGTGAAAACGAATGGCAGCAGTATATGCTCGATCGTATAGGTTATGCACAAGGGGTAGGTCTTACCTATTCAGTAGATTTCAATACCTTTAAAGGTTTGATGCAAAAAATATTTAAAAAAGGCGGTAAAGTACTCGAATCAAAAAAATAAAAAATAGAAAGAAAAGCATTTTTTCGTCGTTCGTCGTTCGTCATTCGTAATTATTTTGTACTTTTGCGCCCAATAACTCAAAATAACAAACAAGCGTATGGCTAAGAATGTAGTGATTGTAGAGTCGCCTGCAAAGGCTAAAACTATTGAAAAGTTCTTGGGTAAGGACTACAAAGTGGTGTCCAGTTACGGGCATATTGTGGATTTACCTTCTAACGAGTTAGGGGTAGACATCCAACACGGATTTAAACCAAACTACCTTATCTCTAACGATAAGAAAAACCTCGTAAAAGACCTCAAAGCGCTCACTGCTACCGCCGAAACCGTATGGCTAGCTTCCGATGAAGACCGCGAAGGAGAAGCTATAGCGTGGCATCTCGCCGAAACACTCAAACTCAAAAAAGAAAATACAAAACGCATTGTCTTCAATTCAATTACTAAATCAGCAATTGAAAAAGCTATTAAAAATCCTCGCGGCATCGATTATAATTTAGTAAATGCACAACAAGCACGCCGTGTGCTCGACCGTCTCGTGGGCTACGAACTCTCCCCCGTACTTTGGAAAAAAATTAAAAGCGGTCTCTCAGCTGGGCGCGTGCAGTCGGTAGCTGTACGCCTTATTGTAGAGCGAGAACGCGAAATACAGGACTTCAAAACACAATCTTCTTATAGAATTACCGCCGAATTTACAACTGCCGAAGGAAAAGTGGTAAAAGCAGCCCTCCCTAAAAATTTTGATACTCAGGCAGAAGCCGAAGCTTTCTTGCAACAGAATATAGGGGCTCACTTCAAGGTGCAATCCTTAGAAACAAAACCCGCTAAAAAAACACCTGCACCGCCTTTTACTACTTCCACGCTTCAACAAGAAGCCGCGCGAAAATTGCACTTTTCGGTTAGTAAAACAATGACGGTAGCCCAACGCTTGTACGAATCTGGATTCATCACCTATATGCGTACCGATAGCGTAAACCTTTCACAAGAAGCTCTCACCACAGCTAAAAATGCAGTAGTACAGCTCTTCGGCGAGCAATATAGCCAAGTGCGCAACTTCGCAACCAAAAGTAAAGGAGCGCAAGAGGCACACGAAGCCATTCGCCCTACCGATATGAGCCGCCCTAATATCGCTGCTGAACCCGACCAAAATAAACTCTACGAACTGATTTGGAAACGCACTTTGGCTTCTCAAATGGCTGATGCCCAAATAGAGCGTACCACCGTAAAAATAGAAGCCGATAAACATAAAGAATATTTCATAGCCAATGGTGAAATGGTACAATTCGATGGTTTCCTTAAAGTCTATTTAGAAAGTACCGACGACGAGGAAGAAGAACAAGAAGGAATGTTGCCTAACCTTAAAAAAGGAGAACAGCTCACTAATCACCATATCACTGCTACTGAGCGTTTTACACGTCCATTACCGCGTTATACCGAGGCATCATTAGTAAAAAAATTAGAGGAACTTGGCATCGGGCGTCCATCTACCTATGCGCCTACCATCTCCACTATTCAAAATCGTGGTTATGTCGAGCGTAGTACCCTTGAAGGGGAAGTACGCCCTTACCACCAGCTCACCCTTATAGGCAATATAATTACCCCTAAAACCCTAACCGAACGTATAGGTGCTGATAAAGGAAAGCTCGTCCCTACCGATATAGGCAGTGTAGTAAACGATTTCCTCGTAAACCATTTCGATACTATAATGGACTATAACTTCACTGCTAAAGTAGAAAATAGCTTCGACGAAATAGCCGAGGGTAATGAGAATTGGATAGAGATGCTTTCAGATTTCTACAAACATTTTCACCCCGTAGTAGAAAATGTTGAAAAACATACAGGGCGTGAAACAGGTGAACGTGTACTTGGCACTGACCCTAAAACAGGGCGTCCCCTCAGCGTACGCTTAGGGCGTTATGGAGCAATGGCACAAATAGGCAACCCCGATGATACCGAAAAACCTATCTATGCAAGTCTGCTGGCAGGTATGTCTATCGAAACCATTACTTTTGAAGAAGCTCTCAAACTCTTTGAACTTCCACGTCATTTAGGTATAGTTGATGGCAAAAATGTAGAAGTGAATGTAGGTAGATTTGGCCCTTACGTGCGTTATGGTGAAGCTTTTATATCGCTTGATAAAGGAGAAGATATATTTAGTGTAACCCTCGACCGTGCCAAACAACTCATCGGTGAAAAGAAAAAAGCCGATGCCCCTATTGCTACTTATCAAGGGGTAGAGGTAACCAAAGGAGTAGGTCGTTTTGGACCTTTTATCAAGTGGAATAATACCTATATCAATGTACCTAAGAAGTACAATTTTGATCACCTCTCCCAGCAAGATGTACAAGAACTCATAGAAGATAAACTTAAAAAAGAATCAGAGAAAGTAGTAAAAGAATGGGATGAAGGAACTATTCGCATAGAGAAAGCACGTTGGGGGCGTTTTACCCTCATCAAAGGTAAATCCAAGGTAGAGCTCCCTAAAGATACCGATGTAACAACATTCACTAAAGAGCAAGCCCTTGCTCTCCTTACCGAGAAAGAACCTAAGAAAACTACTACTCGCAAAAAAGTAGTAGCTAAAAGTAAGTAAGTAATTGTAGAACACTTTCTAATGTGGAGAATTTTAAAATATCCAAACAAATAAAATAACAAAAGCGCAACGCCCCTTGAGGTATTGCGCTTTTTTAGTTTATAAAGAAAATTTACTTTCTTTTATAGATATAAACAGTAGTTTCTGTAACACTACTACTTTTGTTGAAATCTTCAAAAGTAAGAGTAAGTTTGTTGTTGGTTATAGAAAAAGTAGCTTCATCAGCTTCTCCTATTCTATCTCCTTTTTCTGTTAAAACAATCTGTTTTCCAGTAATAGTGTAAGTACCCTCCTCCTGACTTTCTTTACATTGATTGTTTGTAGGATTGATGTCATAAGAAACTAAAGAATATTTGTTGTCAGCAGTGAAAGTGTAAGTATTTTTCTTCTCACATTCATCAAGAACTTTCTCAACACCATTTTCTGTTTCACTTTCAATAATCCAACTTCCTACTAAGCTATTGTTTGTTTGATTATTTGTTTTATCGTCCGATTTTCCACACGATGTTACAAAAATTGCTACGGCTACTAAAGCCATTTTAAAAAGTTTTTTCATTTGCTTACATTGTTTTTATTAGTTCAACGGTACAAAAATACGATTTTGCCTCTTATCTCTTACCTAAGAAAAGGTTTCTCTATCGTTTTATATAAACTATTGTACCGGTAACTTCTTTGCCGCTCTCATCTTTTTTAGTTTGAGTGATAGTAAGTTTGTTCCCTGATAAACTAATTTCACTACTATAACTGCTACCATCTTGCTTTTTGTAGAAAATTGTATTACCTGAAACTGTGTAAGTCCCACTGTTTCTTCCAAGCTCTGTACAAGTGTCATTTTTTGTAGCATAACCAACAGATGAGAACTCTGTAGTAGTGAAAACTATATTTGTTCTCTTTTCACAATCTGTGTAGGGCTGAACTTCTCCATTAATAGTAGCACTTTCTAAATACCAAGTGCCTACTAAGTCCTTATTGCTCACGCCATCGTCCGATTTTCCACACGATGTTACAAAAAATGCTGCGGCTATAAAAGCCATTTTTAAAAGTTTTTTCATTTGCTTACATTGTTTGTATTAGTTCAACGGTGCAAAAATACAATTTTGCCTCTTATCTCTTACCTAAGAAAAGGTTCCTCTATCGTTTTACAAAAACCATTGTTATAGGAACTGTATTTCCATCAATATTCTCGGTGTCAATAAAGGTCAATTTATTTCCTGATAAAGAAACTTTAACAGCCTCATCATTAGTGATAATAGTATTGCGAGAAATGCGATAAGTATCTGTTTGTTTAGTCATTTGGCAATCATTAGCTACTCCCTCATACATAGTAAGTGAAATTTGAGTGTCAGTGAAAACAATATTTGTTTGCTTGTTACAATCGTTAAGAGGAGCAGATGTTTTCATCATAGTAACACTTTCTAAATACCAAGTGCCTATTAAATCTTTACTGTTAATGCTCGCACCATCGTCTGATTTTCCACACGATGTTACAAAAAATGCTGCGGCTATAAAAGCCATTTTTAAAAGTTTTTTCATTTGCTTACATTGTTTTTATTAGTTCAACGGTGCAAAGATACAAATTCATCCTTTTATTGGTGTTAAATTATTGTTAAATATCACTTGATCTATTTTTGTTCAATCTCTTTATTAATATTTGTAGTACAAAATCTTATCTCTTACCTCTTATCTCTTACCTAAAAAATGCCTTTGGCACGAATTTCGCTACCTATTGTCAATAAAATACTATATACCTTATGAAAAAGTTATTATTACTATGTTTAGGGGCTCTTGCCTCTGTAAGTTGGGCTCAAGAAGTAGGCTCAGCTGGACGTTTATTACAAAATGAGTACCACCAAAACAAACAAGCACGTGCTGTGATTGGACGTGGTGGAATCTCGGTGAATATTGATTGGGAATACGACTACAACGGTGGTTATGCCGAAGTGTTTATCCGCATTCCTGAACGTGGTCGATTTACAGTGAGTATAGGTGATCAAGAAATTACCAGCACTACGGGTATGTACCGCTTTTTTGATGTAACAGCTACTCCTCAGCCGCTTAGTATCTGGCAAGGGCGCACACTAATCTATCGCGTAACGATTAACCCGCGCGACAATACTCGTATGATAATGGACTTCTTTTCGCGTGATGGCTTATATTTGTTAGACGAAATTAGCTTGAACAACAACCAGCCTTCCTATCACGGTCGCCAGTGGAATGACGTGTGGAATCGCTCATACGGTGGAGGCTATGGAGGTGCTCCTATGATGCGTCAAGGTGATTTTAATAACTTCTTTAAGATGTACAAGGACGAAACTTTCGATAAAGACAAACTCGCTTTCTTTCGCGCTCAAAAAAATATTGTCTCATTTACCACCGAGCAAGTAGGACAATTGATGGAAGAACTTTCTTTTGATGACAATAAATTTATCATCGCACAAGAAGCCTACCCCAATGTGGTGGATCCTCAAAATTACTACCAGTTGCAAGCTAAATTTACTTTTCCCTCTGGTAAAAAGAAACTTTCGGAATTCTTGCAATCAGTACGTAGATAATGAATGTTATAACAGTATAACGAAAAACTATTACTATGAGGCTTTGTGTATTCGATAAAAATCGTATCTTTGCCTCAAATTTAACAATAATACAAAAACATATTAGTATGGCATTAGAAATAACAGATGGAAATTTTGAAGAGTTGGTGCTTAAAAGTACCCAGCCTGTATTAGTAGACTTTTGGGCAGTGTGGTGCGGTCCTTGCCGTATGCTCGCCCCTGTAGTTGAAGAAATCTCTAAAGAATACGAAGGTAGAGTAGTAGTAGGCAAAGTAGATGTGGATAACAACCAAGAATTTGCTGCTAAATATGGTATCCGCAATATCCCTACAGTATTAGTATTCCAAAATGGTGAAGTAGTAGGTCGCCAAGTAGGAGTAGCTCCTAAAAAAACCTACACCGATGCATTAGACGGATTATTGTCTTAATTGCTTGTCGTGTTACAACAAAAAAGGCTATCAACAACTTATTGTAATTGTTGATAGCCTTTTTTGTATTGTTTTTTAAGGGCTAAAGTGCTTCTCTTACTTTCTGCGCAAGCGCTTTAAACTCTTCATCAGTAAGTTTTACTTTGTGTTGGAAGGTCATTTCCTTCATCTCGCTGATAGGAATGAGGTGCACGTGTACGTGAGGCACTTCAAGACCTACAACTGCTACGCCTATACGCTCGCAAGGTACTACTTTTTCAAGAGCTTTGGCTACGCGTTTCGAGAAAGCCATCAAGCGCAGATAATGGTCGTCATCCATATCAAAAATATAGCTAATTTCTTGTTTAGGCACACAGAGGGTATGTCCTTTAGCATTGGGGTTGATATCGAAAAAAGCGATAAACTCATCGTCTTCTGCTACTTTGTAGCAAGGAATTTCCCCATTGATAATTTTTGTAAAAATACTCATTTTTTTTATTTGTTAGTTCAGGTTTTAGGACTTAGCCAATCTTTAAGTATAAACCAATAATCATAAGGGCAAGAGTAATAAATAATCCCACCACCCATTTTATGATATCTAATTTAGCTTGCGCTAAATCTTGCTTTGTTGCAAGTTTATCTTCTGATTGGGGTAAAATCATATTTTAGTAATAAAAAATTATATTTAGTATATGTTCTTACCTCTTATCTATCTTGAGATTTCTAAAATCTCCATTTTAAGAGTGCCATTAGGTACTTTAATTTCGGCAATTTCACCTACTGATTTGCCCAAGAGTCCTTTGCCAATAGGTGAACTTACCGATATTTTCCCTGCTTTTAGGTCGGCTTCACTTTCAGCTACAAGCGTATAAGTAATTTCCATCTTGTTGGCGAGGTTTTTTAGTTTTACGGTAGAGAGCACAAGCACTTTGCTCACATCGAGTTGTGATTCATCGATAATGCGGGCATTAGCTACCAATTCTTCGAGTTTGGCAATCTTCATTTCCAATAAACCTTGTGCTTCTTTGGCTGCATCGTATTCAGCATTTTCTGAGAGATCTCCTTTATCACGTGCCTCAGCAATAGCTTGAGAAGCACGAGGGCGCTCCACATCTTTCAGCTGGTTGAGCTCATCGCGGAGCTTTTTCAATCCTTCAGCAGTGTAGTATGATACTTTTTTCATAATATTCTTTTTAGATGTTGTTATGTTTATATAAAAATAAAAAATCCTCAAATAGTCTCTCTGAGGATTTCTGGGCGCAAAGGTAATACATTTTTTTGAAATGGCAAAAAATAAAACATCAAATCGCCAAATTGTCAAATCTTCAAAATAAATTACCTCACAAATCGATAACTCCCTTTCGGAGGCAGGGCTAACAAATCACCAAATTAATTTGCATATCTCAGTTTTTTTTTGAAAACTTTGCACTCATTTTTTAAGTAATTATGAGAGGAAAATTATCACCAAGCTATGTTTGGTTGCTCTTTTTGCTGATGGTAGGAACTATGAGTGCTCAGCAAATTGAAATTTCAGGAACTGTAAAGGACAGTAAAAATGAGCCTTTATTAGGTGTTTTTATTTTAGTGAAAGGTACCCAACGAGGTGCAACTACCGATTTTGATGGGCATTATTCCCTAAAAGCAAATGTGGGTGATGTGCTCAAGTTTTCTTTCTTAGGAATGAAAGCGGTAGAGAAAAAACTCACTGCAAGCACTAAAAAACTCAATATTACTATGCAAGAGGATGTACAACAGCTCGAAGGTACCGTGGTAGTAGGCTATGGTGGTAAAAAAGTAGCCAGTCGTACAGTGGCTTCAGTTGCTACAGTAAAAGGAAAAGATATTGCCGAAATTCCAGGAGCTAACGTTGTTGATGCACTACAAGGGCGGGTGGCAGGTATGGTCGTAACTACCAGTACAGGTGCGCCTGGCTCTACTTCATCTGTGCTCATTCACGGTCTGAGCTCTTTTACCTCGGCTTTTGAAAAAGCTGGAGCTCAAGCACAGGCAAACGACCCTTTGTATATAGTAGATGGAGTACCCGTGAGTAGCAGTGTGATGACGGCGCTCAACCCTGCCGATTTTGAAAGCGTTTCAGTATTGAAAGACGCTGCTTCTACTTCTATCTATGGAGCTCGTGCTGCCAACGGTGTGATCCTCATTACTACCAAAAGAGGTAAATACAACGAGCGGACTAACATTACTATCAATCATCAATTGGGGGTTTCTGCACTCAACAATGTAACTCGTAAATACTTCGATAAATTAGCAACCCCTCGCGAATATATGGATTTTTGGCTACTCAAAGCTCCTAATCAAATAGTAGAAGTGGGTAGACGACTCAATTATACCGAAACCGACCCCACAGCTATAGCCGATAGAATCCTTAGAGAAAATCCTTATAACACCCGTTGGGAAAAGGTGTTGTATCACAATTTTGTGCCTACTTCACGCACCGATCTCACTATATCTGGTGGTAATAACAATACTACTTACTATATTTCATCGGGCTATTTAAACCAACAAGGAATGAGAAGTGGTACTAAATTCAACCGTTACAATGTGGTGATGAATTTAGACTCTCAACTAACTGATTGGCTCAAAGCAGGGCTTTCGCTCTCCTACGCGCATAGTGACAATTCTATCTATACCAATCCTTTCCCCTCAGATTCTGAGCTCTTGTCCTTGCCTTTTTATACTCCTTATGACAATAATGGAAAAACTAAAGAGTTTATCAATTCCATTAGAGGCACTCGCAACGGCTTCTATCACCCCGATTATATAGCTAAAAACTTCATAAACAATAGCTTTAACGACGATATTATCCCTATAGGTTACATCGTGCTTGAACCTATTAAAAACCTTACTTTTAAATCACAAGGGGGGATACAGTACAACATATACGAAAATGAAGCCAAAACCCCTATGCCATCTTTCACCGATTATAAATTCGGTTCACAAGTGGTAGGACGGGTGAGACGCGATATCAATAAATCTATCCAAAAAACCTATACTAACTTATTGGAATATAAATTCGATATACGCCAAAAACACTTGTTCGACCTCTTGTTAGGTCAAGAATCTATAGAAAATACTTCTTATGGATTTAGCGCTTCTTCACAAGGGCAACCTTCCGATGTATTTACTATGCTTTCTCACGGAGCTCAAGAAAAAAATGCTTCCGATAACAAAAGTGTCAGCACTTTCAATTCATTTTTCTCTCGCTTAGAATATTCGTATAACAATCGTTATTTCTTAGACCTATCAGCCCGACGCGACGGCTCATCTGCTTTTATAAAAAAACATCGCTATCAAAACTTTTGGGCTGTAGGAGCAATGTGGAAACTCAAAGAAGAAAGTTTCTTAAAAAATATAGATTGGCTTACCGACCTGAACTTGCGTTTTAGCACAGGGGTATCAGGCAATGCTCGTATAGGTGATTACAGAAATATGATACTCGCTCGTGCCGATAATACCGACCTCTATGATGGGCAACTCAGTTTCAAACTCTCTCAAGTGCTCGGTAACCCTAATTTAAATTGGGAAGAACAACGCAAAAGCACTTTCGGGCTAAATTTTGTGCTCAAAGCAGGAAATACTTCTGTTAATATCGAATATTACGACAGAAAGATTTTCAAAATACTCTCCTCTCGTGATATCAATAGTGTATTTGGTTACCCGATGATACCCGATAATATAGGTGATATGCAAAACCGAGGAATTGACTTCTCTTTGGCTACCACTGCCTATCAGAATAGAGAAAAACAAATCTCTGTCCGCCCTTATTTCAATATGAATTACAACCAACAGAAGGTTACTAATATTTCTTACGGTAAGGATTATTCGTACAACCGTGCTTTGTATATGGGGTATAAAGTGGGAAAACCTATAGAGTGGATGATGCCTATCTTTAAAGAAATTGATAACAACGGAAATGCAGTGTGGTATCAAGCGGGCGATGATAAAATGGAAAAACAAACGGATGATACCAAAACTACCAACGTCTATAGCCCCGATGCTTTAGACCAAAGCACTGGTAAAAAACGATATGCCCCTATCAATGGTGGTTTGGGTTGTGACATTACCTATAAGGATTTTTCGTTGAGTATGACTCTCTCTTATTCCTTAGGAAAATACAATATCAATAGAGATAAACGAGATTTACTAAACCCCGGATATTTCGGAGTGAAAAATATCAGTACCGATATCTTTAACTATTGGAAACAACCTGGCGATAATACCGATATACCCCGTATCGATAGCGATGTGATGATGACAATGGATACACGTCTGCTCGAAAAAGCCGATTACCTGAGAATGAAAAATATCAGTCTTAGCTATAACCTCCCACAAGAAACTATCGATCAACTGAAAGTGGTGAAAGCTGTTAGGCTCTCACTATCAGCTCAAAACGTATTTACCTTTACCAAATTCACGGGCGTTGACCCCGATTATACAATGGGTATCATAGGAGGGTATCCTCCTACACGACAATATACCTTAGGTGTTGAACTTAAACTATAAAAAAACAATGAAAAAAATCAATTCTATATACTTATTATTAATTGTAGCACTGTTGCTAAACGGCTGTTTTAGTCTCGACCAAGAACCTTATGATGAAACCAAAGCGACAAATACGTTCAACACCCCTAAAGAAGTGCGCTTTTGGTTGAATAACATATACAGCGCTATTCGTAACAATCATCAAGGTGAAACTATGTACCTCACCGACCTTCAAGCCGATTATCTGAACCTAACAATCAATAACAGAAGGGATGTGATAAGAGATTTTCAACGTTATGGTGAACTGAATAGCTCTAATGGCAATATTCTCAATATATGGGATACTCAGTACAACATCATAGCCAATATCAATGCTGCTATAGAAGGTACAGAAAATAAAGAAAATCAAGAGGAAATAAAACCTTTGCGTGGTGAACTTTTTTTGAGTCGCGCTTATTGTTACAGCTATCTCGTAACGCATTTTTGCAAACCTTATAATGCCACCAATGCTGCTAATGATTTAGGACTGCCTTTGGTTATCGAAAAAATGGACTCCCGTGAAGCTCCCTTGCGCAGTAGCCTCGCCGATACCTATCAATTTATTCTAAGCGATATAGAAAAAGCTATATATTTGCTCTCTAACCAAACGGGTAGGGTAGGGGCGACCACTTTTACAATAGATGCCGCTAAAGCCCTTAAAGCGCGTGTATTGCTCTATAAAACCGATTGGGCTCAAGCCTTGCAGGTAGCCGAAGAACTTATTAACTCTGGTAAATATCCTTTGGTGAACACTCAAACCGACTTAGAGGCTGTTTGGAAAAATGATGCTACCAACGAAACGATTACTCAATTGACCTCAGGAGTCATCGGAAGCAATATCGAAAGACCTGCTAATCACAACGATTTGTATCTCTTTGAAGATAAAAATATGACCTTCCCTTTCCCCGCAGTACCGCCTTTCCCCGTATGTGGTGGAAATCGACCTTACTTGGCCGACCCTAATGTCGTGCCCACAGGCACTTTCGTTAATTTGTTCAATAATAACGACTGGCGAAAATCAGTGTATATAAAACAAATAGATTTGTCAGTCGATATGCCCGACTTCTTTACTTACGACTGCCCCGACGAAAATTTAGCTTATGTAGTGAACAAATACCCTCGCAATGAACAGTTGAGTATTGAAAATGATTTCTTTCTGTATTATGGACACAAACCTACACTCTTTCGCATAGCCGAAACTTACCTTATTGCTGCCGAGGCTGCCTATAAAGCTGCTAATGAAACTAAAGCAAAAACTTATCTAAATACCCTCCGCCACGCTCGCGGACTCACCTCCGCCAACGATATTACAAGCAGTGGTACCGCCCTTTTTACCGACATTCAAAACGAACGCAACCGCGAACTTTGCTTTGAAGGTTTCCGCTTGTTCGACTTGAATCGTTGGGGATTAGGCGTACAGAGAGGTACTCCACAAACCCTCTCTTTCAATCTCGTTTTAGATACTCCTGCTAACGAACTTACTCAATTAAATCTACCTGCTGGTCATTATAAAATGGTATGGCCTATCCCACAGAAATTAATTAATCACGAGAAAGGGCGTTGGCAACAAAACCTAGGCTGGTAACCTCTATCTCCTAACTCCTAATCTTATGGAATATTACGAATTGTACAACAAACTAAAAAAGATTTTCGATACCCAGCGCGATACTGAAGTGCCTGAATTGGGTATTCGTATTTTGCATAACAACTTCTTTTCAGAAGGTGCTAAGCACTATTTGCCAGGGAGTCCGCATTTGTTTTGCCAAGAGCACAAGGTAGCGTTCCCCTCTCAACTCAATGATGCTCAAGACGATTTGCATTGGGCTGACTATGATGTGGATTGTAACATCCACTTTCAATATCACATCGTCCAACCCCTTCATACAGAAAAGTCCAACGGGGTAATCATTGTTTTTCACGGGCTCAACGAAAAAAAATGGGATAAATATCTCCCGTGGGCTTATGGTTTAGCAACACAAACAGGCAAAGCTGTGGTGCTCTTCCCCATAGCATTTCATATGAGTCGTGCCCCTGAGCGTTGGAGCTCTCGCCAAGAGATGTATTCCATCGCACAGAAGCGAATGAATGAGTTTCCTGATAATTCCGAAACTTCCTATGTGAATGCAGCGACCTCTACACGTTTAGATGCTTTTCCTCAGCGACTATTTTGGTCGGGTTTGCAAACCTATAACGATATAGTGCAGTTCATCACCGATCTAAAAGCGGGAGTTTTCCCTACCATTGCCCCAACTGCTACAGTAGATCTCTTTGGCTATTCCATAGGCTCTTTCCTCTCAGTAATACTGATGATGGCAAACCCTAAGGGATATTTTGCTAATGCCAAACTCTTCTGCTTCTGCGGGGGAATGACCATCGACCGTATGTTCCCTATTTCTAAATACATAATGGACGGTCGTGCTGCCATAACGATGCAAAAAACATTTGCCGAGTTACTGAGTACCAACTTCAAGAATGACGATCGCCTAAGGCATTATCAAGATAGTGAGCTTCATTTTGATGAAGGCTGGTTCAAAACGATGTTGCGATATAACTATTACCAGAAAGAACGTGAACAACGTTTTTCACAACTTGAAAATCAAATCAAAGCCTTAGTATTAGAAAAAGATGAAGTAACACCTCCTATCGAAGCTCTCAATACCCTAAAGGGCGGTTATCGCAATATCAATATAGAGGTACAGATAGACGATTACGATTATCCTTATACTCATATGAACCCCTTTGCCCTCACCACCAAAAATGCCCCGCAAGTAACCGAAGCCTTTAATCGTTTCGTAACATCAGCAGCAGCGTTTTATAATAGCTAAGACTAAGAGTTAGGAGGTAAGAGTTAAAAAGAGGTAGGGACTAAAATATTACAGATTCTCACAGCTCTCGCACCTCCCATAGCTCTCATTTTCGCCCGTGCGGCTCGCACCTCTCACCCTAACGACTAATAAAATGATAGATACTCACACCCATCTATACTCAGAAGAATTTGATCTCGACCGTACCGAGATGATAGCTCGCGCAAAAACAGCAGGCGTAACCCATTGCTTTATTCCTGCTATCGATGCGAGTTATACCCAGCGGATGTTCCAACTAAAAAATGAATACCCCAACTATGTTTCCCTGATGAATGGTTTGCACCCTTGTAGTGTGAAAGAGAACTATAAAGAAGAACTCGCTCACGTAGAAGCCCTAATGTCTGCGCACCCTTTTTGTGCGATAGGCGAAATAGGTATCGACCTCTATTGGGATAAAACCTTTCTCAAAGAACAACAAGAGGCTTTCGCTTGGCAAATGCAGTTGGCTAAAAAACATCAGTTGCCTATTGTTATTCACTGTCGAGAGGCTTTCGACGAAGTGTTTGAGGTTTTAGAAACTGAAAAAAGTGACGACCTCTTTGGTATTTTCCACTGCTTTACGGGCACAGAAGAGCAAGCCCATCGCGCTATCAGTTACGGATTGCATTTAGGAATAGGGGGAGTAGTAACTTTTAAAAATGGAAAAATCGACCAATTCTTAAAAAATATTGATTTGTGTCATATAGTTTTGGAAACCGACAGCCCTTATTTGGCGCCCGTGCCTTATCGTGGAAAGCGTAACGAAAGTGCTTATATTGTGAAAGTTGTAGAAAAATTATCGGATATATATCAACTTCCAGAAAGTGAGATAATCCGCCTTACCGATATCAATGCTACAAAAATATTTAACATTTAATTAGGTGTTATCAAATATATTTCGTTACTTTGCCTTTCGTATACAAAGAATAAGCATACAAAACCACTGAAATGACCGATTATTTCAAATCTATACGCCCCTTCAATGATAACGAAGTGCCTAAAGCCTTGTTACAAATCAAAGATACCCCTTTGATTCAAGCAATGATGGCTTATGCATTTCCTGAAGATACTCCTGCACAGCGAGTGGAAAGACTCCTCGCTTGCCAAAAAGTATCCGATTTTCAGGTGGATATAATGTACCAAGTGGTGACTAAAGCAATTGAAAAAAGTATCACCGAGTTTACTTGCGATGGCTTTAGTGCTTTAGATCCTAAAAAAGGTTATGTATTCGTTTCTAACCACCGCGATATTATCTTAGATACTTCCTTGTTAAATGTTGCTTTGCACGACAATCATCTCTCAATGACCGCTTCGGCTATGGGCGACAATCTACTCAAAAAAAAATACCTCAAAATATTGGCAATGCTCAACAGAAACATTGTTATATATAGAAGTCTCCCCCCTCGTGAGGCTTTAGAACACTCTAAATTGGTATCCGAGTATATACATCACTGCATCAGTGAAGAACATCGCAATGTGTGGATTGCCCAACGCGAAGGGCGTACCAAAAACGGTGATGACCGCACCCAGCAAGGCGTCTTGAAAATGCTTACCCTCAATACCCCCCAAAGCGTAACCCCTCTGCAATACCTCAAAACCCTCAACATCGTGCCTATGTCTATCTCCTATGAGTTCGACCCCACCGATGTACTGAAGTTGCCCGCACTCATCGCTCAACACAACGGCGTAGAGTACGTGAAATCTAAAAAAGAAGATTTTGAGAACATCATTCAAGGGCTGATAGGACAAAAAGGACGTGTACATATCTCAGTAGGGCAACCTTTTTATGAACAAATCGATACTATAGAAGCTGCTCATCAACACCTGAACAAACAACTACAAGCCTTAGCTGAGTGCTTAGACCGCGCTATCCATCAACAGTACAAATTGTTCCCCGCCAATTACATTGCTTATGATTTGCTCAACAACACCTCTATATATAAAGATTGCTACAACGAAAAAGAATTTAGACAGTTTGAACGACGAATGAACAACCGAAGCAAATCTGAAGACCTTTCTCAAGAAAAATTTTTAGAAATGTACGCCAATCCTGTAAAGAATAAATTCGATGGAAACCAATAACTCAAAAGTACTCCTCATCTATACCGGAGGAACTATCGGAATGATAAAGGACTACCAAACGGGGGCTTTGCGCGCTTTCGAGTTCGATAATCTCTATAAACGCATCCCCGAATTGTCTCATTTAGATTGTAATATTTCGGTACATTCCTTTCAAAAAGTAATCGACTCCTCCGATATGAACCCTCAACATTGGATTGAAATCGCTGAGGTCATTGAAAAGGAATACAACAACTACGATGGTTTTGTAGTGCTCCACGGTAGCGATACAATGAGTTATTCAGCTTCAGCTTTGAGCTTTATGCTACAAGGGCTTACCAAACCTGTGATTTTTACCGGCTCTCAGCTCCCCATAGGTGACCTGCGCACCGATGCCAAAGAGAATCTTATTACCTCCATACAGTTGGCAGCCCTCAAAGAAAATGGAAAATCTGTAATACAAGAAGTAGGACTCTATTTTGAGTACAAACTCTATCGCGGCAATCGCACAACTAAAATAAATGCCGAACGCTTTCAAGCCTTTGCCTCTCTCAACTACCCATTATTGGTAGAAAGTGGCGTACATCTAAAGGTGATGAAGGAAAACCTCCTCCCGCGCAAGCAAGGCACTACCTTAGAAGTCTGGAAAGATTTTGAAACTGATGTAGCTATTCTTAAAATGTTCCCAGGAATTACCCCCGCCGTGCTCAATGGCTTTTTTAATATTCCTAATCTCAAAGGGGTAGTACTCGAAACCTATGGATCAGGCAACGCCCCTACCGATAGCTGGTTCGTAGAAAGTTTGCAAAAAGCAATTGATAAAGGAATATACATAGTGAATGTAACCCAATGTTCCGGAGGTAGCGTGATGATGGGCAAATATGAGGCAAGTGAAGCCCTCAAAAAGATGGGAATCATAGACGGAAAAGACCTCACAACCGAGTCAGCAATCACAAAATTAATGCTTTTACTTAGAAAAAATATTTCTCCTAAAATGTTCAAAATCAAGTTTGAAGAAAATATAGCTGGAGAAATTTAGCAAAAAATTAAGAAAAAACTTGCGAGATAAAAAAATATTTTGTTACTTTGGCATTCAGAAACAGCATAAAGAGAGGTGTCCGAGTGGTCGAAGGAGTACGCCTGGAAAGTGTATATACGCCACAAGCGTATCGAGGGTTCGAATCCCTTCCTCTCTGCTTTCTTTCTAAAAAATATTATTAAACATTAAATTATCAACTAACAAATTAAAAGATTAAACAAATGAAAAAAATGTCATCTAAGCTACTTCTAGTAGCAATGTTAATTTTAAACGTAGCTATGGTTAGTGCTCAGGAAGCCGCTGATGCAGCACAACAAAGTAAAGGGCTCCACCAAGTATTTAAAGAGCGTTTCATCGAAGGGGGGCCTGCCTATATGGCGCCTATCTTGCTCTGCTTGATCATTGGTTTGGCAGTAGCTATTGAGAGAATTATTTACCTCAATATGGCAACTACCAATTCTAAAAAATTAATCGCCGACATCGAACAAGCCCTCGATAGCAAAGGTATTGAAGCTGCTAAAGAAGTGTGCCGCGATACAAAAGGCCCTGTTGCCTCTATCTTCTATCAAGGTTTAGACCGCGCTGGTGAAGGTATTGATATGGTCGAAAAATCAGTGGTATCTTACGGCGGTGTCCAAATGGGACAATTAGAGAAAAACGTTTCTTGGATTTCCCTCTTTATCGCTATCGCTCCGATGTTAGGGTTTATGGGTACTGTAATCGGTATGATTGAAGCCTTCGATAAAATTAGTTCTGCTGGTGGTTTGGATGCTTCTTTGATCGCTGGTGATATCAAGGTTGCCTTGCTTACTACCGTGTTCGGTTTGATCGTTGCGATGATCCTCCAAGTATTCTACAACTACATTATCGCTAAAATCGACGCTATCGTAAACGATATGGAAGATGCTTCTATCTCTCTTATCGACCTCTTAGTAGCAAGAAAAATTAAATAATTTTACTCACCCATTAAACAAATTTTAGTATGTATAAAATAGCAAAATATGTAGCTCTTGCTTTAGGTGTCATTGGGGTAATCCTATGGGGAGTATTATCTTCTACTAATGCCGAAGACCCTAATAATGGTGCTATGCAAGCTTTATTTGTGCTTACCTATATATTATTAGCTATTGCTTTCGTCGCAGTAGTGATTTCAGCAGCACAAAATATCTTGTCTTCACCAAAAGCACTCAAAAAAACGCTTATCTATACAGGTGGTTTTGTTGTCATTCTCCTCGTAGCCTACATCTTCTCTTCAGGAGCTGTTGAAGCTAACGCTAGTGAAGAAGTGAAAAAAGCCAGCGAATCTGTAAGAAAATGGACAAGCACAGGTCTAATCGCTTTGTATATATTGGTGGCCGCTGCCGTTGTAGCACTTATCGCTTCCAATGTGAAAAAAGCACTAATGAGATAAAAAATTATGGCAAAACGTTCAATACCTGAGGTAAACGCAGGATCTATGGCCGATATCGCTTTCCTTTTGTTGATATTCTTCTTGGTAACAACTACTATCGAAAGCAATACAGGGATCACTGTAAAACTACCTCCTAAACCACAAGAAAATACGCCTCCACCTCCACCAGTAAAAGAGAAAAACGTATTGGTTGTGGTAGTGAATAAAAACAATCAGTTGTTAATAAACAACCAGTTGAAGGAACTTAAAGACGTTAAACAAACAGCTATTGATTTCTTGGATAACAATGGTGATCTCTCTTGTAATTACTGTAAAGGTAAAAAAGATCCATTGTCTTCTGATAACCCAGATAAAGCTGTTATCTCTTTGCGTAACGACCGCGAAACTTCGTACAAAACCTATATAGCTGTACAAAATGAATTGATCGCAGCTTATAACGAACTCCGCGAACGTGAACGCCAAAAGAAATTCCCTAACGAGGTTCCTTATGTTCAAATTGAAGAAGAGTTCAACGCGGCTCGTACTCCTCAAGCACGTAAAGACCACCTTGAACCTATTATCTTGGAACTACAAAAACGCTTCCCAAGAAAGCTTATAGAAACCGCGCCTAAAAAGCACTAAAAATTAAAGAGAATATGTCAAAATTTACTAAAAAGAAAAGTGGTGAAGTACCTCCTGTTTCTACGGCTTCTTTGCCTGACATTATCTTTATGCTTTTGTTTTTCTTTATGACTGTAACAGAATCAAAAGATAGTGACTTGATGGTGCAAAATAAGTTGCCCGTAGCCGATCAAATTCAAAAATTAGATAAAAAAGACCCTGTAGTCTATATCTACGCTGGTAAACCCCTTCCTAAATATCAAGCTAAGTTCGGGGTTAATGCCAAAATTCAGGTAAATGATAAATTTATTGACGTTTCAGAAGTAAGCCACTATATCCTTAACTATCGTGAAGGCTTGCGCGACGCCCTTAAAGATGTTTATATTACCGCCTTGAAAGTAGATGCTGATACTAATATGGGGCTCGTGAGTGATATCCGTGAGCAATTACAAGAAATAAATGCTTTGAAACTCAACTATATCGCTCGTCAAGGTTCTCCTTTGAATCAAAAATAGAAACATTTTAAACTTTCTATCATAAAAAAGACACATAAATCTATGTGTCTTTTTTTGTTATTCTCAAAATTAATATTACCTTTGCACTATTGAAACATTTTAATAGTAAATATTTATGAAAAAAATTATCTTATTTTTTGGCTTGCTCCTCACAGCAGGAGTAGCTTCTGCACAATCTTTTAAACCTGGTGATGTTCAAATCAACGGAGGGTTAGGTATCTCAGGGCCTGGTGTTATGGTATATGCCGCCGCCGATTTGGGTGTTGCCGATAAAATATCTGTTGGAGGTGAACTTTTTTACCGCGGCAGAACTTATAGTAATGTAAGATATACCAGTGTAGGCTTCTTAGCTAATGGTAATTATCACTTTGGCGAACACATCAAAGGAATCCCTTCCAATGTAGATTTATATGGGGGGCTATCATTAGGCTATTACAGTTGGTCTAACGACTCCGATTATAGAGATTGGACTCCTTACTACGATTCTGGCTTTGCACTGCGCTTGCAAAGTGGTGGTCGTTACTTCTTTAACAAAAACTTTGGTGTAAATGCTGAACTTTTTGTAGAACACAATTCCTTTGCTGCTGCTGGTTTCAAAGCAGGGGTTACCTATAGATTCTAAAAAACACTTATACACTTTGCCAAAGTCTTTAGACTTTGGCAAAGTTGATTATAAAACTCTCTATCTCTTACTTAAAAAATACTCTTTAAACAACCGCAATCGCCCATAATCATATTTTTCATTCGCTTTCTCATAAATACCTTTTATGGTGCTTAGATCTTCTTCACTTTCAAAAAGTGCTTCCAATTCATTAATCTCTTCAGTGGTGAAAATTGCTTCTATAATTTCCGTTGATAAAATACCTCTTTCTATCAGCTTGGCTAAATGCCCATAAATAGTCCCTTCTGTGAACATACGCTCTTTGGCTATCTCGGCTACCGTTTTGTTCTGTTGCCATAATTGCAATGTAATATCATAAGTGGAAATCTTTTCTTTCTTATCTTTTTTAGTCTTCTCTTCAGGAATGCCTACTTTAGGCGGATTTGCAAATAGCTGTTCGTTCTTTAGGGCTGTGAGTACGCGTTCTATCAGTTTAAAGCGCATTGCTTCTAATCTCTTGGGCTGTATATTCTCTTTGCTGAAAGGCGTTTGGCTTTGTAGTAATACTACCATCTGCTCTAAACGAAACAGTTTCTTAATAACTTCTGTGAGACTGTCGTCTAACTCCTTCAGCTCTTTGCTGAACTCTTTTACTTTCTTTAAACTTGTTACTTTGGTCTCTACATATAACAACTCGTACCATATTGTTTCTAATAGCGGACTAAAATAGGCGACGGCTTTCAATATTCTCTCAAAAATGGTTGGTGTGGGGGTAGGACTTTGGAAATATCCTAATAGTTGCTTGCTAAATTTCTCTGATACAGCAACCATCGCTTTCACTCGTGCGTATTGTTGCATTGCCCAGCTTTTATAGGCGTTTTTGTTGCCTAAATCACCTATATAATTATGGCTATGGGTGTACCATTCTTCTAAAAGAGATTGCCAATCAAAAGTTTTGAGTATACATTCTCTCAAAAAGTCTATTCTCCCTTCACGGCAGGCTTGTAGCATTTCCTCTTCAGTAGCTTTGTTGTCGGCGTAGTCTATTACTTTTTCATCGTTGTCAATGCCGTTTTGTGTTACCGACGACAAGAGTACTAAACCATCCAACGAACGTAAGCGTGAGAACGCTACGTATGCTTGCCCTGAAGCAAATACACTCGCCAGGTCTAACACTGCTTTTTCAAAAGTGAGCCCTTGACTTTTGTGTATAGTAATCGCCCACGCCAATCGCAAAGGGTATTGAGTGAAAGTGCCTAAGCGTTCTTCTTCAATATCTTTGGTAGTGTCGTTCACTTTGTAGCGCACGTTTTCCCATTCGTAACGCTCTACATCAATAGTGATGCCGTCGTCTAAAGCAACGCTCACTTCCTTCTCACCAAGAGCTACCACGGTTCCCATTTTTCCGTTGAAAAACAAGTGTTCTCCCGAGGGGTCGTTCTTGATAAACATCACTCTGGCGCCTTCTTTTAACTGAATAACTTTCTCAATAGGGTAAAGATATTCAGGAAAATCGCCTACTACATCAGCTTCGTAACTGAATAGGGGAGAGGTAAGTTTTTCTAACTCCTCTTGGTTTATCATATCGGCTTTGTGGTTGTGAGTGGTGAGGGTGATGTATTCGTTTTTGTGTTGTTTAGCGAACTCTGGTCGCACGTGTGAAGCCAATTGTCGCAAATCTTCTTGGGTGAGCTTGTTGTCTCTTAGGTGATTGAGTATAGAAATGAACACTCCATCGGTTTGCCGATATATCTTTTCAAGCTCTATATACAACAGTGGATGCTGGCTGATAACTTGTGATTGAAAGAAGTACATTCCTGTGTAGTAATGCTTTAGCACCTCCCATTCCTCTTGTTTCACTACAGGAGGCAATTGTAGCAAATCACCTATGAAGAGCACCTGTACACCTCCAAAAGGTCGCCTATCTTTGCGAATGAATTGCATCATAAAATCCATCGCATCTAATACGTCGGCGCGTAGCATACTCACCTCGTCAACAATTAGCAGTTCCATATTTTTGATAACTTGCTGCTTGTTGCGATGCATTTGAAAGTGTCGTTTTAGTGATTCGCGGTTTTCAAATCTAAAGAATTCATTGGTGATAGGAGGATTAGAGGAGGTAGGTAAAAATGAAGCAAAGGGTAACTGAAATTGCGAGTGAATGGTAACCCCGCGCGCATTGAGCGCCGCTATCCCCGTGGGGGCAACAACCACCGTATTTTTATAGCTGGTTTCTATGATTTTGTGTAGCAAAGTCGTCTTTCCCGTCCCTGCTTTCCCTGTTAAAAATATATTTCTATTGGTTTCGTTGATAAGTGTAAGAATGCGCTCTTCCATACTCTTGTTTGGGCTGATATAGTTTTATGAGTACAAAAGTATAAAATATTTTGCAATATAAAAAAAATAAACTACCTTTGCCACAAAAGATTACAAGTTGAACTATGAATACACCCACATCAGAAGAAAACTTAGAAATTGTTAAAAAGGTACTTACCAAATACTTAGAGGATAATGGGCATCGTAAAACCCCTGAACGATACGCTATTGTAAAGGAAATTTACGAGTATAACGACCATTTTGATATAGAAACGCTCTATGCCAATATGAAAAAGAAATACCGCGTAAGTCGTGCAACCCTCTACAACACTATCGAACTACTTCTCGAATGTGGTTTGGTGCGCAAACACCAATTCGGGCAAAACCAAGCTTACTACGAGAAATCGTATTTTGATCGTCAGCACGACCATATCATCCTTACCGATACAGGTGAAATTATGGAGTTCTGCGACCCGCGCATCCAAACTATACAAAAAACAATAGAAGAAGTATTTAATATCAATATTACCAATCACTCTCTTTATTTCTACGGTACGCGCAAAACTGATACCCAACAACCTGAATCCAAAGAGAGTACAACTAAATAATCAAACAAAATGGCAGTAGATTTATTATTAGGTCTTCAGTGGGGAGACGAAGGAAAAGGTAAAATCGTGGATGTCCTCACTCAAAACTACGATATCATTGCACGCTTTCAAGGAGGACCTAACGCGGGGCATACTCTCGAGTTCAATGGTATCAAGCACGTGTTGCATACCATTCCGTCGGGTATTTTCCACCAAGGTGCCGTAAATATCATCGGTAATGGGGTGGTGATAGACCCTATCATCTTCAAAAAAGAAATAGAAGCACTCGCGCCTTATGAAGTCAATCTGAAAAAAAACTTACTAATTTCGCGAAAAGCACACCTTATTTTACCTACCCACCGCCTCTTAGATGCCGCTTCCGAAGCTGCTAAAGGCAAAGCAAAAATAGGCTCTACCCTCAAAGGAATAGGCCCTACTTATATGGATAAAACAGGTCGTAATGGCTTGCGTGTAGGCGATATAGAACTCTCCGATTTCAACGAACGCTATCGCAATCTCACCGATAAACACGAAGAAATGCTCGAAAACTACAAGGTAGATATACAGTATAACCTCAAAGAATTAGAAGCTGAGTTTTTCGAGGCTGTGAAAGTACTCAAAGAGTTTCAATTTATTGATAGTGAGGAATACCTCTACCAAGCCCTCAAAGCAGGTAAAAAAATACTTGCTGAAGGAGCTCAAGGCTCTATGCTCGATATCGATTTTGGTACTTATCCGTTTGTAACTTCCTCTAATACCACCGCTGCTGGTGCTTGTACAGGCTTAGGTGTTGCACCTCGTAGCATCGGTCAGGTGATAGGTATTTTCAAAGCCTATACAACCCGTGTGGGTAGCGGGCCTTTCCCTACTGAACTCTTCGATGAAATAGGCGAAACAATGACCCAAGTAGGTCGAGAGTTTGGTGCTACAACAGGGCGTCGCCGCCGTTGTGGTTGGCTCGATTTGGTAGCCCTCAAATACGCTGTACAAGTGAACGGAGTAACCGAACTCACAATGATGAAAGCCGATGTGCTCAGCGGTTTTGAAACTCTAAAAGTGTGTACCTCGTATCTCTATAAAGGAAAAGAAATCAAGCACCTGCCTTACAATATCGAAGAACAGAACGTAACCCCTATCTATACCGAACTCAAAGGTTGGCATCAAGATCTCACCCAGCTTAACTCCTACGGGCAACTGCCTAAAGAACTATTAGAGTACATCAGTTTCTTAGAAAAAGAATTAGAAGTGCCTATCAAAGTAGTATCTGTAGGACCTGATAGAACACAAACCATTATGAGATAATAAAAAAGGCTATTCGTTCGCAAATGAATAGCCTTTTTTGTGTTTTTAAGTTACACTTATTTGATGAAGTCAAAACCTTCAAACGATTTTCTTGAAATAAGAGATGAAATTTTATTATTTAAGATAATTATTAGGCAAAGGTGAAATATTTTTAATATTAAAAATAAAAACAAAAAAATATGAAAGTTCTTTGCTTTCTAAATGAAAAGTTGTACATTTGTAGCGAAAAAATAATTGTATAAAAACAACTATGGAAAAAACAGTCAAACGATTCTTAGACGTTATCCTCGATCAAGCTACTCCTCTTATCGCAAGTCTTAACAAAGGGGTGTCCGAGTCACAAATAACTGAATTTGAAGCTGAAATGGGTATTACCCTCCCTGCAGAGGTAAAACAATTATACCAAACTTTCAACGGACAAAAAGAAGGTGAAAACGATGTCTTCTTCCTTGATGGTTTGCGCTTTATACCCTTAGAAGAAGTCAAACGCACGCAGCAACATTGGTTAGAACAATTGCAAAGCGTTCCTAATTGGCAATCTCTTCACTTCGATAAAGAAGAAGCCATTGATATGTGTTGGGATGAAGTGTTAAAAAACCAATTTTATAACCCTAAATGGATTCCATTCCTCTCCAATGGAGCACGCTTTATGTTTATCGACCTCGACCCCGATAAAGAAGGTGTTGTTGGACAAATAGGCGAAATAGACTTAGTACTCGATTCTATCGAAGATTCATTTATGGATTTACACTATGACTCTATGGAAGATTGGCTCGAATTTCTTACTGACGATATTGAAAAAGGAATCGTGTATTACGATAACGAAATGCACTCGCTCATTGATGCTATTGATTATAACGAAGAAGATGATTTGCCTAATATTTTCGCCCCTACTCCCGATTATGTCTCAGAAGGAGGCTCTAACGTTTATAACTATTCCGAAAAAGACAGAAGCAATTTTGTATTGCCTGACCGCACTTGTGTGTATATGGACGAAATTTGCGACCATTTTGAAAAATATATCGGCAAAATAGACAGCGTATTCCACGAAATCCTCTCAGAATATGTGCATATAGATGTACATTGGATCAAACCTACCCCCGAAACGCCTTACAATGTACTTTTCACTACCGGTATGAGCGATTATCCTATGTACTTGCCCGAAGGCTTGGAAAACCCGAACGACTACAGTCACGCTGAGCTAATGGTCTACCTTCCTGCCGATTGGCCTATCAGCGATGAAGCTTTTAAAGACGATGATAACTATTGGCCTGTGTACTTCCTCAAGATGATAGCGCGTTTCCCGCATCAGTACAAAACGTGGATGGCTGAAGGGCACACTATCCCCAACGGCCCCGATGCTGAACCTATTGCCAATACCGATTTCGGTTGTATCCTGCTGATGCCCCCTTACTTATCAGCACCACAGGACTTCTTAAAGTTACACACTAAAGATGGTACGATTATCAATTTCTATTGTATTTTGCCTATTTATCCAGAAGAAATGGATTTAAAATTAGAAGAAGGGGTTGACGAGCTACTCAACCTTTTCGACGAAAACGGAATCTCTGAAGTAATAGATGTTCACCGCAAAAATGTAGCGTTATAAACATAAAAAAACAGATGAAATCTTTTGAGGCTTCATCTGTTTTTCTTTAATATCTCTGCCAGCATTTTCTTAGCTCTTAGCAGGGTAATCTTCACACTGCTCATCGGTGATTGCATCTCTTCGGCAATCTCTTTATAGCTTTTTTCGTGCAAATAGCGCAGTTGTATAGCCGTTCGGTAAGGCTCTTTTAGTTGTTTTATGCTCTTTAACAAGTAGTCGAACTGCTGTTCCATAATGAGGCTATCCTCTATGATGGGGGTCTCATCTATCAGCGTTTTAGATTGCTTTTCCTCTCGATCTAAGTGCAATAGCGACTCATTTTGCTTTCTCAGGTTATCTATGTGAATATTTTTAGAAATAGCAATTAACCAAGTGCGGAAAGAGTATCGCTCGTCGTAAGTATGGAGTTTGTCGAATGCTTTAGCAAATGTTTGTATGCTAATATCCTCTGCTTCAACTTCATCATTCACACGCTTGAGCTGAAAGTTGTACACATCAGTCCAAAACTCGTCTAACAACCAACTAAAAGCTCGTTGTTTACCTGCTTTTGCAGCGACTATATTTTCAGCAAGTGCTTCTGCCATTATTTATTTCTGCACTCTTGTTCGTCGGGTAAGCGACCGCAGAAACTGCAAGGTTCTCCTTCAGGGTTTAAATGTGGATTTTGGCTCGCACAAGTACCAGCAAATTTACCGCCTTTTTTACCCCAAATCTTAATTGCCATACCTGCCACACATAGCAGTAATATACCAATAGTTAATAATATTAATTTCATTTTTTAGTTATTTAAGATTAAAAAGAGATTCCACGGCGGGAACTCTCTCACACGTAAAACCTTCCGCAAAATCTGTACCAATTAGCCTACCCAAATCGCGTGCTCTGTAAGTAACGCTATCTAAAAAGTTCTTGTCAGAAATTGGAGTAGTGGGCTCATTGCTATTGCTGTCATAAAACTGAGAGCTGTACGCCAACACAGCATTCACTTTGGCTTCCATAAAACCTGTGATATCTACCACAAAATCAGGAACTATGTTCTTCCACTGAATGTAGTGATACACTACTTTAGGACGCCAAGCCGCTTGTGCTACACCGTCGAGAGTAGTTTCGATGCGTCGCAAACCGCTGAGAAAACAAGCATCGCTCACGAGTTTGCTACCTTTGCCGTGGTCGATATGACGGTCGTCTACAGCATTGCAAAGCACTATCTCGGGCTGATATTGACGTATTTTTTTAATAATCTCCATTTGGTGAGCTTCGTTATTTATGAAAAAACCATCACGGAACTTCAAATTCTCGCGTATGGTTATCCCTAATAGCTCTTTGGCTTTGGTTGCCTCTTGGTGGCGTATTTCAGCACTGCCACGTGTGCCCAATTCCCCTTGTGTTAGGTCGATAATGCCTACACTTCTGCCTAAGCTAATCTCTTTGGCAATGGTGCCTGCTGCCCCTAATTCTACATCATCGGGATGTGCCCCAAAAGCTAATATATCTAATTTCATCTTGTTATTTATTAATTGTCTCTTTTATTTCTGTTGCAATTTTGTCTAACATCTCATACCTATAGCGGTAGAGCGACCTCTTGTTCGATTTGATTTCTTCCATTGGTTTGCGGTGCATTTCAATAGGAAGCTTGAACCACCCATCTTTATCGGGAGTGCCATCGGCTTCTTTCCACAATGTGTCATAACTAAAACTGAGTTTGTGCAACCATTCTATATGAATAAAGTGTTTTTTGTTATGTGCCTGTATCTTACTGCCTACCCCATACAAAGCAGAGCAACCTAATTGCCTGCTAAGTTCCTGAATGATAAATATCATCAGGGCTTTAGGACGAAGAGCATACATTTGTTTTTGTAGTTCTTTGATAGCATTTTCATTTTCAGTAGCTTTATTGCCCTGTACGCAACCTATACGGCATACCCATTCTTCATTTTCTTTATCAATCACAAACGAGGCTTCACAGATGGCCTCTTGATAACTATCACAATGCAACGAGACCACTAATTCTCCCTCTTTGCGGAAACGTTCATTGTATCCGAGGTATATTTGTCCCTTTTCGCCGTTGTATTTCATTGTGAACTCAGCCAATTTGATAGGCTTTTCTTCTTGGATAACACGCGTCAAAAAAGGCTGTTGCTTGATAAAAGCATAACAACTCAGCAAGGCTTTAGTTCGTTCTTTCTTGCCCCATTTGGTAGACATATACACCCTAAAAGGCTTAAAATAAATACGAGGACGGTGTGAAAGCACCCATTTATACTCTTCTGATTGTATCAAACTGAACCATTTTTTAGCAAATGGGATGTTTAACAAGGTGTGGAAGAGTATCTTGTTCTTTTGTTTTTTGATGTATTTAGGATTTTCGTTGGCAAAACTATGTTCTGTTAAAGCCAAAGCATCGTGTAGTAGTTCTCTTGTCGTCATTAATTCTTGATTATTAATTGTTTATAGAGGCTCGTTTTCCAGCCTTTTTTATCAATATATTGCAACAATTGGTCAAAACGCGCTATCATCTGCTCACCACTGTTACGCATTACATAAGCAGGAAAATTAAATTCTTTTTGGTGTAAATTTGTAAATTCCCAAGGGTGGAAGTACAAAGTAGCATAGCCTGTAGAGGCTACACATCTATTTAGCAAAAATTTATAAATCCACAAAGGGAAATTGTGAAATGATAACCAAAATAGAGGAATCCTAAACCAACTTACCGCTGCAGGGATTTGCCATAAGCCATTTTCGTTGAAAAAACGCTTTGGTACGTGTAATTTGTTGTATCTCCCTGGTAAAAAAGTAGGATTTACTGATGAATTGTATTGATAGCCGGCTTTTTTTACTTCCTCAGCACTTACTTCGAGCATTCTCGGCATACGCAATCCCTCAATAGTTACCCCAAATTGTTTTTCTAAAGCCTCTTTAGAGCGTTTGAGGTGTGCATTCTCAAACTCGGAATGGTAATAAGTGTGAGAGGCTAATTCGTGTCCTTCGCTGAGAAGTCGCTCTATAAGGTCGGGGACTTGCTGGGCAAAGACTACTGTTGAAAAGAAAGTAGCCTTGGCGTTGTGTTTTTTGAGTAGGTCTAATATAGCGGTAAGTCCCTCGCGTGAAATGGCTATTTGTCGCTCGAAAGCAATATCGTAGCCGTATTCTTTGGGCATATCAAACTCTTCTATGTCGAAACTTAGGTAAATCATTTTTATAGTTATTAGTTTCCTCTGTAAGTAGAATAACCATACGGAGATAATGTAATCGGAATATGATAATGCTGATTATCTTTTATCTCAAAAACTACTTCTATAAAAGGATAAAATGTTTTTTGTTTCAATCTTTCAAAATAAGGAGTGATATAAAAAGTGAGTTTATAAACCCCATTATTATTTTTATTAGATTCTTCTTTCAAAAAATCTTTAATTCTCCCATTGTTGTCTGTGTATTTCTCATCTATCAATACCCAGTTTTGATTTTTATCTTGCTTAGATAGAGCTATCTTTACATTTGGAGCAGGTTTACCTTGTGAAATATCTAAAATATGACTTGATAATTGATATTTCTCTTGTGCTTGGATGAATGCGCTAAAAAGTATTAGCAATATTAGAATCGGATTTCTCATTTTTATGTGTTTTTATTTACAATTTTTGTTCTTGAATAATATAACAAGGTCGGTCTTTAGTTTGTTTAAAGATTTTTCCTATGTAAATACCTATGATACCTAAAATGATGAGTTGTAACCCACCAAAGAAAACAATCGTCATAATCAGTGAAGCCCAGCCCGATATTTCAGTGCCACTTGCAAAGGCGTATATCACATAAGGAATGTATAATAGTGATAGGGCAGAGAATGCAAAGCCTAAAAATACAGCGAAATATAAGGGTTTGATACTGAAAGCCGTAACACCTGTAATCGCTAATTGTAGCATCTTCTTAACTGTGTATTTACTTTCACCTGCAAAACGAGAAGCTGCAGTGTAAGGGATGTAAGTTTGGCGGAATCCTACCCAAGGCACGATGCCTCGCAAGAAAGGTTCGTTCTCTTTCATAGAGCGAATGACCCTTACCACCGATTGGTCTAAAAGTCTAAAATCAGCTGAACCTTCTTTGATTTCTATATCCGAAAGCAGATTGAGAAGTTTGTAAAACTGTTGAGAGCTTTTTTGTTTCTTTTTAGGGGTATCCGCCGGATAGGTGCGCAAAGTTGCCACTACTTGATAGCCTTCTTCCCATTTGGCAATGAGCTCGGGCAAAAGGGCAGGAGGGTGTTGCAAATCGCAATCCATAGAGATAACAGCATCAGCAAACGAGTGGTCTAATCCTGCTTTTACTGCTAATTGGTGACCAAAGTTACGCGAAAACGATAGATATTTCACGCGCATATCACTTTCAACTAAAGATTTGAGCACCTCAAGAGAATTATCGCTGCTGCCGTCGTTTACAAAAAGCAAAGTATAGCTATAATCAGGGAGTTTTTCAGCAAAAACACGCTGTATAGCCTCATATAACGGACGTATATTTTCACTTTCGTTATAACACGGTACTATTATTTCTATTGTTTTCATCTTTTTTATCTCTTACCTGAATAAATAACATTTCATACACTATTGCAAGCCAAACCAAGGTTACGGGTACAGCTCTTAACGAATATCGGATAATGTAAGGTTCTTTCAGAGGTTTGAATAAATCAGTAGGGGAGAGTGAGCCTAACATAGCCAATACCAATAAGGTTATTTTGAGTTTAGGATGGAGTTCACTTACCATAAACCATATCCCAACCCCCACATAAGCTACTATATAAGTGCTATTTTCAGTACCTGTACTAAACAAACAGAGGAAAATACTTACTGAAGCTAATAAAAGCAATCTGAAATTGAGATTTTTATACTGCTGAATGCGCAAATAAGGTAATGCAAATAGCCCTAACCCGAGGAGAATGACTATACTGTTGTTGTTATAAATACCTGTGCGTTGCAAAAAGCCTAAAAGTGATAGGTTTTGTAAGTTGTAAGTGGTGGTATTTAGGTTGGATACATTCTTTTCAGCTAAAGAAGCATACCAATCAAAATATTGAGAAACTACATAATCGGGTGAAGAGTAGAACATTGGCAAACAAAATAAAATGATGAGCCAAAATAACCCCGACCAAATAAATCGCCATTTGTCCTTAGCAAAGAAGAAAAATGCTAAGCCTACAATGCCATAGAGTTTCGTGAGCGTGCCTATTACAATGAGCAAGGTTGCCCAATGACTCTGCTTGCGTTCTATAAACACAAAAGCACCTACTAATAGTGCTATCACGCTGATATTGAACTGCTGCATAGCTGCCGCGGTATACATATCGTGAGCAGCAATGAGCAGTACCGCTATAATAGCCTTTTTAGAGAGAGGCAATTGCCTAATTGCCCAATATAAGAAAGCTGCATTTGCCATTATCCACAAAGTACAACCTATCCACTTGGGTAATAAGGCAAAAGGAGCGATAACTGCACTGAAAAAGATACCGTAATGATTTGTATCGAAATACTCATCGGGGTAGGGAAGATAGAGGGGCAATTGCTTGAGAGTATGCCAAAATACCCCGTCAAAAATTAGGTAGTTGTTGAACTTGCCAGCTATCCAAACGTTCTGTACCACAGTTGCCAGCGCAAGGGCAAACCATAGTATTGTGATAAAGCGGTAATTTGCAAATAGTTTTTTCAGCATTGTTATTGTTATTTTTCAATCCATTGTATTACTTCATCGCTAGAAGGTAAGGTTTTAGGGTCGATTACCTTTTCTAATTTACCGTCTCGTCCGATGAGGTATTTTTGAAAATTCCATTTTACTTTAGAATCTTCTACACCGTTTTTCGCTTTCTGGGTAAGAAACTGATATAGAGGGTGCATATTCTTTCCTTTTACCGATATTTTGCTCATCATCGGGAATGTTACTCCATAGTTGATACTGCAAAATGAAGCAATTTGTTCGTTACTACCAGGCTCTTGTCCTAAGAAATTATTAGCGGGGAATCCTATAATGATAAAATCTTTGTCCTTATACTGCTGATAAAGTGCTTCGAGTTCTTTGTATTGGGGGGTGAGACCGCATTTTGAGGCAGTATTAACAATCATTACTTTCTTGCCTTTGAGGTCGGCAAGAGCAAAGGGTTTGCCATTGATATCTTCTACAGTAAACTGATAAATAGTTTGATTATCAGCGTTGTTTTGTGCTTGTAGATTTTCCATAGTGAGGGTAAATAAAGTGATGATAAAAGTGAAGTATTTCATAGAAAAATTAAAATTTGTGGCAAAGTTACGCAAAAGGTTTGATTTATTAAATAAAAACTTTATATTTGCCCAAAAATTAATGACTATGTTTTCAGAAAAAGCTTTTAAAATATTTGAAGAAAGTATTGCGCAATACCACATTGCCGACGATGTATATCAGTCTTTTACAAACCCTTATCCATCAACCGACTTGCTCAATCACTTGCTTTATCGCAAGAACTGGATTGACACCGTGCAATGGCATTACGAGGATATCATTCGCGACCCGCACATCGACCCAGTGGCTGCCCTCGACCTCAAACGCAAAATCGATGCTTCTAACCAAGATCGCACCGATATGGTAGAGTATATAGATAGCTATTTTTTAGATTTATATAAGGAGGTAAAACCACTTCCTGAGGCTACTATCAATACTGAAAGTCCTGCGTGGGCAGTGGATAGGCTTTCTATTTTAGCACTGAAAATTTACCATATGGAGGAAGAAGTAAACCGCCCCGATGCCACTCCTGAGCATCGTGCTAAATGCCAAGAAAAACTGAATGTTCTCCTCGAACAGAAAAAAGACCTCTCTACCGCTCTCGACCAGCTTTTAGACGATATTGCCGCAGGTCGCAAATATATGAAGGTCTATAAACAAATGAAAATGTACAACGATGAGGAGTTAAACCCAGTACTGAGAAGTAAGAGATAAGAGATAAGAAGGTGAAACTAACATATTATCATTATGAATTGGAAGGAAATTTGCAGGGAAAACGATATTGATGATAGCTTTCTAAGGTTGTTTGCTCCCAGAGATGGGATTACATTGCTCAACAAGGAACAATTTCGTCTGGCTCAAGAAAGAATTTCACAAGTTAAGATGGGGTTTGAGCTATTGCCACTCCTCACAGATACTGAAGATAGCTATCTATTGATTTATACTACAGGATTCTTAAAGGGGAAAGTGGTGATAACCGACTTGGAGGCTACTGCTTTTATACCATCATTTAAAAGTATACAATCTTTTTTAGAAGTTTATTTTCGCAATACTGATGCAACTACTTTAGCTTATATTGATTGGAATTGTGATTATGATGTAGATATGCCTTCTGATGAACCTGAAGTATTGCGCGAATGTTGGAAGTATATTAAAGCAGATAATTTTGTTTCCGAAGCACAAAAAGTAATGATTTGTTGTATGGCTATTTATCTCACGCCTTTGGAGCAACGCGATAGTTTGTTTTACTTTTTGCAATCGCCTTTTATAGATGACGAAAGTGAAACTACTGAAACCATTGTATGGGAAGCAATCAACTCTTTTACGGGGGATAATCCTTACCCCTCTGCTAAACCTGTGATAGCCGCCCTATTTGAAGCTGAAAAATTCAATGATTATCCTTATAAAGATATTATTTTTGATGGAGAATTTAAAGAAAAAGGGTTTAAAGTATTCTGGAGAGAAAACCAATTTTGGTTGGTGATATTGTTACTCTCCTTGTTACTATTCATTTCGAGGTTTTTCTGGTAAGAAACTTATAAAAAAACTGCCCAACTATTCTGGGGCAGTTTTTTTTATTTTATATCCCCTTTTCTTCCAAATACATCAAAAAATACTCCTGAAGGTCCCCACTTACCTTTTTCCCTTTACAGAACAACTCAAAAGGCTCTGTTTGTCCTTCAAAAGTTGCAATTCCATCCAAATATCCCAAAATATCACTGACAGTCTCACTCATCACCATACTTAAAAAAGATTTGAAAGCCTCTCTTCCTTCCTCATCAAGTTTGTTATATAAGGCTTGCCCTTTCTTCCAGTTAGGTTCTTTATATGGAGCTCGCTCCCTGCCTTCTTCCAATAATTGTATGTATCTTTCAAGTTCCTTTTCAAAAATTACATTACTAATTTGTTTTACAATAGCTTCTTGTTGCATAACTTCTATTTTAGAATACAAATATACAACAAAAAACTGCCCCAAACAATTTGAGGCAGTTTTTTTATTACTACATTGCCAAATCGGCAAATTATCTAATGCTTGCTTTTAAGTACTCACGGTTGAGGCGTGCGATATTTTCAAGTGAAATACCTTTAGGGCATTCTACTTCGCAGGCACCAGTGTTGGTACAGTTACCAAAACCTTCGTGTTCCATTTGGTTTACCATATTGAGTACGCGCTCGGTAGCCTCTACACGACCTTGAGGAAGGAGGGCAAATTGCGATACTTTGGCAGCCACAAACAGCATAGCTGAAGAGTTTTTACAAGTAGCTACACAAGCTCCACAACCTATACAAGCCGCAGCGTCCATAGAACGGTCGGCATCGCGTTTAGGGATAGGAATAGCGTTGGCATCTTGCGTATTACCAGAAGTGTTCACAGAGATATATCCCCCTGCTTGTTGAATGCGTTCAAAAGCAGTTCTATCTACCATCAAGTCTTTGATAACAGGGAAAGCAGTAGCGCGCCAAGGTTCAATAGTAATGGTGTCACCATCTTTGAACATACGCATATGCAACTGACAAGTAGTTACCCCACGGTCGGGTCCGTGAGCTTCCCCATTGATAAAGAGCGAGCACATACCGCAAATACCTTCACGGCAATCGTGGTCGAATGCTACAGGTTCTTCCCCTTTTTCAATGAGTTGTTCGTTGAGTACATCCAACATTTCCAAAAAAGACATATGGTCTGAAATGTTGGTTACTTTATAATCTACCATACGACCTTTCTCTTGCGAGTTTTTTTGTCGCCACACTTTGAGTGTTAGGTTCATCGTTGCCATATCTTTCTATTTATAACTACGTTGTTTAAGTTCAATATCTTTAAATACAAGAGGTTCTTTATGCATTACCTCTTCACTAGGGTTGTAGGTATTCACTACTTCTTTAGGATTACCAGTGTATTGCCAAGCGGCTACATAAGCATAGTTTTTGTCGTCACGGAGGGCCTCACCATCAGGAGTTTGATACTCTTCGCGGAAGTGACCACCACAAGATTCGTTGCGCTCTAAGGCATCTTTGGCAAAAAGCTCACCGAGTTCAAGGAAGTCGGCTACACGACCTGCTTTTTCAAGCTCTACGTTCATACCAGTGAGTTCACCAGGTACTTTTACGTTTTTCCAGAAATCTTCGCGTATTTCGCGTATTTCTTTGATAGCTTCTTTCAAGCCTTCAGCATTACGCGCCATACCTACTTTATCCCACATCACTTTACCAAGTTTTTTGTGGAAGTAATCTACAGAGTGGGTACCCTTATTGTTGATGAAGTAAGCCAAACGTTCTTTTACGATGCGTTCTGCTTCGTCAAACTCAGGGGTATCAGTAGGGATTTTACCGGTACGGATATCAGCGGATAAGTAATCGCCAATAGTGTAAGGTAATACAAAGTAACCATCAGCTAAACCTTGCATCAAGGCAGAAGCTCCTAAGCGGTTTGCCCCGTGGTCGGAGAAGTTTGCCTCACCGATAGCATAACAACCAGGTATAGTGGTCATCAAGTTGTAATCTACCCAAATACCACCCATAGTGTAGTGCGTAGCAGGATAAATCATCATTGGTGTTTTATAAGGGTTTTCGGCTACAATCTTTTCGTACATTTGGAAAAGGTTACCGTATTTGGCTTCTACGATTTTTTCACCACGCTTGGTAACTTCTTCTTTAGTAGGTTCTACGCCGTGAATTTTACATTGTTCTTTACCGTAACGTTCGATAGCAGAAGAGAAATCCAAATAAACAGCTTCACCTGTTTCGTTTACTCCATAGCCTGCATCGCAACGTTCTTTAGCAGCACGTGAAGCTACGTCACGAGGCACGAGGTTACCGAAAGCAGGATAACGGCGTTCCAAGTAGTAATCGCGGTCTTCTTCAGGGATTTCAGTAGGTTTTTTGCGTTTTTCGCGTATCGCTACTGCATCTTCCATTTTCTTAGGTACCCAAATACGTCCGTCGTTACGCAAAGATTCAGACATCAAAGTTAATTTAGACTGATAGTCACCTGAACGAGGGATACAAGTAGGGTGAATTTGAGTGAAGCAAGGGTTAGCAAAGTAAGCACCTTTTTTGTGGATTTTCCAAGCTGCGGTAGCGTTAGAGCCCATCGCATTGGTTGAAAGGAAGTATACGTTACCATAACCACCAGAAGCGATAACCACCGCGTGAGCAGAGTGGCGTTCAATTTCACCAGTAACAAGGTTACGAGCGATGATACCACGAGCTTTACCGTCTACGATTACCACATCGAGCATTTCGTGGCGGTTGTACATATCAATTTTACCACGAGCGATTTGGCGATTCATCGCAGCATAGCAACCGAGCAAGAGCTGTTGTCCTGTTTGACCTTTGGCATAGAAAGTACGAGAAACCAATACTCCACCGAAAGAACGGTTGTCTAAGAGTCCGCCGTAATCACGAGCAAAAGGAACCCCTTGTGCCACACATTGGTCGATGATATTGCCAGATACTTCAGCAAGGCGATATACGTTAGCCTCACGAGCGCGGTAGTCACCACCTTTTACAGTATCGTAGAACAAGCGATAGTTAGAGTCGCCATCGCCCATATAGTTTTTAGCAGCATTGATACCCCCCTGAGCAGCAATAGAGTGCGCACGGCGAGGAGAATCTTGGTAAGCGAAAGCTTTCACGTTGTAGCCTAATTCAGCAAGGGTAGCTGCAGCCGAACCACCAGCCAAGCCAGTACCTACCACAATCACGTCGATATTACGCTTGTTAGCAGGGTTTACGAGGTTGATATGGTCTTTATATTTCGTCCATTTGTCCGCTATAGGACCTTCAGGAATTTTAGAATCTAATGTACTCATAAGATTAAGCTTTTATTAAAAATTTAATGTAATGGAAGAGGGCTATAAAAATAAAGCCTCCGCAGATAATGTAAGAATACCAATTACCTACACTGCTGATGAGCTTTTTGCGAGCGTCGTCTTTCCAGCCCATAGATTGGAAAGCAGATTGGAATCCGTGTAGCAAGTGCAAGCACAAGAACACAAAGCACAATACATAGAAGCCCACACGTAGAGGGTCGTGGAATTTCTCTACTAATTCATCATAGTAGCGGGTAGGGTCTGGAGCTAATTGCTCAATGTACTTGTAATTCATTTCACCTACCCAAAAATCATAGAGGTGAAGCCCTAAGAAAAGAAGAATTACAATTCCCGAAATGATCATATTACGAGACATCCAAGTGGAGTTAGCGCCCCCATTGTAGCTGTAATACGCCTCACTACCACGAGCTTTTTTGTTTTGGATTTCCAAGACAAATCCCATAATGAAATGGAATAACACCCCAGCGAGCAATACAGGTTGCATAGCAAACTGAATTAGCGGGTTAGTACCCATAAAGTGGGATAGCTCGTTGAAAGTACTCTCACTAATCACTGAGGTAAGGTTTACCGCCAAGTGAATGATTAGAAAGAGAATGAGAAAGAGTGCCGAGAGAGCCATCGCCACCTTTCTTGCAACAGATGTTTTAAATAATCCTGCCATTCGTTTTATAGTTTTTTTATATATTTACGTTAAATAATTTCGCTACAAAAGTAAGGCTTTTTAATTATCTATACAACAAAAATTACGCAAAATAACTAATTTATATTCGGTTTAAAGAAGAAGAAGCGAGTTACTCATTGAATGTAAGGATTTAACAAATTTTAGGAATTAAAAATTAGAAGTTAGTTACTGAATTGTCAGATTGTCAAATTAACTAATTGTTTGATTTCTTTTTCGGTGTTAAAACTATGCAAACACACCCTCAAGCGCTCCTGACCAGCAGGTACCGTAGGGGCTAAAATAGGCAATACCCCTATGCCTTGTGCTTGCAAACGATTGGCAAGAGCTTTCACGCGATCGTTGCCGCTTACAACCATTGCTTGTATAGCTGAATCGGAAGGTATAAATCCTTCAATGCCGTATTGGGTTATCAACGATTTGAAATATTCTATATTGTGGTGAAGAGCATTCATCGCTTCCGTTTGTTGCAATTGTTCGTAACCTGCGCGAATAGTCGCTACACTATGAGGATTCATAGCTGTTGTATAAATAAATGAGCGTGAGAAGTTTACCAAATATTGTATCACCTCATCATTAGCAACCACTGCTGCTCCGTGAGCCCCTAAGCCTTTGCCAAAGGTGACAATGCGCGCGAAGATTGCTGTTTCTAATCCTAAGGCTTGTACTAACCCACAGCCGTGTTTGCCAAAAACACCTATAGCGTGTGCCTCGTCTACTGTTATATAAGCACCATATTGCTGCGCTAAAGCTACCAAACGCACTAAATCTGGGCTGTCGCCATCCATTGAAAAAACGCTTTCAGTAGCGATGAGCACTGTTTTATCACCCGTAGCAAACTTTTTGAGCAGTTTTTCCAAATCGTCTAAATCGTTGTGTTTGAACTTATACGAATGTGCTAAACTGAGTGAAATGCCATCGCGTATAGAAGCGTGACTATAACTATCATATAAAATTACATCGCCACGACCTACGATGCAAGAGAAAAAACCTACATTGGCATCATAGCCCGAATTGTACAAAAGAGCCCCTTCAGCGTTATGAAAATCAGCGATATAGCGTTCGGTTTCTGTAAATAAATGAGAGTTCCCCGATAGCAATCGCGATCCTGTCGCCCCGTGAGGTGTTGTGTCGCTTATTAGTTGGCTAACACGTTCAGTGATAGTGGGATTTGTGCTAAAACCTATATAATCATTAGAGTAGAAATCAATAGCAAACGAGCGTTCACTAAGTTTGCGCAAGGCATTGTTCTTTTGGCGTTCAGTTAATTTTTCTCGGATGTGTTTCATATTGCAAAAGTAGAAAATAATGACGAATTACGAATGACAAATGACGAAAATTTGTTACCTTTGCCACATACTAAACTTCTTTAAGTTAGCTTATTATGCTGAAATTATAGGACAAACGGTAGATAAGGAATATCAATATTTTGTAAGAATAGGTTTAGAAAACGGTGGATTTGATTACGAAAAAGAGTTTAAAAAACACAACTACTACAATATCTCTGATTTTAAACAAGTGTGGGAAGATACGCGTTATGGCGGTACTTGGTACCCTGGAATGCCCGAATGAAAAAACAAACTTTTCTAATTCTCTAATTTGCTAATTAACAAATTATTTATAACTTTGCCCATTGTAAAATTTTAACTTATCACTTTTAACCTTTAACTTTTATGAAAAAATTGTATTCGATGCTCCTCGGCATCTTTCTATCAGCAGGTTTTACCGCTTGCAATCAACCTCAAACCAACTCTAAATCTGAAACTTCTAATGCACCTATCAAGTTAGAAACACCTCAGCGCGCTCAAGGTCAAACTGATGTGTTGAACCTCACGACCAATAAGTTAGATACAGTACGTGTGGGGATCATCGGTCTGGGAATGCGCGGTTATAGTGCCGTGGAACGCTATATGCACATTGAGGGGGCTAAAATCACCGCCCTTTGTGATATCCGTCCTGAGATGGTGGAAAAAGCCCAGCAAGTAATTGAAAAAGCAGGTCACCCACGTGTGCCTCAATACACGGGCAGTGAAGATGCTTGGAAAGCCCTTTGTGAACGCCCTGATGTTGATCTTGTTTATATAGTAACCGACTGGAAGCACCACACCCCAATGGCACTCTACGCAATGCAACACGGCAAACACGTGGCTATAGAAGTGCCTGCAGCGCTTGATATGGATGAGATTTGGGCGCTTATTGATACGAGTGAAAAAACACGCCGCCACTGTATGATGCTCGAAAATTGTGTGTACGATTACTTTGAGGTTACAACCCTTAATATGGTACAACAAGGACTCTTAGGGGAGGTGATTCACGGTGAAGGTTCTTATATCCACAATCTCGATGAGTTTTGGACAGAATATTGGAATAATTGGCGTCTTGATTATAACCATAAACACCGTGGTGATGTATACCCTACACACGGTATAGGTCCTGTTTGTCAGGCATTAAATATCCACCGCGGCGACAAGATGAACTACTTGGTTTCGGTAGATACTAAACCTTTTAGAGGTAAGGAAGTATACCAAAAAGTAACAGGTAAAGACGCTGCTGATTTCCAAAATGGCGACCTTACCATTACAATGATTAAAACTGAACAAGGTAAAACTATTCAAATTCAGCACGATGTAGTAACACCACGTCCGTATTCACGTATGTACCAACTTACTGGTACTAAAGGTTTTGCTAATAAATATCCTATGGAAGGCTATTTGTTACAGCCCGAAAGTGTGGCAAAAGCCGAAGTACCTAATCACGAAAATCTATCGGCTCACAACTTTATGCCTGAGGATGCTAAAAAAGCGTTGATGGAAAAATACAAACCACGTATTTTGAAAGATTTGGAAGAACAGGCTAAAAAAGTAGGTGGTCACGGCGGTATGGATTTCATTATGGATTACCGTCTTATCTACTGTTTGCGCAATGGGTTGCCTTTAGATATGGACGTATACGATTTAGCCGAATGGTGCTGCTTAGCACCTCTTTCCAAACTGTCACTTGAAAACGGTAGTGCTCCAGTAGAAATCCCTGATTTCACTCGTGGAGCTTGGAATAAACAAAAAGGCTATAAACACGCGTTTGTTAATTAGTATCCCCACCCCTTTCCCTCCCCCAAGGGGAGGGGGTAGGATAATATATTTTTTTAACTATTTATATTGCATTCTCCCCTCCTTGGGAGGAGGTGGGGAGGATTATAGAGCTTATGTCAAATGTATTACGCCTTCCTGCGGAACAACTCTACGCTAAGGAATTAGAGGCTTTAAAAGAAGAGGATAAAAAACAAGAAAAGCCCATAGGCTGGCAATTGTCGCCTAAAGCTGTGTTGAAATTTGTAACTGGTGGTACTGCCTGCGGGGTGGAAATTACTCCTAAGTACATCGGTCATAATCGCTTGGTGGAAATCGCTATAGCTACACTCCTTACCGACCGCTCTTTGTTGCTCATAGGTGAGCCAGGAACCGCTAAATCGTGGCTTTCCGAAAACCTTACAGCTGCCATTTGTGGCGACTCAGGCAAAGTGATTCAAGGTACTGCGGGTACCAGTGAAGAGCATATACGCTATTCGTGGAACTATGCAATGCTTTTGGCTAACGGTCCATCGCACGAAGCCTTACTCAAATCACCTATTTATCGCGCGATGGAAACAGGAACTGTCGCTCGTTTTGAGGAGATTTCGCGTTGTGCTTCCGAAGTACAAGATGCATTGATTTCTATCCTATCGGAGAAAAATATAGCCATTCCTGAACTCAGTGAAGAATTGCCTGCTCAGCGTGGTTTCTCTATTATTGCCACAGCTAATACCCGCGACCGTGGTGTAAACGAAATGTCATCAGCACTTAAAAGACGTTTCAACATCATCGTGCTACCTGCTCCTGCTACTTTAGAAACTGAAGTATCTATCGTAACCAAACGCGTAGCCGAAATTTCTAATAACTACAAGCTGAAAGCCGCCTTGCCAAGCAATGAAGCCATAGAGAAGATTGTAACTATTTTCCGCGAATTGCGCAAAGGAGCTACTTTAGACGAAAAACAAAAACTCAAATCGCCTAGTGGAGTTATTTCTACCGCCGAAGCTATTTCGCTTATCACCAATAGTATGGCATTAGCAGGCAGTTTTGGCAACGGCACTGTTACCGATGAAGATTTAGCATCGGGATTGCAAGGAGCTGTAGTAAAAGATGAAGATAAAGATAAAATGGTGTGGAAGGAATACCTTGAAAATGTAATGAAGAAACGCGGAGCATCGTGGCGTGAACTCTACAACCAATGTTCGGCAATGAACAACTGATAATTATTACATTGGTATATTGGCAAAATTGCACATTTCCACATAGTAATAAATAAGCGAATTGTATTCAGGATGTGCTTGCATCCACTGATGTAAGATAGGTATAAAGGTGGTGATAATTTCTTTATCGCCACTTTTTAATATATGTTTGCTATAAGTTCGGTAAATTTGTTCTGCTAAAGGCGTTATAAGTGTACCTTGGTATGATTTAGGTGCCAAATCCTCAGCGCGCAGAAAAGGCATTACATCAGTAATTACTTCTAAATATTCATCACGGTCTTTATAAGCTTTGTGCAACTGCTCCGCTAAGGCAGAAAACGCTTCAGAAGGCATCGTGAAATACATACCTTTCAAACTCTCGTATAGTACATCAATCAGTGCTATTCTTCCCATTTTGCGCAACTGAGCGAAGAGTTTTATATATTGCCAAAGCAGTTGGTCGGTGATGAGTACTTCTTCAGTACTGAAATGCAGGTTTTTAATGTCTTGTGCATATTGCAGGAAAGCGTCTAAGTCGTTTTCGGCTACTGCCCTCTTGCAAAAATCGTAATACACCCAGCCCAACGAATATTTGTTGATATTGCTATCGTTTTCCTTAAATTCTTCAAGAGCGATGTGCAATGCTTCCTCTAATTCACCTGCCTTACGCAAAGCTGTTACCTCACTTACCATCATTTTTTTACAATTCTAAAAAGGGTGATTTTCTCATTGCCTGAAGCCACCATAGTTTGCTCATCAACAAAAAGGAGTGCGTGATAGGATTTATCCGAAAGTTGTTGCCAACTTTTGCCTTGGTCGTTAGAGAAGAAAAGACCATTAGGCGAAGTTGCTACCAAAGCATTTCCCTCACTATTAGGAATATATTGCACACAACTCGCGTAGCCAATAGCCTTGTCGGTTGCGATAGGCTGCCACGTTTTCCCCCCATCGAAAGTGAGTGCGCCAGAACCTTTGCGCTCTGTAGGTTGTTCATAATTACCGCCGAGAACGATGCCCTGCTGGTCGTTGTAGAAAGCTATGGTGAAAGCCCCTTGAGTAGCCGAACCTTGGGCGAGAGGTAGGGTAGCGAGGTCTTGCCATTTATAGCCCTTGTTGTCCGAGAACAACACCCTGCTCTTACTGCCGCCTGTTACTACCCATAGTTTGTTGCCATAGTGTGCTAAAGCCGAGTTGCTAGCGGCGAATACACTTTCACCCTCTTCGAGTTTGGGTGATTGTGACCACGTGAGTTTCGTCCATTGTTGTCCGCCGTTGAGCGTTGTTACTACCGATAGACGATTGTCAATAGGGTCGCCAATAGCAATGCCAAATTGGTCGTCCGTAAAGCGCAATACATCGTAGAATACATCGGGGTGTTCCTCGCAATACACTTCCTCCATACCACTTTGTTCTGCTTTGTAGAGCAATGCGGGGTTGCCGATAGAGAGCATAAAAAAGTTCTGACTCGTAGCTGCCACCGCACGGAAATCGGAAATCACCCCGCGATTCTTCAAGTTAGAAGTCGCAATAGTTTGGTTTTGAGTGTTGATAAAACCAAAGGTAGCGTCGGAGCCTGCAAAAGCCACATTTTTCTCTAAGAGCACCATTGCTCGCACGCTTATCTTCTCCAACGGGAAAGACTTTACCTCTACCAATTCGATAGTAGTGTCCTTATAAGGATTGGAGTGCTTACACGCCCCAAGGCAAAGCAATATAAAAATAATAGCAATATGTTTCATACATCAGTGATAAACAAAGGCAAAGATAATGTTTTTGGTTGGAATAACAAAGAAAGGATGTATTTTTTTTCATCACTGACACGATTTGTCAGAGTAGCGCCTTACCTTTGCACCGTGAAACCAAAAAACTAATAAAAAATGGTATACTTAGAAACTTTTTATTTCCCTTCAGTAGAAGAAGAGGAAGAAGAACTACAGAGGTTTTTCTATAGTAAAGAAGATAGGCGTCCTATAGAGCCAGCCCTTAATTACATTGCTGAAAAAGTTTATCCATTTAGCCTTTTAGCCCATCGCCTTACCTGCTTAGATTTTGAACCTATCACTATTCTATATGGGGGTAATGGTTCAGGTAAGTCTACAATTTTAAATGTAATTTCAAACAAATTGAATATTTCAAGAGAGGCTCCTTATAATTCGTCTTATTTAATGGAAAAATACGTAAAAATATACTACAAATGAAGTAAATAATCTTGTAGACTTTAAACGCTAAGAAACAGAGATCCTCAAAATAGCTGAATAGAATGGAACTAACCAAGTGAGAATCCCAGCTATTGGTGTCTTGTTTCAAGTAGGCAGTCCTTTTAGTAGAGGGCTATATCTGCAATTTAGGAATCAATATTGATTACTATTGAAAATATTCAATTTCAAAAATTAGCTTTCCTATTGAATTATGCTCTTTTTGGTTAAAGAAACTCAGATGATTGTTATAAAAGTGAGAAAAATTTCCTTATCCTAAAGTATTTTTTATAAGATCTTCATCTAAACATTCAAGAATAGCATTCCAAATATACTTTGACCTATTGTTTCCAGCAACATGTAATAAATGTTTTAAAATAGTTTTTATTCTATCCATAAAATTAATAATGCTAATAAATTTATGCAAAGGTACAAAAAAATAAATTATACAAATGTTTTTTGTATTCTCATTATAAGTTGTTTGTGCGAGTTGCCCAAGCAGAAGGGGCTACTGCTTTACTTAGCAAAGCCAAGAGTGTACCTCACCCCAATAGTGCGTGGTGGAATCGTTCTATTACACAATATGAGGGACGTACGGGGAAAGAAGAGCTAGGAAGAGTGCTTAGAAATCCTTTATCTTGCTGAGGTCAAGGAACATTTGGCGTATATTTAGATCTTTATCGTTTTCTGTTAGGAATTGGAAACCAAATCTTTCATAAAAAGGAATAGCTTTCTTGTAAGCATCAATAGTAATCAATCGGCAGGCGTGTTTCTGGTTTATATGAATACAATCTGCAATAATTGCATTGACAATCAATGCACCAAGTCCTTTTCCTTTAAAAGTCTTGTCAATCGCTAAACGTCCTATTTTAATAGCAGGAAAACCTTTTAAATGGCGTTTGGGATGTGGTACTAATTCGCGTAAGAAGTTTTTATATTGTGTTTTAGAAGCAAAATTTGTTTCTTCCACTCGAAAACTATCACTTAAAAGACTATAATAACCTAAAGTTCTCTCATCATTTTCTATAATGAATGTAGTCGCAAGCATTTCTTTAGTGTATGGTATAGCTTCATTAAACAGAAAGTCGTTCAAATCATCGTCTTCACAATCAAAAGGTTTAATGGTATGGTTTTCTGTGAGTAACAAAATACCGCCATTATCAGGGTTATTTGTTGTCATCATCTTTTCTTTTAAAAAGTTCTCTAAAGCGTGCGGCTTCTTCTTCTATTTTTTTACGGTTTAGAACAATACCTTTTTCTTTAAGATAATTGTCGTAATTAGCTATTTTCTCCCAAAAAGCTTCGGCTTCTTTTCCAAGTAAGGTGGGAGTAGGTTGGATACTTGTTGCCATCTTTTATAGAATTATTAGTTAGAATTTTTGGCAAAAATACGAAATAATTGTCAATCAACAAAATCACTTTTCACTTACCACTTCTCCTAAATCCAAATAAACTAAGTATTTTCCTTTTACTTGCCAACCTATGGCTGTTAGGTTTTGTTGGTAATGCTGTAGTTGGTTGCGGTATTGGTCGTTGGGGTGTCCGGTTTTGTAATCTATGATATAGACTTCGCGAGTGGTGGGGTTGTAGGCAAGCCGGTCGGGACGGAAATAGTTGCCATTAGCGTCTATAAACTCGCGTTCCATAAAGTATTCGTAGTCCTTACTAAAGAAGGGTGCTAAAGTGCTGTCGCTGAGTAATCGCGCCATTTGGGGGTGCAATAACTCGTATTGTTCGGCAGTGAGTGTGCCCTCTTGTAGTGCATCGTTTAGCACAGTATCGAGGTCGGTGGCATAAGTGATTTTCGAGAATAACTCGTGAATGAGGTTACCGCGCTCCAAGGCTTCTTGTTGGTGAGTGTCCCATAATAGGGAAGCTCCCGTCGCAATCTTGTAGTTTGGCTGCTGCCAACCTTTTTGAAAAGGAATAGGTGATTCTTCAGCTGCTGCTTTCTCTTTCTTCTCGGGAAATACAGGGTTTCCAAAGGTATATTCCACTACATTCTCATTCCACTGTTTGTTTTCTTCTAAAAACTCTTTAAAGAGCGTACCATACGTTCCAGCACTGCCTTTGGGGAGCGAGGTGATTACATAAAGAAACGATTCGGGGCGCGTCATCGCTACATATAGCACATTTAGTTGGTCGAGGAGGTTTTGTTCGTGCAATTGTGTCATCAGTTCTTCGGCTTGCGGGTCGTAGTTCACTAAACTTTTATTGCTGTTTACCAGCAGATAGTCAAAGCCGTTAAACTGCTCGTGGTCTACGGGAAACCAAAGTTTTTCAGTGTGAGTGTCAATGAGTTTGCTATCGGCGAAAGCATAGATAATCACGGGGGCAGAAAGCCCTTTGCTCTTGTGAACTGTCATCACGGTAATGGCGTTTAATCCTTCGGGTGAACTGATACTGAGTTTTTCTTGCTGGTCGTCCCAAAACTCCAGAAAATCGGCTAAGCCTCCTTTGCGCGCATTCTTAAAATCGAATACAATATCCATAAAATGGGTGAGATAAGCATCGGAAGGACGGGCGAGATCAAAGCAATTTACCGCCAAAGCAACTCCTTCATACAGAGAATATTGGTTGAATAACTCTATAGAAAACTGAAAATCGGCAAGGAAAGTATTTACAGGCTCCTCTACATATTTGCTGAGGAATAAGTGAGGGTCTTTAGTTGATTTAAAACGCAGATAATCAAAGAGTAATTGCAGTTTGAGTTCTTCACTTTCGGGGTGATAAAGCAGGCGTAATAGGGTGACGAGAAATTGTACCGATGCCACGTTTTTCAGCAATAGCGAATCGGGGGAAATCACATTTCTTTGGTGTTCTGAAAGGAAAGAGGCAACAGCAGCTCCTTCGCGGTTAGTGCGCACCAATATCGTAATATCCTTATCGGCAGCCCCTGCACGGTTAGCGTGTTCTATTTTCTCTAAAATGGCTTCACAATAGCTGTGTTCGCGCGGTGAAAGTATAACGGCATTGCTGTTGTTATCCTCTTCCGTAAACATATCCTCTTCTTCTGTAGTGATGAACGAGAGATTGAAATAGCCTTTGGGTAAGGATTGTTCTTTTTTGTTTTTGGGATATTTTTGTGCAGCGTTTTTATAAAGGTTTTTGTAAGTCTCACTTTGGAAAAGGTCTGCTGCAAAGTTGAAAAAGAGGTTATTGAAATCGATAATAGCTTCTAAACTTCGGAAGTTTTTGTCGAGGTCTTTTACTTCTCCTTTGATGAGGAAAGGGTTTACTTCATTGTTATACAGACTCATAAACTGTTCAGCCTTGCCTCCTCGCCAACGATAAATCGATTGTTTGGTATCACCCACAAGCAATACCGACCCGCGTTGTTTGTTTACCTCACTTTGTACTGCATTGAGGATAAGCGGTATAAAGTTCTGCCATTGCAGCACTGAGGTATCTTGAAACTCATCGATGAAATAGTGACGGAATTTCTCGCCAATACGCTCGTAGATAAAAGGTACGGGCTGGTTGCTGAGTTCTGAAGAAATCACCCCGTTGAACTCCCATATAGGCAAGATGTTTTCTTCTTCTTTAATGTTTTCTATTTCTTTTTGTATGCGGTTGAGCAAAGCCAAAGGCACAACATATCTCAACGCGTTGTTTGCAAAGGCAAGGGTGCCAAAAGCCTCTTTGATAGCCAAAAACAGGTTGGCAATCGTATCTTGCAAACTATCAATAAGGGCGGTATCGTACTTCTTAGCTGCCGAATTAGCATAAAGTGGTTCGCCTTGTAATAGATTGTTTTGCCAACCAACGCCCCACGAGGGCTCCTTAGGGTTGTTGGCGGTGAGTTTATCGAAGAAATCGTATAAATAACCTCTGTTAAAAGCACCTCTGTCTAAACTATGGTCGCGCATCAGTTGCATAAAGTCATCGGCGGAAGTTTTAATCGTTTTTAAGGCATTGTTGCGCTGGGTGAGTAGGGTGTTTTTTAGGGCTTTAAAATCAGATATTTCCTTGTCTTTCAGCAATTGTAAAGGCTCGTAATAGTTTTCGTTAGTGAGCATTTCGGCTACGTCAAGCAGTTCTTTAGTAGTATCCCAATTCTTGTCGTCGTCTATTTTTTCGTTGGCAAAATCGATGAGTAGTTGGGTGAGTTCAGTGTCATTTCCTGCTTTACTCATCAAATTATCTACCGCACGCTCCAGTAAAGCCTTGCTATCCAATTGTACTTCAAAGAAAGGATTGAGGTGCAAATCGTGTGAAAAGCGGCGTATCAGTTGGTGGTTGAAGCCATCAATAGTGCTGATATTAAAAGCTGCATAGTTATGCAGTATATGCTCCAAAGTTTTAGCCGAACGCATTCTCAGTTCCTCATCGGGGAGTTTTAAATCCTTTGCTAACTCGCTAAACATAGGGTGAGGATTGGTGAGCATTTTGTCCTCACTGAATACGCCTAAAAGCTCAATGATGCGGTTCTTCATTTCAAAGACCGCCTTATTGGTGAAAGTAATGGCAAGCAATTGCCTAAACAAATCGGGGTATTTGCTGCTGAGGATAATTTGCAAGTAAGCCTTTACGAGGCTATAGGTTTTTCCAGAGCCTGCCGAAGCGTTGTAAATGATATAATTTGCTGGTTCAGTCATTTGTTAATTGTTAAAACTGTGCTGCAGGAGCAGTATCATTATTGAGTTTTTTGTCTATAGAGTTGTTTTTTCCTATAGAGAAATCGTAGCTAACACCGAAGACTAACATATTGCGGTTGTTCTCTATGTGGGTATAGCTATGTTGGTTTACCAAACCTTCGTAACTGCTCTTCATTTTGTATTCTGAAGGCATTCCTAACCAAAACACACCACCTTTAAGTGTCCAACTACCTAACTGGTATTCTATAAAAATATCATTGTTATTTTCATAAGTGCTCATAGTGTTGCCGTCTATGTAATAAATAGGAAAGTTGAAACTGTAATCTACCCTCAAATCTTTATAAGTAAAAGTAAGTGATAGGTTGTTGTCGATATAATCATTGCGAGCGCGTAGTCCAGCATCAGTAACCAAAGTCTCACGTGTAGGGGCTATATTAGCTGAAAATACAAATAAATCATTCCTTAATGGTTTAAAAGTACCATCTAATGAAAAGCCAAACTCCTCGTGATATTTACTGTTTTCATAAGTGCTGAGTATTCCATTGCGCACGGGGTCTTTGATATAAATATCAGTAATCACACGTTGGGTATTTTTGTAGAAGGGTTGAAGGTTAAAATCGGTGTACTCATTGTTGAAAGCATAAGAGAGTCCAGTCCAAAATATATGTTGTGATTTTAAGTAAGGATTTCCTGTCTCCAAGATGTTCGGCGCTTGTTGTGCTATATTGCTACTGAGTTCTGCACTACGCGGACTGCGGGGTACATAGTAACTTGTAAGGCGCAAACTCTGGTTATTAGCGAGTTCATAACCTAACACTACTTTTGGGGTAAATACCCATTCGGTAAAAGTATTTTCGGCACTACGGTTATGGGTGTGGGTAAGCCCAGCACTGGCTCTGTACATAAAATTAGCCTTTTTGCCTACAAACTCGGTGTACAAATACTGATTGGTATAGGTAACATCGTAAGCCGAAGTACCAGCTAAGTTACGTAAGTCGTTGTCTATAAAAGTACTGCTAATGCGGTAGCCTGAATTGAGTTTTCCTATATCAAACTGATGAGTATGAGCTACTTCACCTACCCAACCGCGTTGTTTTACTTTCAAATCCATATCATCGTCGTACACATTCTGCTGGGTTGCGGTCTCCCATTCCTTTGAGAGGTTTTCTTTGGTAGTGTTGTAATAACTCCCTACGACGTTCACGCTCAATTCATCACGTTTGCCTAATTTTTTAGAGAAGTATAGGTCTACTTTGGGGCGCAACCAGTGGTCGTGACTTTTACCTGATAATGTGTGATGGCTAACCGTTGTTCCTTGTGTAAATAGATTTACGCCATTGCTATGTGCAGAGCGATTCAAAAGTTCCATTTCGGCTTTAACTTGAAAATTGTAGTTTTGTGGTACTACTGCGCTATAACGCACTGAGGCGTTGTGCGCATTATAGCTAAACCCTGATTTTGACTGTTGGTCGTTTGCATAACGGACACCCGATAGTTCGTAATCGGAGTGTTTTTCATAATGTGTGTCGTTGTAATCGCGAAACTCCAATTTGTATTCCACTCCCAACGTATGTTTGCCTTTGGTGTAGTTACCATAAGCCGAAGCATCTACAAAACCCGTAGTAAGAGCCGAAAGTGCATCCACCCCTACTGAATACCCCTCTTCAGCCGAACGAGTGATGATATCCACCACTGTGTCAGCTCTATTGCTCCAGCGCGCAGGCGGAATATCGTAATAGTCTATGCGTGCTACGTTTTGAGGAGCAATACCGCGTATTTGCAGGTCGGTTGCCTCTACACCGTTTACCAATACCAAGAGCGTACCCCTTTTAAGGGTAGCAATCTCGTTGGTTACAGGATTGAGGTGCAGGTTAGGCAAACTGCGCAAGAGGTCTTTGGCATAACGTGCTTGTTCCACAGCTTTCTTCTCAAAGGTAAAACTCGCTTTATCGGTATACTGTGTTTTGCGCTGTGCTTTTACAATTACCTCATTGAGCACAATTGTATCCAAAGGAGTTTCAGGCACTACTTCTTGCGCTGTAGTGGTCATAAAATAAACTAATAGTAAGGTGGTTAAAAGGAGTTTCATAGTGTTAATCTTTCTAATTCTGTAGGGTCATTTCTATTATCCCAAAAAGAAAGTATTTCAATTCTGTCGGTTATGCGGTAAATAATAGAGAAGTTTTTAAGAACTAATAGACTCCTTATCTTGAAATATGGAGTGCTCAAATAATACTCTTGTCCAATAAGGGGATTATATATAAGCAAATCCTCACTTTTCTCCACTTCATTCATAATTTTTATAGAATAAGAGTTTGATTTATTATGGTTTGTCCAATAAGACAAAATATCATAATACTGCATTTCTGCTTCTAGTGTCCATTCTAATTTCCACATACTATTTCACGTGCTTTTTTTCTAACTTCAGTATAAGGTTTTAACAATCCATTATTAGCTTGTTCAATACCTCTTTCTATGGAAGTTAATTGTGCTTCAGTGAAATGTGTTTCACTCCTTTCAAAAGAAATTTGTTGTTCCTTGAGCCATTCTTCCACTAAAAGTAGCTCTTCTGTGTTTAAAGGTTGTACTAGTATATTCATAGTTTTTTACGTATATAGTTAAGGATAATTAGTAGAATAGTTCCTTTTATCCTGCAAACTCGTCTAACATATCCAAAGATGGTACAAAGAAAAGTGTTCCTGTTTCGGCTGTGCTGAAATCTAATAGACGGTCGTAATTGCCAGCGGGATTGCCTATAAACATATTGGTAAGCATCTTTTCTACCGTGCTAAACGTATTGGCATAGCAGATGAAGTAAGTGCCCATTTGGTGACTTACGGGGTCGTGGAAAGGCATATTGTCTCTCACTACTTTCAAATCATCGCCTACATTGGCAAGTGCCGAGTGCGCGTTCGATGGCTTGGTATCCTCGTCCATTTCTATGTCCATTTCTTTGCTACGCCCTATTACTTTTTCTTGTTCGCTAACGGGGAGCGCACGCCAAGCGTTCATATCGTGTACGTATTTTTGTACGAATAGATAACTTCCTCCTTGGTAATCGGGGTCTTCATCACCCACTACGGCAAACTGTTCGCGTTCTGCGCCACGCGGGTTTTCGGTACCGTCTACAAAACCAATGATAGCGCGTCCGTCCCAATATCTAAAACCTTGTACGTTTACAATACCATTGGCAATGGGTTGCATTACCTCGCTAATGGCAGCTGCCATATCGTAAGCCAAGCTGGGGTTATGAGCGCGGATATGAAAGTGTAAGTCGCCTTCGGTGGATACAGCAGTGTGTTTACTACCTCTGATGGGCTCAAAATCTTTGAGTTCTTTGGGGAGTGGTTTGGGTAACCCTAAAGTAAGCCACGCCCTATGGCTAATGCCTATGGTTACACTGGCACGACCTTCAGGAAAGCGGTCGGCTACCGAGTTGTTGAGGTTTCCTACCAAACCACATACTTTTGCAAAAGTATTATTAAGCAATGTCTTGTCTATATCTTTTTTAAATGCCCATACCAAAAATATGGTATTGTTATTAGGCAAGTCTGTTACATTTTGATAATTCATTATTTTTATTTGTTAGATGTTAGTAAATTAGCAAATTACCTCACGATTCTAGCTTGCCTATTGATAGACTCTTGGTGAATAGCTTTGAATACCTGAATAACAAACTCTTCACTGAGGTTGCGTTGTTCGCCTTCTAAAATCATTTTGCCGAGGATTTCGTGCCAACGGGTATTTTGCAAAATGGCTACGTTGTTGGCTTTTTTTAAAGTGCCAATCTCATCGGCGATATCCATTCGTTTTTTGAGTAAATCCAATAATTGTTCATCAATAATATCGATACGTGAACGCAAATTTCCCAGCTGACTCACATAATCTTCTTCAGAGGTAGAAGTTTTTCGAATACGTAAATCATTCATTATTTCAACAAGGCGTTCGGGGGTGACTTGCTGGGCGGCATCGCTCCACGCGGCATCAGGATTGCAGTGTGTTTCAATCATTAAGCCATCGAAATTGAGGTCGAGAGCCGTTTGCGATACATCGAAAATTAAATCGCGTTTGCCGGTGATATGTGAAGGGTCGCAGATAATTGGCAAATTAGGGTATTTGTTTTGCAGTTCAATCACCAATTGCCATTCGGGGATATTGCGGTATTTGGTTTTTTCGTAAGTAGAGAAACCGCGGTGTATCACTCCTAATTTCTCAATGCCCGCACGTTGCAGGCGTTCTAAAGCTCCTATCCACAAAGGAAGGTCGGGGTTTACGGGGTTTTTTACTAAGATAATCTTATCAGTACCTTCTAATTCATCGGCTATCTCTTGAATGATAAAAGGGCTCACGGTAGAGCGCGCGCCTATCCACAACATATCAATATCGTGTTCTAAGGCGAGCTTCACGTGGTCTTTATTAGCTACTTCGGTGGCGGTTTTTAAGCCTGTTTCTTCTTTTACACGTTGTAGCCATTGGAGTCCTAAGGCACCTACGCCTTCAAACATACCAGGGCGGGTACGAGGTTTCCAAATTCCGGCACGGAAGAAAGATACATCGGTATTTTTGAGGCTGTGCGCTATTTTTAGCACTTGCTCTTCAGTTTCGGCACTACAAGGTCCCGCAATTACGACGGGGTGGTTGAGGTGTAAATTGTCTAACCACTTTCTGTTTTCTTTTGTTATTTCCATTGTATTATTAGGTGTTAGGGGGCAGGTGTCAGGTTTCAGAGTTTGGTTCTTCTCAATCTTAAAGCATTACTAATGACACTTACTGAGCTAAAGCTCATTGCTAAAGCTCCCAGCATAGGGGAGAGCAAAATACCAAAGATAGGGTAGAGCACTCCTGCAGCGACGGGGATACCTACAGCATTATATACCAAAGCAAAAAATAGGTTTTCGCGTATGTTTTTCATTACTGCTTTACTGAGTTTTTTAGCTTTTGCAATGCCATTTAAATCGCCTTTTACTAAGGTGATTTCAGCACTTTCGATAGCGATATCAGTTCCGGTGCCCATTGCGATGCCTACGTTAGCTTGTGCCAAAGCAGGCGCATCATTGATACCATCGCCTGCCATTGCTACGATTTTTCCTTCAGCTTGCAAACGCGCTACTTCAGCTTGTTTGTTTTGAGGGAGCATACCTGCTTTGTAGTTGCTGATGCCTATTTCTTTGGCAATAGCTGCAGCTGTAAGCGAATTATCGCCTGTAAGCATTACAATTTCTACTCCCAAGTCCTGCAACTCTTGTAAGGCTTGAACAGTAGAGGTTTTTACTCTATCGGTGATGGTTACTACCCCAATGATTTCTTTTTCTATGGCGAGAAGTGAAACAGTTTTTCCTGCTGCTTGCGCTGTTTTTACCACAGTTTGTATTTCTTTGGATAAAGAAGCCCCGATTTCTTCCATCAATCGTTCATTGCCAAAGAAATAATTTTTTTCTTCGTAAGAGGCTTTTACCCCTCTGCCCGCCAAGGCTTCAAAGTTAGTAAAGGGTAGGGGAGTAGCACCTTGTGCTTGAGTGTATGTATTGGTAGCTTTTGCTAAAGGGTGTTCACTGTGCTGATTGAGACTATAGAGCACTTGTAACAAGTCCTTTTCACTTCTGTTGCCAAAGGTAAATACTTCGCTCACACTGGGTTTCCCCTCAGTAAGTGTGCCTGTTTTGTCGATGACTAAAGTATTTACTTTGTTCATCACCTCTAAGGCTTCGGCATTGCGTATCAAAATACCGTGTTGCGCTCCTCTGCCCACACCTACCATTACCGACATAGGAGTTGCTAACCCCAGCGCACAAGGGCAGGCAATAATGAGCACAGCAACCGCATTGAGCAAGGCATATATGTAAGCGTTTTCACTACCCAATACAGACCATACTATAAAGGTAATTACCGAAATGGTGATAACAATAGGCACGAAATAGGAGGCTATCTTATCGGCTAAGTTTTGAATAGGTGCGCGACTACTGCTGGCTTGTTGTACCAATTGCACTATTTGAGAGAGCAGGGTGTCACTACCTACTTTTTCGGCTTTCATCACAAACGATTGAGCACCGTTGAGCGTACCTGCCGACACTTTACTGCCCACTCCTTTTTCAGCAGGAATGGGCTCTCCCGTAATCATACTCTCATCTATGCTTGCATTGCCTTCGGTAATTACACCATCAACGGGGATTTTCTCACCAGGTTTTACACGAAGCAAATCGCCTAAGGTTACTTCTTCTATAGAGACTCTTATTTCCTCGCCGTGAACAATTTTAGTAGCCTCATTAGGAGCTAAATTCAACAGTTTTTTGATAGCCCCTTGCGTACGACTGTGGGCATCGGCTTCAAGCACTTGTCCTAAAAGTACTAAGGTAAGGATAACAGTAGCCGCCTCAAAATACAAGTGTACTGAGCCGTGTTCTTTAAATTGTTCAGGGAACATATCAGGAACTAACAGTCCTACTACACTGAAAAGCCAAGCTACGCCAGCACCTATCCCTATGAGGGTAAACATATTGAAGTGCAAGGTCTTGATACTGCGCCAAGCCCTTTCGAAGAATATCCAGCAGAAATAGAAAACTACTGGTAAGGAGAGCGCAAACTGCACCCAGTTCCAAGCACTTACGGGCATTAGCTCATACAGCGGATTGTTGTGCCACATTCCGCTCATTGCGATGATAAAGATAGGGAGAGTAAAGGCTACAGCACCCCAAAAATGACGACGTAACTTTTTGCGTTTTTGGTCTTCTGCACTTTCACCTTCAGGAGCCTCTGTACTTACTTGCTCTACTAAATCCATACCACATACAGGGCAATCACCGGGGTGATCGTAGGTTTTATCGCCTTCGCAGTGCATAGGACAATAGAAAACACCATTGCCTTTAACTTTTTTGGGAGACTCTTCGTGGTGATGATGTTGTTGTTGAGCTCCTCCTACTTGTTCTACCAAGTGCATACCACATATAGGGCAATCACCAGGGTGATCGTAGGTTTTATCACCTTCGCAGTGCATAGGACAATAGAAAATATGCCCCCTAACCCCCGAAGGGGGAAAATCTATAACAGAGTCTTTAGTTTTTTTTGGGGTTTCTTCGTGGTGATGATGTTGTTGCTGAGCTCCTCCCACTTGTTCTACCAAGTGCATACCACATATAGGACAATCACCAGGGTGATCGTAGGTTTTATCACCTTCGCAGTGCATAGGACAATAGAAAACACCAGAGCCTTCAGAATTTGAAGACTGATGAATGCTATAATGAGTACCCTCTAAGGCTTTTTCAAGAGCTTCAAAAGGGATTTCTCTATCAGTTTCGACAGTAGCTTTTTTAGTAGCAAAATCTACGGTAACAGCTGTTACGCCTGCTACTTCAGAGAGCTTTTTTTGTATGGTATTGGCACAACCTGTGCACCCCATACCTTCTATATTGTATTCCATAAATTGTAAATGTTAAAAAGTTATTTGTTTTACGCTGCAAAGATACAGCAAAACATCTACTTGGATATTACACAATTTTGTATTTAATTTGTAAGATTTTAAACCTCATCTAAAGACTTACGTTTGTTATCTTTTATCTGCTTGAAAAAGCTAGGGGTGAGTCCTGTAACTTTTTTAAACTGATTGCTTAAGTGCGCTACGCTTGAATAGTTGAGTTGATAAGCTATTTCACTAAGCGTCAGTTCGTCATATACTAAGAGTTCCTTTACTCTCTCAATCTTTTGAGCAATAAAGAATTTTTCAATAGTTCTGCCTTCTACCTCAGAAAACAAACGCGATAAAGCCCCGTAATCTCGACCTAATTCACTGCTGAGTATTTCAGAAAGGTTAAACGATAGTTTGTTGTCTTGGTTATGTATCAAATTGATAATGATAGATTTAATTTTTTCAATAACAACACTTTTCTTATCGTTCATCACCTCAAATCCTAAGGGTAAGAGAGCTTGTTTGATAGCTTGTATCTCATCAGAAGAAAGTTCCTGTGTAAAAGTAATTTCACCCAAATTGATGCTCTGTGGTGTTAAACCTAATGCTTTTAACTGTTCATCGAGTACTATTATACAACGATGGCAGACCATATTTTTTACAAATAACTTTGTCATATATTTCTTTTAAGGATTAAGATATTATAAAGTGCTTAAAAGTGATACCCAAAACCTATATTCATATAGATAGGATACATATCAAAAGTAATTGTTTTAAAGTCCTTTTTAAAGATATTATTTGTTCCGTAGGTGAGTTCAGCATTGATATTGAAATGCTTGAACGCTTGCCAAGAGCCTCCTATCAGTGTGCCCCAATGCCAATGGCGGAGATGATTGCTAAAATCATAAGAAGCGGTTTGCCCGTTAGAAAAACTTACCTTTTCGCCTATTGGGCTACCTTCACGTAAATAACCTTCGGTTACATAGCCTGAGAAATTGCCGTCCATACGGTAAGAAGCGAATATTCCCAAATGAATTTTCCAACGGTTTGCAAGGCGATAATTCACTGCTATAGGTAAGGTGATGAATGAACTTTTATAGACTGTATGCACATCGCCTGTCCAAAAACCAGCCACGTGGTTACCTTGTTCTATAATTTCCATTCCGTAGTTCTTTACATTTGCATCAGTTTCCATACCTTTTTCTTCTAAGCGCAAACCTGCTGAGATACCCCATTTAGGGGTGAGCCATTTGGTGGCAGTCCCTTCAAAAGAGCCGTTGAATTTGGGGCTGTACCCTTTTATTTTGCGAATTTCTTCAGGAAGGGGCGTAGGGCTTGCTCCCCCGATGTTTACGCCCGCTTTTAGCTCGTATTCCCAACCTTTTTCTTCTGATTGTACAAGCGTTTCAGTACGTTCGTTTTGAGCGTGTAACAAACTGCCGAATAGTATTAAACATACAACAAAAATATTTGTTTTCATAACCTGATTATTCATAGTGATCCCATTCCTTTAATATGATAGTTCATTTTTACTAACTATTGATGTTTAACGAAAAACAACAGCAAAAACTGTGCGAAAGTAGTATTTTAGAACAAAAAAAAGAGGTTAACTTTTTTAGTTAACCTCTTGAATAATTTATTTTAGGAAAGACATTATTTTATATCTTCAGGGTTTAGAGTAAAAGTTATTTTCTTTTGAGAGCAAGTGAGCATTCCGTTATAGAGTTTTTCTACTCTGTTACCATTTACATAAAAATCAATGTCATAAATGTTATTATACACTTTTTGATTCATAAAGACTTTGGTAGCACCTGCTTCTAATTCATAATTTTGACCTTTGAATTTTACAGTGCATTTCTTATCGGTTTTGTTTTCAACAATCACTTGTCCGCGTTCAGCAGTAGTAAATTTTACGTTTTCAGTTTTATCACCGGAAATTGTTATATTTCCTTTTTTATTGGTACCACAAGGGAGGGTAACTGAATAATCGTAAGTAGCCATTGCTAAAGGAATCATTACTCTTCCTTTACTATCAGTGTTTAATGAAATGTTGTTGATATTTACAGTAGCGTTTTCTACAGTTTCGTTTTCACTATCGGTAACTACAAAAGTAACAGTAACCTTTTTAGGGATGTTGATAGTAGCTTCTTTTAGAGAGCCGTCGAGATTTACATCAACTGATAGATAAAAGGGCGCTTCTTCAGTGAGGATAAAAAAGTGATAATCAGTGATGTTTTTTTCTTCTGGAGTAAAAATGAAGCGTACAATTCCCTCATTATTGGTATTGCCTGTTAGTTCTACTTGTCCTGAAATATAGTCCTCATTGCCATTTGTTCTTTCAAGGAGATTTGTAATACTTTCAAACTTGAAAGAGCCACCTACACCATATACTTTTTTATTAGCAACGGGTTTGCCGTCTTGGGTTACTTTGATATTAACGGCAGCCTTACCGTCTTCTTTTTTCTTTTTAACGGTGAGGTTCACGGTGTTTTCACCAGCGCGGATTTCTTTTTCAACCACATCGGATACTGGCATACCATTTTTCTCTAACACAAAGTAAAGGGTTTTACCAATGTGTTTATTTGCTTCAAACTTGGTATTGGCATTCTTTAAAGATACATTAGCTATCGTTTTAGGGTTTTGATTTGCAGGAGCGTCTGTAACTTTTAAGTTAATGCCATTCACTTCACCACTTACAATTACTTCCACTATAGCTGTTTGTGTAGTGTTAGTAGTTGTGCTTGTTTGGGTAGTGTTAGTAGTTGTGCCCGTTTGTGTAGTGACAGTGGTAGTACCAGTTCGGGTAGTGTTAGTGGTTGTTCCCGTTTGGTTAGTAGAGGTTTGAGTACCTACGGGAGCAGTAGTCTCGTCGTCCTTAGAACAACTTATCACAAAAAGAGTGAATAGGCAAAATATTGCCCAGAAAGAATAAATGTTTTTCATACTATCTATAAATTTAACGTTATTGGCGTTGTTTTTTTTCGGGACAAAAGTATAACAAACTCACAATATGAGCAAATAAAAAATTAACTTTTTTTTAAAATTTTTACAGCATAATTGTAAGTTTAAGTCAATCTTTTAGTTACGTTTTGTTAAAATTATTTTCTAAATCATTTCGATTCCAAGAAAGGGGAAAATTATTTTGAAGAGAAGTGTTTAAAAAGGAGTGTCTAAAAAAGTTTTTGTGAGGACGTTTACACGACGCCCTCACAAAATATGATTGATTATCAGTAGATTCACCTTGAGAAAATCATTGGATTTTGACGAAGTTTTAGATAAAATTGTTTAGAAGTGATACCCAAAACCTATATTCATATAGATAGGATACATATCAAAAGTAATTGTTTTAAAGTCTTTTTTAAAGATATTATTTATTCCGTAGGTGAGTTCAGTATTGATATTGAAATGCTTGAACGCTTGCCAAGAGCCTCCTATCAGTGTGCCCCAATGCCAATGGCGTAGATGATTGCTAAAATCATAAGAAGCTACTTGTCCGTTAGAAAAACTAACTTTTTCACCTATTGGGCTACCTTCACGTAAATAACCTTCGGTTACATAGCCAGAGAAATTTCCGTCCATACGGTAAGAAGTGAATACTCCCAAGTGAATTTTCCAACGTTTTGTAAGGCGATAATTCACCGCTATAGGTAAGGTGATGAATGAACTTTTATAGACTGTATGTACATCACCCGTCCAATAGCCCGCCACGTGGTTACCTTGTTCTATAATCTCCATTCCGTAGTTCTTTACATTCGCATCGGTTTCCATACCCTTTTCTTCCAATCGTAAGCTAGCTGAGATACCCCATTTAGGAGTAAGCCATTTGGTTACAGTTCCTTCAAATGAGCCATTAAACTTTGGGCTATATCCCTTTATCTTGCGTATTTCTTTAGGGAGTGGTATTGGGCTTGCACCTCCTATATTTACGCCAGCTTTTAGTTCGTATTCCCAACCTTTTTCTTCTGATTGTACAAGTGTTTCAGTACGTTCGTTTTGCGCGTATGAAAAACAGCTCAATAGCATCAAGCATATAATAAGGATATTCTTTTTCATAACTTCATTATTCATAAGACAATTGCATTTCATCTACATAAAGAGTACTACCTACGGCTGCTGTAAAATCAGCACCTTTTTCACTGGAACTAAGTACTATAGCGAGACTATACTTTCCTTCTTTTAGTTTTTTAGTATCGATAGAGCGACCTTTTATTGTTTTAAAAGGAATAGAGAACTGTACCCAATTATCGGTTTCTCTCTTGTCGGTTAGTTGTGCCATTAACACTATATTATTGTGCGTTTTGATATTAGTGCCATCTAAATGAGGCACTTGAGAAGTTACCTCGTAGAGCACTGCATAAATATCACATTTGTCTTTTTGGTTAGGTATTACATTGCCGTTTTTATCGGTAAGTTTTTCACCTGCTTTGTATTTGTAATATCCTGAGAGATGGGTAGGTTTTCTTTTGAAAGGAATCCCGAAATGGGTAGATTTTGCAGGGGTGAACAAATTTATTTCAAAACTTCCTGTGAAGAGATTACCAGCTGCGATAGGAGCACCAAAAGTTTTTCCTAAAACCCCTGTGCTTTGTGTTACGAGTTTCACGCATTTCCCCCTGTATCCACTCTCACTCTGACTTGTAGGGAACTCATCGGGTTTAGCATTACTGTTGGTAAATTTAAAACCTGCATTTCCGCTACTCCAAGCGATTTCTTGTCCGCTTACTGAGGTATCGTAAAAAGTGTAGTAGCCATCAGTAATACGAGCGTTTTCGAAGTGATAGTGAGCGATAATTTCGTCAGTAAGACAACTCACTTTATAAGTTTTCTGCCAATTACCGTCCTCAGACGTTACCACATAAGTTTGAGGGGTAGAAAAATTGCGTGCTGTACCACTGGTAGGACTGATAGTTGCCCCTTGTGTAAGGGTAAAGCGAGGTGCGAGGTTTTTTACGTTATCCAAAGAGTTTACATAGAGTTTTATCTCGGTATTTTGGATCACAGGTTTGCGAATCAATACATTGCCATCTACTTCACAAGTGAGAATATCGGCTTCGGTATTTGGGGCTTCGCTTTTGATACAGCTTTGCAATGTGAGGAGCAAGGCTGTAATGATAAAAAAGTTTTGAAGTTTCATATTTCATTGAGTGTTGAACTAAACAGATCGCAAAAGTATGAAAGAATTAACAAATTAGCAAATTAGTAAATTGTTTACGTTTGTTAAAACGAAACGAATGGAAAAATCGCTATCATTTTTTGTTCATTTTTTGTTAAAAATAATCAATCACTTTATTTACAGCATTTTAAATTTTTACACTTATGCTTCAGTATCAAAAAATAGCCACAAATTTGATAGTGTTTGACCGGTTTTTGATAGTGGTTTGCTTTCTTTTGACCTACCTTTGCCACCGAAAATTAATCGAAAAAAACATACCAATATGATGAGTAGAAAAATAAACAAACGTATTTTACTATCGCTTTTGCTCTGTAACTTTTCGGGTGCTCTTTTTGCCCAAGAGGTAAAAGGAGTGGTAAAAGCAAAAGCCGATAACAGCCCTATGATGGGTGTAACGGTGATGGTGAAAAACAAAACAGTAGGAGCATCTACTGATTTTGACGGGAATTATACCCTTCATCCCGTCGCTGCCACCGATAGTTTGGTCTTTTCATATATTGGCTACAAAACCCAAACTGTAGCTGTGAAAGGACGAAAGAATATAAGTGTGACCTTAGAAGAAGAAGTAACTGCCTTAGAAGGTGTTACCATATCGGTAGGGTATCGCGCTGAACGCAAAACCGACCTTACAGGGGCAGTATCGGTAGTAAAGGTAAACGAAATGATGTCTACCTCCGAAAACAACCCTATGAAAGCCCTACAAGGTCGTGTAGCAGGGATGCAAGTAACCGATAACGGTGGTCCTGCAGGGAAAGCAACCATTCGCATTCGCGGTATCGGTACGCTCAACAACAACGACCCTCTTTATATTATTGACGGAGTACCTACCCAAGGCGGTATGCACGAGCTCAACTCTAACGATATTGAGAGCATACAAGTGTTGCGAGATGCTTCGGCTGCTAGTATCTACGGGTCGCGTGCTGCCAATGGGGTGATTGTTATTACCACTAAAAAAGGTAAGAAAGGTGTGCTAAAAGTGGATTTCGACCATTATACTACCATATCGATGTTTCACTCACGTATGAAAATGCTCAATTCCAACGAGTACGCACAAGTGCTTTGGAAAGCGGCGGTGAATCGAGGCAACAACCCTAACCAAAACCCATTGGGCATTCACTATGATTACACTACCGATGCCAATGGACACGCTACCCTCAACAATTTGTACTACCCACGCGAGTATTTTGATAAAACAGGTAGCCCTATGTTACCTTCTAATACCGATTGGTTCAAAGAAATCACCCGTATGGGGGTAACCGAATCGTACAACCTTTCAGTTACTAATGGTACTGAAAAAGGGAATTACTTCCTCTCTTTGGGCTATTACAACAACGACGGTATGGTAAAGAATACTGATTTCTCTCGTCTTTCAGCTCGTATCAATACTGATTACAAGCTCTTTGGCGATGTGGTAACCATAGGTGAAAATTTCACCGTAAATCGTACCAGTGAGGTAGAACAACCGCACCAAATCACCGAATCGGCAATGATAGCGGTACCTTTTATTCCAGTACGCACTACCGATGGCAAACACTGGGGAGGACCTGTAAACGGATTGCCCGACCGTCAGAACCCTGCACGCCTTGTAGCCGATAATAAGGATAATCGCTACAACTATTGGCGTATGTTTGGGAATGCTTTTGTGAATATCCAGCCTATCAAAGGATTGAATGTGCGTTCTAACTTTGGTATAGACTATGGCAACTTCTACAAACGTGTGCTCAACCGTTCGTATGTTTCAGGATTTATGGAAGAAGGCAAAGAAAAAACTTTCTCTCAACTCGAGCAAGCCCACTGGACAAAATGGAACTGGGCTAATACTGCTACCTACGACTTTGAGCTCGGCAAGAGTCGTTTTGAAACCCTTGCAGGGATGGAGATGTACTCACAGAACGACCTTAATTTTGCTATCAAAGGGAATAACCTCGCGGTAGAAACACCTGAATATATGTGGCCTTCATTGGCAACTGGGGGTGTGAGTGGTAGTGGTTCAACTACGGGCTACAAGTTGCTTTCTTTCTTTGGAAAAATCAACTACGCTTTCGATAATAAATACCTCGCTTCAGTAACCCTCCGCCACGATGGTTCTTCACGTTTTGCCAAAGATAATCGCTGGGGTACTTTCCCTGCGTTCAACTTAGGATGGCGCATCTCTCAAGAGTCCTTTATGGAGAAAATCAACCATACTGTTTCCGACCTCAAATTGCGTTTCGGTTGGGGACAAAACGGTAACCAAGATATCAACAACTACGCTATCTACGACATCTTCGACCCTTACTATGGGGTAACAGGCGACTTTATATGGAATGGTATCTGGAAAACCTCTTATGACCTCGACGGTAAGGGCTCAGGACAATTGGCTTCAGGTTTCCGTCGTACACGTCTTGGTAACAAAAATCTCAAATGGGAAACCACTACCCAAACTAACTTTGGTATCGATTTCGGTTTCTTCGATAATAGCTTGTATGGCTCAGCCGAATACTATATCAAGAAAACTAAAGACATCTTAGTAGAACCTCCTTATGCAGGTATCAAAGGAGAAGGCGCTTACCAATGGGTAAATGGTGCTGCTGTTGAGAATAAAGGTTTAGAAGTATCAGTAGGTTATCGCAATGAAACTAAAGGCGGACTCAAATACGATATCAACGCCAATGTCGCTACTAATAAGAATAAAATCACAGAGCTTCCTACTTCAGTAATCAACTCTTATGGTGGTAATGGTAAATGGGACAATGGTTTAGGTCGCCCTATAGGCTCTAACAACTTCTATGGCTATGTAGCCGATGGCATTTTTAAAACTCAAGAAGAAGTAGATCATCATCCTATACAAAACGGTAAAGGTATCGGTCGTATCCGCTACCGCGATTTGAACAACGATGGCAAAATCGATGAAGACGACCGCACTTGGATAGGCAATCCACAACCCGATTTTATCTATGGTCTTAACCTCAATTTAGAGTATAAAAACTTCGATTTCACTGCTTTCTTCCAAGGCGTACAGAATGTAGATGTGGTGTCTAACGTAAAACGCCACACCGATTTCTGGAGTGTACAAGATACGTATGGTAACAAAGGTCGCCGTTTGCTCGATGCTTTCGACCCCGTTACCAACCCTGATTCTGATATTCCAAGTGTGTCAAGCGTAGACGACAACAACGAAGGACGTATGTCTACTTACTATGTAGAAAATGGTTCATACCTCAAACTTCGCAACGTACAATTGGGCTATACCTTGCCTAAAGAACTATCTGAAAAGATAAAACTCAGCAAGTTGCGCTTGTATGTAAGCGGTCAGAACCTATGGACACTCAAAAGCAAATCGTTCACCGGTAAAGACCCTGAAAATCCTAACTACGGCTATCCTATCCCAATCACCTTTACGATGGGACTCAATGCTAGTTTTTAGCCTACTAAAAATAACAGACAAATGAAAAAGATAATATATACCACCGCGATATGTGCAGCGCTTTTTACAACAAGCTGCAGTTTTTTAGACGATAATCCACAAGGGATTATGAGTGAAAAAGAGGCAATCTCTAAAGCCGATGGACTTGCAACCGCTGCCTATGCTGCTTTAGGTAACGACCACTACGATACACCTTTTAGCCTTTGGATATATGGCAACGTACGCGCCGATGATGCCTATAAAGGCGGTCAGGATGTGAGTGACATTCAGGTATTTCACTTCTACGAGATAGCTCAAAATATCGACCCTACTTATGCGGAAGCTGATAAGTTCTGGTTTATGTGTTACCAAGCTGTTTCGCGTACCAATACCGCATTGAAAGCACTACAACAAGCATCGGATACCGAAGTGCCTAACCGCCAATCACGCATAGGCGAAATGTACTTTTTGCGCGGACACTTCTACTTTATTCTTAAAACCATTTTTGGGCATATACCTTTCGTAGACGAAAACACTCCTGATAGTGCCTACGAAACAACGCCTAACACCTTGCCAAACGATGAACAATGGCAAAAGATAGCTGCCGATTTTAAGAAAGCTTACGACCTATTGCCTGTCACTCAAGCACAAAAAGGTAGAGCAACCAAAGGGGCAGCAGCGGCTTACCTCGCTAAAACTTACTTGTACAAGGCCTATCGCCAAAGTGAAAACAACAGCGTAACTAGTATCAACAGCCAAGATTTACAAGAAGTGCTCACCTATACCAGCGCTGTGTTAGGCTCTACTTACGGTTTGGAAGACGACTTTGCCTTCAACTTCCTTCCTGGGGGCTATGAAAATGGTAAAGAGTCGCTCTTTGCTGTGCAATACTCAGTAGACGATGGTACTCAATACGGAAGTCTCAACTGGGGTGATGTACTCTCTACGCCACAAAAGTTAGGCTGCTGTGACTTCCACAAACCGAGTCAGAATTTGGTAAACGCCTTCAAAACAGTGAATGGATTGCCCGATTTTGATAACTTCAACAATAACGATTACAATGCGGCTAACGATAAAGCCGACCCTCGTTTGTTCCACACCGTTGCCTTACCTGGCTTGCCTTATAAGTACAACACCGAGTTGATTTACAAGAACGACTGGAATCGCAATAGCAATGTGTACGGCTTCTATGCCTCCCTCAAAGAGAATGTAGACCCTTCTTGCTCTTGCTTCCGCAATATCAACCCTTTCCGCGGTAATTCTAAGAACCGTATCGTAATACGTTATGCCGATGTACTCCTAATGCGTGCCGAAGCCCTTATCGAGCTCAACCGTAGCAACGAAGCCTTGCCACTTATCAATCAAGTGCGCCAACGCGCAAAACAAAGTACTTCTATGATTCCTTACGCTACCAATGCTGATATCGCCTTATACCAAGATGGCGTAAATATCACTTGGAATCAAGAAAACGCACGCAAAGCACTCCGTTGGGAACGCCGTTTAGAGTTTGCTATGGAAGGCAGTCGCTTCTTCGACCTTGTACGCTGGGGTATCGCCGACCAAGTGCTTAACGACTATTTTACTAAAGAGAAAACACGTCGCCCAGCAATATTTAGCAGTGCTTATTTCACTAAAAACAAGAATGAGTACATCCCTATTCCACAAAACCAAATAGGGTACGTAAAAGGTATTTACAAACAAAATGCAGGATTCTAATATGAAAACAACAATACACAAACTCGCCCTCGGTATGGCAGCTTTGCTCGGCTTGTTTAGCTGCGACGAGAAACACGAAGGCGAACTTATCAATGATAAAGAGGCTAAAATCAATGCCTTTCAAGCCAATGGTATCGATGGAATCATCGACGAGGAGAAACAAACCATTACTGTTTACGCTCCTTGGTCGGCTACGCTTACCAATATGTCCACCTCCCTTAGCTTGCCCGAGGGAGCTACCTCAGTGCCTAAAGGTGCTACAGGAGTAGATTTGAGTAAAGGTGTCAAGTATCGCATCTTTAATGGTAACCTCTATTGGGATTATACCGTTACCGCTCAGTACCCTAAGATAGAGAACTTTGTAATCGGGAAATACAAAGCTACTATCGACCACAGTACAGGTAAAATAAGTGTGAAATATCCCAAAGGAGAAGCAGTAACTGCGCTAACTCCTACTTTTAGCACTACCCCTAACGCTACCGTAAGCCCTGCTTCGGGAGTTGCCCAAAACTTCACTCAAAGCGTTACTTACACTATGAATTACCGCGGTGAGAGTTTTGCGTATAACGTAGAGATTATACCTACAAACTTTGCGCCTATTGCCTTTGTAGGTACAGCTAAGAGTGCTTCTGCTATCGCCAATGAAGACGAGAAAGCTGCCTACACTTGGCTTGCTGAAAATTACGACACCGCCAAATACATTTCATTTAGTGACATTAAGGACGGCAAAGTTAATCTTACCGACTACAAAGTGATTTGGTGGCATTGGGATAACAACAAAGAGTTGCCTGCTGAAGCCAAAGCAGATGCCGTTGTAAACAAGATGAAACAATTCTATGCTGCTGGAGGCTCGTTCTTATTGTCTTCTTGGGCTGTACAGTACGTAGTCGATTTAGGTATCGCCTTAGACGGCAAAGTGGTAAACAATATGTGGGGAGAAGGCAACAGTCCATTTGCAATTGGTGATGACTGGGGTATTTGCTATAAAGGCAACGAAAGCCATCCACTTTTCAAAGGATTGACTAAGAAAACAGGTACTAACGATGTCGCCTTCTTACTCTCTAGAGGGGTAAAAGCCAAAGCACATAACGCCTTATGGAACTTTGAGTGGGGTGATTATGCCAATAATGTAGCAGGCTGGCAAACTGCCAGTGGTGCTAAGTTATTAGCAAGTTTCCACTGGAATGATGCTATGAACCGAGCAGCGATTTTTGAATATACCAAACGTGGCAATGCAGGTCGCACCATTTGTATAGGCATTGAAGGCTACGACTGGTATAACGAAGATAATTCACCCGCTAATACCTACAAAAGCAATATTGAATTGCTTACTGCCAACGCTTTAGAATATTTAGCAAATTAATAGAAACATAAAATACCTCTTTTCATACGTATATGTGTAACCGTCCTTTCTTCCCCCTTTTTAAGGGGGAATAGGAGGAGGTTAAATAATAAAAATAAATTAATAAACAATGAAAAAGACACTTACATTAGCGCTTTGCGCTACCGCCCTAATAGCTTGTGAAAAAAAAGAATATTGTAGTAACGACCCTAATGCAGCTCCTGATGCCGCTACTTGTTATGCCGTACAAGATTACGGTCGTACTTATAAACATTTCTTCCAGCCCAAAAATGCGTGGGTAGGCGACCCTATGCCGTTCTACGATAATGGTAGATTTCATATTTTCTACCTTTATGACCAACGTCCCGCACCTGCAACCTTCCACCCTTGGTATAGTGCCACCACTACTGATTTAGTGAATTATACCGATAATGGTGAAGCAATTGCTTGTGGTGCTGATGGTTCACACGAAGATGCCCTCGGTACAGGTTCAGTATTCAAAGATGGGAATACCTATTACGCTTTCTACACAGGGCATAACGGCGATTTAGACCCCAAAGAAATCATCTATTGGGCTACTTCTACCGATTTGAAAACGTGGACAAAGGATACACAACACTCCTTCCGAGCTCCTGATAAGTACGATGCCAATGAGTTCCGCGACCCTATTGTATTTAAAGAAGGAAATGCCTATAAGATGCTCGTCAGCACCCGTGCCGATATAGGAAGCGGTGTGTGGAAAGCTGTTGTAGCCCAATTCACCTCTACCGACCTTAAGAACTGGACAAAAGACCCGAATACTCCCTTCTTTTATACTGACCCTTCTGCCTTTATGGTAGAATGCCCCGATGTGTTTACACAAGGAAACTACCAATATTTGATATTCTCTAACATTGAGGAAAGCGTGCGCCGTGTGCAATACAGATACCGCCGTGTAGGAAGCACCGATTGGATTACTCCTGCACAACAAGACTTAGACGACCGCGTGTTCTATGCCGGAAAAACCGCTACCGACGGCACTCACCGCTATATATGGGGGTGGAATCCGTCACGTATCAACTACGAAGATAACGCCGCCTACCACTGGGGAGGTTCATTGGCAGTACACGAGCTCACTCAAAACGCTGACGGTACCCTCAATGTGAAGATGCCTACCGCTTTTGATAGCAAGCAAGCCATATCCGCTTCACTTGGCAATATAGCCTTAGACAACAATAACCGTGTGTTCGACCGCCTTGGAACTGGGTTTAACAAGATAGTTGCCAAAATAAAAGCCAATACAGCCACCGAGTTCGGGGTGATGTTTGGTGCTTGTGGTAACCTTTATGAAACCTACCGTGTAACGATTAATCTCAACAAAGGAGAGTTGCAACTCAACCGCGTGATTAGAGACGGAGGCACTACTACCATCAATAGCATAAAACTCCCCACGAACGCCAACAAGGAATACACTGTGAAAATAGTGCAAGAAGGCTCAGCAGCAGCAATCTATGTGAACGATGTAGTAGCCCTTTCTATCCGTTGCTACAAGATGAACCAAAACCCTTGGGGCATCTTTGCTAACGGAACAGCCAACTTCCAATTCTAAGAATTGAAGAATTCGCAACGTTTTCTAAAATTCGTTGTTAATTTCTTAAGTATTGATTAAGTGGACACTATGTGGTTATTAAGTGGTGCTAAGCAATAGAAAACCCATTGAAAAAAACGCAATATTTTATCTAAAACATTGCGAAAAACGCAAAAAGAATTATTCTTTCATTACTTTATAAATTGTGGTATACATAAACTTTGTCAAAGTCTATGGACTTTGACGAACTATGTTAATATGCAAATTTTTTAGTAACTTTTTTTTCTAAAAAGGAATTTCTTTTAGTTCGCCTACGGCGAAAGTAGTGACTCATATAGCTGTTTGCATTGGTGCAGATAAAGTAGGAATGTGTCCGTCTATGTAAGCAACTCCTGACTTAATAACTGCAAAAGCTTGCCTAATAAGCTTGTTACAGACCGCTATCTGTGCTAATTTCCAAGGTTTTCCTTCCTCTCTAAGCCTTTCAAAAAGAGCCTTACAAGAGGAATTATACTTAGTTGCTGACCACGATGCTATAAACAACTGACCGCGTAAGGTGCTATGTCCATTTCTATTAATATGTCCGTTGTAATTCAACGATTTACCCGACTGTTGGTAGGTAGGACAAATACCTATATAACGAGATAATTGCTTAGGATTTTCAAAGAAAGAAAAACCATTAGTAATAATCACTAAAGTAGTAGCAACTTTTTTGCCTATTCCTTTAATGGAAGTAAGTAGTTGAACTTGTTTTTCAAACTCTTCCTCAGTGATAGAAACAATGTCTTTTTCTAGATTATCGATGAGTTTATCTAAGTTGTCTATGTTGTTTTTGAGCATATCAATAGCTAAATTATCTTTTTTATTGAGTAACTCTAAAGATTTTAGCTGATTTTTACTTGCTGTACGTTGCTTTATTAAGTGAGTAAGTACTGTTTGTTTCTGTTTAAGGAGAATAATCTTATCTGAAGGCATTTTATAAACTTCAGGATTTATTTTTTCTCCATATTCTACTAACAAACGAGCATCTTTATTGTCAGTTTTAGCAGTAGATAGTTTCATTTTTGAAAGGAAATTACTTTGCTTAGGGTTAATTAAACTAACCTTTATTTCTTGTTCACAAAGGTGATAAAGTAGATTAACACCATAGTTACCAGTAGCTTCCATCACACAATGATGTTGCTCTTTATCAAGGGTATTTATAAATTTTTCAATACCTTTGTCGTCGTTTTGATAAGTGATAGTTTTACTTTTAGAAGCAGAAGAGAAAGCTACTACAAAGCTATCCTTGCTAATATCAATACCTACATAACTCATAATGAATAAATTAAAAAGATTAAAAATAACTTTGTTTAAATAACATCTGATAATCTATCGTCGTAAACACAGGCTTAAAACCTAACGAACTATCCAGTTTTACAGATGTGAAAGCACGGGGACTGAACGTCAAAGGCAGTTTTTCACTAACAAAGTCTCGGTCTTTCTCCGTGCTTATTTAAATGTAAAATTACAATTTATTTTTCAAGATGCAAACGTACGACAAAGTCTATACCCCATAAATTTGTAAAAACTAAATAAAATAACTACATTTGTCACACCAAAAAAATAGAATAAACAAAAACCCCATCACCTTTTTAGCTTGCCCCTCTCCTTGGGAGTAGTCTCTGAATACTTGCAAGAGAGTATGTGATGAACGGGGTGAGGATTTAAATAAAAGTATATGAATAACAAACTAATAGCAGGATTAGGAGTCTTAACGCTCACTGCCTGCCAGCAAAACACTGATGACCTCATTATCGAGGACTTCGAGTCGGGCACTTATGCCAATTGGACGGTAGAAGGCGATGCCTTTGGTGCGACTCCCGCCACGGGTAGCTATACCGGTCAGCAGCCCGTAACAGATTTTGAAGGGAAGCACCTTGCCAATAGCTTCAACAATGGCGACGACTCTCGCGGAGCGCTTACCTCTAAAGAGTTCACCATTGAGCGCGATTACATCAATTTCCTCATAGGAGGAGGCACTCACGCCGATACCTATATTGAACTTTTAGTTGAAGGTAAAAGTGTACTACAATCGCGTTCTCTCTACGAATCGGAGACCCTACAATGGCTCACTTGGGACGTAAAACCCTATGAAAACAAGAAAGCCACTATCCGAATTGTCGATAACCAACGTGGCGGATGGGGGCATATCCTCATCGACCAAATCGAACAAGGCAACAAACAAAAAAGCGTTTTTATGACTGATTACACCCGTACCTTTGAAGCTAAAGACAAGTACCTGCTCATTCCTGTGGAAGACCAAGCCGTTGAAAACAGCGTGCAACTATCGGTAGATGGTACTCCTATAGGCGAGCCAATGACCATTCGCATTGCCCAAAACAAAATAGACTACTGGGTGCCTATCGCTATCGAGGCGTACAAAGGCAAAAAAGTAACCCTTACTTTTGCAGTAGCCAAAACTACCAATATAGGCTTAGCCGAAATCAAACAGTCGGCTGAATATAACTTCAACTACAACGAAAAATACCGTCCGCTATACCACTTCACCCCTCAATATGGCTGGATGAACGACCCTAACGGAATGGTATACCTCGACGGAGTATTCCACCTCTTCTACCAATACAACCCTTACGGAGCGCGCTGGGGCAATATGCACTGGGGGCACACCGTTTCCAAAGACTTGGTGAATTGGGAATATAAGCCTTTTGTATTAGCCCCTGATAAGTTAGGAGCAATTTTCTCAGGCAGTGCTGTGATTGACCACGATAACACAGCCGGCTTTGGTAAAGGCGCTATGGTAGCAATTTTCACTTCAGCAGGCGAACGCCAAACACAATCTATCGCTTATAGTCTCGATGGCGGAAAAACCTTCACCAAATACGAAGGCAACCCCGTACTCACCGATGCCAATATTATCGACTTTCGCGACCCGAAAGTATTCTGGCACGCACCCTCTAAACAATGGGTGATGAGCCTTGCTACTACCCAAACGATTACCTTCTATGGCTCTAAGAACCTCAAAGAATGGACACGCCTCAGTGAATTTGGCGAAGGCTTAGGCGGACACGGCGGAGTGTGGGAATGCCCCGATCTCTTCCCGCTTACTTATGAAGGAAAAACCAAATGGGTGCTCTTCGTGAGTATCAACCCAGGCGGACCTAACGGCGGAAGTGCTACTCAGTACTTTATCGGTAATTTCGATGGCAAAACCTTCACCCCCGATACTATGAACTATCCGCTCTGGTTAGACTACGGACGCGATAATTATGCAGGTGTAACGTGGAGTAATATCCCCGCTACCGATGGTCGCCGTCTCTTCATAGGCTGGATGAGCAACTGGGATTACGCCAATGAAACCCCTACTGAAAACTTCCGTAGCGCGATGACCGTTGCCCGCGTTTTGCGTTTGGTGCATAATGGCGAGCATTTGGTAGTAGCCAGTGAGCCCGTAAAAGAGTTGGAGAGTTTGCGTCGTGAAGCGGTACTTTTAGGTGATAAAACACGTACCAACACCTCCGATGCTATAACGTTCGAAAACTTCTTGCCCAATAATCAAGGAGCTTATGAACTCACTTTCACGGTAACCCCTAACGAAACCGATACTTTTTCATTCGCCCTTGAGAATGCCAAAGGTGAAACTATTAAATATCTATTCGACGGAGCTAATAAAACCCTATCGGTAGACCGCAGTAAGAGCAGTGTAGCTTTCAATGCCAACTTCGCCGAAACGCTTATCAAAGCACCAATGGTAGCTAAGAAAAGCTATACCGTACGCTTATTGGTAGATAAAGCCTCAACCGAACTCTTTGTGAACAATGGCGAAGTAGTACAAACCAATGCGGTATTTCCTACCGAAGTGTACAATACTCTCCGCTTCAACACTAGCAAAGGTACCCTCACCCTTAAAAATGTAACTGTCTATAAATTGAAATAATAATCCTCTCCCTTTGCCCTCTCCCAAGGAGAGGGGAGTGTGTGAGACTAATAATACATTCATAGTATGCAACAGAATAACAACTATCTAAAATATTTATTGCCCGTACTCCTATCATTCTTCTGTATGGGCTTCGTAGACCTTGTAGGCGCCGCCTCTAACTTTGTAAAAGACGATTTTGGCTTGACCGAAACCACCGCTAAAGCTCTCCCTGCAATGGTATTCTTTTGGTTTCTACTTTTCTCAGTGCCCACAGGCGTACTGATGAGCAAAATAGGTCGTCGTAAAACCGTACTCCTCAGCTTGGTGATTACCATCTTAGCAATGGTAGTGCCCTTTATCAGCTACAATTATACCACTATGCTGGTAGCTTTCTCCTTGCTTGGTATTGGTAACACACTAATGCAAGTATCGTTAAACCCACTAATGTCAGTCATCGTAAAAGGCGACAAACTCGCGAGTTCACTCACTTTTGGTCAGTTTATCAAGGCAATAGCCTCGTTTTCTGCCCCCTTGCTGATGAGTTTCTGCTTTGATAAATTCAATGATTGGCGACTTTTCTTCCTGCTCTTTGTCGCTATCTCGGTAGTAACTCTCTTGTGGCTGGGTGCTACTCATATTGAAGAAGAAAAAAACGACAGTAAGAACGCCACCTTTACCGAGTGTTTTGCACTGCTTGCCAACCCTTATGTACTCTTGTGCTTCATTGGTATTATGTGCCACGTAGGAATAGACGTAGGAGTTAATGCCTCAGCACCTACAATCTTTATGGAACGTTTAGGGCTTACTACTACCCAAGCCTCTTTTGCCACTAGCTGGTATTTCTTATTCCGTACCATAGGATGTTTGTCAGGAGCTTATATTCTCACCAAAGTATCTCCTAAGAGTTTCTTTACCCTCAGTGTGCTTTGTATGGTAGCCTCAATGGCGATACTTTTCTTTTTCAGTGATAAGACAATGCTCTACACTGCTATTGCTTTGGTAGGATTTGGCAACTCTAATGTATTCTCAATCATCTTCTCGCAAGCCCTCTTGCAGAACCCTACTAAGAAAAACGAAGTATCAGGCTTGATGATTATGGGACTCTTTGGCGGTACTATCTTCCCTTTTGCAATGGGCTTAGCCTCCGATGCAATGAACGGCTCACAGATAGGCGCCCTTATTGTCCTTAGCATAGGAGTATTATATCTGTTGCTAATGAGCACTCGACTCAAAGCAAATGCTAACAATTAGTCGTTAGAGAGTCCTACAAATTGTATAAGTCGGATTAGTCAGAAAGATCTGACGACTGATAGTATTTATTATTAGTAGTAGGAAATCTCAAAAAGAATTTATAACTTTGTACGCTGAAAAAGAATTAACAATAACACTCTCGCCTCCTTCCCCCAAGGGGAAGACAGAGGAGAGGATAACATATAATACGATGAAAAATACAGTAGTAGGATTGGGAGAAATCCTTTGGGATGTCTTCCCTGAAAGAAAAGTGTTAGGCGGTGCGCCCGCTAATTTCGCTTACCACGTGTCGCAATTTGGTTTCAACGGCTATGCTGTGAGTGCCATTGGAGGCGACCTACTCGGTAAAGAAATACTAAAAAGTTTAGAAGAAAAAGAACTCAACTACATCATTGAGAAGACTGATTTTCCCACAGGTACCGTAAAAGTACAGTTAGACGGTCGTGGGGTGCCTACCTATGAGATTAGCGAAAATGTAGCGTGGGACAATATTCCATTCTCTTCGCGAATTGAGAACTTAGCAAAGAACACTAATACCGTGTGCTTCGGGTCATTAGCACAGCGCAGTGAAATATCGCGTGCCACTATCCATAAGTTCTTAGATTTAATGCCTGCCGAGAGTTTAAAAGTATTCGATATCAACCTCCGCTTGAAATATTTCAGCAAAGAGGTAATCGCCGATTCGTTAGACAAGGCAACCGCATTAAAAATCAACGATGAGGAGATAGTGAAAGTGGCTGAAATGTTCAATTTGCAAGGAACTGATGAGGAGGTATGTAAGCGCCTATTGGAGAAATACAATCTCAAATTCCTCATCTTAACGCAAGGTACAAGAGGTAGCTATGTGTTCACGCCTAATGAAAAATCGTTCTTAGGGACACCTAATGTTACCATCGCTGATACGGTAGGAGCTGGCGACTCGTTCACGGCTGCCTTTGTAGCCTCTTACCTCAATGGTCGCAGTATAGCCCAATCGCATCAATTGGCGGTAGAAGTATCGGCTTACGTATGTCAGCAACACGGTGCGATGCCTCGCCTCGCCGATGCTCATTTGGAGTTGTTTAGATAAAATGACTTTTAGGAAGTATCATATACTTTTTTTATATTTCGCTCTCTTTGCTTGCCTTGCTTGCCAAAGGGAGCGAAACCCCCGTTATGTGATAGGGGTGTCGCAGTGCAGTGAAGACCTTTGGCGACAAACGATGAACGAGGAGTTAAAACGCGAAGTAGCCCTTTACCAAGCCAATACTGAGCTACTGATTCGCAGTGTGAAAGACGATACTCCTAAGCAAATTGCCGATATAGAGTGGTTCATAGAACAAAAGGTAGATGTGCTCGTTGTTTCGCCTAACGAGTCGGAAGCGTGTACACCAGTTATTGAAAAGGCTTACCAGCAGGGTATTCCTGTGATTTTGGTAGATAGGAAAATCGCTACTGAGAGTTATACTGCCTATGTGGGAGCTAATAATTACCAAATAGGTAAAGAAGCGGGACACTATGCGATAGGTATTCTCAAAGGCAAAGGCAATATAGCTGAAGTGCGTGGTACCAAAGGCTCAACCTCCGATGCGGAACGCCATAAAGGCTTTGTAGATGCCCTTAAGAATGCTCCTGAGGTGCGAATAGTAGCCGAGACCTGGGGGAACTTCCTCAAAGCAGATGCCAAAGTGCAAATGCAACAACTTTTTCAGCAACACCCCAATATCGACCTTGTGTTTGCGATGAACGACCCAATGGCAGCGGGTACTCACGAAGCAGCGATGCAATTCAACGGTAAAATACCCTTTATCATAGGGGTAGATGCACTACAACAAGAAGGAATTAGCAATATAGAGAACAATGTGCAAGACGCTTCGTTTATCTATCCTACGGGAGGAGAAAAGGTTATTGACCTTGCAATGAAAATACTCCATAAACAACCTTTTGAGCGCGAGAATATTCTCAATACCGCTGTGGTGGACAAGAGCAATGTACGTATTTTACAGTTGCAAACAGAGCAAATTGCTCAGAAACAAGCTAAGATAGAGGATATCAATCAGCAGCTGAGTGAGAGCCTTATTCAGCATACTACTCAGCGCACACTCTTCTACATTTCTATTACTGCCATTGGTTTGATTACTATATTTTTGGCAATAGCTATCAGAGCATATCGCACCAAGAGTCGTGCAAATAATCTGTTAGAAAAACAAAACGAAGAAATCAAACGTCAGGCTACCGAATTGCAACAACAGAAAGAACGCTTAGAGGAAATTTCGACGCAATTAGAAGAGGCTACCCAAGCCAAATTACTCTTCTTTACCAATATTTCTCACGAGTTCAAAACGCCGTTGTCGCTTATCTTAGGTCCTGTGCAGACGCTTTTGGCTCACAATTCACTCCCCAAAGAAGAACAAGACTTGTTATTTCTCATCAAAAAGAACAGCAACCGACTTTTGCATCTCATTTCCGAAGTAATTGAGTTCCGCAGTTATGAGAATGGCAAGATGCAAATGTACTTCACTAAGGGCAACCTGAAACGGTTTCTTACTGAACTCAATTCTTTTTTTAGTGACCGTATCAAACAAAAGAAACTCAACTTTCAGTTTCTTGCCGAAGATACTTCTTTTGAAATGGCTTTCGATAAGGAAAAAGTAGAGAAAATCTACTTCAACCTGCTTTCTAATGCACTGAAATTTACACCTCAAGGAGGAAGTATCACCGTGTCGTTAGAAAAAGAAGACCTTCCCCTAACCCCCTCCAAAGGAGGAGTAGCTGTGCTGCGTGTGTTCAACAGCGGTTCATATATTCCGAAAGACAAACAAAGTGAGGTGTTTGAGCACTTCTACAAAATAAACCCCGATAGCGAAGGTTCGGGTATTGGTTTGGCTTTGGTACAAGCCTTAGTCGCCTCACACAACGGTACCATCAGCGTAGAGAGTACAGAAGGGGAGGGGACAACCTTCGTCATTCGCCTGCCTTTCACTCAAGAACAAGTATCGGTAAAAGCGGTATACGACAGCAATTACATAGAAACCCATCTCGACTTATTGCCTTCGTTGCCCGCACCTACCGAGAAACTCAAACTACCTACGGCTTCTCCAACGGCTTCAGAGAAACCTACTGTACTGATTGTGGAAGACAACGAGGATATGCGTCAGTTTATTCGATATATCCTCAGTGATGACTATAACCTTATCGAAGCTGAAAACGGTGAAGAAGGCTTTGAAGTAGCTAAAAAGCACCTCCCCGATGTAGTAATCAGCGATGTGATGATGCCTAAGACTGATGGCTTCGATTTATGTCAGTTGATAAAAACTAACGTGGCTACTAATCATATTCCCGTGATTTTGCTCACTGCTTATGCGTTAGACGAGCAAAAGCAAGTAGGTTTTGAGAGTGGTGCCGATGCCTATATTGCGAAACCTTTCAACATAAAATTACTGAAAACACGGGTGCGCAAGCTCATAGAAAACCGTAAGAAGATACGTGAGAGTTTTAGTAATTTCCTCTTGAACGAAACTAAACAAGAGACTTTAGGTAAGGTAGAACAGCAGTTTATCACTGATTTTACGCATTACGTAGAGAACTCTATCGCCAATCCTGAACTGAATATAGACGAAATAGCCGATGCCTTAGGTTTGTCGCGCTCTAACCTATATCGCAAAATCAAATCCCTCACCGACTATTCGCCCAACGAACTTATTCGCACCATACGAGTAAAATACGCCAAACAATTGCTCAACAGCAAAGCCAAGAGCATTTCCGAAGTCGCTTATGAAGTAGGTTTTTCCTCACCATCCTATTTTGCCAAATGCTTTAAAGATTTTTACAACGAGAGTCCGACAGAGTACTTGGAACGGATTAGATAATAACTTTTATATTAAATTCGTTTAATCCAAAAAAATGTTTTCTTTACAGAAATTTAAACGCATTTATAAAAATATTTCCCATATTTTCTTGCACTTTTCATTTCTTATTCCTACCTTTGTGCCGATTATTACCAAACTTACTAAACAATGTTAAAGTATCTTCTCTTCTTTTTTGGTACTTTAAGTATCTACGCTCAAAAAGAGTACTGTTTTCAGTACGATAGCGCTGGCAACCAGCGCCGAGCGCTCTTGTGTCTCAATGCAACCGATGAAGCTACTGATGAAGAAATTTTTGATGAACTCCCTGATAATCTCAAATCTTCAAATAGCGATAACTCAAAAGTACAGCTATATGGTGTGCCTAACCCCGCTACCGACCAGATAGGAGTCTATTGGCAACACAGCGAAAATGGAACACTCACGCATTTAGCAATCTTCACCCTCAACGGACAGTTAATGCAACAAATTGATAACCTCCCACCTACAGAACCTTACCATATCAATATCTCCACTTGGTCAGCAGGCTATTACTTTATGGTGGCTACATTCTCGGATGGTAGCAAGAAAATCTTCAAAATTGTAAAAAAATAACAAAACCTATATTACTATGAAACGCTTCCTACTCCTCATATTATTTTTATACTCTCTTAGCCCTACAGCCCAAGAAGTTTATCCTTTACAACCTATTGAGCGTACTTCGTTTTATGCTGAACCTTTAGATGAACCTATTGATACCGAACTACCCTCAGGGAGTATTACGGCACGAGAAAGTGGAGCAAATACGATTGGTTTGACTACAGGTGAATTGAGTGTATCGGGTAGTGGTGCAGCAGTCTATACAGTACCTATTGCCGTACCTAAAGGTATTGGAGGAGTAGCACCTACCTTAGCACTTACCTATAATAGCCAAAGTGGTAATGGGATAGCAGGCTATGGCTGGCATCTCGCAGGCTTATCAGTAATAAGTCGTGTAGGTAGTACAATGTACCACAACGGCAAGATTACTGAGGTAAACCTTACTAATACCGACCAGTTTGCGTTGGACGGACAGCGATTGATGCTTAAAGAAGGTATCCACGGTGAGAGTGGAGCGGTCTACGAAACAGAGACTTTTTCACAATTGCGTATCAAAGCGGTAGGTAGAAGCAAAAATCCAGCTTTTGGACCTGATTACTTCGAGGTGCTCTATCCCGATGGCTCTAAAGCTTATTATGGCAAAGATAACAACAGCCAGTCGCCTATGGAATATGCCATAAGCTACTGGGAGAATGCGCAAGGAGTGAGCATACGATATTTTTATACTATAGAAAATAATCACCTTCGCATTGAACATATTGAATATGGCTACAATACAAAAATTGAGTTTAAATATGATAATCGTACACGTCCTGAAGTTGCCTACATAGGAGGTATGGAATTTACAAATGGGAAAATACTATCACAGATTAATGTAATAGATAATAATCTTCCTTATAGAAACTATAAACTTAGTTATAATACTAATAGTTTGGAGTATAACCGATTAACTTCAATACAAGAAAAAGTAGGAGAAGAAGAATACTCCCCCATAGAGTTTAAATATTGGGATACAAAAGGCTCTGATCCTAACAAGAAAATCTTAAATCGTATTTCTACCATAGAAACTTCTTTTGGAAAAGTAAATGCTCTAAATACAGCTACTATTCCTATAGATCTCAATGCAGATAACTTCACTGATTTTATTTTATATCCTACTATAAAAGAAAAAAATAGAAAAGAACTTATTTTCTTTGATAACTTTAGGCAAGATACTATAAGTACTATAGCACAAACGACTACAGTTCCTAAATTTGATAATATTTTTCCAGTAAAAATGCTTACCAAAGATGGACATTTGTATAAAGCACAAGGGTTTGTAATGGCCACTCAAGATTTTAAAAAAATTATCCTAAAAGTTTGTAAACGAGGAGCTAATTCTATTATTGTTGAAGATACTAAAGAGTGGAATTTGCCTACTTATTGGGATGAAAGAGCTTATTATCAAGGAATATTAGACAATAGAGAGGCTTCATTACCTAATCCTCCTGAAAAACAATACAGAGAAAATCCGAACTATCAATTATTCTCAGGAGATTTTGATGGTGATGGTCTTACTGAATTGTTAGGAGTTGAGTTTGCTTTTGCTTATGAGAAATGCCATATAATGAAACGTGAATGTTTATGCGAATTACAGGAAAAAGGGAAAGGTATTTATCTCATAGATTTAGATAGGCGTAAAGAGAAAAACTACATTTATGGTATTGGTTATATAGGAGATCTTTTGAGAACTGATTTACTTTGGACGATGGATGTGAACGGCAATGGTAAAACAGACCTTGTACGTGTTACCAAAGGAGCTATTTACATTTATGAAATGAATGATAATAAAGAATTGAAACTTATCAACGAACATCGTAGCTCCAATATTTATATAGATGAAATGCATCCTATAGCAGGAGACTTCAACGGTGATGGTAAAATAGATTTTTTACTTCCTACCGAAAATAAAAGTAATAAGTTTGAAGTATTGCTTAATGCTGGTATTCGTTTTTTATCTATTGACCAACATTTTACATTTAACTTTAAAAAACAAAATGAAGAAATGATTCCTATTAGGGGAAAATTTCCGATTCTCTATCAGAAAGTTATCAATAATTATAGTTTTATTCCTATAGATTTCAACAATGATGGAAAAACAGATATTGTACAATTTAACTCTGTAATAGCGAAAAATAAATACGATATTACCAATGGTGTAGAGAATAGTCGTAAGATAGTAGTATTTACTAATATCCAAAAAGGTAGGGAGATAACCTTTAGTGAAGGCGAGGTGAAAATTTTAGAAGAAGGAAATACCCCTCATATTATATTTTCATCTCCTGATGAGCGGGATAGAGTAACTGATATTTCTCTATTTTCAGGAGATAAAATACAAACACTTTCTTTACGAGAAAACAATAGGGAAGATGTATTGGTTAGAAATGTAATCAATGGTGGTGTTAGGCAGACTATTGCTTATAAAAATATGGCAACTTTGCTGAACTTAGATAGAGAAAAGGGAACTTACTATTGGGTTTCTACTTATCCTGATGAGTTATATCCATACACTACACTTCCTAATATGCAATCTGTGCGGCTGGTTTCTCAGTTAGAACGTGAAGGCATAGGAGTACCTAAGGCAATCCAGCGTTATGTTTATTACAATGCTATCACTCATACACAAGGATTAGGCTTTCTTGGATTTAAAGCGATAGGAAAAACCAATTGGTTTGAACTTAATAAGGAGTATGACCAAGTACTTTTTTCTTTTAAAGAAATGAACCCTCTACTTAGAGGAGCTTTAATCAATGAGTATATTGTAGATAAACAATGGTTTCTACCTACCTATATCATTCGTAATATACCTTTCCAAAAAACCTCCTACCAATACACCCATACCCTCAGTCCCAATAAAGTCTTTAAACTACAGCTTGCTCAACAAACCTCCGAAGATAAACTTTCAGGACTGACGACTACCAATAATTTTACTTATGATAGTGACGGTAACCTTACCGAACAACGTACCCAAACCGACGGTTATAGCCAAAGTACGCGCATAAGTTATTTGCCTAAAAGCGAAGCTCCATATTTTATAGGCTTACCTCAGCAGAAAGAGACCACCACCACTTTGTCAGGCGATAGTTTTAGCACTGCCGAAACTTTTGCTTATGACAAAGGCTTGCTCACTACCCATAAAACCCAAGGCAATGGTACAGCTTGGCGTACCACTGCCTACCGCTATGACCAGTACGGCAACATAACCGAGCAAACCGCCACCGCTGAAGACGGTGAGCAACGCACCGAACGCTATACCTATGACCCTACCCATCGATTGGTTACCTCCCATACCGACCACGAAGGACAAGTAACTAAGTTCGCTTATAACAACAGAGGTCTCTTAGAACGCGAAACCTCTTCATTAGTGCAAACTACTCTATATACCTACGATTCTTCAGGTAGACCTATCCAAACAACAGATTTCTTAGGTAAGAAAACTACAACACATTATGAATTTAACGGAAGTATTTTTAAAACCATTACCGAAAACGAAGAAGGTGCTTATAGTGCAGAGAGCTATAACACTTTAGGCTGGTTGTTAGAAAAAGAAAGCAACGATGCTTTCAACAATCGCTATGCAATTAGCTACGAGTACAACGGCATAGGGCAACAAGTAGCTGTAAGCACACCTCACCTTGCAGGAGGTGCTTCTCAAAAGGTGAAGAAGACAGAATACGATGTGTATGGGCGACCTACCACTATCACGAGTCCCGAAGGTAAAGTAACCCGCTTTACCTACGACAAGCTCAAAACCACTGCCGATGACGGTCAGCAACAAATTGTAAGCACTCGCGATGCCCAAGGTAACATCGTAGAACACCAAGATACAGGTGGTACTGTGCGCTATACCTACTTTGCCAATGGTAGCTTAAAAACAGCCGACTATGGAGGAGCCATACAAAAGATAACCCAAGACGGCTGGGGTCGCAAAACGAGCCTCACCGACCCTTCAGCAGGGCGCTACACCTATCAATACGATGCTTGGGGCAACCTCACTGAAGAAACTACCCCTAAAGGAAAAACTACCTTCAACTATGCACAAGGTACCGATCGCCTGAGTGAAAAACATATCACAGGCGATTATACCGATATGCGCATACGCTACACCTATAACGCCGACAAACTGCTCACCCAAATAGACAACCAAAACAAAGACGGCAATAACGACAGTTACCGATATGAGTATAACGGATTCAAACAATTGGTTCAAACTACCGAAACCAACCCGCAAGCAGTATTCACTAAAAACTATACTTATGATGCCTTTGGACGTGTGCAACAAGAAACCACTACCGCCCAAACTGCAGGCAAACGCGCGAGTGCTGTGGTGCAATACCGCTACCAAAATGGCGAACTTGTGGAGATGAAGGACGATAAGGGGATAACTCTTTGGAAACTGACTGCAAGTAATGAATACGGACAGCCATTGAGCCTCTACAAAGGCAAAACCAAAGAACTTTTAGACTACAACAGTCATTTCCCTAAAACACAAACCGTACAAAGGGAAGATACCCCACTAAACGTATTGCAATACGATTTCAACCCACAACGAGGACTACTCAATCATCGTACTTATAGTTTTTTTAACCAAAAAGAAGAATTTGCGTATGATACCACCGACCGCCTCACCCGCTGGGGTAATACCACCCACCAATACGACGAACGGGGTCGCATTACCGAAAACAGTGCCATTGGTACCTATGAATACACACGTAATGGCTACCAACAACAAAAGCTCACCACCAACGAAGCAGGCGAAACCTATTTAGAAAAATACCCACTACCCACTGTAAGGTATAACGCTTTCAAAGTTCCTGAGCAGATATATGTAAAGGATAAAGAGCGAATAAGCTATGAATACAATGCCTTTGGCGAGCGTTCACATTGCTATTACGGCAATGCCGAAGTAGAAAAAGCCAAACGCCCAATGCTAAAACACTACAGCCACGATGGTAGTGTAGAAGTAGTATGTAACAAAACCGATAACAGCAACAAGTTTATACTTTACTTAGGCGGTGACGCCTATAGTGCCCCTGCGATACTCATTTCGGACGGTGAAGCGCAAAAATTCTATTACTTACATAGAGATTACTTAGGTTCTATAGTAATGCTCACCGATGAAAACGGTAATATAGCTGAGCGCAGGCACTTTGACCCTTGGGGACAACCCATAAAAGTAGAAGATGGAGCGGGAAAAGTGTTACAAGGTTTAACATTATTAGATAGAGGTTTTACAGGACACGAACACTTGCAAACTGTAGGCTTAATACATATGAACGGACGGTTGTACGACCCAGCGCTACATCGTTTCTTACAACCTGACAACTACGTACAAGACCCTTTTAACACCCAAAACTTTAATAGATATGGCTATTGCTTGAATAACCCGCTGGTGTATGTGGATGAGAATGGAGAGTTTATAGAGCTTATCTTTGGATTAGGTAACTTAATTGCACGATCCAAGAGAGGTAGTATAAATAACTTTTGGGATGGTGTAGGAGCTTTCTTTCAAGGATTTTTAGCAGGAGCTGTAGCAGGACCTAGTGTAATAACATCTATAACTTCGTTTAATCAGTTAGGTGTTGTGGTAGGAACGCTTGGGGGAATTTTCTATAATGATTGGACGATATTTAATAATTCTTCTAAAATAACTTTAGGAAGTTTTTATATAGATGAAAACAGAACCTTTATGGGAGGACTTTGGCAGGGAATTAGTAGATATACTTGGGAACATCCACAGACTGTTTTAGGCAATGATTTTTCTCAACTTAGAAATATTTTTGGACAAGTAGATAGAGTAGAATATCTTGGTGGAGCTACTTTTTCTATTAATGAAAAAAGTAAAAAAGAAGATGGTATTTCTATAGGAAACTTTATAAATATAAACATTAATGGTAAAATAGAAGGTGATTTTACCGAATATGTATTAACTCACCCTCTTTTTATGCACGAATATGGGCACTATATTGATAGCCAAACATTTGGATTGACATATATGCTTAATATAGCAATACCAAGTTTTTTTAGTGCAATGAGTGATGAAAAAGAAGATGGAATTTATAAGCATAACTATAGATGGTATGAGATGAATGCTAATAAAAATGCTAATAAATATTTCAATAAACATTATGGAAATAGAGTAAATTGGAGTTTATATGAACCTCCTTTTGATAAATATCCAACTAAAAAACCTAAAAAGAAAAAAATATGAGAACAGTATATATTATATTTATATTTTTGTTACTCTTTAGTTGTGAGTGGCCTTATATGGATAGAATAGATCCTTTGTATATCAAAAATCAAAGTAATTGTGCAATAAGTATTTATCCAGCAAGAAGAGGTTTTGATTTTGTATATCCAGATACATCAATTACTTTATTGAAAAATCATAGAGTATTAAAATTTAACCAGTCAACTAATTTTGCTTCTGCTGATTGGAAAGAAGAAATAGAGTTTCTCCCTAAAGATACTTTATCAATTTTTATATTTAGTACTGATACTTTGAACAAGTATAGCTGGGAAGAGGTACGGAGAGATTATAAAATACTAAAGCGTTATGACTTAAGTTATGAAGATTGTAAACTTTTGAAGTTTCGTGTCCCCTATCCTCCTACTCCTGCAATGTCACGAATGAAAATGTACCCTAAATATGGAAGGTAAAAGTGATACTCATTTCGGATGGTGAAGCGCAAAAACTCTATTACCTACACCGCGACTATCTCGGAAGCATTGTAATGCTCACCGATGAAGACGGCAATATAGCTGAAAGACGCCATTTTGACCCTTGGGGACAACCCATAAAAGTAGAAGACGGCGCAGGTAACACCTTAGACAAACTTACCCTATTAGACCGTGGTTTTACAGGACACGAACACTTGCAAACGGTAGGACTTATCAATATGAATGCTCGTTTGTACGACCCAGCCTTACACCGTTTCTTACAACCCGACAACTACGTACAAGACCCTTTTAACACCCAAAACTTTAATAGATATGGGTATTGTATGAATAACCCGCTGGTATATGTGGATGAGAATGGAGAATTTATTATAACAGCTATTATAGTAGGTGCTATAGTAGGCGCTGTAGTAGGTGCTTATATAGGAGGTTCTCAAGCCAATGGTACATACAATCCTTTTAGGTGGGATTATAGTAGCGGAAATACTTGGCTTGGTATAGGTGGAGGAGCTCTGATAGGCGGAGTCTCAGGAGCAGCTGCTACTTATGTAGGAGGATTAGCGGCAACAGGATTAGCTACTTATGGAATTACTGGTGGAATAGTAGGAGGAGCAGCTGTAGGAGCAGCTAGTGGAATAGTAGGAGGAGCAATAAGTGGTGGTTTTATGTCTTTATTACCTGGAGGAAATGGTAAGTTTTGGAGTAGTGCTGGTTGGGGAGCTTTGTCTGGTTTTGTAGGAGGAGCTATATTAGGAGGAGCTACGGGAGCTCTTACCACCCCTAAAGGGCATAATATTTGGACAGGACGAGAAATTCCTCAACCTGTTCAAACTTTAGAAACAACACCAATGGGTGTTCATTTAGATGTAGAAAATAACATAACAGGTAATTTAGAACTAAAAGCTCCAACTTCAGTATCTTTAGAAATACAACAACCTAAGTTAATTCCTATAAGACCTCTTGATGAAAATCTTAAACTTTTAACTCCTGGACTTAAATTAGCTGATAATAAATTGGCTCAACACGCTTATCAATGGGGAATTGGAGAGAAAGGGATAGCCTTAACAAAGACTCAATTAGGTGCAATGAGAAAAATAGCTAATTATATTTATAAAAATGCAAGTACAATACGTCAGGGAACTTGGGGTAATCCTGATTCTGGAGGTTTTTATAATGCATTATTTTATTCTAATGGACGACATGTTATTGTTACAAGGTCAGATGGGACAATGATCACAATATTAAAAAATGCTACTGGTAATAAACATTTTAATAACGCTACAACTATATGGCAACGATAGAACAAATAAAAGACTATAAAATATGCAATATAATAGAAGTAACTTTAGAAGGAATACTTTTAGAATTGCATTTAAACCTCAAACACTTGGACTGTGAAAAATCTATTAGTATCTTGGCTTCTGATGTGGGAGAAACATTGCTTTTTTCAATAGGGAATTATTGGAAAGATAAGAACAATATTAAATATGAAGCATATACTATACAAAGAATAGGTAGTAATTCCTCTTTATCCAAATTAATAGGAGATAAAATTACAAATATTGAGTTTGGCATAGGAAAAACTCTTTATACAGAAGAGCAAGTAATCTATTACATTATGTTGCAAACAAACGATAGTAAATGTCTATTCTTTAATAATGGTGATGAATGCGCCTATTCATTAGATAAAATAAATAAAATTTTAGCCGATGATATCTATGGTTACAAATGGGAAGAGATTCCTCCTTATTTAATTTAAAAGAGAATTTTTACTATGGTTTTTATTTGAACTGAAAAGAATGTGGTAGCTATGAGATGTACGCTTTCAGCACAAGGAGATATTATTCACGTAAAATCAAAATTATGATGACAGACAGGAAACAGTTACTTTTAGACTTAATTCTTTTAAGAGGTAAGCCCCAAGATATAAAAAAAAGAACTTTCTAAATATTCTTGGGATAGTGTGTCTCCTATTGTCAAAATAGATACCCCAGCTGGCGCGAGCTTGTAGCTCGTGCCTACTATAAATAGAGCTTGTAGCTCATACGATTACGATCCCCGATGGGGTAATGCCATCCACCAATACGACGAACGCGGTCGCATTACCGAAAACAGTGCCATAGGTACCTACGAATACACACGTAATGGCTACCAACAACAAAAGCTCACTACCAACGAAGCAGGCGAGATGTATTTAGAAAAATACCCACTACCTACTGTAAGGTATAACGTCTTTAAAGCTCCGGAGCAGATATATGTAAAGGATAAAGAGCGAATAAGCTATGAATACAACGCCTTTGGCGAACGTTCGCACTGCTATTACGGCAATGCCGAAGTAGAAAAAGCCAAACGCCCAATGCTTAAACACTACAGCCACGACGGTAGTGTAGAGATAGTATGTAACAAAACCGATAACAGCATCAAGTTTATACTTTACTTAGGCGGTGATGCCTATAGTGCCCCTGCGATACTCATTTCGGACGGTGAAGCTTCTAAGTTATACTATTTACACCGCGACTATCTTGGAAGTATTGTAATGCTCACCGATGAGAACGGTAATATAGCCGAACGCAGACACTTTGACCCTTGGGGACAAGTGGTAAAAGTGGAAGATGGATCGGGAAAAGTGTTACAAGGTTTAACATTATTAGATAGAGGTTTTACAGGACACGAACACCTCCAAACGGTAGGTCTCATTCATATGAACGGGCGTTTATATGACCCTGCGCTACACCGCTTCTTACAACCCGATAACTTTGTACAAGACCCTTTTTACACTCAAAACTTTAATAGATATGGCTATTGTTTGAATAACCCATTACTTTATACTGACCCTACAGGAGAATGGTTTGTAATAGATGATGCTATTGCGATGTTAGTAGGAGGGGTTGTAAACCTAACTATAAATGCTATACAAGGAAATGTAACTTCTTTCTGGAGTGGTCTTGGTTACTTTGCGGTAGGAGTAGGAGCTGGAGCTGCTAGTTTATATGGAGGACCATTGGCGGCTGGAGCTGTATTAGGTTTAGGAAATAATATTACCTCACAAGTTTCGCAGAATGGATGGAGTAATATCAGTTTAACAAGTGCTATAATAGACACAGGAATAGGAATGGGAAGTGCTTATTTAGGAGGGCAAATATCATCAAAATTTTCAGGAGTATTTTCAAAAGTTTTTAACTCTATCTCAAGTCCAATTCTTAAAAATGTATTGATAAATAGTACTAGTAATGCAGCTTCTGGTTTTCTTCTTTCAGCAGGAATTTCTTTTGCATATACTAAAGATTTTGATCAAGCTTTAAAAGATGGTGTTAAAGGAGCTGGCTATGGTTTGGCATTAGGTTCGGCTTTAGGGGTTGTGCAAGGATTTCAGTATGCAAGAGGATATGATCTAAATCCTTGGACAGGAAAAAGGAATGATTTTTTTAAGGGGACTTGGTATTCAGATAGAGTATTAGGAAATATGTTTAATACATCTGATGCTTTTCATAGCTTTCCTGAGAATGTTAAAGCTTTTCAAATGGATGGGGTTGTAACTCCTCTAAAAGGGAAAGATGGTGTTATAGTTCCAATATTAAAAATACCAGGAAGTTACAGAGGAAAAGAAGGATATTTTGAATTTATAAAAGAACGTGATGGAATGATTAATCATAGATTTTTTCGTCCTAATAGTAAATAACATGGAATTAACAGATAAATTAATAGCACTACTAAAAAAAGGAGCTCCTGTATATGGGACAATACAAAAATCTTTTTCAAAAAATGATGCCTTAGAGATTTTAGAAGAGTGTCTAAAGAGTAGAATTGCTGTTTTGGGAGGAGATGTAGTCAATATTAATAATAATGGTTATTTTGAATATAATTATGACAATTGGAGTTATAATAGAAAAAAAGGAGAAAGCGAGGTAGATTATGTATTAAGAAGTATAGAAAAAGCCATTAAATATATATCTAATTATAAACTAAATAATGTTTATTTTTGTATTTCATTTGACATAAAAGACAGTAATACAAATAAATATTTCTTTTTTAAGGATATAACTTTATAATGAGACATTCAAAAGAAATTGTAAATCAAATAAAGATAATAGACGAAGTGCTCTATTCTCTGAACTTACCTTCACACCAAAGCCTATACATACGACCTTTTTCGGTCGGGTACAAAAGGAAATGACCACCGCAGAGGCAGCAGGCAAACGCGCGAGTGCAATGGTGCAATACCGCTATCAAAATGGTGAACTCGTGGAAATGAAGGACGACAAGGGTGTAACTCTTTGGAAACTCAGTAGTGAAAACCCTTATGGACAACCCCTCATAAGTCATAAAGGCAATGTAAAAGAGACGTATACCTACGACAAAGGTTTCCCTGTAAGTCAGCTGCTACAAAATGAGGACAAGGCTATAGGCGCACTTACGTGGCAGTTTAACCCTCAAAAAGGACTATTAGACAGCCGTCAATACAGCTTTTGGGGTAAACAAGAGGATTTTAGTTATGATAATTTAGATCGCCTTACGGCTTGGGGCGATGCCAATACTCCGCCGCAAACCCATAGCTACGACGAACGCGGTCGCATTACCGAAAACAGTGTCATAGGTACCTATGAATACACGCGTAATGGCTACCAACAGCAAAAGCTCACCACCAACGAAGCAGGTGAAACCCATTTAGAAAAATACCCTTTACCTATTGTAAGGTATAACGCTTTTAAAGCCCCTGATCAGATATATGTAAAAGACAAAGAACGCATTAGCTTTGAATATGATGCTTTTGAGAGCAGAGCCGCGATGTACTACGGCAATACAGACCCTGAAAAACAAAAACGCCGTTATGTTAAACATTATAATCACGATGGTACTTTTGAAATCAAGCACGACCGTACTACAGGGCTAACACAATTCTATATTTACTTAGGTGGTGATGCCTATACTGCACCTGCAGTGCTCTCAGTTACTGATGATAGTGAAAAATACCTATACTTGCATCGCGACTATTTGGGTAGTATCACCCTTATCACCGATAATGCAGGTAATGCAGTAGAGAGACGGCACTTTGATGCTTGGGGTAATATCACAAGTTATTGGAATGCTGAAGGGAAAACCACTGTCCCTGCGGAAGGTATATTGTTAGACCGAGGCTATACAGGGCACGAACATTTATTGAGTGTAGGACTTATCAATATGAATGCTCGCTTATACGACCCAGCCTTACACCGTTTCTTACAACCCGATAACTTTGTACAAGACCCTTTTAACACCCAGAATTTTAATAGGTATGGGTATTGCTTGAATAATCCGCTGGTGTATGTAGATCAGGATGGGGAATTCTTTTGGATTCCTGTAATTATAGGAGCTGCAGTAGGTGCTTATATGGGATCTGTCCAGGCAAATAATGGGGAATTTAACCCATTTAAATGGGATTATAGTAGAGCTACTTGGATCGGTCTTGGTGGAGGGGCTCTCATTGGAGGACTTTCAGGAGGTGTTGGTGCTGCTCTTGGTGGAGCTGTTGCAGGAGGAACATCATTAGTTTCCTCAATGATAGGTGGTGCAGCAAGCGGTTTAATCTCAGGAGCTGGATTCTCTATTTTACCTGGTGGAGGAGGCAAGGTATTGCAAGGAATGGGAGTAGGTCTACTATCAGGTGCCATAGGAGGCTTAGTAGGAGGTGCTATTGGAAAAGTTTCTAATGTAGTATTAGGTAATTACAACATAACAAATCCTTTGCTTAAATCAGCTGTACTTGGTTTTGCTTCTGGAGCTGCAGGTGGATTTGCAGGAGGATTTATTGGTGGTTTTGTGCAAACAGGAAATTTAGAAGCTGCTTGGAAAAGTGCACTTTCAGGAAGTGGTACAGGAGCTGCTGTAGGGGCAATTTCCGCAATGGCTGGAAATTATATAGTAAACAGAAAACTACTAAAAGATGGTATAAGATTGAATAGAGAGTTAAATGCATTAGAATTTAATTCTGACTACGATTTTACGCCAGACCCTATGGGCGATAATGTAACGCTGTATAGAGGTACTACAGGTAGTGAAGGTAAAGGAAGTCCTTTGTTTATGACTGATAATGCTGAATATGCCCGTTCTTATATCAAAAATGGAGGAAGTCTTGTAAAGGTTACGATATCAAGATTTACTTTAAAGCAAATGATAGAGGGAGGAAATATAATAAAATATAATGGAGAACATGGCACAGTGAATGGTTACGAATACCAAATACAACCTAAATACGTTCCTACTTTTATAAAATTGTTTAATAAATAAAATATTTATAAGTTATGTTTAATTTCTTCAAAACAAGATTAAAAAAGAAAAAAGAGAAAGAATTTTGTTGTGATTTATTTAAAAATTATTATTCTCTTAGAGATCAACAAGCTCCTAAGATTAGAATTGTAAAATTTGCTGAAAGATATTCGAAAAAAGAAATTGAATATTTTCCCATCAAAAAAGAAGAAAGACTAAAGAAGATTATACAAATTAACAAACGAAGACGTTTTTTTATCTTTATAGATATATATGAGGTTTTCGATTTTTCAGAAGTAGTTTCAATACAAATTCATTTCTGTCCTTTTTGCGGCACTAATTTACATTCATTTTATAATGATGATATATATGTAAATGAATATGTAGATTGAAAAATATTTTGTACCTCTGCATCGTGACTTAAGTACATTGAAATATTATAGACACTAACTAAGCAAGGCACTTTGATGCCTGGGGCAAAGTGTTAAGCATCACTGACGGCAACGGCAATAAGTTAGAAAACTTACTACTTGACCGCGATTATACAGGGCACGAGCATTTGGCAAGCGTAGGTTTAATTCATATGAACGGGCGTTTGTATGCCCCTGCGCTACACCGTTTCTTACAACCCGATAACTTTGTACAAGACCCTTTTAACACCCAAAACTTTAATAGGTATGGATATTGTTTGAATAACCCGCTGGTGTATGTGGATGAGAATGGGGAATTTTTATGGTGGGTAGTTGGAGCGGCAGCTTTGATAGGAGCTTATACTGGAGGAACAATAGCTAATAATGGGGAAGCTAATCCTATAAAATGGAATTATTCTGATAATTGGGGCTATATATTAGGAGGTGCAGCTATAGGTGCTTTAAGTGCGTTCTGTAGCTTCTGCTATAGGACTAGGATCTTTATCTTCTAATGGTGCATTATTAGGTGCTTCAATAGGAGGAGCTGTAGGAGGTGGTATTTCAGGAGCTGGATTTTCAGCAATGGGAGGAAATAATGTCTTTAAAGGATTTTTAAATGGAATGATAAGTGGATTTGTTGGAGGAGCAATAGGATCTTATATTGGAGGGTTTGGAGGAGCCTTTGCTGGAGGTATGAGTGGTAGCTTTACAAACTCAATTCTATATGGAGAAAGTTTTGAAAATGCTTTTTACTCAGGAATTATAGGAGGGGTAATTTCTTATGGTTTATATAATCTCCAGATGAAAAATTCTTATAATCAATATAAAAAGGAAGGAGGAGAATGGAGTTATAAACAATATAGAAAAATCAGTACGGCTTCTCAACGATCTTTTGCAAGGGAAAAGGAATTTGGTGGTTGGATTACTAATGATGATGTTTTAATAGATCCTTCATCAGGAAGAGGAAAAGATTTTCATGCTCCATCAACTAAGCCTAATACTGCAATAGGAAGATTTCACACTCATCCAAATAGTGTAAAAGCTGGTTATTTAGAATCTCATAGTTTAAGTGATATTGTAACAGCTGGTTTTGTACAAAAAGTAGATTCCTATGTGATAGGAAGAGAGAATATCTTTAGATATGATGTATGGAAATACCGTATTGGAGCACATGATTCTACTAATATGAGACTCCCTATGTTCAGATATCCATTTTACAATCCTTTTTGGTTATCAAGTAGTAAATGAAAAAAATGAGGATTTTATTTTTAATATTACTTTCTTTTTTCTATCTTTGTGTAGGTGCGCAAAGTAAAGACACAATTTATACTCAAAATGCAGGAAAAATTGCTGTCTTAGGTAAAAGTGTTGCTTATGTTTACAAAGAGGAACAGATCTCTGAATACAAAGTTAAAGAACTAAGACAGAGAGAAACATTTTTCTACCCTTTACGTTTCATATTGATAGCAACTAATCTCGAAAGGCGTAAAAAGTATGATTATGTTTTCTATGTATACAATACGCATCAAGAAATTATACCTGATATTATACTAAAAAATAAAAATAAAGAAAAAATATTAAGAAAAATAGAATAGAAAAATTAGTATTTCATAAAGGGGTAAAAGATAAAAAATGTATTACAACTTTAAGTATATAACTTTATGATGAGATATTCAAAAGAAATTGTAAATCAAATAGAGATAATAGATGAAGTACTTTATTCTCTGAACTTACCTTCAATTTTGAAGAATAAATATTTCGTAACAGACACTATAAGCTGTGAAAATTATTTAAAGTTACATTATAATAAACCTAATAACATTTTCTTTTCAATAATATTAAATTCCTTTGAAATACAAATAGATATTGATGAAGCAAAAGAAATATTAGATTTATCACTTTCCTCTCCAAAAGAAGAAAAATACTTTAAAGAATTTGTGAAAATTCTTTTTACATCTTTTATTAGAATAAAAAAATACGGTAAATATTACATTAAGATTAGTTTTTTCAATCAGAAAAGAGAATGCGTTAAAACGATAAGATACATTAAAATTAATTCTTTTTCTTTAAATTTTAAAGCTACTTTAAAAGAATATGCTCCTTTGTATTTATCTTGGTAAGATAAGACTATAATAAAAGTTCTGGTTTAAAATTTCGTACGTTTACTTTTAAAAGGATAATTTCAAAAGTATCAAAGAAATTATAAAGGCGCTGTCCAAAAAGTCTCAAAATCACTTTTGCGTCGCTACACTTTGCCAAAGTTTTAATTGCTCGTCGTGCTACGACCTTTGGCAAAGTTGATTACTCTGATTATCAATAGCTTTTGTAGTATGTTATGTAAGGGTGTTTTGCAAACGCCCACATAAATAAAACTTTTCGGACACCCTCATAGTAGTATGAAAATAGACAGAGAACTTAAACAAGAAATTAACAAAGAATGGCAAAGTGCTTTCCCTCAATTAACATAAGTTCGAATATAACAGAACATTGATTTACAGCTTTGTAACATAATATATTTACAAAATAATTCACCGTCAGGTGAAAATTCGTGAGATAATAAAAAATAAAGACTTTTATACACTCCCAATTTCGTGAAAATTCGTGAAATTAGTGGGAGATTTAAAATATTTTGCTGCTTTTTAAACAACTACTTATCGAACTCTCATTATTTTATTAAGAGTTAAGAAAAAAAGCCTCTTTTGAGAAGTCTGCAAGAGTGGAGTATGTGAGGAATTGGGGTGCGTTTTTTAAAAACGAATACCGCAAAAAATCGTCATTCGTAACTCGTCATTCGTAATTATTTATTATCTTTGCCCCAATTAAATTAATTATTATTACAATGAAGTTAAAACATATCACCCTTTTAGCAGCAGCATCTTTAGTGTTAGCTGCCTGCAACAATCCTCAAACCCCTGTACAAAAAGAGGCACAAACCCCTCAGAAACCGTTGATTAGCTATGTAGACCCATTCATCGGTACTGGCGGACACGGACATACTTACCCTGGGGCAACTACGCCTTTCGGTATGATACAAGTCAGCCCAGTGAATGGGCTCAGCAACTGGGATTGGTGCTCTGGTTACCACTATTCCGATAGCCTTATGGTAGGTTTCGGACATTTGAGCCTTAGTGGTACGGGGATAGGCGACTTAAACGACATCTTGCTAATGCCTACTACTAAAGAGTATGATCTCAGCGTACTGAAATATGGTCGCAAAGAGCAATATCCCGTGAATGCCCAAGAGTTTCGCGATATGGTGCCTTACAAATCGAAGTACAGCCATAAGAACGAAAAAGCAGAACCTGGTTATTACCAAGTGTATTTAGAAGACCCTAAAGTGAATGTAGAACTCACTGCGGCACAACGTTATGCCGTACATCGTTATACTTTTGAAAAAGGAGCAGAACAGTCTGTAATTTTGAATTTAGGATTTGCTATCAACTGGGATAGCCCTACCAAAACTTTTTTTAGCCAATCACGTAAGAAGTTAGACGCTAATAATAACGGCAATATTATTACAGGTTATCGTTATAGTACTGGCTGGGCTGAAAACCAAAAAGTGTTCTTCGCAATTCAGTTTTCTAAGCCTATAAAAAATATTACCTATCAAAAACATAAAGATGATGTTACCTCAGGGCAAATCTTCTTTGATAATACTGATGAGAAGTTAGAGGTAAAAGTAGCTCTTTCGTCAGTAAGTGAAGAAAATGCTTTAGATAACTTGGAGTTATATAACGATCCTAATTTTGATAAAACCAAATCATTAGCACAACAGCAATGGGAAAAGACCCTTAGCAGTATAGTAGTAGAAACCCCTATTGATTCTCTCAAAACCATCTTCTATACTGCCCTCTATCACGCGCAAGTAGCGCCTGTAACTTTTTCTGACAAGAATGGATGGTTTAGATTGCAAAACGATGAAATTGTAAAAACCGAAGGTACTGCTTATTCTACCCTTTCTCTGTGGGATACTTTCCGCGCCGAGCATCCACTGCTTACCCTTTTGCAACCCAAAGTAACTGCCGATATTATCAACTCGATGCTGGCCTACTATCAGGTGCATAAAGTATTACCTGTTTGGACGCTCTACGGCAATGAAACCAATACAATGACGGGTTATCACTCGGTAGCAGTGATTGCCGAAGCCTACCTTAAAGGGGTACGTGGTTTTGATGCTGAAAAGGCTTATGAAGCAATGAAAACTACAATGATGCAAGATGGTCGCGGACTCAAAGCGTACAAAAAATATGGTTACATTCCTTATAACGCAGGGGTAGACGAGTCGGTTACCATTACCCTTGAATACGCTTACGACGACTGGTGTGTGGCGCAAATGGCTAAAGCCTTAGGTAAAAACGAAGATGCCGACTTCTTTACCAAACGCTCTGAAGCCTATGCTCACCTATTTGATAAAGAAACGGGCTTTATGCGTGGTAAAAGTACCGACGGTAAATGGCGCACACCTTTTGATCCTAAACGCTCCGACCACCGCGAAAACACCGACTATACTGAAGGCAATGCTTGGCAACACAGTTGGTTTGTGCCTCACAACGTACAAGGACTTATCAACCTATTTGGAGGCAATGAACCTTTTATAGCGCACTTAGAAAAACTCTTTACCGAAAGTTCTGAAATCACCGGTGATAACATCTCTGCTGATATTTCAGGACTTATAGGTCAGTATGCACACGGCAATGAACCTAGCCACCATATTGCTTATATGTTCAACGTAGCAGGACAACCTAAGAAAACTCAATATTGGATAGATCGCATTTTGCAAACTCAGTACAACACTACCCCTAACGGACTTAGTGGTAATGAGGATTGCGGACAAATGTCGGCTTGGTACATTTGGAGTGCTATGGGCTTATACCCTATGAATCCAGCTTCAACCGAGTATCAATTTGGTCGTCCACTATTTGATAAAGTAACCATACATTTACCTAACGGAAAGACTTTTACAATCATTGCTAAAAATGTGTCTAAAGACAATAAGTATATCCAATCTGTAAAACTCAACGGCAAGGAATACTCTCAATGGCATATTTCTCACCAAGACCTTCTAAAAGGTGGTGAATTAGTTTTTGAAATGACAAACAAATAATACCTAATACTATGGAAGCAACCCTTTTAGAAACTCCTGAAATAATGGAATCACAAAACACAGAAAAAGTAGTTCACGAAAAGAAAAAATCTCTTTGGGACTATATGATGGAGAGTACTCCAAAATACACTATAAACAAAGAAGATGAAGATTTAATTTTTGGTTCTAATATGTGGGTCAAATTAATGCAAGAAGAAGTTTTAGACGAAGAATGAATTACTTTTTAGATACCAATATTATTCTGATACTATATTTGAAGAAGTATAAAGAAATAGAATCCTTTATACAAAGTATCCTTACCAATAGTCAAAATTCTTTTTATGCGAGTACAATTTCTTTGTTAGAAATTGTTCAACTCTATCGAAAAAAGAAAATTATTGAGCTTGATTATGAAGTTTTTGATATAGGAGACAAATTGATAGATAGTATATCAAATAACCTGCCTACTATAGAAATACTTCCTTTTGAATATAGAGAAGCTCGTATCGCAAGTAGATTAACGTTCGTGCCTAATCACAAAGATCCTAACGACCTTGCAATCATAGCACACGCTATAAGTGAACAAATGCCTATCATTAGTTGTGATGATAAATTTCCTGAATATGAACCTCAGGGAATTACTGTAATCCACAACCATCGTAGTACTAAATAAACAAATGAAAAGAAATATCTTAATCACAGGAGGAGCTGGCTTTATCGGCTCTCACGTCGTGAGGCTATTTGTAAACAAATACCCCGACTATCACATTTTTAACTTAGACAAACTTACTTATGCAGGTAACTTAGAAAACGTTGCCGATGTAGCCAATGCCCCTAACTATACCTTTATACAAGCGGATATTTGCGACTACGAGCGTATGAAAGCCCTCTTCGCTGAAAATCATATCGATGGAATCATTCACCTTGCTGCCGAAAGTCACGTGGATAGAAGTATTGAAGACCCTTTTATCTTCGCAAAAACAAACGTAATGGGTACTTTGAGCCTCTTGCAAGCAGCTCGTGAAGTGTGGAAAGATAATATGCAAGGCAAACGCTTTTATCACGTCTCTACCGATGAGGTATATGGAGCTTTAGAAATGGGTGATACGCTCTTTACAGAACAAACCCCTTACGACCCTCAATCTCCTTATTCGGCATCTAAAGCTTCCTCAGACCATTTTGTGAGAGCTTACCATAACACTTACAAATTGCCTGTGGTGATTTCAAACTGTTCTAACAACTATGGTTCTCACCAATACCCTGAAAAGTTAATTCCAGTGTGTATCTATAATATTGTAGATAATAAACCTCTACCTATCTATGGCAAAGGTGAAAATATCCGCGATTGGCTTTTTGTGGAAGATCACGCTCGTGCGATTGATACCATTTTCCACCAAGGAAAAGACGGCGATACCTACAACATTGGAGGCTTTAACGAATGGCGTAACATCGATTTGGTGAAGGTTATCATCAAAGAAGTAGATAAGCAGTTAGGTCGCCCTGAAGGCACTTCCGAAAAGCTTATCACTTTCGTAACCGACCGTGCTGGTCACGACCTCCGTTACGCTATTGATGCTACTAAATTGAAAAATGAACTCGGTTGGGAACCTTCCTTGCAGTTTGAAGAAGGTATCCAAAAAACCGTTAAATGGTACCTTTCTAATAGATAAGAGGTAAGAAGTAAGAGATAAAAAAAAACAGAGGCTACACATTAGTAACCTCTGTTTTTTTCTATTCTATAATTTGCTAATCATCTCATTTGCTAATTTGCCAATTATCTCATCTTTTACACACCACTTGGTTCATATATTTTAGATTTACGATGCTGTATTCGTTCAGTTTGTTTGTTTTTTCTAACTGTTTATAGAAAGCTTTGAGATTTGCTTTCTTGAGCGCTTCGTCTTCAAACTTGCCAAAAACAACTTTAAAAGTAGGTACACGCATCAAAAATTCGTATTCGCCATTAGGTTTTACCAATACTTCTGTGATGTTCTCAGCCATCCATTGGTCGTTTTGTATAAACTGCATCAGTGCGTAGGAGGATTGCCAATACTGTTCGGTATTACCTCTGAGTACAGGTACTCGCGCCGAGTAAGAACTCGAGAGTGGCATCTTCTTCCCTTGGGTATCCATATAGTACACCCCTGCTCCGTCATACACACGAGCGATAGGCTCTCGCTGTTTAATTTTGGCATTTAGGGTGCCATCAATCGTGCAAAACACTTCCGATTTCTCAATCATCACATTGTTGTCTAAGAGCTTTTCGATTTCATTTAGCCGAAGGAGTCCCATCGGTTGTTGTGCTTGAGGATCTTTGAAGATAGTGCGGCGTATAGTCTCATCGGTAACGTACATATTCTCGTCCTGATGGTCTACCACCACCTCTTTCACAATACGCATCTTGTTGCGCCCCGATGCAAATATTTGTATGCAAAAGGGCAAAAAGATGATTACAAGTATTTTTAGTATCTTTTTTATCATAATAGATTTGCTAATTTGCTAATTTCTCAATTTGCTAATTAGTATCGTAGCCAAAACGCCTTAATTGTCGCGCATTGCTACGCCAGTCTTTATTTACTTTCACAAAAAGTTCCAAGTGTATTTGTTTGCCAAAAAACTTCTCTAAATCAGTGCGAGCTTCCACGCCTACTCGTTTTAAGGCTTCTCCTTTATGACCTATGATAATCCCCTTTTGGCTTTCGCGCTCTACCATTATCACTGAGCGAATGTGAATAATCGTCTCGCTATCCGCAAAACTTTCAGTTTCTACTTCTACCGAATAGGGGATTTCCTTCTTGTAGTGCAATAGTATTTTTTCGCGTATAATTTCATTTACGAAAAAGCGCTCTGGTTTGTCGGTGAGTTGGTCTTTAGGGAAGAAAGCAGGTGATTCTGGCAAAAGCTCTATAATGCGGTTGAACACTACCTCTGTCTGGAAGTTGCGCAAAGCTGAAATAGGAAAAATTTCGGCACGAGGCACTTTTTCTTTCCAATAAGCTACTTGTTCTTCCAATGTACTTTGGTCGGAAGTATCCACTTTGTTGATGAGCAACAACACAGGTACGTCCAATTTATTGATGCGATTAAAAAAAACTTCGTCTTTCAGTTCTTTTTCGCCTATTTCTACCATATAGATAAGAATATCAGCATCTTCAAAAGCACTTTTCACAAAGTCCATCATCGAGGCTTGTAAGGCGTATGAGGGTTTGATAATCCCAGGGGTGTCCGAAAAAACCACCTGAAAATCATCACCACTTACGATACCAAAAATGCGGTGTCGTGTGGTTTGTGCTTTAGAGGTGATAATAGAAAGTTTTTCGCCTACAAAGGCGTTCATAAGGGTAGATTTCCCTACATTAGGGTTCCCAATGATATTTACAAATCCAGCTTTATGCATCTGTTAATTGTCAATTGTTAATTGATTGTATCATTCCTTTCCCCCAGTGTGGGTGATTAGGCGTTTTAGGAGTGAAATGGTTAAATTTTTCTAAGGCTATTTTAACTATAGGTTCTGCTTTTTCCTTGCCACCACCTAATATTTTAGGTTTATAGTAAATGCCGATAGCACGAATCACATAAGGACGTGGGTTTTCAGCATTTGCCTTGATAGCTTTTTCAATGTATGCTTTACATATTTTTCCGTATTTAGCTCCGCGAAACATCGGGTTTACTTTCACTTTAGCACTGTTCAGATAGGCGTATAAGGCATTGATTTCCGATACATCGGCATCAGGTTGTTTTTCAGCTATCTTCAAATATTTCTCCGCCTGATTGCAATAACTATCAATCATATCTCCCTGCGACATATCAGCGAGACGTATGTTCACATAAGCCGCATAGTAATTCGCGAGCCAATGCGAAGCCGCTGAGGTAGCAAGAGACTCAAAATCTTTAGCTAAAGTCTGTAATTCTTTAGTAGTATAGCTTTTGTCAAGGAGTTTCACTTTTTCAGTAAGTGTTGCCTCCACATCCTGCCCCAAAACTACAGAACAAACTAATAGCAGAAAAAAAGTAATATATCTATTCATTCGTAATTCGTAATTCGTCACACGTCATTATCTCCTTCCTTTCGGTTTTTTGGCAGGTGCCGATGGAGTAGGAGAGGAGGTGGTTTTTGGAGTTTCTACCTCTTCTTTCTTTTTCTCCTTTTTGTAAAGAGGAATCAGGTAGCTGAGCGTGTAGTTGAACCCTACGCCAAATCTGCTTCCTTCGTACACTCTGCCGAAAGCAGGAATATAGTAGTTAGGAAAACCACTGTTGTTCGTTTGTGCTACCAATAGCCCTACGCGCACACTTGCCCCCGCATAGAGGTTGCGCAAGAGTTCCGCTTTGATGCCTACAACTAATTCCAACCAATGTGCTGTACGTCCGTCGTATTTTTTTAGGAAAGAAGGATCAGAGCCTATGATATTTTCAGTCCAATATTGGTTGTCCTTGTGGATTGTATAGGAAGTGAGGTCTTGAGAGAAGAGCGAAATGCCATAGCGAGCCCCTACGTAAATCATATTTTCCATACCATACCAATTGCCGTAGGTATTATAATCAAAACCCGCACGCAAAAACTGGCCTTGGGTAGTATAAGTATAAAAATCCTCGTTTTTACTTCTCTTTTCGTGTCCTAATTCTGCCGCGAAATAGTGGTTGGTTGTCAAGCGGTAATCGCCTACCAACTCAAGTCCGTAGTAATCTTTATCAAAAAAAGGACGTACCAACTTACTCAAGTCGGCACCCACGCGCAAGCCATACCGTTGTTTGTACACAGGGGCTTGTTGTTTTTCGGGTAAGGCGATGGTAGTTTGTGAAGTCGTACGGGTAGCCGTTTGTGCCTTTAAGCCTGCAACCCATAACATACTAATGATACAAATGTATATGAGCTCTTTTTTCATTATCTACGGTAGTGTTCTTGATGTTCAGACCTTTCAGCCAAGAGTTACTTGCATCTTGAATAGTAGCCGAAAGAGTGTTGTAAGTAATTTTTACCCCGCAAGCCTTGCTTACGAACGATTGTTTGGGAGTATAAGTGAGGGTAAGAGTTGCTGTACTGGTAGTTGTGCCCGAAACCACCGTTTGAAACAGATAAGTGGTAGGTGATTCCAAGCGCAAGGGCAAAGCAAGTGAATCTAAAGTAGTGTTGCTCACCAAAGGAGTCGTGTTACCCTCGCCATAAACCGTAAGATTTGCTACGCTAAAAGGCGTGCGAGTGTTGTTTGGGTTATAAAAACGCACCACTAAGCGAGGGGTATTTACGTTGTGGTCGCAAAGATCATCCGACTCACAGCTTATCAACGCTGAAAGTGAGAGAATTAGAAAAGATATGAAGATATTTTTTTTCATTAGAAAATATAAAGTTGGCGCAAAGATACAAAACAATTGATAATTAACAATTGCTTATAAACAATTATTTACTATCTTTGTCCTTTAAACTTTTTACTTTTCACTATACAGATGGCAAAGAAAAAGAAAACCCTCCCCGCTAACTTCTACGAACTATTAGAAGCTAAAGATTTAGACGCACTTAAAGCGGTCTTCAACGAATGTGAATTAAACGCTTATGACCGTCGTTCATTTAAGACCCCTGCGCTTTCTTTTTATAAGATTCCGCTGGAACTAATGGACTGGCTCATCGCCCAAGGGGCAGATATCAATGCGAGAGATGAATACGACCGCACGCCGTTACACTATCACGCCCAAGTAAATAAAGTAGAAAAAGTAGCCCTATTATTAGAAAAAGGTGCTGATATAGAGGCGCAGGACAGATACAAGAATACCCCCCTGCTCTTTGCTGAATACCACGCTGAAGTAGCTGAGTTACTGATTGAAAAAGGTGCTAATATCAATGTAAAAGACGATAAGGGGCATAATGTGATAGAGCGTACACTCATAAGCGCAAGAGGAGGCTATCTGCCCAAAGCCCTCAAAGCTATTAAAATATATTTGAATGCTGGATTGAAGCCTACCAAATATGCTAAAGAACGACTGACTATCATAGGAGAAGACTTTGAATTTCGCCGTGCTGATACGGATGCTGAATGGTTAGAAGAAGCAGATGCTGCCCTCCAAGAACTATATAAACTCTTCAATGTGCCTCCTATACCTCGCCGTATACAACACGATGGCAAATCCGCTATTATACTGGCAGGTCATACGTGGGAAGAGCATTACGAGCAGGCGTGGACACTTTTGGTGCCCGGTAGTGGTAGCGCAACTACGGTACAAGGTGAGGTAGTACGTATTGCAGGTAGAGTGAATGATGAACTTTTGCGCAATGCTATGGGCAACTGGGATAAGGAATACCGCAAGATGCTCACCGCTATTAACAGTTACCTGCAACAAGGTAATCCTCTCTCGGAGAGTGAACTCGCCGAAGTAGCCGATATTCAAAAACACATCTTGGAAGACGACGGCACTGGCTCCCAACGCCTATGCGAATTGGCGACCGCTTGGGTAGTACAGAACCCAGAGCCTATTGCCTTAGGTAAAGTGAATTATAAGTATTAGGGGTCAGGTGTCAGGTATCAGGTGTCAGGCGTCAGGCATCTGATTTGTCTGCCCCGTCTGCCCCGTCTGATGTCTATTATTAACAATATCATACAAACTTATAAATGAATAACAATACACCATCTCTTTGGCAGAAGATACAACAATCATTACTTGCTATTGCGCCTTCAATAGGCAAAAGTTTTCAAAAACCTGCTGAGGAGGCTCAAATTAAAGCGCTAGAAGATGCTATAGCGCAACCCCTCCCTGAGAGTTTCAAAGAGTATTTGCGTACTTTCAACGGACAAGAACAAAGCGATAGACCCCACTATTTTATGGGGTATAACTTATTGCTTCCTATAGATGAAATTATTGAGACCTACCAAATGCAGGTGGAGGACTTTGAAGGGGAATTTATTGCTGATGACATCAATCCTAATAAAATTCAACCCGTATTATGGGATAAAGGTTGGGTTCCGTTTACAGATTTTGAGGCGACAACTCGTATTTGCATAGATCTCAACCCCGCTACCAATGGGGTGAAAGGGCAAGTGATTATGCTATACCCTGGAATTGATTACCAAAGTGATGAGGTGGTATTAGCCAATTCTTTTGAAGAGTTCACTCAGAAAATATGGAATATATTAGACGCAAAGGACTATTCTTTTGAAGAGGGGATTATAGAACAAGATTTTTTAATTTAAAAAACACCATACAATGACCTTAGTAGAACAATACCTTGAAGGCTTGAAACAAGCCTATATCGATAATGGCGGAGAAGAAGCGTGGCAAAACCTTATGGATACAGCCCACGGCGCTACTGAAGCCGATTTGCAACTTCTCCGCAATCGTTACCCACAAGTGCCAGAGAGTTTGCTGGACTTACTCCGCCGTATTGACGGCACTTATTGGCGTGAATATGAAAAAGGCACAGTGAGCGACCTTATTTTAGGCGCTGATGAGGATATGGGAGATTATCCTTATTATCTGCTTTCGGCTCACCAGATTGTAGAAACTCAAAATGAAGCCTTTGATTTTTATGCTGATTATATCAATCGAGAGTATGAAGAGGTAGAGATAGACAATCGCATTACAAGTGATGCTTCACAACTTCATAATTGGTTGCATTTTTCCGATTGTATGAACAATGGCGGCACCTCACAGCTTTTTATAGACTTTTCGCCTTCTGCTATAGGCAAAGTAGGGCAAGTAGTGCGATTCCTTCACGACCCCGATGAAATAGTAGTCATTGCCGACAGCTTTGATGATTACCTAAAAATGCTTATGAAAAATGGCTATTGCTTTGTAGATGAAATGAATTTTGAGGAATAAATAAAAAAAATTATGCCCTATGAACAATAATGTTATCACTGCGCAAGAGCGCAAAAACAAGAGTATCGCAATACTTGTGTCGCAAGGAGTACCTTATATAGAACATTTGCCCTTTCGTTATGAAACAGAGGAAGTAACCCCTCGTGATAAAAAAGAAGTCATAGAGCGGGCGGTATGCTCATTTGCTTCTATAATGTGTGCTTTATCTATCAGTAAAGGTGAATATTCCCAAGAGGATAGAGTATATGCGGAAGATTTTCTTTCGGAAAAATACAATGTCCTTGAGTTGCTAACCCCTGTGGAACAGCAGGTGATTGCAGGTACTATAAGTGAGGCAGGAGCTATGAATGCCACTTGGAAATACGAGTCATTATGGGTATTACTATGGGCTCTGGGCATCGTAGAAGAACTATCATTCCCCAATGAGATTTGCGATTGCGATTTGATAATGGATACAATGGGCGAGTTTGAGGGGCTTGATGACTTTATGGCACATACCACCCTGCGCCCCATAGAAGAAATCTTACAAGCCTTAGACTTGCACTATCGCTACCACTGGACAACAGTAAATGCTCGTATATACGGTTCAGACTTAGTAGGTTTAGACGAAGATATCGTAATGGAACGCCGTGCAGGTTTAGAATGGTTGTGTTGCAAAGGAGAAGAGAACGACAACCTTACTGATACTTACAACGCTTGGGATTATCCCGAACTAGGCACTTAATAAGTTAGAGAATAGGAAATAGAGAATAGGAATTAGCACCTCGCTGGCGCGAGCTTATAGCTCGTGCCTTGTTAACAATTCAAAATGAAAATCATCTCTAAATTCAAAGATTACTACGACTATAAAGTCGCTGAGTATGGCATAGACGAAAACCTCGTCTATGACCGCCGTTTGCCACCAGAGGTAGGGATGAGCCTCCCTCAGAGAAGTTGGCTCGCCTTTGATGACCCTACCAACGATGAGGCACTGCACTCGGCACTCTATGTGGGCACTGCGCTTGTGCACCTCTTTGCTACACGCTCTAAAATATACACCCATTGGGATTTTGCCGACCCTAACGATTGGCATTACAGCATATATGATTTGTGGTATGGCGACCGCTATGTGCTGATGAATGACGGGAAAGAAATTAGGATAACCTCCTACTTATCGGCTACTTGTGATACCCTGCTGGAACAGATGGAAGCCCCACGCGATCGGAATATCTTTCAGCTGGAAGACCGACCGCCGTGGCTGGTGTTAAAAAGTCCGTTGTTGCTCATTTACAACAAAGACCACAGAGGAGATAATAGAGCAACCTATTATGTAAATTTGCAGGAACTCGGCATCTATATCGATCCCGATTTTGTATGGCAGCACATCGTGCAATACCTTTCCGACCTCAAAACCCAAGCCGAGCAATCGCCTGAATTGCCCAACGACCTAAAAATAGACAGCAAAGGTTTTGACAAAAAACGCTCTTTCCGCCCCAAAATGAAGTAATATTAAAAAGTGAAATTCGTCTGACTTGTCTGTCCCGTCCGACTCGTCAGCCCCAAACCCCTAAAACAAATGAAAGAACAACTCCACCGCATTCAGCAAAAGCTCTCCCAAGCCAAAGCCGCCGATAAGAATTTAGAAGTATTTGGTGCCGATGCTCACCAGTACCACCTCAACCCGCCCGTAAGCGAGGCGGAAGTCCTTGCTTTTGAAAAGAAATACGGCGTGCAACTGCCCGAATGCTATCGTGCCTTTATGCTTACTGTAGGCGATGCTAAAGCTAAAAAATCAGACTTTATAGCAGGACCTTATTTCGGCTTGTACGCCTTTGGAACTTCTGTAGATAGCCTACTCTACGAAAAAATAGAAACCTACCTCAAAGCGCCTTGTAATCTTTCTCCTGATATGACTCAAGAAGAATGGGAAAAGCTCTCTGATCCGCTATTGTTCTCTGAAGAAGACGAAGAAGAAGATGATGATAAGTATTTTGCCGAACGAGCAAAAGTATTTGGCGGACTCTTGCCTCTCGGGAGTCAGGGGTGTACCTATGAACACGCCTTGGTGCTGAACGACAAATATGCCGGTCGCGTAGTGAATGTAGATTTAGACCTCGCGCAACCTAAATTTGCTTTCGAAGCCAACTTCTTAGATTGGTACGAACGCTACCTCGACGAGGTGATCTCTGGGCAACTTTTAGACGACCGCCCTACTTGGTTTGGCTACCATCGTGGCGAACCCGCTGAGGTGCTCCTCAATGAATATGAGCACACTACCGACCGCAAAACGCAAACCGACTGCCTCGAGGGGGTATATCATAAAAAACCGCCTTTAGAACCTGCACTATTAGACAAGATAGAAAAGCTCATCGCCTTAAACAACGAAGATAGAGATTTTTTAATTGAAATTCTTAGCCAATCGTGTTATGAGCGAGCCAAACCTTATCTGCAGACTTTGGTAACCAAAGATCCTAAAAAGGTATTTCAGTTCGTATGGTGGTATGCAAAAGACCATTGCGCCGACTGGGTGTCTGTTGTAAAAGAGCTGTTGCCTACCATTACCGACGAAAGAACCTTTGATTTTGCTACCTACCTCCTTACGGAAGGAGATGATAATTTCGAAGAAGTGATCCTGCCTTTCACCGATAATGAGAATCCCCAAATACGTAGCACTGCCTACTATACACTCGGCGAAAGTGAGAAAAGAGAACAGTACCTCGATACTTTTATCAAAGGGCTACAAGAGACCGATACCGGTGTCCTTTGCACAGTTATGCAAGCCCTTTCTGAGATAGATGACGAGCGCTTATTACCTTATTACAAAGCCATAGCCAAACGCTTCCCCGAAGAGAAAGACTATATCCTTTCCAACTTAGAACGCCGCTTAGCTTCTTTTGGTCTCACTATTGAAGAAGCAAGAAAATAAGAAGATGGAACTAAAAAAGACTATAGAGAAGCTTTGGATTACTAAACTCCTCGTTGAAGGACTTAACAAAGCCTTTGCCTATAACGAGTACTTGGGTTGCTTTTTGATGATAACTATTTTCTGTATTATCTATGTGCTAATATTTCCTATAATGTTAGTGGTATTGCCAATTCTTGGGGTAGTCAAATTGTTTAAGAAATAAAGAGTGAAAAATGAACCTAAATAGAATAATACATTCAAGGCTGTTGAACACTACCATTGATAAAGTAATCAAAGTCAATGCCTATAACCCTTTGTTAGGTTTAGTTGTAATAACAATAGCTATTTTTGTTTTCTTTATACTCGTAATCCTTTCAATAATAGTAGGATTACCTATACTTGGCTTAGTGAATTTGTTTAAAAAATTGATAAAATAAAATATGGAATTACAACATTTGTTGGGCAGACTTATTCATTCTCCCGAAATAAAAGAATTTTTAAGTCACTACCATTTGCCTCAAAACCCTAATCCTGAATATGATGCTTACGGCAACTTGTTTTGGGTACGAGTTAATAATGAAGAAAAGACCATTCGCTGCCTTTTTACTGGGTATGTGAGATATGCTCCCGCTTATGGAGAGCCTATGGGTAATTATAACAAGGAAAAAGACCAACTCATTTTGCACGAAATCACCATTTATCCACCAGTAACCCCCAATGGTAAAATTCCTGAAATAGCATTGCCTTTTGGTTTAAACATTGGTGATGATAAAAAGACTATCGAACAGAAGATAGGCAAGAAACTCACCGGTAAAAGTTTAGCTAATGATGGAGGTTCTTTTTACGAGCCTTTCTTTGATGAATTTCGCTTATTATTAGCTTTGGACTCTAAGGAACAATTGTGCTGGCTAACGCTATTCAAATTAGAACTATATGAAAAGGAACGCATCCACCTTAAAGCCCTCCTCAAATCACAAAACAAGAATATAGACCCCAATCGCATTCCCGAAATGCAAGCTTTCCTTTCCGAAACACCTATCACTCAGTGGCGCAAGCGTATGGCTCAGGGTGATGATATGTTTTCAGAAGAAAGCATTACCGCTGTAGAAACAGCCCTTACGGAATATGTACAAACACTTTGTGAGGCGGTACAAAAGAAAAATGCGACTACCGTTTATAATTCTATGGGTAAATTGGTAAAGAAAATCAATAAAATTAATGACAAATACGGACTTATAGAAACAATGGAGCGCGAGGAACTTTGCGAGTGGCTCAATACACTCATACGCAAAACAGGATTGGAATTAGCCGATAATGTAGATATCACCGATGAATACCGCGAGTGGTAAAAAATACAGAAACAATGAAAAAATCATTAGAAAAACTTTAATAATTAATTAGCAAATTAGAGAATTAGCGAATTAGTAAATTGATGTATTATGGCAATTGACGGCGTAAAAATCATAGATAGCGATAGTGCCTACGACATTTATAACAATATTACTGAACGTTATAAAGACGGTGAGGATATAGAAAAAATCAGACAGGATTGGCTTAATGAGGAAGCTAATTTTTGTATTGATGAACTTTTTGCAGAAATCTATTGGACGGCTTTTGCATACGCTCTCTGGAAAATAGGTTACCCCCACGATGAGGTGCGCACCAAAGCTTTGCAACTCATAGAACAAGGGGCAACACCGCTCTGGAATGAGATAGATAGCAAAGCCCAAAAACAACGACAGAAAGCACTTGATAAGCTCAAACTACAATTGCAAGAGGACAACCCCAAGCCTCTTATGAAACCTGCTCCAAAGAAACCTAAAACACCTTATTTTCAAGTAGGAGATGTGTTGGTGGTAACTATTGATAAACGTTATGGCATCTGCTTTGTGTCGGTCGTAGAGGTTACTCCCCGAAAGATAGAGTACCACCTTGCCTGCACGCGCTATATAAGCGAGCAATACCCCACAATGACCGACTTTTTGCAAAGCGAACTCGCCTGCGGGAAAAACAATCAAGATTTCGCCCTCAAAACCGATTGCTGGTTCAATCATAAAGAATTAGGAGCGATACTGCCTTTTCTCCAGAAGATAGGTACCGTACAATTGAAACCTTATATTTTATGGTTTTTGTCACCTGCAGATAATGTTGAAGATATTTATAAAGAAATCACAATGGATAAAAAACACTTTGGAGGAAAACTCAAGAAAGTAGAGGAGTTGATAGACACTATTAAAGAGCAATTATAAAACCTTAAAAAGAAGTTATTATGAACTTATATCCTTCTATATCTTCAGAATTGGAACTGGCAGGGAAACTTATAATTCCTTTGTTAGTTTTTCACTTAATCGCTTTTGCAGCAAAAAAAGGAGAGAATAAATCTATCTCCTCTCTAATTGAAATCTTATTAGCATTGGGTATAATGGTCTATAATATAGCTGTAGGAATCTTTTTATTCCGGTGTGTGCGACCAATAATTTACTATTGGGAGTTAGATCTTATAGAATTGTATCCTGTACCTCTATTTTTTGCGTTTTTCATTTTAGTATTTAACATCCTTTTCTTGCTCAGGTATAGAAATAAACTCTATGAAAATGTATTGTTTGTGATGAGTTTAGGATTGCTGTTATTTACGCTCTATGAGTTTGTGGTTACTAAACCTTTTAAGCAGCAAGAAGGAGCCGAATTTGTATTAGATAAAACTCTTTTAGAACACGCCCCTCTACTAAATTTTATAATTAATATAGCAGTAAGTTTGAGTCTTATACTATTTATTGGACATAAAAGAAAATCGAAATTATGAAAAACACCCTTTGGCTTTATAAAAATCCTTATCAGATAGAGATTATAGATGAAACCAATCTCGATGATAATCAAAAAGCCCTTACTCGTTACCAAGAACGCCAACCTTACAACCGAAAAGTAGGCGAATATGACCAACTAATAGGCATTCGGATCTATGAAAATGAAGAACCTATGGGTAAAGTATTGCTTGTAGCTGATACTTATAATGTGCTCAATGAGAAAGGTATTCTTTTGGATAATGATAGACTGCTCATAGTTTGCGGCAATGAGGTATTTTGTATCCTCTTGCCTACATTAGAACTCCTTTGGCATACGCAGGTAGATATGGCTACTTGCTTTGAAATAGTCCCCTATCAAGAGGATTACATTACCCACGGCGAGGTGGAGATAGTACGCCTTAACAAGCAGGGCGAAATCCTCTGGCAGTTCAGAGGGAAGGATATTTTTGTCTCGCCTATAGAGCGTATCCCCGCTTTTAAGATGGCCCCACAAGGTATTGACTTAGTAGATTTTAATTATGAGGAATACCACATTGATTATGACGGAAAATTAATAAAGTAATTCTCTTATTCATAACCCAGCAGTTTTTGCAGGTTTACTCACATACCCAGCTGTGAGCCTTCGCTGGCTTTACCTCTTACCTCTTATCTCTTACCTAAACTTGTATCACTCCTAAGTTAAACGCTCTTTCAATGGGGGCATTGTTAGCAGCTTCTATACCCATTGCTATCCATTGGCGGGTTTCTAATGGGTCGATGATGGCATCCGTCCAGAGGCGAGCAGCGGCATAGTAAGGTGATATTTGCTCGTCGTATTGCTCTTTGATATGTGCAAAAAGGGCAGCTTCTTTTTCAGGGGTAAGTTCTTCACCTTTTTTCTTTAGGTTAGCGGTTTCTATCTGCAAGAGCACCTTAGCAGCTTGTGCGCCCCCCATTACCGAAATGTTTCCACTGTGCCACGATACGATAAGACGCGGGTCGTAAGCCTTACCACACATAGCGTAGTTGCCTGCGCCGTACGAATTGCCTATCACAACTGTAAATTTAGGCACAACTGAGTTCGCAACAGCATTCACGAGTTTAGCCCCATCTTTGATAATCCCTCCGTGTTCTGATTTAGAGCCTACCATAAAACCGGTAACATCTTGCAAGAAGAGCAAAGGAATTTTCTTTTGGTTGCAATTGGCTATAAAGCGGGTCGCCTTGTCGGCACTATCCGAGTAGATTACACCTCCAAACTGCATTTCCCCTTTCTTAGTTTTCACCACTTTGCGCTGGTTGGCAACAATGCCTACCGCCCAACCCTCAATACGCGCATATCCCGTGAGGATGGTTTGTCCGTAACCTTCTTTATATTCGTCAAATTCTGAATTGTCCACCAATCTAAGGATGATGTCTTTCATATCATAAGGCTCTGAGCGCAATTTAGGCAAGATACCGTAAATTTCATTAGGGTCTTTCAGTGGTTTATGCGTTTCAATGCGGTTAAAGCCTGCTTTTTCGGCATCGGCGAGTTTAGCCATTGTACGGCGCACACGGTCGAGGGCATCTTTATCATCGGTTGCCTTATAGTCGGTCACACCACTGATTTCACAATGAGTAGTGGCGCCGCCTAAGGTTTCATTGTCGATATTTTCGCCTATAGCAGCTTTTACTAAATAGCTGCCCGCCAAGAAGATACTACCCGTTTTATCTACTATTAGAGCCTCATCGCTCATTATAGGCAGATAAGCCCCGCCTGCTACACAACTGCCCATTACCACTGCTATTTGGGTGATGCCCATACTGCTCATCAGGGCGTTGTTGCGAAAGATGCGACCAAAGTGTTCCTTATCGGGGAAAATCTCGTCCTGCAAAGGCAAGTACACCCCCGCACTATCTACTAAATAGATGATAGGCAAGCGATTTTCCATTGCAATTTCTTGAGCGCGTAGGTTCTTTTTAGCTGTAATAGGAAACCACGCACCTGCCTTTACGGTAGCGTCATTGGCTACTACTACACATTGTTTGCCAGCAACATAGCCTATCACTACCACTACACCTGCCGAGGGACAGCCGCCGTGTGCTTCGTACATTCCCTCACCAGCAAAAGCGCCTATTTCTATCTGGGGTTTATCTTTGTCTAAGAGATACTCTATGCGTTCACGAGCCGATAGTTTGCCTTGGCTGTGTAATTTTTCGAGGTTCTTTTTGCCCCCGCCTTCTTTTACTTTTTTCAAGCGTTTACGCAACTCGCTAAGGGCTAATTTATTGTAATCTTCGTTTGTATTGAATTGAATGTCCATATTTGATTAATATTGTACATTTTACATTTTGCCATCGTCGGCAGTTACTCGAAAATTTCGAGCAACTGAAGTTTCTTCTAATTCTTTCATTGTTACTTCAGTTTTAAGTATTTACCTGTGTAGCTTTGTTTGTTTTTAACGATTTCTTCGGGCGTGCCTGTCGCTACGAGATTGCCTCCTTTGGCACCGCCTTCTAAACCTAAATCTATTACATAGTCGGCTGATTTGATCATCTCGGTATTGTGTTCGATAATGATAACCGAATGCCCTTTTTTTATAAGGGCTTGCAATGAGTCTAAGAGTTTGCGAATGTCGTGAAAGTGCAAACCGGTGGTAGGCTCATCAAAAATGAACAACACTTTTTCTTTGCTGTCCGATTTCGATAGAAACGACGCTAATTTTATCCGTTGGGCTTCCCCACCCGATAGGGTAGAGGAGGACTGCCCCAGTGTTACATACCCCAAACCTACATCTTGTAAAGGTTTGAGTTTTTCGGCTATTTTGGTTTGTTTGTGCTTTTGAAAGAAGGCTACTGCATCATCGATAGTAGTGTTTAGCAGGTCATCAATGTTTTTGCCTTCGTACATCACTTCAAGCACTTCTTTTTTGAAGCGTTTGCCTCCACAAGCCTCACAAGTGAGGTGCACATCAGCCATAAATTGCATTTCTATGGTTACTTCTCCTTCACCTTTGCACACTTCACAACGTCCCCCATCAACGTTGAACGAGAAATGTTTAGATTGGAAATTACGCATCTTTGCCAACTTCTGATTTGCAAAGAGGGCGCGGATATCGTCGTAAGCCTTGATATAGGTAATAGGATTTGAACGGGACGATTTACCAATAGGATTTTGGTCTACAAACTCCACACTTTGCAAGTGCTTGTATTTGCCTTCTATTTTGGTAAACTGACCGATTTTCTCTCCGCCTAAATCCAATTCTTTTTGAATGGCAGGATAGAGCAGTTTTTTCACCAAAGTCGATTTTCCACTACCCGATACCCCTGTAACTACCGTGAGCATATCCAAAGGGAAGGTAACATCTATATTTTTAAGGTTGTTCTCGCGACAACCTACCAAAGTGATGTAGTGAGGCGAAGTGCGTCGCTTTTTAGGTACTTCAATTGTTAAGCGCCCACTGAGGTATTTCCCCGTAAGGGTATCGGCTTTTAGAAGTTCCTCATAAGTGCCTGCCGCTACCACTTCACCGCCGTGCGTTCCGGCTTCAGGTCCTATGTCGATAATATAGTCGGCAGCTTTCATAATATCCTCGTCGTGCTCCACCACAATCACCGTGTTGCCTAAGTCGCGTAAGGATTTTAGTACGCTTATCAGTCGTTCGGTATCGCGCGGGTGCAAACCAATACTGGGCTCATCGAGTATGTACATAGAGCCTACCAAACTACTGCCCAACGAGGTCGCTAAGTTAATGCGCTGGCTTTCCCCCCCTGAGAGCGTGTTTGATTTTCGGTTGAGGGTTAAGTAACCTAAGCCTACATCGGCAAGGAATTGCAAGCGGTTATTAATTTCTAAAAGCAATCGTTTGGCTACCTCTTGCTCATAATCGTTGAGTTGGAGTCCTTTGAAAAAAACTTGAAGTTCTTCAATAGGCAATTCTACCAAGTCCGAAATGCTTTTGCCTGCTATTTTCACGTAGTTAGCCTCTTTGCGCAAACGCTTGCCGTGGCATTCGTGACAACGCGTTTTTCCGCGATAGCGCGCCAAGAGTACTCGGTTTTGTATTTTGTAACTTTTGTCTTCTAACTCTTTGAAAAAATCGGTGAGTCCTGTGAAATACTTGTTGCCATCCCAAACCAATTGTTTCTGTTTATCAGTGAGTTCAAACCAAGGCTTGTGTATCGGGAAATCGAACTTATAGGCGTTATTCACCAATTGGTCACGAAACCAACTCATCGTCTCGCCACGCCAAGGATAGATAGCATTTTCGTAGACCGAAAGACCTGTGTTAGGTACGATAAGGTCTTCATCAAGTCCGATAGTATCACCATAACCATCGCATTTTGGGCAAGCCCCATAAGGGTTGTTGAAGCTGAACAAATGTACGTTAGGCTCTAAAAAAGTAATACCGTCCAACTCAAACCGATTGCTGAAATGCGTTTGTACCACTCCGTCCATTTCTTGAATGTAGCATTCACCCTTCCCTTCAAAGAAAGCCGTGTCTACGGCATCGGCAAGGCGGTGCTGAAAGTCTTCGTCGTGACGCACAATCACTCTATCTACTACCAATTGGAAATTGTCGAGATTCTTAGGCAAATTGTCTTCCTCAAGACGGATGATTTCTTCTTTGTATAGAATACGCGCATAGCCCTGTTGTAATAAGAGTTTGAGCACTTGCTCTACGGTACGGTCTTTGGGGATACTCACAGGGGCTAAAAGCAACAGTTTTGTGCCTTCTGGATAGCGCATCACTGCATCTACCACATCGGTAACGGTATGTTTTTTTACTTCTTGTCCCGAAATAGGTGAATACGTCTTCCCGATACGAGCAAAAAGCAGTTTCAAGTAGTCGTACACCTCGGTAGAAGTGCCCACAGTAGAACGTGGGTTCGAGGTGTTTACTTTCTGCTGAATTGCAATCGCAGGGGCAATCCCTACGATATTGTCTACTTTTGGTTTGTCTAACTTACCCAAAAACTGACGCGCGTACGACGACAGGCTCTCTACATAGCGGCGCTGTCCTTCGGCGTAAAGTGTATCAAAAGCCAATGATGATTTACCTGAACCTGAAAGCCCTGTAATCACTACCAACTTGTTGCGGGGAATCCCCACGGTAATATTTTTAAGATTGTGCAGTTTAGCACCCTTTATAAGAATTTCTTCGGTTTTCATTTTTAACTATCAAGGGGGCAAAGGTACGACTAATTTGCTAATTAGCCAATACTTACGTGATATAAAAAAGAACTACCCAAAAAGTATTCTTTTTTAGGTAGTTCGTGTCTATTTAGGTTTTTGTGTTATTTTTTATTCGTTTTGTACTATTAATGAGTTTGCTTCTATTTCGTCTTGTGGTATTTGGTATACCCAACGTTTATCGCCAGCGGGTACTGTTATCATAAAGGTATGGTTGCTGCCAGCCTCATTTCGGTTTACCCCTAAATGCCAACGTTTGAAATCGAAGAAGCTAGTACCTTCACCCCATAACTCTATGCGGCGCTGTGTACGTACTTCGTCTCGCATAGCCGCTTGAGTTGTAGCAGTGAGGGTGTAAGAAGGGTCGCGGTAACTGCGCATAAAGTCCTCTAAGGTAGTCTTAGCAGTAGTCAAATCGTTTTGCTCTACCAAAGCCTCTACATACAAAAAGAAAGGGTCTTCTATACGTATGAAGCAATAATCGCTCAAAAATTGCTGGTCGGTAGCGTATTTCACATTGGCGTAATCGGGTAAGTTATACCTATCGGCAATGGTGGGGAAAAGAGTATTATTGATATATATTTTCTTACGCACATCGGTATCGGCTATCTTAGCATAGAGGTTGCTGTACATATTTTTATAAGCTCCTGAACCCCCAGCATAGCCTTGTGTTATGGTATTATCGATATGCGAATAGAAAGACCCAAAGGAACTTGTAGTCTGCTGGGTGATATCATACCCCCAAAGCCAAGAGGTATTACTGATATCCCATTTAGCTCCTTGCACTTCAGCCATAGAAGTATAATTGAAATCGCTTGCGTTGAGCACGATTTGGGCGTATTGGGCTACCTTTGCCCACTCCTCTTTATGAGCGTATACTTTGGCGAAATAAGCAGCGGCGACAGCTTTATCTACATCTTCTTTGCTTTCGGTGATGGTAAATCGGGCATCATCTACCACTGATAGGTCTTCTTCCATTTGACGGTATACTTCAGCTACTGTGGCACGCGGCAGTTTGCTATCGGTAGGTTTGAGCATTAGTGGAACACCTAATTTTGTTTCGTTACCCTTGTATGATTGTTGATATAAATTTACCAAATAGAAATAGTAAATCGCGCGTAACGATTTGAGTTCGGCGTATTTTTGGTAAAGCACTTGCTCGGTAGGTGTTTCAGTAAAATAATCGGCTAACACTTTGTTAATTGCACTGATTTGTCGGTAGAGAAAAGACCACATAAAACTGGTACGCGTATAGGTAGCGTTGCGCATATTGAAATAATAGTCATGGCCGAACCAATGATACGAAGCTTGCACCATATCAAGCCCTGTAAGGTCTGATGACAGATGGATAGACTTCAGCCCAAACGAATCGTGATCGCCACTCTGTAGTGCTACATTATTGTTGTAAATACCGTTGAGTTCTACTTGTAGGAGGTTGGCTTTGGTTTGTACATCGGCTTTGAGTTCCTCTTTGCGTTGGTCGGTGAGGTACTCGTTTACCTTGGGGTCGAAATCACTCTTAGAACAAGCAGTTATAAGTAGTGATACAAGAGTGACGGAAAGTATATGTTTTTTCATAGCTTTTACGATTTTAAAAATTGAGTGTTAATCCCATTGAAACAGTGCGAATAGGGCTGTATACTGCATCGTAGTTATCACCTGCCAAGCTGGTGCGAGGGTCTAACCCTTGTCGTTTGCTCCACAAGTACACGTTATCGGCAGTGAGATAGTAGCGCAACTTAGTGAGTCCTAATTTTTCTACAATTCCTTGTTTGAAAGTGTAGCCTAAACTTACATTGCGCAGTGATAAATAGTCTGATGATACTATAAAACGATCGGAAAGACTAAGCACCTTTTGGTTTGCAAACTCCAATCGAGGAATGTCGGAGGTAGTATTCTCAGGAGTCCAACGATTGCGAATATCAGTATGCCAGGTTCTACCCAAGTCGCCAGAGTGCATTAGGTTAGCGTACTGAGAGTCGTAGAATTTACCGCCGAATTGATAAGAGAACTGTATGGCAAGGTCGAAGTTATAGGCGCTGAGCGTTGTGCCAAAGCCTCCTTGCAAATCGGGGATAGAAGTGCCTACATATTGCTTGCTATTGGTGCTGTCATAATCGGCACTACCTTTTAGCTTGTATTCGCCTGTGGTAGTGTTTTTGATGTAGAACTGCGCGTCGCCATTAACAGGATTTACGCCTCCCCATTTTACCATATAGAAATCGTAGATACTACCGCCTTCTCTTAATATTTGGTAGCCGCGAGTGAGTCCTTTTTCGCGTAGTTCCTCAGGCAGGCGGGTTATTTCGTTTTTGTAGTGCAATCCGTTTAGAGAGATTGTCCACTCCACTTTGTCGGTGCGTATTGGGGTTACACCTAATGAAAATTCAAATCCTTTGTTTACCATATCGGCAACGTTACGTGGTTCTGAAGAAAAACCAGTAGAAGCAGGTAGAGGCATATCAAACAACAAGTTATTTGTTTTCTTTATAAAATAATCAGCCTCTAAAGTGAGTCGGTTGTTAAATAGCGCTAATTCTATTCCTGCATTGAGGTTGCCACTCTCTTCCCAAGTGATATTGCGATTACCTTTATAGCTGGCTACGAGTCCAGGGGTATTGCCATTGGTGCTCACACTATAGAGTGTCATATAAGGTACATACGAACGTGAGTAGCTACCAGGTAAGTAAAGTTCGTCATTCCCTTGCACCCCATAGCTGAGTTTCAGTTTTATCAAATCGATGAATTTTGCTTTTTCTAAGAATTTTTCCTCACTAAGCAACCACGATGCTCCTACCGACCAAAAAGTACCCCAGCGATTTTCGGGTGCAAATACCGATGAACCATCACGGCGCAAACTTGCCGATAGGTAATACTTCTGCTGATAATTAGCGTTTATCTGACCAAAATAACCTTCAACAAAATAACGGCGAGTGTACGAGGTGAGCGAGCTGAGCACAGCCGCATTATTGAACTCACTATTGTAAGGGTCTACAAAGTTTTTCTTGCCCCCCTCTATTGTACCAAAGCGTTTTTTATAGCTTTCGTGTCCTAAGAGAGCTTCAATGCCATAGTTGTCCCAATTTTTATTATAACGCAACAACTGATTGAAAGTCAATACTGTGTTATCCGATTTGTACTTAGTAGCTGATCCGCCATAGTTTTTGCCAGCTCCGCCTAAAGGGGTAGTGAAATAGTTCACATCGTAGAAGTTGGCATAGAAATTACCATTTACCGAGAAAGTGAAGTTTTTGAGCAATTTTGCATCTAACGAAAGAGACTGGTTGAAATAATAATCGCGATTGTAGTTTAAGTTCTCGCGTTGTGTTGCGACGGGATTGGTATTATTGTTGAATTTTCGGGTAATTCCATAGTCGTAAGTATTCAAGCGATTGCCATTGGCATCGTGTTCATAGATAGGGTAAATAGGAGCGATAGTGCGTGTCCAAGAGAAAGGGTTGTCGTAGCCATTATCTTCTGTACTTCCTTGTTGTTCAGTATAAGTAATCATAGAGGAAGCATTGGTTTTAAGCCAAGAAGTGATATCCCCCTTATAAGAAAAACGAGTTGCATAGCGATTGAAATAAGTATTCATATTATACCCTTCATCGCCTAAATAACCAAAAGAAAAATAGAAACTATTGTATTCTGTGCCTTTGGTCATACTCAGGTTGTGTTCTTTGCGCACACGGCTGTTGAAGAGCGCTTTCTCCCATTGATTGAAAGTCGCTGCATCGGAATATTTGATAGTAGCCGCAGGGTTGAGTTTGCCGTTAGAGAGTACCACTTGATCATCAGCAACATTGTAGATGTTATAACCTGTACCTACATTGTTAATAAGCGACTGACTCGCATTGGTACGCGCTAAGGCGTCGGCTTGGTTTTGGGCATAGCGGTTTTGGTTGTAAAGAGCAGACCAAAGGGTTTCGTAATATTCCCCTGGACTGCTGATGATATCGTACTCAGGGATACCGCGATAGTTGAAGCCCAGCTTACTGTCTAAAGTGATGGATAAGCGTCCTTTAGAACCACTTTTGGTAGTGATGAGTACCACCCCGTTAGCACCGCGTGCCCCATAAAGTGCTGAAGAAGAAGCGTCTTTTAGTACGTTTACACTCTCTATATCGCTGTTGTTGATAGCGTTGAGCGTTCCTTCAAAAGGTACACCATCTAAGATGATAAGTGGAGCACTTGAGGCGTTGATAGAGCCAATCCCCCTAATGCGAATAGCCGAATTACTCCCAGGTTGCCCCGATGAAGTGGAGATTTGTACCCCTGCTACAGCGCCTTCTAAGGTTTTAGCTACGTCGGAAGATTGTTTAGCTTGAATAGTTTCAGCTTTGATAGTAGCCATAGAGCCAGTAAACGATTTTTTATCGGTAGTACCATAGGCTACTGCTACCACCTCAGTACCTTCGAGCTGAAGTACATCAACAGATAGAACGATGTTTAGGTTGCGTTCCTTACCTACTTTTACCTCTTTAGGAGCATAGCCGATAGTTGAGAATACTAAAATATCCCCTTGATGAGCTTTAATTTCAAAGGCTCCATTTCCATCGGTAGCTATACCTTTGTTAGTACCTTTGATAACGATAGCTGCTCCAGGCAATTCGAGACCGTCCTGATCTTTTACGGTACCTTTGATAGTTATTTCCTGTGCTACAAGCCAAAAAGGGAAAAGACAACAGAAGATAAACGAAGCGATTTTACGTGTATTATTCATACTTTTATTTGTTTTAACGGCTCAAAAGTATCAATATCTTTCGTAATGAACAAGAGAAAGTTTAAATATTAACAAAGATTAACCTTTTAACATTTTTTTGTAACATTCTTGATTTTTAAGAGAATATCAAAATAGAACCCGCTGTAAGGATATTTTTTGAAAGATTGTTAGTTTTAGATGTTTTTTTACTGAAGAAAACGCAAAATTAATGACAAAAACCGAATGACGAAGAATGACCTTTGAAAAAAACAGTAAAATATAGGGAAGTAATTTAAACTTATAAAAAATGAGTAATCCAAATATTTTATATGATATTGTACTAAAAATCAAAAATATATGGATTACTCAATTAGAATTGGTAAATAAAAGGATTCTACGTCCAAATTTCTACCTCATTTATTTCTACTAACAAAAGAAGTTTTATATCTAATTTTGATATAATAGCATCTTTAAATGAGTCAACTTTGGCAAAAGTATGTAACAATTATTAATCATTATTTGAACATTCCTTTAATCTCTTCTAACATTTTAATTTGTTTTTTTACAGATTCAGTTTGGTTTAAGCCGCGTTTGATAGTAATACCTTCATCTAATACGCTTTTTAGCATTTCTTTAGCTGCAGGATTTTCCATATCTTTAGCGATTTCTTTGAGTGATTTAGTTAATAATTCTACGTGTGAAGTATTATCTAAATGCATTGCCCATTCATAGCCTTTTTTAAAGTTGGCAGCTGTGTCGGGAGTGTCTTTTTCAAAGAAAGGATAGTATACAAAATAAGGAAGTATTGCGGGGAGATATTGCTCCATTTGGTTATCGACAATAACGCCTGATAATCCCGCTAATTGATCGGTATCGAAATCTTTGATGTTTCCTTTTTCAAGAATACTCTTAGCACGTGCGGGATCAGTACGAGCTATCCCATTGATAGCTGCATTTTTAATAGCCCCTGAAGGAGATTCAAGGTTTTTCTCGAATATAGGAGTATATTTATTTTTGTCCTTAGAAGTTGCTAATACCCACATTGCTGCCGATTTAGCTAAGTTTTGAGGATCGGAAGAGGCAATTTTTTCTACCATAGCCATTTCTTTGGCGTTGAGATCGTAGTTAGCGAGTTTTTGCAAGGCTTGTACGCGTATTTGGAAGAAAGGATCTTTGAGAGCTGCAATTAGAATATCTTTACCTTCAGATTCGGTAGGAGCACTTACCGCTTGTAATCTGCTTTTAAGTGATTTAGCGCGTTGTATTTGGAACAAGTACTCTGCCCACGATTTATGGTATTGTTCATTCATCAATATCACTCCTTCAGGGTTGATATCTATGAGGGTAGGCATTTTTCTCATTGGGAAGGTGAAAACGTTTTCTTTGCGAGCATCTACCCAAACGGTGTGTCTCATCACGCGATTGTTGATGTACAAATCTATATCCAATGGGAATTGGAACAAGAGGTCTTCACTTTGTGTTTGTATCACTTTTAGGGTGAGTTTACCTCTTTTGAAGTTCTTTTCTATATTTACAGTAGGGTTACCATTGCCGAAATACCATTGGTTGAAGAACCAGTTGAGGTCTTTACCACTCACTTTTTCTAATGAAAGGCGTAATTGGTGAGCTTCGCCAGTACCGTATTCATTGGTTTTGAGATAATCGGTAAGTCCTGCAAAGAAAGCTGCATCGCCCAAATAATTGCGCAACATATGCAAGATAGCTCCCCCTTTGTTGTAGGAAACTAAATCAAACATATCTTCGCGGGAGTTGTAACCAAAACGCACTAAATCTTTTACAAAATCGTTGGGGCGGTGCTGGTATTGGAGGGTGTTGTTGCTCAAGTGGTATTCAGCGACATCTTTGCCATATTTGTGCATCAACCACAAGTACTCGCTATAGTTAGCAAACGACTCGTTTACAGTGAGGTTTGACCAGCTTTCGGTAGTTACCAAATCGCCAAACCAGTGGTGCGCCAACTCGTGAGCGATGATAGGCTCCCAATAATTTTGGTCGGCTAAAGCACCTGCAGTTTGATAAGCGCTTTCGGCGTGGCTTACAGCTGTAGTGTTTTCCATTGCCCCACTCACAAATTCGCGTACTACCATTTGGGCATATTTAGACCAAGGGAAATCGTAGCCAAAACGTTCGGAGAAGAAAGTAATCATCTCGCTTGTATTGCCAAATATCTGTTTAGCAACAGATTCATATTCTTTTTCTACATAGTATTCAATAGGCACTGTACCACGCCAAGGGGTATCTTTAACCACGGCAAATTCTCCTGCTCCCATAAAGAAGAGGTAAGGAGCGTGAGGTTTATCCATCACCCAATAGTCGGTGCGCATATTGCCTTTCTTGTCACTGCTTTTTAGCAGACCATTAGAAAGGGTGACAAAGCTCTCGGGCACCGTGATTTCAATTTCTTGGGTTGTTTTTTGGTTAGGCTTGTCGATAGTGGGGAACCAGCAGGAAGAACCTTCGGTTTCACCTTGTGTCCACACTTGGCGCATAGGCTTATCGGCTTCTCCTTTAGGGTTGATAAAGTAGAGCCCTTTGGCATCGGTAATTGCTTCTCCTCCTTTTTCAGTTACTTTCTCAGGCTGAGCAGTGTAGCGAATATAGATGGTATAGGCTTCGTCTTTCTGGTAGGTTTTGTTGAGTTTTATTTTTAGCAAATTGTTTTTATAGCTATAAGAAAGCCCCCGTTGTTTGCCATTCTGGTCTAAGGCTACCTTGTGAATGAGCATAGCCTTGGCATCGAGTATAAGGCTATCGGTAGCATAAAAATAAGGGGCAGCGGTGAGCCATTCTTCTCCGCTGAGGGTTTGGTTGTTGAAGTTGAAACTTACCTTTAACTTGGTGTGCTTCAAGGCAGTTTTCTTCTCAGGAGTTGCACGGTAAAGACTTCTACCTGAAGTATCGGTCTGTGCAAAAGTGTAGCCCGTGAGCAATAGGGCAATGATGGTAAAAAGTGTTCTTTTCATCGGTTTATCTTATTTGCTTGAAATATACTGATAATTTATTTTTCAAGGGATGATTTCAACCGCAAAGATATATCTTTTTACCATTATACCGAAATAAAACACTAAAAAATTATAATCGCTCTACTTCTTCAAGTTCGTTTGTATGGACTTCTTTGGCTTTTCCAAACTGATAAGTGAGGTTTAGTTTGACTTGCCGGCTTTCGCTATTGCCATAAGCATAAAGGTCTAAGTTAGGCAAATGGCTTTCGCTATCCCAGCGTTGGGTGTGGAAAATATCGGTAAAACTAAGGGTAGCTGTAAGGCGATTGTTTAAGAAAATACGCTGTAACCCAAGGTCTATACCTCCTGAAGATTTAGCTATCTCGTTGATGCCTGCTAATCTGCGCGAATTGTAAACCGCTGTGAGTTCGCCTTTGAGTTGCCAAGGCAAACGAAAGTAATTTTGTATTGTTAGGCTATACTGCCAACGATTGAGGTGTAATTCGCTACCTTCTAATACAGTGCCTTTGTTCTCTATATAACTGAGATTAGGGGTAAGGGTCGTTTGGCAGCCGTTGCCCCAATTCAGTTCTTGATAGAGTGAAAAGAGCAAATGGTGCTGACTGCCTATATTTTTAGGAATTGAAATGATTTTGTTGCTTTGAAAAGGCTCACTGATACTGCTAAAAAAGTCGGTAGAGTAACTGTAAGTCATTGTGAAAGAAGTCTTTTTATACGAAGCTGAAAGAGTGGCTTTTTGTATTTTTTCGGGAGCTAAAAACGGATTTCCTTTCCAATACGACAATTCATCTAAAAGGTATTCAAACGGGTTGAGATTTTGGTATTCAGGTCGGTTGATGCGTGTGCTATAGCCTGCAAACAGCTGTAAGTCATCGTTGTATTGGTATTGCAAACTCAGGGTAGGGAAGAAGTTAGTATAGTGTTTTTTATGCTCTTGTTGGCTATTTCCACTACCTTCAATAGGCAATAAAAGTCCGTTAGAAAAAGTAGTTTCGTTGCGTACCCCTACCTCAGCAGACAAACGGTTGGTAAGAGGGTAGTGATATTGAGCATAAACGGCAAAAATACGCTCTTTGAAGTCGAATGCATTAGAGCGGTTTACATCTATAATGTTATGGGGAGCCAAGTGTCTGTAAAACTGAAAGCTATTATCCGAAAACACTTGTGAGTACTTAGCTCCTGCTGTAAGGCTGCCTCCCCATAGCGGTAATTCCGAACGAAAAGAAGTAGCGAAGATATGTATTTTGCGGTCGTTTTCGGAAAGATATAACTCGTGAGAAAGCACATTACCCGCAGGTGAACGGTAAGTATTAGGTTGCCAATTCCCTGAACCACCATCGAAAAAAGCGTAATCAATATCCAACTGGTAACGTTCGTTATCGGAAGGAGCAAAAGTGTAATAAGCATTGGCACTGTAGCGGTTCGCTTTTTGCATAAAGTAATCGTTGTAGCCCGACAATGTTTTTTCCAATACATTAGCAGCATTGAAAAAGCGAGTGGTTGTGCTGGTCGTTCCTTTGCCAAATAGCGTGTTGGCAGAGAGTTGCACGCCTAAAGTATGTTGTTCATCAGGCAAATAGTCATAGCCAATATGTCCTGCAATAGTTTTGCGTTTTTCGGTATCATCGGTGGGACTTTCATAACGCAAGCCATTTTGTAGGCGCTCGCTGCCGTAATCCATTGCGTAATGCCCTAACTGATGATTGTAACCCAAGCGCAATATGCCTTTTTTTACGCTGTGTTGCAGTTGGAGTTCCGTATTTTGGCGCAGATTCCACCAATACGACAGCCCATTGTTCAATGAGAAGAAGGTACCTTCCACCGTTTTTTTATCTAATACGATGTTCACCGCACCTGCTCCCCCTTGAGCCTCATACTCGGCAGGAGGGTTGAGCAATAATTCCGTTTTTTTGATTTGCGCCATTGGGATAGATTTCAGATAACTCGCCAAATCATCGGGTTGCATATAGGTAGGTTTCCCATTGATAAGCACCAACACATTGCTTTTTCCGCCAATGCTCAGGTGATTTTTGCTGTCTACTACTACATTTGGGGTGCTTTTTAGCGCATCGAGAGCCGTTCCAGAGGCGTGTGTTAGGCTGTTTTTAGGTGAAAACACAATCTTGCCCTGTTCCATATATACAGCAGCTTTCTTTTGAGGAGCTGTAATGACTACTTCTTCTAAAGCAACTGATGTTTTTAGTTCGATAGCAAGCATTTCAATAGACTTGTTCAGCTGAAAAGGTTCGCCTGTATACGACAGATAGTCGTTAGTACCTTCAATATAAATACGCAATTTGCGAGGGGAAGAAGTAAAGCTAAAGAGTCCGTTAGCCTCGGTAATAGGTTCACTTACAATAAAGTTTGTGTCGGCATCTAATACTTTGATAGCCACATTGGCAATGCCTTCGAGTGAAGCGTTATGCACAAAACCTTTTACGGTGTACTGTGTTTGTGCAGAAAGGGTTGTGAGCGTGCATAGCAGGCACAATAAGAAACTCAATCTTTTCATTGTACAATAGTTGTTGGTGAATAATGGTGCAAATGTAAAAAAAAAACACACTCTACAAAATAAATGTGTTTTTATTGTGATTCAATGGTTTTTATAATATGCACTAATAGTCGCAAAAATACTTTTCTATCAAAATTATTGTTTAGAATAGTGCTGCCTACAGTGTTGTACCACCATTGTTCCTCAATGGCAGTTTGCATTGCTTTGAGTTGTGTTACAATAGTTTCGGCAGAGAGTCCTACAAGCGCCTTGTGAACATCCTCAGGTATAAACGAAAACGCCTGAATACCACAACACTCTCTAACACATTCTACCTCTAACTTATCAAAAAATATATTTAGCGGTGCAATATAAAGGTCGAGATCTAATAGTTTCCCATTGTAATCTACTGGGAGTTCTTCGATAAAGAGGTTATTTCCGATGAGGATGGGCATAGGATTTACAATCTTTATATAGTTTTATGAATTTTCTATTTAGGCGGAAATATCAACCCCAGTCTTATTAACTCATTTGCATCTTCTTTAGAAAGATCATTCATATCTATGATTCCTAAAAAACAAGAGGGAAGAAATTCTATTATTTCAAAATGTGATTTTTTAGATTTTGAATTGATTTCAGCAATTAAATCTATCACTTTCTCTTCTTTGGCGTGACGAAAATAAAAATTTGAAGGTACTAAATCAGCTATATGCTTTTCTTTTCTTGTTAAGTATTCAATAAATGTTTTGTTAGAAAAATCTTCATAATTTGAAAGAAAATACGAATGTTTTTCACTTAAATAAGTTCGTAAATCAATATTAGGAACTACACATTTAGGTACGTATTCAATAATATTATATGAATGAAAATTTTCTTCTACCCACAAGTAATAGCTGTCATCATCCCTTGTTACCAATATTTCACTCATATTAATTTCTCCAAATAACTCATTTAAAGAATTAGCAATTTTTACAAGCCTATAATCAGCTTTCATAAATGATTTATAAAACACCTCACCAGTATCTTTGGTATAGTAAATACATCCCCTTTCTTCCCAATCAGCATTAACATTGTCTAAGGCAAAACAGTTCATATCCTTATAATAGGCAGACTCTTTTTCATCACAGATATAGAAAAAGCCAAAATTGGCATAATGAAAACATCTTTTTCCTTCTCTAAATTCTTTACTTTTTCGGATAGAGTTCACTATAGCATCATTACTTTTATTTGATTTCTTGCCTTTACTAAATAAATTTTTAAATAAATTCACAGCTTTTTGATAATTATTGGTTTATTGGCAGATTCAAGCCATAAAGATTACTTTCTTTCTCGTTCTAAAAGATATTTAGCAATTTCCTCTTTGAAGTTGGCTATTTTTATCAGAGTTGTAGAATAAGCTAAATACATATCTTTTCCTTTAATAGATATAGCATCTACATTAAAAATTACATCATTATACCCCAGTCCGCTTTTAGGAGTTTTCATTTCAATGTATTTACCTGATAAGTAGTCTTCTAATTGGTTAGTAGTTGGGTTAAATTTCAAAATACCTTGATTATGAGCAACTACATAAATTACTCCATTATCATCAGTAGCTAAATCTTTTATGGTTTCAGGATAGTTTCTGAGCAAAGTAGTAACTTTAAAAGATGTGCCTTCTGGTTCTATTTTACGAATACTATTTTCTCCATCAATAACATATATATTTTTTTCAAACACAGTCATTTGGGAAATACCCCGAAAACTTGCGTTTATGCCAGTCCCATCAGAAATTTCATCTCTTCCTGACCCTATTACATCAACAATAGTTCCTAAATTATGAAAATATCTTTTGATTGTTTTTGATACAAAATCAAAAAACATAAATTCATTGCTATTGTAACGAGTTAGCGCAAGGATACCTTCACGTCCTTCAAAATATGAGGGATTGTATTTTACTTTAATTTCTGTAGTTTGTTGAGTGCTTGGTGTATATTTAAAAATCTTATGAGGACCTAAAAGACCTTTTGTATAATAAACATCTCCACTGTCAGACAAAGCAACGCTTGAACCATCATTATTGAAATTAAAATTATCAGATTTTGTAACGGTTACAGAAGAAGTATTTCCTTTTGAATCCATTTTTCCAATAAAAGGGTCTTGCCTTATGAAATAAAGGTCTTCATTATGTAGTGCTATATTCTTTACCCAACCCTTTGCTTCTTCTATATATGTAACTTTTAATTTACCTTTGTAAGGGTCTTCTAAGTAACCATCTTCTTTCTTTTGACAAGAGAAAAATGTTCCAATCAATAAAAATAATAATCCTAATTTTTTCATTTGTATATATGTATTAAAAATGTTACTTGTCTAAAATATAAAGTATAGTGTATTCTTAATCATTCAGTTTCAGCACCGCCATAAACGCACTTTGTGGTATCTCTACGTTACCTACTTGGCGCATACGTTTCTTACCTGCTTTCTGTTTCTCTAAGAGCTTACGCTTACGCGAGATATCACCCCCGTAACACTTGGCAGTAACGTCTTTGCGGAGGGCTTTGATAGTCTCTCGCGAGATGATTTTAGCCCCAATAGCAGCTTGGATAGGAATGTCAAACTGCTGGCGCGGGATCAGTTCGCGGAGTTTCTCACACATCTTCTTGCCTATGTTATAAGCATTATCGGCGTGGATAAGGGCAGAGAGGGCATCTACCGATTGTGAGTTGATAAGGATATCCACTTTCACAAGGTTAGAAGCGCGCATCCCAATAGGCGAATAGTCGAATGAGGCATAGCCTTTACTCACTGTTTTAAGGCGGTCGTAGAAGTCGAATACAATTTCAGCAAGAGGCATATCAAAGTTCAGCTCTACACGCTCAGGGGTGAGGTAGTGCTGGTTGGTGATGACACCGCGTTTTTCAATACATAGCGACATCACCTGACCTATAAAATCTGATTTGGTGATGATGCTCGCCTTGATATACGGCTCTTCCACGCGGTCTAATTTCGACGGGTCAGGGAGGTCAGAAGGGTTATTTACGATAATCGCTTTTTCAGGTTCTTTTTTGGTAAAGGCGTGGTAACTTACGTTGGGCACGGTGGTAATCACGGTCATACCAAACTCGCGTTCCAAGCGCTCTTGCACAATTTCTAAGTGCAACATCCCCAAGAATCCACAGCGGAAGCCAAAGCCCAAAGCGGCAGAACTTTCGGGGGTAAACACTAAGGAAGCATCGTTCAGTTGGAGTTTTTCCATTGAAGCGCGTAACTCTTCGTAATCTTCGGTGTCTACCGGATAAATTCCCGCAAATACCATCGGTTTTACATTCTCAAAACCATCAATAGCTTCTGTACAACCGTCTACTGCCGAGGTAATCGTGTCACCCACTTTCACCTCACGCGCATCTTTGATACCAGTGATAAGGTACCCCACATCACCAGTGCTAATTACCTGCTTGGGTACTTGGTTGAGTTTGAGGGTTCCCACCTCATCGGCATCATAGATTTTGCCATTGGACATAAACTTGATTTTCTGTCCTTTGCGTATTTCGCCGTTCATCACGCGGAAGTAGGTTTCCACCCCGCGGAAAGAGTTGTACACCGAGTCGAAAATCAACGCTTGTAGCGGTGCTTTAGGGTCGCCAGTAGGGGCAGGAATACGCTCAATAATCGCCTCCAAAATTGCCTCTACGCCCAAGCCTGTTTTACCACTGGCAGGGATAATGTCATCGGGCGAGCAACCGAGCAGATCTACAATATCGTCTTTCACCTCCTCGGGGTTAGCACTCGGTAGGTCTATTTTGTTGAGTACGGGAATGATTTCAAGGTCGTTTTCGAGCGCCAAGTAGAGGTTAGAAATCGTTTGTGCCTGAATGCTTTGAGCGGCATCTACGATGAGGAGAGCCCCCTCGCAAGCAGCGATGGAACGCGATACCTCATAAGAGAAATCCACGTGACCTGGGGTATCTATAAGGTTGAGAATATATTTTTCGCCTTTGTACACATATTCCATTTGGATAGCGTGGCTTTTGATAGTAATACCACGCTCGCGCTCCAAGTCCATATTGTCCAAAAGTTGGTCTTGTTTTTCGCGTTCAGTAACGGTTTGGGTAAAGTCGAGCAAACGGTCGGCTAAAGTACTCTTGCCGTGGTCGATATGTGCAATAATGCAGAAATTACGTATGTTTTTCATCGTATAAATTAGTCGTTAGCTATTTAGTTGATAGTTGTTATTACGAGGCGATATGCCGCAACTATCAGTAATTAAGGGCGCAAAGGTAGTAAATAATTAGTGAATTAACAAATTTAGAAGAAGATAGGATTTCAGAGAAGTCTGAGCTTTGACAACTAAAAATTGTTCGTTGTTATTTGTCTATTGTTTTTTATTTTGTAATTTTGCCGCCAATTAATAACAAAGAGGACAAATTTGTACTGATTGCAACCTCTTGGGGTATTTCCCAAAAAATGCTAAAACAGTTCTTCTTTACAATGGCGTCCCCTGCTAAATCATAATTATCAATGGGATATTTATTTACCTCTGAGTCCGTTTCAGAAGGACATCCAGACAAAATCGCTGACCAAATTAGCGATGCGCTTATCGACAACTTCCTCGCTTTCGACCCCCACTCTAAAGTGGCTTGCGAGACATTAGTAACTACCGGTCAGGTTATATTGGCTGGTGAAGTAAAATCAAACACCTACATCGATGTACAACAAATCGCGCGCAACGTGATTGAGAAAATTGGCTATACCAAAAGCGACTATATGTTTGAAGCCAAATCGTGTGGAGTGCTTTCGGCTATTCACGAACAATCACCCGACATCAATCAAGGAGTAGATCGCGGAAAACCTGAAGAACAAGGTGCTGGCGACCAAGGTATGATGTTTGGCTATGCGGTAAACGAAACCGAAAATTATATGCCACTCGCTTTAGACCTTTCACACGCTTTGTTGAGAGAATTGGCCGCATTACGCCGTGAAAACAAGGAGATTACCTATTTGCGCCCCGATGCTAAAAGTCAGGTAACTCTTGAGTATAGCGATGACAACAAGCCGGTGCGTGTGAACACGATTGTGATTTCAACCCAGCACGACGACTTTGATACCGAAAAGAAAATGCTCCAGAAAATTAAAGAGGATATCGTGAAAATTCTCATTCCGCGTGTGATTAAAAAGTATCCTCAATACGCACCTTTTTTTGACGATAAAATTATTTACCACATCAACCCTACAGGTATTTTTGTGATTGGAGGTCCTCACGGCGATACAGGGCTTACTGGTCGCAAAATCATCGTGGATACTTATGGTGGTAAAGGAGCGCACGGTGGCGGTGCATTCTCTGGTAAGGATCCGAGCAAGGTAGACCGCAGTGCGGCGTATGCTATGCGTCACATCGCCAAAAACTTAGTAGCAGCAGGCGTTGCCGATGAAATATTGGTACAAGTGAGTTATGCCATAGGGGTAGCTGAGCCTACAGGTGTGTATGTAAATACTTATGGTACTGCCAAAGTAAACCTCACTGATGGTGAAATAGCGAAGAAGATACAAGAAATCTTCCCTTTGCGTCCGTATGATATAGAACAACGCCTAAAATTGCGTAATCCTATCTACAGCGAGACTGCTTCTTATGGACACATGGGGCGTACTCCTGAGGTTGTAACCAAAGTATTCTCATCTCCCTATCACAAAACAAAAACGATAGAAGTAGAACTCTTTACTTGGGAAAAATTAGATTTCGTAGAAAAAGTAAAAGCAGCATTTTTTTAATGACGAGTTACGAATTACGAGTTACGAATGATGAACTTTGCTAAAGTTGAAACTTTGGCAAAGTTTTTTATTCTTTTCATTGTCAATTGTTATTTTTTTCTTACTTTTGTGCCATCAAATAAAAAAAATAGTATGAAGTCTTTTTTACCAACTATGTTTTATTACGGGTTTCCTGTAGTACTTCTTACTACTACCGATAAAGATGGAAACGCCGATGTAACGCCTATTTCAAGCACCTTTACTTTAGGTGCGAATGCTGTGATAGCGCTTGTAAAACTAAACAAGGCTTATCATAATGTGATGGAAGTGCCCGAGGTAGTTTTTAACCTCCCTACGGCAGCTATGTGGGAAAAAGTAGAGGCAATTGCCCCTTATACCGCTCAAAACCCTGTGCCCCCTCAAAAAATGGGTAAATACACTTATACTGATGACAAGTTTAGTATTGGAGGATTTACTCAATTACCTTCAGAAAAAGTACGCCCTCCGCGTATTGCCGAATGTCCTATTCAGGCAGAAGCTAAAGTGAAAAACGTGAATGACCGCGATGCTTATGTACTTGTAGAATTGGAATTTGTGCAAGTACACGCTGAAGACCATTTGGTAATGGAAGGTAATAAAATCAATCCATTAGAGTGGGAACCTCTTATCTATAACTTTAAACATTATTACGGATTGGGAGAACACAAAGGTTTGAATTTCAGTATTAAGTAATGGCTTATCTGAGGTAAGAAAAAAGAAAGCTTTGCTAAAACTCTTACAAGGTTTAGCAAAGCTTTTTTTATATTCTTTATTGTTAATTGCTAATTATTTTTTACCTTTGCTTCATTAAACAAAAACATTATACAAGATGATGAGAAAAACAGTAAAAACCGCACTGTTGTTTTCGTCGGCAGCACTCATCGTTGCTTGTGGCGGAAATAACAAAAAATCAGAAAATGCAATGATAGACAAAAATGCTGACAAGGGGCTTTCCCTTGCTGAAATGGACACTACGGTGCGTCCGCAAGATGATTTTTACAACTATGTGAACGGCACTTGGGCTAAAACTGCCAAAATACCAGCCGATAAACCTACGTGGGGCTCTTTCCATATCCTCCGCGAGAAAACCGATGAGAATTGCTTGCTCATCTTGGATAATCTCCTCAAGGAAAACTTCGCTCAAGGTACTGAAGGTCAGAAAATAAAAGACCTCTACGAATCGTTTATCGATTGGAAAAAGCGCGATGCCGAAGGGCTTAAACCTATTGAAGGTTATTTGAATAAGATTGAGGCTATTAAAAACCTCACAGACCTTCAAAAGTATTTGGAAGAGGTAACTCGCGAGGGCGAAAACCCTATCTGTGCTTGGGGAGTATATGCCGATATGAAGGATTCTAATATGAATACTGTGTATCTCGGCAACTTTAGCATCGGTATGGGGCGCGATTACTATCAAAAAGACAACAAGGAGAATACTGAGGCTTTACAAAAGTATCAAGATTATGTAAAGGCTATCTTCAAAGTGCTTAAAGACGATAAAGCTGCTGAGAAAGCTAAACAAATGGTAGATTTTGAGCGCTCTATAGCCAAACTAATGCTCACCAATGAGGAAGACCGCAATCCTAACCTTAGCTATAACCCTCAAACAATGGCTGAGCTCAGCAAATTAGTGAAGAACCTCAATCTACCTCAGTTTCTTAAAAACGTAGGGGTGAACACTGATAAAGTAGTTGTTTCTGAAATTCGTTTGTACAAACAATACGATAAGTTTATCAACGAAAAGAACTTGCCTCTTATCAAAGATTACCTCAAATATCAATTAGTAGCTGATAACGCGAGCAACCTTACCAAAGAACTCGATGAGCTTTCTTTTAACTTCTATAGCAAAGAGTTACAAGGACAACAAGAACAACGTCCGATGAACAAACGCGCTCTAAGCGTTATCAATGGTATTTTGGGTGAAGCCTTTGGTAAATTGTATGTAGAAAAGTATTTTCCACCTAAAGCTAAAGAAGAAATGGTTACTTTGGTAGACTATCTCAAAAAGAGTTTTGCACAACACATCAAAGATGTAACTTGGATGTCAGAGGCTACTAAGGAAAAGGCTTTGACAAAACTGAATAAATTTACTGTGAAGGTAGGTTACCCCGATAAGTGGGAAGACTACTCTAAACTGACTATTGAACCGGCTGCTAAAACAGTGTATTTTGCTAACTTGCAACGCGTGAGTGAATGGGCTTACCAAAAGAGTTTGGAGAAAGTAGGCAAGCCTGTAGATAAAACTAAATGGGGTATGTCGCCTCAAACAGTGAATGCGTATTACAATCCGTTGTATAATGAAATTGTGTTCCCTGCGGCTATCTTACAACCTCCTTTCTTCAATTTCGAAGCCGACCCTGCGGTGAACTTCGGGGGTATTGGTGCTGTAATAGGTCACGAAATGACACACGGATTTGACGATAGTGGCGCTGAATTTGACGGCGATGGTAATCTAAAAAATTGGTGGACTACTGAAGATAAAAAGAACTTTGAGAACGCTACCAAAGCCCTTGCTAAACAATACGACCAATACGAACCTGTAAAAGGAGTCTTTGTAAATGGTACTTTCACCAGTGGTGAAAACATTGCCGACCTCGGTGGGGTAAACATCGCTTTTGATGCTTTGCAAATGTACTTAAAAGACAAAGGTAATATAGGTAAAATAAGCAATTTCACTCAAGATCAACGTTTCTTTATCTCTTGGGGTACTGTATGGCGTACGCTTTCTACTGATAAATACCTTACAAACCAAGTAAAAACTGACCCTCACAGCCCAGGATATTTCCGTTCATTTGGACCGCTTGTGAATGTAGATGCTTGGTATAAAGCCTTTGATGTAAAAGAAGGTGATAAACTCTATAAAAAACCTGAAGACCGCATCAAAATTTGGTAGGTAAGCACCGCACTGATAGTAACTCCTACTAATCCGTGCATTGCAACACTCTGCCCTGTAACATACAAATTTTTGATGTGAGTTTGTGGCATAAAAACGCTTTCCATTATATGGTTAGCGTTTTTTTTGTAGCCGTACAATGCTCCCGTAGGGTTGCCTATATAATCGCGGTAAGTAAGCGGTGTAGAGGTGTAGTAATGAGCAATAGCACTTTTGAGTGTAGGAAATTGTTGAGCGACTACATCTAATAAATCCATAGCACGTTGTTGCTTGAAAACTTCATACTGGTTGCCTCTTGGGTTGCCCTCGGTGTTGGTCGTGAAACTATCTTGCCAGCGTTGCAGTTCATCAGTGTTCATATAGGTGAGGATAGTAACATTATCAGTATACTCTCTGCTGTCCTTTGGTGGATTCATAGAGAGCATATACGAAATCGGGAAGTTGTTAGTAGGGTAGTTAGTAGCGTGGTAAACACTGTTATTATCCTTAAACCAATACACATTATAAGGAAAGTAGCGAAAAGAATTTGGCTTGAGTACTAAATGTAATGAAAAGGCAGCAACCGTAGGTTGTAAGCCCTGCACGCGTTTGCAAAAAGAAGGTTTAAAAGGCGTTTTGCCTGTGATGTTGAGTAGTTGCTTTACATCTATAGCCGAGATGATTTGTTTTGCAACAAACTGCTCTCCTTGCTTGGTGAGTACTGTGTTGATAGTATTCCCCTCACTGTATTCAAAGCCTATGACCTCTCTTTGGTTGAAGAGGTCAGCACCGTACTGGAGTAGTTTTTCAATGAGCAAGTTGGTGATTTGGCTACCCCCTTGTGTGAGTCGCCAAGCACTTTCTATATACGAATTGACCGAAAGTGCGTGTACGTATAAAGGTGTCTGTTCGTCAGTACCTCCATAGAGAAAGCTAGAGCCCAAGAGCACTGCTTTGAGTCGGTCGTTAGTAGTGATACCGTTGAGGAAATCTAAGAGTTTCAAAGAAAGTGTATACACATCGTAATCGGCTACTGCTTGTTTATGGCGGTAGAGAGGAAACTTATCGCAAATAGATTGCATCGTGTGGGCGTACTCTTCTAAGGCTTTCTTTTCATTAGGGAAATAGGAGAGGAGTTGTTTTACGAAGTTCTCATAGCCCTGAGCGTGAGGATACATCACGTTAGGTGTATCGCCAAAACAAATACGGTCGTAGCCGTTTATATCAAGACGTTCTAAGGAAAGATGAGTGGCAATACCTACATCTTTAAAATACTCATATAGTACCTGACCTTCTGCGAGACTTCCTATATAATGCACTCCTGTATCAAACAGCGTATTATTGCGCACAAAAGTTTGCAGGTTACCCCCATACTGCTCATTTTTCTCCAATACACACACGCTCTTTCCTGCTTTTGCCAAGAGCAAAGCCGAAAAGAGCCCCGAGAGTCCGCTACCTATCACCAAAACATCGTATTGCTTCATTGTCTATATACCAAAACTCGTCAAAAACTTATCAATATACAACTGTTTTTCTTTTGATTTATACTGTTGGATAAAGCGAGGGTGCTCTAATACTACCATTTCACCAAATAAAGTAGCTTCTTTATTCAATTTTTGTAAGAAAGTAGCGTTCTTTTTGCCTAACACAAATACCTTTTGAGTATCTACTCCTAAGGCGATGTGCTTTTTGAGAGTTGCTATCATATAGTCCTTTACCGATTTAAAAAGCGTATCCTCATCGTAATAATTAGCATTGAGCCATTTGCCGTCAGAGGCTTTTCGCACAATAGCCAAAGGGAAAGGAGAGTTGATATAAAAATCATTGTAGAATTTAGCTACTCCACCATATTGCTGTATCATATCATACATAAAAACAGATGATACTTCGTGGGTATGTGCTGAAGTCATTGCAATGCCACACTCGCTTTCTAATCGCTTGGTATCAGTAAAAGGAACGCCTGTGACCCCTGCTCCGTGTCGGCTGGGATTGATACCTATAATGAATTTCCGCTGGCGGTTATCGTTGTAGAACTTGTGATAAAAAGCACGCATTACCTCCATAGTTTCAGGGTTATCCATATAAGGATTCAACACATCAAAACCCTTAGGCAGGGCATCGTTGTATGCCAAATGTGTGTTGAAGTTAATAACTCTATCGGCAAAAGTATTATTTTTCATTATGTTTTTTAACATTATTCATTTATTCCAATACAACATTAGAGTATTCTAAATATTCACTTTTACGGATTGTCCCCCTTCCCTTCGGGGAGGGGGAACGGGGGAGAGGTTTTTAAATGAGGAGGTTCTTAATTATCTAAAGCCTCTTTACTAATCATAACTATTATTTCTCAAATTTCACTGCTACCCAATTGTTGCGTTCTAAGTTCTCGATGTATTGCAGAGCGTATGCTTCCGCTTTTTCGCGGATAAGAGGTATATCTTCCTTGTAAAAACCACTGAGCAAGAGAGTGCCTCCTGCTTTGAGAGCTGGCACATACTGCGGTATATCGTTTAAGAGAATATTGCGGTTGATATTCGCAATAATAAGGTCGAAGTTTTTTTCATTAGCCAGTGAGGAAGCATCTCCCAGCTGTACTTTGATGTGATCGCAACCATTGCGTTCTACGTTTTCAATGGAGTTCTCTACGCACCATTCGTCTACATCAATGGCGAGTACCTCAGTAGCACCGCGTTTGGCTGCCATAATAGCGAGTACGCTCGTGCCACAACCCATATCGAGCACCTTTTTGCCTTTGAGTTCTTCCTTTAAAAGGAATTGCAACATCATATAAGTAGTTTCGTGATGACCAGTACCGAAACTCATCTTAGGGTCGATAACAATTTCATAAGGGGTATGTGCTTCGGGGTGAAAGGTAGCACGTACAGTACACTTATCGTCTACGGTGATAGGCTCGAAGTGTTTTTCCCATTCCTCATTCCAATTCACCTGTTCAATAGTTTGATGTGTGTAGGTAATTTGGAACTCCTCGCTGTGAAGTATCTGTATATCAGAGAGTATATTAGCATTCCAAAAGGGTTCTTGTATATAAGCCTGCAAACCGGCTTCGGTATCTACAAAGCTCTCAAAGCCTACTTCGGCGAGTTCAGCTACTAATATTTCAGAAGCAACCCCCATAGGGGCAATGGTAAAAGTGTATTCTATGTAATTCATTCAATGAGAGGTAAAATCCATTTAGAGCGCAAAAATAAGAAATAATTGCAAATAGAATGTGATAAATAAGAAAAAAGTTATATCTTTGCGGGGTGTATGATAAACTTTAACCCAATACATAAATATGAAAAAGATAGTATTTTTGTTTTTAGTGACTTTATGGATGGTAATGCCTGCTTCGGCTCAGTTGTTACGTCATAATTTCGACGACGAGGGCAATACTTTCATTCAAGGTATTGCTCGTGCTCAGTTTTGGGCGCGTTATACCGAAACCAACCCTGGTACCGCTGTGAATGGTGAAGTGGTGAACAATGTGTTTGACTTTTCAGTGCGCCGTGTCCGTTTAGGAGTCTATGCCCAAGTAGAAAAGAAATGGTTGTTCTATGTGTTGTTAGGAAATAACAACTTCAACCAGAGCACCCTTCGCACTGCTAATTTGCGCCTCCTCGATGCTCTTGCTCAGTATACTTTTAGCGAAAAATTAAGTATTGGTATAGCCAAAACTACTTTCCTCGGTGCAGGGCGTTATTCTAACGGATTTTCTAATGCATCTATGCTTACCATCGACCCTTCAGTTTATTACCTCAATACACTCAATCACCTAGATGATATTGGGCGTAGAATAGGCGTTTATGCCAAAGGTCAGTTAGGTAAATTCGAGTATTTTGCTGCTTTACAAAATTCAACTACACCTCCTGCTTCTCTCAATTACAGTAAGGGGCATCCTCAACCCTTTACATCGGCTTACTTAAAATACGAATTTTGGGATAATGAGGGAAATCTTTTGCCTTCTAGTGGTGGAAATGGCACTTATATAGGTAATAAACATATTATGAATCTCGGTTTGGGGTATGAATATCAAGCTAAAGCCAGAACTTTTACCAATACAACTGATACTTCTTATCGCGATTATTTCAATTTAGGAGTCGATTTCTTTATGGATACCCCTATTTCCGAACGAAATGATGCTATTACAGCTTATGTAGGTTTTAATAATATCTATTTTGGTAATGATTATGTGAGATTTGTAGGAGCAAATAGCATTTTTGAAGGGGGAACTTCACTCAATGGTGCCGGTAATGCCTCTCCTGCAGTAGGTACAGGCAGTAGCTTGTTCTTGCAATTGGGGTATCTGCTTCCTAAATGGGAAAATTCTGACATCCGTCTACAGCCTAATGCAAGTTGGCGTTTTGCAAGTTATAAAGCTCTTAATAACAATATAAATATATATTCTGTTGGTGTAAATACTTATTTCAAAGGACAAAAAAGCAAACTTTCTTTAGCGTATGAGAACCGTCCTGTTTTTAGTGCTACTGACAAAAAGGTGAGTACCCGCTTAGGTACCTTTGTATTGCAATACCAAATAGAATTGTAAAAAAAACTAATTGACAAATAAATATCAACTATTATGAAAATGTACGACATCGTTATCATCGGTTCTGGTCCAGGAGGCTATGTGGCTGCAATTCGCGCCGGACAATTGGGCTTCAAAACTGCCCTTGTAGAAAAATACAACACTTTGGGGGGTACTTGTCTCAATGTAGGCTGTATTCCATCTAAAGCCTTACTTGACTCCTCTCATCATTACGAGGAAGCAACACAACATCTTGAGGCTCACGGCATCGAAATTACAGGTGAAGTGAAGTTCAACTTAGAGAAAATGATTGAACGCAAAGCGGCTGTGGTTGAACAAACTTGTACCGGAGTAAAATTCTTAATGGAAAAAAACAAAGTAGATGTTTTTACAGGCGTAGCTAGTTTTGAATCTCCTACTCAAATTAAAATTACTCCTAAAGAAGGTACTCCCGAAATTATCGAAGCTAAATATACCATCATAGCTACAGGCTCTAAACCCGCAACTTTACCTTTTATCAAACTCGATAAAGAACGTGTGATTACCTCTACCGAAGCTCTTAAACTCAGCGAAGTACCTAAACATCTTATTGTAATAGGGGGCGGTGTGATTGGCTTAGAATTAGGACAAGTGTACAGCCGTCTCGGGGCTAAAGTATCCGTAGTGGAATATACCGATAGTATTATCCCTACAATGGATAGAGGTTTAGGACGTGAGCTTACTAAAGTGCTAAAAAAACAAGGATTTAATCTCTATACAAGCCATAAAGTAACCGAAGTAACTCGCGACGGTAATATAGTGACTGTAAAAGCAAACTCTCCTAAAGGAGAAACTATCAGCTTAGAAGGTGATTACTGTTTGGTAGCCGTTGGACGTCTTCCTTATACACGTGGACTCAATCTCGAAGCTGCTGGTGTACAAAAAGATGAACGGGGTAGGGTAGTGGTAAACGACCGCTTGCAAACTAATGTGCCTAATATCTATGCTATAGGCGATGTGGTACGTGGCGCTATGCTCGCTCATAAAGCCGAAGAAGAAGGGGTATTAGTAGTAGAACAACTCGCTGGTCAAAAACCTCATATTGATTACAATCTCATACCAGGGGTGGTCTATACGTGGCCTGAAGTTGCCTCAGTAGGAAAATCTGAAGAACAGCTCAAAGCCGATGGAGTTGCTTATAAAGTAGGTCAGTTTGCATTTCGTGCCTTAGGGCGTGCGCGTGCTAGTATGGATACCGATGGCTTTGTGAAAATCTTAGCAGATTCCCAAACCGATGAAGTATTAGGAGTACATATCATTGGAGCTCGTGCTGCCGATATGATAGCCGAAGCCGTTACAGCTATGGAGTTCCGTGCTAGTGCCGAAGATATTGCTCGTATTTGCCACGCACACCCCACTTTCACCGAAGCTGTAAAAGAAGCCGCCTTAGCAGCTACCGAAAATCGTGCTATCCACGCGTAAAATAATAATAACACAAAATTTTGCCAAAGTTCTATCACCCATTATGATGCGAACTTTGGCAAAATTGAATTGTAACCATCTCACCTTTTTTTATTTTTATATCCCAATTTTGTTATTTTGGCACAATCTTGGTAGCAAACTCTTGCAGTGCGATTTTTTGTAAAGGAGTAGTTTTTTGTTTGTATGTATTTAACAATCAGTTATATAACTGTATTTTTTAAAGAATTATAAATGTTAAATAAAACAAAAAAATAATAAATGATGAGTGTTATGTCGCATAAAACACCTATATTTGCGCCTTGCATAGAATAGTATATATGTACAAAAAGTTATACATCGTATTTATAGTATTGGTGGCGCAACTCGCCTCAGCACAGCGATATGAGTTAGGGGTCTTCTTAGGAGGAAGTAACCCTATTGCTGATATTGGTCGCACTCACTACGTCTACCCTAATGAATTTGCTTTCGGAGGATTGTTCAAATGGAACTTCCACGAACGTATGTCTGCTCGTGTGCAGATTACTAAAACAGTTATCAGTGGTAATGATGCTCAATCAGATATCCCAGGGAAACGCAATCGTCAGTTTGCCTTCCGTACCGATGTTACCGATATGACCGCTGGTGTCGAATGGCATTTCTTTAGCTACAAAATCAAAAACCTGCTCGATCGCCCCATTACCCCCTATATCTTTGGAGGAATTACAGGATTTTGGCACGACGATTTGTATTTTGATCCTGCTTACCCTAAACCTACAGACGCTATTGATACCTCACGACGAGATTTTGATTTTGCCGTACCTGTAGCTTTTGGCGTAAAAGCTAAAATTACAAACCGATTGGTCTTGGCAGGTGAGGTGATGTTCCACTTTACCCTTACCAACAACTTAGATGGTACAGCGCCTAAAAACCGCCCCTTTGTTTTTGGCAATATAGGTAGAAGTTATGATTGGTATACCCTTTCAGGACTCACTCTTACCTATACTTTTGGAGAATGGCCTTGTTATTGTAGAAATTAGTAAAAATCCAATGGAAATAACCAAATACCCGAAACACTTGGCTATTATAATGGATGGCAATGGGCGCTGGGCAAAAAAACAAGGTTTGCTCAGAGCTTTCGGTCACGAAAAAGGTGTACAAACAGTAAGGCAAGTAGTGGAATATTGTGTTGAACATCAAATCCCTTATCTTACCTTATACGCTTTCTCTACTGAAAATTGGAACCGCCCCGCCTTAGAAGTAAAAGCCTTAATGGAACTATTAGTGAAGTTCTTAAAAAAAGAGATGGATAACCTACTGAAAAACAATGTGAAATTGAATACAATAGGCAATTTAGACCGCTTTCCACCCAAAGCCCGTGAAACATTGCTCGCTACTATTGATAAACTAAAAAACAACACGGGGGTTACCCTTACCTTAGCCCTTAGCTATGGAGCACGAGAGGAATTGCTCACCGCTGTTAAACAGATTGCCACTGAGGTGAAAAATGGTACCCTAACCTCTAATGAAATCACTGAGCAAACTATACAACAACATTTGTATACTAATAATCTACCCGATGTAGATTTGCTCATCCGTACCAGTGGTGAATACCGCATTAGTAACTTTTTGTTATGGCAAATAGCCTACGCCGAACTCTATTTTGCTGAGGTTCTATGGCCAGACTTTACTAAAAAACACTTAGAGGAAGCGCTCCTTAATTATCAAAATAGAGAAAGACGATTTGGAAAAACAAGCGAACAACTTACGTAAAACTATGCTGAAAAAAATTATATTACTCGCCTTTTTGGCTTTGGTAAGCCTTGTGAATGCACAAGAAGAAGAAAGAATATCATTAGGACAAGGAAAAAAATATACCATAGGTGGCATCGAAGTTACTGGTGCTAAACGTTATAACGAACAAACCATCCTCACTACTTCTGGCTTGAAAGTGGGCGATGTAATCGAAATTCCCAGTGAAAAATTTAGCGCTATTATCCATAAACTATGGAGCTATAAGTTGTTTAGCGATATCAATATCTATATTAAAAAGGTAGAAGGTGATACCGTATTTTTGGAATTAGCTATTAGAGAAACTCCTTCTCTTGTTGATGTGAAAATATCTGGTGTTAGTCAGAAAAAAGGTGAAACTCTCCTCAAAGATGCCGATATTAAAAAAGGTGTGAAAGTAAATGAGAGTTTGATTGCAAATACCCGAAACTATATCACCAATAAATACCGAAAAGACGGTTACCTAAATACTAAAGTAACTATTGATACTAAAATAGATACTACCGATGCAAACGGAGTCGATATGCTTATACATATCGATAAAGGTAACAAAGTAAAAATAGACAAAATCGTTTTCGAAGGCAACCAGCAATTCACTTCTGCTAAGTTGCGCAAAAAACTCAAAAAAACTAAACAAATACAGTTCGGTCGTTTCTGGAAACGCTCTAAATATGTTAAAAAGAATTACGATGAAGACCTCGTGAATCTTATCGATTTCTATAAAGAAAAAGGATACCGAGATGCCCGTGTGGTAAGTGATTCTCTTATTAAAGAAAAAGACGGTAATGTGAGTTTAAATATTGCTGTGGAAGAAGGAAAACGTTACTATTTTGGTGATATCCGCTTTCTTGGAAACTCCGTTTACAACGACCGTGTACTTAACCAAATTTTAGGAATCAAAAAAGGCGATGTGTATAATGGAGTCTTACTTAAAAAACGTGTGCAGGACAATACCAAACCCGATGCCGAAGATATTACCAACTTATACCAAAATAGTGGTTATCTTTTCTCTCAAGTACACCCCGTAGAAACCTCAGTGGTCAACGATACTATCAATTTTGAAATTCGTATCGTAGAAGGAAAACCTGCTTATTTCAATAAGATAACAGTAAAAGGTAACGAAAAAACTAACGACTATGTGATTTATCGCGAATTGCGTACCCGCCCTGGTTACTTATATAGTAAGGATGCTGTTGTGCGTACCGTACGTGAGTTAGGACAGTTGCAACTCTTCGATGCACAAAATATCAACCCCGAATTTAAAAACGCCGATCCTAATGCAGGAACAGTAGATATTGAGTATAACCTCACCGAAACAGGTTCAAGTCAAGTACAATTACAAGGTGGTTATGGGGGAGGCTCTTTCATCGGAACGGTAGCTCTGTCATTCAACAACTTCTCTATCAAAAATATATTTAATAGAAAAGCTTACCGACCTGTACCTATGGGCGATGGTCAAAGCTTATCACTTAGCTTACAAGTGAGTAGATACTATCGCACTTATGGATTCTCTTTTACCGAACCTTGGATGGGAGGTAAACAGCCAGTGCAGTTCTCAGTATCCTTTAGCCGTACTGAACAATTTGGCTATAGTTACAGAAGTTATAATGTCGATAAAAGCCGCCGCGTATACATCACCGAGTTTAACGTCGGTTTGGCAAAACGACTTAGAGTCCCCGACGACTATTTCCAAATAGCTCACACTCTCACCTATAAACACTACGACTTGAAAGACTATCCTAATTTAGGACTCTTTACTTTCAAAGATGGTTCGTCTAACTCATTTGCTTACACTATTGCTCTATCGCGTAACTCTAGTGGCCCTAACCCTATCTACCCTATGACGGGAAGTAGTTTCAACATCAGTGCAAAGGTTACTCCTCCTTACTCTCTGTTCAATGGAGTGGATTATGCTAAATTGTTAGACGAACGTACACAAGCTATTGCTAACAACGATAGTGATAAGATAGCCTCTATAGACCAACAACGTTTCCGTTGGTTGGAATTCTATAAACTCAAATTCACTTCAGCTTGGTACACTAATTTGTATAGTAAGTTTGTATTGAAATTTGGTGCCGATTTTGGTTATCTCGGTGCTTATAACAACAATCGCGGTATAGTACCTTTTGAACGCTTCTTTATGGGAGGCGACGGCTTAGGTTATTATTCTATGGATGGACGTGAGAACATACAAATGCGCGGTTATGAGAATTATGCTCTCTCCTCTGATAATGGTGAAACTGTATTCAATAAATTCTCATTAGAGTTGCGTTACCCTATCACCCTAAAACCTATGGCTTCTATCTATGGGTTAGCTTTCGCCGAAGGTGGTAATGTACACGATGGTCTCTCAAACTTTAATCCTTTCCAACTCAAGCGTTCTGCTGGTTTAGGATTGAGACTCTTTATGCCTCAATTCGGTATGTTAGGTATTGATTTTGGCTATGGTTTTGATAATCCGGTCAATAGTACAAACCGCAGTGGTTGGCAAACCCATTTCATTTTTGGACAACAATTCTAATTTTTGGCACGATATTTTCTATGAAAAAGTTACCAGTTCTTTTTGTAGTGCTATTGGCAACAATAACACTTTCATTCGCACAGAAGCCTTCACGTATAGGCTATGTGGATATGGACTATATTTTGGCTAATTTGGAAGACTACAAGGTTGCAAACCAACAGTTTGCATTGCAAGTAGAACAATGGCAGGCAGAAATAGAAAAACGACAAACTAAAATACAAGCTGAAAAAGATAAGTTAGAAGCTGAAAAAGCTTTGCTCACCCCCGAATTAATAAAAGATAAGGAAGAGGAAATCGCTTTGATGGAATATAATCTCAATGCTTATAAACAACAGAAATTTGACGCTAAAAATGGAGAGTATATCAATCAAAAGTTCTTGCTCGCCAAACCTATTCAAGACCAAGTGTTCAATATAGTCCAAGAAATAGGAAAAATGCGTAAGTACGACTTTATATTTGAAAAAAGCGATGCGACTATGTTGTTCTCTAATGAACAACACAATCTTAGCAAAGTAGTACTCCGTGCCTTGAAGAAAAAAGATAATGCTGCCGACCGTAATAAGGATATGGCAGAACTCTTGAAAGAAAGTTATGATTTTGAGTTTGTGGAAGAACGTGTGAAAAAACGCAAAGAAGCCGAAAAAGCACGTGAAGAACGCCGCGTACAGTATGAACAAGAGCGTTTGCGCAAAACAGAGGAAATGAAACAACAACGCGAAGCCTTTAGAACACAACGCGCTAAAGAACAAGCGGAACGCCAGCAAAAAGCACAACAAGAGCGTGAAGCTTTAAAAACTCAACGCGAAAAAGAACAAGCAGAACGTGTACAGAAAATGCAACAAGAACGTGAAGCACTAAAAGCACAACGCGAAAAAGAACAAGCAGAACGCGTACAGAAAATGCAACAAGAGCGTGAAGCTTTAAAAACTCAACGCGAAAAAGAACAAGCTGAGCGTGTACAGAAAATGCAACAAGAACGTGAAGCACTAAAAGCACAACGCGAAAAAGAACAAGCAGAACGCTTGCAAAAACAACAAGAAGTGCGAACTCAAACGCGCACTACAAACTAAGTAAAAATTTTAAAATAACTAATATTACAAACAAGATGATGAGAAACATTAGAACATTGATGATTGCATTGGCTCTATTTTTCGGAGCTACTACAATGCTCACTGCACAAGTGAAAGTTGCCCATATAAATGTGCAAAAACTCTTGGAAGAAATGCCTGAAAGAAAGTCAGTTGAAGCTCAGTTAAAAAAATTAGAGCAAGGCTATATGAACGACATTCAAGCTGCTATCAAAGAATTGCAAGCTAAAGCTCAAAAATACGACAATGAGTACGCTGCTCTCTCCGAAGCTCAAAGAAAAGCAAGAGAGGCTGAGTTCCTTAAAAAATCTGAGGAAATAAAAACAATGGAAGAAAATATCCGTAAAACTCAACAAACAGCTGCTGAAAGCTTGCAAAAAAAACAACAAGAACTCGTAGAACCATTGCTTAAAAAAGTAAAAACTGCTATCGAAAATATCGCTAAAGAAAAAGGCTTGCAATATGTGTTAGATTCAAGTGCTGGTTCAAGCGTGATTGTTGCTACTGGTGAAGACCTCTACAGCAGTGTGAAAAAGAAATTAGGCTTCTAATTGAAGAATTACATATTACAAATGGTTTTATTTTACAGAAAAAAGTGTTCCCTATCTGAACACTTTTTTCTATTTTTGCACTATCATAGATATAAAATAATAGAAAAATGAATGAGATTACATTTCGTACTGCTCCCATAGGTTTGTTTGATTCAGGGGTAGGAGGAACTACTATTTGGAAGGAAGTTAATGCCCTAATGCCTAATGAAAGTACTCTCTTTTTAGCTGATAATAAGAATGCTCCTTATGGAGAAAAAACTAAGGAAGAAATCATAGCACTCTGTGATGCCAATACTCAATTTTTGTTGGCTCAAAAAGCTAAAATTATAGTAGTAGCTTGTAATACTGGTACTACTAATGCAATTTCATATTTGAGGAATAAGTATAAGGATGTGCCTTTTATTGGTATCGAACCTGCTATCAAACCAGCAAGTTTACAGAGTGTAACAAAAAAAATAGGGGTTTTAGCTACCCGTAGCACTCTTGCGAGCGATCTTTTTGCCAAAACAAGCGAGCATCTAAAACAAGAAGAACAAGTCGAAATTATAGAACAAGTAGGCGAGGGTCTGGTAGACCTTATAGAAGCAGGACGTATAGAAAGCCCCGAAATGACTCAATTGTTGCGCCGCCACCTTTTGCCAATGGTCGCCTTAGGAATTGATTATTTAGTATTGGGCTGTACCCATTATCCCTATTTGTTACCACAGATACAACAACTCATTCCAGCTCATATCAAAGTTATAGATTCGGGCTATGCTGTTGCTAAACAAACGAGAAATATACTGTTGCAACACCATTTGCTCAACGAAGATACAACAGCAATACCACAACACCTTTGGCTTGCCAATGGTAATACAGAAGTATTAAAACAATTTGCCCCCAAAGAAAAAGGATTAGAAAACTTGCAAATTTCTAATTTCTAATTTTCAGCTCCTAACTCCTAATTCCTATCTCCTAATCCCTATCTCTTAGGAATCCTGATGTAATAGGTTTTGCCATCTTTGTTGTCAAGTTTTCTATCACGTAGCCAAGGATTGTAATTTTTTAACTCTTTGTAAGTTACGTTTTGGCTTTTAGCAAAATCAGTAAGATTTTCTATGGTGCTATCTACCATTACATTATAAGTAGGAAATTCGTTGTATAAGTGTTTTTTATCAAAAATGAATCCATACTTTTTGGGGTGTTTCATTATTTCCTTAACTGCCAAAATACGGAATACATAGCGCGAAGTCTCACTGTTTAAGTACAAATCGTAGTAGTTGTTTGTTTGCTGAAAAGTAGTCTGTTTATTCATTCCTGCTACACCAGCGTTGTAGGCAGCTGCCGCCATTGTCCACGAACCCGTACTACGTTTAGCTTTATTCAGGTAATCACAAGCTGCTTGTGTCGCTTTTTCTAGGTGGTAACGTTCATCTACTTGATCGCTTACCTCTAAACTGTACTCTTGGGCGGCAGCTTTCATAAACTGCCAAAAACCACTAGCTCCTGAGGGCGATACAGCATTGGTGAGCCCGCTTTCTATAACAGCTAAGTATTTAAAATCATCGGGAATATTATTGCGTTTGAGTATAGGCTCTATAATGGGGAAATATTTGTTAGCGCGCTTGAATAACAATAAACTGTTGGACTGCCAATAAACATTCACGAGAAATTCTCGGTCTAATCGTTCGTATACATCAGGGTCATCCATAGGCACTTTTTCACCTGCAAAATCTAACTTTTCAGGTAAGTCAATAGCGTAAACTCTATAATTATCAAAAAAATCATCTTTGTGGTGAGCAGCATCTTCAATAGCAAGAGGATTTTCTGTTAGTTCAGCTTCAGCTTGCTCAAAAATATTCTGGTCTTCTTTCTTAACCGACATAGCGTTTACTAAGAACCCTGAAAGCAGTACTACACCACCACTGATAAGAATGTATTGTAAAGTTTTTTTCATTATTGTTTTCTTTTTTAAATTAAAACTTTGCTAAAGGCAGATTATGACTTTAGCAAAGTGAAATTACGCTAAGGCGTTGAGTTTTCCAATCAAGATAGCTGCTTTTTCTTCAAACTCTCTTCTTACTTGTTTGAGATGAGCTCCTCTGTTTTCTACTGATTTATCAGCTACTTTATCAATAAGTGAGTCAAAATCATTTAGTATTTCTCCTACAAGAGCTTTACCTTCTTCAGTGCCCATCTTGCCAGTGAAATACACAGCGTCAATGATATCTCCCAACACATAGTTGATCTCTTTTTTTAAAATGCGAATGCTTGCCATACATTTTTAATTTATTGGTGATTTGCCGGCAAAGTTACAAATTAATTCTTATCTTTGCAAAAAATAAATCAGTTATGTATGTATACAATTTAACGATGGTAGTGAATGATGAAGTGTTTTTACTTTGGCAAGACTGGCTGCAATCTGTTTATTTACCAATAGTAAAAACCTCAGGAACTATAGAAAAAGTACGAGTATTCAAATTGTTAGACGCTCCCGAAAAACATTATGCAGTACATTGCGAAACCTCATCTCCCGCTCAGTTAATGCATTTTATTGAAAATACTATCCCTCAACTTTTACAACAAGCTGCCGAAACTTTTGGAGAGAAAGTTCTTTTTTGGGGAACTCAGCTCAAAGAAGTGAAAACTGAATACTAAAAAGTGAAAAGAATTTGGCATAAAAATTGATTTGTGACTATAAACTATTAACTCATCTCTATTAACTAAAATAAAAATGACTATGAAAAAGAATGCAAAACTTACAAGTGTAGTGAAACAACTTGTCTTGGCAATCGTAGTTTCATTCACATTCACTTCTTGCGTTGGCTATTACTATGCCGATGGCATTTATAACGACCCCGTGCCCGAAAGACCACGTTATGTAGAGAGAGAAATGCCTCCTCAACGTTATGATTATCCACCCGAAAATCGCTATGCCGACAATGGTTATAATAGCTATTTTAGAGATAAAGCCAAACAGTATGAAAATCCTGCTGTTGATAGCAGTTTTACCCATTTTACCGATGTAAATAGCTACCGTTCTAATGCCTATGCTTCAGGAACTTCTTCTTATGGCGGTTGGGGTTCTAACCCTTCACAAGTGAATGTAAATGTCTACAATCACAGTTGGACAAATCCTTACTATGGATATTATAATTATCCATACTACCGTCCTTATCGTTCTGGTTGGAGTATATCCTTAGGCTGGGGCTGGGGTAACTATTATGATCCTTATTGGGATAATTACTACTACTATGGTGGCTACTATCCTTACTATGGCTACTACCCTTATTATGGTTATTATCCTTATTATGGGTATAGTTATGGCTATTATCCTTATTATGGCTATCCTTACGGTTATTATCCTTATTACAGAGGATATTATGATTACTATTACCGTCCAAGAGATTACTATTATGAACCTGGAGGCTCTTATGGAAGAGAATATAGTGGTAGAGGGCGCGCTATTATAAGAGATGACAATTACAGAAGCAATGCTAATCGTTATGAAGAAGGTAGGGGCTCTTATAATCGCTCACAAAGTCAAGGTTACTACAATAACAATAATAATTATAGCGGACGACCCTCTTACCAAAATCAACAACAATACAATACACCTCCTACAGGTTATGAAAACAGAAGAAATTACGACTCTATGAACTCAGGAATGAATTCTGGTAGAAGTTCTAACTATGGTAACTCGGGAAGTGGTAATTACAGTAGTGGAGGAGGTAATTATAGTAGTGGCTCTTCTTCTAATGAAGGATACAGAAGTTCTAACCGTCGATAAATACTATTAAACAAATGAAAAGAATTAATTACATATTATTTTTAGGAGCTTCTTTGTTAGTAGCTAATGTAAAAGCACAAGAATATACCGATATCTTTCGTTATGGAACAGAAGATCTTACAGGAACAGCTCGTTTTAAAGCTATGAGTGGTGCTTTTGGAGCATTAGGAGGTGATTTTTCAGCTATTAATGTCAATCCTGCTGGGAGTGCTATTTTTAGTGGATCAGAAATTTCATTTTCTTTAACTAATAATAATCACAAGAGAAATATTACTTTTCTTGATAGAAGTAGTAAACAAACAAAAAATGATTTTAATCTAAATCATTTTGGAATAGTGCTTGTACTACCTAATGTTTCAGAAACTTGGAAAAAAATAAGCTTCGGATTTAATTATCTACAAACAAAAGTGTTAGATAATGATAAATTCTCTTATTCAGCCTATAATCGTCGAGGAATAGATAACTACTTTTTTGATTATGCTACAAATGGCAACAACGGGAATCCTTTTCCTTTAGGCACTTTTTCTGGTGGTCCCGACCGCGTTACAGCAAATAATCAAAGAGATATAGGAGAATTCTTCGCTACATTAGGTAAACGACAAGGTTATGCAGCTCAAATGGCTTATTTAGGAATTTTAAGTCAGGTGATATCGCCTAACTCTGGAGCTGCTACTGAAACTGCCTATCACGCAAATGGCGATGCTTTAGAACGATTACAGCTCTATGAAGTAGAGCGTTCTGGTTATGCTAATAAGTATAATTTCAACTTTGCCTCACAGTTGGGTGATTTTATTAACTTAGGGTTAAACTTGAATTTTCACAATATCAATGAAAAAGCTTTTTATAGTTTAAGAGATAATGATTTTCAAGCAGCTAATCCATTTTTGCGCTATGCAAATCATCAACAATATATCAATACAAAAGGAGAGGGCTTTTCATTACAATTAGGAACAATTATAAAAGCTACTGAAAATTTGCGTTTAGGAGTTAGTTACCAATCACCTACGTGGTATACAATGAAAGAAGAATCTCACCAAGAATTGAAAGCAACAGTACTCAATACAAATACTGGGAAGGAAATGGATACCGATATAGACCTTATAAATCGCTATGGTGATGAAATTTGGTACGAACGAGAATATAAATTCCGCACCCCCAGCGCTTGGACGGGAAGTATTGCTTATACTATAATGAAAAGAGCTATCCTGAGTGTAGATTATACTTATAAAGCTTATGAAAACCTGAAATACACAAGTAATAATATGAAAGGCTATAACACAGCTTTCAATAATGATTTAGGTGACACTTCTACTTTGCGCATAGGAGGAGAGTTCCGTATTCCTTTCCAACTGCTCAAAGATAATCCAGCAACTACTAACTATGTAAGCCTTCGGGCAGGTTATCGTTACGAGCAAAGTCCATATCGCAAAGCTATAGCTACTGTAGGTGACCTTACAGGTTATTCGTTTGGAGCAGGAGTTACTTTAGGTGGTATTCGTTTAGATGCCTCTTATGATATTGCTAAACAAACTAACCTATACCAAATGTACGATCGTGTACTTACTGATAATGCTCAAATCAAATCTACTTATGGTAACTTCTTGTTTACCTTTACTGCTCAGCTCTTTTAATTAAATAAATTAGAATTACTTTTGTATCATATTGTAGGGGCGAATTGTAATTCGCCCTTCAAAAAAGAGACGGTAATAAAAAAATTGCCGTCTCATTTTTAGTATAATGAAATTACACAGAAACTTAGTTGATGCCGTGATAGAGGGGCTTACCTTTATCTTCAATGAAGGGCAATATGCCGATAAAGTAGTTGAAAAACAACTCAAAAGAGATAAACGTTGGGGCGCTCGCGATAGAGCTTTCATCGCCGAAACTATTTATGACATCGTGCGTTGGAAACGCCTCTATGCCGAAATAGCAGAAGTACACGAACCCTTTACAGTACATAACCTGCGCCGTATGTTTGCCGTGTGGGCAACCCTAAAAAGTATTACTTTGCCCGATTGGGGAAATTACTTTGAGGATACCCCTGCCCGTCGTATCAAAGGCAAGTTTGATGAGCTTTCTAAGGTGAGAAAACTCCGCGAATCAGTCCCCGATTGGTTAGATACCTTGGGAGTACAAGAGTTAGGCGAAACCCTTTGGAATAACGAACTCCACGCTCTCAATAGTTTAGCACCTGTAGTGTTGCGTGTCAATACCCTTAAAACTTCTTTAGAACGCTTGCAACAGTTTTTACAACAAGAAGGAGTGGCTACTTATCCCTTGCGTGACTATCCTAATGCGTTGCAATTAGTAGAACGCGGCAATATCTTTAAAACTCAAGCCTTTGCCGATGGTCTCTTTGAAGTGCAAGATGCTTCTTCTCAAAAAGTTGCTCCTTTTATGATGATAGATAGCAACGTGAAGCGTGTAATCGACGCTTGTGCTGGGGCAGGAGGCAAAACGCTCCATATAGCCAACCTATTGCAAAATAAAGGTCAGGTGATTGCAATGGATATCTATGAGCAGAAGTTGCAAGAACTCAAACGCCGAGCACGCCGTAATGGGGCTTTCAACATAGAACCCAAACTGATAGACCCTAAACAACTCAAACGCTTGCAAGGCACTGCCGACCGTGTGCTCATTGATGCTCCTTGTAGTGGTTTGGGAGTATTGCGTCGTAACCCCGATGCCAAGTGGAAATTGCGCCCTGAGTTTTTAGACGAGATACGCGCTACCCAACAAGAAATCTTGCAACAGTATAGTAAATTACTCAAGAAAGGAGGCAAACTCGTCTATGCAACTTGTTCTATATTGCCGAGTGAAAACCACCAACAAGTAGAAAAATTCTTGGCTTCGGAAGCTGGAAAAGATTTTCGTTTAGAGGCTGAAGAAGTGATATTTGCACATCAATCAGGTTACGATGGCTTCTATATGGCAAGGATGGTTATTAATGATTAATTTTTCGCCCTATATTTTTACTATATTGATATGAAAAATACTAACGAACTGAAAATAGGTGATATATATTCTCTCTACTTAAAGAGATGGAATTTTTACGTGTCGGCACAGATAGTTGTAAAAGATGATAGCAGAGGAACCATTGCTGTTCTTTTAGATATTTTCAGCAAAGAAGTTCCCACACTTGATGCCCTGAAGAAGGCTAAACCCTTTGTTTTAGACCACCACTATTGGCATACAACAAATTTTTACCTCTACACAGGTGAGTTATGGGCTTTCAATCCTATTTTTATAGGCAATAGCACACCTATTGAAACCCCTACAAATGAACATTTTAGTACCTTTGGTATGGAGCAATTTTCTTTGCAATACCAATGGAATCAATTGCCAGATGCTTTTAAAAATAGCTTTAAAGAACAGAGACCCCGAAACAAAACTATAAAGATTACTCGTAGTGAGAATAAGGACTTTTACACTTCCTTATTACAAGAAAAACCTCTTGCCTATGAGGTTGAAAGTTGTATTTTTGATGCTCAACTACAGTCTTTTCTGAAAGAAAACCAACAAGTAAGTGATTTAGAACTTGAAGAAGTCAATGAGGCAATTGTTGATATTTCAGCAAGTGGTATATACTCGATAGTCATACGAGATAGTCATATAGAAAAAATAGTGCTAAACCGCTATATACAAACGTTTTGTACACTTGGTGATTTTTCAACAATTAAAGAAATTCTATGTCCTTTTGAGGGAGAACTTTTGCACCTTCGCTTTTCAAATTTTAATAGTGGCTATCTAAAGTTCAAAGGGCTTCGAGAAGTTAGATCTCTCAATATATTTTCTGATAAAAATTATAGTGTAGATATAGCCGAAATTGCTGATGCTTTCCCTAACTTAGAATTCCTGATGATTAATGGAGAGAATGCTTCTTTAAGAAATATAGAGGCTTTGGTTAAGTTTCAGCACTTGGAATCAGTTTGGCTTTCAAATCTTTATGATTTTGATAGTTTTGTAAAGAAAACCGAAATGCCTAATTTGAGCTCTATTACCTTATGGTCTGTACCCAAAGTAGTAGCCGATAAGGTTAAAAAAGAGTTTAAAGGCATTGATGAGCTGGACATTAAACAAGCCCGTACTGATGAATGGATAAAAGCCAACTTAGATAATCCTTTAAGAGACTGGGATGGCAGAGAGGGTACTAAACCTTCGGTAGCTAAAAAAGCAATGAAGGCATATACTGATGCTTATAAAAAACTATCAGCTAACAAAGATAAGGACGAAGCTTTGAAAACATTAGAAAATTTCATAGCCATTTTCAATGAAATAGACAAGAAACATCATATCGACACTTTGGAAAGAGAAGAGATTTGGGATGCTTTCAATATCTTGGGAGAACTCACTTCACTGACCATAAAAGAAAAAGAAGATATATTTGAAAATTTGAGAGATTTTTAAATGTTGTATAAATCATTATTTTGTTGTAATTTTGCACTCTTAAATAAAACGACTGAATGAAAAAACTCACTACATTACTGCTTATTGCTTTTGCAACTATAGCAAATGCTCAAATACACAACCCTGTAAAATGGAAAACAGCGGTTGAAAAAATCAACGATAACGAATATTATTTGGTAGCAACAGCTTCCATTGAGGCAGGTTGGAAACTCTACGGACAAAACATCCCGCCTAACGGACCTGTACCTACCTCCTTTAAATACACCCAAACGCCTACTTTTGAGTTAGTAGGAAAAACAGAAGAGTCTAAACCCATAGTAAAACACGATAAGGTGTTCGATATGGAAATTGCTTATTTCTATAAACAAGCAGTTTTCAAACAACGCATCAAACTGTTAGGCGAACTTACTTCTATCAAAGCTGAAGTTGAGTTTATGAGTTGTGACGATAGCAATTGTCTGCCTCCCGACACTGTGGATTTAGAATTTTTCCTTTCAGGAACAGCTACTACTAATCAAGGGGCAACTCCTCAGTTTACTTTTGGTAATAATACCGATGCAAATAATACAGTTCCTGCAACTACTGTGAGCCAAACAACACCAAAAGCTCCTGCTACTACCCCTATCTCACGTCAAGGTCTGTGGACAATATTCTTTATATCTTTTCTTTCGGGCTTTGCTGCCTTACTCACTCCTTGTGTTTTCCCTATGATTCCTATGACGGTGAGCTATTTTACCAAACAGAGCAAAACAAAAGCTAAAGGCATCAGAAATGCAATAAGTTATGGTATTTCTATCATTGTGATTTATGTATTATTAGGTTCGGTAGTAACAGCTATCTTTGGGGCAGATGTGCTAAACGCTTTAGCGAGTAACTCCTTGTTTAATCTTATCTTTTTCTTGATATTGGTAGTATTTGCCATTTCGTTTTTAGGTGCGTTCGAAATCACCTTGCCCAGCTCGTGGAGTACTAAGATTGATGCCCAAGCCGACCGCAGTGGTTTTATCGGAATTTTCTTTATGGCGTTGGCGTTAGCCATAGTATCTTTCTCGTGTACAGGCCCTATTGTAGGTTCGTTATTAGTACAAGCAGCTTCACAAGGGGGGATAGCTCCTATTATGGGAATGTTTGGTTTTTCATTGGCTATTGCTTTACCTTTTGCCTTGTTTGCAGCCTTCCCTGGTTGGTTGCACTCCTTGCCTAAATCAGGTGGTTGGATGAATACTGTAAAAGTAGTATTAGGTTTTTTAGAATTGGCGTTAGCATTCAAATTCCTTTCCATAGCCGATTTGGTTTGGGATTTACATTGGTTAGAACGTGAGGTGTTTATCGCTATATGGATTGCCATTTTCGGAGCTTTATCGCTCTACCTTTTTGGAAAAATACGCTTGCCTCACGACGATGCTACCGACCGTATTTCAGTAGGAAGACTATTATTGGGGTTGGTAAGTTTATCCTTTACTGTATATCTTATTCCTGGTTTATGGGGCGCCCCTTTAAGTATTATCAGCGGGTTTCCACCTCCACAATATTACAGCGAATCTCCTTACGGTGTGGGGCACAAAGGCAATACTGCTACAACAGTTACCTCTTCTGAAGAATTGCCACAAGGTGCTCACTTATTCCAACCTTATGACATTGTAACCTTTAATGATTACCAGCAAGGATTGGAATATGCCAAACAAGTAGGGAAACCTGTGTTATTAGATTTTACAGGTAAGTCGTGTGTGAACTGCCGTAAGATGGAAGATAATGTATGGGGCAAACCTGAAGTACTGAACATCTTGAAAAATAAGGTAGTACTCATCTCACTATTAGTTGATGACAAAAACGAACTGCCCGAAAATGAAGTAAAACCTTCTAAAATACGAGAAGGTAAAATGATAAAAACAATAGGGCAAAAATGGAGTGAGTTCCAAGCCTTGCGTTACCATTCTAACTCACAACCCCTATACGTGTTAATGGGGCACGACGAACAAAACTTAGTACCCCCCGTAGGTTATACCCCCGACGTAGAAAAGTTTAGCTCTTGGCTACACAGCGGAATAAGTGCCTTTGGCAAATAATATCATTCAATGAAAAACAAACTCTACATACTCCCAATTCTTATAGGTTTAAGTTTGGCATTGGGGCTTATATTAGGTCGTCAGTTGGCGAACTTTTATATTCCCAAACCGCCTCCTCCCGTGCCTATGCCTATCACCGATATAGATACGGTACCCGAAAATCCTTATAAGGTAAAGCTCGGTAAACTTATAGATTATATTGAGGAAGATTATGTGGATAAGGTAAATACCGATAGTATCGTCGATCTTACAATTAATAGCATTTTGCGCAAGTTAGACCCTCATTCTACCTATATCTCTAAAAACGATATTCAAGAGGTAGCCGAAACAATGAGTGGTAAGTTCGTTGGCGTAGGCATTAGCTTCTATATGTATAATGATACAATTGCTGTAATCAAACCTGTTGAGGGGAGCGATGCAATGCACAAAGGTATCCGCTTTGGCGACCGTATCTTGATGGCTGGACGTGATACGCTGTTTAAAAAACATTTAAACACCGATAAAATCAAAAATATCCTCAAAGGTGAAATGGAATCTAAAGTCGATTTGACAATCTACCGCAAAAGCAGTGATAGTATTTTCAAATTGTCTATACAACGTAAGTTTATCCCTATTAGGAGTATAGATTGCTTCTACAAAGTGAATGATACACTGGGCTATATTCGTATGAATCGCTTTGCCGAAACCACTACCGATGAATTTACATCTGCTTTGAAAGCCTTAGAAAAAGAAGGTATTAACAGTTTGATTTTAGACTTGCGAAACAATTCAGGTGGATTCCTCAATGTAGGTATACAAATTGCCGATGAGTTTCTGCATAAAAACAAGATGATTGTATTTACTAAAAACAATCGCAAAGAAATTGAAGAAACTTATGCTACCGATGGTGGTCTTTTTGAAAATAAACCTCTATTCGTCTTAGTAAACGAAAATAGTGCGTCTGCCAGTGAGATTGTAGCGGGAGCTTTGCAAGATAACGATAGGGGAGTGATTGTAGGGCGCAGAACTTTTGGTAAAGGATTGGTACAAAGCGAAATGCCCTTACCCGATGGTTCAGCAGTACGTCTCACCACTGCCCGTTACTACACCCCTACAGGGCGTTCTATCCAAAAACCTTATAACTTGCGCCACCAGCGCCGAAGTTTTGAAATAGATGAAGCTTCTATCCCCGATTCATTGAAGTTTATCACCCCTAAAGGGAAAGTGGTATATGGAGGTGGTGGAATTTACCCCGATGTGTATGTCCCTATAGATATGAACCCCGAAACTTATATGGTGAACGAGGTACTCAATTCGGGGCTTACCAATTTCTTTCTGTTTGAGTATTTAGATAAACACCCATCACAAAACAGACGACCCTCTAAAGCGTATTTCATCACCGATTATAAAATATCAAAAGAAATGCTAAAAGCCTTTGCCGCTTTCTTGAAAAATAGGCGTATCCAAATAGATTTTAACAGAAATATAGCCGATATTTCCAAATATCTCAAAGCGAGTTTAGCCGAAATTTGGTTCAACGATAATGTAGCGGGGCTCATTCGCAATCAAAATGATTTTTACATAGAAAAATGTTTGTATTACTACAAAACAAAGCATACTAACGTTACTCCTCACAAATCAAAAACAAGAAGAAGAACTGCTAATCTATAAAAGAGTTTAAAAAATATATGAGCAAGAATTTAACATCACGTAGTGAAGACTATTCTAAATGGTATAACGAATTGGTTGTAAAAGCCGATTTAGCCGAAAGTTCAGGCGTGCGTGGCTGTATGGTAATCAAACCTTATGGCTATGCTATTTGGGAAAAAATGCAAGCAGAACTCGACCGTATGTTCAAAGAGACGGGGCATACCAATGCCTATTTTCCGCTATTTGTTCCCAAAAGTTATTTTGAAGCTGAAGAAGAAAATGCTGAAGGGTTTGCTAAAGAATGTGCGGTAGTAACCCACTATCGTCTCAAAACCGACCCTAATGAAAAAGGTAAATTGATAGTAGACCCCGAAGCTAAATTAGAAGAAGAACTAATTGTACGCCCTACTTCCGAGGCAATTATCTGGAGTACTTATAAAAACTGGATTCAGTCTTACCGTGATTTGCCAATACTCATCAACCAATGGGCAAATGTAGTGCGCTGGGAGATGCGCACCCGCTTGTTTTTGCGCACCGCTGAGTTTCTATGGCAGGAGGGACACACCGCTCACGCTACCAAAGCCGAAGCTCTTGAAGAAGCTGAAAAAATGATGAACGTCTATGCTACTTTCGTAGAGAACTTTATGGCAGTGCCTGTGATAAAAGGACTAAAAACTGAAAGTGAGCGTTTTGCAGGTGCTGATGAAACATTTTGTATAGAGGCAATGATGCAAGATGGTAAAGCCTTGCAAGCAGGAACCTCACACTTCTTAGGTCAGAATTTTGCCAAAGCCTTTGAAGTGAAATATGCTACCAAAGAAGGTAAACAAGAATACGTATGGGCGAGCTCTTGGGGGGTCTCAACCCGCCTAATGGGGGCTTTGATTATGACTCATAGCGACGATAATGGCTTGGTATTGCCTCCTAAATTAGCCCCTATACAAGTGGTGATTGTGCCTATCTATAAAGGTGAAGAACAATTAGAGAAAGTGCGCACTCACATCCAACCTTTAGTGGAAGAACTTAAAAAACGCGGTATTAGTGTAAAATTCGATGATCGCGATACTCAATCACCAGGATTTAAATTCCACGAGTACGAACTTAAAGGGGTACCCGTGCGCTTAGCTGTAGGGCAACGTGATATAGAACACAATACCTTTGAGGTAGCTCGTCGCGATACACTTACCAAAGAAACAGTAGCTGGCGACCAAATTGTTGCTCATATTCAACAACTGTTAGAGGATATACAAGACAATATTTACAAGAAAGCATTAGAATACCGCAACACTCATATTACTGAGGTAAATAGCTATGATGAGTTTAAGGAATTGCTCGAAACTAAAGGCGGGTTTCTTTCAGCTCACTGGGATGGTACCCCCGAAACTGAAGAACGTATCAAAGAGGAAACTAAAGCGACAATACGTTGTATTCCATTGGATGCTAAAGAAGAAGCAGGCGTATGCATTTACTCTGGTAAACCCTCTACCAAACGTGTACTATTTGCTAAAGCCTATTAAAAAATGTAAAAAAAAATAATTATTGTGTAATTCTAAAATGTTGTATCTCAAACATTTTATAAAAATGGTGTAAAATTTTTCACATTTTATTTGGTAGATATAAAAATAAGATTTATCTTTGCCTTATAAATTTTAACTAAAAACATTTATACGATGAAAAAAATCATTTTATCATTAGTGGCCGTATTTGCTTTTGGCATTGCTTCAGCTCAGGACGGCGATTTTGGCTTTAAAAAAGGTAACCTTTTTTTAGACGGTAACTTTAAGATTCATTCTACCTCTGTAGGATCAACAAAAAGTAATACACTTACATTTACTCCACAGGCAGGATTCTTCCTAACTGATAAGTTTGCCTTGGGTGCAGGACTGATCATTACAAGTGAAAAACAAAAAAGTAATGGAAGCCAAGTAAGTAAGAACACCTCTTTTGGTTTTGATGTTTTTGGACGTTACTACTTCCTTGAATTAGGAAAACGTTTCAAAGTGTATGGTGAAGGTGGTGCATCTTTAAATTTCCCTAGAAGACAAGGAGCAAGTGGTACTGAAAAAGACAAATACACACAATTTGGTATTGGAGTAGGAGCAGGTGTTAATTATTTCGTAACTCCTAAACTTGCTATCAACTTTGTTTTAGCTGATGTGGTATCATTCAAATCTCTTAAGCCTGAAAATAGTGAAGCTGCTAATCAATTTAATGTAAACATCAATGAGTTTAACAACTTCTTTGGAAGCCACGCAGCATTTGGTTTAACTTACATACTTTTCTAAAAGTATAAGGCTTACCTTAATGAATTTTTCAAAAAACACCTCTAAATTAATACTTTTAGAGGTGTTTTTTACTTTTATAGATACAACTTTCATTTATTTTTTATATATTTGTAGTCGGAAAGAAAGATATAATAATATGAAAGCAAAACTATTATGGCTGTTATTGGTCAATCTTACTTTGGCTACAGCTCAAGTTCAAGTGATTCCCGCTCAACTATATCAAAAAGTAGTAGAGCGTGGTTATGAAACACAAGAAGTAGTTACGCGTTTAGCGAACTACTACTACAGTACTCATAACGAGGCGCAAGCACTTAAATACTACCAAAAATTGATGAGAGGGATAGGCTACCAATTAGAACCCATAGAGCATTATCGCTATGCTGTATTGTTGCAAAAAACTAATAAAAATAGCGAAGCTAAAAAGCAAATGAATATCTTTGATGATAAAATGCAATTGCTTTTTACTAAACACCCCAATACAACCCCAAATGATTTAATGGGATTAGTTACTGATGCCGAGAAAGGAACTGTAGTAGAGGGAGCACAAATCCTCTTAATAAATGCTGATGGCGAAACTCTCACCGATACTACCGATATAAATGGATTTTTCGTCTTTTCTGTTAATAAAATATATCCTAACTTCCAAGAAGCCTATATCGAAATACAAAAACCTAACTACGAACTGATGAGTCAGCCTATTGTTTTAACTACAGCTCAACAAAAAGTATATACCTTATTTCCTAATGTTTTTGAGGTGAACAAAGGTGATAATCTCGCAAATATATTCAATATTGATAATATTCACTTCGATTTTGGTCATACTAATATCCGTAAAGATGCCGCTGTACAATTGGCTAAAATAGTCGCTTTTTTAGAAGAAAACCCGTCCTTAAATATCATTGTAAAAGTACATACTGATAGTAGAGGAAACGATAAATACAACAGAGAACTCACTGAAACACAAGCCAAATCTATTGAACAATGGCTTATCAAACAAGGGATTGCTTCCCATCGTATCACCGCCAAAGGTTATGGGGCTACCCAGTTGGTAAATGGTTGTGAAAAAGGGGTACCTTGTACCGAAGAAGAACATCAGGCTAATAAACGTGTAGAGTTTATCGTTGATTAAAAAATACTTGTTAAATATTGATAAAAAATATTTAATGTTTTTTGTTGTTTTGTTAATGAAAAATTCCTATATTTGCACCGTATTTATTAAATGATACGAGAAAATGTGTAGGAAAATGCAAATATTTATGAACACTCTACTGCTTTTCTTTTTAATAAGCACTGTTCATAGCCAGAATATTATCAATAAACTCACTGTTAATACATCTATTCATATTGCTATGTCAAAGTTTGCCACTCCTTTAGTGGTTGAAGTAAAAATACCTAAAGGAGAGACCTCAGTGGGCTTAAAAGTTTCTTTTCCCGAAGGGATAAGCTATTCAAAAATAGAAATACCTCAACAAGAAAAAACTTCTGTCAAGATAGAAAAAACAACAACTTCTACAGCTAATCAACCTATTTTTATAATTACAGCTGCCCCCGAAAGTGTTGTGAAAATTTTAATTCATAGAAATTTTAATAAACAAGTAAAAGCCAATGTAAATTATAGTGATGTAGTAGAAGCTATACTTGGAGGTAAAACAGTAGAAAAACAAACCTCAGAATTTTACCAGCTCAAATTCCCAAAATTAACCACAGCAATGGATCCTATAGAGGTAGGCTCCAAAGGAGAAAATAGAAGAGGATTGACTGTTAAAAATTTAGGTGAGGGTTATATAAAGGAGTTTTACCTATCTATACAATATCCCGATAACATAAAAAACAAAGCTCTTTATTACAAAAAAGAACTTAACTACCATCTGCTCACCCCTGAAACAGCAGTCCCTAAAGAATTTGCTAAAAAAGGATTGTATTTGTACAAAATAAATGTAAAACTATTGAAAAAAGAAGAGGATGCTGAACTCTCTCTTGCTCAAGAATATGAGATTGACAATTGTTTTTCACCAACCCCTATACAATATCAAGTTTATTGGGGAAGTGATTTCTCAACTGAAGGTTTCTTTCAAGTTAGTGAAATAACTAAAAAGATAGTTTCTAACTATACAGTATTAAACAAATTGTCCTACCAAAAAGGAAAAATAACTGGAAAAATAACTGATGAAGTACTGTATAAAGGCAAGGCTATAATAAATACAAAAGATAAAACATTCCAAACGGGTGAAAAATCGTATTTAAAAGTGCAATTACCTAAAGGTATTACTCCTATATTTTCATTAGGAGGCGTGAAAAAAGTATTTCAGTTACCAGAAGGGTTGGTAGAACATACTTTTTTGTTACCACAAGGAAAGAAGAAAAACGATTCTTTTGATTATACCTTAAAGTTGCAAACCAATGAAAAACTATCATTTGTACCTACCTCAAAAATGGTGTATTACACCACAGAAGAAAGTGGTAATGGAGCTTGCGAGGCTGCACTCCTCTATACCTCAATCAAAAAAGAAGTAACCATTCCTATAGACGACCTCTTATTGCACCCTATACAACTAACTGTCGTCAACGATACTTTTACTCACACCACAACGACTCACACCACTGTCTTAGGTAATATCCTCACCAACGATAGTTACAACACTCAATCAATAACCACAGCGAGTGTTACTATTAGCACCACTACTGCATCGGCAAATGAGCCATACATTGCTACTCCTACGGGTGAAGTTGTTTTACCCGCAAACACTTCTGCAGGTATTTACACGTTAACCTACAGTCTTTGTGCCAAAGTAGCTCCTTATAATTGCAGTGGGTTGGCTACTGTTACAGTAGTAGTAAATCCTTCCCCTATACAACTAACTGTCGCCGACGATACTTTTACTCACACCACAACGACTCACACCACCGTCTTAGGTAATATCCTCACCAACGATAGTTACAACACTCAATCGATAACCACAGCGAGTGTTACTATTAGCACCACCACTGCATCCGCAAATGCACCATACATCGCTACTTCTACGGGTGAAGTTGTCCTACCCGCAAACACTTCTGTAGGTATTTATACGTTAACTTACAGTCTTTGTGCCAAAGTAGCTCCTTATAATTGCAGCGGGTTGGCTACTGTTACAGTAGTAGTAAATCCTTCCCCTATACAACTAACTGTTGTCAACGATACTTTTACTCACACCACAACGACTCACAGCACTGTCTTAGGTAATATCCTCACTAACGATAGTTACAACACTCAATCGATAACCACAGCGAGTGTTACTATTAGCACCACCACTGCATCCGCAAATGCACCATACATTGCTACTTCTACGGGTGAAGTTGTCCTACCGGCAAACACTTCTGCTGGTATTTATACGCTAACCTACAGTCTTTGTGCCAAAGTAGCTCCTTATAATTGCAGCGGGTTGGCTACTGTTACAGTAGTAGTAAATCCTTCCCCTATACAACTAACTGTTGTCAACGATACTTTCACTCACACCACAACGACTCACAGCACCGTCTTAGGTAATATCCTCACCAACGATAGTTACAACACTCAATCGATAACCACAGCGAGTGTTACTATCAGCACCACCACTGCATCCGCGAATGTGCCATACATTGCTACTCCTACGGGTGAAGTTGTCCTACCCGCAAAAACTTCTGCTGGTATTTATACGTTAACTTACAGTCTTTGTGCCAAAACAGCCCCTTATAATTGCAGTGGGTTGGCTACTGTTACAGTAGTAGTAAATCCTTCCCCTATACAACTAACTGTTGTCAACGATACTTTTACTCACACCACAACGACTCACACCACCGTCTTAGGTAATATCCTCACCAACGATAGTTACAACACTCAATCGATAACCACAGCGAGTGTTACTATCAGCACTACTACTGCATCGGCGAATACGCCATACATTGCTACTTCTACGGGTGAAGTTGTTTTACCCGCAAATACTTCTGCAGGTATTTATACGCTAACCTACAGTCTTTGTGCCAAAGTAGCCCCTTATAATTGCAGCGGGTTGGCTACTGTTACGGTAATTGTTAGCAAACCTCTCGTGATTGCCCGTGATGATACGTATACCGTTACAGTTGGAACGACTACCATTACCGAAAGTATATACCACAACGATAGTATAGGTGAGCAAACGGCTAACACTTCTTTGGTTAATTTTCAAGCGATTGGAGGTAACAAAGACCGTAATAACTTCTATATTCTGTCGGTTAATTTAGCGGGGAATATCCTTATTCCTCAAGGTACCCCTACGGGTACTTATACTTTGCAATATCGCATTTGTGATATGAACGACATACATAATTGTGCTACGGCTACCATTACAGTGGTGATAACTGAAATCCCGATCCTTCCCGTTGTAGCTCGCGATGATACATATACTGTTACTATAGGAACGACTACCATTACCGAAAGTATATACCACAACGATAGTATAGGCGATCAAATGGTTGATGCTTCTTTGGTTAATTTCCAAGCCATTGGCGGTAGCAAAGACAGTAATAATTTTTATATTTTGTCAGTTAGTTTAGCAGGAAATGTACTTATTCCTCAAGCTACGCCCATTGGTACATATACTTTGGAATATCGCATTTGCGATGTACATCATCGTTCTAATTGTGATAGTGCTACGGTGAGGGTGTCCGTAATTCCTCCCTCCACACCGCCTCCTACCTTGGTGGTAACACCCGATACATTCACTTATACGGGGAATACAATCGTTGGGAATATATTGGATAACGATACGATTAACGATAACCCTATCGAACTACCCGACGACGATATCAATATCGAAGCCGAAGAACCTACCGATAAAGAACCTTACATAGATACAGCCACAGGTGATGTACTTGTGCCTACTCATACACCTGCAGGTACTTATACACTTAATTATGAGTTGTGTATAGAAAATCTCACCATTTGCGACGCTACAACAGTTGAAGTAATTGTGCCTGATGTGCTTACTCCTACTACTCCTACACCTCCTCAACCTCCTCAACCTCAAGATGATAACCCTGCCACTTCACTAACTCCTTATAATGGTATCTCTCTCAATGGGGATAACAAAAATGATTATTTCCATATAGAAGGCATTGAAAAATACCCTGAGAATATAGTTCGAATTTATAATAAAAACGGACTTAAAGTATTTGAAGTAACCGGCTATGATAATAAAAACCAATCGTTTAAAGGTTTTACACAAGGGGAAGTGACTGTTAAAAAATCTTTAGAATTACCCATAGGTACTTATTTTTACTTTATAGAATATACCGATGAAAACCATCAAAAACAAAGAAAAATAGGTTGGTTATATTTGAAAAAATAAACACTAAGTGAAAATATTTTTCACGAGAAGCTGTGTTATTGCGAAAAAATATGTACCTTTGCCCGATTTTACTCCAAATTTAACAAGATAAAATAAGTATAGAAAGTTTAATAAAATGATTAAAAAAGCAGTTTTTTCAGCAGTAACAATGTTATTCTGTACCGAGATTTTTGCCCAACAAGAATCTCAATATACTCAGTATATGTATAATACGATGCTCTTTAACCCTGCTTATACAGGATCGCGTGAAGTGGGGAGCCTCTTTGGAATGTTTCGTACTCAATGGGTAGGTATCAGTGGAGCACCTACAAATGGGAGCATCAGTTATCACCAACCAATGGAACGCTTGCGCAATATAGGCTTGGGCGGGAGTATCTTCCGCGAAAGTATAGGACCTCAAACCCAAACCGATTTGGCGATAGATGTATCGTATACCCTAAACTTTGAAAATTCTAAGTTGGCTTTTGGTATCAATGGATCAGCAAGTATATTTCAAATAGATTATAACGAACTGCGCAAACAAGATAATTCTGATCCCAGTCTTGAGGGCACAGAGAGCGTATTTTCACCTAACATAGGGGCTGGAGTTTATTGGTATACCGATAAATACTACATAGGTTTTTCAGTGCCTAATATGCTCGAAACAACTCATTATAATAACAGTTCAGTATCAGTGTTAAAAAATTCACAACACCTATATTTGATAGGAGGTTATGTATTTGATCTTACTGAGAATACAAAATTCAAACCCGCTGTACTATCTAAAGTATCCTTTGGAGCTCCTTTGCAGTTAGATTTCTCAGCAAACTTTATGTTCAACGAAAAATTTGTGATAGGAGGAGCTTATCGCTGGTCGGCAGCGGTGAGTGTAATGGCAGGTTTTCAAATCAACGACCGTTGGTTTGCAGGGTATGGATATGATTTTGAAACTACCGAATTGCGCAAATACAACTCAGGTTCACACGAAATCTTCTTGCGTTATGAATTGGTAAAAACCTACAAAAAAATCGTATCTCCTCGATTCTTCTAACATCAAAAGAAAAATTCAAGCATAAAATAAAAAAGAAAATTAAACTTATGAAAAAATTTCTTTTAGCTATTACACTAATAGCTCTACAAATAGGCTATGCCCAAAATGAAAAAGATGCTCTCAAAAAAGCAGCTCAACATTATAAAAACTTAGATTATGTAGAGGCTATCAACGCTTATGAGAGTATTGCCAAAAGAGGTACTCAACCTCAAGAACTTTTAGAAAATCTCGGTAATGCTTATTACTACAACGCCGATTATCAACAAGCTAATAAGTGGTATGCCAAGCTTTTTGAAGGCAAAGATGCTAAAACTAACAAGCCTTTCAATATCAAACCTGAATATTACTATCGTTATGCCCAAACTCTCAAAACTGTGGGCGATTACGATAAATCTGATAAGATAATGGATAAGTTTGTTGAATTGGCTGGCAAACAAGATACGCGTGCTGCCCTTTTTCTCAAAAATAGAGATTATCAAGCCGAAGTAAAACGCAATTCAGGGCGTATGGAGCTCAATTTGTTAGAAATCAATACTAAAAAATCGGAATATGGCACAGCTTTCTATGGTGATAACATCGTATATGCTACTTCTAAAAGCGGATTCCTCAAGCGCCGTTCCGATTGGACAGGGGATAATTTCTACAGCCTTTACGAAGCCAATACCGATAGCTTGAAAGCTACTAAAAAATCTAAATTGAACGGTATCAACACTAAATTCAATGAATCAACAGCTGCCTTTACCAAAGATGGCAACACAATGTATTTCACTCGTAACAATTTCATCAACAACGAAGTGAAAACTAATGGAGACCAAACCGTGCTCCTCAAAATCTTTAAAGCAACTAAAGATAAACACGGCAAATGGGGTGATATACAAGAATTGCCTTTCAATAGTAATATCCACAGCGTGGCACACCCTGCTCTCAGTCCCGATGGCAAGTACATTTACTTTTCATCGGATATGAAAGGTACTTTAGGCTCTTCAGATATCTATCGCGCTAAAATCCTCAAAAGCGGTTATGGAAAACCTGAAAACTTAGGTGATCGTATCAATACTTCAGGACGCGAGTCTTTCCCTTTCGTGTCAGACGATAATATCCTTTACTATTCATCTGATGGTTTCCCTGGTTTGGGTGGTTTGGATATCTATGCAGTGAAATTAGATGAAGAAGGTAACCCTATTACTAAACCTGTGAACATAGGGCGTCCCGCCAATAGTGCTGAAGATGATTTTTGTTATGTCATCAATAGTAAAACTAAGATAGGTTATCTCACTTCTAATCGCCCAGGAGGAAAAGGAAGTGACGATATTTATAGTTTTTATGAGCATACACCTTTGCGTTTTACTTGTCAATATAGCCTATCAGGGGTGGTAAAAGATGCTGATACTAAGCAAACTATACCAATGGCAAAAGTAACGCTATGGGGAGCTAACAACACTTTGTTAGAAGAAACTACCGCCGATGAAGAAGGACGTTTTTCCCTTCTCTACACCGCCGATTGTGGTGATTTGCAATTGCTACTCAAATCGGAAAAAGAACAATACCAATCCGGACAACAATCAGTAGCTCTCAATAGCACCCAAAAAGTAACTGCAGAGGTATTGCTCACCCCGGTTCCTCCAGCAACCCCTAAAATAGAGGTAGGTACTGATTTAGCTAAAGTATTGAAAATAGAAAATATCTATTTTGATTATGACAAGGCTAATATCCGCAAAGATGCTGCAGAACAATTGGCTAAAATAGTAGCTATAATGAAAGAACACCCTACAATGAAAGTAGATGTACGCTTGCATACTGATAGCCGTGGTTCTGATAAATATAATTTAGCACTTTCTGAGCGCCGCGCTAAATCTACTATCAAATGGATTGTAAGTCACGGTATTAATAAAAGCAGAATTACAGGTAAAGGGTATGGTGAAACGCAATTGGTAAATGGTTGCTCTAATGGCGTTCCTTGTACCGAAGAGGAACACCAAGCTAACCGCCGAAGTGAGTTTATCATCGTACAATTCTAATTGTACATATCAATATTTTTACTTTGCCAAAGGTTGTAACACATTACTACAACCTTTGGCAAAGTTTTTAATTTTATAACCTATTCAAATTCAGTGTTTAGAAAAATATTTTTACAAATTGTTTCAAAAATATTTGGTAGTTACAACTATTAGTATTTACTTTGCAACACAAAGTGCTTCACCATGGAAGAAAATAAATATTTAGAGGATCTACGTGAAATACGCCAAATGATGCGTAAGTCTACCCTTTTTCTTTCGCTTAGCGGACTTTCGGGGGTATTGGCAGGAGTGTATGCTCTTATGGGAGCAGCAGGAGTGTATGCCTTATTGCAACACCATTATAACTATTATCCGTATGTATATATCGAAAGCAAAACCTTTAAAGCTATTATAGCTATTGCTTTAGCGGTGCTTGTAGCTTCTATTCTCACAGCTTACTTGTTTTCAGTGCGCAAAGCCAAACGCAATGGCGAAACTTTAGTAACACCTACTGCTAAAAGGGCATTGTATAACTTTATGATTCCACTGCTCACAGGAGGCTTGCTCAGTGTGTTGCTTATCAAAAATGAGTACTACGGATTGTTGGCTCCTATGACGCTTATTTTCTACGGTTTGGCGTGTGTGAACGTGAGCAAATACACCTTTGGTGATGTGCATTATCTCGGTATTACCGAAATTATTTTAGGCTTATTAGCTGTATATTTCCCTGGTTACGGACTCTTGTTCTGGACATTAGGTTTTGGCGTATGCCATATTCTCTATGGAGGTATTATGCACTTCAAATATGAACGAAAATAATATATGATGACCGAAATCTTAAAGCGCTATATTGATGCTTCTAATGCTTTTCGCAAAGCAGGGGGCTCTCACGAGGGAGCTATTGCTTTGTACGATTTGTTGTACGACTTGCAAGCTAAAACCCAGCGCACTAAAGAAGAAGAACGTATCCTCGCTGATACCTACACTTTATTAGAATACCACCTTTCGGCTTATGAGACTTTCTTACGCATTGCCGACACTACTAATTATAAGGAGAAAAGCAAACTATTGGTTTTGGAAGATAAAGCTAAAACGCATAAAAATACTTTTTGTATCAAGGATATTCGCAAACTGAGAGCAAAGCAAAGACAGCAACCTTTTCAAATTGGTGATTTCAAGAAAGTAGACGAATTTAGTTTGGATATTGAGTATATCCTTTCAGCGAAAAAAGTAGTGATTTTTAACAAAGAAGTAGAAGGAAAGGATTTTTCATTCTTTATAAACAAAGATACTCCTATAGAAAGCTGTTTTAACAAAATAAAGGAATACTTAGAATGGCTTTCGGATGCTAAAGCGACACTCATTAGCTATTACAATGAGCATTGTGCTGAATATACACCTCAAGCTGATGACAATTGGTACAACACTTTAGAAGTATATAGCGGTCATTTGGATATTGGGAGTATAGGAATCTCTGCTCATATAAGTGCTGGGGATATTTTCTCCCCTGATCATTTGTTAGAAATAGATTTTGAAGGAAAAGAAATTACCCATATAGGATGGGATGGATAATAAATATACTATGAAGACAAAATTTTTTATTACAACCCTATTATTCCTCATAGGAGGGCTCTGCCTAAAAGCACAAACCAATGATACGGATACCCAAAAGGCTATCGCTACTTTGAAGGAGTTTTACAAAGTAATATATGATGATAATTCATGGAAAGAAGAGCAATTTTTAAAATATGTATCTAAGGAATTGTTCAATAAAGTATTTTCTCCCTCTCGCGAAGATAATTCACCAGAATATGACCCTTTTATACAAGCACAAGACTATGAAGCAAAAACTCTTAATCGCAGTTTGAAAATTACCTCTTTAGGTAATGATAGATATAGAGTATGTTTTTTGCTTTCTGACTGGGAAAAGAAGAAAACTTGCGTAGATTATCAATTGAAGAAAAATAACAAAGGGAAATATATGATTACTAATATTTTAAGTGATAAGAATTTCTATATAGAACCCAAAAAGAAAAAGAATTAAAAGACCCCTTGCTGGTTTTATTTATCTATTACCTAAATACCTATTATCTAATTTTGAAGTCTCTTTTAGCACATATCAACAAGTCTTTTGACCATCGTATACGTCTGGCAATCATGTCCGTACTAATGGTTAATGAAAGTGCCGACTTTAATACCCTTAAAGAACTTCTGGGTGTTACAGATGGCAACTTGGCCAGCCATACCCGTGCCTTGGAAGCTGAAGAGTATATCACTATTGAAAAATCGTTTATAGGGCGCAAAACTAATACAACTTATAAAGTAACTGAAAAGGGTCGAGAGGCTTTCCAAGAACATTTAAATGCACTCGAGAAGATTATTGGGAAATTAGCAGATTAGTAAATTTGCCAATTTGCCCCCGAACCCCCGAAGGAGGACAATCTGTAAAGGAGGAATATTATCTCCTTTCTTTTTTATATACTTACTTTGAATTACAAAGCGCTTTAGTGTTAATTATTAATTGTAAATTTAAATATTATGTATCCAGAAAAACCATCAACAACATCTAATGTATGGCAATCAAACACTTTTCGTTTGATGCTTATTGGGGCACTTACTTTGGTATTGCTCATTCCGCTCTTATTAGTGCAAAACTTAGTGAGAGAACGCAAAGAACGTCAGCAGGAGGTTATCAATGAGATTGATAGCAAATGGGGGCGCGAGGTCTTTTTCTATGGACCTATTCTCAAAATCCCTTATAAGGTGTATAGCGACAAGAACAAAAATGTTTTTGAAACTCAATATGCTTATTTCTTCCCCGAGGAATTGAAAAATACTTCGAATGTAAAAACGGAGGTGAAGAAGCGCAATAACTATGAGTCGGTGGTGTTTAATGCAACTATGGATTTTACAGGTAGTTATGTAGCTCCTAACTTTACAGCTAAAGGAATTGCTAATGAGGATATCAGTTGGGATAAGGCTACAATTCTCATCCGTACTACTAACCTTGCGAGTATCAAAAACGGGGTAAGCATTCAATTAGGGGGTAAGACTTACGCTTTTGAACCTATCTATGAGCAAAGTGATAATGAAAATTATTACTCTGATTATGAGAGTAAAGCTAATGAGGTGTCCTCACTTGAAACAGGTTTTATCAACTATCAGGAGTTTTTGGCAAACCCGTCGTTTAGTTTTACGGTGCAGTACGATGGTAGCAAGAAGATAGCTATTGTACCTATCGGGAAGACGACCGAGGGCACACTTACTTCCAATTGGGCTGACCCCAGCTTTACTGGTAGCTTTTTGCCTTATACTAAACAGATAAATACCAATGGGTTTAACGCTTCGTGGAAGGTGTTGCACATCAATCGTCCGTTTGCACAACAATCGTTTGGAAGTTTGCCAAGCATTGCGCAATACACTTATGATGTAGATTTTATCATTCCTGTAGACCAATATCAACAGAATGAACGCGCTACTAAATACGGTTATTTGGTTATCTTTCTTACTTTCTTGATATTCTTCTTGATACAAAGTATCAGCAAGATAAAGATTCATATCTTTCAATATTCAATGATAGGTTTATCCCTTATCTTGTTCTACACCTTACTTATTTCTATTACTGAACACAGTAGTTTCTCGTTTGCTTACTTTATATCATCGGTAATGACGGTAGTACTAATTAGTTTCTATTCGGTTTCTATACTGAAAAATAAGAAGTTTCCTATTTTTATAGGACTTTCGTTAGCGGCACTCTACGGATTTATTTATGTGATTATTCAGCTTGAAAACTATGCTTTATTAGTGGGCAGTATTGGTTTATTTACCATTTTAGCTATTGTGATGTACGTATCGCGAAAAGTGGAGTGGGAGAGTAGGGGGTAGATGTCAGGTTATAGGTTTTAGGTCTTAGGGGATAGGTAAAAAAAGATTCCTAAAAAGTGTATTTTTTTAGGAATCCTTTTTTATATTTGTGATATATGAAATGGTTCTATTTCTTTTGATGTTCTTCCCATCGTGTGTTTTTACGCTTTTAAGTACTCTATTCTTACATTTCTATCCCACATTATTAGGGTGACTTTTTCTATTTGATCATCAGATAGATGTAGGATAATTCCGTAATCAGAGAAAGGGTATCCCATTTCATCATATCCATACCCTCTTAACTCTATGAAGTTATCGTTACTTTTAATAATTTTCATAGGTTTAGGAGCCATTTGAATATTCCCAAAAATAGGGTTATCTTCTCTTAAGTTATGAATACTTACTAAAAATGTTTTATTATCACCGAAAACATCATCGTCATATTCTTCTATTAGAATACCACGATAAGCACCTTTGTTATTAGCGTCAGACTTTACGCCATTATTGTATCTGATATGATTGTCAGATATAAAATGAGTGTTTAAATCAATACTTGTCATTTGTTTATTTTTTGTTAATACTAGATTTGTTTTATGAGAACAATGACAATTGTTGTGGTTTTTGCTCAATTGTCTTTCCATCTTTTAAAAGCTGTTTACTTACTGTTTTAAAATTGTCTTTGTTGATGATGATAAGTTTTTTATCCTCTCTTATTAACTGTCTATTCAAGTCGTATTTAGGGTTACCCTCATCAGTTAGAGGATTGTAAATAACAGCTCTTGGAATATTGTAATCTGCTGCGAACTCCATAGCTAAACGTGATCCACTATCATTGCCCAAATTATTTTTAACATAGCTTGCTGTGAGTATAATTGTATCGCTGAATAAAGCTTGGAGTCTATCTCTTTCCTTGTATCTTGCGAATAATTCCATTTTAGAGTAAGGTTCTGTGAAGTATTCAGTAACTAATAGACCTTCCTTAGCTACAATTTCTTCAGCTAAACCTTTGTTAGATGGCGGAATAATACTGTTCAGTGCACTTGGTAGAATAGCAACTGTTTTTCCGTTTGATTTTAAAGCTTGTATGTGAGCTACACTATCGCAACCTAAAGCTAGACCACTTACAATGGTAGCCCCATTTAGCACTAACTCATTCACTACTTCTTGCTCTATTTCTTCTGTGTATAGGTCTGGTTTTAACAAGCCTATGATAGCAATATTCTTATTACTTTTGTTTAATAAGTTAATATCGCCTTTATAGAATAAGAAGATAGGCTGTTCACTTGTTTTTACATTTCCTCTATGTAAAGGAAAATTGTTGTCTCCAAAAGCAACTAAGCCATCGGCAAAGCCAACCATAGTTTTAACTATGGTTTCAACTTTATTGCGTTTATCAATAAAGTCTTGTACCGTTGTTTTAAGACTCGTAGCTAATTTTTCCAAAGAGTCTTTAGGATTAAAATTTCGTACTATCCAAGCTTTTCCAACGCCTTTATAGTAAAGTGCTGTAAGTACATTTAAAGCATTTTTTGTATATAATATCATATTAGTATTTTAAATAGCCTATTGAATAAAATATTACTTTGTTAGCACCATTATCATATAGAGCTTGTATCATATCTTCATCTATATTGATACTATAGGTATACAAATCGTCTATTAACAATATGTTTTTTTCTCTAATTTCAGGTGAAAAACTACAAGTATCTTTTGAAATTCCTATATAAGGAGAGGGGAGTTCTGAATAACCTGAAAAAGGAAAATGATTTTGATGAGTTGTCATAGTTCTCACAGTCCTCTTAATATAGTCTACACCATTATTAAGCCTATATTCAGATTCTTTTACAAAAGTACGAATAGTTTCTTTAAAAAGCAATTGAGAAGGTTTATAATCATTTTCTGGTTTAGCCCTTGGAACTACACAAACATATAAAGGCAAACTTTGTTCTCTTAATATTTGAGCTAAATCTTCCTTTAAATTCTGATACAATTTTTCTGTTGCTTGCTTTAGTCTTTCTGATTCAAGAGTAAATTGATTGTTGTCATTTTTAAGATAATTAATGTGAAGAGTTTGACTCTCTGGGTTACTCATTGACTTATAGAGAGTATGATAATACCCTTCTACATCTTGTTTTAAAAAACTATTAGCTTCAATTACAAATTTTTCCATATAAATTAAAAAATTACTTTGTTAATATTCTGTTCTAAAATCCCTACTTTTATAGCATTTTCTATTTCAGTATCATCATCTTCAAATATTACCACTGAAGAAGTTGCTAACTGTAAGCTATTAATAGCTTCTTTGTATTTGTTACCCCCCTCAGAAAATACTTTATCTGTGAAATAGAGCTCAAGGTTATGATAGGAAAGCGTTTGTTTAGCTCTTTCTCTATGACATTTTGTTACTAAAATTACAGCATTAGTTTTGTGATAGTTTTGCAGTAGAATCATTAAATCTTTATTTACTACTGTCTTACTTAAATAGTCTTTGTACTTATCTTCTTTAAGTCTGACTATTTTTTCAAAATCTGAGACTTGAATATTAGGAAATATCTTTTTTAAATCATTTCTTGTGAAGCGTTTTTTTCTATCATAAGAAAGCTCAATTTCAAAGATTTTTTTTATTGCATAGTGGTACGCTAAATAGTTAGCATAATCAGTATCTACTAATGTACCATCTAAATCAATAAGAAAAATAGTTTTCTCTGAAACTTTGGTAGCATAAAATGCAGTGTATTGCTTCATAAACATAATGAGAACTTTAATAAGTTGTTTATGTTAAGCGAAGAAGTCTTTATTCTTTTTGAAGAAGCAGTTGCATACGGCAAAGGAAAGCACTTGCGTGCTTCCTTTGCTCCATAGGCTAACTCATTCTGTATTACCTAAATTGTAGAAATGTACCAGATTTCCGACAACAGAATAAAGCTAACGCTATTATAAAAACAAAAAGCGTGAATTACTTACAATCTGTTGTCAGGAGTTCTGGTAAACTTTGTAATACAGAAAGTGTAACCCACGCATATAACGCAGGCATCAACTTTTTGTAACTGTATTACTTTTGAAATTTACCAGATTTCTGACAACAGCACAAAAGCTAACGCTTTTAATATGTCTAATTTTGGTGCATAGTTACGGCGAATTTTTATACTATACAAATATTTTAACATTTATTTTTGGTAGTAAAATCGTAAGTGATTAAAATTCAATAGTTAGTAAGTGTTGCGGAGGGAGAGCAACTTTGCCAAAGTAGAAGAGATGTCAGGTATCAGGTGTTAGGTATCAGGTGTCAGGTGCAAATTAAAAAAAGGCTGCCAGATAAAATCTGGCAGCCCTCATTGTGTAATTACACAATTTTTAAATAAAAGCAATATTACGTATGAAAAATGTATCTTTCAAAATTAATTCAGTTGGATTTCATCTACGAAGAGTAGGGCAGGGGTGCCTTTGCCTTCGTGCCATTCGGGGATTATAGTACCTTTGAGCACTACTTTTACATAACGGGTTTTAGTTTTAGCAAAATTTAAACTGATAGGTACTCGCTTGATAGGGTCGGTTTTTTCGGCAATTTTCAAAGGTTGCTGAGCAATGAGCTGGAAGTTTTTGCCATCGGGGGAACTATAAATAGCAACTTCTGAGGCGGGGAATATCCAGTTAGGGGTATCGGCTAAACTACCTGCTTTTAAATTGCTGATTTCTTCTTCTTTACCCAAATCAATCACTGCTTCTACTCCTACACGACCTGGAAAGCCTACCCAATGTCCATCGATATAAGAATCTTCACCTATTTGGGCATCGACTAAGGCTGTAGCTCCTCCAAAAGTATATTTAGGGTTGGTTTCGGTGAGTAATTGTATTTTTTTGTAAGTAGCTTTGTTGAATAAGGATTGATAGCTAAACACTCCGCTTATAGTATCCTTATGTATGGCAACAGCTTTGAGTAGTAACTCATTGCTCAACTTAATAGGTTGGGTATAGAGTGTTTTGCTCGCATTGGGGGTAGAGCCATCGGTAGTGTAGTACACCTTGCCATCACCTACGGTGAGGAGCTCTACTTGAATGCCGTCTTTATTGGCAGCTGGTTGGATTACAGGGGTAACTCCCATTATGTGTTTGGCGTAGTGATAACCTTTTAACTGATAATAGTTTAGCAGGTTTCCCAAACGTTTTAGGAAATTAGGAAAATTCTTTTTCTCGGGAGCTGTCCATTGCACTTCGGCTAAGGCAGCTAATCGAGGTAAAAGCATATATTGAGCGTGTGCAGGGCTCGCGATGTATTCTGTCCATAAATTAGCTTGTGCTCCTAAAATGTATTTACCTTGTTCAGGGGTGAGTTTAGGGTCGATAGGCTCGTAGTCATACACCTTTTTTACGGGGAGGTATTCACCTATGGAAAGTGGTTCTTTGGTAGGGTCTTCTCCTTGATTATAATCGAAATACAAACTGTAGTGAGGGGTCATAATAGCACGGTTGTGGCGTTGTGCTGCTGCGATCCCCCCTTCGGTGCCTCGCCACGACATTACAATCGCATCTTGTGAGATATTGTTACCCTCTAAAATCTCGTCCCAGCCAATTACTTCTCTACCTTTCTTTTTTAGGAATTGCTCTATACGCGATACTACATAACCCTGCAATTGTTGCTCGGCAGTGTGTTTTCCATCGCCTTTTAAGCCTAAAGCTTTGATTTTAGCCTGACATTTAGGACATTCTTTCCAACGTGTTTTGGGACACTCATCACCTCCTATATGAATGTATTTAGAAGGGAAAAGTTCGGTAAGTTCATCAAAAACGTCTTCTAAAAACTTGTATGAAGCCTCGTTGCCAGCACAAAGCACATCGTCGAACACTCCCCATTTGGTGCCTACAGCATAATCTTTACCGGTACAACCTAACTCAGGATAAGCGGTGAGTACAGCGAGGGTATGCCCAGGTATATCAATTTCGGGGATAATGGTGATATAACGGTCTTGAGCGTATTTTACGATTTCCTTTATTTGCTCTTGAGTGTAGTATCCGCCATAAGGTTTGCCGTCGAATTGATGGGGTTTATCTTTGAGCAAATGCCCGATAAGCGTTTCTTTACGCATTGAACCTACCTCAGTAAGGCGAGGGTATTTTTTGATTTCAATACGCCAACCTTGGTCGTCGGTGAGATGCCAATGGAATTTATTGAGGTTGTGCAGAGCGAGTATATCAATATACTGCTTGATAAAATCTACAGTAAAGAAATGGCGACTCACATCAAAGTGCATTCCGCGATAAGCAAAGCGTGGAGCATCGTTTATAACTACGGTTGGAAAAACTAAGGCTTTAGGGTGGGTTACATCCATAGATTTGCGCAAAGTTTGAATACCGTAGAACACACCGGCAGGGCTTGCCCCATCAATAGTTATTTGGTCGCTTGTTACAGTGAGCTGATAAGCCTCTTGGTTTGCGTTTTGCAAATCGGTTTTCAATACAATGCGTTTGCCATTGGTTACTCCAGCTTGTGTTTTTATAGGCATTCCTGAAAGTTCTTGAATATAAGAAGCTAAAAAGGAAGCGTTCTTTTCCTGTAAAGCGTTGCCTTGCGGATAAGTAATAACCGTTTTGGCATCTAATTGAAAAGGCTCTTGCTCAGTGTATTCAATAGATTGTGGTAGTGGAATTACCTCATAATTCACTACAGGTTTTGTTTCTTTACAGCAAGCCATCAAACACAAGGCAAGCGTGCTGAATAAAAGTTTTTTCATTGGAAAATTGTTTAATATTGGATTGTTGGTATATAGGTTACGCGATAAAAAGTTTGTGGCAATAAGAGTGTGCGATGTATTTCAGGGGTAGTATTTCTGTTGGTAATGAGCACTTGTTTTTGAGTGCTCAAGGCAAAAAGTACGTGCTGATTATCTATGAATTGAACATTGCTGCGAGTGGTTGAAAATTGTCCTTTAGGCAAGGCGACTTCTAAAGGTACACTTACGGTTTTACTATGTTCGTTTACTTTATAGATAAGTGCTCTTGACCCTGTAGTTTTGTTTTCGCGTGCGTTGTCAATCACTAACACTTCGTTAGGAGCTTGTACGACAGCACAATGGATACCGTGAGACAAGAGGTTTTCGGTAGGTTTAATAGTGCCATTTTTACCCACGCGATACACTAATTCGCCTGTTTTACCGTTGATTTTCCAGAGCTCGCTATCGCGATTGGTGGTCATATAGTAATTGCCTTCGCTATCTTGGTCGATAGAATTGGCGTGAATCCAGTCTTCTTTCACTTTTTTAGTTGTGATATTAGGGTGGTCAAGTGGATTTAGGTGGTCAAAACAGCTCCATTTTTTTACGATTTCTCCTTGGGTATTCATAATCACAAAGCCGTCGCCTGTAACGGTATCTGTTTGCGAACCTCCTTTGCTACTGAGGTCTACCGTTTGATGAATATAGGTTACTAAACCTATATTGCCATCGGGTAGAGGGCGGCATTCGTGGTGTACTTCGCGGTTTTTCAGTTCGGGGATAGAAGCGAACTCTTTTTGTAGCACAATATTGCCAAAAAGGTCTATTATTTTTAATTTTTTAGCGTTAAACACAAAGAGTCCTTCGGAAGGTGCATCGGTGAGCAAGTAGAATTGTTGTGTACGAGGGGTGTAGTTCACTACTGCAGGAGTATCGGGTACGGGTTCATACCACACTACAGTTCCGTTCATATCCATTAGGTAAATATTATTTGATTTGCGGTCGTTTGCTAACAGATATCCTTTGATGGATTCTTTTAGTTTATCTTCTTGCAGAGTAGCATTTGGCAAAAATGATTGTACACTTTTAGTTTTGAAGTGTTTTGCTTCAGTTTCTAAGCCGTTTCCATAGCTAATTTTGCAAGCGTATTCAGTTTCGGGTTTTAGAAATAGCAGAGTTTTGTGTTCAGTTTCTTTTCCTTGATAAGTATTGGTGTGTTGTACTTGTGAGGGTTGGCTCACTTCCCAATAGAAAATGCGGAAGGACGTTTCACTGCTAAAAGTAGCAGTTACTTCGGCACGAAGGAAATTTGTTCCACTCAAAGCCACCGAAAAATCAGTTAAGGAGCCTTGATAAGTAGCGATGTTATCATCTTTTTTACAAGAGATTAAAAGTACTCCTATGGTTATAAACAAAATAATAATTGATCTTTTCATATTTATTTAGGTTTATATTTAAGTTTTTTTCAATTGTTTTAATGAGGGAAAGCGTTATTCATTATCAGGATTTACAGGTTCAATAGCATTAGTAAAAGGTTCATACATCACATAATCCCATAAAGCATAATGGTCTTTAGTAGGGATATGGTCGCCTATAAAATCTATATTTTCTACACTGCAAAAGATGCGGAAAGGATATTGTTGTCCATAGTTGAGTTCTTTCTGGAGGTGTTGTACTCCATCGATGAGCCACGTAGCAATGTAATGGTTATTTTGAGGGTTGATAGTTAATTTTATTTGGAAAGTATGCCATTGGTCACTATCTATAAGTACTTCAGCATTTTGAGCCCAAGGATTATTTTGGCTGGTCATAAACACTACGACCTGACCTTCTTTTGCGCCTAATTTCTTTCTGCGTTTAGCATCGCCTGAGCCTACTTCAAAATCTATTTCGTGTCCTTCACTGTTATACAAGAAAGAGCCTATACTTGCCCACGCTCCAGTTTCCATTGGTGGAATGTAGGTGCGCCAAGTGTAGATACCAGCCCCGTAACGGTGTACTGTTTTTTGTTTTTTGCGTTGTTCAGTATAAGCTTTTGTCCATATTTTCATAGCCCATCCATCTTTGGCGTAAGAATCACTTACCACTTTGGCATAAGTTTCTTTGTCCTTTCCTTGCGGGTAATCCTCATCCTGATTGCCTAATAACCAACCATTGAGAGATTTAAAATCCCATAGCATTACTTTGGTTTTATCAATGGTTACTTCAGGAATATCTTTTGATTGTTTGCTGCAACTCACACAAAAGCTCAAAAAGACAAATGTTAAAAATAGGTTTAGTTGTTTCATATAATTTTATTAGTTTTCTTTTTTTAAGAAAAAGGGGCTATGAGAGAGGATAGCCCCTTTTTGGAAAAAATCAATTTGCCATTTATAGAGATAAACATTGATTCACTACTAATAGGCGGTATATTCAATAAAGTTGAAAGTAGCGTTATATTTTTTAGTAGGATCTTCCAGTTTATTACCAGGTAGCCAATCGCCTCTATTAGATTCGGCACTGATACCTAATTCAAACTTAAAGTCATCTTCACCAAAGTTAGTTTTAAGTGTTTGTATTGGTTTATCATCTAAATAATATACCGCTACATATTTATTACCTGCTTTTTTCAATTCGATGGTGAATTTATAATCTTTATTAGGTTGTAAGACTTGTTTGTAGCTTGACAAACCAGGTTCGGCAGAAGCGATAAACAAGAGCATTTCACCTTGTTTAGCACCGAGGCGAGTGCGGTCTTCATCTTTTCCATAACGAGCTACCATTTGGAACAAGCGTTCTATAGTTTTTGGGGTATCGGTATAGAAATAGAGAATCATTCCCATTTGTATTTTAGCCGACTCGTTTACTTCAGGCAAACGGATAGAGCAAGTGTATTTACCATATCCTACTTGAGGTTTGTAATATGCTTTTGACACATTGCAATAGGAATTGGTGGTAAGGATTAATTTGCCGTTATCTAATTTGCTAAAGGCAGGTCCGTCAGCTCCTACATTTGTCCATTTGCCCCAATCATTAGGGAAAGTATTGAAATCCCAGCGTTTTACTTCTCCTTTATCGGGTTCAGGGGTTTCGTCTATTGGATTTGTTTGTGTAGAAGGTTCTACAGGGGCTATAGAGTAAGAATAAGGGGTATAAGTTACATAATCCCACAAGCCATAGTTCTCTTGGTAAGGCCAGTTATCACCTATAAATTTAAGGTTTTCGGTACTACAGAAGATGTGGAAAGGGTGTTCTTGGCCGTAGTTAAGCTGTTGAGCGGCACATTTTACCTCATCGATAATCCAAGTTGCAAAATATTTATCGCCAATTAATTGCAAGTCGATTTTAAAGGTATGCCAAGCATTCTTTTTGATTTTTATTTTTTGTTGTACAAAAGGATTATCTTGACTGGTGATGTAGGCAATCACTTCGTCATCGGAAGTTTTAAGGGTTTCACGTTCTTTAGCGGTACCAGAACCCACTTCAAAATCAAGTTCGTGTTTGTCGCTATTCCACAACCAAGAACCTATGCTCACGCGTTCAGTGGCTCCCAAGTCGGAAATATAGGTACGCCAAGTATAGAGCCCAGCACCGTATTGTTTTTTGGTTTTGAGCTTTTTGCGTTGTTGCGTATTGGCTTCGGTATAGATTTTCACTACTTTACCGTCTTCAGCTTGTGTATTGCTTTCGAGAGAGGTTTGTGAAACATTGGCATTTTCACCTTGACTGGCATTGATCCAATCGTTGATGTTGTCAAAATTCCATTTGATTTGTTTGGCAGTATCAGCGGAGCCTGTTTGAGGTGTGCCTATCTCACTTTTAGGGTTCTCACTAAAACGCCCGTCAACATCGCTTTTACTACAGCTGATGGTGCTGAGTATCGCTGCAACTATTAGTATAGGTTTAGTATAGGTTTTCATATTTTGTTATGTTTAAAATTATTGTTCTCTAAAGGAGCGGTTATTTTGCAAGTCGGGAAATTTATTGCTATATACGCTTGGTATAGGGTAATAACGACGCATATCGTACACTTTTAGAGGACTGTTGAACTTAGGATATACTTTCCATTGAGGGCTTAAGTCGTAAGGTTTTTTTACTACATTAGGGTCTCTTCTCGCATTGAGATTAGTTTGTTTAATTTCTAATTTTTGTTTGATAGTGTCCATATACTTATCTAAGCGATCTTTCCACAAGCCCATACGGATAAGGTCGATACGGCGCAAGCCTTCCATATTAAATTCAAAGAGGCGTTCGTCGCACAATTTGCTACGCATTTCTTCTTTTGTAGGGAAATTAGCCAAGATGTAATTGTGAGAACTACCTTGAAAAGCTCTTTGGCGTATTTGGTTTATCAAATCTACAGATTCTTGATTAGGGCCATTGAGTTCATTGAGTATTTCGGCTTTAGAGAGCAGTACATCGGCATAGCGCAATAGAGGTAGATTATTGGGTGTATTATAATTATAAGTACCTGCTTTTTCGTAGAAATACTTATCGGTATACACATTGGCGAGCTCTGTAATGCGAGGGCTTGAAGCCTCGTTGTTGAGGGTGCCCATTTGAGTTAAAGTAGGAGCGACATATTTTTGATTGGCATCATTGACATTTAAAAATTCGCCTTTGATAAATTGGGTTAGTCGTTCGTCGCTACTATCAAACTGCCAATAGAGTTCTAAAGGCACATTGAAGATGTCCCACCCTTTGTTGTAATCCCAAGAAGTGAAATAGAGTGCTAAATCGGAAGCACCTGAGGGTACTGATTCACTACTACGCACTGCAAAGATAATTTCGCTGTTGTAAAGAGAAGCACGTGTACGTGGGTCGAAAGGATCGAAGGGGTGTGCGAGCAAGGTGTATTTACCAGTAGCGATTACTTGGTTAGCATAAACTAAAGCGGCTTGCCAAGCAGCAGTAGCATCACTACCTTCTTCGCGTAGGCGGCCTGCTTTACGCATATAGAGACGCATTAAGTAACCATAAGCAGCCCCTTTGGTAGGTCGACCAGCATCACTTCCGTTTACACTCCACTCTAGAGGTAAATTATTAGTTGCGATAAGCAAGTCTTGTTCAATTTGGTTATCGAGTTCTTCTACAGTAGCTAAAGTAGGATTAGCGGTAGCAGCATAGTAACCATTGGTAATTAGAGGAACACGGTAGAAAGTGTTAGTGAGCTGATAGTAGGCAAAAGCGCGCATAAAGTGAGCTTCGGCTAAAAGTTCTACTTTCTTATCGGCGGTTTTAAAACGGGTTTCGGGTATCATTGCTATATTATCAATAGCAGTATTGGCACAACCTATCATTTGCCAATTGCCATTATAGCTTGTTAATAATTGGATGTTACCTGTAAGCCCATTATTATTTAAAATTTCGAAGTCGTTACCTTCTTTGAATCCGTCATCGGTAGAAAGGTCGTTGATGTAGAAGGTACTTGGGTGAGTGGCAGAGTTTAAATATCTATAGATACCATTTACCCCTTCTTGAGCGTTTTCTTCAGTAGTGTAGGCATTATTTACGTTGTAAACAGAGGAGAGATCCTCTTTTAGTTCACAAGCTGTAAATGATAAGCCTAAGGCAGCTACTAAGGTATATAGTTTGTAATTCGTTTTCATTTTCTTTTAGTGTTAAAATGTTAATTTCACTCCAAAGTTGATAGTGCGATAAGCAGGATAAGAGTTCAAATCTAACCCTTGTGCGATAGCACTGCTACCATTGGTACTGATATCGGGGTCAAAACCTTGATATTTGGTAAAGGTGAGCAGATTTTGACCACCTACGAACATACGCATTGTTTTGAGGGTTTTCATATTCCATTTGCTACCATTGAAAGTGTACCCTAATTCGATATTGCGGAGTTTTACAAAATCGGCATCTTCTACGAAGCGAGAGTTTACATAGGAGCCATAAAGCAAACCGTCATTTTTTTGATAGCCGTTACGAGGAACGCTATTGGAAGCGTGAGCGCGAGTCCAGCGATCGGATGAGGCGGCTAAACGATTGTTATCTTCGAGGTAGATGCGTGTAAGGTTGAGCATTTTAGCACCTAAAGAAGCTTCAAAGAAGAAAGAGAAGTCAAAATCTTTATAAGTGAAGCTATTGTTGAGCCCAATGATAGTTTTAGGGATACCAGTCCCTAGTACAGTACGGTCGTTTTCGTCTATTTTACCATCGCCATTAAGGTCTTTAAACTTAGGGTCACCAGGCACAGATTTGATTTGAGGGGCATATTGTTCTCCTTGCTGGATAATACCGTCGAACACATAACCATAGATAGCACTGAGCGGTTCACCTTCTTTGAGCATCATATATTCTTTTTCTTCATAAGAACCGTGAGGGCGTATGTATTGGAAACGAGGTTTACCATCATTGAGTTTTAACACTTCGCTGCGGTTGTGAGCAAAATTGAAAGCGGTATTCCACGTAAATCCTTTTTTATTAATATTAGTAGATTTGATAGCTATTTCATATCCGCGATTTTCTACTTCACCATCGTTTACCATCATAGCGGTATACTCGAAACGGCGGCCATCGTTTACATAGTTAGGGAAACCACCAGAAGGGTGAATAGGGTCGGGGTTTAACAAATCGTGAGTACGCTTGATGTAGTAATCAAAGCTGAGTTCAACACTTGCAATATTCAAATCAATACCTGCATTCCATTGTGCGGTAGTTTCCCAACGGAGTTTTGGATTATAGGGGTTGGAAGGATACATACCTTTAGTGCCTTCAGTACCTCCTATGTACACATCGCGTACAGAATATTGGTATTGAGAGAGTCCAAATCGGATACCATCATTACCGCTAAGGCCGTAACTGGTGCGCAATTTGATACGAGAAATTACAGGTTTTGTCCAAGCCATAAATTTTTCTTCGCCTAAGTGCCAAGCTAAAGAGCCTGCGGGGAAAATTCCCCAACGATAGTCGGCTCCAAACACTGAAGAACCATCGGCACGAACAGAAGCATTTAGGATATAACGGTTGTTAAAAATGTACTCGGCACGACCAAAAACAGAACCTTTTTTGATAGAAGATTCTCCGGAGCCTATCCAATCTAAGTGTTGGGCAGCGCCGATGTTTTTGAAGGAGAAGACATCAGAAGCGAAACCATAGGCTTGAACTTCATCACCTTTGCCCCTTTGATAAATGTAGGAAGTACCTGCGGTTACTTTTATATCGTGTTTACCTTCCATTTTAGGGTGATAAGTAGCAACACCTTCAATTTGGTGTTTTACGTTTTCTTCGTGGCTAAGGAAGGCTTGACCTTTATAAGCTTGACCGATAGAGGTAGAGCGGTCATAGTATTTTTCGGTTTTTAGATGGTCGTAAGCATAGGTGTAACGGCCGTTGATAGTAAGAGAAGGCAATAGGTCAATATCGGCATAAGCGGTAGCATACATCGTATTGAAGTGGCGATAGAGTTGAGCTCCATTCATTTCTTCAAACACTGCTGGACGACGAGCTTTAATTCCAAAGACATCAAAACCTTCTTTGTTTTTCCAAGGCTCTAAGTTAAAAATACGGTACATTATATTTTTATCGGAAGAGATAGTACCCATATCTAAGAATTTCTTTTTAGACTGGGAAAAGTTCATATTAGCTCCAGCTCTTACTTTTGGGCTAATTTTGTACTGTAAATTCACACGTCCGCCGTAACGGCTATAATCAGTATTGAGCAATATACCAGGTTCAGTGAGGTAATTAGCCGACATAAAAGCAGAAAGGCGGTCGGTACCTCCTGATACTGAAAGTTGATGTAATACAGTAAAAGCATCGTGAGTAGTTTCTTTGAGCCAATCGGTACCTTTACCGCGGTAAGTAGCTTGAGCAGCAGTCCATTTATTATATTTAGCTAACCCAGTTTCATTATATAGGCGGCGAGTAAGAGCAATGGTTTCTCCAGCATCGAGTAAATCCCAAGGGTTATACATATTTTTAAAAGCCGTTTGGTTAGAATACTCTACATTGAAAGAACCTTCTTTACCTTTTTTAGTAGTGATAAGGATGACCCCATTGGCACCACGAGCGCCATAAATAGCAGTGGTAGAAGCATCTTTTAAGATTTCTATAGACTCGATGTCGTCTATGCTAATTTGCGACATATTGTCGGTTTGAAATCCGTCGATTACATATAAGGGTTCATTATCGGCACTCACTGAAGAAGCACCACGTACACGGATAGATACATTACCACCAGGTTCTAATGAATTCTGACGTACTTGTACACCTGATGCACGCCCTTTTAACATTTGTGACATATCGGCTACTACACCAGCTTTCACATCACCTGTTTTGATAGAGGTGATAGCACCTGCTAAGTCGCGTTTTTTAGTAACTCCATAACCCACAACTACAACTTCTTCGAGCTTTTTTTGTTCATCAGCCAAAGCAATGTGCAAAGGCACAGGGGTATTGGCAGTTACTTTTACATTCTGGGTTACATACCCCATAAAAGAGACTTCTAAGGTCTGTCCCACCGCTACATCTATGGAGTATTTACCATCCATATCGGTGCTGACACCTTTGGTAGTTCCTTTCACTACTACTGAAGCACTCATCAAAGGCTCCTTAGTAGTAGCATCGCTGACAGTTCCACGAATGGTGCGTTGTTGTGCATAACTCCAACTCACTAATAATAGTAGAACTGATAAAAATAGATTTCTTTTCATACAATGGTTGTTTGTTTTTGTATCGTTTGATGACACAAAAGTATAAATAACGTGCATAAACGATTCCTTTTGTTGTCTAAAAAAGGTATAAAATCGTCTAATAGCTTCTAAACATTTGTAAATCAACAGATCATAAAAGAGGTAATTTCATAAAAAAAGCTGTCCGAAAGTATCAAACAGCTTTTAATAAGATAGTGTGTTTACTTATTTCCAATCTTTTTTCTTAGAAGTTTTACCAATACCAGGGTTAAAGCTATTGGTAGGGTCAAGGGAATTGTAGAATTTTTTCAGGTCGTCGTTAGCGTGATACAAGTGTCCGACGTTATGCTCGGCGGGGTATTGAGCGCCGCGAGTATCTAATATTTTGAGCATCTCTTCTTCTATTTCTTCACAATTGTAACCTTTTTTAATTACATAATCCTGATGGAATACATGGCACATAAAGTGTCCGTAATACAATTTGTGAAGAATTTTAGCATCGAGTTCAGGGGGGAGTTTTTCAAACCAATTCTCGTCGTTGCGGCGCAAAGCGATGTCTAAAGCGACGATATCTTCTACCTCATCTTCGTGTACGGAACGATAACGAATGGCAGCTGAAGCTACTGCAAAACGCAAAAGCATTGCCGCTTGAGCGAGCTTGGCATCACACTCTATAAACGCCCCTTTACTGCTATCGGCAAATTCTTTTTGCAAATAAGCGCGTGCTTCGTCTACCCCTTTGCCTCCCATTTTTAGAATGAGGTGGTGTTCATATTGGTTGCGGTAATCCCACAATATTTTAGGAAGGTGTTGAGGCATTAATTTAGAGGTGAATTGTAAGAATTTTTCACTGAAATGGTTAGGCATAAAAGGTAGTTTTTTGGCTACGCGGTCACCCCACGCTTTGAGAGAGAAGAGTTTAGGGAGGTATTCAGTACCGACATTTTTGATATACCAAAAAGTATCTTTACCATATTTAGCAGCGATATCAAAGGCAGTACGGTGGATATACTCACCAGAGATAGGAATTTCTTCGAAAGTACCAAGCATATCGCGGCGCAGTTTGGTGAGTACAGCTGTATTGTTAGTACCTATATAGAATACGGCAGTTTTTTTCTCGGCAGGGAAAGTATCTACACGGACAGCAAAAACTCCTAAACGACCTGCACTACCTGAGGCTTCGAATAAGCGAGCGGGGTCGGCATTGAAGCGGGCAGGGGTATTAGCATTGATTTCGCGTACGTGGTTACAATAGTCGTGGTCGTGTCCTTTTTTGTCAGTGGAATGGATGTCCTTTTGCTGGTATTTGCCTTCTTGGAGATTAGTGAGAATTTCTTTAGGAGAGCTTCCTAAATCAATGCCTAAGTGGTTGATGAGCTCTAATTTACCATCGGCATTACGTTGGGCAAAAAGAGCCATTTCGGTATAAGCAGGCCCACGTTGTACTAAAGATCCACCAGAGTTGTTGCACACACCTCCAATTACAGAAGCTCCAATACAAGAAGAGCCAATTACAGAATGAGGTTCGCGATCGTATACTTTTAGTTCTTGTTCTAAATGGTTGAGTGTAGCCCCAGTGAGGCATACAGCTTGTTTCCCTTCGTTGATAAGCTGAATGTTGTCGTTACGCATTGTGTTGATGATTACCACATCGCGGTCGTAATCGTTGCCAAAAGGGTTAGACCCACCTGTAATTCCTGTATTGGCGGCTTGAGAAATTACAATCACATCGGCTTCAACACAGGCTTCGAGTACTTGCCACTGTTCCCACAAAGTAGCGGGACGCACAACGGCAATTGCGTTGCCAGTACCAAAACGATATCCAGTGCGGTAACGTTCAGTTTTTGAGGGGTCGGTAATAACGTATTTTGCGCCAACGATGTGGCGCAAGGTTTCTAATAGGTTTTGTGTGTTCATTATTATTTCTTAGTTTTATAGGTAAGCGTTAAACCAAATTGAGGTTCAGTAAAGAAATTGTGTTGGATGAAAGGTTCTAAGGTAAGGCGTTCATCTACATTGAATTGTTTGAGATGGGCATCGACATTTGCCTCGATGATGTTTAGAGCGTATAAGCCTACTCCTATAAGAATAGAGAGTTCTTTATTACGGCGATAGAACTGTATGCCTCGGCGCAAGCCGTCGGTGCTGAGGCGCGGCTGTCCATCAGGGCGATTGCCATAAAACTCATCATCGGTAAATCCTTGTTGGCGACGTTTGTAGGCGGAGAGATAACGATCGTATTCCTTAGAGTTTTGTATATAGAAGTATATAGGGGTTCCGATAGCGATATACACCAAAGGGACTTTCCAGTAGCTTTTGTTGTATATCTGCCCTAAGCCTGGTACGACAGCTGAATAGAAAGCTGCTTTTGCAGGAGAAAGAGGGTCGGTATTCCAAGGAACTTTTTTCATATTGTCTTGCATAACGGCTACTTGTATAGAATCGGAGGGTACTTCTACCACTTCCTCTGTATTGTTTTGTGCGTACGAAATACCCACTCCGGAAAGGAGTGCCATTATGAAAACAAATGTTTTACTCATCTTTTTTGTGTAATAAGCTTTGAATACGTTTGAAATCTTCTTCTGAAGTAAAAGGGATGGTAAGGCTACCTTTTCCATCTTTGTTCACTTTTACGGCAACTTTGGTGCCAAAAAAATGATTAAAGCTACTCATATTTTCTTTGATATAAGTAGGTACTTCAGTTTTACTATTGCTTTTAGGGATTTGAATACTTACCACATTATGTGTTTCGTGGTTTTGCAAGCGGCGCACTAACTCTTCGGTATCACGTACTGATAGGTTATCGGAAATGATTCGTTGGTACACTTCAGCTTGTTGTTCGGGGTCTTCTATAGCGATAATTGCACGTCCGTGTCCCATAGATATAAAGCCGTCGCGTATACCTGTTTGAATGATAGGAGCGAGCTTCAGCAAACGCAGATAGTTAGTGATTGTAGAACGTTTTTTACCTACGCGTTTGCTCATTTGGTCTTGAGTGAGGTTTACTTGCTCGATGAGTTGTTGGTAAGAAAGTGCAATTTCTATAGGGTCTAAATCCTGTCGTTGAATATTTTCAACCAAAGCCATTGTAAGCGACTCGTTGTCGTCGGCGATGCGGATATAGGCTGGGATTGTTTTGAGTCCAGCTAATTTGGAAGCTCTGAAACGGCGTTCGCCCGATATGAGCTGATATTTGTTTTCGCCGTCGAGTTTGCGCACGGTGATAGGTTGGACGACCCCCAATTCTTTAATAGAGGAAGCGAGCCCTTGTAGTTCTTCTTCGTTAAAAGAAGTACGAGGTTGAAAGGGGTTTGTTTCTATCAGGTCGAGTTCGAGTTCTATGATATTTCCTACGATTTTATCGGCGTTCTTATCTTTTATAGAATTGATAGCCACTTCGGGGCTATTGCCAAAAATGGCTGAAATACCTCTCCCCAAGGCAGGTTTTTTAGCAGGTTTCGTCATTATGCAGTTTTATTTTTATCGATAATCTCTTGAGCTAAGTTGATATGATTGGTAGCCCCTTTACTGGTAGCATCGTAGTTGATAATGGTTTCGCCGAAACTTGGAGCTTCACTGAGGCGTACATTGCGCTGTATAATGGTTTTGAATACCATATCGCTAAAGTGTTTTTGAACCTCTTCTACTACTTGGTTAGAGAGTCGCAAGCGTGCATCGTACATAGTGAGCAATAAGCCTTCGATATCTAAATCGGGATTGAAGGTTTTTTGTACGCTTTTAATAGTATTGAGGAGTTTGCCTAATCCTTCCAGAGCGAAGTACTCGCATTGGATAGGCACGATCACTGAGTTGGCAGCTGTAAGAGCATTTAGAGTGATGAGCCCTAAGGAAGGAGCACAGTCAATTAAAATATAATCATACTCATCTTTGATAGATTCTAAGGCTTTTTTGAGCATAAACTCACGTTGTTCTTTATCAACTAACTCAATCTCGATAGCGACCAAGTTGATATGGGCAGCGATAAGGTCGAGATTGGGAGAGCTAGTGTGAACAATCATATCTTTAGCTTCCATAGTGTGCTCTAAGAGCTCGTAGGTGCCGTGTTCAATAGAATCTACATCAATACCTAAGCCAGAAGTAGCATTTGCCTGTGGGTCGGCATCAATGAGTAATACTTTTTTTTCTAATACGCCTAATGAGGCAGCTAAGTTCACGGAGGTAGTAGTTTTTCCGACGCCTCCTTTTTGGTTTGCAATAGCTATTATTTTACCCATAGATTTAGTGTTTTTAAAAGTTAAACGGAAGTCCTTGCTTGGCTACATTAGCTAATTCTAATTCATTGATTTCTGTAGCTTTGGCAATAGCCTTGTTGAGTGTGATAATCAAATAATCCTCCAAGGCTTCTTTGTCTTCTAATAAAGCCTCGTTTATTTGAATGCTTTTAATTTCTCGATTGGCAGTAATAGTTACTTTCACACTGCCATCAGCGGCAATTTCATCAACTAATACGTGATTTAAACGTGCTTTAGCCTCTTCTATTTTTTGCTGGGTTTCTTTGAGTTTTCCCATCATTCCCATCATATCTTCAAACATAATATTTTATTTTTTCAGAGGGCAAAAGTACAACTTTTTTTGAAACATCACACAAAAAATACAATCAATAATTGTGCTACCATTATTCGCAAGAAGGTAGTAAGTGGATAAACACTTGCATACGTGAGGGCTGGTACTTCGGAATTATTCATATCATTGGCAAAAGCCAAAGCAGGGGGATCGGTAGAGGCACCTGATAGCAAACCACAAATTTCTAAATAGTCCAATTTTCCTTTGATACGTCCTGCCAAAGATGTGATAATGAGAGGTATAAGAGTGATAAGTGCGCCTAATCCCATCCAATATAAACCTTGACCATGCAAGATTGTTTCTACAAAAGTAGCTCCTGCATCCAAGCCTACACTGGCGAGGAAAAGTACAATACCTATTTCGCGCACCATTAGGTTGGCACTTTGAGATACATAGTGTGTTACTGAAAATTTACCTCCATACCTACTGATAAGTATTGCTACGATAAGGGGGCCACCTGCTAATCCTAATTTTACAGGTACAGGAATTCCTGGGATAGAGAAAGGAATACAGCCTAAAAGTACTCCGAGGGTAATTCCCATAAAGAGTTCGGCGATATGAGGGGTTTGCAATCGGCGTTTGGAGTTACCAAACTCTTTGCTCACGAGTTGTATATGAGTTTCGTCGCCTATTACAGTAATGGTATCGCCAAACTGCAACTTGGTATGAGCAGAAGGTACAAACTCAATACCTGCACGGAATACACGAGTAATCGTTACTCCAAAACGCTTGCGCACATCGAGTTCGGCTAAGGTTTTAGTGAAAATAGCACGCTGGGTAACATTGATGCGACGAGAGGTGTAACGCATTTCTTTTTCGTCGGGGAAATAGTCGAGAATAGGAACACTTTCGCCCATTAGAGTAAGAAACTTCTCGTTTTCTTTTTTATTGACTACTATCAGTACGATGTCGCCTTCTTGAATAACAGTAGTTGCATCAGCCATTAGTATTTCGCCTTTTCGACACATACGAGAAACAGTAAAATCAAAATCAAGAGTTTCTCTGATGACTTTTAATTTTTTGCCATAGAGCGCAGGGTTTGTAACTTTAATAGCAAATCTATTGATAATTACTTGATCTTTAGAATGGCGCACAGCATTGAGGCGTTTTTCGGCTTCTACATTTACTTTTAGAAAAGCTTTGAGTCCTAACATCACTAATATGATTCCCAATACTCCAAATGGGTAAGCTACTGCATAGGCAGTAGAGAGGGAAGGTATTGTAGTGGGGTCGCCTTTGAATACATCTTCTAATGTAGCTTGTGCAGCACCGAGTCCTGGAGTGTTGGTTACAGCGCCTGACATTATTCCTACCAAGGTGCCCATATCAGTTTGGGTGAGGTAGTGAATAGCAATTACTGTAAACATACACGTTACAATGGAGAGTACAGCTAATAAATTGAGTTTGACACCTTCTTTTTGGAAGGAAGCGAAGAATCCAGGTCCTACTTGTAATCCGATGGTATATACAAATAGAATAAGTCCAAATTCTTTTATGAAGTGTTGTATGTGAGAATTGATAGTAAAGCCTAATTCGGCCATAGCGATACCTGCAAAAAGTACCCAAGCGATCCCGAATGAGATGCCGAATATTTTTATTTTACCTAAGGCAACTCCTACTGCGATGACTACGCTATATACTATTACGGTGTAGGCGACACTTTCGTGGTTAGTCATCAAATTCCAAAGCCATTCCATTTAATGTTTAATGATTAATGTTTAGTGTTTAATAATTAATTAAGCCTCCGAACCCACAAATACAAGTGTTTGTAAGGGAACTGTTTTTTATATAAATTTAAGAGAAACTTTGCCAAAGATGCGAACCACACGGGCAGAGAACTTTGACAAAGTTAAAATTTTATTTATTATCCTAAGAACGGATAACGGTAGTCTACGGGTGGTACAAATGTTTCTTTGATGAGGCGTGGCGATACCCAACGCAACAGATTTTGAGCTGATCCAGCTTTATCGTTAGTACCTGAGGCACGTGCGCCACCAAAAGGTTGTTGCCCAACGACAGCTCCTGTAGGTTTATCGTTTACATAGAAGTTACCAGCGGCGTTTTCAAGGGCTTTCACAGCTTCGTCTATGGCATAACGGCAAGTAGCAAATATTGCTCCTGTGAGCGCATAAGCTGAAGTTTCGTCAACGAGTTTCAAGGTTTCTTCCCATTTAGAGTCATCATATACATACACGGTTACTACAGGTCCGAAAAGTTCGGTTTCCATAGTGGTGTAATGGGGATTGGTAGTGACAATCACGGTAGGTTCAATGAAATAGCCTTTGCTCTTGTCATAGCCACCGCCGACGAATATCTCGGCATCTTTATCTTTTTTAGCTTGGTCGATATATTTAGCTAATTTATCGAAAGAATGTTCGTGAATAACGGCAGTGATGAAATTTTCGAAGTTTTCGGGAGAACCCATTTTGAAAGACAATACATCTTCTTTTACGAAGGCTAAGGTTTCATCAGCTTTTGATTTAGGCAAGTAGACACGAGAGGCGGCACTACATTTTTGCCCTTGATACTCAAAAGCACCGCGAGTAATAGCTGTAGCCACTTGTTTAGGACAAGCACTTGGGTGAGCGAGGATAAAGTCTTTACCACCTGTTTCACCTACGATTTTAGGATAAGTTCGGTAATTATGGATATTGTTGCCTATTTTTTTCCAAATATCTTGGAATACATTGGTAGAGCCAGTGAAGTGAATGCCTGCGAAGTGAGGGCTTGCAAGTAGTGTGTCGGTAATCATAGCGGCATTGCCGTGTAGTACATTGATAACGCCATCGGGTAAGCCTGCTTTTTTGAAGACTTCGACTATCATATTAGCGGAGAAGATTTGTGAAGTACTTGGTTTCCAAATTACTACATTACCCATTAAGGCAGCACTGGCGGGCAAATTGCCAGAAATAGCAGTAAAGTTGAAAGGAGTAACGGCATATACAAATCCTTCAAGTGGGCGGTATTCAACACGATTCCAAACTCCTTCAGAAGAGTTGGGTTGGTCGTTATAGATATTAGCCATAAATTCGACATTGAAGCGCAAGAAGTCGATAAGTTCGCAAGCTGAGTCGATTTCGGCTTGGTGTACAGTTTTTGATTGTGCAATCATAGTAGCAGCGTTCATTTTGGCGCGGTAAGGACCAGCGATAAGGTCAGCTGCTTTTAAGAAGATAGCGGCGCGTTCTTCCCACGCGAGAGCAGCCCATTTTTTGCGGGCTTCGAGGGCTACTGAAATAGCTTTTTCTACTTCAGCTTTATTGGCATTGTGATAAATGCCTAAGCAGTGTTTGTGGTCGTGAGGCGGGTGCATTTCACCAGTGTTGCCAGTGCGCACTTCTTCACTACCGATGTAGAGGGGAGCATCTACTGGGGTGTTCCACAATTCTTTGTAAGCTTTGAGCACCGCTTCACGCTCGGGACTTCCGGGAGCATAGCTCTTTACAGGCTCATTAACAGCCTTAGGTACTTTAAAAAATCCTTTTCCCATTGTTATTTCGTGTTTTAAGTTGTTAATAATAAAATAGAAATTTTCGGCTAAGGTACGACAATTATTTGAACCAGCAAAATTTAGGAAGGAAATCATATAAAAACTTTGCCAAAGTTCATAACACAACAAGTTATGACCTTTGGCAAAGTAATGTTATTTATTTTTGTTTTTACAAGAAAGTACCACTACTTTCAGGAGAAAGATCAGAAGCTATAATGTCGTTTTGGTCTTTTTCGATTTCAGCTTTACTCACGCCAAATTCGCGCACTGCATCTTCTATTTGTTTATCTTCTGCTATGATATCGTGGTAAATGTGTATAGGGATTTTCACCTCCATAACTTTGTTAGCAGGAAGGGTACTATAAGTTAATTCAGCGGGTTTGGTAGTGAAATAGCCTAATACGATTTTCAAATCGAAATTTACATAAGCTCTTTTGATTTCAAAGAATCCTTTCAATCCTATTTGCTCTCTACGGAGTACTCCTTTAGGGGCGTTTGGATTTTTATCATAATTACCGCCTTTGATGTACAATTCTTCAGGATTGGTATCGCGGTATTTGTAATGTAAGGCTTCTGCTTGAGTAGGGACGGTAGTATTGCTAGCTACTGCTGTGAAATTATCGGCGATAAAGAAGAATTGATAGTGATTGGGAGCCTGACCAGTAGTCAACAGTGAGTTTATACGTTTACCCTCTTTATCATAGAAGATAAGTTCTATTCCAGAGAGTGATACTCCAGCTAGATCATTACTTCCTTCCCAACGGATGGCGGTAGGATTATCGCTTGCTGGGGTAATAACACCATTTTTGTTCTCAAAATAGAAACGTTGTACTGTTTTGAGGTATTTCACGGGGTAGTCGGGGTTGCCGTGGAAATAGCCGTGAGAATGCCCTTTGGTAAAACGCACTTCAAGTCGGCTCCACTTAGCTACAAACTCTTCGGTAGTAGCTGTGGTTGTGGAAGTTGTGGTAACGGTAGTAGTAGAAGATTGAGTAGTAGAAGGAGTTATTTTATTATCGTCTTTACTGCAAGAGACAGAAAGAAAAGTAACAAATATTGAGAGCAATGAGATTTTAAAAAGGTCGTATATATTTTTCATCGTTTTTTAATGTTAAAAAGGTTATTGTTTAATTTGTATAGGGAGTGTCATATCGGAGTCTAATTGAAAGGCACTAGAATACTCCACAACGTTGTAAGGGCGTTCTTCTTGGGTTTGAGGGTTGAGTTTATTAGCAATAAGGAAGTGTGCTAACTTGATACGCAACTTATAATCGCCCGCAGTAGCCTCGTCTTTGATGTGAAAGATACCTTTTAGACCGATAGGGTCACGTAGTTCAGGATGTTTTTTATCCCAAGTACGGAAGCGCAATTTTACTCCTTGTGTGCCATAAGTACCATTTTCGGGGTCGGTATCTTGATATTCATAACTTACAGCTTTGTTCATAGCGGTTACCATCGCATCTCTTCCGTCTTTATTTTCGGGGTAATTCCCTTGAAATAACTGAAAGAAATGTTGGTGGATAGGTGCCATTTCGGCGGTTACAAACTCGTGGTTCATACGCACATTGTTGTTGTAATATACAATTTCGAAGCGGTATTCGTGTCCTACTTGCCATTGTATAGGGGTACTGATGTCGTATACAACTCCTTTAGGTGATTTGTTTGCGGTGCGCTCTTGTACTTCCTTAGTGCCTATATCGGTGATGATAAACTGCACTTTGTCGGGCATATCGTGACCTCTGTCTTTGGTTTCATCAGTAGCAGCTTTAGGTTGGGTGTTGTCTTTACTACAACTACTGAATGTAAAAGCTACTAAAACTATTAAGCTGATAGCTTTTGATAAATATGATATTCTTTTCATTTTTGATGTTTTTATTAGAAATTATAATTTAATCTTACGAATACATTTCTACCCAAATCGTGAGCATAATATCTAAAACGATTGGTGTATTCTTTGTATTCGGTGTTTAAAAGGTTTTCGGCGGAGACTCTTATTCCTAAGGTCTGTTGGTCGCCAATTTTTAAGGTAGTGCCTATATTAGCTTCAAAAAGGTGATAGGCATCGGGGGTGGTGGAAACTAACTCCTGAGAAGGTTCAAAGTGGGTTTGTTTGGCTACAAAGATATGCCCTATACCCACGGTAAAGTTTCTTAGCAACCGTCCATTGCGGTCTACGTTCCATTTTAACTGCTGACTCACACGCGGAGCAGGTATAAAAGGAAAGTAACGCTTGGTTTGCATCTCGTTGGCAAAGACTACAGAACTTTTTAGCTCATAGCTTAGTTCATAGTCGTTTAGGCGATGCCATTTTATCAGTAGTAATCTTGCCTCAAGGTCTACCCCTCTAAAGAACGCATCTGCTTGAGTGTACTGAAAGATAGGATATACGCCTGAAAAGAGCGTACGCACTTCGCCTGTAGGGTAATCGTAGATATAGTTTTTTATCCATTGCAGGTACATATCTACATTGAGCGATAACTTGGGGTGCTTGTAAGCAAAGCTGGTAAGCCACTTGATACCCGTTTCGGACTGCAACGTCTCATCACCCAAGTCATAAGTGCCCGCTCCGTGGTGTAGCCCGCTGCTATACAGCTCGTTTACGTGAGGGGCACGCCACGCTACTCCTACATTGGTGCTAAGGTCTATCCATCTATGGCAACGGTATAACATCCCTGCACTATAAGTGATATTGTGAAACTGATGTTCACCTCCATAACGTTGTGAGTACATATCATAGCCATCGGCATTGAGGTATTTGTAGTCGTACCTAAGTCCTACCTCAGCAAGCCACTTTTGGTAATCATAACGTTGTATACCAAAAGCACCATAGCTAAGTGAGGCAAAGTTAGGGATTACAGGTACTACCCCTGTGCCCGGTTGGTTGTAGTTATCCTGCTTGCCGAAACTACCACCTATCATTGTTTGCCAATGCTCATAGCTGTGCTCCCAATCAATATCGAAGGTGTGAGTAGTGAGCTCCATATTGAGGGCAGGGATGCGCGTTCTATCCATTCGGCGGAGGCTGAACTCTTGGCGTATATCTTTCTGGAAAGCGTATTGCGCAGTGAGTTTGCCACCAAAAGGCAAATAGTAAAACACTTTAGCTTTTAACAAGTGATGTACAACCTTTTGTTTAGGCGCGTTGATAGTGTACGAAAACGGATAGGTAGTGAGAGGTCTGCCGATTTCAAACCTACCCAATAAGTCGTCTAAATTACCAATATGCGACCCGTAGAACACACTACTTTCATTCTCATAACGGCTATAAAACAGCTCGGCAGTACCTTGTTTTTTTTGTACGCCTGTAGCTACCGAAAAGTCAGCCTCACGAGCAGCCGTATTGTTCAGCAAATAGTTGGCGGTACTGAGGTCGCCAGAGCGTTTTAGCGTACCTTGTACGCGCCACGCCCACGAATGAAGATTAGGTACAGAACCTTCTACACTTGCTGTTAAGGCTGTTTTTCTACCGTTGGACGCGAAAGAGGGAAGTAATCTGCCGTGCACGCCATCTCCATAGGGTAGCTTTTTAGGAGCTATGAGAATTACCCCCCCCAGTGCATCGGAGCCATAGCGCACAGCATCTGCCCCTTTTACCACAGTTATCTGGTCGGCTACCATAGGGTCTATTTCAGGAGCGTGGTCTGCCCCCCATTGTTGTCCTTCTTGGCGCACCTCGTTATTGAGTATCAAGATACGATTGCTGTGCAAGCCGTGAATTACTGGTTTGGCAATAGTAGCCCCCGTTTGTATCATTGAGACACCTGCTATTTGGGTAAGAATTTTAGATAGTTCGTCTCCTGAATGATTTACGAAGCCCTCTCTTTCAAGTGTGCGAACGATACCAGGTAAATTACAAGTCATTTGCTGTTTAATAGGACCCCCTACTACAGTTACGCCTTCTAACTGACTGACCGTTTCCTTCATTACTATCTTATAAAACTGTACGACACCTAATGAAAGAACTGTCTCATAGTCGTGAAAGCCGAGATAGGTAATTTTGAGGGGGTAAGTTCCTCTCGGTAGTTTCTCAATAGTTACTTTGCCATTACTATCGGTGAGGTAATGTTTCCCCATAAAGTGCACTACTGCCCCTACTAAAGGTAATTGTTTTGTATCTTCTACTTGCAAATCTAAGCGTCCTTGTCCGAAAGCGGAAAGCGCACAGAAGAGCAACAGAAGAGATAATATCTTTTGCATAAGAATTTAATTTGAAAATTAGCAAATTTGCCGATTTGTCAATTTGCTAATTGGCAAATTGACTCATTGATAAATTAGCAGGGGGAGCCCGTGAAGGAATGCTAAAGACAGTTTGAGAGATGCCTTTTTCAATAAAGAAGAATACGGTTGAAATGGTTTGCTCCCACAACTGATAGGTGAAAAAAGAAGGAGCGAAGAATTGATGAAGTTGTAAAAAGATACAATCAAAATGAGTGTCGGTAGCGGAAAAGTGTGCTTGGTGATGGCACTCATCGCCTGTGGCTATAGCGCATAACTCTTCCTTAGTGTGGTGATTATGGAAGAATTCGCCCACTGGAAAAGCAACTTTCAGCATACATAAAAGTAGCAGAAAGGCGAAGATGCGCGTATGTAACGATTGTCTTTTTATCATTTTCAACTTGCAAAATTAGTAAATACTTATGAAACAGCAAAGAATTATAGGGTAGTTTTTATTTGAAAAAATTGCTAAATTACTAATTTATCTATACTTTTGCCCCCTGATTTATGACAATACAGAAACTCATATCTTTCATTTATTCTACCAAGCTGATGGCAATTCTCTTCATTGCTTTTGCTATAGCTATGGCAGTAGGAACTTTTGTAGAAAACGACTGCGATACCGATACCGCTCGCATTTGGGTGTATAACACTTGGTGGTTTGAGGCGATAATGGGGCTTTTTGTGGTAAATTTTATAGGAAATATCTCTCGCTATCGATTGCTTAAAAAAGAGAATTGGGCGGTGCTGGTGTTGCACCTCTCGTGGGTGTTTATCATCGTAGGGGCTGGAGTTACGCGTTATTTTGGTGATGAAGGTATGATTTCTCTACGCGAAGGAGAAACTACAAATACTTACCTCTCCGATCGCACTTATATCACTGTAATGGTAGATGGCACTTATCAAGGAGCTCCCTTGCGCAAAAAGAAACAAAAAGAGGTACTTTTTTCTTCACATACCTCTAATCATTATCAGTGGTCGTCTGACTTTAAAGGCAAACCTTTTAGTATTACGTATAAATCGTTTAAACGCATAGGCAAGGAGATGAATGTCTTAGTATTGGAAGTTGTTTCAGGTAATCAGCGCAAGGAAGTAACAGTAATGGGCAAACGTGGCGTACAGCACCCTCCTACCACAATCACTTTGAACGGCTTGCAGTTTCACCTAAGCTATGGAGCACGCGAAGAAAAATTGCCTTTTACTCTTACCCTCAACGATTTTATAGCCGAAAAATACCCTGGTACCGAGAATAGTTATGCTTACTTTAAAAGCAAAGTAACCGTAAATGGGGGAGGGGAGACCTTCCCTTATGATATTGAGATGAACCATATCCTCAATTATCAAGGTTATCGTTTGTTTCAATCTTCTTTTCACCCCGATGAACAAGGTACTATACTCTCGGTAAATCGTGACTTTTGGGGTACTCTCATCACTTACATAGGTTATATACTGCTCTTCGGCAGTCTGCTGGCATTTATGTTTGTAGGCAAATCCCGATTTAGGAAACTCAATCAGCAACTTAAAGACCTACAAGCCAAAAGGGTTGCAATCGTTTTGGCATTATGTTTTGGATCTTTGGCTACTGCCCAAACCCCTATGGTAGTACCCAACAAAGTGCACGCTGAAAAGTTTGGTGCAATGCTTATTCAAGATGATGGACGCTTTAAGCCCGTGAATACCTTCTCTTCAGAACTCTTACGAAAACTTAGCAAACACGATACTTATAAAGGGCTCACTTCCGATCAAGTTTTGCTTTCTATGCTCCTCAGTCCGCAAGCGTGGTATGAGTCGGATATTATCTATGTGAAGAAAGCTAATGACAGTTTACATCACTTTTTGGGAGTCCTCAAAGGAACCAAATGGGTAAAGCCTAAAGATTTTTTTGATGCAAATGGACAGTACAAGCTCTCCCCTTTGCTGAAAGATATTTACAACACAAATACTCCTAACCAATTTCAAAAAGATTTTAAGGAAGTAGACCAACGTATTGGCTTGCTCAACAGAGCGTTACAAGGTGATATTTTTAAGGTCTTCCCAGTGCCTAATGACCCTAATCATAAGTGGATTTCGCACTTAGATTACGTAAACGATACCCTCCAAATCACCGACCCGCTGTACAAACAATTTGTAAAAAACGCACTGCCAGCTTACCTTATTTTGCTACAACAAGCCACTGAAACAGACGATTATAGCAAAGCTGATAAGGTGCTCAACAATATCAAACTACAACAAGAATTTTACTCGGCTGAGGTATTGCCCTCTCCAGCCAAAGTACAAACTGAATTATGGTACAATCGCATCAATATTTTTGAACAACTCTTTCAAGCGTATTTGTATCTTGGTACAGTGTTATTTATAGTACTATTATGGCATATTTTTATACCAAAACAAATTTTTAGAAGACTTACCCAAATAGGTATAGCCTTGCTGTGGCTCTGTTTTATCCTGCATACTGTAGGACTTATCGTTCGTTGGTATCTTTCGGGGCACGCACCTTTTAGCGATGCTTATGAGAGTATGATATATGTAGGATGGTCGGCTATTGGGGTAGGACTTTTCTTTTCGCGACGTTCCCCCCTCACGGTTGCTGCCACCGCTTTTGTAACCGCTATGATACTGATGATCGCTCACTGGAATTGGATGGATCCTGCTATTGGAACCCTCCAACCCGTACTCAATAGCTATTGGCTGATGCTACACGTTGCCGTGATTGTAGGTAGTTATGGACCTTTTGCCTTAGGAATGCTCTTAGGTGTAATCAACCTCCTACTGATGATAGTTACTACTCGCAAGAACGCTTATAAAATCAATCTCATACAACAAGAACTCACTATTGTAAACGAATTAGCTCTTACAGTGGGACTCGTGATGCTCACTATAGGCAACTTTTTGGGTGGTATGTGGGCAAACGAAAGCTGGGGGCGTTATTGGGGCTGGGATCCAAAAGAAACTTGGGCATTGATTAGCATTATGGTTTATGCCTTGGTGATACACCTGCGCTTGATACCCCATTGGCGTGGACGATGGGCGTTCAACTTTATGAGCATTGTTGCCTTTGGAAGTATCTTGATGACTTATTTTGGCGTGAATTTCTACCTTACAGGTATGCACAGCTATGCCACAGGCGATAAAATTATCACCCCTGCTTTTGTGTATTATGCTGTGGGCATAGTGCTGTTGTTAGGACTGGTATCGTATTTGAGAGTGAGAAAAGCATCACAAGTTTTGCCGAACTCTAATACTAATTCCTAATCCCTAATTTCTAACTCCTAAATTATTAATTATAAATTGTTAATTGAATGAAGTCTTATATCAACGGAATAGCCTGCATATCGGCTCAACCTACTTTCTTAACACCTTATTTCCTCGATGAAGCCATAAAGGTTACTCCAGAGGAAGTGTGTTACGCTCAAGAACCTTCTTATAAAGAATATATTGCCCCTAATGCCAGCCGTCGTATGGCTAAAGGTGTAAAAATGGGTATAGCCACAGCTACTGAAGCCCTTAAAGAAGCGCATATCACTACCCCTGACGCTATTTTGGTGGGTACCGGTATGGGGTGCCTACAAGATTCTGAAAAATTCCTTACAGCGCTTATCAACGACAACGAGGAGCACCTCACTCCCACGGCTTTTATACAATCTACTCATAATACTGTTGCGGGGCAGATAGCCCTTTTGTTGCAGTGCAAAGGAGAAAACTTTACCTATGTAAATGGGGCTGTATCATTTGAATCAGCTTTGTTAGATGCTAAAATGCAAATGGAGCAAGATACTATCAATACGGCTTTGGTAGGAGGTGTAGATGAACACAGTCCGCACACTTTGTATTTATATGATTTAGTAGGACTTGATCAAAAAGGGGAAGGAGCGAGTTTCTTTGCTTTATCAACAAAGGCTACCTCTAATACCTATGGAGAACTTGTGGATGTAGCTTTGTACAATGAACTCACCCCCGAGCAACAACAAACAGCTCTTAACAACTTTCTTTCTCGCCACCATCTTACCTTCTCTAATATAGATTTGATACTTACTGGTGAAGCAGAAAACCGTTCTTGGCAACGCCCTACCTTGCATTATAAAACCCTGAGTAGTGAGTATTACACAGCTTCAGCTTTCGGATTTTGGTTGGCTTGCCAAGTACTACAAAAGCAAACCCTTCCTGCCATTTGCGAGCTCACTCTCTCCACCTCTATACAATATATTTTATTAGTAAATTCATATAGAGGCAAAGATTTTAGTTTTGTATTGTTGAAGAAATAAAAGAGGGGCTGTCCTAAAAGTCTAAAAATTGCCTTTGCGTCACTACACTTTACTAAATTTGATTACTCTGATTATCAATAGTTTTTGTAGTATATTATGTAAGGGCGATTTGCAAACCGCCCTTACAAAACAAAACTTTTCTAAAAGTTTCTTATTATGAATTTGTAGTAATAAAAAATCCCCACAAGAATTGCATTAAGTCTTGTGGAGGGATTTAGTAGAATTAAAACGATTTAATCTTATTTTTTTGCAATTTTGGTATCGTAATAAGTTGGCCAGTTACCATTTACGGTGATTTCAGTTAGTGAACCTACTTGGATATTAGGACCTCTTACATCTTCTACTGAAGTTTTTTGAATTTCTTTAGTTACTAAGCCTTCATCTAAACCTTCTAGTATATCTTTTTTAGGCACATAAACTTGGAAGACTGATGATTTTACACCGTTTTTATCGGTAATTTCACCTATTTCCATTTTAAATTGACCAGGTTTCACTCCTTTGATAATAGGCAAATCACCCATAGTTTTGTAACGAGTATCGTTTTTAAACAACGAATCTTTTACTGATACATATCCTAAGGTATCAATACGCACTCCTTGACGCATCACGTCAATGTTAAAACCTTTGTCGAACTCTACCCAGCTAGTATCGCGTTGAGAAGTGATGGTAAAGCGTGCATTTTCTACAAACTTAGTAAGTTCGTCGAAATTTTTAGCGTAAACACCATTAATTTTTAAATAAGCATCTTGAGCATTACGAATGTCTTTTAACTTTTTAATGACTTCAGAGTAACGTTCTTCTTTAATTGATTCAAAGTCTTTTATCTTTTGAATTTGATAAATAGTGTTAAATACATTTGTATTAAAAGCTATGTATAGAATAAGCAAAGAAATTGCTACCCCTCCGATAGCTAATCCTATAGGTCTTTTACCTAATCCTATAGCTGATAAAATAAAGCCTAAAACCCAAAATAATAAAACTACAAGGAATAATAGGCCTACCCAAGCAACTGATGATAAAAAGAAGATTAATGATGTGCCAAATAGCACTAAAGTTGATAAAGAAATGATGAAACCAATAGTTCCAATTTTGTTTTTCTGGTTGTTATTTGTTGTATTTCTCATTTGTTAAATTAAAAATTTAAATTACTAATCCTACTCTCTTACAGGCTTTTCGGGTTCCGCCTTTATCGTTCACATAAGTACATAAAAAAAACGTGGGCACATTCCTTACTACTTTCCTTATAGAGCCCGACCAAAGGCTTTGTACTAAAGTAAAAGGAATGCCCACGCTTATAACGCAGGCATTTCCACTTCACTTTTCCTAGTACTAAAAAATGGTCGTTTTCTATAAGGAGGAAAATTGTAAAGCGAAACGCTAATTTATGTCTTTATGTAATTGTTTTTCTGTTTTTTTCTACTACTTATGCCATTTCAGCTACTTGTATAGCTTCTAATCGTTTAGAAATATGCTTAATAGCATTATGTGTTCTTTCCATATCTGATAAGAAAAAATTATATATGAATGAACGCTCTTCAGTAGTAGTATAAGTGTTTTTTAATTCTAATAACTTACTGTCAAACAAAGCACTGCCCGAAAATTGCATTAATGTTTGTAAATCTTTTTTGAGTGTTTCCATTTTAGATATTTTTTAGATTAGTATTCATTATTTTGTAACTCACTGCGTTTTTCTATCAATTTGTATAAGTCATCAAGCATAATGTTGATTTGGATTTCTATTTTCTCAGGAGCTTCGTCAAAAACTTTGGTAAATTTCAGATAATCAGACATCTTTTGTTTTAAACGTTGTATCTCATTATCTATTTCTTCTAATTCATCTTTCATAATTTTAGAGTAATAGTTTAGGTAAGTGTTTTATGTTGTTAATAATGTTTTTAAATTCGCGACAAATGTACAACTTATTTTCAAACGAAGAAAATTTTACATCGAAAAAAGTAAAAATAAAATTCCTTTAATAAAAACTGAATTCCTACGCTTAGAGAAAAAAATAACTCAAATATTTGTAAGGAAGTAAAATGTATGTTACTTTTGCCGTACTAAAACAACTTTTATTGTAGAAAAACTAAAGTATTCACTATTTAAACCATTGAACAAACACTTTTACACCTCTGTTATTTTTGTAATAGCCATAGGAACTTGCCCCCTATGGCAAGCCCCCCTATATGTCTATATTCTATTAGTAATTCTATTTTTAGGCATTATCTCTTGGGGGGTATTCGATATCCGCCTCTCTTATTTTGTTAAAACGCAATACTTCTTAAAGGGGCGTCCAGCAAAAACAGTAGCGCTAACTTTTGATGATGGTCCCTCAGAACTCACACCACAATTCTTAGACCTTTTGCAGCAATATAATGCCAAAGCAGTCTTTTTTTGTGTAGGTGAACAAATACAAAAGTATCCAGAGGTCGTCAAACGTATGCAAGCTGAAGGTCATTTAGTGGCAAACCATACTTTTACACATCAGCCTAAAAATATTCTGCACGCAAAAGCCCTTGCCAACGAAATTCGCCATACCGATGAAGTATTGGCGCACTTGGATATTGTCACCCCATATTTCCGACCTCCATACGGAATCACCTCACCACCCGTTGCTAGAGCAATTCGGGCAACAGCTAAAAAAGCTATAGGCTGGGATGTACGCTCATTAGATACTATAATACTCAATGAAGATAAGCTTTTTCATCGCATTGTGCGCAAACTTACCAATGGCAATATTATACTGATGCACGACCGTCTGCCTCATACCCTCACCGTTTTGGAACGCTTATTGCAGTATCTCAAAGAAAATAACTATACAATTACAAACAATTTAGAATGAAAAAACTCTTAATATTCCTTATTTGTGTTGCACCTTTAACAATCAGTGCCCAAGCCCTTACTGAAGTCCAAATACGCGACTTCAAAACTCAAACTATTGCTAAAAACAAGGCAATCCAAACAATGCAAGCCGATTTTACTCAGAAAAAACACTTGGATTTTATGAGTAAGGATATTGAGACTTTTGGAAAAATGGCATTCGCTAAACCCGATAAACTGAATTGGCAATACACAAAGCCTTACCATTATCGCATTATTTTTCAGAAAGATAATATCACAGTGAACGATGCAGGTAATGTCTCACAGATGAAAGCTGATAATAAAGTCTTCAAAAAAATAAACAACTTGATAGTGAGTTCTATCAGTGGTGATATGTTCAACGAGAAAGAATTTGCTATGACCTTTGCTAAATCGGGCAAAAGTACATTGGTAAAACTATTGCCTAAGGATAAGATGCTTTTGAAATATGTGAGTGAAATACATCTCTATTTCGATGTCGATAGCATAGTAGAGCGCGTAAAACTTATTGAACCTTCTAAAGACTACACCGAAATCTTATTCAGCAATAAAAAACTAAATACAAAAATTGATGAAGCAAATTTTAAAATGTAGTCTGTTTGTTATATGGCTCGGCAGCTGTTCACCTTCTTATAACCTTCCTGCTGAATACCAATCAATGGCTACAACGCCAACAACGATAGCCAATCCTCATGTAAGAGTAGGGGAGGAGTATCTCTATCGAGCTACTATTACTGCTTATGGTCACACTTTTAGCGGACTCTTAGCAGCTAAAATTACCGCAGATAATACGTGGCGAGTAGCCCTTACTACCGACTTTGGTAATACGCTTTTCGATTTTGAAAACCAAAGCGGAAAGATAAAAACCAACTATATAACCCCTGACCTCAATAGAAAAATCATTATTCGTACCTTCAATACCGACTTTAATCACCTACTGAAAACCCATTGGCAGGTTACCCAAAAATACATAAATAATACTATAGTGGTGGAACAAAGCAAAGATGGGAATGATACAGTTTATCTGTTTACCTCAGAAGATACACTCCAAAAGCAACTCAATATACAAGGTAAAAGGTTGTATACTACCTTTATATACAATCCTAACAACATAACCATAGAGCACCACACCCTTACCATTAAAATAGTTTTAGAACCCCTTGTTAATTCTTAATTGTCAATTGTTAAAGATGTTAAAAGATTTTTATACCCTCAATAGCTTAGAAAAACAAGATGCAGAAAATTACCTCTGTACCCTTACCCTAAATCCTCAACACCCTATTTTCGAAGGGCATTTTCCTAACAACCCTATCACTCCCGGGGTGTGTATGATGCAAATCATCAAAAACCTCACCGAGGAAATTACAGAACATAAACTCTTCTTAGCCAAAACAACTAATGTAAAGTTTATGGCACTTATCAACCCTATAACTCATCCTATGTTGCAACTTACGCTCGCTATTCAACATAAAGAGGCCGATATACAAGTGAAAAATACTACCTCTTTTGATGAAACAGTAGCATTAAAACTTACGAATTTATACAAAATACTATCTTAAGAAGTTCGTTTCTTTACTCATTGTGTAAAATGAAAAAAAATAGTTAAAAAAATTGCGCTATGTAAAATAAAATAACTACTTTTGCAATCATTTTAAAAAAAGCATTACAAATAAATAACACTAAAACAGCAATATTAATAGTGGAAAAGGAACGAAAAAAATTTACAGAGAAGAGTTACGAGAAGTTGAAAAATGCAATTCAAGAGATTGTGAATGAGGAGGATAAAAAAGATGTATACGCACTGTCTTTTTGCTACACCTGTGACGACGACGATTTGCGATTCCCTAAAATTACACTGAGCTATAACACCCTTTCAAATGTAAAAGAAGAAAGCTACAATGCTGCCTCTAAAGAAGAAGCCAAGTGGAATTTTGATTATTGGTTACAAACTGAAATGGAAACTATAGGAGGTAAAAAAGATAAACTGCTTAAACAGTGGTTTGCCAAAACCCCTCACTTTTACACCGATGAAGAAAATGATCGTGCTATTGAAGAAGACGAGGATTTGTACGATAAACTCCTCAAAAAAGGAGATAGATTTTGCAAAGAATTTATAAAAGAAGTGATCGCCCTCGCCAAACAATTGTTAGATGAAGGTGAAATAGAGAAAATATTCGGTCGTAATATTCCTATTATTATTCATCAGCAAGATTTTGAAGAAACTCCAATTCTTTGGACTAAAAAAGCCAATCCCGCCAAACTCATTAAAGAGTTTTTAGAATACTGGGATGGTGATGACGAAGAATAAAAACAATCTACACTTTGCCAAAGATATGAATAATCCCAAAAGTTCGTCTCTTTGGCAAAAATTTATTATTATCTTCCCAAAAAAACTCATTATCACCCATTCCCCAATCACCAATTCCCATCACCCCCCTCTCTTTCTCTAAATCTCAGCCCACCCCATCTCTGCCCGTGCGGCTCGCACCCCGCTCCCATCACTCTCACCCCTCCCATTCCCTCCGAGTTTCTCCCAGTCCCTCCGAGTTTCTCTCCCACCGCTCCCACCCCATCCTCGCCCGCACAGCTCGCACCCCTCCGACACCTCGGAGTCTCACCGAGATTCTCTTGTAAATCTCTATTGATTCTCAACCACTTAAAAAATAAATTAAAAAAATCATAAAAAAAGTTCACAAAAAATTTGCTAGTTTAAAAAAACGCCGTACCTTTGCACCCGCAAATGAGACAAAACACGGTCTCAAAACAAGAAACAACACGTACATTGACATAATGTTGTACAGCACAAAAAAGATTTAAAGAATCGAGTGAAACCTGAAGTCAATTGGTAGGGGCGTATGGTATACGCCTGCTACAAAAAAACAAATCGGTTAAAGAAATAAAAGAATTTAACGATGAAGAGTTTGATCCTGGCTCAGGATGAACGCTAGCGGCAGGCCTAACACATGCAAGTCGAGGGATAAGCCTTCGGGCTAAGACCGGCGTACGGGTGCGTAACGCGTATACAATCTGCCTTTTATCCGGGGGATAGCCCGAAGAAATTTGGATTAATACCCTATGGTATAAGAGCACGGCATCGTGCACTTATTAAAGCTACGGCGGTAAAAGATGAGTATGCGTTCTATTAGCTAGTTGGAGAGGTAACGGCTCCCCAAGGCGACGATAGATAGGGGTTCTGAGAGGGATGTCCCCCACACTGGTACTGAGATACGGACCAGACTCCTACGGGAGGCAGCAGTGAGGAATATTGGACAATGGTCGGAAGACTGATCCAGCCATGCCGCGTGCAGGATGACGGCCTTATGGGTTGTAAACTGCTTTTGTAAGGGAAGAATAAGAGCTACGAGTAGTTTGATGACGGTACCTTACGAATAAGCATCGGCTAACTCCGTGCCAGCAGCCGCGGTAATACGGAGGATGCGAGCGTTATCCGGAATCATTGGGTTTAAAGGGTCCGTAGGCGGGCTAATAAGTCAGGGGTGAAATCGTTCAGCTCAACTGAGCAACTGCCTTTGAAACTGTTAGTCTTGAATAGTTGTGAAGTAGTTGGAATGTGTAGTGTAGCGGTGAAATGCTTAGAGATTACACAGAACACCGATAGCGAAGGCATATTACTAACAATTGATTGACGCTGATGGACGAAAGCGTGGGGAGCGAACAGGATTAGATACCCTGGTAGTCCACGCTGTAAACGATGGATACTAGCTGTTTGGACGCGAGTTTGAGTGGCTAAGCGAAAGTGATAAGTATCCCACCTGGGGAGTACGTTCGCAAGAATGAAACTCAAAGGAATTGACGGGGGCCCGCACAAGCGGTGGAGCATGTGGTTTAATTCGATGATA
>NZ_CP022022.1:1652500-3412686 GCF_002209445.1 Capnocytophaga endodontalis
TGATAGCTCTTTTCAAAACCATCTAAATGGCTCTCTAAAGTATTGGTATCACCTGGTGTTTGGTGTATACTAACGTGAGTAATGAACTGATTTTCATTGGATATTTGAGCATTATAAGCTGGTTTGAGCTGACCGTTTTTCATATGGTCATCTTTCATTCGCATAAAAGTAGCATCTGTATCTGTTTTGCTATAAGAATTTCTATCTCCCATTATTTTTAGACTTTCTTCATATTTTTCTAACTTTGGAAGATGCTCATTTTGAAGTTTTTCTAACTCCTTAGCTTGTTTTTTAGTAGGTTCTTTTAGCCTTTTATTAATCTCAGCTAATTTCTCTTTAAGCTCTTTGGTATTGATTTCTTTAGGAAGTTCTTGCTTAGTAATCTCTTGGTTATCTGATTGTATGCTATCTTCTATATCAGAGAGCACTTTATTTATTTTAGCCTCTAACTTCTTCTTGTACTTCTCTACAGAACCTCTCCACACAAAAGTATATTTGTTAGCAACTGATTCTATTTTTGTACCGTCAATATACTGTACATCAAGGCTTAGATAACCCTCTTTTACTAAGAGTTTTACTATTTCAGCAAAAAGTTTTTGCAAAGAATCTTTCAAAATTTTACCTCTAAAGTCATTGATTGTTCTAAAATCAGGAGTTGTACCTCCTGCAAGATACATAAGGGAGAGATTTTCTTTGACAGCAATAGCCATTTTGCGGCAAGAATAAATGTTAGAAAGATAGCTATAGAAGATTATTTTTATCATTGTACGAGGGTGGTATGCAGAACAGCCTCCACCCTTATATTTTTGAATAACATCAGTTATATCTAACTGATTAACAACCATTTCTACTAATTTAGCAGGGTGGTTACTATCTAACTTATCAAAAATATTCTCGGGGAAAAGTGTTAAAAATTTGTGAGGTTCAGATTTAAATGATACTTTTGCCATTGTGTTTTTTTTAGGAACCACAAAGATACAACTTTTGTGGTAAAACACCAAATAATAAGAGGCTATCTTTTGCCAGATAGCCTCTTTTTTATTCATTGCTGATAATCAGCCTGTTAAAACTTTTCGGACAGGCTCTTTTTTTTATTATATCATCATTTCATAAAATCTCATCACAGTTCCTCACCATTACTCCTTCCCAATCAGCCTTGTCAGAGTCGTCTGCCCGTCCGATTTTCTCCTACATTCTAAAAATAAAAAGAACCCTATCACTAGAATAGGGCTCCTTTAAATGTTTTCACAACGGAATAATCCTTATTGTGAATTGCTTTCAAATTCTGCGACAAAGGTAAGTGTAATATTTTTTATAAGCAAATTTTTCTTAATATTTTTTGTTTTTATTTCTTTTTTATTATCTTTGCCTCACCAAAATATAAAAAGAATGAAACGTATATTAGGCTTAGATTTGGGCTCAAACTCTATCGGTTGGGCTCTTGTACAACAAGATTTTGAAAACAAACAAGGAAAAATTATTGCTACTGGTAGTAGGATTATTCCTATGGATCAGGGTATATTAGGTGACTTTGAGAAGGGAAATACAGTTTCTCAAACTGCCGAAAGAACTACTTATCGCAGTACACGTCGTCTGAGAGAACGGCATTTACTTCGCCGTGAGCGACTTCATAGAGTACTTCACATATTAGGTTTTTTACCTCCTCACTATGATTCACAAATAGACTTTACCAAAAGATATGGTAAATTTATAGATAATGCTGAACCCAAAATAGCTTATAACAATGGGAATTTTATCTTTATGAATAGTTTCAATGAGATGATTGAGGATTTCAAAAAATATCAACCTCAGTTATTTTACAAGAAATCTAATGGCGAAGAGAGTAAAATCCCTTATGATTGGACAATTTATTACCTACGTAAAAAAGCACTCTCACAAAAGATTACCCAACAAGAATTAGCTTGGCTTATACTTCATTTCAATCAGAAAAGAGGGTACTATCAGTTACGAGGGGAGGAAGAAACAGAAAACCCTAACAAGGAAGTTGCTTTTCACTCCTTAAAAGTTGTAGATGTAGAGGCTGAAGCCCCTAATAAAAAAGGAGAGATTTGGTATACAATCCGTTTAGAAAATGGTTGGATATACCGTCGCACAAGTAAAATTCCATTGGACGATTGGAAGGGAAAAACGCGTGATTTCATTGTTACTACCGATCTTAATGATGATGGCACAATTAAAGTAGACAAAGAGGGAAAAGAAAAGCGTTCCTTCAGAGCTCCTGACGAAAATGATTGGAATTTACTCAAAAAGAAAACAGAGCACGATATTGATTTTTCTGGAAAAACTGTAGGTGCTTATATCTACGACCATTTGTTGCAAAACCCTAATCAGAAAATAAAAGGAAAATTAGTTCGTACTATTGAAAGAAAGTACTATAAAGACGAACTAAAGGCTATTTTGGCTAAACAAATAGCTCTTCAACCAGAATTGTTCACTGAAACCCTATTGGCGGACTGTATAAGAGAATTATACCGCAAAAACGAGACACAACAGCAAAATCTACTATCAAAAGATTTCCTTCATCTGTTTGTAGAAGATATCATTTTCTACCAACGCCCATTGCGTAGCAAAAAATCTACTATTGCCAATTGTACCTTAGAAAAACGTTCGTATATAGATAAGGAAACTAATGAGCGCAAAGACACTTTTATAAAAGTATGTGCCAAATCTAATCCTTACTACCAAGAGTTTAGAGTGTTACAATGGCTGCAAAACTTGAGAATTTACGAAATAGAAACCGACCGTGAGGTAACTGCTGAGTTTATCGAAACAGCCGAAGACTATGAGGCTCTCTTCAACTTCTTGATGTCTCAAAAAGAAATAGATAACGAAGGTTTACTGAAATACTTTTTGTTTGCAAAAAATCCTCAAATTAAAGATAAAGTAGCTAAAAGTGAGCTTAAAAAATGGCTCACTACTTATCGCTGGAACTATGTGTATGATGCGGCGGATAACTCTTCCAAAAAATACCCTATGAATGAAACAGGCTATGACCTTCAGCGGTATTTGCAGAAAGTAGAAGGACTCCCTGCCAACTTTCTAACCTTTGATACAACGTATCAATTGTGGCATTTGTTATATTCGGTGAAGGACAAAGTTGAATTTGAGAAAGCATTAAAGAGATTTGCTAAAAAGAAGCAATTAGACGAAACATCTTTCGTAGAAAGTTTCAAAAACTTCAAACCCTATCCTAATGAGTATGGTAGTTTCTCAGAAAAAGCTATTAAAAAATTGCTTCCTCTAATGCGTTTTGGCAATCATTGGGACTTTAATCGCATTGATGTATCTACTCAGAAACGTATAGATGACCTTATCAATGGAGTGGCGAATGAGGATATCCGTACCATCATTAGAGAAAAAGCAGAGAAGTATCAACTCAATAATGAGACCTGCTTTCAAGGATTACCGCTTTGGTTAGCTCAGTATGTAGTCTATAACCGTCACGCTGAAGCTACTGATATAGAAAAATGGACTTCAGTGAGTGATTTAGAAACATATTTAGAAGATTTCAAACAACACTCTCTTAGAAACCCTATAGTAGAGCAAGTAGTTACCGAAACTTTACGCGTAGTAAGAGATATTTGGCAACAATACGGCGGGGGACAAGCGAATTTCTTTGATGAAATACACATAGAACTGGGTAGAGAACTCAAAAAAACAGCCGAAGAAAGAAAACAACTTTCCAATAGAAATCAAGAGAATGAAAATACCAACCTACGCATTAAGAAATTACTTGCCGAATTAAAAGAAGATGCAAGCATACAAAACGTGCGTCCGTATTCGCCTGTACAGCAAGAACTGCTTAAAATCTATGAAGAAGGTGTGTTCAGTAGTACAGATCAAGTAGAGGAAGATATTCAGAAAATTCGCAAAAAAGCTGAACCTACCACCCTTGAGATACAACGCTATAAGCTTTGGTTAGAACAAAAGTATAAATCGCCCTATACAGGAGAGGTGATTTCACTTACAAAACTATTCACTGAGGACTATGAAATAGAACATATTATTCCGCAAAGCCGTTATTACGACGATAGTTTATCTAATAAAGTAATATGCGAATCGGCTGTAAATAAGCTAAAAACAAATCTATTAGGATTAGAATTTATTCAAAAACACCACGGAGAAAAGGTGCGCATAACAGGTAATAAAGAAGTTACTATTTTCACAGAAGAACAATACAAAGAGTTTGTGAAGAAACATTACGCTAATAATTCAGCTAAACAACAAAAACTTCTTTTGAATGAAATACCTGAAAAAATGGTGGCTCGCCAGCTCAATGACACTCGCTACATCAGTAAGTATATTTCAGAAATACTTTCTAAAATAGTGCGTTCAGACGAAAAAGATGAGGGGGTAAATTCTAAAAATGTAATACCTTGTACAGGAAAAATTACCACCGCTCTCAAACAAGATTGGGGACTTAATGATGTGTGGAATGAGCTTATACTTCCTCGTTTTGAGCGAATGAATCAGCTTACCCAAACACAGCTATTTACCTCATATAACGACAGACTTCAAAAAAATCTCCCTACTGTTCCAATAGAATACAGCCAAGGTTTTCAAAAGAAACGCATAGACCACCGTCATCACGCTATGGACGCCTTAGTGATTGCTTGTGCTACGAGAGAGCACATCAATTATATGAATAACCAACACGCATTGGATAAGAATAAGGATAAAAAAGAAAAACAACAATCTCGCATAGACCTTCGCACTATCCTCTGTGAGAAAAAGAATAATAACTGGCAGTTCAAGAAACCTTGGGGTACTTTCACTCAAGAAGCCAAAGAAGCCCTTGAACATATAGTAGTGAGTTTTAAACAAAACCTAAGAGTGATTAATAAGGCTACCAACTATTATGAAAAATGGGAAGAGAAAAATGGTGTACTTGTAAAAAAGAAAGTAAAACAAGAGGGGACTAATTGGGCTATCAGAAAGCCTTTACACAAAGAAACGGTTTCAGGTAAAATTGTTTTGGATAGAAAAATAGGTAAAGATAAAATACTTACAGCTACCCGAAAAGCAGTAGATATAACCTTTACAGAAAAGATTATCAGTAGTATTACCGATACGGGCATTCAGAAAATATTACTCAACTATCTCAACTATAAAGGAAGCCCCGAAGTTGCTTTTTCAGCAGAAGGATTAGAAGAACTCAACAAAAATATCGCTCAATATAACGATGGCAAGAAACATCAGCCCATTTATAAAGTGCGTATTTTTGAAGAAGGAAGTAAATTTCCTCTTGGAGAAACGGGTGCTAAAGCTACCAAATATGTAGAAGCAGCCAAAGGAACGAACCTCTTTTTTGGAGTATATCAAGGCAAAGAAAAACGCTCGTATGCAACGATCCCCCTCAACGAAGTAATTGAACGACAAAAACAAGGACTTCCTTCTGTTCCCGAGCGCAATGAAAAAGGAGAACCATTGTTGTTTAGCCTTTCGCCTAACGATTTAGTGTACGTACCAATGGAAGGAGAAGCCACAGAGACAATAGATTTCAATAATCTCAGCAAAGAACAGAAAGAAAGAATTTACAATGTAAATGATTTTTCTTCTACCACTTGTTATTTTACACCTAATAGAGTTGCAAAAGCTATTTGTCCTAAAGAGATTGATAAAAAGGGAAAAGATTCTGGTTCTTTTGATACTAAAACAGCGAGTATAGAAGGGGTGCAAATAAAAGAAGTCTGTATCAAACTAAAAGTAGATCGCTTAGGAAACATCATCAAAGCATAGAACAAAAACCAATAAACGCCCTTTAAACTATGTTATACCGTTCTATTTACATCGGCAATCCTACCCATTTGAAGTTGAAAGATAAGCAACTCAAAATAACAGACCCCACTACCCAAACTGTAAAAGGGAGTGTACCTATTGAAGATTTGGGCTTGCTGATGCTTGACCATTATCAAATTACTGTTTCACATCAGTTATTGCAAGAGTTGATGAAGAACAATGTGGTGCTTATCAGCTGTGATGAAAAACACTTACCCTTAGGAGCAATGCTTCCTTTTAGTGGAAATACTCAATATTCCGAACGGGTGAAAACACAGTTGGAAGTGAGCGAACCTCTTAAAAAACAACTTTGGAAGCAAACTGTGGAATGCAAAATTCAGAACCAAGCTAAGGTATTAGAACATTTAGGAAAGTATGCTGACCCGATGTACGACTATCTAAAAGAAGTAAAATCGGGCGATACAACCAATATGGAAGGTATTGCAGCGCAACACTATTGGAAGTACCTTATCGATTACGATTTTCTAAGAGATAGATTTGGTGAATATCCTAATCAGTTTTTCAATTTTGGATATGGAGTTTTGCTCAGTATCGTAGCCCGCGCATTGGTAGATACAGGTTTATTATTAGTATTAGGAATTTTCCATCGCAATAAGTACAACCCCTATTGTTTGGCAAGCGACATAATGGAACCCTACCGCCCCATAGTAGATTTATTGGTAATGGAATGGCTCACAACACATCCTGAAGTAGAAGAACTCAACAAAGAAAGTAAAGCTCATATACTTCAGATGGCAACCCGTGATGTACAGATAGAAAAGAATACCCACCCCTTGATAGTAGCAGTAAAGAACACAGCTTCTTCTTTATACAAATGCTATACGGGTGAAAAGCGACTGATAGCTTATCCTGAATTATGATCATAGCCGAACGATATAATGCTTATAGAATTATGTGGGTATTAGTATTATACGATTTGCCAACAGAAACGAAAAAGATGCGTAAAGAAGCACAGAACTTTCGTGATAAACTCATAAAGGACGGTTTTACGCTCTTTCAGTTTTCGATGTACATAAGGCATTGCCCTAGTAGAGAGAATGCCCAAGTGCATATCAATCGTGTAAAACAAAACTTACCTCAGTATGGCAATATAGCTATAATGTGCTTAACTGATAAGCAGTTTGGCGATATGGAGTTCTTTTACTGTCAGAGAGAAACAGCAGCGCCCGAAACTTATGTGCAATTAGAACTTTTTTAAGAAGAATAGGAAAGAGAAAACCTCCTCTTTAGCCTTTGTTTATAAGGTAAAAGAGGAGGTTTTTCAGTACTGTTTTTAAGCAAAACTGATTGATACTAAAACCTTTAAAATATTGAGGTTGTTATCAATCACAAAACTACAAAATTTGAAAGCAATTCACAACATATCGAGGATATATACTACGATATGAAGAGTTGTTATCAATCACAAAACTACAAAATTTGAAAGCAATTCACAACCAATTCCAGCCCCTTCAAGGGATAAAAGTGGTTGTTATCAATCACAAAACTACAAAATTTGAAAGCAATTCACAACTACAGGCGCAAACATACAACCGATAGCCTTGTTGTTATCAATCACAAAACTACAAAATTTGAAAGCAATTCACAACGCTACATCGGCTATAAACAAATCTCCAAATGTTGTTATCAATCACAAAACTACAAAATTTGAAAGCAATTCACAACCCAATGCGATAAAATGCAATGGTTAGGTCTGTTGTTATCAATCACAAAACTACAAAATTTGAAAGCAATTCACAACAATACGCTTCCTCTATCTCTCGCTTCTGCTGTTGTTATCAATCACAAAACTACAAAATTTGAAAGCAATTCACAACAAGACTTTGATGTGCTTGACCCTGTGGCTTGTTGTTATCAATCACAAAACTACAAAATTTGAAAGCAATTCACAACAGTCTCATCCTCACTATCATCTAATTGTATGTTGTTATCAATCACAAAACTACAAAATTTGAAAGCAATTCACAACAGACAAATGTTTAACTAAAATAAGTAAAACGTTGTTATCAATCACAAAACTACAAAATTTGAAAGCAATTCACAACAATGTAAATTTGCTCGGAAAAATAGCTTAAGTTGTTATCAATCACAAAACTACAAAATTTGAAAGCAATTCACAACAAGGAAGCCCATTATTTCCTCTACCTCGTCTGTTGTTATCAATCACAAAACTACAAAATTTGAAAGCAATTCACAACAGTCCCCTTAATGCTCAAAAGCTCCCTATGGTTGTTATCAATCACAAAACTACAAAATTTGAAAGCAATTCACAACTAGATGGGAAGCGACTAAATTTGTCAGTGAGTTGTTATCAATCACAAAACTACAAAATTTGAAAGCAATTCACAACAGCATAAACACAAATTCTTAAACAAAAAATGTTGTTATCAATCACAAAACTACAAAATTTGAAAGCAATTCACAACATTTCCAGCGGTTTCACAATTCTTCAGCCAGTTGTTATCAATCACAAAACTACAAAATTTGAAAGCAATTCACAACATTCGCTCCAATCTGTTGCGATGTTTCCTTGTTGTTATCAATCACAAAACTACAAAATTTGAAAGCAATTCACAACTTGCCCATCTGTTTTATGATAGCACGAACAAGTTGTTATCAATCACAAAACTACAAAATTTGAAAGCAATTCACAACAGCATAAACACAAATTCTTAAACAAAAAATGTTGTTATCAATCACAAAACTACAAAATTTGAAAGCAATTCACAACTATTCCTTTTGCAAAACTGCAATACAATCTGTTGTTATCAATCACAAAACTACAAAATTTGAAAGCAATTCACAACTAACGGAAAAACGACTTTTTATAACGGAAAGTTGTTATCAATCACAAAACTACAAAATTTGAAAGCAATTCACAACTGCATTCGCCTAATCTTGAATTTTCGGTTAGTTGTTATCAATCACAAAACTACAAAATTTGAAAGCAATTCACAACGCTGTAGCTATGATAGCAGGGTGTAGCAAGGTTGTTATCAATCACAAAACTACAAAATTTGAAAGCAATTCACAACACTTCGCCTCTCAATGGTGATATTGATATGTTGTTATCAATCACAAAACTACAAAATTTGAAAGCAATTCACAACAATTATTTCAGTCATATTTTTTACGAGTTGTTGTTATCAATCACAAAACTACAAAATTTGAAAGCAATTCACAACTGTCTCTTGATGATACTGTTACTCTCAAATGTTGTTATCAATCACAAAACTACAAAATTTGAAAGCAATTCACAACACGTATTGAGAGTATTAGCTTTTCGTAATGTTGTTATCAATCACAAAACTACAAAATTTGAAAGCAATTCACAACATCTGTTTTATACATTTTATAGACCTTATAGTTGTTATCAATCACAAAACTACAAAATTTGAAAGCAATTCACAACAAGTTTCCAGATTTCAAGAATAACACGGCAGTTGTTATCAATCACAAAACTACAAAATTTGAAAGCAATTCACAACTCTTTGCGCTCTTCGGTAATAAATCGTTCTGTTGTTATCAATCACAAAACTACAAAATTTGAAAGCAATTCACAACGCTTAGGCTCTTCACCACCTGAAAAAGAGCGTTGTTATCAATCACAAAACTACAAAATTTGAAAGCAATTCACAACAGTTGCAAAATAATATATACCTCCAGCGGAGTTGTTATCAATCACAAAACTACAAAATTTGAAAGCAATTCACAACCTGTGATGAGGTTGCCAGTGCGGGCGGTAAGTTGTTATCAATCACAAAACTACAAAATTTGAAAGCAATTCACAACTAGTTCGCTGAAAATCAAACATTTACAAAAGTTGTTATCAATCACAAAACTACAAAATTTGAAAGCAATTCACAACTACTTTGTCGATTTGTAGAATACTTTCAAAGTTGTTATCAATCACAAAACTACAAAATTTGAAAGCAATTCACAACAACTGCTTTGCTGTTGCGTCTTTTGTAACGTTGTTATCAATCGCAAAACTACAAAATTTGAAAGCAATTCACAACGTAACTGCACTTCCTAAGTGTCCAGTGGCTGTTGTTATCAATCACAAAACTACAAAATTTGAAAGCAATTCACAACAAGGGTAGTGATTGTAATAATTACAAAAAAGTTGTTATCAATCACAAAACTACAAAATTTGAAAGCAATTCACAACGAGCATCGTTGGTTTCTACGAATAGGTATTGTTGTTATCAATCACAAAACTACAAAATTTGAAAGCAATTCACAACCAATACAACGTATAAAAGGCGTATCCTGAAGTTGTTATCAATCACAAAACTACAAAATTTGAAAGCAATTCACAACTACTTGGCGAATGGAGTTGGCAATGATTACGTTGTTATCAATCACAAAACTACAAAATTTGAAAGCAATTCACAACAATGTCTTCATCTAAATCATAGCCTTTTGTGTTGTTATCAATCGCAAAACTACAAAATTTGAAAGCAATTCACAACTATATTGGTGAACATAGGTTTAGAGGTTAGGTTGTTATCAATCGCAAAACTACAAAATTTGAAAGCAATTCACAACGATGAGGCAGATTTTGATAATCTGAACACTGTTGTTATCAATCGCAAAACTACAAAATTTGAAAGCAATTCACAACCAATACAACGTATAAAAGGCGTATCCTGAAGTTGTTATCAATCACAAAACTACAAAATTTGAAAGCAATTCACAACTACTTGGCGAATGGAGTTGGCAATGATTACGTTGTTATCAATCACAAAACTACAAAATTTGAAAGCAATTCACAAAATCTAACTTATTAGCCCTTTCAGATAGTAAGTTGTTATCAATCACAAAACTACAAAATTTGAAAGCAATTCACAACTAAGGTTGTTGTATAGAGCGGTTTGTATTGGTTGTTATCAATCACAAAACTACAAAATTTGAAAGCAATTCACAACAGGTACTATTTAAGTGCGTATGTATCTAATGTTGTTATCAATCACAAAACTACAAAATTTGAAAGCAATTCACAACAGAGCAGCGCAAGTATATTAAAGAGCAGGTGTTGTTATCAATCACAAAACTACAAAATTTGAAAGCAATTCACAACTACTTGGCGAATGGAGTTGGCAATGATTACGTTGTTATCAATCACAAAACTACAAAATTTGAAAGCAATTCACAACACTTAAAAGAGCCTAACGGCGACAAAGATAGTTGTTATCAATCACAAAACTACAAAATTTGAAAGCAATTCACAACAGAATTTAAGGGAAAGTGGTATTGAGATAAAGTTGTTATCAATCACAAAACTACAAAATTTGAAAGCAATTCACAACTGTGAGGGTCATCGGGATAATTAGGGTTGAGTTGTTATCAATCACAAAACTACGAAATTTGAAAGCAATTCACAACTATCTTGGCAATCATCGCTTGGTTCTCGGTGTTGTTATCAATCACAAAACTACAAAATTTGAAAGCAATTCACAACGAGACATCACCCCTTCATTGGAAGTGAACAGTTGTTATCAATCACAAAACTACAAAATTTGAAAGCAATTCACAACAATCTTCTTTATCTACACGCAGGTACTGTAGTTGTTATCAATCGCAAAACTACAAAATTTGAAAGCAATTCACAACATAAATGTTTAATTTATCAAATAGTTCAACAATAAAGCGCGAAGATACAAAAAAAATATTTTATAAGTAACAAAGCATAAAAAAGGTTGCCCAGACTTCTGAGCAACCTCTTTCTATATTCTATTAGATGATTAACTTCCTAAGGTATACCAATGTACGCCTATCAAATATTGAAACTCCGCTGAAAACGACAACCGTACGGCAACTACCAGCAGAAAAGCCAACACGGATAAACCTATCTTTTGGTACGTCTTGCTCACGGTGGCAATGAGCATTCCTAATAAAAAAGCTGCCCCTGTGCTCACAATATAAATCAGAGCTAAACTGAAATGTGCATCAGGCAGACTCCCTGCAATAAGCATTAACCCCGTAAACGGAAGAACAATGCGTAAGGCACTTTGTAGGCATTCTTGGGGTCTCTCTCTCACAAAAAGATAACTGATAATCACCATCCCTGTTAAGTACAAGGGTAGGGTTACCAAATGATCTCCATAGGCTATTGAACTTATAAACAAGTAAAGTGCAATAGCTGAGATAAGTTCTAAAAAGATTTGTACTGACTTTTTCATAATTAAATATTTTAGAATTTTGCGACAAAGTTATAAGATATTCTCTTCTCTGTCAAGTAAGTTGACAAAGTTTAAGATTGTTTTAACTTTTAATTGTAGACTTTGTATTGTTTTTAACAAATTCTAAATAACAACCTTTAAGAATAAAATGCTAATGCCTTCCTCTCTCTCCTCTGATCACTGCCTCAAACTCCTTAACTAATGCAGGCTGCCGCCCAGCGATATTGTGTCTCTCAGCAGGGTCTACGCTCAGGTCGTAGAGCTGAGGAGCGCCCTCAAAGCCTGTTTCGATGCCTGTCTCCCAAGCCCGTTTCATAGTTTGGGCGGTAGGCTCGATATACTTGTATTTGCCTTTCAGCACTGCCAGCACATTGCGCAGCCCTTCCTGCACCGCATAAGTACGACCCTTCTTGTCCTTACCTACCCACGAAGCCCAATGCGGCTGATGCCATTCACTATCGTCATATAATGCCCGTGCGAGTAGCGCATACGCAGCAGCTCAGGGTTCTCCTTGCCCGTAGGCAGATTGCCTATCTTGTGCTGGTAGTTCACCTCCAAAGGGTCATCAGGGCTAAGGTTCAGCACCCGACCGTTGCGCAAATACACACAAGGCACGCGGTCAGAGGTCGCTGGCATAATAAAGCTCTCGTCAAAGCCAATATCATTAGGCGTATGAGGGATCGGCTTATTCCAATCGATACCGCCTCTATCGCCTAAGCCTAAGTGCCACTTGCCGATGGCAGCCGTAGCGTAGCCCGCCTTCTTAAAAAAAGTAGCCACCGTCTGATGCCTCGCAGGGATGAGCGCAAAGGCATCGTTGTTATCAATCGCAAAACTACAAAATTTGAAAGCAATTCACAACTATAAATTAGCAAATTTGAGAATTAGCCAATTTGAAAATTACCTAAGTTGTTATCAACCAAATAGCTATAAAGTTTGAAAGCAATTCACAACTATAAATTAGCAAATTTGAGAATTAGCCAATTTGGAAATTACCTAAGTTGTTATCAATCAAATAGCTACAAAGTTTGAAAGCACTCACACTGTTTTTCCTGTCTGTGCGGCTCGTACATCACAGAGCTACAAAATTTGAAAACAATTCACAAAATGTATAAGTAAATAATCTGAACAATAACGCCAAGTAAAGCGAGCGAATCCTCTCCCTTTTATGATTTTTATTTGTTTTTTAAATAATAATTCTTACCTTTGTACCCTAATTTAATATTAAAAATTATGGGTATTATCGCAACACTTATTATTGGAGCCATCGCTGGATGGTTAGGAGGAACTATCTACAAAGGTAGTGGATTAGGTCTTATTGGCAATATCATTATTGGTATTCTTGGAAGTGGCGTGGGATATTGGCTTTTAGGAGATGTGTTTCACGTCTCACTTGGAGGAGGATGGATTGGCGCTATCTTAACAGGAGCTATTGGAGCTATCGTTATTTTATTCTTGATAAATTTGATATTTAAAAAGAAGTAATAAGGAAGAGCTCATATTAAAAATCAAAAAAACCTCGAAAATTATATATTTTCGAGGTTTTTTAGTGCTTCTTTTTTAGAATTATTACCTACTTGCGTTAGCAATCCAGGTCTTTCCATCTGTAGTATACAGAATGTACAATGAAGAGGCGTTAATTCTGATTACTTTTAAACCATCTTGCAAATCAACATTTATTAAAGTGTTATCTCCTTCTTTTTTGAAGCTAACACCTTTAAGGTCAGGGATGCCGTCTGAAAAACGGAAATAATAGTTATTTCCTGTTTTAATAACTGTCACGGCTCCATTATCAGCAGATTTTTTCTGTTGACTATCAAAGTAAGAGACTTTACCTTTGTAGGTTCCTACAAAAAGGTCATTGTCTGCAGGGTCGTCATTCTTGCTGCAAGATATACAAGAAAAAGCTATTAGTGATAAACAAATCACCGATACTAAAGCAATAGTTTTTTTCATACTTGATTCAATTTAAAAATTAATATTAAAGTTTGATGCAATAATTATACCATTGGAATACTTTATGCAATTTTTAATACATTAATTGTGAGATTTTTAGTTATAATCTTGTTCGAAATTTGTAAATATATATCTTAATATTTTCAATATGGAAGATGGAGATGAAGCAAAAAATATTCAAGAATGGTTGAGTGACGACCCTAAAATAGAAGAGTAGGGTAGGGATAATGTTTCAGTTCATCACGGGGCTAATCGCTCTATTTTCCAGTCGTAATCTTCAGTGAGGGTGTAGCGCAGGCGGTCGTGTAGGCGGTTGGGACGTCCTTGCCAGAACTCTATGCTCAGAGGGCGCACTAAGTAGCCACCCCAATGAGGAGGGCGTGGTACTTCTTTGCCTTCGTATTGGGCTTCTAAGGTGTGTAGACGTTCTTCTAAGTACTCACGTGTGGGGATTACTTCGCTCTGTGGCGATACCACTGCTCCTAACTGACTGCCTAACGGGCGCGATTCGAAATAACCATCAGAAGTATTGGCAGCTACACGTTCGGCGATACCTTTGATGATGATTTGTCGCTCAAGAGATGGCCAAAAAAACGATAAACACAAGTGCGGATTGGCTTCTATAGCTCTACCTTTTTCGCTGTGGTAGTTGGTGTAGAATATAAATCCTTCGTAAGTGTATTGTTTGAGTAGTACAACGCGTGTTTTTGGAAATCCATCAAGCCCTATGGTGCTGACCGACATAGCATTAGCTTCGTCAATGCTATCAGCTTCATCGGCTTCATAAAACCACGTTTGAAAGAGCTGCATTGGGTTTTCGGGTGCGTCTTTCTCTAAAAGTTCCCGTTTGTTATAGGTTTTTCGATAATTACTTAAGTCCATTTATTTTTTTTTTGCAAATATACTAATAATTTATCAATTCACAACCGTATTTTTTGTAACAGATTGAATAATATTGCGTTGTTTTTTTGGTGGTATGCTTTTTGTGGCTTATTTTGGTAGTTCTAATTCAGATTAATTGTTGTGCTGATTTTATGGCAAAAGAAGGGTTTTTTACTATGGAAACTTCTTTAAATATTCTTAAAAATCTTTTTAAAGAAGAGCTTATCAGTTTTGATAAACAATATGATGAACTTACTTTAAAGTTTAAAGGCTACTATTTATGGTGTTATGTATATAAAGATACTGAAGAGGAAATATTGGAAGAGGAATTAGGAAAATTAAATTTGAACATTAAGTATGAAGCAGAAACACCACAACAAGTAATTGCTGATTTTAAGAAAAAGGCTTTAATGTTAGGACTTAAAGAAAGATTATTATGATATTAACACTCAGGAAACCTAAGAAATATGAAGAATATATAATTAATTCTCTAGACGAACTCATACAAAAGTTGATTCCTTTTTCACAAATTGAACAGGCTAAAATTCGTTTAGCAATAGATGATACTTGGGATGCTGATTGCCTTTCTTGTCAAATAGATAAAGGTAAGTATTTGTTGCTCTATTATACTACAGACCTTGATAATCCTCAAGAGAAATATCCTCGTAGTTATAATAGAAGACTTGCCACCCACAATAAGATAGAGATTAATGGTGATTTGTATGACGAGAATACTATTTGCTATGATTTTGGTTTTGTATTGATGCTATTTAAAGAGTTTTTTCAGCAGAAAGATATCCCTTTATATATTCTTGATTAATAAAATAACCAATTAAAAAATGAAAGAGTATGAGAGTAGTTATTCAAAAAGTAACCCACGCTTCAGTGGATATAGAGAAGCAAACGGTAGCCTCTATCAATAGAGGCTTATTAGTATTGGTAGGGATAGAAGATAGCGATAGCGATGAGGATATTGCGTGGCTATCGGCGAAGATAGTGAATTTACGCGTTTTTGAAGATGAAAATGGTGTGATGAACCTCTCGGTGAAGGATGTGGAAGGCGAGGTGCTTATAGTGTCGCAATTCACTTTGCACGCTGCTACTAAAAAAGGTAATCGCCCCAGCTATATCAGAGCAGCACGTCCTGAGGTGGCAATTCCTATCTATGAGGCGTTTGTAAAGCAAGTGGAAATATTGCTTGGCAAACGAGTGCCTACGGGGCAATTTGGAGCGATGATGCAGGTAAATCTCTGTAACGATGGACCAGTAACGATTTTGATAGATACAAAAAATAAGGATTTTTAAATGTCGGTAATTACTTTTTATCTTTGGTTAGGATGTTTGTTAGAATAGCAAAATTACATCTTTTTTTGAATAGTTGTAAATTGTTGGTTGTAAATTGTTAATTATTTTGTACTTTTGTGCGCTTAATATTTTTTACGTTTTTTTTGAATATGCAAAAACCTTTGATATTAGTAACAAACGACGATGGTATTACCGCTCCTGGTATCCGTTATCTGATAGACATAATGAAAGAATTAGGTGAAGTGGTGGTAGTAGCTCCTGATTCACCACAGAGTGGTAAAGGGCACGCCGTTACCCTCGATACTACGATGTACTGCGACCCTGTGCCGTCACATAACGGAGCTACTCGCGAATACGCTTGTAGTGGTACTCCTGCCGACTGTGTGAAAATAGCCAAACATGAAGTGCTGAACGGTCGTCTGCCCGATTTGTGTGTGAGTGGTATCAATCACGGTTCCAATGCTTCTATCAACGTGATATATTCAGGAACGATGAGTGCGGCTATTGAGGCGGGTACTGAGGGAATTCCTGCTATTGGTTTTTCGTTGTTAGACCCGAGTTGGAATGCTGATTTCTCTCAAGCGCGCTCTTATATCAAAAATATTGCTGAGAAGGTGCTTGCTAATGGGTTGCCTAAAGGAACAGTGCTGAACGTAAACATCCCTAATATCAAGAAGGAAGAAATTAAAGGTGTGAAAATATGCCGACAAGCACGTTCTCGATGGATAGAGAGTTTTGACAAACGCGTGAACCCACAGGGAAGAGTATACTATTGGATGACAGGTACTTTTGTGAATGAAGATGAAGGTACTGACACCGACCAATGGGCGCTTGAAAATGGCTATATATCGGTTGTGCCTATTCAGTTTGACCTTACTGCTCACCAAAATATTGAACCGCTAAAACAATGGGATTTATAGATATGAACTACAACCGAAAAAATCAACTTATAGGTTTTACAATAGGGATATTGGCTAATGCGATTGGGATATTGGCTTATATCCTTATTTTTTCTAAAAACAGTATTGGTGTAACCCTTCAAGATGCTTACTACAGAGGCTATTTGGGAAAACTCATTCTGTTGGGAGCCTTGTTAGACCTTGCTGTTTTCTTCTTTTTTATCAATCGTTATGAAAACGAACGCGCCAGAGGGGTGCTTATCGCTTCGGCAGTGCTTACCATCATTATTTTAATATTACAATTCATTTAAAAAACTAAATACAATGAGAATTAGAGAATATATAGTTTTTTTATACCGTATCTTCTTGGTATATTTGTTCTATGCTATTGCCCGTGGTTTGTTTATCTATTTCAATCACGGAGAAATGGGTGATTATAACTTATCAGACCTTTTTTATTATGGATTAGCGTTTGATAACTGTGCTATAATGTACACTAACTTGCTGTTTATACTGCTCAGTTTACTCCCTTTGTGGATAAATACCCATAAAAAGTTTCAAAAAGTGGTGTTTTGGTCGTATTTTATACCTAATACGATTGCTTATACTACTAACTTTATCGATATGGCATATTATCCTTTTAGCAAGTCCCGTCTTACCTCGGCATCGTTTGCTGTTATTGAACACGAAAATAACAAGATGAAATTATTTGGTAGTTTTTTAATAGACTATTGGTATTTATTTGTGGGCTTCTTTTTGTTGATAGCACTTTGGATTTTTCTCTATAAACGCGTGAAGCTTACTGAAACGCCTATCGCTCAAAAGAAATCTTACTTTGGATGGTCTGCTGTATTTTTCTTAGGCTTCGGTACTCTGATAATGATGGCTATACGAGGCGGTGGTTTTACCTCGGATACTCGTCCTATCAATATGCTTGATGCTAGCCGACACGTGAATATTACAGCACAGGCTGATGCAATTCTCAACACGCCTTTTTGCCTTATTCGCAGTATGGGTAAGAACAAAGGATTTAAAGAATATCACTTTGTAGATGAAGCCTACATCAATGAGAGTTTAAAACCTATTAAGCAGTACAACCGCGAAGTAGCTACCAAGCCTAATGTCGTCCTCTTTATTTTAGAAAGTTTCGGTAAAGAGTATTGGGGCTGTATGAATACTAAAACCCATATTCCTAACTTTAAGTCGTATACTCCCTTTTTAGACTCGCTCTCTCAACATTCTTATGTGCTCGATAACGCTTATTGCACAGGTCGCCAGTCGATACACGGAATGTCGTCAATGTTAGCGGGAATCCCCTCTTTTCAAGTGGCTTATACTTCTTCTCCTTATGTGAAACAACCTACACAGTCTTTGGTGTCTATCGCCAAAGAAATGGGGTACGATACTTCTTTCTTCCATTCAGCTCCTAACGGTTCTATGGGATTTTTAGGTTTTTCTAATATCTTAGGTTTTGACCATTACTACGGTAAAAATGAGTATAATAACGATGCTGATGACGATGGGCATTGGGGAATTTGGGACGAACCTTTCTTCCAATATATGTGCAGAACTTATTCCGAAAAGAAACAACCTTTTTTAGGCACTATTTTCACGCTTTCATCTCATCACCCTTTTCAAATTCCTAAACAATATGAGGGTAAATTTCCTAAAGGGAATTTAGAGATTCACCAATGTATTGGCTATACCGATTATGCTCTCAAACGATTTTTTGAGTGTGCTAAAAAACAACCTTGGTATAACAATACGATTTTTGCTTTTGTGAATGATCACCCTAACCAAACTTATTACGACCTTTATAAAGAGCCTATTACAGGTAGAGGAGCGGCGATAATGTTTTATAGTCCGAATCCTAATTTAGTGCCTAAAGGGGTAAATTCGGATATCGCTCAACAAATAGACATCTATCCTTCGTTAGTAGATTTGATAGGGTATAAAAAACCTTTCCGCTCTTGGGGACGCAGTGTGTTTGCCAATCGCCCTGATGAAACACCACGTGCTTTCATTTCGGATGCGCTGATGTATCAAATGATGCAAGGTAATTATACTTATATCATAGACGAGACTGGCAAAGTGAATGGAGTGTATAAAAAAGAAGATGGAGCTCTGAAAAACAATCTTTTAGGTAAAGAAGATAATGCTGAAATACAAAAAGGTATCAAAGATTTAAAAGCCTTTATGCAGGATTATATGGATAGGATTATCAATCACAAATTGAATAATTAGCAAATTAGGTGCCAGCGGCACAAGCAAATAAATTAGCAAAAGAGAAAGCGCGATGTTTCCAATGATAAACATCGCGCTTTCTTATCTCTTACCTCTTAGCTATTCAAGAGTAAGAAGGTATTTCTCTGCGTCCAACGCTGCCATACAACCTGAACCGGCAGCAGTAATGGCTTGGCGGTAGCGAGTATCGGCGGCATCACCTGCAACAAATACTCCTGCTACATTGGTGAGCGAAGTGCCCGCTACGTTTTTGATATAGCCTACTTCATCAGTATCAATATAAGGTTTAAAGACATCGGTATTAGGTTTGTGACCGATAGCTACAAAGAAGCCTGTGATAGCTATTTCGCTTATTTCTCCCGTTTTGTTGTTGCGGACTTTCATACCCGTAACGACTTGTCCGTCACCGAGAATTTCTTCAGTTTCAGTATTGAAAAGCACTTCTATTTTAGGTGAATTGAGTACGCGTTCTTTCATAATTTGCGAAGCGCGGAACTCATCGCGACGTACGAGCATAGTTACTTTTGAACAAAGGTTTGCCAAGTAAAGCGCTTCTTCACAAGCTGAGTCGCCTGCTCCTACAATAGCCACGTGTTGATTGCGGTAGAAGAAACCATCGCACACAGCGCAAGCCGATACGCCGCCTCCTGTTTGGAGGTAGTGTTGTTCGGAGGGTAACCCTAAGTATTTAGCTGAAGCACCTGTAGCGATAATCACGGCATCGGCGTGGAGTTCTTGGTCGTCTACCCATATTTTGTGAGGATGAGCCGAGAAGTCTACTTTAGTTACCCAGCCATTGCGAATATCAGCACCAAAACGTTTAGCTTGTTGTTCTAATTGCATCATCATTTCTGTACCCATTACCCCCTCAGGATAGCCAGGGAAGTTTTCTACCTCAAAGGTAGTAGTGAGTTGTCCGCCAGGTTGTTCGCCTTGGTAGAGTACAGGATTAAGGTTAGCGCGAGAGGCATAGATAGCGGCAGTATAGCCCGCAGGACCTGAGCCTATAATGAGGCATTTTATTTTTTCGATGTTTGCCATAGTGATTTTTTCTTTTTTAAATTTAGGCTGCAAAAGTACGAGATAATTAGCAAATTAGCAAATTAGCAAATTGGGGAATTAGCAAATTAGGGAATTAGCAAATTAGGGAATTAGCAAATTGGGGAATTAGCAAATTAGAGAATTAGCCAAAAGTTGCAGTTTATAGCTCTTAATTACGTTTAGCGTATCATAATTGATATTATTTTTTTATAAAAGGTTGCTTTCTGTACTTATCTTTAAAATTTTGAAATAATTTATTAGATTGTATATAGGGATCATTACAAGTTTCTAATGCTTCCCAAATACATTCTCTCAAATCTTCGGTTATTGGTTTATTGCTGAAATGAGCTATTTTTGTTATTATATAACAAGCAGGTGGGTAATGACTGTCACAAGCTCTTTTAATATAATATAACCCTCTGAATAAATCTGCTGCGTTATCTGTTATACATAGAAAATCTCCTGCGACCATTTGTGCAGGGGGGTAATCTAAATCAGCGGACTGTTTTATAAGTTCTACACCCGTCTTAAAATCTTTTTGTATCTTAATATTCTCTAAAATACCTTCCATAAGAGCCATTCCCCATATAAACATATACTTAGGGCGTTTTAGATCAGACAGACGTTTTACGTAGTATAACAACTTATCTTCATCTTCTTTATTATTTTTCTCTTTTATAACATAGTGGTAACGATGGTAGAGATTTTCACACGCTGAATTATCGCCTTCTTCACAAAGCCGTTTAGTTTCTTCTAAATTTTCTTTGAGATTATTCTCCTTTTCTTGAGAATAAGCTACTACCCCAATAAGAAGTAGTAGCAAAGATATAAGTTTTAATTTCATTTTAGTACTTGTCTTTATTAAAGAAAACAAACAATAGAAATACTATTTGGTGTATAATCCAACCAATAGCTCCCCATAAGATTAGAAAAAGGATTATACTCCAAAAACCTTTTGGATGAGATATTTTCCAAGAGATAATTCCTGAAACTATATAAAGAATTATTCTGTAGATGTTCATTGCGAAGAATAAATTTTCGCCTTCTTGTGAATTGTTATTACTCATAGTTTTATAAATTATTTAAATATTTACAATTATCTCCTTCTGCATACTTAGCAATAATATTTTCAATAAAATTAGTATCTGTTATTTCTAACGAAACAGAAACCTTTTCTACTTTATCATTTATATTCATTTCAAAGAGAGAAATGAAGTTACTTTCACCAAAAGAAATAGAACCAGAAAAATAATCTTGTTTTTTTAAGAGAATATTCCCATTTATATCTAAAAAATTGATGTACAAGTTATAAGTTGAAGAGGGAATAGAATATCTCGACGAGTTTTTATATTCAATATCTCCTCTAACCCAAACTTGGTTAGTCATTTGTTCTTTGTTAGCAGAAATATTTACAAGCCCAACATTACTTTCAATCTCATTCTTGATTTTTGTTACTAAATTCTTAAATTGAGGTTTGTTTTGTACACAAACTTTTGATATTTCTACATCATAACTGTTTGAAGGAATACAGCCTATATTCTTACAAAAAGTATATAAGTTTGTGTTAAGATAAATTGATAATCCTTTTGTTTTGGTAATGATATAATTTTCTTTTTCTTTTTTTATCTCAAAATATACCTCTCTTTTTTCTGCTCTACCTATGATTATAACGACTTCATTTTTTACTATAGTATTGGTTACTTTGAAGTCGTTCAATTTCCAAAAACTATCCATTTCCTTAGAAGCTGGATAATAGGTGTAAATATCCTCAAAATTTTCAAGATTGCAGCTACTTATAAAAAGAGTCACAACTTCTTTTGCTTTGTTTATTTTGTCCTCGTTTGTTTCACAAGCTATCAAACATAATAATAAACAAAAAAATAGTATATTTCTCATAAGGTTTAGAATTAATTGCATAATGATTTATAGGCTTTATTACCTAACTCATCTCCTTTATCAGAAGCTACTGAAAAGTCATTACAAGCTCCCCTAATATCTCCACTCTTATACTTAGCTCTTCCTCTTTCGAAATATTCTTGAGCTAATAATTCTTGGTTTTGCTCATTTTTGATAGCCATACTGTAGTTTTTAATAGCTTCATCATATTTTTTTAAGTTGTAATAGTTATTACCTTTCGTCATAAAGACTCGAGAAGTCATATCATTAGGAATATTATTCACTTCACTATAAGTTTTGTTACTTTGTTCCCACATTCCTAATCTATTTTCTATGATGGCTTTGTTACTCAATAAAACTATATTATTATAGTTATCGGCTCTTTCTCCTATGTCGTATGATACATTTTTTTTATCATTAGTGCTTCTATAGAGTTCTAGAGACTTTAGAATGTTAGAATAGGCAGTTTTATATCTCCTTTGTCTTAATTGAATAACAGACAAATCACTATATATATCACTTAATACTAAAATTAGATAACTACTAAGTTGTGTTTTAGGTAAGGTTTCTATGGCTTCTTCTTTAGCTTTCTCAATAGCAAAATCCAGAATCTGTTCAGCTTTTAGAAAATCTTCATCTTTAGCATAAAATCTTGCTAATTTTTTTAAAGATTCTATGTTACGAATATTTTTATAGTCTATCTTTTTTAATTCTTCTGAATACTGATTGCAAGATTTAGAAATATATTCTTGATTCATAATATGGTATTGAGTACAAAGATCATATACATCAATCAAATATTCAGGACGTTTATTGATAACGTAAGCTTTTTTAGTATATGTTTCAGCATTATGATAATCAAGTAGTAAGGCATAAACACTTCCTATTTCACTATAAACATTAGCATCATTAGGAGCTTCCCCTACTACTTTAAGATAGTTATTTAAAGCTTTTTCTAATTTTGATTTGTTATTTGACAATAGATAATCATAGAAATTTTCTCTCGCAAGAGATAGGCTTTTTTCATAAAGTCTCTTTTCAAAATATTTTTCTAAGATTGTACTATATTTTCTTAAAATACTCTTTTCTTCTTCAACCCCCATTCTATAACCATCTAATGCTGAAGCTAATCGTTTTTCGTTTATAGGGTGAGTCCCTGTATCATCTTTAGGATGAGGAATGGATTTAACTGCTTTTTTTAAATTCTCAATACTCCCCCCTAACTTACGAATTACAAAACCGGCAAATTTGTCACAATCTAATTCTTGTTGTCTTAGTTCTTTATTATTTTTCACATACATTATGGTATGTCCATTTAGATGATGAGCAATTTCGTGAGCTAATACAAAAATAGAAGTCCATTGATAATTTTTAGGATTTAGATTATAAACAAATTTTTCATCTACTGCAATATATCTAATTTTGTTATAGGAATCATAGTAAGCTATTGCATTATAAATATCTTTACAGCTTTTAGTAATGAAATTAGCATTTGATATACCTATTGTTTTTAGTATATTATCGATGGCTTTCTGATTTGTAGACTCAAGTTTTGCTTCATTATAAGTTGATAAACAACTCTCTATATTATAGCGTTCTATATCTGAAATACTACAAATATTTTGAGCATTTATTACACTATTTAAGTAGAAAGATGATAGTATATATATAATTACTCTTAAAAAACTTTTCATAACTGAGATTATTAGATGTCTTTATTGATAGTTACAAATATATCTCCTCCTAGCTTATTTATAATTAGCGTTATTGACAAAATCATTCCGTTGGTTTTTCTTTCAAAAACATAAGTAACACCATCTTCACCTTCATATTCTTCAGGAGAAGGAGATACATAACGTTGATAATCTTTAAGAGCTAAAGCAAAAAAAACTTTATCAATAGGAAGACAACGAAATAGTAATTTGTTAGAAGAGGTCTTGATAGCATAATAGTCATCTGATCTTGCTACTAAAAAACCTTCCTTTTGACTATAGTTATATTTAGACATAATGTTATAGACAAAATTTTCGTCAGTAAAAGCTAACATAATGTTGTTAAAAGTAGGGAGTACAATTAAACTTCCAGACCTATTCACAACATCTATTTCTTGAGAATGTATTTTTTGTGAAATTATTGCTGTAAAAGTCAGCAACAAAAATAATTTTAAAATATTCTTTTTCATTTGTTGTATATGAATTATTGATTATTTACTTACAATTTTAATGATTCTTTAAATCGATACCAAATAGGAGCATTTGAAGGTTCTTTACTATACATACAAGAAAAAGTAATGGTATAGAGTAAATTGCCTTTTACAACTTGATAGTTCTTATAATAGAATAGCCCATTATCTGTAATATAATCAAACCAAATAGCAGTAGCACCACTAAGTGTTGTTTTACCATATTTTAACACTTGAGGCGTGTTGAAATATTCATAAGCTCCTTCTTCCCAGTTTTTTACATAAGAAGGTAAATCATTTATAAGGTCTCCGATGGTATATTTCTTATTGTCAAACGATATTTGTTTCACAACAATAATGATAGAGTTTCCTTTCTCTTCACTACTTATTTTGAAATCTACATTGCTACCTACAATTTGTTGCGTTTTAAATCCTTTAGGAATTTCAACGGAATAACCATACCTTGAACTTTTCCATAAAGTTTGAGCATTAGTGGCTATAGAAAATAGCACTAAACTAACAAAAAATACCTTTCGTAACATTTTTAACTTGCTGATGATTAAAAAGATTAATTTTTCTTTTTCCAGATGACTCTAAAGCCAAGAAAGAGCACTCCAAAGAAAATTAAGGAGCCTATAAAACCAGCTCCGCCAGCTTGTCTAATGCCTGCAAGAATTACTGAGGCTACTACAAATAGTACAATAGATAATAAAATTTTTACACCTGTATTCATTATATAAAATTTAAAAGTTACTAAACATTGTCTAATAGATGCGTGCTAATACCTTTCATTTGGTAAAACTTTTTGGTAGCTATCAAAATAGCATTTTTAGCACGCCACGGAGCAAGATCTACTTTTTCAGCAATAAAAGAAAGTTCAATAGTAACCATTGATACATATTGAAACTGTAAGAAATTTTCCATTCCTTGTTTACTACCCTTCTCAGTAAAGTATTCTTGGTAGTTTTCATTAAGTCTCAAGAAAACAAAAGCTTCAATGTTAGGGTATGCACTATGCCATTTAATAATGTGATAAATAAAAAAGCCTACTACAGCAATAATGATAAATGTCCACATATCTTATTTTATTTAGTTACAAATTTTACTAAGATAAGAAGTGTTATCTTTACTCTTTAGAAGAAGTTGCACACAGCAAAGGAAAGCACTTTTGTGCTCCCTTTGCTACTAGGCTAACTCATTCTGTGTTGTGCTATTGAAGAATTTACCAGATTCCTGATAGCAGAATAAAGCTAACATTTTTAAACATAATAAAAAAAGTGTGAGTTTCACTATCTGCTATCAGAGGCTCTGGTATGCCATACAACACAGATAAGTCAGCTCACACCTATATAGGCTGAGCATTTACTTTCTTCTGTGTTGTAATAGAAATTTACCAGATTTCTGATAACAGAACAAAAGCTAATGCTTTTAATATGTCTAATTTTGGTGCATAGTTACGGCGATTTTTTATACTATGCAAATTTTTTAACATTTATTTTTTTACATTTAATTGTAACTCATTCATTTCCAAAATTATTAATTGTCATTATTATTTCTTTGAGTTCTCATAAATTGATCCCACCATTCCCTTTCTTTCTCGTCTCTTTCTTCAATTCTTGATTGAAAACTCTCTATCTCTTTAATTCTTTTTTCTTTACAGTCTTGTAAATCATCCTCTAATTCACTTTTTTCATCTATACAAGAACTTAATTCATTTTCTTTATCACTTAGAATACTTTCTAAGTTATTTAGTTCTTCTTTTAGATTTTCACTTTTTCTTACATAGAAAACTAATAAACCAAGAGAAATAACAAACCAAGAGGAAAAAATGATATAAATGATTTGTTGTCTGTTTATTTTCATTTGATTGTAATTTTTCTTAAAAAACTTTCTGGATTTCTGATAACATAACAAAAGCTAACGCTTATAATATGTCTAATTTTGGTGCATAGTTACGGCAAATTTTTATACTATGCAAATTTTTTAACATTCATTTTTTACAATGAAAGGGTAAGAAGTTGCAAATCAGGTAAGAGGTAAGAGATAAGAGATAAGAGATAAGAAAATGTGTTGTCTCATTAGCAAATTAGCAAATTGTGGAATTCATTGGCGGGGAGTAACTTTTCGCCAATACTGATGTATAGACTGTTGGGTGTGTTTTCTTGTAGATAGTGTTGTAGAAAGGTTTTTAGTATGTTTTGGACATCGTTGAAAGTATCGTAGTAATGATATAGGTAGATAGTTTTTACTTTAAAAGGGATTTGCGCTAACCATTCCTTAGTAAATACTCTCTTTATACGATTGTATTTGTAGAAACACACCCATTGATAACCGTTTTTATGGGAATATACTTGGGTGTAATTTACCGAACTTGTTATTTTGTGAGAAATATCTTTTAAATAATCGCTAATAGTTACTTTATCATCGGCAAAAAACAAGTGAATTTGCTCGGTAGCAATGGAAGGAGGGAGCTTATAATCGGGGGTTGATACTTTTTCTTTCCATTTGCGCAAGATTTTTAGTAGTAACTCGCGGTTCTTTTTGCTTTTTACAAAGGTGGGGAGCTTGGCTACCATTGTCATTCCCTCACGTTCGCGTAGGTCAGAGGCGATGTAATCTTCCATTACCTCTAAATGGCTCATATTTCTTGCCCAAAATAGGTTGCCGCGCACATTCTCTTGGAAAAAATAGGGCAACCCGAAAGTACTATCGCATTTCAGTCCGTTAGAGGGAGTGGGGTTGGGCTGTCGGTAGGATTCGTATTGGGGTTTTACAAGATATTCTTCGCTGCATTTGGGACATTTTACTTGCCAGAATTCATTGGTTTCTTTCAGTCCGCCTTGTCGTTGTTCAATTGGGGTGCCACAATTGGGGCAATTGAGTTTTACGATAGCTGCGAACAACTCTAATTCTTCAGCTTTCTTTTCAAAACCACAGTGCAGGCAATGTACTTGGCAATTGGTAACAACGGCGATTTTTTGGCACTCGGGACAGGTTACCCAAGTATCGTCTTTCCAAAGAATAATATGTTTTTCGGTATATCGTTTCATTAGAATATATCAAGAGTTCTCTCTTCCTCAAAGCCATCGGGGAGGGTGAAAACTACAGTGTAGCGCCCTTTGGGGAGATAGACTTTGCCATCGGTAGCGGTGGATAGGAATATCTTTTGGAGGCTTTTTTCATAAGCTAATTTGCCTTCGGGCGAGATGCTCAGGTCGTAAGGAATATAGTTAAACCCTTTATTGCTCTTGTAGTTGAAAGTTTGAAGTGTTACTCTGCCTTTCATTATTTTAATAGGCACTTCCACATTGTCGTTGGCAGCAAAAGCATAGAAATACACTTTAGGTTGTACGGGGTCATCCCATTCACTTGCAGCATTGCCCCAATTGGGTGAATAGGGGATTGTGATGGGAGTTTCTAACGGGAAAAAGGCTTGAGTTACAATAGCAGCACGGAGCTCTTGCATCATTTTCACTGAAGTGCGATAGATGCCACGTCCTAAAGTAGCGACGGTCATTTCACCATTTGAGTCATCGATATAAATATCATTCACACCTGTTTCGGGTAACCCTTGGCTGAAAGGTTGCCAGCTTTCGCCTAAATTGAAGGTGATATACAAACCGTTATCGGTTCCGGCATAGAGAATTTGTTCGTTTTTAGGGTCTTCTTTGAGAACGTTCACTTTGGCATCGGGGAGGTTAGAGTGAATGTCTGTCCAGCTTTTTCCGTTGTCGTTACTCATAAAAATAATGGGGTCGCCTTGAGTTTCGTCGGTGCTGATGAGGGTCGCCAATACGCGGTTGCGTTGGTGCTTAGAGGCGATAAGGTTGTTCACTTTTAGGGCACGAGGGAAGGCGTTGTATATCTGTTTCCACGATACGCCCCCATTATCGGTGGTGTAAATCATACCGTCATCACTACCTGTGTAAAGCAAGCCAAACATAAAAGGCGATTCGGCAATAGCCGAAATTGTGCCATAAGCCTTGTTACCCTGCTTGTTACCATTAGTTACATCGTCGGAAATAGTACGCCAATTGCGACCTTTGTCCATTGAGATATGTAGCTTGTTGCTCCCGATGTAGATGATATCTTTATTTTGAGGAGATATGAGCAGCGGTGCTTTTTCACCGAAGCGCAAAGGAGCTTTATTTTCGCCATAGTAAGCACTTCCGAGAGGGAAAAGTTGGTCTCTATCGGGGAAGAAAGTGAAGAATTTGCCATAAGGTTCAGCGGCATAGCTGTCGTTGCCAAACGAAAGGGAATGTATGTTTTTTTTGAAAGTATTCCAATGGCTGTTGTTCTGAGCCAATACAGCTTGATCACTCACATAATAAGGCGTTTTGCTCGCTTGGTCGTAACACAACTGATTGAAGGCTATAGCTTGAGGTACGTTTTTAGTAGCAAAACTTTTACCATTGTCGTAAGAGAGTTGTAGTCCGTTAGGGGTAGTACAGAACAAAGTGCCTTGTTGTAAGTAGAGTTGTTCATAACTATTTTGTAAAGAGAGCGGCTGTTTGCTTCTCCACGTTTTGCCACCGTCGCCAGATTCGAGCAGAGGATACCCCCCTATAAACAAGTGGTTTTTATTGGTAAGGTTTACGGCAATGCCTCCGAATTGTTCTCCATTTTGATAGTACATATCGTTGAGAGGTTGGCTGTTAGCTTTTTGCCAAGAGTTACCGCCGTCGTTAGTTACATACACTTCAGCACCTATAATCTCTTGAGTGCTTACGCCTAAATAACTGAAAAGTTTTGCAGGCGAAGTAACCTCGGCGGCTATCATATCCTTGAGGTTTTGTGCAGTATATTTCTTATCTTGACCGATATTGTGCAGGAAGATGTTCAATCGGTTGTTGTCTAAAGCAAGAAAATCGGCTTTGCTCATCGCATCGAAATCCTGAGCGGTAAGGTGGATACGCGCTGTTTTTTGCAGACTGTTATTGTTCTCTTTTTTCTTAGGATTGCGGTTATCAACCACGGCATAATAAATTTGCGAATTGAAACAAGTAACCCCTATTTTGCCGATGTTATTTCCTTTGATAAATCCGTTGTTTGCAGTGATTTTTGTCCACGAATTTCCACCATCAACACTCTTGTAAACAGCGCTATAGCTGCCATAAGGGAGGTCGTCCCACTGACTGTTGTTCACATCCCAAGCAACGGCTAAAAGCACACTGCCATCGGGGGAGGGGCTGATTTGGCTGATACCAGCACGAGTGCTCACAAATAGCTTTTGTTGCCAAGTTTTACCACCGTCGGTGGTTTTGAAGATACCGCGTTTTTCGTCGGCTTTGTAGGGGTTGCCTAATATTCCGGCGATAATTTCTTGAGGGTTGATAGGATTGATGTACAAACTGCTGATGTGCTGTGTGTTAGCCAATCCGCTGAATTTGGTTGTTTTTCCTTTATCAGCAGAGATGAAGATGCCGTAGGGGGTAGCAAGTGCTAAAGTGCCTGAAGTCCAGTCCATAGCGATAGCGCTGATAGATTGGGTAGGTAGGGTAGGGCAGAGAGGGGTATAGGTCTCGCCGCCATTTTGGGTGAGCCAGATGCCTCCGCTTTCAGGAGCGACGAGAAACTCGTTACTGTTTTTAGGGTTTACATTCAGCGCACTGATACGGTTGCCTATTTCTTTTACGATTACCTGTTCAAAAGGCGTTTCACGCACCCACGAACGCGCTTTGAGTTCTTCTTTTTGGCGTAAAGGCAGAGGGAGTAACTCTTGAGCGGTAAGGGTTACACTGCTTATTAATAAGGATATAGTACAAAAGACATTGTTTTTCATAGTAATGAATATACTTTATTGATTTGAAGTAATAGGGAATGCAATATATTCTTTTATCAATTCGTTATAATGATTGTAACACTCATATACAAAGGCAGTTATTTGAGGTTTGAGTTCTTCAAAGCGCCCTTCAGCTATCAGCATCGTATTGTATATGTTCATCTGTTATAGGAATTTTTCGATATGTTTTTATGTTTTGTATAAATTCTTGAAGCATTTTATCTTTTTAGCCATCTTCTTTTTCTATTTTTCAACTGCAAAAGTACAATAAATTATTGAATTACAATAGCTGAATGCCGTTTTCTTCGCAAAGTTGCAGCATATCGTCTGTCCAGATAGAGGCTTGAACTTCGCCTATATGCGCTTTTTGCATCAGTAGCATACAAATACGCGACTGACCGATACCCCCACCGATGGTGAGCGGGAGTTCACCTTTGAGCAACATTTGGTGATAGTCTAAGGTTTTGCGGTGTTCGGCATTAGCGAGTTGCAATTGGTGTGCTAATGATTTTTCGTCTACTCGTATACCCATAGACGAGAGTTCTAACGCGCTGTTTAACAAGGGATTCCAGATGATAAGGTCGCCGTTGAGTTCCCAATCGTCATAGTCGGGGGCACGGTTGTCGTGTTTTTTACCTGAGCGCAAGGTTTTACCTATCTGAGTGATAAAAATAGCCCCTTTTTCTTTGGCAAATACTTCTTCGCGTTTTTGAGGCGATAGAGTAGGGTAGCGGTCTTCTAACTCCTGCGAACTGATGAAGGTTATTTCTTTGGGCAAAAAAGCCTTACATTTAGGGTAGTGAGCAACGAGAGCAGCTTCAGTTTCTAAAAATGCGTTATAAAGCTGGTTGACTGTTTGTTGTAAGTATTCCAAGGAACGGTCGGAAGGAGCGATAACTTTTTCCCAATCCCATTGGTCAACGTAAATAGAATGGGTATTATCTAAAGTTTCATCGCGACGGATGGCGTTCATATCGGTATAGATGCCTTCGTGTAGTGCGATGCCATAGCGTTTCAGTGCCAAGCGTTTCCATTTGGCAAGAGAGTGAATGATTTCGATAGTTTGACCTTCGCCGTCTTTCATTTCGAAACTCACGGGTCGTTCTACTCCGTTGAGGTCGTCGTTGAGACCTGTATTGCGTTTCACGAATAGAGGGGCGGAGATACGAGTGAGGTGTAAGGCTTCAGCTAAAGCTTTTTCGAAAGTATCTTTGATGAGCTTGATCGCGCGCTCAGTGTCCATAATGCCATAAGGCGATGAGTAGTTTTTAGGAATGATAATCATAATGAGTTGATTTTCTGATTTGGTGAATTGGTGGTGAAGAAATGCACAAAATTTGTACCAATATTAATGATTAAGAGCAGGCGTTTTGTTCGATACGTGTTCGATGTGTGTTCGATGTGTGTTCGAATAGAGGAAAGGTTTTATTATTTTGGTATTAGTATAGGGGTCTGCCATTTTGTCATTTTTTAGTACTTTGGTACTCTTTTCGCTATTACGCTAACACTAAAAAATTAAATAAAAATGAAAGGAAATATAAACGTCTCTGTGGAAAACATCTTTCCACTTATTAAAAAATTCTTGTACAGCGATCACGAGATATTCTTACGCGAACTCATCTCCAACGCTACCGATGCCACCCTTAAACTGAAACACCTCACTACCATAGGCGAGGCAAAAGTGGAATATGGTAACCCTATCATCGAAGTGAAGGTCGATAAGGACAATAAAACCCTCCATATAATCGACCAAGGTATCGGTATGACCGCTGAAGAGGTCGAAAAGTACATCAACCAAATTGCCTTTTCAGGAGCTGAGGAGTTTTTGGAGAAATATAAAGATACAGCCAAAGACGCTGGAGTGATAGGTCATTTTGGATTGGGCTTCTACTCTGCTTTTATGGTAGCCAAACAAGTGGAAATCATCACCAAATCCTATACTGATGCTCCAGCCGTGCGCTGGGTATGCGACGGTAGTCCTGAATTTACCTTAGAGGAAACCGACCTGCGCACCGAACGTGGTACTGAAATTATCTTGCACATCGCCGATGACTCTACTGAGTTTCTGGAAGACTTTCGTATTGAAGAGTTGTTGCGCAAGTACAACCGCTTTATGCCTATCCCAATTAAATTTGGTACGAAACAAGAGCCGTTACCTCGTCCTGAAAATGCCCCTGACGACTATAAAACGGAATATGTAACGGTTGATAATATTGTAAATAACCCTAATCCTGCTTGGACGAAACAGCCAGCCGATTTAAAAGATGAGGATTATAAGGCGTTCTATCACGAACTCTACCCAATGCAGTTCGATGAACCTCTTTTCTACATTCATCTGAACGTAGATTATCCGTTCCACCTTACCGGTATTCTCTATTTCCCTAAGCTTACTAACGATATGCAGTTACAGAAAGACCGCATACAGTTGTATCAAAACCAAGTATTTGTTACCGATAACGTCGAAGGTATAGTGCCCGAGTTCTTAACAATGCTCAAAGGGGTGATAGATTCGCCAGATATTCCGCTAAACGTATCGCGTTCTTACCTCCAATCCGATGGTAATGTAAAGAAGATTGCCAATTACATCACTCGTAAGGTAGCTGATAAGCTGAAATCACTCTTTACTAATAATCGCGACGACTTCCAAAACAAGTGGAACGACATTAAGATAGTGCTCGAATATGGTATGCTTACCGATGATAAATTCTACGAAAAAGCAGCCGATTTTATGTTGTACCCCACTACCGATGGCAAGTATTACACTTTGGCAGAACTAAAAGAAGCAATAAAAGCTGAACAAACCGACAAAAATGGTACTTTGGTAGTGTTATATGCTCAAAATAAAGAACAACAATATACAGCTATTGAGCAAGCCAAAGAAAAAGGCTACGAAGTGTTGTTGTTGGATAGCCCTATTGTATCGCACTTGATACAGAAGTTAGAGGGTGATAATGAGAAACTTACTTTCACCCGTGTAGATGCTGCTCCTGTAGCTAAGCTGATACAAAAAGAAGAACCTATTATTGCCAAACTTTCTGACGAAGAGAAAAACACGCTGAAAGCTGAAATCGAAAAGGTAATTCCCAAAGAAGGCTATATGGTGCAGTTAGAAGACTTAGACAGCGATGATACGCCATTCGTTATCAATCAACCCGAGTTTATGCGCCGTATGAAGGAAATGAGTGCTACCGGAGGAGGTGGTATGTTCGCTATGGGAGGCTTCCCCGAAGTGTATCACGTAGTGGTAAATAGCAATTCTCCTTTAGCCGATGCTATCCTCCACTCTAAAGATGAAGTTCAAAAAGAAAGTCTTATCAAGCAAGCCTTCGATTTAGCACGACTCTCACAAGGTCTCCTCAAAGGTAAAGAGCTTGCCGACTTTGTAAAAAGAAATTGGGAAATTAACAAATTAGCAAATTAGTAAATGAACACCATACACTTTGCCAAAGGTTTTAGTAGCTTGTCGTGCTACGACCTTTGGCAAAGTTGAATATAATGATAATCAGGTATTTTTACAATATATTTTGTAGAAACGTTTTGTAAAATTCCTTACAATTTTTTTAGACAATCTTTTAATTATTCTGATAACTTATATTGATATGTTTAAGATTATAATGTTTGTGCGCAAGAAACAGCATCTTAGCACAGAAGAATTTATAAAACTATGGGAAGCACATTCTCAAAAAGTAATAAACTATAAAGAAGCCCTGCTGATAAAGGATTATACTAAAACATTTCCTTTTCAACCTACTGATGAAAAATCGTCTACACAGCGAGAAACCCTCCCTTTTACCTTTGATGCTATGGGTGAATTGTGGTATGAAAGTAAAGACGATTTTCTCAGAGCCCGAAACACTCCTGAGGGGCAAAAAGCCTTAGCCGACCTCCGTGCCGATGAACTCAAATTTGTAGATATGGCAAACTCCGTAATGTGGCTCGGTACTGAGGAAAGAATATTTGATAAATTGCCTTTTGAAGTTAAAAGTTGGACAGTTCTCGATGAGTATTTCTATTTGTCAGATTATGCAGGAAATAGTGTAGCAGACTTTGATAAGTTAATAGCTTTGTTTTCTGAAGATATTACAATGTTAAGTGCTGATGGCTCACAAATGAAAGGGAAAACTGCAGTAATCTCCTTTTTTAAACAATTTTTTGAAAGAAATAAAACTACAAAACACCTTTGGGAAACCATTAAAGTTGCTGAAAATACTCTTGAGACTCATTGGGCTGTCTCAGGGAAACGAAAAGATGGTACTTTCTTTGCCTTTAAAGGTAAAGATACAGCAAAACTAAATTCAGAAGGTAAAATCAATTATTTAAAAGTAGAGTTTTTATAATAAAAATCATCATACGCTGGCGCGAGCTTGTAGCTCGTGCCTCTTTTTTTGTAGTTTCTAAGAAAAACTTTATTTTTGCAGAGAATATACGATAAACTATTATGAAGAAGCCTTTACTTCTATATTCCTTTTTCTTATTCAGTTATCCTCTTTTTTCTCAGTCAATAAAAGGGAAAGTTACTGATATGTACCAGCTCCCTATTGAATTTGCTGAAGTGATACTATATGAGAATAATAAACCTTTTTTAAGTGAATTATCGGGAAATAAAGGTGATTTTACATTGTCTGTAAATAAGAAAGGGAACTTTACCCTTGTGATAAGATATTTAGGTGAGATACTATACCAAAAAACAATAGTACTTAATGAAAATATAGACTTAGGGGTGTTGAAGGTTGATAATGCACATCAGTTATCAGAAGTAATCCTTACAGCAAAGAAACAACTAATTGAAAAGAAGTCGGATAGGTTGGTGTATAATGTACAGAATAGTTTACTTTCTACAGGGGTCAGTAGTGATGAATTGCTTAAAAACATTCCTCGAATCGACCCCACCAGCGACGGACTAAAAATTATCGGGAAAAGCAATGTATTAGTAATGTTAGACGATAGACCGCTCAATATTTCGGGTGATGATTTAAAGAACTACTTAAAAACATTAAGGTCTGAGAATATCGACAAAATAGAGATTATTACTAACCCATCAGCAAAGTACGATGCGGCAGGAAATACAGGTCTTATTAATATTAAGCTAAAGAAAAAACTAAATACAGGTTTTGATGCCAATATCTCTTCAACTTCTATACTCAGAACCAAAGCAAGCGTAAATAACACTTTAACACTCAATTATTCCAACGAGAAGCTAATTCTCAATTACAATTTGTTTTATGGTGATGAAAATAGGAATTTTGAGAATAAAAACAAACTACTTTTCACCGATGAGCAAAGAGAGTCCGTTGAAAATACTGAGAGAATAGACAAAGGATTAAGTCATCAGCTCAATGCCGACTATCAGTTAGTAAAAGCTATTAATTTGGGTTTCTACCTCAATTACAGCAACTGGGATAATAATGCTTACGGGCATTCTGAGGTTAAATTCTACAATAATGTCCAAAGTGTATTAAAAACTCAACAATTGCCTACTAATACTTTGGGTAATAATAAAGGTCTCTCATTTTCTCCTTACTTAGATATCAAATTAGATACTTTGGGTAGCCAATTAAAGTTTTATTTCAATCATAATAGAAATACTAATAATTCTACCTCTGTATTCAGAGCTAATAATTACAGAGGAGATGGACAAATATTAGAAAGTTCTTTTGAAAATAAGAATAATATAGACTATACTTTCAAAATCAATGCTTTTGGTACCGACTTAGAAACAACTTTTTTGAATACAAAAATTGAAATAGGTGGTAAAGGTACTTATTTCAGTAATGATAACGGAGTGAAATTCTACAATAAAATAGGCGGATTAGATGTTTTTGTTACCTCAAAATCCAATGATTTTCTTTACAAAGAACGCTTATGGGCAATGTATTTGAATCTCTCTCGCAATCTTACTGAAAAACTCTTTTTAAGTGCTGGTATAAGATATGAGCATACCCAAACAGAAGAAACATTAATAACCCAAAATATTACCAATGAAAAACGTTATTACAATTGGTTTCCTACCGTATCTCTTTCTTATGAGCCAAATAATAATCATTCTTATGCTCTCTCTTTCAACCAACGAATTGCAAGACCAAGTTTATATGATTTGAATCCTTTTAGGAATTACAAAGACGCCAATAATTACGAAATAGGCAATCCAGATTTATTGCCTAATATTACCACCAATATAGAGTTTGGTTATGTGTATAAAGGAAACCTATCGTTTTCTCTATATGGTTCTAAAATAGCTGATAATTGGGCTTTTGTAGTTTCTACTGAAAATAATAACAATGTAGTAGTAACACAACCAAAGAATGTATTAACTACTTATAGTGTAGGTTCTGAGTTGGCTTATAATTGGGAGATTTCTAATTGTATATCTAACTATAGTAGTGCTAATGTATCCTATCAACAATCTAAATCGGCAGAGGAAAGTTTGCCTGATAAGAATTTAAGAGGAATACACGGCACTTTGTTATCAAATTTCACCATAACCTTGAATGAGAATAAAACTAATAAACTGTTTTTGAATATGCTGTACAACACCAAAGGAGTTGAAGAAATGTATGTCTCTAAGAACACTTTCCTAATGCGGTTAGGAGCTTCTCTATCGTTCTTACAACAGAAATTGAATCTGAATGTCTACTTAACCGACCCTTTTAACACAACAATAGCAAGGAATAGCGTCGATTATAGCACTTATAAATTTAGAAATAGAATTTTCAACGATAATCGCAGTGTACATTTTTCTGTAATCTATAAGTTTGGTAATAATCAATCTAAAACAAATGAAATACAAGTAGATAATTCAGAAAAAGATAGATTAATAAAAGAATAAATTTGTGTAGTTAGGAGAAAACTCTCTATATTTGCACATTAATTAATTGAGAATCGACAAATTAAATTAAGATGTTACAAGAACTAAAATCTCGTAGTGGTAATTGTTGTGAGCTCTGTGGAGCGACTGAAAGCCTAAGTGTATATACAGTGCCTCCTGCTAGAAACGAAAGTACAGATGATAGCCTTTTAGTATGTGCTACTTGCCTTAGTCAAATACAAAATCCCGAAACGATGGATAGTAACCATTGGCGTTGCCTCAACGATAGTATGTGGAGCGAACACCGCCCTGTAAAGATAATGGCGTGGCGTCTCCTCAACCGACTCAAAAACGAAGGCTGGTCGCTCGACCTTCTAAATATGATGTATTTAGATGAGGAAGAATTGGCTTTTGCCCAAGCTTCCGACGACCATTTGGAAGAGAGCGAAAAGGTAATTCACAAAGATAGCAATGGGGCAGTACTCGCTAATGGTGATAACGTTGTACTTATCAAAGACCTGAAAGTAAAAGGTACAAGTATGACAGCTAAACAAGGTACTGTTGTGCGCAAAATCACTCTCGATCCCGAAAACGCTGAATATATAGAAGGTAAAGTTGATGGACAACAAATCGTTATCCTCACTCAATACGTGAAAAAAGCCTAATAATTTTATATCACACACTTAGCCAAAATCTCTAATGTTTATATGACTTATATCTTTGACTAAGCTGATTACACCAGAATGTGTCTATTTGTTAATGAGAAATTTAATAAATAGACATATTTTTTATTTGGTAGTTTAAAAATAAAATTATACCTTTGCAGAGAAATTACTAAATATTTTTTGTAAATAACTTTGAATTGATAAATCTATATATTGGAAAATTAATATATTAATTTCTTATGAAACAACTATTTACCATTATTGCATTATGCTTCCTTAGCTTTGGCTATGCCCAAAAGGGAATGACTTTTACTCAAGCACAAATGCCTTTGGCTACTGATAAAGATAATCCTGTTACCTCATTTGTACTGCCTGTAAAGCAAGGAACAGAGGTAAAAGAACTCTCTTTGCAGTTTAAAAGTAAAAAGCTTAATCTATCTGAACTCTCTGTTTATGTAGGTGCTAACGCTAAAAGAGAACAAGCAACACTTTTTGCTAAAACTTCAAATCTCAGTTGTAACACCAAACTACAAGGAAATTTTAAATCTACTAATGATAGCCTTTTTGTTTGGGTTTCTGCCCGCACTACTCAAAAACCAGACCTCTTACAAAAACTCTACTTATCAAAGATAAAACTCACCACTAATGAGGCTATATTCACGCTCAACAATGCTAAAAAAGAAGGACAACGTTTTGCTATTGCTCTTCGTCAGCGTAAGCAAGACGGCATAGAATGCTACCGTATACCAGGGCTTGTAACCACTAATAAAGGTACGCTGATAGCCGTTTACGACAATCGTTACAACAACTGCAAGGATTTGCAAGAAGATATCGATGTAGGAATGAGTCGTAGTACTGATGGCGGACAAACGTGGGAGCCAATGAAAAAAGTGATTGATATGGGTGAATGGGGAGGAAAACCTAACCGCCTTAATGGGGTGGGAGATCCCGCAGTTTTGGTAGATGAGCAAACCAACACTATTTGGGTGATGGGCTTGTGGCAGCACGGCTTAGATCCTCAAACAATGAGTTGGTGGGGCTCTAAAAGTGGAATGACTCCTGAGGAAACAGGACAAATAGTAGTAGTGAAAAGTGAAGACGATGGCAAAACGTGGAGTGAACCTATTAATATCACCTCTCAAATCAAAAATCCTGAATGGAGGCTATTTTTCCAAGGACCTGGCAGAGGTATCTCGATGAGTAATGGTACCTTGGTGTTTGCAGGTCAGTTTAAAGATAAAGACCAAGTGCCTCATTCTACTATTATTTACAGTAAAGACCACGGCAAGACGTGGCACGTAGGTACAGGAGCTAAAACACACACTACTGAGGCGCAAGTGGTAGAACTTTCCGATGGTACACTAATGCTCAATATGCGCGACGACCGCAATCGCACCAACTATAAGCTCTCTGATAACTATCACGGTCGTTCCGTAGCCGTTACTGCCGATATGGGCAAAACGTGGATAGAGCACAACACCTCTCGCACTGCCCTCACCGAACCTAATTGTATGGCAAGTATCATTTCTTATAAAGACAAAAAGGGAAAACAGTATTTATTCTTCTCTAATCCTAATGATGCAAAGAATAGAGTAAATATGACTATCAAAACAAGTAACGACGAAGGTAATACTTGGGATAAACTACCTTCAATATTGTTGTATGAACAAGCAGCTATGGGCTATTCTTGTCTTACGGTAATAGATAATAAATACATAGGTATTCTTTACGAAGGTGACGGTGATTTGCTCTTCCAGAAAATACCTATCAAAGAATTTATAAAATAATAAGGATTAATACAGGTCGTCTTGATATTCTTGTGATCAATCAATAAATTATTTGTTACAATATTTGCTAGCAATTCATAGTATTCTTGCAACTATTGAATTGGTAGCTTTACATATTATAACACGTCTTCTTTGAAAATGCACCTATTGCAAACGCCAATCCTCAATCCTTTAAACCCCTTAATGGAGGGTATGCAATGGATAAATATCGTATTACAAAAATGTAAAAGAAATCTTTTCTAAAGGTGTTTAACTAAAAGATTTTCTAAAAACTCAATTGTAAAAATCATTTATATTTGCTAATTATTGTTATTTAACAATGTATTAACAAGATTTAACTTTGTTATAAAACGCTGATAAACAAATATTTGTTTAAGAAAAATTCTTCTGTAATGCTAAGTATGTGTAAAACTATTGTTACTTTCATAAAAAAAATATACTTTTGTGAATCATTTTACGTTTTTTCAGAACAAAAGTACTCATTTCAATTATGAAAAAGTTTCTAATAGCAATTGTATTATTTGTGGTAGGTTTATCAGTATCAGCACAAGAATGTTTTGATGTCCAACTAACTCCTACCGCTGGGCAGTGTAAGTCGGATGCGAAGTTACGTGTGACAGCACAGCCTAAATCACCTATGCCTGCAGGTTGTACTTCTTCAGGTAACTACTCTGTTGAACTGACAAAACCTTCAGGAAGCCCAAGTCTACAAGCCCTTTCGGGTACTCCAGCCTCCTATGAGTTTGCCGATTTGCAACCAGGAGTTTATACGGTTACAGTCTATGATAACAACGCAGTAGGGGTAAAACCAATTGTAAGAACTGTTACCATTACTACTACCTATAAAACTATGAATATCACAGCTGAAGGTATAGCACCTACTTGTGCGGGAGTGATTGATGGACAAATACAGTTCAAAATTCCTTCTGGTGGTACAGGTCCTTTTGAAGTAACAGTTACTGATGAAAGTGGAAATATATTAATTCCTATGCAAACTTTCAATCGTCCTTCACCTGCTACGAAATTTATTACCATACAAGGAGGCCCTGGTAAAGAATTGCGCACAGGTAATGTAGTATTAGTAGTGCACGACAAAACAAATATAAGTAATGTTTGTGGAGAAACACAATACGTCCCTGTAGAAATAAAAGAACCTGAGGATCCTTCTTGTTTTGAAATTCAAATGTATCAGACCCGTTTTTCTATGGGGGCTAATTGTAAGTTCAAACTCTATTTTATAATTAGAAAAAAAGATGGGGGGTATGTATTTGCTGAACCTTATCGAGCAGCAGCAAACAATTATTTTAAAGGAAAAGCAAAAGTAGAGATTCTCAATAGAGTTCAACCTGTTGCTACACCTCGTTTTGTAGATGAAAACTTCTATGTAGATGATTATATCTTCCAAAAAGGTGACCAAATACGCATAACCGTAAATGGAGGTAAAAATACAATAGTCCAAACTGTTGAATTAGATAATGGTATTGATATACCCCAATGTCCTTCTGACCCCCGCTATCAAATAGGATTGTATCACAATGATGCTTCTACTTATCAGTGTGGTACTGCTTCCTATACATTGTATATGTATTTTCAATATGCAGATCGTCAAGTTAAAGATGTAATCAATGGAGGTACAAGGAGAATACAAGTCAAATATAATAATGAACAAGTAAAGCCTACATTTATTGTAGAAAAAGAAACGTCTCCAGGGGTTTGGTCTACCATTACACCTGCTTGGCATACCTTTGCAGCTGATAACAATAGTGCCAGAGTAAATCTTCCCTCTTCTGGTAAATACCGTATCCGTTACCAACACCCTAATGGTTGCTCTGAACTCTGTAGAACAGTGGAATTAACGCCTCCTGCAAGCATTGACCCTGCTCAGGCTTTTAGAAATATAAGGTATGCCTATGGTGTTTATGAAAATACAGGGGCGTTCTATAGATATATTTACCGTCGTAACAAAGAAGTAATCTTTCCAATTACAGTGAAATTGACTCCTACCGATGGTCGTTCTGCAATTTCTTTCCAAACACGCTTGCCTTTTGAAACCGCTACTTATACTAAAACTGTAGTTTTCCCTTTGGTACAGACTTGGAATGATGAACATTATTATGGTTGGGGCGATTTGCCAGCAGGTACTTACTCCCTTTCTATCACCGATGCTTGCGGCAATATAGCTACCACAACTGTTCAAATCGCTTTACTGCGCAAAATTACTGATTCCATTAAAGTAGAAACAACTTGTAATAGCGGAAAAGTGACTTATGATTTAGGTGAAATGTATGGCTCAACTCCTAAAGTGTACTTGACTCGTGAAACTTTTCCTGGAAATTATGTAGATATCGATACAAAAACCCCAAAAGGATATAGTCAACAGCCTGTAGGAAGTTTTTCTAACTTATTTCCAGGTAATTACGCCTTGAAATATAGGAATTTATATTACCAAGCTACAGACAATAGCCCAGTCCATTGGCAGGTAGAGACTGCTTTACCCACTGCGGCGGGTAAATACCCTCATAGCCAAATCTATTACCATCCATTTACAGTAAAACCTCAACCTTCTTTAGATCCTGTGCTCTCGGCTTCTGCTTGTAGTGCTTCAAGCGGTTCTGGTATCATTTCTGTAGATCTAACAGGACAGCAAATTTCTTATCCACTTACCTTTACACTATTTAAAAAACCTAATCTCACCACTCCAGTGAGAACGATCACTTTCCAAGCTACTGATCCTAACAACACTTATGCTGTCTTTAATAATTTGGACGATGGTAGTTATATGGTGCGTACTACTCACGCCTGTCAGTCAGTGCAAAACGATATTGAGGTGAAAATCAATACTGCTTTTACTCCTAATGTGGTGATAACAGCTGCAGCCAATTGTCGCGGAGATCAAGCTAAATTATACTTTAGTCTATCTGATTTCTTATTCGATATTCGTTGGTATCAACTCAATGCAGCAGGACAACGTACTACCAGCACTCCTCTTGGTACACAGCGTACTTTTTCTCGTGCTATCTCCGAAACTACTACTTTTGAGGTAGAGTACCAACTCAAAAGTAATATAGGCTGTGGTGGTTCTACTACCCCTATGACCAAAACCGTAACAGTTTCTCTGCCTAAGGATACAACACCCCCAGTAATTTCAGGCTGCCCTTCTGATATTACGGTAATAGCCGATGCTGGCAAATGTAGTAAAAAAGTATCGTGGATTGAACCTACTGCTACCGATACTTGTTTTGATACAACTCGCACTACACGTTCTCATACTCCTAATACCGAATTTGGTATAGGTACACATACCGTAGTGTATACTTTCTCTGATATTTATGGTAATACCAGCACTTGTACTTTCAAAGTAATTGTAAAATCGCGTGCTTTGGAAATGACTGTAAATGCTCGCTATACCAATAACGCAGGGGTAGCAGTAACACAACTCAATCCTAATGATGAGTTTATATACGAAATTTCTTATCAAAATACAGGTCAGAATGCTATTAGTACAGCTTCTCTCACCGTGAAATTGCCCGCAAATGCAAGAGTAATCACCAATGGTAATCCTATTCTAACAGGAGCTACCCAAGGAGGAATTGCTCCAGGACAAAGCTATGACCCTATCACTAAAACCTACCTATTTAATATACCTGGTACTACTATTCCTTTGGGTGGAGCTACTAAGGTAATCAAAATCCCAATGAAACATATAGGAGGATGTGCCGAAGCGTCTAAACCTTGTGGCAATTACTTCACTATGAGCTACCAAATGAATTATGGTAGTATAACTCCTGGTTGTAATATAGCACCTCAAGCTAAAGAAGGAACTCACTCTATGACTATTAATACAGCAGGTTGTTCTCGCCAAGAAGTGTTCTGTGTAGGTAGTACACTCAACCTCACTGCAGAACAAGGTTTTGATACCTATAAATGGTTTGTTAATGGCACGCTCCAACCTACTTATACTACCTATCAATATACAGGTGCAGGAACTGCTGGCACTTACAGAGTAGAAAAAACTAAAATCTGCGATGGCGTACAAATCACAAGTGAAGAGGTAATCAACTTCCAAACAGCAACTACGGCTACCGATCCTATTCGATCTCAAGCAAACAATGTTGGAGTAACCTGTGCCGATAATAATACTTGGACAAGCCACTTTTATTTGTGTGATGGCAAAAGCAAAGCTATTAGTGTGAACTATGTGAACACTACTTTCCAATGGCAACAATGGAATGGCTCTTGTACCGAATCCTCTTCTGATTGTAGAAATTCAGACGACCAATGTTGGACACCTTTGCACTCCAATAGTATTTTCCAACTCAATACCTCAGGTAAATACCGCTTAAAAGTACAAAGTGGTAGCTGTGCTAATTTCTTCTATTTCGAAGCCTTTACAGCTGGCTTAGGAGGTACTGTAACTGATGTAATTCATCAAACTGATTTTACACAAGGTTCCGTGAAAATATCAATGAATACTAATGGAATCAATTATAATATACAGATATTTGATGCAAGTGATACAAGAGTCAAAAATATCACTACTTCTAATAGTGAAACTCTTGTAGATGGACTTTCACAAGGTACTTATACCGTAAAAGTAACCTCTCCTCAAGTAGTAGGTTGTGAACTCAACGACTCTTTTGAGATTAAAAAACTCAATAAGATGACAATGACGGCTACTTTCAAAGGTTTCAAACAGTGTAATACAGCAACCTTTGAGCTTAAAGCCGAAGGGGGCGAAGCACCTTATCATTTCTTCTTATGGTCGATAGATGGCGTACAACAGCATGCTAATGAGTCTGCAGCTTTGAATTCCACCCCTATTGCTACTCAAAGCGTGAGTGAAAGTTCTAAAACCATAGATGTGCCTAATATCACTCAAGTAGGGGAATATGTATTCTTAGTAGGTGATGCACGTAACGGAGCATTTGCTCTTTCTAATAAGGTGACAGTTACACCTCCTAATCCACATAACTTTACTGTATCGGCAACTACCGAAATTGCTTGTGCAACCCAATCTAATACCGGAATCATCAATACTATATTTGGTGTTCCTAATCAAAAACGCAAAGTAACCCTTTATACACTCGATGCTAATGGTAACCGCTTGCCTAATCCACGTACTAGTGTAGGTGGCCTGTTCACTGGCCTAACTGCCGGTACTTACGAAATATTCATCGAAGCAAAAGTAGGAGTTACTACTTGTACTTATAGCAAAAAACCTATAGTAATTCTTCCTACTCAAAAACCATTACAAGGCTTTGCAACCATAGTAGCCGATAAGTCTTGTGATACAAACAACCCTAAACAGTACAAAGTAGCTGTAGCTAATATTTCAGGCGGAACGACTCCTTATCGTTATAGTTTTGATGGAGGAGCTACTTTTGGTTCAACTGCTATAGGTTATATGGGAGCTTCAGGAAATATATTTGTTGAAGATAGCAAAGGATGTCGTATCTCATTGCCTATCAAGGTGGCTCCTGATGTAATTCCTTCAGTAGGAATAAGCTCTATTACCTATCGTTGTGATAGTGGCAATGGGGTTGTAACCCTCACTGTTTCAGCTACTGCTTCACAAACTTACGAATATAGCATTGATGGTGAAACTCCTCAATCGATGAGTGGAACCACCGTAGTGCGTGAGCTTACACCTGGGGTACACTCACTCACAATATACTACAAAACTGTAGTGACCGATACTACTACCAATGTGCTCTTTAGAGAAGATTTTGGAACAGGAAACAATGGTTGTCTCTCTGATGCTACCACAGCGTTCACTTGTGCAGCTACGGGAACCCTTTCCGATGGTAACTATATCCTCACTAAAGCAGTAACCCTCCAATCTGGTTGGGTAACAACTCCTCCTACCGATGCTTCAGGCGGTCGCTATATGGCGATAGCAGGTAGCGGAGGCAATGAAAAGGTATACGAAAAACGTTTGAACGGAATAGAACCTAACAAACCACTTTCTGTGAGTTTAGATGCAATGAGCTTGATTCCTACAGCAGGAATTGCACCTCGCTTTAATATAGAAGTTCGTAAAAGTGATGGTTCGCTACTCCTTAGCAGATATGCAGGTACGGCTACTAATGGAGTAGGGTGGACAAGCCTAAAAGCAGATTTCTTAGCTACCGAAATAACTGGATTTAGCGATAATCAACTTATTATAAGAATCGTAAATATAGCAGTTAATACCTATAACAATTTAGGCAACGACTATGTAATCGATAATATAACAGTATTCCAACAACCTAAAATCTGTGACAATAGTATCACTCAGCTCATCAATATAGAAGCTAATAAGCAAATGCGTGTTGAAAAATACGGAGCCGAGAAAAATGTAAGTTGTTATGGTAACCACGATGGTGCTGTAGCTATAAGGGTCGTAAATCCTGTTTCTAATCAAGTGAAATACACTACCGATCCTTATCAAACTACTTGGACAACCACTACACTCAACGCCCAAGGAGTCTTTACAATAACGGGGCTCTCAGCTACTCAAAACGGAGTACTTACCGTACAAGATGCTACTCAAAATACTTGTGTGGTATCTCTTGCTGGTGGTTATAAAATAGGTGAACCTGGAGTGATTACACCTACTGTAATAGTAACCGATAAAGCTACTTGTTTCAATAATCAAAAAGCAAAAGTGAAAGTTTCGGCTACAGGGGGTACTCCTAACTATCGTTTCCAAGTAGGACTCGTAACAGGTACCCTTAGTGCGATGTCAGCTCCTTCTATTAACCCGATAGAGTTCTCTAACCTATCACCTGGCACTTATAGTTTAGTAGTAACCGATAATAACAATTGTACTACTCAAACTACTTTCGAGATTGTAGCTCCTGATACTATTTCGGCTATTGCCGAACCGGCTTCATATTGCTATCAATTTAGTGATGCCAAATATGTAGTAATTAATATCTTGAGTGGTAATGGTAACTACAAAGTACAAAAACAAGGTAGTACAAGCATTTATGCGTTCTCTTCAGGTAGCTTCACTTACCCTGAAGAAGTAGCTTCAGGTACTCACACCTTTATGATTACCGATGGTTATGGTTGTACAACAAGTGTAACTACTAAAGTGTTTGAGGCACTTAGCTTGCAAGTATCGCCTACCTATCAACAGTATGCAAATTGTAAAGGTAATTTAGTAACCTATACGCTTACAGCAAAAGGTGGAGACCCAGCCGCTATCAAAGAATTTAGAGTGAGCACCGATAGTGGAGCTACTTATAGTACGATAGGTTCGGCAACAAGCCAAGTCGAATATGGTGCCAATGCTACTACTCATACCGATTTCAAATTCCAAGTGCGTTACTATCCTGATGGTAGCGAGTGTAAAGCTGAACAGTATATAACCTTGCGTAGTGATCCTCCGCGTTTGCTTGTAGGTACACTCACCGTTACAGCAGCTACTTGTGGTCGTGCTAATGGAGCTTTATTGCTCTCCCCGTCCGATTATCACGTTGGAACCTCTTCACACACAGTACAAGTGTTAGATGCTTCTAATGCAGTACAAACAATGACGGCTTTAGCTCCAGGAGTTTATACCTTAAAAATCACTGACGATAGAGGTTGTGAGTTTACACAAAACTTTACTGTAAATGGAGTGCCTCAACTTACCGCTACAGTCACAGTTACTAAACAAATTAGCTGTAACTCCCCTACTGCCGATTTAGCAGTAAAATTGATTACAGGAGGTAAAGCTCCTTATACAGTTAAGGTAGAAAATACAACTCATAACACTACGCAAAGTGCTACTCACAATAGTCAGGCCGCTAATACTACACTGCCATTTACAGGATTGAACTATGGTAATTACAATATTACTATTGTCGATGCTAATGGTTGTGAAACTCACTTGCAAACGGTAGTGAATGCAAATACAACCTCTATTACGGTACGTTATGATACACCTACAACTTGTAGTACTACCCATAATGCTTATGTAAAAGCAGCAAGTACAGCCTCATTCACTACTACTGCTAATGCTTACTTTGCTGTATATCGCACAGGTATCCAAAATCCAATAGCTCCTTGGATAACACCTAAGGTTGTTCCTAATAGTACAGGAGGTAGTGATACTTGGTACAAAGGTAATCCGGTAACAGGAGGTGTGGAAGCTAATATACCTAACCTTACTTCAGGGGTACGTTATACCTTTGTAGTATACAATGCCGATACAGGTTGCCGTTATACACATGAGGCTACTATACCAGTGCCTACACTTTCTGCCTTAGCGGTAACTTTATCTCAAACGCCTACAACCTCTTGTGCTGAAGGTAATGATGGTAAAGTAAATTACACCCTTAGCGGTTGGCAAGCAGGTAGCACTATTAGCTGGAAAATATTCAATAATAGTACCCATCAGCAAGTAGATACAGGTACGGCGGCAGCAGTAACTACGCCACAAACAGCCGGAAGTGCTTTAGCAGCAGGTCATTACTATATTGTATTTACCGAAAGCCCAAGCAATTGTACGCAAGTACTTCACTTCGAAGTAAAAAAATCTCATTTGCAAATGCAGATATCTGCAACAGCTACCCAAAAAGCTTCTTGTAATACTCAGGGTGAAGCTTGGTTGAATATCACAGGAGGTACAGCTACTTATACTTATGGATATGTAGCTTCAGGAACAGCCTACACATCATCTGTAATGACTCGTACGCTTCAAGCCTCAGATTATATCAAATTGCCTGCAGGTAATTGGGATGTATATGTACTTGATGCTTATGGTTGCTTGCAATCTACTACAGTTACTATTGATATTTTTGATACACCTAACATTGTAACTGTAACTACTTTGGCTTGCCAAGCATATAACAACCTTAATGGTAAAGTCCCAGTGAAAGTAACTCTTGATAAGATAGGTCAAGGAGCTCATTACTATAGCTTAGATGGCAGTGCTGAAAAAGTGATTGCTTGGACAATAGCGAACCAAGCGTTTGAGGTAGAAGTAGATCCTATAATAACACACACCATTACTGTAAAAGATGTAAATGGCTGTGTGACTACAGCTACTTTCAGTACTACAGCTATTATTACTGCTTCAGCTACACTCAGCAAACTTAAAACTTGTGCATCACCTACTGCAGCAATCAGTGTAACAGTAGCTGGAGGAACAGGTACTTATAGTTATACTTTAGAACATATAGATAATGGTAGCTCTGCTGGACAAATCATTGCTCAAAACCAAGCTTTGTCAGCAGGAACTACTACCATTACAATTCCAGCACCTGCCGATGAAGGTACTTACCGCATCACTATTTACGATGCCGAAACAATAAATTGTCCTATAGTAAAAGAAGTAATTCTTCCTGTTCCTATATGGCCTAATATCGATGATTTAGTGGTACAACCTTACCACGAAAAATGTAATTTAGGACTCACTGCTACGGGTACGGGGGTTATAGAAGTAGCAATGCCTACCGATAGTGATAGTTATACATTCCGTATCCTAAGCGCTACCGATCGTACTACAGGCTTAGCTGTTCCATTTACGCCTACACCAAGCAGTGCAGGAACACACAACGCTACCTTTACTCAGTTGCACGGAACACCTATAGGAGTATTGTATGTATTACAACTTACAGTAAACTCAACAGGTTGTACAGCTAATTTTACAGCTGAAATCACCTCTCCAGAACCATTAGAGTTACAAACGGGAGTGATTAGTGCCACACAATATGTTTGTGAGGGCAATAAAGGCTTATCAACTCCAAAAGTAAGTGTTGATACGAGCAAGATACGTGGAGGAATACCACCTTATACCATTGAGTTTTTTGATAATGGAGGAAATAGTTTAGGAAATGGTACAGAGTACACACTTTCGAACTTGAATGGAGGTACTTTCTACGCTATGATAAAAGACGCTTCAGGTACTTGTGCTACGAGCACCACAAGCGTAACAGTAGAACCAGCCTTCGAGTTGCAAACACTCAGTATCACCACAACAACATCAGCTACTTGCGCTGTAGACGAGGTGATCAACATCAGTGTAACCGCTACGCCTACTTATATAGCAGGTACACCATTGCGCTATGAGATAAAAGGAAGTGACAATGCCTTTACCACTATCACCACCACTACAGCAACCAACTTGAGTTTGACCCTTACAGGTTCACAAAACTTATCAGGTTCAAATTATAAGGTAGAGGTATTCAACGAAAAAACAGGTTGTAGCATCACAGGAGTACATACAGTGAAAGATGCTAATACCTTCGAGATAACCTCAAGTAACCCAGTGAGAGCCATTTGTCATAATGGAAATGGTAGTATAATGCTTACCTTTGTAGATAAAGATCTCTCTAACGGTGACCAATCTACAACAGGCTTTACCTATACAGTTACAGCAGTAAGTGGAGGAGCGACCATTTCAGGAAGCATACCAGTTGGAGGTAATACTAGAACACTTACTTTAGTAGGAGGATCTTATGATATCGAAGCGATTTCTAATGCTACAGGTTGTAAAGTAGCGAAACATCGTTTTGTAATACCATCAAATCCAGCCGAGATAAAAGTAACAAATGTATCTCAAAAAGTATCGGTAGATTGTGGTAATCATAATGGTGTAGTAGCACTTACAGTTATAGGAGGAGAACAAACCTATACAGTAACCCTTGCTCCATTAGGAGGAGGAACGCCCAAAGTACAACCTAATGTACCAGAAGGTTATCCAGGTATTGAAATAGCAGGTTTAGACGCGGGTACTTATAATATTACAGTAGAAGATGCCTTAGGCTGTACAACAGCAACAGGCACCCTAAGTGTAACATTAGCACCTTATAGTGCTATCAATACCGCAAGTATTACAGTAGCCACAACTTCAATTACTTGTATAGATGCTAAAGATGGAACACTCAAAGTATCAGGAGTAACAGGAGGAGTACGTCCTTACCATTTTATATTGTTCAAAGGCTCAACAAAATCAGATGAAATATCAGGAGTTAATGGAGATGAAGTTACTTTTAGTAACATAGAACCAGGTACTTATCACATAGATATTTTAGATGCTCAAAACTGTTCAGTAACCCTTGCAGGAAGCTATTCATTTGTAAATCCAACAGCTATAACAGCCGATATCAACGCTCTGAACTCTAAATTTGTAACTTGTAAAGGCACAAGAGACGGCAAGGTAGAGATAGTGAATATCACAGGCGGGACAGGAACATATACAATTAGTATAGCCAGAGCCGATACTAAACAAAACGTAAAAACACATCGAGATGTAACAAGTTCAACCGATCTGTTTGATGAATTAGGAGTTTTAGAAGGCACTTACTATGAGGTAGTAATAAAGGATAGTAACGATTGTACGATGACTAAGACCTTGTCATTCACGGTAGAAGAATTACCAGATGTTACAATCAAGGAACTCAAATACTATGGTACTTGTCAAGCAAGTTCTAATAGTTACGTAGATTATTTAGAGGTACATTTCAACAATCCATCGCCCGACTATAGTAAGATAACCTATAGTTTGAATGGAGCTCCAGCAGCTACTTTCACACGAACCACAGGCAATGTAGCTTATATTGATAATTTCAATAGAAGTTCAGTTACCCAAACGGTTGAAGTAACCTATACTATAGTATCCTCTATTCCAGGAATGACGGGAAGTTGTAGTGCCTCCGAGACTATCACGATAGATCCTTACACACCACTTACAGTTACGAGAGTAACGACTAATACCACGCTCAACACCTTAGAGGTATTAGCACGAGGAGGTAGGACGAATAACTTTAGAGGTTATACATACTACTTTAATGAGGTGAGTAAAGGAGATAATCCGGTGTACAAAATCAACCACGACGATCCTGATAAGTTAGTAAACGGACGTCGTTATAAAGTAGTGAATGTACGCGTGGAAGATGCAGAAGGTTGTACAGTAACAGCGACTTACGATTTAGAATACTTTGATATAGAAGTACCGAACTTCTTCACGCCCAATGGAGATGGAGAGAATGATGTATGGAAAGCGAAGTATTTAGACAACAATGTAAATGCCCGTATCTACATTTTCGATCGTTATGGTCGTCGTTTAGTGAAGTTAGAACCAGGAGAAGGCTGGGATGGTACGTATGAAAAACAAGCGATGCCATCAGGCGACTATTGGTATATCATCGAAATCAACGATCAATTGTACGACAAACGTGAGTTCTATGGTAACTTCACTCTATTTAGATAATAAAGCAAATTAACAAAATAATGAGAGAGCTATTCACCAGAGTAGCTCTCTTGTTATTATTTCGTAATTTGTATTTCGTAATTTGTATTTCGTAATTCGTAATTCGTAATTATTTTGTACCTTTGCCGCCAAAATGATTTTTTATTATGACGGAACACGAGCTGCTAAAAGCCCGTTGGGAGGAAATTGTGCAACGCCTCTCCGATACTTTTACAGAGGGTGAAACTCTGAATGTCGATGGTATCATCTATCTCATTGGAGTACAAGAACTCGGACAAATAGGTCGCCCTTACGCCAAAGATGAAAAAGTAGACCTAATGCACATCGCTATTTGTAAACTCCTTGAACCCTTTGGTTATTATAAATATGAATTTACTGACCCTGATGGTTGGCCTCATTATAGTTTAGTACAAGAGCTCCCCGCTCTCAAACCTGGAGAACAAACCATACTGATGAAAAAAGCCATTGTCCAATACTTTTTGGATAGAGACTTTTTTTCTAACGACTAATGACTAAACGCTAACAACTAAATGAAAAAAGTAGCATTCTATACTTTGGGTTGCAAACTCAACTTTGCCGAAACTTCTACTATTGCACGTAGCTTTGAAGAAGATGGTTATATTCGTGTTGATTTCGACGACCCTGCCGATATATATGTGATTAACACCTGTTCGGTTACCGAAAACGCCGACAAACAATTCAAACAAATTGTACGCAAAGCACTGAAAACAAACCCTAAGGCATTCTTGGCGGCAGTGGGTTGTTATGCTCAATTAAAACCAGAAGAACTCGCTTCAGTAGATGGGGTTGATTTGGTATTAGGTGCCAAAGAAAAGTTCAATATCACTCAATATATTGATGACCTCACCAAAAACAACGAGGGCATCGTGCACTCCTGCGAAATTTCCGAAACCGACTTCTACGTCGGAAGTTATTCTATTGGTGACCGTACACGTGCTTTTTTGAAGGTGCAGGACGGTTGCGATTATAAGTGCACTTATTGCACTATCCCAATGGCACGTGGTATTTCGCGAAGTGATACCATCGAAAATATATTGAACAACGCTAAAAAAATATCCGACAAAGGTATCAAAGAAATTGTGCTTACGGGTGTGAATATAGGCGATTACGGCAAAGGAGAATTTGGTAATAAAAAACACGAACATACCTTTTTAGAATTAGTGCAGGCTCTTGATAAGGTCGAAGGTATCGAACGCCTGCGCATTTCCTCTATTGAACCCAATCTTATCAAAGACGAAACTATCGACTTCATAGCACAGTCTAAAAGTTTTGTGCCTCACTTTCATATCCCATTACAGAGTGGAAGTAACGAAATCCTTAAAAAGATGAAACGCCGCTATTTGCGTGAACTCTATGTAAGTAGAGTCGCCAAAATACGTGAAGTGATGCCTGATGCTTGCATCGGGGTAGATGTGATTGTAGGTTTCCCTGGCGAAACAGATGAACATTTCTTAGAAACTTATCATTTTCTAAACGAATTAGATATTTCTTACTTACACGTATTTACTTATTCCGAGCGTGACAATACCGAAGCAGTACTTATGGATGGTGTAGTCCCCGATGCAGTACGTGCTAAACGCAGCAAAATGTTACGCGGATTGTCAGCTAAGAAACGTAATGCTTTTTATGAGAGCCAGTTAGGTAAAGAAAAAACAGTCCTTTTCGAGAGCGACAACAAGCAGGGATATATTCACGGGTTTACCGAGAATTATGTAAAAGTAAAAGCTCCTTGGGATCCTGCTTTAGTGAATACCCTCCACAAAGTAAAACTTACCAAAATAGATGTAGACGGAATGGTGCGCTTTGAGTTTGTATAAGTAGAACAAAGAAATTTAAAAATAATAAAACAACAATGGTACACTATAAAACAGAATTAATGTTAGAATTCCCTGGTTTTGTACTCTTCGATCCAGTAGTACTACAAGAATTTGTACTTGAAAAAGGAATAGAAGATGACGATTTACTGAAATACTTCATCAATAATCCTACTATAGGTGAGGAAAGTATCCAACGAGGAATATTACTACCTATCTATAATATAGAGCCTTTTGATTATGAAATACTCATAAACACAACTACCAAAAGTGAAATTCCTACCGAATGGGTAGTTTTTAAAAAAGAAGTCTCATTACCTCTACAAGTAAAAAGCGGAAGATTAGCTGTGGAAGATATCTTTATGATAATGAATTGGGATTATGAAAGTAATTATTCCGATTTTGCTACAGAAAAAAGTCTAAATCCTCAACCTAATGTAGAAGGAGGAGAACTAAATGGAGATACAGGAGATAGATTTGATATTCCAGCAGGTAATTACGGGGTAAAAGTATTAGGCTTTTTAGATGTAAATGAGCCTGATATTTTTGAGAGTAAGTGTGGCTATGAATTGTTTTTTGAAAAGATGGATACTTTGCCTATAATTCCTGAAAACATAAATGTAGATAAGTTGGATTATAAAGTAAAAGTAATATCTGAAAGATGAAAATCCTTTTAACAATTACCCTATCTCTACTGCTTTTTTCCTGCGACAACTCCGTTATAGGCTTCAAAAAATCTTGCAATGCCGAAACAGCAAAACAAACAGTTGCCGAATTAGCAGAAGTAAAAGCTAAAATAAAGCAATTAGAAACCCTTTCAGGGAACAATCCCACTTATTGGATGCAGGATAGTGTGCAAAGAGATAATAAAACCTATTATCGTTTGCAACTACTCAACAAATTGTCGTATACCGATGTACATCTCTATACTTTTGCAGTGCCAAAAGATGATTGTAAACAGGTGTTTTGGGAACAAAAAAAAGCTACGCTATTACCTTATGCCGAAATGAAAAAATTAACTGAGCAAACAAAAACTCAGCAAAAGCAATTCCCCGATTTTTTTAAGCAATTCACTACTGATATGGCTTTTAGGCAGCAGCACTTAGCTGAACCGCTCTTGCGCTTATTGAGGCAGAATGACGGCAGTGTACTTCTTACCGAAGAAGAACTCCTTACCGATGAGTTCAACGAATTACAAACATATAACTTTAGTTATTATCCTGATAGTGTGTTGTGTGAAAACACTGAAAAATCAATAACACTCGTCTTTATTCCTATAGGAAACACTTGGAAACTTACTCAAATTTGGCATTAAAATGGATGATTTGATTCAATTTTTATCACAAATCGACCAGATTTATCTCTGGGATTTAATCGGAACGACTGTTTTTGGTGTTTCGGGCGTATTGCTGGGCTTAGAACGCCGTATGGATATCTTTGGAATGCTCATCTTAGCCTTTGTAACAGGAGTAGGAGGGGGAACACTCCGCGATATTATGATAGGTAGTGTACCCGTATTTTGGATGAATAACCTCACTTATATATTGATGATTGTCATTAGTGTTGTGATTACCATTCTCTTCAAAAAGCAGTTTTCAGAACACTGGAGCAAATCACTGATGTTATTCGATACCATTGGGTTGGGGGTCTTTACAATTATAGGGATAGAAAAAGCCCTGCGTTTTGGTTTATCGCCTACCATCGCTATTATTCTGGGTACGATGACGGGTAGTTTTGGAGGAGTCATACGTGATATCTTAGCCAACAAATTGCCTGCCCTCTTTCATAAAGAAATTTATGCAACCGCTTGTATTGCAGGAGGTACAGTCTATTTTCTTATTGATGATTTCGTCAATCATAATTTAGTAGTGTTCATCACCATAATGGTAGTGATTTCTGTCCGATTGCTGTCGGTAAAATATCATTGGGAATTGCCAAAATTCTAATTCCTAATTCCTAATTTCTAAAAAAACACATAAAACCTTGTGTATATAAACATTTTGTACTACCTTTGCAATTTGAAATTTTAGATTAAATATTTTTAAAAATGAATATCAACAGAGAGCAAGTAGATGCTTTAAATGCGATCATTAAGATAGCAATTGAAAAAAACGACTACGCCGATAAAGTAGAAAAAGTACTAAACGATTACAGAAAAACCGCTTCTATCCCTGGATTTAGAAAAGGTCACGTACCTGCAGGTATGATTAAAAGACAGTACGGCAAAGCTGTAAAATTTGACGAGATCAACCGTGTGTTGCAAGACTCGTTGTACAAATATATAAACGACGAAAAACTCAATATCTTAGGAAATCCACTGCCTAAAGAAAAACAAGATATCAACTTAGATGCCGACGATTTTACTTTCGAGTTCGAAATTGGCTTAGCTCCTACTATCGAAGTGAATTTAAAACCTAAAAAAGCTATAGTTCGCTATGAAATAGAAGTAGCCGATGACCAAATCGATAAACAAGTAGAACGTATCCAAAAACAATTTGGTAAACTCGTTGCTAAAGGTGAAGTAATCAACGATGATAGCCTTGAAATTACAGGTACTTTCTTCAACGAAGAAAAATCTATCGACTCTCAAGCTACTTTCACTTTAGAAGAACTTAGTGATGCAGCACGCAAAGAGTTCATCGGTAAAAAAATAGGCGACCAATTCCAATTGCAAACTAAAGGTTTGTTCAAAGATGCTCACAGTCTAATGCACTACCTCAAAGTATCTCACGACGAGGCTCACCACTTAGAGGTGGAAGTTACTTTCACTTTGGAAGAGGTAAACGAACGTCAAGGTGCTGCTTTAGATCAAGAATTGTTCGACAAACTCTTCCCTGATGGAAGTGTAACTACTGAGCAACAATTGCGCGACAAAATAAAAGAAGGCGCTCAACATCAATACAACGAGCAAGCCGACCAGCATTTCCTCAACACAGTTACCGATTATTTAGTAGATAATACTAAATTTGACCTCCCTGAAACTTTCCTTAAAAAATGGTTACGTACAGCAGGTGAAAAAGAACTTACCGAGCAAGAAGCTGAAGAAGAGTACAGCCGTTCAGAAAAAGGTTTGCGCTACCAGCTTATAGAAGGTAAAGTATTGGATGAAAATAACTTACATCCTAAGTTCGAAGAGTTGAAAGATTTTGCACGTGATTATATCAAAGGTCAATTAGCGCAATATGGTATGCCTACTGATGACGATAGCTATGTAGATGGTATCGTTGATCGCGTATTGCAAAACCGTGAAGAAGTACAACGTATTCAGCAACAATTAGTATTCAAAAAACTCATCGACTTCTACAAAGAAAATGTTAAAACAGAAGTTAAAAAAGTAACTTTTGATGAGTTTGTAAAAGTAGCTTTCCCTGAATAGTAATTTTTGCAAAATACTATAAACCAGTCCAAAATTGCTAATGATAAATACTATTGTTGTATCTTATTTGGCAATTTTGGACTACATTTATTAAAAATGAAACAAACAATTCTCAACCGACTACAAGCCCTTGGCGATGATATTAGTAAACTAAAGATAACCATAGAAGAACTCATCAATATTTTAGAAAATCAATATTTTAGAAAAATATAGATAAATTATAACCTAATCACCACAACACTAAAAACTTAATGACTAACAACTAATAACTAAACAAATGAATTTAGCAGACGAATTTAAAAAATACGCAATTAAACAACACGGAGTAAACAGCCTTTACTACGATAAAATAGTAGGTAGTATGACTCCTTATATTATGGAAGAACGCCAGCTAAACGTAGCTCAAATGGACGTTTTTTCCCGCTTGATGATGGATAGAATCATCTTCCTTGGCACTGATGTGAACGATCAAGTAGCAAATATCGTTACCGCTCAATTGCTTTTCTTGGAAAGCGTGGATAGTGCCAAAGATATCCAAATCTATATCAACTCTCCCGGTGGTAGTGTATATGCAGGATTGGGTATGTACGACACTATGCAGTTCATCAAACCCGATGTAGCCACTATCTGTACAGGTATTGCTGCTTCAATGGCTGCTGTATTACTATGTGCAGGAGCTGAAGGTAAACGCTCAGCTTTGCCACACTCTCGTGTAATGATTCATCAACCCTCAGGAGGAGCACAAGGAGTAGCCAGTGATATGGAAATTAACCTCAAAGAAATGTTGAAACTCAAAAATGAACTCTACGAAATCATTGCCAAACACACTAAGCAACCTTTTGCTAAAGTGTATAAAGATTCTGAACGCGACTATTGGATGATAGCCCGTGAAGCTAAAGAATATGGTATGATCGACGAAGTATTAGAAAGAAAATAATGGCTAAAAAACAAGTAGAATATTGTTCGTTCTGCGGTCGTGCAGAATCTGAAACCGAAATGCTCATTCGCGGTATGGCTGGTAATATATGTAATTATTGCGTTGAACAAGCCAATATCATTATTGAAGAAGCATTTGGTAGTAAAGCTCAAAAAGGTAAGCCTGTAGTATCAGGTGATATGACCCTCAAAACACCTCAAGAAATCAAACAATTCCTCGACCAATATGTGATAGGTCAGGATTTTACTAAAAAAATCCTCTCTGTGGCGGTCTATAATCACTACAAACGCCTACAACAACCCGATGCAGACGATGAGGTCGAAATCCAAAAAAGCAACGTCATTATGGTTGGCGAAACAGGTACGGGTAAAACCTTGGTGGCCCGTACTATTGCCAAAATGCTCAACGTGCCCATTGCTATTGTTGATGCTACAGTACTTACTGAAGCAGGATATGTGGGCGAAGATGTCGAAAGTATCCTATCTCGCCTCTTACAAGCTGCCGATTACGATGTAGAGAAAGCCGAACGTGGTATCGTTTTCATAGATGAAATTGATAAAATTGCCCGCAAGAGCGATAATCCTTCTATCACTCGTGATGTATCGGGTGAAGGGGTGCAACAAGCATTGCTCAAACTCTTGGAAGGATCAGTGGTGAACGTGCCGCCTAAAGGCGGGCGCAAGCATCCCGACCAAAAATATATTGAGGTAAATACCGAACATATTTTGTTTATTGCTGGAGGTGCTTTTGATGGCATCGAACGCGTTATTTCTAAACGTCTCAATATGCAAACAGTAGGTTACAACTCGTCCAAAAATACACAAGTCGATAGGAAAAATTTGGTACAGTATATCATCCCCAAAGACTTAAAAGATTTTGGTTTAATCCCCGAAATTATAGGTCGTTTACCTGTGCTAACCTATATGAATCCATTGGATAAGCACGCTTTACGTATGATTCTCACCGAACCTAAGAACGCCATTATCAAGCAGTATAAAAAGCTCTTTGAAATGGATGGTATTAAATTTGATATAACTGAGGAAGCTCTCAATTTTATCGTCGAAAAAGCCTTAGAGTACAAACTCGGTGCACGTGGCTTACGTTCACTATGCGAGAATATTCTCACCGACGCAATGTTCGAACTCCCTAATTCAGGAGTTAAAGAATTGATAGTTACTGAAGAATATGCCGAAGAAAAACTCAATAAATCAACTTTGCAAATTGCTTCCTAACTCTTAACTCTTACCTAAATAACAATGGAAAAAACACAAATCATCCGCAATAGCCTACTAAAATCCGTTTCCTACGAAACCTATCGTAATCTAATAGATAAGTACGAAGCCGAAGGTAAATCAAGTGGGGAAGAACAGACCGAAGAGCGTGTGTACTACACAGCTCTTAACCAAAAACGCTACAAACGTTTGGATAAAACTATAGAGATACCCGAAGAAAAAGCACAATTCTTTATAAATTATCCTAAAAGTATTTGTTTGTTAGTGATTACTGAAAGTTGGTGTGCCGATGCAGCTCAAATTGTACCTGTGGTACATAAAATAGCTGAACTCAACCCTAAAATTACTATGAAACTCGTTTTTAGAGATGAAAATGAAGCTTTGATGAACCTTTTTCTTACCAATGGCGGTAAAGCAATTCCTATAGTAGTGTTTTTAGACTTAGAGGATAAGGTACTAGCACATTGGGGATCTCGCCCATCAGTCGCTACCAAAATGGTAGAAGAGGAAAAAGCTAAAAATGGCAAACTCTCTCCTGAGTTCAAAGAAAACCTACAAAGATGGTATAACCAAGATAAAGGTGCTACCATTGTAGATGATTTCAAAAAGATTTTAGAAACTATATAATAATAATTTTAATATGAAAAAACTTACGTTTGTTGCAATAGCAGCTTTTGCTTTCTTTTCAGCTACTGCCCAAGAAGAAACTTCTATGCGTACTACTACACGTACTACTACTCAAGTAGCTCCTGTAGAAGCAGTACAAGAAGAAAAAATCCCCACTACTCTGTCTGAACAATTTCAGTATATGGTAGATAGATCAAACTCTTATGAGAGATTCAAACTGATTGACAAAACTAAATTAGCTACCTTTCAACGCAGTATGAACGATAGTATCAACAGTGTGAAGTCTCGACTTGAAGCTGAAAAACAAACCGTAAAAACACACGAAAATACTATCAAAACCCTTAACGATAATATCACAGAGCTACAAACAGCACTTGATGAAACTAAAAACCAAAAAGATAGTATGAACTTCTTCGGAGCTTTGCTTTCTAAAGGGCTCTACAATACTATTATGTGGGGAATTGTGGTTGTTTTGACAGTATTGCTTGTTTTCTATATCTATAGATATGCTAACGGAAATGTAGTTACTAAAAAATCCATCAGTGACTTAGCCGAATTGCAAGAAGAGTACGAAAACTATCGCAAAGCAGCTATAGAACGCGAGCAAAAAGTGCGTCGCCAGTTGCAGGACGAAATAAATAAACACCGTTAAACCAATGCGTATTGATATTATATCGGTAGTCCCTGAACTGATGGAGAGCCCCTTTGCCTACTCCATTATGAAACGTGCTATTGATAAACAATTAGTGGAAGTGCATTTCCACAATCTACACGACTATGCTAATAATGCTTACCGTCAAGTAGATGATTATCAGTTTGGTGGAGGAGCAGGAATGGTGTTGATGATAGAACCTATCGATAAGTGTATTTCAGCCTTAAAAGCCGAAAGAGATTATGACGAGGTGATATTCCTCACCCCCGATGGCAAAACACTCCAACAAAAGATGGCTAATCAGCTCTCGTTAGCTGAAAATATTATAATCTTATGTGGGCACTTTAAAGGGGTAGACCAGCGTGTGCGCGACCATTTTATCACTAAAGAAATCTCCATAGGAGACTATGTGCTTTCAGGGGGAGAATTAGGGGCTGCTGTACTCTGCGATGCAATTATTCGTCTCATACCTGGTGTTCTCTCCGACGAAACTTCAGCTCTTACCGATTCGTTTCAGGACAATTTGTTGGCACCCCCTGTCTATACGCGTCCTGCAAACTATAAAGGTTGGGAAGTACCCGAAATCCTTACTAGCGGTAATACACCTAAAATAGAACAATGGCGGGAAGATATGGCTTATAAACACACTAAAGCCAAACGCCCTGATCTGTTAGAATAACAAAAGAATAACTTTAAAATAATCCTTATGAATAGAAACTTAGCTTACACTTATGGAGCTTCAGATGTATCTCTTTTAGGAGAAACAATCGACCAGAACCTCCGTCGAACAGTAGGAAAATTTCCTCACAAAGAGGCGCTTATCTCTGTACATCAAAACTATAGAGTTACTTACACCGAGTTTTATGAGCAAGTAACAGCAGTAGCCAAAGGGCTCATCGCTTTAGGCGTAAAACAAGGTGATAGAGTAGGTATTTGGTCTCCTAACTGCTATGAGTGGACACTCTTGCAGTATGCTACTGCCAAAATAGGCATGATAATGGTGAATATCAATCCTGCTTACCGTACCAGTGAACTGATTTATGTGATTAATCAATCCGGAATATCATTTATTTTTGCAGCTCCTGAATTTAAGAGTAGCAATTATAAAAAAATGATTGACGATGCTCGTGAATTTACTGAAACCCTTAGAAAAGAAGTCTATTGGGGAGATAGTTGGCAACGCTTCTTAGAGAATGGTAAAAAAGTTACAGACGAGAAATTACTTTCTTTTGAAGAAAAAGTACAGTTCGACGATCCCGTAAATATACAATATACTTCAGGTACTACGGGCAACCCTAAAGGTGTTACACTTTCCCATCACAACATCCTCAATAATGCCTATTTTATAGGCATCCGTATGAATTATACCGAGAAGGATAGGGTGTGTATTCCAGTGCCTTTTTACCATTGTTTTGGGATGGTTATCGGGAATCTTGCTTGTACAGTTCACGGAGCTACAATGGTAATTCCTAATGATAGTTTCGATGCTACCAAAACTCTCGAAGCGATAGAAAAAGAAAAGTGTACATCGCTCTATGGAGTGCCAACAATGTTCATTTCTGAACTTTATATATTAGACAAACATCCTTACGATTTGTCAAGTTTGCGTACAGGTGTAATGGCAGGAGCTTTGTGTCCTCCCGAGATTATGAAACGCGTGAAAGAGCAAATGAATATGCACGAAATCACGATATGCTATGGTATGACCGAAACCTCTCCTGTATCTACACAAACTAAAATAGGAGCGCCTTTCGAGAAACAAATTCACTCAGTGGGTACTATCCACGACCATTTGGAAATTAAGATTATCAACCCCGAAACTAAAGCTATTGTAAAACGAGGAGAAAATGGTGAACTCTGTACGCGTGGCTATTCGGTGATGTTGAAGTACTGGAATAGTCCGCAGGCTACACAACAGGTAATAGACGAACAACGCTGGATGCACTCTGGCGATTTGGCGATGATGGATGAAGATGGTTATATCCACATTTCAGGTCGTATCAAAGATTTGATCATTCGCGGTGGTGAGAACATTTCTCCTAAAGAAATAGAAGACTTCCTCTATACGTATGTAGGCGTAATGGACGCTCAAGTGATTGGGGTACCAAGCAAGAAATACGGTGAAGAGGTAATGGCTTGGATCAAGCCTAAAGAAGGAGTTACCCTCACCGAACAAGAACTTCACGATTTTTGTAAGGGTCGTATTGCCCACTATAAAGTGCCTCGTTATTGGAAATTTGTAGACGAATTTCCAATGACTATCTCGGGTAAAATACGCAAGGTGGAAATGCGTGAAATATCTGCAAGAGAACTTGGTTTAGACACCGAAGAAGAATTATAGATAAAAAGGATCAATAGTTTTTGTAACTAAACTATTTGCTATCAAGAGTTGGTTTTCTGGTAAAGCCAACTCTTTATTTTTGGTAATCAAATCATCAGTTTGAGCTATGAGAGCATAGAGATAATCGGTGATAGAATACACCCAGCAGCTGATTGGTATTTTGGCAATAGCGCGCAATTGGCGGAGAAATGCAATCATTTCAAAACTATTCGCAGGACTATCTACTAAAATGCGCAGTTTGTCGTTAAAAGGTAATTCTCTGATAAAATCTTGTTGAGTACTATTTTCTAAAAGAAGGGAAGCAGGAATATAAATGTATGTCTCTTCACGAGTAAGTACTTGAGGTAGTTCCTCTAAAGTACTAACTACCATTAGTTCATCGGTGATAATGCGCAAAGGGGGTACTTCTTTTAAATACCCCATTACGTGAAATCCGCGTTCATAAGGTGGTACGCCAGCTATGGCATTATGCGTTTCTGTCATAGTCTTCTTGTTTTAAGCGTTTTTCAAAAGGTTCCCACAAGCGTTTGAGCTCTAATACTTCAGATGATTTTTTTTTGCTAAAAGGATAGAAATCCCAATCTTTACGGCTGTATAAATCTATGGGAGGTAAGGACGTGCACTGTTCATTAAAAAGAGCCTGCTCTCGTTGTGATTTCTGTTTTATGTCCTTTATCAAGCTAAAGTTTTTTGTGATAGCAGAAAGTCCCCCTTTTTTTGTAATCTGCTCTAACATTACAAGGGCTTTTTTGTACATTTCATAACTGATACTTTCTATAGCATACATTCCATTAAGCAGAGTAGCGTTGCGTGTAGCTGTGATGTTCTGAATGGTTACTACATTCGCTTTTTCAGTGTTTAGGTTGTTATTTTTAAAGAAAAGAGGATTTTTAGGCAGTAGATAATCAGTACCTCCTAACACGGCAGCTTCATAAGCTAATTGTACATAGTTTTCATTGTACGATGATTTCAGTAGCGATAAACCTCTACTTGATACTTCAGCGATGAGGCAAAGGGGTGGGGTAGGGGCTTGCTCACTTAGTAACCGACGAAAAGCGCGCAATTTAGCTATTTCTAATAAAAAAGTGCCTCCCACTGCTACTTTTACATTGAGTACATCAGCAGTGTGAGGATTTTCTTTGATTTGGGCTACCCCAAAGGCAATTTGTTGCACCATTGAGGCACCTGCTTTTTGGTAAATTGTAGTATCAATAGCAAATGAGTTAGTAAATAAATACTGCAAGTTTGCAGGTAGCCATTCTTCTACATCTTTTTGAGTAAGTTTAGGATGTATATCCAACAAAAAGAAAGATACCGATTGGTCTTGCCAAAAAGCGATACGCTTGAGTGTTGCTTCTTTATCAGATATGAAAAGAGGGACAGCTACTTGCGTTTTAGTGTTGATAGCATAAGGACTTTTTACATTTTCAGCGGTGTAAAAAGGTAAAATAGGAATATCTTCTGCTGAAGTGAATATAAGTGACTCATAGTCTCTTCCCTCCAGCAGATATTGCAATTGTTGTTTCCATTGTTTTGCAACGATATCCATTTTTATTTACCTATTACTTGTTACTTGTTACCTGTTACTTGATTATCATCCTTTTGCTTTTTCGTTAGGGCGCAATACCATACGATAAGATTGATCTTTACTGATGTAATAACCTATCCAGTTGTACAAAGCTCTCATTTTGTTGCGGAAGTTTACCAGCGACATTATGTGTATAAATGCCCAAATAGCCCACGCTACGAAGCCTTTGAGGAAAATGTGTTTAGGCAAATCGGCGACGGCTTGGTTGCGACCAATGATTGCCATTGAACCTTTATCTACATAACTGAAAGGGGTAGGATTTATAAAATCTTTATTGAAGTTCTTTCCTAAGTTGTTTGCTTGTTGTATGGCTACTTGCGCAAGCTGAGGGTGACCTTCAGGGAAGTTCGGGTCGGCAGTCATAATGCTTGAGTCGCCTACTGCATAGATGTTATCAAAGCCCTCCATTTTGTTATAAGCATCAGTTTTCATACGTCGCCCACGACCCAAGTGTTGCTTGTCGTCAATACCTTTGAAACTTTTAGCAGAAATACCAGCTGCCCATATTAGGTTACGAGCATCAAGCACTGTACCGTCCGAAAGGTGTACTTCGTCATTTACAAAATCGGTTACGAGTACTCCTAATTTGAGTTTTACACCTTTTTTAAGCAAGATTTTTTCGGTATACGCTTGGGCTTTTTTACTCATAGGAGCAAGTACGGTGTTTTGTCCGTCAATGAGATAAATATCACCTAAATCGTCATAAGTAAGCTCAGGGTAATCCTTGCGCATAATGTTCTGTTTCATTTCAGCAAAGATACCTGATAGCTCTACCCCAGTAGGACCTGCTCCTGCAATGGCAAAAGAGAGTAACTTACGGCGCAATTCTTTGTCCTCAGTACGGGTAGCGCGCTCCAAACGGGTGTATACTAAGTTGCGAAGCATAAGGGCATCACCTACCGTTTTCATAGGCATAGCTTTTTCTTCTACATTTTTATTGCCAAAGAAGTTTGATTCTGCTCCTGTAGCCATTACCAATATGTCGTACTGCAATTCGCCATTGCTCAAAATAATTTTGTTTTCTGAAGGAACAACTTCTTGTAAGGTAGCCATCCTAAAACGTGCATTTTTATACTTTCTGAATAGGCGACGGAAAGGGTAGGAGATAGATGACGGCTCCATAAATCCTGCTGCCAATTGGTATAATAAGGGTGGAAAGAAATTGTAGTTATTCATATCCACCAAGGTAATTTTATATTTCCCAGAGCGGTTTAGTTCTTTTACTAACTCTAAGCCAGCAAAACCACCGCCTACAATTACAATATGTTTTTTGTTTTCCATAATGATTATTGTTAATTAGCCAATTTGTTGATTCGATAATGACTAATTATTGTTTTTATTATCTTTATTATTAAATTATAAACTATTTTTCATTTTCGTTGTTTTCCTCATCTTCTTCTTTTGGAAAAATCTCAATCTTAGGCTCTTTGATAGTTTCTTTGTTGGACAAGCTGCGTTCTAACGACAAAAGCAAACTTGGTAAGAGCAATAAGTTGGTCATCATTGCGAAGAGCAAAGTAGCTGATATAAGTCCGCCGAGTGCTTTGGTACCTCCAAAACTTGAGAGTAAGAATACCGAGAAACCACAGAGCAGTACAATAGAGGTATAGAACATACTTACTCCTGTTTCGCGCAAAGCAGCATATACTGATTTGCTAATCTTCCAATTGCGCGCTACCAATTCCAACCGGTATTTAGCCAAGAAGTGAATGGTATCGTCTACCGAAATACCAAAGGCAATACTGAACACAAGGATAGTAGAAGGCTTGAGTGGAATGCCAAAATAGCCCATCAACCCTGCAGTGATAAGAAGAGGTAAGAGGTTAGGGATAAGTGAGATAACTATCATTTTGAACGAGCGGAACATATATGCCATAATGAGAGCGATGAGCAAAATGGCTAAAGCTAACGACCAAATAAGGTTGGTAGCTAAATAGTTTGTTCCTTTGGTAAATAAATAGGCTTTTCCTGTTATTTTTACATCAAAACGATCGCTAGGGAAGAGCTTTTGGGCTTTGGTGTAGATGTTTTCCTCTATTTGTTGCATCTTTTCCGTACCAATATCCTTCATAAAGGTAGTGATACGAGCTGTTTGCCCTAAAGAATCTACATAAGCAGAAAGCATATTGGCATTGCCTTTAGAGTTCTTTACATACGAAAGAATGAAATTTTGCTCTTGAGCAGTAGGTAAACTATAATATTTAGGGTTGCCGTTGTAATAGGCTTGTTTGGCGTATTTTACTAAGTTTACTAATGAAAGAGGTTTTGAAATTTCAGGGATTTCCTCAATATGAGTGCAAAGTTCATCAATGCGTTTGAGGTTAGCTAATTTAGTAACGCCATTTTTTTGTTTAGTATTAATGGTGATTTCCAAAGGCATAATCCCTCCATAATTTTTCTCAAAGAAGCCAATATCATCAAAGAAAGCAGCTGATTTAGGCATGTCTTCAATGAGACTCCCTGAAATTTTAATTTTGTAAATGCCTATGATACTCAAAATGAGCAATGCAATAGCTGTTGTAAATACCGCAATGCGATGGTGTTTAACTGTATTTTCAATGAATTTGATGAGTCCGCCAATCCAGTTGCGGTGCAAATGCCTAAGGTGTTTTTCCTTAGGAATACTCATATAACTATAAATAATGGGGATAACCAATAGAGAGATGAAGAAAATAGACACTACATTGATAGAAGCAATCACCCCAAACTGTTTGAGCAAGGTACTTTCAGTAAAAATGAAGGTAGCAAAACCGATAGCCGTGGTAAGATTGGTGAGCAGGGTTACATTGCCCACATTGCGGATAACTCTAATAAGCGACTTGGCTTGGTTGCCGTGTTTACTAATTTCTTGCTGATATTTATTAATGAGAAACACACAGTTAGGGATACCAATTACAATCACTAACGGTGGAATCAATCCTGTGAGAATAGTAATTTCGTAACCGAAAAGTCCCAAAAATCCAAATACCCACATTACCGCAATGGATACAACACCCATAGAGATGAACATTGCTCTGAACGAACGGAAGAAGAAAAAGAAAATGGCTGAGGTAGAAAGTAAGGCAGCCAAGATAAATAGCCCTATCTCATCCATTATATTTTGAGCACTAAGGGTACGAATATAAGGCATACCCGAAGTGTGCACTTTGAGTCCAGTTTGCTGTTCAAATTTTTCTACAATGGGAATGAAATCGTTGAGGATGAAATCCTTGCGAGCTTGTGTATTGACAATCTTCTTGTTCATATACACGGCTGTTTGCAAGGTGTTATTTTTCTTGTTGTAGATGAGACCTTCGTAGAAAGGCAATTTTTCGGAGAGTATTTGTTGGAGACTATCAGCTTGCGCTTGAGTTTTTACTTCCCCTTCAATGAATTTATGAGTAACAAAGCGCTGCTGAGCAGTGTCCTTTACCAAGATAGGGAGGTTATTAATAGAGATAACTGCGTCTATTTGTTTAAATTGCTTCAGTTCGTTACTAAGGGCAATCCATTTGTTGAGCACCTCGGGCGTATAGATTTTTTCATCGTCTAACGCCATTAATATCAAGTTACCTTCTTCACCAAACTTATTGAGGAAGTGTTTGTACTCCATATTCACGGGGTGATCATCAGGGAGCATATTCGCTTCAGTGAAGGTAAAGCGAACGTTTTTCCACTGAGAAACTAACCCCCCAGTGATAGCAATTATGAGTAGTAGAAAAGCAATTCGGTTGCGCAATATTAAGCCAGCTATGGTACTCCAAAAACTGGCTTTTATCCATTTAAACATTTGGGTCTCTTCTTTAAATTAGCGCGCAAAAATAAGAATAATTTGCCAATTAGCAAATTTAAGTTATACCTTTCTATCCATTAGCTTTAGGGCAAATTCTTTTAGATAATGGCGTTTTTCATCGCTGATGGTGAGCTCGGTGAGTGCACTAAGGGCTCTACGGGTAGTGTGCTCTATTTCTTGACGTACAGCTGTAGTTGCTCCAGTGGCTTCGAATAATGCTTTTACTGAGTTGATTTTCTGCTGACTATCTTCAGCAGTAGCGTAGTGTTGTAACAGTGTTTTTCGCTGTTGTTCATCGGCTAATTTTAAGGCAGTTAGATAAAGAATTGTCTTTTTATTTTCGATGATATCACCACCTATACGTTTGCCAAAAGATTCATCGCCAAAAGCGTCTAAATAATCATCTTGCAGTTGGAAAGCTAAACCTAATTCTTCACCAAAAATGTAGATTGGCATTTGGTTTTCAGGAGAAGCATTAGCTATGATAACCCCCATTTGTAAAGCAGCCCCTATGAGTACAGCTGTTTTGTAGCGTATCATCTGTAAATAATCGGGGATACTTACTTCGGTTTGAGTTTCAAAATCCATATCCCATTGTTGTCCTTCACATACTTGTAAAGCAGTACGTGAAAGTATTTTAGTAAGAAGAGAAAAAACCTCAGTAGGATAGTCGTCTAATAATTGATAGGCTTTAACCAGCATTGCATCGCCAGAGAGGATAGCAATATTGGTGTTCCATTTTTTGTGAACAGTAGTCTCTCCACGTCGTAAAGAAGCCTTGTCCATAATATCATCGTGAACGAGGGAAAAATTATGAAACATTTCTATAGCCATGGCCGCATTAAGAGCTTTGTGGTAATCGGCATCAAAAAGATCGGTTGCTATGAGAGTGAGGATAGGGCGCAATCGTTTGCCTCCCAATTGCAAAATGTAACGCATAGGTTCATACAAATTGCGGGGTTCTTTTACAAAAAGTTTAGAGTTGAGATGGTCTAAGAAGGCTTCTCTGTATTGTTCTACTGTTTTCATAGGGTAGATTTTTTTAGTTGTTGGATTACCGTTCTCACCGATACAAAACCTATCTTTTCTTCAGGGATTTCTTGTAGTTTGAACCATTCTAAGGCTTTGATTTCGTCGGGAGCAACTATGTGTACTTGTTCTTCAACTAATTTGCACTCGAAGAAAATATCCATAGTGCGGTAAGGTACGTTTTTGTACAGATAGTTGTTAGGAAAGGTAGTGATAAATCGCAATTGTTCAGGCTTTATAATCATTCCCATTTCCTCTTTTACTTCACGGCAAGCAGCTTCTTGAGCAGTTTCCTCGGGGTCGATAAATCCTCCTGGGAGGTCTAGTTTGCCTTTATCGGGATCCATATTGCGCACTGTAAAGAGTATTTTATCTTGGTGACGAAACACTACAGCTACAGCAGCAGCAATATTATGAAAATAGGTAAAACCACAATCGTGGCAGAGAAAGCGTACGTTGTTAGGGAACTCTATATGAGTAGAAGTACAATTAGGACAATGTTTAAAAATACTTTCCATAAAAAATAGTAATGTATAAAATTAGGCGACAAATATAGTGAAAAAAGTATTATACTCAGTATAAAAATTCTTTTTTAGTTGAATTAATATGAAAGAGACTGTCTAAAAAAGTTAAAACTAAACTTTTTAGACAGCCTCTTTTTGTAAGAAAATCTATTTACTAAATATTATTTCTTTTTAGCAGCTTTTTCAGCTTTAGCAGCGTCTTGAGCAGCTTTCATTGCGGCACGAGATACTCTTATCTGACAAACTACAGTGTTATCTGGGTGCATAATTTTGTAGTTTTCTTGAGCCAATTTAGTAACATATAATTTGTTACCCATTTCCAAACCTGAAATGTTTACAGGAACGAAATCAGGCAAGTTATCAGGAAGAGCTTTTACTTTGAGTTTGCGGTTAACAATACGCAAAGTACCACCAGCCATAATACCAGGAGAAGTTCCTTCGATTTGGATAGGCACTTCAATAGTGATTTCTTTGTTCTTGTTTAACTGATAGAAATCGATGTGGATGATTTTATCAGTTACAGGGTCAAACTGAATGTCTTGCAGAATGGCATCGTAAGTTTTACCATTTAATTCAATCGCAGCGGTGTATACATTAGGAGTGTACACGATGTTTTTGAATGCTAATTCAGGTGCTGAAAAATGCAGAACATTGTCTCCTCCGTATAGTACGCAAGGAACCTGTCCAGCATTACGTAAGGCTTTGCTAGCTGCTTTGCCCACGCTTTCTCTTTGAGATCCTTTGATTGTAATTGATTTCATTTATTTATATATAGTTATTAAGTTACTTATTTTTAGTTAATCCCTAATTTTTACATTATAAATTTAGAACTGATAGGTTCATTGTGGTGTACTTTGTGCATTACGTCGGCGAATAGTTCAGCACAACTCAATACTTTTATTTTGCTTGAAGGTTGTTTTAGAGGTATTGAATCAGTTACGATTAATTCTTCTAAAGCTGAATTTTCTATACGTTCGTGAGCATTGCCACTGAGGATAGGGTGAGTAGCAACAGCTCTTACACTTATAGCACCTCTATCTTTCATTAGTTGGGCAGCTTTTACTAAGGTGCCAGCAGTATCAACCATATCATCGACTAATACTACATTTTTACCTTCTACATCCCCAATAAGTTCCATTGTTTCAATCACATTGGCTTGTTTGCGCTGTTTGTAGCAAATTACTACATCACATTTTAAAAACTTAGAATACGCATAGGCTCTTTTAGAACCACCCATATCAGGTGAAGCGATACACAAGTTATTTAAATTCAAACTTTGCAAATAAGGCAAAAAAATACTTGAAGCAAAAAGGTGATCTACGGGGCGTTCAAAGAAACCTTGAATTTGGTCGGCGTGCAAGTCCATTGTCATAATACGAGTAGCACCTGCCGCTTGTAAAAGGTTAGCAACCAATTTTGCTCCAATGGGCACTCTAGGTTTATCTTTTCTATCTTGGCGAGCCCAACCGAAGTAAGGCATTACCGCAGTGATATGGCGTGCTGAAGCGCGTTTGGCAGCGTCTATCATTAGTAAAAGCTCCATTAAATTATCCGAATTAGGAAAAGTAGAGCATATTAAGAAAACGCGTGCTCCTCTAATTGATTCCTCAAAAGAGGGCTGAAACTCGCCATCACTATAATAAGATAGTTTAACTTCACCGAGCTGAGTGCCGTATTTTTCTGCAATTTTCTCAGCGAGTTCTATGCTTTTAGAACAAGCGAAGATTTTTGAATTAGGGATGGTTTCACTAAACATTTTTATCAGTAAGCATTAAGGTATAAAAACTTCTAATTTTTCAGGGCGCAAAATTACAAATATTAATGATAATAGCAACTATAACCCTAAAAAATATTCTGTTTATTATTTTTTTCTTGGCTACGGCGTTTTTTCTCAGCTTTTAAAAGAGAAAGCTCGCGTCCTGTTTGTCCAGCTACTGAGGTGTTTTCTTCAGCACGGCGTATTAAGTAAGGCATTACTTCGCGTACGGGGCCAAAAGGCAAATATTTAGCGATATTATAGCCTTCTTTAGAAGCATTGAAACTGATATGGTCACTCATTCCGTATAGTTGAGCTATCCACACGCGTTTGTCGTTAGGTTGTAGTCCTTTTTCTTTCATTAAGTCCATTATCAAAGCTGCACTCTCTTCGTTGTGAGTACCTGCAAAGAGTGCAATTCGGTCGATATGTTCAATAATATATCGTACAACAGCATTGTAATTATCATCAGTAGCTTGCTTGTTAGGGCAGATAGGGGTAGGGTATCCTTGTTCGGCAGCGCGTTCATTTTCTTTTTCCATATAGGCGCCTCGTACGATTTTTACACCTATATAAAATCCTTTGTTTACGGCGCGTTCATAGAGTCCTTTTAGATAAGGTAAACGATCGTGACGATACATTTGCAAGGTGTTGTACACAATAGCTTCTTCTTTGTTGTACTTTTCCATCATTTCTTCTACGAGGTCATCGGCAGCGGTTTGCATCCAGCTTTCTTCAGCATCTACTAAGATAGGAATTTTGTAGTTATAAGCACGTTTACAAGCAGCATCAAAACGCGCTTTGATGCGTTCCCATTCATTTGTTTCCGCATCGGTAAGAGCTTTTTTCTCAGTAATTTTTTGGAAGATAGCAAAACGGCCAAAACCTGTAGGTTTAAACACTACAATAGGAATGCCTTCATCGCGGTGGAGGTTGCCAAAATCAATGGTTTCCATCGTCTTTTCAAAAGTAGCTTCGATAGAAGTTTCTTCATCTTTTCCTTCTACTGAGTAATCAAGTACAGAGCCAACACCTTTTTGGTGCATTTTTTTGATTACAGGTAGACAGTCTTGTTCGGAGATGCCACCACAGAATTGTTTGAAAACTGTGCGCTTGATAAGACCTTCTATAGGCAAACGCAGTTTTAAAGAGAAGTTGGTGAGGGCGGTGCCTAAACGAGTAAGAGTGTTACTACCTATGAGTTTAAAGAGGCGGTAAGCCCAATTGAGTTCAGATTGGCTTTTAAGAGCAAAAGCCGTTTGAGTGTCGGAGAAACGTGTACTCATAACAATTTTACAATTAACGGTTGATGAGGCAAAAGTAATATTTTTATTTTGATTGTGCAAATTTTAATTTCGTTTTTTGATAAAAAAGAAAAATAGAGAAGATTTTAGACTTGTTTTTAGAAAGAGTGATTTATCAAAGTTTAGTGCTTTAATAAATTTATTACATTGATAATCAGTTGTTTTTGTGTTTGATGCTAAAAAGGAAGATCTATCTAAATTTTAGAAAGCTTTTTGTTCTTTTATTCGGGATATTTGCTGGTATCTTGATAGATATTAAAAATATCTTTAATAATTTCCTTTCTATCTTATCTACTACATAGGTCACAATATAAGGGTATCTCTTCATAGTTTAGGTACTACTTTATTTTATAAGGTAATTCCATATTCAGAAGCTACTTCATTAATCATTATATCAAAATTTTCTCATTCCTCGAAAGGAGTGTTATGAGCCTCTATTTTATTAAGAAAATCTACTAATCTTAGTGTCATTTCAATAGGCTGAGGTATGTCCTCTTCTTGAATGATAGAGACATTTAAAGATCTTATAAAATCTTTTATTGAATTTAATTTATCTACATCAGAGGTAGCAAAGGTTACAGCTGTTTCCATAGTCAAAATATTTTTAAAGGTTACATAAAAGCAAAAAAAAATCACTACTTATAAGTAGTGATTAAAGGTTGTACTCGGAGCGGGACTGTAAACTATTGTTTCTCTTAAAAATGCATCTCTCTTAAAATCAAATATAATCATTTATAAATCAATTTTTTACATTGAAAATTGGAGCTCTCTGAAAGTCTAATGAGAGGGTATAAGATGGTATATAATATAAAAAATGTTGGGAAAATGTTGGGAAAGAATATTTTTTATTTATACTTTTGCAGTGTTGTTTTAAAAATACGATTATGCCAACAGTTACATTCTTAATAAAAGGTGATAGCAATCCTACTTCTATTTATGTACGTTTGAGTACAGGAAGAGGAAAAGACTTTGTGAAAAAAACGGGATTAAACATTAATCCTAATCAATGGAGTAGTAAAAAGAAAGAACCTAAACAAACGACTCCTGACAACAAAAACCTCAGCGTTCAATTAAACAAATTAAGAGTGTTTATTGAGAACAGCCTAAACTCTGTAGATGAAAAAGGAGAGGTTATTAATTCTGATTGGTTACAGACAAAAATAGATTTGCATTTTAAACGAATAACAGATACAGAAACAAGGCAAAGTGATTTAATACAAGACCTGATTGATTATATCATAGAAAGTGCTCCTGCAAGAAGAAATGGAAAGGGAAAATTAGGACTTTCTGTTAGTCGAGTGAAAGCATATCATACTTTGAAAAATATTTTTAAAGCCTATGAGAAGAAGAGGCGAAAATACTATAAAGCAAAAGATATAGACACCTCCTTTGAGAAAGATTTTCTGAGTTGGTTAATGAAAGAAAAAGGGTATAAAGATAGTTATGCTCTTAAAATTATAGATAATCTCAAGGCAGTATGCAACGAGGCACAAACATTAGGCATAGAAACTCATCCTCAGTTGGCAAAGATAGCTAAAGGAACACCTGATAAGGAAACGCCTGTATATCTTAATCTTCTTGATTTGCAAAAAATTCGTACTTGTGAGATAGAGAATAAGAGTTTGGATAACGCTCGTAAATGGCTGCTCTTAGGATGTTTAACAGGACAAAGAGGAGGAGACTTGTTAAATATTACAGAGAGAAATTTCATAAAGCATATTGACACAAGAGAGTATATACAAATAGAACAACAAAAAACAGGTAAAAAAGTACATATACCTATTGTAGGGGCATTGGAAGAAATAAATGAAATAAGAGCTAATGGACTACCTTATAAAATATCTGTACAGAAGTTAGACAAATACATAAAAGAGGTTTGTAAATTAGCAGGAATTACAGAGCCAATTGAACATTCAAAAGTTTGTATGATAGATGATAAAGGTAATATTATAGAACCTAATAATAAAGGAGAGTATCCTTGTAAAGGTGTAAAACGTACAGTCAAAGGGGTGTTTGAAAAATGGCAATTAGTGGGCACTCATACGTGTAGACGGTCATTTGCTACAAATTTGTATGGCAAATTAGAAACCGTCTTCATTATGAAAATGACAGGACATACAAAAGAAAGTACACTTCTTGCTTACATAGGTAAAACAGAGATGGATTATCTAACACAAACAGCGAATAAATTACAGGAGTTGGAACAAGTGAATAAACCTATGCTTGTAAACTATTGAAAAAAATAACATTTAAATAGAATTTGACTTATGGAAGAAAATAAAGCTATGGAAATTTATGATGTTTGTGATTATATTGTAAAAAGAACTTTAGGAGAATCAGATATGCTGAAGATACTAAATGAATTTACTAATGGAGATAAATCTTCTTCTCTGTTAGATAAAATTTCTAATGATATTGGGACATATATCAATTATCATAGAGAAATTATTACAGAGAAAGAATTAGAAGACCTAATCAGAGGAAAAGGAACTAATAATTTACCTGATGAATATAGTAAATACTTTTATTCTAAAGGAAAAGAAAGAAATATCTTTAGCCTAATGGAATTACCTTATCCTTTTGAATTATATAAATTAATAGTTTTCCAAAGAATAGTAAATAAGCAGAAAAATTCTTCTGAGAACATAATATCTCAAAATATTTTAAAATGGAAAGGTAATGATTTGCAACTAACAGAATTGATAGAAGGTCTTATAGAAGTAGGAGTGTTACCGCCAAGTTTATCCAAAAAAGAAATCTATGAAAGGTTTAAAGTATTTTTTGATACAGACATAGACTATACAGAAAGGAAAAAAACTATTAGAAAGCGTACAAATAATCTTACGCCTTTTATTGATGAGCTACAAGATTCTGTAGAGAATTGGATAAAAAATAAGGACGAATAGTCTTAAAAATAGTTAATTTTTATACCCCCTTACTACCCACGAGGCAGTGAGGGGGTATTCTTTTTATCTTCCTTTGCACCATAAAATTTTAAAAGATATTTTATGAACACAATTCAGATTACAGAACTTACAACTAATGAACTAAAAAGTTTATTAAAAGAAAGTGTAAAGCAAGAGTTTAATCAGTTAAAAGAGGAAATTCTATGTAAAACCCCAACTCAGTACCTTACACGAAAACAGGTAGCAAAAATGTTAGATATTAATCTAACAACTCTCAACAATTGGACAAATAGAGGAGTACTAACTTCCTATGGTATTCAAGGGCGAGTGTATTACAAGCGAGATGAAGTAGAGAGAGCTTTTATCGAACTTAAACAAAAATAGTCCTATATAATAAGTCTAACTTTTATACAATATTTGTTATGTTAGGTTTTACTATAGATACTATTGGGATTTTTGCTAATGCTGAATTTATAGCTAACTTTAATTCCCAAAACTTAGGGTTTACTATTATAAGAAATGGTAAGTTTAAGTTTTGGGAAGAAGGTTACTATAAGAACTTTCGTATAAAATATCATAGGGATTATGGTATGTATCTCTCAGGAAGTATCTCCAATTACTATAAGGGGTATATTTCTATACTTCAGTATGATGATTTGTATAAAGCTATTGAAAAGTTAGGTAATTCATTAGCTATCAATCTTCATTCAGCAAGGTTATATAGAGTAGACTTAGCTTTGAATATAGAAACTAACAATCCTGTAAGTCAATATAGTAATACTCTTTTTACAGATTTACCTCATTTTAAAAGATTTGAGCAAGATGATGGTGTACGTTTTGAAACTAAGAATAAAGTTATCGCCATCTATAATAAAACTAAAGAAATTAAAGAGAAAAGAAGTATTATAATTAGTCAGGAAATATTGAGGATAGAGCTTAGAGTTCTAAAGAATATTTCTAATGTGTTCAAAATAGAAGAAATGAAAGTAGAGCATTTGTATCAACCTTCAGTATATTTGCTTTTAGTAGATACATTTTTCAAGTATTATCGAAAAATCAAAAAGCAACATATTATTTCGGCTGAGGTAAATGCTAAATATATAACACCAACAGTATTCAAAACTCTTCTAATGAATAAAGGCATAGAACTTCATTTTCAGACAGAAGAAGAGGCTTATACAAAAATTGAGGAATGGAGCAGAGAAGGAAAATTTAAGAATCCTATGGATAAAAGCAGGTGCAAGAAAATCATTACAGGTGCTTTTAGAAATCCTAAAAATACTGAAATTCATCCTTTAGCAAAAGAGATTAATAACAAGGTTGAAAGTAATTGCAAGCATACTATAGAAGAACTGAGAAAGAAGGAGGTTAAGAATGAATAAGTCAAGTAAACATATTGTAAATCAAAGAATTAAGGAAGTTGTTAATATGTTGATTTTAGGGTATAATAGAGATTTGATACTTCAAAATACTTCAAATGTTTGGAAAGTATCAGATAGACAAATAGATACCTACATCAGCAAAGCAAGAACTCTCATAGAGCAATCAGTAAAGAAGCAAGTAGCTTATGATTATGCTAAAGCAGTTAGAAGATATGAAGAGCTATACAGATTGAGCATAGAGAAGAAGGACTATAAAACCGCCTTGTCAGTAAATAAAGAATTAACTACCCTACAAGGGCTATTTAAAATAGAAGTAGAACATTCAGGTAATATAGAGTTCATCTGTAATATACCTGATTAAAAGTAATCGTTATGAGAATAGACTTTTCACTTTATTATCAGCCTAAGCCTAAGCAAGTAATAGCTCATAAATGCAGAGCTAAGTATATGCTCTTTGGTGGGGCTTTAGGTGGAGGGAAAAGCTATTTTCTTTGTGCAGAGGCTATCAAAAATGCAATGAAATTCAAAGGTAACCGATTAGTACTTGTGAGAAAGGAACTCTCTGTTCTCCGTAGGACTACATTGGTTACCTTCTTTTCTATCTGCCCAAAGGAAATTATTAAGAGCTTTAATCAAACGAGCTTAGAAGTAACCTTCATCAATGATTCAAAGTTGCTGTTTCTTGATGCCAATATAGCCAAAGACCCAATGCTTCAAAAAATAAAAGGTTTAGAGATAGGTTGGTTTGGGATTGATGAAGCTAATGAAGTATCCGTTGAGGTGTATAATATGCTCAAAACTCGTTTGCGTTGGATGCTGCCCAACAAGCAGACACCTCGCTATGAAGGGCGATTGACCAGCAATCCTGAACCTTGTTGGCTTATTCCTACTTTCATTCAGTCTACCAATCCTGATGAGGTATATATCCAAAGTTTAACTACAGATAACTATGATGAAAACAGTGAGTATGTTATCACTCTAAAGGAAGCCTTTAAAGATAATCCTAAGTTTTTGAGGAAGTATCTTTATGCTGATTGGAGTGCTTTAGATATGATTAATCAGCTTATTTCAAGTGAAGTAATCATAAGTAGTGCTGAACGAATAGAAAATAGTTTAGAAGTTACTTCTATGGGGATTGATGTGGCAAGGTATGGAGATGATAAAACCGTCTTCACAATTCTTAAAAACGGTAATATTGAGCTAATAGAGAGCTATGAACAGACTTCTATAACAGAGATAGTAACACGAACCATACAGCTTATTCACGACTACAATATAGACCCTAATTATGTAGGAATAGATAGCGTGGGAGTGGGTGCTGGTGTAGTTGATAATTTAAAGTCAGCAGGCTATGATGTGATTGAATTACAGGGTGGTTCAAAGCCAGAAGAAAGCCAATATGAAGAAGCCTTTTTACCTTTTAATTTGCGCTCACAAATGTACTATGAATTACGAAGAGATATGATGAACGGACAAATAGGTAACCTCACTGATGAAACTCTAAAGTTAGAATTGCAGTCTATTCAGTATGAAATCTATTCAGATAAGAAAGTGAAGGTTATTAGCAAAGAAGCTATTAAAAAGCTTTTAGGCAGAAGCCCTGACTATGCAGATAGTTTAGTATATGCAAATTGGGTAAAGACTTATAGAGGAGGAATTAAATGGTATATGGCTATTAGTGGGGGTCTTTAGTTTTCTTTATTTATTAGATGAGCGAACCTTCAGCGAAGGATAAGCGAAGGATAAAAAAATTATAACTATTAAAAATTTTGTAATATCACAAAATAATACTACTTTTGTCCCATCATTTTAAAAGAAAAGTATATAGAACAGAAAAATTATTTTTTAACATAAAAACATATTAGCGTTTAGCTTTTATTTTGTGCTTCTTAAAATCGCCAATTTTATAGTACCCTACAAAATAATAAGTAGAAACGCTCACGCTTCGGCGTGGGCTGTACTTATTAGGGTACGGGTGTTTGGCGATACCTGAGAACAAATAAGATTAAGTTATACAGTCCCACGCTTTTTTATTTTATATTACTAACCGCTTTTAGGGGCTGAAAAGCATTAGAAAAATTGTTTTTTAGCTTATGAAAACATTTAAGTATGTTTTAGGAGTATTAATTTTACTCTGTAGTTTTGCAGCTTTTGCAGAAGGTTCAGTTGGAGCTGGTTTAAGCTCAATTATTCTTGGTTTGGTTATTTTGCCTCCTATTTCCGACAAACTGAAAGAAAAATTCAGCTTTTGGCAAAAGAAACCTGTTAGGTACGTTTCATACGTAGCCTTATTAGCTATCATAGGTGCTACTGCACCTGATATGGATAATATAGGTAGTGGTTCATCTTCAGAATCAGATATTTCTAAAATACCTTATGAGAAATATCTATCACAATCAGAAAAAGATATTTCAGCTCTTTCTGATGTTACTAAGAAAAATAGAGATACCACTATTACTAATCTGAAAAAGAACAGTATATATAAAGAATTAGTAGATAAGAAAACTGTTTCTAAAGATTATTTATTAGTCTTGCACGCAGTATCTCAATTACTTTCAAATCAGTATAATGAGGGAAAATCATCCAATCTTAGTATGGATATAGATGATAAAATGCAAGCTATTCCCGATAGTAGAGACTTTGTATTGAATGTATTCGTATTAGAAGGAGAAGGAGGTTTAACAAGAGAATTGGTTGAGGTTATGGATAGATACCAAAAGCAATATGGTTACTATGGTGAAGGAGGAATTGTAGCCGATAAAAATGGTGTTACTGATAAAAAAATAGCCCCTTACGACTTGACACCAATATTTGTAATGTTAGACCCTAACACTGAAAATAAGAAACTGTTAGATGCTATTTATGAAGCAAGACAAAAGGGTATCTCAAGCTGGAATATTCCTGAAAATCAATATTCTTATTTACTAAGAAAAGATAGATACAATAGCTATCTAAAAGAGAAATATCCTGATAGTCCTTACTATATTGATATAGATATAGAAACTACTCCACAAGAAATTTGTGGTGAGTATGAGGACAATGAGGTGTCTGCTGACAATAAATACAAAGGAAAGAAAGTAGCTATTACAGGAACTATTGAACGAATCATAAAAAGCGGTTTTTCAGATGACCCTATTATTGTTTTTAAAGGGACTTTCATTAAAGATGTGAGATTCTATTTCTCAAAAGATAGTAATAATGAAATTTCAAACCTTTCAAAAGGAGATAAAATCACTATTGTAGGAACTTGTAAAGGGATGACATTAGGAGATGTTATACTTCATAAATGCAAGATTTTAGAGTAGTCAATAAATACCTAAACAAAAGGCAAGCTGAAAGGCTTGCTTTTTTGTTGGATAATAACTACTTTTGTCGAAAATTTTTGCAAATGAAATGATAGCAAGTATTTATATAAAAGAACATAGTTATTTAACAGGTAAACCTTTAACCCTAAATTTTGGAGGAGAATATTTGTATTCATTTAAAGAAATAGGTGAAAGTTTAATTATTTCTCGTGAGAAAAACAAGAAATATATACCAAACTTCTTCAACATTTCAGAAAGTGATTCTAAAATAGAACTTCTAAGTGCTATTGTTGGAAAAAATGGAGTTGGAAAGTCTTCTATTTTAGATATAATCAGAAGTATTTTTTCTAATCATAATGGTTTTCCTTACAGCGAAGCTGTCGTTTTAGTAGAAATTGAAGGAAAAACAAAAGTACTATATTCTACTCCATTATTTAAATATTTTTATACTAAAGAATCTGCAGAAGAAATAGAAAAAGTAAATGAAAGAGAGTCTTATCAGTCTATTTATTATTCTCCTCATTTTGACTTAAAATACAACTCAAGCTTTGATAAATTAGATAAATATGATATTTCTTTGGATGAATATATAAAAGAAGATTTAGATAAAATTGATAGAAAAGGAACTAATGGGCAGGGGTGGAAGTATAAGTTACACCAAGAGTTGAAATTCAAAAATACTCTTAGAATAATTGAATTTATGAGCTCTATGTCTTTTAAAAAAATTTTAGAGCATTTTAAACTATCAGAATATAATAAAGTAGATTTAATATTTAGAGACCTTTCTTTAGATGATGAATTTTGGAATACACCATCACAATTTAGAGGTATTATAACTCAAATTAAAGAAAAATTAGAAGAAGAGGGAAGAGATTGGTATAAAATACGGATTTTTGATAAGAATAATAATGTAACAAATCAAGATGAGGTTAATAAATATCTTTTAAAAAATTTTATCATACGGTCTATATTATCAGTAATATGTAGAATGTTAGAAGAAGATGCCGGAAATTTTTATTTAGAGGAAGGAGAAGTTGAAAAAGAAGAGTTATTTACTAATAAAAAACTTAACGCAGAACATTTATTCTTACTCTTCCTTGAAAATTCTTATGTTAATAGAGGTAGAAAAAATAAGATTTTTGACGAAAAATTATATTATCGACTATTCAATGAAATAGATAAAGTTTTATTGCCAATTTCAAATCCAAGAGATATTACTAACCAAACACTCCACACTAAACTTAATGATATAAAACCAATTATTAATTTACATAGAGAGTGTGTTAGGAATTTAGTTGCTTATTTTAAAGAAAATGAAGATAAGAATTTAAATTTATATGAATTTATAAATATTAATGTTTATAGAAATATGAGCTCTGGTGAGTTTGCTATTCTTAATTTCTTTTCAAAACTATATTTTTTTCTTAAGACCAAACCAATTACATTATTTAATAAAAAGACCTTTATTCTTTTATTAGATGAAGCAGATTTAGGCTTGCATCCTATGTGGAAGAAAAGGTTTATTAATACCATACTGAAGTCTATTCCTTATTTTTTTGAAGAACTAAACTCCAAACCTAATTTACAAATTATCTTAACAACTCACGACCCCTTAACCTTGTCTGATATTCCAAAGCATAATGTAATATTCTTAGAGAAAGTAGAAGATGTAAAATGTAAAATTTCATTAGAGGTTCAAAAAACATTTGGAGCTAACATAACAGACTTATTAGCTGATTCATTTTTCATAAAAGATGGACTAATAGGTAATTTTGCTAAAAGCAAAATAGACGAAGTAATAAATTGGATTAATAAGAATAAGAATAAAACCAAAATAAGTAAGAAAAAATTAACTCATTACAAAAAGGTCATTGAGTTGATAGATGAAAGAATAATTAAGTTAAAACTCTCAGAGATGATAACCGAGTTACTACCTGATAATACTTTTTATAATGAAATGATAGACAAAGAAATAGAAAAATTACAGAATCAAAAAAAATAACAATGATACTAATAGACATTACTAAGGCTAATATAATAGAAGCAAGGGAACATCATATAAAATGTCTTACTCCTAAAATTTCAAAATCTGTTTCTGATTCAAATAATTCAGGGATAAAATCCTTTTTAACAGAAGATAAAATAAAGTGTATTTTAGGAGGCTTGCCTGAAGAACTACTTCAACTAAACCAATTATTTTTTCAAAATGTTATTGAAAACTTTAAAATAGAAGATTGGGAAGCTTATAATCGTATTACTAAGACCAGAGGCTTCTCTCAGGAAGAGAATCGTTTGAAAAATATATTTGATAATGTATACAATGAGATAGAAAAGATATTTAGCTATAAGAAATTTACTACAAAGAAGAAAAAAGAGTATGATGCCTATGATTTAGCAAAGAACTTAGATATTCCTACTTGTCCCTATTGTAATCGGACTTATACAAAAACTGTTATAACTAAAAATCGAGAAAAAATAATTCGCCCTGAATTTGACCATTGGTTTCCCAAAAATCAATATTCTTTATTAGCATTGTCTTTTTACAATTTAATTCCAAGTTGTCATATATGTAATAGTAATGTAAAAGGGAAAACTGAACTTAAGTTAGATTCTCACTTTCATCCTTATAATTCAGTAAGTAACTTAAAAGCTACATTCAGCTATAATTATAAAAGTTATGATGATTACAAAATTAAAATTAATACAGAAGATAATTTTTCCCGTGATTCAGTAAAAGTATTTCAATTGGAAAATATCTATAAAGCTCACGAAGATGAAGTGAAAGATTTAATACAAATACGTCAAGCGTATTCTGATAAATATATTGAGATTCTCAATAATTCTTTAAAGGGGGTAAACCTCAGCAAAGAGGAAGTTTACCGCTTGGCTTTTGGAGTTCATTATGAAGAAGATAAATTTGATAGACGACCTCTTAGCAAATTGAAAAAAGATATATTAACAGAGTTAGGAATTATTTAAATAGAATGAGTTTTAAATTATTAGCTATCCGCCCTCTTAAAGGGTGTAGTGCAAGATTCTTAAAGAACTTAGAAGAAGATAGAATATACAAATTTTATAATGATTACTCTTTCTTTGAGGACGAAGATAGAAAGGTTACAGAAATTAAATGTGAAGATTCAGTCCCTGAGAATCTATACGAAAAATCAGGGTTAGACATACAGATTTCCGCATTAGTAGGAAAGAATGGGAGTGGTAAGAGTAGTTTGTTAGAACTCTTATATGCATCCTGCTATGTAATTGCTTTAGATAAAGAAATCTTAGATGGTAAAGCTATAGATGTAGAAGGATTGAAAGTAGCAATCTTTTATAGTATTGGTAACAATTATTTTGAGATTGAAATAATTAACTCTGAAATAAAGTGTTATAACATTAATAGTAAGACTAAAACAAAGAAGCAAAAAGACAAAACATTAAAAGATTTTTTCTTCTATACTATAGCTGTTAATTATTCTTTATATGGACTTAATGAGAAGGTTTTAGGTAATTGGATTTCTGCTCTATTCCATAAAAATGATGGTTATCAAACTCCTTTAGTTATCAATCCTTATAGAAGAGAAGGTAATATAGATGTAAATTCAGAATTACACCTTGCTCAAACAAGATTAATAACCAATATTCTATTAACTAATAATAAAGAAGTTCTCAGCGGTAAAGAAATTGATTCAGTTTATTTTGAATTAGATACTAATAAGAATAAACCAGAAGAACAGAATATATCAATAAAGGGTAATTTTACTACTTTTAATCAGATATACAAAGCTTTTTATGGTAGTAACTACAACTTAAAAGAAATTGAGGTAAAGAAAATTCCTCATTTTAAAGAGTTGATGAATTATCTGCTATGTAAAGTAAAAAAGATTTCAGAAGTCTATAAAGAATATAAGGGTATAGCTCCTTTTCTTGAAAAAGAAGTCTCTCCAACATTCTTAGAAAAACTTGAAGGAGATAAAAGTCATATTACTTTAAAATTAAGACAAGTACTTAATATCATACGCTTTAATCTATTAAGAGAGGATAATGACTCTAAATGGGAGAAAAAAAAGGATGGAGTATTACACTTTAAACTCAAAATAAATGACCTTATAAAAAGGATTAAAGAAATTGATGTGTCTAATCTTAAAAAAGATGAGTTAATTCCTATTGGTTGCTATCGTTTTATTATTAATGTAAAGAATGATACAAATAACAATGATTCAGTATCAAATATAAATGTACTGAGTTCAGGAGAACAACATTTAGTACATACAATGCAGTCTGTATTGTATCATATACTCAATGTCAATTCAGTACATAGCTCAAAAGAACAAAAAAATAAATATGAGTACATCAATATTATTTTTGATGAAATAGAACTCTATTTTCACCCTGAATACCAAAGAAGATTTGTATTTGAACTTTTGGAACGTCTTGATAGTTTGAAAAAAGGCACTCATATACCTAAAATAAAAGGAATTAATATCTTATTCTGTACGCATTCTCCCTTTATATTGTCAGATATACCAAAACAAAATGTTCTATTTTTAGGTGATAAAAAGGACTTTAAAACTTTTGGAGCTAATATAACTACTCTATTATCTAATTCTTTCTTTATGGAAAATCTTATAGGAGAGTTTGCAAAGAACAAGATTAATGAGGTGATTAGATGGATAACTCAAGATAAGGAAGATATTTTAAAAACTATAAGATTAATAGATGAGCCTATATTAAGGAATAAATTAGTAGAAATGTACTATGAAAAATATCCTGATAAGGAGAGAGAAAAAAGTGAAGAAAAAATAAAGGCTCTTGCTGAGCAATTAGGTATAGAAATAGAAATTAAATAAAATAAGTAGTCATTATATGGAATCTATGTATAAAGAAAGTCTATTTCAGGCTATAAGTAAAGGAGAAGTGGTTCTTTGGGCAGGAGCTGGCTTGTCTTTGTATGCTGGTTTGCCATCAGGAGTACAGCTTAGGGAGATTCTATACGAAGGTCTAACTCCTTTAGAAAAAGAAGAAGTTGGAAAAGAATCAGAACTATCTCATTTGGCAGATGAAATTTGTGTGCTTAAAGGAAATAGAAATTATATTATTCAAACCTTAAAAGATACTTTCAGAAGAGATTTTTTATCAACAGAAACGCATAAGGTTATTTCTCAAATACCTCATTTCAGAAATATAATAACAACTAATTATGATAGTCTATTTGAAAGTGTATATGGTAGCGGTAAACTAAATATAATTTTCTCTGATGACCATACTCCGTATATAGATGATAAAAAAGTGAATCTCTTTAAAATACACGGAGATTTATCAGCTCCTAATTCCATAATTATAACAGAGTCAGATTATAATAATTTTTTTAGCAAAGATACAGAACAAAATACAATTTGGAGTATTATCAAAGGAATAATTGCTACTAAGAGCATTCTATTCATTGGATATAGTTTAGAGGATACCAATGTTGAGGTCGTTTTCAATAAAATAAGAGACAAAATAGGAGAAAATGGTAAAGAATGTTATTTTGTAGCTCCGAATATATCTACTACTAAATCAAAAAAATTAATTAGAGCAAAGATACATCCTATTTCTCTTACAGGAGAAAAACTCTTTGAAGAGCTGATAGAATATCTAACAAAAAATATCACAAACGACTTTAAGAATAAATATATATCATCTGATATTTATTCTGAGTTTATAGGTAATTTTGGATTGAAATCTGAAATAGAATTAGATTCTTCAATAGGGAAAAACATTGTAAAAAATCTTACAGGGATAGAAGGTAAAGACACAAAAATAGAGATGTCGTTTTCTGTGAGTGATTCTTTTGAAGGAATCAATAAATTAAAAGGATTAATAAGTACTGGAAGTGCCTCTGAAGGAGTAGTTAAAGACGTAAAGATAGCAACAAATGTTATTAATACCCTTGAAAAAAACAATATATTAGAAAATTCAATAAGCGGAGAAGACATTTCTGAGGGAATTACTATTGATAAAAAGTTTTTAGGTGATGATTTTTCTCTTAATATAAACGGTATCAATTTTATGGATATCAATAGTATTAAAAATCTAACACTTATCCTATTACCATCTTTTGATGAACAAGTAGATATTATTTTTGAAAATAAAAAGGAATTTAATGATGTAAGGATAAAAGTTGTCTTTTTGAATTTAATTGAAAGAAGAGTAAAGGTAATTGTTCAACTTTATGATAATCAAATAGAAATAGAAACCTGTATATCAACAGAAGAAGCTACAAGAGCAATTCTTTACTATAGAGAATCAAAACAAATTAATAATATTTCTAAACAAATTTCTTTCTTTGAACTGATTGAATATTTCTCAGAAGGACAGTCGTTTTCTGTTTATATAAGAGAACATAAAATTTTTGACTCTAAAAAATCTATTGGAGGAAATTTAAAAGAAGGATTTAAATCTCTCTATGAAATGAATCACTTTTATTTCAATTATTTTAAAAAACTAAAGGAAATTGAAAGATTGGGAAATCTTCGTTTCTCTAATATTAATATTAATGATGTTACTTCTAACAATTTTAATCTTTTAGAGAAAATAATTGCAAAATTTAATAGCCCTATAGAGGAAAAAAATCCTAAAATCCCTCTAAAACCAGAATGTTTTGACTATACAGAATATAAAGATAATTTTGCATTGCGTTTCACTGAAAACTTAGATGATATAGTTATTCATAATCAAACTTTTAAGATGGGAGAAGTAAGAATGCAAATATCAGATGCTTTTATTTCAAATTATGAAGAAATAATAAATGATAGAACAATATCTCCTATTGTTGAAAGTCGCTCTAAAAGAGCTATAATAACATTTAATAATTAAACACAAAGATATGAAAACAGCATATATAAAAGAAACAGGAGAATATATATCAGTTCAACAATATAAAGATGAATTACATCGTTTTAAAATATATTGTCCTGAGTGTTGTGAAGCTCCTGTTCACATTGTAAGACAACAAAAGAAAACTTTTTTTAGGGTGAATAATAAAGAATACCATTCAGAAGGTTGTTCTTTCTATGAAGAATTTATGCCTAATCAAGAGGTAGTAAAGCTTATAAAGAGTGAAAAAGAAGTAGATAAAGAACGTTTAAAGTTCTTAATAGAGATGAATTTGAGAAATGCTTTAAACTTGCTTCATAGACAAAATTCTGAATCTCTAAAAAGTAAACAAGAAATAAATAATAACCCTAAAAAGTCTATAAATAATAAAAATAAAACTCAAGAAGTAAATACAATAAAAAGAGTTCATATATCTAACTTGTTAAAAAACAAGCTCGAATATCAAGGAGACTATATTGTTATCTATGGTAAAGCTAAAATTGAAGAAACAGAAGTAAAAGAGAGAGAGAACAAAGAAACGGGAGAGAAGTTTAAGACAAAATCTCTCATTTTTAGAGAAAATGGTAAATATAGGTTTAAAATTGATTTAGCAGGAGATAAACAAACAAAGGAAAAATTCGATTTTGGAGAAGATACTTATTGCTTTGCTATTTTTGGACTTTTAGAAAGTAATAACAATTTTCTAATATTGAAAATTAAAAGTCTCAGCCATTTTGAATATTTTAAGGATTAATTCTATCTCTATTCTAATAAAAGAAGGCTACCTAAACAAAATTTAGATAGCCTTTCATATTTTTTATTCAGGGTATTTACTAACATCTTGGTATGTGTTAAACACCCCTTTAATGATAATTTCTCTTTCTATCTCGTCTACTACATAAAACACAATGTAAGGGTATTTCCTCATTGAAACACCTCTTAAATCACCTTTATATCTTCGCTGAAAAGGGAAAGTTTTTATAAAATCCAAGATTCTTACAAACTCATTGATAAAGTTCTCAGCTATTCTATCATTAGCAACTTCTTGGTAATAGTTGATTGCACTCTCAAGCTCAAACTCAGCTCGTGGTGTATTACTAATTCTGTAAAGTAAGTCCATATTTAGATGCAAGTCTATTAACCATTACATACGAATCCTCACATTGGTCAAATGGAGTGTTATCTGCTTCCAACTCTTCTAAGTATTTCATTAATCTTGGCGTCATTTCAATAGGCTGAGGTATGTCCTCTTCTTGAATGATAGAGACATTTAAAGACCTTATAAAATCTTTTATCGAATTTAATTTTCCTACATCAGAGGTAGCAAATGTTACAGCTGTTTCCATAGTCAAATATTTTTAAGGGTTACATAAAAGCAAAAAAATCACTACTTGAAAAAGTAATGATTTTTTAATTTTCTCACTTTATTTCTTGAAGAGAAACATCCCTCAAGAAATGTACTTTTTTCAAATTGTTGGGAAAATGTTGGGAAAAATCACACTTTCTAAAACCTAACCAATTAAATACTAAGCACTTAAAAAGCAAACTTGTACTCGGAGCGGGACTTGAACCCGCACAGGCATTACTGCCCACTGGATTTTAAGTCCAGCGTGTCTACCGATTCCACCATCCGAGCCTTTATGATAGACATAAAAAAAGAGCGAAAAACGGGGTTCGAACCCGCGACCTCAACCTTGGCAAGGTTGCGCTCTACCAACTGAGCTATTTTCGCATATAAATTGTTTCAATAAACTTGCATCTGAAGAGTTATTTTGTTTCTCATTTGCGGTGCAAAGGTACGACAAATATTCATTCCTGCAAATTTTTGAGCAACTTTTTTTTAACTTTTTTACATATTTTTTATAACCTACATTCTTTCAGGTACTTGTATTCCTAACATTTTAAAAGATTCTGCGATGATTTCACCTATTTTTTTGCTCAGAGCTACTCTAAAATGGCGTTTGTTAGTGTCTTCTTCACCTAAAATGGAAACGTTTTGGTAGAATGAATTGAAGTCTTTTACCAAATCGTATACGTAATTAGCGACCACAGCAGGGCTATAATTATCAGCAGCATCTTGCACAATAGAAGGGAAAAGGGTGATGCTTTTCAGTAAGTTTTTTTCTTTTTCTTGTAGAGTATCAGGTTGTATAACAGTTACTTCTTTGCTATTGTTCGTTTCAGCATATTTACGCAAAATAGATTGGATACGAGCGTATGTGTATTGGATAAATGGTCCTGTATTTCCTTGAAAATCGATAGATTCTTTAGGATCAAATAAAATACGTTTTTTAGGATCTACCTTTAATATATAGTATTTTAGGGCTCCTAAGCCAATAGTGTGATACAAAGCTTCTTTTTGTGCTTGGGTATAGCCATCGAGTTTGCCGAGTTCCTGTGAAATTACTTTAGCAGTCTGTTCCATTTCAGCGATTAAGTCATCGGCATCTACAACGGTTCCTTCACGGCTTTTCATCTTTCCACTAGGCAAATCTACCATACCATAGCTGAGGTGGTACAAGTGTGAAGCCCAATCGTAACCTAATTTTTTCAAAATAAGAAAAAGTACTTTGAAGTGGTAGTCTTGTTCGTTACCCACAGTATAAACCATTCCTTTCACATCGGGATAGTCCTTCACACGTTGAATGGCAGTACCCATATCTTGGGTTATATATACTGAAGTACCATCGGCGCGGAGTACCAACTTCTCATCTAAACCATCGGCGGTGAGATCGCACCAAACAGAGCCATCTTCTTTTTTGAAGAATACCCCTTTTTGTAGACCTTGTTCTACGATGTCTTTTCCTAATAAATAGGTATTGCTTTCGTAGTAGTACGAGTCGAAATCTACTCCTAAATTCTTATAAGTAACAGCAAATCCATCGTATACCCATCCGTTCATTTGTTTCCAAAGTTTCATTACTTCAGGGGCTCCTGCTTCCCATTGGCGAAGCATCTCTTGAGCTGCTACAAATATAGGTGCTTGTTTTTCAGCTTCTTCTTTGGATTTTCCTTGAGCTATTAGTTCTTGTATTTCTTCTTTATACGCTTTATCAAATGCTACATAGTAGTTTCCTACCAGTTTATCTCCTTTTAACCCTGTGTTTTCAGGAGTTTCTCCATTGCCAAAACGTTGCCAAGCTACCATAGATTTGCAAATGTGTATTCCTCTATCGTTGATGATTTGGGTTTTATACACTTTATGTCCGGCAGCTTTTAAGATTTCGGCTACTGAATAACCTAAAAGGTTGTTGCGAATATGTCCTAAGTGCAAAGGTTTATTAGTGTTAGGAGATGAGTATTCTACTAAAATAGCCTCTTTACTATTAGGTGTTGCTAATCCAAACAGAGGATTGTCTTTTATTTCTGTTAAAAAGTTGAGGTAATAAGTATCAGCGATAACAAGGTTTAGAAAGCCTTTAATCACATTGAAATCAGTTACTAAGTTGCCTACTTTTTCTTTGAGGTAAGTTCCTATTTGTTCGCCTATCTGCACAGGATTGCCTTTGATGTGGCGTAAAAGCGAGAAGACCACGAGGGTCACATCACCTACAAACTCTTTTTTAGTTTGCTGCAATTCTACATTTTCTAAACTTACGTTGTACAGTTCTTGTACGGCTTGTAGTATATGTTGTTTTAGGATGTCGTTTAAATTTTGCATATATTAATTATCAATCTCAAGGGGTGTTAATTTTTGTAGCGTATTCTGAAATAACTCGTTTGTCAAAATAAGGTTCTTCATCAATATGTAATAATACAGGCAAGTTAGTATGGTGTAAAATCACTTCTTCAGTAGATGGGGTAGGGGAGCCACTAAATACTATACTATGAATGTTTAACCCTCTGTTTTTTAGTGTTTCGTAAGTGAGTAACGTATGGTTGATACTACCCAAATAATGACGAGAAACTAAAATGACTTTATCCGTAGGATGAATTAGGTCAAGCATCATATCTTTTTCATTGAGAGGAACATACAATCCGCCTGCTGCTTCTATAACAAGTGTATTATTAGTTTCAGGGCGTACAATTTTAGAAAGCTCAATTCGCACACCGTCTAATTGAGCTGAAAGATGTGGACTTGCAGGAGTGTGTAATCCATAGCTATTAGGGTGAAATACAGTGTGTGTATTGCTGATAAGTCGTTTTACTTTGTCGGTGTCTGAGTTTTCTAAATCGCCTGATTGTATAGGTTTCCAATAATCAGCTTGAAAAGCCTCTGTAAGAATTGCTGAAACGATGGTTTTGCCAACTTCGGTGGAAATGCCCACCACAAAATAAGTGTCTTTCATTTTGAATGGTTTGTTTTGAGAGTGCAAAAGTACAAAGTAATTGGCAAATGAGCAAAAAATAGCGATTAGTTTTTAGTTTTTAAAATCCAAAAATTTTCTTAAAAATATTTGCACAATTATTAGAAACTTTCTACTTTTGTGGCTTGAAAATAACCATTGATTGAGTTTTTTATAACTCATCATTTTTAAATAATAGATTATATGAAAGTTACAGTAGTAGGCGCAGGTGCCGTAGGAGCAAGTTGCGCAGAGTACATTGCTATTAAAGACTTCGCGTCTGAAGTAGTATTAATTGACATCAAAGAAGGTTTTGCGGAAGGTAAAGCTATGGATTTGATGCAAACCGCTTCCCTCAATGGGTTTGATACTCGTATTACAGGGGTAACCAATGATTATTCAAAAACTGCAGGCAGTGATGTAGCTGTGATTACCTCTGGTATTCCTCGTAAACCAGGTATGACTCGTGAAGAGCTTATTGGTACCAATGCAAACATTGTGAAATCAGTTGTTGAACAATTGGTGAAATATTCACCTAATGTGATTGTAATTGTAGTGAGCAACCCTATGGACACTATGGCTTATTTGGTACACAAAGCTACTAAATTACCTAAAAACCACATCATCGGTATGGGTGGAGCACTTGATAGCGCACGCTTTAAATACCGCTTGGCAGAAGCGCTTAACAGTCCGATTTCAGATGTAGATGGTATGGTAATTGCTGCTCACAGTGATAGTGGTATGTTACCTCTTACACGTTTGGCAAGCTATCGTGGTGTACCAGTAACTGAGTTTTTGAGTGCTGACCGTCTTAACCAAGTAGCCGAAGATACTAAAGTAGGTGGTGCTACCCTTACTAAACTTTTAGGAACTTCAGCTTGGTATGCTCCAGGAGCTGCTGTATCAGCTTTAGTACAGGCAATCGCTTGCGACCAAAAGAAACTTTTCCCTTGCTCAGTGTTACTCGAAGGTGAATACGGACAAAAAGATGTGTGCGTAGGGGTTCCTGTAATTATCGGTAGAGATGGAGTTGAAAAAATTGTAGAGGTAAAACTCAATGATGCTGAAAAAGCTAAATTTGCAGAAAGTACTGAAGCTGTACGTGAAGTAAATAAAGCTTTAGCAAGTGTGTTATAGTCTGCCTTAAGACTTTAAAATTAGAATAAAAGCGACTTTTCCGAAAAAAGTCGCTTTTATTTTATTTGGTGTTCCCGTTCACCGAAGGGGGTAATTCGTAAAGATACTTATAACTATTAAAAATTCTTTTATTTATGAAATATATTCTTGCATTTTTTGTCACTTTTATTGCTACGGCACAACAAACTGATTTTGTGCTCCTCAAAAGTCTTTCTTCCGATTTTGTATTTGATATGAAATATGCAACTCCTGATAACTTCCTTAAACAAGCTGTTTATGAGTGTGGAGAATGCTATCTGCGCAAAAGAACAGCGGAAGCCTTGGTAAAAGCTAATGAGGAGTTTAAAACTTTGGGATATCGCATTAAACTATTTGATTGCTATAGACCTCTTGAAGTACAAAAAAAGATGTGGGAAATACTTCCAGGTACTCATTATGTAGCCAATCCTGCCAAAGGTTCTAAACACAATCGTGGAGCAGCAGTCGATCTCACTTTAGTAGATAAGGATGGTAAAGAATTGGATATGGGCACTCCTTTTGATTTTTTTGGTGAGAAAGCCCATCATACTTGTACCACTCTTTCTAAAAAAGTACTTAAAAATCGCAAGTTGCTGAAAGATATACTCAATAAATACAACTTCAAATCTATTTATTCGGAATGGTGGCATTACGAATACCGCCCTGAAATGCAATCCAAAGTAGAAAACTTTCAATGGCAATGTGAATAATTACGAATAATGGTAGTTATTTGAGATTGTTAGGAAGTTCTAAAATTTGTATGCTTTTAACTCTGATTGCGTTGTTAACTAAAGCACGAGTATATTCAGGATAAGGTTCTCCCGCTGCAGGGGCTCCCATTTTACATTCACCGTCAGAGCCACCTCCTCCGTTAATCCACAAATAAGCATCGGCGTGTGCCCCAGTGGTTTTGGTAGTGCTACGCGGACCTAAAGCTGCATTGAAGTTGTTGCAAGAGTTATAAGGAGCATTAGCATTTTGGTGTTTAGGACGATTTATACCACTGCGCCCTGTGTCAATAACATAATGTGTATTTTTGAAACCTTTAGTAGCTAAATAAGCTACAAACTTCTCAGCTCCAGCTTGTTCTTCAGCAGTACCTCCCACTCCCGAAACATTCAGTGCAAAACCACGCATATATTTTAAGCCTCCATCTATAATAGCATTGGCAACAGTTTCAGGATGTTGGGTAACCAAAACAGAATTCCCAGCATGAATATAACTCATTACTTTAGGGTTGTTCTTATTTAGTTTTTCAGCGACGTAACTAAGCAGTTCAGCACGCTCATTGTATTTAGCTGAGCCTCTTGGGTGACCGCAGTAGTTAATGGCATCAGGCTCAATAATAACCACCGCACGGCGTTGTCCAATAATGGCACTTACGCGGTCTATCCACTCTTTGTAAGAAGCAGCATTAGGGTGCCCTCCTTTTGAAAACGACCCACAATCGCGATTGGGAATACCGTAAAGCACCACAATAGGCGTTTTGCGGGCACGTTCAGCTCCTTCAACGAAGTTTTTAAGCCAACGGTCATTTTTCTCTTTACCACCACTACCAGGACTAACACCGCCGTCATACCAACCTCCGCAGGGCGTACCATACACTTGGTAATACAGCTTTTTCAGTTCTATATTAGGCTCCTTTTTCACTGCATTTAAGCGAGAAGGTTCCAAATAGAAATCCCAATCATAAGGTATTTGTGTAGTAGAAGTCTGTGTAGAGGGGGTGTTGTCTTCCCCTGATTTTTCACAAGCGATTGTTAGTAATAACAAAGTCACTAAGGATACTAATTTATTCATAATTTTCTTTTTAAATGTTTTAAGGCTACAAAGGTAGTGCTTTATTTTTGATTTTGCAAATTTACTAATCTGTAAATTTGTTATTTTCAAATAAATACTATACCTTTGCCAAAGTTTTTCACTTTTTATCTAATGAAAAAAACATATATTACTTTTTTAGCGTTTTTATGCTGTTTTGTTTTAGACAATAATAGGTTACAAGCACAAGAGTTAATGCCTATTCTCAGTCAGGCTCGTCTGCACAAAGATAACTCTAAAGCAGGCTTTGATGGACCTTATATTTTTTATACTGATAAAGGGATTGTTGTAAAACAAGTTGGTGAAAAAAAAGGTGTAGCATTACCGTCTATTCAAACATTTACTAAGGATATCAAAGGTAAAAAATTCACAGCACAACTCAGTGATAAAGAATCTTTTAGTTTTAGAATTAAAAAAGAATTAAAGAATGAAACAGCAGTGTATAATATGCCTGAAAAACTCATTGCTATTTCGGACATCGAAGGTGAATTTGAGGCTTTTAAGCAGTTTTTGATAGCTAATGGGGTGATGAATGCTAAATACCAATGGAAATATGGTAAGGGGCATTTAGTGACGGTAGGTGATTTTTTTGATCGCGGACTTTGGGTTACACAAACACTTTGGCTTATCTATCATTTAGAACAACAAGCTGAAAAAGCAGGGGGTAAAGTACATTTTATACTTGGCAACCACGACTTGATGAATATGAATAACGACTTCCGCTATGTGCGCAAAAAATACTTCCAGAATGCTTCTTTATTACAAGATGAATATTTACATTTCTACAAACCTAATACAGAATTAGGACGCTGGTTGGCTACCAAAAATATCGTTGAAAAAATAGGTGATTATGTGTTTGTACACGCTGGTATCTCTATAGAAATTTCCAATTTAGGACTCACTGTACAAGAACTAAATGATAAAGCCCGTGACTACTATTTTGATAATCTAAAAGCACGAAAATGTAAAGATAGCTTGTATAGTATTCTCTATCAGTTTGGTATAAGTCCTACGTGGTACAGAGGTTGGGGCAAACAAACTATTGATACAACCGAGTCCAAAACTATTTTAGAACGTTGGCAAGTAGGTAAGTTTGTTATAGGGCATACTCTTCACAGTGAGGTAACCTACCTGATGAACAAACGTGTTATCGATCTTGATGTAGCACACGCTAAAGGGGTAATACAAGGATTGTTGATAGAGAATGGCAACGAATATAAAGTAAATAGCAAGGGAGAAAAGTCAGTTATTATTGAGAATGCTGAAATACCTGAAGATGATGATTAACAACTAAACATTAATAACTAATGAAAGGAATTATATTAGCAGGAGGTTCAGGTACACGCCTTTACCCTATTACAAAAGGAGTTTCTAAACAATTACTCCCTATTTATGATAAACCAATGATTTACTACCCACTATCGGTGTTGATGCTCTCAGGCATCCGTGAGATATTGGTAATTTCTACCCCTCAAGATTTACCAGGTTTTGAGCGCCTGTTAGGTGATGGCTCTGATTTTGGCATTTGCCTTAGTTATGCCGAACAACCCAGTCCCGATGGCTTAGCTCAAGCGTTTATCATAGGAGAAGAGTTTATAGGAGATGATGATGTGTGTTTGGTATTAGGCGACAATATTTTCTACGGACAGAGTTTTTCAAAAATGCTTTTTCAAGCAGTAGAAAATGTAACGAAAGAACGTAAAGCTACTGTTTTTGGTTATTACGTAAAAGACCCTGAACGCTATGGAGTAGCCGAGTTTGACAATGCAGGTAATGTACTTAGCATTGAGGAAAAACCAGCACAACCCAAATCTAACTATGCAGTAGTGGGGCTTTATTTCTATCCTAATAAGGTGGTGAAAGTAGCTAAAAGTATCAAACCTTCAGCACGAGGTGAATTAGAGATTACTACTGTGAATCAAGTGTTCCTAAATGACGGTGAACTAAAAGTACAACTTTTAGGACGTGGTTTTGCGTGGCTTGATACGGGTACTCACGATTCACTTAGCGAAGCATCTAACTTTGTGGAGACTTTAGAAAAACGCCAAGGACTCAAAATTTCTTGTTTGGAAGAAATAGCCTATCGCAAGGGGTGGATTACCGCCGAAAAACTGCAAGAACTCGCCAAGCCAATGCTCAAAAACCAATATGGGCAATACCTTTTGCAGTTAACAATGAACAATTGATAATTAACAAAATGAAACCTTTTGTAACACTTATCTTAACCCTCATTACTACTTTCTTTTTGCAGGCGAGTGATAGTTATAACTGGCATACTACGCAGGAGTATCAAGTGAAGAATGAGAAGGGGAGGTTGTTTTTAGTGAAAATAGCAAGAGATCCTAATGGTATTAGTATTGCTGAATATAAAAAAGTGTTATTGCCTAATAGCATTGGAAAAAATGCTTATTTTGTATCAGTAACTGAAGGTAGAGATACCAATCATTTGCTTATTGCTGATGATACTTGGTATTACTTTGTGAACAGTCATATTTTTTATAATAGTAGGGAAAAAATCACCCCTGAAAAAGTTTTTACAGTAGCAAGTGTTACTAAGTTTTTGGGTAGCCAGAATTTTCTTATCGATGGAGTTTGGTACAGAGTCAGTTATAACCCTTATGATAGGGAGCAACCTATCAAAAAAGAACTTATCAATAGTCCCATTGAGCAACTTTCCTCTCCGCAAAAAGAAAAATCAAGCCTATTACAAAAAGATTGGTACTATGATGGAAAAGACTATTATAAGGAAGATGAGTTTTATAGTAATAAATGGCATCGTCTCAAGAACAAAAACTATATAACATTGATAACTCATAAAAAATACACTAATAAAGGTAGAGAGTCTTATCAACATCAATTACAGCCCTTTGTTCTGGTGGATGATGAAATACGATATTATGAAATAGATAATAGGCGAAATGTGTTCAAAGCGAGACTTGTAAGACGTGTACCCCTTACTTCTGAAATAAAAGATTTGCAATTGTGTTTTGCCTCAAAGGATAAATTGCTGATAGAAGATAAAATTATAGAAAATATTTGCGATTTCGATACTATGACCTTTGTGGGCTCTGTAGTAGATGTTATAAATCCCAGTGGCGATTGGGCAGAGGTAGAATACAACTACTATTTTAAAGATAAAAACGGGGTTTATCTCTATCACACCAATGAAAAGACAATGAAAAAACTTTCATACGATTCTCAAACTTTTGATGAAACTAAAATGATTGAGTTTTATACAAATGCTGGTGCGAGTTTGTAGCTCGTAACCTTCTAACCTCTAATAAAAATGGCAAAATTAAAAACAGCATATTTCTGTCAAAATTGCGGTGCGCAATATAGCAAATGGCAAGGACAGTGTTACACTTGCAAGCAGTGGAATACCATTGTGGAAGAAGTCGTACAGAAAGATACGGCTCCTGCTTGGCAAGAAAAAGAATCATCTATCAAAAATAAGGCACCTAAGTACATCCCTATTTCCCAAATCGACACCCAGCAAGAGCCACGCCTCAATAGCAACAATCACGAGCTGAACAACGTGCTAGGGGGGGGCATAGTGCCAGGGTCGGTAACGCTTTTAGGAGGGGAACCAGGGATAGGCAAGAGTACACTATTATTGCAAATAGCTCTTAACTTGCCCTATCGTACGCTCTACGTATCGGGAGAGGAAAGTGAAAAACAGATAAAAATGCGTGCCGACCGTATTCCACATAAGCTCAATAATTGCTTTATTCTCACTGAAACTAAGACACAAAATATTTTCCAACAGATAAAAGAACTCTTGCCCGAAATCGTGATTATCGACTCTATCCAAACCCTTCAATCCGATTATATAGAGGCATCGGCAGGGAGTATTTCTCAAATTAGAGAATGTACTTCCGAACTGATTAAGTTTGCTAAAACTACTCATACTCCTGTAATACTCATTGGGCATATTACTAAAGACGGACAAATAGCAGGTCCTAAAATATTAGAGCATATGGTGGATACCGTTCTGCAGTTTGAAGGCGATCGCAATCACGTGTACCGTATCTTGCGTTCACTGAAAAACCGCTTTGGCTCTACTTCCGAATTGGGTATTTATGAAATGCTTAGCAACGGATTGCGCGAGGTGAACAACCCTTCGGAGATTCTCATTTCCAAAACCGATGAGACCATTAGCGGTACTTCTATAGCTGCCACCTTAGAAGGTATGCGTCCGCTGATGATTGAAATACAAGCCCTCGTGAGTACAGCGGTATATGGTACACCACAACGCAGTACTACTGGATTCAATGCCAAACGCCTCAATATGCTTTTGGCAGTGCTTGAGAAACGCGCAGGATTCCGCCTTGGAGCCAAAGACGTGTTCCTAAATATCACGGGGGGGATTACTATCGACGACCCTGCAACCGATTTAGGGGTGGCAATGGCTATCTTATCGTCCAACGAAGATATAGCCATTGAGAAGGATGTGTGTTTTGCTGGTGAAGTGGGGTTAGGCGGTGAGATACGTCCTGTACAACGTGTAGAACAACGCATTACTGAAGCTGAAAAATTAGGATTTAATACGATTTTTGTTTCTAAATACAATAAAATAGCTCTCAAAAATACGAAGATAAAAGTTATAACGGTCGCTAAAATAGAAGATGCGATACAAGAATTATTTGGATAAGAAGAACGCCTTATGTTGAGAAAACTCTTTAAAGATACCATTATTTACGGCATTGCTACTGTACTCCCTCGTGTGCTAACCCTATTACTCACAAGGCTGTACGTGAATAAACTCGATACTGCCGATTTTGGTATCTATTCAGGGTTGTTTGTCTACCTTATCTTGGGGAATGTACTGCTGTCTTATGGTATGGAAACAGCTTTCTTCCGCTTTATGAATAAAGGCGAACAGAAGAAAAAGGTGCAATCTACCGCACTTACTTCTCTTACCGTTAGCTCTTTGTTTTTCCTGCTGATAGCCTACTTATTGCGACACTTTATTGCCTCTTGGCTGAACTACGATGTGCAATATATTGTCTTTGCCATTTATATATTGGTACTCGATGCCTTAGTGGTCATTCCTTTTGCGTGGCTTAGGAATAAAGGTAAAGCCAAACTCTATGCAATGGTAAAAATAGGGAATACAGCCTTAAATTTAGCGCTTAATATCTACTATCTAAATTATTTGTCTGCTGAAAATCTCGCAACAAATGGAGGTGTATACTACATTTTTTTAGCGAATGTGATTGCTAGTTTAGCGACATTTATTGTGCTGCTACCTATCTACCTCAAAATACGTTTCAAATTCTACTATCCTCTTTGGAAAGAGATGATGATCTACGCTTTCCCCGTACTTTTGGCAGGCATCGCTTTTGCTGTGAACGAAGGTTTTGACCGTGTGTTTTTGCGTATGCTCCTCCCTGCTGATACAGCCGATGAAACGATAGGTATCTACTCAGCTTGCTACAAAATGGGGGTGTTTATGAACCTCTTTGTCACTGCCTATAAACTTGGTATAGAACCTTTCTTTTTCAGTAGTTCCCAAGATGAGAATGCACCTAAAACTTATGCACGTATCACCGAATACTTCATTGTGTGCGGAGGCTTTATTTTGCTCTTTATTACCGTATTTACCGATGTTTTTAAACTTATTTTGATACCTAATAAAGCCTACTGGGATGCGCTCTGGATTGTGCCTATTATCTTGTTAGCTAACCTTTGTTTGGGTATTTACCACAGTCTTTCGGTATGGTACAAAGTAACCGACCGCACGAGCTTTGGAGCGATTGTATCCTTGATAGGAATGGCTATTACAGTAGTGTTCAACTTTGCCCTTATTCCTTGGCTTAGCTATAAAGGAGCCGCTTTGGCTACCCTTATTACCTATGCAGCAATGATGAGTATTTCGTATTACTACGGACAAAAATACTACCCGATACCCTACAAAAAAAGGAAGATAAAAATCTTCCTTGGTATGAGTGTACTCTTCTCTTTTATAAATTTCTATGCCTTAGGCAATAGCATTTATATAGGTATTTTGTTTCTGCTTATCTATGGCTATTTAGCGAGCTTTGCAATCAAGCTAAAAGCGTTGCGGTCAAAAGCGTAGCGCGATAGGCAGTTAAAGTTGGTCAAACAGCAACATCATTTCCTCTTCTTTTTGTCGCATTAGCGCACTGTCTTTGGGGGTTTTATCTTTATACCCACAGAGGTGCAACAACCCGTGTGCCAATACTCGCAACAGTTCTCTTTGGAAAGGCACTTTAAAGATTTCGGCGTTTTCTTTTACGCGTTCTACCGAAATATAAATATCCGAATGGAGTACTTTTCCCTCAGTATAATCAAAGGTGATGATATCGGTGAGGGTGTCGTGTTGCAAGTACTCTACATTTATTTTGTGCAAATACTCATCATCACAAAAAATATAGTTGATATTGCCCGCCTCTTTATCTTCGGATTTAGCAACACTTTTCACCCAGCGTTTTACCGAATTCTTATTATAAGGGAAGATAAAAGGAGTTTCGTTAAAAAAAGAAGTCATAATCTAACTATTTTTTTCTTTAGGCTTATAGGTGCTGATACCTAATAGCGCATAAATAGGAGAAAAATTGATGAGAATGGTTACCAATAGCAAAATAGAAACGCCTGATAACACCGATGCAATAGTTATAGAAAACTCGTTGAAATACCCCAAAATTGCCGTAATCACGATAATAAGCAAGCGGATATTCTTGTCTAAAGTGCTTATATTTCTTTTCATATCACTTTTGTTTAAATTTTGAGGACAAAGGTACAAATAATTTGTAAATTAGCAAATTTGGTAATGAGTAAATTCGCTCATTTGAATTTAAAAAACTACCCTCGCTCTCCCTCTCGAAAGGAAAGGGGCAATTCACAAAAGTGACTTTTTTAATGAGAAAACATCTAATATTTTCTACTATTCTAGAGTTTATTTAAAAATATAAGCCTACTACTATTTTAAAAGCGAATGCCGTTGTATTTAATTATGTAATACAGAGTCTAAATTTTTCTGTCGATTACGTAATTTACCATTAAGGTAAGAGCTTCTTTATAAGGGGAAGCAGGGAAATCGTTGAGAATATTGAGAGCTTTTTGTTGAAACTCTTTCATTTTGGCAGTAGCATATTCTAATCCGTTGTGAGTTTTCACAAAGGCAATCACTTCTTTTACACGCTTTTTATCTTTGTTGTATTTCTTTACCGAATTGATGAGCCATTGCTTTTCTTTTTCTGTACAAGTATTGAGTACATAAATAAGAGGGAGGGTCATTTTTTGCTCTTTGATGTCTATACCAGTAGGTTTTCCGATTGCATCTTCGGTATAATCGAAGAGGTCATCTTTTATTTGAAAAGCCATTCCTATATATTCACCAAAGAGACGCATTTTTTCTATGAGTTCAGGCTGTTCAGGCTGTACTGAGCAAGCTCCCATTGCACAACAAGCCGCAATGAGGGTCGCTGTTTTTTGGCGGATAATTTCGTAGTAAACATCCTCTACGATGTCTAACCGACGTGCTTTTTCTATTTGTAAAAGCTCACCTTCACTCATTTCGCGCACAGCAACTGAGATAATGCGCAATAGGTCGAAATCACCATTGTCTATAGAGAGGAGCAAGCCTTTAGACAGCAGATAATCACCTACTAATACGGCTATTTTGTTTTTCCAAAGTGCATTGATAGAAAAGAAACCACGGCGTTTGTTACTATCGTCTACCACATCGTCGTGCACCAAAGTAGCAGTGTGAATGAGTTCTATAACTGAAGCACCCCTATAGGTACGTTCACTTACTTTACTATCATCAGAAAGCATTTTGGCTACTAAGAAAACAAACATAGGTCGCATTTGCTTGCCTTTGCGATTTACTATATAATAGGTGATGCGATTTAGCAAGGCTACTTTAGACGACATTGAATTGCGGAACTTCTGTTCAAAAAGTTCCATTTCTTCGCGTATAGGTTCTTTTATTTGAGCAGTTATTTTCATTTTGTTTTATATAAATAAGGCTTCCTTTTGCAAAAGGAAGCCTTTTAAAACTCTATTCTGTTGGAGAAGTATTTTCAGTTTTTAAAGGAGTTTCCTCTTCATTACTATTGTGAGGGTCTTTAAACTTGCGTTTTCCAAAAATATTCTCAAGGTCATCTCGGAAGATAACTTCACGATCTAATAGCAAGTTAGCCAAAGTGGTGAGTTTATCTTTATTCTCGGTAAGGATATCAATAGCACGTTGGTATTGCTCTTCTATAATTTTAGAAATTTCTTCATCGATGAGGTGAGCTGTTTTCTCACTATACGGTTTGGTAAAACTATAATCGGACTGGGCAGAATCGTAGTAGGTAAGATTACCGATTTTCTCGTTGAGCCCATAAATAGTTACCATTGCGCGGGCTTGTTTGGTTACTTTTTCGAGGTCACTGAGAGCACCTGTAGATATTTTATTGAATACTACTTTTTCTGCAGCTCTACCGCCAAGGGCAGCACACATCTCATCAAGTATTTGTTCGGTGCGTACAATTTGTCGCTCTTCCGGTAGATACCAAGCTGCACCGAGTGACTGTCCGCGAGGCACAATAGTTACTTTTACCAATGGAGCAGCGTGTTCTAACAACCAGCTTACGGTAGCGTGACCTGCTTCGTGGAAAGCAATAGCCTCACGTTCTTCAGGGGTAAGGATTTTAGTTTTCTTTTCCAAACCACCTACAATTCTATCTACTGCATCAAGGAACTCTTGTTTGCTCACAGCTGTTTTACCTTTACGCGCTGCAATAAGGGCTGCTTCGTTACAAACGTTGGCAATATCAGCACCTGAGAAACCAGGAGTTTGTTTTGCTAAGAAATCAATATCTAAGGTCTCAGCTGTTTTTATAGGGCGCAAATGTACTTGGAAAATCTGTTTGCGTTCGTTCAAGTTTGGAAGTTCCACATAAATTTGGCGGTCGAAACGCCCAGCACGCATTAGGGCTTTATCCAAAATATCGGCGCGGTTTGTAGCGGCAAGCACAATTACATTGGTGTGAGAGCCAAAGCCATCCATTTCAGTAAGCAATTGGTTGAGAGTATTTTCACGCTCATCGTTAGCACCAGTCATTGCATTTTTACCACGAGCACGACCTATAGCATCAATCTCGTCGATAAAGATAATAGATGGAGATTTTTCTTTAGCTTGCTTGAAGAGATCGCGCACACGAGAAGCTCCCACCCCTACGAACATCTCTACAAAATCAGAACCAGACAGAGAGAAGAAAGGTACTTGAGCCTCACCTGCTACTGCTTTGGCAAGGAGTGTTTTACCTGTACCTGGAGGACCTACAAGCAGAGCTCCGCGAGGTATTTTACCTCCTAATGAGGTATATTTATCGGGGTTTTTGAGGAAGTCTACAATCTCTTGCACCTCTTCTTTAGCACCTTCTAAGCCAGCTACATCTTGGAAAGTTACGCGGGTTTCTTTCTTTTCGTCAAACACCCGCGCTTTAGACTTGCCTATACTGAAAATACCACCAGGTCCACCAGCACCTGCCATACGACGCATTACAAATATCCACAAACCAATAATAACGACGAAAGGCAAGAGAGTGAACAGCAAATCGCCGATTACATTTTGTTGGGTTTTGTTTTCACGAGTGGTACTGAGATTGTTATCTTTAACAATTTGGTCGAAGCGATTTTCGAAATTGCTCAAGTCGCCTAATTCAAAGCGATATTGAGGTACTTCGCCCGCATTAGCTCCCTGCATAAGAGAATTGCCTGTAGGTTTCACCTCTTTGTGTTCTTCTTTTTTAAGGGCATCCTCGGTGAGGTATACATTAGCCTCTTTGCGGTTTAAGATGATGATTTTAGCTACATCGCCATTGCTGAGGTATTCCTCAAATTTAGATTGAGGAATTTCTTTAGGTTGAGACCAAAAGCTCGCTCCTGAATAATAATTGAAGCCTATGAGAATGAGCAGTAATACGCCGTATAGCCAGTAGGCTGAAAAGCGATTTCCGTTACTTTTGTTATCCGACATATATTTAATAGTTAGTTTCTAAATTGATAAATTTGGCATCACCCCAAAGACCTTCGAGGTCGTAATGCTCACGTATTTTTGTTTGGAAGATATGAACGACTACATCCACATAATCGATGAGAATCCATTCGGCGTTGGCTTCGCCTTCAACGTGCCAAGGGTGTTGATGTCCATCGGCTTGGCTGACAATTTTTTGGATAGCTCCTGAAATAGCCGATACTTGGGTGTTAGAAGAACCATTACACAAGATAAAATAATCGCATACAGTATTTTCAACCTCGCGTAAATCCATAATGGTGATATCAGTGCCTTTTACTTTTTCTATACCAGCAATAATATTGCTAATAAGCTGGTTTGATGATATTTCTTTATTCAATGTTTTTATTGTTTTTACAGTTTAAATTTACAAGTGCTTCTTGAAAGCGCGCAAAGATAATACTTTCCTTTCACAAAAGCAAAAGATTTTAATAGATAGGAAGTAAAAGATAGGAGATAAGAAGTGAAAAAAGCTGTTTAGTGTTGTACTAAACAGCTGATTTTGTGATTTTTGATTTTTATATTTCTTTATTAAGAAGCTTTGAAACTTTTGAAGAGAGCTTCCATTTTTTCTTTTTCTTCTTCGGCTAAAGCGGCATCAACCAAAATGCGTCCGCTATGTTCATCAGTGATAATTTTTTTACGAGAAGCGATTTCCACTTGCACTTGTGGAGGAATAGTGAAAAAAGATCCTCCAGAAGCACCACGCTGGATAGGCACCACAGCCAATTTATTCATTACACTACTGCGGATGCGTTGGTAGGCTTTTAGCAAACGTTCCTCTATTTTAGCAGCATATTCTTCAGCTTTTTCTTTAAGGAAGGCTTCTTCTTTTTCAGTTTCGGCTAATACCGAGTTGAGTTCTGCTTTTTTGTGTTTGAGGTGGGCATCGCGTTGGGCTTTGCGTTCGTCTACTTGTTTGATAGCCTCTTTCTTTTGGTCAACTTGAGCTTTACCTTCTTTGATGCGTTTTTCAGCCAACTGTACTTCCAATTCTTGGAATTCAATTTCTTTAGACAAAGAAGTGTACTCGCGGTTGTTGCGGACATTTTTTTGCTGGGTAGTGTACTTTTTGATGAGGGCTTTAGCCTCTTCAATTGTTGCTTTTTTCTCAGCGATACCCGCTTGTAAAGCATCTAATTCTTCTTTGAATTTAGCGTGACGTTTTTTGAGTCCTTCTACCTCATCTTCAAGGTCAGATACCTCTAAAGGTAGTTCGCCACGAGTGTATTGCAACTCGTCAATTTTTGAGTCAATTAGCTGTAAATCGTACAGAGCTCTTAGTTTTTCTTCTACAGTAATATCCACTTTTTGTGCCATATTTACGAATAATATTTGATAGGATTGGTATCCACATTTGATATTGAGAGGGCAAAGGTAGGAAAAATTTTTGAAAGATAGTCAAATAAAAGTGATTTTATGTATTGTTCACTTTCAAAATGACCTATATCGGCAAGGAGAATTTGTCCTTCAGCCTTGAAAAATTCGTGGTATTTGAGGTCGGCTGTTATATAAACATCAGCTTTTGCATGTTTGGCATTTTCTATAGCAAAAGCGCCACTTCCACCTAAAACTGCTACTTTTTTCACATCTTTACCAAGCAATGCCGAGTGACGCACTACACTCACTTGCATACGTTCTTTGAGGTAAGCTAAAAAATCTTTTTCGGGCATAGCTTTATTAAGTTCACCTATCATTCCCATCCCGATATGTTGGTGTTCATTTTCGAGTGTATATACCTCAAAAGCTACTTCTTCATAAGGGTGATTTTGACGAAGAGCCTGCAATATTTGTCGTTGTAAGTGTTTAGGGAAAATCACTCCTATTTGGGTTTCATCTTCAGTATGGAACACATTAGGTTCGCCAATGGTAGGGTGAGATTCCTCATTTCCTTTATAAGTGCCTTTACCTTCAAGATTAAAACTACACTCAGCATAGTTGCCTATATTGCCTGCACCAGCTGCAAAAAGAGCCTTGCGAAGGTTTTCGACATCGGATTTTGGTACATAGGTGATGAGTTTTTGAATGATATGAGGTTGAGGAATGAGAATACGTCTGTTTTGTAATTCTAAACGATTGCAGATAGATGCATTTACTCCTAAGAACTGATTATCGAGAGCCGTGTGCATACTATAGATCTCAATTTGATGCTGAATGGCTTTCATCACCACACGTTCTACATAGTTTTTTCCTGTGAGAGATTTGAGTCCGCTAAAGATAATAGGGTGAAAACTCACAATAAGGTTGCATTTTTTTTCAATAGCCTCATCTACAACCGCTTCGAGAGTATCTAAGGTAATGAGTACCCCTTTTACTTCAGCATTGGCATCACCTACTAATAAACCAACATTGTCAAACCCTTCAGCATATTGCAGAGGGGCGAGTTTTTCTAATTCTTGAATAATGTCTGTTATTTTCATTGCATTCCTAAATGTTTACGCACTTCTTTTACAGTGCTTTCAGTGAATAATGCTTCTAAGTTTTTCCATACACTATGGTAGCCATAAGGACCATTAAGCATTTCTTTTTTAGCTTGTTCTATCGTCCAATTGTGATAAATAATACGATACATTGCTACCATTATACCTGTACGATCGGCACCGTGATAACAGTGAATTAGTACGGCTCCTTGTTTTTGGTGTTCGCGTATAATTTTCAGTGTCTGTGCTATTTCAGGGGCTTTGATACGCCAAGTGAGCAAAGGGTGATTGATAAGCTTGATATTATCGGAAGCGTTGAAAATCTTCTTATCGCCTGAACGGGTGAAATAGCGTAGATTTACAATTGATTTGATGGGAATATTCTTAATAATAGCCTTATCCTCAGCTACTAATTGTTCGCTTCTGTAGAGCAAACTATCCACTTTGTACAAATTAGCATCGGCGTGAATGAGTGTTGCCTTATGCTGTGACCACAGAGGTAGCAAAGCGAATAAAATAAAGTAAATTAGAAGTGTTTTTTTCATAAGGTATCTTTTATTTCTTCATATCGTGTAAGGACATCATTCACATTGCGAATTGATTGTTTTGTCCAATGAATAAGCGTATTAAGTCGTTCTTCATCGCTGAGTTGCCAAGCTATCTCGCTGCGACGGAGTTTATCAGTGAGTTGTTGTAATACAATAGCCACTGCTACCGAGATGTTTAAACTTTCGGTAAAGCCTACCATTGGTATTTTTAAGAAAGTATTGGCTTGTGAAAGTACTTGTGCTGAAAGTCCTTCTTTTTCAGTGCCAAAGAAAAAAGCACTTTTTTTAGTGATATCAAAATCATTGAGAAAATAGGCGTTTTTATGCGGAGTGGTGGCAACAATTTGGTAACCTTGTGCACGAAGCGTATCAATGCAACTTTGAGTGTCGTTATAACGAAATACATCTACCCATTTCTGAGCTCCCATTGCTATTTTGGCATCAAGGCGTTTGCCGAAGCACCCTTCAATGCTATGCGCTTGTTGCACGCCAAATACTTCGCAGGTACGCACAACGGCACTAGTGTTGTGCATTTGGAATACATCTTCCATCGCTACCGTAAAGTGATTGGTACGTTGTGCTATAATCTCTAAAAAACGCTCTTTGCGCTCTTCGGTAATAAATCGTTCTAAGTAAGAAAGTAGTTTTTTGTTCATAATATTTTCTCAAAAGCTTTACGGGCACTTCCCCTGAAAGAGACTTCGCCACAATATTGATAACCTAATTTTTCAAAGAGGTGCAACATAGGGGTATTGTCAAAATTGGTATCAGCGCGCAGAGAGTGAATGCCATTATCGCAAGTGAATTGTTCTATTTGTTGCAATAGTATTTTTGCTAAGCCTCTCCCTAAATGATTAGGTGCAATTGCTACCCTATGAAAGACTACAAAATCGCCAGAGGTGAGCCATTTGCCTTTGATACGAGCATATTCGGGTTCATCATTGATAAGCAAGGTACAATAACCTACTATTTCGTCGTCTTCTACAAGTACATAGCCATAGCCTTTGGCAATATCATTCGCTATTACTTGTTCATTAGGATAACCATCTTGCCACTGATTGCTACCTTCGGTTTTGCGACGCTGGATAGCAGCGGATAAGATTGTCCAAATGACAGAAGCATCGGCTGGGGTTGCTACTTTGAGTTGTATTTTTTGAGTCATGTTCAATTAGGTAATCAGGTGACAAAAGACAGGTAACAGAGGGCAAAAATAGAAAAAACTTTGCTCATTGACAAATTTTCGCTAACTTGCCCCGCTTTTAAGTTTTTTATGTTATGAATACAACCCCAAATGCGATTGAGGTACGACACCTCAGCAAACAATATAAAGAAACTACAGTTCTTGCCTTGAATGATGTGTCATTTGAGGTGAGGAAAGGAGAAGTTTATGGTATTTTAGGACCTAATGGAGCAGGGAAAACGACCCTGATGTCAATACTTTTTGGAAGTATTAAGCCTACAATGGGGAGTTTTACTATTGCAGGGCTTACCTATAAAGATACTTTACTGAGATATAAAATAGGCATTGTACCACAAGAATACGCTTTGTATCCCACACTTACCGCGAGAGAAAATTTACATTACTTTGGGAGCCTATATGGACTCAAAGGGAAGGAGCTAAAAGCAAAAACAGATGAAGCTCTTGAGCGTGTTGCTTTATCAACTGTAGCTGATAAGAAAATTGCTCATTTTTCAGGAGGAATGAAACGCCGTATCAACTTAGTAGCGGGGATATTACATACACCCGAAGTGCTCTTTTTGGACGAACCTACTGTAGGGGTAGATGTACAATCTAAAAATATAATCATTGATTATTTAAAAGAGTTGAACGTAAGAGGAATGTCGATATTGTATACTTCACACCATTTGCAGGAGGCGCAGGATTTTTGCGACCGCATAGGGATATTGAGTGAGGGGCAATTGATAAAAGAAGATACTCCTAAAAATCTTATTAAAGAGGTACAAGCTTTCAATTTAGAAGAAGTATTTATTCAGGTAACAAGTAAAGCCAGAGAGAGTTCATAGCTGGGTATGTGAATAAAAAGTAACAAAGAGCCTGTCCGAAAAGTTTTAACAGGCTGATTATCAGCAATGAATAAAAAAGAGGCTATCTGGCAAAAGATAGCCTCTTATTATTTGGTGTTTTACCACAAAAGTTGTATCTTTGTGGTTCCTAAAAAAAAACACAATGGCAAAAGTATCATTTAAATCTGAACCTCACAAATTTTTAACACTTTTCCCCGAGAATATTTTTGATAAGTTAGATAGTAACCACCCTGCTAAATTAGTAGAAATGGTTGTTAATCAGTTAGATATAACTGATGTTATTCAAAAATATAAGGGTGGAGGCTGTTCTGCATACCACCCTCGTACAATGATAAAAATAATCTTCTATAGCTATCTTTCTAACATTTATTCTTGCCGCAAAATGGCTATTGCTGTCAAAGAAAATCTCCCCCTTATGTATCTTGCAGGAGGTACAACTCCTGATTTTAGAACAATCAATGACTTTAGAGGTAAAATTTTGAAAGATTCTTTGCAAAAACTTTTTGCTGAAATAGTAAAACTCTTAGTAAAAGAGGGTTATCTAAGCCTTGATGTACAGTATATTGACGGTACAAAAATAGAATCAGTTGCTAACAAATATACTTTTGTGTGGAGAGGTTCTGTAGAGAAGTACAAGAAGAAGTTAGAGGCTAAAATAAATAAAGTGCTCTCTGATATAGAAGATAGCATACAATCAGATAACCAAGAGATTACTAAGCAAGAACTTCCTAAAGAAATCAATACCAAAGAGCTTAAAGAGAAATTAGCTGAGATTAATAAAAGGCTAAAAGAACCTACTAAAAAACAAGCTAAGGAGTTAGAAAAACTTCAAAATGAGCATCTTCCAAAGTTAGAAAAATATGAAGAAAGTCTAAAAATAATGGGAGATAGAAATTCTTATAGCAAAACAGATACAGATGCTACTTTTATGCGAATGAAAGATGACCATATGAAAAACGGTCAGCTCAAACCAGCTTATAATGCTCAAATATCCACTGAAAATCAGTTTATTACTCACGTTAGTATACACCAAACACCAGGTGATACCAATACTTTAGAGAGCCATTTAGATGGTTTTGAAAAGAGCTATCAGAAACAAAGCAAAGAGGTATGTGCCGATGCAGGTTATGGTAGTGAAGAGAACTACGAAATGCTGAAAAAGAAAGAAATAGAGGCTTATGTGAAGTACAATTATTTTCATAAAGAGCAGAAGAAAAAACAAAAAGAAGATCCTTTTTCGGTTCAGAATATGTACTATAATCTAAAAGAGGATTATTATGTATGCCCAATGGGACAGAAATTGAGCAATGTAGGGAAAGGAAAACGGACTTCAAGTAATGGATATGAATCAAAAGTTACTTATTATCAAGCACAAAGGTGTGAGGGGTGTCCACTAAGAGGCTTATGTCATAAGGCAAAAGGCAACCGAAGGATAGAGGTCAATTATAGATTAAATCACTTAAAAACAGAAGCAAGAACCTTATTAATGAGTGAAAAAGGGCGGTATCATCGCAGTAAGCGACCGATAGAAGTAGAAGCAGTATTTGGTCAACTAAAAAGTAATAATAAGTTCAATCGGTTTACACATAGAGGCAAAGAAAAGGTGAAAATGGAGTTTTTACTAATGGCAGTTGGGCATAATTTTAGAAAATTAGTGTCCAATAAGGCAACTACTACCAAAAAAGAAGCAAAAAGCAATGAAAATGTGGTAGAAACACCTCAAAATGCTACGTTTTCATTTTTTTACCTTGTCCAATCTGCTTAGGAACTCTAAAAACAATCTTTTTTAGCCAACCATAGAGTAATCCTCAAAAAAAAAGGGGCTGTCCTTAAAAGTTTAAACTAAACTTTTTGGACAGCCTCTTTATTTTTAATTTTATTTGATAATATCTTTGTAATCTGCATTTAGTGCTTTATAACTGTCTGCTTTTTGAGAGGGTACATAAATATTACGTAAGTGTGTTTGAATAAATGCCTTTTTGTTTATATTAAAAGCAGTAGGGTTATGTGTAATTAGAGTGTGCAAATTCTTACATTGCATAAAGGCTTGATCTTCTATTTTGTTTACTTTTTCAGGGAGTATAATAGTTGTAAGTTTATAACAACCTATAAAAGCCCTTTTACCAATAGTAGTAACATTTGAAGGAATGTCTATATTTTGCAGATGATTACAATTAGCAAAAGTTTGTTCTTTTATTTCTGTAATCTGTGTAGTTTTATTTTCATCTGCTTCTACAGTTGTTAATCTAAAACATCCATTGAAAGCCTTAGCACCTATACTTTTCACTTTATTTCCAATGACAAAAGTTCTTAATTCGTATGACACTTGCTCTCCATTAAAAGCTAATTCAGCTATAAATTCTACGTCTTTTAGTTTAGGGTCGGCGTTCATATCGATAAAACGGGTGTTAGGGTTTTTCCATTTCAGAAGTGTTTTGCCGTCAGAACTAAGCTCATAATCGGTAGTGATTATTTGTTGTGCAGAGAGAGATATACCAGTAGAAGGCCAGCCAGTATTGGTTTTAGGTCCGTAGAATATTTTGTCGTCAGTATCAATATAGTAATCGCCTTCTACACCTTGTGTATTAGGTTTTCCTTGACCTGCGTATATTTTAGATCCGTCTTTACCAGGGAGTCCTCTTTCGCCTTGAGCTTTGATGTTGGTATTTATATTACCGATATACCAATAACCATCTTTGATATTGGGTTTAGGAGCATCGGCTCCATTTTGACCGTCATTACCTTTTTCTCCTTTTTCACCTTTGGCTTTAGTGTTTGATTTTATGCCATTTATTACCCAATAACCATCGTTATCAATTGTAATAGTAGGGGTGGTTCCATTTTGACCTTTTTCTCCTTTTTCACCTTTGGCTTTGGTATTGGTTTTTACGCCATTGATTACCCAATAGCCGTCGTTGTCGATAAAAATAGAGGGTGTAGTACCGTTTTGACCGTCCTCCCCTTTTTCCCCTTTTTCACCTTTGGCTTTGATGTCAGTTTTTACGCCATTGATTACCCAGTAGCCGTTGTTGTCGATAGAAATAGTAGGTGTAATGCCGTTTTGTCCATTGGTGCCATTTTGACCGTCAGCCCCTTTTTCTCCTTTAGCTTTTACATTAGTTTTTTGTCCGTTAACAATCCAATAGCCGTCCTCAGAGATAGTAGGGGTAACGCCATTTTGACCGTCAGCACCGTTATTTCCTTGTGCTTTTACAGTAGTTTTAGTATTGCCTATATACCAATAGCCATCATCTCCGATGTGAGGTATAGGAGCATCTTGACCGTTTTGCCCATCAGTACCGTTTTGTCCTTGTAGTCCTCTAAGGTTTACAGGGTTTCCCCAACCTTCGGCAGTTTTAGGCCCATATAGGTTTACAGAGGTAAGATCTATATAATAATCGCCTACGTTACCTATAGTAGCGGTAGGGGCTGTAGATCCCGAGAGAATAGTATTAGTACGCTCGCGCTCTACAATGCGTTCTTCTACGGTTTTAGTACATTGCACAGATACAAGACTAAGACCTACAAACATTGCTAAAAAAACAATCTTTTTCATAAAATGCTAAATTACTAATAAATGTTAAAATATAAATTAAAGGTTATTATCAAAAAATGTGCCAGAGTGTTTCTTTTTATTTGCCGTTTCTATACTCTCGTGGGCTTACTCCCATAGCTTGCTTAAAAGCAGTACTAAAATATTTAGATGAGTTGAAGCCTATGTCGGTAGCGATATCGTTGATAGGAAGGTTGGTAGTTTTGAGGAGTTGACAAGCTACTTCTATACGGTACTTATTTAGGTACTCGGCAATACCTAAACCTGTGATTTGCTTCATCTTATTGTATAAACTAGCACGACTCATCGCCATTGCTTCAGCTATATTATTAGCATCAAGGTCAATTTCGTTGTAGCGTTTTTTGATGAGCTGGTTGAGTTTCATCATAAATTGTTCGTCAGCATTACTAATGGTAGTGAGGGCAGGCGAGGGGAGAAGTACTTCTTTTTCGTATCGTTGCTTGATGAGCTCTTTCTGTTTGAGCAAATTACCTATCACTGATAGCAATAAGTCAATGTCAAAAGGCTTAGAAAGATAAGCATCAGCACCTAATTTATAACCTATTTTCTGACTCTCACCATCACTCTTAGCGGTGAGCAATATTATTGGTATATGACTGATGTTGAGCTGTTCTTTTACTTCTTTACACAACTGATATCCATTCATTATAGGCATCATCACATCGCTTACGATAAGGTCGGGTTGGTGAGTTTTTAAAAGCAATAGAGCTTCTTCTCCATTCACCGCTTTAAGTACATTCTTAAACAACGGACGTACTTCACTATAAAGATAGTTGAGGAAATCGGTGTTGTCATCTACTAAAAGTATACTGTATTGACTCGTATCACTCACAGCAGTTTTTTCGGGTACTTGGATATCTGTTTCTTCGTTGTCGAATTTCTCTAATACATTACTATTATTGTAAGGCAATTCCACATAAAAAATAGTTTGAGCTCCTTCGTCATAAGCTCCTATTTTGCCATCGTGTTTTTCTACTAATTCTTTGCAATAAGCAAGACCTATACCACTGCCACCTTGCTGGTGTTTTCCTTGCTGAAATCGACTAAAGAGTTTGTTGGGGTCTATGTTTTGAAGTCCGATACCTGTATTTTCTACTTGAAAACGTACTATTTCGGAAGTATGAGTACTGCGTAGTCTTATAGTGGCTCCTTCATTGCTAAATTTTACGGCATTCATAAGTAAATTAGAGAGCACTACGCGTATTTTAGCTGTGTCAATAGCTATAGGCGGTAAGTTTTTGTCTAATTGTAGGTCTAATTGTATATGTTTGCTTTCAAATTCTTGTTCAAAATCCTTACTACAATCAGTGATAAGATGATTGAGGTCTGTATAGGTTTTAGAAAGTGTATTTTCTAATGAGGTAGAGCGATTGTAGTCTAATATCCAATTGATGATGTTTTTCATTGTATTGGCTTGTCTAAAAGCTCCTTCTAATTGTGTTTTTTGGGCAGGAGGAAAAGTGGAGGTATTGCTATCACTCAACAGTCGTTTCAAGGGAGCATAGATAAGTGTCAGAGGCGTGCGTAGTTCGTGGCTTACATTCGTGAGAAACTGAATCTTATCTTCGTTCAGTTCTTGCTGATGAAGAGCAATTTGCCATTTCAGTTGTTGCTTTTTGCGGCGCAGATAGCCCCATATTACTCCTGCTGTGATAGCTAACAGCAACAAACCCACACTTACAAAAAACCAAGTCCGCTGATACCATACAGGTAATACTTCAAAAGAAAGCAAAGGTGTATCGGGAGTCCACGATCCATTTTGAGTCATACAAGCTACTGCAACTTGGTATTTGCCTACTGATAGAAGAGAGATATCAAGGCGATTGTCGTAAGTTTCAATCACAGAAGTCTGTTCTTTATTCTTAATTTTGAAACGGAAAAGCAAACGGCGGAACATATCCTTTTCATTAAGTCCTACATTTATTTTCAATGAGTTAAAATAAGGAGGTATTTCTTTAGGAAAATTGTGAGCGCTGTATATTTTGCCATTTAGTTCAATGTTTTGTAAGAAGAGTAAGGGAGAAGTATTCTCACTTGAGCGTATCGCTTTATTGATTTTTGCTAATCCTCCCACTCCTGCCATATAGATGTAAGGAGAAGCTTTAGTCTGTACATAACCTGTAAGCACATCGTTAGGTAGAAAACCATCATTATCATCCCATATCATTATTTTTTTGTCGGGGATGTGGTAAGAAAAGAGTACATTGCTAGCGTTTATCCATAGCCGTTGTGCATCATCTAATTGCATATAACTGATTTGCCTAAAAAGGTTCTCGGTAGCTACATTCTCAAGTTTTTTATTGGATAAGGAATAACTAAAAAGCCCCTTATCTGTTGCGATCCAAAAGCTGTTATGAGTGTGATCATAACACACAGCACTGATGTTACACTCATTCTCTAAACTAAGAAAGGGTTTTAGTTCAGGCTGTTGTACATTCATTTGGTAAAGAGAGTTACCTTTGCTGAGGTAGAGAGTATTGCCTACTTCTGCCTTTAGTTGTAAAGCTATTTTAGGAGCGATATTTTGGGCAAAAGATATTTTAGTAAACTGTTTGTTACTTAGTTGATAGAGATAAGTATTTTTAGCAGTAATAAGTATTAAATCATTGTTAATTCGGTATACAAAAGGAGTAAACCCAGTGTGACATTCTTGCTGGTTAGTCGTTTCATCACGAAGTAGAAAAGGTGTGTACTTACGAGCATTAGTGTTGTATATAAAAAGCCCTTTACTATAGAGAGATACTAAAAGCTCATTAGGTGAAAAGTAGGTGATAGACGATACCTTGTCGGTATAGGTGTTTAAATGATGTGTAAAATGTTCTGTTTGAGGGTTAAAAGCATTGATACCTCCACCATCAGTACCTATCCATAGTATGCCATTAGGGGCTTCATAGAGGCTGATGACTGCGCGTTCCGAAAGTCCATTATTACTACCCAAGGCACTATCAGTATAGGTTTTGATATAGGTTTCTTTAAATAGAAAAACACCATCGCGCACGGTACCCGCCCACATATTGTGATTAGGGTCTTCGTAAAGTACAGTGATAGAGTTTACAGGAATGGAGTGCACATTACCCGCACTGTGTTGTATGTTGAAGAAACGCTGATCAGCAGGATTGAATACTGATACCCCTCCGCCATCAGTGGCAAGCCATATTCTATTTTTATAAGGCTTGATATCTAAAATAATATCATTAGGTAAGGAACTGTTTTGAGTGTGGTAATGCCCTATAAATGCTCCTGAAAGACTATAGCGAAAAAGCCCTTTTTGAAAAACTGAAAACAATACTTCTTTGCGATTAGTGTCGTAATAAAGACTGCTCAACGGACTAGCATTTTCAGTGATAAAAGCCTTTAGCAATTCATTTTTAAAAGAATAAAGATACAAACCATCACTTTCTGTACCCGCTAAAAGTGTATCGCTATCTATAGGAAATAAATGTGTGATGAGACATTCTTTATCTTTAGAGAGAGGGTCTTTGCGCAGAGGTAAACGCTCAATCTTCTTAGTAGCGTAATCATACTGATAGATAGCAGCATAACCTCCAAAGTACACACCTTTTTGGGTAGTACAGATAGAAAATAACTGCTGGTTGATAATAGGAAGAAAAGTATCTTGGTCTGAATTGTAGCGTAATACACCTTTGGGGGTGATAGCCCAAAGGTTTTGTTGAGCATCTTCCAAGAGCTGGTAAACATAATCGTCAATATACTTCTTAAGGTGATTCCTATCCACTCTATTGATTCCTTGCCGAGTGCCTATCCACAAAAGCCCTTTATGGTCGCGAACCATAGTAGTAACCCCCGATTGCGACAAACCGTGTTCTATAGAAATGCGTTTAAAATAGTATTCAGTAGTAGAACTTTGGCTATATCCTACTAATGAAAGGAAGCAACTTAATATGATAAATATAAAAGCTGGTAGTATTCTCATTCTCATCCTCATTTATTTGGAGTGCAAAGATAATAATAATTTGTCAATATACCAATTTAATGCAGAGTCGAACACACAACGAACACACAACGAAGTTTCCCCAAAAACAATATCACAAAAACTATCAAAAATAACACTCCTTGCAATTTTCCGAGATTCTCAAGCCTCTCTCTAACTAAAAAGTCTATTAATATCACCATCTGCCTCGCCCAACTCGTCCGCACTGTCTAATAATCCCATTCCTCCACTTCCGATTATTATTTATTCACAATCTAATTAAAATACATTCCCCCAATTTTTTTAACAAAATATTTGCATCGTTTCGTTTAATGTCGTATATTTGCGACCTCATACCACAAAAAATAATATGAAGGTACTAAAATTTAAAACTCTCTCGCTACTGTGCGTTTTTGTATGGCTAACCCAATGGACTACCGCCCAAACGCAAACAGTAACTACTACTGCTACTACCTCTAAAACCACTACAGCACAAACTCCTATGAACACCATTACGCGCGGGGAAACTTCTATCTCAGGGAATACCAAACCCCTATGGGTGCTCAATGGGGTAATATTGGAAGACGATATAGATTTAAAACCTGAAGATTTAGTCTCCGACGACGCTAAAATGCTCATCGCCGCGGCTATACCTGGCCTTACCGCCGAAAGTATAGAAGGTTTTAAAGTGCTTAAAGACGCTTCAGCTACCGCTATCTATGGCCAGCGAGCTATCGGGGGGGTTGTCGCTATCACCACTAAAAAAGGAAATGTAGGAAGTAGCAACATCACCTATACCAATGAATCTACCTTTCGTTTTATCCCTACCTATGCCGAGTATAATATAATGAACTCGCAAGACCAAGTCGCACTATACAAAGAGTTTTTACAAGCTGGACACTTCAAAGTCGATGATATCTACGCTCAAACGGGCGTGCTCTCGCGAATGTACCAACTGTATAAAATATTAGATGCCAATGGCAACCCTATGGTACCTAATACCGAAGCAGGGCGCGCTGCTTACCTCAGAGCTGCCGGACTTAGGAACACCAATTGGTTCAACGAGCTCTTTCAAACAAGTATAATGCAAAACCACACCCTATCTTTCTCCTCTGGAAATGAAAAATCTACTTATTACGCCGCTTTGAGTGTGCTCAGCGACCCAGGTTGGACGAAAGGAAGCTACTTAAATCAATACTCTGGAAACCTAAATGCTAACTACAACCTCTCTCGAAAAGTACGCCTGAATGTCATCAACGACTTGTCCTATAGAGAACAACTTTCTCCTTATCAAGATTTATATTCTTACGCCCTTAACAACTCCCGTGCCTTAGACCCTAAGGACTACTACACCCAAAAATACACTCCTTACAATATCTTCAACGAAATAGATAATGCCTATCGAAAAAGCTATACCGCCAATTTGCGTTTGCAGGCACAACTCTCTTGGAAAATTACCCCTAAAGTCGAAGCCTCTCTAATGGGCGCTATACGATACCAGTCTTATATCCGCAATACCGACCGCACCGAAAAATCAAACGAGGCAATGTCTTACCGCGAGATGTCCAACTCCTTCATCCGTGATAGCAATAATAATCTCTATAAAGACCCTAACGACCCCTTTGCTCTCCCCAACATCGTATTGCCCGAAGGTGGCTTGCGCTCTAAACGAGAAATGACCACCCGTAGCAACAACTTCCGCGCTACAATAAGTTATAACGACAGCTTTAAAAACGGTTTACACCTCATATCGCTGTTTGGCGGTTTTGAAATGGATAATACACAGCGCAATACCGACTCTAACGACAATTACGGCGTCCTCTATAACTCAGGATATTATAGCTATTACAGCTATCTCCTCTTTAAAAAACGACAAGAAGAAAACAAAAACTATTACAACATCAACAACACCGTGAACAACAACCAAGCCTTCTACGGAAATGTGAGCTATACATTTAAGAAACGTTATACCTTTGATGGAACTCTTCGATATGATGCCTCTAACAAGTTCGGCGAATCGCGTTACATACGATGGATGCCTACTTGGAACACAGGAGTAAAATGGAACGTAACCGAAGAAAAATTCTTCAGCAAACTCAAACCGCTCTCGCTCTTATCGTTTAAAGCCTCTTTTGGAATAACAGCCATTTCCCCTTCTGTGAGCAATTCGCTTTCTCAAATCTATACCGATATGCCTTGGCGAAACTCAACCGAGCGTGAGATAGGCTTATACATAAAAAATGCTGCCAATCACGACCTTACCTATGAAAAAAACCAAGAACTCAACCTCGGTACTCAGTTAGGCTTATTCAACAATCGCATCAACATATCAGCAGAATGGTTCAACCGAAAGAGTTATGACCTCATTGGCGATATTGTAACCCAAGGCGTAGGAGGAACGATTACCAAAAAAGGAAATATGGCTGAAATGCGCATACGAGGCGTAGAACTTGGCTTGGAAACAACCAATATAAAAACAACCGATTTCTCTTGGAAAACTTCTTTCGTCTATTCCCGCGCTACCAACGAGGTAACCAAACTGCTTACTGCCCCTACCATTAGAGATATGATAGGCTACTCTACCACTAGTAGCTCGCCCGCTGGTTTTGCCAAAGAAGGCTACCCCCTCAAATCTATATTCTCTATTCCTTTCAACGGACTGAATGACAAGGGGCTACCCACTTTCTTGGACGCCAATGGCAACACCACAGTCAGTGGTATTCGATTTGATAACCGCAATGTCGATTTCTTGAAATATTCAGGTACACTCATCCCTACCGATAAAGGAAGTTTCAGCAACTCATTTACTTACAAAGGACTTTCGCTCGGCGTTGTCTTTACCTATTCTTACGGCAATGTGGTGCGCTTGCGTAAAATCACCAATGCTTATGCAACCGATTATAGTACCGCACCTAAAGAACTCAACAATCGCTGGTTGAGAGAAGGCGATGAGAAAAACACTACAATGCCCACGCTTTTCACCTCTTATATGTTTGAACAATACCAAAGAGCCAATGTAATACAAGCCTATTACACCTATGATTATTCCGATATCCGCATAGCCAAAGGTGATAACATTCGATTAAAAGAAATCTCTATAGGTTATACTTTTGATAAAGAATTCTTGAAAAGAAACCATATCCGCCAGCTGAGTATGAAACTCCAAGGAACCAATCTCGCCTTGCTATATGCCGATAAACAACTCAACGGCGACGACCCCGATTATCTGGCTAATGGAACTCCTATCCAGCCAAAACGCCTTATATTTACTTTAAGAGTAGGTCTTTAATCTTAAAAAAACAGAAAAACGATGAAAAAGATATATATACTTATAGGTATAGCCGTATACAGCTTGACCGCCTGCAACCAGTTACTCGATGAGTTGCCCGATAACCAAGTGCGCATCGATACCCCCGAAAAAGCACGCCGATTGCTCACAAACGCTTATCCTAAAACAAGCGAAATTGTGATAAGCGAACTCTCCTCCGATAATATTGACGATAACGGTACTATCATATCAGGCGCTAACTACTTGAGCAATGAAGCTAGCTATTGGCAGGTAATACGCGAATATAATAATAGCGACGGACTACAGAATGTTTGGACAGCTCACTACCAAGCAATTAATACGGCTAATACCGTGCTCGAAGCCATTGAAAAAATGAGCGCTTCAGCAGAACTCAACGCTTGTAAAGGAGAAGCCTTAGTAGCGCGCGCCTATGCTCACTTTGTGCTGGTGAACCTTTTTTCTAAACCTTATAATCCCAATAGCAGCAGTACCGATTTGGGTATTCCTTATATGATACAACCTGAAAGCGAACTCAATAGAAAATACGCAAGAGGTACCGTAGCCGAGGTATATGCCAAAATAGATGCCGACCTCACCACAGGTCTACCTCTCATTAATGATAGTTATTACCAAACACCTAAATACCACTTCAACAAAAAAGCAGCTTATGCTTTTGCTGCGCGCTTCTATTTGTATTACCAACAATGGCAAAAAGCCTTAGATGCCGCCAATGTAGTACTCTCCACTAACGATGCTACTACCGAAGGACTCTTGCGCAATTGGAGCGACTTCACCGATGCAAGCAAAACAGGAGGAAAAGTATTCGGTAGGTTTGCCATTTATTACACCAATGAACGAATCAATGCCAATTTGTTGCTCTTGCCTGTGAGTTCCGAAATATCCGAAACTTATTTTACACCCTATACACGTTTTGTACACAACAAACGCACAAACGGCGAGGAAACACTCGTAACTGCAAACTTGTGGTATCCTCAACGCCAACCTAATAACAACTTCTCGTTTGGCTATTACTATTTCGAACCTTTTACCCCTACCAGCGCCCGTGCCGATGGGGTAGTAGTCGATAAATTTCCTAAATTCAATGCTAAAAATGAAGAAGGTACTACCGTCAAAAAAAGCATCGTTGTCCCTTTCACTACCGATGAAACTCTTTTGGTACGTGCCGAAGCTAAAATACACCTGCAACAATATGCAAGTGCGATCAACGACCTCAATATGTGGACAGGTAAATTCATCAAAAAAGATGTTACTATAGGAAGTTATACTTCTAAAAACCAATTCACCCAACAAGAAATTGTAGACTTTTACAACAATTTGGCTTATTCCTCTACCGCTACCGATAATGGAGCAACTCAAAAAAAACGCCTCGCTCCATCTTTTGCCATTGCCAACGATGGTATTCAAGAACCTCTCTTGCACTACCTATTGCAATGCCGCCGTATCCTCACCCTTGGCGAAGGATTGCGCTGGCAAGATATACGCCGTTATAATATAGAGGTCGCCAGATATCAGCGTGACAACAGAAACCGAAACAACTCAACCATCAAAGCCATCTTGCCTCCTGACGATTTGAAACGCACCATACAACTACCCGATGCCGTTATTGGTGCAGGAATGCAAGCAAACCCAAGATAATAAAAATAAAAACTCAACGTATGAAAAAAATACTATATCCCCTTTGTGCAGCTCTTTTCTTCTTAGGTTGTAGCAACCACGATAAACTCAGTGATGATACACCCGAGAGTGACGGTTCTACCTTAAACCCTCAAAATGAGCTGGATAGATATTTAGATAAATATATTGCAACCCCTTATAGTATCGAGATAGTGTATAGGTATGAAGATAACAAGCTCATCAATCGTGAGTACTCCTATACTCCCACCCAATACGATAAGGCTGTACAGTTCGTCAATGTGTTTAAGTACTTATTTGTAGAACCCTATGTAAAAATAACTTCTACAACTTTCTTGAAGGAACATTCCTTCAATATGCTCATCTTGTTGGGGCAACCTGCTTTCAATAGTGATGGCTCTAAGAACGTAGGGCTTGCTAATGTAGGTAGAAAAGTGCACCTCACCGAGATAAACAACATCCAGCCTAATAATATCTACTGGCTGAACGATAACCTGTTGTCTACTCTCTATCACGAAAATTCACATACCTTGCACCAGTCAATACAGTACACTACCGATTACGAGAAAATATCGCTCAACGACTATCAAGGGGGAAACTGCTTTAGCCATTGGGGTAGCACTCGCGACTACCTAAAAGCTGGATTCATCACCGCTTATTCTAGTTACGACCACGACGAAGATTTCGTAGAACTATTAGCCCGTTACATTGTCTATTACAACGCCTCTTTGGATTGCGGTTGTGCCACTACCAATAGCAGCTTAGATACCGATGGTGATGGCTTCGACGATAGTTTGTACACCGCTTGGAAAGCCAAATTTGTGAATTATGGCGATATAACAGGCTACGAATCTGCTAGCGTTTGGGAAGAAGTACTCAAAGAAGCCGACGTAAAAATAAGAGATACCGAAACCTATACCGGCAAACAAAAATTAGAACAAAAGATAGCTATTATGAAAAAATACCTGTCTGAGACTTGGAACATCAATTTAGATGAGTTTAGAGCCGAAATTCGCAGCCGTTATCCTTATGTAGCTGGTAAAACCTTCGATGGCGTAGCCGTGCCTGCAAAAGATTTTTCAATATTAAACAACGATTAAAATGAAAAAATACCTATATATAGCACTATCAACATTGATGCTTATCAGTTGTAGTTACAAAGAAGACGATGTGTTCTCTCAAAAACCTTCCGAACGTAACAATAGCATCCTTCAAAAATACAAAAGCCAATTAGAAGCCCCTAATACCTATTGGGTCTTGAGTAGTTACCCTGGCGAAAGCAATGTAGGCTTTTGGGTATACCCCTATAATCCTACTGTTTTTGCTACCGAAAGAGACTATCCCCGCTTCGACCGCAGTATCGGTGGCTATAACTATATCGTAAAGTTCGCCGATGGAAAGGTAACAGCCTCCTCTGAAGTCTTAAAAGACAATACTGAAGATACCTCTTATTTTAGATATACCATAACAGAAGGTCCTACCTTGAGTTTTGACACCTATAGTAAGGTATTACATCACTTTTCTTTTGTCTCCAACTGCTTTCCTAAGGGAAGAGGTGGCGATATAGATTTTATCTTCCTCAAAGAAGAAAATGGCGTATTTACCTTGCGTGGTCGTACCTCTAACAACCTGATGACACTCAGAAAATTAGAAGGAGACAGAGAAACTTTCTTAAACAAACTGAGAGAAAATACTAATACCCTAAAAAACAAAGCACTGTCTCCTATCAGCGTAAACGGAACAGAAGTAAACCTAAAATTTTTCCCTACTTATAGACAGATAGCCTTCTTGTACAACAACAATCAAAAGTATGAGCAACGCGCTTTCCTAATGACCGAAAAAGGCTTTAAACTCTATGAACCCGTAACCATCAATGGTGTTACTTTCAACGAGTTTTATATCAACAATGCCAAAACAGGACTCACCACCCCCGATGGAACGATTACAACCTCTTTTGTAACCTCCCCTTTCATCCCTACTGATAACACTCATCAAATAAACTTCAGTAGTGGATGGGTATCACCTATTTTGTTAAACTATTTCAATAGAAGAAAAAGAGCCGTTGCACGTGAGTATGGAGCTAATTTTGTTCTGTCCGAGTCGCTTTATTTTATGCCATTGGCTAATGGAAACGATGGCACAAGTGTTTCTCAACTATATGCCGATGTAAGTGGCTATAATTGTTATTACGAAGCCGATTTCGTAGGGGTAGCTGGCGAACCTAATCAAGTCGAAATCCTATTTAGAGACATTGGAGAAGACTATTATAACTACATCTACTTCTTTTCCGATGTAAAAAATCTATTGTTGCAATTAGCAAAATATAGTCCTTATAAGGTAGAAGATCAAAACAATGGTTATTACATCTTCACCAGTGCCCGTAACGACGAAGTCTGGTTTTACATCAAAAAATAACTCTTCCTCTGTATATACCCCCTTTTGCATCACCACACTTTGGCAAAGGTTCTAATAGCTTATCAAGCTATGACCTTTGCCAAAGTTAATTATTCTATTAATCAACACAATCGCCACCCCTCCCACCATTCCCACTATTCCCACCCCTCTCACCGCTCCCATCTCTGCCCGTGCGGCTTGCACCTCCCACCGCTCCGCAATTCTCAGAGTTTCTCCGCGATTCTCCTTCCTCATCATTTTTGCAAAAAAAATGTTAAAAATATTTGTTCATTACATTTTTTTTGCGTACATTTGCAGCGTTTTTCAGAGGAGCTTTCCTACTGTGTAAAACAAAAAAACATAAGTTAGTAAATTATAGAATTTTAAATAAAAAATTTAAGACATTATGAGTAAACCAAAAACACTTTCCGTTGATAAATACGGAATTAAAAACGCTAATGTTCGTTACCAATTGTCTGCTGACGAACTTCACCAAGAAACTTTGGACAAAAAATTAGGCGTTGAAGCTTCTTCTGGAGCTATTGCTATCAACACAGGTAAATTTACAGGTCGTTCTCCTAAAGACCGCTTCATCGTAAAAGATGATATCACCAAAGATCGCGTATGGTGGGGTAGTATCAACATCCCTTTCGAACCCGAAAAATTCGATAAACTATACGAAAAAGTAGTAGCTTATCTTTCAAGTAAAGAAATTTACGTTCACGATGGCTATGTTTGCGCCGACCCTAAATACCGCACCAATATCCGTACTATTACTGAACTTCCTTGGAGCAACCTTTTTGCTTACAATATGTTCTTGCGTATAGATGATAGTGAGCTCCCTTCTTTCAAAGAAGATTGGTTAGTTGTAAACGCTCCTGGTTTTGAAGCTGACCCTGCTGTAGATGGTACTCGTCAAGCTAACTTCGCTATCTTGAACTTCACTAAAAAAATCGCCCTAATCGGTGGTACTGGTTATACCGGCGAAATTAAAAAAGGTATCTTCTCTGCTATGAACTTTGAATTGCCTGTGTTCCGCAACACTATGCCAATGCACTGTTCTGCTAACGTTGGTAAAGACGGTGATACTGCTATCTTCTTCGGCCTTTCTGGTACTGGTAAAACTACCCTTTCTGCCGACCCTAACCGCCACCTCATCGGTGACGACGAACACGGTTGGACTCCTGAAAATACCGTTTTCAACTTCGAAGGTGGTTGCTATGCTAAAGTAGTTGACCTTACCGCTGAAAAAGAACCTGAAATCTTCGGTGCTATCAAAAAAGGCGCTATCCTTGAGAACGTAATTATGGATGATAAAGGTGTTGTTGATTTCTCTCGCACTGATATCACTGAAAACACTCGTGTTTCTTATCCTATTTACCACATCGCTAATATCCAACCAGGTTCAATAGGTCACAATCCTAAAAACATCTTCTTCCTTACTTTCGATGCTTACGGCGTATTGCCTCCAATCTCTAAATTGACTCCTGAACAAGCTGCTTACCAATTCGTTTCTGGTTATACTTCTAAAGTTGCCGGTACTGAGGTAGGTATCACTACTCCTCAAAAAACTTTCTCTGCTTGCTTCGGAGCTGCCTTTATGCCTCTTCACCCAGCTGAATACGGTAAACGTTTGGCTGAAAAAATCAAAGAAACTGGCGTAAACGTATGGTTGGTAAACACTGGTTACAACGGTAAAATGAAAAGATGTAGCTTGAAAGATACCCGTGCTCTTATCACTGCGGCTCTTACCGGCAAACTTAACAACGTTGAATACAAAGAATTGCCTATCTTCGGATTCAAAGTGCCTCAATCTTGCGACGGTGTTTCTGACCAAAGCATCTTGAACCCAGAAAATACTTGGAGTGACAAAGCTCAATTCAGCGCTAAACTCAAAGAATTAGCTGAATCATTTGTACAAAACTTCAAAGATAAAAAATTCGCTGAAGGTGCAAGTGCCGACGTCCTCGCTGGTGCTCCTAAATTGTAATTTGACTTTAAAGGACATAGTTTGAAAAAGGTTGCTTCCCCATCGGAAGCAGCCTTTTTCTATTATTATCTTCTATATTTTGAATATATTTGTTGTTGATTTTATAATGCGAGTTATACTTTATAATTTTGTATGTTAAAAAAATGAAATAGAAAGTGAGTATGGATTTTGAAATTATAAGATAATTTGTTTAGGAATAGTTTTTAAAAAAATAGTATCTTTGCTTTCTCAGAATGAAATTATTAATAAAATGAAAAGAATATTATTTTTATGTATGACAATTATTTTTATAACTTGTCATAAAAGTAATGATGAAGCTCCCCAATCAAACCCTAATCCCCCTACAAATACCTATTTATATGGTATTACTATAGATGACAGTTGGGATAAAACCAGAGTTACTGTTCAACAGATTGTAAATGCTATCAAGGCAATGCCTATAAAACCTACGGTACGTATAGTGATGTCTAAGGGTACAGCGATAGCTAATTACAAACCGCTTTTTTCGGCTGTTCATCAAGTAGCTTATGTGATGGCAACACCTGCCGATTCAGAAGATATGAAAGATTACAAAACTGTGAATAGTTATGTAAAGAGATTTCAGGATTCGTATAAAGAACTATCGGCATATACGGATTTTTGGGAAGTGGGCAATGAAATTAACGGAGAAGGTTGGATGGGTGACGACCCTCAGTTTATTGCCGATAAAGCCTATGGTGCTTATAAGTTTATCCGTAGTAAAAATGCAAAAACAGTACTTGTGAGCTACTATTTTAAACCAGATGACCAAAAGGTGACGATGGAGGATTGGCTAAAAAGATATATTCCCGAAGATATGAAAAAGCAGTTGGATTACGTGTTAGTAAGCTATTACGAAGATGATAACGGCAATTACCAGCCTAATTGGCAAGAGGTATTTAATAATTTAGAGTCTATTTTTCCGAGTGTTAAATTAGGCATAGGGGAGTGTGGCAATAACGATTATAAGAAGTACTCTGTACAGAGTAAAGTGGAAAGAGCTAAGCACTATTATTCGATGCCTAAATATGTAAAGAACTACGTGGGCGGTTATTTTTGGTGGTATTGGGTACAGGACTGTGTGCCTCATCAAAACAGTGAAGTTTTTAAGGCTATCAATAATAGTTTAGTTAAATAATTAATTATATTGATGTGTCTATTTCGCGAAATATAGTAGTAAAAGTTGTTAATCTGTATGTATACAACTAGATAATTGATAATTGAAAAAACGCATTAAAATTAGTGTGAGATTTAATATAAAAATTAGGACGAATATTCTTGAAGAGTTATCCGAAAAGTCTCAAAATAATACTTACTTCACTACATTCTATCGAAGTTTTTTGCTTGTACAGATTATATCTATAAAAAGTTGATTGTATTGATAATCAATTAATTTTAAATTGTATTATGTTAGAGATGTTTTGTACCTTCCTCAAAAAAATACTCTTATTTATTCACAATCTAATTTTGTTTTGAAACATAAAAGATTAAAGAAACTCTTATTATTAGCCATTAAAATGGCACAATTGTTGCCTATTCGTCTTACGATATAAAACAAATTAGTAAAACAAAAAATATGATAAAGAATTACGCAACAATGATAGCTACTGCCTTCCTCGGCGGAGCTATGACCTTAGGAGGGTATAAACTCTTTATAGATAAACACGACGCCAAACAAGAGGCACTTGATTTGCTCTCACGTCCCGCTTTGGTACAAACTAATCACACTACCCCTGAAAGAACGGTAGCAGGCGAAACCAACTTTGTAGAAGCGGCTAACAAAACGGTGAATAGCGTAGTGCACGTAAAGAACACTGTAAAATCACAAGGAGGTGTTACCTCTATCTTCGACCTTTTTTACGGTAATGGGGGAGGCGAACAGACCCAAGTAGGTACAGGCTCTGGCGTTATCATTACCCCCGATGGCTATATAGTAACCAATAATCACGTGATTGCCAATGCTACTACTTTGGAGGTTACCCTTAACAACAATAAAACTTATACAGCTAAACTCATAGGTACAGATGCCGCTTCCGATATTGCCTTACTAAAAATAGAAGCCGACGAAAAACTACCTTTCCTCACTTTTGCGGACTCCGATAATACGCAAGTAGGCGAATGGGTACTCGCAGTAGGGAATCCTTTCAACTTGAATTCTACCGTTACTGCCGGAATCATCAGTGCAAAAGCGCGTAATATCAGCGAGCGCGGTAGCGATAAAATAGAATCGTTTATACAAACCGATGCCGTGGTGAATATGGGAAACAGTGGGGGAGCTTTGGTAAACCTCAATGGCGACCTCATTGGTATCAATACCGCAATCTCATCTACTACAGGGGTATATATGGGCTACTCATTTGCTGTGCCTAGCAATATCGCTAAAAAAGTGGTAGAAGATTTGATAGAATACGGAAATGTACAACGCGGGGTTATGGGCGTACGCGGACAAGGATTAGACTCCGAAGTAGCCAAAAAACTCAACGTCAAAGAAACTGAAGGATTCTATGTAGATTCTGTAGATGATGACTCAGGAGCAGGAGCTGCCGGTCTTAAAAAAGGTGACATTATCAAACAAATCGATAATGTGAAGATACATAAATACTCTGACCTTAGTGGTCACATCGCTTCTAAACGTCCTGGCGATATGCTAAAAGTAACTTATGTACGCGAAGGTAAAGAACGCACTGCCAATATTACCCTCAAGAAAAACACTACTTATGTAATACAATCCTTAGGTTTGGAAGTGAAAAACCTTTCAGAAGCCGACCAAAAACGTTTTAAAACTAAAAATGGAGTGAAGGTTACTGCTGCAGGTCAGTTTTATGAGTACAATAATATCAATATAGTAGGAAAAGTGTTGCTTTCAGTGAATGGAAAAACCATTAAAGATGTAGATGAATTGAAAAATATAATGTCTAATCTTTCTTCACGCAATCGCAACTCGTTAGAATTCCTGAACGAAAGAGGAGAAAAAGAAAGATTCTTCTTCTAATAAATATTCAATGAAGTTGTCCGAAAAGTCTCAAAATCGTATTTGCATCCCTATCTTTGCCAAAGTTTCTTGTCCGTACAGTTCATATTTTTGGCAAAGTTGAATACTCAAATAGTCAATCACTTTTAGAGTCTTTTGAGTAAGAAAGCCAGCAATAGTTGGGTATGTGTTGCAAATGCCCTTACAAATAGAACTTTTCGGACATCCTCATATAATTACCCCTCCTTTAACTCGTCAGCCTTGTCCGACTTGTCCGAGTCTCTCCAAGTTCCTCCGAGATTTCCCAAGTCTCTCCCAAACCTCATAATAAAAAAATCAACAATGATACACTATTTAAAAGCCGATGCTACGGCACCACAAACCGAAGGTAACATTATCATCACCCATATTTGTAATGATATAGGTGCTTGGGGTAAAGGTTTTGTGTTAGCACTTTCCAAACGCTGGAAAACACCTGAAAAACAATACAAACAATGGTATAAACAAGGCGAAGGTTTCGCTTTAGGTGCAGTGCAGTTTGTAAAAGTAGAAAATGATATATGGGTTGCCAATATGATTGGGCAGCATCATATTTATAAAGATGAGAACGGCAATCCCCCTATTCGTTATGAAGCAGTGAAAAAAGCCTTACAACAAGTAGCCAATTTCGCTCTTGAAAACAATGCCAAAGTACAAATGCCTCGCATAGGTTGCGGATTAGCAGGAGGCTCTTGGGATAAAATCGAAGCCATTATCAATGAAACCCTTTTAGAAAAAAATATAGAAGTATTTGTCTGCGACTTATAATTTTTCACTTAACCGATGAATATCAAACTTATAGCCGTAGGAAAAACCGATAATTCAGCCTTACAAGAGCTCATCACCACCTACGAAAAACGACTTTCGTATTACATCAATTTTGAATTGCAACTCTTGCCCGATATTAAGAATAGCAAATCACTATCGGAAGAGCAACAAAAAGCAAAAGAAGGGGAGCTTATCCTCGGCAATGTAGCCTCGTCTCATCACCTGATACTCTTAGACGAACGTGGCAAAGAGTTTACCTCAGTGGCTTTCGCCGATGAATTGCAAAAGAAAATGAATGCCGGCATCAAGCAGCTCACCTTTGTGATTGGGGGACCTTATGGTTTTTCAAAAGAAGTATACGACCGTGCTAATGGCAAGTTGTCACTTTCCAAACTCACCTTTTCACACCAAATGATACGCCTATTTTTTGTAGAACAACTCTACCGTGCTTTTACGATTCTTCGTAATGAGCCCTATCATCATCAGTAATCTAAATTTCACTGCTAGCGCGAGCTTGTAGCTCGTGCCCACCGTGCAAGCTTGCAGCTTGAGCCTCCGGAATTGGCGCATCGCACAATTCTCCCTCGCAAATTGGCAAATTCACAAATTATTACTACATTTGCCCCCGAAAACTCAAAATAAGAAAAAACTATGAAATGGGAAGGAAGACGTCAAAGTAGCAATGTTGACGATCGCCGTGGTATGCGCGGCAAAGGCGGACTTATCGCTGGCGGTGGTATCGTCGGTATCATCGTTGTATTATTGCAACTATTTGGTGGTGAAACAGGACAACAAGTAGCCTCTGTTGTAAACCAAGTAGCAGGTGGTAACCAAACACAACAAGCAGTAGAACGTGTAGAACTCACTGCCGAACAGAAAAAAATAGGCGAATTTACTGCCACAGTACTCGCTGATACCGAAGATGTTTGGGAAAAAGTATTTGCTCAAAATGGATTAGGTACCTATAAAAAACCTACCCTAGTACTCTTCACCGAAAATGTCAGCACCGGTTGCGGTAATGCTACGGCAGCTGTAGGTCCTTTTTATTGCCCTGCCGACCAAAAGCTCTATATGGATATGGACTTTTTTGAAGAACTCAAATCTCGATTCGGAGCTAAAGGCGGCGACTTTGCTATCGCTTATGTGATGGCTCACGAGGTGGGGCATCATATTCAAACGCTCTTGGGTACCTCTCAGCAAGTACGCCAAAAACAACAAGGGCTCTCTAAGGCTGCTGCCAATAAATGGTCAGTAGCTCAAGAGTTGCAAGCCGATTTCTATGCAGGAGTTTGGGCGCACCACAATCAAAAATATTTGGATACCGATGATATCGACGAAGCACTTAGTGCCGCAAATGCTGTAGGTGATGATGCTATACAAAAACGTATGCAAGGACACGTAGTCCCCGATTCCTTTACTCACGGTACTTCCGAACAACGAAAATATTGGTTTACCAAAGGCTATAACACTGGCGACATCCGTCAGGGTAATATTCAAACTATTTATGAACAAACAAGTAATCGTTAGAGATTTAGGCAATAAAGATTATAAGGAAACTTGGGACTACCAAGAAAACCTCTTTCAAAAAATTGTCGAGCAGAAAACAAATAACCGAGCTAATAACACTCACTTACCAACCGATAATTATTTTCTCTTTGTAGAGCATCCTCACGTCTATACCTTGGGTAAAAGCGGACATATAGAAAATTTGCTCATTGATGAAGAAGGATTAAAGAAAAAAGGAGCTACTTTCTATAAAATTAATAGGGGAGGGGATATCACCTATCACGGTCCTGGTCAAATTGTAGGCTATCCTATTTTAGATTTAGATAACTTTTTTACTGATATCCACAAGTACCTTCGCTTTTTAGAAGAAGTGATCATTCGCACTCTTGCCGATTATGGTCTCAAAGCAGAGCGCAGTGAAGGTGAAACAGGCGTTTGGCTTGATGTAGGAACTCCTTTTGCTCGCAAAATTTGTGCAATGGGCGTCCGCTGTTCCCGCTGGGTAACGATGCACGGATTTGCCCTAAATGTAAATACTGATTTGGGATATTTTGATAATATTATCCCTTGTGGAATTCGCGGTAAGGCAGTAACCTCACTAAATGTAGAATTAGCCAAAGATAAAGTGGATATAGCCGAAGTAAAATCGCATATCCTAAAGCATTTCAAAGAAATGTTTGAAGCTGAATTGATATAAAAAAAGCTACCTTAATAACTTGAATGTAGAAGATGTTTTCTCATCAAAAAGGTAGCTTTTGCGTATTGTGAGGCTGTCCGAAAAGTCTCAAAATCGCTTTTGCGGATTGCCCCCTTCCTTCGGAAGGGGGAACGGGGGTAGGCTTGCGTCGCTACACTTTGCCAAAGTTTTAATTGCTCGTCGTGCTACAACCTTTGGCAAAGTTGACTACTCTGATTATCAATAATTTTTTGAAGTATGTTATGTACGGGCGTTTTGCAAACGCCCACTTAAATAAAACTTTTCGGACACCTTCAACGGGGGTAGGCTTTAAAACGCAAATACGGTACATTACCCCTTCTCTGCCCCGTCCGCCTTGTCTGACCTTGTCCAAAAACCCTGCGATTCTCCAAGTTTCTCTGCGATTCTCCCCAAAAAACAATCAACCTAAAAATCCCCGTAATTCACTTGAAAGCAAGGTAAATGCAAATCCTTACGCCACATATCTACCACTTGATTGCGGTCATCTAAAAGAAATTCTACAAAGTATTTTCCTTGTATTTCACCCTCAAAAAGTTCCCTTTTAATGATGTTATCTTTGCGGAAATCGTTAGAGGTGCGCATCAGCAGTAAGTCGTAACCTATTTGGTGTTTATCGAGAAAACGCACTGTAGGTTCGCGGAATTTATCTTCGCGCCCCGAGAGCAAAATCACTTGATAACCTTGTTGTTTAGCCATTTTCAAAGCAGCAGCTACAGGTGCGTTCAGCAAGTCGTTATCACAAGTCGCCGCGTTGTAAGGATCACGACCATTGAGCAAGGAAAGAGTACCATCTAAATCGCAAATCACAGCCTTAGGTAGGTGCTTATCTTGAGTAGCATAGCTGCTAGTTGCCACTTGTACTTTGCGAGGAATAGGAGCAAAATCAAATTTTTCGAGAGTGTGCTTTAGGTTAGCCACATTTCTCTCTACCACACTTTTAGATATGAATTTTCCCGTTTCTTCATAGCGTTTATCACAGCGTTTTACTAATTCGTCTACAGGTAAATCAAATACTTTAAAACTGATATCAGCGTATTCAGTATAAGTGTGAATCATATCCTCAATGGTGCGCAGCGATGTGTTTGTAGCATCGATAATCACATTGGTATCGCTTTTTAGCAAGGTGAGCACCGAGGCTTCTACCATTTTGCTAATGCGCTCTTCATAGAACGGAATCATAAGTGAATCACCAAACTGCATCAAGCGAAAGTCATCGCGATTCACGCGTATCCAATTGTCTTCGGTACGTAAAAAATAACGTGCAAAGGTAGATTTACCCGACCCTGGGGCACCCACCAATATAAGAAGTTTACTCATAGTCTGCTGTCTAATTGATTTTCTACCTCTTCCCCTAAAATGCGGTCGAGTACTAAGTTTTTAAATTCGTAATTCTCCTCGTGAATTTCATTATAAGGCGTTTGCAAAAGTTTGGCATTGATAGCCCAATCGTTGATAGAACATTTCAGCTTACCTTTGATATTGCGTTTAGTGATTTGTTCTTCTAATCGGTCTTGAAAATCCACCCCGTAAATGAGTGTGAGGTAATCGTTGTTGCGCACCTTGAAAGCAGGCGGTATGCCTTGTATAAAAGCCTTACGAGGCTTGATAACTACCCCCTCTTCGTCATTTGCGTTCATTTGGTCTACCCAAGCGCGTATTTCAGGGTATTTGGCTTCAAAGTCAGCAGTATCCGTAAAAGTGTAGTGCAAAAATTCATCGCTGTTAATACGTGCAAAACTGAGGTTGTCATTCACAAAATACTCAGTCCCGTCATCGTAGATTTCCTTTAAAATATTAAAAGGTTTGAAGTAAACAGTTGCGTCTTTGCCAAAGATATCTAATTGTCTTTTAAACAGAGCAATATTCTTCTCATAATGAGGCAAATCGAGTAGCTTCATATCGCGTATCGATTGGTATTGACGAATGATATGGGTAGGGTATTTATCTTTCAGTTCCTTGCCCGAGAGTACTTTGGCATCAGCCACAAAAGCAAGGTATTCAGGCTTTTGCCTGATAGCGTTTATTTTTTCATACAAGTCGCTCTGTTGCAAGTAGTCGCAATGTATTTGATGAGAGATGTAATAAGCCGAAAACTCATTGGTAATAAGTCCTTTACCTAAAGCCGACCACGGCATCAATTCCGATTGGATAATGCGAATAGTCGTATTATCCCAGCTGAACTTAGCGTGCAACTGAGTGAGCGCTGGCACCCATTGTGAACGGTCTAAATGATTGATTTTATAACCATTTCGGCTTACTAAATAACTATCTTCTAAGTTCTTATGTAAGTAAATATCACAATAAGAACCCATATATTTCTTCTGTATTAAAATCTCTTTGATGTCTCTGTCAAAGAACCATCGCAAGCCCTCATAAAGACTTTCAATTTCATTGCGCCCTACCGATTTAGGAGCTGGTGAAATAGTCGGCGAAAAAGCATTGATTTTGTTCTTGCAAAACCAATCAATACGTTTTTTTATAAGTGTTTTATCTTCCATCGCTTAAATTTGTGGCAAAGGTAACAAAATGCACATAATTACACAAATAATTTGCTTAATCAAACAGAATATACTACTTTTGTAGTCACACAATAAGAAAAACGATGAAGACCTATTTCAAACGATTATTCATTTTTACAGCAATTATTTTTAGCTTTCAGGTTGATTGTATTAAAGAAGATGAGGTTTATACGGAACATAAACGTGCTCTGTTACAACACAACTATCTCATTGTAAATACTATCGATGGCACTCCTGCTGAAGTTGAGGTGAGCTATTCAGCTTATATCGCTGGAAATAAAGAAAATACTGTGATAACCGAGCGCAAAACTACTCCTTTTGTGATAGGAGGAGAGAAAGTGATGGCAAAGTACGACAGTATATACGAATCTAATGGTAGAGATAGGTGGCATCTCTACAATCAACCTTATTATGATTATCAGCCTAAAGGGAGCGATTATCTCGTGATAAAAAACACTTCTACTACTACTTTAGAATATGCCGTGGTAGGAACTCAAAAAGTGCGCTATTATGCTCTGCCTGAACTTAATAGAAAACCTCTCATCAGCCGTAAAGAACCTGTAGATATAAACAAAATGCTCAAAGATTACCCTTTGCCTATTTACAAGGGAACGCCCGTGCTGTATCTGTTTAAACCAGAACTCGCTCCGCAAACTGATGTCTTTATTTTTTGGGAAAGCCTTTCGTCAGACGATAATACACGTATAAGTAAAATACCCCTTAAAACACCTACATTTGGAAGTGTAACCCTCAATGCGCCAATGCCTATAACCGATGTCTTAGCTCTTTATAAAGAAGAATTTGAAAAAGGGAATACTTTGTTTGATAGCTATTCTACTTATTACTCTCACCTCTTAGGTGAACCGAATAGAAGTTTAAAAACGCTTAATTGGTATGTGTCTGATGGTCTTTGGTATGGAAAACTCTCTGCAGGACAAGAACTTATAAATAAAGAAGGCAAAATAAACTTTACAAATCTCAATAGCAAACCGAATAGACTATAAAACAAAAAAAGTAGGGTTATGGGGTATATATCACTTTTTTTACTATTTTTGCCCCCCTAAACGCTAATTGAATAAAAAAGAAATGTCAGAAAATAAATCACTATCTTTTGATGTACTCATCGAAATTCCCAAGGGGAGTCGCAATAAATACGAGTATGATTTTAAATTGCACAAAGTGCGTTACGATCGTATGATTTTCTCATCGATGATGTATCCTGCCGATTATGGCTTTGTGCCCGAAACCTTAGCTTTAGATTCCGACCCGTTAGACGTGCTCGTATTAGTAACCGAACCTACTTTCCCTGGCTGTGTAATGGAAGTTAAACCTATAGGAGTATTCCACATGGCTGATGAAAAAGGTCCTGATGAAAAGGTGATTTGCGTACCCGTTTCCGACCCAATATGGAATAAAATGAACGACCTTAGCGATTTGAACCCTCACCTTATCAAAGAAATCGAACACTTTTTTAGCGTATATAAAGATTTAGAAAAGAAGAAAGTAGCGATCAACGGTTGGGGTGATCTAAACGAAGCAGTGAAAATTTATCACGAATGTAAAGAACGCTATGTCAATAGTGGCAAAAATTTTTCAATAAACTAAACTAATGAGGCAATGAGTTGATTTGTACATCAACTCATTGCCTCATTACCTAATCAATAAATTGACCAATGCCTTTATTCAAACAAGACCCTTTCGGACACACCCTTTTCGTAAAGAAATGGCTCATTCGCGTTTTTGGACTCATTACTCACAGTCGTTATGATGGTTTCAATCAACTGAAGATTGAAGGCTCGGATATCATTCGTGAATTGCCTCCACAAAATGTGATGTTCATTTCTAATCACCAAACATATTTCGCCGATGTAACAGCTATGTATCACGTATTCAACGCCAGTTTGAAAGGACGTAAAGATACCTTAGATAATATAGGCTATTTGTGGAATCCCAAACTTAATATTTATTATGTGGCAGCCTCCGAAACAATGAAATCGGGGATATTGCCCAAAATATTAGGGTATGCGGGTGCTATTCCTGTCAATAGAACTTGGCGTGAAAAAGGTAAAGAAGTACACCGTGAAGTACGCCAAGTAGATGTAGAGAATATAGGAATTGCTCTTGCTGATGGCTGGGTGATTACCTTTCCACAAGGTACTACATCTCCTTGGAAACCTATCCGCAAGGGTACGGCACACCTTATCAAGCAATACAAACCTGTAGTAGTGCCTATCGTAATTGATGGATTCCGCCGTTCATTTGATAAAAAAGGTATCAATATCAAAAAGAAAGGGGTTCAACAATCAATGATTATCAAACCCCCTTTGCAGATTGATTATGAAAATGATACAGTTGAAGAAATTGTAGCTCAAATTGAAATGGCTATCGAACAACACGAATCATTCCTCAAAGTAAAAAAATTAGAACTTGAGAATACGCCAAAGGTAGAAAGTCAAGAGCAACCCTAAACTTGCTAAACCTGCACCCATAAGCGACGGGTAATTGGTGCTGAGTCCATAGAGCAGCGGCAATCCTCCTACATAAGCTCCAATAGAATTAGCAGTGTTGAATCCCGCTTGCATAAAAGCGGCTCCCATCATTTCGGATTGAGGAGCACAGCGAAAAATAAGCATATTCAGCGGAGAGCCTAATGACATCGACATCGCTCCACATACAAACGTAAGTACCCACGCTATAGGCTGAATATGTGAGAAAAAGAAGACTAATAGCAATACACTGATGAGCATCAACGAGATGTAAATAGTCGCTTTGATAGGCAATAGGCGGTCAGTAATCCAGCCTCCTAAGAGGTTACCTACTACCATTCCCGCACCTGCTACTACCATCACCACCGATTTCATATCAGGGTTGATATGCGCCGTCTCTATCATCAAGGGTTGTATATAGCTGAACCACGCAAAAAGCCCGCCACAACCTAAGGCAGTAATACCTAAAACTAATAACGACCTTCTATTGAAAAATAAACGTACTTCGCGCTTGATACCAAGGTCTCTTTTGTTTTCTATATTGGGTAAGAAAAAGAATATCGATAGCATTGTAAGCAATCCTAACGACGATACACATCCCATCGCTGTTCGCCAGCCTATCCAAGCTCCTATGTAAGTAAGCAAAGGTACCATTATCAAATTGGCGACAGTAAGCCCTGCAAACATAATTGAAATGGCAAAAGCCTCTTTACCTTTAGGGGCTAACTGCTTGGCTACAATAGCACCTACCCCAAAGAATGCACCGTGGGGTAACCCCGAAAAGAAACGCGCTAAAAGCAAAGTAGTATAATTAGGTGAAAAAACTGAAAGCCCGTTGAAAAGCGTGAAGAGCAACATAAAGAACAATAGTATCTTCTTAGGATTGTATGAGGCTGCCAATGCGATGAGTGTTGGAGCACCTACAACTACACCTATAGCATAAGCCGAAATAAGCCGCCCTGTAATAGCATCTTCTAAAAGCATATCCTCACCTATTACACGTAATAATCCCATTATTAGGAACTCGGTAGCTCCTAAAGCTAAACCTCCTATGGCAAGAGGCCACAGTTTTTTAATCATAAGTTTTCTTTTTTAAGTAATTTCTTTATATAATGCCTAATTTCTTCATCAAGAAGGTAGCGTTTTTGTTTTTGCACACCCCATCTCTCAGTTTGTAATCAAAAGTGAGTTCCCCATTTTCAATGATTGATTCAAAACACTTATTTTGTAATTGCAGCGGATATTGTTCGCTGAGGTTACACACTTCTATATCGTGAGTGGCAAGTACTCCTAAAGCCTGTAAGGAAAGCAAACGTTCTACAATTTTAATAGTGCCGTGCTGTTTATCTTCGGAATTGGTACCGCGTAATACTTCGTCTAAGAGTACAAAGCAACGTTCGCTTTCTAAAGTTTTTACAATTTGCTGTATACGGTTGATTTCGGCAAAGAAATATGATTTACCATCGTTGAGAGAATCAGCGAGACGCATAGAAACGAGTAATCGCAAAGGGTGTACATTGGCTTTACGCGCGCAAACTGGTAAACCTACCAAAGTGAGCAACATATTCACTCCCAAAGTACGCAAAAAAGTACTCTTCCCCGACATATTAGAGCCTGTAAGCAGTATAAAAGCCTGCTCATTGAGAGTAATATCGTTAGTAACGCGGTGTTCAGTAGGAATAAGCGGGTGCCCTACCGCCTCAAAAGCTATTTCGTACTTGTTATTAAGAGTAGGATATACAAAATTAGGGTGATTATAGCTAAAATTAGCAAAACTACACAACACTTCAATCTCTCCCACCGATTGCAACCACTCTTCTATATGGGCTGCATAGCGTGCTTTCCATTGCAAAAGTTGTTGGTAACGATGTATGTGATAGAAAGAAAATGCGTTGAGAGGTATAGAGACTAATATATTGCCTACACTGTCTAAATCGTCTAACAAGCGCGAAAGTTGGGCTATTTTAATGCTGGCTTGCTGGTTTTTCTCAGGAAAACGGGCTTCTACTTGGGCTATACATTCCCTGAAAGCATACAACATTGTATAAGTGCGCTCAAATCCTAATTTTTCTTTGGCGATTCTACCTACAAAACTAAAGAAAATTACTAAATTTATAGTGAGCAGCAACTTTCCTATAGTTTTTAGCAGTTCGTTATCCTCACCATAACCTATTAACAGACATACAACAAGCAGTATAGGTAAAGCTATAAGCGTATAGCGCATAGCATTGCTCAACAGTTTAACAGGGGCTTTTGCCCACGCACTCAGTTTGGTGTAGAACTCCTCACTATCGTCTATTTGTTGGGCATAAGCAGTAAAGGTTTGTCGCCAATCAAGGTCGGGAGTAAGGGTTTGTATTTGTTTTTGAGTATCGAGAATACGCTCTGGAATAGGGCAGAGAAGTCGCTCTGCTAATAGTTTTCTCCCCAAAAAAGTATGCGTGCGATTGAGGTAGTGATAAAGTGAGCGTTCACCTAAAATATCTAAATCATAAGCGTAAGGGTGATTCTCTTGTTGGAAAGCACTACCATTATCAGTGAAGAAAATATGTTGTTCTAAAAAAGCAATTTCCTGCTCATTGAGGCGCATTTTAGTTTTAGCAATTGTGCGACGAGCTCTTATCTTTTTGTGTTTTACAATCAATAAAAAGAAGATGATAATAGCCAATACAGAAAAGAGCCCCATCAGTATAGAGGGGGCTTTGATGAGTTGGTATACTAAGCCAATAATCAGTAACATATCAGTCAATCGTAGCAACCCCATTTGGTTGTATTGCTTGTTGAGTTTTTGATATTGTGCTGTGGCTTCTGTGAGTTTTTCTTTATATGAGTTTGTCATTTTTATTATTCGTAATTATTATCGAATCCAATCATTCAAGCGATTAGCATCTAATCGTAAGAAGATGAAAAGTAGGATAGTAAATGCCCAAAGTCCAGACCCCCCATAGCTAAAGAAAGGCAACGGAATACCAATGGTAGGTATCAAACTAATTACCATACCTATATTGATACAGAAGTGTACAAACAGAATTGAGATTACACAATAACCATAAACCCTATTGAATTTTGTTTTCTGTCGTTCGGCGAGTACAATGAGTCGCAAGAGTAAGAAGGTGAATAGTATTACTACAGTAGCTGTACCAACAAATCCCCATTCTTCGCCTATGGTGGTGAAAATATAATCGGTGTGTTGTTCAGGGATAAAACTTCCTTTGGTACGTGTACCTTCCAAGAATCCTTTTCCTAAAGCACCTCCAGAGGTAATTGCCGATTCCGCCATATTGGTATTATAAGCAAAATCACGCTTCATAGCTGCAATTTTCTGAGGGTCGGTTTCAAGGCGCAACCACAGGTTTAGACGATTGCGATGGTGCTGTTTCAGTACATTATCATACACGGGGTGAGTAGCGAAGGCTGTTAGCAAGCACAATACCGAGAGTATAAAAATATTCTGAAAAGGAATTCGGTTAGTTTTCTTTTTATGCCAAAATCCATAAGCCCCAATACTGATAATAGAGGCTAAAACAGTGAAAGTAGTACCAAATTTCAGCGAAGAGATAAACACTACACCTGATAAAAAGAGATAGAAGAGTAGGGCAGAAGGCATTCCTTCACGGAAGAGTGCAAATGCTAATGAGAAGAATACTAATAAACTCCCTACATCGGGTTGTAACAAGATGAGAAAAGCAGGTATACAAATGATAGCGATAGCGCGTAAGAGATCGGGAGTACGCCGAATATCAGTGTGAATATCACTCACATAGCGAGAAAAAGCAAGAGCCGTAGCTACTTTAGCAAATTCACTGGGTTGTACTGTGATAGAGCCTATAGCATACCACGCTTTGGCGCCATTGGTCTCTTTACCAAAAATAAATAACCCTGCCAATAAAACAATAGCAATGAGATAGAAGAGTACTGCAAAATTAGAGTACACTTTTGGGTCTAAAGCCAAAATAAAAGTAATCAGCAAGAAGCTGAGCCCTATAAAAAGCATCTGTTTCCCATAAAACTGATTGATGTCGAAAATGGAAGTAACATTTAGGTCGCTATAAGTAGTGGAGAAAATAGCAATCCACCCACACATTACTAATAATAAATACAATATTACCGAAATCCAATCCAGATTCTTTATAAGGCTATGTTTCATTGATAGTTATAAGATTTGAGTTTTTTTCTAAAAAGGAAAAATAAGGTGTATTCGATAGCTAAGTTAAGCCATCTTTTTTCGTTGGTCAAGAAAGAAAACCAAGTATTAGCGAGTAGATTTCCAAGAGTGAGACTCTTAGCAGCTACCGATACTTGTTGGGTGAGTGACAAACGATCTATTTCCTTTTCTAAACGCAGTATTTTAAGGTCGTTATCGATTTCTTCAAAAGAGTGATAGATTTTATTCTTCGTCATCGGGTTCTACTTTAAAATAGATTTCGGAGAGTTTTTCTAATAGAGGTCTTTCAATAAGTTTTTTTCGGAAAGCCAATACTATTATAGCAATCAATATATAGAAAGCTCCTACAATAGCAAATCCTAAGGCGTTGCTACCCAATGCTTCGCCTACTGCATAGGCTATAGCAAAGGACAAGAAAAACAATACCAACAAACTAACAAAAGCTACTATAAAAAAAGTGATGAGAGCATAGGATGATTTACCTATGAATCTAAAAATAAATAATTTATAGTAAGCGATTTGCGAATCAAGGGCGGAACTTGCTTTTGTAGGAACTTCCTCAAAAGATTCTTTGATAGAATGGATAGACATAAGTGTTTATTTCTGTAGTTTAGCGTTAGCTTCTTTTAAGGCAGCTAATTTTTTTTCTAAGAAAGTAATCACATCTTCAGCTTTGTAGCTTGATTTAGAAAGTAAAGACTCTACTTTATCTTCTAAAGAACCTTTAAACTCAGCTGATTTTTCTTTTACACTATCGGTTAAGCGTTCAAGCTGTTCTTTTAGTTTTTCAGCTTTATCACTCACAGAGTCTTTAATTTTTTCGCGAGTGTTTTTACCTTTGTCGGGAGCGAAAAGAATGCCTAACCCTACTCCAATGGCAGTACCTGCTGCCAAACCTAATAATACATTTGCTGTTTTTGCCATAATATTCTAAATTTAAATGTTTATTCTTAAAAGTATCAATTTCTATACCATTTGTAAGCTAATAGTGTGTTTCTCAGTAGCATTGCTATGGTCATAGGTCCTACACCACCAGGAACAGGAGTAATGTAGCTCGCTTTTTCTTTTACTTCATTGAAAGCTACATCACCTACTATACGGTATCCTTTAGGGTTGCTATCGTCTTTTAGGCGTGTAATTCCTACGTCTATCACGGTTACGCCTTCTTTTACCATATTGCCTTTTAGAAATTCTGGAATACCTAATGCCATTACCACAATATCTGCCTGACGTGTAAGATCAGCGAGGTTAGGGGTATGACTATGAGTGAGGGTAACGGTTGCATTGCCTTGGGCTCCCTTTTGGCTGAGTAATATGCTGATGGGGCGACCTACGATGTGTGAGCGTCCTACTACTACCACGTGTTTGCCTTTGGTAGGCACTTTGTAGCGTTTTAGCAATTCCATAATACCGAAAGGAGTGGCAGGAATGAAAGCCTCCATATCCAATGCCATTCTACCGAAGTTAGCGGGGTGAAAACCATCTACATCTTTTGTGGGGTCTATGGCTAAAAGTATTTCCTGCTCGTTGATGTGTTTAGGTAGTGGTAATTGCACTATATAGCCGTCAATTTCAGGATTAGCGTTTAACTTTTCAATTTCTTGTAGTAACGCCTCTTCACTGATGTTAGCAGGAAGTTTTACTAAAGTAGACTCAAAGCCTACTTGTTCGCAAGCTTTCACCTTACTCCCCACGTAGGTAAGACTTGCCCCATCGTTGCCTACCAATACAGCTGCTAAATGTGGTACTCTTTTACCTTTAGCTTTCAATTGCTTTACTTCCTCAGCAATTTCTTGTTTGAGGTCTTCAGAAGTTTTTTTCCCGTCTAAAATAGTCATTATTGATTGTGTTTTTAGTGGTTAGAGAGCTTCTTCATCGGTGATATCGAGTTCTATTTGATTTAAGAGTTGTTTTACTTGGGCTAATGATTCGAACGATTCACTAAAAGTAACGGCTGTTTTGGTTCTGTCGATTTCGTCTACCAATGCTTTTACCAAATCAACAGGCACAAGTTCTTCTCCTCCTGATAAATCAGCTTTGAAACCAATACCTACGGCCATTGTTTCTACTTGCATTCCAAAGCAAATTTCGATAAACTCTTCTAAGGTAGCTGATTTTACGATTCCTTTAGCCCATTCGTCGGCTTTGCAAGCGGCAGCATTTTTTTCATCTTCCCAAAAGAGTGCTACAGGAATAGCCTCTTTGGTTTCCTCAATATAGAAAGTTTGTGAGCCACACATTGCAAAGGATTCGTCTACCTCTAAGTAGAACACTTCCTTGTTCTTAACTATGGTTTCAATGAATTTTTTTAACATATTTGTATTAATTTATTTTTGTCTCATTCCTTGCATCATCTGCATCATCTTTCTACCGCCTCCACCTTGCATCATTTTCATCATTTTGCTCATTTGTTCGAACTGTTTCATCAGTTGGTTTACCTCCTGAATATCGCGACCACTACCTTTAGCGATGCGTTTTTTACGGTTCAAATCGATGATAGCAGGGGTGCTGCGTTCTTTTGGAGTCATTGAGTGGATAATAGCTTCAATGTGTTTGAAAGCATCGTCTTTGATATCGAGATCTTTTACAGCTTTACCTACCCCAGGAAGCATACCAAGTAGGTCTTTCATACTACCCATACGCTTGATTTGCTGTATTTGTTCGAGGAAGTCGTCGAAGCCAAATTGGTTTTTAGCAATTTTCTTTTGCAATTTGCGCGCTTGCTCTTCGTCAAACTGCTCTTGAGCGCGTTCTACTAATGATACCACATCGCCCATACCGAGGATACGGTCGGCCATACGTTCAGGGTAGAACACATCAATAGCATCCATTTTTTCACCAGTACCCACAAATTTGATAGGTTTATTCACTACCGATTTGATAGTGATAGCTGCCCCACCGCGGGTGTCACCATCGAGTTTGGTGAGGATAACCCCATCGAAGTTGAGTACATCGTTGAAAGCTTTAGCGGTATTCACGGCGTCTTGCCCCGTCATCGCATCAACTACAAAAAGAGTTTCTTGTGGATTTAGTGCTTTGTGAATGTTGGAAATTTCATTCATCATTTGCTCATCGACAGCCAATCGACCAGCAGTATCTATAATCACGACGTTTAGGTGGTTTTCTTTGGCGTATTGCACTCCTTTTTGGGCGATATCTACGGGGTTGTTGTTGTCTTTATCGGAGAATACGGGTACACCTACTTGTTCACCAACGATGTGTAATTGGTCAATTGCAGCAGGACGATAAACGTCGCAAGCGACGAGTAAAGGTTTTTTATTTTTTTTATTTTTGAGATAGTTAGCTAATTTTCCTGAGAAAGTAGTTTTACCAGAACCTTGCAATCCCGACATTAAGATAATAGTAGGGTTTCCTGATAGGTTTACACCTGCAGCATCACCTCCCATCAGTTGAGTGAGTTCATCTTTTACAATTTTCACCATTAACTGACCAGGTTGTAAGGTGGTGAGTACCTGCTGACCTAAGGCTTTTTCTTTTACGTTGTTTGTAAAATCTTTGGCTATTTTATAATTGACGTCGGCATCAAGTAACGCGCGACGTACTTCTTTTAGCGTTTCAGCGACGTTTATTTCAGTAATTTTTCCGTGTCCCTTTAGGTTATGTAGGGCTTTTTCTAATTTATCACTTAAATTATCAAACATTTTTTTCTGGTTTAAAAACTTGGGCAAAAGTAGTAAAAAAAGTGGAAACTAAAAAGTAAAGAGATAAAAAATAAATAAAATGTGTTTGTAATTCAAAAAAACTTTGTACTTTTGTCGCATTATTAAACACAAAAGTATGAAGAAATTTGGTGATGTCATCAATGTAAATACTCCAGTGCTCCTTTGTTTCTATTCAGAAGGTATAGAGATTTCATTGCATATGAATGCAGTGTTACGCGAAGTGGCTTCAGTACTTAGAGAGCGTGTAAAGGTAGTGAAAATAGATGTAAATAAAAATGCTGAATTGAGCAAAGCTTTGAAGATAAGTGCTTTGCCAACAGTTATTATATTCAATAAACTCAGTCTTATTTGGCGCGCAGAGGGCTTCCAAGACAGCGAAGTGTTACTAATGGAGCTCAATAAATTTCTTTAATATAAAAATAAGAGAGCAACAATCTAAACTCTCTCAACTTCTATAATGAGGTATCAATAGACCTACTACTAAGTCGTAGCTATTGATGCCTTCTTTTTGTTTGTTAGCTTTCAGGAATGCATCGTAACTGGCTTTGAATACGGGTTCAGCTTTGTTCTCGTATTGTTTCCAAAATAAATGTACTTCTTTATAATTTTCAAAAATTCCTTTGTGTACTTGAGAGTGAAGCGTTTGGTACTCAATGGGGGCTACTACAGCTACTTCGTTTAAGAAATAACGGAGAGCAAAGAGTTCAGCGCTATAATCAAAGTAAGGATTTTTTGTTTTTTTAGCTGCTAAATAACCTAAATAATTAGCCTCTTCTTCTGCGGCATATCCCATTTGGTGAGCTATTTCGTGGCAAGCGGTGATAGGGGTACTATAACCTATCATTTTTCCGTTCACTTGAGCTTCATTAGTAAACGGATTTAAATATCCACTATATCCCATATAGGTGAGTACAGTACTATAAATAGAGGGTTTCACACTTTTTATAGCTTTAAAATCACTAATACCTTCCACTGTTAGGGGGTAGCCTTTAGTAGCGATTCGGTATATTTCTTTTTGAGAAAGCCAAAAATCTACTTTGGTACTATCGTTAGGAGCTAATCGAGTATGGAGAGCATTGGCTCTATCAATACACACTTGGGTAGCTTTGAGCAGTTGAGTCTCAGTATATTGTTGGGAAGTGCTTAATGAGTTTTTCAAAGGTACTCTAAAATAGTTAAAGCCCCACAGAAAGAAAAAAACAAAGATTAGACGTACAGTTTTAGAAAATATTTTATCTAAGGTTTTGAGAGGTTCTGTCCATAGTTTTTTGTAGTGTTTTATCACAGTTACTACTATACCTATAATGAGCAAAGTGTACAAAATATCGCCCACAGAAAAAGGTATCCACCCCAATAGAAAGTGTAATACTTTGGCTATATACGGGTAGATACCTTTACTGTAGATATGTTCAGTAACAGAGGGAAAGCAACGAAAAACGAGCCAAATTACTATATAAATAGCTAATATACTATATTTTCGCACTTGTTTTCTTTCCATTATTTTTGTTCTTTACCTTCTAAATCTCTCTCAAATTGTTTTACTTCTTTGAGTTGTTCAATAATTTTATCAATAATTTCTTTCTTGTCAATTTCTATAGGAATTTCTACTTTGGTGTATTCCCAACGGATAATGAGATTCAATTTTTCATTAGAAAGACTCTCGAAAGAAAATTCTAAGGATTCTTGTAAATCTTTAGTTTGTATTACAGGTACTGTAAACTCTATAGCGTTTTCATTAGGGTCATAACTATAAGCACCCCAAGCATCGGCATCGTAGTTTAGTACTATTTTCCATTGGTGTTGTTCGGGAGTGATAAAAATGGCATAATCTCCTTTTTTTACGGATTTTCCACCTACTTTTACAGGTTGTAAGAAGCTTATACTTGTAGCTTGATTAGCTCCTGCGCGCCATACTTTTCCATAAGGAACCAATTCGCCAAAAATCTTTCTACCTCTCACACTAGGGCGACCATAATCAACTGTTATTTGGCTTACAGAGAACTGTTGAGTAATCACTTGTCGCGGGCTTGCCATTGGGTAGCTAAAGTTTTGAGCATAAGAGGTACAACCCATTAGAATACCTATAAAAAATACTATTTTTTTCATACTTATTCAAAATTGAGATTCAACAAGAAACCACGTGTTTTGAGTCCGTTGATATTACCTGTCCATCTACTATTAGCATCTTTATCGGGGACTAATTCGTTGTTTACAGAGAACAAGGCTCTAAGAGAAGGAGATACCCTAAAGTAATGAGTATAGATATCTAAACCTATACCCATTTCGTAGAAAAACACGTTTTTAGTAGCACGGAAAGTTTTCTCGGAGTTATCAATAGTAAGTTTGTCGTTACTACTGAGGTTGAAAACCACAGAAGCTCCCGCGGTTACATAAGGTTTGAAGTTATACCAACGTTTTGCGCTGAATTTTAATAATAAAGGAATATAGATGTAGGTAGATTGAGCATCACGTAGTGCATCTTTACTATCGGAAAAACCAGGGAAGATAAGTACGCGCTTGTTGTATACCAATCCTGGTTCTATGCGCAAATCGAGGAAGTTCACCAAGCGAGCAGAACCCGTAAGCCCCACATTGAACCCCACTTTGCGGTCAGTTTGGATTTCGCGTAAACTTGCGTTTCTATAATTGAGATCTTTGTAATCGATTTTGAAATCGAAAGTATTAGCCCCAAAGTAATACCCCCATTGGTAGCGCTTTTCGTCGAAGTGTTCCAAGTTCATCATAGGTTGTTTAAATTGGGCGTACAAATTAGCAAAACCTATACAAAGGAACAAAAATAAAAGGATTTTTTTAAAGTTTACTTTATTCATTATTTATTAAAAAATTCTATTTATTAGCAATATAGATGGTAGCAACCCCTCCTAAGGTTTTAGGGTAATACTGTGTTCGTTGATAGCCTACTTTATCTAATATCTGTTGGAATTTTTTTCCGTAAGGGAAATGAATTGCCGAGTTAGACAAGTATCGATAGGCTGATCGGTCTTTAGAAAAGAGTTTGCCAATGAGTGGCATCACGTAATTAGTATAGCAATAATACCCTTGTTTGAAAGGAAATTTTTCGGGTACAGAAGTTTCTAAAACCACTAATCGTCCGTTAGGTTTTAGTACTCTTCGTATTTCGGAAAGCCCTTTTTCTAAATCCTCGAAATTGCGTACTCCAAAGCCAACAGTTACAGCATCAAAAGTAGCATTGGCAAAAGGTAATTGTTCGCTGTCGCCTTGCACCAAATCAATGCGGTTTGAGAGTTGTTTTTTTGCAATTTTATCACGCCCTACAGCAAGCATTCCTTCAGAGATGTCTAATCCCGTAATTTTAGCCTCAGGTATAGCGGTAAGCGCAATGGCTAAATCGCCTGTTCCTGTAGCGACATCTAATACTGTAGAAGGATTGATTTCGGCTACTTTTTGGACGACGAATTTACGCCATTTTACGTCTGAACCCCACGAAATTACACGATTCAAACCGTCGTAAGTTTCCGAAATAGTGTTGAACATTTTGGTTACTTGTTGTTTTTTTCCATCTGTTGATCCTTGGTAGGGTGTAACGGTGTTTTCAGACATATATGCTTAATTTTTGGCAAAAATAGTAATTAATTATCAATTAGCAAGTAACAATGAACAATTAAACTGATTTTTCTATTTTCTTCTCAGCTCCTAACTTGTAAATCTTACGTAGAAGATCAAGTATCTCGTTGGTTATTTCTTTTTCGATTGTATCTTTGTTAGGCAAAAGTCCGAAAAATTTTGCCCTCCACTCATCATCTTTAGGTTGTTCACCTGCACCCAACATCTGAATACCGATATAAGAAGTAAAATCTTCTCTTAGTACTATCCTGAACATCAGTGATGTACCCATACCTTCGGAGTCAAAAAGCTGAGCTTGGTAGGTGGTCGTAGGAGCTTCTGTTAAAAGCTCAAAATACAAGCGTTCTTCCAACAATTTATTCACTTCATCTATATCAATAGAAGTTACTTCTCTTTTAGGAATGACAAACTCTTTTTCCATTTCAGTTATTTGTTGGGAGTTACTTATTTAAAAGTCTTTGTATTACTCTTGATAATCGCTTCTTTTTCAGCGGCAGGAATGTTGTATTTATGACCATACGCAGCACCTTCCCAATCACCATAGGAGTAGTTAGGTAGCACAATAAAACGCTTGCCAAACTCTGTTTTGTTTTTATGAACTGCCTCGGAGCGTTGTTGAGGAGTACCCCCATCAAAATCTTTAGAAAAGTCGGAAAGATTATCGCCCATCAAGAGTACGATATCGTAATCTTTGGCGATTTGCAATCGGCGATTTTCTTTACTTTTTTCGGCAGAACGCAAGAAGAGGTGGCTATCAGAAGGTAAAGGGAAGTTGTATTTTTTTAGGTTTTTAGCAGTACCCTCGCGTTCTTTCTCAAGACGATTGGTTACATAAAAAATAGCGACCCCTTTGCTATCGGCGTATTTAAAAAATTCTAAGGCACCTGTTAGAGGTTTAGCTTCGCCTAAAACAGTCCATTCTTCCCATGCTTTTTGTGAATAGCTAATCCCTTGCTTGGCACAATAGGCTTCAAAAGGAGAGTTGTCTAAAAAGGTTTCGTCTATATCGGTAACAATAGCCAAAGGTTTATCTCCTTTTTTAGCAATAGCTTCATCTAATCGCAGTTTAGCAACATTGAAAGCTTGCAAGCATAAGGCTTCGTATTCAGCGGCATTTTGTTGAAAATAAGACGACCACAATTTGCCATTAGCAATTAGGGCACTTTCGCCAGAAGTAGTTTGTGTTGTAGTAGTGTTTTTGGTAGCGTTGCAACTGAGTAATAAAGCGGCTACCCCAATGAGTAAATAATTTTTTTTCATTTCTATTTAATTTGTTGATTTATCAATTTCTAAATTGGCTAATTATTTTGTCTACTATTATTTGTGCGAGTTTTTCTTTGCTTTCAAGTGTCCAGCCAGCGATATGAGGGGTGAGAATTACGTTATCAGCATCTAATAAGTATTTAAAAGATTCAGGCATCTGGCCGTCGCTAAAGAAATCTTCAAAAGAAGCTTTTTCGTATTCTAATACATCTAAACCAGCTCCCAACACTTTGCCATTTTTTAGAGCGTTCACTAAATCATCGGTAACAACACTCTTGCCGCGAGCGGTATTTAGGAACCAAAAACTTTTGGCAAAACTATTGATAAACGCTGTATTAATCATTTTCTCAGTTTGAGGAGTTTGAGGGGTATGCAAACTCACTATATCGGCTTGACGGAAAAAATCTACCAAAGTTACTTGTTTAGCATTCTCATCGCCTTTGTCAGGAAGAATGTCGTAGCAAATTACATTGCAGTCGAAACCTCGTAATTTTTTAGCAAAACTCTTACCCATATTGCCATAGCCTATGATGCCTATGGTCTTGCCATCAAGCTCCCAACCGCGGTTTTCCTCACGCAACCATTTGCCATTTTTAATTTCGTTGTTAGCTTTTTTTAACTTGTTCAAAAGAGCTAAAAGCATACCAAGAGTGTGTTCTCCTACAGCATTGCGGTTGCCTTCAGGAGCAGCAATGAGAGTAATTCCTTTGCTTTCAGCATAATTACAATCTATATTTTCGAGACCAGCACCTACTCTGCCTATGAATTTCAATCGAGTAGCCTTGTCTAAAAAAGTTTTATCTATAGGAAAACGACTGCGGATGATAATGCCATCGTAATCAGCAATTTTAGATTCTATAGCTTCTTTAGTATTAGTGTAATCTTCTTCATTTTCAAAACCTTGTGCAGAGAGTTGAGAAAGCATCAAGGGGTGATTTTTGTCTATATGTAATATCTTCATTTTGAGATAAAAGTATTTTATTTCAAGTATAAGGAACTTGATAAAGGTACTATTTTGGGGCAAAATTAATAAATAATTACAAACTACAAGAGAGGAAAGATAAATAATTTACTAAATCACAAATTTGCTAATTTGCTAATTATCTCCTACCTTTGCCGTCTATTAATAAAAAAATTATGTCATTATCCTATTTACAACCTATAGATGAGTCTTTTACCTTAGATGATTACAAGCCACAACAAGTAGGTTTTCAACTTCATAAACACCTTCCTTCCTTAGGATTGCCAGATCTTACAGATGTAAAAATAGCTTTCTTCTGTATAGAAACGATGGGGCAGTCGTTTTATCGTTTTCGCCAACATTTGTACTCACTTTTTATGGGTAATTGGAATTTCGGTATTGCAGATTTAGGAAACTTGCCTTTAGGAGCTACTGAAGAAGATACGCATTTTGCTATTAAAGAGATTGTAGCTGAATTGATTAAGGAGGGGGTAATTCCTGTAGTGTTAGGAGGATCGCAAGATTTTACCTATTCACTTTATCGTGCTTTTGATAGCCTTGAACAGATGGTAAACCTTGTATGTGTGGATTCTAAATTTGATTTTGGCAATACAGAAGAGTTATTTGTAGAAAGTTCGTATATGAGTAAACTCATATCAGAACCACCTGTAAATCTATTAGATTTTACAAATTTAGGTTATCAATCGTATTATGTAGCCCAAGAAGAATTGGATTTGCTTGAGAAAATGTGTTTTGAGGTGCATCGTTTAGGTAATATAGTGAATGATTTGAAGATTATAGAGCCTGCTATGCGCGATGCTGATATAGTGAGTGTGGATATGACTTCAGTACAAGCAAAGGATATGATGGCTATGGGTAACGTAAATGGATTTAATAGCAGAGAAATATGTGCTATAGCGCGTTATGCAGGTATTAGTAGTAATGTACAAGTAGCGGGTATTTTTGATATTCCTAATACAGATTTAGCTGCCCAATTACTCGCAGAAATGGTTTGGTATTTTTATGAAGGTTTTACCTTCCGCATTAAGGAATTGCCTGTAATCAACGATGAGAATTACACTAAATATATTGTGCCTATAGACGATATACAAATAGAGTTTTTCAAGAGTACCCAAACTGAACGTTGGTGGATGAAACCAGGAGGTGACAAATATTCTTCTCCTCAAAATCACGTGCCTTCAGGACTTGTGCCTTGTTTACCACAAGATTATGAAGAAGCTATTCGCGGTATCGTTCCCGATCGTTGGTGGCGTACTTATCGCAAATCGGTTTAATTATTGTTCTAATTTTTCAGTTAACTCAAACCAGCGTTCTGTTTTTTCCTCTATGGCAGTGAGCGTTTGCTGTAAGGCAATTGATTGGGTTTGTATTTCATCATTGCTAAGTGTTCCTTCGGCAAAAGCTGCTTCAATACTCGCTTTTTGCTCTTCTAATTGGGCGATTTCTTTTTCTAAACGGTTATATTCTTTCTGTTCATTGAACGATAGACCTTTCATTCCGTCTTTGCGCCAAGTGTTTTTGGTGGTTTCTTTTTTAAGAGATTCGTCTACCGGTGGGATACTTTCTTCATATACGCGATAGTCGGTATAGTTGCCAGGGAAATCTTCTACTTCACCCTTGCCTTTGAATACAAAAAGGTGGTCTACGATTTTATCCATAAAATAGCGGTCGTGAGAGACAACAACTAAGCAACCGGGATAGTCTAACAAAAAGTCTTCCAAGACGTTTAGAGTAACGATGTCGAGGTCGTTTGTAGGCTCGTCAAGGATTAGGAAATTAGGGTTTTGTATAAGTACAGTGCAGAGATATAAGCGTTTGAGCTCACCTCCACTGAGTTTTTCTACATAGTCGTATTGCTTTTTACGGTCGAAGAGAAAACGTTCTAATAATTGCCCAGCTGAGAGGGTACGACCTTTGAGTAAGGGGATATAATCGCCGTATTTTTGTATTACTTCTATCACTTTTTGCCCTTGTAATACCTCTATGCCCTCTTGGGTATAGTAGCCAAATTTGATAGTATCGCCTACTATTATTTTACCACTATCGGGAGTGAGCGTTCCTGTGAGGAGGTTTAAGAATGTAGACTTCCCTGTGCCGTTTTTGCCTATAATCCCCACTCGTTCTCCTCGTAGGAAATTGTAGCTAAACTTATTGAGTATGCAGAGCTCATCAAAAGCCTTGCATACGTTGTGAAACTCTACAGTTTTGCTACCTAAGCGTTCCATATTGATTTCTAATTGCACGGAATGCTCTTTGCGTCTTTTGTGAGCTACTTCTTTAATTTTATAGAAGTCGTCGATACGCGATTTAGATTTGGTGGTACGCGCTTTTGGTTGGCGGCGCATCCATTCGAGTTCTTTTACATATAGGTTTTTAGCTTTCTCTACAGAAGCCTGTTCTTGTGCGAGTCGTTGCTCTTTCTTCTCTAAAAAATAAGAATAGTTTCCTTTATAACTGAAGAGTTCACCGTTGTCTAACTCTAATATTTCGTTGCAAACGCGTTCTAAGAAATATCGGTCGTGAGTAACGATAAATAGGGTAAGGTTCTCTTTAGCGAAATATTGTTCGAGCCATTCTATCATCTCTAAATCGAGGTGGTTAGTAGGTTCATCTAATATCAATAAATCAGGTTTACTGATGAGTACATTGGCTAAGGCTAGGCGCTTTTTTTGTCCGCCAGAAAGGTTTTTTACTTTCAAATGGAGGTTATCCAATTTAAGTCGGGAGAGGATTTGTTTGTATTGTGTTTCGAAATCCCACGCGTTATGGCGTTCCATTTGTTCAAAAGCTTTTTGATAGGCATCTTCATTTTCGGGGTGCTGCAAGGCGTGTTCATATTCTCGGATAAGGCGCAAAATGGGGTTATCTGTAGCAAAAATAGTTTCTTCTATCGTTAAATCTTCATTAAAATAAGGATTTTGAGAGAGAAAACCAATGTGTATCCCTTTGCGGAATACCACTTGACCACTATCAGGGAGATCTTTCCCAGCGATAATGTTGAGAAGAGTAGTTTTTCCAGTACCATTTTTGGCTATAAAGGCTATTTTTTGGTCTTTATTGATGCCAAAAGAAATGTTTTCAAGAATTATACGTTCGCCAAAGGCTTTAGATATGTTTTCTACAGATAGTAAGTTCATTTTTTTATGTCAGAATAATTGTGTATAACTTCGTCGTTTATATTAATAGGGTAGGGGGTAAGATATGTTTTTAGCTGATTGTAGTCTCTAAAATTCAGTTGTATATGTATAATAATAATGTTATTATGGTCATAAATATCCAAAAAAGGCCTACACATTTTATCTTTCTTTTCAGATAAATTAAAAAAATGTAATAATTTAATATCTTTTAGAGTTACATCTTTCAGAATTTTATTTTTGTATAGTATTTTTAATTGATTATTGTAAAAATGAAGTGTAAGTAGTGAATATTTGTATTCTTTAAAGGTCATAATAATAGCAAAAAATGCTAAAAAGGCAGTGACTATTCCGAAAATAAATTGGAAAAAGAAAGTAGAAGAATTGAAGTTAAGAGTATAAAGGGTAATAATGGCTATTGGTAGGTTGATAGCTACCAATAGAAGTCTACTTCCCCACTCTTCAGCGGTAAGTTTTCTACCTTTTATGATAAAATCTTCGTTTAGCATAGTCTTATGAGAGGCAAAGGTAACAATAATTTATCAATTACCAAATTTGTCAATTTGTAAATTTGTTAATTAATTTGTACTTTTGCGCAAATTTTTTAAGTTATGAATTTTGATGTAAAGGAGATTATCTCCGCTACTATGGTACTCTTTGCAGTGGTAGATATCATTGGGAGTGTGCCAATTATTATCAACCTACGTAAAAAAGCGGGACGTATACAATCAGAGAAAACAGCTATTGTAGCAGGAAGTTTATTAGTGGTGTTTTTATTTCTTGGTAAGCAATTGCTGAATTTATTTGGGGTAACCGTTGAAGCTTTTGCTGTAGCAGGAGCGTTTATCTTATTTTTTCTCGCCTTAGAGATGATTTTAGGAATTACCCTCTACAAAGGAACAACTCCTGAAAGTGCTTCTATTGTGCCATTAGCGTTCCCTATGGTGGCAGGAGCGGGTGCGCTTACAACAGTACTCTCGCTCAGAGCAAAATTCTATGTAGAGAATATTATTGTAGCGATAATTATCAATATGGTTATTGTTTATATAGTACTAAAATCGTCGGAACGTATAGAAAAATTCTTAGGCAAACAAGGTATTACTGTACTTCACAACCTTTTTGGGGTCATTCTTTTAGCTATTGCTGTAAATTTGTTTACCACTAATATTAGGGCAATGCTTTTTGTTCACTAATACTCTAATAAATTAAATAAAATGTTAAATAAAGCAGATAATTTTTTTCTCTTAGCAGGACCTTGTGCTATAGAAGGAGAAAATATGGCGATGAAAATTGCAGAACGTATAGTGAATATCACTCAAAAACTGAATATTCCATACACTTTTAAAGGGAGTTTTAAGAAAGCCAATCGTAGCCGTGTAGATTCGTTTACGGGTATAGGCGATGAAAAAGCGCTGAAAATACTCCGAAAAGTAGGTCAAACTTTTGGGGTACCTACCGTTACTGATATTCATCAGGTGAGTGATGCCACGATGGCCGCTGAGTATGTAGATGTATTGCAAATACCAGCTTTTTTGGTACGTCAAACAGATTTGGTTGTGGCAGCAGCTGAAACGGGTAAGGTAGTAAACCTCAAAAAAGGTCAGTTTATGAGTCCTGAAAGTATGCAGTTTGCTGTCCAAAAGGTATTTGATAGTGGTAATAAAAAGGCTTTGATTACCGATCGCGGAACGATGTTTGGCTATCAGGATTTGATAGTAGATTTTAGAGGAATTCCTACAATGCGCCAATTTGCTCCTGTTGTGATGGACGTTACCCACTCATTACAGCAGCCTAATCAAACTACTGGGGTAACAGGAGGTCGCCCCGATATGATTGAAACTATTGCTCGTGCAGCCATAGTAAACAATGCCGATGGACTATTTATAGAAACTCATTTTGATCCTGCCAATGCCAAAAGCGATGGGGCTAATATGCTACATCTCGACCTCCTCGAAGGACTTTTAACGCGTTTGGTTGCCATTCGCAAAACAATTAACGAATTTTAATGAACTATACTGAAGCACTCTCTAATCCTATATTTGAACTTATCAGTAATATTTCAGCTGAAATACCGCTTGAAAGTTACGTGATTGGAGGGTTTGTACGCGATTATTTACTAAAGAAAAAACTTCCTAAAGACATTGATATAGTGTCTATTGGTAGTGGTATTTCATTAGCAGAAAAAGTGGCTGAACAATTGCCTAATAATCCTAAGGTATCTATATTCAAAAACTTTGGTACAGCGATGATTAAAGCCGATGGATTAGATATAGAATTTGTAGGAGCACGCCGTGAGAGTTATGAATCAAACTCTCGCAAACCTTATGTAGAGAGTGGCACACTACAAGATGACCAAAATCGCCGTGATTTTACTATCAATGCAATGGCTTTTTCACTAAATAAAGATACTTTTGGTGACCTTATTGACCCTTTTGACGGCTTAGGAGACTTAGAACGGAAACTCATTCGTACACCCTTAGACCCTGATATTACTTATTCAGATGATCCATTACGTATGATGCGTGCAATTAGGTTTGCTACTCAGCTGAATTTTGAGATAGAAGAGCTATCGCTGAAAGCTATTACTGATAATAAAGAACGCTTGAAAATTATTTCTAATGAGCGCATTGTAGAAGAACTGAATAAAATATTAGCATCACCTAAACCTTCTGTAGGACTGAAATTGCTATACGAAACAGGCTTGTTGCACTATATTCTCCCAGAACTTATTGCCTTACAAGGTGTAGAAGAGCAGGATGGACAACGCCACAAAGATAACTTTTGGCATACTTTGGAAGTAGTAGATAATATCTCAGAACATACTGATAACTTATGGTTGCGTTGGGCGGCATTGTTACACGATATTGGTAAAGCCCCTACTAAACGTTTTGATAAGAAGATTGGCTGGACGTTTCACGGACACGAGTTTGTAGGGAGCAAAATGGTATATCACCTTTTCAAACGCTTGCGAATGCCACTGAACGATAAGATGAAATACGTGCAGAAAATCGTAAAAATGAGTTCGCGACCTATTATCATTGCGGAAGATATTGTAACCGATTCGGCAGTACGACGTTTGGTATTTGACTCAGGAGAAGAATTTGAAGATTTGATGACTCTTTGTGAAGCGGATATCACTACTAAAAACCCTAAAAAGTTTAAGAAATATCACGACAATTTTCAAATAGTACGTCAGAAAGTAGTGGAGGTAGAGGAAAAAGATCACATTCGAAATTTTCAACCTCCGGTGAGTGGTGAAGAAATAATGCAAACCTTCAATTTACTTCCTTCGCGACCTGTAGGGGTACTAAAAGAAGCGATAAAAGAAGCAATTTTAGAAGGTAAAATCCCCAATGAGTACGAGGCAGCTAAAGCCTTTATGATGGAGAAAGCAAAGAAAATGAAATTGATATAAAATTAAAAAGGCTGTCCAGATTATTCCGGACAGCCTTTTTTATATTTAGTAATTGAATATTATTTTCTATGTTCTTCTTCTTTAGTATGGTCAGCTTCGTCCTTTACAGTATCGTAAATGAGAGGAGCTGCCACGAAGATAGAAGAGTAAGTGCCGATGAGTACCCCGATAATCATTGCGAACATAAAGCCACGCAAGGTTTCACCACCAAAGATAAAGATAGTAACGAGTACTGCCATAGTGGTAAATGAGGTGTTCAAGGTACGGCTAAGGGTAGTGTTGAGTGCGTGATTGATTTTCTCTCTTGACCAATGAGGCTCACGCATTACTTCCCTGATACGGTCGTAGATAATCACCGTGTCGTTTAGTGAGTAACCTACTACTGTAAGGATAGCTGCGATAAAAGCTTGGTCGATTTCCATATTGAAAGGCATAATGCTATAAGTGAGCGAGTAGATACCGAGTACCATTAGCACGTCGTGCGCTGAAGATACAATCGCACCCATAGAGAACTGCCATCTTCGGAAACGGAATAAGATATATAGACCGATTACAATAAGCGAACCGATAACTGACCAGAACGCACTGCTCTTAATGTCCTCGGCAATAGTAGGTCCTACTTTCATAGATTGCATAATACCAATCTTATCAGTAGAACTAGCTTTAGCAAAACTATCGAATGAAGTTCCTTCGGGTAAGAATTTCTGTAATCCTTTGTACAAGAGTTCTTGTATTTCATTATCTACCTCAGTACTTTCTTCTTGTACTTTGTACTTAGTAGCGATTTTCACTTGGTTAGGAGCACCAAAAGTCTTCACTTCCACATTTCCTAAAGTAGTTTTGAGGGCATCGGCTACTTGGGTAGGATTAACTTCTTTTTCAAAACGAATTTGGTAAGTTCTACCACCTACGAAATCGATACCTTGGTCGAGACCACGAGTAGAGAGAGAAATGATACCTATTATTGATAGGATAATAGAAAAAGCATATCCTATTTTGCGCTTGCCGATGAAGTTGAGATCTACATTTTTGAACCAGTTCTTAGTAATAGGAGTGGTGAAAGTAAGCCTGTGTTTTTTCTCAACGCTATAGTCGATAAACAAGCGAGTAATAAAGATAGCGGTGAACAAAGTAGTTGCAATACCAATGAGCAAGGTAGTTGCAAAACCTTGGATAGGACCACTACCAAAGAACAACAAGATAAGAGCAGTAAGCGCTGTAGTAATGTTAGAGTCTAAGATAGATGATAGGGCGTGTTTGAAACCATCAATCACTGCTTGATTGATGTTTTTACCTTTGCGCAGTTCTTCTTTCGACCGCTCGAATATCAGCACGTTCGAGTCGACTGCCATACCAATGGTAAGCACGATACCCGCAATACCAGGGAGCGTAAGTACAGCTTCTATACTTGCTAACACTCCAAATATGAGGAGTATATTGAATACCAAAGCGAGGTCGGCATAAATACCGGCACGACCGTAGTAGAATATCATCCACGCAAAGATGAAGATAGTAGCGATAAGGAAAGAGTTCATACCGCTATCGATAGCTTCTTGTCCTAAAGAAGGCCCTACGATTTCAGATTGTACGATATCAGCACTTGCAGGTAATTTACCAGCACGGAGTACGTTAGCAAGGTCGACAGCTTCATTTAAAGTAAAATGCCCTGTAATTTCAGAGCGACCTCCTGAAATAGCGCCTGTAGTTACTCCTGGTGCTGAATATACGATGTTATCGAGTACGATAGCAATATTGGTGTTTTGAGTAAATGCTTTACCTGTAAGCGCTTCCCAAATGCGCGCTCCTTTGCCGTCCATTTGCATAGATACGGCGGGCTGGTTGCGAACGTCGTAGGTTTGTTCGGCTTGGGTTACTACGTTACCTGTAAGAGGAGGGGTGTTATCACGGTTACCTTTTAGGGCATAAAGTTCGATAAGGGAGGTCTTTTTATCAGGTTTACCCCAAGCGAATTTTACATACTGCAATGAAGCAGGAATCAAATGTTTTGCTTCAGGAGAATTGATATAGCTATTTACTTGAGCAGTATCTTTTAAACTTACTGTAAAAAGTACAGGAGAACCTTCATAAGAATTAGCTTTGATAAGGTCAAACAAAGGATTGCCTTTTCCTTGTTGAGTAGGAACAGAATCCTTCTTTACATCAGTAAGTAGAGAGTCGATAGCACTGCTACCTGATTGAGTAGCGGCTGTGAGCGTATCTTTTACTTTATCTGTAGTTTTAGCTGTAGATTTAAGTTGCTCGTTGAGGGCTTGTAAATAAGGGAAAACATCAGTATTCTTATAAGTTTCCCAGAACTCAAGCTGAGCGGTACTTTGCAAGAGAGATTGCACACGAGTGATATCTTTAGCACCTGGAAGTTCTACAAGGATACGACCTGAGTTACCAAGGCGCTGAATATTAGGTTGAGAAACGCCAAATTTATCGATACGCTTGCGCAATACCTCGAAAGCAGATACGATAGACTCGTCTACGCGCTTTCTGATGATAGGGCGCACCTCACTATCACTCATTTGGAAGTTGATTTGGTCGCTGAGGGTTTTATTAGCGAACACATCGGGGGAGGCTAATTTACCTCCGTTCTTAGCGTAAGCCTCGAAGAACAAATCTAAGTAGGTTTTGTCGGTTTTGCGGAGCTGTTCATCGGCTTCGGCTAATGATTTGTTAAAGATAGGGTCTTTGGAGTTGTCAGCAAGACCTTTTAAGATGTCTTTTACGGAGATTTGCAGAATTACGTTGATACCGCCTTTAAGGTCGAGACCGCGGTTTAATTCTTTTTCTTTCACTTCAGAGAGAGTGAATTTTGCAATTCCGAGGTTGTAGACCTCTTGCCCCATTTTATCGTCCAAATACTTAGCTTCTATAGCCTCGCGTTTAGCGATATAGTCAGCTTGAGTATTAGGCACTTTAGCCTCGGCAAAAGCTTTGGCTTCATCTTCTACTCTACCTGCCACATAGGTGAATGAGAGTTGATAAATACATATCAGTCCAAACAATATGGCAAATAGTTTTACAAGTCCTTTGTTTTGCATTTTTTAATTGATAATTTACTTGTTTTACTTCTTCAAACGGCAAAAATACATATTTTGTGGGGATTACAAAAATATTCTTAAAAAAAAGATAATATTTTTTGTTAGTATAAAAAATGAGGAGAGTTTTAATTGTTAAAAATCAACCTTTTAAAGTATTTTTATTAAGAAAGAAGAATGCTTTAAACAGAAAGTATTTTTGCTAATTAAAAAAAAGAAAGTATTTTTGCTCCTATAAAGAAATAGGTATGAAAGAACGCAATCCTCTTATTGATGTGCTCAAAGGTTTTACTATCATATTGGTAGTGATGGGACACGCTTCACAATGGTTTTCAGGAGATGACCGTACAAACCCTTTTTATGTAACTATTTACGCTTTTCATATGCCTTTATTTATGTTCCTTTCAGGCTATGTGAACTTTAATGCACGTGGTGAGTTGAACCTCAGTAAACGCTTTCAAGTATTAGTAATTCCTTTCTTCGTTTGGTTTTTAATTTCTGCCACCTATCACGGTTATATCCTCGATATAGAAAAAGTATGGGAACATCTTTGCGTGCTTATTTATAAACCCACACAAGGAATGTGGTTCTTGTGGTTGCTTTTCTGGGAGTGCGTTCTGCTCTATCTTGCTTTGAAAATCAACAAATACCGTGAAATATGGGTAATGATAGGTTTATGGAGTATTCTTGTATTTTTGCATCGAGTTACAGGAGCACAACCTATCTTTTATGGATTACCCGAATTGTGTTGGTATTTCATCTATTTTTCATTAGGTTATGCTACCCATAAATATAAATCTCAAGCCTTAAAAATTTTGCGCCCTATAGGATGGGTAGGGTTTGTGGTCTTTCCACTTTTATTGTTTTTTTCAGTTGATAAATCTCATTATATACTCGATTCTCTTCGTTTGTATGCTTTGGCACTTACGGGTATTGCGGCTTCTTATGTTCTATGGGAAGGGATCTGTCATTCAGAAAATAAAGCAACACAATGTTTGAAGTATTTAGGAAGTATCTCATTAGAAATATATGTTACTCATTACTATATGCGTTTTTTGGTAGATTATATTAAAAAATATATAGGCGATAACTTCTATTTGAACGTAGTAATTTTTACGGTTTTAGCTGTTATCGCCTGTGATATTATACAACGTCTCATACAGCGGGTGAAATGGTTGAGGAGAATACTCTATGGTAGATTTTAATTCTTAATACTCTCATTTTCAGCTTTTCGAGCTATTTCTATATAAGTTTTGAATTCTTTGCCATATTTAGAATTAGCGACATCTTTGTTTAGTTTCCCGTATATAGAATCTAAATATTTTACACGGGTATTAGGAGCATCTGCTAATACTACATAAGGAGTAATGTAAGAATTGGGGTGAGAGAGGGCGTAATTTAACACAAAAAGGTGGCGACGGAAGTTATTCTTCTCGGAAGCAGCGTTTAGTGAATCGACTAAAGAAGTTTTGCCAGCTTTGAAAGCATTTACTTGTTGTTCAAGTAGTTGAGCATTACGCATCCCAAATTGTCGCATAGTGTGTAGGTATTCATTGTATTCCTTTTGTGATTGAGAGCCATTGATATTGGCTCTTACCTCAAACATATCGTAAGCACTATTGATGTTGATAGTGGTAGGTTCACCAAAAAACATCAAGCGGTCACCGAGGTCAGTACCAGCTTGTTTCTTCAAATCGAGATAGATGTAAAAAACTTCAGGACTTTCTAAATGCCGTTTGAAAGTAAATTTACCATCACCATTGGCTACTACTGAGTCGATATTGGTAAGTTTATCATTTACATATTGTTGTAAATAGATAGTTCCCATTTTTAACCCTTCGATATTGCCTTCTACAATCATCGTGTTTTTGTCGTCCTTCTCGCAAGCTACTATCATCAATAGTGCCGACATTGCCATTACTAATCTTTTCATTATAATTTAGTTTTTAGTTATTAAAAAGTGTGATGTTACAGAATTGTTATCATTGTTTGAGCTTTGTTTTGTGTTTCCTCGTACTCTTTTTCGGGTATGGAATCTTTGGTAATGCCCCCTCCTACATATAAAAAGGTTTCGTTGGCAGTGATTTGCATACAGCGTAGATTTACATAGAGCGTTTGGTTATTATTAGATACCCATCCACAATAACCAGTGTAATACTGTCTATTATAAAGTTCATTTTCTATAATAAATTTATGAGCTTTATCAGTAGGATAACCACAGACAGCTGGGGTAGGGTGGAGGCGTTGGATTATTTCAAAAGCTTTATTTTCTTTTATTTTTCCTTTGATTATAGTACATAAGTGCATTACTTTTCCAGCTTGCACGGTTTGAGGGGCTGAAACTTCAATTTTTTCAGCATATCCTTGCAACTGTTGTACAATGGTATTGGTAACTATTTGTTGTTCTTCTTTTTCTTTAGAAAACCAATGAATCTCACCTTCTTTGAAAGGTTGTGTTCCTGCTAAAGCCATTGTTTGAAAATTGTTACCATTACTTTGAAAAAGTGTTTCGGGCGTAGCAGCCAGCCAAGTTCCTACTTTAGGGTGATAAAACAAATAGCAAAATGCCGAAGGGTATCGTGTTACCATATTGGCAAAGCTCTTAAACGGATTTACCACTTCTTTGATAGTTATCTTGCGCGAAAGAACCACTTTCTCAAAATGACCTCTGTGTATCTCATCAATAGCTTTGGTCACTAAACCTATGTGCTTTTGTTTTTCAGCTTCGGTATCTTCTAAAATATCAATATTAGTATTTTCTACAATCGATTGTGTAGGCAAATGGCTTACGGTAACTTTGTTAGCAGTGATGATAACAGCAGGTTCATTAGCATCGAAAGGAGCGAAAACAAATCCCTCTTGTTCTTCTTTATCAGTGTTAAAAAAATGAAGTGTATCATCTTCTTGTTCCAACAATATTACTGAAGTGTGATGAGGGGGCTTGTAGCACACAAAAGGTAAGTGTTCAGCATATTTGTACTGTACTTGTTTTAAAAGTTCTTCAAATGAAATATAATCTTCAGTTTCTATTTTCATAAGTTAAATCACATAACAGCTTATATGGTTTGTGTATCGTAAAAGGCTTTAAAAACACCATTTTGTAGCAATAGCTCATCTTTGGTTCCTTGTTCTACTAATTTTCCTTTGTCGAGCATCAGTATTTTATCGACGTATTTAGTGATAGACACACGATGACTCACTATAATTACGGTTTTGCCTTTTAAGGTATCGCGCAAATTAGTTAAAATCTTCTCTTCGGTATCGGTATCTACGGCTGATAAACAATCGTCTAACAAATAAATTTCGGCTTCTTTGAGCAAGGCTCTTGCGATAGCTACCCGTTGGCGTTGCCCGCCACTGAGTGATACCCCGCGCTCTCCAAGCACCGAGTCGTATTGATGGGTGAACTCTGTAATATTGTTGTGTACCACTGCTTTTTGGCAGGCTTGTATTATCTGTTCTTCGGTAGCATTTTTATTGCCAAAGCGCAGATTGTTGCGAATAGTGTCCGAAAACAAAAAGTTCTCTTGTGGCACTACCGAAATAGCTCTGCGCAAGCTGTGTAGATTCAATTCTCTTACGGGTTTGCCTCCTATCAGTACTTCACCCTGATTTGCATCGTACATACGTGCAATGAGATCTAACAGTGTAGTCTTACCACTACCGGTTTTGCCTATAACGGCTACTGTTTGTCCTGCTTCTATGTGGAAAGATACGTCTTTAAGAGCTTCTATTCCCGTATCTTCATAACGGAAAAATACTTTATCAAATGTAATATCTCCTTTAATAGGCGTAAGCTCCCCTACCTGATTGCGTATCTGAGGTACTTCGGAAAGAAACTCGTTGATGCGCTTTTGCGAGGCTTCCGCTTGTTGTACAATAGAACTTACCCAGCCCACTGTAGCCACAGGCCAAGTGAGCATCATCACGTAAATACTGAACTCTACAATTACTCCAATAGATTGTATTTCACCGGTGTAATAGAGCTTTCCCCCAATAAAGATTACAAAGATAAGGCTCAATCCTATCATCAGTATCATTGTAGGGATAAAGAAAGCCTGTATCTTAGCGAGCTTGATATTTTTCTGACGACCGTCTTCGGCGAGTACTGCTAATTGTGTATCGGTAGCCGCCTCGTTATTATACGATTTTATCACCCCGATACCTGAGAAAGTTTCTTGCGAGAAAGTAGAAAGGTCGGATAGGTAGGCTTGTACCTTCATCGTTTCGATATTAATCTTTTTGCTCATTTTGTAGATAAGCAAAGAGAGAATAGGCAGTGGGATAAGGGTGTAGATAGTAAGTTTGGGAGAGATGATAAACATTAGCGGAATTACGCAAGCAAAAAGTGTAATAGTTTGCACACTATACATAATAGCAGGACCTGCGTACATACGTACTTTCGATACGTCCTCGCTGATACGGTTCATCAGGTCACCTACTCGGTTGCGTTTGTAGAAGCTAAGCGATAGCTGTTCGTATTTTTTAAATATCTCGTTTTTCATATCGTATTCGATGTAACGAGATACATTGATGATAAGCTGACGCATAAAGAACATCAGCACTGCCGATATGATAGTTGTACCGATGATAATAAGCGCGTATTCTATAAGTAAGGAAGTCATTTGTGAGGCATCTTTGTTAGCCGATTTAGCAAAGTCCTCAATGGCTGCAATAGAGTTTTTTACATATCGCGGCATAAAGAGTGAAAACACTCGCGACACTATGGTAATAAGTATCCCAAGTAGTAAGTGGTATTTATATTTATAAAAATATTTACGTATATGTCTCAGATGTGCCATTGGCTTAAATTCTCAATCAGAGTGCAAAAGTAAGAATAATTTGTCAATTAGCCAATTTGTTGATTAGTGAATTGGCAAACTAAAAATTAATCAATCAAATAACTAACTCTTATGGTACGAAAATTACTAATAGACTGAAAACTGGTTTCTATACGTTTGATTTGTTCTTTAGTATGATGTATAGAAAGTTCAGAAGGTTTTACCTTCACTAAAACATCTTTCAAATATTCGTTTCTGATGCGTGAAATTAAGGGAAACTCAGGACCTAAAATTTCTATTCCCTTTTTGGAAGCAAAAGCTTCTTTAAGAGCATTAGCGAACCACTCAGCACCTTCATTTGTACGATTGAAGTTCGTGTGTTTCAGTGTTATTTTAATCATTTGTACAAATGGAGGATACGAGAAAGATTGGCGTTCCTCTATTTGATTTTGATACATCCCCTTGAAATCATTTTGTAATACTTGTTGAATTACAGGGTGTTGAGGATTGTAGGTTTGTATTAAAACTTTTCCTCGTTGAGCACTTCTACCTGCACGCCCTGAGACTTGTAATAACAACTGAAAACTACGTTCATAAGCTCGATAGTCGGGAGAATGAATGAGAGCATCGGCATTCATTACTCCTACTAATCCTATATTTTCAAAATCTAATCCTTTAGAAATCATTTGGGTACCTACCAATATTTGGGTTTCTTGCTGTTCAAATTTGGCTAATATTTTTTCATATCCGTATTTGCCATTGGTAGTATCTTGATCCATTCGGTCGATGGCTACTTGGGGGAAAAGTACTTCTAATTCTTTACTAATCTGTTCAGTACCAAAACCTTTTGTTTTTAAATCTACACTTCCACAAGCAATACAAGTTTTGGGCATAGGTATTGCATAGCCACAATAATGACATCGCAACTGATTGCTACTATGGTGGAAAGTGAGACTCACATCGCAATGTGGGCATTGAGGGACTGTGCCGCAATGCATACACTGTACAATAGGTGCATAACCTCTTCGGTTTTGGAACAAAAGCACTTGTTTTCCTTGTGATAAAGTATTGGTTATTTCTTCAATAAGAATATCGGAAAAATGTCCATTCATACGTTTGCGATGTTGCTTGTCCTTGATGTCGATAAGTTCGATGATAGGGGGGAGGAAATTAGTATAACGTTTTGATAGATAGACAAAGCCATATTTACCTACCTTTACGTTGTGCATACTTTCTATTGAGGGAGTAGCTGTACCTAATAAAGTTTTAGCTTTGAAGATGTTAGCTAGCATAATGGCACTATCACGCGCTTGCAAGCGAGGAGCAGGGTCGAACTGACGATATGAACTATCGTGTTCCTCATCAATTACCACTAATCCTAAATCTTTGAAAGGCAGATATACTGAAGAACGCACCCCTACTACTAATTGTGCTTTGGAGCAATTGTTCAGTACATTGTTCCAAACCTCTACGCGCTCGTTAGTATTGTATTTAGAATGATATACTGATAGATTTTTACCAAAGTGTTTTTTCAATCGATTGATAAGATGAATTGTCAAGGCGATTTCTGGGAGTAAGTAAAGCACTTGTTTACCTTTCTTTAGGTATTGGTCGATAAGTTCAATGTAGATTTCGGTTTTACCAGAAGCCGTAACACCTTGTAAAAGTACTGTATTTTTAGTTTGAAACTGTTCTTGTACTTGATAAAGCGCTTCGTTTTGTATATTGTTGAGTGTTTTTTTTGCTAAAACCTCACTATCAGCGAAACTTACACGATCTTTTTGCAGGTAATATATTTCTAAAATACCTTTTTCTACCACCGATTTGAGTACCGCATTTGAAACCTTAGCTTCTTCTAATAGATTTTCAACTTTTAAAGGTAAAACCTCTCTGTTGATATGATTGAAGTAAGCCATTATCAGTTTTTTTTGCTTTTCACCTTTCAGCAATTCTAAAGCTTTTTGTAGTCCTTCTTGAGATTGGTAGGCTTCCGCTAAACGTATGTATTTTACGAGCTTTGGTACATATTTTTCAAAAATTCTTTCTGAAATACGAGTAGCACCTTTTTCTACCAAACTCTTTATGACCTTCAAAGTCTTCTTTTTAGGAATGATTTTGCTCACTTCACTTCCTTTTAATGCTGTTTTGTAGTGTAGAGCTTCGTACACCTGAAATTCGTCATCGCTAAATAGATAGGGATTGAGGTCTTTTTCAGCAATTTCAATAACAGTTTCACTTTCTAACAAAAAAGCTGATGGTAAAGCCGATTTTATCACCTCACCTAAAGTACACATATAATAATCGGCAATCCATTGCCAATGAGTAATTTGATTAGGAGTAACGATGGGAGTTTCGTCTAGAATGTATTCGATATCTTTAGTTTCATAAGTAGGTTCATTAGTATGCACTTTATGAACTAAAGCTGTATATACTTTTGATTTGCCAAATGAAACAGCTACACGCATTCCCGTTTGCAAGAAATGCGCTTCATCCTCGTTGATACGATAAGTGTACAATTTAGGAAGCGGAAGTGGTAATATGACTTCTACAAAGTACATTAGTCGTGTTTTTTAAGTTTTAAAAGAGACGCATTTAGTTCAAATCCTAACAAGAGAATATTGGCATTAATCCAAATATATAGCAAGAAAATAAGCAGCGCTCCAATAGAGCCATATAGCTGATTATATTGCGAAAAATTTTCGATGTAAATACCAAATAAATAGGTGGTTAAACCAAAAAGTAACACCGTAAGGAGAGAGCCTGCTGAAAAGAATTTACTTTCTTTACCCTCTACTGTGCCAAAATAAAATAACACACCTGTACCAAAGTAGGTAATCAGGGCAACAAATCCGATTTTTGATATTTTGAGAAGCGTTTCGTAATCGGTGATAAAATTGATTTTATCAAGGTAAGGCACTAAATATATTTCGTAGTAAATGAAAGTAACTACCGCAAACAACACTAATAATGACAAGATGATAGCAACCATTAGAGCATAAAGATATTGCTTGATATAAGTGCGTGTGATTTGACGGTGGTACGAAAATTCAAACCCTCCAAAAATAGCCATAATACCATTGGTCATCAAGAAAATAGATAAGAAAAATACAGACGACAATAAACCTCCACGTTTTTTTTCGGCAATATCAAAAAAGATATCAGAAAAGAAATCGTGAGTACCAGGAGGTAGCATATCATCAATAAATCCCCAAAAATCTACTTGAAAATCATCAATGGGAATATATGGGATAAGGTTTAAAATAAACAATAAAAAGGGAAATATAGCTAAAAAGAAGCTGTATGAAATAGCACTCGCACGATATGTGAGAGTACCTTTCATAATCCCTACAATATATAACTCAAGCAAGTCGTACAAAGAAAAAGCATTCTTAGCTAAACGTATTTTTTTTAGAAATCCGACGAATTGCTTGATGATTGGGAGGTTTTGTATTCTTTCTTTCAATGTCATCAGTAGTTAGTTTTGAGAGGAGGAATCTATATTTTTAGTAGATTTTCGTTCTTTGAATCGCTCTTTTATTACTCCTATTAACCAATAAGGGAGTACCGAACACAAAAAGCACAGTAGCCAAAAACCTATCAGGAAAATGACTACAAAAAGGAGAAAACCTATATATTGATTAAAGTTGAAACTCATATTTTTATTTTCGTCGTCTGCTGAAAAAAGCACCTATATTCTCTGCTAAGCGTTTGAACACAGATTTTGGTTTTCTTATCTCATCCATTTCACGTGCAGAAGCTTCTCTTTCAGAGAGGAATTCATCAGTGAGGAGTACTCTTTCGGCACGTTTGAATATAGCAGTTGCTAATTTGTAGAATTTGCTATGTTGAGCATCTACTTTATAAGTACTAAATTCATAACCATTGCCGTCTTGTGTAAATAGGTTGATAGCAGTACCTTCTTTGTTTGGCTCGTAATGATAGAAAACAAACTGGTAATCGCATAATTTATCGTCCCAATATTCTTTAGTAATCGTCATTCGTGAAGAAGTATTACCTTCAGCTTTTCGGAACTGAAAACCATATCGCCCTACATAGAGCACAGCATCAACATCAGTATAATCACTGTAATATTTTTGTACTTCGGGGAGTGAAAGCAACTGGTTATAACGTTCTACTGTTACATTATCTCTAAAGAGTCTTACATAATGCACTACTTCACAATACCTACGCTGGAAGTATTGCCAGCACTCTTGTACAAAATAATATTCACGAGGGTTTTTATGAGCTTCTAAGTATACAAAAGGTGATGCCTCATTAGGTTGCCAAGAGATATGCAACTTTTCACCATCAGTAAATAAATAGAAAACTTGTTCGTTGCAATAGAAATACACGCCTCCTATAGCAGGATTTATTTTAGAAAGTGTAATACGATAGAAGATTTCTCCTTCCCAATATTCATAATATCTCCCCGTTTCATCATCATTGTTTTCAAGTAGGGCAAAATCTTCAGGGTTAATGAAACGTTGTAAGTTTTCTAAATTGATATCGGTACTCTTAAATAAGAAAGTAAAACCATCATTGTTTAAAATCTTTTCTTCGATTTGCTCTTCTTCATAAAGAATTGCACTTCCTTTTTCTAAGGCTTCAAAAAGTTTACCGCGTTTTAACCAAGCTGACCAATCCCATAATTCTATTTTCTCTTCCTCAACCTCTTTTTTAGTGTAGAGGAAAGTTTTAGGGAGTAATGATTTTAATAAATGATTTTTCTTAAATCTATCAGGGTCATCTTTTTTGAGCCAATAACTTACTGTTACCTCATCGGCAGTATCAAAACGCTCAAGGGGATAAATATATTCAGTTTCTATAAATACTCGAATATCTAATGCTTTTTTTGCGGTGAGTTTCCCGATAGCTGTGTCCCCCCAAAAGAAACCTTCTACAAAAAGATTACCTTGTATATATAGTTCTTGTCCACTAACTGCTATATTTTCAGCTGATAGGTTACCCAAAACGATAAGCCCACAAGCCCCTTCACTACGCTGATTAAAGAGGTTGCTCACTACAGCATTGCCTTGTACGAAGATAAAGGTAGGGACATCTAGTTCTTGATAATGATAATCAGGGAAGTGTGTGCTGATATTGTCTAAATTTACAGTACTTTTAGGATACCAATCACCTTGCACTACTACTACATACCTATTTTCATAAAAAATATGGGCATAAGAATAGAACTGGCTATAGCCAGCATATTCGCTATCGTTTGGAATGAGATGTTTGATTTCCTTGACGGTTTTTATTTGGTACTGCATAGTAATTATATCTATTTGAATAATCCTTTGAAGAATGAAACTATTTGTTCAAAAAAGTTTTTATTATCATATACTTGCAAAAAATTATTAGAGGTAGAAGATAGAGATTTTTTTTCAGCATTTCCTATAGTAACTTCATATACACTTATATCCGTTGCTTTAAATATTTTTTGTCCTTCAGCATCACTTTCTAATGTAGTCTCTATTGATAAATATAAAAAATTAGGATTATTAAAATCATCTTCAGCTGACATTTGAACTCCTAAAAAATACTCTCCTAAAACCATAAGATAGTAAAATTGTATTTCTCCATCACAAATATTGATCTTAAGTATGGGGGTTAGATTTTTAAAATCTTCTTCAGTAATTTTTTTTCCTCCTTGCTCTTCTAATTGTTCATTGATTTGTCCTACTTCTATCATTGCAAGAAATGACTTAGCCTTATTGTTTAGTTTCTCTAAATTTGCAAATACAGATTCAGACAGTTTAAAAACTCTATTAAAATCCCATTTTTCGTGTGTAAGAACTATTTCAGCTGTAATTTCTTCATACTCAAATTCAGCTTGATATATGTGATTGTCATTAGGGTCTACTGTAAAATCACTTAGTTGTAATGGTTTCATATTTGATGCAATTAGATTTAGTTACTTTTTTTATCATATTTTTTTGAATCATCTTCCAGTATTATACTAAAAAAATGTTCTAAAAATTCTTGAAAGTTATTGGCATATAGATGCTCTTCATTCATCATATAATCTCGAATGTAAACAGGATATTCATTAGCTTGACCAGCTTCTTCTATTTTAAAGAAATATGTTTCTTCGTCTATCTCTAAGAAAGTTAATTCGTCTTTTTGAAATAGATTGTTTTGCAAATTTACTAGATAAGTATAATAAATATCAATATCAGCATCCTCTTGATATTCAGGTGGCACAATAGTTTTAAAATCGACTCCACAAACAGTGATAAATTCATAGTTTAATAACATCTCTTTATAACTATCAGGTAAAGGAAAACCTAATTTCTTTTCTGTTTGCTCAATCCAAGTTATATTTATGAAGTCTTTGGTTCCTACAGCTATTCTGTCTTTATATTTTTCGATGATGGATTGTATCATTTTCTACAATATTATTACCTTATTATATCTTATCTTTTAATACTATCTAATTACCAGTTTATGGCTTCCTTACCTACAGATGTAAGGTAGGCATTAGCTTTGCTGAAATGTTTGTTACCAAACCAATGTCCTCTATTAGCACTCAAAGGTGAAGGATGGCCAGAAGTGAGTATGCAGTGTTTGGAACTATCAATAAGGTTAGCTTTCTTTTTAGCATAGCTTCCCCATAACATAAATACTACATTATTACAATGTGCTGAAACAGCTTTAATAACAGCATCGGTGAATGTTTCCCAACCTTGATTTTGGTGACTACCTGCTTCGTTGGCTCTTACGGTGAGAGTGGCGTTCAGCAGCAAAACTCCTTGCGATGCCCAGCGCTCCAAATTGCCACTGATAGGGTAGGAGGTACCTAAATCTTGCCCTATTTCCCTAAAAATATTGATAAGTGAAGGTGGGTGGGCAATGCCATCGTGTACTGAAAAACACAAACCGTTTGCCTGCCCTTCGCCGTGATAGGGGTCTTGCCCGATGATAACTACTTTCACCTTGTCCAGCGGACAATGGTCGAAAGCCGAAAATATTTGCTTTCCTTTGGGATAACAGATATTTTCGGCATATTCTTTCTTTACAAAATCGGTGAGCTGACTGAAATATGGCTTATTAAATTCTTCCTGTAATACCGACTTCCAACTTGAATCTATTTGTACATTCATTATTTTACTTCTTTGATTTCCATATTGTCGTACTGAACAATGTAAACGCCTTGGTTTTCATATCCTCCTCCTTTATAAGAGTTTTTGAGGTAGGCAAACTTGTTCTCTAAGAATGAGGTTTCACCTATACGGGTATTGGTACTATTTAAGTTACCAGATACTCCTAAACGCAATACAGCGTCCATAGTTAGATCGAAGCCACGGATAGCATATTTATTAGGTAAAATGCCATAAGTTTTTTGATAGCGGACTGAAAAACTATCACTACCATTAGAGTATTTGTTTACAGTAGGGTAGGTGAAGTGCAAATCGGAAAGTTGATTATTAGACAAACTGTTTGAATCGAATACATTACCTTTTTCTACTGTTGCTAATATAATTTTAGGGTGGGCATTGTTTTTTTTCACTTTCAAAGCGTTGTGTAATAAGCGTACTGCTAATGACACATAACCTATATCGTTAGATTGTAACAATACTACATTTTCTTTGCTGTAGTTCAATGCATTAGCGAATCCATTTGCTGACATTTCTGTTACTACTTTGGCGTTTGGAAATGCACGTTCTAATTTGTCGCGCAAACCTGTGTTTTTGCTATCGGCTAAGATAATCATATTCTCATCAGAATAATTCTTGTTGAGGTAGTTAATCATTTGATTTTGTTGTACTTCGTCAGAAGGTAAGGTTTGATATACATTAGGATTTAACACAATGTTCTTGTTAGCTAAAGGAGCTAATACCGCAGTTTTGTTGTTGGTAATTAGTTCGGCTACAGCATTAAAGGATTTGGTAGTAAAAGGACCTATTACCACTTGTGAGTTTTGTATGTTTGCATTAGAAGTAATCTTTTTGATGTCACCTTCACTATCATAAACATTTACTTTGAACTTGTATCCCATTTTTTGGAGAGAATCCAAAGCGATGAGCGCACCAGAATAAAAATCAGTAGCGACGGGTGTGATTTTATTATCAGTAAGGCGTGCTTTTAGGGCAGCGGCTTTGTTTGTAGATCCTATATCAGCTACTTTGAAAGGTAAGATATAGCTGATTTCTTTTACATTATTAGGAGATGAAGTTGAGCGTAAAGTGTTGTTAGAGTTTTCAAAATCGTAATTAGGGGTACTAGTAAAAGGTGTATTTTTATAGCGATCGTAATTCTCTTTAGGGATCCATATTTGAGCATCGCTTTTTAGACCATCTTTCATCGTAGGGTTTAGTTTTACAATATCAGATTGTGATAAGCCGAATTTGCGTTCTAAGCTGTAAAAACCTTCACCTTTTTCTATGAGGTAAAGCACTAATTCTTTATTGGTTGCAGGACGTGTAGGTACTTCGGGTTCAGAGCTATCTACAGCTGATGCGGGCACCCATATTTCTTGACCTTCTTTTATGTTATTAGGGTTAAATCCTTTTTCTTTTTTGTTGATACGTTCCAATTCTTCAACGCTTACATTGTGGTTTTTAGCAATTTTCCACAAGGTTTCCTGAGGTTTTACCACATAGCGTTTTTGTCCTTGTATACCTTTTTGTACCATATCATTTGTTTTGTTGAAAAGAGGAATAGTGATACGTTCATTTTCTTGAAGTTCGCGTGTGTAAAGGTCTAAATTATAACGTTTCAAATCGTCTATAGAAATGTTGTATTTTTGCGAAAGACCAAAGAAAGTTTCTCCTGATTTCACCAAATGAGAGGTAAAGCCTACGGGGCGCTGGGTGCTGTAGTGCTTTACCTTACTTGTAGGAATGTTGATAGTTACACCTTTCTGGATACCCTCTTTTATTCCAGGATTGAGTTTGAGAATATCGGCAGGTGAAAGGCGATAAATTTTAGCGATGCTTTCAATACTTTCGTAATTACTTGCGGTATGTTTTTGCTGTGCAAAGCTTAAGGTAATGCATAGTAAGGTGGTTAGTGTTAAAAAACGTTTCATAATGGCTTATGATTTAATTATTAATTTGTTTAACTATTAATTGTTTTATTCCCATTCAATAGTGGCGGGCGGTTTGCTACTGATGTCGTACACTACGCGGTTTACGCCTTTCACTTTGTTGATGATATCATTAGATACTTTTTGGAGGAATTTATAAGGCAAATCTACCCAATCAGCAGTCATACCATCTATACTTTCTACAGCGCGCAAGGCTACTACACGTTCGTAAGTACGTTCATCGCCCATTACCCCTACACTATTGATAGGTAAGAGGATTGCTCCTGCTTGCCACACTTTGTTGTAAAGGTTGTACTCTTTTAGTGCATTGATGAATATGGCATCTACTTCTTGCAAAACAGCTACTTTTTCTGCAGTAATGTTGCCTAAAATGCGGATGGCCAAACCAGGACCTGGGAAAGGGTGTCGCCCTAAGAGCTCGTCACTAATACCTAAACTGCGACCTACGCGACGCACCTCGTCTTTGAAGAGCATACGCAAAGGCTCTACTACTTTCAGTTTCATATAATTGGGCAAACCTCCTACATTGTGATGAGATTTGATAGTGGCAGAAGGTCCTTTTACAGATAGAGATTCAATCACATCGGGATAAATAGTGCCTTGTGCTAACCATTGGGCGTCGGTTATTTTGTGTGCTTCATCGTCAAATACTTCAATAAAAACACGTCCGATAGTTTTGCGTTTCTCTTCAGGGTCGGTTTTATCTGCTAAGGCAGAGAGAAAACGAGTTGAAGCATCTACACCTTTTACGTTCAATCCCATACCCTCATATTGTTTCAAAACACTCTCAAACTCATTCTTACGTAAAAGTCCATTATTTACAAATATACAATGCAATTGTTTCCCAATGGCTTTGTTAAGCAATACAGCGGCTACCGTTGAGTCTACCCCTCCCGATAATCCTAAGATAACTTTTTCATTACCTATTTGAGTTTTCAGTTGGGCAACTGTCATTTCTACAAAATTGTCGGATGTCCAATTAGGGATGAATTTTGCTATTTTGAAAAGAAAGTTAGCTAATAGCTTCATACCATCGGCGGAGTGGGTTACTTCGGGGTGAAACTGGATGGCGTAAGTTTCTTCACCCTCTATGCGATAAGCGGCATTTGTTACATCAGGAGTACTTGCTAAACAGATTGCACCAATAGGCAATTGTTTGATAGTGTCACTATGACTCATCCATACAACACTTCCTTCAGCAATTCCTTCAAAAAGAGGTTCTTCAGGTTTTATATAAGAGAGGTGAGCACGACCATATTCTCGTATGTTAGAAGGAGCTACTTCACCACCGCCAAAGTGTGCTAAATACTGAGCTCCATAGCATACAGCTAAAAGTGGCATTTTACCTTTCAATGCTGATAAATCGGGGTGTAAGGCTTCTGCACTTCGCACTGAATAGGGAGAACCAGAGAGTATTACAGCTGAGAAATCGCTTAGATTCTCGGGTAAGTGGTTATAAGGGTGCATTTCGCAATACACATTTAATTCACGCACTCGGCGAGCGATAAGCTGAGTGTATTGTGACCCAAAATCTAATAATAAAAGGCGTGAGCCTTGAAAAGTGTTGTTATTCATCGTTAAGGGTTGCGGCAGCAGTGAGTACTGCTTGTTTCAAACTTTCTTTATAATCAATCATTTTTTGTAAAAGTACAGCATTGGCACTTGCTAATATTTGTACGGCTAATAAGCCTGCATTTTTAGCAGCATTCAAAGCTACAGTAGCAACGGGGACTCCATTTGGCATTTGCAAAATAGAAAGGATAGAGTCCCAACCATCAATAGAGTTGCTGCTCTTTACAGGTACCCCTATTACAGGTAGTGGTGACATAGCGGCGACCATACCAGGCAGATGAGCTGCGCCTCCTGCTCCTGCAATAATTACCTGAATACCATTTTTATGAGCATTTGTGCTGAAATCCATCAGTTTCTGGGGGGTGCGATGTGCTGATACTATATCTACAACTGTTGTAATACCAAAGTTTTTAAGAACATCAATAGCGTCTTGCATTATGGGTAAATCACTTTTGCTTCCCATTACCACAGCTACTTTCATATATTTATATTTTTTCGGGCAAAGATACGAATAATTTGTCAATTAGCAAATTTGTCGATTAGCAAGTTGCATATTAAACTATATGATGAGTTAGATGGTTCATTTAATCTTAATTGTTAAAATTGTTAATTGTTGATTGTTAATTGTTAATTAATTTGTACCTTTGCCATAAAATTTATGAAAGCCTAAAAAGCCACTATGGATATTCTATTAAAATCAGCACGGATTATTGATCCAGAAAGTGCCTATCACAATAAAGTTAGAGATATTCTTATCTCGGGAGGTGTTATTCAGCAAGTTAGTGCATCTATTCCCCTTACTAATGAAATGCAAGTATTAGAGAATATTTATATTTCACAAGGATGGACAGATAGTAGTGTTTGTTTTGGAGAGCCAGGGTTTGAAGAACGAGAAACTTTAGCTAATGGGATGCGTACAGCAGAGAAAAGTGGTTTTACTCATTTGTTAATCAATCCACTCACGCATCCTGTAGTGGATAGTCAGTCGGGGGTAGTATATATAAAGAATAAAACTGCTCATTGTGCTGCAACAGCTCATCCTATTGGGGCACTTACCATAGAGAGTAAAGGCGAGTATCTTGCTGAGCTTTTTGATATGAAAAAAGGAGGAGCAGTGGCTTTTGGCGATTATAAAAAAGCTATTAGCAATAGTAATTTGTTAAAAATAGCCTTACAATATACCCAACCCTTTGGAGGTATTGTAATTTCCTTCCCTAATGATACTAAAATTATGGGCAAAGGAGTGGTGAATGAACATATTGAAGCTACTCGTTTGGGACTGAAAGGAATTCCTGCTTTGGCTGAAGAACTTATGGTTGCACGCGATTTAGCTGTATTAGAATATGCAGGGGGTAAATTGCATATTCCAACAATTTCCACTGCAAAGTCGGTTGCCTTAATTAGAGAAGCCAAAGCTAAAGGATTAGATGTAAGTTGCAGTGTAGCAATACATAACTTGCATTTTACAGATGAAGTGTTAGAGAATTTTAATACTAACTACAAAGTATTACCTCCTTTACGTGATACTGCTAATGTACAAGCACTTAGAGAGGCTTTGAACGAGGGAGTGATAGACTTTGTTACTTCCGACCATAATCCATTAGATATAGAATTGAAATTTAAAGAGTTTGACTGGGCGGCTTTTGGTACAATAGGATTAGAGAATGCTTTTGGAATTCTTACCCAATATACTTCTATAGAACGATCTATACAATTACTTACTTCAGCTCGCAAACGTTTTGGCATTCCTTCTACACCTATTATTGAAGGGACTTCTGCTGATATGACTTTATTTACTCCCGAAGGCTCTTCAGTTTTTACAATAAATGATATTTTGTCGGCTTCTAAAAACAGTGCTTTTATAGGCGAGACAATGAAAGGAAAAGTTATAGGTGTAATAGCTCGTAATCAGTTGGTATTGAATTAGAAACTACAAAAAGAAAACTTATAATTAAAATGAGCAACAACAAAAAAATCCCATTAGAATATATTGTTAGAGAACCTCAAGTGAGGACTAAACGTCCGCCTGTAATCTTTATGTTACACGGCTATGGAAGCAATGAAGAAGATCTTTTTTCTTTTGCCGATGCTCTACCAGCTGAATATATGATTATCTCTTTTAGAGCACCTTATCATTTGGTAACTTTTGGCTATGCTTGGTATATGATTAATTTTGATACTGAACAAGAAAATTTTAGTGATAATGAACAAGCAATAGCTTCACGTGATCTTATTATGCAATGTATAGAAGAGCTTTGCAAGCTATATGATTTAGATAACAAGAATATTACATTATTAGGTTTTAGTCAAGGAAGTATACTCAGTATGGCAATAGCACTTTCTTATCCTAAGAAAATACGCAATGTAATTGCGCTTAGTGGATATGTGAATAAAGAGATTTTAAAGGAAGGTTATGCACGTGAGAATCACTCAGCTACTCGTTTTTATGTATCACACGGTGCGAGCGATCAAGTGATTCCAGTGGAATGGGCACGACAAACTCCCGAATTTTTAAAGAATCTTGGTATTAAATACAAGTACGAAGAATTTCCTATAGGACACGGTGTATCACCACAAAACTTTTATTCTTTCCGTGATTGGCTTACCGAGCAATAGTATGGATAAAAAGATTTTCAACGCTAAATACGAACTTTTCAAACGGAAAGCTTATATCATTATTTATGGCACTAACACACCTTTAGGCAAGTTGTTTGACTTAGTGTTATTGGCTCTGATTGTTATCAGTGTGATAATGGTAATGCTTGAAACGGTGCAAGGAGTAAATGAACACTTGCACGGGGTACTCGTGTTTATGGAGTGGGTGATTACTGTTTTCTTCTCAATGGAATATGTTTTAAGAATTATTACTAACAAAAAACCTTATCGTTATATTTTCAGCCTTTATGGTATTATTGATTTGATTTCTATATTACCTATGTACTTGTCGTTCATTACTTCTGGTGCTAAGGCTATATCGGTAACACGTGCATTGCGTTTGCTTAGAATTTTTCGTATTTTAGATTTGGTGAGCTTTATGAACCAAGGCGAAGAATTGAAAATGGCATTGCGTACTAGTAGAAATAAGATTATTATTTTTATCTATTTTGTATCGGTGATATGTGTGCTTTTGGGGTCACTGATGTATGTGATAGAAGGGCGCGAAAATGGTTTTACAAGTATTCCTCGTAGTATTTATTGGTGTATTGTTACAATGACTACCGTAGGCTATGGCGATATAGCTCCTGCAACTACCTTAGGACAAATATTAGCTTCGCTTATAATGATTCTGGGGTATGGTATCATTGCAGTGCCCACAGGTATTGTTACTGCTGAATATACCAAAATGAAAACCCAGCATCGACGCTGCAAACACTGTAACTTTCAAAATCCTCCTGAAGCAAAATATTGTAACCAATGTGGCTCACCACTGAATGAACCTATAACAGATGCCGATAAAAAATAAGAAAACACTTCTCACTATAATAGGGCCTACAGCCATAGGCAAAACGAGTTTGGCGATAAACTTAGCTTTATACTTTGGTACAGAAATTATTTCTTGTGATTCTCGTCAGTTTTTCAAAGAGATGAGCATAGGTACTGCTGTTCCTTCAGCTGAAGAATTAGCCCAAGTGAAACATCATTTTATACAACACAAATCGATATTTGACCCTTACTCAGTGGGCGATTTTGAACGTGATACTATTACTTTGCTCTCTGAGCTTTTCCAACAACACGATGTAGTGATAATGGTGGGAGGAAGTGGACTTTATGCTGATGCGGTGCTTTATGGATTAGATGATTTTCCTGAAGTTTCTACTGAAATTAGAAAAGAATTGGATGCACACTATCAAGCACAAGGAATTGCCTATTTGCAAACAAAACTCAAGGATTTAGATCCAATTCAATACGGACGAATGGATATTCAAAATCCACAACGAATGATGCGAGCTTTGGAAGTGTGTATAGCATCAGGTAAACCTTATTCATCTTTTTTAAATAGAAAGGAAACTCTTAGAGATTTTACAAATATCACTATTGGACTTACTGCCGAACGAGAAGTCGTGTATAATCGCATCAACGATCGAGTAGAACTAATGCTTGAAAATGGATTATTGATAGAGGCTCAAAGGCTTTTCCCTTATAAGGAACTCAATGCCTTACAAACAGTGGGATATAGAGAATTATTTGATTTTTTTGAAGGAAAAACATTTTTAGATTTTGCTATCGAAGAAATTAAGAAAAATACACGGCGTTTTGCAAAGCGACAATACACTTGGTTTTGTAAGAATAAAGATATTCATTGGTTTGAAATTAGCCAATTAGATAATTTGTCAATTAGTCAATTAGTTGATTTGTAAGAAAAATAGCCAAAGTAAAAAAACTTTGGCTAATTCTATAACGTTTAATTATGTGACAATTTTATCTTAAAAATTGTTTTACTTCTTCTTTTAAGTGGCTTAATGCATTAGCTGATGGAGTTGCTTTTTCGGCAAACTCTTTAAATATACCCTCTACCATTGCTTGTGAATCTTTTAGTTCATCATTATGAGCAGCTTTCCGAATTATATGAATAGTAGCTATTTTAGCTGTTCTGATGATTTGCCACAATTGTCCGCTTAAATATATTTGCTGTGCCAAATTGTGTTCAAACTCTTCATCTATAGAATTCACGAGAAGTATTTCGTACTCTTGTTTAGAAAAGTTGTGGGGAGGGATGCGCAAAAAGAGTTGTTGAGGAGCAATGCGTTCCAAGAAGAGTGTCATACGCTCATAAGCCTGCAAACGGATAGGTAAAGCGTATTTTTGGTTTTCTTGTTGTAGTAAGAAAAAACGTTTTCTATCCTCGTTTTGAATGTGCATTCTAAAGAAATAGAAAGCAATAGCCCCTACAATAAGCGCAGGGATACAATACATAATGAAATTGACAATTTGGTCAGACATAAATTTAAGATGCTTTATACAATAAAATTTTTTCTAAGTTAGGGCTGAATATATCTTCAAAAGCTGATATGATACGCCCGTTTTTATCTATAATTACTGATTTATTGATATTGTTGATAAGGAATTTCTGAGACAAATCCATAAAGTTGATGGAGTGATATTGGTCTGTCCATTGATTTTCAGAAATTCTCTTGCGCCATTGGTTTTTATCTTGCCCTATATCAATACCAACGAATTTTACATTAGGGAATAGACTTTTCAGTTGAGCGATTCTATTAAAAATCAAGTTAGAGAGTTCTCTTTGGTTTACTGACCAAAAGTAGTATATGGTTACTTCGGGTTTTTGTATTGCTGAAAACTTAGTGAGAGAGCCTTTGGTGTCTATCAAATCGAAATCGGGGGGGATTTGTCCAGCTTGCAAAGCGATTACATTTTTAAACACTTTATCTAATTCAGCTTTGTGTTCATTATCCTTATTATACTTTGCAAATTTATCAAAATAATCTTGATATTGAGCATGTTCTTGAATGTTAAAGATATAAGCATAAGCGGCATTTCGATATAGATTATCTCTCAAACTTCCTTTATTAAACAAGCTATCAATAATTTTAATTTTCTCTAAGTGAAAACCTAACTCTCGGTTTAGATCTACTAAGGTACTATTGTTGTGAGTGTACTTTGTGAAGGCTAAGTTATTTACATACATTACCATATAGCTATAATAAGGTCGGTAGTATTCTAAAAAGGAGTTATTATAGTCAATTTGTTTCCTATAGTTGTAGAAATCAGAGGGTAAAAGGTGGTTTGTAAGATTTTTATTCTTATCTTGATATATAAATGGATATATTTCAATCTCTTTATAGAGAGGGAATATACTGCTCACTAAGGCTATATTTTTAGCTTTTTCAGAGAGATAAGGATGATTTTTTATAAAATTATCACACTCTTTTTTCTTTATTATCAAAATGGAATCAATTTTTTCTTTATATGTTATAGGGGGGAGGGAATGATATTTTTTCAATTCATCACTTTGGATATCGATGTTACTTAGCTGTGAAAGCAAAAAGTTATTGATAGCCGATCCTTTTCCTGAAAAAGAAATACTCTCCTCAAAACGCAAAGTATTAGCATAAACCACTAAACTATCCAAAGGTTCTAAAAATACATATTGATATTTTCCTCCTATTTCAAAATTATACAATTTACTTTCTTTGATATTTAAAGAGAAAGTAAAGTTCTTATCTTTGTTCAGGAAGGTGGTGTCAATAGGAGTATCATTAGCATATAAAACCACTAATGAATCTTTAGAGTTTGGAAAGAAACCTGTAAAAAAAGTACTATTTGTAGGTTGTTTTTTACAGCCTACTAAGGTAATGATAAGGGTTAATAATAAAAGTTTTCTCATCATCATAAATCAAAAAATCATTCAACTATTTGTGGCAAAAGTACAAAAACTATCTAATCTAAAAAGTTAAAAGCATGTTAAATAAATAGTCAATGTGAAATATTAACATTGATTAACTTTTATAGATATTTTTTAACATACAATTACTCATTTTCTTTAGTGGCTTGAAAAAGATATTTTTTTTCTTCGTCGGTAAGGCTATCATAGCCACTGGTATTAATTTTGTTGAATAATTTTTGAATTTGGTGTTGTTTAATTCTTTGGTTTTCGGATATATGAGACGTTTGAGGTTCTATAATAGAAGGTGTAGAAAGAGTATTGGGGCTTTTCTTGGGAGAAAAGAGGTGTTTATAACTAAAACCGACTAATATTCCGCTTAAAATTCCTCCAAAATGGGCTATTTTTCCTCCAAAATTATTAGAAATATCTATACAATCAAATAATATAAGGGCGAGAAGGAAAAACAATAATCGGATTCTAAAACTAAAGACATATATTTTATATGAGGGGAAAATAGTAATTACGAAGAACAAAAGACCTATAACAGCTGCCGAAGCTCCTAACAAGGCTTTGTTGTTAGCTATTTCGGGAGTGATATAACCCCATAATAAAAATGCAATACCTCCTCCTATCAAACTAAAAAAATAAACGCTTATGAAAGTTTTAGCTTTGAAAAGACGGAAAAATATGTGTCCAGAGAAGAACAAAAAAAGCATATTCCAAAACAAATGTTCTATATTCACGTGGTAGAAAGCATAACTGAGCAGTGTCCAAGGTCGTTCTAAAAATAGGGATATTTGTTGAGGTACACACAGCCATTGGTTCAGTTGTGATTGAGAGAATATTCCTCCATATACTAACCCTTGGGTGATACCAAAAGCTATTAGTGTGAATATAATCACTTTATTAGCGGTATTGAATTTTTGTGATAAGGAATTCATTGTTGTTGTTTTAGTATGAGTGATGCTGTTTTTTCACTAGCACCTTCACCTCCTAATTTCTCTCTAAGTTGAACATAGTCTTTAAATACTTCATATCGGTGGCGATAGGTAGAGAGTTTATCTAATTCTATCTTCAGGTTCTTTTTAGTAAGGTCTCCTTGAATTAGTTCGGTTACAACCGGTTTATCCATAATGAGATTCACTAATGAGATATATTTTAGTTTGATAATACGTTTAGCGATGTGATAAGAAATCCAATTTCCTTTGTAACATACTACTTCGGGAATGTTCAATAAGGCTGTTTCAAGGGTAGCTGTACCACTGGTTACCAAAGCAGCATACGAAATTGATAGTAAATCGTAGGTTTTTCCGCTTACAAAATGTACGTTTTCCTCTTTGATAAAGCGTTGGTAAAAGTGATAGTCAATAGAAGGAGCGCCTGCAATTACGAATTGATATTGGTGATAGTCGTCTACTATAGAGAGCATTATCTTTAGCATTTTAGCAATTTCTTGTTTCCTACTCCCAGGGAGTAAGGCTATAATAGGACGATGGTCTAAGCCGTTTTCAGCTTTAAAAGTAACCTCATCTACTTCTTGTCGTTGAGCAATGGCATCAAGGAGGGGATGTCCTACAAAATGTACACGGTATTGATGTTCCTTTTCATAGAAGTCTTTTTCAAAAGGCAAAATCACGTACATAGCATCTACATCGCGTTTGATGGCTTTGATGCGATTTTCTTTCCACGCCCATATTTGAGGAGATATATAGTAATGAGTAGGGATGCCTTGCTGTTTAGCCCATTTGGCAATACGCATATTGAACCCAGGATAATCTATAAAAATGAGTATATCGGGTTTAAATTCAGAGATATCTTTCTTACAAAAACTAATGTTTTTGAGGATAGTGCGCAAGTTGAGCAATACCTCTAAAAAACCCATAAAGGCAAGATCTTTGTAGTGTTTTACTAGGGTACCTCCCACGTTTTGCATACGATCGCCTCCCCAAAATCGAAAGTTTGCTTGAGGGTCTTTAGCAAAAAGGGCTTTCATTAAGTTAGCAGCGTGCAAGTCGCCCGATGCTTCTCCAGCGATAATATAGTATTTCATTTGTTTATTTATTAAGGATTATTACTTTCATTTTGATATCTTTAGTAGGCCAATCATCTTTACCTTCGGTAGGTACTTGATTGATTTTATCTACCACGTCCATACCTGCTATTACTTTACCAAAAGCCGTATAGTTATCGTCTAAATGATATGCACCAGGTTTTTGTACTACGATAAAAAACTCATAGGGTGAAGCGAATTGGTGTGGATTGTCGATGTCGCTACTAGGCATAGAAACAATGCCACGATGGTGTTTGAAACCTTTTTTGGTATCTGGAGGTAATAAATAAGACCCTATGGCAGCTCTCCGACGGCTTATTTCCCAAGTTTCGGAATTGCCTCCTTGTATGACAAAATTTTTTACCACTCGGTGAAAAACAGTGCCGTCAAAATATTTTTGCTTGGTGAGAAAGATAAAATTAGCGCGGTGATAGGGAGTTTCGTTAAACAATTCAATGTCGATGTTTCCATAATCGGTAATGATGCGTACAAAACGCTCTTTGTTTTCTTTCTCATATTGATTGAGAAAGGGGATTACATTATCAGTAGTGAGTGTTTCTACAGGAGCTAACTTTTCTTCTGCAACAGTTGTTGTAGTGTCTTTTGAAGTTGTTGTACTACTTTGTGTAGTAGTTGTTTTAGGTGAAGGCTCGTTACAAGCTACAGTCAATATTCCTATCAATAATAAGTATTTTCTCATATTTGTTTCATAAAGTTACGCAATACCTCTATGGTAGCTGCTTCGTTTTCAATATATACCAGATGTCCGCCCTCTAATACAGCACTTTGCATTCCTATAGATTCGCCTAAAACTGTCATTTCTTGGTAGGGAATTAAAGTGTCTTCTTTTCCTAAGATAAAGAGTTTTTTAGCTGAAAGATGTTGAAGTACTGAGGTACGATCGGGGCGCTCTTTCATTCCTAAAGAAGCGGCTACAATCCCCTCATTAGGTGTTGTGATACCAATGTTGATGAGTTGTTGTAGAGCAACTGTCATTGTAGTGCGGTTTTTTTCGCTAAACAAATTAGTAACAGCTGTACGTACAAATAGTTCTTTTTCTTTTTCAATAACTTTCAATACACGGTCGCGATTGGCTTTTTTTTCTTCAGAGTCGGGTAGGGGAGTAGAGTTGAGCAATACTAAACCTTCAATATTTTGTTGGAAACGCTCAGCAAAAGCAAGTGCAACATAGCCTCCCATAGAGTGTCCTACTAAGATACATTTAGAAATGTTCTCATAGTCTAAAACAGCTTTTACTTCATCAGCCATCATTTCCATAGTGTGTACGGGGGCAATAGTAGGGGTTTTTCCGTGTCCTAAAAGGTCTATACATAATATTTTATAAGTATCAGAAAGCGATTTAGAAAGTGCATTCCACACAGTACTATCTTCTAAGAAACCGTGAAGAAATACAAGTGTTTTGTTAGAGAGATTACCTTGTAAAGTATAGTAAGAAATAGGTGTTTTCATTTTAAAAAATTATAGAGAGGACAAAAGTAGTAATATTTTTTTAATTTACTAATAAACAAATTGATAAATTGACAAATTATTTATACTTTTGCGCTATGAATATTATCAAATTAAAAACTATAGATTCTACAAATCGCTATCTTAAAGAGCTCGTACATTCTGAAACCTCTTTACCTAACTTTCTCACTGTGTGGACGCCCCAACAAACGGCAGGGGTAGGACAGTATGGGGCAAAATGGCAAACAGAGCCTTATCAAAATCTTACTTTTAGTACGCTTTTTATCCCTAAAAAGCTATTGTTACAGCACGCTTTTTTGCTAAATATGTCGGTTGTTATAGCTGTGGCGAGGGTAGTAGAAGATGTTTTAAGAGAACATTTATTCACTGAAAAGCCTTGCATCAAATGGCCTAATGATATTTTAATTAATAATAAAAAAATAGGAGGAATACTGATAGAAAATGTATTACAAGGGCAACAAATAGCTAAGAGTGTCATAGGTATAGGGTTGAATGTGAATCAAATAGAGTTTGAAGGCTTGCCTAAAGCTTCTTCATTGAAAAATATTGTCAAGAAGGATTTAGATATAGAACAGCTAATGAAGCGCATTGTTAGTAATTTAGAGAAAAAATTAAGAGTAATAGAGAAAATTTCCTTTGAGGAGATATATAATGTATACAGAAAGTATTTGTTTCGTTTAGAAAAAGTATCAACTTTTAGGTTGCCTGAAGGAATACATTTTATGGGAATTATAAAAGGTGTTACTTCTATGGGAGAGTTGATAGTAGCAACTGAAGAGGTAATTAAAAAATTTTCTCTCAAACAGATAGAATTATTGTACTAATTTCTAACACCTAATTAATGGTGTCATATTCAATGATGAAAACTTCTTCATCGTCATGTTTTAAATAATACACTTCACGTCCTAATTTTTCTTTACCTTCATCAGTATAGAGGGCTTCTAATTCTTTTTTATCTCTTTCAATTTCTTTTTGTAAGAATTGTTTTTGTCGTGTGAGTTTGTCTAATTCACTGTTCATATTCCGATGTACCAAAAAGGAAGCATTGTCAAAAAAAAGCATATAGATAGTAAATACCCCCCCTACGACGAGGTATTTTTTGTATCCTTTGAAAATAGACGAAAAATTAGCTGTTTTTTTCATTATTGTTGAAAAATACGATTGTGAACAAGAGTTTTGAGGATTTCTATAGCTACAGTATTGCGGCGATTGTTAGGAATAATAATATCGGCAAATTCTTTAGCAGGTTCTATAAATTCGAGGTGCATAGGTTTGAGAGTAGTTTGGTAACGGTTGAGTACTTCGCTCACATCTCTGCCGCGTTCAGTAATGTCACGTTTAATACGGCGGATAAGTCGCTCATCGGAGTCGGCATGGACAAAAATTTTAATATCAAATAATTGGCGAATATCAGGATGGGCAAAGATGAGAATGCCTTCTACAATTACCACTTTTGTAGGGTTTACCAAAACAGTTTCGGGAGTGCGGTTGTGTTCTACAAACGAATAGGTAGGACTTTTAATAGATTTACCTTCTTTGAGAGCCAAAAGGTGTTCTTTTAGCAATTCAAAATCTATAGAATTGGGGTGGTCAAAATTTATTTTAGTGCGATCGGCAAACGATAAATGACTCAAGTCTTTATAGTAAGAATCTTGTGAGATAACGGTTACTTCTTCGCCAGAAAGTTCTTTAATTATTTGATTAACAACGGTAGTTTTACCACAACCAGTACCGCCTGTAATTCCTATGATAAGCATTTTTTCAAATTTTGCGGCAAAATTAGTAAAAAAGAGGGGATTAAAAAAATAAAAAAATGAGAAACATTTTGTAGTGTATTAAAAAAGTATTACATTTGTCGCATTAATTAAAAAGAATTTTTCGATGAAAAAAATTATCTTAACTGCGTTATGCGTAGGAGTATTTGGTTTTTGCCAAGCTCAGAAAATTAATTTAGGAAAGGCTGCAAGCGCTGTTTCTAAAGGCGCTCAAGCACTTGCTTTTAGCAACGAAGATGCTAAAAAACTTTCGAAAGAATCGGTAGAATGGATGGATAAGCACAATCCAGTAACCGATAGTAAAAGTCCTTATACCAAGCGTTTAAATCGCCTTTTTGGCAAGCACAAGAGCGAAGATGGACTCAACCTTAATTACAAAGTGTATCACGTGATTGATATCAACGCTTTTGCTTGTGCTGATGGTAGTGTGCGTGTATTCTCTTCATTGATGGATTTGATGACTGATGATGAACTTTTGGCAATCATTGGTCACGAAATAGGTCACGTGAAAAATGAAGATACTAAAGATGCTATTAAATCAGCTTATATGCGTGCAGCAGCCCAAGATGCTGCAGGAGCAGCTTCAGGAGCAGTGAGAGCTTTGAGCGACACCGAACTTGGAGAGATGGCTAATGCTATGCTTGATGCTAAACATAGTAAAAAGCAAGAATCACAAGCTGATGAATACGCTTATAACTTTATGAAAAAACACGGTTATAACGTAGTAGCAGTTTACACTGCATTCAAAAAAATGGCTTTACTTTCAGGGGGTGACACTCGAAGCAAATTTCAGAAAATGATGAGTTCACACCCCGATAGCGAAAAACGTGCTGAAGCTGCTAAAAAACGCGCTATTAAAGATGGTCTTTGGAAAGACCCTGGAGAGGTAACCCTACCTAAAACACCTATAAAATAATAACCTCTCTATCATATAAATGAGAAAAAAACACAGAAAGGCACCTCGTGCCCTCAGAAGAAAAAAGTCTAACGCTTTCAAATACTTAAGTGTATTTTTAGCGTGTCTTTTGTTGTTGGGGGTAGGAGGTGCTTTTTATATTAGAAACTATTATCCAGCCCTTTACCAAAAAATCCTCAATAAACTCACTTCTCGCAAAATGAATTCTACTTATGAGAGTGCGCGTATTGAACGCATAGTGAGTTTGTATTACGACAAAGTATTCGGTATTGACCTTTCTCACTATCAGGAACGCGATGAAATACAATGGGATAGCCTTTACATCAAAAACAAAACAGTTCGTTACCCCTTGCAATTTACTATTTTTAGGGCGACAATGGGCAACGAAGCTACCGATAAAAACTTCATTCACTTTTGGAAGGAAGCTAAAAAACATCAACTGATACGAGGGGCTTATCACTACTATCGTCCCGATGAAGATCCTGTGTTACAAGCTCAATCTTACCTCAAAAACTCTACGCTTGAAAAGGGTGATTTCCTACCTATATTAGATGTAGAACAGTTGCCCAAGAAAAAAACAAAAGAACAATTCCTTAAAGATATACAAACGTGGTTAGACCTCGTTGAAAAACGCTATAAACGCAAACCTATACTTTATACCTATATTAGTTTTTATGAAGATTATTTGTACCCTACTTTTAAGAGTTATCCTCTTTGGGTAGCTAATTACAACAATGTATCAGTGCCTACCTCGGTATTTACTTGGAAGATGTGGCAATTTACTGAAAATGGCATTACCGCAGGGGCTAAAGTGAAGATAGACTTCAATGTTTTCAATGGAGACATTACCGAAATACAATCCCTTTTAATCAAATGACCAAGAAAGAATTACGGCAACTCTACAAACAAAAACGCACAGCCTTATCGGTAGCTGAGCGAGAAATGATGAGCCTACAAATTGCTCAACAACTTTCAATATGCGATATATGGGGGTATAATTGTTATCACCTATTCCTATCTATTAAAGAACTCAATGAGGTTGATACAACTCCTATTCTACAACTTCTTTACCAGAAAAACAAACAAGTAGTGGTGCCAAAAATGAACTCCGAAACGCGAACTCTTACTTCTATACCATTTACTAAAGACACTCTTTTACAAACAAATAGTTGGGGAGTGCCAGAACCTAAAGATGGAATTGCTATTTCTGCACATAAAATAGAAGTAGTGTTTGTCCCTCTTCTCACTTGTGACCTCTATGGTAATCGTATAGGTTACGGAGGAGGCTACTATGACCGATTTTTAGCAGAATGCCGTCCAGAAACTCTTAAAATAGGGCTTTCATTTTTTTTACCTGAAGAGAATTTTTCGTCTATTTTCCTTCCTACAGATGTTCGTCTTACACATATAGCAACCCCAGAAAAAATTATAACAATTAAATGATTATCAGTTGTTTTCGACTTATAGAAGCTTTATTAAAGCTCTAAGTCTTTGACAAAGTGTTCTATAAATCCTCTAAATAATTTGTGTAATACTCTTATTTTCTTTATTTTTGCCCTCAAAATTAGTGAATTAAGTCAATTGTCAATTGAAATGAAATATAAAAGAATTTTACTTAAACTCAGTGGGGAAGCTCTTATGGGGAGTCGCCAGTACGGTATTGACCCTGCTCGATTAAAAGAATACGCTACCGAGATAAAAGAGGTAGTAAAACAAGGAGTAGAAGTAGCTATCGTGATTGGTGGCGGGAATATCTTTCGTGGGGTAGCAGGTGCCAGCAATGGTATGGACAGGGTGCAAGGCGACTATATGGGAATGCTTGCGACTGTTATCAACTCGCTCGCTCTACAAAGTGCGTTGGAAGATGAAAGTATCTTCACCCGTTTGCAAACAGCCATTAAGATGGAAGCTATCGCTGAGCCTTTTATCAAACGTCGTGCTGTACGCCACTTAGAGAAAGGGCGTGTAGTTATCTTTGGGGCAGGAACTGGTAATCCTTACTTTACAACTGACTCGGCAGCCGTACTTCGCGCTATTGAAATCAATGCGGATGTAATCCTCAAAGGGACTCGCGTAGATGGTATCTATACTGCAGACCCTGAGAAAAACCCTGATGCAGTGAAGTTTGATCATATATCTTTTAATGAGTGTATTGATAAAAACCTTAAAGTAATGGATATGACGGCTTTTACTCTTAGCCAAGAGAACCATTTGCCTATTATTGTATTTGATATGAACAAAAAAGGCAATCTCGCTAAAGTAGTAGCAGGGGAAAATGTAGGAACCGTAGTTAATGATTAATGGTTAATGATTAATGGTTAATGATTAATGGTTAATGATTAATGGTTAATGATTAATGGTTAATGATTAATGGTTAATGATTAATGGTTAATGATTAATGGTTAATGGTTAATGGTTAATGGTTAATGGTTAATGATTAATGGTTAATGATTAATGGTTAATGATTAATGGTTAATGATTAATGGTTAATGATTAATGGTTAATGATTAATGGTTAATGGTTAATGATTAATGATTAATGATTAATGATTAATGATTAATGGTTAATGATTAATGGTTAATGGTTAATGATTAATGATTAATGATTAGATTTTGATATAAACTTTGCCAAAGTTTATAATTGCTTGTCGTGCTACGACCTTTGGCAAAGTGTAGTGATAAGTAACTCGGAGCCCCTTATAAAGCTCCAAACCCTATGAGTTTCTCATCATTCTGTAACAACTCACGTTAAATAAACAATATGTTAAAAGACATTTTAGATTTTAGAAGGGCGGTGCGTTATTACGCTCCTACGCCTATTAGTGAAGAGAAGGTGCGGGAGTGCCTTAAATTGGCTACTCTGGCTCCTACCACGTATAATATGCAGTTGTATGAAGTTTATCACATCACCGATAAGGAACTACTCAAAAAACTGGGACACGCTTGCCTTGACCAGCAAACGGCTACTACAGCACAGCAAATGGTAGTATTCGTTACCCGACAAGACAAACACCGTCTGCACGCCAAGAAGGTTTTAGAGTTTGAACGCGGTAATATACAGCGCAATAGTCCGCCAGAGAAACAAGCCAAGCGCATCAAGGAACAAGAGAAGTTTTACAACCAGCTGATGCCTTTTCTCTTTGGCAGGTGTTTTGGTCTTTTGGGTCTTTTGCGCAAGACTTTTGGGGTAGTTAGCAGTTGGTTTCACCCTATGATGCAACTCGTTTCTGAAAGTGATATGCGGGTGAATGTACACAAGAGTTGCGGATTGGTAGCGCAAACCTTTATGCTGGCAATGGCAGAAGCAGGCTATGACACCTGCCCTATAGAAGGCTTTGACAGCCGACGCGTAAAAAAGATATTACACCTGCCTTATGGAGCAGAAGTGAATATGCTCGTATCTTGTGGACTGCGTGAAGATCAAGGCATTCGGGGAGAACGCTTTAGACTGCCTTTTGAAGAAATATACAAGAAGAAATAAGGACAATGATTAATGGTTAATGATTAATGGTTAATGATTAATGATTAATGGTTAATGGTTAATGATTAATGGTTGATGATTAATGGTTGATGATTAATGGTTAATGGTTAATGGTTAATGATTAATGGTTGATAATTAATGGTTAATGATTAATGGTTAAAATGATTAATGAAAGTATTATTCAATTGGTGTTGTGAAGTAATGCAATCATTGGCAAATTTCACAGGGTTTACCTATAAAGAAGTGAATGCTATTGTCTTTATTTTTCTAATGCCTATGGTAAATATTGCTCTTTTGCTACTTTTTGTAGTTAAATACGTGCAATACAGAAAGAAAAAGCGCTTTATTAAACAATTAGAAGCACAATGCTAATGGAACAAAATCTATTACATAGATGTTTTGACCTTGCAGTGGAAGGCTTGTATTTATTAGCAGATTCTTTTGGAACTACTTATGAAGCAGTGAACATCTATTTGTTTGTGATTATACAACCATTATTGACAATTTTATTGATTGTAGGTATTTTCTTCTTTTATAAGAAGAACAATAATCTACAAATGAAAATTAAAAAGTTATTATCTAATAAAACTAATACTAATAAATAAAACAATATACAATGAACGAAGAAATTAATATTATCTTAGACACTACAAACGAGGCGATGCAAGAGGCATTGCAACACTTGGACAAGGCTTTGGGCAATATTCGTGCAGGTAAGGCAAGTCCGCAAATGGTAAGCAGCGTAATGGTAGATTATTACGGAGCGCAAACCCCTCTTAGTCAGGTAGCTAACGTGTCAGCTCCCGACTCACGTACCATTTCTATTCAGCCTTGGGAAAAGAAAATGATTCAACCTATTGAGAAGGCTATCCAGATAGCTAACTTAGGCTTTAACCCAATGAACAATGGCGAAATGGTGATTATCACTGTTCCACCACTTACCGAAGAACGTCGTCGTGAACTTGTAAAACAAGCTAAAGGTGAAGGCGAAGATGCTAAAATCAGTGTGCGCAATGCTCGACAAGATGCCAACAAAGAAATCAAAAAAGTAGAAACTTCTGACGATATCAAGAAAGATGCCGAAGAACGTGTACAAAAACTCACCGATAAATACATCAAAAAGGTAGAGGAAGTATTAGCTGCAAAAGAAGCTGAGATACTGAAAGTTTAGGTTAGGTAAGAGGTAAGAGGTAAGAGGTAAGAGATAAGAGGGGATAGGATTTAGGAGATAGGGTATAGTAATATAATAAGTAATAAGAAATGACAAATAACGAACAAGTTAAGGATTTAGTGAATCGCCTAGGTGCGTTAAGGAGGTATCTTTGACATAGATGCTAAACGTATTGAAATAAGTAACGGAGAAGAGAAGACTTTTGCACCTGACTTTTGGGATAATGCCAAAGAGGCTGAAAAGGTGATGCGTGAACTTCGCACTCAAAAGAAATGGGTAGAAGATTATGAGGAAGCTGAAAGTCTTACCTCGGATGTGGAGGTGTTGCTCGACTTCTTTAAAGAAGGTGAAGCTACAGCCGACGAGGTAGACCAGCAATACGCACAAGCCCTACACGCTATTGAGGCATTGGAATTTCGCAATATGCTCTCTGATGAAGGCGATGCGATGAGTGCTGTACTACAAATTACTGCAGGAGCAGGCGGTACTGAAAGTTGCGACTGGGCTTCAATGCTCTTGCGAATGTACACAATGTGGTGCAACAACCAAAAGTATAAGGTAAAGATGCTCAACTTTCAAGAAGGTGATGTAGCAGGTATTAAAACAGTTACTATTGAAATTGAAGGTGAATATGCTTTTGGTTATCTCAAAGGAGAGAATGGTGTACATCGCTTGGTGCGCATTTCACCTTTTGATAGCAATGCTAAACGCCATACCTCATTTGCCTCGGTATATGTATACCCGCTGGCAGATGATACTATTGAAATAGAAATCAACCCTGCCGATATTACTTTCGAGACAATGCGCTCGAGTGGAGCAGGCGGGCAGAATGTAAACAAAGTAGAGACAGCAGTGCGCTTACGTCACCACCCTACGGGAATTATTATTGAGAACTCCGAGACCCGCAGTCAGCTTGATAATAAAAACAAGGCGTTGCAATTGCTCAAATCGCAGTTGTATGAGATAGAACTCAAAAAGCGTCAGGCTAAACGCGATGAGATAGAGGCAGGCAAGATGAAGATAGAGTGGGGTTCGCAAATACGCAACTATGTGATGCACCCCTATAAACTCGTGAAGGATGTACGCACTAATTACGAATCTACTGATGTAGATAGCGTAATGAACGGCGAACTCGACGAATTTCTTAAAGCCTACTTAATGCTTATGGGCACAAGTCGCACGGGCGATACTGATTAATAGAATATAACTTTGCCAAAGGTTGTAGCACAACAGGCTATAAAACCTTTGGCAAAGTATTTTTTAATAATACATCTATTTATGTACAGCTATTTTACCGACAAATACAATTTAAAAATCATTTATTCCCATCAAGGGTATGACAATTTCATACGATTATACAGAGGAATACCTGTGGAATTATTTTTTATGGATAAGGATATAAAATCATTTGATGATTTTTTGCCTTTTGCTGATACTATAAAAAGTATAAATTTTTTGAGGTGCGCTTTAGATGATTTGAGTGCACTTACTGAATTTAAAAAGCTCAAGGAATTATATATTTCTGATAGCATTATCCAATCAAAGCGATTTTGTCAATTTCTTCAGTTACCTTCTTTAAAAGAATTGACTATTTCTAATCGAAACTATCCAGAAGAAAATCCTTATGTATATTCGTTGGCAGAGGCTCATTTGCCTTCTCTGAGGAGTTTAGCCATAGGAAGTTTTGAAACAGATAGTTTAAAAGATGTATATTTACCTTCTTTACGGGAGTTGGTATTGCCTTATTCAGTTAATAGTTTGAAAGGAGCTTATATTCCTTTGCTTGAGAAATTGGATGCTGAACATCTTAAAGAAATAGATGTTGCATTGCCTAAGCTCAAAAAATTACATATAAAATTGAAAGGTTTTGATTTCTATTCACTCAAAAATACCCCTAATTTGAGAGAATTGTATGCTATTCATACTTATTATGATGATCAACAAACTTTTGATGGCTTGGAGGTATGCAAAAAATTAAAATATATTGAGATGCTATCTTGTCCTTTTAAAAACTTTCTTCCGTTTAGCAAGTTGAAGTCTCTTGAGCATTTGGATGTGAGTTATGGCTCCGAAATAGAAAGTTTAGAAGGCTTAGAGCAATTGCCAAATTTAAAAAAGCTCTGTTTGTTTGACAATGATTTTATCAAAGAAATAGATGATATATCGCTTATTAAGAATTTAAAAGTATTAGAAATAGAAAAACATAAGGTTCTAAAAATAATAGATGAAATAGAGAAACGAGATATTGCACTTTGGATAATACCAGATGAAAGTTGATAATGAACAAAGAAATTCAATTTTATATAGAGGATTTTAAATTAAAACTATTTTAGTGATGCTATATGGAGTTTGTTTTTGGTTGTTGAACAAGAATAAAGACAATATTTTATTAGACAACAGTGGAATAGAAATGTTTGAAGCATTGAATCCGCAAGGAAAGTTATTTACTATCCTTGAAGATTTAAGTACATATTATAAAATATCTTATGGTGATAAAGTATTCATTATACGAAAAGAAGCTATGAAAGTTATAGAAGGTAGTTTTTTAGAAATAGGTACTTTGGTATCGGTAGTAGCCAGTGGAAAACAAGCTATTATAAAAGATCGATATTGGCATTTTAAAGATAGTAAGCCTTTTTATATTTTATTAGGTAGTAGTAGAAGATTTTTTGAGGAAGAATTGCTATATGAAGAAAGAAATATTAATATGTAGCGATTGTAATTATGACAATTTAGTAGCTGAGATTTATATAGATGATAAATATATAGCATTAGTTAGTTATGATGATAATGGTAATTTCTTTGTAGAAACACCTACGGTCAAACCAATTAATGAGGATATGATAACTCATAAGATTGACTATGATGTATTTATTGAGTTATTAGAAGAAGCTAAAAACAGTTTAAAATGAACGAAAAAATAGTAGTTTACCAAGTGTTGACAAGGCTTTTTGGGAATATTAATACTACCAATAAAGCGTGGGGCACTAAGGAAGAAAATGGAGTGGGTAAGTTCTCGGATTTTACTGAGAAGGCTCTATTAGAAATAAAAAAGTTAGGAGCTACACATATATGGTTTACAGGAGTATTACATCACGCACTCACTACTGATTATACAGCTTATGGCATCAGTAATGACTTTCCGGCGGTAGTAAAAGGACGCGCGGGCTCTCCTTATGCCATAAAGGATTATTACACTGTAAACCCAGATCTTGCTGACAATCCCGCACAACGTTTGGAGGAGTGGGAAGCTCTTATTGCACGTACGCACCAGTGCGGACTGAAAGTGATTATGGATATAGTGCCTAATCACGTGGCACGCCGTTATGAGAGTATTGCTAAACCTGAGGGAGTAAGAAGTTTTGGTGAAGATGATGATATTTCGGTAATTTATGCTGTAAACAATAATTTTTATTACAACCCCAACGAGGCTTTTCAGTTACCTGAGGGTATTTATGGCGAATATCACGAGTTTCCTGCTAAATGGACAGGTAATGGGGCGCGTGCTTCTCAGCCCAATCGCAATGATTGGTATGAAACCGTAAAGCTCAACTATGGGGTACGCCCTGATGGTATTAAGGATTTTCCAGAACTACCTATAGGTTTTGAGAGTGAAGATACAGAAGTACATTACCATTTTTGGCAAGACAAAACTGTGCCTAATACTTGGCAAAAGTTCAAAGATATTGCTTTGTATTGGCTTGAGAAAGGTGTAGATGGATTCCGTTATGATATGGCTGAAATGGTACCTGTGGAGTTTTGGAGTTATCTCAATTCGGCTATTAAACATCATAACCCAGAGGCTTTTCTGCTGGCTGAGGTATACAACCCCAATGAATATCGCCCTTACTTGCACTTAGGGAAGATGGATTACTTATACGACAAAGTGCAATTGTATGACACTTTGCGCAATATTGTAGCACACGAACATAGCACTGATGCCATAGCCCCTATACAAAACAACCTCTCTGATATTTCAGACCGTATGTTGCATTTCTTAGAGAACCACGATGAGCAACGTATAGCCTCACCAGAATTTGCAGGCTATGCCGAAAAGGCTAAACCTGCAATGGTAGTTTCTACCCTCATTAGCGAGTCACCGGTGATGGTGTATTTTGGTCAGGAGGTGGGAGAGAGAGCGGCAGAATGGGCAGGTTTTGGCAGTCCGTCGCGTACTTCTATTTTTGATTATATAGGAGTCCCTGCTCATCAACGGTGGGTGAACAACAAACAGTATGACGGAGGTCAGCTTAGTAATTCAGAGCGAGCATTACGTGATTTCTATCAGCGATTACTCAATTTAAAGGTCAATGGTGCTTATATTGATTTGCATCAATACAATCGAGAGCACACCGTTTATTACAACGACAAAGTGTATAGTTTTGCGAGAGGGAATGAAGAAGAGCAATGGGTGATGGTGTGCAATTTTAGTGAACACGAAAGCTATGGTTTTGACTTGCAATTGCCAGCCTATTTGCTAGGCAGTTGGTTCTTGAATGATGGTACATATACCCTTAGCGATGTTCTTTACCACGAAAAGCAAACTACTTTATATATAGAAAATGGCAAAGGAAGATTGCGAGTAGATATAGCCCCTTTGGAGTCTTTAGTGTTTAGAATTTCTTGATAAAGTATTTATATTGGTAATAAAAGAGTGAGAAATGAAACTTATGATAGTTTTGTTCCTCACTTTTTATTTTTTAGATATTTTCCCATTGAAGATAAGAGGAAATTATTTCTTTAGCCAGTTATTTTCAAACTTACAATTTTTATATTCTCCATTTACTGAAATGTAAGTCTTTTCAATGTGTTCTTTCATCCACTTGTTGATAGCTTTTAGTTGTTTTTCTTTGAGAGCTAAATCTTGTATTTTTACGTAGTCTTTTACAAAATCGGCTTGGTGTTCATCAATACGGTTTGTAATTTGGTAAATCTTATAAGTCTTTTTACCTGTTCTGTCTTCATCGAGGAAAGGTACTGACACCTCATTATCTTTTAGGTCTGAAATACGTGCGTAAAGGGTAGGCTCTATACGGGTAAGTTCAAAACGAGTAGAAAGATCTTCAGGGTTGATAAGCTGACCGCCATCGTTACGAGTTTCTTTTTCATCAGAGAAATTACGTGCAGCCTCATCAAAAGTGAGTTCTTTGTTAATGATGCGTTCGCGTATTTTAGCTATTTTTTCTTTAGCTTCGTTGAGAGCTTCCTCAGGGATATCAGGCATTAATAAAATGTGGCGTACACTCACTTCTTTACCACGAATCTTGTCCATTTGGATAATATGCCAACCGAAACTTGACTCAAAAGGTTTAGATATTTCGCCTTCTTGCAAGGAGAAAGCTACATCCTTGAAAGCTTTATCGAAAGCAGAATTACGGTTGAAAGTAAGGACTTGTCCGCCAGTAGCACGATCTTGAGAGTAAAGAATGGCTTTGGTAGAAAAACTCATACCATTTTCCTCTACATCCTTTTTAATATCATTGAGTTGATCTATTACTTTTTGTACTGAACTCTTGGGGGCAACTGGGTTTACCACAATTTGAGCTATTTCTAATTCAGTACCAAAATGCGGACGCTCATCGGCTGGTATAGCATTGAAGAAGGTGCGTATTTCTTCAGGAGTTACTTCTACATCTTTTATAATTTGTTGTTTCATACGCTGAGCGAGCATACTCACCTTTAAAAGGTTGAAAAGTTCGTCGCGCATAGATTGTTCGTCATCTTTTTTGTAGAACTGTAATAGTTTTTTGATGTCACCCCCTAATTGAGCAGTTAAAAACTCAATACGTTGGTTCACTTGGTCGCGTACTTCGCTATCGGTGAGCTTCACACTATCTTGCACAGCTTGGTGAGCATAGAGTTTATCCTCCATCAGTTTGCCTAACATCTGGCAACGGTTGATTTCACGGGTATCTACGTCTTGTTGTTGCAAATCAATATACGCTTTGTCGATATCCGATTCTAAAATTAGATAATCACCTACTACAGCTGCCACGCCATCTACCTTTTTACGCTCGTTGTTTTGGGCAAAAAATGGAGTGGAAAACAACAACATTACAAGAACCGACCAAATTTTTGTTTTATTCATAAACTTTGTTATTAACTTTAAACGTTCTATTACCATATCAAAAGATGTGCCTAATTGCACTAACTAATTTGCAAAAGTAGTATTTATATTGGAAAAATGAAACATTCTACGTTATTTTATTTTAAAACTACCGATGAGCCACCCTATTGCAGGGAAGTAAAAAGGAGCAGTGAATAACCACAAATACTCATAAAAATTGCTAAAAATAGGGTAGTTTCCAATAACTGAAAATCCCTTATAGGTGATTAATCCTTCGGTGGTGATAAAACAAAAGAGAAATAGATAAATAAGCCAACGGTTTACTTTATAAACATCTTCTAAAAACAGCAGAAGACCTATGGTTACAATCCCCAGAAAATTGAAGTGCAAATAACTAATTAACAGGTCGATGTTTTTAAATAAATAGGGGGTAAGCACAGGGAAAGCACCAGTGAACATCATTGCTACTTTGGCAATAAAAAAACTGATAAAAACCGTTGCTAAAAAGCTCTTTGGTTGAGTTTTTAGGTATAGGCGCAATATCATTATTACAGAGGTAAGCCAAATAAGCACAGAAACTCCCCCAACGATATAGTAGATAGGATAACTAAAATAGCCTACCCACGAGATAAAAAGCGACCCTATAATTCCCGCTTGAAATAGGATAAATATGCGCTTGATAAGTTGAGGGTATTGTATATCCCAACCATATTTTTTCACAAAGAGTCCCATTAGGCTACTAAGCATCCATCCATTGTATTGAAAGTGCAAAAAGAAGGCAATGGAACACATATACATTTCAGAAAATTTACCAAATTTTACGATAGTTACAGGCATAAACCATATTCCTAAACTTGATAAAATAAGATAAAAGATACCCATCTTTACAAAAGGGGAGGTTGCATATTTTATAAAGAATCTCGCAAAGAAGTAGGTACAAATGATAAATACTGATGAAAAACTGATAGAAATGGCTCCATATCCTTGAAAAGGGAAGCTACAGAGCATACCTAATATTGAAAATTGGGTGATGTAGAATAGCCAACGGTAGCGTTTGTGTAGTTGATTGTTGAAAGGGATAAAAGTTCGCGCTAAGATAGCCGAAAGTAGTATGTATACAAAACCTAAAAGAGCTAAGTGTGAATGGGTGTGCACAATATTCCGATAATTGAATACAAAAGGATAGTCGGCTACTTGTACTGAGCGCATAAAGATACCCAAGCACACTACTATAACGAAATAGGTAAATGCCCATCGTACATCAGTTCGTATGTTTAATTTAGTATTCAAAAGTACTATATTCGCTTTTTATAGTTAGACATTTTTTATCAGAAGCCTCTACATATCCTATTACTTGAGCCGGTACGCCAAAAGATTCTGAGATAGCTATCAAATCCTCGACAATAGCTTCAGGTACATAGAGTTCCATACGATGACCGCAGTTAAATACTTGGTACATTTCCTTCCAATCGGTTTTAGATTCTTCTTGAATAAGTTGAAAGAGAGGAGGAACGGGGAAGAGATTGTTTTTAACAATATGCAAATTATCTATAAAATGCAATATTTTAGTTTGTGCTCCTCCACTACAATGTACCATTCCACATATTTGGGTATTGTCATATTTTTCTAATATTTTTTTGATAATAGGAGCATAGGTGCGGGTAGGGGAGAGGACAAGTTTTCCAGCGTCTATAGGAGAACCTACAACACTATCAGTGAGGTGTTTAGTTCCTACATATACAAGCTCATCAGGAACTGAAGGATCAAAACTTTCAGGGAATTGATTTGCTAATGATTTGTTGAAAACATCGTGTCGAGCTGAGGTAAGTCCGTTGCTACCCATACCACCATTATAAGAAGTTTCATAAGTAGCTTGCCCATAAGAAGCCAATCCTACAATTACATTGCCTGCTTTGATGTTTGCATTATCAATCACTTCACTACGTTTCATACGTGCTGTTACAGTGGAATCGACAATGATAGTGCGGACTAAATCACCTACATCGGCAGTTTCACCTCCTGTAGAGTGAATATGTACCCCAAAGTTAGCCAATTCATTGATAAGTTCTTCAGTACCATTGATAATTGCTGAAATAACTTCTGCAGGAATGAGGTTTTTGTTGCGCCCTATAGTAGAAGAAAGCATAATGTTATCTACTGCTCCTACACACAATAAATCATCTATGTTCATTATGAGAGCATCTTGAGCAATGCCTTTCCACACACTTAGATCGCCAGTGGTTTTCCAATACATATAAGCTAAAGCGGACTTAGTACCTGCACCATCAGCGTGCATTACAAGGCAATATTGGTCATCACCAGTAAGATAATCGGGGACTATTTTGCAGAAAGCTTTGGGGAACAATCCTTTATTGATATTTTTGATAGCTTTATGCACTTCGTTTTTCGCAGCCGAAACTCCACGTTGTGCATAGCGTTTACTTACTTCCATTATAGTTTAATTTTGAGAGGCAAAGGTAAGAATAATTTGTCAATTAGCAAATTGGCAAATTAATTAATTATCCTTATCTTTGCCAAAAAAAGAAATGAATGACATATATGCATTAGTAGGTAAGAATATAGATTATTCTTTTTCAAGAAATTATTTTACCGAAAAATTTAAACACGAAGATGTGAAAAGCAGTCAGTATGTGAATTTTGACATCCAAAATATTGATGAACTGACAGATTTATTGCGTGCTACACCTAATTTAAGAGGGATGAATGTAACCATTCCTTATAAGCGTGATATTATGAAGTTCCTAATAGCGGTAGATCCTACTGCTTATGATATAGGAGCTGTAAATACCATACAAGTAACGCCTAAAGGACTTATAGGCTACAATACTGATTGTTATGGCTTTCGAGAATCATTACGTCCGCTCTTACAACCCCATCACACTTTTGCTCTTATATTGGGTACAGGAGGGGCTTCAAGTGCTGTAGCGTACGCTCTTAAGCAATTAAGAATTAGAGCTCAATTTATATCCCGTACTCCTAAAGAAGGTCAGTTAGCTTATGATGAACTTACCCCTGAACTTTTTCAAAAGTATACTTTGATTGTAAATTGTACTCCCTTAGGAACTTTTCCAAATATTACAGATTGTCCTCCAATTCCTTATGAATATCTCACTCCACAACACTTGCTCTACGATCTCATCTATAATCCTGCAGAAACTACTTTTTTACAAAAAGGGAAACAGCGAGGGGCTACCATTTGTAATGGTTTGCAGATGTTAGTGTTACAAGCTGAAAAATCGTGGGAGATTTGGCAAAAAAAGTGAGCTAACAAATTAATGTTGCTCACTTATTACTTTAGTAATACGCACAAAATCTTGCCAAGGCAATTGTTCAGGGCGTTTATCAAATATAGAGTCTTGTTTTAAATTCTCATCTATAAGCAGTGATTTTAGACTATTGCGAAGGGTTTTTCGCCTTTGATTAAATGCTGTTTTTACCACCGTAAAGAACAAACTTTCATCACAATCTAAATGAAAGTCAGTTTTGCGTACTAATCGTATCACTCCACTTTTTACTTTTGGAGGAGGGTTGAAAACTCCTTCAGAAACAGTGAATAAGTAGTAAGCATCGTAGAAGGCTTGTACTAAAACTGATAAGATACCATACGTTTTGCTACCTTCGTGTTCACATATACGTTCAGCTACTTCTTTTTGAAACATTCCACTAAACTCAGGAACATACTCTCGCAATTCAAGCAATTTAAAAACAATTTGAGTAGAAATATTGTATGGGAAATTACCAATAATAGCGAAGGGCTCCCCTATATAATCAGTTATATTGTATTTCAAGAAATCATCGGCAATGATTTTTCCTTTGAGCTCAGGGTAATGCGTTTCTAAATAAGCTACTGATTCTTTATCAATTTCAACGATGTGTACATCAACATCTTTTTTGAGTAAAAACTGAGTGAGTACTCCCATTCCTGCCCCTATTTCTATCACTTTATTATAACCTTTTAGTGATAGTGTATCTGCTATTTTTTGAGCGATGTTTAAATCCTTTAAGAAATGTTGCCCTAAATGTTTTTTTGCTTTTACTAATTCCATAAATCTAACTTCTTACTTTTCGGAGTAACAAAATAGCTAAGGTAAGGAAAATAAGGTTAGGCAAGAGGACAGCCATCAAAGGTGATAAGCCTCCTGAGGTTTGGGCAAGGGTTCCAAACACACGGTCGAAGAACACAAAGCTAAACCCTACGACTACTCCCACCATTAGGTTGATTCCCATTCCTCCGCGCTTTTTCACCGATGAAACAGCTACGCCAATAAGCGTAAGGATAAAGGCAGTACTTATTGCGCCCCAACGGCGGTATTTTACCAACAGATACATATTTAAATTGGGTGAACCTTTCATCTTTTCGCGTTCAATAAACTTGTTTAGCTCAAACAAGTTCTTATTTTCCGCTGTATATTCCATCGGCATTAGGTCATCGGGCTTGAAATTGAATATCGTGTCTAACTGGTCGCGTTTCACTATCACATCGTCGCCCTCCCCTATCTTTCTTTTGGAGTAATTGGTAAGCCGATAGGTTTTCGTGCTGTCTATCCACTGAATCGTTTCGGCATTTATCTTTTCCGTCATCTTAATACCATTAAAATGTTCTACTGAAAAGTTATATCCGCGTTTGTCTTGGTAGTTAAACGAGCTTACATAAAGGTAATCGTTGTCAGAAAACTGATTGTAGAGGTCTGAAACGCTTTCCACCTTCGAAGAACGTATATACTTATTCCAAAAATCATTATACACAGTGCTGGCAGCGGGTACAATAAACATTCCCATAAAAAACACTATCACCGAAATGATACTCGCACCCACGATATACGGACGCAAAAAGCGCATATATGATACACCTGAGCTCTGGATAGCGATTATCTCGGTATTATTGGCTAACTTTGATGTAAACCAGATGATAGAGAGGAATAGCAAGATGGGAAACAATATATTGGCAAAATAAACGATAAAACTGAGGTAATACCACAGTATTTCGTTCATCGGAGCGCCCTTTTGTATCATCTTATCTACTTTTTCAGATAAATCTACAATAATTCCGATAGGAATAAAGAGAATTATCATCATAAAGAAGGTAAGAAGATAGCGTTTTAAGATGTACCAGTCGAGTATTTTCATTTTTTTGTTTTTTAAACTTCCCCCTATCTCCCTCCAAAGGGGGAATTAGCGACGCAAAAGCGTTTTTATCAGAAGTATATTAATTAATTTAATTTGTTTAAAGACGATTTGACATATCAGTAACCATTTTTGTCTTCCACGTAAGGAAAGTACCCGCTACAATTTGTCGGCGAGCTTCCCTCACAAGCCATAAATAGAAACCAAGATTGTGAATTGAAGCGATTTGTTTTCCCAAAAACTCGTTAGCAGCGAATAAATGACGTAAATAGGCTTTCGTGTAATAGGTATCTACGTATGTATGCCCATCAGGGTCTATGGGCGAGAAATCATCTTCCCATTTTTTGTTTTTAATATTGATAATTCCTTTTGCAGTAAAGAGCATTCCGTTGCGAGCATTGCGCGTGGGCATTACACAATCCATCATATCCACTCCCAAAGCAATATTTTCCAATATATTAACGGGTGTACCCACTCCCATAAGGTATCGGGGCTTGTCTTTGGGGAGAATATCGCATACAAGTTCGGTTATTTCATACATTTGTTCTACGGGTTCACCTACTGATAGCCCCCCGATAGCGTTTCCGTCGGCATTTTTGCTTGCAATATATTCGGCAGACTGTGTACGAAGGTCTTTATAGACTGACCCTTGTACTATCGGGAATAAACTTTGATGATAACCGTATTTAGGAGGTACTTTTTCGAGGTGAGTAATGCATCTATCGAGCCACCTATGTGTAAGGTGCATTGAACGTTTTGCATAACCATATTCACAAGGGTAAGGCGTGCATTCATCAAAAGCCATCATAATATCAGCGCCTATACTGCGCTCTATTTCCATTACTTTTTCGGGTGAAAAAACGTGAAAAGAGCCATCGATATGGCTTTTGAACTTTACACCTTCTTCTTTTATCTTTCGGTTGGCAGCCAATGAATATACTTGATAACCACCGCTATCAGTAAGTATGTTTCTATCCCAATTAATAAACTTATGTAAGCCTCCTGCTTTTTCCAAAATGGGTGTTTGAGGTCGCAAATAGAGGTGATAGGTGTTTCCCAAGATGATATCGGCATTAATATCGTCTTTCAGTTCGCGTTGGTGCACCCCTTTCACGCTTCCCACCGTTCCCACAGGCATAAAAATGGGGGTTTCAATCACGCCGTGGCTGGTAGTAATCTTCCCAGCACGTGCTTTAGTATGTTCGTCTGTTTTTAGTATTTCAAAATCCATAGTTGAAACATTTTCGGGCGCAAAGGTAGGGAAGAATTAGCAAATTAGCAAATTAGAAAAGTTGACAAATAGGCTAATATCTCTTTCAGAATAACTGAGTAAGGGCGTAAATAGCTAAACCGACTAATCCGCCTACCAAAGTGCCATTGATACGGATAAATTGGAGGTCTTTACCTACTTCCAATTCAAGTTTTTCGCTCAATTCGCGTCCCTCCCAGTTCTCCACCGTATGACTGATGAGTTTTCCCACTTCCTCTTTGTTTTTTAGCACAAACTGATAGGCAGTTTTCTGTACCCAAGCGTCTATTTGGTGTTGCAGCTGGGCATTTTGGCGGAGTTCATCGGTGAGGCACTCCGTAGCGGTGCGCAATAGCTTTGCAAGATGTTGTTCCCACTCAGGAGTATTGAGTTTTTCGGCAAATTCATATAATTGCGCTGTAATTTCAGCCCTGATAGGGTGTGTTTCATCTTCCGAAGCTTTTAAAGCTAATAAGTAAAGTCCATTGGCAACTTTTTTAGCAATTTTGTTTTTTAGAAATGAAGGAGTAAGAGAAGAAAACTGTTCTTTGATTTCTTGATGTATGAGTTCTTCATTTTCAAAGAGATATGTAGCTATTTTCTCAAAAACATATTGGAGAAATTCTTGGTGTTTATTTTCATCTAAAAAGGAAATTAGAGCTTCACTTACTTTTTTATTGAGAGGAATGTCCTTTACAAAAGATTTAATCTTAGTTAGTGTACTTTCTTTTGAAAGTTGTTCTATTATAAAGGTAGAGACTTTAATATTGGTAATATAAGGACGTATTTGTTTAGGTTTCAAAAAGTTCTCCACTACAAAATCACCTAAGTTTTCACCTATATCATTTTTTCGTTCCTCAATGAGGTTAGTATGAGGAATGTTTAATCCTAAAGGCTTGTGAAAGAGCGCTGTTACTGCAAACCAATCGGCAAGCGCTCCTACCATAGCAGCTTCAGAAAAAGCCTTTATATAACCTATAAAAGTGAGTTCGGGATCTTTTTTATGCCATACCACCATTACCATATAAATGATGAGCATCAAAACAAAGAGCCCCGTAGCTATATTCTTGTGGTGTTGTAGTTTTCTTTTTTTATCCTCCATTTATTCTATTACTTGTTATCTGATAAAAAAGGCTGCTCAATAGATGAACAGCCTTTTTTGATTTTTTATTTGTTATAAACGCTTTCTTTTTTGAAGTGTTTAGCTAACAAATAATACACAACTGCACGGTACTTATTTCTGTTAGATTTTCCATACTTTTCAAGTACAGCATCAATAGCTTTGTCTAACTCAGGACCATCTTTCAAGCCTAATTTTTTGATTAGGAAATTTTGTTTTACACGGTCTAACTCAGTTTGGTCAGAGCCAGATACTTTAGAAGCATCGTTGTTGTAGATAGAAGGGCCTAAGCCTACCGTTACTTTTGTTAAGAACTCTACATCTGGGTTCTTTTCACCACATTTTTCTTTCAAATCTTGGGTGTACAAAGCGATTAAATCATCACGTTTACTCATAATTTTTTATATTTAAAATTATTAATGCGGTAAAGGTAGTTATTTTTTCAATACCTCAAAATATTTTAACAAAACTTTATCATTTATTTTTCGTGGTGTATGTACTTCTAAGAGCTTAGGTACATCCGATTTTTCATAAAAATCACTTATTTTTCGTTGTAAATCAGTGATATTGGTAGCTAACTGATAATTGATGTTGTACATTTCACAAAAATGCTCGGCTGTGAGTTTGTGAGGTGTCTCAAAGAAATATTCAAAGTTAGGATCAGTTTTATCACCAGGGAGTATCCTAAAGATACCTCCCCCTTGATTGTTGAGAAGAATTATTCTGAAGTCTTGTGGAATATACTTGTTCCAAAGTGCATTACTATCGTAGAAAAAACTTAAATCACCCGTGATAAAAACGGTAGGCGATGCACTCCCGACAGCAGCCCCAATAGCTGTGCTCATACTACCATCAATACCGCTGGTGCCACGGTTGCAAAACACTTTCCAAGAAGGGTGTGCTTTCATCAGTTGGGCATATCTGATAGCTGAACTATTGCTTATTTGCACAATATAATCATTAGGGATACTCTTAAATACTTCACAATACACTTTTAAATCGGAGAAAGGGGTTTGATTGATATACTCTAAATGAGTTTGTTGTATCTCGTTTTTTACCCCCAACCACTGTTGTTGATAGTTAGAAGACACACTCATTAATTTAGGGGTAACCTCTTTCAGAAAAGTATTGATATCTGCTTTAAAATGAGCTGTTAAACAGAAATATGAATTATAATCTTTGTGTAAATCTACATTATAGTGATAGGCAGGTTGATAAGAACGCAAGAACTGTTTTATCTTTTTGGAAACTACCAGACCCCCAAAAGTAAGTAACAGATCTGGGCGTAAGGCTTCTTTTAGAGTAGGGGCTTTTTCGGTATAAGTGAGCAATTTATCGATATAAGGAATAAAATGCGAATGGTGCAAGTTTGATGTAGTTTCAGTGAGTACTACTACAGACGGGTCTTTGGCAAGCCATTCAACATATTGATATTCTACACTATTGGGTGTTAATACCCCTACTAATACCATTTTTTTAGCCGAAGAGTTCCAATGTTTTACAAAATTAATAGCTTTATCCTCATTAATAATAGGATTTTTGATTTCTGCAACGATGTTCTCAAAAGGATACTGTTCTTCGGTAGTGAGGTATAAGGGTTCTTCAAAAGGCACGTTGATATGTACTGGTAATTGCTCCTCTATAGCTGTATTCAACGCTCTGTTTAGTTCATAAAAGTTGCTTTTATCACTATGCGTTTCATCTGATAGATTGGCATTGTAGGCACTGTGGTTTGTTAGTACATTCACCTGACGTATGGTTTGTCCATCGCCTATATCTATTTTGCTTGATGGGCGGTCGGCAGAGATAACTACCAAAGGGATATTACTGTAAAAAGCCTCTGAAAAAGCAGGGTAGTAATTGAGTAAAGCAGATCCTGAAGTACATACTACTGCCACAGGCTCACGCCGTTGTTGAGCAATGCCTAAGGCAAAGAAAGCGGCACAACGCTCATCAACAATACTATAACAGCTAAAATAAGGATCGTTAGCAAAGCCTATAGTTAGAGGTGCATTGCGCGATCCTGGAGAGATGACGATGTGCTTTATTTGTTTAACTTTACAGGCTTCTATTACGTGTTGAGCTAATTTAATTTGAGGTCTTTTCATCTATTCAGTGAGCTTGTTTTTATGCTGATAATACTCATATAAGGCTACTTGAGAGCGCAAGGTAGGGGTGGTGTGAGGGCGATAAGTATTGTCTTGCGCTTTGTTGATGATACGCGCTTTTACATTATCAGCCCAACTTATTTCGAAGGTATCTATCAACTCTTGCTGTATGGTTTTATCGTAAATAGGGCAACCTACTTCTACTCTGAAAGAAATGTTGCGCGTCATCCAGTCGGCTGAGGAGATATATACTTTAGGGGTACCTCCATTGCCAAATATAAACAAACGTGGGTGTTCTAAGAACTTATCGACGATACTAATTACCTCAATATTCTCGCTCATTCCTTCAATACCAGGTACTAAGCAACAAATGCCGCGTACAATCATTTGTATTTTTACTCCTGCACGGCTGGCTTCGTATAGTTTATCAATCATCTTGTAGCTGGTGATGTTGTTCATCTTTAGCTTGATATATGCCTCTTTGCCCGCTTTAGCATTCTTGATTTCCTCATCTATAAGGTGTTTAAGTTGTTTTTTGGTATAGTGAGGAGAGACTATTAAATGCTTGAATTTTTGCACATTATAGTTGGTATCAAAGAAGTTGAACACTTTGTTTACCTCTTTGAGAATCACTTGATTGGCAGTAAACAGTGTATAATCAGTATAGATTTTAGCTGTACTTTCGTTGAAGTTACCTGTGCTGATAAAACCATAGCGTTTCAGTTCTTTACCTTCTTTGCGTTCAATTACGCATATTTTACTATGCACTTTGAGTCCGCGTACGCCAAAAATGAGTTTTACACCCTCTGCTTTTAGTTGTTCAGCATATCGTATATTTGATTCCTCATCAAAGCGTGCTTGCAGTTCTATCTGAACGGTTACTTGTTTACCGTTTTTCACTGCATTGATGAGTGAATTGACTACTTGTGAGTTCTTTGCCAAACGATAAATGGTTATTTTTACCGACTTCACTTTGGGGTCAAGGGCAGCTTCTCTCAAAAACCATATAATGTTAGAAAAAGTATGGTAAGGTGTGTATTGCAAATAGTCCTTTTCAGCAATTTTCTTTAGTAAACTCTCTTCAGAGGTAAGTCCTTGTACGGGTAGAGGTTGTATAGGAGCATAGGTCAAATCCTTACGGCCTAAGCTGGGAAAGCTCATAAAGTCGCGACGGTTGTGGTAACGCCCTCCAGGTATTACACTATCAGTTTTTGCAATCCCCATCTTCTCGAATAAGAATTGTAAGGTGTCCTTATCAATCATTTTGTCGTATACAAAACGCACTGGTTCCCCTTTGCGCCGGTCTTCCACACTGGTAGAGATTTTTTCGATGAAACTTTTGCTCAAATCATCGTCGATGTCTAATTCGGCATCACGGGTGATTTTAATCATATTTGCTGTAAGCGATTCGTAATTGAAGATGTTGAATATTTTGTACAAACAGAAACGAATTACATCATCCAGCATAATGATATAGTGTTTGTCACCTATCTGAGGTAGTTCTATAAAGCGGTCGAGAGTAGTAGGTAACTCAATCAGTGCATATTGTATTTTTTCTTTGTAGACACGTGATGAAAAGAACTTTTCTACACCTGAAGCTTTCTCGTCCTCTTCCTTTAGTGTCATTTTTACTGCCAAATACGCCACATCATCTTTCAGTTGAGGAAACATCTCCAAATCGTTGAGGATAATAGTAAAGAGGGCAGGGCGCACTTTGTCGTAGAAATACGTATTTACAAAGGCTTCGTGCTCAGGCAATAAGGTCTTTTCATCTACTATAAAAATTTGCTCTTTCTCTAATTCTTTGGTGATAGAGTCAATGATTTTCAAACTTTCATCTTGCAAAAGAATTACCTCTTTAGTAATTTCTTCTAAAAGCTCTTTAGCGTGTACTCCTAATTCTTTGTCGGAAGTTTCGTTCATAGCAACACGTTTCACTGTAGCGTAACGCACTTTGAAAAACTCATCTAAGTTGTTAGAAAAAATACCCGCAAAGCGCAAGCGCTCTAATAGAGGCACGCGTTCATCGGCAGCCTCTTGGAGTACGCGAGCATTGAATCTGAGCCAACTCAATTCGCGGTTGATATATTGATTTTCTGTTTTCATTTTATTTCATTTTAAGCCATTTCCACAGTTCTTTATAAGTAGGTTTTTTGCCGTACATCAAGATTCCAATGCGGTATATTTTGGCTGCCAATTTGATAATTCCGAAGAAAGAAAGATACAGAATAACAAGGGAAATTGCTACTTCCCACCACGCTACTCCAAATGGTATGCGCATTAGCATTACTATAGGTGAAGTAAGAGGAATGTACGAAAATACTACCGAAATGGTGCCGTGGGGCTCTTCGATTACAGAGAACATTCCTACATAGAAGCCTAACATTAAAGGGACTAATATAGGCATCATAAACTGCTGAGTGTCGGTTTCATTATCAACCATTGCGCCAATCATTGCATAAAGCGAACTATATAGCAAGTAGCCTCCTATGAAGAACAAGAGGAAGACTACGAAGGTTTCGGCAAAAGGGAAATGGTATAAAGAATTTACTATATTATTGATATCCGATAAGTTACCTGCTCCTTGTACTGCTTGTGTAGAAGTGTTTACATCAAAAAAAGAAGGAGCTAAGGTTAACAATATCCCCCCTATAGCAACCCATATTACAAATTGAGTGATGCCCGCTAACGAAGTACCTAAAATCTTTCCTAACATCAATTCAAAAGGTTTGACAGATGAAATGATAATTTCTATAATTCGATTGGTTTTTTCCTCTATTACGCTGCGCATAATCATATTGCCATAGATGATGATAAACATAAAAATTAGATAACCAGCAATTCCTCCAATGCTTATTTTCATCACACTATCAAATTCGGAGCTCTTTTCCCCTGTGAAATTCTGTAACTCGATATCAATATGAGCTTTAGCTGCGTCTATTTCCTTTTTATCAATTCCTTTTTGAGTGAGATTATGTTGGAAAAGAGTGCGCTCCATTGCAGCTGTCATCTCATTAGTAAGTGATAAGGAGGGTGATTCTTCACTATAGAAAGCAATATTTTGGTCACCTTTAGCGGGAATGTATAACAATCCATATTGACCTTTTTCTAATACATTAGCTTTGGCATCTTTGAGTGAAATATTATTGAGGTATTGAAACTGAGTTGTCTCGGTATTCTCAAAAGTATTAGCATAGAGTCCGCTTTCATCTACAATCACAATATCCTTAGCCTTGCTCTTTCGGTTCATATCACTTAAAAAGCCAATGATAAAAGCAAACAAAACGAATATAAGTGGACTTACGAACGTCATTATCACAAATGACCTATTACGTATTTTATTTAAGTATTCTCTTTGAATAATAATTCCTAAATGTTTCATAATATGAGCCTCACGGGCAGTTTTTAGTTTGACAATTTATTAATGGTTGAGATAAAAATCTCATCAACGGTAGGGATAGCCTCTACAAAATGAGTTACCTCGGCACGAGTTATAAGGTATTGCAACAAATCGTTAGCGGTTTGTCCTTCTTTTTGCTTGATATGCAGTTTTAATTCGTCGTACAATGTTTTGAAATGCGCTTCACTTAGTTCAAAATGCATTTTCAGTTCGTTCAAGAGAGCAGGTTTCTGGTCTTCAGGCAATTTTAAACCTATTTCGTAAGAATTGTTTTTATAAGCACGTTTGATATCAATAAGTTTACCATCTAATATTTTACGTGATTTATTGATGAGTGCTATATGGTCACACAGTTCCTCTACCGATTCCATTCGGTGAGTAGAGAAGATAATGGTAGCGCCTTGGTCACGCAAGTAGAGAATTTCGTCCTTGATAACATTGGCATTGATGGGGTCGAACCCACTAAAAGGCTCATCAAATATCAGTAGTTTGGGGTTGTGTAATACGGTTACTAAAAACTGTATTTTTTGAGCCATCCCTTTGGAGAGTTCTTGTACTTTTTTGTTCCACCAGTCGCCAATATCAAGGCGATCGAACCAAAATTTAAGTCGTTCCTTAGCTTCAGCTTTGCTCAATCCTTTGAGTTGTGCTAAATACAAGGCTTGTTCGCCCACTTTCATCGATTTATATAAACCGCGTTCTTCGGGCAAATAGCCTATTTGAGCTGTATGCTTGGGTTGCAAAGGTTCGCTGTCAAAAAAAACTTGTCCTGCATCGGGCAGTACAATTTGGTTGATGATACGTATAAGAGAAGTTTTTCCTGCCCCATTAGGTCCGAGCAATCCAAAGATGCTGCCTTTAGGGATGTGTAGCGATACATCGTTGAGTGCAGTGTAGTTGCCGTATTGTTTACTGATATTTTCTATTCTAAGCATTTTGAAAAACGGTTAGTGATAAAATGATTAATGATTAGTTTTCAGAGGGCAAAGATATAGTAAATCAAAAAGAAAAGCAAATAAAAAAAACAGGTTGTTAGGATAACCTGTTTTTTATGGTATTTTTTGATGAAAAGTTATAGCTACAAATTGTTTTCGTGGGCTACTCTAATAAAAATCTGAATATAAGTATCCATTTCACGGGCTATGTTTTCTATGAGTAATTTTCGTCGTTGAGGGTGTTTTAACGATTCAAAACTTGGACTATTTAAATTCCAGAAGTCTAAATTGTATCGTGTTGAATATGTCCAACCGTACCAACTATTACTTTCTTTGAAACCTGCATAAGTTTCTCTAACACATTTTACAAATAACTCACTACTAGGGTTCCCATTTTTATGAAAACCAAAATAATAATCATTTTCTAATTCGATATCAAAGTTAACTTCTTCATTAGTTTGAGTGGTATAAATAGGAATAGTAAATCCAAACCATTTATGTCTGTTCCTAGTTCCCCTGTAATACTTATTTACGTCTTGTTCAAAATTGAATTTTTCAAACTTATAACCTTTTGCTATAAGTTCATTTTGTAGTTCATTCCAAAAGTAGTTTTGCATTTCGTATTTATCTATTTCGCCACCTTCAACGAATAAATTACATTTTTCTAAAATGCTTTTAATATTTTCAGGGGGGATAGGTTTAGAGTCTACTTTGTACAAGTCACTTTTTAGTACAGTGATGATACCAAATAACTCTTGTGAAAAATTAGTATAAAACTCAGCCATTAAGGCTTGTTTGTCATTGCCAGCTGTTTCAAATTCATTCATTCGCTGTATGATATTTGCAATGTGTTTGAAGATTTTATCGGTATTGTCTTCGTGTGTGTGCATTTGAATGTATGAGAGCTGAAAGAGTAGTTCTTTGAGTTCATCTACATTTTCACCTCCTTGTGCATCATCACGCATTGCAATAGTAATTTTACCATCTTGTACTATTTCTTTGAGTTTTTCTAAGAAGTTATGAAATACTTCTTGTTTTTTCTCGAATACAGAAAGATTTCTCTCGCGTTCTTCTTCAGTGGCAGTTTGTCCTTGCAAAAGGAAAACGGTAACAATAGCTGTGAGTATAGCTCCAATAGCTGAGTTATTAATTTCTTCAACAATTTTAGGGAGCTGATTTTGGTAAATAGTATTAAAGATAAAAATACTAAGAGAGATTACAAACAAAGCTCCTAAGGCAATATATATTTTTCTTGACATTTATTTTTTTATTTAGAGAATGAGGGTGTCCAAAAAGTTCTATTGATGTGGGCGTTTGCTGCACATACCCAGCTATCGCTGGCTTTCCTACATAATATACTACAAAAGTTATTGATTATCAGTATAATCAACTTTGCCAAAGTCTGAAACTTTGGCAAAGTGTAGCAACGCAAAAGTGATTTTGAGACTTTTCGGACAGCCTCATTCTGTAGGTTAATTCCTTTTTGACCAACTACGACCTTCGTTTTTAGAAACATAGGTACCTTTAGAGGTGTAGGCAATGAGTTCTGTTCCAATTACTTGGATAGATTCAAATTCCCCACACGATGAACCTGTGTAACGAGAATACCAACTACGTCCTTCACTTTTAGAAGTGTAAATACCTTTAGAAGTAACTGCAAAAATTTCATCGCCAAAAATAGCTAAATCGTAAAAATCACCAGCAGAAGAGCCTTTGTAGCGTGTATGCCAACTTCTTCCATTATTGGTGGAATACTCAATTTTGTTGTCGTCTGTGGGACAAATTCTAAGTAACTCACTTCCTAAATTAATTTCTTGTGCCATCGTTTAAATAATTTAAGTTTTTCCTACTCTGTTATAGGCTTTTCGGGTTCCGCCTTTAGTTTGATTTTAAGGTATAGCTTGAATTTTATCAGCATACTCTTTCCATTTTGAGACATCTTTATACCAAGATATCATATTGTGAGGGACAAAAATAGTTAAAAAACTATTATCTGAATCAAAAACTTGAGAGCCTATTTCAATAAGTGTAGAAGTCTTCAAAGTAACAGTATTTAATGATTTACAATTATAAAAAGCTAAATCATCTATTTTGTAAACTCCTTTTGAAATAGTTATAGAAGATAATCCTGTATTATAAAAAGCGTGTTTCCCTATGATTTTTAAACTATCAGGAATAGTTATGTTTTTTAACTTTTTACAACCTTGAAAAACTCCGTCTTTAATTTCCCATATTCTATACTCAGGGAAAGTAACAGAAGTTAAGTTTTTACATTCAGCAAATGCATAGGGTTCAATTTTTGTTACAGTGTTTTCATTTATTCCTATAGTACGATTGGTAAGAGTTATAGAAGTAACACCACTATTATAAAAAGCAAAAGTTCCAATAGAGTAAACGTCTTTTAAGAAAGTAACAGAACTTAAAGATTTACAATTGTAAAAACTATATTCTGGTATATTAAGACAAGGGATTTCAATGGATTCTAAAGCTTCACATCCACCAAAAGTAAAATGTCCTAAACTCACTAATCCTTTAGGTAAAATAATAGAAGTTAGTTTTTTACAATTTCCAAAGGTTGCTGATATATGAGTCACATTTCTCAAAACTTTATCTGCTTGCATATCAATGATTTTAGCTTCAGTATTAAACCATTGCATTAAGGTTTTACCATCAGGACTCAGTACATAATAGTTAGAAGGAATAGTAGGCTGCTCTTCATTGTTATTTGTTTGGTTATTTGTATTGTTACTCTTTCCTTCATTATCAAAGCTATCATTATTCTCTTTTCCACAACTGTTTAAAGCCAATACATTCAGTACAGCTAATGCTATAAAAACAAGTTTTTTCATTTGTAATTAGTATTAAAAATGTCCCTACTCTGTTATAGGCTTTTCGGGTTCCGCCTTTAGTTTAATTTTAAGGTATAGCTTGAATTTTATTAGCATATTTTTTCCATCCCTCAGCCTTCTTGTAGTTTTCGACACTATTAGCTGGTACATAAATCGTAGGTTCATCACCTGTTGAAAATAATGATGGGAAAGTGTTTACCCTTGGAGGAGTTTCTGCTTTAATAATAAATGTTTTTAAATTAGGACAATCTTCAAAAGAACCACTTGCAAAGAAATTTATACTTTTAGGAAATGTAAGAGTTGTTAAAGCTGTACAACCTCTGAAAACATCATTTGAGATACCCTTTATCTTATTGTTAAAAGTAATATTTTTTAGTTTTTTTAGATGTGAAAAAGCACTGGTTTGAATATTTAAAACATTATCTCCTATGATGATACTTTCTAATTCTGTACAACCATTAAATGAAGAAAACTCAATACTATTTACATTTCTAAATTCAGGGACAGTATTCATATCTAATTTTTTAACACCTTTATTTAGCCATTTCACTAATTTTGATTTGTTTTCACTTAATACATAGTCAGAGTCTCGAATTTCTGAATTTACAGTGAGAGAAATATATTCATTGCTCCAGCCACTTGTTTCTTTAGGTCCATAAAGATGTTTGTTTTGGCTATCGATATACCAATCTCCTACTGCACCTATATTAATAGTAGGGGCTCCTATTCCTGCATAGATTTTAGAGCCATTTTGACCAGGAGTGCCAGGCTCTCCTTTTTCACCTTTTTCTCCAGTGGCACCAGTATCACCTTTTTGTCCAGTAACACCAGTATCACCTTTTTCACCTTTTTGTCCAGCAGCACCGGTATCACCTTTCTCTCCCTTTTGTCCAGTAGCACCAGTATCACCTTTGTCTCCTTTTTGTCCAGTAGCACCGGTATCGCCTTTCTCTCCCTTATCTCCTTGTATACCTTTTAGGCTGATAGGATTTCCCCAACCTTGTGCAGTTTTAGCTCCATAGAGATTGCTATTAGAAAGGTCTAAATAGTAATCACCTACATTTCCAAGAGTTTCTGTAGGCGCTCCTATTCCAGAAAGGATTTGATTGCCTTTTTGAACCTCTACTCTTTCGATAATTGTTTCAGTTTCTTTTCTACAACTGTTTATAGCTAATGCTCCCAGCACTGCTACTGCCATTAAAATTATTTTCTTCATTTGTTTTGATAAAAATTATTGATTGTTATTTACATTACAAAAATACTATGGGTAGAGGACAAAGTGTGTCCTATTACAAGAAAAATTTATACTATTTTTTCTGGGGACAAAGTAACTATATTTTTTGCAAATATTTAGTATACTTTTCTTCTATGTTAGAAATATTTCGTACATTTGCAGAAAAAATATTTCTATATGTATAATTATCACGATAAAATAAGAAGAATTAGAGAAGCTAAAGACTACAAGCAAGAGTTTATGGCAGCGAAACTAAATATTTCTCAACGCGCTTATAGTAGTATTGAGAATGGACAAACACAACTTACTGTAGAACGTTTGTTTGAGATTATAAAGATATTAGATACTTCTTTACCTGAAGTTTTTGAATATGAAGGAGGTAGTGTTTTCAATAATAATTTTAATGATACAACATCTAAAAATCAGGTAGGTAATTTTTATGATACTAAAAATTTTGAAGAAGAGAGGAAGTTGTATGAGCGTATTATTGCTATGAAAGAAGAGGAGATTGCTTTTTTGAGGAGTCAGCTTGCTAAATAAAAAAAGTCGTTACTTCCCAGCAACGACTTTTCCTCATTAAAACAAAAAATTATGAAAAAAACTAAATTACTTCTATTTTTCCATCTTGTCTTTCAACTCTTGTAATACTTCAAGGTCTCCAAGGGTTGATTTTTCAACAGTAGATGAATTGGTGCTTACAGTAGCTTCTTTAGCTATTTTTTCTTCTTCTTCTTTGAAGATAGCGGTGTGAGAAGCTACCACGCGTTTAAATTCTTTGTTGAACTCAATTACTTTGAACTCAGCAGTATCTCCTTTGCCTAATTTTTTTCCGTCTTCTTTTTCTAAGTGACGTGAAGGAACAAAGGCTAAAATATCGTCGTTGAAAGGAACGGTAGCACCTTTATCTACCATTTTAGAAATGGTACCAGTGTGTATAGTACCTACGGCAAATTCAGCTTCGTATTTGTCCCAAGGGTTAGGAGTGGTTTGTTTGTGGCCTAATGACAATTTGTGACCTTCAGCATCCAATTCGAGTACTACTACTTCAATTTTATCACCAGAGTTTACAAATTCTGATGGGTGTTTGATTTTCTTAGTCCAAGAAAGGTCGGTGATGTGGATAAGACCATCAATACCTTCTTCGAGTTCTACGAATACACCAAAGTTAGTGAAGTTACGAACAGTACCTGTGTGTTTAGAACCTACTGGATATTTTTCAGTGATGTTGATCCAAGGATCTGGGGTAAGTTGTTTGATACCCAAAGACATTTTGCGCTCGTTGCGGTCGAGAGTTAAGATAACAGCTTCTACTTCGTCACCAAGTTTTACGAAATCTTGAGCAGAACGCAAGTGAGTACTCCAAGACATTTCAGAAACGTGGATAAGACCTTCAACGCCATCAGCGATTTCTACAAAAGCACCATAATCGGCAATAACAACAACTTTACCTTTTACTTTATCACCCACTTTAAGATCGTCGGCTAAAGCATCCCAAGGATGTTTGCTAAGCTGTTTCAAGCCTAATTGGATACGAGATTTGTTGTCGTCGAAATCGAGGATTACTACGTTCAATTTTTGATCTACAGAAACCACTTCGCTTGGGTGGTTGATACGAGCCCAAGAAAGGTCGGTGATGTGAATCAATCCATCTACGCCACCAAGGTCTACAAATACGCCATAAGAAGTGATGTTTTTCACAACACCTTCGAGTACTTGACCTTTTTCGAGTTGGCTGATGATTTCTTTCTTTTGTTCTTCGATATCTGCTTCGATGAGCGCTTTGTGAGAAACCACTACGTTTTTGAACTCGTGATTTACTTTCACAATCTTGAATTCCATTGTTTTGTTTACGAATTGCTCGTAATCGCGGATAGGTTTCACATCGATTTGTGAACCAGGGAGGAATGCTTCGATGCCAAATACATCTACAATCATACCGCCTTTGGTACGGCTTTTTACGAAACCATTTACGATTTCGCCGTTTTCGTGTGCTAAGTTGATTCTATCCCAAGCCTTAAGCGTACGTGCTTTGCGGTGAGAAAGTACTAACTGACCGTTTTTGTCCTCGCGGATATCAATAAGTACTTCTACTTTGTCACCTACTTTGAGGTTAGGGTTGTAGCGAAACTCGTTGAGAGAGATAACGCCTTCAGATTTAGCGTTGATGTCGATAATTGCCTCTCTATCGGTAATACGAGTTACAACACCTTCTACTACTTCATTGTCTTGAGTGTCAACGAAATTGTTTTTAACCAATTCTTCGAAGTTTTTTAATTGGTCTTCTTGTACGCTGTCAATACCTTCTTGGTATTTTTCCCAGTTGAAGTTTTGTAAAAATTCTTCTGGATTTTGAGTGTTTTCAGCCATTTGCTGATGATAAAATTTGTATTTCCTGATAATAATTAGAGTATTATATAAGGGGATTACTATAGGAAAGAGTTAAACTTAATTGATAAAATAAATACTCTATCTCCCCTAAAATCGGGGCAAATGTAGTGATAATCTTCTAAATAGCCAAAAGTTTTTGTAGAAATATTTCTGTGTAACTTTTTATATATCTGATAATCAGTATGTTTTATTTTATAAGGTGTACATATTTTCTCCAATTTTCACTATTGCGATACAAACTTATATCACTTGTGGCAACATAAATAGCTTGTAGTTTTTCGTCGTTGTAGGAAAAGTCACCTTCTAATCGTGGGGGTATTTCACTTTCAATACTTATAGACTCAATACAATTTTTACCAAAGAGGAATTCACCTATAAAGCTCACACGGCTTGGGAGGCTAAGGTGGCGCAATTGGTCACAATCTTCAAAGGCGGCTTTTTGTATGGTAGTGAGCTGTCCATTGAAGTTTATTTTGCTGAGTTTGTTGCAATTGTAGAAAGCATCTCTGCCTATGGTTGTAACATTTCTCAAAATGGGATCGGCTTGCATATCTATAGCAGTAACTTGAGTATCAAACCATTTTAGTAAAGTTTTACCATCCTCACTGAGAAGATATTGTTGGGTGATTTTCTTCTCGGTATGAACAGATGGAGTTGCTTGTACAGGAGAAAATATAATGGGTGGAGGGGTAGTTGTAGAAGGATTGTTGAAAAATGTGTTATTTACACGTTTTTTAGGATCTTCACCATACACATTTTCTCCTGCACTTCCTTCTTTAAATAACAAAAGAAAAGGGTTATATAAAGGGATCAAAGATAGCCATCCACTTTCACCTATATCGTGACTACGCTTTGCTGATTGTGCAAAATAGAAGATGAAAAGAGGAATAAAAAAGATTAGCGAAAATGAACGATTAAAATTGAACACTTCATCTAAAAAATTAAAAATTATATAGAAAATGATAAGGGAGAGTCCAAATTCAGTACGCCTAATACGTCCATCGAAAGAAAAAGGGGTTTTAAACATAGGTTACAAATTACTATATGAAAAATTAAAACTTTGTCGGGGTCATTAGACTCTGACAAAGTTAATGATTGTTATTTTTTATCTGCTGAAGGAGGATATTGTTCTAATATCTTGTTTACAAAATTTTTGATAGCCTCTTCCTTCTTATCCATCGATTGTGGCAAATAGCCTGTGCCTTTTCCTTGCCATACCAATTCACGCTTCTTCGCATCAATAATCTCAATGTAAAGAGTACCCTCAGTATTTCGGCTTACATTATAAGTGGCGCCTCCCCAAAATGGCCCCCAACCCATTCCCCAGCCCCAATAATAAGGACTGTTGTCATACACATCTACATTCTCTCGGTCACGAGTGAAGATATTTACTAAAAAATCAGGGTTCTCAGAAAGTGTTAGCCCTTTAGCAGTAAGATTTTGCTCTATAGCACGTAAAATACGTTTCTTATCCAAGTCGGATATTTGTACTTTATCAATACCTTCCTTAAAAAAAGCAAAAGATTTCATAGCTGAAAAATCGGCTTGACGATCATAATCAGTAGCTACATAAATGCTCGCACAAGAAGTAAGCCCCAAAGCTACTGCTAACATTAGTAGAATAGTTATCTTTTTCATTTTGTTGTGATTTAGTGTTTCTTTCTTAACAGCAAAATCTATACCGAAATGAGACTATCTAAAAAAGTGATGTTGTAGGAGCGATTTATAAATCCCCTCTACAACATCACTAAAAGTATCTGATTATCAGTATACCTTAATCATATTTTCAAAAAGCTTTTTAGGCTACCCAAATTTTAAGGTAATCTTTCGTATAAACAGCAGGGGGGTAAGTTTTTGTACACTTCATCGTCAGCGCGTTCTTTGCCAGCGTCGTGTCCTACTTTGGCAATAGCTTTCTGCACATCGCTTTCACTGCATTTGCGCTCATCAAAAATAAGGGTCATATTGCCGCTCTTGATATTCCAATTAGCGCTCTTTACGCCCTTTACGCTATAAGCCGCTTTTTCTATACGCGCCTTACATTGTTCACAGTTGCCTCCTACAGCAAACTCTACTTTCTTACTTTTGTTAGGTGCTTGTTGTGCACTTGCGATAGTGAGTCCAAAAAAACTCAAAGCTATCCATAATAAAATACGTGTTTTCATTTTATAATAATTTAAATCTTAATCCTGCATAATACATCTGTCCAAAGGCAGGAGCGTACTGCATTGTACTATCAAAATATGCGCCAAAAGGATTGTTGGCTGCCAAAATACCATTCTCTTGTTTATAATTGGTGATGTTTTCACCTCCTATATATACCTCGAATGTCTTAGAAAATACTTTGGTGATTTGAGCATTGAGTGTAGCAAATGATGGCGCATAATCGTCTAACCTATAGGCTATAGGGTTCGTAGCGGTTGTAGGCAAGCGTTGTTCTCCTAACCAGTTGAAGGTTACATCAAACTTCCATTGAGAATTCTTGTTCTCGTGGCGCTCAGGAGTCTCGTAAGCTACATTGGCAAACCAGCGATGCTTTGGGGTAAGGGTCTTCTCCATTTGTCCTTTAGTAAACTGCGTTTGCACATCATAATACTTATAGGCAGCCTTGAAGTCCAACCCTTTGGCAGGAGTAATACTAAATTCCGCTTGTAGAGAGTTCGCAAAACTATTCCCATTGAGGTTGTAAAACAAGGCTTGTTGGGGTGAGTTATCCAAATCTACTACTACTTGATTGTCAAAATCTGTGCGGTAGAAATCTACTGAAAACTCTGCACTTTTACCGAATACTTTAAACGCTTGCAAAAAGCTCACTCCGTAGTTCCAAGCGATTTCGGGATTCAAACCATAGAGCTTGCCTCCATCACCTCCTATAATGGCAAGCTGACGTGCAGATGCCAAGAGTTGTTGGTTCTCTGCTATCACATTAGCAGCGCGTTTGCCTCGCCCTGCCGATACTCTGAAAGTCGCTTGTTTCCAAGGATTATAACGCAAGTGTAAACGTGGCGTAATGAAGTTTCCTAAATGATTATGACTATCAGCGCGTACTCCTGCCACAAAACTGAAGTTACTCAAATTGTCGTAAGTGTATTCAAAGAAAGCACCTATTGAGCGATCTACACGCGAGAAATCTCCCGCAAGAGCCGAAGTAGTGAGTTCCTCATTATAGTCGTCATAAGTTCCGTTGAGTCCTGTGGCAAATTTGTGTTTGGTATTGGTGATGATAGAATTGTATATCAAATTACCATACCAACTCTTTTGCTGTATATCATAGCGGTTCAACCCAAAATAAGAATCTTGACGATGCGACTGAAAAGAGTTCTGCAACCCTATACTCTTATGAGGTGTGTCAGGAAATACATACCCTATTTTATTTGAAGCACTAAAACGTTCGGAGTTTACTTCACTACCCCACGCATTGGTAGTTCCTTTGTCGGTTAGCCGATTAAAACGCAACTCTCCTGCTTGGCGCTCATCTTTCATATAGTGGAGATTCAAAAAACCTACCCACCCTTTTTCTGCATTCGCATACTGCCAACGATTCAACAAGTTGATTTGATTACCTATGGGGTTATCTATAAAACCATCGTGATTGTGGTCGGCTTTCTGCTGGCGTACATTGCCGTGTGCAAAAAGAGTAGTCGCCCATTTATCAGATAATTTTTGATTGGTATGAGCATTGAGTTCATAACGATTATCTTCTGAAGCATACAAGTTTAAGAAGAAAGGACGACTACTGAGAGGCTTTTCTATCTCATAGTTGATTTGCCCCGAAATACTCTCATACCCATTAATCACACTCCCTGCTCCTTTGGTAATCTGGATACTCTCAATCCACGTGCCAGGTACAAATGAGAGTCCGTAGGCTTGCGAAGCACCACGCATTGTAGGGATATTCTCCTCTGCCATTAGTATGTACGGACTGGTTAACCCCAGCATCTTTATCTGTTTGTTACCCGTAACAGCATCCGAGAAGTTTACATCAATTGATGGATTAGTAGAAAAACTCTCCGATAGGTTGCAACAAGCTGCTTTTAGTAGTTCTCCACTACTCATTGTGTGCACATCAGCTACTTGCCATTGCGATTTCATCGTGTTAGCACGCTTCTGGCTTACTACCACCTCTCCCAAAGCCGCTTCTGGTTCCAATTGAATATGTAAAGACGCATTACCGCTTACTTTTACAGTTTTCTTTTTATAACCAATATAGCTTACTGCCAAAGTATTAGAAGCATCTGTGCGTTTCAGCGTGAAAGCTCCTTCATTATCAGTAGATACACCTATTTCAGTACCCTCCCAATACACATCTGCCCCTATAAGAGGTGCGTTGTTTTCGTCTACCACTTTTCCTTTGCTAAAATGTTGAGCAAAGACAGACAAGGGCAACAACAGCCCTATTAAAAAGATATATTTTTTGTACATTATTGTCTTGTTTTATTCAGTTTAGAAATTAGAATTTAAGGATTGGAAAACAGAGGTAAACTCCTTTCTTATTACCTCTTATCTTTTATTTTTTATCTGAATAAAACATCCTCTGGCAGTACAATTCATACAGAGGAGGCGCATTCAACTGCGAAAAGAAATCTCTCGTGATGGCTTTCTTTACAGTCTGAGGAATACTTACCACTTCCAAAGTAGGAAAAACCAAAGAACTTACTACAAAAGGTTGTAGTTGCAATTCCAACGCTTTTACTACTGAAGTACTATCAGAAATAGAAGATGATATAGCTGTATCGTCACAGCATTTTTTATGTGAAGATTCTGTTTTACTCTCATCACTATCGTCGTCCTCAGAAGCACAACAAGAGTCCATATCAGCACAATCACTTACTTCTTCATCTACAGAAGAAGTGATATATTCTAAAGAAACTGACGATAAGTGGTCTTGACAATAATGAAAAGAAATAGCCCATCCTGAATTAGAGAACAAGATGAGTGCAGATAATAATATGTTGATAAATTTTCTTTTCATAGTTCGAAAATATTAGCAGCAAAAACTATGCCATTATATAGTTTTATATAAAAACTTTGCCAAAGATCGTAGTGCAATAGCAATAGAGAACTTTGGCAAAGTGTATTTGTTTTTTAGTTGTTAATCTATAGACTAACGTTTATTTTGTTGAGCTTTGCGTTGTGCTTCAGCTTGTTCCATCATCTCACGCATTTTAGCTTGGAATTTACTTTCTTTTTTAGGTTTTTTCTTATTTTCTTGTATTTGAGCGTGAATCTTCTTCTCGTCTATAATCCAATACTTGATAGCTAACATAATTCCTATAGTCAATAAGTTAGATATAAAGTAGTACAAACTGAGTCCGCTGGCGTAGTTGTTGAAGAAGAACAACATCATTATAGGAGATAGATAGATGAGGAACTTCATATTAGGCATACCAGGTTGTTGAGGCTGTACAGTTTGAGCCATAGTCATCAATGAATAAACTAATATAGCAATAGAAGCTAACAAAGGGAATAAACTCACGTGACTACCATAGAAAGGTATAGAGAAAGGAAGTTCGAAAATAGCATCGTAAGATGACAAATCGTGAGCCCATAAGAAACTTTTTTGTCTCAATCCAAATTCGGTAGGGAAGAAGTTAAAGAGCGCTAAGAACACAGGCAATTGTAAAAGAGCTGGGATACAACCACTGAGTGGATTTACTCCTGCTTTGCTATACAGAGCCATAGTTTCTTGTTGGCGTTTCATAGGTTCGTCGTATTTTTTATTGATTTCGTCAATCTCAGGGCGTAATACCTTCATTTTAGCTTGAGAAACATACGATTTATAAACGATAGGCGATAGCAATATACGCACGATAAAGGTCATCAATATAATTACTAATCCTACAGAAAAATAATCAGCAAGGAAATTGTAAAGAGGAATGAATAACCATTTGTTCAACCAACCGAAGATACCCCAACCTAATGGAATGAGTTCAGTAAGTTCGTATTTATCGTTATATTGTTTGAGAACGTTGTAATCACTAGGACCGAAATAGAAGTGCAGTGATTCACTCAATTCTCCACTTTTAGCTTTTATAGGTAAAGAAGTAAGAAAGTTTTTAGTGTATTTCACTTCTTTTCCTTCGTTCATAGCAATATTGTGAGAAACGAAATCACCTTTCTCAAACGGATTGTCGGAGATAAGAACTGAAGTAAACAAGTGTTGTTTATAAGCTACCCAACTTACTTTTTCCTCTTTTTGTTCGTCGTTACCAGCTTGGCTCATACGATTGATACGGTCACCTTCATATTGTATAGCAGCTTGAGTGTAACGGTTTTCATAGGTTACACTTTTCTCCATACGGCGAGCTTGCAATTTCCAATCGATGCTCATAGGTTTAGAAGTGTTTACAGCTCCAGCTAAACCTTGAGAACGCACTACTAAGTCGAGCATATATCCCTCTTTAGGCAAGGTGTATACATATTCCAAATAAGTATTTTCGGAAGTTTTAAGCTTCATAGAAAGCACTTGGCTACCATTGTTTTCACTTAGGGTAGGCTCAAAATACAAATCTTTGGTGTTTAATTTTTTGTCCTGAGCAGTAGTAAAGTTAAGACTAAAAGTAGCATTCCAATCTTTTACTAAATAAACGGGCAAAGCATCATAAGTTTTGAATTCTTTGAGCAACACTTCTTTAGGCTGTCCACCGCGGTTACTGATAGTAAGTTTAAGGTCTTTATTTTCTAATACAGTTACCTCATTTTTAGCTGATGGTAAGGTAGTTGAATAGGCAAAGTTTCCTAAATCAGTAGGTTGAACAGTAGAAGCGTTATTTTGAGTATTGGCAGCAGTTTTATTAGCTTGTTGTTCTTGTTGAGCTTTGTGCTTGGCTAATTCTTCTTGAGAAGGTTTATTATTGTTCATAAACCACATTAAGAGTACAAAAATTAAGGCAAAACCTATAATACTCTTTACATCGAATTTTCTTTCGTCCATATAATTGTTTTTATCTGTTGTTTAGTTCTTTTTTAGTTTATTGTTCAAAGCAGCTTTTACAAAAGCCACAAATAGTGGGTGAGGATTGGCAACAGTACTTTTGTATTCAGGGTGGTATTGTACCCCTACAAACCAAGGATGATTAGGTAATTCTACTACCTCCACTAAACCTGTATCAGGATTGATACCAGTGCATTGTAAGCCAGCTTTCTCAAGTTGTTCTTTGTAGTCGTTATTAAATTCATAGCGGTGACGGTGGCGTTCAGAAATATCTTTTTTACCATAGGCTTCGTATATCTTGCTACCTTTGGTGAGTTCACAATCCCAAGCGCCCAAGCGCATAGTACCACCTTTATGAGTAATCTCCTTCTGATTTTCCATCAAACTAATCACAGGGTAAGGCGTTTGTTCGTTCATTTCGGTAGAGTTGGCGTCTTTAAGTCCTGCTACGTGGCGTGCAAATTCAATGACTGCCATTTGCATTCCAAGACAAATACCCAAGAAAGGAATGTTATGCTTGCGTACATACTCAATAGCTTTTATTTTACCTTCAATACCACGACCGCCAAAACCGGGAGCGACGAGTACAGCATCTAAATGACCTAATTTAGCTTCAATATTCTCTTCGTTGAGATGTTCGGAATGAATACTCTCTACATCTACACGCACTTCGTTAGCAGCTCCAGCGTGTATAAAAGCTTCTAAAATAGATTTATAAGCATCTTGTAATTCTACATATTTACCTACTAAACCTACTTTTATGCGGTGTTTAGGATTCTTGTAACGTTGCAAAAAAGTGTTCCATTGGGTGAGGTCGGGTTCGTTTTTACAAGGAAGATCTAATTTCTTGAGAGCTACTTTATCCAAGCCTTCTAAGAGCATTACATTGGGTACATCGTAGATTGTAGGTACATCAATAGATTGGATTACAGCCTCACGTTTTACATTACAGAAGAGCGCTAACTTATAACGAAGGTCATCGGAGAGTTCGTGCTCAGTACGACAAACTAATATATCGGCTTGGATACCGCTTTCCATCAAGGTTTTTACACTGTGTTGCGTAGGTTTGGTTTTGAGTTCACCTGCAGCTGCGAGATAAGGTACTAAAGTGAGATGTATCACGATACCATTATGTTCTCCTAAATCCCATAAAAGTTGACGTACAGACTCTATATAAGGCAAAGATTCTATATCACCCACTGTGCCTCCAATTTCTGTAATTACAATATCATACTCACCCGTTTTGCCAAGTATCTGAATACGTTCTTTAATTTCGTTGGTAATGTGAGGAATTACTTGTACTGTTTTTCCTAAGAACTCACCACGGCGTTCTTTTTCAATTACACTTTGGTAAACGCGTCCAGTAGTTACATTGTTTGCTTGAGAGGTGTGTACGTTTAGGAACCGTTCGTAATGACCTAAGTCGAGGTCAGTTTCAGCTCCGTCTTCAGTTACAAAGCACTCGCCGTGTTCATAAGGGTTGAGAGTACCAGGATCGACATTGATATAAGGGTCGAACTTTTGTATGGTTACCCTATAGCCACGAGCTTGCAAGAGTTTGGCAAGTGAAGCTGCAATGATGCCTTTTCCCAAAGAAGAGGTTACCCCTCCAGTTACAAATATATATTTGGTATTTGCCATTTCTATTTAATTTGCGCGCAAAGGTACGAATTAATTAACAATTAACAAGTAACAATGGACAAAAATTAGGGATTAGGAGATAGGGATAGAGAATTGAATAATTTACAATTTGTTAAATAATGTTAATTGATGATTGTCAGTTATTAATTATTTATTATCTTTGCCCTCAAATAAATTTTTATGAAGAAATTAATCTTAATCACATTACTTTTAATGATCTCTTCTTGTAAAACGAATCCTTTTACAGGGAAGAGTACCCTTAACTTTATGCCTAATAGCAAAGTTTTTCCAATGGCATTTAGTCAATATTCCACCTTTTTAAATTCAAATAAGGTGTTGAAAGGCACTAATGATGCTGCTATGGTAAAGCGAGTGGGCGAACGTATAGCCAAAGCAGCCAAATTATGGCTCGATACCAATGGTTATCAAGGTTATTTAGATGATTATCGCTGGGAGTACAACTTAGTAGATAGTCCTGAAGTAAACGCTTGGTGTATGCCAGGGGGCAAAATTGTAGTTTATACAGGGATTTTACCTGTAACAAAAACCGAAGCAGGTTTAGCTGTGGTTATGGGACACGAGGTTGCACACGCTTTAGCTGATCACGGTGCACAACGTATGAGTGCCTCTACCTTGCAGCAGATAGGAGCTATAGCAGGTTCTATAGCTTTACAAAGCAGCAAATATGCCGCTTATACCGACCAGTTTATGCTGGCTTATGGCTTAGGTTCTAATTTAGGAGTGATGTTGCCTTTCAGCCGTTCCAATGAAACAGAGGCTGATGCTATAGGTATTCAAATTATGGCAATTGCGGGCTATGATCCTTCTGAAGCTCCTGAGTTATGGAAACGTATGGCAGCATTAAAAGGAGGTAAATCAACCAGTTCGTTACTTAGTACGCACCCTTCTGATGCTTCACGGATTAAAAATCTTACCGCCTTAGTGCCTAAAGCAAGAGCAGAAGCTGCTAAATTTGGTGTTACTAATTTTCAATAATTAGTAAATTTATCAATAGTTCCCATTCCTCCAAAGGCAGACAATCTACAAAATCGACAAAAAAATAAAGAAATATGCAACAAATTTACGACAAAATTAACGAGACGGCTCGCATCATACAGTCGTACATTACAGAACACACTCCAGAGTTTGCTATTATTTTAGGGTCTGGACTTCACAAATTAGAAGATGAAGTGGAAGTGATTTCGGAAATTAAATACAACAATATTCCTAACTTTCCTAAATCGACTGTAGCTGGACACAAAGGCAAACTTATCTATGGCAAAATAGAGAACCGTTATGTGTTGATGATGGCAGGGCGTGTGCACTATTACGAAGGCTATACAATGCAAGAGGTAACTTTTCCGATACGTGTGTTTGCACAATTAGGTATCAAGCGTCTCATCGTTTCTAATGCTTCGGGAGGAGTGAATCCTAATTTTTCTATAGGAGATGTAATGGTGATTCGCGATCATATCAATATGTTTCCAGAACACCCTTTGCGTGGTAAGAATTTAGACCAGTTTGGGGCGCGTTTTCCTGATATGAGCAAACCTTATAATCACGCTATGATAGCTGAATTAGAAAAAATAGCTAAAGAGCACAATATCAAACTTCAAAAAGGCGTGTATGTAGGGTTGCAAGGACCTTCGTTTGAAACGCCAGCCGAATATGGTATGGTGCGTATTTTAGGAGGTGATGCAGTAGGGATGAGTACTGTGCCTGAAGTGATTGTAGCACGTCATCAAAATATGGAGGTGTGTGCCCTTTCAGTAATCACCGATTTAGGAGGTCCAGAAATCTCACCGGATGTATCACACGAAGAAGTACTTAACGCAGCAAATATAGCTATGCCTAATGTAATTCTTTTAGTGAAAAATCTCATTAAAAACTACAGATAGTCTTTAGCTTTTTAGTCGTTAGTCGTTAGTAGTGAGATACTAATGACTAACGATTCATTATTAGCGACTAATTACTCATCTTTTCTTCAATTAATTTTAATACCTTTTCAGGACAGCGCACTGGTCTAAAAGTTTTTGCATCTACAAATACTAATATGGTGTTAGCTGTGGAAAGTAACTCTCCTCTTTCATTAAGAATCTCATAATCAAACTCAATTTTTGTAGAAGGCAATTCTTTTAGTTTGGTGCGAATGGTAATCAACTCATCATATAGGGCTGGTTTTTTATATTGAATTTGCAAAGAAACCACAGGCATCATAACACCTTCTTCTTCCATTGCTTTATAGGTAAAACCAATAGAGCGCAACCACTCTACTCTTCCCAATTCGAGATATTGAGGATAATTACCATAGTACACCACCCCCATTTGGTCGGTTTCTGCATAGCGAGTACGCAGTACATAATCGAAGTATAATTCTTTCATAATTAGATAGATATAAACATTAACAAAAGATTAACATCGTTCCCTTATAAAATAAATTCAGAAAAACAAATGTTAAATATTTTTTTTATTCAAAAATTATTCACAATTTTGCTGACTGAAAAAAGAACAGTTTTATCACCGGCAAAATTAGTAAAAAAATCTAATAATCAAATTTTTAGCTAAAAAGTAGCACCCTAAAAAATGAAAGAAGCAGCTGAAAAAGTTTGGAGTAAGTGTCTTGAATTTATAAAAGACAACATCACTGAGCAACAATTTAATACTTGGTTTGTTCCTATTGTCCCTGTTGAATTAGAAGGAAATGCTTTGAAAATCAAAGTTCCAAGTAGATTCTTTTATGAATGGTTAGAAGAAAATTTTATTTCTCTTCTCAAATCGGCAATGACATTTACTTTGGGAGTAAACTCCCGCCTTGTGTATATTGTTGATAATCCACTTACTAAAGAACAACTGCCAAGTACGAATCGTCCGGAATTAGCAAAACAGACTTTGACTTTAGCTACTGAGACCAAAGACCCTGGGCTTAAAAATCCTTTTGTAATACCTGGGATTCGTGAGATAACTGTTGATCCTCAACTCAATTTACATCAAAACTTCGATAATTTTGTAGAAGGTGCTTCTAATCGTTTGGCACGTTCTGCAGGTATGGCAGTAGCCAATAAACCTGGTGGAACGGCTTTTAATCCACTATTTATTTTTGGAGGAGTAGGCTTAGGAAAAACTCACTTAGCTCACGCTATAGGGGTGGATATTAAAGAAAAATACCCCAAGAAAAAAGTACTTTACGTTTCTGCTGAAAAGTTTACTCAACAGTTTATCAGTGCTTCTACAGCTAAAGACAAGGATAAAAATACCCTTAACGACTTCATTCACTTCTATCAGCTCATCGATGTACTTATTGTAGATGATATTCAATTCCTTTCGGGGAAGGTGAAAACTCAAGATGCTTTCTTTCATATCTTTAATCACCTGCACCAAAACGGCAAGCAGGTAATCCTTACTTCAGATAAAGCTCCTGTAGATTTATTCGATATAGAACAACGTCTTCTTTCGCGTTTTAAATGGGGGCTTTCGGCTGAATTACAAACTCCTGACTACGAAACACGTTACAAGATTTTAGAAAATAAATTCTATAATGATGGAGCCGAAATAGGAGAAGATATAATTGCTTATTTGGCTGAAAATATACGTACGAATGTACGTGAGTTAGAAGGAGTGAGCAACTCATTGATTGCACAAGCCGCGTTTAATCGCAAAGAATATTCTATAGAACTCGCACAAAGCATTATCGATAAATCGGTGAAAAATAATAAGAACGATTTGACTATTGACCACATTCAACAAATTATTGCCGATTACTTCAATTTAGATATCGAATCACTACATTCCAAAACTCGTAAACGCAATGTAGTACAAGCTCGACAATTGGCAATGTTTTTCTCGAAGAAATACACCAAAAACTCACTTTCTACCATTGGAAGCCAGATAGGGCAACGCGATCACGCTACGGTGTTACACGCTTGCAAAACAGTGGAAAACTTAATAGAAACTGATCGCGCTTTCAAGAAATATGTGAGTGATTTAGAAACTAAATTCTCGGACTGATGCAAAACATATCTCAACTATTACCACAAGAAGAATGCTTAGCGGTGAGCAATGAGCAACAATCGTTGAAAATAGGACTTCCTAAAGAACGCACTTTTCAAGAGAAACGCATTTGCTTAACGCCTGATGAAGTGGCGGTATTAGTAACTAATGGTCACCAAATTCTTGTAGAGGCTGGGGCAGGTGAAGAAGCTCACTTTCCTGATGCTGATTACAGCGAGGCAGGTGCCGAAATTGTGTATGATACTGAAGCAGTTTTTGCTTGTCCAATGGTACTGAAGGTTGAGCCTCCTACTACTGAAGAACTCGCTTACTTCAATCCTCAAACTGTATTGCTTTCAGCTTTACAACTCAATACACAAGATATAGCCTACTTTGAGATGCTTACACAAAAGCAAATTACTGCTTTAGCTTTTGAATATATCAAAGATGAGGCTGAAAACTATCCTATACAACAATCGGTGGATGAGCTCACGGGTATAGCGGCTGTACTTACCGCTTCAGAACTCATCACAGAAGAAAATCGACTTCTATTTGGAAATATTACAGGAGTACCTCCTATAGAGGTGGTACTTTTGGGAGCTAATAATATCACAGAAGCTGCTGCTAAAGCTGCCTTAGGATTAGGTGCTAATGTAAAGATATTTGCTTCTTCCCTTACCGATTTAAGGGAACTACGTACACATTTACCTTCCTCAGTATATACCGCAACCTTACAACCTCAATTACTTCGTGAATCTTTGAAGCGTTGTAACGTGCTTATAGGTGCTATGACAGGAACTCATCGCTCACCTATAATTGTTACAAAAGATATGGTACAACAGATGCCACGAGGTGCTGTGATTGTAGATACAAGTATAGGCAATGGAGGTTGTGTGGAAACAAGCGGACTTACGACTTTAGAACAACTCACCTTTACTAAATACGAAGTTGTACATTGTGGGGTGCCTAACCTTTCTTCACGTTATGCCCGTACAGCTTCAACGTCGTTGAGTAATATTTTATTGCCTTACCTGCTGAAAATAGGGGAGGAGGGAGGAGTAGAAAACCTCTTACAAATAGATAAAGGTTTTAGAAACGGACTTTATTCTTACCACGGAATCCTTACCCATAGTACTGTTTCAGAATGGTTTGGATTGCCTTGTAAACCACTACATTTATTGTTTTTATAAGATATAAAAAATAGGGTGTCCAAAAAGTTTTATTTATGGGACGTTTGCAAAATGCCCCTACACAACGTACTCTAAAAGTGATTGATTATCAGAGTAATCAACTTTGCCAAAGTCTGAAACTTTGGCAAAGTATAACGATAAAAAAGAGAATTAAGCATTTTTGCCTAATTCTCTTTTTTTATTTTATGTGTACTTCTGTTAATTTGCTACTTCACTGATAAATTTCAATCGGTAGATTCTTAGTTCATCATCTTCGTATTCACCAGCAAATTCTTTAGATGCTAAAGATATTTTGTCACTTTCAGCTTCCATAAAGTATTCGTGAAGCTCTTCTTGTTGTTCTTCATCAAAGATTTCGTTTACCCAATAATCAATATTTAGCTTGGTACCACTGTATACGATTTGTTCCATTTCTTTGAGAAACTCGTCCATTTCCAACCCTTTCGCTTGAGCAATATCAGGCAATGGCAATTTGCGGTCTATATTCTGAATGATAAACAATTTTAAAGCTGAGTTAGACCCTGTAGTTTTTACTATTAAATCCTCAGCACGTACAATATCATTTTCCTCTACATAACGCTCAATGAGTTTCACAAACTCATTACCGTATTTTTTAGCTTTGCCTTCTCCAATCCCGTGTACATTGGTAAGTTCCTGAATGGTAATAGGGTATTTGAGAGCCATATCTTCGAGTGAAGGGTCTTGGAATACCACAAACGGAGGTACCCCTTTCTGTTTGGCTACCTTTTTGCGCAAATCTTTTAGCATATCCAACAATACAGGGTCGGCGGCTACTGCATTAGCACTATTGATATCTTCCGGTTCTTCTTCATAACTGTGGTCTTCAGTCATCATAAATGAAGGCACTTCTTTTAAGAATTCCTTTCCTTTATCGGTGATAAACATTACACCGTAAGTTTCTATATCCTTGCGTATGAGTCCGTTTACCATTACTTGACGAAGGAGAGCCATCCAATAAGCATCGTCTTTATCTTTACCAATGCCAAAGAAGTCTTGTTCATCAATACGATGCGCTTTGATAAGAGCGCTCACTTTACCGATAAGTGTATTTACAATTTCTTTAGCTTTGAACTTCTGTTTGGTAGCAATAATCACGTTGAGCAATTTTACTACATCATCTTTAGCTTCCTTCTTCTCTTTAGGAAAACGCACATTGTCGTCCATATTGGCACCTTCACCATTTACCTCGTCAAACTCTTCGCCAAAGTAATGCAAGATAAATTTACGACGTGAACTAGAAGTTTCGGCGTAAGCTACGATGTCCTGCAAGAGCGCTTGTCCTATTTCCTGCTCGGCTATAGGCTTGCCTATCATAAATTTTTCGAGCTTCTCTACATCTTTATAAGAATAGAAAGCCAAGCAATGCCCTTCACCGCCATCACGACCAGCACGTCCTGTTTCTTGATAGTAACTTTCAATACTTTTTGGGATATCGTGGTGGATTACAAAGCGTACATCGGGTTTATCGATACCCATACCAAAGGCGATGGTTGCTACCACCACATCTACCTCTTCCATCAAGAACATATCTTGGTGTTTGGCGCGTGTTTTGGCATCTAATCCCGCGTGGTAAGGTACCGCAGAAATGCCATTTACTTGTAAGGTTTGAGCAAGGTCTTCTACCTTTTTACGGCTGAGACAGTATATAATTCCTGATTTTTTGCTGTTTTGTTTTACAAAACGGATGATATCGGCATCTACGTTTTTGGTTTTAGGGCGTACTTCATAATAGAGATTAGGACGGTTGAATGATGATTTAAATACATTGGCTTCGAGCATTCCCAAGTTTTTGAGGATATCCTCTTGCACTTTAGGGGTAGCTGTAGCTGTAAGCGCGACGATAGGGATATTGCTGCCCAGACGCTCGATAATGGTTTTGATATTGCGGTACTCAGGGCGGAAATCGTGTCCCCATTCAGAGATGCAATGCGCCTCATCTACAGCGACAAAGGAGATAGGTACGGTTTTGAGAAAGTTAGCATATTCCTCTTTGATGAGGGACTCGGGGGCGACATATAGCAATTTGGTTTTGCCAGCGCTGATATCCTCCATTACCTCGCGGATTTCGTTTTTGGTAAGAGAAGAGTTGAGTACGTGGGCAATACTATCGGTAGATGAAATACCACGCATCGCGTCTACTTGGTTTTTCATCAAGGCGATAAGGGGGGAAATCACAATAGCAGTTCCCTCCAGAACTAAGGCAGGCAATTGGTAGCACAATGATTTACCACCACCTGTGGGCATAATTACAAAGGTATTTTCTTTGTTGATTACGCTGGTAATAATTTCTTCTTGATGCCCTTTGAACGCTTCAAACCCAAAGTAGTGTTTCAGGGCATTGTGTAAATCATTTTTTGTCATTTTCATATTAAATATTCTCCTGTTTTAGTGTTGAGTTTTTCTGTCATCAGATATATTTTACAAATATACGACATTTTTCTAAACCACAAAAATTTTTAATAAAAAAAGTGTTGCCCGCCAATTTCATTGAAGGGAGACAATCTGTAAAGGAGATAACTTGTGATTTAATACAAGTTGCACGGGCAGGTGCGAGCCGAATGGGCAGGGATGGGAGGTGTGGGAGTAATGGGAGCGGTGGGAGTGGTGGGAGGTATGGGATAGCCCCCGATCCCCCGAAGGGGGACAATCTGGAAAAGAGATTGGTAGGAGCAGTGGGAATAATGGGAGAGGTGGGAGTGATGGGAGAAGTATAGTTTTTATCTCCCAAGAATTACACGAATTTGCACGAAATAAGGACTGTAAAAAACTTTTTGCTTTACATTATCTTACGAATTTTTACCTGACGGTGAATTATTTTGTAAATAGATTGTGATACTGTGCTGTAAATCAATATTCTGTTATGTTGAATATATCGAACTCACGTTGAATATAATTGTAAATCAGTGTTTTTGTTATATTGAACTCACGCCGAATAGTAGTTTAACAGAAAATGTAAATTATTTTTTAATATAGACGTTCTATTGTGTTGATATGGAGTTTGTTAAAGATATGGTTTTATAATTTCACTCCACAATAAATATCCCTCGCCAAGCAAATGCAGTCCGTCATTGGTGTAGTTCTTGTTCATTTTATCGGTTCCTTTTTCGAGGAAATGCGAATATAAATCAATATAATTTACCTTATACTCTTGGGCTATATTTTGGTAATGTTGGTTGATTTCTTTAATGAGTTGGGGTTTCTGGTGACCTTTAAACATTTCAAAATCGGGATTTACAGGTAGAATGCTTTGAATATAAATTTTTGTTTTGGGAGATTCGTTTTGTATTTTCTCAACAATTCGCTTCATATTCTGCACAATAGTTTCCACCTCTATCCCACGAGAAATATCATTAATCCCGATGAGGATAAATATTTTAGCAGGCTTACCTTTTACGATAGCCTCTAATCGGTCGTATACTCCTTCGGAAGTATCGCCGCTAATACCTCTGTTCTTTACACGTTTTCGCGGGAAAAGTTCATTCCATTCTGCACCATTGGTAATACTATTGCCAATAAAGACAATATCTTTAGGGGTGATAGACAGTTTGCTGAACAAACTAGCTCGTTGTACATAGAAAGTTGAATATTTTTGAGTTTGAGCCTCGCTAAGTTGAGTGAGTAATACTGCAAAAAGGGTGATTAAAAAGTGTTTCATATCTTTGTAAAGAGTTTAGATAAGAGTTGCAGATGTATTATAAAAAGTTAAATATCCCCTAATAAAGCAGGTACCACACCTACAACCGTTCTTTTACAAAAGTACTTACTGTAAGGTGATGTACTCCTGCTGTACTATACTTTTTGACAAAGCTAATTTTTCTTGTAAATATGTAGTTTTTCCCTTTTGATAAAACGATTTACTGTACCCTTAGAAACTTTTAGTTTTAAGCTAATTTCACGCTGAGACATACCTTGCTTTATATACTTCCGTATTTTATCCTCATTTCCTGTTAGCTTCACTTTTTTTGAAAGACTTCCTTTGGGGCGACCTATAAATACCCCTTCTGCCTTTTTGCGTGCTAAGGCTTCTTTAGTACGTTGACTGATAAGGTTTCGCTCAATTTCTGCGGATAAACCAAAAGCAAAGGCTAATACTTTACTACTAATATCACTCCCTAAGCGGTAATTATCTTTGATTGTCCATACTTGAATGTCGTTTTTCATACATTCATTTAGGATTGCCATTATCATAAGTAAATTACGCCCTAAACGGGAGAGCTCTGAACAAATAAGAATATCTCCTTTTTGCATTTTAGCAAGTAAAGCCCCCAATTTTCGCTTATCTACATCTTTAGTACCACTAATGGTTTCTTCTATCCAAATATCTACTTTTAGAGCTTCTTTCTTACAAAAGTTTTTAATCTCAAAACGTTGGTTTTCTACTGTTTGTCGGTCTGTGCTGACCCTAATATATCCGTACACCATAAAAATTAGTTTTTCTTTTAATATAATAAAATTGTACCAATTATAGTGTCGGATATCTTAAAACTGACCCAAAAGCAAGATATCAAGGCTATCAGTTCTATTTTAGAGAGGGATTTTGTTATTCCGATATTAATACAACGTTTTTAAAATGTCGTATAAAATTAAAGACTATTAATGATGTAAAGAGTATGAGTTTATATTCTCTTGCTAATAGAATACCTGCATTTTATTTTGTTTGTTTAATAAACTCCAATTTTATAAGCTTCTATGTAGATGAGTTCGTTAACAATACTCAGACTTTTCAAATCAATGATGCTCGACAATTACCCATTATTATACCTAATAAAACTACCTTAGATAAATTTGAAGAACTTTTTAAACAAGCTGTCCAAATTAAAAAAGGGTATTCAAATGAGGTTGAACTAGATAACATTCAACAAGAAATAGATATTTTGATAAATGAGTTATATGCTATATAGCTCATTTACTAATTTATTTAATTGAAATTCTTTTCTTTTTATTCTATTTTCAAAGGTAATATCATCAATTATACTATTAAATTCTTGTTTTTTGATTACAATTATTTCATCAAATAATTTCTTATAAATTTGTAATTGTTCTTGTGTGGGAATTATAATAGGCAATTGTCTAATATCATTAATTTGTATATTTACAGTAATATTTAAAAAATCTCTGTAATAATCAAATAGTATATCTGAGTTAAGAAGAATCACAAAATAAAAATCTGGAATTTTGTCAATAATAGAACTTAAAGACATTGAACCTACATCATTTACAGATTTTACTTTTAATTTTGTTTTCAATAATCTTGCTTGTGGATTTAGAACATTAGTCCAACAAAATCCCTCCTTAAAGTAATACTGAGGATTTCTGACTACAGGCATACCTTCCCCTTTTTTACCTGAGTTGGATTTTAAAAAGCCGACATTTTCTTTGCTCCAAGCTATGGCAAAAGGTGTTTCTAAATACCAGCGATTTCCGTCTTTATCACCCTTATCATAAGGTACATAGAACTTCTTAGTAGATTCTATACCATTGTCTTTTTCATCTTGGGTAAGAGTTTCCACATCAGCCATTTCGTCATCTTCTATAAGTCGGTAAATATAGCCTTGCCCAAAAATGTCTCTACCAAATTTCTCCTTTAGTTCATCAAAAAGTATAGCTATTTGCTCTTCTGAAAGAGTAGCTAAATAGTCTTTTGCTTCTTCTTCATTATTAATATTAATAGCTGTTTTATAACGTTTTACTACCTCTAAAAGCTTTTTAGGTCTCGATTCTAATATGTTTTTAGCCCATTTAGTAGATTTCCTTACTGCTATATATTTACCATTATTAGCTGTAGCCAATCCTTGCCCTCCTTCAGTCAAACAACCTAACAGAGCAATATCACCAGGTTGCAAACTTTGTCTATAAGCCTCTAATTCTTTGCTGTACTTAGTAATGTTCTTGCTGGTTGATATTTTATCCCACCACTGCTCATAAAGTTCTTTTACTTTTTTGCCATACAAACTATGAATTTTCATATTGTATTCGGTAGGTTTAAATATCACTGAATTTTGAGTATCTATAAATACTTTTTGGGCTACTTCATAACGCAAAGGATTTTCCAAGTCCTTACTTCCATCTAAGAACAAAAGGGTATTATTTTCAGGTTTTACTTTTGAAAAAGAGGTAATACAAGTATCTACCATAGCCGACTTAAACGGATTACCAGTATCAAAAATATATTCTAATCGCTGAGAAAGCAATAAATCTCGTAAGTTCCTTTTAGTTTGTGTAGTCCAAAAGGTTTTAGAAGTAATAAAAGAAAGTACCCCTTTATCACTTAATATTTGATATCCTTTAAAAAAGAAATGGTTATACAAGTCATCAGAAAAGTTAAATTCATATTCTAATAGAGGTTTATCCTCCTCAGGGACTCCTTTTGTTGAAACATATGGTGGATTCCCAATTACAATATCGAAACCTCCTTTGTCAAAGACTTCTTTAAAGTATAAATGCCAAAGAAAATAAGGACGTTCTATCTTTGTTTGAAAACTTAGTAATTCCTCCTCAATTATATCAAGTTCTGCAAGGCGTTTTTTATTTGCTAAATATTTTTTGTACTCTTTCCCTTTTTCAGATATACTACCTAAATCAACTTTCCTTTTTAAATCTTGTTCAGATTTAAGGGCAAATTTTTTAAAGAATTCTTTAGTCAGAGAAGAAACTTTTTCTTTTTCCAAATAAATTTGGGTATGTATTTTTCCCTCAATAATATTATTTATTTCTTTTAGCTTTGCTTTTTTATTTTCTGTAGTAGCAAAATACTCATTCATTAATTTCTGAATCTGTTCTTTATTGATTTTGCTAAAAACAGCGAGTTGTTTGACTGTTTTATAGCTATCTCCAAAATCAAAACTCATTTGTTCTTCCATAAGTACCTCATCGTCCTCACCTATAAGGCTCAAATCTACTCCCTGATAGCTTTCTAATAAGCTATTCCCTTGCATAATCTTAAAGTCTAAGTTTGGAAGTGGCTGTGGAAGTTGTTCGTCTACTACTAAACTTAACCAAAAGCGCAAACGAGCTATGTCTACTGCACCTGCATCAATATCAACTCCATAGATATTTTTCTCAATAATATGTTTTTTTATCTGAGCATCGGTCTGTTCTGTTGTTATTCCTAATTGTTGCAAGGTAATTTTGATATAGTATATTTCTTGCAAAAGCCCCATAGGGAAGGCTCCAGACCCAATAGCAGGGTCACATATTTTTACGTTTTCTAAAGAGGTAGTAATAACATTCCCTTTTTCTTTTATATATTTTCTTTCCTCTTCATTAAGGGATTGATGCTCTATTATTTTTGTAATAACATCTTTTGCTTTTTCTGATTGATTATTATCTGAAACTATTTTAGAAAGTAAAAAGGTTTTTAGACTTTCTTTACACATATAATGTACAATTTCTTTAGGGGTATAGAAAGCCCCCTTATCCTTATTATCTTCCAAAAGATTTTCAAAGATATGTCCTAACATTTCAGGGTCTACCGCTACAGTATGTTCATTAGGAGCATCTTCATAAACAGTGAAGTTGTAGGAGTTAAAGGTATCAAAAAGTTCAGTAAAAATAGAGTAAGGCAAATTAACCTTATCAAAGTGTTGGTCTTGTGTTTTATCAAATAACCCACCATTAAGATAAGGGAAACGCAAGTCATTTCTTTCACTCTCTGACTTTTTATCTGTAAAACATTCAAAAAATAATGGAACTAAACGTTTTTCATAAAAATAGGGATGGTCTTCTCTAGGTGTTTCTTTATACAATTGGTATAAATAATCATAATTACCTTCTCCCCAATTTTTACCCTTAGGTACTGCTAACCAACCTTTCTTTTGTATAAAGTACAAAAAGACAATCCGTCCCATCATTCGTTTTACAAAATCACGAACAGCTTTTTTATTTCCATTAAAAAGATTAGGATATTCCTTATTTTTAAAAGGTTGTGTTTCACTATCAGGATGTGGCATAGGATAATCTTTATAGTTCTTATAACCATCAAAATTAGGGTGTGGTTCGTGTTTCTTTATCTCAATATATTTTTTTGTTTTTTTATCCATTTCATAACGAACCCCTATAATATGTTGTACAAAATCTTCATAGATATCCTTATATCTATCAAAGAAATCATTATTAAGTGCCTCTACTGCGAAGGCATTTTTAAAATCTTCTAACGAAAGTTCTTTTCCTACTAAAAGTTGAAGTCTATCTGTAGCTGTTTTTGTCTTTTCTCCTTCTCCTAACAAGTAGGTAAAGCGTTTTTCATTCGTAATTTCCTTAATAATCTTACCTTTCTCATCTACTTCTTTTATGATTTCAGAAATATATGACAATCGCCATTTCTTTTCTTGTACAAAAACTACCAACACGCCATCTACATTATATTTGTAGATATTCTTCATCAATTGGCGAAGACCTACTTTGTTGCGATATAGCAACATATCTTCACTAATATTTACTTGGTAAATACCAATAAGCCTCCCTTCGGTAGTTTCATAATTACCTAATTCATAAGCTTCTTTCACTTTTTCACTTTTAGAAAGCTCTATTCTTTGAGGTTTTTGCAATATAACTCCTGTACCTGAATTATGAGCAAAAAGTTCTTTCAAGAAGCTAATCCAATCTTCCTGATGATAAGGAGATGAGAGTATTTGTCTTAAATTTTTCATACTATTTAATAAATGTTTCAGTGATTACTATTTCGGGTAATATATCCAATGCTTTTTCCTTATTATTTTTTATACTATCAAAAGATGATACTGCGTATTTATTAGCTAAATTCAGAATAAGTTGCTGTGCATTTCCAAATGTTATTTTTTGTTTATCTAATTGCTGACGTATCTTTTTTATATCAGTAGGTATATTTGTAAAAGTACCTTTGTCAATAAGTTTGATAAGCTGATCGCAAGCTATTTTTAGTTCTTCATTATTTAAAGTCCCTTTTATATCACGTAAGAATTTTTTAGCTTGCATTGTATTTCCATCTGCTTTATCAGTCGGAGTTACAGTTTCAATATTAGCTTGTATGGTATCATTTTCAAACTTACTTTGTGCCAAATTTACATCTTTATAATGAGATGCTGGTACCTCAAAACCTTTCTCCGAAACAGTAGCTTCAAAGCGTTCGGCTGCTTCCAAAAAGTCAATACTTTCTATTTCTTCTTTTCCATTCACTCTATAAAATTCACTTTTATAAGGTGATTTCATAAAAATGATAGAACCATTTTTTACATCATCAAATGGAGTGTTTTCGTTTTTACGAGCTGTACGGGCTTTGAAAGGAATGTTAGAAATACGTTTAAATTCCTTAGGGTTATTATCCTTAAATTCACGGATAAAGCGTAGATAGTGCAAACGTTTGTCTTCTTCTCCTTCACCTCCTTCTTTGAAAAGCTCAAATTGTTCTACTAATTCTTCTTTAGAGAATACTTGTGCATCTTCTCCAAAAGCAGAATGGAAACCTTGCAGTTTGATATAGGCTTTTTTGTATAATTTAATTTCTTCATCACCTTGTGCTGAAGGGTAAAAAATAAAGTTATACACAATCCCTGCTTCACTTCCTATTCGGTTGATACGTCCAAGTCGTTGCATTAGCTTGGTAGCATTCCAAGGGGTATCATAATTTAACAATACATTGGCACGATGCAAGTTGATACCCTCAGCAAGTACATCGGTAGTAATGAGTATTTGCAAATCATTTCTTCGCTCTTTTGTATAGTTAGCATCAAAGTTAGCTTGAATATCATCAAATATTTTACTTCTATTTTCTGAAGAAACTTTCAATATTTTGTTAGGAGCTAATTTAGTTGAAAGTTTTTCTGTTAAATAATCGGCTGTATCATTACTTTCAGTAAAAATAATTAACTGTTGTGAAGGATTCTTTTCTTTATCAAGTAAAGTACTATTTAGAATGCTAAATAACTTATCTATTTTAGGGTCATTCTTTATTTTTTGCCATTTTTCAAAAAGCGTTTTCAGTGAATTTGCATCTTTTTTTAATCCTTCTAAGAGTGCAGGATCAAAATCATCTGCCGAAAATATATTATTTCTTGCATTTTTTGCATTTTTCTGAAAGATTATTTCTTCTATTTCCTCTTCTGAAAAACCTTTTTCATATAGTGTGTTGATATTTAAGTCAGGCGCGATATAAACTCTATCATTTTCAAACATTTCAATCATCCGTAGGGTTGATCTTAATAAGCTTTCTAATGTTTTCTTAAATGCTATGAAACTACTTTCCAAACGCTTCACCATTAAAGTTTTCATAATACCCGCTAACGATTGAGATACTAATTCAGCTTTTTCATAGTATTCTTCTTGTATCTCTTTGTTCAAAAAGCGAATAGCCTGATAACGATAATAACCTATTTTATCATCATCTGTTAAGTTAAATATTGTTTCATAAAACAGCTTACCAAGAGAGGTGTCTAACTGATATTCTATGGTTTGTAAAGGTGCTATTTCAGGGAAAATAATACCCTGTTCTTTTAAATCATCTAAATACTTAGGATATTTCTTAAGGTCTTTCCGTGTTCTACGCACTGTAATTTCAGCAATTACTTTTTCACGAATTTGCTTATAGATATTCCTTACTTTTCCCATATCAGGAGTGGTAGTATTCATAATATCTTTGTATTCACGAATCAATGGAGCAAAGAAATTTTGCAAATTATTTACTTTTTCCAAAGTACTTGTACGAATATCTTGGAATAGTTGTACTTGATAATAAAGATCTTCCGGACGATTATTAAGAGGAGTTGCTGAAATAAGTATTACTTTTTTCTTATCTCCCTCTATAAGTCCTTCAGCTTTTCGTGGGGTTTTACAAATTCGTTGTAAGTAATCAAAACCTTGCGATCTATGATTGCGGTATTTATGTGCTTCATCTACTAAAATTAAATCATATTCATCTATTTCCCAATAGTTATCCAAATCTTTTTCATCTACTATTTTATTGAGACTACCATTGGTAATAAACTTAGTATTCTTATCTAACCTAAAATCTCTAAAAGTTTGCTTCCAGCTCTTTTCTACTGCTGGAGGAGTAACTACTAATATTTTAGTTTGTGCAAAACCATTAGCTATACAAAAACGTTTGGCTATCATCGAGGCTATAACTGTTTTTCCTAATCCAACCACATCAGCTAAGAAAAAACCATTGTGTTTTTGTAGCATGTCAAATCCTTGGTTTACAGCATCTATTTGATAACTTAATTTTTTGTAGGTTGAAGGTAAGTCGCCTACTGTATTAGGGTCGTAATCTATATTTTTCCCAAAATACTCTATAAGTAGTTTTATAAATATTTCAAAAGGAGTAAACGTTTGCCCAATATAAGTTTTCTTAATTAGTCTGTCTACATCAGCAGGAAGTAATACATCAGAGTCTTCCCATAGTTTATCAAACTCTTTTTTTGCAAATTCTACATCATCAAAATCTTTTAAAGCTATATTCAATTCATAGTTAGGAGCTTTTTTACTACCAATACCTGCATCAGTAAGATTAGAAGAGCCCATTACTACCCAACCATCAGTATATTCACTATGTTCTTTCGGTAAAATAATATAGAATTTAGCGTGAATAGATTGACTATTGTGTACCCTTACTTCAATGCGCTTATCTACAATATCTTGAATAAACTGCAAGATACTTTCTTCTACTTCTTTAGAGTATTGAGCTTCTTTTACATCCTCAATAAACCACTTTTCAAACTCTTCTTTAGTTTTATCCGAATTTTTAAAATAGAGAATTCCTCTTTTTTGAGCATCAGCTATAAGAGTATCTACATTGATACCTACTAATATCTTAACTTCTTCTACTTCTTTTAGCATTTCGCGCATTTTAAAGTAGCCTGAAGAACGAAAATAAGCTGAAACAGCTTTAAAAGCTGCTGGTTTCATTGCTTTAATAATCCCTTCAAACTTCTTGAATAAGGTATTTCCTTCTGTATTAGTAAAAAACTTGGAACTCATAATCAGGTTATTATATCTATATTTTGTATAAAATAAAGATGTCTTTATTTTATACAGTGCGGCAAATGTAGTGTAAAAAAGTTGAATAACCTAATGAAATAAGAATTTTTTAGGGAATTTTTGAAGAGGGGGAGTAAGCCGCACGAGCAGGGATGGGAGTGGTGGGAGGTGCGAGCCGCACGGGCAGAGATGGGAGCGGTGGGAATGGTGTGAGTAATGTGAGTAATGGGAGTGATGGGAGTGATGGGAGTGATGGGAGTAATGGGAGCGGTGGGAGCAGTGGGAGGGGTGGGAATGGTGGGAGGGGTGGGAATGGTGGGAGGTGCGAGCCGCACGGGCAGGTGGTGGGAGGAGTGTGGTTATACTGCTTTGATGGCTTTTTCAAAGGGGATGCGATGGGCGATGCTGCGACCTAAGGTTACTTCATCGGTGTATTCGAGTTCGCTGCCTACAGCTATGCCGCGTGCTATGGTGGAGATAGTGATGTGATAGGGCTCTACTTGTTTGTAGATATAGAAGTTGGTTGTATCACCTTCCATAGTGTTGCTTAGGGCGAGAATGAGTTCGGTTACTTTACCTGCTTTTACTTTTTCTATCAGTGAGGCGATGTGTAGATTGGAGGGGGCAATCCCATCAATGGGGGATATTTTGCCTCCTAAGACGTGATACTGTCCTCTGAATTGCCCTGTGTTCTCTATTGCCATTACATCGCGGAAATCCTCTACAACACAGATGATGCCTGTGTCACGAGTGGGATTGGCACATATTTCACAAAGGTCGACATCGGAGATGTTATGGCAGTTTTTGCAATACTGTATATGGGTGCGCAAAGCTACAATGGCTTGTGCTAACTGCAAGGATTGCTCTTCGGGTTGCTTGAGCAGATGTAAGGCTAAACGCAAGGCGGTGCGCTTGCCTATAGAGGGCAATTGTGCTATTTCGTATACGGCGTTTTCTAAGAGTTTAGATGAGAAATCCATTTTAGGAGATAGTAGTTAGGGGTTAGGAGATAGTTTGTGAGCAACTTTTGTGCAAGCCTCGTCAATGAGCTGATAGACGTTTTCAAAATCGGCTTCTGTACCGTAATAAGGGTCGGGGATTTCACGTTGTGCCATTCCTCCTAAAGCATCGGCTAAAAAATGTACTTTAGCGCGTTCTTTTTCGTTCTTAGCAAGACGGATCACGTTTTGGTAGTTACTTCTGTCCATTACAAAGATATAATCGAAGTGTGAGAAATCTTTGGCAGAAAATTGTCGTCCTCTAAGCATAGAGATATCTATTCCGTGTTGTTTACCAGAAGCAATAGAACGATCATCAGGGGCATCGCCGACGTGATAATTGGCAGTACCAGCTGAATCTACTTCAAAGTTATCGGAAGGGAGTTTGCTTCTCATCACACCTTCGGCTAAGGGTGAACGGCAAATATTGCCTAAGCAAACCATTAGTATTTTTGTTTTTGGCATTTTGTTTTAATTTTATTGATGATCAGATTACTGAAAAATGGAGTTTTTGGAGTATCTCGGAGAGACTTAGAGTGTCTTAGAGAGACATTGATAAATTTTTATCTGTAGAGTCCCAGTTTATCGATATATTGCCATACTTTTTCGGAGAGTAATGGACGTATATTTCGCCCTACTTTGAGTTCTTCACGTATAAAAGTGGCAGAGAGTTCAATAATAGGGGCATTTATACGGGTGATTTGTGGGTGATTGATTAAGGATTGGGGGATATCTCCCTCTGAAATACGAGGATATACATAAATAGGGTAATTAGCTAAAATATACTCGTAGTTTTTCCATTTGTGAAAGCTCTTTAGGTTGTCTTCCCCCATAATTAAGGCAAAGTTAGCTTGAGGGTGTTTTTCTTCCAAATAGGCTAAAGTGTTTACTGTATAATTGGGTTGAGGTAACTGAAATTCGATGTTTGAAGCTCTTAACTTGGGATATTCGTCTATTGCTAAATTTGTCATTTCTAACCTCAAGTGGTTGTCTAACAGCGATTGTTTTTCTTTAAATGGGTTTTGAGGAGTTACGACTAACCACAATTCGTCCATTGCACTGTGTTCTACCAGATGATTAGCAATGATGAGATGCCCTATATGGATAGGGTTGAAAGATCCAAAGAATAAGCCTATTTGTTTTTTCATCGATTGATAAATTCGGTTACTATACGTTCAGCCTCTTGTAGAGCTTGTTGCAAATCGTTATTTTTGATAATTACATCAAATTGATGAGCTGTAGCCATTTCTTGTTCGGCTTTGTTAAGGCGCATTTGTATTTTTTCTTCTGTTTCGGTTTTACGATTGCGCAAACGCTCTTCTAAGGCAACGAGGCTTGGTGGTTCTACAAAAATTGCCAAGGTTTGGTCAGGATATTTTTTTTTCAAGCGGAGACCTCCAGCAACATCAAGGTCAAATACTACATTTTTACCATTTGCCCAAAGACGTTCTACTTCAGATTTTAGGGTGCCATAGTAACAGCCAGCATATACTTCTTCCCATTCCATAAAATCATCGTGCTGTATGCGATTTTTGAACTCATCGGCTGAAAGGAAATAGTATTCTTTGCCGTGTTGTTCCACACCGCGAGGTGCGCGAGAGGTAGCCGAAATAGAAAAGGCTAAGTTAAGATTTTCAAGAGATAACAAGTGTTTTACTATGGTAGTTTTGCCACTCCCTGAGGGGGCTGAGAAAATAATTAGTTTGTTCATTTTAGGTGTCAGGTGATAGGTGTCAGGTTACAAGACGTTTAATACTTGTTCTTTAATTTTTTCGAGTTCGTCTTTCATTTGGACAACTAACTGTTGCATAGGGGCAAAGTTAGCTTTAGATCCTAAGGTATTTACCTCTCGTCCAATTTCTTGTGCGATAAAACTCAGTTTTCGTCCGTTAGACTCTTCGCTATGAAGGGTTTCTAGAAAATAGTCTAAGTGCTTTTTGAGTCGGATTTTTTCTTCGGTAATATCCAATTTTTCTAAGTAGAAAATAAGTTCTTGTTCAAAGCGATTGGCATCTACATTTTGGATATCGGCAACTGCTTTTTCAAGGCGTTCGCGTATCAAAGCTAAGCGCTCTTCGTCAAGACCTTGTACTTCTTGTAATAGGCGGTTGATATTGTTAATTCGCAATACAAAATCTTTTTCTAATACTTTACCTTCCTGAGTGCGGAAGTTTTGCAAATCGGCAATGGCAAGGTTGATATGTTGAAAAATAACAGAAAGTTCTTCTTCAGAAATACTTTCGGAAGTGGTTTGCAAGGCATCAGGCATACGCACTGCCATTTTAAGCAACTCGGTAAGGTCGCCATCCACAATCGCACGCATTTGTTCTATGTACGATTTTACGATGTTAGGATTGATTTTAGAAGGAGTTTGAGTACCTGTATTTTCTATGAAGATGCTAAAATCTACTTTTCCGCGTTGCAATTGTTCAGCAATAAGTTTGCGAAAGTCGAGTTCTTTTTCGCGATATACCTGAGGAATACGCGTGTTGATATCAATACTCTTACTATTTAAAGATTTGATTTCTATACTGATATGTTTATCGGCAAGAGATAACACGCTCTTTCCGAATCCTGTCATTGATTGTATCATACTATTTATTTTCTTTTCAGTACTTTTTGAACTGCTTTTAAAATACCCTCTTTATCTAATCCATATTTTTGCATAAGCTGAGCAGGTGTGCCGCTTTCACCAAAGGTATCATTTACGGCAACAAACTCTTGTGGAGTAGGGTAGTGTTGTGCAAGTACACGAGCTACACTTTCACCCAGACCTCCATAGTAATTATGTTCTTCACAAGTAACGATTGCTTTGGTTTTCTTTACAGAATTGAGGATGATTTCTTCGTCTAAAGGTTTGATAGTATGGATATTAATCACTTCGGCAGAGATGCCTTGTTGTTCTAAGACTTCACAAGCTAAAAGCGCTTCCCAAACTAAATGACCTGTAGCAACGATGGTAACATCAGAACCTTCGTTTAGCAAGATTCCTTTGCCTATTTCAAAAGTTTGGTCTTCGGGAGTGAAGTTAGCCACGGTAGGGCGACCGAAGCGGAGGTATACAGGGCCTACATAATCGGCAATAGCAAGGGTTGCTGCTTTAGTTTGATTGTAGTCACAAGGGTTGATAACCACCATATTAGGCAACATTTTCATCAGTCCGATATCTTCTAATATTTGGTGAGTAGCTCCATCTTCGCCTAAGGTAAGTCCGGCGTGAGAGGCGCATATTTTTACATTTTTATTAGAATAGGCAATTGATTGACGTATTTGGTCATAAACACGACCTGTAGAGAAAGCTGCGAAAGTGCCTGTAAAGGGGATTTTACCACCGATAGTAAGACCAGCAGCAATGCCCATCATATTAGCTTCAGCAATACCTATTTGGAAGAAACGGGTAGGGTTTTCTTCGATAAATTTTTCCATTTTTAGGGAGCCAATCAAGTCGGCACAAAGGGCTACTACGTTAGGGTTTTTGCGACCTAATTCGGCAAGTCCAGCGCCGAAGCCACTTCGGGTATCTTTTTTTCCTGTATCGATATATTTTTTCATTGGAAAAATGAGTGTTAATGTTATTGAGCGACAAAGGTAATGCTTTTTATTAATTTCTCCTAATAAAAAGTTTAATTTACATATAAATCGATAAGACCATCGGGGGTTTTTACGATGATTTTTTGGTTAGGGCGATCTACTTTTTCAATAAACTCATCGTTCATAGGGATGAGAATTTCTTTGCCTTCTTCATTTTCTATTTCGAATAAGGGTTGGAAAGTAGTATCGTTGATACTCACAATTTTACCTACTTTTCCATAGTTTACATCTTTGACTTCAAATCCTATTACTTCGTGGTAATAGAACTTATTACCCGAAAGTTTAGGAAGAGCCGCTAAGGGCAAGTAGATTTTGTGTTTTAGCAAAGCATCGGCATCGGCTTCACTATTAACTTCTTCAAATTTTACACGGAGTAAATCGGATTTGTGCAAAGAGCTTTTTTCAACAAAAAAAGGAACCAGATTATTGCCTAAAGCAATAAAAACTGATTCCAATTCTTCGTACATTTCGGGGTCGTCAGAATCTAATTTGATGAGCACTTCCCCTTTAAAGCTAAACTTTGACACAATTGTTCCTACATAAAAACAATCTTTAATGGTCATATTATGAGTCTATGCTTCAGTTTCGTTGTTTTCCTCGGCAGGAGCTTCAGCTTCAGCTTGTTCAGCGGTAGCTTCGGCAGCAGCCTCAGCAGCTTTAGCAGCAGCGTCGTTTTTACGTTTTTCGTTAGCTTCTTTTTCAGCACTTAACGCTTTAGCTTTAGCATCTGCTTTTTCTTTAGCTAATTTTTGTTCTTTAGAAGATACTTTGTTAGCTTTTTCGTCTAACCAAGCTTTGAATTTAGCTTCAGCTTGTTCTTCGGTAAGGGCACCTTTGGCAACACCGCCTAACAAGTGATATTTAAGCAATACACCTTTGTAAGAAAGGATACGGCGAGCTGTATCACTTGGTTGAGCACCGTTTTTCAACCATTTCACTGCTGCATCTACATCGATTTCGATTTGAGCAGGGTTAGAAACTGGGTTGTAAGTTCCTAATTTTTCAAGGAATTTACCATCTCTTTTTGCACGTGAGTTGGCGGCTACAATCCAATAGAAAGGTTTGCCTTTTTTACCGTGACGTTGTAATCTGATTTTTACTGGCATAAAAAAATTTAATTAGTGAGGTTCACGACCTCGGTTATTAATTCGGGCGCAAAGATACAATCTTTTTTGATATGTACAAAACTAAATTGTAAGATTTTTACCAAGTGTAAGTTATACCACCTACAAAATTGCGTCCGACACCAGGGATAAAGTTTGTTTTATCGACAATGGTGGGGGTAGGTCGCAAGACTCTGTTGCCTACTTTTGCAGGAGGAGGAGTTACTTGGTCTTGAATTAAATAGCTGGATGCATAAACTGTATCGGCTAAATTATTACCTTGGAAGAAGAACGTCCAGTTTCCTTTTTTAAATCCTATTTTAGCGCCTAACAGTTGATAGGCATCTTGGTAATAAGTATTTTTATGGTCGGTAGGGGTATCTTCAGGGAGTGCTTCAACATTGAACTCGGCAAAGAATCCAGAAGGGTGTTTATAGTCTAAAGCGCCATAGATGTAATGTTTAGGGATACCTGCTATTTGGTTACCTTTTAGAGCGCCTCCATCAAAGAAGAAATCGCTGTAATTGTAGTTTACAAAAAGGGTAAAGGCATCACCTCTACTTGAAAATACACGTTTGGCAAAGGTAGATTGCAATGACGCCTCAACTCCTCGGTGGACGGTGGTATAAGGAGCGTTTACAGTAATACCATTGATGCCAATTTCGCCATCGGTGAGGGTAAAAATCTCATCTTTTACCCAAGAGTGATAGGCACTTACATTCCACACGAAAGCATCACCAATATTTCCTTTAGTTCCAATCTCAGCGGTTTGTGCTTTTTGAGCTTTCAATTCAAAGGCTGCAATATTTTTAGCACTGGAATTGGCATTGCTACTATTAGGGAAAATTACTTGTGTACCACTCATTGCAGCACCTCCTGTTAAGCGAATGATTTCAAGGAAGGTAGGGGGCTCATAACTGAAGCTATAATTACCATATACTTGGGCATTATCACTGAACTTATAAATCACACCTGCTTTGGGATTGACAGCGTTGTACGTATACTCATTATCAAGTTTTTTTACAGGAGAAGGGCTTTGAACACGGCGTAAATTTTGACCAGCAAAGAAAGATATAGGTCGGCTACTACCCTCAAATTTATCTTCTACCTTTCGGGTGTCGTAACTACCTTGTACAGCTACATTCACAAGAAATTTATCGGTGATTTTGTATACATCGGAAATGTATGCTACGGCGTGGTTTGACAAGAGGTCTTGTTTGGCAAATAATGCACCGAAACTTCCTCTTTCATTGATATTTCGCAATTGATGCATTTTGCCTTGGCTGAGTTGTACCCCTATTGACAAATCGTTTTTACGGGTATTGTAGTCATAAGTAAGGCGCAAACCATAATCGTTGTTGTAATCGTGACGTATATTGGTGGCTATGGGATATACAAAGGCATCGTCAGCATATTGGTAATACAAAGTAGCAGTGAGCAAACTATGGTTGTTAAATTTATAAGCCAACTTACTACCAAAACGTGCAATTTTGCTTGCTCTATTAGGTTTATCGCGTTGTACATTAGGTCCGAAAGCATAAGGAACTGTGAGTTTAGGAGCTCCGTTTATTTGTTTGCTATCACTTTCGTATTGTTGTTTGGTAAGAGGACCTGGAATATCGAAATACAAATCGGTAAATGAGGCATATAGGCGAGTTTCAAACTTATTGGTAAACTGTCTGCCAATATTGAGCAATGCGTTGAAGCGTTTGGAAGAGTTGTAGGTGCGGTATCCATCGCTTTTGCTATAGGAGGTAGAAATAAAGCCATCGTTTTTGCCAGAAGAAAATCCTGAAGAAAGACTACTGTTGAAGTAATTGAAACTACCCGCTTCCATTTTTACACTAAGAGGAGAGGCGTTATAGCCATTTTTGGTCACGAAGTTCATAGCACCTCCTAAGGTAGCTCCGCCATATTCCATAGCATTAGCTCCGCGGTATACTTCTACTAAATTAGAAGCTTGAGGTTCTAAAACACCTATAATGTACGATCCATCAGCGAAATTAATAGGAATACCATCTTGATATAGGGCAACCCCACGCGATTGTGGATTGCTTTGTATTCCTGAACCTCTGATATTGAGGCGAGGCTGGTCGTTACCACCGAAAAACTCTTGAATAACTACCCCTGGTTGACGCACAAGAGCATCTTTGAGGGTTTGAGAACGCTTTTCGGACAAATCCTTTAAGTTGGCTATATTGGTACCCCCAGGAACTTTATCTAATTTTTTTCGCGATAAACTCTCGGAGTTAGCAATCAAGCTAGGGTTATCACTCACTACTACTTCTTCCAAAGCAATAGCCTCCTTTGGGAGTGTAAAATCTACGTAAGTGACGCGGTTTTCGTTGTTTTGAAGCGTAACAACGATCGTTTGTTTTTCAAACCCTTCTTTGATAATTTCTAAGGTTACCTCTTTGCCATTAGGTGTAAAGCTGAGTGTATACAGACCATTAGCATCGGTTTGAGTGGCAATGTTAGGGTTCGTCTGCAATTGGATAGACACCCCAGCTACAGGGAACTTGTTTTCATCTAAAATAGTTCCTTTGATTTTGTGATGTTGTCCAAATAGTAGGGGACTTATCACGAGCATTACAAATAATATGATGTGTTTGAACATAAAATATAGTTATTAATTTAGAATGATGCAAAATTAGTAATTATATTTTACGTAGCAAATAAAATTTCGATAAAATTATCTTATTTTCTGTACGAGCTCCAATTCGTCCAAAGAAACAGAGGTAGTAAACGCCCCGTAATTTACTATGGCTTTGCCTTTTTCAATCTTATCGATACTTCCCACGCTCCGGCTGTCTTTTATGCGCACACGGTCGCCTACTGAAAGGGCGCGTTGTAGCTTTTCCTTTTCGGCGCGTTCTTGGGCAATGCGCTCTTTCTTCTCTTCTTTGCGTTGCTGGCGGATAGCCTCCATTTGCTTATGAACTTCTTCGGTAGTAGTTTTTTTCTCCTCTTTTTGCTTGGTGCGTTCCTCTTTGCTTATTTGTTTGCGCTTGGCATTTTCCATTTCAATGAGTTTGAGAAATTCGGATACCAAAGGGCGACGTTTACCATCGTAGAAATAACGTTCGGCTATCTGGTCTACCTTACTACCTAAGGTAATCATACGTTGGCTTTGGTCATAGAGCTCTTGATAATTTATGAGCTTGCTTTTTACTTTATCATTGAGTTCCTCCAAGCGTTTGGCTTCTTCGCGGGCTTTGGTTTCCTCATCTTTCAGGGTTTCGGCAGTTTTTTCCATTTTGGAGCGTTCTTTCTGCAATTTGGCGATAGTGGCATCAAAACGCACTTTTCCTTTCTCTATTTTTTTCTTAGCCCGATTGATAAGGCTAAACGGAATGCCGTTTTTCTGCGCTACTTCAAAAGTGAAAGAACTTCCCGCTTCGCCTATTATCAGCTTATAGATGGGCTCTAAGGTTTTATCGTTGAAAAGCATATTGGCATTGCTGGCGTGGGGCAATTCATCTGCCAGCATTTTTAAATTGGTGTAATGGGTGGTAATCACCCCAAAAGCCTTTCGGTGGTAGAACTCTTCTAAGAATATTTCAGCCAAAGCACCTCCTAATTCGGGGTCGCTACCTGTCCCGAACTCATCTATCAAAAACAAGGTGCGGTGGTTACACTTTTTGAGGAAGTAATTCATATTTTTGAGTCGGTAGCTGTATGTGCTAAGGTGGTTTTCAATAGATTGGTTATCGCCGATATCGGTAAGAATGCGTTCAAACAAACACATTTTAGAACGATGATGCACCGGAACGAGCATTCCACTTTGTAACATTAATTGTAATAAGCCAATGGTTTTAAGCGTAATACTCTTTCCGCCCGCATTAGGTCCCGAGATGACGATAATACGATTTTCATCATTCAGTTCTATGGTTTGAGGGAAGGTAGTAACACCTTTTTTGGCATTACTAAGGTATAGTAAAGGGTGGTATGCTTCACGGAGGAATAGTTCGCGCTCCTGAGTGATTTCTGGCAAAAGTGCATTCATTTGGTGAGCGTACTTAGCTTTGGCGCAAATAATATCAACGGCTGTGATGTATCGCTGATAGTCTTTCAGCAGGTCGGCAAACTGACTGATGAAGGCGGTAAGTTCTCTTAATATACGCTGGATTTCCTCTTTTTCGTCATAAAGCAGATTGGAGAGTTCGCGAGAGTAGATTTCGGTTTGTTGCGGTTCTATATACACTATGCTACCCGTTTTTGAGCTCCCCCATACGGTGCCTTGTACTTTTCGGCGGTACATTGCTTTCACTGCCAATACGCGGCGGTTTTCTACTACAGTTTCGCGGATATCATCGAGATAGTCGGCAGTGTTATACTCGGCGAGAGCACGATTGAAACTTTCGTTGAGTTTTCCTTTCAAGGCGCTCAGCTCGCGACGTATATTACCAAGCGTAGGAGAGGCTTCGTTTTTTATCTCGCCGTACTTGTCCAGCACTTTATCGATAGCGTTCAGCAGTTCGGTAGTATACTCGATACTATCAGCGGTTTCGAAAAGGGTAGGGTATAGCGTTTTGAACTTCTTAAAGAAGAGAATTTGGGTGTTTACAACCTCGCTGATACGATGAATCTTCCTAATACTCGACACTTCTAACAAGGCGTTTTCAATAGATAGAAGTTTAATTTCGGAAGTGATAGATTCGCAATAGTGTGAAGGGATTGTGTTGTTATTATCAAAAGACGATAGGTATTCATTGGTTTGATTCAGTGCCAATAACAGGCTCTCCTGATTGTCGAAAGGCTTGATACGTAAGGCGTATTTCTTGCCGAGTTCAGTAAGGCAAAGGTCAGACAAATGAGAGAGTACAATGGGGAACTCTAAGTCTTCAAGTGTTTTTGTATTCATTTAGTTTTTAGGAAATATCTTTTTGTGATATAAAATCATCAGCCCCACTGCTATACATATTGCAGAGTCAGCCACATTGAACACGGGCTCGAAGAAACGAAAGCGTTCGCCTCCCCAAATGGGTACCCAGCTGGGAAGTGTAGTATCGATAATAGGGAAGTAGAACATATCCACCACTTTGCCGTGCAAGAGGGTTCCGTAAGGATTTTCGGCAAATAGGGTAGCAATGTTACCATAACTATGGTCGAAAATTATGCCGTAAAACACCGAATCGATGATATTGCCCAGTGCTCCTGCCAATATCAAAGAAATACAAATGATAAGTATCTTAGGTTGTTGCTTTCTCACTGCCGATACCAGCCAATAACCGATACCTATTACCGCTACAATGCGAAAAAGGGTAAGAATGAGTTTGCCGTATTCGCCGGGGATTTTAGTACCCCAAGCTGCACCTTCGTTTTCTACAAAGTAGATTTGAAACCAACTGAAAACGGTTACGGCTTCGTTGAGGATAAAGTGTGTTTTGATGTATATTTTGCTCCATTGGTCGATGATAAGTACCAACAGAATAATAAGGAATGCGTGTTTTAATTTCATATTTTTTTCTTAATGATATTCTTTTACAGCTTCTACAAAGGCGATAGCGTTTTCAACGGGGACATTAGGCAGGATGCCGTGTCCTAAGTTGGCGATGTAGTGGTCTTTACCAAAAGCATCGATCATTTCTTTTACTTTTTTCTTAATTTGAGTAGGAGGAGCGAGCAATTGTGAAGGGTCGAAGTTACCTTGTAGTACTTTATTGCCACCCGTGAGCTGACGTGCTGTTTTTGGAGCACAAGTCCAGTCGACACCTAAAGCAGCGGCTTTAGAAGTAGCCATTTCGGGGAGGGCATACCAACAACCTTTAGCAAAGACTATCACTTTGGTAAGCGGTGCAAGTGCTTCTACTATTTGGTTAAGGTATTGCCAAGAAAAAGTACGATAGTCGTCAGGGGCTAAAACGCCCCCCCAGCTATCGAACAATTGTACGGCATCGACACCTGCTTTTACTTTTTCTTTGAGGTAGAGAATGGTAGTATCGGTAATTTTTTGCAATAGTTGATGCGCTAACTCAGGTTGCGTGAAGCAAAACTCTTTGGCAGTAGCATAGTCGCGTGAACCAGCCCCTTCGACGGCATAACAGAGTATCGTCCAAGGAGATCCAGCAAAACCGATGAGAGGTACACGATTGTTGAGCATTTGTTTGGTAAGTTTGACAGCTTCTATCACATAACCCAAACGCTCTTGGATATTAGGAATTGTTACTTGCGCTACATCCTTAGCAGTACGAATAGGGTTAGGCAACCAAGGTCCGACACCTTTCTTCATTTCAAAAGGTATGTTCATCGCTTGGGGTACTACCAATATATCAGAAAATAAGATAGCGGCATCTACACCTACTATATCGACAGGTTGTACGGTAATTTCGGCTGCCAACTCAGGGGTTTGGCAACGCGTGAAGAAGTCGTATTTGTCGCGTAAAGCTCTAAATTCAGGTAGATATCTGCCTGCTTGTCGCATCATCCATACGGGAGGACGCTGGGTAGTTTCGCCGTTGAGTACTCTAAGGAATAAGTCGTTTTGTAACATTTTTTAGATTGAAAGCAGTAAACTTTGTCAAAGTCCCAGAGGACTTTGACAAAGTTTGTGTATTAACAATAACAATTAAATACTTTTGATGATAGTAACAAAATCATCGGCTTTGAGGGCAGCGCCTCCGATGAGACCGCCATCAACGTCTTCTTTAGCGAAGATTTCTTTAGCATTATCAGGTTTTACGCTACCACCATACAAGATAGATACTTTATCGGCTACTTCTTTACCATATTTATCGGCAATAGTTTTGCGGATGAAGTGGTGGATTTCTTGCGCTTGTTCTGGGGTTGCAGTTTCGCCTGTACCAATTGCCCATACGGGTTCATAAGCCAATACGATGTGTTGCCAAGCCTCAGCAGGCAAGTGGAACAAGCCGTTTTTGATTTGGCTACCTACAACGTCGAAGTGTTTGTTAGCTTTACGATCGGCTAATTCTTCGCCGATGCAGAATACTACACGCATATTGTGTTTGAGAGCAGTATCTACTTTTTTAGCCAAACTTTCGTCGGTTTCGTTGAAGTAAGCACGGCGTTCGGAGTGACCTAAAATAGTGGTTTTTACGCCAATACTATTTAACATTTCAGCTGAAATCTCACCAGTATAAGCACCGCTTTCAGCAAAGTGCATATTTTGGGCAATCACTTCGATTTTACTACCTTTAGCAGCGTCTACTGCTGGGATAAGGTTTACAAAGGTAGGGGCAATCATTACCTCGGCATCAGTTTGAGGTACTTTTTTCAATAGGTCGGAAATGAGGGCTAACGATTTGTTGAGGTCGTTGTTCATTTTCCAGTTACCTGCTACAATTTTTTTTCTCATATAATGAAATATTTATAATTAGCAATTTTGGTTATACGTTGAAGCGGAAGTGCATAATATCACCATCTTTTACAATATATTCTTTACCTTCAATGCGCATTTTTCCAGCTTCTTTGACTTTAGCTTCACTACCATAGGTGATGAAGTCATCATAGGCGATTACTTCGGCGCGGATGAATCCTTTTTCGAAATCGGTATGGATAACGCCAGCAGCTTGAGGAGCCGTATCTCCTTTGTGGATTGTCCAAGCGCGTACTTCTTTTACTCCTGCGGTGAAGTAAGTTTGCAAGTTTAGCAAATGATAAGCTGCACGAATCAATTTAGAAGCGCCTGGCTCGTCTAATCCTATATCTTCCAAGAACATTTGGCGTTCCTCATAGCTTTCTAATTCGGTAATATCAGCTTCAGTAGCTACAGCTAAGACGATGATTTCGGCTTCTTCATTTTTCACCACTTCTCTTACACGTTCTACATAAGCATTACCATTTTTAGCTGATTTTTCATCGACATTACACACGTATAACACAGGTTTAGCAGTGAGCAATTGAAAGCTCTCTAATAATTCTTTTTCATCGTCGGCTACTTGTACAGCGCGGGCAGAAACGCCAGTGAGCAAAGCGTCTTTCACACGATTGAGCAAGTCCATTTCCTTAGCGGCTTTTTTATCGCCAGCTTTGGCAGCACGGGTTACTTTTTCGAGGCGTTTTTCGACAGTTTCGAGGTCTTTTAGTTGTAGTTCTATATCAATAGTTTCTTTATCGCGGATGGGGTCTACACTGCCATCGACGTGTACGATATTGTCGTTTTCAAAGCAGCGCAACACGTGGATAATAGCATTACACTCACGTATATTTCCTAAAAATTGGTTGCCTAAACCTTCACCTTTGCTCGCACCTTTTACAAGACCTGCGATGTCTACAATTTCTACGGTTGCAGGTAATACACGTTCAGGTTTTACAAGAGTTTCGAGTTTTTCTAAACGGGGATCGGGTACGTTTACTACCCCTAAATTAGGTTCTATAGTGCAAAACGGGAAGTTGGCACTTTGAGCTTTAGCATTTGATAAACAATTAAATAGAGTAGACTTTCCCACGTTGGGCAGTCCAACAATTCCTGCTTTCATATTCGTTTTTTAAATTAAAGAGCGTGCAAAGGTAATAATAATTTGTCAATTAGGCAATTTGTTAATTGGGTAATTTATGACGGTTGGCGATGAGTCGCAAGCTGATATGGTTGAACCTATACAAGAGGCATATAGCAGCAGCAGTGAGTCCTGTGAGTAATCCTATCCAAATACCCATAGTACCTAAAGAAGTGTGAAGTCCTAAAAAACAAAGAATAGGGAAGGCAATGAGCCAATAGGCTATAAAGGTAATGACCATAGGAATTTTGGCATCTTGGACTCCACGCAATGCCCCAAGTGCTGTAACTTGTAATCCATCGGAGATTTGGAAAATAGCAGCAATCAATAATAGATTAGCAGCTTCGCTTATTACAGCTGCATTGGTAGCTGCTTTTTCGATATTGTCCATTTCCAAATACAATGAGGGTAACCAATCGCGTAATAAGGCTAAGAGTCCTGCAAAAAAGACTTGGGTACACAACACTAATAAGAATACAGAAAAAGCTACCCGACGTAAATTGACATAGTTTTTAGCTCCTAACTGATTGCCGACACGTATCATAGCTGTGATGCCTAAGCCGTTAGCAACCATAAAAGTCATACTTGATAGGTTGAGAGCTATTTGGTTAGCTGAGAGTTGGTTTTCGCCCAATACACCGCTTATCCATATAGCAGCAGAGAAAATACCTGTTTCAAAAATCATCTGTAATCCTGTAGGTAGCCCGATGTTGCTTATTTTTCTTATCATTGGTTCAGTTATGTTTTTGAAACTGATATGAGTAACGTATTCTTTAGTTTTAGGTAAATACTTGAGCATATAATAGAGCATTATAGGCATTGCTATACGCGAAATGAGCGTTCCTACTCCAGCACCTAATACGCCTAATTTTGGGCAACCCCAATTGCCATAGATGAAGAGATAATTACCAAATATATTGATAAGGTTTGCCAATAAGGTAACATACATTGCATATTTGGTCATAGAAAGACCATCGGCGAATTGTTTGAAAGTGCTGAATACGCCTAAAGGTATCAATGAAAAGGCAACCAAATGAGTGTAGGGGACTGCTAAAGCGATTACATTTTCACTTTGTCCTGTGATTCTCATCACTGGTTCGACAAAGAACATCAGCAAGAAAAGTACCGTGCTGAGTATGATATTGAGCAGCATACTATGGTTGAGAATGGATTGCACGGTTTGTTTATCGCCAGCTTCATCATTCATTGCTACTAAGGAAGTAGTAGCCACCGAGAAGCCTATAGCGAAGGACATAGCGATAAAGATAGCGGTATTTCCCAAAGCAGCGGCACCGAGCTCGGTAATGCCTACTTTGCCTACCATTACATTATCGACAAAACCTACAAAGGTGTGCCCCAACATTCCTAAAATGACGGGGTAAGCAATCTTGAAGTTGTATTTAAATTCTTTTGTGTAGTTTGATAAGTTAGGCATAAGGGGTCAGGGATCAGGTATCAGGTGTCAGGGGATAGGGATTAACCTATCCTCTAACTCCTAATTTCTAATTTCTACTCTTTATTGTACTGTTTCAATTTCGTTGATGATGTTTTTAGCATTGGCATAAATATCAATTACCCAAAGTACATAGCGGATATCGACATTGATGGTGCGCTGTAGTTGTTTATCAAAAATTACATCGCCTGCCATTGCTTCGATATTACCATCGAAAGCGAGACCTATGAGTTCTCCTTTGCCATTCATCACGGGTGATCCAGAGTTACCGCCAGTAATGTCGTTGTTGGTAAGGAAGTTTACGTGCATAGAGCCATCTTTGTCTATATATCTACCAAACTCTTTCTTTTTATAAAGGTCGAGCATACGTTGAGACATATCGAACTCAGGGTCGCCTTTTTTGTATTTAGCCATTAAAGATTTGAAAGTGGTATAGTAGTTCTTTTTTACATCGGGGTTGCGTTTATCGGCAGCCAATGGACTTACTGTACCATAGGTAAGGCGCAAGGTGGAATTAGCATCAGGATACAAGATTGTGCTAATTTTAGAATCGCGCATTCCTTTTACGAACTTGCGGTACGCTTTGGCATAGCTGTCTTCTAAGTCTATAATCTCTTGAGAAGGTGAACGGAAGTCTTCGACAAGGGCTTCAGCGAGTTGCAATAAAGGGTCTTTTAAGAGTTCTTCTACATCGCGTTGTGTATTAGCTTGTAAGGCTTCTTTACTGCGGTAAATGCTACCTGCTAAGAGTTCATTGACATACTTGAGGAAGTTACCTTTGTATTTGGTTTTAACATCTTTTAGCAAAGCAGGTACATTATTCCCCTTGTTGGCATAGAGTTGCAACATATCAGCAAGGATTTCTTTTTCGACATTAGCGTTTATCTTATCGTAATTAGCAAGGATGTTGTCAATTCTGTTTTGCAAGTTGGTTTCGGGCATACCACCACGTTGGGCGGCAGCGACAGTGTTGATGTATAGGGAAGGTATTTTGATAAAGAAAGAAGCGCGGGACAAGATACTCACGTAGTTCTCATCGGCAGAGCGCAAGTTTGTCTTCTCAAAATATTTAGCCAAAGTGTTGAGCACTTCGCCGTATTCGGCTTTATTTTCGGTTTTGTTAGCCCATTTTCCAAAAATAGCTTCGGTTTTGCGTTTTTCAGCGGCTGTTTTATGGGCTGTAAGGGCATCAATCATACCTTGGCGGTTTTTCCAATAGTTGGCTAATTGAGAGTATAAAGAGGCGTATTGCAAGCGTACGGCATCGTCTTTATCCATATAGCGTTTCATTGCATCCATTGCTGTTTTAGAGGCTTCGACCCAAGCAGGATAAGCATATTTTACTTTTTGATCTACCCAATAAGAGCTTTCCCAACGATTGGTGCGTCCAGGGTATCCCATAATCATCGCAAAGTCCTTATCTTGTACGCCTTTGAGGCTCACTTTAAGGTAACGTTTGGCTTTAAGAGGAATGTTGTTAGGAGAATAGTCGGCGGCATTTCCATCTTTATCAGTGTATACACGGAAGAGAGAGAAGTCACCTGTTTGGCGAGGCCATTCCCAATTGTCAGTATCACCACCGAATTTTCCAATGTTTTCAGGAGGAGTACCTACGAGGCGTACATCTTTGAAGTCTTGATATACAAAGTAATAATATTCATTGCCTTGGAAGAATGAACGCACAGAAACTACATATTTACCACCTTCGCTGTTTTCTTTTTGTATTTTAGACATTTCTTGGTTGAGAGCGGCTTCGCGTTCTTTTTCGCTCATTGAGGGAGTAACAGCTGCTAACATACGGTCGGTTACATTGTCCATACGGACGAAGAAACGGACGAATGATTGTTTAGGGGAGAGTTCTTCGGCGTGAGAACGCGCCCAGAATCCGTTCTTTAAGTGGTTGCTTTCGGGGGTAGAAAGCTGGGCAATATTGCCATAACCACAGTGGTGGTTAGTGAGTACCAATCCATCTTTGGAGATGATACTCGCTGTACAACCTCCATTAAATTGTACGATAGCATCTTTGAGACTGTTGTTATTGATGCTATAAATTTCTTGCGCAGTGAGTTGTAATCCTAACTTCTGCATATCTCTCTGGTTGAGACGTTCGATGAACATCAAAAACCACATTCCTTCATCAGCTCTTGCTACGGGAGTGAGCAATAAGAAAGCTAATATTACAAGTGTTATTTTCTTCATAAAAAAGTGATATAATGATTTATTAGGGGGCAAAGGTACAAAATAATTAACAATTAACAATTGATAATTAACAATTAATATGGGAGCGGTGGGAGGTGCGAGCCGCACGGGCAGGTGGTGGGAGTAGTGGGAGTGGTGGGAGTAGTGGGAGTAGTGGGAGTAGTGGGAGTAGTGGGAGTGGTGGGAGGAATTAAAATATATTTAGAAATAATTTGTTAGAATAAAGAAATATTGTACTTTTGAGCCCAAAATAAAATGAAATGTCAGTAACAGTCAATCAATTAACAAAGATATATGGACAGCAAACGGCTGTAAATGCTATTAGCTTTGAGCTCCAGAAGGGAGAAATTACCGGTTTTTTAGGTCCTAATGGAGCAGGGAAATCTACAACAATGAAGATGATCACGGGGGCTTTGATCCCTACCAGTGGCTCGGTTACTATTAACGGTATTGATATACTTCAGCATCCTATTGAGGCACAGAAGACTATTGGCTATTTGCCTGAACATAATCCTCTGTATACCGAAATGTATGTGAGGGAATATTTGCGCTTCACCGCTGACTTATATTCCAACGTGCCTAAGAGTAGAGTGGAGGAGGTGATTGCCCTTACGGGACTCACACCAGAGAGCAATAAAAAGATAGAGGCACTCTCAAAAGGTTATCGACAACGTGTGGGACTCGCTTCAGCTCTTATTCACGATCCTGAGATACTGATTCTCGATGAGCCGACAACAGGACTTGACCCAAATCAGTTGGTTGAGATACGCCATATCATTAAGGAGCTTGGCAAAGAGAAGACGGTTTTGCTTTCGTCGCATATTATGCAGGAAATTCAGGCGGTTGCCGATAGGGTAATCGTACTGCACCAAGGCAATATAGTGCTTGATAAGAAGATGAGTGAGCTGCAAGGCAAGGAACAAGTGATAGAAGTAGCGTTCGATTTCCGTGTAGAGGAACGCCTTTTACGCGCTTTGCCTAATGTGTCGGCAGCGCAGAATGTATATGATTTCTTATATCAAATCACCTTTGACACTGAGGAAGATATGCGCCCTGTTGTGTTTGACTTTGCTAAGGAGAATGGATTGAAAATCCTCCAAATCAACCATAAACATAGAGACTTGGAGGAAACGTTTATTCAGGTAACAGGGGGTAGGTAATAGGTGTCAGGGGACAGGTGTCAGGGGACAGGTGTCAGGGGTTAGTACTCGGATGTGAAGTGTAGCTTCAGGTTCGGGTATTTTTGTTTTACCATCTCGATAGAGAATGCAGAGTCGGCGAGGAAGACTAATTGGTTCTGTTTGTCGCGTGCTAAGAACTTCTGTTTTACGCGTAGGAAATCGAGATATTCGGGGTCTTTAGGGTTTTCGGGCGCTTCTACCCAGCAGGCTTTGTAGATAGGGAAGTTTTCATAACTACACTTCGCTCCGTATTCGTGTTCCAATCGGTATTGAATGACCTCATATTGAAGCGCTCCTACCGTTCCGATGACCTTGCGACCATTGAAATCTAACTTGAAGAGCTGTGCTACACCTTCGTCCATTAGCTGGTCGATGCCTTTTTCTAACTGTTTGGATTTCAGTGGATCGGCGTTGTTGATGTAACGGAAATGCTCAGGAGAGAAACTCGGTATTCCCTTGAAATGTAGCATTTCGCCTTCGGTAAGTGTATCTCCGATTTTGAAATTTCCTGTATCGTGCAAGCCTACAATATCCCCTGCATAAGATATATCCACTACTTCTTTTTTTTCGGCAAAGAAAGCATTCGGGCTGGAGAACTTTAGCTTCTTGCCAAGGCGCGTGTGTAAATAGGGTTTGTTGCGTTCAAAAGTGCCTGAAACAATCTTTACAAAAGCCAAACGATCGCGGTGGTTAGGGTCCATATTGGCGTGAATCTTGAAGACGAAACCTGTGAATGAAGGTTCATCGGGGTTTACGATGCGCTCTTCGCTGGCTTTGGGGCGTGGTGAAGGGGCGATTTCGACAAAGCAATCGAGTAACTCACGTACGCCAAAATTGTTGAGTGCCGAGCCAAAGAAAACGGGTTGCTGTTCTCCATTGAGGTAGGCTTCACGGTCGAATTTTGGGTATACTTCATATACTAATTCCAAATCGGAACGGAGGTTTGCCGCAGAGCGTTCGGATATTATCTTCTCTAATTCAGGGCTATTGATGTCGTTGAAGGCGATAGTTTCTTCTATATTCTTTCGGCTGTCGCCAGAAAATAGGTTGATATTCTTCTCCCAAATGTTATAAATTCCTTTGAAATCATAGCCTATTCCGATGGGGAAACTCAGTGGTGTTACCTTTAAGCCGAGTTTTTGCTCTACTTCGTCTAAGAGGTCGAAGGCGTCTTTCCCTTCACGGTCTAACTTATTGATGAAGACAATCATAGGGATGTTACGCATACGGCATACTTCGACGAGCTTTTCGGTTTGCTCTTCTACCCCTTTGGCGACGTCGATGACTACGATGACACTATCGACAGCGGTGAGAGTGCGGAAGGTATCTTCAGCGAAATCTTTGTGACCGGGGGTGTCTAAGATGTTTATTTTATGTTCTTTATAATTGAAAGCGAGTACTGAAGTGGCAACGGAAATTCCGCGTTGGCGTTCAATTTCCATAAAGTCGGAGGTAGCTCCTTTTTTTATTTTATTTGATTTTACGGCGCCGGCTTCTTGTATAGCCCCTCCGAAGAGTAGAAGTTTTTCGGTGAGGGTAGTTTTTCCGGCATCGGGGTGAGATATGATGCCAAAGGTACGGCGCTTTTGTATTTCTTGTTGTAAAGACATAGTGTTTATTTGTCGATTTGTATATTAGCTGATTTGTAAATTGGGGGCAAAGGTACAAAATATTTATAAATAGAAAATAAGAAAAAGAGTGAATTTATTGGTAATTTAAGGGTAAAATTTTGTAATTGAAGATTTTATTATATTTTTGTGCACTCTTTTTTAAGTAATAAGTTACATTATGAATAAGGTAAAGATTTTGCTATTACTATGTATTGGTGGTCTTTTTGGCTGTCAATGGTTTGGTAGTCTGGAGGCTAAGGGAGCTGTAGCTGCTGTTGATTCACTTGTTGTGAAAGATACTTCGGCTTATATCAGTTTAGAAGAAGCTGAGGATAGAGTGCTTGCTTTGCCTTTGGCTAAACGAGTGGCTAAGTATATAGAGACGATTTCGGAGGGGAAGAGGGGTATTAGTTATTTTTCGGATGCTGCTACTATTGACGGTGAAGAGTTTTATGAGATAAGGATAGGGTATGATAGTTCTATTCGGTTTGAGACGTATTATATTCTTTATGTAAATAGGAACAATGGCGATGATATCCGGATTATAGAGCCTGTTTCGGGGGATATTATTCCCATTTCATCCTTTAAGGACGATAAGAAATATGATGAAGTACCTGAAGAACATAGAGCTTTATAGGAAGAATTACACTTTAGATGGTTGATTGATATTAGATAGAGTTCAAAAGAGTAATACTTGCTTTTTAGATTGTTTTTAGTATCTTTGCGCTTTAAAGTATATAAAAATCACAATATAAAATATGATAGAAGTAACGCAACAGAAGATTGAAGAGCTTGCCCCCAATGCTGAGGCGGCTAAAAAAGGGCGTGAGTTGGTGAAGAAAAACAAATTCAGCAACTTAAAAATCAACGCAGAAAAGAACCTTATATGGGGTGAATGCGCAGGGAGTGGGAAGAATCCTTACTACTGTTCGGCTGATTATATAGATCCTAATAACCCTGTATTCCGCTGTAACTGTCCGAGTCGTCAGTTTCCGTGTAAACACTCTGTGGGTTTGCTTTACTGTTTTGAAGCGAATGTAAGTCAGTTTACCGAAGGAGAAGTACCTGAGGACATTCTCTCTAAGCGTGAGAAGATAGAGAAGAAACAAGAGAAAAAAGCCCAAGAAAAGGAATCTATCAAAGAGAAAGCCGAGAAGCCTAAGAAGGTGAATAAGGCGGCTTTCACTAAGAAGGTTGATACCCAGCTCACTGGTATCGAAACTGCCCAAAAGCTGTTGCGCGATATGGTGAATACGGGGCTCTCATCAGTGGATGCTAAAATGCGTGCGACCCTCAAAACACAGATAAAAGACTTAGGAAACTACTATATAGGCGGTATTCAAACGGCTTTCAACAATCTGTTGCTTTCTATTGAGGAAGTAAAGAATGAGGAATATACTGCGGTGGTAGACAACTTAAACTATCTTTCGGCTTTGCTTAAAAAAGCTACTGACTACCTCAAGGCGCGCAAGGAAGACCCAGAAGGAACGCCTGAACTGTCTTCAGCAATTGAAGAGCAAATAGGCTATGTATGGAAACTCGTTGAGTTGATGCAATATGGGCAATATGAAGAGAATGCTTCTTTGGTGCAATTGTCATTCAACAGTTATGACAATGAGGCACGCAAAGAGTATGTAGATGAGGGGGTATGGCTCAATCTCAAAACGGGTAAAATCTATAAAACGCTGAACTATCGTCCTTATAAAGCCGCGAAGTATATTAAAGAAGACAATAGTGTGTTCAGTGTGTTGCAACTAAAAGACCTTTACATCTATCCTGGAGATACCAATCCGCGTATTCGTTGGGAGGCTGATGGAGCTTCAGAGCGTCCGCTATCACAAGCTGACCTTGCAACAGTGAAAGGTTTTGCTTCGGGGCAATTTGCCGAGACGATAAAGGCTGTAAAGAACACTATTAAGAATCCGCTAATGGATAAACACCCTGTAGTGCTTTTGGCGTTACATAAGGCTTATAGAGTAGGGGAGGATTTGGTAGTAGAAGATGTTAATGGTTTTGCTATCACCCTAAGAGATATTGAGGAAGGCGCTGTATCACCAACGGGCAATCTGAAGTCGTTTTTGCCAGCGAATGCCAAGGGGCTTTCCCTTGTGGTAATGATGCACAACGATGTAGCTAGCGGATTGCTATCAGCGCAACCACTTTCACTTATCACAGCAGAGAAAGTAATTAGACTACTCTACTAATACTAAATTATACGATAGCTAAAAAGCCCCCGTTCCCCCAAAAGGGGACAATCCGCAAAAGCAAATATTTATTAGCAAATAATTATTTTAATGCGGACTTTGGGTTAATTGTTAATTATCAATTGTCAATTATTATGAAGCCTTTATACGATTTACAACAAGAACTGAACCGCTTGTTTATAGCGGGAAGTAAGTTTGCTAAGAACGACCCACGCTTGCAGAAGCACGTTCCTATACTGAAAAAGTTAGGCGAAAAAGCTCCTGTATTCAATAAATTAGCCCAAGAAGTAGAAGCTTTGCTACAAGTAGAGAGCACACAAGCTGCCGAAAAACTATTGGGTGTTTCTACTTTACTCTATTCAGTGCTCTATACACAAGGCGTTACTGTAGAGGCAGAAGCTACAAAAGAAAGCCAAATCCCTACGATACAATTGGCGGATGTGAATACTACCTATTCCTATTTGCAGCTGAAACCTGTACTACAAGCCCTTACCCAAAGCAACTCTGGACGTTTGGAAATATTGCAAGATGCCTTTGAACGCAAGGTATTTGACGATTCACGCACTTATGGGTACTTGAGTTATGCTTTAGCTGACAAGTATTCAGAGCTTACTTATTACATTGAAAACACAATCATTCCAGCTTGTGGAAAAGCGATGCTCCCTTTCCTCATTGCCGACTTCCGTTTAGAAGACAAAAATGAGAATGTACGCCGATTGTGCTTGTTACATCAATTAGGATATGCAGAAATAGGCACCTTAGTAGACAAAATATTTAGTGAAAATCTCCCCAATCTGCAAGCAGAAGCTATTAATATTATAGCAGACAAGAAGGATGAACAAACCGAAGCATTTATCATCAGTTTGACGGGTGATAAGAACAAAGCCGTACGAGGAGCAGCATATAGTGCCTTAGCAAAACTCGGTACGCAACGCAGTATTGATAAGCTCTACGAATTGTACAACACCAACAAGCAGAAAGGCAATGCAGAGCTCTTGGCAGAAGCTATCGCCAAAGTAGCTGCTCCTGAGTATTTCCTGCCATTTGTGGAGAAAATACAAGAGCGTTATCAGCAGTTATTAACCATAGATGATTCAGATGAGAAAGCGCTTAGCGCAGCTTTTGAACGCTTTGTTATTGATATAGATATTTTGGCAAATAAGGATTGTGAGGGAGTGTATACACTCTTTGCGGAGATGTTGCAGAACAAAGAGTTTAATGCACGACGCAAGAAAGTATTCAAGAATACGTATGACCCTACCGCTACCAATATGATGGGGGTATTAAATACCTTGAACAGCGATAAAGTGCTCGCCTTTTATGATACCCATAAGCAACTTCTCACCTATACCAATGGCTATAGCGATATGTGGATTAACTATTTCTGTAGTGCTTTCAAGAATAAGAACTACAGCAAAGAAAAGCTCTTTGAGGTATTCAGTTCTCAATTGGGAAAATCAGCTGCTACAGATAATATTTTAGAGGCTTTTAGCGGTATTGCAGGAGCTTATGCTTATAATGCTCGCAAAGAATCGGAAGTGAGAGTAGATAGGTTAGACCCTCGCTGGGTGACTACTCTGTACTCTTTCATCAACAGTCTTAAGAAGCTCAACAACAATTATACCTATAGAGCACTCTTTGTACTTGATGCTTTAGAAGGAACCAGTCAAAGATTAGATGATTTACTCTTGAAAGCTCTGTCTCAATCGTATTCAGATGATATGATATGGTTGTTTCACTTGGTATTAAAGCGCAATTTGCCTAATAAGTTTGAGCTGATTTATCATACCTTAGAGAGAGTAAAATCAGGTAATTCTTATTACTATCTTTACTATCTTTCTAATGCAGGTTTCTGGAATCAGTTTCCTAAGGAATATGTAGAAAAGTTTAGAGCTTTGGCAAAGAAGAACAAGCTAAATGTATTTGAAGACATAGCAGATGAGATTGAGAAATCAGTTAAATAGCAGATTAAAATGAAACCCTTATACGATTTACAACAAGAACTGAATCGCTTGTTTATAGCGGGAAGTAAGTTTGCGAAGAATGACCCACGCCTACAGAAGCACGTTCCTATACTGAAAAAGTTAGGCGAAAAAGCTCCTGTATTCAATAAGTTAGCCCAAGAAGTAGAATCTTTGCTACAAGTAGAAAGCACACAAGCTGCCGAAAAGTTATTGAATGTCGCTACTTTGCTCTATTCAGTACTCTACACACAAGGTGTTACTGTAGAGGCTGAAGCCGAAAAGAGCGAGCAGGTTCCCACTATCGCTTTAGCAGATGTGAATACTACCTATTCTTATTTACAGCTGAAACGTGTGTTACAAGCTCTTACTGAGAGCAAGTCGGGACGCTTAGAGGTGCTTAAAGATGCTTTTGAACGCAAGCTGTTTGACGATTCGCGGACTTATGGTTACTTGAGTTATGCTTTAGCAGATAAATACACCGAACTTGCCGATTATGTAGAGGAAACTATTATCCCTACTTGTGGGAAAGCAATGCTCCCCTTTCTTTTATTAGACTTTCGTTTGGAGGACAAAACAGAACACATACGCCGATTGCGTTTGCTACACCAATTAGGTTATGAAGGAATAGATGTTTTGGTAGATAAAATATTTGCTGAAAACCTGCCTAACCTACAAGCTGAAGCAGTCATTATACTTTCAGACAAGAAAGATGAAAAAACAGAAGACTTTATCATCAGTTTGGCAAGTGATAAGAATAAAGTGGTACGAGGAGCAGCTTATAAAGCATTAGCCAAACTCGGTACGCAACGCAGTATTGACAAACTTTACGAATTGTACAGCAACAACAAACAGAAAGGAAATGCGGAACTCTTAGCAAATGCTATTGCTACAGTTCCGCTACCCTCGCACTATCAGTCGTTTGTTCAAAAAGTGCGTGAATACTTTGAAGCATTACTTGCAATGGATGACTCTGACGAGAAAGCCGTAGTAGCAGCTTTTGAACGTTTGCCTATAGAGTTGGAAGTGTTGAAATATAAAGATTACCCTGAGACTTATGCACTTTTGGGAGAAATGTTTGGTAATAAACTCTTCAATGTGATGGCTAAGAAGCGTTCGGTTACTAACTATCATATTATACCGCGTCTTGTAGATGTATTAGATACATTTAAACAAGAGAAAATCATATCTTTTTATGAACAATACACTGATACATTAGTACATAGTGATTGGGCATATCCTCTTTTCACTGATTATTTTTATCGTATTCTTAACGGAGAAGCCGAATATAGCAAAGAGAAAATCTATGAGATTTTTGCTCCTCAATTTGGAAAGGTACTTGCTCATTATGATGCTATAGAAGGATTAGCAGGGACTAAAGGGGGATATGCCGTAGGTTTTTTCTATAAAAAATTACGTCCTATTACACCTGATAAAATAGACTCACGTTGGGCTGATTTATTCTATAATTATCTGTTAAGCCTTAAGAAATGCGATGATAATTACAGTTTAGAAGCTCTTAAAGTTCTTTCTAATTTAGAAGAAAATAGTTCTCGTCTTAACAAACTTATTTTGGAAATACTTCCTAAAGCATCTATTTATAAGAAAGAAATTCTGTACTACCTTATTGCGAAAAGCAATATACCTAACAAGTTTGAAGTGCTATATGAGTCGATAGCAAAGATACCTAAAGGATACCACTATTATTATAATAACATAATAGAAGATGAAAACTTTTGGAAGTCTTTTCCTAAAGAATACGCTAAGAAGTTCCGCGAATTATACGAAAAAACAAAGAACGATTTGTTTGAAAATATAGCGGATCAAATAGAAAAATCTTTATAAAGAAGAGGCGTGCTTTAACAGCACGCCCTTTTTATTTTAGGTACTCGGCAGTGAAACTCTTCTTGTTTTTAGCCACTTCTTCAGGAGTACCAAAGGCTATTACTTCGCCACCTGCTTTACCCCCATCGTGCCCTATATCTATGATATAATCTACTTTTCTGATAACATCGAGGTTGTGCTCTATCACCAGAACAGTATTGCCCTTATCTACTAAACGGTCGAGTACTTCGAGGAGTACTTTCACATCTTCGAAATGGAGTCCTGTGGTGGGTTCATCTAATATATAAAAAGTATTGCCCGTGTCTATTTTAGAAAGCTCTGTAGCTAACTTCACTCGTTGGGCTTCTCCTCCTGAAAGGGTAGTAGATTGTTGCCCTAAAGTGATGTAGCCTAAACCTACCTCTTCAATAGTTTTTAGTTTGCGGTATATTTTAGGGATAGGTTCAAAGAATTTTACTGCTTCACTTATGGTCATATCCAGCACATCGGCAATAGATTTCCCTTTGTATCTCACTTCAAGCGTCTCGCGGTTGAAGCGTTTTCCTTTACAAGTTTCGCAAGGCACATACACATTGGGTAGGAAGTTCATTTCAATCACCTTTAAGCCTGAGCCTTCGCAGGTTTCGCATCTACCGCCTTTCACGTTGAAACTAAATCTACCTGGTTTGTAGCCACGTATTTGTGCTTCGGGTACTTGGGTGAAGAGGTTGCGTATCTCACTGAAAACACCTGTGTAGGTAGCGGGATTTGAACGTGGTGTACGCCCAATAGGTGACTGGTCGATATCGATTACCTTATCAATATGTTCTAAGCCTTCAATACTTTTGTAAGGCATCGGTTTTTTTACGCCATTAAAGAAGTGAGCGTTTAAGATAGGGTACAGAGTCTCGTTAATAAGCGTTGATTTTCCACTTCCCGATACACCTGTTACCCCTATCATTACCCCTAAGGGGAACTTTACGGTTATGTTCTTCAAGTTGTTGCCCGTACAGCCTTTTAAGATGATTTCTTTGCCGTTGCCTTTGCGCCTTTGGGCGGGTATTTCAATCTTCTTTCTCCCACTCATATAGTCGGCGGTGATGGTATTTGCTTTTAGCAACTCTTTAGGCGTTCCTTGAAAGATGATATCCCCTCCATTTACGCCCGCTTTAGGTCCTATATCCACTACATAATCGGCTTCTTGTATCATCTCTTCATCGTGTTCTACCACAATTACTGAGTTGCCAATATCTCTGAGCGATTTCAGCGAGTTGATAAGCCGTTTGTTATCTCGCTGATGCAAACCAATGCTAGGTTCATCGAGTATATAGAGTACCCCTGTGAGTTGAGAACCTATCTGTGTTGCCAGTCTGATACGCTGAGCTTCTCCTCCAGACAATGATTTAGAACTTCTGTTAAGAACTAAATAAGTAAGCCCTACGTCTATGAGGAATTGGAGTCGGGTGGTGATCTCTTTGATAATTTCTTCTGCTATTTTGCGTTGTTTGGTAGAGAGATGCTCAGGTAGAGATCTGAACCACGCCAATAAATCTGCAATATCTAAGGCTGATAGTTCAGCTATATTTTTATCAGCTATTTTAAAGTAAAGCGCCTCTTTACGCAAGCGAGTGCCGTGACATTCCTCGCAAGGAATAGTATCCATAAACTCTTCAGCCCAGCGCTTGATAGCTGCCATATCGGCATTTTCGTGCTGGCTTTTGATGAAGTTGATGATACCTTCAAAATCAATTTCAAAATTGCGCGTAATGCCTAATACATCCGATTTGATAGCGTATTTATCTTTACCACCATAGAGAATAATATCCATTGCTTCTTTAGGAAGCGTTTCAATAGGGTCGGAGAGTTTATGACCGAACTTTTGTACAATGAGCTCTAATTGTTTGAATATCCAAGTATTCTTTTGCTCTCCTACAGCTGTAATCCCGCCGTTCTTGATAGAGATAGAAGGATCAGAGATAATCTTGGAGAGGTTGATTTCTTGCACTTCACCCAACCCATTGCAGTGCGGGCACATTCCTTTAGGAGAATTGAATGAGAAGGTATTAGGTTCAGGAAGAGGATATGAGATGCCCGAAGAAGGACACATCAAATGTCGGCTGAAATAGTGAGCTTTTTTTTGGTCGTGTTCTAAAACCATTAGCACATCGTCGCCGTAGTTCATTGCAATTTTGATACTTTCTTGTAGGCGTTTTTGGGTGTCGTCAGTATCATCAATTAGCATACGGTCGATCACAATTTCAATATCGTGTGTTTTGTAACGGTCGAGCTTCATACCTTTTTCAATATCACGAATTTCGCCATCGGTACGCACCTTTACAAATCCTTGTTTGGCAATCTGCTCAAAGAGCTCGCGGTAATGTCCTTTTCTCGATTGAACCACGGGCGCTAATAGGTTAATGCGTTTGCCTTTGTATTCCTTAGTAATGAGTTCCTGAATTTGGCTATCGGTATAACTTACCATCTTTTCGCCTGTAGCATAGCTATAAGCATCGGAAGCACGGGCAAAAAGCAGGCGCAAGAAGTCGTAGATTTCGGTGATAGTACCCACTGTAGAGCGCGGTGATTTGGAGGTAGTTTTCTGTTCGATAGCAATCACAGGCGAGAGTCCGTCGATTTTATCTACATCGGGGCGCTCTAATCCACCGAGAAACTGGCGAGCATAAGCCGAGAAAGTCTCGATATAACGGCGTTGTCCTTCGGCATAAATAGTATCAAAAGCCAATGAAGACTTGCCACTACCAGAAAGCCCAGTGAAGACAACAAGTTTTTCGCGGGGAATGGAAAGGTCTATATTTTTGAGGTTATGCACCCTTGCGCCTTGAACATCAAGGTTTTCTACAGGGGTGATATTTGTAGTTTTCTTCTTCATTTTGAAATGATGATATTATCGAGGGGCAAAAGTACGGAAAAAATTGGTATAATAAGTATTTTGACAAAAACAAAGGTTTCTCTAAGGTGGGGTTAAAGAATTGTTTTAGCTAAAGAAGGCTGTTTATATATCCAATTATGAGTATTAGCAAATGTTATGAATTTGTCATTTTCTTTTGCATTTTTAAATGTTATATAAGCTACTTTTAAATTAGGAAGTTCCTTTAATCTATAAAAATCTTCAGCTTTAAGTTTCTCTAAATCTGTAATCATCAGATATTTTAGTTGCTTTAATTCAAAAAGAGCTTCTATATTCTCAAGATTCTTTAAATGAACACATTCGAGATGAAATATATTTTCTTTATTTTTAAAAGAAGCAAGCCTTGTAATATGAGGCATATACCTCAATCGCACATCAGAAACCACAGGTAACGAAGCAATATTTTCTATACTAACATCTTTACAGTTCTGTAAAGAAATATATTCTATATTAGCAAATTTCTCAGCAATCAAATCACTATGGATAAACTTACTATCAACAGTAAGTTCTTTAATAGGTAAATTATTGAGTTTAGAAAAATCTATTTCTCGAGCGCTCAAATGCTCCAGCTTTTCAAATGTATTGAGTACAGCGTATTGTTTTATAGTCAATCCAGTATATAAACTTAAAGATGATAAGTTTTTAAACTTAGCCAAAGGAACTAAGGATATACCTTTTTTTACATTATTATATATTGTAAATTCTTCTAAATCATCAATATGCGATAGCTCTGATAAATCCTCTATAAAGCCATTGAATACAATTATTTTTAGTTTCTTTACATTGGTTAAATAGCGTAGTTGTATTAAATTCTCCTGATTCATCTCTGTACTTTTATTTAAAGACAACCAAAGTTTTTTATTGTACTTCTTTAAATAGGAATTAATAGAAGACAAAAGTTCTTCATCACCTAATAGGTTACTAATATACAGATGTTCAGCATTTTTTATAGCTTCCTCTAAATTAGCAGTGTTATTTAGTTCATTGATATTCAATCTCTGATTGTAATGGGTTGTATTTTGCATATTTATGTTTGTTTTGTTTTATACTATGTACAAAATATTCTTTGTTTCAAACACGATCATATTCTATAGCATCTAATAGGTCAGCTATTTTATCAGCTTTATCGCGAGATTCATCATCGTTATTCTCACCTTCTTCATAATACTTCACAAATAAATGTCGCAATGTTGCTTTTATTTCTTTATCAGAAATATTTTCACTCCTTGCTAAAAGTACTAAATCTATCATTAGTAGAGATGATTTAGGCTCTTCTTTTAGACTTAAGGCTTTTTCAAATTCTTCTTCTAATAACATAATCAATTAAGGTTTAAGAATGAGCCTGTCCGAAAAGTTTTAACAGGCTGATTATCAGCAATGAATAAAAAAGAGGCTATCTGGCAAAAGATAGCCTCTTATTATTTGGTGTTTTACCACAAAAGTTGTATCTTTGTGGTTCCTAAAAAAAACACAATGACAAAAGTATCATTTAAATCTGAACCTCACAAATTTTTAACACTTTTCCCCGAGAATATTTTTGATAAGTTAGATAGTAACCACCCTGCTAAATTAGTAGAAATGGTTGTTAATCAGTTAGATATAACTGATATTATTCAAAAATATAAGGGTGGAGGCTGTTCTGCATACCACCCTCGTACAATGATAAAAATAATCTTCTATAGCTATCTTTCTAACATTTATTCTTGCCGCAAAATGGCTATTGCTGTCAAAGAAAATCTCCCCCTTATGTATCTTGCAGGAGGTACAACTCCTGATTTTAGAACAATCAATGACTTTAGAGGTAAAATTTTGAAAGATTCTTTGCAAAAACTTTTTGCTGAAATAGTAAAACTCTTAGTAAAAGAGGGTTATCTAAGCCTTGATGTACAGTATATTGACGGTACAAAAATAGAATCAGCTGCTAACAAATATACTTTTGTGTGGAGAGGTTCTGTAGAGAAGTACAAGGAGAAGTTAGAGGCTAAAATAAATAAAGTGCTCTCTGATATAGAAGATAGCATACAATCAGATAACCAAGAGATTATTAAGCAAGAACTTCCTAAAGAAATTAATACCAAAGAACTTAAAGAGAAATTAGCTGAGATTAATAAAAGGCTAAAAGAACCTACTAAAAAACAAGCTAAGGAGTTAGAAAAACTTCAAAATGAGCATCTTCCAAAGTTAGAAAAATATGAAGAAAGTCTAAAAATAATGGGAGATAGAAATTCTTATAGCAAAACAGATACAGATGCAACTTTTATGCGAATGAAAGATGACCATATGAAAAACGGTCAGCTCAAACCAGCTTATAATGCTCAAATATCCACTGAAAATCAGTTTATTACTCACGTTAGTATACACCAAACACCAGGCGATACCAATACTTTAGAGAGCCACTTAGATGGTTTTGAAAAGAGCTATCAGAAACAAAGCAAAGAGGTATGTGCCGATGCAGGTTATGGTAGTGAAGAGAACTACCAAATGCTGAAAAAGAAAGAAATAGAGGCTTATGTGAAGTACAATTATTTTCATAAAGAGCAGAAGAAAAAACAAAAAGAAGATCCTTTTTTGGTTCAGAATATGTACTATAATCTAAAAGAGGATTATTATGTATGCCCAATGGGACAGAAATTGAGCAATGTAGGGAAAGGAAAACGGACTTCAAGTAATGGATATGAATCAAAAGTTACTTATTATCAAGCACAAAGGTGTGAGGGGTGTCCACTAAGAGGCTTATGTCATAAGGCAAAAGACAACCGAAGGATAGAGGTTAATTATCGATTAAATCACTTAAAAACAGAAGCAAGAACCTTATTAATGAGTGAAAAAGGGCGGTATCATCGCAGTAAGCGACCGATAGAAGTAGAAGCAGTATTTGGTCAACTAAAAAGTAATAATAAGTTCAATCGGTTTACACATAGAGGCAAAGAAAAGGTAGAAATGGAGTTTTTACTAATGGCAGTTGGGCATAATTTTAGAAAATTAGTATCCAATAAGGCGACTACTACCAAAAAAGAAGCAAAAAGCAATGAAAATGTGGTAAAAACACCTCAAAATGCTACTTTTTCATTTTTTTACCTTGCCCAATCTGCTTAGGAACTCTAAAAACAATCTTTTTTTAGCCAACCATAGAGTAATCCTCAAAAAAAAGAGGCTGTCCTTAAAAGTTTAAACTAAACTTTTCGGACAGCCTCTTTAGTTATTTTGTATTTCACTAATTAGTAAGCTGTTGTATCTGATGAAGTTCTCAGAGTAAATACTATTTATACCAAGCTCTATCAGGTTTAGAAAATCCTTTTAATAATAGTTTATCACTACTTTAAACAAGTATTATACACTTCTGGGAACTCACTTACTGAATATATCTCAGGAGCATAGCAGAGCTTTTCTATTTCCTCTTTTAATGATTTTTTAATAACTAAGGCATTTTGATAGCAAAAATAATCATCAGGTAATACATTTCCTAAGACAAAAATATTCCTATCAGTAGGCTCTTTTAAGTGCAAATCAGGATAAAGAAAAGTGTCCTCCCAATCTCTCGCAACTATTTTTAAGTTGTCATTAAAGGCAAATAATTCGTTATCAGCCCTACAGAAACGCAATAAATAATAGGGCTGTTTAGCAATATTGCCCCCTTTAGTATTTACAACATTCAAGGTTGCTTTTTCAAATTGAGGATTTAAGCCATTCTCTATCAGAAGATTTAATAATCTATCAGAGAAAACTCTTATCCCTTCATAATATCCTAAGAAATCAAACAACACTTCTTTCTGGCGTTTTACCACCAAAATCAATTCTTCAGGCAATTTGTATTTCTCTTCTGGAGGAAAGGAGAAATACATAGGAGAGTATTTAATCCATTCTCCTCGTTTGATTTTAGTAGGGTTTTTAGGGTAAAATTCCTCTGTAATAGTTGTCATTACAGTAGCAGGAACTCCTTTAGGTAACGTATTGGGGTTTGAATAAAACCATATAAACAATTCTTCTTTCATAATATTCGTGATAATTTCACTTTATTTTTCATTATAAATATACAAGTTTGAGACAATAGGGAAGTAGGATGGTTAGGAGGTAGAGAGGTGGGTTACCATTTATAAAAATAGGATAGGTCACTTGTTTTTAGAGAAAAAGGTATTTGAACTCTATCATAACTATCAAGAGAAATATTAATGCTGTCTTTTATTCTTTTTTTTGAAATAAGTATTAGGATTTTCTCTTCGTATAAGTCTGTAGCTATAATAGACAAAAAGCAATGTTCTGAAACTATTGTTTTAAAGAATATAGCCTTTATTTCATCTAAATTCTTATCAGAATAATAATCTGATACCAATTTTTCTAATATTTCTATTTTGGAGGAAAAGTCGTCTTGATTTTCTATAAGCATACCCCCTATATTTTGATTGAAAATTCTCAACTTCATTAAACTTTCTAACTCACCCATAGATAAAGTTGTAAAATCGAGGAAAATAGATTCGTTTTTTACATTCATATTGTTTATGCTTTATAGGTAAAAGCTATATAGGAGGAGTAAATTCCTATAATTATAAAGAAAACACCTGTAATAAAACCAATAACACGCGCCATATCACGACCTAAATAACGGCTTATTTGCCCCATAGTCCAATTATTTTGGTAATGTTTATCGGGTTCGTATAGCCAATCCCAATTTTTTAGAGCGCCTATGATGAGGCAAATACCAAAAGCAGCGAGCAAAAGAGCTACAATACCGCCAAATGTAATAGGGTTTTTACCTACCCAATTTTTAAATGTTTCCATCACTTGTGTTTATCAAAATGTGTTAAAATTTATGTTTAAACAATTTGTATTCAATTAATTATAAATAAAAATCTTTGTCCGAGATTTGAAAAAATACTTTTTTTGTATTCAAAGATATAATACAATGAATTCAAAAAAGTACATTTTCTCTCAAGTAACATCATTTCTACCTCAAAAATACTTTAATAGATTAGTTGCCAAGTATGATGATAGAACTAAAAATTGGGTATTTTCACATTGGAATCATATGCTACTTTTAATTCTTGGACAACTTATGGGCTGTATTAGTATTAGAGAACTTGTAAGTACTGTTAATGCTAATTTCAAAAGAATTTATCATTTAGGTATTGGAAAAAATCCGATAGATTTAAAAGACCTTATCTATTGCAAATAAGATCAGAGATATAAGAATATTCGAACAATATGCTTTCTATATGATAAGTATAGCCCAAGAAAAGCAATCCTTTAGTGAATTTTGCTTACACGGAAAATTTTATGCTATAGATTCTACTACTATTGACTTATGCATGTCCGTATTTCAATGGGCTAATTTTAGAAGCACTAAATCTGGAATAAAAATCCATACACAAATTGATTTAGTTACTAAAATTCCTACTTTTTATAGAATTACAAATGCTAATGTCCATGATATTAAAGAAATGGACGCTATAGACTATGAGCATTTAGCTTGTTATGTGTTTGATCGTGGCTATTTTGATTTGAATAGGCTTTATAAAATAAGCCAATATGATGCTTTTTTCATCATTCGTGAGAAAGGCATACCTGCTTATGAAATCATTTCAGGAGAAGACTTTCTTGAAAATAATGATAATGTTCTATTAGACCAAACTATTAGGTTTACAGGAAATAGAAATAAAGGGAATTATCCCTCAGAACTTAGGCGAATTGTTTACTTTGCCCCAGAACTTAAAAGGTCTTTTGTTTATTATACTAACAATTTTCACCTTAAAGCTAGTGAAATTGCTCTTTTATATAAGAATAGATGGCAAATAGAACTATTTTTTAAGTGGATAAAACAACATCTTAAGGTAAAAAACTTTTGGGGAACATCTGAAAATGCTGTTAAAATCCAGATTCATATAGCTATTATCACTATGTCTATAATAGAACTAATGCGTATAGTTGGGAATTCCTCTTTTGTTGATGACCCCATTATGGAGCTTTTAACTCCTATCAAAAGACAAAAAGCACTCAATGATATGCAATTAGAGTTCAATTTTAAATTTTAACATTTCTTTGATAAACACTAATGTGTTTCCATAGTGTTTAATATTATAGACAAACAAAAATAATAAACTTATTTTTAGAGGGCGATTGGCAAATCGCTCCTATAATATGCCAAAAAAGCAAATGATTATCAGTGAATCAATAATAGCCCCCGTTCCCCCGAAGGGGGACAAGCCTCAAAAGAGAGTGTTTATTGGATAAATTATTTTAATGTGAAATCATAGATTAAGTTCAATAATTATATTATGCTTCTATCATTTGCATAACTTTTAGAGCTTGGTATACACTGTTGATGTTTTCAAAAATAAGCAATAAACGCAAGCCGTTGCGGGTTTCTTTCTCTTGCATACGACACTTATCGGGGTAGCGTTGTACAAAGAGCAATAGCTTTTGGAAGCGCGCACTTTGATAGAACGGACTATTTTGGTCGGCAATGAAATAGCCAGTCATCCTTCCGTTTTTCATTACGAGTTTCTCAATTCCCATACGGGTAGCCAACCATTTTACACGTACGCTATTGAGCAAGTCGATAGCTTGAGGGGGTAACTTGCCAAAACGGTCGATGAGGTTGCGTTCATAAACTTGTAAGGCTTCCTCATTAGGCAGATTACTCAGTTCGTTATAAAGATTGAGTCGTTCGGCTACTCTATTGACATAAGTATCAGGGAAGAGTAGTTCAAAGTCAGTATCTATTTGAGTATCGGTGAGGTAAGTTTTGTCTTCTTCGGCGGTGTGGTACAGTTCAGAGAACTCATTTTCTTTGAGTTCTGTTATGGCTTCTTGTAGTATATTTTGATAGGTGTCAAAGCCTATTTCATTGATAAAACCACTTTGCTCTCCCCCCAAGAGGTCGCCAGCCCCTCTAATCTCTAAATCTTTCATAGCGATATTGAGTCCGCTTCCTAAATCGGAGAACTGAGCTATCGCTTCAATACGCTTGCGGGCATCGTCGCTCATCGCTATCAGAGGAGGCGTGATGAAGTAGCAAAAAGCCTTTTTATTACTTCTACCTACGCGACCGCGCATTTGGTGTAAATCGGATAAGCCAAAATTATGTGCATTGTTGATAAAAATAGTATTGGCATTAGGAACATCTAAACCACTTTCAATAATGGTGGTAGCAACCAATACATCATACCTACCTTCCATAAAGGCAAGCATAGTCTCTTCTAATTTCTTTCCGTCCATTTGTCCGTGACCAATGGCGATACGCGCATCGGGGAGCAATCGCTGAATCATTCCAGCCACCTCTTGAATATTTTCAACCCTATTGTGCATAAAGAATACTTGTCCGCCACGCTGAATTTCATAACGGATGCCATCGCGTATTACCTCTTCATTGAAAGGTACTACTTGCGAATCAATAGGGTAGCGGTTAGGAGGAGGGGTATTGATAACCGAAAGGTCGCGGGCAGCCATCAAACTGAATTGTAGTGTGCGTGGGATAGGTGTAGCAGTGAGCGTAAGTACATCGAGGTTTTCTTTAAGGGTTTTGAGCTTATCTTTTACACCTACGCCAAACTTTTGCTCTTCATCAACAATCAGTAATCCTAAATCTTTATAAGTAACCTTTTCGCCTACTATTTGATGTGTGCCGATGATAATATCTAACTGACCTTTAGCTAGTTCTTCTAAGATGATTTTCTTTTCCTTGGCTGTGCGGAATCGGTTGAGATAATCGATGCGCACAGGAAAGTCTTTCATACGCTGGCTAAATGTTTGAAAGTGTTGAAAAGCCAGTACTGTAGTAGGCACAAGTACAGCTACTTGCTTGCCATTATCGACAGCTTTGAAGGCAGCGCGAATGGCTACTTCGGTTTTCCCGAAACCTACATCACCACACACCAATCTATCCATAGGTTTAGAGCTTTCCATATCAGCTTTTACTTCGGCAGTAGCCTTACTTTGGTCGGGAGTATCCTCATACAAGAATGAGGCTTCCAACTCGTTTTGCATATAACTGTCGTGAGCAAAGGCAAATCCTTGGGCTTCCTTTCGTTTGGCATATAACTGAATGAGGTTGAACGCGATTTCTTTTACACGAGCTTTGGTTTTCTGTTTGAGGGCTTTCCACGCTCCTGAACCTAATTTATAAATCTTAGGAGGTTTGCCGTCTTTTCCGTTATATTTAGTAATCTTATGTAGTGCGTGAATGCTAACGAATAATACATCACGGTCTCCATAAATCAGTTTGATAGCTTCTTGTTGTTTGCCTTCTACTTCAATCTTTTGTAAGCCAGCGAACTTCCCAATACCGTGGTCTATATGTGTAACATAATCGCCTACCTCTAATTGCATCAGTTCTTTAAGTGTAATGGCTTGTTTTTTGGCATAACCATTCTTTAGCTGAAATTTATAATAGCGCTCAAAGATTTGATGATCGGTGAATACATTGCATTTTAATTCAGTATCTACAAAGCCAGCGTGTAGTGATAATTGTACCGTTTGGTAAGGTACTTTTTGCTCCATTTCTTCAAAAATATCTTGAAATCGCTTGGCTTGTTGTTCACTCCCACAGAGGATATAGTTTTGAAATCCTTCCTCGTGTTTGTTGTTGAAGTAACTAATAAGGAGTTCAAACTGTTTGTTAAAAGAAGGTTGTGGGGTGGTATGAAAAGAGAACTCCTTTTCGTTTTTAGAAGTGGGAGTTGTAGCATTGATGTTTACTTGTTGAAATCTCTGGATTTGTTTTAATAAATCCATTGCTTGACAATAGAGTTCCTCTGGGGGGGTGCGTTTTACTTCATTGGGGAGCTTTTGATAAATATCGGTAGCTTTAGCAAAGAGTTTCTCAATCTTAGCATCAAAAAATCCCATATCCTTACCAATGAATAATGTTTGCTCACTGATATACTCCAAGAATGACTGTCGTATCTCATCACTTTCTTTGTTTTCTACATTAGGGATAATTGTAATTTTAGATAGTTGAGCAGTAGATAGCTGACTTTCTACATCGAATGTACGGATGCTATCAACTTCATTTCCAAAGAATTCAATGCGATAAGGTTCATTATTTGAAAAAGAAAATACATCTACAATCCCACCACGTACTGAGAACTCACCAGGTTCGGTAACAAAATCAGTGCGGTTGAAGTGGTAGCTGAAAAGCACCTCATTGAGGAAATCAATAGTGAGTGAGTCTCCTTTTTGAATTTTTAGCGTATTTTTTTCTAATTGCTTTCGTGTGATGACCTTCTCAAAAAGAGCTTCGGGGTAGGAGACTATGATCAATGGTTTTGTACTATGACTCAATTGGTTGAGGACTTCTGCACGCAATAACACATTGGCATTATCGGTGTCTTCAATTTGATAGGGGCGACGATAGCTATCGGGAAAGAAAAGTACCTGCTGTTCTCCTACCAAGGTTTCTAAATCATTGAGTATGTAGGCACTTTCTTCTTTATCGGGTAGCAGTACTAATAGAGGTCTATGAACTGTATTGAACAAGTTAGCTATTACTATTGACAAAGAAGCCCCTGCCAATCCCGTAACTTCTGTATTTTCTTTTGTTTGTAGGTGTTTTAATAGGGATTGATAGGTGCTGTTTTCAGTAAATTGTTGTAGGAATGATTTCACAGTAAATTATAAAATATTAAAGTAGTGCTTCAACGTTGATAAGCGGATTGTTTAACTTGTCTTTCAAAATAACTTCAATGCCTTTTTTTAAGGTTTGAGTAGATGACGGACAGCCACTGCAAGCCCCTTGTAAGAGTACTTCTACGTGATGGGTGTCGCGGTTGTAAGAAATGAATTGTATATTACCTCCATCGGATGCCACAGCGGGTTTTACATATTGTTCTATGATAGCTACGATTTGTTGCGATATTTCATCGGTAGTAACCATAGAAAGCAAGCGCGCTTGAGCTTCTTCTTGTCGCCTTTTTATCTCGGCAGGGTTGATGATAGGGCGACCTTCACTTAGGTATTTACGGATATAATCGCGCAAGTCGACAGCTATCATTTCCCATTCTTCCATACCTTTTTTAGTGAGTGATATATAATTATCATCAAAAAAAACTTCTTCAATAAATGGAAAATGCGTTAAGAGAGTTGCTGCCATAGGCGCTTCTGCGGCTTCTTCTATTGATTTATACTCTATTACAGTAGGTACCAAACGCTTGTTGGCGACGAACTTCATCACGGTGGGGTTGGGGGTTGTTTCAGTATATACAGTAATAGCTTCCCCCATAGGTTTTCCAGCTTCGCCTAATAATATATCTTTACCGGATTGCAAATACACTAATACTTGCTGAGCAACCTCTTCCTGAACTTCTTTCCATTCAACAATGGGAAAGCGTTTCAAAGCAATGAAATTACTCGAAATATAAACAGTTTTTACAAAGGGCAAATAAAAGAGCTCCTTAGCTAAAGGAGCGTTTTTAGCTTCATCTACGTTTTTAAACTCATAACTCCCTTTTACCAAAGGTCTGTTAGCTTCGAGTTTGATGATGTCGGGGTTAGCAGTAGGTTGTATTTTCAGGGTAAGGTCTGTCATTTTATTTGTCTTTACGTCCAAAATCGGCAGGATTTTCGCCCCACGCTTGGGTTTCCCATTTCAAAATAGGGTTAGGATAAGTATTGTTGTGTAGCCATTGTTCAGCACGGGCTATCAGTTCAAATATTTTTTCGTTATGAGAGGTGCGTGGCACTTTAGTTTTGCATACCTTTTGGCGCACCCAGCTCATCGCTATTTTGCTATCAGAATAGACCGGTAAGCTGAGGTTGCGTTGCTTCATAAAGGCTAAAGCGTGTACGATAGCCAAAAACTCCCCTATGTTGTTCGTGCCGTCTTTTATTGGTGCAATTCTAAATATTTCAGCTTGAGTTTCGGTATCTACTCCTCGGTATTCCATAATTCCAGGGTTACCGCTGCAAGCAGCATCAACAGCTATAGAAGGCAATATGGGGGAGCCAATACGCTCTAATTCTAAGGGGGATAGGGTAGGAGAGGAGGCTACTCTTTTGCCTTTGTATTGCTCAAAGCTCTCATTGAAGGCTTTTTCAGCCATTGCTTGACTCTCAAAACTCTTAAATTTAGCATACGGATAGCCTTCAACAGCTTTTTTGCACTTATCCCACGAGCTAAAGATACCCGTTTTGTGTCCTTCCCACACTACATAGTATTTCTTTTTTGGCATTTTAAAGGAAGAATATTAAGACTAAAAGAACCATTACGATGGCTATTACTCCGATGATAATATTGTTATCATTTTCTTTCATCGTACCAATTTCTTGTATTTAATCCTTGTAGGCGTTACCTCTTTGCCAAGGCGTTTTTTCTTGTTCTCTTCATATTCTGAGAAGCTACCTTCAAAGAAATAGACTTGTGAGTCACCTTCAAAAGCTAAAATATGAGTGCAGATACGGTCTAAGAACCAACGGTCGTGTGAGATCACTACCGCACAACCTGCAAAGTTTTCTAAACCTTCTTCTAAAGCACGGAGTGTATTTACATCTAAATCGTTGGTAGGCTCGTCCAATAGCAATACGTTGCCTTCTTCTTTTAATGTCATTGCAAGGTGCAAGCGATTGCGTTCACCTCCTGAGAGGGTCGCTACTTTCTTGTTTTGCTCACTACCGCCAAAGTTAAAACGACTTAGGTAAGCGCGAGAGTTCACCTGTCTGCCACCCATCATTATCAGGTCTTGCCCGCCAGAGAAGTTCTCCCAAATAGATTTTTCGGGGTCTATCTGTTTATGAGTTTGGTCTACGTAAGCTATTTTTACGGTTTCTCCTACCAAAAACTCACCGTTATCGGGTTTTTCTTCCCCCATAATCATACGGAAAATAGTAGATTTACCTGCTCCATTAGGTCCTATTACGCCTACAATACCTGCTTGTGGCAATACAAAATTAAGGTCGTCATATAATAATTTATCACCAAAGGCTTTGGCTACGTGTCGTGCTTCTATCACGTTGGTTCCCAAACGAGGTCCGTTAGGGATGTATATTTCAAGTTTTTCTTCTAACTGCTTTTGGTCTTCATTGAGCAATCGGTCGTAGTTTTGCAAACGTGCCTTTTGTTTGGCTTGTCGCCCTTTAGCGCCTTGTCGTACCCATTCAAGCTCGCGCTCCAACACCTTTTGGCGTTTGCTTTCGGTTTTCTGTTCTTGGGCAAGGCGTTTGGCTTTCTGGTCGAGCCAAGACGAATAATTACCTTTCCACGGAATTCCTTCTCCACGGTCAAGCTCCAATATCCAGCCTGCTACATTATCCAAGAAATAACGGTCGTGGGTTACGGCTATCACGGTACCGGCGTACTGTTGCAAGTGTTGTTCTAACCACAATACCGATTCGGCATCGAGGTGGTTCGTAGGTTCATCGAGTAACAAGACATCGGGTTGTTGCAAGAGCAGACGACAGAGTGCTACCCTACGGCGTTCTCCTCCCGAAAGCACTTTGATAGGTGTATCGGGCTCAGGGGTGCGGAGGGCTTCCATAGCTACTTCCAGCTGGTTATCGAGTTCCCAAGCGTTCAAGGCATCTATTTTATCTTGTAGCTCGGCTTGTTTATCCATCAGTTTTTGCATCTTATCGGGGTCAGAATAGTTTTCTTCCAAGCCGAAAAGGTCGTTGATATGGTTAAACTCATCGAGTAGTTTAACTGTTTCGGCTACGCCTTCGCGTACTACTTCTATCACGGTTTTCTCATCATCAAGGTGTGGTTCTTGTTCCAAATACCCTACAGTGTAGTTAGGAGCGAAAACCACTTCGCCCTGATAGTTTTTATCAATTCCTGCTATAATTTTTAGTAAAGAAGACTTACCAGAGCCATTAAGACCTAAAATACCTATTTTAGCTCCATAAAAGAAACTCAAGTAAATGTCTTTTAGAACTTGTTTATTAGTAGATGAATAGGTTTTGCTTACCTTATTCATCGAAAAAATAATCTTTTTATCGTCTGCCATAATGTAATTAGCTAATATAGTGATTAGTAAAATTGGCGCAAAAATAATAAAAAAACTGGTATAGTTCAAAACTACGCCAGTTTTTATTATCTATGTTATGTGAAATTTTAGAATCTAAAGACACCGCCAATACCTAATACAGTTTCAAAGAAGAAGAAATCGTGTTTAGCTTTATCGGCTATATCATAAGTAGTGCGTACGTCGTACATATTGATATAACCACCTTTAAGTTCACCAACTACACGAAAATACTTTAAGAAAGTGAGGTGTAATCCAGCTTTAGCATTTACTCCTACCCCTGCAATGTGAAATTCGTCGTAACGTTCTTTATTGAGGAGTTTTGTATTAGATTTTGGATATAAAGCGCCAAAACCAAGTCCTTCTGTTAAGCTCACTTGTAATATATCAGTGTTACGGATGCCAAACAAACGAGAAATATCATCGATACGAGCCCCTTCCACTACTACATAGTTGAGTCCGTCAGTATGTTCAAAGGTGAGGAAATCCTCGCTGAGCAATTTATTGACATTGTTATATACGCCATCGTGTGAAGTGCCAGAACCATTGATATATCCGTTCATTTTCACAGTTTGACCGTTTTTCATTACATATTTCATATGGTCTACTCCTACAGAAACAGTGTAATGGTCAGAAATGTAATATCCTATGTGAAAATTGGTTTGAGGGATAGTCATTCGCAAAGGATTGATATAGTCGATATGCCAACCTTTAGGACGGTCTACCGCTTCAACATCTTTGATGGTAAAATCGTAGCCATTACCAGTGAAAGTAATATCAGAATTAGAGTACCAGCCGCGATTACCACCCTAGAAGAAGAAAAATTTACCTTTGTTATGAGCAGTGTAAAGTTCTTTAGGTGTTTCTTGCGCAAAAAATGTTAGGGTGCTCATTCCTAACGCCATAGTGATAAAAAATTTTTTCATTAATGATTATTTTTAGTTATTGATTTTTATAAGATTAGCATTGCATCACCATAAGAATAAAACTTGTATTTTTGTTCTACAGCTTCTTTATAGGCACGCATAATGAGATCGTGACCAGCAAAAGCTGATACCATCATCAGTAAAGTTGATTTAGGAGTGTGGAAATTAGTGATCATTGCATTGGCAACACTAAAATCGTAAGGAGGGAAAATAAATTTATTTGTCCATCCATCAAACGGATTTACAAAGCCGTCAGAAGATACAGAACTCTCTAAAACACGCATTACAGTAGTTCCTACAGCACAAACACGTTTTTTATTTTCCTTAGCGGTGTTGATGATTTTTGTTTGACTTTCAGGAATGTGAATCTCTTCGCTATCCATTTTGTGTTTAGAAAGGTCTTCTACCTCCACAGGGTTGAAAGTTCCTAAACCAACGTGTAATGTTACTTCGGCGAAGGTAATACCTTTTATTTCCAAACGTTTCATCAAGTGTTTAGAGAAGTGCAAACCAGCAGTAGGGGCAGCAACGGCACCTTCGTATTTAGCGTAAATAGTTTGATAACGTTCCTCGTCTTCAGGTTCTACGGGACGAGAGATGTATTTAGGTAGTGGAGTTTGTCCAAGTTCAGTGAGATGCTGACGGAACTCTTCATAAGTACCATCATACAAGAAACGAAGTGTACGACCGCGAGATGTGGTATTGTCAATTACCTCGGCTACTAATTCAGCATTTTTGCCAAAGTAGAGTTTGTTGCCTATACGTATTTTGCGAGCAGGATCGACGAGTACATCCCATAAACGTTGTTCGGCGCTCAATTCACGCAATAAAAATACTTCTATTTTTGCTTTAGTTTTTTCTTTATTACCATATAAACGAGCTGGGAATACTTTGGTGTTGTTGAGCACAAACACGTCACCATCGTCAAAATAATCAATTACATCTTTGAACAATTTGTGTTCAATTTCTCCTGTTTTGCGATGTACCACCATTAGGCGAGCTTCATCACGGTTTTCGCTGGGATATTCAGCTAATAACTCTTTAGGAAGATCAAAATTAAAGTTTGAAAGTTTCATATATTTTCTACAAAATTATTGTTAGTTTATAAACGGTATCCTACTCCTATGGCTATGTGTCCATATTTATAATTATCACTTGGGATACCTTCTTTTCTTTTAGCATTAGGAATATAAAAGTTGATATCTACACTACCTATAAATCTTTTCCACTCGCCATAACCACCTAAAAACAAGCGAGCATTCACTCCCTGTGCATCTCCAAAGTTAATATTAGGCCCTATACCTACTTGTAGACCATTAGTTTTGTGCATTCCTCCTAGAATATACAGAAAAGATACTTGATGAATATGATTATAACGGTCGTAATCATCATTTTGTTGAGTTTGTAGGAAAGTATAATCTATACGAGTACTAAATTTAGACAATCGTCCGTACTTTTCAGCATCATATCTATCAGCTTGGATATATACATTTACACGTGGGCGAAAAGATAAAGAAACTGATGAAGAGGAGTTGTTATCAGGTTTTTCTCGGTCGTTATTATATAAAAAAGGAAGTTGTGCTCCTATAACAAAATTGTTTTTAAGAGCTTGTGCCTGAGAAATGAAGGTGAATAGGGAAAATAAAAAAAGAAGATAAACTTTGTTCATTTCTTTATAAAAATAGCTATTGTATAAAAAGAAAAAAGTCGGGATGACTGGACTCGAACCAGCGACCACACGCACCCCATACGTGTACGCTACCAACTGCGCCACATCCCGATTTTTATTTTTCAGTGCGCAAAAGTATCACTTTTTGTTGAAACCACCAAATAAATAAATAGAAATTTTTTATCTATGGAACTTATTTATTTGATAATCTGAACTTATTATCCTAAAATGAACGTATTGAATAACTATTTTAACTACTTTTTCAATACTTAAAAGGCGAATTAAGTACTTAAAAATATAAAATATTTTGAGATTCTTTATTCGGTATTCACAATTATTTTATAATTTTGCAAAAATAGAATTTAGGAGATAATATGACAACTTTTAAAATAACAGATGAGCTCATTGAAAAGATTCAGCAACTGATTGAGGAAAAACAAAATAAAGAACTTACAACCCTTTTAAATGATTTACACTATGCCGATATAGCCGAAATCATTCACGAATTAGATATTGAAGAGGGAGTATATATTATTCGTCTCATTGATGCTCAAAAAACATCGGATGTACTCACCGAATTAGACGATGATTACCGTGAAAATATCTTAAAAAACCTTTCTGCAAAAGAAATTGCCGATGAAATCATCGAGTTAGACACCGATGATGCGGTAGATATCATCTCTGAACTACCCGAAGATAGAAAAACAGAAGTTATTTCGCATATCACGGACGTAGAACACGCTAAAGACATCGTAGAATTACTTCGTTATGACGAAGATACTGCGGGGGGACTAATGGCTAAAGAACTTGTAAAGGTAAATGAGAATTGGAATGTGTTAAAATGCGTAAAAGAAATGCGTGAACAAGCGGCTCACGTTACTCGTGTACATTCTATTTATGTAGTAGATGATAATGATGTGCTTAAAGGACGACTTTCACTTAAAGATTTGCTTACTACTTCCACACGATCAGAAGTAAAAGACATTTATATTCCCAAAGTAGACTACGTATATGTTACTGATACTGCTGAAGAAGTAGCTCACATAATGAGTAAGTATGACTTAGAGGCAATTCCCGTAGTTGATGAGATGAAACGCCTTGTAGGACGCATCACTATTGATGACATAGTGGATGTGATTAAAGAAGAAGCTGAAAAAGATTATCAATTAGCAGCGGGTATCACCAATGATGTAGAGGCAGATGATAATATATGGAAACTCACTAAAGCGCGTTTACCTTGGTTACTTATTGGAATGTTTGGAGGATTAGGAGCAGCGAGTATTATCAATGGTTTTCAGGATACGATGATGATTTACCCTATATTATTGATTTTTATTCCGCTTATTCAAGCTACTGCAGGAAATGTGGGAGTACAATCATCGGCGATAATAGTACAAGGGTTGGCAAATAATTCTATCGACGGCGAACTTATCAAGCGGTTGTTCAAAGAATTTCTATTAGGACTCATCAACGGAGGAACTATTGCAGGAATAGTGATATTAGTAAGCCATTTTGCTTTTCAAGCTGAGTATTTGGTAAGTATTACGGTAGCCATAGCACTCATTACAGTGATTGTAAATGCTGCTGTGATAGGTACTTTTATTCCGATACTTCTCCACAAGCGCGGTATTGACCCAGCAGTTGCTACCGGTCCTTTTATCACTACCAGCAACGATGTTTTAGGTATCTTGATTTACTTTTTTATCGCTAAAATGATATTAGGGTTTTAAAACAACCTTCATTTGCTTTTCTGTATCCGCTTTTTGTTATTTTACAATATTTCCGCAACTACAAACGTGCTTCCACCCACAAAGATAAAGTCAGTGGAAAGCGCTTGTGCTTTAGCAGCATTTAAGGCTTCTGCTACCGAAGAATATCTCTCCCCTTGGAGTCCTTTTGCAGTGGCAATTTCCTTTAATGTATCTACATTAAGTCCTCTTGCAATAGCAGGACTGCAAAAATAATAGGTAGCTTCTTTTGGAAAAAGCTCTAAAACACTATTTACATCTTTTTCTTTTACAAAACCTACTACAATATGAAGATGTGTATACGTTTGCTTTTTGAGTTGTTCCATCACATAAGTAAGTCCGCCCACATTATGTCCTGTATCACATACGATAGTAGGGTAGGAGCCAAGGGTTTGCCAACGACCTTTCAGATTTGTATTGTGCACCACGTGTAAAAGTCCTTGTGCAATATTCTCCGGAGTAATATCCCACCCCTGGTGGATAAGCAATTCGGTAACGGCTATTACTCCTTTGATATTTTTCTCTTGGTAGGCACCTTGAAGATCGGTTGTAAGAGAAGTTTTTATGTGATTGGCAAAAATAATAGGAGCATTCATTTCTTTAGCTTTTGCTGTGAAGACGGGAGCAGTTTCCTCTTGATATTCACTGATTACTACAGGCACATTTTGTTTGATAATACCAGCTTTTTCAAAAGCTATTTTAGGTAAAGTATCTCCTAAAATATCAGTATGGTCTTTAGAGATATTGGTAATAAGAGAAACTTCGGGAGTGATAATATTAGTGGAGTCAAAACGCCCACCTAAGCCTACCTCTATTACAGCAATATCTACTTTTTCTTCAGCAAAATAACAGAAAGCCATTCCTACAGTCATTTCAAAAAATGACAGTGAATGTTCTTCCAAGAAAGATTTGTTTTCGCTTATAAAGTTTATTACATAGTTTTCGGGGATTTCTTTTCCATTAATTTTAATACGTTCGCGGAAGTCTTTGAGGTGTGGAGAGGTGTATAATCCTACCTTATATCCTGCCTCTTGTAGGATAGATGCGAGCATACTGCTGGAAGACCCCTTTCCGTTAGTGCCTGCAATATGCAAACTTTTGAATTTTGTTTGAGGGTTTCCTAACACCGAAGTAAAGGTGAGGATATTATCTAATTTGTTGTTCAAAGCGGTTTTACCTTGTGTTTGAAACATTGGTAAGCGGTTGAACATCCACGAAAGTGTTTCTTGATAATTCAATGTTAAAGATAATTTTTAGTTGTTGTACAATCAAAAATGAGATAATCAGTTATAGTATAACCATTATCTCATCTTGTTATTTATAATTTATAATTGATTTTTTATTCTCCAAGTTTAAAGTTTATAACAATAAAGCCAATTTGACGTGCAGGGGCATTATCATCGGCATTCCAACGGTGCATAGCTGCTGTTTTTCGAGCGGCATCTAATAAACAAGGGGCAGAATTAGTAGTTCCTTTTACACCTGCAGTAGCTTTTACAACTCTACCGCTACGATCTACTTCTATCTGTACAACTACACGTCCTTCTTCATTACAATTTTGAGGAACTTTACCTTGTGAAGCAATGGAGCGCCCATTGAGACCCCAGCCTTTACCAGAACCGCTGCCACCACCAGAACCATAGTAAGAATTAGCATATTGACTACCATCTATTTGCCCCTGATAACCAGGTTGGTTGCCATCTCCTTGTCCTGAGGTACCACTACCACCTGCATTGGCAGCGCCTAAAATGTTAGAAAGTGCATCAGAAGTCTCACGTGAAGGCTTAGGAGCGGGTTTAGGAGTTTCTTTAGTAGGCTCTTTTTTAGGTGTTTCTTTTTTCTTTTCTTGTTTTTTAGGGACTTCGGGTACAGAAACTTCTTCGTTGTTATCTTGAGCCAAAAGGTTTTCCTTTACTTCTTGTGAAGTACTCTGTTCTAGTTGTGTTTGTGGTGTTTGGGTTTCTTCTTGTTTGGCAGCACTTGGGGGAGGAGTACGTTCTCCCATTCCAGTTATATCTACCCCATAGATGACCTCTACTCCATTTTCGGGTGGAGGATCTAAGTACTTCATTCCTGCGAAAAATAGGATAAAGATCACTAAACACATCACAACTGTAGTGAGTGCTAAAGCTTTACGTTTATGTTCTGTATTGAATAAGTTCATATACTTTGCTATTTAGGACGTACAGCTAAAATTACCTTAAATTGATTTTGGTTTGCTACATCCATCACAGTTACCGCATTTTCAATAGGTACACTTTCTTCTACGCGTAAAATAATGGTAGGATTTTCTACTCCTTTTAGTGCTGCTTTGAGTTCTGCGTCGAGATTATCTACAGATATAGGTTTTTTGTCGATGAAAAAATTCAAATCTTTATCAATACTCACTGAAACATTTTGTGTGTTGGTGCTTTTTCCTTTAGCTTTAGGCAATAGCAAATCGAGTGCATTAGGGCTATTAGCAGTAATCATAAAGAATACTAACAGTAAGAACACAATATCCGTCATAGACGACATACTGAACTCAGGACTTACTTTATTTCTACCTTTTAATTTCATAATTGTACAGTAGTTTTTTGAAACCTATAGAGGTTCGTTCAACAAGTCTAAGAATTCGACGGCATTAGCTTCCATTAGGTGTACCACTTTATCAGTTTTTACCACTAAGTGATTGTAACCTACATAAGCGATAATCCCTACGATAAGACCAGCTACAGTAGTAGCCATTGCGGTATAAATACCTCCTGCTAAAGCGCCCATTTCGGCTTGACCACCAGCAGATGCCATTTCGTGGAATGACATAATCATACCAACAACAGTGCCCAAGAATCCAATCATAGGTCCTGCTCCTGCAATAGTAGCGAGAATAGCCGTATTCTTTTCAAGATTGTAGACCTCTAAAGTGCCTGCATTTTCAATAGCTTTATTAATATCTTCAAGAGGTTTACCTATACGAGAAACCCCTTTTTCAATAAGGCGTGCTACAGGAGTATTCGATTGCACACAAAGCATTTTGGCTGCATCCAAACGTCCAGCAGAGATACAATCACGTATTTTATACATAAAAGTTTTATCTACTTTAGAAGCTGCCTTGATAGCAAATAGGCGTTCAAAATAGAGGAAAAGTGCTACAGCGAGCATTACGAATAGAATGCCAATAATCACAATATTAGCAGTGCCACCATCTACAATCATATCCATTATAGAAAGTGTTTTTTCTTGAGCTGGAAGAGTGTCGGTTGCAGTTGTAGCAACATCTACAGAAGTTTGTAATCCTAACATATTATTTTTTCGTTTTCTGTTTAAAAATATCGCAAAAGTAAGAAATAATTATCAATATACAATTATTAATGATTAATTAACAATTATTAAAAATGTAAATATTTGATAATCAATTCTGTATTTAATATATTACTAATAAAAAAAGCTACTCATGGTATTGAGTAGCTTTTAGTGGACTCTACTGGATTCGAACCAGTGACCCTCTGCTTGTAAGGCAGATGCTCTGAACCAGCTGAGCTAAGAATCCTTGTTTTTTTAGATTATAGTAACAACAATAAAATCTTAAATTTGGTGGGTCCTACTGGATTCGAACCAGTGACCCTCTGCTTGTAAGGCAGATGCTCTGAACCAGCTGAGCTAAGAACCCCAAAATAACAATGATAAAAATTTTAAACCTAAGTGGGTCCTACTGGATTCGAACCAGTGACCCTCTGCTTGTAAGGCAGATGCTCTGAACCAGCTGAGCTAAGAACCCTTATGTTTTTAAATCGGGTGCAAAGGTACTACTTTTTTTGAAACCTCCAAATTTTTTTATGAAAAAAGTGAAAAAATATTTATTCTTTTAGCATAAACTCGTACTCTAATCGGTTGAAGTTAGTAATCATATAGGGTACTTTATTCCATTCACTTTCAGGCTTATTATCATTGTAATTCTCGCGTACTGTATAAATGTTTTTGCCATTAAATCTCTTTCGGGTTACTCCTACAAAATAATAAGCGTCGCCGCTCCAACAGCCCTTGATTTTAGGAAAATAGAGTACCAAAGTACGTCGTTTTGTAGGGCAATGGTAAATTACGTGTTTGTGTGTTGTTTTTATAAGCTCATAAACATCACTGAATTGATAATTTTCCATACACCCCGATTGTTCTTCGTGAAAAGGGAGTGAATCGGGGAATATAATATTTTTTTCATTTGTTAGACGAAAACTCACTTCGGTAGTATAACAATCAGGAGCTCCACAATCAAAAGTGTGAAGGTTGAAAGGCAAATGCACTTTGATACTGTCCTTAGTAGTCTTAGCGAATCCTTGTAAGTAAAACTCTTCTAAACAGGTATTTTTTAGAATACTATATTTCATTTGGTGCAAAACTAATTTTCGTACAGCTCTTTGGTAACTTTCGTAGTCCTCACCGTATTTTTCTTGCAAGATTTTTAACAAGCTATCATTTTTTGAGAGTTTAACTTTAGGTTCAGCGGTATTAGTTTTTGCGACAACAGTGCTATCAATAGACATAACTATAGCAGTGTTACTTTGAGTAGTAGTATCCTTCTGTATGCTAATAGTTTTTTGCTGTTGACAATTTGTCAATAATATTACAAAAACGAAAAAAAGAATTGTATGTTTCATTTGGCAAAGATATGAAATAATTGAAAATTAACAATTGACAATTGAGGTCATTATATTATTTTTATATAAGAGCTTTTGTATCAGTGTCTTTTGTGTAGTTAGATAATGATTTCTTTGTAATTTTTCTTTTTGTAGAGCAACACATTAGTATATATAACTATCACTAAAATTGAAAATTAAAATACTTTTCTTTTGTTTACTTTTAAAAAAGTATTACATTTGCGCAATATTTTTATTCAAACAAAAAAACCACTCTATATTAATTTTTTTAAAAACTATTAAAAGAGGATAAACCGATGAAAAAAGAAAATATTTTAGAAGACTATGGCATCGCTGTTCTCAGTAGAGAATGCAGCTTGATGGGAAGAAAAGAAGTGCTTACAGGTAAAGCCAAATTTGGTATTTTTGGAGAAGGGAAAGAAGTGCCTCAAGTAGCTTTGGCAAGAGCTTTTCAAGATGGTGATTTCAGGAGCGGTTATTATCGCGATCAAACACTTATGATGGCTCTCGGCGTGCATACTGTTGAGAATTTCTTTGCAGGGATATATGCACACGCTGACATAGAGGCAGACCCTACCAGTGCTGGACGCCAAATGGGGGGACACTTTGCTACCCATAGTTTAGATAACGAAGGACATTGGAAGGATTTATTAAAACAAAAAAATAGCAGTAGTGATATATCGTGTACTGCTGGTCAAATGCCTCGATTGTTAGGTTTAGCACAAGCCTCTAAAGTTTATCGCAACTTACCTAATGCAGAAAGTAAAGGATTCTCAAACCACGGAAATGAAATAGCTTGGGGGACTATTGGTAATGCGAGTACTAGCGAAGGGCACTTTTTTGAAATCCTTAATGCGGCAGGAGTAATGCAAGTACCCTTAGTAATGTCGGTTTGGGATGATGAGTATGGTATTTCAGTTCCTAAAGAATATCATACTATTAAACAAAGTATTTCAGAAGCGTTAAAAGGTTTTGTGCGCGATAAAAAACACAAAGGTTTTGAGTTATTTGTTGCCAATGGTTGGGATTATCCTACTTTGTACGACATTTACCAAAAGGCAGCTAAGATAGCTCGTGAAGAACACGTGCCTGTATTAGTACACGTGAAAGAGCTTACTCAACCTCAAGGGCACTCAACTTCAGGATCACACGAACGTTACAAAAGTGCTGAACGGCTTCAGTGGGAAAAAGAATTTGACTGTATTACCAAAATGCGCGAATGGATTTTAGCTGAAAAATATGCTACTGAAGAAGAATTGGTAGCTATAGAACAACAAGCTAAGAAACGCGTGAATGAAGGTAAAAAAAGAGCTTGGGAAGCTTATATTAAGCCTATTGAACAAGAAAGAAAAGAACTTGTTGCTCTTCTCTCCTCATTGTTAGCCAATACGAACGATAACACTGTAAAAGAAAGAGTAGAGAGTTTATCAAAATCTCTTTTGGAAGTAGCTTTACCTAATCGTAAAGATGTGTTGAGTAGTGCGAGAAAAGCCTTGAGATTGTTATTACCAGAGGGTGAAAACAAAATACTTCCTTTACAAGAATGGATAAAGATGTATATAAAGGAAAATGAGCCTAAATATAGTCGATTTCTCCACACAGAGAATGAACAAAATCCTATTCACATAGCAGAGGTGCTTCCTACTTATGACGCATCAAAAGAACTTGTAGATGGGCGTATTGTGTTGAGAGAGAATTTCGACGCTTTGCTTACTAAATATCCTAATCTTTTGATATTTGGTGAAGATGTAGGTAATATAGGCGATGTAAATCAAGGGTTAGAAGGTTTGCAAAAGAAACACGGAGCTGTAAAAGTAGCTGATACGAGTATTCGTGAAACAGCTATAGTGGGACAAGGTATAGGTATGGCAATGCGAGGTTTGCGTCCGATTGCTGAAATTCAGTATTTAGACTATATTCTTTATGGATTACAAACACTAAGTGATGATTTAGCCAGTCTGCACTATCGCACTTTTGGTAAGCAAATGGCACCTCTTATTATCAGAACGAGAGGGCATCGTTTACAAGGTATTTGGCACGCGGGTTCACCTATGGGTGTATTGTTAGCTTCTTTAAGAGGGATGTACATTCTCACCCCACGTAATATGGTGAAAGCAGCGGGCTTCTACAATACACTCTTGGAGGGTAATCAACCAGCTGTAGTGGTGGAATGCCTCAATGGTTATCGCTTGAAAGAAGCGTTGCCTAGTAATCTCACTGAGTTTAAGACTCCTATAGGGGTAGTAGAAACGCTTCGTGAAGGAAAAGATATTACTGTAGTATCTTACGGGTCTACTTTGCGTATTGTGTGTGAGGTTGCTGATGAATTGGCTGCCTTGGGTATTGATATTGAAATTATTGATGTACAATCATTAGCGCCATTTGATGTGCGTCACGATATAGTGAAGAGCATACAGAAAACCAACAGATTATTAGTAGTTGATGAAGATATGCCTGGAGCTACTTCGGCATATATTTTGCAGAAAATTTTGGAAGAACAAAATGCTTATCAGTATTTAGATAGTGCACCACAAACTTTGGCGGCAGGTAATCACCGTCCTGCTTATGCAACTGATGGTGATTATTTCTCTAAACCTAATGCTGATAGTATCATTGAGAAGATATACAGTATAATGCACGAAGTTAATCCTGCAAAATACCCTACATTGTTGTAGTATTATATTTTTCACTTTGTCAAAGTTTTAGGACTTTGACAAAGTGAATTTCAATCGTCATCTTCTTGAAAATCATTTAAGAGATTATCAATAGCACGGCGATCTTTTTTAGTAGGGCGACCTTCTCCTTTTTCGCGGTAATAGTCCTGAGCGAGTTTTTGTATTTCGGCTTGCTCAAAAGCTTCAGGAGGTGTGTTATCTTGACGATAAAGGTCTACTAACTTAGCTCCCACACGGCTTTCGGGGATGTCTAAAACCTCTAATTGGTAGTTGATTTGGTTTTTACGCACTACTATTTGGTCGTTTTTATAAATCTCACGTGAAGGTTTTACTATTTCGCCATTTACTTTGATGTGACCTTTTTTACAAGCTTCAGTAGCAATATTACGTGTTTTGAAGTAACGTACACACCATAAATATTTATCAATTCGCATTCTTTTATAATTTTAAAAATAACAATGAGGTGCAAAAGTAAGAAATAATTTGAATCTTGCGCCTCAAAAATAAGACAATATTTTATATGATAAACAAAATTCTATTTAGCATCAGTGTAATAGCTCTGCTATTAACTATAGGTTGTAAGAAAAATGACAGTTCTAATGTAACACCACCAAGAGATGTTACAGAAGTGAGGAATGAAAACAATCAAGCTATTGAAACATTCTTAAAAACACATACTTACACATATTCAGCTACGGCAGCTATTTCGGATGCTGTTACTTTTACAAGTACAACTAATGTTTCACAATCCATTTTTAACAATAGTAATTTGAAGAAAATGGAATTGGATGTATTTGATGCCAATAACAATCGCATTCGTCATACTTTGTACTATATGATATTACAAGAAGGTACTAGTACCCATACCACTTCTATTGCCGACTCAGTATATGTAAACTATAAAGGTCAGTTACTCAACTTAACTGTATTTGATGAAACTACAACTCAATCATCATCTAATTGGATGGATTTACTGGGAAATATTGTTACCAATCGTCCTTCAGGTACTATCAGAGGATTTAGAGAGGGAGTTGCTCAGTTAAATCCTTCAGTGACCAAACTCACACAAAATTCAGATGGTACACTTACCGCTCCTACCGATGGAGGGGTAGGGGTGTTCTTCATTCCATCAGGTTTAGGCTACTTCAATAATAGTCAGGCAAAAATACCAGCTTATTCACCTTTAATTTTTACAGTAAGACTTATTGCTGCTCGTCACGCTGATCACGATCACGATGGCAAACCTTCTAAAGATGAAATCGTACGTGATAACTATGGAGTGGTTACTTATCCTGATTGCGATGAGAAGAAAGACCAATCATATCTTCCAGATTATTTAGATGCCGATTGTAAGTAAAATGAAAAAGCATATCCCTAATTTAATTACTTTAGGAAACCTCTTTTGCGGAACTGTAGCGATTGTTTTTGCCGTGAGAGGGGCACTTGATTGGGCTGCTCTCTTTGTAGCGATAGGTATTTTCCTCGATTTTTTTGATGGTTTTTTTGCCCGTTTGCTACACGTGAAATCAGAAATGGGGTTACAGTTAGATTCTTTAGCTGATATGGTTACCTCAGGAGTAGTACCAGGTGTTGCGATGTTTCAGTTGTTTAACCAAAGTAGTTACGTAGTAGAAAATCCAACAACTTGGGTAGCCTACTTACCTTATATAGGTTTTCTTATCACTTTGGCATCAGCCTATCGATTGGCGAATTTTAATATAGATACGCGGCAAACTTCTGGTTTTATAGGGCTTCCTACTCCAGCTAATACAATGTTTATCCTTTCTCTACCGCTTATAATGCAATACCAATCAACAGAACTATTTGATAGTTTATTGCATAATAGTTGGGTTTTATTAGGAATTACATTGTTGAGTGCATATTTACTGAATGCTGAAATAGCCCTCTTTGCATTGAAGTTCAGTGATTATTCATTTAAGAATAATGCATTGAAGTATGTATTTTTAGCACTTTGTGTTATTCTACTTGTAAGTTTAAAAATGATTGCTATTCCTATAATCATTTTATTGTATATTATTCTTTCCTTACTACCTAAGCGATAAATCACGCTTCATTCTATCTAAATTGATTTTAGGTTTTTGTAAGAAGATAACACTATCAATAACTACTTGCTTGGATTTTGGGTATACTCCTAAACTATCCATTAGTAAGTAGTTTTTTTGTTTGAAGCGCAATATATAGGGCATTTTGTAAAGTGTAATATCACTAATGCCTTTGTTTTTAATGTAGTTGTTTATCATTGGGTTGATAGAAGTTGTATCGACCTGATAGATACTCAGCTTATTACCTTGCCTAATAGTGATTATCTTATCTTTATACTTGCTAAATACTAACATTTCTTCGGTAGTTTCCAATTGGTATTTGTGATAGAAAAGTACTCCCTGAAACAAAAGTACAGAAACGAGAAGAGCCACCAATACTTTATATTTCCTATAATGTACAAAGATGATGAGTATCAGTACTATTACTAAAGAAGAAAGAAGTAGGGGAGTTGTGAAAGGTATATTGCGTATGATAAACATTTCTTGATGTGCGATAAAAGCTACTAAAATGTTCATCAGAGTTATTAATTTTTCTAAGACAAAAATTATAGGGTAAGGTAAAATACCTAAACTTCCCAAACATAGAGCAATGATACCTCCTATAAGTATAGGTTGTAACAAAGGTACTACTACCAAGTTAGCAACAAAGAACAAAATAGGAAATTGATGAAAATAGTACAAACTGATGGGCAAAACAACTATTTGAGCAGATAATCCTACTAAAAATAAAGACCAAATCCATCGGATGTATTTATTTTCAGGTTGCCACCATTTGCGCATTACAGGGTAGAATTTCATTATAGAAAATACAGCTGCATAACTCAACTGGAAGCCTACATCATATAAATAATAAGGATTGATAAGCAACAAAAATAACATTGAGAGCATTAAAGCATCGAATCTCCCTTGTTTTCGGCGTATAAGGGTACCCAACCCTACAAAACTAAACATTATAGTTGCTCTCAATACAGAAGGAGAAGCCCCAGCCATTAAAGCAAAAGTCCACAATCCTGCTAACAAGATGAAGTATCGCAATGGGCGATAAAATCTCAAATTAGGCATTTTTTGTAGTAGTAATAGAAGTATAGCCGTGATAATTCCGACGTGCAAGCCCGAAATAGCTAAAATATGTACTGCACCAGCATCTACATATTGTTGATAAATATTTTCATCTAAATCACTACGTTTTCCTAAGAGTAATGTATTTAAGAGAGCGGCAGACTCGCGATTGAAATTTTGATTGATTATAGCAGTTAGATGAGAACGCATTTTTTCAATATCTCCCATAAAATCTACTGTATTATTTTTAACAATAGAAAACGCTATTACTTCTACCCGACCAAATACCCCTTTTCGTTCCATATATCGTTTATAATTAAATTGATATGGATTTTTAGGGGGAGATAAGGGCGTGTATTTTCCTATAAAAATTAATCTATCGGTTGGAGCTAATGCATTTACATCATCGGTAATTGTTTTAGAAGGGAAAAAACACAAGATTTTTCCTTCGGTATTGTTGTGGTTTGCCGTTAAGAGGTTAGCTTTAAAAGTAGTACCATAATTGGTTTGTGAAATGATTTCTATTACCTCGGCTTCTAAGGTGTAATATTCATTGGTATTTAGTTTTTGTGTGTAATGTTTAGGGTTATAAGTAGGAGTGTGAAGGTACGTTATTAACATACCTACAGCTACAGAAGTGAGACCTATGTGGAATATAATTCCGCGACGAAAAGCATATCGCTTGGTAGCTAATAGGTAATGTATTGTTAGGGTAGCTAACAAACACAGACTACTGCTTATAACAAACAAAAAAGAGGGAGCTATTATATCGGTAATAGCAATCCCTCCTATGAGTCCAAATAATATAGTTAATATGGGAATATTTACGAATCTCACATCACACGTTTTGCCATACGAAAGGCTTTTTTGTAATAAGCATCACTTAATGAAGATATTACGACCCCTCTTTTAGAGGAAGAATGAATGAACTTCACATCACCATCTACATCTACTACCATACCAACGTGAGAAATTCTATTTCGGCGAGTAGTTTTGAAGAATAATAAATCACCTACTTGTACATTTTCTAAGCGTATTTTCCGTCCTTGGGTAGCCATTTCTTGTGAAGAACGAGAGAGAGGTACAGCGATAGATTTGAAAGTAGTACTTACAAAGCCAGAACAGTCCATTCCTTTACGAGAGACTCCTCCGTGGCGGTAAGGAGTTCCTAAGTAAGAAAAAGCAGTGTCGAGCAATATTTTTTGTTGTTTAGTATCAACTTTACTTTTTGATAGAGCAGGAAGAGCGATATCAGTATTATCTACGATTTCTTCTTCATCAAGGAGTTCTTCTTCATCTAAATCATCATCTAAATTTTCTTCAGTAATAGCTATATTTTCAGCGTATTGTTGGCTTATTTTTTTAGGAGTATACCTCTTACTTCTCGAAGCTACTGCACGTCCTCTTACAGAAGTTTTTCTTTTAGCGGCTACTGCTCTTCTGTTTTTTGCTACGGCTTTCTTTTTAGCACTATGGCTTGCTACCCTATGTTTAGGAGGTGTTTTTTTACCTTTAGCAGTAGAGGCTACTACCTTAGTTTTTCCTTTTTTAGGAGGACTATAAGTTTTCTTTTTAGGTTTTTTACTTGCTATCAGAGTATTCTCAGCGCTTACTTTCACAGTAGTACTCTTTTCATTTTTTTGTATGCTTTCTGTAAAAGAAGAAAAGCAAAATAGTAGTGTAAATAGTCCTAAAAGTCTTAAAATGTACATAAATAAGGGGTTATAAAGTTATTAAATTAGTGTTCTTTTCAGTAATAAGGAGGTTTTCACCTTTTTCATCTAAATCGAATATGATGCTGTCACCTGCGTGTATTTGGTTAGATACGATTTCTTCAGCCAAGGGGTCTTCAATATATTTTTGTATAGCGCGTTTTAGAGGGCGTGCTCCATACTGTTTGTCGTAACCTTTATCGGCTATAAAGTTTTTAGCTTTTTCACTCAGTTCTACGTGGTAACCTAAATCGTTGATACGAGAATAAAGTTTAGAGAGTTCAATATCAATAATTTTGAAGATGTCTTCTTTACTGAGAGGGTTGAAAGTGATGACATCGTCGATACGATTGAGGAACTCGGGTGCAAATACTTTTTTCAAGGCATTTTCAACGATTGATTTTTCATTAGCCTCAGATTGAGCCAATCGTGCAGAAGTACCAAAACCGACACCTTGTCCGAATTCTTTTACTTGGCGGGCGCCTATGTTAGATGTCATAATGATGATGGTATTTCTAAAGTCGATTTTTCGTCCTAAGCTATCGGTTAGGAAGCCATCGTCTAACACTTGCAAAAGCATATTGAAAACATCGGGGTGAGCTTTCTCGATTTCGTCTAAGAGTACTACAGAGTAAGGTTTGCGGCGTATTTTTTCGGTAAGTTGTCCACCTTCTTCATATCCGATATATCCTGGAGGTGCTCCTATGAGTCGAGAGATAGAGAATTTTTCCATATACTCACTCATATCGATACGCACCATAGCATCTTCAGAGTCAAAAAGTTCTTTGGAGAGAACTTTGGCAAGTTGAGTTTTTCCAACACCTGTTTGTCCTAAGAAAATAAAGGAACCTATAGGTTTATTAGGATCTTTGAGACCTGTGCGATTGCGTTTAATAGATTTTACGACTTTTTCTATAGCTTCGTCTTGTCCTATGATTTTAGATTTCATAGCGTCAGATAAGCCAGAGAGTTTGTTAATTTCAGTTTGAGCGATTCTATTCACGGGGATGCCACTCATCATAGAAACGACATCGGCGATATGTTCGGCAGTTACAGTGTCGCGGTGTAGTTTAGAATCCTCGTCCCATCGTTTGTTGAGATCTATTAATGATTTTTCGATGTGTTTTTCGTTATCGCGAAGGCGTGCAGCTTCTTCAAACTGTTGACGAGAAACGGCTCTATTTTTGGCTTGTGTAGCTTGTTCTAATCGTTCTTCTACGTCTAAAATATATTGAGGTACTTTTACCTGCATAATATGTATTCGCGCTCCGGCTTCGTCTAAGGCATCAAGAGCTTTATCTGGTAAATAGCGATCGGTGAGATAGCGATTGGTAAGCTTTACGCAAGCTTCGATAGCATCTTCGGTATAAATTACATTGTGGTGTTCTTCGTATTTAGCTTTGATATTTTGAAGAATCTGAATGGTTTCGTCTACACTGGTAGGTTCTACTAATACTTTTTGGAATCGGCGTTCTAAAGCGCCATCTTTTTCGATAGACTGTCGGTATTCGTCTAAGGTAGTAGCTCCAATACATTGTATTTCGCCTCTTGCCAAGGCAGGTTTGAACATATTAGAGGCATCTAAACTTCCTGAAGCTCCTCCAGCGCCCACTAAGGTGTGGATTTCGTCTATAAAAAGAATGATGTCTCTATTTTTTTCGAGTTCATTCATTATTGCTTTGAGGCGTTCTTCAAACTGACCTCGGTATTTTGTACCAGCTACTAAAGAGGCTAAATCGAGAGTTACAACACGTTTGTTATACAATATGCGTGCCACTTTTCTTTGTACGATGCGCAAAGCTAACCCTTCAGCGATAGCACTTTTTCCTACGCCAGGTTCACCGATGAGGATAGGGTTGTTTTTTTTGCGGCGGCTCAATATTTGAGATACGCGTTCTATTTCTTTATCTCGCCCTACGACAGGGTCTAATTGTCCTTGTTCAGCAAGTGTGGTTAGGTCTCTACCGAAATTATCTAATACTGTATTTTTTCGTTGATTGTACTGTCCTTGCCCTTGTAGATTTCTATTGTTTCTACTTTCGTGGGGCAAGCGATAGTCTCTATCGTATTCATCAACCTCATTAGTAGGCATTGTGGGAGTAACAAGTTTTGAATTATTGTCCTCTATAGGTTGAAAGCTGTCGCGTGCTGTTTCGTAGTTTAGGCCTAATTTATTGAAAACTTTTGTAGTAGGGTCATTTTCGTTGCGTAAAATACTCAATAGTAAATGAGCGGTATTTATCACATCAGATTGCATTCTTTTAGCTTCTAAATATGTAGCTTGCATTGCTCTTTCGGCTTGCACGGTAAAGTGAACAGCGTTAAAATTAGGAGGATTGAGACCGCGCGCTGAAGTAAGGGTATGGATGTTTTGCCTAAGTCTTTCCATATCGATATTTAAGTTGTGTAACAAATTGATAGCACTACCTTCATTTTCTTGAAGTATTGCTAATATGAAATGCTCAGTGCCCACAGTAGATTGCCCTAAACGTACTGCTTCTTCTTTGCTATATGTAAATATTCTTTTAACTCTTGGTGAAAAGTTATCGTTCATAGTAAAAATCTTCTTTTGTATTAAAACCAAATAATATGGATAAAACACGGCAAAATTAGTAAATAAATATGATAAAACAAAATCTTATTAAAAATATTTTATTTTAAGTACAATTCATTAAAAATGTTGAACGTTATTTTTTTCATTGCAAAAAGTTCGTCTAAGACAGTGTTAATCTGCTGATCAGAGTAGGGTAGTGTATTTATTAAATCGTTGCAATTAAAAGGTTTAGAAGATAATAATTGAAGGATATCAGCCTCTATTTTTTGTTTATTGGTTTTAGGGGAGTGCATTTGAGTAACACAATTAGAACATATACCACAAGGTTTCCCATTTTTCTCGCCAAAATACTCTAATAAGAATATACTTCGGCAAGTATTTTCATCTTCCAAGTATTGATATACTTTGTTTTGCAATAATCGTTTGGAGTGGTTATACTCTTTGATGTGTTTGCCAATGCTATTGATTGTGCGATCATCGTCACGAGGCACGTTGAAAATGATTTGTATATCGGCAGTTTCACATTTTAAAACGCCTATTCCATCGTTGTGCAGAGTTTCTAAATACCCCATAATTTCTTTGTGAGATTTTTCGGTACGTTCCATCAATTTAGCCATTTCTAACTCTACTGGGAAGTGAAATATCAGTTCGTAGCACCTCATAAGATAAATAGTAATGTTTTTGATATACCGATGAGTAGTTATATACTTCACTAATTGTTCGGGGGTAGCTTTCATTTGGAAAGTAACTTTGTTGTAGAAATGGTGGTTGAAGGAAATGATTGAAAATCTATCTAATACTTGTAAAGCGTTATAAGTTTTTAAAGGCAATAAGTTGTAGCGTTTACAAAAATCGGGGAATAGGAAGCTATAGGTATTTTCGGTACCTTCTCCTATGGCTATTTGGAAGTAACTATTGAGTTTACTGTAAACGATTTTTAGATAAGGAATGTCTATAAGATATTCATTTAGAAGTTTTTCGGCATTTTTTATATCTACCTCATTGTAGAAAACGATGGCCTCAGCGGGGTTACCATCTCTACCTGCTCTACCTGCTTCTTGGAAATAATCTTCTAAGGTTTGAGGGATATCCCAATGAATCACCCAGCGGACATCGGGTTTGTCGATTCCCATACCAAAGGCGTTTGTAGCTACCATTACACGTACGTCGTTTAGCAACCACATACTCAGTTTGTTATTTTTTTCTTCAGCGGGGATCCCGCCGTGAAAATAAGTAGCTGAAATATTGTGGTTTTCTAATAAACGCGCCAATTGAACACAAGCATTTCTACTTCGCAAATATATAATAGCTGTACCTTCGGTTGTTCTTAGCAGTTGTAAAAGGTGATGAAATTTGCTTTTTACTTTATATACTTTGTAAGCTATATTAGGGCGAGCTAAAGAAGTACTGATTACATTTGCTTTCTCGATGCCTAATTGATGTAAAATATCTTGTTGTACTTGAAGAGTAGCAGAAGCAGTGAGAGCTAATAAAGGTATATTAGGGAATTGTTCTTTGAGCCATTTACACTGTAAATAAGCAGGGCGGAAGTCCTTGCCCCAGAGCGATACGCAATGAGCTTCATCTATCACTATTAGATTGATAGGCATTACTTTGAGGTAATTACGCACGACTTCCTGTTGCAGACGTTCAGGAGAAAGGTATAAGAATTTGTATTGCCCATAAAGTGCGTTGTTTAGCAGGCGTTCTAATTCGGGGTAGGGCAGACCTCCGGCTAATGATAATGCACGTATTTCTCTGTTTTTAAGCGCTTCAACTTGGTCGGTCATCAGAGCTATCAATGGAGAGACTACTATACATATACCTTTGCGCATCATAGCGGGTACTTGAAAAGTAATAGATTTTCCTCCACCTGTAGGCAATAAGGCTAAGGTATCATTACCTTCTAAAACTGATTTGATCACGGCTTCTTGAGAGTTGCGAAAATTATCGTACCCCCAATATTTTTTTAGTGTGTATAGAGGTTCATTTTCCATAGTATTACTCTTGGTAATTTTTGTAAGCAGCGCGTGCTAATTGAGGAAAATCGATAAATGGATTGCGGTTGCCTTGAGCTTGTTCAATTACATTGTTGCGTTGACGTTCGAGGTCGGAAACAGGATCATCGTCATTCCATTTTAAAAGTGTTTCGATTCCTCCTATTACAATTTTATTGTCGATTTTATCGTTATAACGCAAATTGATATACATAATCATTCGAGCGACATCACCTTTCCACTCATCGCCAGGATACCAAGCGCTATTGATACGTCCAGCTCTTCCAGAGCCATTGGTAAAAGGTATATTTCCTCTACTGCTATTAAGTTTACTATCACAGGCTTTTAGATGATGTAAATCACCTTTGGCATCTCCATTACTATATTTTGATTGAGGGAAAATATGTTCGGTGTTGAAAGTTTGAGGTTTATAATTATTATTACCACTCTTATATTCTTTCCAATAGCGCTCTTCGCCGGTGTAGACCAATACTACATATTCAGGATTTTTAAGGCTAGCGTCGGCTTTGTAGAGGTACTTATGACGATCATAATAACTTAAGAAATTAGTATGTTTGCTGATGGTAAGTACTGCTAAATCATCGTACAAAGCTTTTCCATTTTTAGTAAAAAGAATTCCTTTGTAATAATTTTGTAGTGCTTTTGGTACTGTAATATTGCTATTAGGAGGGGCAACGGGATGTTCTTGAGCTTGTTCTTTGCTATTGCAAGCTAACAAGAATGTTGTGAATAATAAAATGTAAAGTTTTTTCATTTGTATTTAGTTTTAAGTTATTTATGTAAGAAAGCTTTTAATTTTTCTATCAGTTGTTTTTAGGATATTTTTCTTTTATGTATTTACTAAATTTGTGATAGTAGAACGATACAATGAGCACAGTTATCACAAAGAGAATAGCACCTATTACTGCTTGGGTAGGGTTGAAGCTCTTATGAAAATAATGGTCTAAGTTGAAATATGGAATAAAGTGATAGAGCGCAATACTATGAATGATGTAAATGGAAAGAGTATTTTGCCCGATACGTTGTAAGAATTGCGCAGTAAGTATATTTCGCAAGATTACAAATACTGCAAATGTCCAGAGAGTATCGCCCATCCTCAAGAAAAGAAAACCATTTCGTGCTAAACTTTCAAAGTGATTCCAACCAGTAATGCTATATAGGAAATGGAAAGTGTGATATTGAAAGTGAAAAATAGCTCCGATGCCAATAAGTAGTAGTGTATATACTGTATATAAATGTTTGGCGTTTCTGTAATAGTAAAATAACGATCCCATAAAGCCTCCTAAGGTTACAAAACCTAACCAAGGAAAAATAGTAAAGAAAGTACCGTATTTTGGAGTGAAATAATTAGCTACCACTTGGGGTAACCAAGAGTATTCATATTGGTTATAGGTCTCGTTGAAGGTGAAAAGTAGTAAAGTAATGCTGATGAGCATTGTAGGAAGGAAATGCCTCACGTGATTTCGAGCTAATAAGTAGAGTCCTACCATTATGATGAGGGCTAACCCTATACAATGCAAGATATCTACGAAATAGATGCTTTTCCGCAAAATACACGCTACTGCTATAAGCATTAATCCGCGTTTTGCTCCTTTTTTTACACGAGGGTTCTTAAGTCCTACACCACTGCGTTCGCCTTCACGAATGAGTAAATAGGTAAAAATAAATCCAGAAATAGTAAGGAATACAGGGGCTGTAATACCTGTAAAATAATGCCAAATATGATAGTAAGGGTTATTTTCGTCGCAATATTGTTCAGCGAGTAAGGCAGTGATAAAGTGCCCTTGTAACATCATACAAATGGCATAAGCGCGTATTACATCAATAAATATCAGTCGTTGCTTCATTATGAATTTTGTTTTTTAGTATTTGAAAAGGGAGTTTTAATTTCTACGTATTGTGTTGAGAATATCTCCACATTAGCTTGCCTAAAAGTACTTTGGATATTTTTAGTTAGGTCTGATTTTATAAAATACATATTTTCGGGGTGGAAAGTATAAGCATTGAGCTCATAAATAGCATTTAGTTCATTAAGAGAAATTTGAAAAATGTAAGGATGTGGTTTAGGAGAAATACCATTGGTTTTCAGAGCAGCTTCTATAAGGAGTTCTTCCACTAAATTATCAGAATAATCATAGCGTACTTTTACTTGTACATTTAGCGCTAAGCCTATTTCTTTGCCTATAGAAGTGAAGTTCATAGTTGCACCGCTCAAGATAGCCGAATTAGGGATGGTAATATCTTCGTTATTAATAGTTTTCAATCTTGTTACTAAGGCGTTTTTTTCTATCACAGCTCCTATAATTTCTCCAGATTTAATCCAATCACCTACTTGAAATGGGCGCATATAACTAATTACAATGCCTGCAATGGCATTAGAAATGGCAGAAGAAGATCCTAAAGAAATCAATACCCCTAAGAAGACAGAGATTCCTTTAAAGGCATCACTATCGGAACCAGGGAGGTGAGGGAACATTATTACCAAAGCTAATACCCATAACATCATACGTGCCAGCACATAAGTAGTATGAGCCCATTCGGGGTGAAAGCCTTTTATTTTTAAGATACCTCTTTCTATTTCTAAAGCAAAAAAGCGCAATATTTTCAATACGTAGCGTGTAATGACTACAATAATGACAATATAGAATAAATGAGGCAAATATCCAATAATTGCTATACCGACGTTTTTTATAGGTTCAGAAATCCATTGTACTATAATTTTAGACAAGTATTGAGTAGAAGGGAAGATATCGAAAATCAGAGGTATAATAGTTATTAGCAAGAAAAACAAGAATATGATACGCAATATAGCAAGTAATTTCACTAAAGCTTTTACAACTCCTCGTTTTTTGATAAATTCGTAATTTCTAATTCGGATACCTGTGAGGGAGGGGTGTTCGGAGTTGAGCGTTATTTTTTTTAAGAAATTGAATAATCGGTTGATCGCCCATACAAGTACAAAAGCGATGAAGAGTACTAATAACAACTCAGCCAAGCGGATTAGGATGCTTTTTAGGCTATTTTGTTCTTTATATTTTACAATTGTATTTTTGATTACATTAGCATATCTTTGAGCTAATTCAGTTTGGGAGCTATTTTCCCAGAGCGCATCTACCATTGTAACACGAGTGATGATTTTTTCGTTATACATTACTGATAGGTAGTCGCCATTGGGTTTTATTTTGATAGAATCGGCGGCGAAAGAGGGGTCGTTATATAATTCTTTGAGTTTATTTTCTATATATTTTACGCGAGTATCAATATCATAAGGTCCATAGGAAGTATAGAGATAGTATAAGGTATCTTTTTCAAAAACAATAGGTCGTCCACGCATTTTATTGCGTAGTTTTTCCATTTCTTTTTCATTAGTAGTGGAGGAATTAGTAATTGAAGATGTATGTTTGTCGTTATTTATGAGTAGTTGTATTTCGTTTAAGAGCATTGCAATGCGTACGGAATCTTTCTGGCGGAATTGTTTGATAGCTTCTAACTCTTTGTGAATTTCTTGTTGAGAAAGGCTATCTGGTTGCTGTGCCTGTGTGTACGCAACGCAGAATAGATATATAACAATGAAGATTTTAAAATGCATTTTAATTTGACTAAAGAGTAAGATTGTAGTGCAAAGGTATAACAATTTTCTCATATACCCAAAAATAAAAAAAACATTGGTAAAGGTATTAGCTTTACCAATGTTTTTATAATCTGTTAGTTATTGTTTTATTTGTTCAAATCTTCTAACACTTTTACAGCTTCATCTATATAGACGTCTTTTTCAAGACTTTCGTGCCAACGATCACGACGAAGTTTTAACTCTTCGCTGTTTTTAATTTTAGCTTCATCGGAAGCTACAGAAGAGAATTTTAAGTTAGATTTATAGTCGCTGATAGCTTTAAACTTTTTGGCTTGCTCTTCGTTTTTGTCGATTACTTTTTTGTAGGCTTCATAGTTGAGTGGGAAAACATAATCTTTTTGTTGTTGTTTTACCCATTGAGCATTTTCATCTATCAGTTTTAAATATTCGTTTTCTCTAATACGTTTTTTACTGTTTTCAATAGCCATATTAAAATTGGCATTGTTTGCCCAAGGAGTGTATTTAGCAGGTTCTATTTTATCCCAAGGCATAGCGTTAGGCATATCACGTTCACCTATATCGATATATTTGTATTTATCGGGTACAACAATATCACTTTCAACTCCTTTGAGTTGGGTAGAGCCTCCGTTGATACGGTAGAATTTTTGGATAGTGATTTTCAAAGCTCCAAGGTCGCCGTAATTGTTTTGACGAAGGAACTCATTTAGGTCTACGAAGCTTTGCACGGTACCTTTACCGAAGGTTTGTTTACCGCCTATGATAATAGCGCGTTTATAATCCTGCATAGCAGCTGCTAGGATTTCGGAAGCTGAAGCGGAAAGTTCATTGGTAAGGATTACTAAAGAGCCATCCCATTGAGTTTTAGGGTCGTTGTCGGAGAGAACGTCACGACTACCACGTGATGATTTTACTTGTACGATGGGGCCTTTAGGGATAAATAGACCTCCTATATCGACTACTGTTTTTAGGGAGCCACCGCCATTGGAACGCAAGTCGACAATTAAGCCATCAATATTTTCTTTTTTAAGTTTTTCAATTTCGAGGGCTACATCGGTAGCGGCATTGCGACGGTTTACATCTTCGAAATCAATATAGAATTTAGGTAGATTGATGAGGCCGTAACGTTTGCCATTGGCAGTAATCACAGCTGATTTGGCGTAAGTTTCTTCGATTTCTACTACATCTCGGATGATAGGTACTACTTCGATAGTTCCATCTACACGTTTTACAGTGAGGCGCACTTCGGTACCTTTTGGACCTTTGATAAGTTTAACGGCATCATCTAAGCGCATTCCTACGACATCAACAGGTTCGGCAGCGCCTTGACCTACTTTTAGGATTTGGTCGCCTACTTCCAAGAGTTTACCTTTCCAAACAGGTCCTCCCAAAATCACATTAGTAATAGCTATACCATCAGTTTTCTTTTGTAATTGAGCGCCAATACCTTCGAATTTGCCAGACATATCACGGTCGAAACCTTCTTTGATGTCGGGTGCCATATAGTTAGAGTGAGGGTCAAAAGTTTCGGTTATAGCATTTACGAACATAGCGAACCACTCTTCACGTGTAATATCGTTGTACATACTATACATATCAGCCAATGTTTTTTGAGTAGACTCTATAGATTCTTTTTTGAGTATTTGATTGCTTTTAGGCTGATATTTAGCATCTTTTTCTTTCTTAGTTACTTCTTCTTTTTGTTTAGTAATGTAAGTAGAAAGAGTAGTGAAAATAATCACTTGTTTCCAACGAGTTTGTAAATCGGCTTTACTTTTAACAAAAGGCAATTTATCGTAGTCGGTATTGATAGTTTCATTGCTATTGAGGTCAATAGGTTTAGCGAAGATAGCTTTAGTAATTCCTTCAGCTTCTTTCATACGCTGTTTGAGACGATTATAAGAAAGGTTGAAGAAAGAGATGTCACCTTTTTTTAAATCATCATCTAAACGGTTTTCATATTTTTTGAACTCATTAATATCGGATTGGAGAAAATAGCGTTTTTGTCCGTCGATATTTTTCAGATAGCTATCGAAGACTTTTTTAGAGAAAGAGTCGTCCATTTTCACGGGACTAAAATGAGCATTTTCGAGCACGTGCTCAATAATTTCTAATAGCACAGTGTCCTTATCCTTATTAGGATTGTCAAACTTCTTGCTTGTAAAGCTGCAAGAAGCGAATGAGATAAATAATAAAAATAATGCTGCTGAAATATTTTTCATCATAAAATGGTTTTTTCTATTTTTTTTAATTTTTAACTTCTGTCTTTATCAAATTGTGTGCCTTTCTCTTGTTGGGCTAATAATTTTTACATTTTGGAAAACAATAGCTCCGCGAATTACCCCAGCTATAGTATCGTGTAAAGCTTTTATGATTTGTAATTTTAGTTCATTTTTGTGATAAACTAAGCTAATTTCGCGAGCGGGATAGGGTTCGGCGAAATAGTGAATGCGTTTCTTTTCTTCCTCTTTCAGTTCCAAAGAGTGTAGATAGGGTAACAGGGTCATTCCTAAGCCTTCGTTAGCTAATCGCACTAAAGTTTCAAAACTACCACTTTTTAGTTGGAAGTGTTCTTTAGAATCGATTACATCTTGGTTGCAGATATTGAGTACACTGTCCTTAAAGCAATGACCATCCTCAAGCATTAAAATATCGTTGATATCTAAATCTTCAGAGTAGATAGTTTTAGAGTTTTGGAGGCGGTGGTTTACAGGGATGTAAGCGACAAAAGGTTCATAATATAAGGGACGTTCTACGATTAATGAATTGTGTAGAGGAGTAGCTAAAATACCGGCGTCGTAACTACCATCTTCAATCTTTTTTAAGATATTTTCGGTTGTTTGTTCCTCGATTTTCAGGCAAACTTTAGGATATTTGTTAATAAAATTAGTAAGGAACATAGGCAATAGGGTAGGAGAGACGGTAGGGATAATTCCGACACGGAATTCGCCTCCTATATAGCCTTTTTGTTGAGCGACGATATCGTTCATTCGCCCAGCTTCGTTTACGATTATTTGGGCTTGTTTGATAATTTGTTCACCTATTTCAGTAACCTGTAGAGGTTTTTTACTTCTGTCGAAAATAGTAACTCCCAATTCCTCCTCTAATTTCTGCACTTGCATACTCAAGGTAGGTTGAGTAACGAAACTATGCTCGGCAGCGGTAGTAAAATTTTTGTATTTGGCTACTGCTAAGACATATTGATATTGAGTAATGGTCATAATAAAAGGTGTTATTTAAATGTTTTAATGAGTTGTTTTTCCTCTTCAGTAAGGGCTTCAACTTCGGGTACATAGGAAGGGTTGGGTTGATACCAATCTTCTGTTTTGAAAACATCTTGCAAAGTTTTATCCTTAAATATATACCCACGTCGTGCAAATGGCAGATTCCTGATAATGCGTTTTTCTTCAGGAGTTTTCTCGGTAGGGTTGCCTAATTCTCGGTTTTTTCCTAATGAAAAAATAAACTTTTGATTACTTCCTGCTTCTCGACAGTAGGAACTTTCTTCTTCTACGGAAAGCTCTCCCTTAGGTACAAAGTTTTTCTTTTCGAATACTAAAATACCTTGCTGGATATAAAAATTAGTATAATCAGGATTTTCAGTTATTTTTCCTATTCCGTTGAAAGTCCATTCATTAGTGTTTTTAAAGAAAGTTTTACGAATAGAAGCTGTTTGGAAATCACCCATATCCAAGATTAGGGTAAAATCGTTAATTTGCTTGTTAGCCCAGCGATTGGCTGCCGTAAGTACGTAATTAAAGTCGTAATAATAACATACTCCTCTTGATAGTTTATATCTGTAAGTATGTTTTACAATGTTTTTCCCTTTTTTAAACTTTGCCTTGAAATGATAAACATATTGAAAGTCTAACTCATCACCAATGATATCATTATCAAGAGATTTTGGGTCTATATTTTGTATTTTATGATTTTTAGTATAGGTTGAGTTTTTTACAAAAGCTATTTGATAGGGTAAGAAGTTACCGTTGAGTGATACTGTAAAGTCGAACATATAAGGATGATGCCCATTTATTGGAGAAAATCCAGCATCACCTGAAGGGATACCCGCCTCAAAACCAACTATGATTTCTTTTTCATCTTTAGGATTGAAAAACTCATAATAGACTGATACTTCTGCAAATTCTTCAGTTTTTTTGATATACAAAATTTCTTTTTTTACTGAAATATCAGTTTCGTTGATGGGGACGAGTTGGTTACCTGCCATATAGAAAGCGCCGTCATTGGTATATCCTTCAGTGAAGAATCCATAGAAACACAGTATAAAAAAGAGTCTTTTCATCGTTTTTATTTGAGTTGAGGCAATACTTCTTTTCCGATTTCTTCAAGTACCTCACCAGCTGGGCGGCTGCAATATTTGAGTACCAGCATAATATGATTTATTCCTATTTTTTTGAGTTCTTGGAACATATCGATGAGGTAATTACGCCCGAGGCGGAAGCCTAAGTCCATAGTTTGAGGTTCAAAATTAGGATTTTCCATAAGGTCGATATATACGGGTTGCATATAAGGTTTAGCAGGTTCGCCTTCATTTTTGAGAGCTTCGTGCCAATCTTCTACGATTTTTTTTTGGAAAGAGAAATCACGGGGATAGTAGATCCAGCCATCGGTGTGTTTAGCTATCCAATTGAGGTTTATACCACCGATGTGACCAGTGGCATAGATTGGGATATTTTTATGGATAGGTTTAGGGAGTACATCACCTACTTTGTCCATTAGAGTACCATAATCATTATTATAAGTAGGGAAATCTACACTCCACAATTTTTTAAGAGTTTCGATATGTTCGGTTATGTGTGCGCTACGCAATTCAAAAGGTTTGTTGAAAGCAGGGTATTCGACGGGACGGTCGCCAGAGGCAATTCCCATTACGAAGCGGTTAGGGAACAATACATCGAGACTTGCGGAAGCTTTAGCGACATGTAGAGGGTGGCGTAAAGGTAGAATTACACTTGCTATTCCTATTTTGATAGAGAATGTAAGAGAAGCTATATGAGCTAAATATATCCAAGGGTCAAACATTTGACCTACTTCTTTAAAATCGGGGTTGTAGAGGGGGATGTCGCGTACCCATACAGTATCATACCCTAAGGCTTCTGCGCGTTGGATTAGCTGTATTTGATTTTCCATTTTAGGGATAGCCCCTTGATAAGATTCAATGGGTAATAATATACCTATTGAGAATTTATGTGCGTCAATCATAGTTTTATGTTTTTAAAACGCAAAAGTATAAAAAAAAAGGCATATAAAAAACTATATGCCATTTTATTTTTGATGAGGTTATTTTTATGAACCTTTTTGTTCTTTGTTGAAGTACACTAAATAGTAATACATTTGCTTTTCCTCGTCCCAACCTTTTTCTATGAACTTATCGGCAGATTCGGGATTGATGAAGTCCATACGTATTTGGATATTTGTATCTAAATCGATTACGTTTTTAATTTTCTTACGTACATCGGAGACAGCTTTGTTAGCGATTGGAAAGGTAGATACATCTTCTATTTGATACTTAGGGCCTTTTTCTACTTTGTAGTGTTTGAACTCAGGTATTAATTGAGGATTTTCAAATACTTCATTCATAAATGAGGTTTCTTCGAAATCATCATTTTTAGCGAAGTAGTTGATAGCGCGGTTCATAAAAAGTACTTCTTCTTTTTTATCTTCGGCGGGCAAGATTACATCTTTTGCAAAATCTTGGCTGAACTTGAGGTATTTTTTAGTATAGAAGTTATCGTCGACTAAAGCATCGACGTTTAGAAAGTTTTCTAACCAATATTTAGTATCGTAGCGATTGCTATCAATAGAAAGTATTTTGTAGCCATCTTCTTTATTTACATTGAAAATGATACAACCTTTATCCAAGCGATGGATGTTTACACCTTCTTGGATAATCATTTCTAACTGGTTACCTTGTTCTTCAAACTGTAGAAAGCTATTTTTTACCTCAGATTTAAAAATACCAACAGCTTTTACCTTTTCATTATCCAAATAAGTATCGTGCAAAAGGGCTATGTAGACTTCTCCACTTTTAATATGAGGATGATTAGATTGGTTGTACAAGTGTTGAGCAATTTTCCCTGATTGTTCGTGAATTGTACTTTCGTCCTCAAAAATAGGGGTTACCAGCTGATAAAGAGTATTGAATTCTACATCGGCATCGTGTACAAAATGGAAGTAGTTTTCTTCTTTTTCACGAAAAGGTTTGAAGAAATACTCTTTTAGCAAGCCTATAATTTCGTCGTTTAACGCATAAGGTTTTTCAGAAAAGAAAATAGGTTCCCCTTTACTCAAGTTGCCTACCCTATGGATAGAAAGGGTTTCGATGTTTGTTGTATATAAGTTAAGCATAGATAGATGTTAGCGAAATTAATAGTATTCCTCTTCACTGAAACTACCATAATCGTCTTCATCGAGGTCGAAATCGTTGAACTCGTCTTCAAACTCATCGAAATCATCGGCGATGAAGGATTTTTCGGGGGCTTCGGCAGGGATAGAACCGTGAGCGTGTATCAAAGCAGGGTAGGATACACCAGATTTTTCTTCTTCAATATCTACCAATTCAACGAAGAATGTCCACATTGACATAAAGTCGTACACATACAACAATTTAGGTTCGTCTTCACTTACTACTGATTCGATAGTAGTTTCTTCCATTAAGCGTATTTCGCCACTCTCGGATACATCGAAAAGAGTGATTTCTTCACCTTGATTCCAATCGTCATCTGTAAGGTAGAATGAAGCCATTTCGTTGCCAGCAAATCCAAAAGACTGGTTGATTACATTGTGCAAATCTTCCAAGGTAGCTTCTCCTTGGATTGCGATATCTCTGAAAACGTCTTCTTTAACGTCGAGTATTACTCTAAATTTGTATACCATTTTTAGGTGTTAGGTGTTAGTGGTTAAGGGTTATTTAGCTATGTCGGTGATTTCGATGTCGAAAATGAGGTCGCTATTAGGAGGAATAACATTACCTTCACCTCTTTCGCCATAGCCTAAGGCAGCAGGGATGAATACACGCACTTTGTCACCTACTTTCATTTTTAGAAGAGCTTCCTTAAAACCAGGTATAAGAGGGGCATTAGAACTATATTCCATAGGGAAAGCTTGGTAGCCGCCTTGTTGCTCACGCATTGCATTGTATTTGCCATAAGTTTCTTCTATTTCTTTTACATTAGAATCGAAGAGAGTACCATTTGCCAAATATCCAGCATAGTTAACCATTACTTGTTGAGTGTGGTTAGGCTGTTTGCCTTTACCTTCTACTAAAGTAAATATTTTTACTCCAGAAGGAAGTGCTTTAGCTTGAGGTTCTTGAGTTTTTACCTCTTCTAAGAATTTAGCAGCCGCTGCTTTGGTTTTAGCTTCCTTTTCTTGTTCTTTTTTAGCGATATCTTTGAAATAGTTTTCAAAAACTTTTACAGCATTGAAGTTTTTAGCGTCTTTACCATTAGCAATAATTGTAATTTTATTGATTTTGATATCTTTTTCAGGTTTATAGTTAGCTACAGTTTTAGTATTAGCTATTGCATCGATTACTTCTAAACCTTTCACAGTTTCACCAAAAACAGTATGACGACCATTGAGGTGAGGGGTAGGTACTTGAGTGATGAAAAACTGACTGCCATTCGTATCAGGCCCTGCATTGGCCATTGATAAAATTCCTTTTTTATCGTGTTGCAAAGTAGGGACAAATTCATCTTCAAAACGATATCCCGGATCGCCCATACCTGTACCAGTAGGGTCACCCCCTTGAATCATAAAATCTTTGATCACACGATGGAAGATCGTTCCGTTGTAGAAAGGTTTACCTTTGTATTCGGCTTTTACGAAAGAGTTTTTACCTTCGGCTAAAGTAACAAAGTTAGCTACTGTTATAGGAGTTTCTTTGTAGTTGAGTTTTACAATGATATTTCCTTGAGTAGTTTCGATATCGGCAAATAAGCCATCACCTAAATCTTTGTAGGCTTTTTTTTGCGAATTACAACTGAAAAATACAAACATTGCAGAGAGCAATGCTACAAAATTGAGTCGTCTCATAATATAATAATTAATTAATAATGTTTATTTATTCGGGTCGAGGTTTTACGTCTTCTTGATTTTTTTCAATCTTAAAGACTTCGATTTTAGCTATAATAGGTTGATTGAAAGAAATTTTATCTTTATCGCCGCGATAGCCATAAGCTACACTTGAAGGGAAATAGAAAACGCCACTTTCTTTTTCTTTTAACAATTTTAAAGCAGAACGCAAGCCTTGGAATACTTCTTCTTTATCTACATAATATTTGTATTCACCATCGGGTTTTTCCTGATAAAGCTGGTTACCTTGCAAATCGGAGAGGCTGTAATCATAAGTTACGATATCGCCAAACTGAGCAGTATAATGAGCCTCAGGATTTTGATTTAGATAGTAGAACTTAAATCCGTGTTGAGAGTCGACGAAAGAGTGAAGTGTATCTTTTTTGATGATAGAATCGATTAGCGCTTCTTCGGAGGCCAACAGAGCTTTATTTTTCATAGCTGATTCTTTTAAAAAAGTACTTGTTTTTTTAGTTATAGGATGGCGTGCTTGCCGATCGGCACAACTTACCAAAACTATGCCAATGGCACTTAGAATGATTATTTTTTTAAGTATATTCATTGTATTATTTTACATATTTTTGTGGATAAAATCGGGTAATACTTGTTTGAAATAGGTAACTGCCTCGTCTATAGAGCCGTCGAATCGCCCACCAGCGGCATTGATATGTCCGCCGCCATTGAAACATTTACGAGCGAACAAGTTTACATCGTTATTGCCTTTTGAGCGCAAGGAGATTTTTACAAAATCGCCTTCTTGGATAAAGATGACAGCTAATTTAGTATCTTTAATTGTAAGTCCATAGTTTACAAAACCTTCGGTATCACCTTTTTGATGGTCGCATTTTTGTAATTCCTCAGAAGTGAGTGTAATATAAGCAGTGTCGTACTCCTTGATATACACCAAATTTTTGAGAGCAGTGCTAAGTAATTGCAATTTGTTGTAAGAATTATTATCGAACACATTGCTATTGATTTGGCTATTGTTAGCTCCTTTTTCTATTAAGAAAGCGCCAATTTTGAATGTGTTGCTAGTGGTGGTGGGGTATTTGAAGTTACCTGTATCCGTCATTATTCCTGTATACAAGCAAGTTGCTATTTCTTTATCGATTTGGTTTTTATTGCCCATTGCGTCGATAAAGGTGTAAATCATTTCGCAAGTAGAGCTTGCTTTAGGGTTAGAGAAAGTAACTTTGGCATAGTCGTCGGGGGCTTGATGATGGTCTATCATCACAAAGGTAGCTTTAGAGTTCTCTAATAGAGGAGTGAGTGTATCGGCTCTTTTGAGGGCGTTGAAATCGAGCGTAAAGATAAGTTTAGAGGCTTCGATTTGCTTTGTAGCTTTTTCAGGATTGTTGTCGTAAATAAGAATTTCATCGGCAGCAGGTAGCCATTTGAGAAAATCAGGAAAATCGTTAGGTGAAACTACCGTTACATCACAATGATGTAATTTGAGATAATGGAAAAGCCCTAAGCAGCTACCTATGGCATCGCCATCAGGGCTTTTGTGAGGGATGATACTTATTTTAGGTTGCTTTTCGAGCAATATTTTGGTAGCTTCGATATCGTATATATTCATTTGCTTTTAGAGATTTTAGGAGAGAGTTCTTTTTTCTAAAAGTACTACATTTTCAACGTGATAAGTTTGAGGGAACATATCGACGGGTTGTACTTTTGTCACCTTATACATTTCGTTTAAGAGCGCTAAATCACGGGCTTGGGTAGCGCTATTACAGCTCACATATACTATCTTAGAGGGTGCTATTTGCAGGATTTGCGCTACTACGTCTTTGTGCATTCCATCGCGAGGAGGATCGGTGATGATTACATCGGGGGTACCATTAGCTTCGATAAAAGCATCATTAAAGATGTTTTTCATATCGCCTACATAAAAACTCACATTATCAATGCCGTTTGCCTTAGCATTTGCTTTAGCATCGGCAATGGCTTCGGGTACAGCTTCGACGCCTACTACTTTTTTAGCTTTTTTAGCTACAAACTGAGCGATAGTACCCGTACCAGTATAGAGGTCGTATACCAATTCATCTCCTTTTAAATCGGCGAAGTCACGGGTTACTTGATATAGTTTGTGTGCTTGTTTAGAGTTTGTTTGATAAAAAGATTTTGCATTGATTTTGAAGCGCAAACCTTCCATTTCCTCAAAAATACAATCGGTGCCTTTATAGACTTTTAAATCTTGGTCGTAGATAGCATCGTTTCCTTTGCTGTTGATACAATATTGCAAAGAAGTAATTTGAGGGAACGTTTGGGCGATATGGTCTAACAACCAATAGCCTTTTTTGCTATCGCTAAAGAATTGTATTACCAACATTATTTCGCCTGTAGAAGAGATGCGTATCATCATAGAACGCAAGACACCTGTTTGCTGACGCGGGCTATAGAAAGGTATATTATTTTCTAAAGCAAATCGCTTAATTTCCAATCGTATGGCATTAGAAGGATCTTCTTGTAAGTAACATTTATCGATGTCGAGGATTTTATCCCAAGCGCCAGCGATATGGAAGCCTAAACCGTTGCGTTGTTCAATTGTATTGGCATTTTGAATTTCTTCGGGGGTAAGCCAGCGCATATCGGAGAAGGAGAATTCCATTTTATTTCGATAGAAATAGATATTCTCGGAAGCTACAATAGGCATCAGTTCAGGGATTGTTATTTTTCCTAAACGCACTAAGTTGTTTTCGACTTCTTTTTGTTTGTAGAACAGCTGACTTTCATAGTTCATATCTTGCCATTTGCAGCCACCACAGTAGCCAAAATGGGTACATACGGGAGTTACACGGCGATTAGAATACTCGTGGAATTTAGTAGCGACCCCCTCGTAATAAGCCGATTTTTTTTTGGTAGTTTGTACATCGACTACATCACCAGGGATAGCGTTGTTGATAAAAATAACGCGACCATCAGGAGCTTTAGCAATGCTTTTGCCTTTAGCCCCCGCATCGGTAACGATAACATTTTCTATGGTTATATTTTTCTTTTTACTCATTGCGGGGGCAAAGGTACATTATTTTTTTGAATTATCGATTACTTGGCAGAGGATAAGTACCCTCTACTAAGATACTGCTATCTACATCTTGGAGGTTACGATGACCAGTGAAAGCCATAGTAGTATCCATTTCGTCATAGAGTATCTGCAAAGCGCGGGTTACCCCTTCTTCGCCATAAGCACCGAGCCCATATACAGGAGCACGACCAAGCATAATACCTTTAGCTCCTAAAGCCCAAGCCTTGAGCATGTTTTGACCTGTATAGAAGCCAGAGTCTATCCATACTTCAGTTTGGCTACCTACAGCACTTACGATATCGGGAAGGGCTTTTATAGTTGAAATAGTGTCATCCATCTGGCGACCACCGTGGTTAGAGACGATAATTGCATCAGCGCCGTATTTTACTGCCTCTATAGCATCTTCAGGAGTCATAATTCCTTTTAAGATGATAGGGCCTCCCCAGAGTTCTTTGATTTCGGCAATATCTTTCCAGCTAAGGCTAGGGTCGAATTGTTCTTTTGTCCAAGAAGATAGCGAAGAGAGGTCGGATACGTTTTTAGCGTGTCCAGCAATATTGCGGAAAGTCCAGCGGCGATTACCGAAGATATAGCGCAATCCCCAAGGAATTTTAGTAGAAAGGTTCAACATATTAGGAATGGTGAACTTAGGAGGAGTAGAAAGTCCGTTTTTGATATCGCGGTGGCGGTTACCTAAGACTTGTAAATCGACGGTAATCATCAAGGCAGAGCATTTAGCTTCTTTAGCACGACGGATAAGGTCTTTCATAAACTCGCGGTCGCGCATTACATAGAGCTGAAACCAGAAAGGTTCAACACCAGCTTCTACTAAATCCTCGATAGAGCAGATGGACATAGTAGATAGGGTAAAAGGGATACCGAATTTTTGGGCAGCTTTAGCCATGTGAATTTCACCGTCAGCCCACATCATTCCCATAAAGCCCACAGGAGCCGTCATTGCAGGGAATTTTACTTTTTTGCCAAGGAGTGTACTTTCGAGGGTACGGTTATCCATATCCACTAAGATACGTTGGCGGAATTTGATAGGGTTGAAGTCTGAAACATTTTGTTTGTAGGTTGCTTCAGTCCAAGAGCCGGTGTCTACATACTCGTAGAACATTTTAGGGACGTTGCGTTTACAAACGACACGCAAGTCCTCAATGTTTGTCATTTTGGATAGATCTCTCATTTTTAAATAATTAATATTCTTAGATTTTAAATAAGTCCTTCTTGAATAAGGTTGTGTAGGTGTATAATTCCCACATATTCACCTTGTTTAGTTGCTAATAGTTGTGTAATTTTATTTTTCTCCATTAGGTGTAAGGCATCAATTGCTAAACAATCGACTTCAATAGTTTTAGGGTTAGCGCTCATTATATCTTTAGCGGTAAGCCCTTTGATACTATCCGTTTTACTAAGCATTCGGCGGATATCACCATCAGTTACTATTCCTACTATTTGATGATTGTTGAGTACGGCAGTTACTCCAAGCATTTTTTCGGATATTTCTACAATTACCTTTTTAATATCGGTATCAGGAGAGACCTCAGGTTTTTGGTTATGAGGTACGATATCGGATACTTTTAGATATAAACGTTTTCCTAATGCACCACCAGGATGGTATTTAGCAAAGTCGCTACTGCCAAAGTGTTTCATTTCCAATAGACAAACTGCTAACGCATCGCCTAATACCAATTGAGCTGTGGTGCTAGTCGTAGGGGCTAAATTATTAGGGCAAGCTTCTTTATCAACGTGAGCGTAGAGTACACTATCGGCTTGTTGAGCTAAGACAGAATTTTTATTAGAGGTAATGGCTATCAGCTTATTATTACCCCTTTTGAGCAAAGGCACTAACACTTTTATTTCGGGAGTGTTACCGCTTTTAGAGATACATATTACCACATCATCTTGCTGTATAATACCCAAGTCGCCGTGGATCGCATCGGCAGCGTGCATAAAGATGGCGGGGGTGCCTGTAGAGTTCATTGTAGCTACTATTTTATTAGCAATAATAGCGCTTTTACCTATACCTGTAATCACTACACGACCTTTGGATTGCAATATATATTGTACTGACTTAGTAAAATCGTCGTCGATATAATCAGTTAGTTTAGCAACAGCTTGAGCTTCTTCAGTAATAGTTTGTTTGGCAGAGGTAATAATTTCTTCTGAGTTCATTCGTTATATAGTTTTTAGTTGTTAGTTTACATTAGGCTACCATCGAAAAGGAAAGGCAGGAGGTCTTTAATAGATTCAGTTTGAACGATTTCGCCTTCAGCTCCCATAAAATATACGGGGATAAGTTTTTTTTGTTTGGTTTCGTATTCGGAGAGTGACTGGCGGCAAGCTCCACAAGGCGATACGGGAAAGGCAGTAGGGTCTTGGGCAGATCCAGAGATTGCGATCATTTCGATTTCCTCATCGGGATACTGGGTAGCGGCTTGGTATATAGCGACTCTTTCGGCACAAAGACCTGAGGGGTAGGCAGCATTTTCCTGATTGGAGCCTACGAAAGTTTGTCCGTTTTTAAGTAAAACAGCGGCACCCACTTTGAATTTAGAGTAAGGGGCGTAAGCCTTTTCGCGAGTGGTTATTGCTTGTTTCATCAGGTTTTGAGCTTTTTCAGGTAGGTCGGTTAATTTATTGAAAACATTATATTTTATATGTAATTGATGTTCCGTTTTCATAAGAAAATGCTTTTATTTTGCAAAGATACGAAGTAATTAGCAAATTAACAAATTTGATGGATAGAAAAATTTATTGATTAACTTATTGTAAGGTTTCCTGTTAGGTGTTTTTTTTGGAGAATCTTAGAGTTTTTTAAGACGAGTAAAGTAGATGTAAATACGATTTTGAGACTTTTAGCCCCTCTTACAATGTAACTTAAGGTAAGTTCGGTGTAAGTAATTATTTAACAATCAGTAAAATATTTTTAATCTCCCACGAATTTTCACCTGACGGTGAATTATTTTGTGAATATATTATGTTACAAAGCTGTAAATCAATGTTCTGTTATATCGAACTGACGTTAACTTAATGAGAGTTAGACGTAAAGAATATATATTATGGCAGCAAACGCTACTGGAATTACACGGATAGTATAGAACGAAAAATTTGCAAATCAATACTGATAGACTATTAATTAGCAAAATATTATTATCTTTGCGCCGTTTAAGTTAGAAAGAGACATTATAAATTGTTATGAAACGCAATTTTTTAGATTATTTATTTATTACTTCCAAAGGAATGGCAATGGGAGCAGCCGATGTTGTACCAGGAGTTTCTGGGGGTACCATAGCCTTTATATCGGGGATTTATGAAGAGCTTGTAGGGTCTATTAGCAAGATCAATTTACAAGCATTTAAGCTTTTATTCAGCAAAGGGATTGTAGCTTTTTGGAAACATATTAATGGTAATTTTTTTATAGCACTCTTGGCAGGGATAGGGGTTAGCATCATATCGCTTGCCAAAGGGATGAAATGGCTTTTAGAAAATGAACCTATAATGATATGGGCTTTTTTCTTTGGATTGATGATAGCCAGCGTACTTTTTTTGATAAAAGAAATCAAGCGTTGGAATTTAGCTACAATACTCGTGATGCTCATATCGGGGGGAGTTGCTTATTTTATTACGGTTATTCCACCCTTAGTGAATGGTGGTAACCAGAATTTGATATTTATTTTCTTCTGTGGAGCTTTGGCTATTTGCGCGATGATATTACCAGGGATTTCAGGAGCTTTTATATTGGTGCTGTTAGGAGCTTATCACACAGTTTTAGACGCTTTGAGTTCGTGGAATTTTAAACTCATAAGTGTTTTTGGGGTAGGAGCAATCACGGGTATTTTAAGTTTTTCTAAGGCGCTGAAATGGTTGTTTGCTAAATATCGGACTCTTACTTTTGCAGGGTTGACTGGTTTTATCGTGGGGTCGCTAAACAAAGTATGGCCTTGGAAAGAGGTTTTGAAATGGGATACAGATGCTCAAGGCAATGCTGTGGCAGTGTGGGAAAAGAGCATATCGCCTTGTACTTTTAAAGAAGTCACCCATACAGAACCTCAAATATTCATTGCTGTACTATTAGCAATAGCAGGTTTTTTAGTGATTTATCTACTCGAAAAATGGAGTAACAAACGCAGTAAAAAACACTAAACTATGAACAGATTAGAAAGAGGCAATAAAAAACTACTCAACGCTTGGGCGTTTTATGACTGGGCGAACTCAGTATATTCACTTACCATCGTTTCCACTGTTTTTCCTATTTTTTACGGACTATTATTTCGCACTGCAGGGCTTACCCATATAGCCCTTTTTGGGATGATAATCAAAAGTACATCGGTAATCGCTTTTGTAACCGCTTTGGCTTTTGCTGTGGTGGTGGTACTCTCGCCTATTTTGAGTGGTATAGCCGACTATTTAGGCAACAAAAAAACATTTATGCGCTTTTTTTGCTATATTGGAGCAATTTCGTGTATAGGATTGTACTGGTTTTCGTTAGAATACATCTATTTTAGTTTATTTTGTTATTTTTGTGGGGTAGTAGGTTTTTGGGGAAGTATAGTGTTTTACAATTCCTATTTGCCAGATATTGCTCTGCCTGAACAATACGATGCAGTAAGTGCTAAAGGTTATAGTTTAGGCTACGCGGGGAGTGTGTTGCTATTGATTTTCAATTTGATAATGGTGATGAAACCCGAATGGATAGGTTTTACTACTACTGATACCGAAACGACACTCACGACGATGCGGATTTCGTTTATCACAGTAGGAGTATGGTGGATAGGGTTCAGTAGTATTCCTTTTTACTACCTTCCATCACATAAGAAAAATGGAGCTAAAGTTACCAAGAGTATTTTTTTTAATGGATTTAAGGAATTACGGAAAGTATGGCTACAACTCACTACCTCGCCACGATTGAAATGGTATCTCATTGCTTTTTTTGTATATAGTATGGGAGTGCAAACCGTAATGCTGGTAGCTACCTATTTTGGAGAACAAGAAATACAATGGGCGAGTGCTGAAGAAAGTACTATAGGACTAATAGTGAGTGTGCTCATAATTCAATTGGTAGCTATAGTAGGAGCACGACTCACAGTTATTGCAGTGCGCAAATGGGGAAATATTTGGGTGTTAATAGGACTCAATGCTATATGGGTAGGAATTTGCTTACTTTCATATTACGTGTATAAACCGATACAATTCTACATCATAGCTACCTTAGTGGGACTTGTAATGGGGGGCATACAAACGCTTTCTCGCTCCACTTATTCGGCTTATTTGCCTGATACTAAAGATACAACTTCTTTCTTCAGTTTTTACGATGTGACTGAAAAAATAGGGATAGTAATAGGAATGGGGGTTTATGGACTCATAGACCAATTTACGAATAATATGCGTAATGCGACTATCTCATTGATTATTTTCTTCGGAGTTGGCATAATTCTACTTTTTAAGACAAGCAAACAATGAGTAACAAATGATTTCAAAGGTTAGATTTTTTTTAGAGAAATATGGCTTTGCAGTATCGGCACGATTGGCTGAGAAATTAGGTGTACGCGCTAAAGATGTGCGTATTTTCTTCATTTATGGCACCTTTGCTACTTTAGGGGCTGGTTTTGGTGTATATCTATTATTGGCTTCTTTGTTGAGAATTAAGGATGTGTTTTTTGTGAAACGGACTTCAGTGTTTGACCTTTAGTGGTGGGAGCCGCACGGGCAGTTTTAATGGGAGCTGTGGGAGTTGTGGGAGTAATGGGAACTAAAAAGATATATTGGGATAGAGATTATTAGACAAAAAAGTATTATATTTGCCCCCGTATTTTAATTGCTTCTATATAATTTGGTACTATAATGATGAGAAAAGATTTTATGAAATACAATTTATTACTATTGAGTGCTTCTTTATTGTTAAGTGCTTGTAATGAACAAACTACTTATACTTCTACCACTGATATTCCCGTAGAGGGAGAAATGGTAGCCCAACTTACTTCACCACCTTTTGTACCAGCGCCAGTAGGCAATCGGAAGGCTACAAAACTAAGTGTTACTCTTGAAATCATAGAAAAAGAAGGCGAATTAACAGATGGTACTAAATACCTTTTTTGGACATTTGGCGGTACGGTGCCAGGGAGTTTTATTCGAGCTCGTGTAGGAGATGAAGTATCGTTTACACTTAAAAATCACCCAGATAACAAATTGGCACACAATATCGACCTTCACGCTGTAACGGGTACAGGAGGAGGTGCTGATGCGTCGTTAGTAGCCCCAGGACAGCAACGTACCTTCACCTTTAAATGTTTGAACCCGGGACTTTTTGTATATCATTGTGCTCAAGCGCCCGTGCCTTTGCATATCGCCAATGGGATGTATGGGCTTATATTGGTAGAACCCGAAGGCGGTTTGCCCCCAGTAGATATGGAATACTATGTGATGCAAGGCGATTTCTATACCGAAGGAGCTTATGGAGCTGAAGGTTTGCAAGCCTTCAGCCAAGAGAAAGCCCTTGCGGAAAAGCCTGATTATGTGCTTTTCAACGGGAAAGTAGGAGCTATTGCAGGCGATAAAGCCCTTACTGTAAACGCTGGTGAAACGGTGCGTCTTTTTGTAGGAAATGGAGGTCCTAACCTCATTTCTTCTTTCCACGTGATAGGAGAAATCTTTGACCGAGTGCAGGTGGAAGGGGGCAAGCTCGTAAATGAAAACGTACAAACAACTGTTATTCCGGCAGGTGGGGCAGCTATAGTAGAATTTAAGGTAGAAGTACCAGGTTCTTATACTTTGGTAGACCACGCTATTTTCCGTGCTTTCAATAAAGGTGCACTAGGACAGCTCATTGCTCAAGGGCGTGAAAATCCAGTTATTTATGGCAAGCAAGAGGCAGTGCCTTATCAGGTGTCAGTGGTTAAGTCTCAGGTGACAGGAGATAGGAGGCAGGAGTCAGGGAATAAGACTTTGGCACAACAGATGGAAGACGGGAAGAAAGTGTATCAGCGCACTTGTGTGGCTTGTCATCAGGCACAAGGGCAGGGGTTGGAAGGAGCTTTTCCGCCTTTGGCAAAAGCCGACTACCTGAATGCTAATGTAGACAGAGCAATAGAGACCGTACTGAAAGGGCATACGGGAGGGATTACTGTGAATGGCAAACAGTACAACAGTATGATGCCTCCTCAACCACTTACCCCTGAGCAAATAGCCGATGTGCTCACCTACGTATATCACAACTGGGAGAACAATAAAACCGTAGTAAGCCCTGAAAGAGTAAAGAAAGTAAGAGAAAAACGTTAATTGGGTGATAATGATGAAAAAATACCTTATTAACATAATAACTTTATGCTTTTGTGGATGGCTACTAGGACAAACTTCTACTCCTATGGTAACGATTAAAGGAGGAAGTTATGTGCCTTTGTATGGAGTGAAAGGGGAGAATAAAGCGATAAAGCCCGTAAATGTAAAGAGCTTTCAGTTAGATATATACCCAGTGACCAATGCACAATACAAAGCTTTTTTGGAGAAACATCCCGAGTGGCAACGCTCTCGTGTGAAGGGAATCTTTGCGCAGAAGAGTTATCTTTCGCACTGGAAGAGCGACTTAGATTTTAGTCCGCTAGAAGCACAAGCCCCTGTAACCCACATTTCGTGGTTTGCTGCCAAGAAATATTGTGAGTGTGAAGGAAAGCGACTACCGACAACCGACGAGTGGGAGTACGTAGCCCAAGCCGATGCCCAAAGTATAGATGCCCGCAAGAAGAAACATTATCAAGAGTATATAGTGCGGAGCATGCAAACGCCCAAGACCTACCTACAGAAAGTAGGCAGTACGCCCAAGAACTATTGGGGTGTATATGATATGCACGGCTTGGTATGGGAATGGGTGTCGGACTTCAACAGTGTGCTTCTCTCGGGGGACTCGCGCAAAGACAAGCAAGGAGACGATGCTCTTTTTTGTGGCGGGAGTGCGCTCAATGCTTCCGACCTTACTAACTATGGAGCTTTTATGCGGTATGCGCTGAGAGGTAGCCTCAAAGCGAACTATACGATGCTGAATATGGGGTTTAGATGTGCTTTATAAATTACGAAATACGAGGGACGAATGACGAGATAGCCCCCGAACCCCCGAAGGGGGACAAGCCGCAAAAGCGATTGCTATTTGTCTTAATGGGAATAAATGACGAATTACGAAAAATTATCACATAATTAATTTGAGTTCGATATAAATAATTGTTTAACAATCAGCGAAACATTTTAAATCTCCCACAAAGCCAGCGAGGGCTCACAGCTGGGTATGTGAACAGGAAGTTTTACCTGACGGTGAATTATTTTGTAAATAGATTGTGATACAGTGCTGTAAATCAATACCATAGAATATTATTTTAAATGCGAAAACCTTGAAAATCAATTAACAAATGAAGATTATTAATATATTTATTTGTGTTTTTGCCATAATAATGCTCTTGTTGTGTTTGGGTGTAGTGATTTATAGCACCTTTATAAACTATACTTTGTGGTATATTCCGGTAATATTTAGTATTCCGTTGGTAGTAGCTTTACTATTTGTATTAGGATACTATTTTGATTTTTCAGGAGATACGACAGATGCAGATAAAAGTAGTATTATTTATGGTGATAAGGGATTTACAATAGATATTCCGTTATTTGATGAAACCAATTTTATCGCTTGGGATAGTATAAAGAAGATAATCTATAGTGATGGTTCGTCAGAGGAAGAGCGTATGTTTGTTGTTTACTTGACTCGACCTTTGGTAGCAACTCTTAAAGAACGACCCCATTGGATTAATAAATATACCTTCAAATGGAGTAATAGCAAGCCTATTATGGAAGTAAGGATTAAAGCCTCGACGATAGGCTTTCGAGACTTTGCGAAGGAAATAAGTGAGTATTTGGACAATGTACAAATACCTAATATGGACAGAAGAAGAAATGGTGTTTTGGTAAACAGAACCGAAAAAAATACGGCTCATACAAGAGAAGTAACAGAGCTGTGGAAAGCGCAAGAGTGGGAGGGAACGCAAGTGGTATATCGCGATGAAAGATATTGTAACAAAATATAGAGATGTTATAGAAGATTGTGAGTTGTTATTAGGCGATAATAACAACTTAAAGAATATGTCATATAACGATATAGACGAAATCTGTAATTATGTGATAGTAGAGGTGTATAAACAATCGGCTGAGCTAACGATTATAGCGTTGGTGAATATCTATATTAAGGCTATGATTGTAGAAGCTAATGCAGATTATGATATATTGAAAGAATATGTACAAGAATTTCTATACTATGATGGGACAACAAGCTCGTATGGATATATAAGAGCTAAATTGAAAGAAATAAGAGGGATTATGGAACAAGGAATTGACGATAAATATCTTTATGAGAATTATGAAGATGTAGCCGATGTTTTGGAGGGATTTTTAGAAGATTTAGAAGCAAAATATGATAAAATGAAGATAAACCTTAGAAAAAATTACTATTAATGAAGACACTATATTTTATTTTACTGAGTTTGTTATTGCTCAATTGTAATAACCACAATAGCAACACAGCTAGAACAGATACAAAAGCAGTGGCAGATAGTACCACTGCAAAGGCAACGGATAGTTTTTCAGATTTATCAGTATATCACTTGCCAGCGGTATGGACGACCCAAAATGGGGATAACATAGAGCTCAAAGACCTCAAAGGGAATGTATTGGTGGTGGTGATGATCTACACCTCTTGTAAGACCGCTTGTCCTATCCTTATTAAAGATATGCGCGAAATACGCAAGCGCGTAGATGAACAAGCAGGAGACAAACGCAAGCAAGTGAAATACCTTTTGGTAAGTATAGACCCCGAGACGGATACACCAGAGCATTTAAAAGCCTTTGCCAAAGAAAGACAAATGGACGACGAGCAGTGGCTATTCCTTCGTTCTAATGAAGAACAAACACGAGAGTTTGCTGCAGTACTTGCTGTGAACTACAAGCAAATATCACCAGTGGATTTCTCACATTCTAATATCATCAGTGTGTTTAACAAAAAAGGTGAATTGGTATCACAACAAGAAGGTTTAGGGATTGATTATGATAAGACTGTGGAGGAAACAATAAAACAATTAACAATTAATAATTAATAACTGATAATTAACAGTTTACAATTAAAAAGAGCCTATCCGAAAAGTTTTATTTATATGGGGATTTGCAGCACATACCAGCTATCGCTGGCTTTCCTACATAACATACTCTAAAAGTGATTGATTATCAGATTTATAGACTTTGGCGAAGTTTTGGGACTTTGACAAAGTTTATGACAATTAAAAAGAGGTTACTCAATATTGGGCAACCTCTTTTGTTTTTAGAAAATATTTGCTTAATTATTTAAACTCTTTTTCGTGGCGTTTGCGTTCATTTTCATCTAAGTAGATTTTACGCAAGCGCATATTTTTTGGTGTTACTTCAACGTATTCGTCTTTTTGGATATATTCCAAAGCTTCTTCTAATGAAAACTTAATAGGTGGTGCTAACTTCACTTTTTCATCAGAGCCAGCAGCTCGTACGTTTGTAAGTTTTTTAGTCTTCGTAACATTCACGACGATATCTCCACTACGAGAATTTTCGCCAATTACTTGCCCTGTATAGATTTCTTCGCCAGGGAAAATGAAGAATTTACCGCGGTCTTGCAATTTATCGAGAGAGTAGGGGATAGCAGTTCCTTGTTCCATAGAGATGAGCGACCCATTGATACGACCTGCGATTTCACCTTTGAAAGGTTGGAATTCCAAGAAACGGTGGTGGATAATCGCCTCACCAGCGGTAGCCGTGAGCAATTGGTTACGCAAGCCAATGATACCGCGAGAAGGAATGATGAACTTGATAATCATACGTTCACCTTTAGGTTCCATACTTAGCATTTCACCTTTACGAAGGGTTACCAAATCGACTGCTTTACCACTTACGTTTTCAGGTAAATCGATAGTGAGTTCTTCTACAGGTTCACATTTTACGCCATCGATTTCTTTGATGATAACTTGAGGCTGACCTATTTGTAATTCATAACCTTCACGGCGCATTGTTTCAATAAGCACTGAGAGGTGTAATACCCCACGACCATAAACAATAAACTTATCGGCACTATCGGTAGGTTCTACTCGTAAAGCGAGGTTTTTTTCTAATTCGCGTTCCAAACGTTCTTTGATATGGCGAGAGGTTACGAACTTACCGTCCTTACCGAAGAAAGGAGAATCGTTGATAGTGAAGAGCATACTCATTGTAGGTTCATCGATAGCAATAGTAGGAAGTGCTTCGGGGTTTTCATAATCGGCGATGGTATCACCAATTTCAAAGCCTTCTAAGCCAGCAATCGCACAGATGTCGCCTGCTTGTACTTCCTCTACTTTTTTACGACCTAAACCATCAAATAGGTGTAGTTCTTTAATTTTAGATTTTACGATAGTCCCATCACGTTTCACTAATGAAATATTCATACCAGCTTTTAGGGTACCACGGTGCAAGCGACCGATAGCTATACGACCTGTAAAGGTAGAATAATCAAGAGAAGTGATGAGCATTTGCAAGCTACCTTCCTCAATTTGAGGAGCAGGGATGTGCTCTACCACCATATCGAGTAGGGGAGCGATGCTATCTGTTTTTTTATGCCAATCTTCGGACATCCAGTTTTGTTTTGCTGAACCGTAGACAGTAGGAAAATCGAGTTGCCAATCTTCGGCACCGAGTTCAAACATCAGGTCGAATACAGCTTCGTGTACCTCATCAGGTGTACAGTTTTCTTTATCGACTTTGTTGATTACCACAATAGGTTTCAACTTCATTTCGATAGCTTTTTGGAGTACAAATCGCGTTTGAGGCATAGGACCTTCAAAGGCATCTACTAATAGAAGTACGCCATCAGCCATATTGAGGACACGTTCAACCTCACCACCAAAGTCGGCGTGGCCAGGGGTATCGATGATGTTGATTTTGATGTCTTTATAAACAACAGATACGTTTTTAGAGAGGATGGTAATACCGCGTTCGCGTTCGAGGTCGTTATTATCTAATATCAGTTCGCCAGAATCTTGATTGTCGCGAAAGAGTGCGCAGTGGTGCAAGATTTTATCAACAAGGGTAGTTTTTCCGTGGTCAACGTGGGCAATAATAGCTATATTTCTAATAGCGGTCATAGATATAATTTGTAATTTTTAAAATTGAGGGCGCAAAGGTACGAATAATTTGTCAATTAGCAAATTTGTGAATTGGCATTTTTTTTAATTATTTAGTGTCCGCAGTTGCAATTAGCGCCTCCAGAACAGCCTTTCTTTTTGTTAAAAAACAGTTTTTTCACTAAGAAAAAAGCTGCTATTGCTACTAAAATATAGGCTATAATTTCTTGTGTTCCCATAGTGAATTTATTTTAAAAGTTCGAATGCTACATTTACTTGAGCTTCGATAGCTATTTTACCTACGGCTAAAGTATTATCATTTCCGGTACTTCCTAAACTCATTTTGCTCATTCTTTCAACGGGTTGTATATCGTTGAAATGAGAGTTTACTTCCTTGATTTGGATAGCTTTACCAATGTTTTGATCTAAGCTTACGGCATAGAGTAACGCTTTTTTACGAGCATCGTCGATAGCGGCGATACGTGCTTCTTGTAAGAGTTTTTCTTTGTTTTTTACTCCAAAGCTGATGCCGTCAATTCGGTTTACTCCTGTATCGAAAATAGCATTCATCAAATTGTCGTACTTGCTGATATCTTCTAATTTGATATTGATATTTTGCACGACACGATATTTGTTCAGTTTGTTATAATCGTCTTTATAAAGAGATACATAGCTGGTTTGGAAATTCTCCATAGGGAGTTCCTTACTCAAAAGTTGTAATACTTGAGCCACAGCTTCGCCGTTCTTTTGTCGGAGGTTCTTCAAATCAAGCCCTTCTTTTTCGATACTGATAGAGATATTTACCATATCGGGGGTTGCATATACGATGCCTTCACCTGTAACTTCGACGGTAGGCGTTTGGTTTTGTGCTATTGCCATTGTTGATATTAGCGAAAATAATACAAAGTAGTGTTTCATATTTTTTGATGTTTATTTTAGATTTTTGAGAATCTCGGAGAGACTTGGAGAATCTTGGAGAATCTTGGAGAATCTTGGAGAATCGGATGTCAATAAGTGTGCCAATTACTCGGGATATTCGATACGCACGTGGTAGATATTGGTGAGTTTGTTTTTAAATATGCGTTTGATAGCTTCGATTTCTTTGAAAGATATATCGGAATTAGCAAATTGATTGTCATCTAATTGTTTTTTGATGATGCGATCGACAAACTCGTTAAGAGCTTCAAAAGTAGGGTTTTTAAGACTTTTGGTAGCGGCTTCCACTGAATCAGCCATCATCAGTATAGCTGTTTCTTTGGAGAAAGGAATAGGACCTGGGTAGCGGAAATCTTCTTCTTTAGTGCCTTCGGGATTTAAGTCTAAGGCTTTGCGATAGAAATAATAAGTAAGACTGCGTCCGTGATGAGTTTTGATGAAATCGATGATGCGTTTAGGCAGTTTATTTTTATGAGCAAGTTCAACACCATCGGCAACGTGTTTGATAATCACCTTAGCACTTTGTTCAGGAGTGAGCTGGTCGTGAGGGTTGAGGCTTGTTTTTTGGTTTTCAGTAAAATAAATAGGATTTTCCATCTTACCAATGTCGTGATATAGTGCTCCTACGCGTACCAATAGCGTATTAGCGCCAATTTCGGCGGCAGCAGCTTCGGCAAGATTTGCCACCTGCATAGAGTGTTGGAAAGTACCAGGAGCTTTTTCGGAGAGTTGGCGTAAAAGTTTGGTGTTCGTGTCGGAAAGTTCCAAGAGAGAGACATCGGATACTAAGCCAAAAGTACGTTCATAGATATAGGTAAAAGGTTGTGAAAATAGGATTCCTATACCATTGAGAATGAAAAGAGTGAGTAAGGAAATGTCTAGTCCTTTGAGTGTTCCTTCGGTAATGGTATGGAAAGCGATATAAATAATTAAATAGGCAGCGGTGATGAGTCCCGCCGATACAAAACTGCTCAATCGGTAGTGCATTCCCTTAGGAGTGAGGATGATAGCCATAGCAGATACAATTTGTATGAACACAAACTGGAAGCTATTGGGCACAATGAAGCCTGTGATGAGTATGGTGCTGATATACACAAAGAGGACGGTGCGCAGATCGAAAAACGACTTGAGAATGAGCACCATCATTCCTACGGGGACAATATAGATATAATCGGGAAAATAGCGAGAAATGAGTCCGACGAAAAGAATCATCGTGAGCATATTGAGCAAGATAACACTCAATTTGACATTGCTTTTGTATATTTTCTTTTCGTATATTTTTAAGTATAACACCATTAGTATCAATACTATAGCAACTAATGTGTAATAGCCTGATAGCGACCAATTATAGTTATTTTGACTCCACGTTTGGGTTTCATATTCTTCTTTGAGAGATAAGAGAGTGTTTAGTTTTTCACCTTCGACTAATTCACCTTTGGCGATGATAAGTTTTCCTTTGTTCACCCATCCACGCGTATAGACAATCTCTTTGAGGTTTTGATTTAAGGCTTTTTGGGTAAAATTTTGGTCGATTACAAGATTAGGGGTGAGGATATCAAAGAAAAGGTCGTAGTAATTTTTAAGATATTCGTTGTAAGGAGCGGTATTGAAATAGTTTTTAATGGCATTATTTAGCTGTTGAAGGTATAATACACGAGAGGCAGAGACTTCAACAATTTGGTTGTTTTGCTTGATAATTGCGATTTCGGAAGTTTTGAACACAGGAGGGTTGAGCATTATCCCATTGTGATAGCTTTCAGTTAAAAATGTTTCAGCTTTGTGGAGTAAGAGCTCTTTTTTGTCTTTAGACAATTGATTGAAATAGCTATTTTTTTTCTGTTCAAACTTCTGTTTAGCACTTATAAAGGCAGTTGTATCTTGTTTGTAATAAACGGTAGATTGATTGGTAATTTGTTGTTTTTCAGAGTTTATTTGTTGATCTGTTTTTTTTAGGGGGAAATCAAAAGGAGCATATAGATTATCGTGTTGCCAAAGTTCACCCTTGCGAAATTCGTATTTAAACTTCGCTTTTTCGGGAAATACTTGCAAGATAAGCACTAAGGCTATGGCAAAGGCTAAAATCTTGAAAACAAGGGATTTTTTAATAAAAACTTTGATATTTTTGAGAGTCATCATCATTTACTTCGTTAAAGTAAGGGCAAAAGTACAAAATAATTAGGAATTACGAATGAAGGGAGAGAGATTTTTTTAGGTGATAGGTAATAAAACAAGTAGTGTTCAAATATTTTTAGTTTTACATTATTCTCAATGATTTGTTCAATTCGTTAAGTATTCGTCAATAAGTAAAGTATGTATTTTCTTCGTTTATTGTTCGTTCTTTCTTCGTTTATTATTCGTTATTACAGTTATTGCGGAAAATTCAAGAAAAAGGCGATTTCGTTATGAATATGATAATTTAAGTAAAAGAGAGTAATAAATGGTAGTTTTGGAGGCTAGTAGATCCATTTCCAATAGTAAGTTGCGATATAGTTCTTGGCATTTCAAAAAAAAGTTGTATTTTTGTCGCCTCAATAAAACTATATTCGGAAAAACTTTGTTACAGTATAAACGTCAACTCTCTTTTATTATCAGCTTGTTAGTAGTAAGCTGTTGCTTTTGGTATGCTGAATCATTTGCCTTTAGGACAGGTGGTTTTAACTATACAACTCCGTGGGCAGTGCGCGATACTATCAAAAAAGATACAGTAGAGTCTAAAAACGACCGCCGTGGGCGACGTATCAAGCCTAAGAAACCTTCGGAAAAAGCTAAAGATTCCCTTAAAAACGATACGATTAAAAAACCTAAGAATGCCTTGGAAGACATCGTGAAATACAAGGCTAAGGACAGTATTGTATTCAACAAGGTGAAGAACGAAATCATTTTGTACAATGAGACTAATGTACAATATACTGATATTGACATTACAGCGGGCGTAGATGTGATTAATTATGAAAAGGGAGAGGTGTATGCTGGACGTTTGAAAGATAGTTTAGGAGAATATAGTCAGCACCCTGTATTTAAGCAAGGTAGTGATGTGATAGAGCCTGATTCGATACGTTTTAATTACCGCAACCAGAAGGCGATTATCCGCAATGCTTATACCAAGCAGGACGAAAATAATATAAAAGGTGAGATCATAAAAAAGGAGAATGACTCTACTTACTTTATGAGAAATGCAATTATTACTACTGCTGAAGACCTTGACGATCCTGATTATTATATCAAAGTACGCAAAGCGAAATTCGTACCTAAGAAAAAAATTATTGCGGGTTTTAGCAATATGTATATAGTGGATATTCCTACCCCTTTGGCTATTCCGTTTGCTTATTATCCTATGGTATCAGGACGTTCTTCCGGACTTATTTTTCCTACCTTTGGAGAAGTGAATAACCGTGGCTATTTTTTGCAGAACATAGGTTATTACTTTGTAATTAGCGACAATTTTGACCTTTCGCTTACAGGTGACTATTATACCAATGGTAGCTATGGGCTTAGGGCACAATCGGCTTATGTGAAGCGCTACAAGTATTCCGGAAGTTTTAATCTTTCGTTTGAGAATAACATATACAGTATGAGGGGTTTACCTGACTATTCAGGTAGCCGTATGTACAATATCCAGTGGTCGCATTCCAAAGATGGCAAAGCCAACCCTAATTCCAACTTTTCGGCTTCGGTGAACCTATCGAGCAACAGTAGATATTATCAAGAATCCTACAATCAAGCGAACACGTCGAACTTTTTGAACAACACGATGATGTCGTCTATCTCGTATTCCAAGACATTCCCAGCGTATCCTTCGATTAACTTATCGCTATCGGCATCGCATTCACAAAATACGAATACGAAAAGTATTGATATGACACTCCCTTCGATGCGTGCGAGTATGGAGCGCATTTATCCTTTTGCCCGTGAAGGACAAACGAAGAAAGGACTTATCAAGAGTTTGAATTTCCAGTACAGTATGCAAGCTGATAATCGTTTTTCGACCTATGACAGTCTGTTTTTTAGTAAAAAGATGTTCGATGAGGCGAGAAACGGGGTGCGACACTCTATACCGGTAAGTACAACTGCTAAGCTATTTAAATACGTTACCTTAGGGTTGAACTCTTCAGTAAACGAGACGTGGCAATTTAAGACAATTCGCCGTAAGGACTTTAACAGTAATACGGGCAAGGTGGGCATTGACACCCTCAGCGGTTTTGACCGTTTTATGACGTACAACCTCGGGGCGAGTCTCGGTACGACTATCTACGGTACTTTCCGTTTTGGCAAGAATGCAAAAATACAAGCTATTCGCCACGTAATGCGACCCTCGGTGAGTTATGGTTATAATCCTTCTTTTGACCAGTATTACGATTATTACATTTCGGACGCTTATGGCAACCGCTCACAATACACCCGTTTTGAGGGGGGTATCTACGGTACGCCAAGTTTGGGTGAGTCGCAATCGATAGGGTTCTCTTTGGCGAACACCTTTGAAGCCAAAGTGAAACAAAAAGATAGTACTGATGCTGAGCCGAAAAAGGTAATGCTCTTGAACAGTCTCAATTTCAGTTCTAACTACAACGTGATTACCAAGCAGTTTAGTCCGCTGAACATTACGGGGGGTACTTCGTTCTTCAACGGGAAGCTCGGGGTGAACTTTGGGGCAACACTCAACCCTTATGCAATAGACAACAACGGACGACAAATGGAGAAATGGAATATAGACAACGGCGGTAGTCTTTTTAGGCTTACTAACGCCAATATTTCTACTAACTATTCATTCTCGAACAAAGATAAAAAAGACAAGAATAAAGACAAACAGACGGGTAACGTAGCGGGAGGACGTACTGATGACCTCTTTGGGTCGTCGAAACCACTAAGCGAAGTGCAGGATATGGATAAGAACCGCAAAGAAGACGAGGATAAAGATGAGAAGAAGACCTTTTACAAGGCAGTTATTCCTTGGGACATAACCTTAGCACACTCGCTTACTTATAGCAATCAGGCACGCGAAAATAAGATATCCAACAACTCGCTAATGTTCTCAGGCAACGTATCGCTCACGCCCAAATGGCAAGTAGGAGTTTCGAGCGGTTATGACTTTGTAAACCAAGGATTCACCTATACCCAATTACGTTTTGAGCGCGATTTGAGCAGTTTCCGTATGAGTTTTCAGTTTACTCCGTTCGGTTATCGCAGTTCGTGGTATTTCTTTATCGGCATCAAAGCCTCAATGCTTTCAGACCTAAAATGGGAGAAGAACAAAGAGCCGGATAGGGTTTTGAGGTAAAAAGGTAAGAGGTAAAAGGTAACAAGGAAAATTATGAAAGAAAAGATACAACAACTTCGGGAGGAACTCAATGAGCACAATTATAACTACTATGTGCTGGACAATCCTACGATTTCGGATTATGAGTTCGACCAAAAGCTTAAAGAACTACAAGCCTTAGAGCAAGCATACCCAGAGTTTTACGATGAGAATTCGCCTACTGTACGCGTGGGAGGTTCTGTTACTAAAAGTTTTCCAACCGTAGTACACGAATACCGTATGTACTCGTTAGATAACTCTTATTCTAAGGAAGACTTAGAGGAATGGGAACAGCGTATTATCAAGACGTTGGGCAATGACCAAATTAACTTTACTTGCGAATTGAAATACGACGGTGCTTCTATAGATTTGTTGTACGAAAACGGCAAACTTAAACAAGCTACTACTCGTGGCGATGGTATTCAAGGTGACGATATTACCGCCAATGTGCGTACGATTCGTTCAGTACCCTTGCAACTAAAAGGCGATTACTCTGAACGTTTTTACATTCGCGGGGAGATAGTAATGCCTAAAAAAGCCTTTGAAAACCTCAATAAGGAACGTATAGCAGCTGGTGAAGACCCTTTTATGAATCCTCGTAACACCGCCAGCGGTAGTCTCAAATTGCAAGATACTGCCGAGGTTGCTAAACGAGGTTTGGATTGCTTGTTGTACTTTTTGGTAGGGAACACAGGTATAAAGAGTCAGTTTGAGAGTTTAGAAAAAGCGCGCGAATGGGGCTTTAAAGTACCTAATATTTCCAAATTGTGCCATTCTACTGCCGAAGTTATGGACTTTATCAATGAATGGGATACCAAACGCCACACTTTGCCTTATGAAACTGATGGGGTAGTGGTAAAGGTAGATAGTATTGCCCAGCAAGAAGAGTTAGGATATACTTCAAAATCGCCGCGTTGGGCAATGGCTTACAAGTTCAAAGCAGAACAAGTAGACACTGTTTTAGAGAGTATTTCCTACCAAGTGGGACGTACAGGAGCTATTACTCCGGTGGCAAATCTCAAACCCGTGTTATTAGCGGGAACCGTAGTAAAACGGGCTTCATTGCATAATGCTGACCAGATTGAAAAGCTCGATATTCGCATAGGCGACTCGGTATATGTAGAAAAAGGCGGGGAGATTATCCCTAAAATTGTAGGCGTGAACTTAGATAAGCGCGAAGCAGATGCTCAGCCCGTGCAATATATCACCCATTGTCCTGAATGTGGTACTGAATTGGTTCGTAACGAAGGCGAAGCACAACACTACTGTCCTAATGCTTATGGCTGTCCGCCCCAGATTACAGGTAAGATTCAGCATTTTATCTCACGCAAGGCAATGGATATAGAAGGCTTAGGTGAAGAAACAGTAGAACAACTCTTCCGTGCCGGTATTATCCATACTTATGCTGACCTCTACGAGGTAACCGTAGAGAAATTGCTTCCCTTAGAGCGTATGGCACAAAAGAGTGCTGAGAATATTGTTAAAGGTATTCAGAAATCAAAAGAAATACCTTTTGAACGCGTGCTTTTTGCTTTGGGGATTAGGTATGTAGGAGAGACTGTTGCCAAGAAGCTGGCACGCCACTACAAAACGATTGAAGCCCTAGAAAATGCCACTGTCGAACAGTTGGTGGAGGTAGATGAAATAGGCAACCAAATAGCTACCAGTGTAGTAAATTTCTTTGCAGACGACTATAATCGTAAACTCATCGATAGGCTCAAAGGCTATGGCTTGCAGTTTTCGATTAATGAACAAGCCACCGAAGGACAAACAGATACCCTTAAAGGACTTACTTTTGTAGTTTCTGGAGTCTTTCACTTATATTCTCGCGATGAACTCAAAGCCCTCATTGAACAACACGGGGGTAAAGTAGGGTCATCTATCTCATCAAAAACTAATTACGTGATAATAGGCGATAATATGGGACCTAGCAAAAAAGAGAAAGCTGAACAATTAGGAGTGAAAATGATTAGTGAAGAAGAATTTCAATCGTTAATAATCAGTTAAATATCTGTTCAATTTTGGTGTATTAAGGTAAAAATCTTACCTTTGCCGCCTATTAAATGAAAATGTAAGAATTGATGAAATTTGTCCAGTATATCTTCTTATGCGTACTATGTGCATTACCAATGTTGGGACTATCTCAAAAAACACCTGTATTTAAAGTAGTTTTAGATGCTGGACACGGAGGTAAAGACCCTGGCAAGGTAGTAAACAAAAACATTTATGAAAAAGATGTAGTACTGAAAATAGTATTATTAGTAGGCAAAAAGTTAGAAGCCTATCCTGATATAAAGGTTATCTACACACGTAAAACTGATGAGTTGATTGACCTTTATGAGCGTGGTGCTATTGCTAATAGAAATAAGGCTGATGTATTTGTTTCTGTACATTGTAATGCTCACGAAACTCAAGTAGATGGAGCTGAAACCTATGTATTAGGGCTACACGCCAATGAGCAAAACTTTGAGGTTGCTAAAGCCGAAAACTCAGTAATTTATTTAGAAGAAGATTACAAAAAGAAATACGCCAAATACAACATCAACTCTCCAGAATCAGTGATAGGTGTTTCTATTATGCAAGAGGAATTTTTAGAACAGAGTATTCAGCTGGCTAAAATAGTACAAAATCAACTTACAGGAGTAATGAAACGCACTAATCGTGGGGTTCGCCAAGCAGGTTTTATCGTCTTACATCAAACCTATATGCCTAGTATCCTAATAGAAACTGCTTTTTTGACTAATAATGAAGAACGCAAGTTTCTCACTTCGGCTAAAGGACAAGAAGAGTTCGCTGAAAATATAGCGGAAGCGATTCTCGCTTATAAAAAATGGGTACAAGGAAAAAGTTCGTATGTAGCTCCTGATGATAGTATTTCTCAAGCGAGGGGAAGAGGGCGTAACTCTAAACAAACTGATGTTTCTAATAATAAAACAAACAATAACGAATTGAGTTATAAAATACAAATATCATCAAGCCCAAAACGTTTAGAAACTAAGTCTTTTAATTTTAAAGGACTCTCGCCTATATCAGCTGAAAAAGACAACAATGTGTATGTATATTATTATGGGAATACTTCTAAACACCGAGAAGCCCTTGAACTACTGAATAAAGCAAAAAAAAAAGGCTATAAAGATGCCTATATCGTAGCATTTTATCAAAAAAAACGTATTACAGTAGAAAAAGCTAAACAATTAGAAAAATAAACCTTATTCAAAATAGAAACAAATGAAATTATCCAGAGAAATAAAAACAGCAATTATAGTAGTAGCGGGAATTGTCGCTTTCTATGTTGGCTTCAACTTCTTGAAGTCTAAGTCGTTATTTCATAAAACGAATACTTATTACGCTTATTTTCCTCATTCAGGTGGATTGAAAACTGGTACACAAATCACTGTGAATGGAGTGAAAGTGGGAAGCGTGGAAGCAGTAGACTTAGAAGAGAAAAGTGCTAAGATAAAAATTACTATGGAGTGTTCAGATGATTTCAAATTCTCTAAAAATAGTGTAGCTGAACTCTACAATAGTTTACTTGGAGGAGCAGGATTACAAATTATTCCTGCTTTTGATAACGCACCCACAGCTGTATCAGGTGATGTATTAGAAGCACGTGTACAAGAAGATATGTTAGCTTCTCTCTCATCGTCAATCAAACCTACACAAGATAAACTCAATCACCTTTTAGGGCAAGCTGATACTACCCTTACAGGAGTTAATAGTATTTTAGATGCTAAAACTACTAACGATTTAAAAAATGCAATAGCTGAACTCGGTGCAACTATGCGCAATCTCAATCAAGCCTCAGCTACCCTCAACAAAATGTTAGTTGCTAATCAAACTAATTTGAATACTACTTTAACCAATGCTAATAAAATCACTACCGATTTATCAAAAGTATCAGGACAGCTTTCAGAAGCTGAACTCAACAAAGTAATTACCAATGCTCAAACTACACTTACTAATCTCAACACTCTTTTAGCTGATGTAGAAGGAGGTAAAGGCACTATTGGTAAACTACTAAAAGATGAGGCTCTCTATAAAGATTTGGATAAATCGGCTAAACAGCTTGAATTACTATTACAAGATTTGCGTTTGAATCCTAAACGTTACCTTCACTTCTCTGTTTTTGGTAAAAAAGCTAAAGTATACGAACCTAACGACGAAGAAAAAGCTGAATAAACATATTGATGAGCTTCCTTCCTAACATAGTATTTTTAATACTTCTCTGTATAGGAGGAGGCTTTTTTATTTATAATATACGCAAACTTATTAGGAATATCCGTTTAGGAAAAGCTGAAGATACCTCTGGTAATCACAAAGAGCGACTCAAAAATATGTTATGGCTTGTCTTAGGACAACAAAAAATGTTAGTACGTCCCATAGTAGGAATACTACATATTGTTGTATATGCAGGTTTTTTGATTATCAATATTGAGTTGTTAGAAATTCTCATAGATGGTATTTTGGGTACTCATAGAGTATTTGCTCCTTTAGGAAAATTTTATAATTCTTTGATAGCTTCTTTTGAGATATTAGCTCTTTTAGTAATTGTTTCAGTAACTGTATTTTGGATAAGACGGCATATCCTAAAAATACCTCGATTTCACAAAGCAGAACTCAAAGGTTGGGCTAAAAAAGATGCAAGTAATATCCTCTATGCCGAAATGGTGATGATGAGCCTTTTCTTGCTGATGAATGCTGCCGATGCCCAATTACAAGCACTGCAAGTACCTCATTATATACAAGCAGGAACTTTCCCTATAAGTCAATGGCTACGCCCTTTATTACAAAATGTTTCTGTAGGAACTCTTATTATCATAGAACGCAGTTGTTGGTGGTTACATATCATTGGAATATTATGTTTTCTAAACTATCTCTACTATTCTAAACATCTACACATATTATTAGCTTTTCCTAATACTTATTTTGCTTCTATACGTCCGTTAGGCACTTCTAAGGTAAACCCTATAGTAACACGAGAGGTAAAATTAATGTTAGACCCTAATGCCGATTCTTTTGCAACGGCTCAAGATACTAACCCTCCAGATAAGTTTGGAGCTTCGGATGTAACCGATCTTACGTGGATACAACTGATGAATGCTTATACTTGCACCGAGTGTGGGCGTTGTACTGATGAGTGTCCAGCGAATCTCACAGGTAAAAAACTTTCTCCTCGTGCTATTATGATGAAAACTCGTGACCGATTAGAAGAAATAGGTCGCAATATCGACAAACAAGGCACTTTTCAACCTGACGGCAAACAATTGTTAGGTGATTATATTACTCCTGAAGAATTATGGGCTTGCACTACTTGTAATGCTTGCGTAGAAGTCTGTCCTGTAGGAATTAACCCACTATCTATTATTATGGATATGAGACAATATTTAGTAATGGAACAATCAGCAGCTCCTGCCGAACTCAATGTAATGATGACTAATATAGAAAATAATGGAGCGCCTTGGGCATATAGTCAAGCAGATCGTGCTATAGTTTTTGATGAATAAAAGTGTGCTTATATTTCTGTTATCTAAATAATTTTACTACCTTTGCAGGAATTTTTTAAAGTAAAACACACAACTTTCAGTATTTATATCAATGGAAAATCCAGTATTACATTTAAAAGAAGTGTCTGTATATCAGAAAAATAATCTTATTTTATCCAATGTGAATCTCACTGTTGGAAAAGGAGAATTAGTATATCTCATCGGTAAGACAGGCTCAGGAAAAACTAGCTTAATCAAGTTACTTTATGGTGATTTACCCCTTACTAAAGGACAAGGAAAAGTAGTAGGTTTTAATCTTAAAAATCTTACAGAAGATGAAATTCCTCTGCTTCGTCGTAAGTTAGGAGTAGTATTCCAAGATTTTAAACTGCTTACGGATAGAAGTGTATATGATAATCTCGCTTTTGTTCTAAAAGCTACAGGGTGGACAGACAAAACCAAAATAGATAAACGCATTGAGGAAGTACTCGCCAAGGTAAAAATGCAGAATGCTGGATTTAAATTTCCTCACGAACTCTCAGGAGGTGAACAACAAAGAGTAGCCATAGCACGTGCCTTATTGAACAATCCAGAACTTATTTTAGCCGATGAGCCTACAGGTAATTTAGACCCTGAAACCAGCGTTGAAGTAATGCAAGTACTTAAGGAAATTAATGCCTCAGGGCGCACTATACTAATGGCAACTCACGACTATGCTCTTATTCTTAAATTTCCATCTAAAACATTAAAATGTGATGGTGAACGTATCTTTGAAGTAGTACAAAGAAGAGTAAAAAGCGAAGAATAAAAAATAAATAAAAATATAGTATATTTAAATAGACAGATAATAATGGCAATAAAAATATTAGCAAATGATGGCATTTCCGATTCAGGAAAAGAAGCATTAGAAAAAGAAGGGTTTGAGGTAATCACCACAAAAGTAGCTCAAAACCAATTGATAGATTATATAAACAAAAACGCCATTGATGTACTTTTAGTGCGTTCAGCTACTCAAGTACGCAAGGATATTATTGATGGTTGCCCTTCACTGAAGCTCATAGGTAGGGGAGGAGTAGGTATGGACAACATAGATGTAGATTATGCTCAAAGTAAAAATCTACACGTAATCAATACTCCTGCTTCTTCAGCTAACTCGGTGGCAGAACTCGTATTTGCCCACCTTTTTACTGGAGTGCGCTTTTTGCACGATGCTAACCGCAATATGCCTTTAGAAGGTGATACTCAGTTCAACGAACTGAAAAAAAACTATACCAATGGTGCTGAACTGCGTGGTAAAACCATAGGTATTATAGGTTTTGGACGTAGTGGGCAAGCAGTAGCTCGTATTGCTATAGGTTTAGGAATGAATGTATTAGCTTACGACCCTAAAGTAAAAGAAGCTGTAGTAACACTTGATTTTTTCAATGGACAAACCATACCATTCACCATCAAAACGGTAGAAAAAGAACGTTTATTGATGGAATCTGACTTTATCACCCTCAATAATAGTCCAGCTCAAGGAGGTTATGTGCTTGACACTCCTGAATTTAACTTGATGAAAGAAGGGGTAGGTGTAATAAACTTGGCAAGAGGAGGTGCCTTAAATGAGGTAGCTCTTATAGAAGCCTTGGAGCACGGCAAGGTAGCTTTTGCAGGTTTAGATGTGTTTGAGAACGAACCTAACCCCGCTATACAAGTACTAATGCATCCTCAAATATCACTCACCCCACACATAGGGGCATCTACTAACGAAGCTCAAAATCGTATAGGTTTTGAATTAGCTTCACAAATTGCAACCTTATTAAAATAATTATACTATGGCAGGAATTTTAGATTTTTTAGGAGGTGATAACCTCCAACAACTCGTGAAAGGATTGAGCGAGAAAACAGGTATTGGTGCTGATAAAGTAAGCTCTGTAGTAGATTCATTCAAATCTATGTTTGGCAATGCTGAAGGCAATGATATCTTAAACAAACTCACTGGCGATGGTAAATCGTCTACTTTGAACGCTATCAGTGAGAAAACAGGCGTTTCATTAGATGGTGTGAGTAAAATTTTTGAGAATTTAACCCCAATGATTTCTAACTTTTTCTCAGGTAAAGGTGGTAATATTGGTGAAATGATTACTTCTTTCTTCGACAAGAACAAAGATGGCAATGTAATGGATGATATAATGGGAGGTATAGGTAACCTCTTTGGAGGAAACAAATAATAATTCTCATACACTAAAATCTTATTACTTTGGCAGAGTTTTTGTACTTTGCCAAAGTAATTTTTATTTCAGATGAATACTGACGAGTACTTTATGCAAAAAGCTTTGGAGGAAGCTCAAATCGCTTTTGAAGAGGACGAAATCCCTGTAGGAGCTATTATAACAATTGACAATAGAATTATAGCTAAGGCACATAATCTTACTGAACGCCTAAAAGATGTAACTGCACATGCCGAAATGCAAGCCATAACTATGGCTGCTCACTATCTGGGGGGTAAATATCTCACAGATTGTACTATGTATATCACTTTAGAGCCTTGTGCAATGTGTGCAGGAGCTCTGTATTGGAGCCAGTTATCGCGATTAGTTTATGCTGCTGATGACCCTCATAGAGGTTTCAAAGCAATAGGAGGTAAATTACATCCTAAAACAGAGGTTGTTACGGGTATTTTATCTGAAGAAGCTACTACTTTATTAAAGCAATTTTTTCAGCAAAAAAGGAAATGAGAAAAACCTTTACTCTTATAGCACTCTTTCTCTTGGGAATGAATTATCTTCTTTCTCAAGAAATAGATACTTTAAAGGTAAAAGACTCGCTATTAGAAGGCATTTCACCTGAAAGAGAAGCTAAAAACAGAGTATTTTATGAGAGAATCAGAAACTTCTTTAGCAAATATAAGCTCACTAAAAATCTCAATAACTTTATTATAATTGAGGAAAAGACATCCGAAGGTACAAGCACCTCTACCGTTACTCCTAAAAAAGCCCCTTCTTATCAAGGGAAAATCATTAGAAATATCGTTATTACTACCTTAGACCCTTTTGGGTTTGATGAGAAAGATTTAAGCAAAGTACCTAACACTCGTTTGGAGCGTTTTGGCAATGCACTTCACGTGAAAACCCGCGAAAGTACGGTTCGCAAGTTTCTCCTGTTTAAAAAGGATAAGCCTTTAGATACCCTTTTGCTGAGTGAAACTGAACGTGTATTGCGCAATCAGCGGTATATCCGTAGGGCACAAGTGTGTGCTATCCCTGTGAGTCAAACCTCCGATTCAGTAGATGTGCAAGTGAATGTGCTCGATAGCTGGTCTATATACGTCGACGGGGACTTGGCAGGCAGTAGAGGCTGGACACGACTTACCGAGCAAAATCTCTTTGGGATAGGACACGAACTCTCGCTCACCTATCAACAATACTTTTCAGGAATCGGGAACAATGGTAAAGGCTTTAATTATGTGGTGAGAAACATCAAAAACACTTACATCAATGTGCGAACCGGTTATTATTCCGATTACAAGAACTATTTTTCAAAGAGCATACAGGTAGAGCGACCGCTGTATTCACCTTTGGCACGCTGGTCGGGGCGCCTAGGTTATTACGAATACCGATATGAAGACGAAGGTATTAGTTATCGCGACTCTATCTATATTCCTATCCTAATGACACGCACCTTCGATGCTTTTGGTAGTTGGATAAAGCCCCTCAGAAAAGTAGAAAATAAGTGCATCAATAACTTTATCATAGCTGGACGTTTTCGCAATATAAATTATTACGAGAAACCTTCTCCCGAGATAGACCCCGAGCAATATTACGGCAACGAGAACCTATATCTCACTCAATTCACTCTCAATAGTACAGGCTTTGTAAAAGACCGCTATATATTTCGCAACGGCGATATCGAGGACGTAGGAATAGGGCGTTCTTTGTTTCTCACCTCAGGCATACTGCGGAAGAACTACGCTACTTTGCCCTATCTTGGTATAGGCCTTGCTGAGGCAAACTATACCAAGCGTGGCTACTACCATTCTATCAATTTTGAGGTAGGCACATTCTTTAAGGACGGCACGAACAAAGAAACTGTGCTAAAAGGTGAAGGCACCTATTTCAGTAAATTGTTCAACATAGGCGATTGGCATTTTCGTCAGTTCTTGCGTTCCTCATTTGTAGTAGGTTTTAACCGAAATGTATACCAGCGAGACAGGATCAACTTAAATGAATCTAATGGTATCTTAGGCTTCAGTAGTCGTGAAGTATACGGCACACGCAAACTAATTTTTACTTCTCAAACACAAGTTTATGCACCTTTTCAGTTATTAGGTTTTAGGTTCAGTCCATTCCTATCAGCCGATGCAGGTTTTATAGGTAGAAATAATACAGCTTTTTTAAAAACTGAAGTCTATTCTAAAGTATCTTTGGGGTTCTATATATCTAATGACTACTTACCCTTTGGCGCTATAGAGTTTTCATTTGGGTATTACCCTAATATACCTGGAACGGGTAGGAATATCTTTAAATTTACAGGGATTACCAACGACGATTTTAGATTGCATAGTTTTTCTCAACGATTACCAAATGTTGTGTCGTTTAGATAACAAATGCTTTACAATAAGAAATATTAAAATAAACATTTGCACAATTCATTTATTTACCATACTTTTGTATCATTATAAAAGCAAATTATGTTACAAAATAATTACCAAGAAGAAACCTTTGCAGAGGAAGACGTGATAGAGCTTATAGATGATGAATGTCATCTCATTTTATACAATGATGATGTCAATACTTTTGATCACGTTATCGATACCTTAGTAGAGGTTTGTCATCACACTTTTGAGCAAGCCGAGCAATGTACTATTATTGTGCATTTCAAGGGAAAATGCGATGTAAAAACAGGAAGTTATGAATATCTAGAACCTCTTTGTACCGCACTTCTTGATGCTGGACTCTCTGCTCAAATAGAAAATTAATAATTACTATTTTTAAAATTATTCATCTTTAACTATTCACTAAAATCGTGGAACTAAAACTATCAAAACCTATTTGTTTTTTTGACCTTGAAACTACGGGCATCGATATTACCAAAGACCGTATCGTTGAAATATCTATCTTAAAAGTCTACCCCAATGGCAATAAAGAAAGTAAAACGTGGCTCGTAAACCCCACTATTCCTATCCCAAAAGCTGCCTCAGATGTACACGGCATTACTGATGAGCGCGTTGCGGGGGAACCCACTTTTAAAGAGCTTGCCAAGCAAATCCATAATATGATAAAAGATTCTGACCTTGCTGGCTACAATTCCGACCGTTTTGATATTCCTTTGCTTGCTGAAGAAATGTTGCGTGCCGAAGTAGATTTTGATTTGGGGAACCGAGTATCGGTAGATGTACAAACTATTTTTCACAAAATGGAACAGCGTACCCTCTCGGCAGCCTATAAGTTCTATTGTGGTAAAGACCTTATTGATGCGCATACAGCTTCGGCAGATACTAATGCCACTTATGAAATCCTCAAAGCCCAGCTTGACCGTTATGACAGCTTAGAGAACAACATCAAAAAACTCAGCGAGTTTACTTATCGAAAACAAATAGCCGACTTTGCTGGGTTTATTGGCTATAATGACAAAGGCGAGGAAATCTTTACTTTTGGGAAACACAAAGGCAAACGTGTAGAAGATATTTTTGACGAAGAACCAGGATATTTTGGTTGGCTTCTCGGTGCCAACTTCCCATTGTATACTAAAAAAATCCTTACGGCTATCAAGCTCCGTAAATTATCGGCTACTATTAAATAAAAAATAGCTCTAAAACTTCAGCAAAGTTCCAAATTTTGCTGAAGTTAGAATTTTCTACATTCATTTTTATTTATGGAAACAAACACCGACTTAGAAGAAGAAAACAAAGCCATTGCCCGCGAGTATAAAGAACTCTTGCGTATTAGCTATCAAACCTTGAGTGATGAAGATAAAAAACTCATTCGCTTGGCGTTTGATACAGCTGTTGATGCGCACAAAAACCAACGCCGAAAAAGTGGGGAGCCTTATATTTTTCACCCTATTGCCGTAGCTAAAATTGTTGCTTCACAAATAGGATTAGACGCTATAGCCATTGCGTCGGCTTTGTTACATGATGTAGTAGAAGATACCGACTATACAATTGAAGATATGGAACGGCTTTTTGGTAAAACTGTAGCTCATATTGTAGAAGGACTTACCAAAATTTCGAGTATGAGCCGTGAAAATGATATCTCTTTACAAGCCGAGAACTTCCGAAAGCTCCTCCTCACGATGAACGACGATGTGCGTGTGATTCTCATCAAAATTGCTGACAGACTCCACAATATGCAAACGATGGATTCGATGGCAGAATACAAACAAGCCAAAATAGCTTCAGAAACACTCTATATTTATGCACCTATTGCTCACCGCATTGGCTTGTATAACATCAAAACAGAATTAGAAGACCTCGCCCTTAAATACACTGACCCCGAGCGCTACAATAGTATCCTAAACAAAATGGAGGAATCCAAAGAAGAACAACAGGAATACATTGAGGCGTTTACTAAAATCGTAGAAACCTCTTTAACACAACAAAAAATTGATTATTATATCAAAGGGCGCCCAAAATCAATCTATTCTATTTACCGAAAAATGGAATCGCAAGGTGTGAGTTTTGAAGAAGTTTACGATAAATTTGCAATTCGCATCATCTATAAAAGTGAACCAGCTGAAGAAAAGTTTTTGGCTTGGAAAATATACTCTATTGTTACCGACCACTTCCGTCCTAATCCCACCCGATTGCGAGATTGGATTTCCTCGCCTAAATCTACAGGTTATGAAGCCTTACACATTACTGTAATGGGTCCAAAAGGCAAATGGGTAGAGGTGCAAATACGCAGTGAACGTATGCACGAAATCGCTGAAAAAGGTTATGCTGCCCATTTTAAGTATAAACACGGCGATCAAAAAGAAGAAGGCATCGAAATGTGGCTTAATAGACTACAAGAAGTCTTTGAAAACAGCGAGGCAAATGCTGTAGATTTTGTAGAAGATTTCAAACTCAACTTGTATTCTAAAGAGATTTTCGTTTTTACCCCTAATGGTGAGATAAAATCTCTCCCGAAAGGTGCTACACCACTTGATTTTGCTTTTTCAATACATACAGGAGTGGGTTTAAAAACACGTGGAGCCAAAGTAAACAATAAATTAGTACCCTTAAACTATGTATTAAAGAGTGGTGAAACAGTAGAAATTATCACTGCCGAAAATGCAAAGCCCACTAAGAACTGGCTCAACTATGCTACCACTGCTAAAGCACGTAGTAAGATAAAAAATGCTCTGAAAGAAGAAACAAAAGCTGTTGCTGCTGAAGGAAAAGAGATTTTAGTTCGAAAATTAAAGCAATTGAAGGTTACTCTTAATGAAGAAGTAATGAATGAGCTAGTGAGTTACTTCAAAACAAAGACGAGTTTAGATATTTACTATCAAGCAGGAACGGGAGAAATCAGTAACCAAATGCTAAAAGAGTTTGTGTCTCATCGCACGTCTTTCTTTGGTTTATTCAAAAATAAAGTAGTTAAAAAACCTACTGAAGAACCTGTTTATTCGCCCAACGTTCACTATGATAGCATTGTGTTTGGTAAAGAAGAAGAATCTTTAGACTATACTTTTTCAAAATGTTGCAATCCTATCCCTGGTGATCCTATTTTTGGGTTTGTTACTATCAATGAAGGGGTAAAGGTACATAAAAAAACTTGTCCGAATGCCATTTCGATGCAATCGAATTACGCTTATCGTATCATTCAAGCTAAATGGGTAAAATCTGATGAAAGAGATTTCAAAGTGAGTCTTAGAATTAGTGGTATTGACCGCGATGGACTCATTAGCGATATCTCAAAAGTGATTTTGGATAGCAAATTTGTAAAGCTCACCAACATTAATATTGATACTGAAGGTAATGTATTCAGCGGAAAAGTCTCTATTTCAATCAACAACAATGCTACTTTAAAAAAACTGATGCAAGATATTAAGAACATTAAAGGAGTAGATAAAGTAAACAGACTATAATATGCGTAAATTAGCGAATAATGAACTCAATAGATTGGATATTGAGCAATTTAAGAAGGCTGAAAAAACACCTTTAACAGTAATTTTGGATAATGTGAGAAGTTTGAACAATATAGGTTCTGTTTTTCGCACTTGTGATGCTTTTTTAATTGAAAAGATATACCTCTGTGGGATTACCGCCACTCCTCCAAACAAAGAGATTCATAAAACAGCTTTGGGTGCGACTGATAGTGTGGCATGGGAATATGTAGAAAATACACTTTCGGCAGTAGAAAAGCTAAAAGAGCAAGGAGTTTATATTATTAGTATTGAGCAAGCTGAAAATTCTACAATGCTGAATGATTTTCAGCCTAACGGAAAGCAAAAATATGCTATTATCTTTGGCAACGAGGTAAAAGGAGTGGGACAAGAAGTGGTTTCAGCTTCTGATGAGGTGATAGAAATTCCACAGTATGGTACTAAACATTCTCTGAATATTTCGGTAAGTGCAGGAATTGCTATTTGGGAGTTAACAATGAAGCTCAGGAAGCATACAATGTTATAAAAATAGAAATGATAAACAAAAAGCCTGATAACAATATGTTATCAGGCTTTTTTTGTAGAGCGGGAGACGAGGTTCGAACTCGCGACATTCAGCTTGGAAGGCTGACGCTCTACCAACTGAGCTACTCCCGCAATTATAGTGATATAGATATATTTTCTGAGTGCAAATATACAGTCATTTACTATAATCTTCCAAATTTTTTAATACTTTTTTTGTTGAGCTTTCTGCAAATAAAAGTAAATACTTATAAATCAATCTCTTTTTTCTTACTATTTTTCTTTTGATAAAAGTAAAGACAAATGTATGAAGATAAATACCCAGCATTTATGGATAATAATAACAAAGTTCCACGTAAAGGGTGAGTCCAACTACCTATAAAACTTTCATCAATAGCATAAATCAACAATATAATATAAGGAATCCAAAATAAGATTGTTTTTTTTAAGAATAAAAAGCTACTGATAAGCAAACATAAAGGTAAGGCATAAAATAATATAAGTCCCACTATAAAACCCCACCCCCAAGCTTTGTTTGTATCAGCTTTTAACCAATCGATATAAGCTTTTTCTCCAAGTATATAAACTAAGAATGCTATACAAGTTGCAAATATAACAAATGACAATAGTATAATTACTTTGCATAAAGTTTTAAAGTGCATATTCTTACTAATTTTTATCTTTATAAGTAGCAAAACTTACTAAAAGTAGCGAAACAAGTTCTTTATGACTGATTTTCATTGTAGAACTTGCAATACTAATAGGAGCTCCATACATTTTCTGACTCCATTGCATCATCTTTTTTACAAAAAAGTTCTTTTCATTAGCAATAAGAGTTTCAGGATTTCTCACTTGTATCAAAATACTCTTATTTCCTTTGATTTCTAATTCTTGAAAGCCTATTATTTCTTCCCAAGGAATAAGATAATACTTTTGTATTCTTATGTGTAGGGCTTTTTCATCTATGGCAAGTACCCATTGATTGTTTAGCAAGTTTTTTATGATAAAAAATAGAGCTGTTAAAGCAAAAACTACAACGATAATACCTATAGCTTCTATAAAAACAATGCTTCTTTTGCTGTCTTTAGATAATCCATTGGCATTTAGAAAACAAAATAAGCCTATTGCGAAGAAAATAATGGTTAAGAATAGTAGAAAAATGTTTTTCTTTTTGCTAGTGTAAATTTCTATTCGTTCCATTGTTTTATTTTAAAGCTGTAAGTCTTTCTATACCTTTGTGATACTCTGTTATAATCTCATCAATAACTTCTTGTACACTTTGTACTTTAGTAATGAGTGAAGCTGCTTGTCCTATTTCAAGCTCACCTTGTTCCATATCTCCTTCAAACATTCCTTGTTTGGTACGACGATTTCCCACTAAGGCTTTTAGGTTCTCAACAGTAGCTTGTTGGGTATTGTATAGCTCTTTAACTTGTTGATAAAAGCCATTTTTTAATAACCTTACTGGGGCTAATTCTTTCAATGTAAGCTCAGTATCTCCTTCACCAGCTGCCACAACCTTCTCTTTGAAAGCGGGGTGTACAGACGCTTCAGTAGTAGCAACAAATCTACTGCCTATCTGTACCCCTTCGGCACCTAAGGCAAGAGCAGCAAGCATTCCGCTACCTGTAGCAATTCCCCCTGCAGCAATGAGAGGAATATCTAATACTTTACGTACAGCAGGAATGAGCACCATTGTGCTAGTTTCTTCACGTCCGTTGTGACCACCCGCTTCAAAGCCCTCAGCTACCACAGCATCTACACCGGCAACTTGGGCTTTAAGGGCAAACTTACTACTGCTCACTACGTGAGCTACTTTTATGCCTTCTTTTTGCAATAAAGACGTATAGGTAGCAGGATTTCCTGCCGAAGTAAATACAATCTTTACCCCTTCGCGCAAAATCACTTCAATAGCTTTGTCCATTTCGGGGTACATAATAGGAATATTCACCCCAAAAGGTTTATCGGTAGCCGCTTTACACTTACGTATGTGTTCTGTAAGGGTTTCGGGGTGCATAGAGCCTGCGCCCAATAGTCCCAAACCGCCTGCATTGCTCACTGCTGAAGCCAATCGCCAACCACTTGCCCATATCATTCCTCCCTGAATAATAGGATATTGAATATTAAAAAGTTCTGTAATACGTGTTTTCATTGTCTACAATTTAAGATTGTTATTCTCATCGAACGCCCAAAAAGGATTATAAGCGACTTCAAACACATAACCGTCTAAATCTTTAAAGTAACCGCTATAGCCACCCCAAAATACTTTTTGAGCAGGTTTTATTATAGTTGCTCCTAATTCTTTAACTTTGGCTAATACAGCGTCTACTTCCGCTTCCGAGGTAGCATTGTAGCTGATAGTCATTCCTGCAAACGAACTTGGCTCATAAGGCAAAGTAGTATCTTCTGAAAGTTCTTCTAAGGGGTAAAGCCCCAATACTATGCCTCCCAAAGGAAAAAGAGCATAGTTGTTCATACTTTTATCTGATTTTTGCCAACCTAAGCCTTCGTAGAAACTAAGGGCTTTTTGAAAATCGCGAACGCCCAAAGTAATCAAAGTAAATTTTTGTCTCATACTATTGATTTGTTATAAGTTCTTTTTCTTTTTTAGGAACTTTAGCGAGTACTTCTTCGTAAGAATGTTGTACCATTTCTTCAATAAGAGTAGGAGGGAGGCTCTCTACCAAAACTGTATTCCAAAGTTTTTTGTTTAAGTGATAGCCTGCTACAATCTTTTCAGGGTATTGCTCACGAAGCTCCAAAGCGCGCTCAGGGTTGCATTTGAGACTTGCCCTCAAAGGAACGCTTTCTAAATTCGTAAGCACGAATATCCTTCCACAAATGCGAAAAGCCAATATGTCCTCGCCAAAAGGCATATCTTCAGTAGTATGTGGTAAGGACAAACAAAAGTCTCTGAAAGTTTCTAAGTTCATTGTTTTAGGTAAGAGATAAGATAAAAGGGTTGCCTATTATTCAAGACAACCCTTTATTTTATACATTCCATTCATTTGCTAATTTACAAATATACTAATACTAATTAAGCTTTTGAGGTAAGCGATTTGAAAAATACAAATCCAAAACCTAAAGTAAGCATACAGTGGAATGGAAACATCCCAAAATCATTGAGACGAACAGCACTATATAATCCAAAAGCAAAGTACAACATTAGTAAAAACTCTACTATCATATTAGGTGATAGTTTAGTGTTGATATATTTATTGTTTTTCCAGCTATCACTTAGCGAACTGATGTTGAACTTAGGGGTACGTACAAACTCGCTGCGTTTGCCACTATGTCCTTCAAGTACAGCAATAGTATTGTGGAAAGAAAATCCTAAAGCCACTGAGAAGAATGTAAAGAATAGTTTTACATAGTTCAAAAAGTCATCAAAAGTCTTCCCTTGCAAGTTCTTATAAGTAAACCAATAGCAGATAAACAAAATAATAGTACTTGTTATAAAGAAACTAGTGAAGTGGAATATCCATCCTAAATGACCGTATTGATTTTTGAGGTATAACATTGGGATACTGAAAATGGCAGTGATAAACACCCATAAAAACATTGAGCTGTTCAAGAGGTGCATTACTCCGTGGAATTTAGTTTTCCATCCAATATTTTTAGCAGCGAGTAAACGACCTACACTTTTGCGGAAGTTTTCAGCACCTCCTTTGTTCCAACGGAATTGTTGTGAGCGCGCTGCCGAGATAACTACAGGAAGCTCTGCAGGAGTTTCTACATCTTCCAAATATTTAAACTTCCAATTTTTTAACTGAGCGCGATAGCTAAGGTCTAGGTCTTCGGTAAGTGTATCGCCTTCCCAATTGCCAGCATCGTATATACAAGCTTTGCGCCAAATACCTGCAGTACCATTGAAATTTATAAAGTAGCCTTTAGAGTTACGCCCTACTTGTTCAAGAGTGAAGTGAACATCAAGAGCAAGAGCTTGTATTTTAGTAAGGATAGAGTAATTACGATTGATATGTCCCCAACGGGTTTGTACTACTCCTATTTCAGGGTCTTTGAAGTATATTACAGTACGTTTAAGCCAGTCAGGTTGTGGTAAAAAGTCAGCATCAAAGATAGCTATAAAATCACCTTTAGCGATAGCTAACCCTTCTTTTAGGGCTCCTGCTTTGAAACCTTGACGATTTTCACGTCGTATATGCTGAATATCTAAGCCTGTAGCTTGTAAATTTCTAATAATTTCAGCGGTTTCAGCTACCGATTCGTCAGTAGAGTCATCAAGCACTTGTATTTCAAGTTTGGTGCGCGGATACTCAAGTTTAGCAATGTTTTCAAGTAAACGAGGTACTACGTACTTTTCATTGTAAAGTGGTAGTTGGATGGTTACGTAGGGTATCTCTTTTGGGTCAAGAAGGTTGAACTTAGGAGACTCGTCATTTTGTTTGCGGTGTTTTAAATAGTTCAGCAGCAAACTAAGCATTGAAAGACTATATAAAAAAATGCCTATCAAAGCTGTACAATAGATAATAATAATTGTGTAATTAATAAATGTTGCCATAAATTATTGTTTTATGTTCTTTTATTTTGCAAAAGTACGCGTTTTTTTGAATACGCCAAGAAAAAAAAGAATTATTTTTTAGAAAACGTTTTTAATTAACTGATTTTTAAAGTGTAAAAAAATAACCACTCTTGTAAATCAGGCTATTATCTATTTCAAAACAGAACCTCATTTTTCTTTGTATATTCTGCAGAAATAGCCATTTAACTTCCATCCAATTTGCCAAAATATTTTAGCTAATTGCTAATAGACAATTATCAATTACATATTGAATATCAAAAACTTAAAAAAAATAGAAAAAAAACATCAACTTTTTTTATTGCTATCTCAAAAAAACTTTGTATCTTAGCCCGCTAATTGTAATAAAAACCTTACTTTTATATAGTAAATAATTATGACAGAAGGAGAAAAATTGATTCCTGTTGATATCAGCGAAGAGATGAAATCTGCTTACATCGATTATTCGATGTCAGTAATCGTTTCGCGCGCATTACCCGATGTGCGTGATGGGTTGAAACCTGTTCACCGTCGCGTGCTCTATGGTATGTTCGATATGGGCGTACTCAGCAATCGTCCCTATAAAAAATCAGCTGCCATTGTTGGGGAAGTACTTGGTAAATACCACCCTCACGGCGATACCGCTGTGTATGATACTATGGTGCGTATGGCTCAGTACTGGAGTTTGCGCTATATGCTCGTTGATGGGCAAGGTAACTTTGGTTCTATGGGAGGTGACCCACCTGCCGCAATGCGTTATACCGAAGCCCGTATGCGCAAATTCTCAGAAGATATGCTTATTGATATCGATAAAGAGACTGTTGACCACCAACTTACTTATGATGATTCTCGTGAAGAACCTATCGTACTCCCTACCCGTATTCCTAATTTATTAGTGAATGGTTCTGCGGGTATCGCTGTGGGTATGGCTACTAATATGGCTCCTCATAACCTTAGTGAAGTAATTGATGGTACCATCGCTTATATCGATAATAATGATATTGAAATAGATGAACTTATCAAACATATCAAAGCTCCTGATTTCCCTACAGGTGGTATTATCTATGGTTATGAAGGAGTAAAAGAGGCTTTTAAAACGGGACGCGGTCGTGTGATTATACGTGCTAAAGCTGAGTTTCAAGAGGTAAAGGGCAAAGAATGTATAGTCGTTACCGAAGTACCTTATCAAGTAGATACATCTATCTTACTGAAAAAAACCTCCGATTTAGTAAAAGAAGGTAAGTTAGAGGGTATTACTGATGTACGCGATGAATCAGCTCGTGGTAAGATTCGTATTGTTTATATCCTAAAACGTGATGCTGTACCTAATGTAGTACTAAACAACTTGTTTAAACATACTGAATTACAAACTTCTTTTAGTGTGAATAACATTGCTTTGGTAAATGGTCGCCCTCAGCTATTAAACCTTAAAGAGCTTATTTATCACTTTGTAGAACATCGTCATGATGTGGTATATCGTCGCACTGATTACGAGTTACGTAAAGCTAAAGAACGTATCCATATCTTGGAAGGTTTTATGAAAGTGATGGCTACCGAAGATACAATGGGTAAAGCTATTGAAATCATCCGTTTTCACGATAAACCTAAAGAAGATTTGATAGCTGAGTTTGATCTTACAGATATTCAAGCCGAAGCTATCTTAGCCTTAGCTCTACGTCGTATCAACAAAGCGTTAATCTTACAAACTAAAGAAGAATACGAACAAAAATTAGCCGAAATACGTGATTTAGAAGATATCTTAGCTCGTAAAGAACGCCGAACTGAAATTATCAAAGAAGAACTTCTTGAAATAAAAGAAAAATACGGCGATGCCCGTCGCTCTACTATTGAGTATGCAGGAGGTGAGTTTAGTGTAGAAGATATGATCCCCGATGATAAAATGGTCATTACTATTTCTCACGCAGGTTATATTAAGCGCACTTCTCTCAGTGAGTATAAAACACAAAGTAGGGGAGGGGTAGGTCAAAAAGCCTCTACCACTCGCGACCAAGATTTCTTAGAACACCTATTTGTAAGCTCCAACCACCAGTACCTATTGTTCTTTACCCAGAAAGGTAAATGTTTTTGGATGCGTGTCTACGAAATCCCTGAAGGTAGCAAAACTGCCAAAGGTCGTGCTGTACAAAATCTTATCAATATAGAACAAGACGACAAGATCAAAGCCTTTGTGAGCGTTCAAAATCTCAAAGATGAAGAGTATATTAATAATAACTACCTCATTATGGCTACCAAACAAGGTACTGTAAAGAAAACCTTGCTCAAAGAATACTCCCGCCCACGTCAGAATGGTATCAATGCCATTACTATTAAAGAAGGCGATGAGCTTATCGAAGCTAAACTTACCTCAGGCAGTAGCCAGCTGATGTTAGCAGTGAAATCAGGTCGTGCAATACGTTTTGGGGAAGAGAAAGTGCGTGCCGTAGGGCGTAATTCTCAAGGGGTACGAGGTATCGACCTCAACACCGAAAATGATGAAGTAGTAGGTATGATAGCTATCGAAAACCCACGTGAAGAAACCGTATTAGTTGTCTCTGAAAACGGTTATGGAAAACGTTCATACATCGATGACCCCGAAACACACGAAGCAGTATACCGTATTACTAACCGTGGAGGTAAAGGGGTAAAAACTATTTCTATTACTGAGAAAACAGGTCAGTTAGTTGCTATCAAGAGTGTTTTGGAAGGCGAAGACTTAATGATTATCAACAAATCAGGTATTGCAATACGCCTCTCCATCGATACACTGCGCATCTCTGGACGTGCTACCCAAGGTGTAAAACTCATCAACATCAAAGGTAAAGACTCTATTGCTGCCGTTACCAAAGTAATGAAAGAAGATGATGATGAAACCGATGCTACTGAGGAAGTAACACCTCCTACCGAAGAATAAAAATCTGTGTTCATAATTTAATAAAGAAAGGTCAAACGGAAGTTACTTCATTTCTCTTTTGGTAAGAACTTACTTCCGTGATTACCTTTCTTTTTTTATTTTATACTATGGGAAAAACAATCAACATACAAAAAGTTGCCCTTAAGCAAAACGCCCTTTATGTTCCTGATAATATGGCCTCACAAAGAGCTATACAACCAGGAACATTAGAACTAGTAGCAGCTCTTCGCAAGCACGGCTTTGGCGTTACTGAAAACCTCCTTCACGCAATCAATGGTACTAATAGCGAGTTTCGCCAAGAGGTGATACGCATTATTAAGGAAGTACTCAACGTCAATCTCAATTGGGCACCTCTTATCAAAAACTGGGAAGTACCTACAGGCGAGAGTGCGATAGATCATATTATCACAGATTTCTACAATCAGTATCCAGACCTGATAAAATATGATGATGAGTACTCTAGCTATTATTACGATTACTATCAAGACGAAGATGAAAGATATAACGATTCTTACATACCTAAACACGAGCGATTTTTAGCTTGTGGACACTATATTCCTTATGGTACTTTCCCTTTGTGGCGTTATAATGGTTGTCCTTTCTGTGGTACCCCTTTTGAACTTGGAGAAATAGAATATCAAGGACAAGGTAGCAAACTCAAAATCCTTGATCTTTGGCGTGAAGCGGAAGCCAACACCTTTTTTCAAAACTTGCTAAGCTCTAAAACCGCCTTAGATGCTACTCAAGCAGATTCTCTTAAGCTTCTACTGCCTTATTTCTCTGTAGCCAAAGAAACAACTATTGAGATGAAGGAAACCCTTATCTTAGTAGTCAATAGCTACCTTTCTGAAGGAAAGGAAAAAGAAGCAGGAGGCTGTTTCCGCACTCCTACCGATATTCTTCGCTATTTATGGTATAAAAAAACAGGCTTCTTACAGATAATCCCTCCTAAAACAATTGTTGCTAAAAATGCTAAAAACAACCAGCATATAATGCGTCAATTAGATAAGAGTGAGCAAACTAAAGCTGAAGCAAAACAAGCTCTCAAACTCAAGTACTCTCGTGAGGAATGTGCCCGAGTAGCACGCTGGCTAAATGATTTGTCTCTTTCAGCTGAGAAGGCTTGTGAATTAATGCACCCTAAGCGCGAAATGTGGGTGCGCTTTATTCGTGCCTTGCGTTTAGCCGAGTATAGCAAGAAAAAAGGCTTTGAAAAGCTTGCTACACTATTAGACACCTTCTATCATCAGAAATACGAAGTGTGGCAAAGCAAGGTTCAACAGGCTTACCTAAATGTAGATACCGATGCTGTTTTAGAATATCTAAAAGAACGCCCTTCTCAGTTTGCGCGTTCACTATTCGCTACTATGTTATGGGTGGGTGCAGAAGATACGATTGTAGCCTTCAAAGAAGTAATAGACCAAGTGCCTATACGTTTGCTCTTTACCCTTAATAATTATGCTGATCTTTACTTTACACCACAGGGTACACGCCCTGTAAAAATCATTACAGGCGATTATATAAATGCTCCTAAAAATCAATGGGTAAATTTAGGTTATAACGAAGAGCAATTAGCTCAGATGAAAACAGCTGTAGAAGACCTTTGTTTGTGGACAATACGCAGAAAGTTCGCTACACAACCCAATCCTCATAAAACGATATTTATAGATAAACAGTTGTATTATATCCCTTTGCCTATAGGTGATAGAAGCAATAATATACAAGACTTCAATGCTACCCTAATGGGGACAAAATTTCCTTTAGAAGGCAACGAAGTACGCCTCTTTATGCAATGGGGTAAAGACCTCCCTGCCCAGCATCTCGATATGGACTTGTCTTGCTATATTATCTTTGACGAAGAATGTAGAATGGAAAATGAGATGTGCTTTTTTGGTAAACTTACCGCTACGGGGTGTCAGCACAGTGGTGATATTCGTAGTATTCCTAATAAAGTAGGTACTGCCGAGTATATCAATATCGATGTAAATATCTTGCGCCAAAAGAAAGCTAAATACGTAAGTTTTGTGTGCAATGCTTATTCTAATGGGGCACTATCTCCTAATTTAGTAGTAGGTTGGATGGATAGTAAGCATAAAATGAAAGTATCTGAGCGTACAGGGGTAGCCTATGACCCTTCTACCGTGATTCATCAGGTGCGTATCGCTCAATCATTACAAAAAGGACTCCTCTTTGGTATCTTAGATGTAGAGGCTAAAGAGATTATCTGGATGGAACTCCCTTTCCAAGGACAGCTTGCTAATGACCTATCTCTCAATACCGTAAAAACTCTACTCGATAAGTTAAATGCTAAAACTACTATCGGCAACCTGGTAACCCTCAAAGCCGAAGCTCAAGGATTGCAAGTAGTAAGCGACAAAGCTCTCGCCGATGAAGTGTATGATATACAATGGGCAGAATATGGGAAAGTAAATGAATTGTTTTTATAGTTAAAATAAACAGATATGAAAAAATACATACTATTCAGTGCTATAACCTTATTTGTTATAGGGCTACAAGCACAAAACAAATTCAAAGTAACGCCTGATGAGGCACGTAATGGTTCGTATACTATTAGCCCTACTTTACCTAAGGACGGAATGGTAAAAGCAGGCACGGTTCTTACACTCAAAGCAACCCCTGCCACTGGCTATATTTTTGATAGTGGTTATTACTCCTTACCAGAACAGTGGGGGGCTATGTTTTATGAACAATCTACACCTGAGTTCAAAGTGAAAGTAGACAAAGATATGAATGTAGGAGCTTGTTTTGTACCTAAAAAAGCGGAAGCTAATCTGAAAGTAGTGCAAGATATTGTTTATGCTAAACCGGGAGTAAAACCGCTGAAATACGATGTATATAGTCCTAAAGGTAAGCAAAACCTACCTTGTGTTGTAATTATCCACGGAGGTGGATGGAGCTCCAATACTGAATCGGTGATGAGAGGTTTGGCACGCGAACTAGCAAACAGTGGCAGATATGTGGTTTTCAACATTGATTATCGCTGGATAGACAAACTAGACGGAGATAGTACTCCTACTCAATTGCACCAAATTATAGAAGATGTGTATGGAGCTTTGTTACACATTGCTGAAAACGCTGCTAAATACGGAGGCGATAGCAGTAAGTTATTCCTTACAGGTGATAGTGCGGGAGGACATCTATCTGCCTCAGCAGCTAACTTTGTAGAACGTATAGGTGACAAAGGTTTTGGTAAAATACAAGGTGTGTATGAGTTTATGCCTACCTATATGCCTAAAGGAAAAACAGTAACTCAAGTGCGTAATGAGTTGGCTAAAGCTATCAAAGCTGTTGCCCCTAGTTATGGAGTTTTTCGTCCAGAAACTCTTGCTTTTATGTTTAAGAACTATCCTTTTTTGAACGAAATAGCTCCTATCAATAATATTCCCGAGGCTGCTAAAAGAGCTGTACCTCAATTGTTATTGCGAGGTTCAGAAGATATGCTCATCAAAGATGAAGAAGTAAAGGCTTATGAACGCGCTCTTGCCAAAGCTGGTCAGAGAGTAGAGTACATACAAGTAGGAGACGCCAATCACGCTTTTTTCGATTGGAAACCTGATACTAAAACACAAGCAACTTTCAACAAATACGGCAAATACCACGCTCACGAAATGTTGTTGTTCTTTGATTCAGTATTAGAAGATCTTAACAAAACTAACAACTAAAGAAACATCTTCAAATATAAATATCCGAGGAAGTATAATACTTTTCTCGGATATTTTTATATTAATTACTCATTCTTCATTGCTAATTATCAATTGTTTTGTACATTTGCGCTCTAAATTAACAAAGACTATGATTTATGAAATATGTGCCAGCTCTTTTGAGTCGGCTAAAAATGCTGAAATAGCAGGTGCTACCCGTATAGAGTTGTGTAGCGAATTAGGTGTAGGAGGGGTAACCCCCAGCTATGGATTAATTAAAAAAGTAATGGACGAACTCTCTATCGGTAACTGTGTGCTGATACGTCCTCGCAGTGGTAATTTTACTTATACCGATGAGGAGTTTGATGTGATGTTACGCGACATCAACCTCTGTCGTGAATTAGGTTGCCAAGGAGTAGTAACAGGGGTGTTACATCGCGATAACACAATTGATGAAGAACGTACTGCACGCCTCAAAGAAGCTGCAGGTACTATGGAATTTATCTATCATCGTGCTTTTGATTGTGCCCCCGATCCCATTGCTGCAATTAAAACCCTAAAACGCTTGGGTGTTGAACGTATTCTTACCTCAGGGGGTAAAAAATCAGCTATTGAAGGATTAGAACTGCTTAAAGAACTCAACCGCATAGCTGCAGGTCAACCCACAATTATGCCTGGGGGTGGTATCAATCCACAGAGCATTATACAGATAAAAGCTGCTGGTTTTACCCAAGTGCACTTTTCAGGTACAGTTTTTGAGGATTTGTGTACATCTTTGCCTTTCTCATTTAAAACAGAGGCGTTTTTAGACGAAACAAAACGCCCTATTTCTAATGTTGAAAACATTAAAAAAATTATGAATAATTAGCCAGTTTGTTGTCAATTAACAAATTGGTAAATTGACAAATGAATATGGTTTATATAATTCTTATTGGTATTTTTATCATTTATTTTCTACTAACATTTTATGCAAGTAGAAGTTTAAAAACCCTCAAAGTTCCCCGTTGGGTAGAATGGCTATTTTGGCTCATCACAATAGGAGTGGTAATTCACTTGTTGTACCATTGGTTCTGTAGAGGAAAAGTTGTATGGAGTGCCCCTCAACAATATGCTGTTGCAGGGCTACTTACGTGGCTTATTATCTGTTTGTTTGTAACTCTTCCTTTGTTATTAGAAGATATTACACGACTTATAAAAGCTATATTTCGCAAACCTACTAATGCATCACGTATTCCTTCTCGTCGTAAGTTTGTAAGTACTTTAGGTTGGGGATTGGCAGCTATTCCTTTTGCTTCTATCCTCTATAGTATTTTCAAAGGAAAATATAACTACAAAGTTTGGAAATACACACTGTATTTTGATAACCTCCCTAAAGCATTTGATGGCTATCGCATTACTCAAATATCCGATATTCATTGCGGTAGCTTTGATAACTATGAGAAAATACGCTATGGAGTAGAGCTTATCAACTCACAAAAAAGCGATGTAATCCTTTTTACTGGCGATTTGGTGAATAATTTGGCAAATGAGGTACACAATTGGAAATCACTTTTTGCTACTCTCCAAGCACCTGATGGAGTATTTTCTATTATGGGTAACCACGACTATGGTGATTATTCCTCTTGGGAAACTCCTGAAGCTAAACAACAAAATTTAGAGCATTTATTTCAATTACAAAAACAAATGGGGTGGCAACTATTGCTTAACGAACATTGTTATTTAGAACGTAATGGCGAAAAAATAGCTTTAATAGGGGTAGAAAACTGGGGACACGGTCGATTTTCTAAATATGGCGATTTGAATAAGGCTATGGAAGGTGTAAATACCGAAGATTTTAAAATATTAATGAGTCACGACCCAACTCATTGGCAAGAGATTGTGTTACCTGAAAATAAAGATATTCAACTTACTCTCAGTGGTCATACACACGGGATGCAATGTGGTATTGAAATACCTGGGTGGCTAAAATGGAGCCCTTCACAATATATTTACAAATATTGGGGAGGAATGTATGAAGAGGATGGTAAATACCTGAATGTAAATAGAGGTTTTGGTTATCACGCTTTTCCTGGTCGTTTAGGAGTATGGCCTGAAATCACAGTTATTGAACTTAAAACTAAATAACTAAATTGTATGAAAAAATTTATTATCTCAGGAGGTGGTACTGGCGGACATATATTCCCTGCCATCGCTATTGCCGATGAAATAAAAAAACGTTTACCTGAAGCCGAAATACTTTTTGTAGGGGCTAAAGATCGTATGGAAATGCAAAAGGTACCTCAAGCTGGTTATCCTATTAAAGGCTTGTGGATTTCAGGAATTCAACGTAAACTCACTTGGCAAAATTTGATTTTTCCACTAAAGTTTATCCATAGTCTATGGAAATCCCGACAAATCATTAAGCGTTTTAAACCTGATGCTGTCATAGGTACAGGGGGGTTTGCCAGTGGAGCTGTAGTAAAAGTAGCAGGACAAATGGGAATCCCTACTTTTATTCAAGAACAAAATTCCTATGCAGGCATTACCAATAAGATGCTTGCCAAAAAGGCAAAGAAAATATGTGTTGCTTATGATGGTATGGAAGTTTTCTTTCCAAAGGAGAAAATCGTAAAAACGGGTAATCCTATTCGTGGAGGTTTATTAAATATAGAGCAACATCGCGAAGAAGGTTTATCGTATTTCCAACTTAATTCTCATCAAAAAACACTTTTGATATTAGGAGGAAGTTTAGGAGCACGACGCATCAATCAGTTAGTAGAAGCTCAGTTGCCTTTATTTGAAAAATTAGGGGTACAAGTGTTATGGCAATGTGGCAAACTTTACTATGAAGAATACAAAAAGTATAATAGTTCACAAGTACACGTTTTAGCTTTTATTGATCGTATGGAACAAGCTTATGCCGTTGCCGATATAATTATTTCACGAGCAGGTGCAAGTTCTGTAAGTGAATTATGTGTAGTAGGCAAACCTGTTATATTCATCCCTTCACCTAATGTAGCCGAAGATCATCAAACTAAAAATGCACGTGCTATAGCTGATAAACAAGCTGCTATTTTAATAAAGGAAAATGAATTAGATAGTAAATTTGCAGATACTTTTAGCAGCTTGATAACTGATGAAACTCAACAGCAAAATCTTTCGTCTCATATTAAAGCGCTAGCTCAACCCAATGCAACCAAAGAAATTGTAGATTTAATAATAAATAACAGATGACTAAATTTTTAACCTTTATAGCTCTCTTAGGAGGAGGAGTGCTTTCTATAGCACAAACTATCTTAAAACCCTCTGTATTTATAGATACTAAAAGTGATGATTTCAAAAAAGGTATTGTAGAAATCAAAGAATATACAAACTATGAAGTATATCAACAATTACAACGCAATCTCAAATCAGGTAACTCAGCTGCTATCAATGCTGATATGATACGTCAGGCATTTATCACGAGAAAGATAGCTTTACAAAAAGGTACTTACATCATTGATAACAACGAACAACATTTCGAGTTTGAAATAGGTAATAGTGGTCAATTAGTAGGTGAAGGTAAATTTGTAAATAAAAAGCGTAACATTCCTTCTACTTATATTTTTAACAATGGAAAACTTGCTGAAATTCATATTTTTACTCCTGAAGGAAGATTACGCAAAAAAAATATCTTCAAAGGTAATACTATAGAAGGATTGGTGTATGACCATGCTGGAAATATTGCTCAAAAAATAGAAATATACACTAATTTAAAAGAAGGCGCTGACCAAATAGTAACTAATTATCACAAGAATGGCAACCCTAGTAAAGAAATAAATACTATTAAAAACACTACCAAAGAGTATTATCAAAATGGCAAACTCAAACTCGAACAAGTAAACAGTAAAACTACTACCAAATATGACCCTGAAGGAAAAATAACTGAAAAATGGTATGTTACTGAAAAAGGTAACTGTAAAGAGTTATATGAAAAAGGGGTAATCTCTCAAAAAATATGTGAAGATCGCAGTATAAAAGAAACCACTGTGAGCACTTATAAAAATGGTAAATTATTAGAAACAAAGAAATTATGAATTTACAACCAATAACAAACGTTTATTTTATAGGTATTGGAGGTATAGGAATGTCTGCCCTTGCACGTTATTTCAATGCCAATGGCAAAGTAGTAGCTGGTTATGACCGTACCTCTACTGATATTACTGAAATGCTTGAAAAAGAAGGTATAAAAGTACATTTTACCGATGAGGTAGAAGTTATACCAGCTTCATTCAAAAATACTACAACTACTTTGGTGGTTTATACACCTGCTATCCCTAAAGATCATAAAGAACTGACATTTTTTCAAGAAAATGGCTATCAAGTAGTAAAACGATCAGAAGTGTTAGGCTTCATTACTAAAAACTCCTTTTGTTTAGCTGTTGCAGGTACTCACGGTAAAACTACAACATCAAGTATTTTAGCCCATATTATGGTAGAAAGTGGAGCTTCGGTAAGTGCTTTTTTAGGAGGTATAGCCGAAAATTTCAATAGTAATTTGGTACTCAAAGGTAGTGAATATACAGTAGTTGAAGCCGATGAGTTTGACCGTTCATTTTTACGACTTTCACCTAACATTGCTTGTATTACCTCTATGGACGCCGATCACCTCGATATTTATGGTGATGAGCAACATCTTATAGAAGGATTTCACGAATTTGCTGGAAAAATTAAACCTGGAGGCAGTCTCATTGTACGCAACGGACTAAACATAGCTGGTGAAACGTATGGTTTAGATGATAATTCTGATTACAGTTTCCAAAATATTCATATTGTAGATGGTATTTATCATTTTGATTTCAAATATGCAGGAGGTATTTATAAAGATATTACCTTTATGAAACCAGGGCGACACAACTTACTCAATGCTTTGGCAGCTGTTACTATGGCTGTAAAAGCTGGAATTGCTCCTGAAAAATTGTTACCTCACTTAGCTACTTTTAAAGGGGTAAAACGTCGTTTTTCATATATCATTAAAGAAAAAGACTTTGTTTTCATTGATGATTATGCACATCACCCTTCCGAAATCAATGCGCTATATCAAGCAGTAGCTGAAATGTATCCTAATACTCCTAAAACTATTGTTTTTCAACCTCACCTTTTCTCTCGTACACGTGATTTTATGAATGATTTTGCAAAAAGTCTATCACAATTTGATGAGGTGATACTATTAGATATCTATCCTGCACGTGAATTATCTATAGAGGGGATTACTTCACAAGTTTTATTAGAGAAAATAACTACTTCTAAAAAAACTTTAGTAAGCAAAACTGAACTTATTCCTCTTCTACTCAAGAAACGTCCTCAATTATTATTAGCTGTAGGAGCAGGTGATATAGGAGCTGAAGTAGCTCATATCAAAGAAGCTATGAAAAAGTAAAAACTGAAGAAAATAACAAAAAAATGAGGCTCACCTTTTTTGATGAGCCTCGTTTTTATTTTTAGTATCCGAAGAGTTCTTCTAAAGAGAGTTTTTTGAAATCTCCTATTTTTTGAAGTTCATCTTTTGAAAGTTTCTTTTCAGAAGCTAAAATTACATAAGTATAAGGCTTTTTGGAAAGGTATTTATCGTGGAAAGTTTTTATCTCTTTCATTGTAATACCATCTATATTTTGATATACTTGCTTGCGTATATCATCCTTAAGACCTAATTCTTTTGCTGCTAAATAACTATAAATGATACCATCTTGAGTAATACGTTCAGTTTCTATTTCTTGTTTGATTTGTAGCTTGGCTAATTCGAGATTAGCTGGTAATTCAGGCATTGTATTGAGCAGTTCATTCATAGCCTCAACAGCTTCTTTAAATTTGTCAGCTTGCGAACCTACATAGGCAAGCACATAGTATTTATCAGTTTTCTTTCTTGGTGAAGCATAATAACCATAAGTACTATATGCTAACGCTTTGCTTTCGCGAATGGTTTGGAATACCAAAGACCCCATACCTCCACCAAAATAGTTATTGAATGCACTAATTACAGTACTTTCAGCAGGGTTGAAAGGAACAGTATTGCGCACCCAGCGTGTTTCAGCTTGTACCATTTCATAATCAGTAAAAAGTACTTGGTTTTTAGTCTGTTCTACTTGTTTAAACTCCTTTTTAGGAGCTACTTTAGCGAACTTAGTAGGTACTTTATGCAAAGGTTTTAGTTTAGCTGTAAGTTCTGAAAGTGTAGCAGGTCCATAATAAATAACGGTTTGCTCTACATTGTTCAAATTTTTAACTCTATCTACCAATTCCTTTGCACTAATCGTATTAATTTCGGCATTAGAAAGTACATTGTTCACCTTATTTTTAGAACCATAAAGAGCATAATTAGTAAGTGCTTGCATAATAGCCCCACGATTAGCTTTTACATCTACACGTGATTTAGCAACACGTGCTTTAAGTGCTTGTAATACTTGTTCATCTGGTTGAGCATTGAGAACTAAATCTTCATAAAGTTTAACAGCAGCTTCAAAATTCTCTTGTAAACCTTCTATTGATACATAAGTATATTCTTCTTCTGTAGAGATTTGGAAGCTGGATGCTATCTTATAAAATTCTTTTGAAATTTGTTCAGCTGATTTCTTATCAGTTCCTAAAAATTGGATGTATTGGGCTGCTATAGGCATTTTCAAATCATTAGCTGAACCTATTTTGTAGCGGAAACTCAAACGATACAACTCATTATCTTTATTTTGTACATACAATACTTCGGCATTACCTAATTTACCTTTTTGCAAATCTTTACTGTAATTTAAGAATACAGGAGCTACTGGAGTACTTGGCATCTCGTTGATCATTTTCACAAAAGCTGATTGTTTATCGGCATTAGTTTCAACAGGAGTAATAGCAGGTTTTTCAATTTTTTCTACATTGGTGCGTTGTCCTTTCTCTTTATAAATAGCCACATAGTTATTACCTAAGTATTTATTAGCAAAAGCGACAATATCGGCTTTAGTAAGTTTAGAAAGATTATTTACATAAGCTACTTGGTCTTTCCAGTTGAGATTATCTGTAAAAGCTGCCATCAACATATTAGCGCGATTGCTATAAGATTCAGTTGCTTGAATCGTTTGTTTTTTCAAATTGTTGATAATAGAAGGAATAAGATCGTCATCAAAATTACCTTTTTTAAGGTTTTCTATTTGCCCTAACATAAGATCTTTTACTTGTTCTAACGACTGTCCTTGTAAAGGAGCTCCTGATAGATATAGTACTCCATAATCTATAAGTGTATAAGCAAAGGCACTGGCTTTTAGTAATTTTTGTTTCTTTACAAGATTCAAATCGATAAGCCCAGCATTGCCATTGGTAAGGATTTCACCTACTAAATCAGCTAATAGAGCATCTTTATCTTGGTTACCTGGCAAACGGAATGCTATAGAAACACTTTCAGCATCAGGACCTACTACTTTTTTGATGATAGGGGCAGTGATAGGTGCTTCTTTCTCAAAAGTATATTGAGGTACAGGTTTAGGTTGCATATAGCTAAAAGCCTTATCAATTTCGGCAATAGCTTTATCAGGATTGAAATCACCAGCCAATATTACTGCCATATTATTAGGTACATAATAGGTTTGGAAGTACTTGCGAATTTCTTTTAATGAAGGATTTTTTAAATGTTCTACCGTACCAATAGTAGTTTGCAAGCCATAATTGTGTTTTTTGAACAACTCAGAGAAAAGAGTTTCAAATACTTCACTATTATCGCTATCCAAAGAGCGATTTTTTTCTTCATATACAGCTTCTAATTCGGTATGGAAAATACGAAGCACAGGATTGCGAAAACGTTCAGATTGTACAGCAATATACTTATTGATAGCATTTGCTGGTACATCATCAGTATAAACAGTTTTCTCAAAAGAAGTAAACGCATTAGTACCTTGTGCTCCCATAGCAGTCATCATCTTGTCGTACTCATTAGCAATTGCATACTTGCTAGCTACCCCCGATACTGAATCAATTTTCTTATAAATAACCTTACGTTTAGCAGGGTCTTTGGTGTGATTGTACTCTTCATAAAGGGCATCAATTTTGTCTAATTGTACCTTTTCTTTGTTCCAATCAAGAGAACCGTATTTATCAGTTCCCTTAAAGAGCAAATGCTCTAAATAATGTGCAAGTCCTGTATGAGTAGCAGGATCAGTTTTACTACCAGCCTTCACGGCTACATAACACTGAATGCGGGGTTCTTTATTAGTAGGACTTAGGATTACTGTAAGCCCATTTTTCAAGGTATAAAACCTTGCATTGGTAGGATCGTGGGTAACATATTTATAAGTGTACCCGCCACTTTGAGCTTCTTTCCACTCGTAGTTTTGAGCAGTAACCCCGAACGATATAGCTATAGTAAACAGCCATAAAAATAGATTTCTTTTCAGCATAAAAATATAGTTTTAAAATGTGTATTAAAAGAAAAGGGTATCTAAAAAGTTGTTTCCAGATACCCTCTATTTGTTACATAAGTTATTACTTATTAATTATTTAAGGCTTCCTACCATATCTTCAGGGCGCACCCATTTATCAAAGTCCTCAGGAGTAACATAACCAAGGCGTACAGCCTCTTCTTTGAGGGTTGTACCATTGCGGTGAGCTGTTTGAGCAATTTCGGCAGCTTTGTAATAACCTATTTTAGTATTAAGAGCTGTGACGAGCATCAACGAGTTGTCTACTAATTCTTTAATACGTTTGTAATTAGGTTCGATACCACTTGCGCAATGTTCTTCAAACGATACACAAACATCACCTAACAACTCAGCTGATTTAAGGAAGTTAGAAGCCATTAATGGTTTAAATACATTCAATTCGTAATGACCTTGAGTACCACCTACTGAAATAGCTACATCGTTACCCATTACTTGTGCTGCTACCATTGTCATCGCTTCACATTGGGTAGGATTTACTTTACCGGGCATAATAGAACTACCTGGTTCGTTAGCAGGGATGAGAATTTCACCAATACCAGAACGAGGACCTGAAGCCATCATACGAATGTCGTTTGCAATCTTGTTTAATGATACAGCCAATTGCTTGAGGGCACCGTGGCTTTCTACAATAGCGTCGTGAGAAGCTAAAGCTTCAAATTTGTTAGGAGCGGTTACAAAAGGTAGACCGGTGAATTTAGCAATATACTCAGCTACTTTCACATCATAACCTTTAGGAGTGTTGAGCCCTGTACCTACAGCAGTTCCACCTAAAGCGAGTTCTGAGAGGTGTGCTAAAGTATTTTTGATAGCGCGAATAGCGTGATCAAGCTGAGCTACATAGCCTGAAAGTTCTTGTCCTAAAGTAAGTGGTGTAGCATCCATAAGGTGTGTACGACCTATCTTTACTACATCTTTAAAGGCTTCAGCTTTAGCGGCAAGGGTATCGCGTAGTTTTTGAACCCCAGGAATAGTTTTTTCAACTACCATTTTGTAGCAAGCAATATGCATACCTGTAGGGAAAGTATCGTTAGACGATTGTGATTTATTCACATCATCATTAGCCTTTAACACGGGGTCTCCTTCTCCTATTTGTTTGCCAGCTAACACTTGAGCACGATTGGCTATAACCTCATTCACATTCATATTAGATTGAGTACCTGAACCGGTTTGCCAAATTACCAATGGGAATTGGTCATCAAGTTTGCCTTCGAGAATCTCGTCACAAACTTGAGCAATAGCATCGCGTTTTTCGGCTGAAAGTACGCCTAAATCGAAGTTAGCATAGGCAGCAGCTTTTTTAAGATAGGCAAAGCCGCGGATAATTTCAATCGGCATAGAAGCGGGTGCACCGATTTTGAAGTTGTTGCGTGAACGTTCTGTTTGTGCTCCCCAATATTTATCGGCTGGCACCTTCACTTCACCCAAAGTGTCTTTTTCAATTCTATAACTCATTTTGTTTGTATTAGTTAAAATAATCTTCTTTTAAAAAACGCTACAAAGGTACATTTTATTTTCTAAATATTAAAATTTTTTTAAGAGATTTTTTGTTATGATAATTCTGTAATTTGCTAATTAGCTAATTAATTGCTACCTTTGCGCCCTCAAAAAGATTATTCAGAATAAAATGCTTGATAAACTAAACATTGTTAAACAACGCTTTGATGAGGTATCGGATTTGATTATCCAACCTGATGTGATTGCCGACCAAAAACGTTACATTCAGCTTAATAAGGAGTATAAAGATCTAAAAGAGTTGATGGATAAACGAGAAGAGTACATCAATGTAACTGGCAATCTTGTTGAAGCTGAAGAAATTATTGCCGATGGTAGTGATGCTGAAATGGTGGAGATGGCTAAGTTACAATTAGAAGAAAGCAAAGAACGCTTACCTCAATTAGAGGAAGAAATCAAATATATGTTGATTCCTAAAGACCCTGAAGATGCGAAGAATGCTGTAATGGAAATACGTGCTGGCACAGGTGGAGATGAGGCTTCTATCTTTGCTGGAGACCTTTATCGTATGTATACTAAATATTGCCAAAGCAAAGGCTGGAGTACTTCGGTAATGGATTTCAATGAAGGAACTGCAGGGGGCTACAAAGAGATTATTTTTGAAGTTACAGGTGATAATGTATATGGTACTTTAAAGTTTGAAGCAGGAGTACACCGTGTACAGCGCGTTCCTCAAACTGAAACACAAGGGCGTGTACATACTTCAGCTGCTACTGTAATGGTATTACCAGAGGCTGAAGAGTTTGATGTAGAACTCAATATGGCAGATGTAAATATTATTCGTACAACCTCTACAGGCCCTGGCGGACAGTCGGTGAATACTACTTATTCTGCTATTCAACTCCAGCATATTCCTACAGGTATAGAGGTGCGTTGCCAAGATGAAAAATCTCAACACAAAAACCTTGAAAAAGCATTGAAAGTATTACGTTCTCGCCTCTACGAATTAGAACTTGCTAAAAAAATGGAAGCTGATTCTGCTCGCCGTAAGTCAATGGTATCCAGTGGTGACCGTTCAGCTAAAATACGCACTTATAATTATCCTCAAGGTCGCGTAACTGATCATCGTATCGGGCTTACTCTCTATGATTTACAGAATGTTATCAATGGAGACGTTCAACGCCTTATTGATGAATTACAACTTGCTGAAAACGCTGAAAAACTCAAAGAAGGTGATGTGTTTTAAAGAAGTAAGATAACAAAAATAGTGTTACTAAATAGAAAAGAGCCTGTCCGAAAAGTTTTAACAGGCTGATTATCAGCAATGAATAAAAAAGAGGCTATCTTTTGCCAGATAGCCTCTTATTATTTGGTGTTTTACCACAAAAGTTGTATCTTTGTGGTTCCTAAAAAAAACACAATGACAAAAGTATCATTTAAATCTGAACCTTACAAATTTTTAACACTTTTCCCCGAGAATATTTTTGATAAGTTAGATAGTAACCACCCTGCTAAATTAGTAGAAATGGTTGTTAATCAGTTAGATATAACTGATATTATTCAAAAATATAAGGGTGGAGGCTGTTCTGCATACCACCCTCGTACAATGATAAAAATAATCTTCTATAGCTATCTTTCTAACATTTATTCTTGCCGCAAAATGGCTATTGCTGTCAAAGAAAATCTCCCCCTTATGTATCTTGCAGGAGGTACAACTCCTGATTTTAGAACAATCAATGACTTTAGAGGTAAAATTTTGAAAGATTCTTTGCAAAAACTTTTTGCTGAAATAGTAAAACTCTTAGTAAAAGAGGGTTATCTAAGCCTTGATGTACAGTATATTGACGGTACAAAAATAGAATCAGCTGCTAACAAATATACTTTTGTGTGGAGAGGTTCTGTAGAGAAGTACAAGGAGAAGTTAGAGGCTAAAATAAATAAAGTGCTCTCTGATATAGAAGATAGCATACAATCAGATAACCAAGAGATTATTAAGCAAGAACTTCCTAAAGAAATTAATACCAAAGAACTTAAAGAGAAATTAGCTGAGATTAATAAAAGGCTAAAAGAACCTACTAAAAAACAAGCTAAGGAGTTAGAAAAACTTCAAAATGAGCATCTTCCAAAGTTAGAAAAATATGAAGAAAGTCTAAAAATAATGGGAGATAGAAATTCTTATAGCAAAACAGATACAGATGCAACTTTTATGCGAATGAAAGATGACCATATGAAAAACGGTCAGCTCAAACCAGCTTATAATGCTCAAATATCCACTGAAAATCAGTTTATTACTCACGTTAGTATACACCAAACACCAGGTGATACCAATACTTTAGAGAGCCATTTAGATGGTTTTGAAAAGAGCTATCAGAAACAAAGCAAAGAGGTATGTGCCGATGCAGGTTATGGTAGTGAAGAGAACTACCAAATGCTGAAAAAGAAAGAAATAGAGGCTTATGTGAAGTACAATTATTTTCATAAAGAGCAGAAGAAAAAACAAAAAGAAGATCCTTTTTTGGTTCAGAATATGTACTATAATCTAAAAGAGGATTATTATGTATGCCCAATGGGACAGAAATTGAGCAATGTAGGGAAAGGAAAACGGACTTCAAGTAATGGATATGAATCAAAAGTTACTTATTATCAAGCACAAAGGTGTGAGGGGTGTCCACTAAGAGGCTTATGTCATAAGGCAAAAGACAACCGAAGGATAGAGGTTAATTATCGATTAAATCACTTAAAAACAGAAGCAAGAACCTTATTAATGAGTGAAAAAGGGCGGTATCATCGCAGTAAGCGACCGATAGAAGTAGAAGCAGTATTTGGTCAACTAAAAAGTAATAATAAGTTCAATCGGTTTACACATAGAGGCAAAGAAAAGGTAGAAATGGAGTTTTTACTAATGGCAGTTGGGCATAATTTTAGAAAATTAGTATCCAATAAGGCGACTACTACCAAAAAAGAAGCAAAAAGCAATGAAAATGTGGTAAAAACACCTCAAAATGCTACTTTTTCATTTTTTTACCTTGCCCAATCTGCTTAGGAACTCTAAAAACAATCTTTTTTTAGCCAACCATAGAGTAATCCTCAAAAAAAAGAGGCTGTCCTTAAAAGTTTAAACTAAACTTTTCGGACAGCCTCTTTTCTATTTGTTGTTCCATTATGTTATAGTGTTTCTTTTAGCCATTTGAAGAACGTTCTCTGCCATAAGAGTCCATTCTGAGGTTGTAATACCCAGTGGTTCTCATCAGGAAAATAAAGTAACTCACTTTTGATGCCTCTCAGTTGAGCTGCTGTAAAAGCTTGGAATCCCTGTTCTTCGGGTACTCGGTAGTCCTTTCCTCCGTGAATGATGAGAATAGGGGTGTCCCATTCTGTAATCTTCTCTATAGGATTGAACTCTTTATACGATTTTTGCGCTACGGCGTTCTTTTTATCCCAATAAGCACCTCCTATTTCGTTGTTGTTGAAGAAGAGCTCTTCGGTAGTACCATACATACTTTGTAAGTTGAATACTCCGCAATGGGCAATAAACGTCTTGAAACGTTTTTGGTGAATACCTGCTAAGTAGTAGATTGAATATCCTCCGTAGCTGGCTCCTATAGCTCCCAATCGTTCTTTGTCTACATAAGGTTCCTTAGCAATATCATCAATAGCCGATAGGTAATCGCGCATTGGCTGTCCGCCCCAATCTCCACTAATTTGCGCATTCCATTCTACCCCAAAGCCTGGTAATCCTCTGCGGTTGGGAGCTATCACTATATAACCTTGCGAAGCCATTACTTGAAAGTTCCAACGGAAACTGTAAAATTGGCTCACAACAGATTGTGGTCCTCCTTGGCAGTAGAGTAGGGTAGGATACTTCTTGTTAGGGTCAAAGTTGGGTGGGTAAATTACCCAAGCGTGCATTCTCTTACCGTCAGTAGTTTTGATGATACGCTCCTTAATAGGACATTCAGCAATCCCTTTATATAGCTCATCATTAAAATGTGAAAGCTGTGATAGTGTTATGCGTCCTTTTTTCTCTTTTAAATTGATAGTATACAGTTCAGCTGCGTGGTTCATATCCGTGCGTATCAGAACCAATTGGTCTCCTGCTTGCCCTACTATACTATTCACATCAAATACCCCTTGTGTGAGTTGTCTTGGAGTGGTATCTTTACTAAAAGGAGCTAATACAAACACTTGCTCTGTTCCTTGGGTAGCCGCAATTAGGTATATTTGCTTCCCATCGTTGCTCCACCGGTAACTGAAAACAGTATTATCCCAGTTAGCTGTAAGGTTAATGCGCTTGCCGTCCTTCAATATATAAAGGTCGTTTTTATCAGCTTCATTACCATCGTGTGCCATACTCAGCCACGCAAGAACGCCTTCTTTGCTATACTGAGGGTTGGTGTCATACCCCATCATTCCTTCGGTGAGGTTTGTTGTTTTTTTCGAGGTGAGGTCGTACTCATAGATATCAGTATTAGTGCTTAGTACATAATCAGTGCCTACTTTGGCTTTCGTAACATAAAGTACCTTTTTACCGTCTAGACTCCATATATAATCCTCATCACCTCCAAAAGGTAACTGCGGACAGTAATAGGGCAGTCCTTCCATTATATCGGTTTGCTTACCTTTACTATCTTCTATCATCACGTGATTGTAACTGCCTTCATTCCACGTGTCCCAATGGCGGTGGTCTAAGCTACTGTACAGCTTCCCTGATGATTTTTCTAAGTCGGTATAGAAGTCTTTCCCTAAAACCGACTTTAATTTTACTTCCTTATGAGTGAGTTTTAGGCTTTTATCGGTATTGTGTTTAGCCGTAAGCTTTTCTACCTCTTCTTTGCTTATAGGAATGGGTACACCTCCTTTTACGGCAAGTTTATAGTATTCTTTGTTAAAAGTATTTTCCTTTATATTTGGAGTACTCACACTCACCAATACATATTGCTGGTCGGGGGTAATACCTATACCATTCACGCGATGTAGTTCCCATAGTTTTTCGGGGGTGAGAGGTTGTTGTGCTTGTATGCTATTAAATACCATAACCGAAGCTAAAATAATAAGATGTTTTTTCATTCCTTAACAAATAAGGCAACAAGCCTTCCTAATAGTTTTACAATAAATTGGTAACTCTCTACCAAAAACGCTCTGATTTCTTTTAATACAAAAGCAATCCCTGATTTGATAACAGGTTTTATCCGGTTGTAAATAAATGATAACCATACGCACACAGCTATAAAGGCAGGCGCTCCTAATACCACTTGATAAGGTTTTAACTGCCCTCCGAAGTGCTGTATAAGCCCGTGTGAGGTAATACTACCGTATATGATAAAGCAGTGTATAACGTAAATCGATAGGGTGTTTTGCCCAATAGTTTTAATCAGTTGTGAAGTAATCACATTGCGCATTAGGGCAAAGAAACCAAATACAAGCAATACATTCCCCAAACGTAAATAAGCAAAGTCCTGCATTAATCGCTCAAAAAATGGCGAATGGTTGATATAGAACAGTTGTTCTATCATAAAGTGAAAACCCCACAACAAGAATGCTCCTACGCTTAGAAATAGCAGAATAGCATTACGGTATAGGTGAGGGTGATTTTTATATCGCTGAAATAGATATCCCATAAACCCTCCAAACGACACATAGCCAAACCAAGGAAAAATAGGAAAGAAACTACCGTGTACACGAGTCAGATAATTAGCAATCGGCAAGGGTAGTGAATCAAAGCGCAAATCCTTGTAAAAAGGCTCAAAAGTGAACGCCAATAGGGTAGTGGTGAGCAATATCGTAGGCATTACCCACGACTTGCGGTTATATGAAAGTAAGTAAGTAGCGATAAGCAACAAGAGTGAAAGCCCAATACAGTGCAGTACATCTACACTTTGGAAACTCATACGCAAGAAGTAAGCAATACCGATGAGCATCAGTCCACGCCTAATACCTTTCATCACACGAGGATTGTTCCACCCCACTTTTGTAGCATCACTTTCTTTTACCAATAAAAAAGTGAAGATAAACCCCGAAACAGTGAAGAACACAGGAGCGGTAATACCTGTACAATAATGCCAAAACCAGTAGATAAAGTTGTTTTCATCGCGATAACGATCAGCAATAAGTCCATTTACAAAGTGCCCTTGTAACATCATACAAATAGCAAAGGCACGAATTACATCAATAAAATCAAGTCTGAATTTCTTTACTTTTTCCATACTTATAATGTCTTAAAGAGGTTGCAAAGGTACAAATTAATTAACAATTAGCAAGTAATAGTTAAGAACTTGTCTTTTTTATAAACAAAAAAACTTTGCTAAAATCCTTAGATTTTAGCAAAGTCTAATTTAAGTTATTTTGTTGCTTTTTAAAGAGGCATTGGCTGTTCTTTTTTCTTCACAACTCCTACAATAGCTGAGATGATGAGTCCTCCAATAGCCGAAAATATTATAGAAGTAGAAAATGATGAAACGATAGAAGGTTTGTTAGCATACATTTTATCTTGGAATTCTTCTAACTGTTCTTCATTAAAATTTGCCATAGCACTCATTTTCTTCATTGCAACCTCTACTACCTTATCATAGTAGTCAGAGTCAATAATAGTTGCGTATATCACTTGGTAAATAGCTCCAATCACTCCTGCTATAACAGCGACCAGTACCCCTACTTTAATAGCTTCTCCTATAGAGAGAAAGCCCTCATTAGCTTTTTTGTATTGTTCTACCGCCATTACAATAAAAACTACAGAAATGGCTATATTTATTAACCAAGTAATAACAGCTAATAAAGTGCTATCAGTATACAAAAAGTCAGTTATGTATAACAATACGGTAAAGGCTACAGATGCAAGCCCTAATAAAATTCCATTTCTAAGTGCAATACTTAAGAAGTTTACATTTTTTGTTTCCATAAGCGAAATAATATTTAAAGTTAATTTTTATTTATACATTTCAAAAGCTGCTCTTTCTAAAGCTTCTCTATGATTAGGATGCGCTATGGCTATCAGTGCTTTAGCGCGTTCTTTTAGGCTTTTGCCAAACAGTTCAGCAACTCCATATTCAGTTACTATATACTGTACGTGTGCTCGAGTAGTAACTACACCTGCTCCTTGCTTGAGAAAAGGTACAATTTTACTTTCCCCTTTATTAGTTACTGAAGGGAATGTAATAATAGATTTACCTCCTTCACTTAGCATAGCTCCACGCACAAAATCTATTTGTCCACCAAAGCCTGAATAGATAGTGCTACCTATAGAGTCTGCACATACTTGTCCTGTGATATCTACTTCTATAGCCGAATTGATAGAAATCATCTTGGGATTCTGACGAATAACAGATACTTCATTGGTATATGAAGCCTCTGCCATTTCTACTGAAGGGTTATGGTCTATAAAATCGTATAACTCTTGTGACCCCATCGCAAATGAAGCTATGATTTTACCTTTATCAATTTTCTTTTCGTAGCCATTAATAACTCCTTTTTTTACCAAATCAAGCACTCCTTCAGTAAGAAGTTCTGTATGAATACCTAAATTTTTAAGGTGTCCCATTTCACCTAAAGTAGCATTTGGAATATTTCCAATACCCAATTGTAAAGTACTGCCATCTTTTATAAGGGGTACTATATGTTGGGCTATCTGCTTTTCTATAGCATTGGGTTCTGAAAGATGTAATGAAAAAATAGGAGCATCTTGTTCTACCAAATAGTCTATTTCATCTATATGCACAAGAGCATCGCCATAAGCGCGTGGCATTTTCTTATTTACTTTTGCTATAACGCATTTAGCATTGCGAATGGCCGATTTACAAGCCTCTACGCTCACTCCCATAGAGCAGAATCCAAATTTATCAGGGGGCGATACTTGTATAAGTACTACATCTACTTTCACCTGTTTGCGATCGAATAGTAATGGCATATCACTTAGAAAAATAGGTGTATATGATCCATTACCTGCTTTTATTATATGTCGGACATTCTTAGAAAGGAAGAAAGAATCTATATAGAAACTATCTTTATATTTAGGGTCGGCATAAGGGGCATCTCCTTCTATATGGATATGCCCGATGGTAACATTTTTTAACTCGGGTGCTCGTGCTACAAGGGCGTCTACTAATATTTCAGGTACGGCTGCTCCTCCGTGTATATAGACAAAATCACCGCTTTTCACTACTTTTAAAGCTTCTTCGGCAGTTGTAATTTTTTTCATTTAAAATTAATGTTTAGTCAGTGGCTCAAAAGTACAACATAATTTCTAATTGACAAAATAATTTGTGATATATTTTTTTTTATTACCTTTGCACCCAATTTAAAAATGAAATATTATGTATCCACCTGAATTGATAAAACCAATGATAGAAGAACTAACAAACGTTGGTTTTCAAGAATTAAAAACAGTTGAAGCTGTAAAAAATGCTATTGAACAAAAGGGAACTACCCTTGTAGTAGTGAACTCTGTTTGTGGTTGTGCGGCTCGTAATGCACGCCCTGCTGTGCTTTATAGTTTACAAAATGCTAAAAAACCTGACCATCTCACTACAGTTTTTGCAGGAGTTGATAGAGAAGCTACGGAAGAAGCACGCCAATATATGTTACCATTTCCTCCTTCTTCTCCAAGTATTGCTTTATTCAAAGATGGAGAATTGGTGCATATGTTAGAGCGTCATCATATTGAAGGTCGTATGGCAGAAGTAATTGCTGAAAATCTTCAACAAGCTTATGATGAATTTTGTTAACTAAATGTTTATTGTATGTTATTAAAAAAGAGCTGTCCTCAATTGGACAGCCCTTTCTTTTTATAAAGATGAATAGTTATACTTCGTGTTCGCCTTTGATGTCTCTGTGCTCGTAATCAGCAATCATCAGTTTTTCGTAATCAGTCTTAGTACCTTTACCAAAACGTCTGCCAATATTGTCAAAAATAAGGTATACCAAAGGCACTACAATAAGTGTTAAGAATAATGAGGAAATAAGTCCACCTATAATTACAATCGCCAAACCATTGTTCACTTCGGCACCTGCTCCATTGGCAATAGCAAGCGGAATCATACCTGCTACCATTGCGATAGTCGTCATTAAGATAGGGCGTAAACGGGCGTGGTTTGCTTGTATTAATGCAGTTACAGTATCTTCCCCTTCTTGCTTGCGGTGGTTAGCGAAGTCTACTAACATAATCGCGTTCTTAGCAACCAACCCGATAAGCATAATGATACCTAAAAGAGTAAAGATATTGAGTGACATATTAGCTAATGCCAAAGCTACTAAAGCTCCAATGAACGAAAGCGGTATAGAGAACAATACTACAAAAGGTCGTGAAAAACTGTCGTATAACACTACCATTACCATATAAACTAAGAGAATAGCTGCAAAGAGCGATATAAACAAGGTGCCGAACCCTTCGTCTTGCATCTCTTGGTCACCTGTAAACACAAAGTGTACGTTAGCAGGTTTTTCTAATTGGTCTATCTTAGTTTTCCATTCTGAAACTATAGTACCTGTAGGACGACCTACCGATTGAGCTTTTACGGTTACCGAAGGTGATTTGTCATAACGTTCTAGCTGTGTAGGTCCTGAAGCATAAACAATATTAGCAAATTGTGATAGTTTTACCTGTTGTCCCACTGAGTTGATAAACATCATATTTTCTATATCGTCTATAGACTGACGGCTACCTTCTTCAAACACTATATTAATATTGTATTCTGAATCTCCTGTACGGAACTTACTGTCGTCATTACCATTAAAAGCGGTTCGCATCGTTCCCCCTACAGTAGCAATATTAAGTCCTAACATTGCCATCTTATCGCGGTCTATCTGCACATTTATTTCGGGATTACCAGATTCTGAGGAAAGCTTAATTTCAGTAGCACCTTCAACAGTTTTAAGAAGCTCAGCTGTTTTCTCAGCGTACTGTTGGGCTACTTCCACATTGTCAGAAGTAACTACCAAAGCAATTGGTGATTGCTCAGCTCCCATCAATCCTACAGGCACCGTCTTTACTTTAGCTTCTACTAAATACTGACTCAGTTTACGTTTCAGCTTTGCCGCAATTACGTTAGTCGATTCATTACGTTCTTTTTTATCGATAATAGTAAGTTGTATTTCCGATTTGTAAGGAGTTGCTTGTGAAGCTCCCATACCACTGGTAGACTGTCCTACAGTAGTAATCATACTCTCTACCAAAGGTTTATTGGTACCCTCTACTTTTAAGCTACGAAGATAATTTTCAGCTTTTTGGGTCATAAAGTTAGTCTGCTCTAAGGAAGCATCTTTATTCAATTCAAACTGTACTAAAAACTTTCCTCTATCCATATTAGGCATAAACTCAGATCCGATAAATCCAGTAGGAATCAATGAACAAGAACCCGCAAAAAGGAAAAATACCAAAATAATAGTTTTCCATTTATTGGCAAATACCCATACCAATAAGTCAGAGAAGAACTGTGTAAAGCGTTTGAGGTATCCTTCAAAGCCTATGGTTAGTTTTCCTAAAAATGAATTGGGATTTGCGTGTTCTAATTTTCCAAACCTAGAGTACAACCAAGGGACTACTGTAAAAGACATCAATAATGAAAGCATTGTAGCAATAGCTACAGTCAAACAGAACTCACGCAATACTTTTACTACAATAGCATTACCTAATGAAATAGGGACAAACACTACCACAATTACTAAGGTAATTGCCATTACAGTAAGCACAATTTCCTTAGAGCCATCAAAAGCAGCACGCACTTTATTCTTACCCATCTCCATATGGCGGTGAATGTTTTCTAATACTACAATAGCATCGTCCACCAAGATACCTACCACCATCGAAAGGGCAACAAGGCTCATCAAGTTCAGTGTAAAACCAAAGAAATACATACCTATAAAAGTAGCGATGAGAGAAGTAGGTATAGATACCATTACAATAATAGCATTACGTAGGCTGTGGAGGAAGAAGAACATCACTACTGCTACCAATACAATTGCCAATATCAAATCGGACATTACAGAGTTGGCTGCTTCTAAGGTGAACTCACTGGTATCCTCAGCTAAAAGCATCTTTACACCTTCATTTTTATACGTTTGTTCTATTTGAGCCATTTTTTTGCGCACCAACTCACTCACCGATACTGCATTGGCATCGGTTTGTTTCAATACTTGTAACAAGAGAGTATTTTCTTGGTCTATGCGCGCTATTTTGGTAGCTTCTTCTTCGGTGTCTTGTACATCAGCTACATCCGAAAGTCGTATCTCTACTCCATTCTGTGAAGCAAGTATAAGGTTGCGCAATTGTTCTACATCTTGTAATTTACCAAGTAAACGTATAGAAGTACTATTCTCACGAGTTTTAATTTTACCCGAAGGAATTTCCATATTCGAAGCTGCAATTAATTGTTGTACTTGAGCAATAGAAAGACCATAACCTTCTAACTTCTTAGCATCAATGCTCACACGTATTTCGCGTTTGCGACCACCTATTATATTCACTTGTGCTACTCCTGGAACACGTGATAACTCTGGCTGTATTTTTTTATCTACTAAGTCGTACAATTCTTGTGCCGATAACTTAGAAGTTACCCCAATAGACACAATAGGCAAATCGGAAAGAGAGAATTTATTCAATGATGGTTCTTTAGCATCATCGGGCAAATCAGCTCTTATTGCATTAATTTTGCGCTGTGCCTCATTAAGGGTGTTATCTACATTCGCATCGTTAGTAAGTTGTACTACTACCACCGAAAGGCTTTCATACGAATATGATTGTATCTTTTTGATATTTTCCAAAGCCGAAACGGCATCCTCGATTTTCTTTGTCACGGTGCTCTCAATCTCCGAAGGAGAGGCTCCCGCATACACAGTAGAGATCGTAACTACATTCACTTCAAACTTAGGAATGAGTTCGTAGTTCAATAACTTATACGAATAGAAGCCACCAAGTAGCAACAACAAGAGCATCACAATAAGTACACTGGGACGCTTAATAGAAAGTTTAATTAAATCCATTTGTTTATTTGTTCTAAATCGGCGGCAAAAGTACAACAAAAAACTTAATAAACAAAAAAAGTTTCCAAAAAATATTTCCTTCAATTACACTACTATAATTTCTTTTTCTATTTAAAATCTATCCTTAAACTAATTACCTAATCTTGGCACATCTATTGCAATATATACGCAAAACATTAACTATTTTTTATTTAGTGTCTTGTTTGTCAGTAATTTATATATATTTTTTTACTTGTATAAAATAATCACTACTGACAAAATGACACTTTCTAATAATACAAATATGAATATAGGAAATTTTGACAGCCTTGTTGCTGAACATATCGATGAAGATACTGAATTTATACCACTTCTCACTTTAGAAGATGAAGAAGAAATAGAACGTGAACGCATTCCTCACGTATTACCTATCCTCCCCTTAAAAAATACTGTACTTTTCCCAGGCGTAGTAGTGCCTATCACTGCAGGGCGTGATGCTTCTATTCATCTTATTAATGAAGCTTATGCCACTACTAAAACAATTGGTGTGGTAGCCCAATTAGATGAAAAAACGGAGATTCCAGAAGGTAAGGATCTCTTCCGCTTTGGTACAGTAGCTCGTATACTTAGAGTACTAAAAATGCCTGACGGCAATGTTACTATCATTATTCAAGGTAAAAAACGTTTTGAAATAGAAAGTTTTGTTGAAGAAAAACCCTATATCAAAGCGGTGATCAAAGAAATGTCGGATATAAAACCCGACCCTAATGATAAAGAATTTGAAGCAACTATTGATGCAGTAAAAGACCTTTCTATTAAAATTATACAGGAAAATCCAAACATCCCTTCAGAGGCTGCTTTTGCTATCCGAAACATAGAAAGTTACTCGTTCCTCATTAACTTTATATCATCCAATATGAATGCTACCGTTTTGGAAAAACAAGGCGTATTGGAAATTGATGAGCTGAAAGAGCGCGCTACAGCTATCTTAAAATATTTAAACATCGACTTGCAACGTCTTACTCTGCGCAACGAAGTACAATCGAAAACTCGTATTGATATCGATCAGCAACAACGTGAGTACTTCTTGCATCAGCAGATGCGCACTATTCAAGAAGAATTAGGCGGTGTATCGTATGAGCAAGAGATGGAAGAACTCAAAAAGAAAGCTAAAACCAAAAAATGGGACGACAAAATAAAAGAACTCTTTGAAAAAGAACTCAGCAAACTACAACGCACCAATCCTAATAGCCCCGACTATGGTATCCAGCGCAACTACTTAGAAGTACTCTTAGAATTACCTTGGAATGAATATTCTAAAGATAACTTCGACCTAAAACGTGCTCAGAAAATCCTCGATAAAGAACATTATGGATTAGAAGAAGTGAAACGTCGTATCATAGAGTATTTAGCAGTACTCAAACTGCGTAATGATATGAAATCACCAATTTTGTGTTTCTACGGACCTCCTGGGGTAGGAAAAACTTCTTTAGGTCGTTCTATTGCTAAAGCCTTAAATCGCGAATATGTACGAATGTCTTTAGGTGGTTTGCACGATGAGGCTGAAATACGTGGGCACCGTAAAACTTATATAGGTGCAATGCCTGGTCGTATATTACAGCAACTCAAAAAAGCTAAAACCTCTAACCCTGTTTTTGTGTTAGACGAAATTGATAAATTAGGTAGCAATAGTTACCAAGGAGATCCTTCTTCGGCAATGCTCGAAGTGCTTGACCCTGAACAAAACAGGGAGTTTTACGACAATTTCCTCGAAATGGGCTATGATCTCTCTAAAGTAATGTTCATCGCTACTGCCAATGATCTTTCTACCATACAACCTGCTTTACTCGATCGTATGGAACTCATCAACGTAACAGGTTATACTATAGAGGAAAAAACTGAAATAGCCAAACGACATCTATTGCCAAAACAATTAGAAGAACACGGTATGAAAGATACTGATTTGCTGTTAGGTAAAAAAGAAATAGAACGCATTGTTGAAGGCTACACTCGTGAATCTGGTGTGCGTGCTTTGGAAAAAGAAATTGCCAAAGTAGTACGTTATGGAGCTAAAAACCTTGCAATGGAAGAAGCGTACGACCCTAAACTCACTATAGAAACTATAGAAAAAATATTAGGACCTGCCCGCTTAGAACGTGATAAATATGAAGACAATGAGGTAGCAGGTGTGGTTACTGGATTAGCTTGGACAAGTGTAGGAGGTGATATCCTCTTTATAGAATCTGCCCTTTCTAAAGGAAAAGGTGTACTGAATATTACAGGTAACTTAGGTCAGGTAATGAAAGAATCGGCTACCATCGCCTTAGAATATTTAAAAGCTAATGCTGAACGATATAATCTTAACCCTAAACTCTTTAGCAATTACGATGTACACATACACGTACCCGAAGGAGCTACTCCTAAAGATGGTCCAAGTGCTGGTATTGCAATGCTCACCTCATTAATGTCTCTTTTTACCCAAAAACGCGTGAAAAGACACCTTGCTATGACAGGTGAGATTACCTTGCGTGGGAAAGTTCTCCCTGTGGGTGGTCTCAAAGAAAAAATTTTAGCAGGAAAACGTGCAGGTATTAAAGAATATATTTTATGTAAAGACAACGAAAAAGACATCTTGGAAATCAAACAAGAATACCTTAAAGGACTTACTTTTCTCTATGTAACCGATATGGAAGAAGTAATACGTTTAGCAATTACCAACCAAGATGTAAAACACAAAAAAGTTTTAACATTTGATGAATAATTTGTATCTTTGCATTCTCATAACATAAAAAACATAATGAATAAAAATCAAGAAGAAGATATATTAGGCGACAACCATATTGCCACCTCAGCTGTTACACCTCTTAGAGCTGATGCTTTTCAGTTAAGCGAAAGTGAAAAAATAGCTGAAATAGAAACACACGTACGTGCTATCCTCCACACTTTGGGAATGGACTTAACTGATGATAGTTTGAAAGGTACCCCTAAACGTGTAGCTAAAATGTTTGTAAAAGAAATTTTTGGGGGCTTATTACCTGAACGTAAACCTTCAATGTCTACTTTTAATAACTCTTACCACTATGGTGAGATGTTAGTTGAGAAGAATATAGTAGTATATTCTACTTGTGAACACCATTTATTACCTATAGTAGGGCGCGCCCATGTGGGGTATATTTCTAATGGCAAAGTGTTAGGTCTTTCCAAAATGAATCGTATAGTAGAGTATTATGCAAAACGTCCACAAGTGCAAGAACGACTTACAATGCAAATTGTCCAAGAAATGCAACGCGCTCTCGGTACTGAAGATGTAGCTTGCATTATAGATGCTAAACACTTGTGTGTAAACTCTCGTGGTATAGAAGATATTGATAGCAGTACAGTTACTGCTGAGTTCGGTGGTAAGTTTAAAAATCCTGAAGTAAGAAAGGAATTTTTAGAATATATCAAATTAGAAACAAGATTTCACTAATTTTAAATGTAATTAGAAACTAAAAAAGCTATCCCAAGAAAGATAGCTTTTTTAGTTGTGGAGAAGATGGGGCTCGAACCCACGACCTTTTGGCTGCCAGCCAAACGCTCTAGCCAACTGAGCTACATCCCCATTTGCGCGGCAAAGGTAAAATATTTTTTTGAATTACCAAACCTATTTGCAAAAAAAGTTTTATTTTTGCCGAAAATTTATATTAATAATAATGACTGATAGATTACAAGGTTCTTTATATACAAAAATAGATAAACAATTGGCTATCACTACCTTTGGACATCCAAACGCCAACTCTTTTCCTTTAGAGTTACTCAATAGACTTACCAAAGAAATTGAGACTCTTTCTGAAAACAAAGAAGTAAGTATCATTCTTCTTAAAAGTGAAGGAGATAAGGCTTTTTGCGCTGGAGCATCTTTTGATGAACTTTTAGCAGTTACAAATGAAGAAGAGGGTAAACGATTTTTCGAAGGCTTTGCACACCTTTTTTTAGCAATGCGTCGTTGTAAAAAACTCATCATTGGTCGTGTACAAGGCAAAGCTGTTGGAGGTGGAGTAGGATTGATCGCTGCTTTAGACTATGCGTTTGCTACTGAAGCTTTGAGTATCAAACTCTCTGAACTATCTTTAGGTATAGGTCCTTTTGTAATAGCCCCTGCCATTCTTCGAAAAGCAGGACAATCAACTCTCAATGAACTATTTATGGCGCCCGATCAGTGGAAAAGTGCTTATTGGGCTCAACAAAAGGGATTAGTAGCACGTGTATTCGAAAATACAAAAGATATGGATGAGGCTATAGAGCATTTCATAGCTACCCTACTAAAATCTAATCCTATAGCTTTGTCAGAAATGAAACGTATTACTTGGCAACACACTGAACATTGGGAAAAAGAACTAATTGATAATGCTGCTATTTCAGGTAGATTAGTACTTTCAGAACAAACAAAATTAATGTTAGAAAAATTAAAGAATAAATGAAAACAGAAGAAACCATTTTAGAAATCAACCTTACTGCATTAGAAAAAAACATTCATTATTTAAAAAACCGACTCAAACCTACTACTTTGTTCTTAGCTGTAGTGAAAGCTTCTTCCTATGGAAATAATTCTGTAACCATAGCGTCTCACTTACAAAAAAAAGGATTAGTTAATTATTTTGCAGTAGCTTACACTTCTGAAGGTATTGCACTTAGAAAAGCTGAAGTTACACTTCCTATTTTAGTATTACACCCACAACCTATAAACTTTGGTGATATTGTAAAATATAACTTGGAACCTACCTTATATTCACAACGTATTGCCAAACTATTCTTAGGCTATGCTGAAAAACAACAATTAGCAGACTATCCTGTACACCTTAAATGTAATACAGGGCTCAATCGTTTAGGCTTTGATTTGAGTGAAATAGAAGAGGTACTTACTTTGTTGAAAAACAATACTACTGTAAAAGTAAAAACAGCTTATTCTCATTTAGCTGCTTCCGAAGATATGAATGAGAAAGAATTTACTGAAAACCAAATAAATACCTTTATAGCTTTTCAAGAAAAAATAAACACAATTTTCACTCATAAAGTACTCTATCACCAATGTAATACTTCAGGCATACTAAACTATCCTCACGCACAATTTGATATGGTACGTTGTGGCATAGGAATGTATGGATTTGCTAATGATACTAAACTACAACAATATCTTACACCTATTATGACATTAAAAAGTGTAATCTCTCAACTACACACTTTGCAAATAGGTGATAGCTTAGGTTATAATCGTGGTTATATTGCCAACCATATCACTAAAACTGCAACAATCCCTGTAGGTCACGCCGATGGTATCAATCGTATTTATGGCAAGGGAAAAGGTTTTGTATTCATCAATGGAAAAAAAGCCCCAATTATTGGTAATGTATGTATGGATATGATTTTAGTAGATGTTACTGAAGTTCCTTGTCAAGAAGGTGATGAAGTAATTGTATTCGATAAAAATCATACAGCTGAAACGCTAGCCGAAGCAGTAGGTACCATTTCTTACGAATTAATCACCTCTATGGCACACAGAATCAAGAGAATATATTTGGAAGATTAAAAAAATACAAAAAAAGTTTTTCAAAAGTTTGGTATTTATAAAAAAGGTTGTAACTTTGCACACAGAAATCGCGGGATAGAGCAGTAGGCAGCTCGTCGGGCTCATAACCCGAAGGTCACTGGTTCGAGTCCAGTTCCCGCTACAGAATAGGCGTAATTAGTTGGATAATCAACTAATTACGCCTAACTTCTTAAAATGTATGGGTCTTGTTTGGGGCTATTTTCCTCCACCTAACTATCAAAAACTTCAAAATGATTATCTTCATAAAAAAAGATAATACGCTTAATTTTCTTTCCTACAGTATTATTCACTATAGAAGATGGTAAAGATACTTCTTTATCTAAACTAACTTTTTTTTCTTCTTTAATAGGAGAGGATAGAGTAGGAGAGGGACTTTCCATTTCTATTTCTGGAATATCACTGAATAAGTCAGGTTGTTGTACTTTTTTAGGTACGGAAAATTCTTTCTCTTCTTTACGAGGAAATGTTCCTTTTCCTTGAGTTATCCAATACATATCCACCTCTGGAAATTTTTCTATGAGCTTTAAGATAAAATCTAAACTCGGCTTATTGCGTTCTGATAGAAGATGTGATATTCCTGAACGCTGAATTTCTAAAGTATCGGCAAAAGCTGCTGCATTCAATCCATAATAATCCATCACTTGTTGTAAGCGAATAGAAAAGTCTGATGTGTTTAACATTATAACTTATATCATTTTTATTAAGAATGTACAAATGTAAATCAATATTTTGAGATATACAAATTTAAAATAATAATATTTTCTTAACTACTGAAGTATTAATTTATTTTATTTACATAACTAATTTATTTACAACAATTAATGAATAAACTATAAAAAATTTCTATAGTACCTTTATGAGAGATTTTCTACTGAAAAATGTTTGTTTTTGTTATGATTACACCTGTAAAAATTCCATTAGGTTAATTCTATTTTATGTAAATGTAATTATAGATTACATTTGTAAAAATCTTCATGTTTAAGTTTTTACATATATATAATTGTCATCTATTAAAAATTTCTTATTTTTGTCCTTAAAAAATATATATAAATGGAAAAAAGACTTTCAGGACGTTATATTACCTATCAAATGATTATTCCTCTTTTAGATAAATATCCCTTTGATGAAATTATTCACTTAGGAAACTCTGTTAAAGGTATTCCTATTAACTTGTATAGAGTAGGTAAAGGTAATAAAAAAATATTACTTTGGTCACAAATGCACGGTAATGAATCTACTACTACTAAAGCTTTTTTTGATGTACTATTAAAACTTCAAACAGCTAATATTTTATCCGAATTGAGTATCTATTGTATTCCAATGCTAAACCCCGACGGAGCTAAATTGTTTACACGTGTAAATTACAACAATATTGATCTCAATCGTGATGCTAACGAACTTACACAACCTGAAAGCAAGTGTTTGCGTAAAGCTTATGACCTTGTACAGCCTGATTATTGCTTTAATCTGCACGATCAACGAACTATTTTCAGTGTAGGACGAACTCCACTTCCAGCCACAGTTTCTTTCTTAGCTCCTGCTTATAATAAAGAACGTAATATCAACGAAGTACGCCAGAAAGCAATGGAGCTAATTGTTGTAATGAATAGCATTTTACAACATCATATACCTAATCAAATAGCGCGTTTTGACGATAGTTTTAATATCAACTGTACTGGAGATAAATATACTTCATTAGGTACACCTACAATCCTTTTTGAAGCAGGACATTACCCTAATGATTATAACCGTGAACATACAAGATCTTACATAGCGATAGCTATTTTAACAGCATTAGAATACATTGCTACTTCTTGTGTTACAAATGTAAACTACGTAGATTACTTCAATATACCGGAAAACGACAAATGTTTTTATGATATTATCTTGCGTGATGATACACATAGTGGTAATGATGTAGGTATTCTTTACAAAGAAGTTTTAGAAAATAATCAAATCTCGTTTGTCCCTTATATTGTTGAAATTGATGATTTATCCACTAAATATGGGCATAAAGAAATACCCCTATCTAAATATCTTAATGCTCCTATCAATAAAAGTTCTATTGAAAATAGTTTAGATTTACAAAAGCTTTAACACAAAGTAATACAGAAAATGTAAAAAATAAGTCTTTTTATTTGGATAATTCAAAATAAAATACTTACTTTGCACGCTGAGTAAATTATAAAAATATAATAGATGGCGAGATACAAATTAGATGAAACTGATCATCAAATATTAGATCTGTTGATTGATGATACTCGAACCCCTTTTACTGAGATAGCCAAGCAGTTGGAAATTTCAGCGGGGACTGTTCACGTAAGAGTACGAAAAATGGAGGAACTTGGTATCATTAAAGGTTCTACACTCACAGTAGATTATGAACGATTGGGCTATACTTTTATAGCGTATGTAGGAATTTTTTTAGAGCGTAATCATCAGGCTCAATTTGTATTAGAACGTTTGGAAGAAATTCCTTTTGTAACAGTAGCACATATTACTTCAGGGCAGTACAATATCTTTTGTAAAATCCGAGCTCGTGACACCAAACACGCCAAAGAAGTGATCTATATGATAGATGATATTCAAGGGGTAGCTCGTTCCGAAACTATGATTTCTATGGAAGAATCTATCAACGACAAGCGTCGCCTTTTGCATAAAGCTTTCCGTGAATTACAATAAAAATAGTATTTAAACAACTTTGAAAGAGCTACCTAAAAAATAGGCAGCTCTTTTGTTATATACGGAAATTTGAGTATTTTTGTCGCTTAAAAATACAAAAAATGGAAAATGAGGAACTATACCAATTAAGAGATGAATTTTTAAGTACTTGGTCTTTAGAACAAGTGAAAGAAATGGCTATTGATGAATATACTAACCTCAATAAAGATGACTCTTTTTGCTATTGGTTAGAGAAAAAAACAGAGATATTAGGAAGTATTTGGGGTGGTTCATCATTTAAATTTGGTATTTATAAGAGAAGAAATACAGATAGAGAATTTGAAAAGAATGCTATATCTGATGGAGAATATGCTTGGCTTGACAAATATGGAAAAGAAAGAGATGAGGCTTTTAATAATGTGAAAAATATTATTATTGATATCATAAAGAAATCTCAAGCAGGTGATTTTAAAGCTATTGATTCTATAGATTTAGGTAATGCTATTAAATGGAAAATAGCTCATTTGTATAGTGATAATAGGATTTTGAATGTATTTTCAAAAGAAAAACTGATAGAAATAGCTAAAAAGTTGAGTATTGAGTTTGAGAAAAAGATTTCTTTTTATAACTTACAAGATTTAGTGCTTAAACAAAAATCTCCCGAAGAGGATTACTTTACTTTTGCCAAAAGAATATGGAGTTTAACAGCTAATAAAGAGGCTAAATATTGGTTATACAGTCCTGGTGAACAAGCTGTTAAATGGGAGGAGTTTTATAATGAAGGTATTATGGCTATTGGCTGGGACAAATTAGAAAATTTAGAAAATTACGCGGATAGAAAATCTATTCTTAAAACCCTAATAAACAATTATGGAGAAAGGAAAAAACAACCTAATAACGTTTCTGCTATTGATGATTTTTGCAATGGAGAAAATAAAATAAATATAGGCGATATTGTCATTGCTAAAAAAGGAACAAAAACTTTATTAGGCTATGGCAAAGTAATCTCTGATTATTATTTTGATGACGAAAGAACTGCATATAAGCATTGTCGTGAAGTTAAATGGCTAAAAAAAGGAGTATGGGATGTTGAAGATAATTTATCTCCAAAAACACTTACAGATATAAAATTAGAAAAAGCTCAATACTTACTAAATATTATGAACGGAAATACACAAGCTCAAGAGGACAACCTCGTTATAAAACTTTTAAAATACAAACCTCAAATCATTCTACAAGGTCCCCCTGGTACTGGTAAAACTCGTGAGGCTAAACGTATTGCCAAAGCGTTATTAGGCTTAGGTGAAAATGATAGTTTAGAGGGCAATGAGCGATTCAAACTCATTCAGTTTCACCCCAGCTACTCTTATGAAGATTTTGTAAGAGGAATAGTCGCTAAACCTAACGAAGAGGGGAGTGGGATTGTATATACTGCTGAAAATAAAATATTAGGGGCTTTTGCTAAAGAAGCTTTTAATAATTGGCATAAAGCGCAACAAAGTACACAAACACTAAAAGAAGAAGAGGTTTTTGAGGCTTTCATTGAACATATCAAAGAAGAATTAGCTCAAAGTGAAGACTACAAATATCCATTAACAGAAGCTGTTTATCTTTTTGATGCTGATGATAAGCGTTTTAAATATAAAGGCGATAATTGGGAAGTACATAGTAATGGTTTGAATATGAATTATGCTGAAATTAAACGTATTATCGAATCGGGTGTAAGAGATAGACAGGGGGTAACCAAATTGACAACTATAGGTGGTCAAGCCAGACAACACGCCTCTTATTTTCTGAGAATTGTAGAAAAATACTATGAGTTTAGAGAAAACTATAAGCCTACAGTTGATAAAATACCTCTTAAAAACTACGTTCTTGTCATAGATGAAATTAACCGTGCAAACCTATCAGCTGTACTCGGCGAACTTATCTATGCCTTAGAATACCGAGGTGAAGCAGTACAAAGTATGTATGCTATTGAGGGAGAAAACAATCTTATTTTGCCCCCTAATCTCTATATTATCGGTACGATGAATACCGCCGACCGCTCCGTAGGGCATATAGACTATGCTATCCGCCGCCGCTTTGCCTTTGTAAATGTCTTGCCTAAAGATTTAACAAATGAATTAGGCGACCAGTTTGAGAGTAAGTTATTTGCTAAAGTAACTAACTTGTTCAATACTAATTTATCTCCTGAGTTCAAAAAGGAAGAGGTTCAATTAGGGCATTCATATTTTATTACTAAAAATACTCCTATCGACTTCCGTTGGGAATACGAAATCAAGCCTATTTTGCTCGAATATGTGAAAGATGGTATTCTTGCAGGGGAAGGGATAGAAACTACTATAAATAACCTTATCAACAATGAAAATAACGCTTCTTGAACATCAGCCTTATAGCATCAAAAAGGAAGGGGAAGCGCTAAAAATATTTGAAGCAATACCTGAGGTTTGTCCGTATATATTAAAAAAAGATAGACATGGAAATCCTGTCTATCCTTTTGAAATTAAGCGTACAAATGAGGGAGAAGTATGTTTGCAGGCAGGCTATTATATAGGAGCGTTGTGGTTGGTAAAACATCACAAATTTGTATACATAGAGCCTAAAATGAATAAAAAACAGATAGCTGAAGGCTCTCCTGATCAAGAAGAAGAATGGGCAGAAATTGACTATCTAAAAATGCTTCTCAGCATTGCGGGGCTTGATCCTAAAGATACACAAGACCTCATCAAAATCTATTGGGACGAACCTCCAATTACCATCGAACAGCAAAAAGACACACTTACGCCTTTTCTAATGGTGCAATTCCTATTGCTACTAAAGCGTATTGTGCGCAAAGGACTTAAAAAATCGTATTACACTGTAGAAGAGAATCTTAATAGCCGTATCAAAGGTAAGATACAGTTAGGGAAACACCTCAAACAAAATGTTTTTAAGAATAAACTCACAGCCCACGTGTGTAAGTATCAAGAGTTTGGAATGGATAGCCTCGAAAATCGATTTTTAAAGAAAGTTTTGCAATTTATCATCAGCTTTAAGAATACACATCCTAATTATTTTGCAGGTAATGACAAATCAATTCGCAAATTGATTACCTATTGTAGTCCATATTTTGAATTGATTTCAGAAGAAATTAATATAGAAAACCTCAAAAAACTTACTACCAATACTTTTTTCAAAGAATATGAGGAAGCTATTCGTATCGGAAAGCATATCTTAAAGCGTTTTTCGTATAATATCACCGAAACAACCCAACAAAAAGTAACTATTCCGCCTTTTTGGATAGATATGCCCAAACTTTTTGAGTTATATGTCTATAAAAAGCTACAAGAACAGTTTGGAGGTAGGAAAGAGGTACTCTATCATTTTATTGCCGATTATACCGAATTAGATTTTTTGCTCAACACTCCAGAATACAAAATGGTCATTGATGCCAAGTATAAACCTATTTATAAAGATAGCAGAGATATAGACGACATCCGCCAAGTAAGTGGCTATGCACGTTTAGAAGCTGTCTACAATGAGTTTAAAATAGAAGAAAATAAATTGATAGATTGTCTTATCATTTATCCTTCATTGGAAGAAAACAAAAGTTTGAACATAAAAAACAAAAAAGAAATTTCTAAATATAGAAATATCTATAAATTAAGTGTTTCTATACCATTAATTACTAATCTTTAGTCATTCATCATTATGTCAAAATTCTATAACGAAATTGCAGAAAAATACGACTTTATCTTTCCACTATCTCCAGCCCACCAAACATTTTTTGCGGATGAACTACAAGGGCATACTGTCCTTGATGTAGGTGCTGCTACGGGCAATCTTACCGCTTACCTAAGCTCACAAGGATACGAAGTTACCGCTATCGACCTCAGTGAGCGATTGATTGCCAATGCTGCCGAAAAGGGTGTTAACGTACAACAGCGCAATATGCTTACTATTGATGAGCTTTCTACCTTTGACAACATTGTTTGCATCGGTAATACGCTCCCACATTTGGATAGTAAGGCTTCCATACAGCTCTTTTTACAAAAAGCTTATGGACAACTCACCCAAGGGGGAAAACTTGTCCTGCAATTGGTCAATTTTGAAAAGTATTTTGCCCAGCAACAAGACGATTACCTCGGTAATCTCCCCCTGATAGCCAACGATAAGGTGAAGTTTGAGCGATTTTACTATTTCAATAAGGAAGGAAAAATTCGTTTCAAGACTATTTTGGACGATACCATAGAGAATGAGGAACTGTTACAGCCTATTTTTGCTGACGAACTTACCCAATGGCTCACCAAAATAGGATTTCAAGCCATCAATCTATATGGTAATTTCAAAAAAGACCCTTTTGATAAGGAAAAATCAATGGCACTGATAGTAACTGCTGAGAAGTAAATAGTAGCTTATGAGAATTATCAAATTAATATCGCTTATTATAGTTGTTTTGTTGTCTTCTTGTAAGCCTACCTTGCCAGATTTGACTAAAAGAGATCGGATAAAACTGCTCAAAAAATACGCGTTCTACTTATGTATGGAGCATAATTACAATCGAATAGACAGCACCTTTCGATTCTCGAAAGACCATATAGATGGGGTTGTATTTTTTCATTATGGCTTAGAGGGGTTAGAAAAGACAAAAGATTTCGTGATCCAAAACAAACAGTTTAAATTTCCTAACGGACTGTTAAAGAATGAAATGGCGGATCCTAAAGCAAATCTTATTTGTTTGGATTGTTTTGATTTTTATGAAAGCAAAGAATTAGACCATTTTGTAAGAAAAATAGAGAGAGGACAAAGAGAATAATTTTCTTTTAGAATCACAACTATTTCCATATCTTACAAATATTGTGTACTTTTGCGCAAAAATATGGTCGGTATGCAATTTATTATTTTTAGGAAAGTCTTATTTCTATTTAGCATTCTATCTTTTTTCCTATTAGGAAGTTCTTGTGATTTCTTATCTAAGAAAAAGGATGCTAATGTGATTGATACGAATAAACCTATTACTTCAACAACAGATGAAAAATCAACTACCTCAGTAATAGAAGAATATCCGACTGATTTCCCTGAGCAAGGAAATAAAATGGAAGATTTTGTGCCTAAACATTGGTCTGCTATAATAAAAGTAGATGGAGATCTCAACAAGGATGGCTTAACAGATACAGCTCTTATTGTAGAACAAGAAAATCCTAATAATATAAGCATTACAGAATATAATGATACGTTGAATACCAACCCAAGGGCTCTTTTGGTACTATTCAAACAGGAAAATGGTACTTACAAATTAGCCGCTAAGAATGATAAAGGTTTTATAGAGCCTCCAAAAGAAAATTCTTCTCTATTAGATCCGTTAGAGGAAGGTGATATAGACATAAAAAACAATACCTTACGACTGAATTTTCAATATTTCTTTTCAGCAGGCTCTTGGTATATTACCAATGTAGAGTATGTGTTCAGATACCAGAATAGCCATTTTGAACTTATTGGAGTGGAAACCAATAGTTTTGATAGGAGTACTGGAGAGGAAACTATAGTGAGTTTTAATTTGAGCACCAATAAGTTGGAAATCACTATGGGAGGAAATGTATTTGAAGAGAATGAGAATAATCCTAAAAAAGAAACCAAAACTTTTATGTATAATCCTAAACCCATTTTGGATAATATGGAAGCAACTGCTTACTTAACAATTTTGTATAACCGAGACGAATAATAAAAATATATTATGGCACGATTAGGCGTTTTTTATGCACTTAGTGATGAGCAGGTAGATACTATTGCAGAACAAGATGATGACAAGATGTATGCTTATATGCTCAACACCATTGAAGAAAATCTCTTGGGTACATCCAAAAGTTATCAGATAGATAAAGCGTGGGAGGGCATTCACTATTGTCTTTGTGAGGGTGATTGGTACAAAGAAGAAGGAATAGCTCCTAATATTGTTTTTGGAGGTTATTTATTATTAGATCATAATGATTGTGTAATATTTGTGAATGACCTTGATAATATTCAAAAAATTGTAGACTATCTTGAAGAGAATGATCTACAAGAGATTATCAAAAAGAATTTTGACAAAATTCCCTCAGACTACTCATATACTAAAAATGAGGAAGAACTTAACTATTTGTTGAGTTGGAGCAAAGGGGTATTAGATTTTTATAAATATGCTTTGAAGAACCAACTAAATACTATTTTTACCGTAGATCTTTAATTAATTATTAAACATTAATCATTAACAATGTTATCAGTATCCAATTTATCCGTACAATTCGGCAAGCGCGTCCTCTTCGATGAGGTCAATGTAACTTTTACACAAGGCAACTGCTACGGCATCATCGGTGCCAATGGGGCAGGCAAATCTACTTTCCTAAAAATCCTTTCTGGCAAGCAAGAACCTACTTCGGGGCGCGTGATCCTCGAACCGGGCAAGCGTATGTCAGTGCTTGAGCAAGACCACTACGCTTATGACGACTACACCGTTTTAGACACTGTGATTATGGGCAACAAAGTCCTCTCCAAAGTCAAAAAAGAGATGGACGACCTCTATGTCGACTATTCCGATGAGCACGCCGAACGCATTGGTGAGCTACAAATACAGTTTGATGAAATGAACGGATGGAATGCCGAGAGTGATGCAGCTGCACTGCTCTCCAATTTGGGCATTACCGAAGATATGCACTATACCCTAATGTCCGAAATGGACGGTAAGCTAAAAGTGCGAGTACTTTTGGCGCAAGCACTCTTTGGCAACCCCGATGTACTCATAATGGACGAGCCTACGAACGACCTCGACTTCGAGACTATCAGCTGGCTGGAGAACTTTTTAGCAAACTATGACAATACGGTGATTGTAGTTTCCCACGACCGCCACTTCCTCGATGCTGTTTGTACCCATATCTCCGATATTGACTTCGGGAAAATCAATCATTATTCGGGTAACTATACTTTCTGGTACGAAAGTAGCCAGTTAGCAGCTCGTCAGCGTGCGCAACAGAACAAAAAAGCGGAAGAGAAAGCCAAAGAGTTGCAGGAATTTATCGCGCGCTTTAGTGCCAACGTGGCAAAATCAAAGCAGGCGACCTCTCGTAAGAAGATGTTGGAGAAACTCAATATCGAGGAAATCAAACCGTCCTCTCGTCGTTACCCTGCCATCATTTTCGAGCGTGACCGCGAGGCTGGCGACCAAATCCTACACGTGGAAAACCTCGCTGCATCTATCGACGGACAGGTATTGTTCCAAAATGTAGATATCAACCTTGCTAAAGACGACAAAGTAGCCGTGATTTCTAAGGATTCACGCGCCACCACTGCCTTTTATGAGATTCTCAACGGCAACCTCAAGCCCGATGCGGGCACTTTTGCGTGGGGGATTACCACCTCGCAGTCTTACCTGCCGGTGGATAACTCCGATTTCTTCACTCAAGACCTTTCTTTGGTGGATTGGTTGCGCCAATGGGCGAAAACAGAGGAAGAGCGCGAGGAAGTATATGTGCGCGGGTTCTTGGGCAAGATGCTTTTCAGTGGCGAGGAAGCCCTCAAAAACTGCAAAGTGCTCTCAGGAGGCGAGAAAGTACGCTGTATGCTCAGCCGTATGATGATGTTGCGCGCCAATGTGCTAATGCTCAACGAACCTACCAACCATTTGGATTTGGAGAGCATCACCGCCTTCAACAACTCGCTGAAAAACTTCAAAGGCACCGTGCTTTTTACCACCCACGACCACGAATTTTCGCAAACCGTCGCCAATCGTATCATCGAGCTTACCCCCAACGGCATTATCGACCGCTATATGACCTTTGATGAGTATATGGACGACAAGAATATTCAAGAATTGAGGGAAAAAATGTATAAACAATGATTAATGGTTAATGATTAATGGTTAATCACAGCACTTTGGCAAAGGTCATTGCACAAAAAGATGATTAAAATGAACTTTGCCAGAGTTTTTTGAAATAAAAAAAATATTAAATACTATAAAAATATGTATAGAGGATTTAATTTAGAAATGGATAGATGCGTTTTGCCACTATCTAATTTTATTTCTTACAAAATGAGAGATAAAGATCAATTCCCAAAGTTAGATTTTTCTTCTATTTTAAAAAAAGGAACTCTTGATGGAAATGAAATCATAAAAGAATGGTTTCCAAATGATATTAAATATCATATCTTTTTATCACATTCTCACAAAGATGAAGAACTAGCACTTGAAATAGCCTACATATTAGAAGAAAGACATAATTTAAAAGTTTTCGTAGATTCTGATATTTGGGGAAATAGTCTTGACTTACTAAAAAGAATTAATGATAAATATTGTATTGCTGAAGAAGATAAAACTTTATATGATTATGATAAATGTAATTATAGTGCTTCTCACGTTTATTTAATGCTTATGAATTCTTTAAATATAATGATAGATAGATGTGAAGCATTATTCTTTTTGAATACACCTAATTCTATTTTACTAAAAGATAGTCTTGATAATCTAGATGATTTAGAAAGAACATCATCTCCTTGGATTTTTTCAGAAATACAAATAAGTAAAACTATTAGAAAGAAGATTGATAGACCTCGAACAAAGTCTTTTAGTTCTACTGAAAAATTAGATGAAAGTCTACAAATAAGTTATCCATTAGATATAAAGAGTTTTCCTAAGATATCTTGTGAAATATTTAAAGATTGGATAGAAATGAAATGTAATAGTCCTTATGAAGCATTAGATGATTTATATAAATGTATACATTAACTATGGAAAAGAAACTAAAACATTTAGAATTTATACAGAATGCCATTAATAGAATGGCAAGTAATTCCTTTATTATTAAAGGTTGGTGTATTACACTTATAGTAGGCTTATTTGCTTTAGTAGAAAAAGAGATAATTCAAAACTATATTCTATTCTCTTTTATACCATTGTTATTTTTTTGGTTTCTTGATGCATATTTCTTGAAAAAAGAAAAAGAATATAGAGAATTATATGATGATGTAAGAGAAAAAGAGGAAGAAGAGATAGATTTTTCAATGAAAATTGAGCAAAAAAAATGTTACGGAAATTCCTTTTTTTCACAAACATTGATATTTTTCTATTTTATACCGTTACTAGTTTTAATAATTACTTTTTTAATAATAATTTATGGAATACAAATATGATATAGCTTTATCTTTTGCGAATGAAGATAGAGAATATGTAGAAAAAGTAGCTGCAATTTTAAAAGAAAGTGAAGTTTCTGTTTTCTATGATAAATATGAAGAAGTTGATTTATGGGGGAAAGATTTAGGTATTCATTTTGAATATATTTATCAAAGAGCCTCTAAATATGTTATTCTTTTTATCTCACAAAACTATGCTCAGAAAAAATGGACAAATTATGAATTTAGAAATGCTTTATCAAGGGCAATAGAAAGTAGAGATGAATATATTCTTCCTGCTAAGTTAGATGATACAAAATTAGAAGGATTAAGAGACTCTATAGGTTTTTTAGATATAAAAAGAATGTCACCAGAACAGCTCGCTTCAAAAATAATAGAGAAACTAAAACGAGAAATAAATATTCCTCTACCTCAAAAAGAACAAGCTAATAGTGATGTAGATGTATATTTATCATCTCAAATTATGCTTTCTAATTATAATTATAGTTCAGGAATTGTAGGAGTAATAGTTACTAATAAAATAAAAGAGCATAGATATTTTGATTCTCCTATATTTGAAATTAGTGAACCTTTATTTAATACTAATACCTTTATTTTATTAAACCCTATGGAAAATATTTCTTTTCCTAAAAAAATGGAATATGGAGAATCTTATAGTATTCATTATCCATTAAAAAAAGATGTTTTAGAAGAATTAAAGAAACTAAGAGGTAAAGAGGTCTTTTTAAAAGCTATTGTTAGAACATCAATAGGAGAAAAATTTGTATCTAACGAAATGAATATAGATAATTTATTTTAAATAGAAGATAATCCTCAAAAAAGATAATATCAACCCCCAACATTGCAATATTAACTCGGTAGAAACCAAAATCAAGTCCGTAGGATACAATATAAAGTCCGTAGAACACAATATAAACTAGAAATTTACTAAAATTATTTGTTTAACCATTAAAAAAGACAAGAAAATGGCTACAAGATTTATCTCATTCGAAAAATTCAAGAATTATTCCTTCATTTTTGAGAATATTTCCAAGAGTGATGTTCTATATAACAATTAATCATATAAGAAAATGAAAATCATAGGAATTAGTGTACGCACTACCAATCAGAACGGACAAGCGATGCAGGATATCGGAAACCTTTGGCAACGCTTTTTTAGCGAGCAAATTTTGGCAAAAATACCCAATAAGGTAAGCGATGCCATTTACAGCATCTACACCGATTACCAAAAGGACTATACCGAGCCTTACACTTGTATAATAGGAGTGGAGGTTACCACGCTCAGCACAATTCCCGACGGCTTAGAGGGAAGGGAATTCCCTGAACAAACCTTTCAAAAGTTTGTAGCCAAAGGCGCAATGCCTCAAGCAGTAGGGGCGATGTGGCAACATATCTGGGACAACGATGCCACGCTCAATCGCACTTATATATATGACTATGAGTGCTACACCGAGAAGTCTCAGCAAGGGGATACCTCCGAAGTAGATATTTTTATAGGTGTAAAAGAAAACAAATAATCCTAACAAACAAATGAAAAATTTATATAACGAAGCAGATAAGAACGAAATACTCAATCGGTTAGAAAATCTGAAAGTAGATGCCGTACGTCAGTGGGGAAAGATGAACATTGTACAGATGTTAGCCCACTTGAACGTTTCTTTAGAAACTCCTTTAGGGAAAAACTTTCCCAAGCGGGCATTTATCGGTAGGCTTATAGGAAAATTGGTAAAGAAAAAGTTTATCAACGACCAGCCTATGCCTAAAAATTCTCCTACTGATAAGATGTATGTCATCACAGACATCTCTATGGAGGATTTTGAGAAAGAAAAGCAACGAGCTAAAGAGCTGATCACCCTTTTTTATAACAATGGAAGGGAAAAATGCAGTCAGCACCCGCATTCTTTCTTTGGCAAACTCACTCCCGACGAGTGGGGAATCCTGCAATGGAAGCATTTTGACCATCATCTGCGACAATTTGGGGCGTAATGAATGCAATGCTACTCAATTAGAAATAATTTGTAAAAAATTAGTGTTAGACAAGTAAGAGTTAATTATCTTTAGCACTTAAAAAAGTAGTACAATGAATGACTTCGAGCAATATATAAGGGAAACTGAACCCCATCGTCGTGAAAAAGGTGAGGCGTGGCAGACGGCTATTGGCTTGCAGGCGGTAGATGGATTGAAACCCTCGGATTATCTCGTGCAAACGGCTAAGCAACACATCGAGGGGGATATTACTATAGAGGAGGCTAAGCACCTCATTGATAGTTATTATCAGTCCAAGACAGTACGCCACGAGCAGGGAGAAGAACGCACTGAGGAAGCCGACAAAGTTTCGGCGCGCATCACCGAATTGCTTACCGAGTCAGCTTTTAGCTTTTCCCCAGTAGCATATATAGGCATTCATCGCAAGTTATTCACCGGTATTTACAAGTTTGCAGGCAAATTGCGCGACTACAATATCACCAAAAAGGAGTGGGTACTCGGTGGAGACACGGTTCTCTACGCCAGTGCAAACAATTTGCGTGAGACTTTAGACTATGATTTCGAGCAAGAAAAATGTTTTTCTTATCAAGGCTTGCCTGTAGAGGAAGCTATCAAGCACATAGCTAAATTTGTATCAGGACTCTGGCAAATACACCCTTTTGGTGAGGGAAATACACGTACAACGGCAGTTTTCACGATTCAATATCTGCGTACCTTTGGCTTTGCGATGAGCAATGAAGCCTTTGCTTATCACTCTTGGTATTTTCATAACGCCTTAGTCCGTGCCAATTATAACAACCTTGCTAAAGGGATAACAGCGACTACTGAATACATAGAACGTTTCTTTAGAAACCTAATTTTAGGCGAGGAAAACGAGCTTAAAAATAGGTATTTATTAGTAGGGGATGAACTTCAAAGTGCAAAAGAGCAAATTCCAAAGGGCAAAATTTGCACTTTGAATTGCGCTTTGGAGGAAATGGCAGTATTACAATACTTACAACAAAATCCTACCGCTACTCAAAAGATTATTGCTGAGCATATAGGAAAATCGGAACGCACCGTAAAGACTATTACAGCAAATCTGGTAGAAAAAGGACTTATCGAACGCAAAAATGGTAAGCGAAATGGCTTTTGGGAAGTAAAAACAAACAATTAATCTTAAAATAAGTATCATTATGAAAACAACTTTCAATTTTGAGCTTTTTAAAAAGCGTTTAAACCTATTTTTAGAAAAGATAAAAGACCTTGGTGGCGAGGTCTCTTACGATAGAAAAGCCTGCTACAGAGGATGAAATCAAAGCTATAGAGGCACAATTGGGCTATACACTGCCTCCGCATTTCCGCGAAGTACTTTTGGAAAACACCGCTCATTTGGATTTTTATTGGGATATTAATGATATTACGGATGAGGGAGACATTTCTCTACCTGATAAATTAGTTGAAATCTTTCGCGGACAGTTGCTTTTTGGATTAGATTTGCTTTTGGACTATGAGGACGATCGCAAAGGTTGGGTAAAAGAGGTATATCCCGATTACAATAACGAATATGATCGCGTTTGGCATAATAAAATGTCCTTTCACCAAGTAGGCAACGGCGATTACATCGCTATTGAGTTAGAGCCAGAGAACTATGGTAAGGTTGTGTATCTCAGTCACGATGGTAGTGAGAACCACGGGCTTTATATAGCCGATAACTTTAAGGAATTCCTGATGAACTACGCTGCTATCGGTTGTACAGGGGGTGAGGATTGGCAATGGGAGCCTTTTTATACCAAAGGCAAAGGCTTAGACCCCACTTGTGAGAACGCCCAAGCGTGGTATAAGGTATTGGGGATAATACCTGAGGAATTAAGAAACAACAACAACTCGTAACTCTTAACTCATAACTCATAGATCTTAACTAAATTAAATGTTACCAGAAGAAGAAAACTACGCCGTTAGCAAATTTGAATCAATGCTCAAAGAGAATAATATCCTCTTTTTTGATGTGGATGAATTTGAGGAGATTGTAGAATATTACGTAGAATATGGGCGTATTAGTAAAGCCAAACGTGCCTTAGAGATTGGATTATCGCAACACCCCGATGCGTCTTCACTGAAATTGCTAAATGCTGAGCAATTGGTGTTTGAAGACCGTTTGGAGGAAGCTTCAGAAATTCTCAATGAATTGCTTGTGCTTGAACCTATGAATGCCGAAGTACACGCACAGCAGGCTAATCTGTATTCTAAAATGAACAAACATCACCGTGCTATTGAGTTGTTGCAATACGCCCTCACTCTTACTGATGATGTTTCCAATATTTATGCCTTAATAGCAATGGAATACCTCTATATAGAGGATTATACCAATGCTAAAAACTATTTTATCAAATGTTTGGAACAAGACCCTCAGGACTATACAGCACTACAACAGTTAGTATTCTGTTATGAAGTTTTAGGCGATGTACAAGAGGCTACTTCTTTCTTAAATCATTACTTGGATCAAAATCCTTATTGTGAAGTTGCTTGGTATTATCTCGGCAGACTCTATTTGGCTATTGGTGATTACAAAAATGCTTTGCGTTGCCTCGATTTCGCTATTATCAGTGACGATACTTTCACGGGGGCTTATTTTGAGAAAGCGCGTGTGCTCGAAATGATGGAAGATTACGAAAAAGCCATTGAGAACTACAAAATTACTCTCACCCTTGACGATCCTTCAGCTTTAGCTTATTTACATATAGGTCGTTGCTATGAAAAAATGCATAATGATACTAAAGCAGAGGAGTATTATTTTAGAGCTACTCACGAAGATCCTCAATTAGACAAAGCGTGGATTACCTTAGCCGACTTTTATTACTTGCGCCATAATCACAGCAAAGCCTTGAAATATATTCAGAAAGTACTCACTTTTGAACCTAATGAGCCTTATTATTGGCGTCGCTATGCCGAATTAAATTATTTTGAATTCCAAAATCTTGAAGAAGCTGAATATGGCTATCGCAAGGCTGTACAAAATGGCGATTATTCTTATAATACGCTTATTGAATGGGTAGATTTGATGTTCCTCACCAAAAAATATGGAGATGCATTGCCTATTGTTGCAGATATAGTACATATTTATCCACACGAACTCAACAATTATTTTCGTCTTTCCTTAGCTTATTATGGTGTAGGTGATGAGCATACAGCATTGCAATATTACCAAATGGGCGTTACTAAAGCTCCCGAATGGCAATCTTTCTTTGAAAACAAGTTTAACTTCAAAATGTAATTATTATGGGCATAGTGCTCCGTCAGTCGTTTAAGAATGTAGTGGCTACCTATTTGGGGTTTGCCATAGGGGCACTGAACACCCTTTTCTTATTTACTTACTTCCTTTCAAAAGCACAATATGGCTTGGTGAGTTATGTTACTTCCACTGCCACTATTCTCTCTCCACTTATCGCTTTTGGAGTAAATAATACTTTAGTACGTTATTATACGGCTTACCAGCATAAGGAAGAGCAAGCAAAATTCAACCTAATGCTTTGCTTTTTACCTTTGCTCATCATTGTACCTGCTACCTTTATTGGGGTAATTGGGTACGAACAAATCGCTCAATGGCTTTCGGCAAAGAATACAGAAGTACGCGATTACGTTTTGCTCATTTTTCTCACTTCAGTAGCAATGGCTTACTTTGAGATTGCTTATGCATGGACACGTGTACAGCTAAAAACTGTCTTTGGCAATTTCCTCAAAGAAGTATTCCATAGGGTAGGGGTAATGCTCCTGCTATTAGCTATTTATTTGCAAATTATTGACTTTTACCAACTGATATGGGGGGTGTTCTGGGTCTATACTTTGCGTATGCTTTTGATGTTCATTTTCGCTTTCTATGTACGCCGACCACAATTTGCTTGGGGATTGCCAAAGAACAAAAAAGAAGTTTTTTTGTATAGTCTTTTTGTGATTTTATCGGGGTCTGTAGCTTCTGTATTGATGGATATTGATAAGTTTATGCTCAACCAATACCTGCCTATTAGTGAGATTGCCATATACAATGTAGCTATATTCACTGCTACTGTGATTGCCATTCCTTACCGTAGTATGTACCAGATTGTAAGTCCCCTAACAGCACAGTTTATGAACCAACAGAAACCTCAAGAGCTTGCGGATTTGTACAAGCGCAGTACGGTAAATACTTACTTTGTGAGTATGGTCATTTGTGTGCTTATTGTGGTGAATGCCCAGCAGTGTTACGCCCTCCTATCCGATAAGGATTATAGCACAGGGCTTGGGGTGCTTATCATCATATCCGTAGTGAAACTCTCTGATGCCTTAGTAGGTTTCAGCAATGCGGTATTACTCAATTCTCCTTACTATCGCACGGTGCTATTTTTGGGCGTTTTCTTGGTCATAGGCACTGTTTTAATGAATATGTGGCTCATCCCTATTTATGGGATTAATGGAGCTGGATTTGCTACTCTTTTAGCTTTTACTTCGTATAATCTTCTTAAGTCGGGATTTGTGTATCGCAAATACAACTTACAGCCTTTTTATAAAGAAACTCTACAGACTACTCTCTTTGGTATCGTAGCCATAGGAGGTTTCTTCTTTTGGGACTTCCCATTTCACCCGCTGGTGAATATCAGCTTTAAATCATTGCTCGTAGGAGCCTTTTGGATATGGGCACTTATCAAATTTCGTTTGTCAGAAGAACTATTAAAAATACTTAAATAAATATGCATCCACGTATCAAAAACATTCTTGAAAATTACACTTATCCTATTATCAAATCTATTACTTACCCTAATGGTGATATGCTTGTTTTGGAGGGACAATGGATTAAAGAGAAGTATCACCTAAGAATTTTGTGCAAATCGTCCTTAGATAGTTATTTTTCTTATAACGAAGAGGATTATGTCTCTAATCTCTATCCGAAAATTATGGTAGAGAATGCCCAATATAAAATTTATGGAGGTGAATGTAGTTGGGAAGGAGATGGTTTTATTTACATTATCAATAAAGAAAATGGGGAACTTTTATGGTTTTTGTTTTTGGATAATAGCGAGTATTTTAAGGAAGCCTATTTTGAGGATACAAACCATATAATCGCTCGTTCTGAACTTGGCTTACGACTAAGAATTCCTATTAATGAACCTGAAAAACTAAGTGTAATAAAATGACTTTAGAAGAGATAAAAGCAATTGTCTATTACATTCAAGGCTTACAAGCCCTTTGGAAAGAAGGCTATAATGCTAAAAAAGTAGGAGATTATACTTCCAATTTTATATGCAAAGACTTCAGAGACTATAATACCACAAATGAGCTGTGGGAGGTTGTCAATGAGTTACAGTTTATGGGAGAAGGAGAAGAATGGGAAAAAACCAAAGAAGAAGTAGAGGCTCTCATTCAAGAAAAATTAGGAATTAGAATTTGCGACCCTATCAGTACACTTTCTTACACAATTAACTTGTTTATAAAGCAACTTACCAATGATTTTTCAACCAATTCGCTAGTTTTATCATTTATAGAACAGACAAAAGAGCTTATTACTTATCAAGAATATACTTTGGCATTGGAAAACTTACTGAAAAGCCTTTTGGAAAAATGTATTTTTATTCCAAGAGATACTTTGGCTATTATTGATGTAATAGATGATTCTTATATTAAGAGATTACAGGCTTCATTATGGGGAGTGTAAAACCAAAATTTTTCTAATTATTTTTGATACTTCTTTGTGAAATTATTATTTTTGCAGAAAAATATTTTTTATGAAAGAAAAAAGGAATATCAAACAAAAAATTAATTTATTTATAGGTTCGATTGGAGCCTTTATAGGGGTAGCAGTGTTTGTAGCTTATATTCCTCAAATTATGGCTAACTTAGAAGGACACAAAGCACAACCTTGGCAACCATTGTTTGCAGCAGGATCTTGTCTTATCTGGGTAGTGTATGGATGGACAAAAGAACCTAAGCCCGATTATATTCTCATTATTCCTAATTTGGTAGGGGTTGTTTTAGGATTCTTAACTTTTATTACTTCACTTTAAATACGTTACTTTTTGAAAAAATTGTAACTAAGCTGTATGAAAAACATAGATTTTTTGATGCTGAATAATCATCAGAAATTCTTTTGTTTGTTTTCTTTGGTAGGTTATTCTTTTTTATCTATCTTTGTCGGTGCTATTTGAAGAGTAATTAAATTTTAAACTTACCAAAATATTATGTCTAAAGAATTAGAAAATGTAATGACCAATCACTTTGAAAAAAAACACCTTATCGCTTTGATATCTATAGTGATTGTAACCGCTGTAGTGTGGAATTTGCCTACTGAGGTGTTTCATATTAGCGGACTAACGGTGGTACATCAGCGAATTATCGCTATTTTTGTGTTTGCCACTCTTATGTGGATTAGTGAGGCTATCCCTTCGTGGGCTACTTCGTTGGGTATCATCACCCTAATGTGTTTAACGGTTTCTAACCACAGTCTGTTCTTCTTTAAAGGAGAAGAGAACGAGATTTTCGGAAAACTACTCAGCAGTAAAGAGATTATGGCTACCTTTGCCAACCCTGTGATTATACTCTTTTTAGGTGGTTTTTTCTTGGCTATTGCCGCTACCAAATCGGGGTTAGACGTCTTGCTTGCCAAAAATTTGATACGTCCGTTCGGAAATAAAAGCGAGAATGTGTTATTGGGTTTCCTGCTCATTACGGGTATTTTCTCAATGTTTGTGAGTAATACCGCTACGGCAGCTATGATGCTCACTTTCCTTACTCCTGTTTTTGCAGCATTGCCTGCAAGTGGCAAAGGACGTACCGCGCTCACGATGAGTATTCCAATTGCTGCTAACTTGGGAGGAATGGCTACCCCTATCGGTACACCTCCTAACGCTATTGCTCTGCAAGCTCTCAACGACCCCAAAGGACTGAATATGGGCGTTGATTTTGGTGAATGGATGTCGTTTATGTTCCCATTGGTACTTTTGTTACTCTTCATCTCGTGGCGACTTATATTAAAATTCTTTCCTTTTACTCAAAAAACAATTAACTTACATATTCTAGGAAAAGTACACCAAGGTTGGCGTATGTGGGTAGTAAGTGGCACTTTTATCGTTACCATTCTTTTATGGCTACTCCCCAGTGAACTAACAGGCATTGATGCCAATACCGTTGCCTTAGTGCCTATGGGTATTTTTGCAGCAACAGGCGTGATTACCGCCAAAGACCTACAGTCCATCAATTGGAGTGTTATTTGGATGGTAGCAGGAGGTTTCGCTTTAGGTTTAGGTATCAATGAATCGGGCTTAGCCAAACTTGCTATTGATACCATTCCATTTGGGTCGTGGTCGCCTATAATAGTATTGATTGCCTCAGGACTTATTTGTTATCTTCTCAGTAACTTTATTTCCAATACCGCTGCGGCAGCTTTGTTAATTCCTATTTTGGTAACTATTTGTCAAGGAATGGGAGAAAACCTAAGCGCAATAGGGGGTACCTCTACAGTGCTTATTGGGATAGCTTTGGCAGCATCATCAGCGATGTGCTTACCTATTTCTACTCCTCCAAATGCCATTGCGTACTCTACAGGCTTAGTAAAACAAAACGATATGCTAAAAATGGGGCTTATCGTAGGGCTTATCAGTATGGTGATAGGGTACCTTGTTTTGTATGTTGTAGGAGAAACACATCTCTTAGGATAATATGAAAAACATCATTATCTTACTTGTATATATGTTAGATAAAAAAATGAATTATGAATTACGACAATTTTTTTCTTCCTGCGGAAAATTTTGAAGAAAGTAAACAATTTTTTGCAGAAGTTTTAAATCTGAAAATCAAGTTTGATTTTTCAGAGATAGGAATGATAGCTTTCAATGTGGGAGATGAAGAACCTGCCATTATTTTGAAAGATAAGACGAAATTTCCCCATACCAAACCAACAATTTGGATCGAAGTAGATGATGTAAAACAAATATATGATGAGTTGCAAGGAAAGGGTATATCATTTTTAAGTCCGCCGTTTCCTATCAGAACGGGTTGGGCGATTGAGTTTTTAGACCCATCAGGAAATGTATTAGGTTTTACGGATTACAAAGCAGAAAAATAAAATCTCTCTAGAAGTAATAAATTATGGCACTTTGGCAATATCAATTTACGATCATACCTAATCAATATATATTGAAAGATATATCTAATGAGGAGTTTGAATATGAATTATGGGAACACGCTAATATTCATAAAGAAGATTTTATGCAGGTGAACTCTTTTCTGCCAAAGACTAAATCTTGGAGTGAGAATTTAGATATATATGGCAATACTGATTCTAACTGTTTGGAAGTATTTTTTGATAGAGAAGATAGAGTTACTTCAGTTTCTTTGAGAATAGATTTCAGAACTGATTACAATAAAATACTTTATCAGTTATTATCTTTTTTCAAAGCAAAAGATTATACTTTATTGGATGAGAACTTACAACCAATAAAAACAATAAATAATGAAAGTTTGGAAGTAATTATAAAGCAATCTGCTCAATACAAAAAATATAATGAATTAGCATACCTTACAAATAAGAAGTAAGAAAAATTAAAAAATGAAGAACATTATCATCACAGGTACCAGCCGAGGGATAGGCTTTGAACTGGTACAACAGTTGGCATCGCAAGGACACAATATCTTAGCTCTTTCACGGCATACAGCTCCCATAGAAGCACTAAAATTACCCAAAGTACATTGTTTTCCTTTTGACATTACCTTAGCTACAGATAGAGAAGCCGTAGCGCAGTTTGTAAAAGAGCAATGGCAAAAGGTAGATATCTTGATTCACAACGCAGGCAAACTTATCAACAAACCTTTTGAAGCCCTTACAGAAACCGACTTTTTAGAAGTGTACAAGGTAAATGTATTCGGAGTGGCGCAACTCACCCAGAAAGTATTGCCTTTTATGAGGAATGGCTCGCACGTGGTAAGTATCAGCAGTATGGGAGGGATACAAGGAAGTTTGAAGTTTGGCGGTTTGGCAGCGTATAGTTCCTCTAAAGGTGCTCTTATTACCTTATCGGAGCTCTTAGCCGAAGAATACAAAGAGCGCGGTATCATCTTCAACACCTTAGCCTTGGGAGCCGTACAGACCGAAATGCTCACTGAAGCCTTCCCTGATTATAAAGCTAATATCACCCCACAGCAAATGGCACGCTATATTGCCGATTTTGCCCTTAATGGTAGTAAGGTATTCAATGGAAAAGTATTACAAGTAGCCAATACAACACCTTAAAACACTAACGAGTAAAGAATAAAAACTAATATTTAATAATATGTATATCATTATTTTAACGTATCAAAAAGACCTTTCAGAGGTTGAAAAACATTTAGAAGCACATCGCGCTTATTTAGATAAGCATTATGCTTCAGGACATTTTGTTGCTTCAGGAGCACAAGTACCCCGTGTAGGTGGTATAATTTTGTGCAAGGCAGGTAGTAGGGGAGAGGTAGAAACTATCATTGCCCAAGACCCTTTTTATCAGCACCAAATAGCAACCTACCAGGTCATTGAGTTTACTCCTACCAAATTCTCTGAAGAGTTCGGTAAGGTACTCTCTTAAAACCACAATTAACAAGTGAAAATTATTTTTCTAACAGCCCTTACTTTCTCAGTCTTAATACTCCTGCTTTATTACCTAATTCAGCAGTCTAAAAAGCCTTCGGGTTTTGTAGGTGTAATAATGATGAGACTTTTTAATCGTGTTTATATACCAATGGTACAATGGGCATTAGGACTTTATAAACCGTCAGAAGCTCCACGAAAAATATTAGATATAGGGGTAGGAAATGGCAAATCAACTGTCCTACTCACTGAATATTTTCCTCATAGTGAAGTTTGGGGAATTGAAATATCCGAAATCGCTATTAAGGAAGCAAAGAAGCTTCATACAAGGGCTATCTTTCAGTTAGAGAACATTCAGCATACCTCATTTGGTGATAAAACTTTTGATTTGATAACTGCTTTTCAAACACACTTCCATTGGCAAGACCTCAAAGAGGCTTTTTTGGAAGTCAAACGCATACTCTCAGACAAAGGCATTTTTCTCATTGCTTGTGAATATGCAAAGATTAGTTATTACCTTCCTAAGCTAAAAAGAACAGAAGATTTTAGTCAATTTTTAAGCTCAGTAGGACTATCCTTAATACAAGAAGAAAGAATGCAAGGTTGGGTACTTTATAAATTAATAGATACTGAATATAAGTAACTTATAATAATAATATAAACCTTTTATTTAATATGTATTTTATAAAGTATCTAATTACTATGTATATAAATGTGAAAATAATCTAATAATCAGTATATTAACCACTAATTTAAACAAAAGTAACAAGCATTTATTACGCTTACTAATGCTTTCGTTTTTGTTATAATACTTATACTTTAGCTTTAAAATGTTTTAATAAAATATTAATAACCAATATTTTAATATAATAATTATATATGAGTAAAAATATAGTCTCTACTACCAGGAGGAAACGCAAGGCAAATCGCTCCAAAAAGGTAGGTTTGCCTGCCGGTAGTCTGGTGTATTTCGGTAATAAAGAGAAGCCTCTCAATATAGAAGTCTTTGCCTATAACGAGCATTCTTGTGAGGTAAAGAAAGTTTCTTCGGCTGAAGAAGCCCTTAGATTTATAACCGACAATCATATCACGTGGGTAAATGTAAACGGCTTGAACAATATCGAGGAAGTAAAAAAGTTTGGGGCTTATACTCATTTAAATAACCTGCTCTTGGAAGATATACTCGATACCGAGCACCGTCCGAAAGTGGAAATCCTCGACGACCATATTTTAGTGATAATCAAAATGCTTTACTACGGTAAAGATGAGCAACTCATTTCAGAACACTTAGCGTTATTATTGGGCAAAAACTACCTCATCACTTTTCAAGAAAGTGAAGGTGAAGATGTCTTTGAACCTGTCCGTAAACGTTTGCAAAATACTGATAGCAGTTTGCGTAAACGCTCAGCTGATTATTTGTTATTCGGACTCTTAGATGCTATTGTAGACAACTATTTTGTGATTTTGGATAAAGTAAGCGATAAGATTGAAGCCATTGAAGACGAGATTATTATTCACTCTCGTGAAGATATGATTTCCGAAATTCAGTTGCTAAAAAAGAGTGCTATATTTTTGCAAAAATCGATTGTGCCTTCGCGTGAGGTAGTAAACAAGATTGAGAAAACCCCTCATCATCTTATCGACACCGATACTAAGCACTATTTCCGTGACCTCCACGACCACACAGTGCAAATTGTCGAAACACTCGGTACCTACCGTGATATCCTTTGGGGACTTACTGATACCTATATGGGGGCAATGAGTAACAAAATGAACAACATTATGCGCTTGCTCACCCTTATTTCTACTATTTTTATTCCGCTCACTTTTATTGTGGGGGTATACGGTATGAATTTCAGGTATATGCCTGAATTAGAGCTATGGTGGGCATATCCGTTAGTATGGTTGGTGATGATAGGTATTTCAGTAGCAATGATTTTCTACTTCAAACGCAAAAAATGGCTTTGACTTTCGTAAAAATGCACTATCTTTGCGCGCTATGAATTTGTTAGACGAGAATGTACAACGCTTTATCAGGGAATACGAGGGGACAACTACAACATTGCTCCTCAAAAAAACTGTGTTTAATGGCATTTCTAACAAAGAATTAACACAACAGATTGAAGGCAGACGTACAGCAGCTAAAAAACTCCCTTTTTTGCTTACTGCGGAAGGTATATTGTTTCCCCCAACACTTAATTTAGAGCAAACCTCCTCCGAGGCAACCGCTCAGTATAAGGCACAAGGCTTGCACGGAGAACGTTTTTTAGACCTTACTTGTGGGTTCGGTATTGATGCATTTTTTCTTTCAGAGAAGTTTAAAGAAGTTACGTTGGTAGAACAAAATAAGGAACTTCTCAGCAAAGTAGAACATAATTGGCAGGTTCTAGGGCGCAAGGCTACATTTATAAATGGAAGCGCAGAAGCTTTTTTGAAAGCAACAACAGCACATTACAACCTTATTTATCTCGATCCTGCCCGTAGAGACATACTCAAACAAAAGAAGTTTCTCTTAGAAGACCTCTCACCTAATATTTTAGAGTTACAGTCTGTACTATTGCAAAAAGCAGATAAAGTGCTTACCAAACTATCACCTATGATAGACATTAGTTATCTGTTGCATACGCTACCCAAGATAACACATATTCATTTGGTAGCCTTGCGCAATGAAGTAAAGGAGGTATTGGTAGTACAAGAACCTAAAAAAGAAACGCAAGTACAAATACATTGTGTGAATTTGGAGACTGAAGAGCCTATTTTACAATTTGCAGAAGAAGTGTTGCATAGTTCTCAAGTGGTGTATAGTGCGCCTAAAAAGTACTTGTATATTCCTAATAATGCTTTGTTAAAATCAGGAGCTTTTAACTATATAGCGCAGTATTTTGAGGTAGAGAAGTTGGACGTAAATACCCATCTATACACTTCCGAGCGGCTAAAAAAGCCCTTTGCCGGACGTGTTTTGCAGGTAGTAACTCCTATCAATCTTAAAGAGTTAAAAAAAGGTAGTAAATATTGTATTCTCTCTAAAAACTATCCGTTATCGGTAGCAGAAATTAAAAGGAAATACCGTATCGTGGAAGGTGGTAATGAATATCTTATCTTTACCCGTTCCGTTGAGGGGTTGGTCGTACTTTTAGGGAAGGTAATCGAGTGAGAAAGTTTTTTCTTTTGAGGTAAAAATGCTTAGTAAACGATAGTTGTACACTGGGAGTAATCAAGCGAATAGGTTTGTTATCCGTAGGATAAACTGACTTGTTATTAAAGATTCCCGATAAGGCTACAGTCCAATCATCTTTCAGATATACAAACGAAAAGCGCGTCACAGAAGTAGGATAAACCTTAATATTCAGCTGTTACAGTATGTCCATTTGGTTACCAAAATTCAGTCCACCGATAAACGCCCCTGTAAGTAACCAGTGTTTGCCAGCTACCCACGAATAGCCATAGCCCACGTGAAAACCTATTTGGAAATTCTCAAAAGCCTCGCTACTCACATTCTCTGTTTTAGCATCAGGCTCTATGCGATGCCAATAGAAACCACTGCCAAAAAGCAAACTCCCCGCCGATTTCACTTGGCGTTCGCTTTGCTCAAAGGCAGCTCGTGCCGAAAACTTGTCAGCACGCCATACGTAAGTGCTTTCTACACCTATTTGCTGGGTAGAAAGGGTAGGGAAGAGGGTGTAATTCCCTTTACCTCTATCGATATAAAATCCTGTATAGTCTTGATAATAAGCATCTATAAGTATGCGTTTACCGTATTTATGTGCTTGTATATCAATACTGCGAGTTTTTAGATTTGTTTCATTTTTTAGTCGGAATAAGTTCTGTGCATAAAGTACGTTAAGCCCTAATATCTTGCGCAAACCTATTCCAACTCCTAAACTAAATGGGTAGTTGGGTGAATAAGCCTTTTTCCCTTGCGTAAGTATGAGCATTTTGGTAGGAGTATATGCTCTGAGCCATATTTCTTGCGGATAAGGTTGAATGTAGGTAGTATCGCGCTCTTGTGCAAAGAACGAAAGGCAACCTCCCCATAAAAATATCAATAATAAGGCTCGTAAATTCATTATAATATATAAAAACGGGTGCAAAAGTAATACATTTTTAGCAACTATGAAAATCATACTCAAATACTTTTCCTCACTTAGTGAGTTGCAACAACAACAATTTGCAGAGCTCAAACCGCTATACGAAAAGTGGAATGCTCAAATAAACGTCATCTCGCGCAAAGATATAGACGATTTCTACGAGCGACACGTGTTGCATAGTTTGGCTATTGCTAAGCGCATTCAGTTCGTTGATGGCACGGTACTATTAGATGTCGGTACTGGTGGAGGCTTTCCTGGCATACCTTTGGCTATAATGTTTCCTAACTGTCAGTTTACATTGGTCGATTCTATCGGAAAGAAAATAAAAGTAGTACAAGAAGTAGTAAAAGCTTTGAGGCTCACCAATGTAACGGCTATGCAGATAAGAGCCGAAGAACTAAAAGATACTTACGACTTTGTGGTAAGTCGTGCCGTTACTCAAATGAAGGACTTTGTACCTTGGGTAAAAGGAAAGTTCAAGAAGACTTCCAAAAACGACCTCCCTAATGGTATTCTTTACTTAAAAGGCGGTGACCTTACTGAGGAGTTAGCTCCTTTCCCTAAGGCAGAACTGACTGATATTAGTAGTTATTACGATGAACCTTTCTTCGAGACTAAGAAAATAGTGTATTTACCTTTTTAAGCCCCTATTATAAAGATTGTAGGTCGTTTTTGTATATCAATATTTACTTTTTTCCAAAGATGTATAGGGTGTGTTTTGATTTCTTCAGTAGGAAGTGTAATATCACAAGCTATACATAAAAGAGTATCAGCTTGTAAGTTATCCATAAGGTCATTAAACATTTGTTGGTTACGATAAGGAGTTTCTATAAATAGTTGAGACTGTCCTTCACTTGCTTTGCGTTCTAGGGCTTTCAGTATTTTCTTGCGTTCTTGCTTATCAATAGGTAAATAACCATTGAAAGCAAAATTTTGTCCATTGAGTCCGCTTGCCATCATTGCTAATAAAAGTGAAGAAGGACCTACTAAGGGGATAACCTTTAATCCTCTTTGATGAGCTATACGCACTATATCAGCACCAGGATCGGCAATACCAGGACAACCAGCTTCCGAGATAATACCTATAGAATTCCCTTCCATACAAGGAGCGAGAAAGTTACTAAAATCACTATTACGCTGGTGCTTATCAATTACAGCAATTTGTAAATCAGCTTGTTTTTTATCTGGTACCATCAGTTTGATAAACTTTCTTGCTGATTTTTCATTTTCTACTACAAAATAAGTAAGTGAATGCAGTATATTGCTCACTTGTGTTGGTAATACATCAAGAGCGCTATCTCCTAACAAATTAGGGATTAAGTATATATTTCCTTTTGTTTGTTCCATTTATCTGTTATAAAATTTGCTAAAAATTCCTTTCCAACGATATTGCCTTATCCATTTACCTTCTTCTGCAGAGAGTAAGTAAGGTTGTTTTTCTTGTTTTGCTTTGTAAAAACCTTTGCAATAATCTAAGAAAAGTTTGCCACTACGTTTCTTTACAGCTAATTTTATTGCAGCAAATAATGTGAGAAGTACACCATATCGCATACGATAAAATACACTTCCTTGTAAATAACGGGCATTGCTTTTATAACCTGCCCCTGTAGGACGAAGATGTTTTACGTGAAGAGTTTCATCAGTTTGTACTGTCCATCCGTGATAACGAGCTAATAACTCATCTGCTGTATCCCACCCCATTGCTATTTTTAATCCTCCTATGGCTTCAAAACACGCTTTCCGATATGATTTTACAGCACCTCTCAAATGGTCTTTATTTGTGAGATTTTCAAGTACCCATAAGCCATTTTTCTCAATATAACAAAAGCCTCCAAACATTCCTAACTGAGGATTTTTGCTATATTCTTGCTTCATTACTTCAAGATAATTATTGGGAAAAATAAGGTCAGCATCAAATTTACAAATCACTTCTATGTCTTCTTTTAGATAAGGAAGTCCATAGTTAAAAGTTTGTACAACTTTAGCTCCAGGTAAGTGTTCTCCTTTTTCACCACGTTGTACTAATTGTACTATAGGATACTTAGAAGCAATGTGATTTACTACCTCAGCAGTACTATCAGTAGAACCATCATCTACCACTATAATTTGAAAAGGAGGATAAGTTTGATTGAGCAGAGAATGCAGTGTAGTACCAATGCTTTCTGCCTCGTTATAAGCAGGGATAACAATTCCGATATTCATTTTACTTAGCACTATCGGTTTCTATAAGTCCGTCTTTTAATCGGATAATACGCTTAGCATACCGTGCAATATCTTCCTCGTGAGTAACCAAGATAACGGTATTTCCTTTTTGGTAGATTTCGTCAAAAAGGTTCATTATTTCATAAGAAGTTTTAGAGTCGAGATTTCCTGTAGGTTCATCTGCTAAAATAATAGAAGGGTGATTTACCAAAGCACGTGCGACAGCCACTCTTTGCCGTTGCCCTCCTGATAACTCATTAGGTTTGTGAAGCATACGATTGTCTAAGCCTACTAATTTCAATACCTCTTTAGCACGCTCGTGTCGTTTTTCTTTCTTAACACCAGCATATACCATTGGGAGAGCCACATTATCTAAAGCTGTAGTACGTGGCATCAAATTAAAAGTTTGAAATACGAAACCTATTTCTTTATTGCGTATATCAGCTAACTCTGAATCACTCATCTTGCTCACATCCTTTCCATTTAAGATATATTCACCAGAAGTGGGAGTATCTAAGCAGCCTAAGATATTCATTAAGGTAGATTTTCCTGATCCTGATGGTCCCATTAGAGCAACATACTCTCCTTTTTCTATGGAAAGATTGATACCTTTTAGTACGTGTAGTATTTCAGAACCTAATCTAAAATCGCGTTTGATATTTTTAATTTCTAGTAAACTCATCTTTTCCTTACTGAATTTTTTGATTTAAAAAATCTAACAACTTTCCAAAAGCTTTTCCACGGTGACTGATACGATTTTTTTCGTCTTGAGTGAGTTCAGCAAAAGTTTTATCAGAGTTTTCAGGAATAAATATAGGGTCATATCCAAAACCATTAGTTCCTATAGGAGTTGTGCTTATATTTCCTTTTGCAATACCCTCAAAAGTATATACAACACCTTCTAAGCACAAGGCTATAACAGTTTTAAATTGAGCTTCTCGACAAGAGATTCCCTCCATATTTTTCAAAAGCAATTGTACATTATCCACATCGCTTTTGTGTTCACCTGCATAACGTGCTGAATATACCCCTGGAGCATTATTTAATGCTTGGACTTCTAACCCTGTATCATCAGCAAAAACATTACAGTGATACTGTTTTTGAACGTATTGTGCTTTTAGTAAGGCATTGTCCTCAATGGTAGTAGCTGTTTCAGGAATATCCTCATTACAGCTAATGTCATCCAAACTCAACAATTGAATGTTTGGAGGTAAAAGGGCTTGTATTTCCCTTAATTTATGCTGGTTATGGGTAGCAAATACTAATTTCACAACTAAAACTATTCCTTTTCTTCTGTATTTTCTTGAGCTGTTTCAGCTAATTGTGTTTTTTGTAAATGTTTCAGTTCTCGAAGTTTATTTTCCCACGTTTTAAGAGCCTCTTTTTGATTATTGATGTTCTTAATCACATCACGTACCAATGGATTCTTTTCATCAATATTACCAAAGAAAGCTAAATTATTTTCCAATTGTAATACTTCCGATTTGAGTTCCTCAATACGACGTTTTACAAAAATCACCTCATTGTTGAGAGAATTCTCATTATCATCATTGATAAGTCGTTCCAATTTATTGTTGTACTTAATAATCTCAATTTCTTGTTTATCAAAATTGAGTTTTTTGTACAATGCATCGATTATTTTGTGGAATTTGATATCGATAGTTCTCTTAGAATGATGAGTAGTTCCTAAAGCATTCCATTCATTCACAAAATTTTGTAAGGTTTCTATTTCCCTATCTCTATCAGTGCTTAATTGGTATTCTTTCAGTTTGTCCAAGAAAGCTTTCTTTTGCTCAAGAGCATTATTTTCTTTATTCTTAGAATGTTGGATTGCTTCTGCCAAACGAGTAAAATAGGTGTCACAAGCCTTTTTGAACTCTTTCCAAATTTTTTCGGTATTTCTAAGAGGTACACTTCCTATTTCTTTCCACTCTTTCTGAATATTTTTCATCAATTCAGTAGTAGTTTCCCAGTCAGTGCTATTTTGGTTTGCTTTAGCTATTTCTACTAAAGCTAATTTTTTGGTTAAATTTTCTTGTTGTTCTTTTTTAAGAATTTTGTAGAACTGGTTTTTCTTTTTGTTGAAGCTTCGCAAAGCTACATTAAAAGCTTTCCATACTTCATCAGCTTGTTGCAAAGGTACTTTTCCTACATTTAGGAAGTTTTGGCGCAATTCTTCTACTTGTTTAGAGAGTTGCTTCCAAGCATTATGTGTAGTAGGTTCTTTTTCTCCTAATTTTTTAATACGTTCAATAATGCTTTGTTTTTTCACAGCATTTTCCTCATATATTTTATCTAAATTTTTGAGGTAATATTGGCGTTTGTCGTGTATTTTTTTTGTCAGTTCGCTGAAACGTTGCCATATACTCTCACGGTGTTCTTTATCTACAGGGCCTATTTCTTCCTTCCAAATACGATGTAGCACTTGTAGCTCACGTGAGGCAAGTAGTGCATCTACATCATCTTGAGCGAGAGCTTCAGCTCGTTGAATGATTTTTAATTTTTCTTCCAAATTGCGTTTGAAGTCAATATCACGTAAATCTTTACTTAGGTGGATATAGTCATAGAAATTTTCTACGTGGTGGTGGTAGGTATTCCACAAGTCTTCATAATCGGCGTTAGAAACAGCTCCTGCTCTGCGCCAGCGTTCTTGCAATTGTTGGAATTGCTTAAAAGTTGTGCCTATGTGTTCCTCTGTTTTGATAAGGTTTTTTAGTTCTTCTATAATTTCTCGGCGCTTAACAAGGTTTTCCTTATGAGTTTTTTCCATTTCCTTGTAGTACTGATTGCGCTTTTCACGATAGTTATTGAAAGCTGTATAGAACTCCTTATAGATAGGAATTTCATAAGAAAAGTTATGAAGTTCACCTTCATCGGCAATAAACTCTTCTCTTTTCTCTTCTACCAGCGCATCGTACTTTTTATCAAATTCATAGCGGATAGCATCCACTTGTTTTTTGATAGCTTGAGTTTTCTCGGTAAGGAGCAGTTCTTTCAACTCTTTAGTCAATTCACTAAGAGACATTGCTTCATAATTTACAAATGAAGCTTCTTCTAAACGATTGTCCTCTATGGCTAATGTGTTTTTTTCCTCTGACATATCTAAGATTTAAATACAACTATTGTTTAAAAACGCTACTAAATTACAACAATATTTTGAAATACCTACTTTTTTTTGAAAATATTTTCACTTTTATTCTCTATAATAAACATAAGTAGTTTATTATCAGTATTTATTAAGGGAGATTTCTTTAAGATTCTCTATAAAAAAATCTACTTCTTCTATTGTATTAAATGCTGAAAATGAGAAGCGCAACGAAGGATATTGTAGTGCTTCTTTTGGCATAAAAGCCGATAATACGTGTGAAACTTGCACGCTACCACTTTGGCAAGCACTTCCTTTTGAGCAGGCAATACCTTTTAGATCTAACTGAAAAAGCAAAGTGTTATCTTGCTGTTGTAATGTAGGAAAGCCTACATTCACTATAGCATAACTACTTTCCTCTAAACTCTCTGATGTCCCGTTGAATACTATCTCAGGAAAATGATGTTTGAGTTGATGTATAAAATATTGTTTCAAGTTTTTGAGTTTTTCAGTATTCTCTTCTAAATTCTTATAACACAAGCTAAAAGCTACTTCCATACCCGCTATATTATGTACAGCTTCTGTACCTGCGCGCAAACCTTTTTCTTGTTCTCCTCCAGTAATACTGCCGTGTAAAGCTATACCTTTTCTGATAAAAGCAAACCCCACTCCTTTAGGTCCGTGAAACTTATGAGCTGAAGCTGTGATAAAATCTACAGGAATCTCTTGTAAGTTAATAGGATAATGCCCTACAGATTGTACTGTATCAGAATGAAAATAGGCTCCTTTTTCTTTGCAAAGTGTAGCAACCTTTTTTAAAGGTAAAATATTTCCTATTTCATTGTTTAGATGCATCAAACTTACTAATACTTTTTTTCCAATATATTGTTCGAGTAAGTTTTCTAAATGTTGAAGATCTATCTCTCCTCTTTCCGTAAGATTCACATAAACTATTTGTATAGGGTATTCCTTAGCTAATACCTCTAAAGTATGTAGTACAGCGTGATGTTCTATAAGTGAAGAAATAACTACTTGTACGTGTAAATCACGTATGCAACTGTGAAGAATAAAATTATCAGCTTCAGTACCCCCTGAAGTAAAAATAATTTCAGAGGGTAAAGCTTTTAGTTCTTTCGCTATTTGCTTGCGACTGTATTCAATAAGTGATTTTGCACCACGCCCTAAGGCGTGAGTAGATGATGGATTACCATAAGTAGTATTCAATACTTCTGTTATCTTTTCTACAACCTCAGGATAAAGGGAAGTAGTAGCCGCATTATCAAAATAGACTTTCATAGTTTTTGAAGGAGAAATTGTTATGCTTTGTTGGAAGTAGTATTATTATTCCTGTTGTTATTATTATTTTTGCGATAATTTTTATTGCGGTTGTTGTTATTTTTATTTCCTAATCCTTTTTTCTGTTTAGAAAGGAAAAGTCCTACTATAAAAGCTAATATAGCGACTGTAAAAGCACACCAGCAAGCTTCATTACACATAAAAGAAGAGTTAAATAATGGAGCTATTAACAAGCCTGCAAATACGTATTTAGAAACGTCTAACAAAAAATCTGAAATTCTTTTTTTCATTCTTTATTTTTAATAATTTTCGGCAAAGATACAACTTTTTATCAAAATGGAAATAATAGTGGTAAAACAAATACCATTACAATCCCCATAATAATTTGTAACGGTAAGCCTACTTTTACATAATCGGAAAATGTATAACGTCCTGCCGACATTACTAAAGCATTGGGTGGAGTAGAAAATGGTGAAGCAAAACACATACTCGCTCCTACAGCTACTGCAAACATAAATGCTTGAGGTTGTAAACCTAACGATAAAGCTGTTTTCATAGCAATAGGTGCTAAAAGTACTGCTGTGGCTGTATTACTAATAAACATCGTCATTAATGAAGTGGTGAAATATACCCCTGCTAATAGTATATATGGACTTTTATCGCCTAAACTTCCTACTAATGCATTAGACACTAAAGCAGATACTCCTGTTTTTTCTAAGGCTAATGCCATTGGCAACATACCTGCTATAAGCACAATACTCTCCCAGTTAATTGTTTTGTAAGCTGCTTCGATATTGCGTAAAGCTCCTGAAATAACCATTAGAAGAGAGGCTATAAGCACAGCTGTTACAGGAGCTATAGGAATAAAATCGAACATCATCGCTACTACCATTGCTACCATTATCAAGGCTGCTATAGGAGCTTTATGAGTGAGGGTTACTTTCGATGCTTCGGCAAGAGGTTGACCTAATACTACTAACTGACTTCTTTCGGCATCTAACTTGGCTATATGATCCCAAGTTCCTTGTACTAATAATATATCACCTGCGTGCATCTTTTCGTCTTTCAAGTTTTGTAAAATATAGGTATCCTTACGTTGAATACCTAAGATATTAAGCCCAAAGTGCTCACGCAGTTTGCTATCACTAACACGAGTATTTACTAATTTAGAAGCGGGCATTATCAACACTTCAGCTATCCCTATATCGTGAAAGTGTAATTCATTAGGTAAGCGTTGTTCAGGATGGTGTGTATCAAGGAAGTCCAAATGATTTTCGGTATTCATTTGTTCAATTGACTCAAAATCACCTCGTAAATAAAGAATATCTCCTTCATAAATTACAGTATCAGCATTTACAACCTCCTGATTACCTGTTTTAAAGAAAGGGTTATTAGAAGTAGGCTTGCGCCTAATTTCTAATACTGAAATATGATAACGTTGTGAAAGGTTTATTTCTTTAAGTGTCTTTCCTTTGAATAAAGTGTTTTCGCTTACCAATACGCGATATAAGTTCTTAGATAATTGATATTCACCTACTAAGTCACTCAGAGATTTTCCTCCCTTGCCTTTGTCACTTCCTCCTTCTCCTTTCTTAGTTAAAAAGATTTTAGTAATAGGTATCAATATTAACATCCCAACTAATAAACATATCAATCCTACAGGGGTGAATGAGAAAAAAGTGAGTTTGTCATAGCCATTTTTCACTAACTCTCCATCGATTACTAAGTTAGGAGGTGTACCGATGAGCGTCATCATACCGCCCATACTACTGGCAAAAGCCATAGGCATCAGCAATCTACTACTATTGATATTACCACTCATCGCCATACTCACAATAATAGGCATCATCAAGGCTACTGTGCCTGTATTGCTTACAAAAGCTCCAATAAAAGCTGTAACAAGCATCACCAGAACAAGGAGCTTCACCTCACTATTACCTGCTAAACGCAAGATTTTACTGCTCATCATCTTTGCCAATCCCGTTTGGAAGATAGCACCTCCTACTACAAAAAGCCCTATCATCATCACCACTACTTTATCCGAAAAACCTGACAAGGCTTGTTCGGGTGTAAGGATACCAAAAAGTACTAAAAGCACTAAGGCACACATTGCTACCAAATCGGAACGGACTTTACCGCTCATAAAAAACAAGGCTGATATAAAGAGAATGATGAGTGTTGTGTACATAACAAATTAAATGATTAATTCGACAAATCTACACTATAATTACTTGGCTCAAAAGTTACTGAAACGTGTTCTTGTAAGGAAGTAGATAATGAAATACCTTTAAAATCAGCTTTTATAGGATAATCTTTATGATTGCGATTCACTAACACTGCTGTTGTGAGTCGTTTTAGAGGTACTTCTAAGAAGTGTTTCACTCCATAGATAAGTGTACGTCCTGAATTGAGCACATCATCTACCACTATCACTGCTTTATCAGTATATTGTTCAGCAGGAATAGAAATCGTAGTACCTATCAATGGATTTTTTTTATCCATTATAATTTGGCATAAAACCACTTTTAAAGGTGAAATACCTGCCAATGCTACTGCAAGTTTCTCTGCAAATACATATCCATTGCCATTGATACCTGCTAACACGATTTCCTCTTCATTAAGATGTGTTTCATAAATTTGATAAGCAATGCGCCTTATCTTGTGTTCAATATCGGCGTGATTTAATATTTGTGTCATATACATATAATTTATTAAAGGCGACAAAGTTACAAACTATTTCCATAAAAAGCAAGATTTTTTATCTGAACTTCTATCATTTATCATTTATTTTGTACATTTGCCTCACCAATTATTTATCATTATGTTTATAACAGAACGTCTTCTAACTTTAGCTGATATTCCTTACCGCGATTTTACAGCTAAACTTATTCCTACCATTGATAAAGAATGTATCATTGGAGTACGAACCCCAGCAATACGCTCTTTAGCTAAAGAATTACTAAAACAACAACCTAAGGAGGCTATGGTTTTCTTAGAAAAACTGCCTCATTATTACTACGAAGAGAACAATCTGCATGCCTTTATCATAGCACAAATAAAGGATTTCGAAAAGACTATGCAGTACACTACACAATTTTTACCATATATTGACAATTGGGCTACTTGTGATATTTTTGCCCCTAAAATTTTCTTGAAATACCCTGAAGAGGTGTTGAGTTATGTTCAACAATGGCTCAAAAGTAACGAAACTTATACGGTGCGTTATGCTATTGGAGTATTACTCTCTAATTACTTAGATGAGCATTTTAAAACAACTCATTTAGATTGGGTAGCTGCCATACGTTCAGAAGAATATTACATCAATATGATGATAGCGTGGTATTTCGCTACAGCTTTAGCTAAACAATACAAGACTACTATCCCTTATATAGAAGCTAAAACACTTACGCCTTTTGTACAAAACAAAACCATACAAAAGGCGAGAGAGAGTTTGCGTATTTCAGCTGAAACAAAAGAATATTTACTTCAATTTAAATTGCCAAATTGAAAATTATTCAAACATACTAAACACACAACCTCCATATTTTTTAGAGGTTACAAAGTGAGGTAAATTTGAAAGGTCAGTACGAGAAGAATGTTCTATAATGAGAGTACCATTTTCATTGAGAAAATCTCTTTCAAAAATAAGTTCGGCAATCTCAGTAAATTTTTCTATAGGAAGTTCATAAGGAGGGTCAGCAAAAATTACATCAAAACGCTGTACAGTGCGTTTGAGGTATTCATACACATCAGCTTTGAGCACTGTGATAGGATAGTCAAGCTCACGTGCTGTTTTGTTAATAAACTGCACGCAACCACTATGACTATCCACTGCAATAAGTGAAGGACACCCCCTGCTAGCAAATTCATAACTGATATTTCCTGTACCCGCAAAAAGGTCAAGTACTGAAAGTTCATCAAAATAGTAATAGTTGTTAAGAATATTGAACAAAGCCTCCTTGGCAAAATCGGTCGTAGGTCGAACAGGGAGTTTGGCTGGAGCTATCAGTTGTTTACCTTTATTTTTTCCTGAAATGATGCGCATTTTTTATTAATTATATCAGGCGACAAAAGTACTAAAAAATACGAATACATACAAATTGCTTGTGCATTCAATAAAAAGTTGTACTTTTACGCCCTCAAAACTATCACTATATGATTGCTTTAAATTTTATATGGAATTCTAATGAGATTCTCGCTACTATAAACTTACCTATTGTAGGCTCATTTTCTCTTCGTTATTACAGCTTAATGTTTATCGTCGCTTTTAGCTTGGGGTGGTATCTGACTAAAAAAATATACCTCAACGAAGGTAAAACTATACAACAGCTTGATACTTTATTTGTCTATACAGCAGTTGCTACCTTAGTAGGTGCACGCTTAGGTGATTGCTTATTTTACAATTGGGATTATTTCAAAGACCACTTGCTCGAAATCTTTTTACCTATTAAAGAGAAACCCGGTGGCGGTTGGGAACCTACAGGCTTTTCAGGTTTAGCAAGTCACGGAGCTGCCATAGGGATTATTATCGCTATGATACTATATGTACGTAAATATAAAGATATCAGTCTATCATGGATATTAGACCGTGTAGTAATTCCTATTACTATTGGAGGAATGTTTGTACGCTTTGGGAATTTTTTCAATTCTGAAATCAATGGTAAAGAAGTAAGTGACACTTTTCCTTTAGGGGTCAAATTTGTACAAGGAGGAGCTATCTCTCCACGCCAAGCAATGGAAATCACTCAACAATCTGACCCACAATCGGCTTACCAACTCATTGCTCACGACCCACGTTTCTCCGAAATATTAGCTTCCATTCCTTATCAACACCCTGCACAACTATATGAAGCCTTTGGTTATTTCTGTCTGTTTTGGGTATTGTGGTACGTGTATTGGAAAACTAACAAAAAAAATAAACCCTACTTTATTTTCGGTCTTTTCTTAATAGCTTTGTGGAGCATCCGTTTTGCGGTAGAATTTGTAAAAGAAAGTCAAGGAGGATTTGAAAGTTCTTTAGGTTTACTTTCTACAGGTCAATGGCTGAGCATTCCATTTATCATAGCAGGCTTTTATTTACTATTTAGAAAAACACAAAAAGTATAATTATATTCAAAAACAAAAATGCAATTTTTTAGAAAACACTTTGTAACAGTAGCTTTAGCATTAGTTGCCTTAGCTGCAATCGCTCTCATTTTGCCTCGTTTTTTTGGCAGTAATAAAACTGAACAAATCGTAGAGATTACTCCTGATGACATTCAGTTTACTAAAGATGGAGAGCTTTCTATTTTCAAAAACGATTCTCTTATCCAAACCATTGATGTAGAGTTTGCAAAAAATGAAATGGAACGTTCCTTAGGATTGATGTATCGTTCTTCAATGGATGAACATCAAGGAATGTGGTTTATATTCTCTGAAGAAGCACCACGCTCTTTTTATATGAGAAACACTGAAATTTCTTTGGATATTATCTATTTAGACAAAGATAAGAAGGTAGTAAGTATTGCTAAAAACGCCCGGCCATACGATGAAACTTCTTTACCTTCAGAAAAACCTGCGATGTATGTACTCGAAATTAATGGAGGTTTAGCCGATAAATGGGGAATTGATAAAGGTGATAGGGTAGAAGTAAAATAAACCTTTACGATGGAAGAAAAAGTAATATTAGTAGACGAACAAGACAACCCTATAGGCTTGATGGAGAAGCTTGAAGCACATCAAAAAGCACTATTGCATAGGGCTTTCTCTGTATTTATACTTAACGATAAAGGGGAGATTATGCTGCAACAAAGAGCTGCTAATAAGTACCATTCTCCTAATTTGTGGACAAACACTTGTTGCAGTCATCCACGTGAAGGAGAGACTACTATTGAAGCTGGTAAACGCCGATTACAAGAGGAAATGGGATTTGTTACAGAGCTTAGTGAAGTGTTAAGTTTTATTTACAAAGCTCCTTTTGACAATGGGCTTACTGAACACGAACTCGACCATATTCTTATAGGTTATTACAACGATTCACCTATTATTAATCCTGACGAAGTATCCAATTGGCGTTGGAAATCTCCTAAAAACATCAAAGCTGATATTACAAAATTTCCTCATCAATATACTGAATGGTTTAAGATTATTTTTGATAAATTCTACGATCAGATTAGTCAATAAAAAAGGGATGATTAATCATCCCTTTTTTAATAACTCTATTGCGTGGTTTCGTGCTGAAACTCCACTATTTTTACCTTCTAACATTTCTGATAGTTCAGTAATACGTTCTTCTTCAGTGAGTAATTTCAAATGTGTTGTAGTCATGCCATTCTCATCTTCTTTAAATACCTTAAAGTGATAATTTCCTTTAGCAGCTATTTGCGGTAAGTGAGTAATTGCAAATACTTGTCGGTTTTTACTCATCGCTTTCATTATATCACCCATTTTCTGAGAAATTTCTCCAGACACTCCTGTATCTATTTCGTCAAACATTATAGTAGGCAATGCAGTATGCTCTGCCATAATAGCTTTTACTGCTAACATTATACGTGAAAGTTCCCCTCCTGAAGCTACTTTTTTCAAAGTACCAAAGTCTCCACCTTTATTAGCTGAAAATAGAAATGATAGCTCATCATTACCATTAGTAAAGAAACTATCAGTAGCTTTGAGTTCTATGGCAAATTTACCATTTGGCATACCGAGTTCGTGCATAAAGTACGTAAGTTTCTCATCTAAAGCAGGAATTACCTTTTCACGTGCATTGTGAATCTCGGTGGCTTTCTCAAGGGTAGCAAGCTTTTGAGCTTCTACTACTTTTTGCTGTTGATTGAGATCTATATCCACACTTTCAGTTTTAGACACAGCTTGTTCTAATTCCTTCTGAATTTTAATAAGTTCAGCAACTGTAGTTACTTTGTGTTTCTTTTGAAGTGCATATATTTTGTTGAGTTGAGCCGATATTTCCTCCAAACTCTCAGGATCAGTTTCTATATTTTCGTCTATATAGGCTATTTCACTGTTCAAATCTTCGAGTTCTAAAAATGCTGATTCTATACGTTCATAGAGTTCTCTGTATTGCTGTTTGTATTCTGCAAGATTAGAAAATGCGCGCTTGAGTTCACGTAATTTATTGAGTATCCCTACCTCTTCATCATTAAGCAACTGTATACTTTCTGCTACACTTTCTTTTATATCTTCTATATTTGAAGCTTCTTGATAACTCTCTTCTAATTCCTCCAAAATGCCTTCTTCTAATGTAACTGATTTAAATTCTTTTAATTGGTGTAGATTATAATCATATTCCTTAGTCGCATTTTTTTGAAATTCGATAAGTTCTTGTAATTTTTTCTGTTCCTTTTTTAATAATTGATGAAGCTGTGAATATGCTGTAAGAAGTGCTTGATCATCAGCCATAGTATCAATAATTTCAAACTGAAAAGAAATATCGCTCAAGGCCAAAGTTTGATGCTGAGAGTGAATATCTACCAAAAGTTCTCCTAAACGAGAAAGTACTTCTAAAGTAGCAGGAACATCGTTTACAAAAGCCCTTGATTTACCTGAAGGGAGTATCTCTCGACGAATAATTGTTTGTGAATCATAGTCAAGATCTAATTCGTTAAACAACGATTGGAAGCTGTATTTTTGTAGTGAAAATTCTGCTTCTATTACACATTTTTCATCTTTATTACGAAGGGAAGCCATATCGGCACGTTTCCCTAAAATAAGAGAGAGAGCATCAAGCATAATTGATTTACCTGAACCTGTTTCACCTGTGATAATAATAAAACCTTCAGGAAAATCTACTTTCAAGTCATCTATAAGAGCATAGTTTTTTATAGAAAGAGATGTGAGCATAGTCGTTATTTAATTTCTCCCCATTTGGCACCTTGGGTAGGGGCTAATTTTTGTAAGGTTTCTTTTAGTTTTTTAGTATCTACCATTACTCCACCTGCAAAAATAGCTGCAATTTCGTCAGTTTTTGCATTAAAAAAGAGTGTCATTGCATAGGAATTAAGGCGAAGACTTGGTATTTTATCTAATAATAAAATAGCAGTTTGAATTGTTTCTTTAGCTTGTTTTTCATTAGAACTCATTTGGTCTAAGCCTAAACGGTGGTATTGGTATAGAGTTTTGTGGTAATCGTCATAATTCTCAGAAATAAGTTCATTTATAAGTGAAAACCGATTATTTCTGCCATTATCTCTCCATCCTTCATAGCCACTATTTTGTCCTAAATTAGCAATCTGTTTGGCTTTGATAAAATAAGGATACCCTCCTTTTTCTGAAAAAGTATCAGCATCAAAGCCTAATAACAAATAAGCATAGTAAGCAACTACTGAAGTAAGATTAGACTCAAAAGTACTTTCATTAAATGAAAGTGGTGCAAATTCTTGATATTCAAAAGATACTTCTTTATCTTGCAAGTTAAAAATAGGTGATTGATAAGCACTATTGTACACAGGTCGCGACGATTGTACCAAAAGAGTAGCCTCATAACGTGTATTTTCAAACTTAGTAATCACCAATGTAAAACTACAACGCAATCGCTCGTTTTCACGCACCTTTATATCTGTCCATCGCGTTTGATTGATAAACTCTTGCAATGACTTTTCTAAAGTTTTGAATACTGAACGATTACTCAAATTCACTTGCTGTGTATTTACTGTTACTATAGCATTGAGCTCTTGTGAATGAGTAAAAACACAACTGAATAATACAAAAAAGAATAGTATTTTTTTCATCAAATTGTTTTTAATAAGGAATTTCTTCTGTGATTTCAAGTCCGTAGCCTGACATACCTACATAATTTGACGCATTTTTAGAATTGCTAAGCAATCGCAATTTACGAATACCTAAATCATTGAGTATTTGAGCTCCCATACCTATATCTTTAGTGTCTTTATCTATTTGAGGTAGAGGATTTCCTTTTTGGTTTTCCTTCATTTGAGTAATATGTTGTAATAGGTTCTGAGAATACCTTTCTTTATTGATTACAATTACAGCACCTTTGCCTTCCTCGTTTATTTTCTTAAAGATGCGTTCTAATGGATTATCTTTATCACCTGCTAACACTTCTAAAATGTCATTACTAATAAACGAAGCATGTACACGAGTGAGAACAGCTTCATCATTTTTCCAAGTGCCTTTTGTAAAAGCCAAATGGATTTGTTTGTTAGTAGTTTGCTCATAAGCACGCAAGCGAAATTCTCCATAAGGAGTTTGCAATAAGAAGTCTTCTTTTTTTACCACTAAAGTATCTTTGCGCATACGATAGGCAATGAGGTCTTCTATAGATATGATTTTAAGATCAAACTTTTTAGCTACTTCTACCAATTGAGGTAAGCGAGCCATCGTACCATCTTCATTAAGTATTTCTACTAAAATACCTGCAGGATAAAGCCCTGCTATACGTGTGAGGTCTATAGCAGCTTCAGTATGTCCTGAACGGCGTAACACACCTCCTTGTTTAGCACGGAGTGGAAATATATGACCTGGGCGTCCTAAATCAAATGGTTTAGTTTCAGGATTTACCAATGCTTGGATAGTTTTAGCCCTATCGAAAGCTGAAATACCTGTAGTACAACCATTTCCTTTCAAATCCACTGATACAGTGAACTGAGTTTCGTGTAGTACGGTATTGTTCTGCACCATCATTGGTAGGTCTAACTCTGCACATCGTTTTTCAGTAAGTGGCGCACATACTAATCCGCGACCGTGAGTAATCATAAAGTTAATCATTTCTGGAGTTACTTTCTCAGCTGCTGCTATGAAGTCTCCTTCATTTTCACGGTTTTCATCATCTACTACAATGATTACTTTTCCTTTTTTTATATCCTCTACAGCTTCTTCTATGCTGTTTAGTTTAAAATTATTCATTTTTTATATAATATATAACTTAACTTTAAAAGTTGATAGTGATATGTTTGATTTTTGCGCTCTCTTCTATATCGCCCTTAGAGATATTATCAGCAAGACCGAAAGCAGTTTTGATTGCAGTTTTATCGAATGTAAAATAGAAATTTTGACCTTTAGGAGTAACGAGCACACTACTAATAGAGGGTTGTATTTCTAAATCAGGGTATTTATCTTTCACATCTTTGAAAGTACTCTCTAATGATATACCTTTTTCAGTAGTGTACAAAGGAGAGAGTACTAGCACGCTCTCTATCACTTCTACGCCTTTTTCATTGGTAGTAGGTGTGATTTCAAGAAGTTCTTTACCATCCTTGCTAAGGATTGTAATACGCTCAGAACTTGCATAACGCAACTCTCCTTCCACATTAGAATTTACAATTGAATCTTTAGCAAAAATAGAATCTAATTTTTGTATAGGTGTATTTTTTTGAAGTACCCCTATACTGTTATTAGTAATGAGAAAATTATTTTTGCTGTTGTTACAAGCAGTAAGCCCGATCAAGGCTATAGCGGTGATGATAAGCTTTTTCATTATTTTTTGATAATTTTGTTCAATATTCCTAATACACCTCGTATAAAGGTAGCACTGGTTACCATTTTTACTAATGCGTTTTGTCCTGAGCGTTTTGCTGGAGCTTTAGAATTGTTGTTTGATGATGTTTTTTCTACTTTCTCTGCTCTATCAGCTTCTTCTTTTGCTGCTTTTTGCTTTTGTTCTTCCTCGTGAACTTCTTCAATTTTTTTATTGAGTAACTCATAAGCACTTTCACGATCGATAACTTCGTTGTATTTGCGTACCAATTCAGAGTTATTTACAAGGTTTTCTATTTCGGTATCGGTAAGTATATCCATTCTACTCATAGGAGCACGCATCATTGTGGCTACCAAAGGTGTAGGGATTCCTTTTTCGTTTAATGCAGTCACTAAAGCCTCTCCCGTACCAAGTGTTGTAAGAGTTTCTGTAGTATCGTAAAATTCTGATGAAGGATAATTTTCAGCGATTAGCTTAATAGCTTTACGATCTTTAGCTGTGAATGCACGAAGTGAGTGTTGTACTTTCATACCTAACTGTGAGAGCACTGCATCAGGTATATCTGTTGGATTTTGAGTACAAAATATCAATCCTACACCCTTAGAACGTATGAGTTTTACAATATTTTCTAATTGGTTGAGAAGGGTTTTTGATGCTTCATTGAAAATAAGATGTGCCTCATCTATAAAGATAACCAATTTTGGTTTCTCCATATCACCTACTTCTGGGAAAGTAGTGTATATCTCGGCTAACAGACTCAACATAAAGGTAGAAAACATCTTAGGACGATCTTGTATATCAGTAAGTCTAATGATATTCACATAGCCTTCACCTTGGTTGTTTGTACGCAATAAGTCTTGAGGGTCAAAACTGCGCTCTCCAAAGAAAAGATCAGCACCTTGATGTTCTAACTCTACTAATTTACGCAAGATTGCACTGGTAGAGGTTTTAGAGATAGAACCATATTCTTTTTCAAAACTTGTTTTGCCCTCTTCAGTAGCATATTGAAGAATTTTTTTGAGATCTTTGAGGTCTAAAAGAGGTAATGCGTGGTCATCACAGTATTTGAATACAACTGCGAGAACGCCCTCTTGTATATCGCTTAGGTCTAAGATACGTGAGAGCAATACAGCACCAAATTCTGAAATAGTAGCGCGCATACGCACTCCTTTCTGAGCTGAAATAGTAAGTAATTCGGTAGGAAAAGCTTGTGGTTGAAAATCTAATCCTATTTTTCCTAATCGTTCTAAAATAAAAGGTTTTACTTCACCCGATACTGCAATCCCACTGAGGTCACCTTTCAAGTCCATTAAAAGTACTGGAACACCTTTTTTAGAAAGGTTTTCAGCAATTACTTGTAGTGTTTTAGTTTTCCCTGTACCTGTAGCTCCTGCAATAAGCCCGTGGCGGTTTAAAGTTTTTAAAGGTAGTTTTACTAAAGCATTTTCAATAGGTTGCCCTTCGTATACTGCACCACCTAAGATGATGGCATCACCTTTAAAGGTATAGCCGTTAGTAATAGTTTCTCTAAAAGATTCTATATTAGTCATTTCATTTAATTATCTAAAGCGTTTCAAGCGACAAAGATACATACTTTTATCGAAATATACAAATTTTCCTTATTTTATTCTTGATACCGTAATGCCGTCACGAATAGGCAATAACACTGTCTCCATCCGTGGATCATCTTTTAACTTCTGATTATATATCATTAGTGCTTGAGTATGCTTATCGTTGTGTTTTACTTCTTCTACTACCTTACCACTCCACAACACATTGTCCGAAAGAATGATGCCACCTCGGTTCATTTTTTCGATAACCAAATCAAAATAAAGACTGTAGTTTTGTTTATCAGCATCAATAAAAACAAGGTCAAAAGTAGTGTTGAGAGTAGGAATAATATCGGCAGCTTTACCGAGATGTTGTACTATTTGACTTCCATAGCCACTACGGTCAAAAAATTCACGTTGCAAGTCGATGAGTTCTTCTTTGATATCAATAGTATGTAGTACTCCATTCGTTGATAATCCTTCTGCCAAGCAAAGGGTAGCATAGCCCGTATAAGTACCTATTTCCAAAATAACTTTAGGCTGTACTAACTTAGATAATAAACTGAGAAAACGCCCTTGTAAATGCCCACTAATCATTCGTGGTTGGAGTACACTAAGGTGTGTACGCTTACTGAGTTCTTGCAACAAAAGAGGCTCATTATCAGTATGTTCGTTGGCATAATTTTCTAAATCTTCTGATAAAAAGTGCATTAGCAAAATATTTTTTAGGGCAAAGATAGTAATAATATTAGAAAATATTGTAATTTTGGGCGCAAATTCACGACTATATGAAAGCACTCGTTATCATTGATGTACAAAATGACTTTATGCCTACAGGATCTTTACCTGTGAAAGAAGGAGATCAAATTATACCTTTTATCAATGCAGAAATGCAGAAAGGTTATGACCTTGTAGTTGCTACTCAGGATTGGCACCCTGCTACCCATAAAAGTTTTGCAAGTCAGCATAAGGGTAAAAAGCCTTTTGATGTAGTTCAGTTAAATGGTATAGAGCAAATACTGTGGCCAGACCACTGTGTGCAAGGGACTTTTGGTGCTCAACTACATAAAGACCTCGACATAAGACCTATATCAGCCATTTTTAGAAAAGGAATGAACCCCGAAATAGATAGTTACAGTGCTTTTTTTGATAATAACAAACTTAATAATACGGGCTTGCACGGCTTTTTGCAGGACAAAAGTATTACAGAACTCGTATTTTGTGGTTTAGCAGGTGATTTTTGTGTAGCTTATAGTGCCAATGATGCCAAAGCCTTGGGCTACAAAGTAAATTTGTTTGACAAAGGAATAAGATCTATTAATTAAGAAATGGCTCAAATAATTTCATATCAGAGAGAAGGTGCAATTGTATATGTACAAAAAGGTGCTGAATGTGATCCTTCTTTACTGGATAAACCAAGAATATGGATAGACTTTAATACCCCTTGGGAGGATTTATATTTCCTATCACAAGCTGATATAAAAACAGATTCTAATGGCAATGAAATAAGCTTGAAAGAAGGAATGCAAGTTTCTGTTTTTGATTTTGACTCTGATGAAAATAATAATCCAGATAATCTATTAGCTGATGGTATTGTAGTTTTGAATGAAACAGGAACATATACCAATACGAAATGGCTTATAAAAGTACTTCCTAATGAAAAATATGGGAAATACTATTGGGTATCAGATACTAAAAAGTAAAAAATGAATTGTATAAAATGAAATATATCACCTACATACTATCAGCCTTACTCCTTGCAAGTTGCGAAACTCATTTTTTTTCGTCTCCTGAGAAATATGAAACTCCCTTTGAAAATAAAGATGGTTTAAAAAGCTCTTCGTATGAGGAAGTGATTGATTATTACAAACAACTTTCGCAAGACTTTGCTTCTATATCTTTCAAAACAATGGGACAAACTGATAATGGTGTACCCTTGCATTTGGTGATATACAGCCCTGATGCTGAATTTAACTTCAATAAATACCGCAAAGAACGAACTATTATCTTCATCAACAATGCAATTCACGGCGATGAACCTGACGGAGTGGACGCTACGATGTTGCTTTTCCGTAATTTAGCCCAAAATGAAATCAAACTTTCTGGGAATGTGATGGTAGTAACCATTCCTGTCTATAATATAGGAGGAATGCAAGAAAACAGGAAAGAGAGTGCTGCTCACTATAATTTAGACAACGATTTTGTAAAAGCTGATGTAGAAAATACTTTATCTTTCGCTAAAATCTTTCAAGAAATACAACCCGATATTTTTATAGACAACCAAGTAAGCCGAAAAGAAGAGTATCAATACACTCTTAGCTACTCATTTTCTAACAAACAAAAGTTAGGAGCTTTCTTAGGAGGGTATATTGAAAATGTATTGACACCACGCCTTGCTGATACCCTCCTGAATAGAAGTGATATTTTCAAAAAAGATACACTTCACAAACCTTTTCGACGTTTAATTGTTGATGATACTATCGGCAGAGCAAACAATGCTATTGGCTATGCTTCACTTTGGAATTGTATAGGTATTCGCTTAAATACTCATATATTTCAATCGTATAAACAACGGGTAGAAGCTAACTATGAAACTATGAAAACTATTATAGAAGTTGCCGATGCTGATAATCAGTATATTAAACAACTAAAAATAAAACAAGCTCAGACATATGCTAAAGAAGTATCATCTGAATACTACATAATTCCCAAAGCGTGGCAACAAGTAATTGCACGACTCAACGCTCACAATATAGAAATGAAAGAGCTCACAAAAGATACTTTGATGAATGTAAATTATTATCAAATAGAAGACTTTAAGACTATAACACATCCATTTGAAGGGCATTATTTACATTATGACACCCAAGTAAGTAATCATAAAGAAAAAATGCAGCTTTACAAAGGTGATTATGTGGTACCTACTTCACAGTTTGCCAAACGATATTTGTTAGAAACCTTGGAACCTACTGCTGCTGATTCTTTCTTCAACTGGAACTTTTTTGATAGTATTTTTGGAGAAGGAGTACAAGAAGAAAATAAAATTATTTATCCAATTTACCGAAAAGAGTAATAGTATTATGAAGAACATAACTAATTATTTTATCTTCTTATGTTGTATCTTACTGATTTCTTCTTGCAAACAAAAATCTAAAGAAGAAACCTCAGAAAAGGAACTGTCTACCTCTATTTCTGATACCATTTCTCAAAAAGAACAACTTTCTTGTGAAGAATGGCTTACAAAAGTGATGCGCTCTTCAAATTTTATTCCTTTAGCTGAAGTATCTATTGCCGATTGTTATCTCTATATAGATGAAGCAGAGTTAGATAACATTACTATGTGCGTATACCTTCCTACTGATGGAGATAGCAAGACAATGCCTATAGGTTGGTTGCAATTGAATGTTACTGAGAAGAAACTTTATGATATTTTTTCAGATCCCGATAACCCTAAAGAGCTAAAGTTTAACACTTCTTTGTTAGACCAATACGATTTTGAAACATTTTGTGGAGTATCATCTCAAATAGAAAAGAAAGTTAATGAAAAACGCAAAAATTGTAAAGATATAGCTAACCATCATAATTTCACTTTTACTACTATATGTGAATACCCTAATGTTACAAACTTTACTGCCTTATATGATTCTCTTAGAGCAGTTGAAAAAGATCAGAATTTATTAAAGAAATTACCAAAAAAAGATACATTATTCACTAAAAATAAATCTATAGAAATTAAATATCGATTGTATAAAGATAGTATAACAGTGAATATGCTCTGGATTGAATCAGCAGGAAGTATTGATTACAAGATTTATAAAGAAGGAAATAAAGGAGTTACTCTAACAATTAATGCTCCAGATTAATAAAATACGACCTTATAAAATATCTGACTTATATGAAACAATTATTATTTATTTTATGTATTTTACCAGCTCTTACTGTAGCACAAAACTTAAGCGTAATGACTTACAATATTCGCTATGACAACAACTACGATGGTATAAACTCTTGGACAGAAGGCAATAGAAAAGAAAAGGTATTTACCATTATCAACGATGCAAATCCTGATATCTTTGGGGTACAAGAAGCCTTAGCTCATCAGCTTAAATTTTTGGAAGAGCGTTTTCCTACTTATCAACGTGAAGGTGTGGGACGTGATGATGGTAAAGAAGCTGGTGAACACTCAGCTATCTTCTTCAAAAAAAATCGTTTTGTCTTACTTGATAAAGGTAACTTTTGGCTCTCTCAAACACCTGATGTTCCCTCCTTAGGTTGGGATGCTACTTGCTGTAATCGCATCTGTTCTTGGGTGAAACTCAAAGACAAAAAAACGACCTTTTGGGTATTCAATCTTCATTTTGACCACGAAGGTAAAGTAGCTCAAATACAAAGTGCTGACTTAGTTTTGCGAAAAATCAAAGAAATTGCCAAAAATGGGAAAGTTATTTTAATGGGTGACTTCAATCTTCCTACTGAACATCCTGCTGTACAAAAGATAGCAACACAGCTGTATGATACTCAGTTATCTCCCACTAATAAAACACCTAATATGGGTACTTTCAATGCCTTTAAAACCGATGAGCCACTGAAAGGACATATAGATTTCATTTTTACAGAAAAATCTATTAAAATCAAACAATACAAAATTATAGAAACCCGCATCGATGGTCTCTATCCCTCTGACCACTTACCTGTATGGGTACAATTACAACTAAAATAAAATAACAAAACGATATGAAACAGTATTTATCCGACCGTATCAATGCTATGGAAGTTTCGGCTACCTTAGGAATGGCAGCTAAAACACGAGAACTCAAAGCTGAAGGCAAGGATATCATCGGTCTTAGCTTAGGTGAACCCGATTTTGATATTCCTGATTTTATAAAAGATGCCGCTATTGAGGCTATACAGCAAAATTACAGCAAATACACACCTATTGACGGGTATTTGGAGCTGAGAGAGGCAATTTGTAAAAAGTTCAAAAGAGACAACAATCTCAATTACAAACCTTCACAAATTGTAGTTTCTACGGGAGCTAAACAATGCTTGGCAAATGTAGCTTTGGCGATGCTCAATACTGGTGACGAGGTGATATTTCCTGCACCTTATTGGGTGAGTTATAAGGAAATAGCTAAAATGGCAGGAGGCATTCCAATAGAGGTTCACACAACCATTGAGAATAACTTCAAAATAACTCCTGCTCAGTTAGAAGCTGCTATTACTTCTAAAACAAAAATGGTATGGTTCAATACCCCTTGTAACCCTAGTGGTTCTATCTACAGCAAATCCGAATTAGAAGCCCTTGCTGTAGTACTTAGGAAACATCCTCATATTTTCATTCTTTCTGACGAAATTTATGAATATATCAACTTTACCAATGAGAGAGTAACTAGTGTTGCTGAAATCGATGGCCTTTATGAACGTACTATTACTGTAAATGGAATGTCTAAAGCATTTGCAATGACAGGTTGGCGTATAGGTTATATGGGAGCCCCCGAATGGATTGCTAAAGCTTGTGCTAAAGTACAAGGACAAGTAACGAGTGGTGCTAACGCCATAGCACAACGAGCATCTATTGCGGCTTTAAAAGCTCCTAAGAGCAAAATACAATATATGGTAGATGAGTTCAAATGTCGAAGAGACTTAGTATTACAACTTTTAAATGAGATTGAAGGCTTTAAACTCAACATTCCTGAAGGAGCTTTTTATGTGTTCCCAGATATATCGTCTTTCTTTGGTAAAACCTTAAGAGGTCGCGTTATAAACAATGCTACTGATTTTTCTTTATATCTATTAGAAGAAGCAATGGTAGCTACTGTTACAGGAGAAGCTTTTGGAGATGCTAATTGCATTCGTTTCTCGTATGCAGCTTCTGAGAAAGATTTGCGAGAAGCTATCTGTCGTATCAAAGAAAGTTTGCAATAATTTTGTTTGGCAATTCAATGAAAAGTATTACTTTTGCGCCGTTTCTTAAAAATAAGAACATTTATTCTTTTAAATTCTTACATCAATGGCTATATCAGAGAGTAGAACTATTAAATACTTAAAATCTTTTTATCTAAGAGATTACCTTACTATATTTGTAGGGTTAGTATCTTACGCTGTGGGTATTACAGGTTTTATAATGCCTAATGGGATAGTAACAGGAGGATTAGCAGGTATTTGCCTTATCCTAAATTACAAATTGGGGTTAGATTTTGCTATTACCTATTGGACAATTAATATCACCCTTTTATTAATAGGTTTTAAGGCAGTGAGCAAACAGTTCACTTACCGAACTTTTATCTCCATATCTATTTTATCAGGATTGATTTGGGCAGGGAAAGAGTATTTGATGCCTTACTTTTTGGAACACCCTCCTTTGAGTGGTGATTTTCTTTCTGTAATTATGGGTGGTTTACTCTGTGGCACAGGTTTAGGTTTAGTATATTCGGCTAATGGAAGTACTGGTGGTACCGATATTATAGGATTTATACTCACTAAATATTGGAATATGAGTATTGCACGTATTCTCTTGGTAGTGGATGTGTGTATTGTATTATCCTCTTTCTTCATTTTAGAACATCAAGACAATTCAATTGAAAAAACTGTTTATGGGCTTATCCTTCTTCCTCTGATGTGGCAAATGGTTGAGATTGTTATCAATGGAGCAAGACAATCAGTGCAGTTATTTATATTTTCAAAACACTACGATGAAATTGCAAACCATATCAATAGTGAACTAAAACGTGGTTGTACTATTATTGATGGTATTGGTTGGTACTCTAAATCTTCACAGAAAATAGTGATTGTAATTGCTCGTAGAACAGAAGCTACTTCTATTTTCCGCTTAGTACGTACTATAGACCCTTCAGCGTTTGTAACCAAAACAAATGTTATGGGAGTTTATGGTAATGGCTTTGATAAATTGAAATAATTTTTCCTATTTTCAAGAAAAGTAGTATATTTGCCCACTGAAAAAAACAATAACAGATGATTCAGAGAATACAAACAGTTTATATGCTGATAGTTGCAATAGTAGCAGGTCTTCCTGTTCTTTTTGGGTTGGATTGGATCAGAACAATAGTCTTTGCCCTTTCGGCTGTATTGGCTATCTACAGCATATTTAAATATAAGAAAAGAAGTGTTCAGCAGTGGCTCAACTGGCTGAATATACTTATAAATTTTACTTTACTAGGAATATTTGTATATCGAATGCTAAACTCACCTGGAGAAAGCTTTATTTCTGAGAAAGGTGTTGGGGTTTTCGCACCTGTGCTTTCTATCGTTTTTTTGTTTATGGCCAACAAGGCTATCAGACGGGACGAGAAGCTCGTAAAATCTGCAGACCGATTGCGATAGACCTATAATCTTAGTAGTGTTGTGCGTTAAAAAAATCCTAAGTATATATACTTAGGATTTTTTTATTACCTTTGCACTTTATTCGCTAAATATATAAACAATGAAAAGAACGTATGCTGGAATTCCAGAGGAAAATGCAACACTGGAAAATGCCAAAGTAATGTTAGTAACAGTACCTTATGATGGTACATCTACATGGGGCAAAGGAGCTGACAAAGGTCCTGAATTATTTTTAGATGCCTCAGAAAATATGGAGTTATACGATATTGAAACTGATACTGAACCTTACCTCAATGGAGTGTATTTAGCAGGTGAAGTAACTGAAAGTAGTTCACCTGAAACAATGACACAAGCTGTTTATGAAAAGACCCAAGAACTATTGAAGCACGAAGATAAGCTCTTTACTCTTTTTGGTGGGGAACACTCAGTGTCTATTGGTTCAATACGTGCTGTAGGTGAGAAATATGAAAAACTCACTGTATTACAACTTGATGCTCATACTGATTTACGTCCTGAGTATCATGGTTCTACCTCTAATCACGCTTGTGCTGTGTTTGAAGCGAACCGAAAGCACAAATTGGTACAAGTAGGTATCCGCTCAATGGATGCAGAAGAAAAACAATATTTGCCTAAAGGTCGTGTGTTCTTTGCTCACGAAATTGCTAAAAATAACAATTGGATAGAGGATGTATTAGACAAAGTATCTGGTAATATATATATCACTATTGACTTAGATGCTTTTGATCCAGCAATAGCACCTTCAACAGGAACTCCTGAGCCAGGTGGTTTACAATGGTATCCTACGCTCAAACTCTTGCGTAAAGTGTTTAAAAAATGTAATGTAGTGGCATTTGATATTGTAGAACTAATGGATAGTCCGCAAGCAAAACCAACTGCTTTCTTAGCTGCAAAACTCTACTACAAAATGTTAGCTTATTATTTTAAATATAACAAGAAAAAAGGTGTCTAATAACGACACCTTTTTTCTATTCATTTATTATAGTGAGTTTTGCAAAACGCAATAGTATATTCTTCAGTCCTCCTGACTCAAAATTAACTTGTGCTTTTCTATCATTGCCTACACCTTCAAGAGCTTTGATGATTCCTTTACCGAAACGTTCGTGATAAACAGTTGTTCCTACTTCTAATTCGTTGTAGATAATTCTGTTAGGTGAAGCATTTTGTATACTATTCACGGGTTTAAGCTTGCGTAATCGCTGTTGTTCATCACCCGTAGGGGCATTTTTAGAGGGGGGGGTACCACTGATAGGCTTTTGTAGACGCAATTTACTCTTATCTACTTCACCAAAAATATCTCTATCTATCAAAGGTTTATAACGATAGTTAGGATTAGACAAAGTGGGGGTAAGATAATGTAAATAACGTTCATCTATTTCCTCTATAAACCTACTTGGTTCGGTATCTGATAGATTTCCAAAACGATAGCGCCTTTCAGCATAGGTGAGATAAGCCTGTTTTTCAGCACGTGTAAGCGCCACATAAAACAAGCGACGTTCTTCTTCTAATTCATCACGTGACTGTATACTTTTTGCTAAAGGAAAAAGATCTTCTTCCATCCCCACTATATATACATACGGAAACTCCAAGCCTTTAGCTAAGTGAATCGTCATTAAGGCTACACGATCGTCATCTCCTATCTCTTTATCACTATCGGTAGCTAAAGATACATCTTCTAAATATTCAGCTAAACTACCTATACTATCCGCTACATCTTCTTGTCCAATCACAAAGTCTTTCATACCATTAAGCATCTCTTCTATGTTTTCCATTTTAGCGATCCCCTCAGGAGTACCATCTTTTTTAAACTCTTGTAATAATCCTGTTTTTTTAGCTACTTGTTCTGCTACTTCAAATACATTCGCTCGCTGATTGAGTGCTTGCAAGTTGAGTATCATCACCACAAAATCTGTGAGTTTTTGCTTGGTTGTACTATTAATATGTAATTCAGGTAACTTATTTACATTGTACATTATCTCAAAGATAGACTTCTTATAGTGATTGGCTGCCAATGTAAGTTTTTCCATTGTAGTTTCTCCAATACCACGAGCTGGAAAATTAATAATGCGTACCAACGCTTCTTCATCATTAGGGTTGATAATCAAACGCAAATAAGCAAGCATATCTTTAATTTCTTTGCGTTGGTAGAATGAAAGCCCTCCATAAATGCGATAAGGTATATCACGTTTTCTAAGAGCATCTTCTATAGCACGCGATTGTGAATTGGTTCGATAAAGTACAGCAAATTTCCCATTAGCTAACTGGTGCTGCATCTTATTTTCAAAGATAGAACTCGCTACAAAACGTCCTTCATCGGCATCAGTAGGACTGCGATGTACTTTGATAAGCTCTCCCATCTCATTTTCAGTGAATACTACCTTATCTAATCGCACTTTGTTGTGTTCAATTACACTGTTAGCTGCTTCCACTATATTTTTAGTAGAGCGGTAGTTCTGTTCCAATTTATATTCTTTAGCTTCAGGATAATCACTTTTAAAATTCAGTATATTATTGATATTTGCCCCACGGAAAGCATAAATACTTTGAGCATCATCACCTACCACACAAATATTGTGAAAACGGTCAGCGAGAGCTTTTACAATAAGATACTGAGAGTGGTTTGTATCTTGATACTCATCTACAAGTATGTACTGAAAGCGATTTTGGTATTTAGCTAATACTTCAGGGTATACATTCAGCAATTCATTTGTTTTCAGCAGTAAATCATCAAAGTCCATAGCTCCTGCTTTAAAACATCTTTCTACATACTCCTGATAGATTTCTCCAAAACGCGGTTGCTTCCTAATAGCATCGTTTTCTACAAGTTCAGGATTATTGAAATAAGCTCGTACTGTAATAAGATTATTTTTTAAAGAAGAAATGCGTTGTTGTATTTGTTTGTATTTGTATACATCTTTATCCAACTCCTTTTCTTTAATAATTCCATTAATAAGTCGTTGAGAGTCTTGTGTATCATAGATAGTAAAGTTCTGAGGATAACCTAATTTATCAGCTTCAAAACGCAATATTTTAGCAAATACAGAGTGAAAAGTACCCATCCATAGATTCTTAGCCTCGCTATTGCCTACAATATCCGCAATACGTTTTTTCATTTCGTTAGCCGCTTTATTAGTAAAGGTAAGTGCAAGTATATGAAAAGCATCTACTCCTTCTCGCATTAGGTTAGCAATACGATAAGTAAGTACACGAGTTTTGCCCGAACCTGCTCCCGCAATTACAATAATAGGACCTTCCTTCTGAAGTACTGCTGCACGTTGTGGTGCATTAAGTCTATTGAGTTCCTTTTCAAATGTATCCATAAATAGTGTGTTTTTAAGGGCGCAAAGGTAGCGATAATTTAGCAATTAGGCAATTTCGGAACTGATAGTAATTTTGCTTCTCTCATAATTATTTAGTACTTTTGCAGCCTAACATTCAACAATCGATGAAAAAACTTTTATTAGCTAGTACCTCAACTGTATATGGTGGTACTTATCTCTCTTATTTGCGTGATGAACTCAGCAATTTTTTCCAAGAAACTAATGAAATTCTTTTTGTACCTTATGCACGCCCCAGTGGAATTTCTCACGATGAGTATACTCAAATAGCCGCTAATTTTTTTCAGCAATTAGACAAAAGGGTAGTAGGTTTACACACTTTTGTCAATCCTAAACAAGCTATAGAACAGGCAGAAGCTATTTTTACAGGAGGTGGTAATACCTTTGTATTAGTAAATGCTCTATATCAATTAGATATTATAAACTCTTTACGCAAAGTAGTATTAGGAGGTACACCCTATATGGGCACGAGTGCAGGAAGTAATATAGCAGGACAAACAATGCAAACTACTAATGATATGCCTATTGTCTATCCTCCTTCTTTCCGTACTTTAGAACTTATTTCTTTCAATATCAACCCTCATTATCTTGATCCCGACCCTCATAGCAAACACAAAGGCGAAACTCGCGAAACACGTATTAAAGAATTTCACGTGTTCAACAATATACCAGTAATAGGGTTGCGTGAAGGCTCTTGGCTGCGTGTAATGGGAGATGAAATAAATTTAAAAGGAGAATTTACTGCCCGTTGGTTTGAAAAAGATAAAGAACCAATAGAAATTAGCAATTTTGATAAATCACTATGACAAATATTCAATATATAAAAGCCCAAACACAACTACCTGAAAAAGTTATTGAAAACACACTTTCACTATTAACCGAAGGCTGTACTATTCCCTTCATTGCACGCTATCGAAAAGATAGTACCCAGAATTTAGATGAAGTAGCCATTGAGCATATAGCCAAATCCCAAGCTGATTACGACAATATCTGTAAGCGCAAAGAAACGATTCTCTCTTCTATTGAAGAACAAGGAAAACTTACAGACGATTTGCGCAAATGTATTGAGAACTCTTTTGAGCTCAATGAATTAGAAGACCTATACCTACCTTACAAAAAACGACGTAAAACTAAAGCTGATGTAGCCAAAGAAAACGGCTTAGAACCTCTTGCAAAACAGATAATGAGTCAGCGTGTGACCGACTTGGAACTATTAGCAGGGCGTTATCTTTCCGATAAAGTACCTACTGAAGAAGAAGCTTTACAAGGGGCTTCGGATATTATAGCTGAATGGATTAACGAGAATACGTTTATACGTCGCACTCTTCGCCGAATATTCCAGCGTAAAGCAATTATCAGTAGCGAAGTAGCCAAAGGTAAAAACGAAGAGGAAGAAGCTCAGAAATACGCTCAGTATTTCGATTGGGAAGAAGCCCTTAACAAAGCACCCTCTCACCGTGTATTAGCAATGTTGCGTGCCGAAAAAGAAGGATTTGTAAAACTAAAAGTACAAGTAGATAGTGAAGAAACCTTACCTTTTATGGAAGAAAACATCATAAAGAGTAGGGGAGAAGTAGCCGATTTCTTGAAGAAAACGGTAAAAGATAGCTACAAACGCTTATTAGAGCCTTCTATTTCCAACGAAACACTACAAGAGGCAAAAGATAAAGCCGATGCGAAAGCTATCAGTGTGTTTGCCGAGAACCTCTCACAGCTGTTATTAGCATCTCCTTTGGGTGAAAAGCGCATTTTGGCTATTGACCCAGGATATCGTACAGGTTGTAAGGTAGTGTGCTTAGATGAAAAAGGCGACCTTTTGCATCACGATGTTATCTACCCTCACGCTCCCCAGAATGATATGACTATGGCTACCAAAAAGCTCAGCACAATGGTCTCTCAATACAATATCCAAGCCATTAGTATAGGCAATGGGACTGCTTCTCGTGAAACAGAGTCGTTTGTAAGAAGTATTGCTTTTCCTGAAAAGTTAGAAGTATTTGTGGTGAGTGAAGCAGGAGCATCGGTCTATTCAGCTTCTAAAATAGCTCGCGATGAGTTCCCCGATTACGATGTAACTGTACGTGGGGCAGTATCCATAGGCAGGCGTCTTGCCGACCCATTAGCTGAATTAGTGAAGATAGACCCTAAGAGCATAGGAGTAGGTCAATACCAACACGATGTAAACCAGTCGTTATTGAAAGAGGAGCTCGATGCAACCGTAGTGCGTTGCGTGAACAAAGTAGGGGTAAACCTCAACACAGCAAGCAAATCATTACTCAGTTATGTATCAGGAATAGGGGAGAAGATGGCTGAAAACATAGTAACCTACCGCTCGGCTAATGGTGCTTTTAGTAAGCGAGAAGACTTAAAAAAGGTACCTCGTTTGGGTGGCAAAGTATACCAGCAAGCAGTAGCTTTCTTGCGAGTACACAATAGTGAGAACCCGCTCGATAATTCAGCAGTACACCCCGAAGCCTATCCTATCATCAAACAAATGGCAAAGGACACGGGAATCTCAGTGGCACAACTTATAGGTAACAAACAAGCTATTGCCTCTATTGATATTCAAAAGTACAAAACAGATAAGGTGGGTGAACTTTATTTGAAGGACGTATTAAAAGAATTAGAAAAACCAGGGCTCGACCCTCGTACTACTGCTAAAGTCTTTGTCTTCGACCCTAATGTAAAAACCTTTGATGATGTGCGTGTGGGAATGATATTGCCTGGTATAGTAAATAATATTACTGCCTTTGGTTGCTTTGTGGATATAGGTGTGAAAGAAAGTGGATTGGTACACATTTCTCAACTGAAAGATGGTTATGTCTCTGATGTAAATGAAGTAGTAAAACTCCACCAACAAGTAAAAGTAAAAGTTATAGAGAAAGACGAAGTGCGCAAACGCATTTCACTAAGTATGGTGTGGTAATAATTATCATTTTCAATCCTTCTATAAAAGAAAATATATAGATTTCTAGTATTTAGTTAGAAAAATAAAAATCTTTATTAAGGTATCTATTAGACAATCAGAATTTAAGAGTTAGAGACAGCTCCAACTCCATTTTAGGGGTATATATGTCATCAAAAACTTATAACATCTCTAATTTTTAAATTTGTTTGACTATATTCTTAATTATTTCATACATTTGTCACCAAAATAAGTTTGATAATGAAAAAAGTATATCGTAAAGAACAATTACAAACCATTACCTTGCGCAATGCTAACGGAATGGAGGTAAGTATAATGAACTTTGGAGGAGTGATAAACTCTATAAAAGTCCCTGTAAATGGAAAAATAGTAGAATGTGTATTGGGCTTTGACACTTTTGAAGAGTATATAAGTGATGTTTACCGTGCTGAATATCCCTATTTAGGAGCTATCATTGGGCGTAATGCAGGGCGTATTAAGTACGGAAAGGCAATTATTGAAGGAAAAGAAATACAATTAAACTGCAATTTAGGTGAAAACCAAATACACGGAGGCTTTATAGGCTTTGATAGTGTATTTTGGGAAGTGATTGATCAAGTAAAAGGTGAAAATTCTTCTGTAACTTTACGATATGTTAGTAAAGAAGGTGAAGAAGGCTACCCTGGTGAGGTAACTGTATTAGTTACTTATATGCTTACTACTGATAATCGTTTACGAATAGATTACCACGGAATCACTACTGCCCCTACTATACTCAACTTAACTCAACACACTTATTTCAACCTCAATGAGAATGATAATAATGTTCTCAACAACACACTACAAATAAAAGCTGAAAAATACGTTCCTTTAGAGGAAGGTTTTTTCACGCCTACTGGCGAGCGCCCTTCTGTTGTAGGTACACCTTTAGATTACCGCAACGGACAGAATGTATATCCTCACACCGATAATTCCTTTATACGTGAAATATCTGCTGACGAGGTAATGGCAACTCTCATTAATGGAGAGGGAACTTTAAAAATGCAAGTACGTACCAATCATCCTGTGTTACACATCTATGCAGGTTATTATTTGCCAGAGTTACATCCTGCACACCGCAAAACTTTAGGGCAAAACAAAGGTATCTGCTTTGAGGCTCAAGGCTATGCCGATGCTACTAAACATCCTCAGTTCAACAATGTAGTGCTACTACCCAATGAGGTATATGAGTTTTTCACAGAGTTTAAATTCCAAGTAATAGATAAAAAATAGCAAGTGAAAAAATGAAATATTTAGCAACTAAAAATCCGTATTTTAATGTCTCTGGGCTTACATCCTCAGAGGCTAATTATGTATGTGAACGTATTAAAGAACGACTAAAACCCATTCAAGATCTTGTTAGCTCTATTGAAACTCATACCTCCAGCATTGATGGAGAACCTTTAGATACTTTCACAAAGGTAGATGATATAGGTGGTAAACTCAATGAAATCGGCTCATTATATGCCATTTCAGCTTATTTACGATCGGCTATCAAAGAAAAAGATAATCGTTTAGAAATAGTCAACAAAAAACTAAACGAAATACTTGTCAAAGCTGAAGAGGAGGTTAAACCTATTGATTATGAACCGCTCAATCTGCTTAAAAACGTGACTATCGACGATTATCTCAAAACTCTTTCCTTAGAAGATATGGTTTGTTATAAAGAGGCAGAAGCTAAAGCTGCTCATATAGGAAAATACATTCATAATTTTGATGAGGTACGTAACCAACTCAATAAAAAAGAACTTATTACCTTTAAAGAAGTAGGCGAGCAAGTCTTCAAGGTTAAAAACACTCCTTTGTACGAACTCTCTGAACTACAACAGTTACAAGAACAGCTTCTGGCTGAACATCGTGAGTACGAAAGTGAAGTAAACTTCTATAAAACACAATTCCGTACTTACCAGAACAATTGTAAATTGCAATATGAACAAGAGTTACAATGCTTGCTACAAGAACGTCAAGCAAAAGTAAATGCTTTGGTTGTAGAAAAGACTGCAGAGCTTACTAAACTCAAAGAAACTATTGCTAATTACAGAATAGTAGTACCAAATGTTTACAAAGAAACTATTGAAAGGCTGCTAAAAAAATAAGGTTAGGAACAAAACAAAATAGTTAACTTATAACAGATTTGCTTTGTACTTATTTAGAAAACTACAAATCGGATTTCATTTGATAGCAAACACACCTCATAGGATATTCTCGCTCTATACCTAAAATAGTTTTAAAAGGGAATGGTGTTGCTCCCAAAAAAGAGAGTTTATCGCCCTCTCATCAAAAACTTCACTTTAGACTTTGCCTTTGTGGGTATAGAGGTCTTAAACTTTATTTTTGTCATCGGCTGTGTTCCGTTTTGTAGTTCTCACTTATATAATTCATCAATTCGTTAATGTAAAAAAAATAGACAATTATATTTTTTATTAAAGAAATATTAAATATTTGTGATTTTTATTACCTTTGCAAAGTAATAATAATGTAGTAGTGTATAACAAAAAAACATTAAAGATTATGGCTATAATTGATGTCGTGAGCTGGTCTCCTCAAAGTAGTGGAGTAGTTTATGCTTGGAAATTCCCCGAAACTAATTTAGCTACTTATACCCAACTAATTGTACAAGAATCTCAAGAAGCTGTATTGTTTTCTAAAGGGCAAATCATAGGAAAATTTGGACCTGGAAAGTACACCCTCAACACTGAAAATATACCCATTTTGCGTAATTTATTCGGAATTCCTTTCGGAGGAAAAAATCCCTTTACTGCAGAAGTATGGTTCGTAAACAAAGTTCAATCGTTTAGTATTGATTGGAATGTGAGTGGAATGCCCATACACGACCCTGATTATAACACCCAATTACCCCTTGTAGCCGTTGGTAGATATGGTTTGAAAGTAAACGACTCCGAAATATTCCTCCTTAAAGTTGTAGGCACAAAATCTGAATTTACACAAGATGACCTTACAAATCAATTTTTTGGAGAATTCTCTACTAAAACAAAATCACAAATAGCCCAATATGTTATCAAACATCGGGTAGGGTATAAATATATTTCAGCTTTTTTAGATGAATTATCAGGCTATCTCAAAAATGTACTCAATCCTTTTTGGACGAACTTAGGTTTAGAACTCCTTCAATTCAATATCACTAATATCGATATTGATAAATCTACTGAAGAAGGTAGAAAGGTAGCTGAGGCGATTGCTACCCAAGCCTCAATGTCAATTACAGGACACACTTGGCAACAAGAGCAAATGTTCAATACTGCCAACAATGCAATTGAAGGATTCAGAAATGGCAATGGAAGCTTATTAGGAGGATTAATGGCAATGAGTATGATGGGAGGTATGAATAATTCTGGAATGGCAGGAGGAATGATGCAACCTCAGTATAACCAACCTACTTTTGGAGGTAATCAACAAGTAGGACAACAAGGAGAACAAGCTCCTATAAAAATGGTTTTCTGTTCTAATTGTGCGAAAAAATATCCAAGTAATAGTAGTTTTTGCCCTCATTGTGGCAATCCTTACAATCCTTGTCCTAATTGTGGTGCCGACAACGATACTAATGCCAAACGTTGTGTGAGTTGTGGCACCCAATTACAACAAACAAACAATACTACTCCTGAGCAAACTATAGCCGATGTTTGTAATCGTTGTGGAACTGTATTCCCTCCTTCAGCAAAGTTTTGTCCAAAATGTGGGAATAAACGATAATATTCATCAAACAAATAATAGGTAACAAAATGAATACACGTCGAAAATTATCATTAATAGCCTTAGTTTTAGGTGAAATATTGTTGATAACAGCCTTTCTGTTATTGGGTACAAATTTAGCTACGAATATACTTATTCTAAATATTGTAGTAACCTCATTAGTCTATGCCTTGTTTTTTGTTGACGTACTCTTCCCTTGTATACGTTTAGGAAAACAACAGTCTATTGAAGTAGGTTCATTGGGAGTAAGATGGTTTTTCACTTGGATTTATGCCTTTGCTGCAATAGGAGTAATGTTATGTGCTAATATATTCTTCAGTTGGTTCTTTGTCCTGCAATTCGTTATACAAGCAACCCTTATTTTCTTACTAATTTTAGGTATGATTGCTGTATTATCAGCAGCCGATAGAGTAGGGGAGGTGCCTATCTCTGAAAACAGTATTAGGTCTGGTGTTTCTGAAATGAAACAAGTGATAAACAATTTAAAAATACAAATCAGTACACTCCCCGATTTACCAGAAAATCTTGTACACCAAATTAATTCTTTAAATGAAAACTTGCGATACATTTCACCTGCAAATACAATAGAAGCTCGTGAAATAGAAAATCTTTTTTGCCAAGAAGCTAACAATATGTTAATTGTTATCTGTAATTATAAGTACAATACAACAACCATTGAAAATCATCTAAAAAAAATGGAAATGTTATATCAAAACAGAAAATCAGTCTATTCAATTTAAAAAACCAAAAATATGTTAGGAAAAATCTTTTCAGAATCCGATAGTATCTATCACGATCAAGCTAAAGTACTATTAGATTATTATAGCGCAGCAGCTGAAAAAATAGTAGCCGAAGAGGAACGTATCGAAAAACAAATTGCAATTTTGGAAGAAGAAAAAACAATGTTGCAAAAACAAATGGATGGACTTTGGGTGTGGTTTCTCACCTTAATATTTTTTTTTGTGTATTATATTAAAAAAAATACCCTTGAAAAAGAAATTGCCGACAAAGAAATACGTATTGTTGAGTTCAAGAAACAACATAGCGAAATCTTTAGAGATTACAAAGTAACCAAACTTGGTTTAGCTTATGTGCCTATTGCTGAACAAATAAAATACACTGATAAAAGTTTTATAGTAGATTATACAGGACAAGTAGACGAATCTGAAGTTGTACTTCAAATCCCTCGTCAAAACGATTTACTAGTTGAAACCATTGAAAAACTTGAAAAACTATCAGAACAAGCCCCTATAGTAGAAACTTCTTATGATACTGAAACTATTGAAACCGACCAATACTCTACTTCATTCCAAAAAATCAATCAACACGATTATTTTGGAAGTTTAGAACGTTCATTGCGTACCATTTCCTATTGTATGGATGATTTGAACACTACTTCAGTATCTTTGCCTTTAGTAGCCGATAAGAGCGAATATTTAGCTTACCTAAATGAATATGCCACCGATAATGTTCCACAGGGTGCTGTTATAATTCCTGTTTTCAACAAAGAACGATATGCCGATAGTATCAACAAATTTCAGGAAATCAATCAACTAAGAGATTCTTTATCTAATAAAACTGAGCAATTCGAAAATATATTAAAGAGTTTGATGCTTACTATAGCTACTTCTGTACAAGCTATTTCAGCACTGAAAGTAGCTTCAGCCAACAAATTGATTACTACTTCTAACAAAGTGTTATATCAACTCTTGAAATCTCCTTATAATCATTATTCACCTATTTTAGAACACGAAGAAATAGAACGTATTCGCAATGAGAAGTTTGATTATAGCGAATCTGTACAAGAGTACATTCCTTTCCATCTAAAACAGAGTTCTCGTGTGTATTACAACCTAACTTCAGGAATGTGGACTGCAGAAGATGGTAGCACTACCAATCTTCCTTTTGGAGTACATCAAATCTATGAAGAAATTGTAGCTCCTATGGTACAAAACTTAATGCAAGAAAACCGATTGGAACGCCTCAAGATCTACAATCACATTCACGACCAAAAAACACATTATCTAAATGAGTGGCATAAAGATACCGAAGCTTTCTATCGCTCAAACCGATTGGAAAGTGCCGATATCATCAACTTAATGCAAGAAAATTTGCGAAAATACGTAGCTGAATACAACACTTTGATTTCTTACCAACGCACTGAAGATAGTATGATACAAACAGAAGATAACTTAAACAGTACAGTAGTGAATGTAACTGACAATTCAGCTGAAACTCTTGCTGCTTTTGAGATGCAATCTCAAGAATTTAAAACAATACAAGATAACTTCGAGGAATATATGGAACGCCTAAAAGAGGATATAGAACTCAAAGCTATGAAGTTTGGACATATAGAGTATTACGATGCTAAATTGCGCGACGGGTACTCTAATGAAATAGCGGTAGCTACTAATGAAGTGCGTGACTTAGACAATCGCCGAAGACCTCTTGCTCTTGTAAATCCACTTTTTGCTAAAACATCTGAATTACCACCTGTGCCTAATGTAGAGGAAGTTACTTTTGAACACATTTCATTAAACTTACCTGCTATAGCTAAAAATGCACTCAACAATTTGAATAATTTCAGTAATAACAAATAAAACTATAGAATTATGGCTCGAATTGATTGTGTAGTAGACACCCAACCAATGGCAGAAGAAATAAAATCTGTCTCCCATCAGATAAATGACACTACCACAGCCGTGGTAGCTATGAAAGCTGCTATAGTTTTAGCTGAACAACAAGCAGCTGATATGGTATGCAGAAATGTAAACAAAGGATTTTATACCCTTATGCGTTCCCAAATATCTCAAAAAATAGCTAAACTGCAAAGCGAAGTCGATTCACAACTGATGCAACTCAACACACAGCGCAAACAACTCTTAGCAATTAAAAATCGTATGGAACGCAATTACAATATGCTTTCTGACAGATATTTAAAACTATTCAACGGAATAAACCAAAATCTCAAACAACGCATTTTAGAACTTGACCGTCCTGTGTTTAATTTTGCAGTTCAAGAAGTAGAAAAAGTATCAAATAGAACTAAATACTTAGCAGCCACAGTACCTATTTCTCAGTTAGAATCGCTTATTACAAGTCAGCAGATTGTAATATCTAATGTAAAATATCGTGCAGAAAAAGTGATTGAGTCAATGACTAACTTTTTAGCTAATACTTCTGAGCAAAAAAAATTATCAGAACGTGTATTACTAAAAAATGAAAAAGTTCAAAATACAACATTACTTATACCTATCTTAGTATGTGAATCCAATTTCGACAGCTTTGATAATAAAAAACTCGAAGTAATTGTCTGTAAAGAACAACTTAACGCCTCTGTACAATCAGCAATGAAAAATATACTAAATCAACACTTAGAACAACTAGTATGGAATGATGCCTGCGAGCCTCACCAAGAAGTAAAAAGTGAATTTAGTAAGATGCTTGCAACTAGCAATACCTCACAACGAGTGAAAGATATGGCTAACAAACTTTTTACAGCAACTCATTTCCAAACCATTAAAAACGAATAGCTATGAGTTATACTAAAACCATTAGAAAAACCGTGAGGATTCCCTATTCAGGGAGTGTGTCGTATGGCCCTTCACAAAATGGAGGTAGTGTAAGTTACAGTGGCACTGTAACTGAGGAAATAGAGGTAAATGTAGAAGTAGATACAGATCCTTTTGAAAAAAGTATCAATGATTGTAACCAATCGGTAGGTGGACTTACAGAAGCTGTTGTAGCTACCGAAGTTGCTCAAATAGCTTCAATAAATACCAATGCTAAAAAAGTAAGTGGTGCCATCATTAAAGGTTTTTTCAGTACAATCCGTTCAGAAATTACTCAGCAAATAGCAGAACTACAATCACAAGTTGATGCAACGCTCATACATTTGCGCGGACTTGCCCAACGCTGTGTAGAGAAACAAAAGCAGATGGAAAGAGATTACAATAGCATTGCTAAACGCTATTTAAAAACTTTTGAAGACCTGAATAATGAACTCTCTAATCGTATATATGAACTGAATAAACCTGCCTTTACTTTCTGCAAACAAAGCAATCAACAAAACAATCGTACTTGTGAGAACGATTTAGTGAGTACTGTAACTATTTTTGCTAAAGAGGAAGCTGAATTAGTAGCGCAAGTCAGTGCTTCAGTAGCCAAAAAAAGAGCACTTGATACTATTGAAAAGGTTAATACTTTTTTGCAAAAACAAAAACAGTTAGAAGAGCTTATCAACCTAAATATGCTAAAAGAAAGCAAAAATGCTACAACATACACTCCTATTTGTTTTATAGAAACGGAAAACGAACAAAAACAAATAGATAAAAAGCTGTATCAACAAGAGTTTATTCCTCAGATGCCAACAAATGAGCTTATAGATAACTTTTTGAAGCAGAATTGGTATAAATTACCTGAAGAAAACACCGTACAGATTGAAAGGTATTTCAACATTGAAGTAGATAATCGTTATTCCAATATCGATGAGCATAGTTCACGAGTGAAAGCTCATATTTTAAAAATGCTACAACTCAATGAAATAGAATGTATATAACCATAAAATCACCTTATAATGAAAGAATTAAAAGAAATTCGTTTTAACGAAAACAATATACAACTAAAGGACAATTTAGTAAAAGGAAGCATATTACCTGAAAAAGTAGCAGAGCTCACTCGTACCATTACAGTACAAGGAGATACAGTGATAGAAGGCCCTGTATACGCTCATAAACTCGAAATACAAAATGGAGACTTAGAAATTCAAGGTGCCGTCTTTACTCAATTAGAACTCTATGTGAATAGTGAAGCTCAAGGAAATGTAGCTTTCCAAAAAAGTGTAGGGTCTGCTAACTCTATTGTTTCAAGAGCTCATAAATTAAAACTTACATTTCATTCCGACATCAATGCTAAAAGCGTAACTCTTTACAATGCTTTTATAGCAGGTAGCATCTATGCCGATGAAATTGTGTTAGATAATTGTGTCGTGTGTGGAGGAGTATTCGCTACTCAACAAATAGACTTGAAAAACAGTGTGGTTGGCACATTCAACACTCCTTCTATACGTATAGAAGGATCTGTGTATCTATTACTTCCAAGTGCTTTTTCTATAGAAAAAATGCTTGCTACTGCCGATGCGCAACTATACAACCTCAGTTTAGCCGATTTAGGTGCTCTCTACAAAGGATTACCGCAAACACCTAATTCAGGAAAAATAACAATGGATATTGAAACCGACGAGGTAAAAAGCACTCTTGTAAATAACGAAATACAGAAAACTCTTCGCAGTTATACTGTTGTAGGCAAAGTATTAGCTGTAGATTTGATAGATACCGATAAGTTTGAAAACCATTTCTTACTTACTGCAGCAAGTTTAGGAGCTCAGCTTCTCAAAACTTATGATTTAGGAGTAGATAAAAATGGTAATACGGCAACTCTTACTCTTAATAAAATCCGTGACTTCTTTTTTGATATTCTCAATGGCAAAATAAGTGTTCAAGATATTAATGGTAAGTTTGATATTTCACAGTTAAATAAGTAGTCTTACTCTTTTTTGTTGTGGTGTTATTTTATTTTTGTATTTTTGCCCTCTGAAAAATCGCTAAGGATAAAGGTAAGTTGCATTCACAACTCTTTACCTTTTTATCTCTTACCTCTTAACTATAAAAATGTACGCACTATTCAAAAAAGAAATCCGTTATTTCTTCACTTCGCCCATTGGTCTTACTATCATTGGGCTCTTTATCGTACTCAACGGCTTGTTCCTATGGGTCTTTAAAACAGATTACAACATTTTCAATGCTGGTTTTGCCGATTTGTTGCCTTTTTTTAGGCTTTCATCTTGGGTTTTCGTCTTTTTAGTACCCGCCATTACGATGAGAAGTATCTCCGAAGAGAAAAAAAGCGGTATGTTAGCCCTCTTGTTCACCAAACCGGTCAGCACTCTGCAAATGGTGCTCGGCAAGTACTTAGGCATCCTCTTCTTGCTCTTTGTAATCCTTTTACCATCAGCCCTGTATGTCTATATGGTATGGGTGTTGGGCAACCCCGTAGGCAACTTAGATATAGCAGGCACTGTGGGGTCTTACATTGCCTTGTTTTTGCTGGTAGCCACCTTTGCCTCAGTAGGCTTATGGGCGTCGTCTATAAGTAGTAACCAAATCATTTCCTTTGTGTTAGCAGCCTTTCTGTGCTTCTTTTTCTTCTTTGGTATCGACCAGCTTATTGCCTTTGTAGCCCCCGAAGATTTTGGTGGGGTAGGCTTCCAAACGCATTTCGACGCTATCAGTAGGGGAGTGCTCGATACCCGAAATATCGTGTATTTTCTCTCTGTTATCTCATTTTTCATATATCTCACTACCTTATCACTCAAAGCCTACAAACGATGAAAAAACTCTTTCAAAACTCTATTAGCAAGGTAGTTATAGCCTTAGTATGCCTCCTTGCAGTCAATTATATCGCCAAACAATGGCACACGCGGATAGACCTCACCCAAGACAAACGTTATACGCTCTCTGAGGTGAGCAAGAAAACACTTGCTAAAATACAGAATCCTATCGAGATTGATGTATTGCTCAAAGGCAATATCCCTACCGAATTTAAGAAATTACAGACTGAAACAATTCAGTTATTAGACGAGTATGCAGCTACCAATAACAACATTATCGTCAATTTTGTAAACCCATTAGAAGGGGAGGAGCACCCCGAAAGTGTGATTCAAGAACTGATAAATAATGGTTATCAGCCCTTGCAAATCACTCAAAATGAAGCAGGAAAATCTTCTATTGAGTATATTTTCCCTTGGGCAGTCATTAGCGATGGCAAGAAGAGTGAACGCGTGCGTCTCTTTGTAAACAAACTTGGCTCTACCGACCAAGAGCAGGTACAGAACTCTGTGCAGAAGTTAGAATACAATTTTACCGATGCGCTCTATAAGTTTGCCTTAAATAAAAAGAAGAAAATCGCAATACTTAGAAGTAATGGTGCCCTAAAAGATATCTATATGGCCGACTTCCTCAAAACAGCGCGCGAATACTACTTTATAGCACCTTTTACCCTCGATTCAGTGGCTACCAACCCCGAGAAGACTCTACACGACCTCGAAAAATTCGATTTACTGCTCGTGCCTAAGCCTACTGAGCCTTTCACCGATGCCCAAAAGCAGGTGGTAGACCAATATATAATGAATGGCGGTCGTGCTCTATGGCTGATTGACAATGTAGCGGTTTCCTTAGAAGATATGTACAAAACAGGCGGAATGACTATGGCAATGCCCGTCAATCTAAACCTTACCGATATGTTTTTCCAATATGGTTTCCGTATCAATTATACTTTGGTAAACGATTTGTACTTCTCCGAAATTATAGTAGCTACTGGTGATGGTTCTCAAACCCGTTATATGCCTATCCCTTGGGTATATAATCCGCTGGTGCTTTCAGGTAATAATCACCTTATCAACAATCATTTAGATGCAGTGAGGTTTCAATTTGCCAATAGCATCGATACGTTGAAAAACGGAGTGAAGAAAACGGTGCTTCTCGCCAGTTCACCTTTCTCAAAAGCAGATGGCACCCCACGCGAAATCAACTTGCGCTTCGACCCCAATAACCAGAATAAAGAAGCCTACAAACACGGAAATATTCCCTTAGCAGTGCTTTTGGAAGGTGAGTTTAACTCAGTTTATAAAGACCGTATTCGTCCCATAAACCTCAAAGAAAAAGCTGATAGAAGCAAACCTACTAAAATGCTTGTAGTGGCTGATGGCGATATTATCAAAAACGATATAGATAGCAAAAATAATATTCCCTTAGAACTCGGTTTTGATAAATGGACAAGCAAATATTATGACAATAAATCCTTCTTGCAGAATGCTTTAAACTATCTTTTAGACGATACTGAGTTTTTGAGTTTGCGCAATAAGAAAGTTCAATTAGCTTTCTTAGACAAACAAAAAGTAGCCGAAAGTGTCAGCAGTTGGCAAATAAAAGTATTTGTGTATCCATTATTACTTTTGATATTGGTAATGCTTTCAGTATTATATTTTTATAGGGAGAAGAACATAAGAAAAGTATAATGCAAAACTACATTGATATTTTAGCACTGAATCAGGATTTCCAAGAATTTATTTTTGATAAGAAACTGTCAAGAATAACAGAAAATTGTTCTTTACTGACTGATTTCTCAAAGATTTACGAAGAAGAGTTATCGAAAATACCTTTTAGAACTAATCTTTTGGATAGTTTTAATGTAAACGAAAATGCACATAGTCGTTTGCTGATTTCATTGTTAAAATATAAACCTGCATTGTGTCACTTTTTGAATTTTCTCACAAAGAAAAAATTAAATTTTGATATATCATTAATTGATAAACCTATTCTTACAGTAGAAAAATGGCGTATTGATGGACTTGTTCAAGAAGAAGGAAAATATGCTTTCATAATAGAAAACAAGATTCATAATGCTGTTGAACAAAAAGAGCAAATTGGTCGTTATATTGATGTATGCAAACAATTAGGGTATAAATTAAAACAGATTTACATTCTATACCTAACGCGTTATGCTGAAAATAAACCTACAATACAAACGTGGGGAAATTATAAAGAAAGTGATTTTGCAGGACGCTATATAAAAATAGCCTATAAAGAAGATATAATTATTTGGCTTGAGGAATATTTACAAGTAATATCTGAAAAAGAAACTATTGTAAAAAGTGCAGTAATACAATATATAGATTATTTGAAGCACGTTTTTAATAGCAGAGAAATATTTAAAGAGATGGACAACAAGTTACAAGATTTCTTAGTTGAAAAGTTACAACTAACTGATGACAATAATGTTAAAAATATAGATATTATTACCACAAAAATTAGTGAAATTGATGAGCTTCAAAAACATTTGAAAGCATTAGTTGAAATAACAAGAGAGAAATGTTTTAAAGATTGGGAAATACAATTAAAAAATAAATTTGTAAACTATGATATCAAAGCTAAAATTAAAGAAGGTTGGTGTGATGTCTATTTAGAACTTAAATATAAGGGAGCCCCTTTTATTGTAGCAATAGAATATGAGTTTTCAGAAGGTATTTATTATGGTATTGCAAAGCATTTTTCTGCTTCAGTCTTAAATGAAGAGATAAAGTACTTTTTCAGCAATTTTCTAAAAGATAGAGAATTTCAATCTAATGATTGGTGGTATGGCTGGAAAGATACTACTTTTCAAGAAGCTTATACAGATTTTTCTTTTTTTCTCAAAGAAGTATTAGATAAATTAGAAACACTAAATAATTAAATGAAAAGAGTAGTAGTAGGACTTAGTGGGGGAGTAGATAGTAGCGTAGCAGCCTATTTGTTAAAAGAACAAGGCTATGAAGTGATAGGCCTTTTTATGAAGAATTGGCACGATGATTCGGTTACTATTTCAGATGAATGTCCTTGGTTAGAAGATAGTAACGATGCGCTTTTAGTAGCGGAAAAGCTCAGCATTCCATTCCAGACAGTGGATATGAGTGAACCCTACAAAGCCCGTATTGTCGATTATATGTTCAATGAATACGAACACGGCAGAACGCCCAATCCCGATGTGTTATGTAATCGCGAAATCAAGTTTGATGTCTTTATGAAGCTTGCTCTTAGTTTAGGTGCCGATTACGTAGCAACGGGACACTATTGTCGCAAAGAAGAAATAGAGATAAACGGTAAAAAAATCTACCGATTGCTATCGGGAAAAGATGAAAATAAAGATCAATCATATTTCCTATGTCAGCTTTCACAAGAGCAACTCAATAAAGCACTTTTTCCTATCGGGGAATTGCAGAAATCAGAAGTAAGAGCCATTGCCAAAGCTCAAGATTTGATAACCGCTGATAAAAAAGATTCTCAGGGACTTTGCTTTGTAGGGAAAGTGCGTTTACCCGAATTCCTACAACAAAAACTACAACCCAAACAAGGCGATATTATTGAAATCTCCAATGATTGGAAAGGATATACTGACTTTGATATGCTACGCCTTTTTGAAACTTATGAAGATGAATTAAAATATTTATCACAACGTTTTGTTTATCGCCCCGAAGACGGTAAAAAAGTAGGTATCCATCAAGGGGCTCATTATTTTACTAAAGGGCAACGCAAAGGTTTAAATGTGGGAGGAACCAAAGAACCTTTGTTCATCATAGAAACTGATATTGAGAAGAATATCATCTATACAGGACAAGGACACACTCATCGCGGATTGTTCCGCAGTGCTTTGTTTATCGCAACCCCTGATGAACATTGGATTCGTGAAGATTTAGCATTAAAAGTATATGAATCGAAAGAGTTTATGGTACGTATACGCTATCGTCAGCCATTACAGAAAGCAGTTTTATACAAAGTGAAAAATGGTTTATATATTCATTTTTCAGAACCTCAAAGTGCTATTACTGAGGGACAATTTGCGGCTTGGTACAGCGGAGATGAATTGGTGGGTAGCGGTGTGATTTCATAGCAAAAAAACACCTTTACCAAATAAACTATAATGTATATTATGTAAAATAGAGGATAAGAAAAGGATATGAGAAAGGTACTTATCATCACTTATTATTGGGCGCCTGCTGGCGGACCTGGTGTACAACGTTGGTTAAAATTTGTAAAATATTTACGAGATTTTAATATAGAACCTATTGTATATATTCCTAAAAACCCAACTTATCCTATCATCGATAATGAAATAGGAAACGATTTGCCTACCGATATACAAATTATCAAACATCCTATATGGGAACCTTATGCTTGGGCTTCGTTATTCTCTAAAAAGAAAACCCAAAAAATTAGTTCGGGTATCATTCCACGTAAAAAAGTTTCTATTTTAGATAAAGTATTACTTTGGATACGTGGTAATTTCTTTATTCCCGATGCTCGTAAATTCTGGGTAAAACCTTCTATAAAGTATCTGAATAAGTTTATAAAAGAAAACCAGATAGAAACTATCATCACCACTTCGCCTCCTCACAGCGTACACCTTATAGGTTATGAATTAAAGAAAAAAATTCCTCACCTCAAATGGATTAGCGATTTCCGCGACCCGTGGACAACTATTGGTTATTACAAAGATTTACGCCTTACTAAATGGGCAGATAAACGTCAGCATTATTGGGAAAAAGAAGTGTTACAACAATCAGACTTGGTGATTACAACAAGTTTCAAGACGCAAAAAGACTTTCATCAGCTTACCAATACTCCTATTGAGGTGATTACCAATGGTTACGATGAGGAAAAAACAATCACCCCTCCCCTATCCAATAAATTCCTTATTTCGCACATAGGTTCCTTATTATCAGATAGAAACCCCAAAATGCTGTGGAAAATATTAGCCGAATTAGTACGCAAAGAACCTCATTTTGCCGAAGATTTCACACTTTGTTTTGCAGGCAAAGTAAGTGAAGAAATCGAAGAAGATATTCGCCATAACGGACTTACACCTTATTATATTAATAAAGGTTATATTAGTCATCAAGAAGCTATTGGTTTGCAAAAGCAATCGCAAGTATTGTTGCTCATCGAAATAGATTCCGAAGAAACACAAGGTATTATTCCGGGTAAGCTGTTTGAATATATGATTTCGGGGCGACCTATTCTCGCCATAGGACCTCATAACTGGGATGTTATACCTATTCTCACTGAAACACAAACAGGTACTTTTGTGGGATATACTGATGCCTCTCAGATGAAAGCCAAAATAGTAGAGTTCTATCATCAATTCCTACATAAAACACTTAAAACCAACCCAAAAAAAGTAGAACAATACAGTCGTAAAGCCCTTACTCAGCGGTTGGCTAAGTGCATTGAAAATAATCTTTCAAGTTAAATTCTCTGCTAAAAACTTGTCTTTTCAAAAAAATATACTACTTTTGTCAAAAAAATAAATCAACCGAAGAATATGTTAGTAAAAGTATACGGAAGTGCAGTGTTTGGAGTAGAAGCTACTACCATTACTATAGAAGTAAATATTGTTAAAGGAATTGGCTATCACCTTGTTGGACTACCCGATATTGCTATTAAAGAAAGTAACTTTCGCATTGCTGCTGCCTTACAGAATACAGGGTATAAAATCCCAGGAAAGAAAATCACTATCAATATGGCTCCTGCTGATATGCGTAAAGAAGGTTCAGCCTATGATCTTAGTCTTGCAATAGGCATATTGGCTGCGAACGAACAAATACAAAGTGACGAAATAGAAAAATATATCATTATGGGAGAACTTTCTTTAGACGGAGGGCTACAACCTATTAAAGGAGCACTCCCTATTGCTATTCAAGCACGTAAAGAAGGTTTTAAAGGTTTTATTTTGCCTGCTCAAAACGCCAAAGAAGCGGCAATTGTAGATAATTTAGAGGTTTATGGTGTTGAAAATATCAAAGAAGTAATTGATTTCTTCAATGGCGAAAGAGAACTTGTTCGTACAGTAGTGGATACTCGTAAAGAATTTTATAAAAATTTAGAATTCCCTGAGTTTGATTTTGCCGATGTAAAAGGACAAGAAACTGTAAAACGTTGTATGGAAATAGCCGCTGCAGGAGGTCATAACATCATTCTCATAGGTCCTCCTGGTTCTGGTAAAACAATGTTAGCCAAAAGATTACCTAGTATCCTCCCTCCTATGACACTTCACGAAGCTCTCGAAACTACTAAAATACATAGTGTTGTAGGTCGTATCAAAGATACAGGTTTGATGAGTCATCGCCCTTTCCGTAGTCCACATCACACAATTTCTGATGTAGCCCTTGTTGGAGGCGGTACATATCCTCAACCTGGTGAAATATCCTTAGCGCATAATGGTGTACTTTTCCTTGATGAATTGCCTGAATTTAAACGTGCTGTATTAGAAGTGATGCGTCAGCCTTTAGAGGATAGAGAGGTTACCATTTCGCGTGCTAAATTCTCTATCACCTACCCTTCTTCATTTATGTTAGTAGCGAGTATGAACCCCAGTCCCAGTGGCTATTTCAATGATCCTGAAGCTCCTGTAAACTCTACTCCTGCCGAAATGCAACGTTATATGAGTAAGATTTCAGGTCCCCTATTAGATAGAATAGATATTCATATAGAAGTCAATCCTGTCCCTTTTGAAAAACTTTCTGATGATCGCAAAGGGGAAAGTAGCAGCGAAATACGCAAGCGAGTAATTGCCGCACGTAACATTCAAACAGAGCGTTTTAAAGAATATGAACACATTCATTACAACGCTCAAATGAATACTAAACAAATACAAAAATTCTGTAAAGTAAGTGAGGAATCTTTAAAACTTTTAAAAAATGCAATGATGAAACTCAACCTCTCCGCACGCGCTTATGATCGTATTTTGAAGGTAGCTCGTACTATTGCCGACTTAGAAGGTACTGACAATGTACAACCTCATCACATAGGTGAAGCCATTCAGTATCGAAGTTTAGATCGTGAAGGATGGTTTGGTAACAACTAACAATGGAATAATTAACGTTAATACACTATAACAATGAGAAAAAATCTTATAGCGATAGCTACCATTTTCATTACTTTGGTAGCTTGTAACACAAGCAACAAAATCAATACTGATGAGGCTACTACACTCATCACTGAATATTTAGAGGAAAATCCCCTCTATGAAACTGGTAAATTCAATACTAATAAACAAAAATTAGTAACCAATAAGGATAAAGAACTCATTGAGAGCATTCAGCGATTATCTGATGAAGGATTGATAGCTATCAACAATGAAAAAACACGTAAAAAGTGGTTTTCTAAGGATAGTGTATATGTGATCTCCCCTACCCTAACTGAAGAGGCTCTCCCCTATTTAGTAAAACAAAACAAAAATAGTGCTCAAGTAAAGACCATTATCTACAAACTAAATAATAAAAAGATAACTCTCGAAAAAAGTACTGAAAAAATGGCTACTTGTGTAGTAGTTTTAGATAAGGAAAAAACTCCTTTCTATAGTTTTGGAAAAGACCCCTATCCCAATAGCAACTTTATTACTCAAAAGTTTAAATTAAAATATAACGAGAAATCAGGATGGAAAATCATAAAAAAATAAACTATGAAAAATTTTAGTATCCTTACTCTCATACAAGCTGTAATGAGCCTCATTTCAGCTATCCTTATCTCTAAAATGTCATTTATAGGTAAGATAGGGGTAAGTACTTTTTACAGCCAATATGCAGTGTTTAAAACGTGGTGGAAAACAGCTATCTTGCTATTTATAGTACAATTCATCTTACTGTTATTTCTGCAAACTTTCCGCTCAAAAGTAAGCGCAGGATTTGCTCGTGCTTTAGCGCTTTTACTTGCTGTTGTAGGTGCAGTGGGGTTCTATCTCTCGTATGTAGATTTCACCACTACTTCTCATAAGATGATGAAATTCAGTTTTCATTTTGGATTTTATCTCTTTTGGATAGCGTGGCTCATTACTTGTGGTTATTTTCTTTTAGCCAAGGAAGCAAAGCAAACGCCCCCCCCCCAAGAAGAAGTGTTATAGCAAATTGTGAAGTCCAAACAAGCCATCCAAAAGCAGTACCTATAGGAGTTGGAACTCCAAAGAGATATAATACTTCTGCTATAAAAAATGGGTAAGCACCAAATCCTGCATTGGTGAAAGTCATAGCAAAACTACCTATGACAAAAGCTGTAAGTACGTTTGGTAAACTTATATTAGTAGTCTCTGGTAAGGCGAAGAAAGGAATATAAAACATCAAAAAGTACATTGCCCATATAAATAATGTATGTATCAAAAAAATCCAACGATGGCGTATTTTCAACACTGAAAATACGCCTTCTTTTATACCGTTTAAAAACGTCTTCACTTTTATAAAAAACTTGCGTTCTGAAGTATATATAAGGTATAAGAAAATCACAAATGATAGCCCTCCTATTAGCAAGATCAATAAGAGTTTTTCAAACGGAATTTTAGAGAGTATAAAGTTGCTTATCACCTCAAATTGCAATACAAAAGCTGTAGCGGTAAACAAAAATAACAAGAGTAAATCAATCACACGTTCAGAGATAATTGTCCCAAACGATTTTTCAAAAGGTACTCCATCATAATTGCTTACTAATAAAGCTCGTGACACTTCACCTGAGCGCGGTATGGTTACATTTACTAAATACCCCATAAACACTGCCATTATTCGATGTAATAAAGAGGTTTTATACCCCATTGGTCTAAACATCAATTCCCAACGAACTGCTCGAGATATATCTGCTAAGAATCCTAAAAACACAGCTAAAATTATATAAAAATAATCAGCAACAAGAAATGTTTTTTTTATCTCAGTAAATTGTTCTTCAGTAAATTGCTGATAAGCATACCAACATAAAAACCCTCCCACAAGTAGTGGAAGGGTAATCTTTAACCATTTTTTCATTCCAAAAGATTTGTTTGTTCATTAGGGAAGATTATAGAAGGTTTAAAGGTTTTTGCTTCTTCAAAATTCATTAAAGCATACGAGATGATAATTACTATATCTCCTCTTTGTACCCTACGCGCTGCAGGTCCATTTAGTACAATAGCTCCTGAATTTCGTTTCCCTTTGATGATATAAGTATCAAAACGTTCTCCATTATTCACATTTACTATTGATACTTTCTCACCTTCTATCATTCCTGCAGCCTCTACCAAAGCTTCATCTATGGTAATGCTACCTATGTAATCTAAATCTGCCCCTGTAACTTTCACACGGTGAATTTTAGATTTTAATACTTCTATTTGCATTTTTATTGTATTAAAAAACGCGACAAAAGTAGGAATAATTTGTCAATTAGCCAATTTGTCAAATTATCATTTTGTTAATTTATTAATTTTAAAATTCAAAATCACCTGATTATGAACAATATATAAAACTTCTTTATATTATTCTTTTTATTTTATTACATAACAATTGTATATATCAAAAAAAACATTTACCTTTGCTTCAACTAAAACTAAAAGTTAATCGCAATGAGTGTATTAGTGAATAAAAATTCAAAGGTGATTGTACAAGGCTTCACCGGAAGTGAAGGTACTTTTCACGCTGAGCAAATGATTGCTTACGGCACGAATGTAGTAGGCGGTATTACCCCTAACAAAGGTGGACAAACACACTTAGGAAAACCCGTATTTAACACCGTAGCCGACGCTGTAAAAGCTATAGGTGCTGATGTTTCTATCATTTTTGTACCTCCTGCTTTTGCTGCCGATGCTATTATGGAAGCTGCCGATGCTGGTATCAAAGTGATTATTACTATTACTGAAGGCATTCCAGTTGCTGATATGGTAAAAGTAGCTGCCTATATCAAAAACCGTAATTGCCGTTTGGTAGGACCTAATTGTCCTGGAGTTATTACTCCTGAGGAAGCTAAAGTAGGTATTATGCCTGGTTTTATCTTCAAAAAAGGCAACGTAGGAATTGTCTCCAAATCGGGAACACTCACTTATGAGGCTGCCGATCAAATCGTTCGTCAAGGTTTAGGTATTACTACAGCTATCGGTATAGGAGGCGATCCTATCATCGGAACTACTACTAAAGAAGCTGTAGAACTACTGATGAACGACCCTGAAACTCATTGTATCGTAATGATTGGCGAAATAGGAGGTCAGTTAGAACCCGAAGCTGCCCGTTGGATCAAAGCTAATGGTAACAAAAAACCTGTAGTGAGCTTCATTGCAGGCGAAACAGCTCCTAAAGGGCGTACTATGGGCCACGCTGGGGCTATTGTAGGTGGTGCCGATGATACCGCCGAAGCTAAAAAACGCATTTTAAAAGAATGCGGTATCCATGTAGTCGATTCACCTGCCAAAATAGGTGAAAAAGTAGCCGAAATACTCAAAAAATAGAAATACTCAAACTGTTTGATTACTGTCTAAAAAGTTCCATATACTTTTTTAGACAGTTTTTTTATGCTTTTTTTGATTAACTCATTCAATATTTGTACTTTTGCACCCCGAAAAGTAAAACATTACATTACAATGAAAAAACTAATATCTATTGTTTTGATTTCTACAATTATATCTTTCTTCAACAACCTTTTTGGTCAAAAAAAACTACTTGACACCGATGTATTCCGTAAAAATCCTTCTGAAGTAACTTCTTTTGAAGAAGCTCAAAAAGAAGCTGAAAAAATATTGCAATATCTCATTCAAGAAGAATTGATTCCTGGCGCTTCTATCACAGTTACCAAACAAGGAAAAATAATATGGCAAGGTGGATACGGCTATGCCGATATTTCTAAAAAAAAACCTATTGACCCTAAAACTACAATTTTTAGGGTGGCAAGTATGTCTAAAGCCATTACTGGAGTAATTTTAGCGCGCCTACAAGAGCAGAAAAAATTTGATTGGAATATGTCTCTATACGAATACATTCCTGATTTTCCCCAAAAACCTTTTGATTTTACTATAAAACAGTTAGCAGGACACTTAGCCGGTATACGCTCCTACAAAGCTAATGAATATACACTCAACAAGCCTTATACTATAGCACAAGGAGTTGATTTATTTAAAGATGATATTTTGCAATCAGCCCCTGGTACAAAGTTTCTTTATAGCAGTTATGGTATCAACCTTATTTCGTTAGCTATTGAAAAATGTCTCAATAAAAAATTTGAAGATATAGCAAAAGAAGAAGTTTTTAAACCTTTAAATATGTGGCGCACTTTCCCTGATAGAGGTAAAATTATTCAAGATGAAGCTATTCCTTACACACGCAGTAAAAAGGGGTTGGATAAAGCTACTGATGTGAATAACTACTTCAAGCTTGCTGGCGGTGGATTCCTTTCTACATCCAATGATATAGCTAAAATGGGTACAGCTATAGAACGCCACAGCTTTCTTTCTCAACCTATCCAAAATGAAATGCTTAAAAAACAATGTACTATAGACGATACTGAAATAAGTTATGGTATTGGCTGGCAAGTACAACGCGATTGGAACGGACGTGATTATTTTGGTCATACGGGTATGGGCGTAGGAGGATTTGGTTGGTTATCAGTATATCCTAATGAAGAAGTAGTAATAGTAATGCTTTTCAACGTAACCGACCCACAAATTAGTATCTATTTGCAACGCCTCACCGACTTTATTTTAGAAGGAGCTGAACATATTCCGTCTATTTATCAATAAATATTCAGTTTTATATATTCTTCCTCCATACTTCAAAAAATTGCAGAGGCATTTACGAAACGCCTCTGCAAATAAGATTTATTTTTTGGTAACTATATTTCTATTTTGTAGGAATATTCTGAAGTATTGCTAACAAGAACTTCCAAAACTTCTGTACAGAAGCTATATTTACCTTTTCAGCTGGCGAGTGTGCCCCTTTGATAGTAGGACCAAAGCTCACCATTTCCATTTCGGGGTAATGGGTTCCTAAAATGCCACATTCTAAGCCTGCGTGGCAAGCTACTACATTAGGTGTTTCACCGAAGAGCGTTTTGTATTGTGTTTTTACAATCTTCAAGATTTCAGCATCTACTTTGGGCTCCCAACCTGGGTAACTACCAGTGTATTCTACTTCAAATCCAGCTAACTCAAAACTACTGCGAATCGTATCAGCCAAATCATATTTAGAAGTTTCTGAAGCCGAACGAGTGAGGCAATACACGTTTATTTCGCCGTCTTTAATTTGTACTCTTGCTACGTTATTACTGGTTTCTACAAGGTCAGTAATCGTCTGACTCATTTTGTACACCCCATTGAAAGCTGCGTAAAGAGCGCGTAATACATCTTCTTGTTCTTCTTCTTCCATTACTTTCTCAGGTACCGCAGTAGGTTCAAGTAATACTGTAAGAGTCGGTTCAGTTACTGAATACTCATGTTGGAGTGCTTGGGTAAGTGTAGCTACTTCTTTTTTAAAAGCGACTTCGTCGTTTTTATCAATAGTTACCACCGCTACGCTTTCTCTCGGAATAGCATTGCGCAAACCGCCTCCATCTACACTTGCAATGTGTAAACCAAATTTCTCAGTACAAGTGAATAATATACGGTTCATTAGTTTGTTGGCATTAGCATAACCCTTATGGATATCTGTACCACTATGTCCGCCGTGCAATCCTTTTATGGTAAGTATATAGCCTACTGAATTATCAGGCGTATCTACCACGTCGTACTCTCTAAACGCCGATACATCTACACCACCAGCACATCCTATATCAATTTCGTCGTCTTCCTCAGTATCTAAGTTGAGAAGAAAATCACCAGAGAGCAATCCGCCTTTGAGACCTTTAGCACCCGTCATTCCTGTTTCTTCGTCAATAGTAAAGAGTGTTTCGAGAGCAGGGTGAGGGATATCCTTACTTTGGAGTATTGCCATAATGCTTGCTACCCCAATACCATTATCAGCTCCTAAAGTAGTACCATCAGCACGTACCCAGTCGCCATCTACTAACATTTTGATACCTTCCGTACTAAAGTCGAACACCGTATCATTGTTCTTTTGGTGTACCATATCGAGGTGTGATTGTAGCACCACTGTTTTGCGGTTTTCCATTCCTGCCGTAGCGGGCTTTTTAATGATTACATTACCCGTTTCGTCTTGATAGGTATCAAGCCCTAAACTTTTGCCAAAAGCCACCATAAAAGCAATGACTTTCTCTTCTTTTTTTGATGGGCGAGGTACGGCATTCAAGCTCGCAAAGTTCGCCCATAACTGTTTTGGTTCTAACTCTGTTATTTTCATTATATTTAGTTATTTATTAGTTATCGTAATATTGTTTTTAGTATTTTGTCGCTAATATCTTTCACTTTTCATTTTTTCACTTTAGAACCAATACCCTATATTAAACAGCCATATTGCTTGCCGTATTTCGGGTGAGTAAGTGCATTTTAGTTCTATAGGTCCCAAAAAACTTTCAATACTATACCCTATACCATAGCCCGAATAATCAGGGTATTTTTCCCATTGAAAACTTTCAAAAAGATTATTATCTGCTTTAGCTACATTAGCCAATATTAACAAGTGATGTTTTTTAAAAGGTTGAAAATCTATCACCCATTCTGTTTTTAAGTAGTTTTTAGCACCAATACTCAAAAAATCATAGCCATAGAAAGGTGAGTAGTTAGAGAACACATTTTTATTATATCCTCCTAAAAAGAAGTCTAATGAATAAGTTTTAGAATTTCCTATCGTAACACCTCCTTCAAACCCTATTCGTGCATTCAATCTTGGTAGTATGGGAATAGCGAATGATATTTCTGTTTTGCCTGTGGTGAACTTATTAAAATTTGCATCATTAGGAGCTGCAAGTGCGTAAAGGTTAAACTGTGTATTAAAAAACACACCTTTACTTGGAAAAAAACTATTGTCAAAACTATCGTATTTTAAATAAGAATATAAACTGCCAAAGTGTTTTTTTTCAGAATATGAAGCAATAGCGCTTACTGAATATATTTGTTCAGCATCAAACTGTACTTTGCGGTGTTCTGCACCTAATCCAAACACAAAACCATTGCCTAAGAGCGTTTGTAAATACAATTGATTTACCCAATCGTAAGCCTCTACGTCCATTCGGTTGAGTTCAGATTGTTCTATTCTATAATTAGATAAACGTCTTGTATTCAGATTACGGTCGAACTGCACAAATTTAGAACGCAATCCATAACTAATATAGAATCCTTTATCTACAAAATAATCAAACTGATAGCGTATATTATCGCCTACGATAAGGTCAAGTGAAAGGAAGTCACTATCCTGTAAAAAATAGTTTTGAGTATAGTTCATCAAGAAGCCTGTTTTCAACAGATTATCATAATGAATGCCAAACTTCAAAAAAGTACGTTGCGGATTTTCTTTCAAGAAAAAATCAATATGTTCCCCTTCAAAAGTATGTCTAATTTGATAATTAATAGAATGGAAATTATTTGTTGCCATTAGGTTAGACAATCCGTCGTTCAATTCTTCAAACGAAATTTTGCGATCCAAGTGTTTTAAGTGGAGTTTTCCACGCAAGTAGCTACGAGTAAAGTGCTCGTTATTATGAAAATGTATTTCTTTTAGATAAAAAGAATCTATTTTCTCTATAGGTTCTCTCCGTTGGGTAGTATGTTTTTGTTGAGCAGCTATTTCACGCAAACGAGGCAAAAAATGTTCAGCAGCTATTTTCCCATTGTTGATGATTGTCTCACCTTTATCAAACGAAATCACATTGAATCCTTCTATATTAGGTTTGATGTATACATCTGTTTCTTTTATTTTCTGTGGCATATTATCTACCATCGGGAAAGTTGTAATTTGTGAAAAGATACTTAAAAAAGAGTTGATTTCCTCACGTTTTGCTAACGGACTCTGTACATCTACCCCTATAATAATATCCATTCCTTTTTTTTTCACTTCGTCTACGGGGTAATTATCAGCTATACCTCCATCAGTAAGCCATTTACCATCTATTTCTACCAAATCAAATAGCGAAGGGAATGAGCCACTAGCTTGTATAGCTTGAGGTAAGAAGCCGTCTTCAAGTACTACTCCTTTCCCTGTTTCTATATCAGTAGCCACGCATAGAAAAGGAATAGGTAACTTAGAAAAATCAAAAATTTCATTCACAGGATAGAGTAATTTCACAAATTCATTATAGATATTTTGACCTTTCGATACTGCACGAGGTAACCCTACTTTGAAGTTATCAAAAGGTAATGCTACAGTATAACGATCGTATATATAACGTTCGTGCAATGATTTTGCACGACGTGAAGTTTTGTCTTGCAAAAGTTTATCAAAGTCTAATTGTCGGAAGATAGAGTCCAATTCATTAGCCGAGTATCCTGCAGCATACATAGCACCTACCATTGCCCCCATACTTGTCCCCCCAATATAATCAATACGTACTCCTGCTTCCTCCAATACTTTTAACACTCCTATATGCGCTAATCCTTTCGCTCCACCTCCACTGAGCACTAAGCCTACTTTTAAGTCTTTATTAGAAGTATTTGACTGACTATAAACTATATAAGGAGTTATTATAAGGAGTATGATAAGTAATAAAATTCTCATACATTTTCTTCTTTTATAAACTTGGCACAAAGGTACAAATAATTGGTGAATTAACAAATTTTAAATTAGCAAGTTCCTATCACAACCCAATACTTTCGTTGGATACTTTTGCCTTTTGCTGAAACAAGAGTTTCTTCAAAAGGCAATTTTGTTATATCTTCAAAACCAGCTACTTTAAGTATTTCAGCTACTTCTTCAGCGGTATAAAACTGAAAACCTTCACGCGCAAAAGGCGTCTTCTCTCCCGTACTTTTATCTATAAAACCAATAGCTACTTTACCTTGTGAGCTGAGTAAAGCGCGAATCTTTTTGTAATAATATAATGGGTTTTCTAAAAAATAAAGGGTATTTACCGAAAAACATACATCAAAAGAATAATCGAAATTAGGGAGCTTATCAGCAGCTACCTCTAAAAAATGTACTTTTTTTTGACTAACTAAAACGTTGTTGTACTCAGTTGCTTCAGTTATCATTGCAGCAGAGGTTTCTACCCCTATATATTGTAGGGAACTTTCCTTGTTAAATAAATACGGGAGATGATTGCCATTACCAAAACCTATCTCTAAAACTTTTTGATGGGGTTGCAGTGCTAAACAATCAATAGTACAGTTTATCATAGCACTATTGGAAGCAAAAATAAAATCGCCTACTTCTTTGGCGTAGTCTCCTTCAGGGTGACGAAACAACTGTCCTAACAGACGCATATCAGTAATGGGAGGGGTCATTATTTCTTATAGTATTTCAATTAATTAGAACGGCAAAGTTACGATTTTTTGTATAATAATTTGTGTAGTTAGTAAAAACATAGTACTTTTACGCCTTTAAAATTAAAACATTAAGTTGAATTTAATCCTATTATCTATAAGATTATGAAGATATTAGTATGTATCAGTAGTGTTCCCGACACTACTTCTAAAATAAACTTTACGGAAGATAACAAACAGTTCAATCCTTCAGGGGTACAGTTTATTATCAATCCTAATGATGAGTTTTGCCTCACTAAAGCTATTATGCTTAAAGAACAATTAGGGGCAAGTGTTACCCTTGTGAATGTGGGAACACAAGAAACAGAACCAGTACTAAGAAAAGCTTCAGCTATAGGAGCCGACGATATCATTCGTATAGATGCCGCCCCTACTGATGCTTTTTTTGTAGCTACTCAGCTTGCAAGAGTTGCTAAAGAAGGTAATTATGACCTTATCATCGCAGGTAAGGAATCTATCGACTACAATGGTGGAATGGTAGGAGGTTATTTAGCTTCGCTTTTAAACCTTCCTTTTATAAACAAATGTATAGGTTTAGAAATTGAAGGCATCAAAGTAACTGCCCAACGAGAAATAGATGGCGGCAGAGAAAAACTAACTGCTACACTTCCTTTGGTAATTGCAGGGCAAAAAGGTCTTACTCAAGAGAAAGACCTCCGTATCCCCAATATGCGTAACTTAATGGCAGCACGCACTAAAGCAATCACGGTATTACCTGCTGAGGCTACCGATGTGAGGGTAACAACTGTAGGATTTGAGAAACTCCCTGCAAAACAACCTGTGAAAATGGTATCTGCCGATGATTTAGATACCCTTATTGATTTATTACACAACGAAGCAAAAGTAATTTAATTAAAAATGTCAGTACTCATATATATAGATTCCGAAAACGGAAAAGTGAAAAAAAGCGCTTTTGAAGTAGCTACCTATGCTCGTGCAATTGCCGATAAACAACAAACAAAAGTAGTAGCTGTAACTATAAATGTACCTCAACCTGAAGTATTAGCTGCTTATGGGGTAAATAAAGTGCTTAGCATTACCAATGACCAACTACAACATATTTCTGCCAATACACTCAATCATCTATTGCAACAAGCAGTAGCAAAAGAAAATAGTACAATAGTGGTATTTAGTGCTTCTTCACAAGCCAAAGAAGTAGCTCCTTTATTAGCTAATAGTTTGCAAGCGGGGTATGTATCTAATATCATTTCTTTACCTACTGAAGATTTTATTGTAAAAAGTAATGTGTTCTCAAACAAAGCGATTAGCCTTAGTCAAATCAATACCCCTATAAAAGTATTAGGATTAGCTCCTAATGCTTTTAAAATAGAAGAAAAAAATGTTGAACTTGCAGTAGAACCTTTTGCTCCTACACTTCCTGATAGTGATCAGGAGATACAAGTAATCACTACTGAGAAAACCTCAGGTAAAGTGTCGTTAGACGATGCTACTATAGTGGTTTCAGGAGGAAGAGGGTTGAAAGCAGCCGAGAATTGGCAGATAGTGGAAGGACTTGCTGAAGTATTAGGTGCAGCAACCGCTTGTTCTAAACCTGTCGCTGATATGGGATGGCGACCTCATTCTGAACACGTAGGACAAACGGGTAAACCTGTAGCGCCTAATCTCTATATAGCTATAGGTATTTCGGGAGCTATACAGCACTTGGCAGGAGTAAATGCCTCTAAAGTGAAATTAGTTATCAATTCTGATCCTGAAGCACCTTTTTTCAAAGCTGCCGATTATGGTGTTGTAGGTGATGCTTTTGAGGTAGTTCCTAAACTCATTGAAAAACTTAAAGCAAGACAATAACAAATAATCCAAACATTATAAACTTTGCCAAGGATTCTGTCCTTTGGCAAAGTTTTTATTTTTTATTTATTTCCCGATACAGAAGCGGGAAAATATGTTTCCTAAGACCTCCTCATTACTTACTTCTCCAGTGATACTGCCTAAATGATAAAGTGTTTCACGTATATCAATAGCTAATAAATCACCCGATAAATGCATTTGCATTCCTTCTTCTACTTTTTCAATAGCTTGTAAGGCATTGGAAAGAGCTTCGTAATGACGGATATTCGTTACTACAGTTGCCTTGCCAGTTTGACTAAGCGTTTGGGCATAATCAGCGAGAAAGTTCTTTAACTCAGTGATATTTTGCCCTTCTTTAGCTGATATTCTTAATAAAGTATCAGTATAGCCTTTGAGAGATTGTAGAATCTCATCATCAAAAGCAGTTGTCTCTTCTGATGATAAGTCTGTTTTGTTGTGTAGTAAAACATATTTAGCACCCTCTCGGTAGTTTTCCTTTACAAAAGTAGTGATTTCACTCACTGTATTATCTTTGTCGTCAAATAGAAATAATATCACTGAGGCTTTTTCTATTTTTTCTTTGGCTTTTTGTACCCCTATTGCTTCTATTTGATCTTGTGTGTCACGAATACCTGCCGTATCAATAAAACGAAAAGCAATACCTCCTATATGTAAGGTTTCTTCAATCGTATCACGAGTTGTGCCTGCAATATCCGATACAATAGCACGCTCTTCATTTAGTAAAGCATTGAGCAAGGTTGATTTGCCTGCATTGGGTTTCCCTACAATTGCCACAGGAATACCATTTTTCAAAACATTTCCTACTGAAAATGATTGGATAAGTGATGATAACGTAGTTTTAATAGTTTTTAAAAGGGTTTTAAACTGACTTCTATCAGCAAATTCTACATCTTCTTCCGAAAAATCTAACTCAAGCTCTATTAGTGAGGCAAAATTGAGTAATTCTTGTCGTAGTGCTTCTATTTCAGAAGTAAAGCCTCCACGCATTTGTTGCAAAGCTACTTGATGAGAGGCTTTACTATCAGAGGCAATTAGGTCGGCTACCGCTTCTGCTTGATTGAGTGCTAATTTGCCATTTAAGAAAGCGCGTTTAGTGAATTCTCCTGCTTCAGCCAAACGAGCGCCATTGGCTAAACACAATTTAATAACTTCTTCTACAATATAATTACTTCCGTGACAAGAAAACTCTACTACGGGTTCTCCTGTATATGATTTTGTACCTTTGAAAATAGTAGCCAAACACTCATCAATCACTTGGTTTTTAGCTTCTAAAGTTCCTAAATGTACTGTGTGGGAGGGAGCGTTGATTAAAGGTTTTTTGCTATAGCTCTTGAATATTCGGTCAGATATCTCTATAGCATCGACACCTGATAATCGAATAACAGCAATAGCTCCTATTCCCGAAGCAGTTGCTAAAGCAACAATAGTATCGCTCGTATATATTGTATTTTTCTTATTCATAGTAAGTGATATTTGTTTTTTCGATGTACAACAATCGATTATTTTCATCGGTTACAACTTCTTCAACCAAATTTCCTATAATATCATAAGAGTATGTGTGGTTTTCAATGCTTGTTTTGTTATTTCTATTGGTATAAATGTATTGTACTAATTTATTCTTATCATTGTATTGTTTAGTATATGAATAGATTAGTGTATCGTTTTTATATTGTTTATAGGTATAGGTATTATGAGAATCATCATATACTTCTTCTGTACAAAAGGCATTAGTAGTCATAAAATCCTCTTTTGTTTTCTTGAGGATTCTGCCCTCTGTATCCTTAATAGTATGAATACTCTGTAGCAATTCTCCTTTTTCATTAAAGAATTGTTCTAAAGTTTCGCCTGTGTTAGGATAGGAATACAAAGTATAATTTTTGAAAGATTCTGAGGTACTATCACATCTTATGACTTTACCTTTAGCATCATACGTGAAAACATAGGTAGTATAATATTGTAGAGTATTTAAATATTGCTTTTGCACTAATATATTACCTTCCCTATTATATTGATAAATATTACTTTCTATAATTTTCTTCTTACCGTCCTCAAATATAGCATCTTCAGTGAGATTACCTTTTTTATCGTATTGATAAACTTCTTTTCTGTACAATTTGCCGCTTGCATTGTATTCAAAAACACTTTTAAACTTACCATAAGAGTGGTATTCATTTTCAGTCCTTTTCTTTAGATTTTTCATATCATCATAATATATTACTTTAGTGATTAAATCCTTTTTATTGTAAAAACTTATAGTTATTTCTTTCAGTTCATTTTCACTGTACTCCTCATCTCTCACACTACGAGCTTTTTTGTTATGAGTATAATGATGTATAGTATAAGTATTTTTACTTTCATCATAAAATACTCTTTCTAACAAATATCCTTCTTTATCATAATGATGGGTAAATTTATACAGATTTTTATTTACTGAACTATCAATTTTGAGGAGTTCTGTTTGTATAGTTTTTACTTTCTCCTTATAGTCTTTAGCATCGGCAAAAAGAGACAGAAATTGAGCTTTTGTTATCAAAGGGATCACTCCTAAAATAATAAGAAATAGTTTGTTAAAATTCATAATTGTGTATTAGTGAGGCGACAAAAGTACGAAAAAACTTGCTAATTCAAAAAAAAATAGTACCTTTGCCCCCGATTTGGAGTAACCTCTGGCGAGAGTCGTGAATGTTGCCCAATGATAACATAATTATTTTATATTTTTTATGGAACCATTATTAAAGTACGTACAAGACAACTTTATTGAGAAAAAAGAATTCCCAGAATTTTCAGCAGGTGATACTATCACTGTGTATTATGAAATCAAAGAGGGAGACAAAAAACGTACTCAGTTTTTTAAAGGTGTTGTAATACAACGCAAAGGTCACGGCGTGACAGCTACATTTACCATTCGCAAAATGTCTGGTACAGTAGGGGTAGAACGTATCTTCCCTATCAATATGCCTGCCCTTCAAAAAATTGAAGTAAACAAAAAAGGTAAAGTTAGACGTGCTCGCATCTATTACTTTAGAGGACTTACAGGTAAAAAAGCCCGTATTAAAGAAGTTCGCTAAAAGAAAATTGATGAACAACATAAAAGCAAAGAGTAAAGTATGCCTTTCTCTTTGCTTTTTTTCATTTACTAATGACTAAATGTCTAATCCCTAACACTTAAACATTTGTACGCAATACTCGACATAGAAACTACGGGAGGTAAATACGATGAAGAAGGTATTACCGAAATTGCTATTTATCAATTTGATGGACATACTATTACTGATCAGTTTATCTCTCTTATCAATCCCGAACGCCCTATACAAGACTATGTTACTAAACTTACAGGCATTAACAACAAGATGTTGCGCAATGCACCAAAGTTTTATGAGATAGCCAAACGCATAGTGGAGATTACAGAAGGGTGTATCATTGTTGGGCACAATGCCGCCTTTGATTATCGCATTTTGCAAACAGAATTTCGCCGTTTAGGATATGAGTACATCAAAACAACACTCTGTACAGTAGAACTCTCACAACAACTCATTCCTGATAAAGAATCGTATAGCTTAGGAAAATTAGTGCGTTCTTTAGGTATCCCGATGAGTGAACGCCATCGTGCTTCGGGCGATGCTATGGCTACCCTCAATCTTTTTAAATATTTACTTGAAAAAGACACTAAAAAGAGTATTATCACCGCTTCAGTAAAAAATGATGTACGCTTAGAAATGGCTTCACGACACCTAAAAATACTCGATGCACTCCCTGAAACCTTAGGCGTATTCTATATTCACAACGAAGAAGGTAAAATTATCTATGTAGGAAAACATAAAAACATCAAAGGACGGGTGAACCAATTGCTCACCTCTCCCTCTAAACGCGATAGATATTTGCAACGCCATACTTATAAGGTAACTTATGAAGAAATGGGAAATGAACTCATTGCAACCCTTAAAGAATTAGAACTTATACAACTTAACAATCCTAAATGTAACAACCGGAGTATTGATAAATTAAAGAATATCAACTATATACTTACTTCTCATTACAACAAAAGAGGATACCTCTGTTTTTCTATAGAATTATTGCAATCGCAAAACAATTTTATCACTACTTTTGAAACACTAAAAGAAGGATTGTTTTTTTTGAAGCGCATAGAAAAAGAATTTCAACTCAACGAAGTAGATTTCTATAACGAATCTCCTGAAATATACAATAAACGAGTTAAAGAAATTTTTGCTAAATACGGACTACAAAATGAAGATGTAGCAATTGTAGATAAAGGCAGAGTAGTAGGTGAAAAAAGTATGATTTTAGTAATAGATGGCAATATCAAAGGGTATGGATTTTTAAATCTGAACTACCAACTCACACAACGTTCTATTTTAGAAACCCTTATCACTCCTTTAGCCAATTCTTTACTCAACCGACACCTTTTACACTCTTATCTCCGTAAGAACTCCAAGGTAAAGGTACTCAAACTAAGCGAACAAAAACCTTATCATAATGAATAAACATTTTTTTATTACACTCTTAGGAACTGCTGTTTTGGTAAGTTGTAACTCAACGAACAATGAAAGTGCCACAGCATTAAAGGAATCGGCTGAAAAGATTTCAAAACTTACTGATTCTATCAAAAAGATTGACGAACAACGCCTTGAAGCATTGAATTTCAGTCTTGAAACTAATGAATTAGCACAACAATATTTTGAAGATTTAAAAATTGACAATCCTTCACAAATTGTTATGAATGCGCTAATGGAGATGAATGTAAAGGATCATAACCCTTACATCAAATCAGAGTCTAACGGCAAATTCTTATTTAATAAAATAAGAATACTCAATGAAAAATGGGTGATTTGTGAATTTACTGATGGTGAATTGTGGGGCGACCTGCTTTTGGAATACCACATTGATGGCAACCAAAATGTTACCTTTAAAGCCCTAGATGAGGTCATCCACCCTAAATAAATGCGAAGCTATACCATCTGAGAGGAATCTGCCTTTGCGCGTTACTTTCAGATGGTTTTCTTCTATAACTAAAAGCTCATCGGCAAGGTACTTCTGTGCTCGCTGTAATAAATATTGGTTATAATCTTCCCCAAAAAAAGTTTTTACTTCTTCTAAATCAATTCCTACCATCGTTCGTATACGCGTAATAATAAGTTCGTTATATCGGTTGTTGAGGGTAAGTTCTTCTTTTTCCTGAGGTAATATTCCCTGCTGTATTTGTTGTATATACTTAATGTTATGAGCAATATTCCAACTGCGTTCTTTTCCATTAAAACTATGAGCTGAAGGACCTATCCCCATATAAGGTTTGCCAAACCAATACGCTGTGTTATTCTTACTAAAATACCCCTCTTTACCAAAATTTGAAAACTCATATTGTATAAACCCTTCCTTTTCAAGAGTGTCTATCAGTATTTGAAAGTGTGTATAGGCTTGCTCATCGTTTATAGGTGGTATTTTTCCCGTAGCTATAAACTTGTGCAAAGCTGTTTTTTCTTCTACTGTAAGTGCATAGGCTGAGATATGTGGAATATCAAAAGACAGCGCCTTATTGATATTCTCCTGCCAACGTTCCTTACTCATTCGAGGAATGCCGTAAATCAAATCAATCGTGATATTATTAAAATACTGTGGAGCTATCTGTAATAAAGTCTCTACTTGGCTTACCGTATGCACTCTGTTCATCAATTGTAAGTCCTCTTCAAAAAACGATTGTACTCCTATACTTAGTCTATTGATACCCAAAGAGCGCAATTGTTCTAACATTTGTTGGGGAGAGGAGTCTCTAAAAAAGTCATCAGGATTAGCCTCTAAGGTAATTTCGGCTGTGGGGCTTACCTTGTTATGTGTGAAGATTGTATGAAAAAGCTGTTGTAATTCGTCATACGAAAGGATACTGGGCGTCCCTCCTCCTAAGTAGACTGTTTGTAATTCACTATTTATAGCTTCATCCTTGCGCAAAATGAGTTCCTCACAAAGGGTATTTACCATTTCTTCTTTTCTTTTCAGAGTAGTTGAAAAATGGAAATCACAATAATGACAAGCACGTCTACAAAAGGGAATATGAATGTATAAGCTATACAAAGTGAAGTATTTTTTAACCTATACGGTCTTGATTTTGTTTTACAAAAGCATCCCAACCACTATAGTTTTGCTGTTTTTGTGCCTTACCACCATTAAAAAAGTGACAAACAGCCACCGCCAGACCGTCGGTTGCGTCAAAGTGTTTGGGGAGTTCTTTTATGTTTAGAAGTTGTTGAAGCATTTTGGCTACTTGTTCCTTGGAAGCACTACCGTTGCCCGTAATAGCCATTTTTACCTTTTTAGGTTCGTATTCAGTAATAGGGATTTCGCGCGATAAACCTGCTGCCATCGCTACTCCTTGAGCTCTCCCTAATTTCAACATTGATTGAACGTTTTTACCAAAGAAAGGTGCTTCAATAGCTAATTCATCAGGTTTATAGGTGTCTATCAGTTCTAAAGTACGATTGAAAATCACACTTAGTTTTAAGTAGTGATTGCTGTATTTACTGAGTTGAAGTTCATTCAGTTGTAAGAGTTTCATAGTATCTCTTTCCACCTGAATAAGTCCAAAGCCCATAATAGTAGTACCAGGGTCGATACCTAAAATAACACGTTCCAAAAGCTACTACAGATTATTTAACGTTAATTTTAATAGGGAGTTCAAATTGAGTGCTTACATTTTGTCCATTTTTAGTAGCGGGGGCAATAGCATCGTTATCAGACAACATTGATAGATTAGCGCGCAAAGAATCCTCAAAACTTTCGTTTTCGGTGCTGAGTAATTCTTTAGTTTTCTCATCAGCTTTAATATCTATGAGCACTATTTTTCCGATATTATCTACTTTTATGTTGAGAATAACACTATCTTTAATAGGTTCAGACACTTCGTAAGGGTCTTTTCGCAAGCGTTCTTCAAAGAGAGCTGCAAAAGTTTTCTCAAAGCATTCTTTTTGAGTAGGTTTAGTAGTAGCGGTATCGCATACCCCTTTAAAAATAGGGTAAGTATCTACATCTTCTTTTATTACTTCATCAAATTTAATCTTAGCAAGAGAGTCTAATTTTTTTTGTAACTCAGCTTCTTTCTGTTCAGGAGTGAGTTGAGATCCATTCTTTTTGCAAGAAGCAAAAGCTAAGAATAAAGCTAAAAAACAAAAGTAAAATTTCATAATTGAATGTGTATTAAATGTTTTTAGGGCTCAAAAGTATTACAAAAAAATGATTTATAAAAATAAATCGTTTATTTTTTGAGGTTTTAAAGTGTAATTTACAGAGTAGTTTGATATATAAATCACTGATAATAAGATAAATATAATTATTTTAAACTTATTTTATAACGTTGTTTTCTTTGTTGTAAATAGTCCTTACGATACCATCGGCGAGACCAATACGAGGTACGTGAACAATCTCAGCTCCCGACCATTTCATTGCATTAGTGAATACAGTGAGAGCATAGAGGATTACGTCGGCGCGATCGGGATTGAATCCTAAGAGCCTAATACGTTCTTCATAAGAAAAACCAGAAACATAGTTGTGATAATCGGTGAGATACTGATAGCTAAGAGGTTCACCTTCTTTACTATTAGAGTTCTTATGGATTTTATTGATATTTCCGCCAGAGCCTATGGCTTCTATATGTTCACAATCTTTAGTGTGTTTTTTTATCCATTTTTCAACATCTTCCCACGTTTTGTCGCTCACCTTGTTATCTAATAAGCGCACTGTACCAATAGGGAATGAACGCGATTTTTTTACTTTCCCTTTAGAAAAGACAGTGAACTCAGTGCTACCTCCTCCCACATCTATATATAGGTAATCTTTATCTTTTTGTATCAAACTTGAAATATCGGTAGAGGCAATGATGCTCGCCTCTTCAGCGCCATCTATAATTTCAATGCGTACTCCAGTGCGTTTATAAACCTCATCGGCTACTTGTTGTCCATTAGTAGATTCACGCATTGCCGAAGTAGCGCAAGCACGATAGTTTTCTACTTGATTTATTTTCATCAGCAAGCTAAAGGCTTGCATAGCATCAGCTAATCTATCAGTATTTTCAGGAGAGATAAGTCCATCTAAAAACACATCAGCTCCCAAACGGATAGGAACACGTACTAAGCTCGCTTTGGTAAATTTTGGGGCTTCATTAGGTTCTTCTAAAACGTTAGAGATGAGCAATCTCACCCCGTTAGACCCTATATCTATAGCTCCTAACTTTTTGATATTCATATTGTAATTATTTATCTTTATCTGCTTCTAAAGCACGTACTTTCAGAGGGTTTTTAGTTAGTTCGGCATATTCTTCCCGATTTCTGAATACATCTAAAGCGGTGTAAATAGCATGGCGGAATGACTCAGGATCGGCAATACCCTTACCTGCTATCTCGTAAGCAGTACCATGATCGGGGGAAGTGCGTACTTTGCTAAGTCCAGCTGTGTAGTTCACACCACTACCAAAAGCAATGGTTTTGAAAGCTATAAGACCTTGATCATGATAAGGAGCAAGCACAGCATCGTAGTTGCGATAAGTTTGAGAACCAAAGAAACTATCGGCAGCAAAAGGACCAAATACTAATATATTTTCATCGAAGTACAGTTTTTTTAAGGCAGGGCGTAGCACTTCATCATCTTCATTGCCAATAACCCCTTTGTCTCCACAATGAGGATTGATACCTAATACAGCTATTTTAGGGCGTTGCAAGCGGAAATCTTTGATGAGAGATTCATTCATCAAACGAGCTTTCTCCATAATGAGTGATTCGGTAATGAGAGAGGATACGTCTTTTAGAGGCACGTGATCTGTAAGTAATCCTACCTTTAAGTCTTCACTTACCATAAACATTAGGCTGGTTCCATTGAGTTCTTTGGCTAAGTAATCGGTGTGACCAGGGAAGTGAAAATTATCAGACTGGATGTTGTTTTTATTGATAGGAGCAGTTACTAATACATCAATTTCGTTATTTTTAAGAGCTTCTACAGCAGCCTGTAACGATAGGAAAGCATATTTTCCACCTTCTTCAGTTTCCTGACCAAAGGTAACTGTAGGAGTTTCTTTCCAGCAGTTGAGTACATTTAGTTTACCTTCAATGGCGGCATCTACACTATCGATGCCTTGAAAATTAGCCATTGTATTGAAATGTTTCTTTTGGAAAGAAACTAATTTATTAGAAGCAAAAATAATAGGGGTACACAATTCCAATATTTGGTGGTCTTCAAAGGTTTTGAGGATAATCTCAAGCCCTATTCCATTCATATCACCAATGGAAATGCCTACTTTTATCAGTTTATCTTTCATAAAAATTGAGATGTTTTTTAGGGTATTATTCTTCTTTTTGATTGTAGAATACGGTTATTTTAGGTAGGCGTTTTTCTACTTCTTCATATTGTTGAGTAGTAAAATTACGGTTGTTTATATACAAAACCCCTTTCCATAGTACTTTTTCGACAGATTTTATAAACTGTTTGAAATCAAGAGGGTTGTTGTTAATATTTACGTAAGTTAAATGAGGATTTTCAGCTAATGCTTGAGGTAATTTGGTAAGATTGTTTGCATTGAAATATACGTTTTCCAAGTGTTGCAAACGCCCTATAGAGGCAGGAACTTCAGTAAGTGCAGCATTGCGCAAAGATAGTTCTTCGAGCAAAGGCAATTTGTCGAAATTATCAGGAAGAGTTTTGATTTTATTTTTAGTGTCGAACTGACTAATGATGAGTGATTTCAGTTTAGACAAGGCAAATACTTGTTCAGGGAAAACAATTAATTCAGCTCCTTCAAACTTTAAATTTTCTAATTGTTGTAAGTTGATGAGAGAATTAGGAACTTCGGTTATAGGATTATAGACGTCTAAGGTTTGTAGAGCAGAAAGATGACCAATATTTTCGGGGAGTTTAGTGAGGTTGTTGAGACGCAACACTAATGTTTTTAGTGATTTATTTTCAGCACTCAATTCAGGAAAAGTAGAGATGCCTACTTCTTTTATTTCTAAATACTCTAATTGATTTGCCTCGGTGAGTAGTTTTTTTAACAAAGTTTCATTTAATTGTACTTGGTCGTTGCTATATATCTTTACTTCTTTAAATTTAGTAAAGTTAGTTTTTATCAATTCATCAACCGAGTTGAAATTTAGGTCGTTACCATCAGAAGTAGCAATGTTTACTCGTATAGATTGCGCTTGAGTAAACATAGGAATTGCTATGATAAAGGAGCATAAAAGTTGTTTTATTTTTTTCATTGTTCTATTTTTTATCTGTAAATAATTATTACTTTTGTACTTTCAGAGTGCAAAGATATAAAAAATATGAGAGTAACACAAACTTATTCTTTTCACAGTAATGGTAAATTACTTATCACAGGTGAATACGCGGTGCTTGATGGGGCACTTGCTTTTGCCCTTCCTACTCGAAAAGGACAAACATTAGAAGTAACTGAAAATGATGTGCAAGGAGGTTGGCAAGCCTTTGATAGCAATGGTAATTTATGGTTTGATAGCGCTGTGCTCACAACAGATGCTGACCAGAAAGTGGCTCAAACTCTACAAAAGATACTCACTACAGCAGCAGAACTCAATCCTGATTTTAAAAACAAATGGATGTATTCACAAGTGCAAACACATTTAGAATTTCCTCGTTTGTGGGGGTTAGGAACATCTTCTACACTTATCAATAACATAGCCCAGTGGGCAACAGTAAACCCGTATGAACTTCTATTTAAGAGTTTTGGTGGTAGTGGTTATGATATTGCTTGTGCTAAGAGTCAAACTCCTTTATTATATCGTCTTCAAGAGGATAAACCCCATAGTTACCCCTTGCGTTTTCTTTTCCCTCATACCCACTATATTTACTTTGTTTATCTCAACCAAAAACAAAATAGCCGAGAAGGTATTGCACGCTATCGCTCAGTAAGTAAAAGCAAACGCAAACTCGCTGAGAGTATCACACACCTTACAGAACACCTTGTATTAGCTTATACCATAGCCGATTTTTGCGCTATACTTAATGAACACGAAATGCTCATCAGTGAGTATCTTGGTATTCCCACAGTGAAAGAATATCTTTTCTCTGATTATAAAGGTACAGTAAAGAGTTTAGGAGCTTGGGGAGGAGATTTTGTATTAGCTATTTCAGAAACTGAAGATACACCGAATTATTTTTCATCTAAAGGTTTTGATATTTGTATTCCTTATGATGAAATGGTGTGAGAAAGTAAATACACTTTGTAGGAATAGAAAGTTTATAGAGTGCAACACAAGAGAAATTTAAAAACTTTATAGAAGTTCAAAAATTTTTTAACATTGGGGTCTATTTTTATTGTTTATCCATCTGAACAGTGCGAATAGGAAATGGTATATTTATATTATGTGCATCAAAACACTTCTTGATAGCCATTATAGCTTCTGATTTATACAGAAAAGACTCAGAAAGTTTCTTGGAAGGAATGGTAAAATATACGATAAAATTGATAGCACTATCGGCAAACTCAGTATAATAAAAAGAAATAGCCGTATCAAGCTCTTTTTGTTGCATCATCTTCCGAATAGTAGTCTCAGTGAGTATTTTCACCTGTTCTAAATCCGATTCATAACCTACACCACAAGTTACTAATACATTGGCTGTATCACTTTCAGAATAATTTTTCATAGGATTATCTACTATAAGCTTATTGGGTATAGAAACATAGTTCCCGTCAGCCATTTTAAGCTTGATAGTACGCAAATTTATATCTTCAATAGTTCCTGTATAGCCCATAGTTTCAATTTGATGCCCTATACGAATACTCTTGCTAAAAGATAAAGTAATGCCTGAAAAAGTATTGCTAAGCGTTCCTTGTAAAGCCAAACCGATAGCTAATCCAGCTACTCCAGCCCCTGCCAAAATGGTTTTGAACATATTTTCGAGATCTAAAATATTTAACGAAAACATAAAGAAGGTAATAACTACTAAAACAGAAATAATATTACCAAGCATTATGCGCGAAGAAGGTTTTACACCGCGCCTTTCTAAGATACGAATGGCTATTTTTTTGATAAGTCTAGAAAGATAAAAGCCCAAAATAAAAACTAATAAAGCTATTACAATATTAGGTGTTTTATCGATGAAGAGTTGAATCCATAGATGTATTTTTTTAGTGAATACTTCTATAATATTAATATAATCATTTACTATTCCGTTTTTCATTGAGTCTAATGAGTTTATTTTATCAGCTGGCAAAAGTACAAAATATATTGTTGATAGTCACTTTTTTGTTATTTATTACATAAATGAGGCTGTCTGAAAAGATTAGACAGCCTCATTTATGGAAGTTATATTCGTTTATTAACGTGAATAATTAGGAGCTTCTTTGGTGATGGTAATATTATGGGGGTGGCTTTCGGTAATTCCGCTTGCAGTGATGCGCACAAAGCGACTCACGGCTTGCAACGTTTCGATATCCTTGGCACCACAGTATCCCATACCTGCGCGCAAGCCTCCGATGAACTGATGCATACTTTCTTGTAGTTCGCCTTTGTATGCCACGCGCCCTACAATGCCTTCGGGGACAAGTTTTTTGATATCGTCTTCTACATCTTGGAAATAGCGGTCTTTACTACCTTGGTTCATCGCTTCTACCGAGCCCATACCGCGATAAGATTTGTATTTTCTGCCTTCAAAAATGATAGTTTCCCCCGGTGATTCCTTAGTGCCAGCAAGCAGAGAGCCAAGCATCACACTATTGGCACCTGCGGCGATAGCTTTTACGATATCGCCGGTGTAGCGAATGCCTCCGTCGGCAATCACAGGGATTCCTTTGCCTTTAAGAGCGTTTGCGACGTTCATCACCGCTGATAATTGAGGATAACCCACACCTGCTACCACTCTGGTAGTACATATAGAGCCTGGACCTATGCCTACTTTCACTGCATCGGCGCCATTTTCGGCTAAATAAAGGGCGGCCTCGGCAGTGGCAATGTTTCCTACCACTACTTCTAAGTCGGTAAACTTGCTTTTTACGGCATTAAGAGCATTCACTACGCCTTTTGTATGTCCGTGAGCTGTATCGATAACTACGGCATCAACTCCTGCTTGTACAAGAGCTTCGGCACGGTCTACTACATCGGCAGTAACGCCTAAGGCTGCTGCTACGCGCAAGCGTCCTAAGCTATCTTTGTTAGAAATAGATTTTTCTTGCAAGTTGGCAATATCTCGGAAAGTAATAAGACCTACTAATTTGTAGTTTTTATCTACTACGGGGAGTTTTTCTACCTTACTGCGTTGTAAAATACCCTCAGCTTCCTTCATAGAAGTGCCTTCGTTGGCAATCACGAGGTTTTTAGAGGTCATTACTTCAGTTATAGGGCGATTATTATCGTGTTCAAAGCGTAAATCGCGGTTAGTTACAATGCCTTTTAAGATTCCGTTAGCATCAACAATAGGTATACCACCAATACTATTTTCTTTCATACAGCGTTTTGCATCACTCACCTTACTGTTTAACGGAAGCGTAACAGGGTCGATAATCATACCGCTTTCGGCACGTTTTACTTTGCGTATTTGTTTAGCTTGCTCCTCAATAATCATATTTTTGTGGAGTACCCCTATGCCTCCTTCGCGTGCCATAGCTATAGCCATAGCAGCTTCGGTTACAGTGTCCATAGCTGCTGAGATAATAGGTACATTCAAAGTGATATTACGGGTAAAATGTGAAGTTATCGACACTTCACGAGGTAATATCTCAGAATAATTGGGGATTAGAAGGACATCATCATAGGTAAATCCTTCATTAATAATTTTATCTTGGAAATTCATTTAAAAAAGAGAATTTAGTTGCGTGCAAATGTACTTCTTTTTTTATATATGAAGCAAATTTTTTCTGAGTATTTTTCTTTTATTGACTGTTTTTTGGTAAGAAAAACACCTATCAGTTTCGGTAAACTTTCAACTGATAAGTGTTTTGTTATATGATAATGAAGAAAATTTTTTAAAAAGTATAGGTTACTCCAAAATGAACTCCTATAGATGAGTAAGGCGCATCAGGAGCTCCCTTGCCTTCCCAACTATAAGTATCTTCCAATAGAGGTGATATTTGAGTTGCCAATTGTTTCAACGCTACTGTTTGAGGAGATGCTGGAGCATTTTGTAGAGTTACCATATAACCTTTGAACTCTTGAAGACTAATTGTAGAAGTAGTGCCTGCTATAGTGCGAGTAGCTGAGAAATCTTTTAGTTTAGATTCCTTGCGAGGTACATTGATGTTAAGATATTCTCCTTCTACAAAAAAAGCTACTCTATCAGCTACTTTAAAACGATAGCCTATTCCTCCTATAAAACCAAAAGGTATTTTTCCGTGGAAATTATTATTAAAATCAGCTTTCATATCTACCATAGTTGTTGAAGGAGCCATTGGGTTAAACATTCTCAAAGGTAATTTAGCATTAAGTTCTGTTTGTATTTCGGTTTTACCACCTATTTTGGTAACACCTCCAGCACGTACATACAAATTATCAGTAATATTGAATACTAATGAAAGGGAAGCTCCATAAGCACGACCGTGTCCCTTCATATTCAATATTTGGTTTTTATTGGTAGGCATATCCTCACCGTAGAGATAACCTAAAGCTAATTCAGCTCCCCAACGTTTATGGAAGAAATAACCTCCGCTCAATTGCGCTTGATAACCTTCTCCATAACTTCCTTTTAAATCGGTGATAGCAGTAGCATTAGTAGCGTCTCTACCTAATGTCTTTTCATGAGCTTTAAATCCATACCCACCACTCACTGAAATGTATGCTTGTGAGTAGATAGCTGTTGCTCCCCAAACGAAAGCAATGACACATAATAATGTTTTTCTCATTTGTTAATTATATAATTTCATTTATTTTTTCAGTAGGGCGCCCTATTACAGCTTTATCCCCTACCACAACAATAGGGCGTTCAATAAGCTGAGGGTATTCTACCATCGCTTCTATAATTTGTTCATCAGTAAGTGTTTTTTCTTTAAAATGTTCTTTCCAAACATTTTCTTTAGTACGAACTAATTCAATAGGAGATAGTTGTAATTTAGTAAGTAGTTCTTTAATTTGTTCTTTAGAAATACCTTCTTTGAGGTAATCTACTACTTTATATGCCTTATTAGCTTCTTTTAAAAGCTCCAAAGCACAACGTGATTTGGAGCATTTAGGATTGTGATATATTTGTATCATAAACAATTTATTGATTTGTGAATTTGCTAATTAGCAAATTACTACTTCTACCCCTCTTTTTTCGAGTTCTTCTACAAACTCGGGGTCTACATTGCTATCAGTGATGAGCATATCTATTTTTTCGACGTAACAGATGAAGCCAAAACCGCGTTTATGTATTTTTGAGGAATCGGCGAGGACGATAGTTTTATCTACACGTTCCATCATTTTTTTGTTGAGATGAGCTTCTCCTACATTGGTAGAACTCAATCCATAATCGAGATCTATACCTTCTATTCCTAAGAATAAAGTAGTACAAGAGAAGTTGCTAAGAGTTTCTTCGGCGAGTACACCTATAGTAGAAGTAGAGTTTTTGCGTACCTCACCTCCTAAGTGGATGGTGTTTACATTAGGGTTTTTACATACTTCTAAGGCAACCCTTAATGAAGGGGTTAACACAGTAAGATTACGGAAACCATAAAGTTTTTGAGCTAATAAATTAACTGTAGTTCCTGATGAAAGTATGATAAACTCATTTTCTTTGATAAAGTCTAACGCTTTAGTAATAATACGCGTTTTTTCCTCTACATTTTGAGTTTCTTTCTCAGTTATTGTTTGATCAAACACATAGCGCATTTGCTTGCTAGCACCTCCGTGAGTACGATGGAGGTAACCTTCTTGTTCTAAGAGCGTTAAGTCTTTACGTATAGTAACTACCGAAACTTTAAGCTTTTCACTCAGTTCATTTACGCTGATGTACTTTTTGGTTTCTAAGCTCTCCAAAATCTTAGACTGTCGTTCATTAAGTACTTTCATATTTTATAATTTTATTAATATTCGTGTTGGAAAAAGTTCATTTAAAAAAGTCTTATATTAACATTTTTGGGGCAAAATTAAACATTATACTGAAAAAAACAAAAGTTTTAGAAATAAAAAAATGCTATTGCACTTAAACACAACAGCAATAATATTTTTATAATACAGATAATTAAGGTTTTAACATTAAGCTAAAAGCATTTCTAAAATCTTGTAACAGAGGGTTTTCTTCTAATAATCGTTCATATTTATCCTCAGGACTTACTGCTATTTTTTTAGCAATTTCTTCATTCACTTTTATTTGAATATTCATATCATAGTTGCGTAATGATCTATGTAGATAATCCAACAAATGATGTTCTATATTCAATATTCCTGTTTTTGCAGTATTACTTGATACTTCTAAATCAATAGTAGTTCCTTCTAATTTCAAATTAGCTATTTTTAGAATGGAGGCTTGTATACGCTCTCCTTTTGCAAGTAATTCTTCTATATAATTATCCCAATAGTGTTGAAAAGTTTCTTGAGTAAATGTTTCTTTAGGTAAAGAATTAGGGTCTATTATAATCTCTTTATTGCTCTTTTGGTGTTCCGTTTTTACGTGTACACTTTTGATAGAAAATCCAGAAACTACATTATGTCGTTGTTCTTTACTAATAGAAGGAATATTAGGAATAGGAGAAGCGGTAGTTATAGTAGGCTGTGATGGTTGGACTACTTTTGTAACCTCATTAGAGGGTTGTTCTTGTCTATTAAAAACGTAAGCCGGAATTACGAAGCGTCCATCATTTTTTTTTTATCTCCTTGGTAGGTTATAGAGGCGAGTTGCATTAAAGCTATTTCTACCAATAGTCGCTGGTTCTTGCTGGTGCGATATTTCAGGTCGCAATCGTTTGCAATAGCAATGGCGTCCATTAAGAAAGGAACAGTTGCACGAGCACTTTGCTCGGTATATTTTTTCTGAGTCTCCTCTCCTACTTCCATTAGAGTTATGGTAGTAGGATTTTTACATACCATTAAATCACGGAAATGGCTTGCTAAACCAGCTATAAAGTGATTGCCATCAAACCCTTGTGCTATCGTATCGTTGAATGCTACTAACAACTCTGGAAGTTTATTGTCTAAAATAAGGTCGGTTACTTTAAAATAGACTTCATAGTCGAGTACATTTAGTATTTCGGAAGTAGCTTGTCGAGTAATTTTCTCTCCTGAAAAACTCACTACGCGGTCAAAGATAGAAAGGGCATCACGCATAGCTCCGTCAGCTTTTTGTGCGATGATTTGTAATGCTTCATCTTCGGCTTCTATTCCTTGTTGTTGGGCTATATACTTTAGATATTCTCGAATATCATTAATTGTAATGCGTTTGAAATCAAATATTTGACAACGTGATAAAATGGTAGGGATAATTTTGTGTTTTTCCGTAGTAGCAAGGATGAAGATAGCGTGTTTAGGTGGCTCTTCTAAAGTCTTTAGAAAAGCGTTGAAAGCAGAAGGAGATAACATGTGTACCTCATCAATAATATATACTTTGTATTTGCCTACTTGCGGAGGAATGCGTACTTGTTCAATGAGTTTGCGTATATCGTCTACACTATTATTAGAAGCAGCATCGAGTTCAAAAATATTGAAAGCAAAGTCATTTTCATCTTCCATTCCAGAAGTTTGCTCATTTATTTTTTTAGCTAAAATACGTGCACAAGTAGTTTTTCCTACACCACGTGGTCCTGTGAAAAGAAGTGCCTGTGCCAAGTGATTGTTTTCAATGGCGTTGAGGAGGGTATTGGTAATCGCTTGTTGTCCTACCACATCACGAAATGATTGAGGACGATATTTGCGTGCTGATACTACAAAGTGGTTCATTGTTATTGTTTGTTAGTTTGATAAGTACCAAAGATGAGGTTAGATTCCACTAACTTATTACCATCTTCTTTTAGGAGTACTAAGTTACTAATTGTTATTTGATGATCATAACGCAATAAAGTCCCTGTATTTTCGTTGTAAATAGGACGAGTTGCGATAGTAACTGTTCCTCCTGTAGCTTCGCTATTAAAAGTAATCTGAGGAGAAGCTGGGTATATGGTATTACAAAAATAACTACTGTTTACTGCATCACTAAAGGTGCGGTAATAGAGCTTATAGTTATTGGGTATTGTACCTGTAACTGTTTTTTCTTTATTTTCTAAGACACCTGCAGGAATTGTGAGATAAAGAGCTTGTTTTTGATTATACTTATACAGAAAATCAACAGCGGTATCATTTGCTCTACAAGAAAGAACATCAGAATTTTCAAAAGAGATAGATTCGACCTCCATATCACCATCGTTGCAAGCCATCGCGAAAAGCCCTATTATAAAAGCAAATAAAAGTATTTTTCTATTCATTCAAGTTTAATATTTTGGCAAAGATATAAAAAAATAATATATAAAAGCCTATTATTTAAGAAAAAGGAGCTAACACAACTTCTAACCCGTTGATTTCAGGGGTAATAGGTATTTGACATCCTAACCTACTATTAGGTTTTACGTGAAAAGCTTCAAAAAGCATTGCTCGTTCTTCTTCACCCATTTCAGGTAGTGTAACTTCGTTTTCATTTTGTACATAGCACTGACAAGAAGCACACATTGCCATACCTCCACAAATACCTATTTCGCCATCTTGAGCGATTTCGTAAGCACGCATTACTTCCATTAGGTTCATATTCATATCGGTAGGGGCTTCTATTTCGTATAGAAGCCCCTCGCGATCGGTTATTTTTAGATGTATTTCGTTCATTTATTTAGCAAAGTATTCTATTTTGCGAACACGGGCACAAATTGGTTTATCATTTTCAAACATTAATATTTGAGTCCAATTTCCCATTTTGTCAAAAGTATAACGATACTTATAGTTAAGTTCTTTTGTAATATATGAGGTGAGTAGATTATGTTCATCATATACTTTAGTAGAGGCTACTTCTGTACGGGTTTTTATTACTTGAGTTTCTCCAGATTTATTGAACATATAGTTGGTTTCTATATAAAAATTGGGGTCATCGGTAGCAGTACAAATTGATTGGATAAGACGTCCTGCTTTATTATATTTATAAGTACAGATAGTTTCTTGACTTGAGGCGTTCAGGAATTTAGCTTTAGAAAGTAACCCTTCTTTGTTGTATTCGTTTTCGGTTTTCAAATACACATTTTTGTTTAGTACTTTATCCTCTGTTTCAGACACTTTATTAAGTTGGTTGTACTTGTAAGATTTTTCACGTGTATACTCTGGACGTATTTTCTTTTCTAACACGAGATTTTTTTCTTCATACAATTGTATATCTTTTTCTAAAGCTGAATTACTCGCTACTTTGTTTCTCTCAATACAATTGCCTAAATCATCATATTTGTAGGTAATAGTAATGAGCCATTCATTGGTATTGCCGTCAGTTTCATCTATTTTTACTAATCGGTTTTTCTCGTTGTAAAAGTATTGTCGGTTTACTAAAAGTTCACCATCTCCTAAGGAAAAAGAGGATTGACTTTTGTTTACTCTACCTTTCTTATCGTAGTAAAATCGCATTCCACCAAAAGGTTGATTCTCGGCATTGTAAGTGATTACTTCGAGATTGCGACCTGTATTGTCGAAAATATAGGCAATATTGGTTTTAGAGAATTTATTTTCATCTTTTTCTATATTCCAATCTTCGGCATAAGGAAAAACGCTATAAGTTTTTCCATCGAAAGTTTTAGTACCTTTAGGGTCAGGGTCGAGAAAAAAAGAATAATCTTCTACTTTTTTAATTTTGCCTTTCAATAGTAATGTTTTGCTGCTAATTGTATCAATTTGGGCATTTAGCGAAGCAGAAAATGCTAAAAAAGTGCTTGCTAATAGTACATTTATACTCTTCATTTTATTTAGTTATTAGTATTTACTATAAGATATATTCACTGTTTAAATTGCTTTTACCACAGCTTTTTCGGCTTCTTTTCTACTGCCATCAAAGCCGTCAATTCCTACTACAGTAGTGTACTTTAATACATATTTTTTATTAGGATAAATTCGGTTGTATATACTTTGGCACATTAGGGTTGCTTCGTGAAAACCACAGAGGATGAGTTTAAGTTTTCCTGGGTACGTATTCACATCACCTATGGCATATACCCCCTCTATACAAGTTTGGTAGTCTAAAGCATTATTTACCTTCACAGCGTTTTTTTCGATCTCTACCCCCCAAGTAGCAATAGGTCCTAATTTAGGAGTAAGACCAAAGAGTGGAATAAAAGCATCGGCTATAAGAGTTTCTTTATTACCTCCTTCTTGCTCTAACACTAATGATTCCAAATGCCCATTTCCTTCTAATCCTACTACTTCATAAGGAGTTTTTAAATTGATTTTACCAGCCTCTTTTAACGCTCTTACTTTCTCAACTGAATCTAAAGCTCCTCGAAATTCATTGCGACGGTGTACTAAAGTAACTGAAGCAGTAGCTACTTTTTCAGCTAAATAAATACTCCAATCTAAAGCAGAGTCCCCTCCTCCTGCAATTACGACGTGCTTACCTATATAGTTTTCTGGATTTTTGACAAAATAAGTCACCCCTTTATTTTCATATTGTTCAATATTAGGTAATTCAGGCTTACGAGGTTCAAAAGTACCTAATCCACCAGCTATAGCTACGGCTTTTCCTTTTATTTGGGTACCTTTTTCTGTAGTTACTATGAATGTATCATCATTATTTTTGGTGAGTGTCATTGCAGTTTCTCCAAGAGTAAATTCAGGTTGAAACTGCTTAATTTGCTCCATTAGGTTATCTACTAATTCAGAAGCTCCTACAGTAGGATATCCTGGTATATCAAAAATAGGTTTTTTAGGGTATAATTCAGTAAGTTGTCCGCCTACTTGTGGGAGTGTATCTATCAAGTGGCATTTTAAACGAAGGAGCCCTGCCTCAAATACTGCAAAAAGCCCCGTAGGTCCTGCCCCTATAATAATGATATCTGTTTCTTTCATTTATTGCTATTTTGGGGGCAAAGGTACAAAATAATTAACAATTAGCAAGTAACAATAAACAAATTATGGTTTCAGAAGTTTAAAATCATCTTTGTTTTCAATAGGTGTGTTTTGGTATTCTAAAGTCCAACCTACGGCACGGGTAGCAAAGATAAGGTTAGAAAGCTCAGTAAGCAGTCTGTTTTGGGCATTGCTCTTCAAAGTAGAAGCATCTACCTTGCGCTGTAATTCTGCTTTCACTTTTTTCTGTATTTTTTCTACATCATCAGGGGTAAATGGGTTTACTTGACTCTGACTCACATCGTAATACTTCATTGTAGGGTAAATCTTCACCTCAGCTTCTGGTAACGATTTAATGATAACTTTTTTTTGTTCTTCGTTTACTTCATAGTCGATTTTGTGCAAGTCATAAGCTACTGTTACATCGGCATTTACTACTGTAAGGATTTTCTTATCAAACGATAGCAAATCCATAAAGTACTTTTGAGTATCGGTATACGAGAGCACTTCGGCAAAATGTCCTTCGGTAACTACCAATTTGCTCACATTTGCGATTTGTGTTTGTATTAGGGCTGTATCAGCCTCTAATCGTTCTTGACTTTCTTTTTTATCGCTAAAATATTTTATAAGTAGCAATACAGCGACCGCTACGACTACTCCTAATAAAAATTTCTTCATTTTTTTATACTTTATTTATTACCTACAATACACCCCAAAAAGCACGCCAAAATACCAATTCCTACACTAACTATTACATAAAGAATAGCTTTTAGTAGTTCATTTTGTTGATATAACTGCAGTACCTCCAATGAAAAAGTAGAGAATGTTGTAAAACCTCCCAAAACACCTGTCATCAGCAATAAGGGTAAAAGGCTCTCCCCTACTCTATTCTTAAAATAGCTATACAATACACCTATAAAAAAGCATCCTAATACATTTACTACCAAAATGCCTATCGGGAATGTACAAGTGCGCACTATCTTGTTGAAGGCTATTGAAAGCATATAGCGCAATGTACCTCCTATAAAGCTACCAAGGCCAACTATTAGTATATCTTTTATCATATCAACGCAAAATCAGCACAATCTTCATACGATATGTATAGAATCCACTTCATACTTTCAGATAGAAAGTAATGATTTTCAGGTATATTATCCAATATATCTACTATGACTTTTTCTAAATATTTAAATGAGAATATATAGGTTAAGTTCGATACATTATCTCCTAAATACACCACTTTTTCATCTGGTGCTATCCCCGCCTCCTCCATTGCAATATTCTTTACAAAAGCTACAACGGCTTCATTCTCATCAAAAAACATTCTTTGATACTCATCCAATAGCTCAAAATCTACCCTACTCCCTTTAAAAGGTAAGTTAGCATTCACCTTATCTACATAAATATCAGAGCTTATTATTTGAAAATCTCCATCTTCTATATGCTCTTCTAATATTTTGATAAGCTCCAAATCATAAAAATTCTTTTCCATTTCTAACACCTAACACCAACTGAATATTCTTATACGAGTTCTTCACCAATTCCTTTGCCTCTGCCTCATCTTTCCAACATACTTTCTCTATATCCTCCTCTGTTTGAGGCACTAACTTTTTCTTGTAAGCTGTGGTCATATCATACCAATAGGTTTCTTTCAAAAAATAGTGTCCATCGCGTTTGAATAGGTGGTAAGTAATCGTCCTAAAACGCTGTATTAGGAGCTTTTTTACCCCCGTTTCTTCCTCCACTTCACGCAAGGCACAAGTAGCAATATTTTCACCCTTTTCTTTCTTTCCTTTGGGCAAATCCCACTTGCCGTGTCGCTTGATAAGCAGAACTTTTCCTTCCTCATTATACACCACACCTCCTCCTGCTTTTATAGTGGGTACAAGCTTCTTAAATTTCTTCATAAGTTTCTCTTCCTTAGGATGATAGAGATATATTCTACTTACCTCTTTACGACCTAATTCCTCGATGATTTCATCAAAGGTTACATCTTTTAATGGAAAATATTTGACGTTCTCAATATTTTCTCGTACATTTGTCAAAATAATCGACTTATCGTCTAAAAAAATTTCATACATAAGCTTATGATTTTAGATAACATTATGGCACAACATACTGCCGAATTTTTACTGCAAATTAACGCAATAAAATTGAATTCTGAAAATTATTTTACGTGGGCAAGCGGTTGGAAATCGCCTATTTATTGCGATAATCGCATAATCCTCTCATTTCCAGAGGTTCGCAATTACGTAGCCAACACTATGGCTACCTACATAAAAAACCATTATTCCACGGCTGAGGTGGTAGCTGGGGTTGCTACAGGGGCTATCGGAATGGGGATGTTGGTAGCCAATGCACTCGAATTGCCCTTTGTCTATGTGCGTCCTGAACCTAAAAAACACGGTCGCCAAAACCAAATAGAGGGATTACTCTCTGCAGGACAGCAAGTAATCGTTATAGAAGACCTCATCAGCACTGGTATGAGTAGTCTCAATGCTGTAAAAGCCCTTCGCGACTTCGGCGCTGAAGTTTTAGGTATGGTGGCTATCTTCTCATATAATTTTGAAGTAGCCAATGCCAATTTTGCTACCGAAAAGCTCTCACTCCATACCCTCAGCGACTACGACCATTTGCTTATCAAAGCCTTAGCTATAGGCTACATCAGTGAGTATGAACTGGATACTCTCAAAGAATGGCGCAAAAGCCCCGACACATGGCGTAATTAACAAATCGGTAAATTATTAGTCAAAACATTGCGAATCTTTCAATAAATTCTCTAATCGATAAATGGGTAAATCAATAAATTAAATAGCTTGATAATCAGTGTTTCATTTTACTACCTATCCTTTTTTTTCACTGAAGGAACAATATAGAAAGAACGAAGGAAGAGCGAACACATACCGAACACAAAGCGAAGATAACACGATACAACACTAACAATCAATAGCTTAAATACTTTATCTTATAATTGAAAAATTCGCAATAAAAACTAAAAAATATTAACAATTTTGCAAAATAGATAAATCGACAAATAAATATGATTCAAAAAACAGAAATCCCCGAAAACTGGGCTGTCTATATCGGTAGAGTGGAAGATAAACCCGCTGTGTTTCGTGTCAATTTAGGTATAGGCGAAACCGATTCCCCTATAGAGGGTTATACCCAATGTGTAAGGCTAAACCTTGTCCTTAAAGCACCCGATGAGTATGGTTTTACTACCGATGAGGAAAGAGAACGTCTCTATAACATTGAAGATATTATAATGCCTTCACTAAAAGAGACTGATTTTTTAGCAGGAGTTGTAACTTATCAGGGTAATACAACTTGGTTTTACTACACCCAAGAGGCTCCTCTATTGGCAGTTAATATCGAGAAGGCTTTCACAAATATCACCGATTACGAACCTGAAATACGTATCGTAGATGACCCCAATTGGGAAATATACTCCGACTATCTTTACCCCAATATCTACGAACATCAAAGCATCAAAAACAGTGCAGTACGTCGCCATTGTGAGCAGTCTGGTGACCATACCGATCAAGAGCGCCCTATAGACCACTGGTTGTATTTCAATACTGAAAAGGATATGGCAGAAGCTATCGATAAGGTAAAAGCCTTAGGCTATGAAATACAAGAAAGTCGCAAAATAGAACCCGAAGAAGGCGATGACCCTAACGAAGATTTAGGCTACCAATTGATAATTACCAAAGTAAATACCGTAGAGGCTATCGACCCCGACACTTGGGACTTGATAGATGTAGCTCTTGATACCAACGGCCAGTACGACGGCTGGGAAACCGTTTTAGTAAAATAACAAATTGCCCGTGTGGCTCGCACCAAATTGACAAATTATCCAATGAATTTAGAAACCCAAAAAACAATCGTCCCCAAGAGTGCTAAAGACCTCTTTGCTCTCTTAGAAAAAGTAGAGACCTTTGAACGCTTGATGCCCGACAACATCAGCAAATTTGAAAAACTAAGCGACACTTCTTTTGTGTTTGCCTTAAAAGGAATGCCTGAGATTTATTTAGAAAAGAAAAGTAGTACCCCTTATAGCCAGCTGGTATTAGGGGAAGCAAATGGTAAAATCCCCTTCCTGCTCACTACCAATATTGCTGAAATATCAGATAAAGAAAGTGAAGTGCACCTACTCTTCAAAGGGGATTTTAACCCCATAATGGCAATGATGGTCAAAACGCCCATCAGTAAGTTTATAGAGGTATTAGTAACAAAAATGAAAGACTTATAATGGCAGGCAATAGCTTTGGCACACTTTTTAGGCTCACCTCCTTTGGCGAGTCGCACGGCGAGGCATTAGGAGGCATTATTGATGGCTGTCCCCCTAATATTCTTTTAGATTTTGAAGCCATACAGCACGAGCTCGACCGCCGCCGTCCAGGGCAGTCAGCTATTGTTACTCAGCGAAAAGAGGGCGACAAGGTACGTTTCCTTTCGGGTATTTTAAACGGCAAGACTACAGGCACCCCTATTGGCTTTATTATTGAAAACGAAAATCAACATTCAGCCGATTATGCCCATATAGCCGAGGTATACCGTCCCAGTCACGCCGATTATGTATATCAACAGAAATACGGTATTCGTGATGTTCGTGGAGGCGGACGCTCATCAGCGCGCGAGACCGTAAGCCGTGTAGTAGCAGGAGCTATAGCCAAACAAGTACTCAAAGGAATACAAATCAACGCTTATGTATCGAGTGTAGGCGATCTTTTCCTTACTAAACCCTATACCGACCTCGATTTGGCCATAGCTGAAACCAATGCCGTGCGCTGTCCCGATCCTATCTTAGCAGAACAAATGGAAGCCTATATCAAGGCTATTCGCAAAGAAGGCGACACAGTGGGCGGAGTAGTAAGTTGTGTAGTAAAAGGAGTGCCTATAGGTTGGGGCGAACCTGTGTTCGACAAGCTCCACGCACAGCTCGGAAAGGCGATGCTCTCTATCAATGCTGTAAAAGGCTTTGAATATGGTAGTGGTTTTGCAGGTACTACAATGCGTGGTAGTCAGCACAACGACCTTTTCAATCCCGATGGCTCTACACAAACCAACTATTCAGGCGGTATACAAGGGGGCATCAGCAACGGTATGGATATTTATTTTAGAGTAGCTTTTAAGCCCGTAGCTACCCTTATGCAAGAACAACCTGCCCTCGATAGCAAAGGCAACATAGTAACAATGCAAGGTAAAGGCAGGCACGACCCCTGTGTAGTACCCCGTGCCGTACCTATTGTCGAGGCAATGACCGCAATGGTGCTATTAGATTTTTGTTTGTTAAATAAAAAACACTAAATTATTTTGATAGTTCAATAGAATTTTTATATCTTTGCAGTCTCAAATTGAAAACTAATTATATCTTAATAAAGAAATGGCACATAACATTAAAAAAGGCGTAATTCTTGGAAAAGAAGTACAAGAAGTATTCAAATACGCCAAAGAAAAAGGCTTTGCTCTTCCTGCAGCCAACGTTATCAGTTCTAACTCTATCAATGCTGCTTTAGAAACCGCTGTAGCAGTAAACGCCCCAATGATTATCCAATTCTCTAATGGCGGCGCTCAGTTTATGGCTGGTAAAGGTCTTTCTAACGACAACCAACGTGCTTCAGTTCTTGGAGCTGTAGCTGGAGCAAAACACGTTCACCAACTCGCCGAAGCTTACGGCGCTTCTATCATCTTGCATACTGACCACTGTGCTAAAAAATTACTTCCTTGGTTAGACGGTATGCTCGAAGCTTCTGAAAAACACTTCAAAGAAACAGGAAAACCTCTTTTTAGCTCTCATATGATTGACCTCTCTGAAGAGCCTATCAAAGAAAATATCGAAACTTGCAAACGTTACCTCGAACGTATGAGCAAAATGGATATGACTTTGGAAATCGAACTCGGTATGACTGGTGGTGAAGAAGATGGAGTGGATAACTCTCACGTTGATAGCAACAAACTCTTTACACAACCTGAAGATGTAGCTTTCGCTTATGAAGAACTTTCTAAAGTAAGCTCTCAATTCACTATCGCTGCCGCTTTTGGTAACGTTCACGGAGTGTACAAACCTGGTAACGTAAAATTAACTCCTAAAATCTTAAGAGATTCTCAAGACTACGTTTCTAAAAAATACAACTTAGGTCATAATGCTCTCGACCTCGTATTCCACGGCGGTTCTGGATCTACTCTCGAAGAAATCCGCGAGGCTATTTCTTACGGTGTTATCAAAATGAACATCGATACCGACTTGCAATACGCTTTCACCGAAGGTGTTCGCGACTATATGAAAGCCAAAGCTGCTTACTTGCAAGGTCAAATAGGTAACCCTGAAGGTCCTGAAGCTCCTAACAAAAAATATTACGATCCTCGTGTATGGCTTCGTGAAGGTGAAAAAACTTTCGTTACCCGCTTGAAAAAAGCTTTCGAAGATCTTAACAACGTAAATACTTTATAGTATTCCCTTGATAAACTTTGTCAAAAGGCTACTCAGTATCAGGGTAGATCTTTTGGCAAAGTTTTTGATTTACTAAAAAACAAATACTTTTTAAATAGAATTTTATGAGCAACAACAATTACAATCTAAACAACAATAGTAATAGCAATAATGGCTATAACTTAAATTTCAACAACAACTACAATACTAACTATCAGAACAACAACGTTCCTGAATTAGTATCGTATGCAACTAATATAGAACAAGCTACTTTCTATCGTAAAACCTACTCTCACGTAGCAATAGCACTTTTGGCTTTTATAGTAGTAGAAGCTATTTTGATAAATACAGTGCCTGAAAGTTTAATTTTCTCTATGGTTAGTAGTCCTTTCGTATGGTTATTTATTTTAGGCGGGTTCTGGTTAGGCTCTATGCTTGCTAATAAATGGACTCAAGCACAAGATAAAAGTACCCAATATAGAGGCTTAGGCATTTATGTACTTTTAGAAGCAATCATCTTCTTACCGATGATTTATATAGCAATAGATCTTAGTGATGGCTTAGCTATCATTTCTCAAGCGGGTATCATTACCTTGTCATTATTTGCTGGACTTACCGCTGTAGTGTTTCTCACTCGTGTAGATTTCTCATTCTTGCGTACTGTATTGGTAGTAGGTGGTTTTTTAGCCTTAGGATTAATCGTTGCAGGAGCTTTGTTTAGTTTTGACTTAGGACTTTGGTTTTCAGTAGCAATGATAGCTTTAGCTGCTGGAGGAATTCTATACGAAACCTATAACATCAAAAACGTATATAGCACCGACCAATATGTAGCTGCAGCCTTACAATTGTTCTCATCAGTAATGTTACTATTCTGGTACGTATTGAGAATCTTACTATCAAGAAGAAACTAAGAATTAGCCAATTTGCTAATTAGCTAATTAGCTAATTTGCTAATGAAAAACAACTTATTGAAACTTTGCTGAAGGTCGTCCTTTAGCAAAGTTTTTGTTTTATAAAGTTTGCTAATTTATAAATTATATACTACTTTTGCACCTTATTATTTTGCTTATGAAAATAAAAGAATCTAAATATTACCACCCTGTTAATATCCTACAACTCGATAATGACGACCATATAGAAGTATGTGATAAATATTGCCTCCTTACTTTTTCAAATCCGTTTCGCTCTTTGCTTGATGATTTGATGGCTCACATCTATCTGGGAAGTGATGATTTAGTAATCCAACGTGATAAACTGAAACATTTTGAAAAATGCACAGATTATTACACTATAGACTATGCCTCTAAACAAAATGAACTTTACGAATCCGAAGAATGCTATTATCATCCTGACTTAGAAGTTTTTCTATTGATTGACAAAAATCTTTCTAATGAGTATGACAATCAGATTTTTGAAGATGGACTCTACAGAGTGAGTTGTGTACATTACCAAAATACCAATCCTAAAGCAAAGGAACATCTCAACGCCCTGTTTTCTGAATATATCGAAAAATATGTTTCTAAAGATTCTAAGGTATCTATCTTATTAAAAACCCAAGTGGGGCTCGAAGTGAGAACACATACTATCAAGCCTTATCGCATCGACTTTGAAACGATGTATAATGATGATTTCTTTGAGGTACACAATAGAGTGAAAAACGCCCTTACCAATGAGAATAAAGGAGTCGTACTCTTTCACGGAATTGCAGGATCAGGAAAAACTAATTATATCAAATGGCTTACAAGTCAAATCCCTAATAAGAAATTTATCTTTGTGCCTACCTCAATGATTGGATCTCTTACCGACCCTGCCTTTATCGGTTTGCTAATAGACAATAAAAATTCAGTATTAGTACTCGAAGACTGTGAAAACTACATAGCCGAACGCACTGCTCTCAATAGCAATACCGATGTCGTATCCTCTATCCTAAACATTGCCGATGGTATGCTTTCCGATGTCTTGGAATGTCAATTGATATGTACTTTCAATTCCGATATTTCTAAAATAGACTCTGCCCTATTGCGCAAAGGAAGATTAATAGCCGAATATAAGTTTAAAGAACTAACTGTCGAAAAATGCAATAAGTATTTACAATCTACTGATAGAGACTTCATCGTAGATAAACCTTATTCTTTGGCTGAACTCACCAATATAGATGTAAAAGAACTAAAAGAACAAAACAAACAAACTAAAATAGGTTTTAAATGATACGCATATTACTCACTTTCCTCTTCTTTTCAATAACCTTTGCTCAAGAAACTGGCAGCCGAATGTCGTTGCTCTTTATGGGGGATGTAATGGGGCATATCCCTCAAGTAGAAGGAGCTTACAATGCTGATACTAAGCAATATGACTATATGCCCGTGTTTGACAAAATTAAACACAAATTCGCTCAAGTAGACTTTGCAATTGCCAATCTGGAGGTTACTTTAGCAGGAAAACCTTACAAAGGATACCCTCAATTCTCCTCTCCCGATGCCTTGGCTGCCGCCTGTAGAGATAGCGGGATAGACGTGTTAGTAACTGCTAACAATCACACCTGTGATAGAGGTAAAAAAGGAATCATCCGCACTTTAAATGTGCTCGACTCTCTTAAAATAGCTCATACAGGCACTTTCCGCAACAAAGCTGAGTTTGATAAAAAAAACCTTTTAGTGCTTTCTAAAAATGGTATTTCAGTGGGTATTCTCAACTACACCTATGGCACCAATGGCTTACCCGTCCCCGAACCTACTGTCGTAAACCGTATAGACTTCAACCTGATGAAACAAGACATCGAGAAAGCTAAAAAAGCACAGCTAGACAAACTGATAGTAGTGATTCATTGGGGAATAGAATACCAACAAAAACAAAACAAAAATCAAGAAGAAGTAGCTCAATTCCTTTTTGATAATGGTGTAGATATCATCATAGGTGGGCACCCTCACGTGCTACAACCTATGTACTATTATCCACAAACAGGACTTCATAAGGAACAGCTTGTTGTCTATTCTCTCGGTAATTTTATATCTAACCAACGTAAATCCCCTTCCGATGGAGGCGCTATGGTAGAACTAACTCTCTTTAAGGACGCGCGAGGCACTCACATCGCCGATAAAGGATATTATTTAGTTTGGGTGAATCGTACCCTTAAAACTAATAAAAAATACCTTTTTGAAATATTGCCTTGCAAAGAATATGAAACAGCTTCCTACAAAGAACTCTCCGAGACTGCCAAAGATAGTATGAATATCTTTATAGACAACTCGCGTAAACTATTTAAAAAGAATATTTTTATCAACGAAAAAGAATAATCATCATCAATTATTCACAATTATGAGAAAATTTTTATTTTTAGCATCAGCACTTTGCTTGATAGCTTGTAAAAATCCTGAAGCTCCAAAACCTGTGGGAGCTCTTCCTCCTTCATTTCAATTACCTTGGCACGAAATGGAGTACTACGCTTTTATCCATTTCAATATGAACACTTTCACCGATATGGAATGGGGTACAGGGGGTGAAGATCCTGCCTTGTTTAACCCTACCGATTTAGATGTAAATCAATGGGTGAAAGTAATTAAAGATGCTGGTATGAAAGGGGTTATTATTACCGCTAAACACCACGATGGCTTCTGCTTATGGCCATCAAAATACACAGAGCATTCTGTAAAAAACTCCCCTTGGAAAAACGGTAAAGGCGATGTAATTAGAGAACTTTCCGATGCTTGCAAAAAAGCAGGACTCAAGTTCGGTGTATACCTCTCCCCTTGGGATAGAAACCACGCCGAGTATGGCAGACCCGAATATGTAACCTATTTCCATAACCAACTCCGAGAATTACTCACCAATTATGGCGAAATATTTGAAGTATGGTTCGATGGAGCTAATGGCGGTTCTGGCTATTATGGTGGTGCTAACGAAACCCGCACTATCGATGCTCATACATATTACCAATGGGATAAAACATTCGCTATAGTACGCGAATTACAGCCCAATGCCACTATTTTTGGCGATGAAGGTCCTAATATCCGATGGATAGGCAATGAGTTAGGCTATGGTACACCTACTAATTGGAATCCTTTTACCTCTAACCCTTCCTTACAAGGAAAAGACCACCTACATCACTTAGGCGAAGGCGATGAAAATGGCATCAATTGGATTCCCGCTGAAGCCGATGTGTCTATCCGCCCAGGTTGGTATTACCACACACGTGAAGACCACCAAGTGCGCCCCTTAGAAAAAATGGTTGATATATACTACGCTTCAGTAGGTCGTGGTTACAATTTATTGCTGAATCTCCCTGTTGATAGACGCGGTTTAGTACACGAAAACGACATCAAGAGATTAATGGAACTCAAAAAAGTTATAGAAGCAGATTTTGCACATAACCTCGTAACTGATGCCTCTGTGACGGCTTCTAATATTCGCGAAAATCACAAGTTTTTCAGCACTGAAAAAACTATTGACAACGATAAAAATACCTATTGGGCAACCGATGAAGGCCTAACCAAAGCTTCCATTGATATAAACTTTACCAAACCTACAACCTTCAATCGATTTATGGCTCAAGAATACATCCCATTAGGACAACGCGTAAAAAAATTCAAATTAGAATATCAAAAAGATGGAAAATGGGAAACTATAGATGAACAAACTACTATTGGCTACAAGCGCTTATTGCGTTTCCCTCCTGTAACAACTACTAAAGTACGCTTTACAATATTAGACGCCAAAGCCTCTCCTCTCATTAGCAACATAGGGTTGTATAATGCTCCTGCCCTATTAGTAACACCTCAGTTCAGCCGTGATAAAAACGGACAAGTAACTCTTACCCCAGCCGATGAATCTACCGAAATTTTCTACACTTTAGACGGCAGTAAACCTACCGATAAATCGTTGCGTTACACTACTCCTTTCTCTGTTACTCATCCTACAACTCTCAAGTTTGTAGCCTACGACCAAAGTAAAAAATTGTATAGTGAAGTAGCTTCTTATTCCTTAGATATTCCTAAAACAAAATGGAAAGTACTCTCCACTATCAATGATATTCAAAAAATAGTAGATGAAGACCCTATTTCTTGGTTTATCCAAGAAAAAAGCAAAACTCCTACAGCTGTTACTATTGATTTAGGAGAACTTTTAAACCTAAAAGGATTTATCTATTTACCTTCACAAGACCGTTGGGCAGAAGGAACTATCAGCCATTATATTTTTGAAGTAAGTACTGATAATGTTCATTGGAAGAAAGTAAGCGAAGGAGAGTTTGGTAATATAAAAAATAATCCTATTGAACAACGTATTACATTTGCTGAAGAAAAAGCTCGTTACATCAAACTCACTGCTGTAAAAACAGTCGATGATACCAATAGAGTATCGTATGCCGAAATAGGAATCATTACACAATAAAGTAAAGTTATGTATCTTACAAACGGAAGATTATCACAAAGCCCAAAATGGCTTTATATTATAGTTCCAACCCTGTTCTTTGCTTTTACAGGGTTGAACTTTTTTGTAGCACAGTTTTTAGACACTACTGCACTCATCCAGCAAGAAATTTCTCAAAAAGGAGAATTACAATTCTTATTTGAAAATTTAGTAGTCTTTGCTATTTTCTTAGGATTATTATTGTTATGGGTAAAATACGTTCATCGTCAGCCGTTAGTAGCCCTCATCACCGCCCGACCAAGCTTCAGTTGGAAACGATTTTGGTTTGCTTTTGGATTATGGGGAAGCATAACCATTGCAATGACTTGTATAGACTATTTATTCATCAGTCCCAATGATTATATTTGGAACTTCCAATGGATACCTTTCTTAAAATTACTTGTAATAGTAGTATTGTTTATACCTTTACAAACAAGTTTTGAAGAAATATTCTTTAGAGGCTATTTAATGCAAGGCTTAGGACTTGCAACGCGCAGAGCGTGGTTTCCGTTGCTTTTCACCTCTATTACTTTTGGTTTAATGCATATAGCCAACCCCGAAGTAGAAAAATTAGGCTACAGTTTACTTATTTATTACATCGGTACAGGTCTGTTTTTAGGTATCACAACCCTAATGGATGACGGTTTAGAATTAGCCTTAGGTTTTCACACCGCTAATAACCTTTTTACTGCCCTTTTAGTCACCTCCGATTGGACAGTATTTCAAGTACCTTCTATACTACGCGATATTTCAGAACCAACCTTAGGTTTCAGTATTTGGATGCCTTTAATATTGTGTTTCCCCCTTTTATTGTATATCTATGCTAAGAAATACAGTTGGAAAGAATGGAAAAAGAAACTTTTTAATCCTTAGTAACTCTGTCGATTACATTTTCATTAGAGAGTATAATCAAAAGGTCATCTTTATTGAGTTTAACATTAGGGTCAGGGGTAACATTCATTTTGCCATCAGAATGTTTTACCGCAAGAATATTTATCTCATATTTGTGCCTCAAATTGAGTTCCATCAACGATTTTCCCACGTAACTTTTCGGTACTTTTACTTCGTAAATAAAATAATCTTCAGCAAATTTAAAATATTCTATAATGGTAGGTCTCAAAACCGAATAGGCTACTTTTTCGCCCATTAATTCTTCAGGAAATACTACTTGTGTAGCACCTATTTTGTATAAAACCTTTTCTTGGGTGTGGTTTACAGCTTTGCAAATCACATTCTTCACTCCCATTTCTTTCAACTGTAGTGTGATAAGAATACTTGCCTGAATATTATCACCTACACTTACAAAAGCAGTGTCAAAATCGTCTCGCACCACTTTTTTTAAAGCTATCTCATCTGTAGCATCTAAAATGATTGCTTCTTCAATCATTCCCTCGTTGAGAGCTTGTTTGATTACGCCTTCACGCGAATCTATTGCCAATACCGTGGCTTTGTTTTTATAGAGCGTTTTAGCTACCGATTTGCCAAACTCTCCTAATCCTATAACTAAAAAATTTTTCATAATCTATCCTATTAAAATATTTTCTTTGGGATATTTGTAATTTCCTTCAGCACGTGGTCTTGAAAAGGCAAGCATAATAGTAAGAGGCCCTACCCTACCAATAAACATCGTAAAAATCAATATTAACTTAGAAAAAGTACACAATTCTGGAGTAATTCCCGTTGAAAGCCCACAAGTACTAAATGCCGAAATAAGCTCAAAAGCTATTTTGGTAAATTCTATGTTAGGTTCTAAAGCGGTAAGAACGATAATCATCGTTAGCACATACATCATCGCTATAAAAACAAGAGCTGAAGCTTTGTTAAAAAGTTTCCAAGAAATACGCCTTTTAGAAAATTCAATATAATTCTTGTTAAACAACGCTGTTTTTATCCCTAAAAACAAAATACCAATAGTAGTAGTTTTAACCCCAGAACCTGTTGAATTAGGTGAGGCTCCTATAAACATAAAAGTTACACAAAATAGAATAGTAGCACTACTCAAATGTTCTAACGGAATGGTATCAAAACCTGCTGTACGCAAACTCACCGAATGAAAAAAACTAATAAGCAAACGATTGAAAGTACTCTTACCATATAAAGTGTAATAATTACCGTATTCCAAAGTAAAAAACAGAAAAGTCCCCGCTAAAAGCAATATAATTGTAGTAATAATCGAAAACTGTGAATTGATATCCAACCTCCGACGCTTTTTGCGTAAATATTCATACGATTGAATAATAGTAGTAAAACCTAAACCTCCAAAAATAATGAGTAAAGCAATCACCCCATTCACAAAAATATTATAGGTATAGCCCTCAAAACTATTAGAAAATAACGAAATCCCAGCATTACAAAATGCCGAAACCGAGTGAAATACCGCCATAAACAATGCGTGCGCAAAGGAATAGTCCTGAATAAATGAACAAAACAAAAATAACGCCCCTACAGCCTCAAAAAGTAGAGTTATAAGCACTACACGCTTAGTAATCGCATAAATATCATAAGTCTTGTTGTGGTTGAGCCCTTCAGCAACCAAACGTTTAGTATAAAATCCAATACGTTTAGCTATAAGTAACACCAAAACAGAAGAAATAGTAAGCACTCCCAATCCTCCAAACTGAATGAGCACTAACAAGATAAGTTTTCCCCAAATAGTGAATGTAGCCCCAATATTTATCACCGAAAGCCCTGTAACTGTCACTGCCGAAGTAGCCGTAAAAAATGCCTCTAAAAAAGATAGGTCTTTTTCTGCTATGTGTGCAAAAGGCATCATCAGCAGTAAAGCTCCTAACACTATCAAAGCAAAAAAGGAAAGCATTATTAGCGTATAAGGGGATATTCTTTTTAACATCTGTTACATTTATTTTCAGCAGGCAAAAGTACAAAATAATTTCAAAACACAAGACTAATTTGTTAATCAATAAGTTATTTTTACTAATCTTCTATTCAAGATACCAACTGTAAAATGTTAGTTAACTAAAGTAACCAAGTGTTTTTCAAAAGAAAATAACAACTATCTCTATCCAAAATAAAAATGAATTATTTAGGTATTAAAAATAAAAATACCTTTTTCGCTTGTTTTCTTAAATTATATTATTACCTTTGCAAATTATAACATTTAACACTAAAAAGTAAATAAAAAATGAATAAATCTGTTTATGTCATTGCTGCAAATACCCATAGTGGTAAGTCGGTAGTGAGTTTGGGAGTCTTGCAAATGATTATGCGCAACACTGCCAAGGTAGGTTACTTTAGACCTATTGTAGAAAGTAAATCTAAAAAAGATACTTTCATCGAAACTGTTTTAGAACATTTCAAACTCGATATGAGTTATGATGAAGCCTATGCCTACACACGTCAAGAGGTTATCGGTCTTAAAAACGAAGGTAATATAGGCGAAGTGTATGATACTATCATCAAAAAATACAAAGCCTTAGAAAGTAAGTTTGACTTTGTATTAGTCGATAGCTCAAGTGCCGTAGACGATAGCTATTTCGATGCAAACTTCAACGCTTCAGTAGCTCAAAGTCTCAATATTCCTGCATTGGTTGTTCTTAAAGATAATTTTTCTTCAGAAGATGAACTCACTAACCAAGTACAAGCTACCCTAAACAATTTTATAGAAAAAGATGTTCGCGTACTCAGCGTGTTTGTAAACAAAGCTACTAATGCTACTGCTGCTACTATCAACCGTTTAGAACAGCGCTTCAGCGATACTACTTTTACCATTATTCCGCGCAAAGAAGAACTCTCTCGCCCTACCATTCGCGAGATTGCTAACGCTCTCAATGCCGAATTCCTTTATAAAGGTGATAATATCGACGTTACCACCAAACGCACTGTTGTAGGGGCTATGCTGTTATCTAACTATTTAGCCAAGCTAAACGAAGATACTTTGGCAGTACTCCCTATCGACCGCATCGACCTCATAGCAGGTTCTTTGGTAGCTAACTATTCTAACTTCTCTAACATCAAAGGGGTAGTGCTCTACGGCGACCTACCTCTCAACCCTTCTATGAGTAAGATTTTCGACGGTATCCAAAAGAATATCCCTATAATGGTAGCTAAAACCGATACTTTCGAAACTGCTAATATCATCGGTAATACCCAAGCTCATATCTACCCTGAAAATACTGAAAAAGTAAAAATGCTTCTTCAACTATTTGATGAAAATGTAGATGCCGAAAAACTCAACAACAGTATCGCTTCTTTCAAATCAGAAACTATTACCCCTCGTATGTTCCAATACAATATGGTACAGAAAGCTCGTGCCGGACAAAAACGCATCGTGCTCCCTGAGGGTACTGACGACCGTATTCTTACAGCTGCCTCACAATTAGCCGAAGATGAACTCGTTTACCTCACTATCTTGGGAGAACCCGAAGCCATTAAAACTCGCGCTAAAAACATTTTGGGCTTAAAATGGAACGAAGAACGTATCAATATTATCAATCCCGCCGAGAGTGATAAATATGAGGCGTATGCCGAAAAACTATACGAATTGCGCAAAAGCAAAGGTTTGGAACTTTCGCAAGCTAAAGATCTAATGCTCGATGCATCTTATTTTGGTACAATGATGGTATTCCTCGGTGATGCCGATGGTATGGTATCAGGAGCAGTGAATACTACTGCTCACACTATCCGTCCGTCTTTGCAATTTGTAAAAACTAAACCAGGGGTAAACACCGTTTCCTCTGTATTCTTTATGCTCTTGCACGACCGCGTATTGGTATATGGCGACTGTGCCGTAGTGCCTAACCCTACCGCTGAACAGTTGGCTGATATTGCTATCAGCTCTGCCGACTCTGCTATTGCCTTTGGCATCGAACCTAAAGTAGCCCTCCTCTCCTACTCTTCTGGTAATTCTGGTAGTGGTGCCGATGTTGACAAAGTGCGTGAAGCAACAGCAATTGTAAAAGAACGTCGCCCTGAGCTACTCGTAGAAGGACCTATACAATATGACGCTGCGGTAGACCCTAAAGTAGGAAAACAAAAAATGCCAAATTCACCCGTGGCAGGACAAGCCAATGTGCTTATTTTCCCAGACCTTAACACCGGTAACAACACCTATAAAGCGGTGCAACGTGAAACAGGAGGTTTAGCCATAGGCCCTATGTTACAAGGTTTGAAAAAACCTGTAAACGACCTCAGTCGTGGGGCTCTTATCCCTGATATTTACAACACTGTACTTATCACTGCAATACAATCAGAATTTTAGTATATCCTCCCTACCCCCTCTCTAAAAGAGGGGGAAACTAACGACTAATAACAAAAGACTAAAATGGAAATATTAATCATTAATTCAGGGAGTTCATCTCTCAAATATCAGCTTATCGACTCTAAAACAGGAGAATCAAAAGCAAAAGGAATTGTAGACCGCATCAATATTGACGGTAGCTACGTGAAATATGTAGCTGTGAAAAACGGCAAAGAAGTAGAAGTAAAAAAAGAGCAACCTATCCCTACTCACGAAGTGGGTATGAATTTGGTAGCTGAACTTCTTACAGACCCCGAAGTAGGCGTTATCCACAACCCTAACGAAATCAAAGGGGTAGGACACCGAGTAGTACACGGAGGTGAAAATTTCGTACAACCTACTGTAATTACCGATGAGGTAGTAGCCGAAATCAAACGCCTTATTCCTCTATCTCCTTTGCATAACCCAGGACATTTAGAAGGAATACGCGTAGCACAAAAACTTTTTGACAAAGCTACCCACGTAGCCGTGTTTGACACTGCTTTCCACCAAACAATGCCTGCTAAAGCCTTCCGCTATGCCATTCCTAATGAATACTATGAAAAATACGGATTGCGCGCTTATGGATTCCACGGTACCAGTCATAAATATGTAGACGCTCAAGCTCGTAAATACCTCAACAACCCACATATCAAAAACATTACTATTCACTTGGGAAATGGAGCGAGTATGGCAGCCGTAAACGAAAAAGGACAATGTGTAGATACCTCAATGGGACTTACACCACTCGATGGACTCATTATGGGAACTCGCACTGGGCAGATAGATGCCTCTGTAGTTTTCTTCTTGGGACAAGAATTAGGTATGAACTATGAAGAAGTGAAAACACTCTTTAACAAGAAGAGTGGTATGCTTGGGCTCACAGGACATTCTGATGCTCGTGATGTAGCAGCTCTATATCGTTCAGGTGATGCCAATGCAGCTCTTTGCTATGAGATGTACGGCTACCGCATTCAGAAGTTTATAGGCGCTTATACAGCAGCTCTTAATGGTTTGGATAGCATTGTATTTACCGCAGGTTTGGGCGAAAACGATGCTCTTACCCGTTCATTTGCTTGTAAGCACTTAGATTTCTTTGGTATCAAGCTCGATGAGAAGAAAAACGAAGAGCTCAATCATCCTACTAAACCCGTAGAGATTCAAGCTGCTGATAGCCGCGTAAAGATACTTATCATCCCTACTAATGAAGAATTACAAATAGTAAATGAGATAGTAAATTTGGTTAAATAACAAAAATAACAAATCATTAGACTATACTGAGGCTTACTAAAAAGTCTCAAAATTGCCTTTATGACACTAAACTTTGCCAAAGTTTTACACTTTGGCAAAGTTAATTATACTGATAATCAATTATTATTAGTTATATTATAGAGGGTTAGCAAATCACCCTCGCAAAACAAAACTCTTCGAATAGCCTCTTTTTTCATTAAATGTTTAAGCCATTAAAAAATACTCCTATTTTTCAACGATTCTTATAAAGATTAGCCTTCTAAAGTTGACTTAAGAAATTAATTCACATTTTCTATTCTTCTACACAAAACTTTATAAGTCTTATTACTTTTAGGTATAGTAATACACCACGAAAACTTTCGCGATTACTTAGTATAGTAAAAAAGTAGGTTCCAACAAGAAAAATGTTTAACATATATGCTGTCAGAATAGCTATCAACTATATTCTATTAAGCTTAATGCAATTGAAAAAAGATATTAGTTGTATAAAAATGTAATTATCTTAACACGTAGCTGATTGTTTTATTTGCAATATAAACAAAATATATTCAAGTACATTCGACTAAAAATCAATATAACTTACTAATAATTAGCTGGTTAAAAAGGATTTCTTTTTTTTAACAGAACAGTAGTAGACTTTATTATATCTAAAACCTAATTTTTTGTTAAAATATTTTTTCCATCGTATAATAATATTTCATATCTTTGCAACCGATATATTAAATAACGTCAGTTCAATATAACAAAACACTGATTTACAACTATGAAAATCAATAAATTACTTACATTGAACTCACGTTAAATAACAAAAGGCGATAACCCGAAAAGCCTTTAACGAACTATGTTAATATGCAAATTTTTTAGTAACTTTTTTTTCTAAAAAGGAATTTCTTTTAGTTCGCCTACGGCGAAAGTAGTGACTCATATAGCTGTTTGCATTGGTGCAGATAAAGTAGGAATGTGTCCGTCTATGTAAGCAACTCCTGACTTAATAACTGCAAAAGCTTGCCTAATAAGCTTGTTACAGACCGCTATCTGTGCTAATTTCCAAGGTTTTCCTTCCTCTCTAAGCCTTTCAAAAAGAGCCTTACAAGAGGAATTATACTTAGCTGCTGACCACGATGCTATAAACAACTGACCACGTAAGGTGCTATGTCCATTTCTATTAATATGTCCGTTGTAATTCAACGATTTACCCGACTGTTGGTAGGTAGGACAAATACCTATATAACGAGATAATTGCTTAGGATTTTCAAAGAAAGAAAAACCATTAGTAATAATCACTAAAGTAGTAGCAACTTTTTTGCCTATTCCTTTAATGGAAGTAAGTAGTTGAACTTGTTTTTCAAACTCTTCCTCAGTGATAGAAACAATATCTTTTTCTAGATTATTGATGAGTTTATCTAAGTTATCTATGTTGTTTTTGAGCATATCAATAGCTAAATTATCTTTTTTATTGAGTAACTCTAAAGATTTTAGCTGGTTTTTACTTGCTGTACGCTGTTTTATTAAGTGAGTAAGTACTGTTTGTTTCTGTTTAAGGAGAATAATCTTATCTGAAGGCATTTTATAAACTTTAGGATTCATTTTTTCTCCATATTCTACTAACAAACGAGCATCTTTATTGTCAGTTTTAGCAGTAGATAGTTTCATTTTTGAAAGGAAATTACTTTGCTTAGGGTTAATTAAACTAACCTTTATTTCTTGTTCACAAAGGTGATAAAGTAGATTAACACCATAGTTACCAGTAGCTTCCATCACACAATGATGTTGCTCTTTATCAAGGGTATTTATAAATTTTTCAATACCTTTGTCGTCGTTTTGATAAGTGATAGTTTTACTTTTAGAAGCAGAAGAGAAAGCTACTACAAAGCTATCCTTGCTAATATCAATACCTACATAACTCATAATGAATAAATTAAAAAGATTAAAAATAACTTTGTTTAAATAACATCTGATAATCTATCGTCGTAAACACAGGCTTAAAACCTAACGAACTATCCAGTTTTACAGATGTGAAAGCACGGGGACTGAACGTCAAAGGCAGTTTTTCACTAACAAAGTCTCGGTCTTTCTCCGTGCTTATTTAAATGTAAAATTACAATTTATTTTTCAAGATGCAAACGTACGACAGAGTAGGGAAGTAATTTTAATTTTCAGTTTTTATGGAAGAAAATACAACTTCAACACAAGAGCAAACAGTATCTCAGGCACAGCAACAAGCTCAACAAGTTGCTAAAGAAAACAATCCTCCTACTATCATTATCCAAAATACCCATTCTTCTAATAGTAATGGGATAGGTACAGCTGGTTTTATATTAGCTTTAATAGCTATCTTTTTAGTATGGGTTCCTTTCTTAGGATGGATCGTTTGGATTTTAGGACTTATTCTATCAGGAATAGGCGTTACCAAAACACCTAGAGGATTAGCTATTGCAGGACTTGCTATTTCTCTAATAGGTCTTATTTTCCTTATCCTTTTAGCTACTTTTTTTGTAGCAAGTACTGCTGTTTCTTAACTTATACTCAAACTAAAAATACCTCCAAAATTTGAATTTTGGAGGTATTTTTCATTATTTTCAAATTAAAAAAAATATAAAACTTTATTCAAACCCCGAAAAAATCAAGGATAAGTAATGCTTTTCTATTTTATAATCTTTTGATAATTAATTACTTTTATATTTTTCATATTTCGAAATCAAAAATAAATAAATATTTCTTTGGTAGTAAAAAAAAAAGTAGTACCTTTGCAACCGCAAAAGAGAAAAAGATATAGATTAATGGCGAGGTAGCTCAGGTGGTTAGAGCGTTGGATTCATAACCCAAAGGTCACGGGTTCAAATCCCGTCTTCGCTACAAAATTAAAACCTAATAAAAATACGCTTTAAAGCGTATTTTTTTATGTCTACACTTTATGAACTTATACAAAGCGAGTATAAAACCGAGTATATTTTCGAGTATACAAAATTGAAAGAACTTATGGAGAAGAAGAAATATTCTATCCCCAAAATCTATCCTAAAATTATTTCTGAAAAACGGCTTTCAGCTTTTTCTGAAAGAGAAAAAGAAGAGATTCTGAAAAAGCATAAACGTTGGTATGTGTATTACTATTTCAGAAATGAAGACGGCAAAATGATAAAACAGCCTTCTATCTTCTTTAAGATAAACCAGGAGTACAAGGATTTTGATAGCAGATATATAAAAATCCACTCTTTGCGAAATATCATAGAGAATATTTTGGAGAGTGGCTATACTCCTAATGCTGATCAACCTGAAATTAGCTCTAAGTCCATTGTTCAAAACAATGATTACACAGTAATTTCAGCTCTTGATTTTGCTTTGAATCTAAAGAAAAATAGTGTTTCTAACAGCACTTTTACAGAATATAAATGCAGAATTGGTCAGTTTCAAAAGTTTCTAAAAAGTAATGGATTAGAAAATACTCCTATAGGTAATATTACTAAGAAAGAAATAAATGATTTTCTCAATTCAGTACTATTAAAATCAAGTCCTCGTAACCGAAATAACACTCTTGCGGTACTGAATGCCATTTTTAGTACGTTAGAAGAAAATGAGATTATTCAGTATAATAATGTTGAAAAAATCAAGAAGTTACAAGCTAAACCTGAACGTAACAAAACCTATACTCAAAATCAGCAAGATGATATTTTTACTCTTATTGAAGAGAAAGATAGAGATTTACTACTATTTGTAAAATTTGTTTCTTATAACTTTTTGCGTCCTATTGAAGTTTGCAGATTACAAGTTAAAGATATTGATTTTGATGGTGCTAAACTAAACGTGAGAGCTAAAAATAAGTTAGTAAAAATAAAAATCATACCTGAAATTTTACTCAATGAAATCCAACATTTTAAAGGACTTAGTCCTAATCATTATTTATTTACTCCTACTGGTGTAGGAGATTGTCAAACTGAAGAAATAAATAAACGGGATTATTGGACTAAAAGGTTTAAGAAAGTAAATGATGAGCTAAATTTAGGTAAAGATTATGGACTTTACTCTTTTAGACATACCTTTATCACGAAACTATATCAAGAACTACGCACACAATATTCCCAATATGAAACCTATGATAGATTAATGCTCATTACAGAGCACGCTACTTTTTCAGCATAAGTTATTGTTATCTCCATTATTAGTAGGAGTGTCGTCAGATTTAGAGCAGGCAGTCATTCCTATTGCCATAAAGGCGAGTAAAAAGATTTTCTTTACCATTGTTGTTAAGTATTAAAATGTTAACGTTAAGTTACTGATTTGATTGTGCAAAGATACACATTTTATTAGTAAATTCAAAAAACATTCTTTTAGATTACACAATTGACGGTAAGATAGAGAAAAATCGAAACAATTTCTATAAATAAAGTACCTTTATGAAGTGTTTTAGAGATAGGTTTTTATATCTTTTTTGAATAAGATATAAATTATATTTTATTGAATTACAGAGTTTTGTATTTTTATAACAAAATATATTTCAATTTTATTTGAGAATATATTTGTAATTTAAAAATAAATGTATAATTTTGTGGCGTTTAAAATATTACTATACTTTTGATATGCTATAAGTATGAAAAAAGCCTTATTTCTTATCTGCTTTTGGGTAGTAAATTGGTCTTTTGCTCAATTGTCTGATACTACTCCTTCAGTAATGCTCAAGTCCTATGTTCAAAAAGATAGAATACTGCTCCGTTGGGCGGTAAATACTCCTATTGAATGGCAGAAAGCAAATCAAAAAGGCTTTGTTCTTCACAAAATACTCCTCAAAAAAGATGGTAATTTCCTCGAAAATCCTGAAAAACAAACTATAGCCACTTTAAAACCTGATAAACAAGAAGATTGGATAGACTTCATTCAAAAAGATAATTATGGTGCTATCATTGCTCAGGCACTATATGGTGAATCTTTTTCTGTAGAACAAGATAGTAAAAATGGTATATCTAAAATTGTAAATATAGCAGAGGAGCTAAACCAGCGTCATACTTTTGCTCTTTTTGCAGCAGATATGTCCTTTGTAGCAGCTCAGAAAGCAGGTTGGGGATTTATAGATACCGATGTAAAAGCGGGAGAAACCTATATTTATCAGGTAGAAGTTCTCGGAATGCCCGAAATAGAGTCGTCTGCGGTGATGGTAGGGCTTTCTGATGTTGAAACACTTCCTAAAATTCACGATTTCACAGCTATCCCCGATGATAAAAAGGTGCTCTTCTCGTGGGGGATTACCTATTTGAAAGATATATATACTTCTTATATCATAGAACGTTCTGAAAATGGCACTGACTTTCAGCCCATTTCTTCAACACCTATTGTAGATATGAATGGAACAAGTAAAAAACAAATGTTCTATGCGACTACTTTAGAAACGAATGATACGCCTTACTTCTTTCGCATCTATGGTATCAATGCCTTTGGCGAAAAAGGTACTCCTTCAGCCCCTATAAAAGTACAAGGCATTTCTGCTACTACAGCTGTCCCTCGTATATCCGATTATAATTTTATTAATGAAGGGGTAGAACTTATTTGGGAATACCCTAAAGAAGCTGAAAAAGCTACTGAAAAATTTGAGCTTTGGCACAATACCAAAGAAGATGCGAACTATCAAAAAGTGGTGGACAATATCAAAAAAGAAGATAGAAAACTGATTTATAAGAAACTTTCAGCGTCTAACTACTTCAAAATAGCCTCAGTTGATAAACAACAAAAACGACATTTTTCACATAGTACTTTAGTGCAACCATCCGATTCTATTCCTCCTGTTCAACCTATTGGGTTACAAGGAAAAATTGATAGTTTAGGTGTGGTTACTCTTTCGTGGAAAGCTAATACAGAGGCTGACTTGGCAGGCTATAGAGTACTGAGAGCTAATACCGATAAAGAAGAATTTGTAGATATCTTTAATCATATCATTACTGAAAATACAGTCCGTGATACAGTGAGTTTCTCTCTTTCTAATAAAAAGGTGTTTTACAAAATTTTAGCAGAAGATTTACGTTACAATCGCTCTCCTTTTTCTGAAGTAATAGTAGTTGAGAAACCTGATAAAAACCCGCCTACTGCCCCTATTTTTAATAATTTCACTACCGAAAACGGAAAGATAACACTGTATTGGATAAGCAGTTCAAGTGATGATGTAGAAAGCTATACCCTAAGTAGAAGAGAAAAAGGAACAGAAAAATGGCAACCGTTACAAGTATTTCACAAAGAAACCAACACATTTATTGATGAAAATACTGAAGGAGGCAAAACGTATGAGTATCTCATTCAAGCAAAGGACAAAGCAGGTCTATGGTCAAGTGCTGACAATGCAACCATAACCATAAAAGCACCAGTAAGAGCTGATAAAGTAATAAAAAGCGTAGATTTTGTAGCCGATAGGAATGCACGTTCTATCTCTTTGTTTTGGAAATATCAAAAAAATGCCAAAGTAACCGAGATACAGATTTACAAAAATGTAAAGGGCAATACTCCTTCTCTTTGGAAAGTACTCACCCCAAAACAACAACACATCACCGATAAAGAAATACATATCAATACAATATATGAATATTACTTTTTACCTTCATTAGCTAATGGCAAACCCACACAAGGTGAAAAAGTAGAAGTTAATTATTAATTTTTTAAATACTTACACTATGAGAAAAGTATTTTTATTAATTGCCTTAGTCGCAATCGTATTTGTAAGTAACGCTTGTGGAAAAAAAGACGACACTAAACCTCAAGAACAACCTAAAAACTCCCTCGAACAAAAATTGATTAGAAAGTGGAAAATTATAGAAATTGGGTTGGAATCTAAAGGTAATGAAGTTCAAAAAGCCGATGATTGTGTTTTTTTTGGAATTTTTACCTAATGGTAGAGGTAGAGAAATCGGATATACAACTCAAAATACAAAAGATTGTATTCCAGATGATAAATTTAAAGTAGATGAAATTCTATTTACTTGGAATATTATCAGTAATGATTTTATCTATAATGGAGAGCGTTTAGGAGAACTTAAAATGAAAATTGTGCAATTACCTGATAAGGATCAAATGTTCAAAATTTCTAAAGGAATGGAAAAAGAAAAAGAACAAGACTGGAATAAAAATGTGGTTTCCATTGTATATCAATTCACGAAAATATAAACTTATAAAAATAAGAAAATTTCTTTTATTTCGAAAGTATGAAAAAAATATTTGTGATCTTTACTTTATTTTTTTGTTCCATTATTTATGGACAAGCACAGCTGGGGGAGTATATTATAGAATCTCACTGTAAAATAAAAGCTCATAATGAAAATTATGGTGGTGGATGTAAAAATCAAGTTCTAATTGAAATTCTCTTTGATAAAGGAAGGAGAAAGATATTAGAACAAGATTTAAATGGTGTCTCCCAAAATCATTACTCCGATTATGGGATAAAAAAAAATAATGTACCAGCTACTTGGAGCCCCTTGCTTTTAAGGTCGGTTGCTTCCAGAAATTGGAAAAGAAGGGTAGGAGGATGTGGAGGAAATGGAACTTTTAATGATTCTGAAAAACTAGAAAGAATTTATTTTTGTGGTAATTTTTTTGAAAATAGCGAAGCAATTGATTGGTGAGACCATATTATATCAGTGAAGATTTATCCTCAATTAGTTATCCGAACAAAAGATGGAGGGGATCTTCCGTCAAAAGATAAAATAAAAATAGAATCTGATTACGGATTTCGCTCTGTGGATTATAATTGGCAATATGACATTGGAGATGGTTATATGAATTTGTCTAAATTTAATGGACAATCAACTATTGAAGTGAATGCTTACGATATTTTAGGAAGTAGAATGGAAAACTTTATTAATAAAAAAATTTCTTTTAGACAAAGATCATCTTGTGGAAATATTTCAGATCCAGTATTTTTTACAGTTAAAAAATCCCTCCCTATTCTTAAAAATGATAATAACGATGTTATCATAACTAATTGTTATGGTGATAAAGCTAACTATACGCTACGCTTTGATCGTCCTTTAAAAGAAGGTGAAAAAATGTCTTTCAATATTAAAAAGAATGGAAGTTTATTAGCTTCTTATAATAATAAAGAAAAATTAGATGAGGACAATACTTTTACTTTTGAAAATTTAGAAGCAGGAACTTATGAGGTTTCTTATTTGGGAAATAGCTCTGCAAACTCTTACTCTCCTTATACAGAGGAGCATCCTTTTATATTTACTATTAAAAATCCTGATCCTGTAAAGTTTTTCATTATCCAACCTAAAAACCCCTCTTGTAATGAGGGGAATGATGGAGAAATATATATAGGAGCTTATGGAGGAGTACATAATTATAAAATACAAATAAATAATAGTGAGTGGCAGGATTTTACTTCTCCAAGAGGAACTCATCATATAGAAAATCTCTCATCAGGAAAATATACTATTAGAGTAAAAGATACTAATGGGTGTATAGGGAGAGATAGGTGGAATGATAATAAAGAAACAATTACAGTTGAATTAAAAGCCCCTGAACCTATTACTATTTCATATCCTCCCGATAGACAAAAACTTCCTTCTTTTAATGGTGCTTCTGATGGATATATCACTGCTGTAATTAAGGGAGGAACTCCTTTATATTTTGGTGAAAAAAAATATAATTTTGTTTGGGAAAATGCAAATGGTGATATTTTAGCTAATACTGAATATAATTTTGATTCCGTAACAGGAGAATTTTCTGTGATATTAAGAAATGTTCGAGAAGGAAATTATTTCTTATCTGTTTATGATAAAAATTATGATTCTAATAATAATAAAAGGGTAAATTGTGCAAAACTTAGAAGTCAATATTATCTTTCTCATCCTGAAAAACTCAAAGCTTCTATAGAACTTTCAAACCCCATCTCCTGCAACTCCCAAAATGAATTTGGCGACGAAAAGGATAAAAACCCTTATGACGGTCAGCGCGATGAAAGTCAGGATGGTGAACTGAAAATTGAGGCTTCAGGAGGGACTCCTTTTACAGGTACTCAAAATGGTGGTAAGCCTTACATTTATACTTGGAAAAAACAAGACAACAATGGCAATTGGGTAATACTCCCTATTGAGGATGATACTGCCAAAAATCTCTCTGCTGGCAAATACGCTATTAATATACAAGATGCCAATGGTATTGTATTGGGTGAGTACAACACCCATACAGTAACTAAAGTGGTAGACGTTGTTTATGAGCTTAAAGAACCTGCCAAATTAACCCTTTCCCTTCAAAAAACAGATGCTACTTGCAAGGGTAACGATGGCAAAATTACCGCTACCCCTGCTGGGGGTACGCCTCCTTATACTTATCTGTGGTCTAATGGGGCTACTACTGCCTCCATCGAAAACTTGCTACCTATGCCTTATACGGTTGAAATCAAAGATAAGGCAGGATGTATGGTACAAGGAAGTACGGCTGTTCTGCAACCTAATAGCCTTACGGTTACGGGCACTATCACCCCTCTTCGTTGCCATAATGCCACTAATGCCGCTATAGCGCTTGCTGTACAAGGAGGTACTGCTCCTTATCAATATCTGTGGAATACAGGAGCTACTACAGCGAATATAAATAACCTTCCCGCTGGTGAGTACAAGGTAAAAATAACCGACACTCAAGGCTGCGCGCACTTCAAAACTTTCACTATCGAAAACCCTCCTAAATTTGAGATTGATTTAGGAGAGAATCGCACGCTTTGCAACGGACAAACACTTACCTTAAACATAGCTATCAACGACCCTCAGGCTACTTATCTGTGGACTGGCGATAATGGATTTTCTTCTAATATGCCTCAAGTAACTTTATCCGAAAAAGGTACTTATAGGGCTACGGTAACTACTAAAGATGGTTGTACAGCAACAGATGCTATTACTATTGAAAGTGCAAATACTCAAATAGCTTCTGAGTTCTTACTCACTACCCAAGCCTATGAAAATGAAGAGGTAATATTAGTAAATACCAGTAATCCTAAAGGGGAAACTACTGAGTGGTTAGTACCCGAAAATGAAGCTATTGAAATCACCAATAAAAATGATGACTATATCTCTCTCATCTTCAAAGCAAAAGGTGAATACCGTATAGGTATCAAGCAAACACAAGGTAATTGCTTTGAGTTGTTCTACAAGAATATCATTGTAGAACCCGCTACCGATTTACCTAAAACTCAAAAAACCAATGAGGCTTTTGTAAGAGAATTTGAAGTCGCACCTAACCCTAATGATGGCAAGTTCAAAGCCAAAGTAGTTTTAGAAAAAGCAGGGGCTATCAAATTCCGTCTATATAGTATCACGGGGCAATTAATAAGCGAGAAAAACTCAGCTTCAGCTACTGAACACTGGATTGATTTTCAAGACCCGCTACCAGCTGCTACCTATATATTGGTTTTAGAAACTCCTTACCAACGATTAAGTAAAAAAATCATTATTATTCCTTAAGTACAATGCGCCTATTCTCTTACATATTCCTCTTTCTGCTCACAACGTGGCAGCTCATAGCACAAACCTACCCTGTGCAGGTAGTGCCTGTGCTCACACCTCCGTATAGTAGTAAGATTGCCGACTATGCCAACCCAATGGCTAATAGGGTACAACTGCAACTCATCACTACCGACTTGAGTGTGCAGAACCGCCCCGTACAATTATATGTAGAGATTAAAGGCAATGGACTTACAGCAGCCTCAGCACCTGTACTTTCAGGCGTTTCACCCTTGCGTATCAGTGGAGGCGAAATCCTCCGCCTTACCAATGCCGAGTTGGCAAGCTACTTCCAGCTACGCAACCTGCAAGGCATCACCTCACAACAATACGCCTCTGCCTTGCCCGATGGGATGTACTCATTCTGCTTTAGGGTAAAAGATGTGCTCAGTGGTCGTTGGCTCTCCCAAAGTCATTGCGCCATTGCCTATCTAATGCTCAATGACCCCCCAATTCTGAATATTCCCTCTGATAATGAGCAAGTAGCTGTAACCGATTTTCAAAACATTATTTTCAGTTGGACACCGCGTCAAATCAACGCGACCAATGTAACCTATTCCTTTGAATTACGTGAGATTTTAGACCCTACCCTCGACCCTCGTTTTGCTTTTGAAGTAAGTCGACGCATACTCAAAGAAGACGATTTGCGAATGACCACCTTCGTCTATGATGTGAGCAAACCCAACCTCATCCCTAGCAGACGCTATGCGTGGCGCGTAAGAGCTATCTCCACAGGTGGACTGGCAGAAAACAGTGTCTTTAAAAATGATGGTTATAGCGAGGTACACACGTTTGTCTACGCCGTAAACTGTAGCAAACCGCTCTTTTTGCTAAGCGAACAGCAGGGTAAAAGTCGTACTAAACTACTCTGGCAAGGGCACACACTGCACCAAAAATACCATATCCAATACCGTAAGAAAAACGTAGAAGGCGCACAGTGGTTCGAGACCTTTACCCGCAATACCCAAACCCTCATCGCCGACTTGGAGGCGGGTGAGTACGAGTTTCGTGTAGGAGCTTCTTGCGAGGGCGAACGCTATGGTATTACTCCCAGCTATGTGTATTCAGATATACAGACTTTCAAAATAGAGAAAACACCCAACACCACTGAGCAAGGGTATAACTGCGGAATTGTACCCAAAATAACGATTACAAACCAAAAGCCTCTCAATAGTTTAATAACCAATGAAGTGTTTACCGCAGGTGATTTTGCGGTTACCCTTTTGGAGGTGAGTGGTAGCAATGGTGTATTTTCAGGTAAAGGCTTTATAAAAGTGCCTTACTTGAACGATACTAAGCTGGCGGTAGAATTTGAAAACGTCAAAATCAACAGTGATTACCAGCTCACAGACGGAGTAGTGAAAACTACTTATGATGCCGATTGGAAAAATGTACAGTTCATAGAAAACCTCATAGGTCAAGGCAAAAAATCTAATGAGATAAACGTACCTTTTGAGATTGATAAGGTAGAAACTCGCAATGGTGAAATAGTTGTTACAGGTAAAGACGGTCGCAAGGAAGTATTCCCATTTGGAGGCAATGATTCCACTGTTAAGGGAAAAGTTACCACTACTACCAATGGAGAAACTACCACTGAAGAAAAAATATATTACATAGATAAAGACGGTAAAGTATCTGAACCTCAAATAGTAGCTCAAGGAGGCAAACCTACCAAAGAAAATACCAATGGTGTTACCCAAAACGGTGAGGCTACAGCCCTTACCGCCAAAGGTATTGAGGTAACTTTTGAGAATACAGCCGACTCTAAATACGCTTATGAAGTCCCTACCAAAGCCTATAGTAAGGACTATCAAAAGCTTGACGGTAAGTACATTCCGTTTAAAGCGGTGGTAAAAGGTGAAACAGAACCTTTCTTAGCCAAAGTACATATCACCGATAAAAATATTAGTGCCGATAGCCTTATCTTCAAAACTGATAAAGGCGCACTCATCGAATCCAAACGAGTAGAAGGTTCTAACGACTTTTTGCTTACACTCAAAGGTTTCCATAGCTTTGCAGTAGAACAAGTACAAGCTACTATCAAACAGGGCAAGAAATACCAAATCGCAGGAGTGTTCAACTTGGTACACCTCTCACCTAAAACTGCCAAGGTAATCCTTGTGCCCACTTCCGAAAACACCTCTATGGATATAGATAGAGTAAAATCTATTTATAGCAAGATAGGAGTAACTTTAGATATCACTTGGGCAGCACCTTTTGATATCACACCTTATTTGACCAATGGTGTGTTGGAAACCAAAGATGTATTTGGCGACCTTACCGATTATAGTCCATCGCAACAGGCGCTTATCAATGCCTACAAAGCTACAGGAAAGGTTGTGAATGATACCTACTACGTGTTTATTACCAATGCCAAGAGCAGTACCGGACAAGGAGGCTATATGGCACTCGGTGGACAGTTTGGTTTTGTATTCGACCAAACCGAAAGAACCCTCGCCCACGAATTGGGGCACGGAATATTTAAACTAGCACACCCATTCAAGAAAAAACAACAAGGTAATGTCCCCTCCCTAATGGACTACACCTCCGATGAAACCCTCCTCTTTGCTGACTGGAAGCAAATCAACGACCCTGCGTTTAAAATAGGTATTTTCCAAGGACAAAGTGAAGGGGAACAAATAAGCGATATTCTTTTATTGTCTCGTTTTATAGAAAATATAAAAGCTCATTCATTTAAGCCTAATTATGATTATGCGGTAAAAGAATTATCTGATGAAACGATTAACTTTTTACCAGAAGTTACATTGCGTTTTTCAAAATTAGAGGATTCAGGTTTCTATTCTTCTGGTAAGATAAAAACAACAGATGGTGATGAACTTAATCTTAGCTTATGGGTTGGTAAGTATTTTAATAAGTACTTAAAGTTTGATAATTTTAGTAATAGTATTCGCAAAATAAAATCTCCCGACCAAAAAAGTGTGAGATATTATTATTCTTTTGCTTCTTTAACAGCTAAAGATCAAGAAATTTTAACATCTCGTGTATTGAACTATAAGGATTTCAATGGGATAATTATTGTAGTTTCCAATGAATATGTAACAATCTTTGAAAATAGCGTTTTAAACTTTGCTAATGATAAAGAAAGAAAAGAAAGATGGCTTAACGCTCTTAATAAAAATATAGAAACAGAGAATTATGAAGAATTGCAAAAATACCCAACTCTCCCTTTTTCTTTAGTAGGAGTAAAAGCAAGACTCTCTTTACTTGAAAAACTTTCAAAACAAAAACTTACTACCTCTAATTCCTTTATAAATAAAATTTTTGGTAGTGATTTAGATAAAGAAATACTCTATGTAACACTATTAAATTCAATTATAGATGAGCAAAATACAGAGCAAAATAATGAACTGTTCAATCGTTTTGTATCATCCTATTTTCAAAATATATATGACCAAGTAGATGATGAAACTACTCGATTAAAGCTTTATAAAGCTGTAGGTAGGTTAGCAGCCTCATCAAATCAAGAAAATGTAAAAAGCAAATTTATTGATATCGTCAATAGTAATAGTTTTGACAAGCATCACGGAGCATTATTAGCTTCTATTTTGATGGGACTTGATGAAAAGAACATTATTGAGACTCAAACTAATTTGCTTACATTGTTAAATGATAATTCTCGTAATGTAGGAGGATTAAAGCGTTTATACAACAAATTAGAAAGTGAAGATCAAGAATATTTCAATTACTATTTCTCTAAATGGGCTAAAAAATACTATTATGATCAATATCAAGAACTAGAAGTTATTTTAAATAGTATTAATAGAAATGGAAATATAAATCAAGGAATTGACTGTAACAGTAAATCTATTCAGTACTTTGCAGTAAATCATATAGCTCTTGATTATATAAATGTTTTTGATAAATGTGGCTCATATCCATTAAATTGTCATTATTTACAAACAATTATTCCAAATGTAGATACTAAAAACCAATATTTCTTTAGTTATGGAGAAAATAGAAAAAGAAAAGAATGTAGTGATAATAACAATAAAAGTGTAATATATTACAAAGCAGGAAAACCTTTTTCTGATTTTGTGATACTCTTTTTCAATGAATCCTATGAATATGCTAACATCAAAAAGGGTGATGTACGAATTGTTCCTCTGTTTTGGGCTGAAAATTTTGCCGCAAAACATCATAAAAAACTAAGCGGACAACAACTAACAATAGCTTTAGAAACCGCTGGTATTTTATTAGCTGCTACTACTGGAGGACAAAGTATCACAGCTGTTAAAGCTATTACTATCACTTTAGGAGCTTCAGCTATTGGTGTAGAAATATATGAAAATGACCTCTTAAAACTTGAAGGAGGAAAAGATTTTGTCGAAAGTGTACGACTGATCAATGCTTTGGTTGGAGGTGCGATTTTAGTAAAAGCTGTAGGTAGCTCAATTGCTGTTGTAGATTTACAAAAAATAAAAAACTTTTTCATAAATGTGCCAGAGAAAGCTGTAGAATTGAAGAAAGGTTTAAATTCTTTTTTAGCTACTGCAAAATCAGGAATTAAATTCACTAAAGAAGCATTAAAAGAAATAAAAGCCTTACTATATGAAGTAGACCTACAATCTTCGTTTAAACAAATTGTTCAAGGAGCAACTGCAAAAGTTAAAAATGACCTAAAAGCCTATATAGTAGCAGCTAATATGGAGTATGAAATAGCTTCTTTGCGCTATTTAGATGCTCTTGACGGTCAAAAATTACTCCTTACACCAAGTGTTGTAATAGTTGATAACACATTAGGTTACAAAAAAATAGGCACTTTAGAAAACGTTTATATCACAGTTAACAACGATGCTAAAAAAGCCGCCAATATAGGAGTTTATACCAAAGGTGAAAAGGTAGTACTATCTTTAGAGAAAGAAGTAAAAATTAGTAGAGTTGAAGAGATTCTTACAGAGGTATTCCCTAAAAATTCTAAATTTATAGATGATACAAAAACAATAGAAAAAATCACTCATTATTTAGCCCCTGAAAATGCCGAAAAATTAAAAGCTATCGGAGGTGAATCAGGATTAAAGAATTTCTTAGCTAAATATAAAGATGCTCCTTGTGGCAATTGTGGAGAAGCAGGTAGGAAAATTTTTGGAGGTCGTACCATAGATGAGATGCTCGAAAACTATGTAGAAGTAGCCTATACTTTTAGAAACCGTCCTGATTTATGGAAAAAAATAGAAGAAGGCGCTTTAAGTAGCAATGCCGCTATGCGTGAAGGCACACAACATATGTTATCCACCTTTAAGAAAAACCCTAAGAAATATACGTCTGAAAACATTGAGCATTTAGATATGAAGTTTGAAAAAGGTTTAGATGATATCTGTGCCAACTGCCGTTATGACGTGAAGTTTATTTCTGAGAGTAAACCTTTATATGAGGAATTTAAAAGCTATAACAGTGAAACGTGGAGTAAAATAGCTAACGATAAAGGATTTATTCAACAGTTTAAAAGCTATTTACAAACTAGTGGAGTGAAGAATATTGATGATTTAGCTTATGTGATCAACAGTAATAAAGCTAATATAAATGAGGTAAAACAAGCTTTTAAAGAATTGTTTAAAAACAAAAAAGATGAGCTCTTTGAGATTATTTTGAAAAACAATACTTTGAAAAATAACTTATTAGGTGAAGGTTTAACTAAAAGTGAAGCTAAAAATGTTTTTGGAGACCTAATAAATTCAACAGATTCTGTTTTGTACAATTTTATAAAATTCTAATTTATGTATTCTCTAATTGAAATAAAAGAAAATATAAATAAAGTAACTCCTTTTAAAGAAGGAATAATTTATAGTTTGTTAAACGACAATTTGTTATATGACAATACACTCTTAATGAAAGGAATAGATGGCACTAGCATTTATAAGATTTCAGATGCTCTAATTCAAGTTTTTGATGAAGAGAAGGGGTGTTATTATATTGATGAAAATTTTAATATTATTAAAAGTAACTATTTCCTTATAGCGAATGAGAATTCTAAATATTTAATAGCTTGGGCTAATGCTGTAAAAATATCAAGAGGAATATATAACAGAAGTATTTGTCTTTTGGAAAATGATTTAGTTAATGTAAAGGAAATAATTCTTGAAGAAAACTATCAGTATTTAAAAACTTATACAAATGATGTACTTATTACATCAAGTAAAGATGTAATATTAGGCTATCATATTTTTCCTACCAACTTCCTTTGGGAATTTCCTCTTTCAATATTTGGTAAATTCAAATATAAATATTCAGAAGAAGAGAAAGATTATGAAGTAGAACAATTCATAGGAATATATAACAATATTCTTTGGGTATACTTAAATGCAAGGGAACTTATAGGAATAGATGTTGAAACGGGAAAACTAAAATATCGTTTTTTAGGAATAGAAAAGAAAAATGCTGTTGGGATAGTAGAAAATTATTTAGACAATGAAGACTATTACATTTTCTATGGTGCAGATTTTAAATTAGATACTAAAAAAGGTGTGATTTTTGGTTTAAAAGCTGATAGATTTTTTGAAATAGATTTGAATAAAGAATCTATAACACCTTATCTTTTGGGGCTGCAAGATAAGATGGAAAAAGCAGAGCTTAATAAGAATGATATTAGTGGTGATACTTTTTTACAAGATAATTTATTGTATTTTTATCTTGCTGAACAACTAAGATTTGGTATTTTAGACATCAATACCAAAGAAATTATCTATGTTTCAGAGCCTATTGCAGTAGTGGAAAGAGATGATTGTTTTACCCAGCTTAAAGATTTAAAAGTCTCAGAAAATAAGGTGTATATCTTAGATAGTAATCACACGTTGCATATTTTTGAACGTGAAGAATAGTTCTTGTTTTATCATACTAATTTCATTTCTATTACTTTTACTTTCATTTAGTAAGCATAGGGACGAAAGCCTTTATTTGAGGAATTTAAAAGCTATAATAGCGAAACTTGGAGTAAAATAGCTAATGATAAAGGTTTTATCAAGCAATTTGAAAGTTATTTACAAGAAGTTGACGAAATAAAAGATTTAGCTTATGTGATTAACAGTAATAAAGCTAATATAAATGAGGTAAAACAAGCCTTTAAAGAATTGTTTAAAAAAGAAGCTGATAATCTTTTCAGATTTCCTGAAGAAGGAGGACTTGGAATTGAAAAAATAAGAAAACTGTTTGGTAGAGACATAAAAAATACCTCTGATTTCTTAGATAAAGTTGAGGATATCAATAACCCAATATATAATTTTATAAAAACAAACTAATGAAGTATCAACACGTAGAGAATGTTCCTAATATAAATAGTTGGGAAATAATAGATAATAATTGTTATTATGCTTCTGGCAATCTAGTAAAAGTCATTGGCAAAGAGGTTAGTATTCCCATTCCTCTTCCGTATTGGGGAGTTGAATTTAACCCTTCTTTTTTTAATGTGTTTACTAATAGGAGTGTCAATACTTTTTTTAATTATCAAGGAAAAGTTATAAACACTTTTGAAGAAAAAGATTTTTATTACTATTTTTCTGATAGCTCCTTTATCTATTATGATAGAGTATCAAAGAGATTAATGTATAATGATTTAGAGCTACTGAGAGGCAAAATGCTATCATTTTATATTTTTGATGATCTCTTATTTTTTGAAAAGGAGAATAAAATTCAAACAATTAACTTCTTATCAGGTCAGTTCCTTTGGGAGTTTTCTCTTGCTTCACTTGGGAAGTGGAAAAATTCGTGGGATGAAGAAAGAGATTTCGAGGTATATAAACTTATAGGTATATATAACAATATTCTTTGGGCTTTTATAGAGATAGGAGGCTTTATAGGCTTAGACATCAAAACAGGAGAGCTGAAATATCGTATTTCTGAATACCATATGGGAAAAGAAAGCAAACTTTTTTTCAGAAGTGATTATTACTTGGATAATGAACGAGGAAAAATTTTTGGATTAGCACATATTTTTATTGAAATAGATTTAAATCAAGCCCCCCCTTTTGTTACTCAATATGGCTTACAAGAGGAGTTTGAAAAGTACAACATCAAAAAAGCAAATGATACTGCCGAAGATTTTGTTGTTCAAGATAATCTATTGTACTTTTATCTTGCTGAACAACTAAGATTTGGTGTTTTAGACATCAATACCAAGGAAATTATCTATGTTTCAGAACCTATTGCAGTAGTGGAAAGAGATGATTGTTTTACCCAGCTTAAAGATTTAAAAGTCTCAGAAAATAAGGTCTATATCTTAGATAGTAATCACACGTTGCATATTTTTGAAAGAGAGGAATAACATCTAAGCTATTATTTTTCAGAGAAATGACTATTTTAGCACCCTATAAAAGTCCTTATACCTTTAGCAAAATGCAATAAAATCACAATAAAATGTTTAAACTAAATTCTAAAATAGATAATGTAAGAGATTATGTTATCTATAAAGGCAAACCTTATTACATCAACACATCACACGAAATTCAATGTGGTGAAAAAAAACAAATGCTTTATAAAACACCTTTAGATCCAATCATTGTTTTTAACAATAAATTCTATTTCAGTGAATGGGAAGATAATTATAAAATCTTCGATGAGAATTTAGAATTAATAGAAGAAGGAAAAAACAGAGTCTTCTATAAGTTATCTGAATTTTACATAGCTTACAACCGAGATGGTAAAAAAACTATTCTCATAGACAAAAAAGATAATCTTATAGAGCTTGAATATATAGATAGGTCTTCTATAAGAGCTTTTTCAAATGAATATATATACATATATATATATATAAAAAGTAAAATATATGATGATGTAATGTCTATCAGAGCCTTTTCTATTCAAAAGAAAGAACATCTGTGGGAGTTTTCTCTTGCTTCATTTGGAAAGTGGAAAAATTCGTGGGATGAAGAAAATTATTTTAAGGTATATAAACTTATGGGTATATACAACAATATTTTTTGGGCTTTTATAGAGATAGGAGGCTTTATAGGCTTAGATATTGAAACAGGAGAATTAAAATACCGTATTCCTGAATATGATCAAGCTATAGGAAAAACTATTTGCAAAGGCAAAGATTTTTTTAGAAGTGATTATTTCTTAAATAGTGAAAAAGGAAAAATTCTTGGTATGGCTATGGATATTTTTATTGAAATAGATTTAACCCAAGAGCCTCCTTTTGTTACTCAATATGGCTTACAGGAAGAGTTTGAAAAGTACAACATCAAAAAAGCAAATGATACTGCAGGAAGTTATGTTGTTCAAGATAATTTATTGTATTTTTATCTTGCTGAAAAACTAAAATTTGGTATTTTAGACATCAATACCAAGGAAATTATCTATATTTCAGAGCCTATTGCTGTAGTGGAAAGAGATAATAGTTTTACACGCCTTAGAGATTTAAAAGTCTCAGAAAATAAGGTGTATATCTTAGATAGTAATCATACTTTGCATATTTTTGAGAGAGAAAAAAGTATCTAAAACTATTGCCTTTTTAAGGTAAAACCACTATCTTTGTACCCAAAATCATTACACAAACAATATACTAAAAACAAGTTCTTTGACATATTGATAAACTTATTTTAACTGAATGCGCCTATTCTCTTACATATTCCTCTTTCTGCTCACAACGTGGCAGCTCATAGCACAAACCTACCCTGTGCAGGTAGTGCCTGTGCTCACACCTCCGTATAGTAGTAAGATTGCCGACTATGCCAACCCAATGGCTAATAGGGTACAACTGCAACTCATCACTACCGACTTGAGTGTGCAGAACCGCCCCGTACAATTATATGTAGAGATTAAAGGCAATGGACTTACAGCAGCCTCAGCACCTGTACTTTCAGGCGTTTCACCCTTGCGTATCAGTGGAGGCGAAATCCTCCGCCTTACCAATGCCGAGTTGGCAAGCTACTTCCAGCTACGCAACCTGCAAGGCATCACCTCACAACAATACGCCTCTGCCTTGCCCGATGGGATGTACTCATTCTGCTTTAGGGTAAAAGATGTGCTCAGTGGTCGTTGGCTCTCCCAAAGTCATTGCGCCATTGCCTATCTAATGCTCAATGACCCCCCAATTCTGAATATTCCCTCTGATAATGAGCAAGTAGCTGTAACCGATTTTCAAAACATTATTTTCAGTTGGACACCGCGTCAAATCAACGCGACCAATGTAACCTATTCCTTTGAATTACGTGAGATTTTAGACCCTACCCTCGACCCTCGTTTTGCTTTTGAAGTAAGTCGACGCATACTCAAAGAAGACGATTTGCGAATGACCACCTTCGTCTATGATGTGAGCAAACCCAACCTCATCCCTAGCAGACGCTATGCGTGGCGCGTAAGAGCTATCTCCACAGGTGGACTGGCAGAAAACAGTGTCTTTAAAAATGATGGTTATAGCGAGGTACACACGTTTGTCTACGCCGTAAACTGTAGCAAACCGCTCTTTTTGCTAAGCGAACAGCAGGGTAAAAGTCGTACTAAACTACTCTGGCAAGGGCACACACTGCACCAAAAATACCATATCCAATACCGTAAGAAAAACGTAGAAGGCGCACAGTGGTTCGAGACCTTTACCCGCAATACCCAAACCCTCATCGCCGACTTGGAGGCGGGTGAGTACGAGTTTCGTGTAGGAGCTTCTTGCGAGGGCGAACGCTATGGTATTACTCCCAGCTATGTGTATTCAGATATACAGACTTTCAAAATAGAGAAAACACCCAACACCACTGAGCAAGGGTATAACTGCGGAATTGTACCCAAAATAACGATTACAAACCAAAAGCCTCTCAATAGTTTAATAACCAATGAAGTGTTTACCGCAGGTGATTTTGCGGTTACCCTTTTGGAGGTGAGTGGTAGCAATGGTGTATTTTCAGGTAAAGGCTTTATAAAAGTGCCTTACTTGAACGATACTAAGCTGGCGGTAGAATTTGAAAACGTCAAAATCAACAGTGATTACCAGCTCACAGACGGAGTAGTGAAAACTACTTATGATGCCGATTGGAAAAATGTACAGTTCATAGAAAACCTCATAGGTCAAGGCAAAAAATCTAATGAGATAAACGTACCTTTTGAGATTGATAAGGTAGAAACTCGCAATGGTGAAATAGTTGTTACAGGTAAAGACGGTCGCAAGGAAGTATTCCCATTTGGAGGCAATGATTCCACTGTCAAAGGAAAAGTAACCACTACTACCAATGGAGTAATCTCTACCCAAGAAAAGATATATCACATAGATAAAGACGGTAAAGTATCTGAACCTCAAATAGTAGCTCAAGGAGGCAAACCTACCAAAGAAAACACCAATGGCGTAAGCAAAGGAGGTGAGGCTACAGCCCTTACCGCCAAAGGTATTGAGGTAACTTTTGAGAATACAGCCGACTCTAAATACGCTTATGAAGTCCCTACCAAAGCCTATAGTAAGGACTATCAAAAGCTTGACGGTAAGTACATTCCGTTTAAAGCGGTGGTAAAAGGTGAAACAGAACCTTTCTTAGCCAAAGTACATATCACCGATAAAAATATTAGTGCCGATAGCCTTATCTTCAAAACTGATAAAGGCGCACTCATCGAATCCAAACGAGTAGAAGGTTCTAACGACTTTTTGCTTACACTCAAAGGTTTCCATAGCTTTGCAGTAGAACAAGTACAAGCTACTATCAAACAGGGCAAGAAATACCAAATCGCAGGAGTGTTCAACTTGGTACACCTCTCACCTAAAACTGCCAAGGTAATCCTTGTGCCCACTTCCGAAAACACCTCTATGGATATAGATAGAGTAAAATCTATTTATAGCAAGATAGGAGTAACTTTAGATATCACTTGGGCAGCACCTTTTGATATCACACCTTATTTGACCAATGGTGTGTTGGAAACCAAAGATGTATTTGGCGACCTTACCGATTATAGTCCATCGCAACAGGCGCTTATCAATGCCTACAAAGCTACAGGAAAGGTTGTGAATGATACCTACTACGTGTTTATTACCAATGCCAAGAGCAGTACCGGACAAGGAGGCTATATGGCACTCGGTGGACAGTTTGGTTTTGTATTCGACCAAACCGAAAGAACCCTCGCCCACGAATTGGGGCACGGAATATTTAAACTAGCACACCCATTCAAGAAAAAACAACAAGGTAATGTCCCTCCCTAATGGACTACACCTCCGATGAAACCCTCCTCTTTGCTGACTGGAAGCAAATCAACGACCCTGCGTTTAAAATAGGTATTTTCCAAGGACAAAGTGAAGGGGAACAAATAAGCGATATTCTTTTATTGTCTCGTTTTATAGAAAATATAAAAGCTCATTCATTTAAGCCTAATTATGATTATGCGGTAAAAGAATTATCTGATGAAACGATTAACTTTTTACCAGAAGTTACATTGCGTTTTTCAAAATTAGAGGATTCAGGTTTCTATTCTTCTGGTAAGATAAAAACAACAGATGGTGATGAACTTAATCTTAGCTTATGGGTTGGTAAGTATTTTAATAAGTACTTAAAGTTTGATAATTTTAGTAATAGTATTCGCAAAATAAAATCTCCCGACCAAAAAAGTGTGAGATATTATTATTCTTTTGCTTCTTTAACAGCTAAAGATCAAGAAATTTTAACATCTCGTGTATTGAACTATAAGGATTTCAATGGGATAATTATTGTAGTTTCCAATGAATATGTAACAATCTTTGAAAATAGCGTTTTAAACTTTGCTAATGATAAAGAAAGAAAAGAAAGATGGCTTAACGCTCTTAATAAAAATATAGAAACAGAGAATTATGAAGAATTGCAAAAATACCCAACTCTCCCTTTTTCTTTAGTAGGAGTAAAAGCAAGACTCTCTTTACTTGAAAAACTTTCAAAACAAAAACTTACTACCTCTAATTCCTTTATAAATAAAATTTTTGGTAGTGATTTAGATAAAGAAATACTCTATGTAACACTATTAAATTCAATTATAGATGAGCAAAATACAGAGCAAAATAATGAACTGTTCAATCGTTTTGTATCATCCTATTTTCAAAATATATATGACCAAGTAGATGATGAAACTACTCGATTAAAGCTTTATAAAGCTGTAGGTAGGTTAGCAGCCTCATCAAATCAAGAAAATGTAAAAAGCAAATTTATTGATATCGTCAATAGTAATAGTTTTGACAAGCATCACGGAGCATTATTAGCTTCTATTTTGATGGGACTTGATGAAAAGAACATTATTGAGACTCAAACTAATTTGCTTACATTGTTAAATGATAATTCTCGTAATGTAGGAGGATTAAAGCGTTTATACAACAAATTAGAAAGTGAAGATCAAGAATATTTCAATTACTATTTCTCTAAATGGGCTAAAAAATACTATTATGATCAATATCAAGAACTAGAAGTTATTTTAAATAGTATTAATAGAAATGGAAATATAAATCAAGGAATTGACTGTAACAGTAAATCTATTCAGTACTTTGCAGTAAATCATATAGCTCTTGATTATATAAATGTTTTTGATAAATGTGGCTCATATCCATTAAATTGTCATTATTTACAAACAATTATTCCAAATGTAGATACTAAAAACCAATATTTCTTTAGTTATGGAGAAAATAGAAAAAGAAAAGAATGTAGTGATAATAACAATAAAAGTGTAATATATTACAAAGCAGGAAAACCTTTTTCTGATTTTGTGATACTCTTTTTCAATGAATCCTATGAATATGCTAACATCAAAAAGGGTGATGTACGAATTGTTCCTCTGTTTTGGGCTGAAAATTTTGCCGCAAAACATCATAAAAAACTAAGCGGACAACAACTAACAATAGCTTTAGAAACCGCTGGTATTTTATTAGCCGCTACTACTGGAGGACAAAGTATCACAGCTGTTAAAGCTATTACTATCACTTTAGGAGCTTCAGCTATTGGTGTAGAAATATATGAAAATGACCTCTTAAAACTTGAAGGAGGAAAAGATTTTGTCGAAAGTGTACGACTGATCAATGCTTTGGTTGGAGGTGCGATTTTAGTAAAAGCTGTAGGTAGCTCAATTGCTGTTGTAGATTTACAAAAAATAAAAAACTTTTTCATAAATGTGCCAGAGAAAGCTGTAGAATTGAAGAAAGGTTTAAATTCTTTTTTAGCTACTGCAAAATCAGGAATTAAATTCACTAAAGAAGCATTAACAGAAATAAAAGCCTTACTATATGAAGTAGACCTACAATCTTCGTTTAAACAAATTGTTCAGGGAGCAACTGCAAAAGTTAAAAATGACCTAAAAGCCTATATAGTAGTAGCTAATATGGAGTATGAAATAGCTTCTTTGCGCTATTTAGATGCTCTTGACGGCCAAAAATTACTCCTTACACCAAGTGTTGTAATAGTTGATAACACATTAGGTTACAAAAAAATAGGTGCTTTAGAAAACGTTTATATCACAGTTAACAACGATACTAAAAAAGCCGCCAATATAGGAGTTTATACCAAAGGTGAAAAAGTAGTACTATCTTTAGAAAAAAATCTAAAATCAGAAATAAATGAGATAGATACTTATTTCAATACACCTATTTCGACAGATATTAAACTTTTACTCAACCAATGGGATGACGATTTATTAAAAACTTTGCAGAAAGATTTATCATCTAATTCTACAGGAGGAGAATTAAGACAGCTTTTAAAGACAGAAGACGATTTTCTTAAATGGAAATTGATAAAAGAAGACCCTGCCTATGCCTTTAAACTTTCTAAAGAAAATAGCTCTTGGACAAAATGGGGAAAAAGTAATTTCTTTAAGGAAATGACAAAAGAAGGCAGAGAGTTTGAAAGTTTTTGTTTACTTAAATTGAAAGATAAGACTTCTGATGTTTATATGATGTTAAAGAATAAAATTCCTGATTTAGATAGTAGAACAATTTTGAGCAATGTTGAACTTTGTATATCAGGAAAATATCCTTGTAAAGAAGCAGGTGAATATTTTAAACCTGATTTTGTTGCTGTTAGAAAAATTATAGATGGAGATGTCGAAATTTTAGATGTTATTATTATAGATTCTAAATTATCAAAATCTACTTCTTGGACAATAAATCAAGCAGAAGCACAAAAAATGTTTGAATATATCGTGAAAAGTGAAGGAAAAGTATTACAAGGTAATTTAAAATTAAATAAAGAAAATCTTGTATATAGGAATAATAGTTCTTTTGTGAGAATTTATAAGGAAAATGGTATAATAAAAGTGAATAATTAATGAACAATAAGCTTAAAAAACTATTAGACTATTTTTATCAAAAAGACTTTGATTGTAAAATAGATACAGAAACAGACATTTTATTTTTTTCTAAAACGGAAAATGATACTAAAAAATGTATACAATTAGATTGTAAAATAAAAAAAGAATGTATACAATTAGGACCTGGCATAACAGAATATATAGAAGTAGATAAGGTAGAAAAAATATTGGAACAAGTAACTAATAAGAAAACATATTTTCATTATACTATTTCTGGTACTGTTAATGTTGAAAGAGGAGGAAATCTTTCTGAAAATTTTTTCATTATTAAAAACGAGAGTGAGTTAGAAGCATATGTTCAATTGTTAGATCCCTATTATAACAATTATACATTACCTTTTTTTAAAGCAATTCCTACTCTTCAAAGTTTTAATGATAAAGTTCTAAGCGTTGTTTCATTTGATGATTATCATAATTATTTGAGAGGTGAAATTGGACTAAAAGCTATGATTATAATGAAACTTTGTAATAATTCTCTATATGAAAAGTATATTAAATATAGAGAAGAAGGGTTTAGCAACTCTCCAAATTTGCAAAATGTGGAGTCTAAATTCCATCAAATTGTCAAAAAAAGTTTTATAGAGTTTAATAAATTAAAAGAGATGTTTAATAGAGAAAATTCTCTATATATTAACCCCTCCTTGTAACAAGCAAGGCGAGTTCTTTATTGCCGACCAAGTTTGGATTAAATATGATGAGTTTGATGAAATTGTAGATATGGTAGTAGTAGAAACTAAACTAAGTCAAAACACTGGTTTAACTACAGGGCAAACTTTAGCACAACAACAAGCGGGAAAAGGTAGCTTGTTTTATAAGCCTACTAATGCAAAAAAAACAGACATTAATGACATTCTTTTGCCAAAAGAAATTAAACAAGGGACAGGAATAAAGTTAAAAGATTTCTACAGACTGTATGGAGATGGTAACAAAACATTTAAAGGAATAACTAAATAATTTTACTTATGGATTTAACAAGAAACAAAATTAAAAGTCTTTTCGAAAGCAATAGAGCTATGATAAATTATTCAGTTACAAAAGAAGATACAGATATGATTATTCTTTGTAAAAAAACTGATAGTTATATATTAAAGTTTGATTGTAGGTTACAATTTGATTCTTTCCTTAGATTTAACCCTTTTACGATTCAATTAAATAAATTAGAAAATTTCGTATATGATTTAATAATAGAAGAGTTGAAAAAATATTATTGTAATGATATAGGATTTGTTATCAAAGATTTCTATAAAACAGACTATTCTTTTTCGCAAGAAATCACCTCTGAGGCTCATTTAGAGGAGTTTTTGTCAGAGTTTTACAAATGTCTTTCATATTATGAACAAGAAGTATTCCCTAAACTATTAGATATAAAGTTTTTAGCTGATTATGTAGGAAGTGTGCCTTTTGAAAGAAAAGCAGAAATAGTTGTTGGAGGGAGTTTCCCAGTACACTTATTTAAAAAAATAGCTATATTAAAATGGGGCAATCATTCAAGATATGAAGAATACAAAAACGAAACATTGAAACTTATTGATTTGTATGCTATAAAGAAACCTGAAAAAACAGAAGAAGTTGCTATTTTCAAACAAGGATTTGATTATTTAATCACTCATTTAGAAAATGAACCCAATCCTTTTTAAATGAGAATAAGCAATAGTTTTTATATCATCATATTAACCCTATGTTTCTTTCTTAGCTTTGTTACAAAAGCAGAAGAGAGTTCCTTTTCACAGAAAAAATTAGCCCCTGAAAACGCCGAAAAATTAAAAGCTATCGGAGGTGAATCAGGATTAAAGAATTTCTTAGCTAAATATAAAGATGCTCCTTGTGGCAATTGTGGAGAAGCAGGAAGGAAAATTTTTGGAGGTCGTACCTTAGATGAGATGCTCGAAAACTATGTAGAGGCTGCCCATACTTTTAGAAACCGTCCTGATTTATGGAAAAAAATAGAAGAAGGCGCTTTAAGTAGCAATGCCGCTATGCGTGAAGGCACTCAGCATATGTTATCCACTTTTAAGAAAAACCCTAAAAAATATGCTCCTGAAAACATTGAACATTTAGATATGAAGTTTGAAAAAGCTTTAGATGATATCTGTGCCAACTGCCGTTATGACGTGAAGTTTAGGGAAGGACAAAAACCTTTATATGAGGAATTTAAAAGCTATAACAGTGAAACGTGGAGTAAAATAGCTAATGATAAAGGGTTTATCAAGCAATTTGAAAGCTATTTACAAGGAGTTAACAAAATAGAAGATTTAGCTTATATGATCAACAGTAATAAAGCTAATATAAATGAAGTAAAACAAGCTTTTAAAGAATTGTTTAAACGCAATACTGATGGAATTTTTAAAACAAATCCAAATATATGGAAGCAATTTGATAGAGTTGATGGAACTGGTAAAATAAATAGTCTTAAAAATTTCAAAGATTTAGTAGAAGATATTTCTTTTGATACTAAACACCCTATTTTTAACTTTATAAAAGCTGAATAATTATGTTTTGTGAAAGTAGAACAATAAACAATGTAATAGCTTATGTAAATGAATATTACATTAATAGCAAAGGACTCTTTAATGCTCAATCAAATGAATGTCTATTAGAAATTTCTGGACAGCAAGAACTATATCCCTTTGGAAAAGGCCATTTGATATCAAGAGAGATTGTGTATGGAGATTCTGCCATAATCAATATTAACGATTCATCTATTGTTATTAATAATTATAGGATAGAAGCTCAAAATTACCCTTACTTTTCTTTTTATGAAATTGATGATAAACCACAAGAAGGGATTTATGATTTTGAAAAGAAAAAAATACTTTTTGAAGCTACAAGTTGGTTAGGAAGAAGTATTATAGACAAGTATATATTTCGTGATTTTAAAAAGAAAATAGCTTGTAGAAAAATAGATTCAGATTTAATTCTTTGGGAGTTTCCTCTTGCTTCACTTGGGAAGTGGAAAAATTCGTGGGATGAAGAAAGAGACTTCGAAATAAGACACTTTATAGGCATATACAATCGAATTATTTGGGCTTTTATAGAGATAGGAGGCTTTATAGGTTTAGATATTGAAACAGGAGAATTGAAATACCATATTCCTGAATATGATGAAGCCATAGGAAAAACTATTTGCAAAGGCAAAGATTTTTTTAGAAGTGATTATTTCTTAAATAGTGAAAAAGGAAAAATTCTTGGTATGGCTATGGATGTCTTTATTGAAATGGATTTAACCCAAGAGCCTCCTTTTGTTACTCAATATGGCTTACAAGAAGAGTTTGAAAAGTACAACATCAAAGGGAAAGACACTTCTACCAAATATGCTGTACAAGATAATTTATTGTACTTTTATCTTTTTGATCAACTAAGATTTGGTATTTTAGACATCAATACTAAGGAAATTATCTATGTTTCAGATCCTATTGCAGTAGTGGAAAGAGATGATTGTTTTACCCAGCTTAAAGATTTAAAAGTCTCAGAAAATAAGGTGTATATCTTAGATAGTAATCACACGTTGCATATTTTTGAAAGAGAAGAATAGTTCTTGTTTCATCATTTTATCATACTAATTTCATTTCTATTACTTTTACTTTCATTTAGTAAGCATAGGGACAAAAGCCTTTATATGAGGAATTTAAAAGCTATAACACTGAAACGTGGAGTAAAATAGCTAATGATAAAGGATTTATCAAGCAATTTGAAAGCTACTTACAAGAAGTTAACAAAATAGAAGATTTAGCTTATATGATTAATAGTAATAAAGCTAATATAAATGAAGTAAAACAAGCTTTTAAAGAATTGTTTAAAAACAAAAAAGATGAGCTCTTTGAGATTATTTTGAAAAACAATACTTTGAAAAATAACTTATTAGGTGAAGGTTTAACTAAAAGTGAAGCTAAAAATGTTTTTGGAGACCTAATAAATTCAACAAATTCTGTTTTGTACAATTTTATAAAATTCTAATTTATGTATTCTCTAATCAAAATAAAAGAAAATATAAATAAAGTAATTCCTTTTAAAGAAGGAATAATTTATAGTTTGTTAAACGACAATTTGTTATATGACAATACACTCTTAATGAAAGGAATAGATGGTACTAGCATTTATAAGATTTCAGATTCTCTAATTCAAGTTTTTGATGAAGAGAAAGGGTGCTATTATATTGATGAAAATTTTAATATTATTAAAAGTAACTATTTTCTTATAGCAAATGAGAATTCCAAATATTTAATAGCTTGGGCTAATGCTGTAAAAATATCAAGAGGAGTATATAACAGAAGTATTTGTCTCTTAGAAAATGATTTAGTCAATGTAAAGGAGATAATTCTTGAAGAAAACTATCAGTATTTAAAAACTTATACAAATGATGTACTTATTACATCAAGTAAAGATGTAATATTGGGATATCATATTTTTCCTACCAACTTGCTTTGGGAATTTCCTCTTGATTCACTTGGTAAAGGTAAAGATTACAGTACAGATGAAGAATTTGACTATGAAGTAGAACAAATTGTAGGAATATATAACAATATCCTTTGGGTTTATATAGAAAGAGGTGGATTTATTGGTTTAGATATTCAAACTGGGGAATTGAAACATCGTATTCTAGGGATACCCAAGGGGAATTTATTAGGCAAAGTCGATAGTTATGTAGATAGTGAAGAGTTTTACATTTTTTATCGTGCAAAGTTTATTTTGGATGATAAAAAAGGAATAATTATCGGTTTAATAGCTGACAGATTTTTTGAAATAGACCTCAATAAAGAAAAAGTAACTCCTATGCTATATGGTATGTGGGATAAAATGGAAAAAATGAACTTGAAAAAATATGGGGTTAATGGAAAAACAAGTTTACAAGGAGATTTATTGTATTTTTATAATGACAAAGAATTACAATTTGGTGTTTTAGACATTAACACCAAGGAAATTATCTATATTTCAGAGCCTATTGCTGTAGTGGAAAGAGATGATAGTTTTACTCGCCTTAGAGACCTAAAAGTCTCAGAAAATAAGGTGTATATCTTAGATAGTAATCATACATTACATATTTTTGAAAGAGAGAAATAACATCTAAGCTATTGCCTATTTAAAGCAAAAACTCTATCTTTGTACCTTATTTTGTTTACACAAACAATATACTAAAAATAAGTTCTTTGACATATTGAACAAGTACAAGCTACTATCAAACAGGGCAAGAAATACCAAATCGCAGGAGTGTTCAACTTGGTACACCTCTCACCTAAAACTGCCAAGGTAATCCTTGTGCCCACTTCCGAAAACACCTCTATGGATATAGATAGAGTAAAATCTATTTATAGCAAGATAGGAGTAACTTTAGATATCACTTGGGCAGCACCTTTTGACATTACCCCTTATTTGACCAATGGCGTGTTGGAAACCAAAGATGTATTTGGCGACCTTACTGATTATAGTCCGTCGCAACAGGCGCTTATCAATGCCTATAAAGCCACAGAAAAGGTAGCAAACGATACCTATTATGTGTTTATTACCAATGCCAAGAGCAGTACCGGACAAGGAGGCTATATGGCACTCGGTGGACAGTTTGGTTTTGTATTCGACCAAACCGAAAGAACCCTCGCCCACGAATTGGGGCACGGAATATTTAAACTAGCACACCCATTCAAGAAAAAACAACAAGGCAGTGTACCCTCATTAATGGACTACACCACTGATGAGAATTTACTCTTTGCCGACTGGAAGCAAATCAATGACCCTGCGTTTAAAATAGGTATTTTCCAAGGACAAAGTGAGGGAGAGTTTGCAGGTAAAATATGGCTTACCCCTGATTGGCGACCTTTTAAATATGATAGATCCCATATCACAGCTATTGATAGAGAGGAACTATCAGAAATACCACAAGGAGCTTTGCCCGCAATTTTAGGAGAAGATAAAAAAGCCTACTACGCCGAGTTCTCTAATAAAGAATTTGTAGGTTATAAAAATTTAGATGGACTCTTTTTAAAACTTGATTATCAAACATCAATAAATGATGAAACAGAAATTTATCTATATAGAACAGGTAATTCTTGTGGTAGTGATACTTATTACAAAACTAGTTGGGGATACATTAAAGATAAAAAAGGTACTGTTAGTTTTACAGTAACTCCTATTACTTTTGTAAATACAGTAACCTGTACCAATGCTAACCCGACAGTCAGTCCTTGTGACAATTTTAGAGTAATTAAAACCTCTGACCTTGCTGAAATAGAACAATATCGTAAAGATTTAAAAGAGTATTTAGCAAATGCTATTAAAAAAATAGCAACTTCACGAAAAAAAGAAGTTGTTGCTGTTGGGCAATACAACCATATTGTAAATAACTTTGTAACTAATGTACCTGAAAAACAACTTTATGAGTTAGAGGAAAAATTACATCTATTATCGTATTATACAAAAATAGATGTAGTACTTACATTTTTACCATTAAGAAAAAATTCCTATATACCAGAGCATATACTTTCCGATTTAGCACAAAAAGCAATAGAGGGTGTTTCTGGCAATAAGTCTGATCGTAAGTTAGTATATTTAGTGGTAGCTTCCTCTGAATATGAGTCTATTTTCAAAGAAGGTACTATTAAAAAACTAAATTGCTATACAATAAGTTTTGCCCAGACAGATAATAGCATTATCCGAAGCAAATATAAAGGGAATTCTATTTTTGAAAGACTTCTTACCCTATATCAAGATATTCCTAAGCCTTTGATAATGAATAAATATTATCAATATGCTGATGGAAGTGTAAGAAATTATACCTATAAATCAAAAGAAAACTTACGAGGTTATCCTTTTATTAAAAATTTAACTTTCTATCAGTCAAAAGAGTTTAGAAGAAATAAATATTGTGTTTATACAAGCGATTATCCCGAACTTTATCAGAATTGTGAAAATCAAAACAGAAAAGCTCTTATAAAAAGTCTAAAAGCTGAATACGCACAAGATGGATTGAAAAATAAAGCACTTTGGGAAGAAGTAGACATTCATCAGTTAGGCAGGTTTAGAGAGGTGTATATGGATTATGGAATAGACAAAACACCTAATTATCCTCTCTACCTATGGCAAAACTCAGTTGATACTTGGCAGTTTAAGAATAAAGTAAAAATAGCCTTAGAAAAAGGAACGCTCCCTCCTGAAGTCTTTTATGATTTTGAAAAACTAAAGGTTTTAGACGGCGCTGTTTATGGCACTTTAGATATCATAAGCCTTATTCCAGGGGCTGATATTTTCACCGACCCTCTATGTGCCGCCTATGCCTCTGCGCGCAACGATGCTACTAATTTAACAATTTACTCAGCTGGAGCTATCTTGCCTCTTGCCAGTGGTGCCTATATAAGAGGAGGAGCAAAAGCTCTCAATGAAGATATTATGGTTGTCGTAGCTAAAAAAGCTGACAACGAAGAGGTTGAGTTAGTTTACAAAAACATAAATGATATAGCCCCTAACGAGCTTTATATTGCCACAACTATCGACAACAAACAAACCCAAGCCTTTTTAGATGAAACTAAAAAACAGTTAGACCTTCATTCTATAAACACTCAGTTAGATAACTTAGGAAAAACTGGAAAACAAATAGCAAACCTTGCTGAAGACCTCTCTAAAAAAACAAACAACATACTTACTAAAGCATTCTCGGAAGGCTCTAAATTTATAGATGATACAAAAACAATAGAAAAAATCACTCATTATTTAGCCCCTGAAAATGCCGAAAAATTAAAAGCTATTGGAGGAGAACAAGGACTAATAAATTTCTTGAAGAAATATAAAGATGCTCCTTGTGGTAATTGTAAAGATGCAGGTAGGAAAATTTTTGGAGGTCGTACCATAGATGAGATGCTCGAAAACTATGTAGAAGTAGCCCATACTTTTAGAAACCGTCCTGATTTATGGAAAAAAATAGAAGAAGGTGCTTTAAGTAGCAATGCCGCTATGCGTGAAGGCACTCAGCATATGCTTTCTACCTTTAAGAAAAACCCTAAAAAATATGCCCCTGAAAACATTGAGCATTTAGATATGAAGTTTGAAAAAGCTTTAGATGATATCTGTGCCAACTGCCGTTATGACGTGAAGTTTAGGGAAGGACAAAAACCTTTATATGAGGAATTTAAAAGCTATAACAGTGAAACGTGGAGTAAAATAGCTAATGATAAAGGGTTTATCAAGCAATTTGAAAGCTATTTACAAGGAGTTAACAAAATAGAAGATTTAGCTTATATGATCAACAGTAATAAAGCTAATATAAATGAAGTAAAACAAGCTTTTAAAGAAGTGTTTAAGCGTAATAGTAATGAAATTTTAAAGTTTATGAATCCTAAACTAAAGGAAAGTTTAGGTATTATAAATCCTAATGATAAAGTAAGATTAGAAAAGTTGATAAACGATACAAATTCAGTACTCTATAACTTTATAAAATCACAATAAAATGTTTAAATTAATTTCTAAAATAGATAATGTAAGAGATTATGTTATCTATAAAGGCAAACCTTATTACATCAATACATCTGATGAAATTCAATGTGGTGAAAAAAAACAAATGCTTTACAAAACGCCACTAAGTCCGCTTGCTACTTTTAATGGCAAATTCTATTGTAGTGAGTGGGAGAATAATTATAAAATCTTCGACGAAAATTTAGAATTAATAGAAGAAGGAAAAGACAAAGCTTTTTTGTATTTATCTAAAGAGTTTTTAGAAACTTATTTTTTAGATGAACAACAAAAAATATTCATTACAGCTCTCTTGGATAGAGAAGAGAATCTTATAGTATTGGGAAATATTGACAAATTTTCTATAAGTTTTTCCCAAATGGGTATATATATATATATATACAAAAAGAATAAAATATACGATGATGTAATGTCTATCAGAGCCTTTTCTATTCAAAAGAAAAAACATTTATGGGAGTTTTCTCTTTCTTCTCTTGGTAAAGGTAAAGATTACAATACAGATGAAGAATTTAACTATGAAGTAGAACAATTTGTAGGAATATATAACAATATTCTTTGGGTTTATATAGAAAGAGGTGGATTTATTGGTTTAGATATTCAAACCGGGGAATTGAAACATCGTATTCTTGGGATACCCAAGGGGAATTTATTAGGCAAAGTCGATAGTTATGTAGATAGTGAAGAGTTTTACATTTTTTATCGTGCAAAATTTATTTTGGATGATAAAAAAGGAATAATTATCGGTTTAATAGCTGACAGATTTTTTGAAATAGACCTCAATAAAGAAAAAATAACTCCTATGCTATATGGTATGTGGGATAAAATGGAGAAAATGAACCTAAAAAAATATGGAGTTAGTGGGAATACAAGTCTACAAGAAGATTTATTGTATTTTTATAATGACAAAGAATTACAATTCGGCATTTTAGACATCAATACCAAAGAAATTATCTATGTTTCAGAGCCTATTGCAGTAGTGGAAAGAGATGATAGTTTTACTCGCCTTAGAGATTTAAAAGTCTCAGAAAATAAGGTGTATATCTTAGATAGTAATCATACGTTACATATTTTTGAACGTGAAGAATAGTTCTTGTTTTATCATACTAATTTCATTTCTATTACTTTTACTTTCATTTAGTAAGCATAGGGACAAAAACCTTTATATGAGGAATTTAAAAGCTATAACAGTGAAACGTGGAGTAAAATAGCTAATGATAAAGGATTTATTCAACAGTTTAAAAGCTACTTGAACACAGAAGGTATCGAAAAAATAGAAGATTTAGCTTATGTGATCAACAGTAGTAAAGCTAATATAAATGAGGTAAAACAAGCTTTTAAAGAATTGTTTAAACGCAATACTGATGAAATTTTTAAAACAAATCCAAATATATGGAAGCAATTTGATAGAGTTGATGGAACTGGTAAAATAAATAGTCTTAAAAATTTCAAAGATTTAGTAGAAGATATTTCTTTTGATACTAAACACCCTATTTTTAACTTTATAAAAGCTGAATAATTATGTTTTGTGAAAGTAGAACAATAAACAATGTAATAGCTTATGTAAATGAATATTACATTAATAGCAAAGGACTCTTTAATGCTCAATCAAATGAATGTCTATTAGAAATTTCTGGACAGCAAGAACTATATCCCTTTGGAAAAGGCCATTTGATATCAAGAGAGATTGTGTATGGAGATTCTGCCATAATCAATATTAACGATTCATCTATTGTTATTAATAATTATAGGATAGAAGCTCAAAATTACCCTTACTTTTCTTTTTATGAAATTGATGATAAACCACAAGAAGGGATTTATGATTTTGAAAAGAAAAAAATACTTTTTGAAGCTACAAGTTGGTTAGGAAGAAGTATTATAGACAAGTATATATTTCGTGATTTTAAAAAGAAAATAGCTTGTAGAAAAATAGATTCAGATTTAATTCTTTGGGAGTTTCCTCTTGCTTCACTTGGGAAGTGGAAAAATTCGTGGGATGAAGAAAGAGACTTCGAAATAAGACACTTTATAGGCATATACAATCGAATTATTTGGGCTTTTATAGAGATAGGAGGCTTTATAGGTTTAGATATTGAAACAGGAGAATTGAAATACCATATTCCTGAATATGATGAAGCCATAGGAAAAACTATTTGCAAAGGCAAAGATTTTTTTAGAAGTGATTATTTCTTAAATAGTGAAAAAGGAAAAATTCTTGGTATGGCTATGGATGTCTTTATTGAAATGGATTTAACCCAAGAGCCTCCTTTTGTTACTCAATATGGCTTACAAGAAGAGTTTGAAAAGTACAACATCAAAGGGAAAGACACTTCTACCAAATATGCTGTACAAGATAATTTATTGTACTTTTATCTTTTTGATCAACTAAGATTTGGTATTTTAGACATCAATACTAAGGAAATTATCTATGTTTCAGATCCTATTGCAGTAGTGGAAAGAGATGATTGTTTTACCCAGCTTAAAGATTTAAAAGTCTCAGAAAATAAGGTGTATATCTTAGATAGTAATCACACGTTGCATATTTTTGAAAGAAAGGAATAGTTCTTGTTTTATCATACTAATTTCATTTCTATTACTTTTACTTTCATTTAGTAAGCATAGAAAAACCCTAAAAAATATACACCTGAAAACATTGAGCATTTAGATATGAAGTTTGAAAAGGGTTTAGATGATATCTGTGCCAACTGCCGTTATGACGTGAAGTTTAGGGAAGGACAAAAACCTTTATATGAGGAATTTAAAAGCTATAACAGCGAAACTTGGAGTAAAATAGCTAATGATAAAGGATTTATCAAGCAATTTGAAAGTTATTTACAAGGAGTTAACAAAATAGAAGATTTAGCTTATGTGATTAACAGTAATAAAGCTAATATAAATGAAGTAAAACAAGCTTTTAAAGAAGTGTATTGTCCTAAAATAAGATTACAGTGATAAGTCTTAAGAACAAAGGCTAAAGATATGCGATAAACAAAGAAAGTAGCTTAATACTTCTTTGAAAATCTACGGACTAACTAATAATTTTAGGACGAACAAAAGAAATAACAAATAAAATCAAAAAAATAATAACGATGAGTTTATATCGATATTTTATCATTTGCTTAATAGCTTTTGCAGTAGTTTCTTGTTATCAAGAGACAGAGATCCCTGTAAAGGCTTCTTTTCAAATGAGTTTTAGAAATGGTGATGAATCAGTACCCGTTTATGTAAAGATGAATAACACCTCTTCAGGGGGAGAGCATTACCAGTGGGAGTTCGAAAGTGGTACGCCTAATACCTCTACTGAAAAATCTCCTGAAGTGCTCTATACACAACACGGCTCATACAAAGTAAAGCTAACAGTTACTAACGAGTATAAAGAATCAGATACTCAAGAGCAAACTATCACAATAAAAGATGCTATCAAAAAAGCAAGCTTTACAAAAGAGATTGTAATGAATAGCTATCCTCCTGTAACAGTGAAGTTTACTAATACTACTCAGGGAGAGAACCTCACTCATAAATGGCTTTTTAAAGGAGGTATCCCTGAAACTTTTGAAGGGAAAACACCTCCTTCTGTGGTTTTTTCTACAGAAGGCAAACACGAAATAACTTTAGAAGTTTCTAATGGGTATGATCGTCAAACTTTTTCAGATTTTGTAGAGGTAAAACCTGCTATTAAACCTGCTTTTTCTTGGCAGATACCTATTGAGGATGAGGATTTACAAGTGCCTGTAAATATCACCTTGCAAAATAAAACTGAAAATGCTATTTCATACCAATGGACGTTCCAAGGGGGTGTTCCTAACACTTCTACTGAAGTAAATCCTAAAGTAACCTATACTAATGCTGGTACTTATACTATAATACTTGTAGCCTCTAATGGTAAAACAACTCAAACTTTACAGAAACAAATTACAGTATATCCTGATACTGGTATTTATGTATTAGAAAATGTAAAATTAGGAATTAATTATGCTCATAACAGCGAAAAAGTAGCAGCTTTCTATTCCACAAAACTGAAGAAATCTTTTTTCTCTAAAGATATTACCGCTGAAAATGCCCCTTTGATAGATATAGTTTTTCAAGGAGGTAGCCCTACTTTTTCAAGCAATAAATTTGTATCTCCAACTGAGGCACAAAAATATGCTTTCTTTCCTATTACAGGAGCAAAAACTACTGTTTTTGTCAATTCACAAGAAATATGCAATTGCGGGATCAATTTCACTGAAGAAGAATTCAATGCAATGACAAATGATAGCCCTTTACGTGCACTTTCTATTACACATTCGGCAGCAGGAGCACAAGCATTTACAAATACATTACCTCGAATAGTGTTATTTCAAACCCACGATGGTAGAAAGGGAGCTATCAAAATAAAACAATTTGTAAGTAAGGGTGCAGAAAATTCCTATATTTTGTGTGATATAAAAGTTCAAAAATAAATAGATAATGAAACTATTATTAAAGTATATGCTTTTGGGAGGACTTTTGTGTATATCTTTTGGTACCAATGCTCAAGATTTAGACATAGAAGCAATGACTAAAGATACAAAGTTTAGAGTAAGTGGAGGCGTCAATGCTGATGCTATGTTTTTTAATTCTTCTGCTGAAAAAAGTACCTTTACTTATATGCTTACAGGAAGTTTGAATTTTAGCTTTCTTACATTTTCAATGCCAGTGAGTTACTCTATTACCAATCAAGGAAATGCTCTGAACTATAAAGTCCCTTTTGACTTTAATAGATTTAGTATTGCTCCTAAGTACAAATGGATAAAATTGTACTTAGGCGACCATACGCTCACTTACTCTCCTTATACACTCAACGGACACCCTTTTCGTGGGGTAGGGCTAGAATTAACACCTAAAGGAGCATTGAAATTTAGCACAATGGGAGGGCGCTTGCTCAAAGCAGTAGAAGAAGATAAAAATATAGGTCAAGCAGCTGTTTTTGAGAGATATGGTTCAGCTATGAAGCTTAATTTTGACAAAGAAAAATATAAGATAGAATTTAGTAGCTTATACGCTTGGGACGTTAAAAATTCATTGGAACATCCTACTGATATTTCTCCCAAGTCTAATTATGCTAATGCGTTAAAATTTGCCACAACTTTTGTAAAAAACTTGAGCTTAGAAGTACAATATGCGCTTTCTATCATTCAGGAAAAGACCCCTCATAAAACTGAGGATAATTCGTTAGACTATTTGCTTTCCTCCTCCAAAAGTAGGGCTTTTGATGCTCGTTTAAACTATCTGATAGGAAAAGCAAATGTAGGAATTGTATATGAGAATATTGATCCTACTTATCGTACTTTTGGAGCTATGTATTTCAATAATGATTTAGAGAATATTTCTCTTACATTTGCCCGTCCGTTTTTTAAAGATCGTATAAGTATAGCCACTCAATTGGGATACCAACGCGACAATTTAAAAGAACAGAAAAATCAAACCTCTGTGAGACTGGTAGGAAGTGCAAATTTGAATGCAAAGGTTTCAGAAAAACTAAATGTATCAGGTTCATACTCTAATTTTACATCCACTACTAACCGCCGTTTAAACGAGTTCGACTATATCAACACCCCGAATATGAATCCTGCCGATACACTTACTTATCGCCAGCTTTCTCAAAACGGAAATGTGAATATGAATTATGTTTTTGGAAAAGATAAAAGTCAAAATGTGAATTTCAACTACTCTATTGCAGGACAAGCAAATGAACAAGGAGGTATTATCGGCAGAGGACAAGCTAGTTTGGTGCAGAATTACAATGCTGCTCATACCATTAGCTTTTCATCTCTGCAAATGAATGTGAATACTTCTGCCAACTACACTCAAAACAAAGTAGGGAGAGAGATAACCGATTTTTACGGTGGGAGTGTTACAATCGCCAAAAAATTCTTTGAAAATAAGCTCAATACAAGTTTAGGAACGCTTTATAATCGAACAAATGACACTTTTGGAAATAGTGTTTTAGGTATCAAGTGCAATGTGTCGTATGTACTACTTGAAAAACACAATTTTTCATTCTATGGAATGCAGATGTTTAGGCACTCACAACAAAAATCTGCTGAGGATATAACGCTTAATATAAATTATAGCTATAGCTTTTAAAATAGTTTCACCTTAAAAAATAACATACAATGCGAAATATATTTTTATCCATACCTTTTGTTTTTCTCACTCTTTGGAGTTCTTCTCTCTTAGGGCAAAATACTGATAACAATGAACTTACTCCTGAATATGCTGCACAACAAATGCAGAAAATAGAAAGGAAGGAATTGTGGGTAGATAATTTGTCTTTACAGAATATTACCTCTTTGCCCATCGGTATAAAAACGCGTAAGAGAGGTGAGAATGCTGCGGATAACGCTACTTATTCAATAGGTATTATAAAGGCTACACTGCACTCTGATTATACCGAGTTACAAGTGTTTGCCAAAGTAGATATTCCTCAAAAAGGGGATGATGGTCGCCCTATTTCTCTATTTTTTGGTGCAAACAACATCAAACTCTCTCATAGTGGGGGTATCATAGGAGATGCCAAATTGGCTTTGCTGGGAGATATAGACATTCCTATCCATAAAGATGCTTGGCAACTTACCCTCTATGGAGGGTTTAACAAACAAACAGGTCAAACTGAAGATTTGACTTATGCAGTAATTGATTGTGATGGTTTTAAAGAATTTCGCCTTTCAGGAGCTGTTGAGTTCTCAAGAGAGCTTATCCTCCCTTTGGAAAATGGAGTTGTAAATGAAGCCCAACAAACAGTACCGATTACATTGTCTAACGGACGTATTGTTGAAGCTCCCAACAGAGTAAGAGGTGATTTTAGCATCACAGCTTCCGCTTGGAATGATTTGATAATGAACGTATCTCTTTCGCCTTTTGTATTAGCTAAAAAACAAAATGGAAGAGACTACGATGGCAATTTTCAGTTTTTAGTATCAAAAGCGGTTCTTGACGTAAGCGATATAAAAAACGACCCTTCTGTTGTTTTCCCAAATATGTACAATACGAAAGGGCTACTCTTTCCTGCGCAAGAGAGTTGGAAAGGAGTGTATGTCGAGAACTTTTCAATAGGTCTCCCCTCTGAGTTTAAAACAAAATCAACCGCTGAGAGTGGAAAACGTATAGAGTTCTCTGCCAAAGGACTTCTTATAGATAAGTTTGGCGTTTCGGGGGTCTTTTCTGCAGAAAATATATTTCCTTTGAAAGAAGGAATTACTGATAAGAACAATGCTTGGGCATACTCATTAGAGCATATTGAGGTACAAATAGAAACAGGCGAATTTGTAAAAGCAAATTTTAATGGAAAAATACTACTTCCTATTACCAATGCCTCCAAGAACAAAAATATAGAACAGTTGGGCTTGCAATACGACGGACTGATTTCAGAAGAAAGATACAGCTTGAATGTAACGACCACTGATGAAATACAATTTGACCTTTGGCAAGCAAAAGCCTCTCTTTATAAAAATAGTTCCATAGAACTAAAAGTAGAGAACAATCGTTTTCTTCCTAAAGCTGTTTTACACGGTAATATAAACTTTGCTGCCAACAAAACTGCAGAAAAAGAAACTCAGGAAAATCAGGAGGAAAGTAAAACTGTAGATTTTAAAGGGATTACTTTTGAAAATTTGAGATTACAAACAGTTTCTCCTATGATTTCTGTGGGAAATATGAGCTATAAAAATGAGGTTTCTTTTAGCAACTTTCCTGTAAGTATTAAAAGCGTAGAAGTGAGAACTTTAGATAACAGAGCAGATGTGTATTTTGATGTAGCACTGAACCTAATGGATAAAAGTGAACTTTCTGCACGAGCTAATATTGGTATTTTAGGTGAGCTAACTTCAGAAAATCACACTTACAACTATAAATTCAAAGGCTTAGACCTTTCTGCTATAGCTATAAAAGGTTCTTTCTGTGGATTTTCTATGGATGGTCGACTTGATTTACTCGAAAATCACCCTATATATGGCAACGGATTTAATGCCGATTTAAAAGTAGAAATCAAAGGGGCTTGCAAGGTAAAAGCTAAAGCTATTTTTGGGAAAAGAGAATTTAGATATTGGTATTTTGATGCCAGTGCCAAGATATCAACGGGTTATTTCATTAATGGTTTTGGTGGAGGGGCTTATTATAATATGAAACGAAATGCACTCGCTGACCCTGCTGAATTTTCTCCTTCAGGACTTACTTATGAACCTTACCAAGAAGGGGGGTTGGGACTCAAAGCATTAGTAAGTTTTGCTATAGGATCTGACAAGGCTTTCAGCGGAGAAGCTGCTTTTGAAATGTTATTCAATAAAAATGGAGGGTTAGATTTTGCAGCCATCTATGGAAAAGGAAATGTCTTAGCTGATATACCTGGAATAGAAAATATACAGAATTTAGTTTCAAAAGTATCAGGAAGTTTAGAAAACAAAGCCTCTTTCTTAGGTTTAGAAAGTAATAACGATAAACGTACAGGTTTTGAAAAACGTTTCTTACCTCTTGCTGAAAAAGCAATACCTACTACTCCTGATAATAAGGCTACTATCCAATTCAAGACAGCTATTCAGTTTGATATAGTCAATCAAACTACACACGGTACTCTTGATGTCTATATCAATGCAGGGTTCATCTCAGGGGTAGGTGAAGGAGGTAGAGCAGGTTGGGCTGTTTTTCATAAAGACCCTAATGATTGGTATTTACATATTGGTACACCTGATGACAGAGTTGGTATAAAAATGGGAGTAGCAGGTGTTTCTCTTAAAACAACTTCTTATCTTATGGCTGGTACAAAATTACCTGCTTCTCCACCGCCTCCTCCCAATGTAGCGAGCTTTTTAGGAGTACAAGCTCAGGAACTCAATTATATGCGTGATGAAAATGCTTTAGCTAATGCAGGAGGTTTTGCCTTTGGTTCTGATTTAAGTATAGATACCGGTGATTTATCATTCCTAATTTTCTATGCTAATTTCAAAGCAGGTGTTGGATTTGATATAATGCTTAAGAATTACGGAGAAGCATCGTGTAGAAATACAGGCAAACAAGTAGGTATAGACGGTTGGTATGCTAACGGACAATCTTATGCTTTCTTACAAGGTGAATTAGGAGTACGTGTAAAGTTGCTTTTTATAAATATGAGAATTCCTATTATATCATCAAGCGTAGCTGTATTAATGCAAGCTAAATTACCTAATCCTGTATGGTTACGAGGTTATGTAGGAGGTGAAATGAATGTCTTAGGCGGACTTATCAAAGGAAAGTTCAATTTCAAAGTTACTATTGGTGAACAATGTGACTTTGGAGCAGCAGGAGGTGCTTTTGAAGGAATGAAACTCATTGCTGATGTATCTCCTAAAAACAATAGCAATGATGTAGATGTATTTGCTGTACCTCAAGCCACTTTTTCAATGAAAGTAAACGAACCTTTTGAAATTCCTGAAGATAATGGAAAAAGTACTTATAGAGTAGTTCTTGAAAAATTTAACGTTCTTGATGATAAAAATCAGGAAGTTAAAGGTAGATTAGAATGGTCACACTTAAAAGATAGAGCTAACTTCATCCCTGAAGATATTTTAGCTCCTCAAAAGAAATTTAAAGTACAAGTAGAAGTTAGTTTCCAAAAACAGGAGGGAGGTATATTTAGACCTATCACCCAAAACGGACAAGTAGCTAAAGAGTTTGAAGAACGTACATTTACAACAGGCACAGCTCCTAATTATATCCCATTACAAAATATAGAATACGCTTATCCCGTAGTATCACAAAAATTTTTCTTAAAAGACGAGTTTGAACAAGGGTATGTAAAACTCATACAAGGACAAGACTATCTATTTGAAGGTAATCAATGGGAGAATGGAGTAAAAATTATAGATAATCAAACCCATAAAGCACAAGAGGTAGCATTTATCTATAACAAAGATGCTAATGAGATTACTTTTGCTATGCCTAAACTACAGACAAAGTCAGTTTATAAAGTTAGCTTTTTTAGTAAGCCTGTAAAAACTAATACAAAAAATGAAAAGAGAAAAGTTACTGAAAATGTAAAGAGAACTCAAGAAGAGGGTAATGATTATGAGGTCTTGCAAAAACAAGCACAATCATTAAGTAAAGAAGGTGAGATAGAACGATTAACGTATGATTTCAGTACTAGTAAGTATAAAACGTTTAATGAGAAAATAAAAGCTATCAAAGTTTCTCATTACAATTTTGTAATACGTCGCTCTAATGCAATTTCTCTTGCTAATACTCTTCAAAAATCAGAACCTTTTGAAGTAGTAGACCTTGTAGGTAATGAGTATTCTAAGAAAAAACCTCTAATTGCAGTAGAAGCTACTTTGCAGGATGCTTATTTTAAACAATACATAAATCCTACTTTGTATAGCCAATTACCAATTGCTGGAAAATATCAATTAAGAAGAGATACAAAAGAGTGGGGACAAATACCCTCAAAAGCAATTTCTATTGATAATAAGTATTTAACTAATGTACAAAACGAAATTTTCTCACAAGAAGTAGAAAATTATTTTCCTTATCAATATGATTTAGCATTAGCTTATAAGATGGATTTTGTAGATATCTTTAGGCAGATTACCAATGATTTAAGTAAAGGGATAATATCTTTCTCAAGTCCAGCACATCAATTTCTAAAAAATACTTCTTTTATACCTATGAGAAAAGGCGATTATTACATCAAACTTATATATACCTTACCTGGGGATAAAAAATCATCAGAAGCTTTACAGATGTATAAAAATCCTATTGATGATTAATAGTATTTACACAACAAAAACTCCTGTTTATAGCAGGAGTTTTTTGTATATAGCAGTTAAAAAGCGTATTGCAATGAAATTCTAAGAGAGTTACTTAATGGATTAACTGTTTGAGCAGTTGAAAAAAGATAAGAAAAGTCAAGTTGCCAATGAGACACATTAAAACCAGTCCCAACGGTAAGATATTTTTTATCTCCTTTGTTTGGGTGTTGATAGAAATAGCCAGTGCGCAAACACCAATGTTGTAAATAGGTATATTCAAATCCTAATGCCCAAGAGATTTCTCGCATCTCTTCTGAAAAACCATTGGGAGCATCTGTAAACGAAGTAAAAATGCCTTCTAAAAAATCAGTCTTTTTATGTTTCTGTGTATCAGAAGGGACTAATAATTTGTTGAGCTCTACAAGTAAAGAAATATCATTTTCGCTATCTACTGATAGGGTGTAACTCCCACTGAGTTTAAGATTAGTGGGCAGGAAAAACGATTGACCTAAGTCCTCGTATTTGATTTTGCTTCCTATATTGGAAATTTGGAAACCTAATGAATAGCTTCCAAAATGATTACCTACAAGATGTTTTTCAGAAGTATAGTAACCTGAAATATCAAATGCTATCCCTTGGGCAGTAGCTTTTTCTTCTGCGGGTGATCGTAAATTGGAATGTAGATAACGTACCAAAATTCCCATTGAATAATATTCACTTAATTTCAGATTATATGAAAGATCTAATAGCCACTCAGATGGTAAAAAGTTTCCTAATCTATATATATCACTTCCAAAAAGTTGAGTTTGTTGGACTTCTCCTATACTAAAATACCTAAGGTTGCTCCCCCAAGCACTTCTGCTCCCTTTTCTATAATAACTGATGTTTGCTAAGAAAATGTCACGAGATAGTTTGTTTAAGTAAGGAGTATAACTCATTCCTATTCCTGATTTTTGCAGAGAGAAAACATATTTTGATGAATTCCAATATTGTGAGAAAACATCAGGAGAGGAAGCGCCCCCTATATCTCCTCTGCCTGAGGCTATAGCATCAGGACTTATAAGTAAGAAAGGAAATGCCGTAGTAATGGGGTGTTCTTTCTCTTGTGAAAAAACATAAGAGCAACTTAATAGTATAATTAGGAGATAAAATTTCATAGTGAATATTCAAAATATTTTTCAAAGATACAATATTATTTTAAATATCTCCTCTTTTGGTAATTTTTTTGAAATATTTTTTACCAAACTACTCACATAGCAAATTACTCACATAGTCTACTATAAAAAGACATACAAGAACGATTGTAAGTGTAATCATCCTCAAAAAGATTTCCAGAGGCTTTAGTAAGGTAGTTCACTACATCTGCTACACTTGCATAGGTTTCTTATTTTTATCAACAAGAGAGCAATATCACTCTACATTGGGCTAATTTTCTTTTTTAAATCTCTAAACTTTGAAGTAGCCATACTCACAACACAACGCTCAGAGAGAATGCCCCCGTGTCGGTTCTTGGAAATGATGATTTCTACCTCATTTTTGGTACTTTCATTGTTGTATTCCTTATCCCAATGGTCAATTCCGTAATATTCAGTACGATAGAGGAATACCACTTCATCGGCATCTTGTTCAATAGTACCAGAATCTCTTAGGTCAGAAAGAAAAGGACGCTTGTCTGTGCGCTGCTCTACATTTCGTGACAACTGAGAAAGAGCAATCACAGGGATATCGAGTTCTTTTGCAAGTCCTTTCAAACTGCGAGAAATAAAGGAAATCTCCTGCTCTCTATTACCAGCTTTAGGATAGGTAATAAGCTGTAGATAATCAACAAACAATATGTTGATATGATAGCGAAGAGCCATTGACTTTGCCTTCATTTTAAGATTTTCAATTGAAATAGACGAAGTGTCATCTATATGTATTTTCATTTGGGTAAGATTGTCTTTCAGAGAGATATAGCGATACACTTCCTCATCTTTAAGTCCTTTGCGAAGGATGGAAGAATTAGGAATGTCAGTATAATTAGTAATAATTTTAGAGGCAATTTGCTCTGCCGACATTTCCAACGAAAATACCCCTACCGAATATCCTTGAGCTACCATATCTACAATTTGTTGTACTAAAAAAGTAGTTTTCCCCATACCAGGGCGACCCGCAACAATGGTAAGATTAGATTTCTGCCAACCTCCAAATACTTTATTGATAATAGTTAGAGAACTTTGTAATCCTGTGAGCTTCCCTTGATGAATACTCTCGAAATTCTTTTGCACAGCCTCTACTAATTCAGGGAACTCACGCGTTTGACGGTTATTTTCAATAAACTTATCAATAAAAAGGTTATTAAAGCATTCAAAAGCCTTATCGCGTATATCGAATATATCATTCTCTTTCTTTTGAGCCATACTGAGAAGTAAGGAGAATTTATTGATAAAGTCACGCTTTACAGAGGCTTGTACCAAAAGCATTATATGGTACTCTATATTAGCAGATGAAATCGCAAAATTAGCCAAATCAATACAGTAAACAGTGTATGAATTTAGCTTTTTCTTCTCAAATTCTTTTCCTAATAGTATCAAATCTACAGTGCCGTATTGTTTCCAAACTCGCACAATAGTTTCGTAAATAGCTTGATGTTGTGGTGCAGAAAAAAGATAAACACTCAGCATATTATAGTATTGTGCAATGAGTTGGGACTCACTCACAAGATTGCCAAGCACGTATTTCTCTATATCTATGTTTTCATTCATTGTAAGTAGATTTAGGTCTGTTTATTTTTGGAACATTAAAGATGTTTTTATTGTTTGACCTCAGATAAGGCATAGTGTTCTTAAGAGTTTGCTTCCAATTTACAATAGGTTTGTTATATCCACTTACCCAGCCATCATCTTTCCAAGTTTCATATTTTATTTTTAAGTGTACATCTAACCCTTCTTCATAAATATCTAAAGTTTTAGCAAAGTTCATAAATTCTTCAAAAGAAGGAATATCAATGTTTTTAGAAATGTTTTCTTTAGGAACTTCTCTTGGAAGTGTTAGACTTTCTTTTTTAGGCATTTCACTTGTTTTTAGAAATTCTCCTAATTGAGAAACAGACTTCTCTTCCCGTTTTTTAATAACTTGTTTAACGATTGTTTTTTCTCTTTCTACAACAAAATTTCTAACAAGGTAGTCAGGAATAATTCTGTATAAGGTAGGAAATCCATTAGTAATCTGATAACTAATAAGACCTAAATTCCGTAAAGTATCTTTACTTGTTTTTATGGTCTTTCTATTTATTTTCAATCTTTTACTCATTACTTTGTCAGAAAATTCAAAATCTTTACTCCCTACCTTATCCCAATTGTCTAACAGAAAAAGATAAATAGCCACTATAGGTGCTGATAGTGGATAAACATCATTAAAAGTCCAAAACTTTTTTGTTAAACTGAGATAGTCCATTATTCTTTGCTTTTTTTGAGTAGCTCTAAGGCTTTTTCTTTATCAATTATTATGAGTTTACCATTCTGACAAATAGCTTCATCTAAAATCCCCGAACTCTTTATTTTACTTGCTGTACTACGCGAACAACCTAATAATTTTGCTAACCCCTTCAGTCCATACTCATATCTTTTGCTCTTGGTTACCAATGCAAGTTCTATTTCTGTTTTCTGAAGTTCCAAGAACTCTCCAACAGTAAGTTGCCATAAAGGCGTATTGTTATTTAGTATACTCATAGCTTCTTTGTAAATACTTAAAATACTTTTATTCCTTTGTGATAACCATTCCACTTTTTAGGAGGAAAAAACTGTTTCCTTTTCAGAAGCTCTCTAAGAACAGTTACTTCTTCCAAAAGCTCTTCAGGAACTTTCTTTAATTTTTCCCGAGACTCTTCTATCTGTTCTTGCTCTGAACCTTGTAACATAGCAATAAGTGTTTGAGTGTCTTTTTTGGACAATTCAAACTGATTAACGGTTTTATAGGCTATCTGTACAAGAGAGTTCATTGGTTAAATCGCTATACAAAAGCAAACTATTACACTTATTTTATATATAAAAATAATTTTTTAATACAAAATATATTATATTTTATATTTATTATTCCCCTTCTTCTGATGTGGTTTCTGAATTTTTTGTATTAGAATTACAAAAAATCTCTTCCTCAGTAAATCCCTGTTCTTTGTAAAATAGAACAGCTTCCCAAAGAGTCAAATTCCGACTGTTTCTACGAGCTAAACCTAACACTGACTGTTGTTGGTTACCTAATCTTTTAGCTAACTCAATGCTAAAATTATTGTCGTTCAAAATTTTTTCGATGATAATTTTACTTACTTTCATTTTTTATTTATATATTTGCAAAATAAATTTAAATACATTTATATTTAAAAATGTATAAATACTTTTGTTTTCGGTTGCAAATATATAACAAGTTATATAAAATAGCAAACTTTTTTGATGCGAAAATCAATTAAAAATAATTAAAATGTTAGAAATCAATGATTTATTATGGAAGAAATAGAAAGCTTATTAGTGAATGTGTTAGAATTAATGAAAGAATACAAAATTACTGCTTATGAAATTGAGCGAAATACGGGCTTAAGTGCTGTTGGAGTGCAAAAAATAATAAATGGAGAGACAAAAAGGCCTCAACCTAATACTTTAAATACCATTATGGAATACATAAATGGAAAGTATATAAATGTGAAAATATCAAAGAGTAATTTGTATGCTGGAGGTAAACATAAAATAAATCAGGGAGGAGTATACAATGATGGTGAAAACACTAAAGAACTCATCAGTGATTTAATGAATATGATCCGCGAGAAAGATATACAAATTTCAAAGAAAGATGAACAGATACAACAACTGCTACAAATCATAGCAGGGAAAAGTTAATCGCTATAATTTTAGTAAATCCAAAATTTATAGAAATAAACAATAGTTTATGAATCATTGTAACACAGATATTTCCATGTATTAATTAACACTAAAATAGAGTATATAACCGAGTATTTTTATTAGGTTTTTGGGGGTTTTTTGAACCTAAAAAGCATTGATAATCAACATATTTTTAAATCAATGCAAAATTCATAACCCAAAGGTCACGGGTTCAAATCCCGTCTTCGCTACGAAATAGGCGTAATTAGTTTGATAATCAACTAATTACGCCAAGTTTTTTTTTAAAATAGATGTGTCAGTTTTTAGATTTCTCTATGTTCATTATCACTTTTTCAAATGTTCTGCTATAAGTTCTAATTCTTTATACCATTCTTCTCCAAATTTTCTAATAAGGGCTTCTTTTACAAACTTATAAATTGGCATCTCTAACTCTTTCCCTAAAGTACAAGCTTCATCACATATAGGACTCCAACGATGATAATTTACCGCTGTAAATGAACTATACTCTTGCAAACGTATGGGATATAAATGACAAGATATAGGTTTCTTCCATTCTATTTTTTTATCATTATATGCTTGTTCAATAGCACAAAGTGCCCAACCTTTTTCATTTCGTACTACATAAGCACATTCTCCCCCATTTATCAATGGGGTTTCCCATTCTCCATCTTCTCCTTTTACATATATTCCTTGCTCCTCTATAGCTCTCTTTCCTTCTTCAGTAAGGTATGGTGCCACTTCTGGATAAATACGTTTCATTATATTGAGTTCTCGCTCTTCTATAGGCGCTCCCGCATCTCCTTCTATACAACAAGCTCCTTTGCAGGCGCTAAGGTTACAAACAAAATCTCTTTCTACTATATCTTCTGAAATAATAGTATTAGCTACTTGTATCATTTTATTAAATTATTATGTTAACAATAAAAAAATAAAAGAGTAAAATGTTACTTTTAACTCTTTTATCTGTTTTAAAAATTTTAAAATCAATATACTGACCTACTCTTAATTTAGATTTTCTTAAGTTGTTGTTGCATCATTTTTATCTGTTCGGTCATAAGATTTTGCTTGTCTAACTTTTTAGCTTCTGTAAGAAGCTCTTGGGCTTCGCGTTTTTTGCGTTTTTGCATCATTATACCTGCTAAACTCAATTTTGCCATTGCTACATCGTAACTCATTGTGAGCCCTAATTGCAAGGCTTTACGAAAGTATTTTTCAGCTTGTGTAAGATTTTTTTGTGAATAAATAATTCCGTACATATAGTTGTAATAGCCTTGTTGTTTACGTAATAAGGCTGTTTCAGGGTCTACGATTTTGCCAAGCCATTTTTCCATTCCTGCAAAATCTTGTTTTCGCAAACGCAAAAAGGTAAGCAATATAAACTCATTGCGAAAATACAATAAAATAGGAATAAGTGATAGAAAAATGAGAGCAATACCATTCCCTATATTTCCTCGAGTGAATTGGTATACTGCCCAAGCTACAATAAGGACAGCTACAACTATTTTTAAGTATTTGTTTTGTAGATATTTCATTTATAGTTTTATTTAAAAAGCTTGCAAAAGTAGTGAATTTCACTGAATAATACTAATATTTAATTGATTTTTTGAATAAAAAGATCTTCAGGATACTCTATATGAGTGAGAAACAATCCACAAGCTGGCACTGATGCTCCTGCTTTATTTCTATTCTTGCTGAGAATAATATCTTCAAAGTCTGTAAGTGATAGCTTTTGTAATCCAACATCTATAAGAGTTCCTACAATAGCACGCACCATATTGCGCAAGAAACGATCGGCTGTGATGGTAAAGATAAGTTGTTTGTCTATTTTCTCCCAATGTGCTTTATAAATTTTGCATATAAAAGTCTTTACATCGGTATGAGTTTTGGAAAAACATTGAAAATCACTATAATCAAGAAGAATTTGAGCAGCTTCATTCATTATTGCTACATTTAATGGATGAGTGAAAAACATTGCATAATCATACGCAAACACATCTTTTTGAGTACTAATATGATACTGATAGGTACGTTTGAGAGCATCAAATCGGGTATGAGCATTTGGTTTCATCTCATATATGTTGTGAACAGCAATATCTTTTGGTAAGAAAGCGTTTAATCTGTGTACAAAGTTGGTAGGTAAAGGTTCGGTTACATCAAAATGAGCAAACATTTGTGAAGCATGTACACCACTATCAGTACGTCCTGCTCCTACTACACCTACAGGAGTTCGAAGTATTGTTGAAAGTCCTTGCTCTAAAACTTCTTGCACAGAAATAGCCTTCGGTTGAGATTGCCAACCGTGATAGTTTTTACCAAAGAAAGAGAGTTCTATAAAATAACGCATTTCGACAAAATAGAATATTTTATTGAATAGGAATAAAAAAATAGGAATTAGACTTTTCTCTCTAATTCCTATTTTTCATTTTCATAGGATTCAATTATTGTCCTAAAAGTTTTTTTACACGTTGGAAATTAGCACTATCTCCTAAAGCTCCATAGATGTTTTTCAATTGTTCTAAGATGTTTTCAACATTACCATTTGCTTTGGTATAGTTTTCTAATACTTCAGCACCTTTTTTGAATAAACTATCTTTTTGATCTCTCAATGCTTCAAATTTAGCAATATCAGCTTTAGAGTTTCCTAATTTGTTCATTTGCTCAATCAAACTATTTCCCTCGTTGATGTAGGTAGTAGAGATATTCAAAGCGGCATCGGCGTAGTTAGGTTTAATTTTAAGTGCTTGTTCAAAACCTTTGCGAGCTTCTAAAATATTACCTTGTTGCATATTGATTACCCCAATATTGTAATGAAGGTCAGCATTATTTGGATCAAGTTGAGCAGCTTCTTGCATTAGTTGTTTAAATTTTTCTTTATTGTCTAACTGCAAGTATACATTAGCTTCAGCAAGGATGATGTTCGCATCTTTAGGATATGCTTTTTTAGCATCTTCAAACGCTTTGATAGCCTCATCAACTTTCTTTTGTTCTACATAGATAAAGGCTATGTTTTTTATGATATCGGCACGTTTAGAAGGTGTTTTTTCAACTCTTGCTTTTTCGTGAGTCCCTGCTTTTACCATTAGTTCAGCTTGGTTTTTATCAGCGAAAGTCTCATCTTGTTTAGTTTGTTTATTGGTTGCGATATAAAGTGTTTCAGCTCCATCATAACCAAGGTCTTTAAGTTCTGAGTACAATTTCACGGCTTTATCATAGTCTTTACCTTCCACTGCTACTACAGCAGCATTGTACAAGAACACAGTATCGCGAGCGCTAAGACGATATACTTGTTCAAAAGCTATTGAAGCATTTTTGTAATCCTTAACTTTGTACTTCTCTTGAGCTTGCCCTACTGCAAAGTTTATAGCTTCATCAGCTAATGATTGTAACTGATTAGTATATTTTCCTTTACCGCCTTCTAATTGTTTTACTTTAGCAAAAGCAGCAGTAGCGTTTTGCAAAGAAGCCAAACTTTTGTTTTTCTTAGTAAGCTCAATATTAGCTTGAGCTTCTAAGAAATAGAACTGAGGAGCGAACTCAGTACCTTCTATACTTCCTTTAATGGCATTTAAACCACTTTGAGCTGATGTTAAATCACCTTTACGGATTTGCTTTTCAATCTCTTTAAGTTCTTTTTTTTGTCCGAATGCGACTGCCGAAATAAGTAGAGCAGCAGCCATTAATAATGGTTTTCTCATATTGTTTTGCAATTTTAAAACAGTTTTTTGTTTTATGTATTCATTTATAAGTCGCAAATGTAGTGCTTTATTTTAAAAATACCAAATATTTTTAACTTTTTATTTAGAAACAAATATTATACCAATTGTATTATTTTGATTATTAGATTATTGCTTTTTCAAGGGAATAGACTACATCCCTAAGAACCTCATCACTTTGTTGTTATGACGGGTAGTAACATTGAGTTGTTGTGTGAAACTAATTCTAAAAGTAGAGTTTTTAATACTTACAAGGTCGGAATCATTAAAATATACACGCTTGTTGTTATGCAATATTGAAAAATCTATTGTTGAACTTTTAATTTTGTAAGTAAGAGCTATGTTATATCTAAAATTTACATATTGATTGATTTTCATTTTACTTATAGGAGCTGTTTCTCCACCAAAATAAAATCCTAATCCTATTAAGCCACTAAAAGTGAGATTGGGAGCAAGTTGCCAAAGATTGGCTACCCCTCCACTAAATCCAGCTTGTATATGTTTAAAATCGTCAGTTCTATCTGGATCCACAAGAGGCAAGCTGAGTTTATGATGGAAAACACCTCCTCCAAAATAGAAACTGAAGAAAGGTTTTAGTGGTTCACCTTCTGGATTAAATATATTTTTTAAAGAGGTTTCTCTCCATTTGGTAAAATACAAAAATTCACTTCCTATCTGTTGTACACGAGCATCTTTGAGAAGGTGTATATTTTGACCATTTTCATAATAGAAACCTTTATAACTTTGATAATAAATATCTAACAAAAACTTATTGCTAATAAAGGAATGTAATTGAAAATCAAAATAGCTCGTTTTTCCATATTTATTTTCGTTGCGCAAAGGCATTAAACCTCTAGCATAATCAAGGTTTACATAGGTATTATGTACTCCTAACCCCAACCCCATTGTAAGAGGATAGTTAGGTAATATTGTTTTATTTTTCAAATCTTTATTAATAGGAGCGTCTTCTATATCAACTGCGAGATAATTGATACTCAATGAAGGTTTTATCCACACTTTATAGTGGTATCTTTTAGTAGCTGTGGTATCTTGTGCCCATAAAGTAGTGATTGATAAGAAAAAAAGAATTATGTATTTCATTTTGTCAGAAGTTAAAGAAAAAGGAGTTAGGGCTTGTAGAACCTTTGTCAAAGTCGTAAAGGACTTTGACAAAGGTTCTACAAAGTTTATACCTTAAATTTTAGTAACCTAAGATTTTTAGCATTTCATCAGCTTTTTGTTGTTCCATAAAGAGACGGGAGGTAAGGTTACCATTTTTATCTTTATTGATAAGCACGATTTTAGGTTGTGGAATGAGGCAGTGTTGCAATCCCCCTACCCCACCAATACTATCTTGGTATGCTCCTGTATTGAAGAAACCTATATAGAGTGGTTTATTTTTGTTATATTTAGGCAGATAGATAGCGTTCATATTTTGTTCGCTGTTGTAATAATCATCACCATCACAAGTGAGTCCACCGAGGAGTACGCGTTCGTACTCATCATTCCAACGGTTGATAGGTAATAATACAAAACGTTTATTAATAGCCCAAGAATCGGGTAAAGTAGTAATGAAAGAGGAATTAATCATATTCCATTTCTCGCGGTCGTTTTGTTGTTTTTGGTACATTATCTCGTAGATAGCGCCTCCTGCCTCACCCACTGTAAAACTACCAAATTCAGTAAAAATGTTGGGTACGGGTACTTTTTCTTGGTCGCAAGTAATTTTTATCTGACGGATAATCTCATCAACCATATAGGCGTAGTCGTACTCAAAAGCTAACGAACTCTTGATAGGGAAACCTCCACCTATATTAAGGCTATCAAGTTCAGGAGCTACTTTTTTAAGTTGGATATAGACGCGCAAACACTTCAAGAGTTCATTCCAATAGTAGGCATTATCTTTAATACCTGTATTGATAAAGAAGTGCAACATTTTGAGGCGTACTTTAGGGTTATCTTTAATCTCTCGATTGTAGAAAGGTACAATATTTTTGTAGCCAATACCTAAACGACTGGTATAAAACTCAGAACGAGGGTCTTCTTCAGAAGCAATGCGAATACCAATATTGTATGAGCCTTTTATTTTTTCTTCAAACAAATTGATTTCCTCATAGTTATCAATGATAGGAATACAATTTTGATAGCCACGATTGATAAGATCGGCAATGCCATCAATATAAGCATCACGTTTGAAGCCATTACACAAAATATAATTCTCTTTGGTAATCAATCCTTCGCTGATAAGGTTGTTGATAATGTTGATATCAAAAGCTGAAGAGGTTTCCATGTGGATATCATTCTTCAAAGCTTCTACCATTACGTGTTTAAAATGAGAACTTTTGGTACAATAACAATAGTTGTAAGCCCCTTTGTATTTGTGTTTTTTAATCGCTTTTTCAAACCATTTTTTGGCACGTTGAATATTCTCAGATATTCTGGGTAGATACATAAATTTGAGGGGAGCTCCATACTTGCGTACAAGTTCCATCAAATCAATATTGTGAAAGCGAAGTTCATCGCCATCTAAAGTAAATTCATCTTGTGGAAAATAGTAGGTTTGGTCAATTAGGTCGATATATTTATTTTTCATTTGTACAGTGTAAATTAAATAATGAGTAATTTTTAGTAAAAAAGATTTGAGGTAACCTTAATTTGTTACCTATTTATTACCTAACTACACCTGATTCAAATACGAAGTGGTGAAAGACTACTTTTAGCCTTAAATTTAATTTGTAGAGAATGAGTGCGTGCAGAGTGAAAATAACTTAAAAATAAAATGTTCATTTTCAACGACCAAAGGTTTTAGTAATTAAATTATCTTATACTTCAGAAATAGTATATTACTATTTGAGTGCAAAAATAATTATTATTTTTGAATTACAAACACATTGAATAGAAAAAAGTGAGGAATATTTTATAGTCTGGAACATTCATTTAGATATTTTTAAGGTTCAAGTTGTGGAATATACTCATTTTATAGAGGACAAAAATACCTCCAGAAAGGATAAAATTTCTTGGAGGTATTTTTTATAAAAACAAATACTATTTTGATTTTCCTTGATTTGCAACGCTGTTAATAGCAGCTGCAATTGCTTCTTGGTCACCTAAGTAATAGTGTTTGATAGGTTTTAAGTTAGCATCAAGTTCATACACCAAAGGTACCCCTGTAGGGATGTTAAGTTTAAGGATTTCATCCTCAGAAAGTCCATCAAGGTATTGAACTAATGAGCGCAAACTATTACCGTGAGCTGCAATGATCACACTTTTACCAGCTTTGATGTCAGGAGCTATCTCGTTGAACCATATAGGCAACATACGATCATAGCAATCTTTAAGGCTCTCTCCGGGAGTTTTTTCCTCTTTAGTAAGTGAGTTGTAACGACGGTCGTGTGAAGGGTGACGTTCGTCGGATTCTTCGATAAATGGAGGACGTACATCGTAAGAGCGACGCCATAAAAGTACTTGGTCTTCACCATATTTAGCAGCTGTTTCAGCTTTGTTTAAGCCTTGTAATGCTCCATAACTTTTCTCGTTGAGTCTCCAGCTTTTGTGAGTAGGTACCCAAAGATCACCCATTGCTTCTAAAGCATTGTTCAAGGTTTTGATAGCTCTTTTAAGTACAGATGTGTAGGCAACATCGAATTTGAAACCTTCTTCTTTCATAACACGTCCTGCTTCACGAGCTTCTTGTACTCCTTGCTCAGTTAAATCTACATCTTGCCACCCTGTGAATAGGTTGAGCTTGTTCCATTCACTTTGTCCGTGGCGTAAAAGTACTACTTTATACATATATAATTCAATTAATTTTGTTTTTATTCGCCTTCATTTTTTCCACCTAAGCCTTTAAGGAAGTTACCTAATTGTTTTTTAGCTTCCTTTTTAGCCTCTTCTTTGGCTTTTTCTTTCACTTTAGTCATTGTGCTATCTCTGTTTTTCATCAGTCCACCAACAGTTTTTGTGATTTCACCTGCTGTACCTGAACTGGTTTTACCTCCTAAAGCCTTTTGTAATGCGTCGGTGCCTTTAGCGGTAAGGTTGTTAATTTGGTTTTTAGCTATTTGGGTAGCCAAATCTTTTACTACGGTTTTGGCATCAGTGCTTACTTGTGGTTTTTTGAAAGTTCCACCTACGGTTGCTACCACAGGCAAGTTAGTTATTTTTTTCTGATTTTCAGGAGTGAGTTTTGACAACAAACCTTCAGCCTCTTTACCTAACATTTGAGGAGGAACATTGAAAGTGAGCTTATAATTCATCTGTTGGTCAAATCCGTGAGAACCTGCTACTTCTATGGCTACATCTTTATATTTGATAGTAAAAGGTTTAATTTTTACTTTTCCATCCTCAAAATCAACCGCTGCTTTTACATCTTTCAGGTTGAGATTGGCTAAATTTAATCCTGTAAACTGACTGTCTAAGGCTGAGAGTAGAGGAGAACCGTGGCTGTCAATCTTAGAGTCTATAAGCGCGGCAAATAGGTCGCCAGAGATACTGTTAATTTCAGGAGTTAAATCGTTTTTCAAATTACCTTTTACATTGATAACTGTATTCACTTTTCCTTGTACGGCTTTTGCAATAGGAGCTATCTTTTCGAGCATAGTAATTTGTGTAAAAGCATCGGATATGTTAAGGCGATTGAGGTTCAAGTCTACGTCAAAGGTAGGTATTTTTTCTTTGGTAGACACATCACCTGTAAGTGCTATATTCCCTCCAAAAATATCTGATTTTAAGTTTTCTAAAGCCACTTTTTGGTCTTTTATAATTAGCTTACCTGATACGTTGCTTAATTTCAAATTGTCGTATAACACCGTATTAGCTTTGGCAGTAAGTGCACAATCTAAGAAAGCGGGTACTTTTATAGCTGATTGAGCAGGAGCTTTAGCAGTTGTTTTAGGAGCTTCTTTAGTTTCTTGTTTAGGAGTTGCTGTTTCGGCAGTAGCAGGTTGCATAAAATCATTTACCACCAATTTGTTAGAAGAAAGGTTAAAGTTTCCTTTGAGGATTTCTTTTCTGAAAGCAAAACCATATAGATTATCAATTGTTCCTGTGAGATGCAAATCGGTTTCACCCGTACGGGCATCGAATTGAGACAGCCCAATGTGTGAAGGACTAAATGCTACATTCAAATTATCGATATGGAAAGGTTTTACAAACTCTTCGCCTGCGTATACAAATTGAGAAAGCGATAAATTACCCTGTGCTTTGATATTTTGGTAGTTTTTAGTTTCTACTGATTTCATATCCAACTGTGTAGCGATATCGGCACGAAGAATACCGGAGAACTTCTTATCCAACGAAATAGGATAAGCTTGTGATAAGTTAGCCAAATTGATAGTACCTTTTATCGCTAAATCAACAAATGGATTTACTACCATATTGCTCACATTGGCACGGGCTGAGAAGTGGTCTTGGTCGATACTCATTGTAAATTTATTGAGGTTTACTTTGGTATCATTAGTAATACCTGTAGCATTATTCACTTTGAGGTCGATAGTGATATCACGCACTGTTTTAGGGAGGTTTGGATATTTGAAAGAAGCATTATCAGCATACATTTCAAGACCAAAAGTAGGGATTTTATCACCTACCATATCTCCCTTAGCAAAACCTTTGAGTGTAAGATTACCTGTAGTTTTTACATTTTCAATACTTTTAGCATACTCTTCAGGAATAAGAGCTAAGAAGTTTTGAAATGAATTAGTAGGGGTGCTAAAAGTAAGGTCGTAATGTTGTCCTTCCTCTAACAGTTGAATAAAACCATCAAATACTAAATCTAATCGATTTACGGTAGCTTTATTTTGTTTGAAAGTGTACTTTTGATTTTTTAGGTCGATACCTAAAATAGCTTGAAGTGTAATGGGTACTTGTTTCATAAAAGTACTTTTATCCATTGCAAAAGTTACATTGGCTTTTGTTTGTGTATCTAAATCTAATACTTCTTCAGCAAAGTTACCTTTTCCGCTATGGTAGATGTCGGCTACTTCCATAAATAGGTTACCATCATCCATTTTGAAAGTGAATTTCAAATTCTCGATGTTGTATTGTTGAATATCAAGTTTAATAGGGGCAGATTCTTCTTCAGGTTTATCGGAAGGGATAGCGATATCAAAGTTACCAGCTCCTTCTTTATTGAGGTGGATGTATACAGAAGCATCTTTTACATTAGCTCCTAACAAATTGTAGTTACCCGCTAATAAATCTTTGATACTCAAAGTTACATCAATATGTTTAGCAGCAAAAAGGGTATCGCCTACAAAAGGCTCTTTATTTACTAATACAAAATTGTTGAGAGTAACGCGTGCCTTAGGAAAGTTTTTGAATAGACTGATATCTACATCTTGTAAAGCAATATTCGCTTTCAAATTCTCATTTGCCATCTCAATCACCTTTTCTTTAATAGTATCTTTAAAGAAAAAAGGGATAGCAAGCATTGCAATAATGAGGAGTAAAAGTGAGATACCTCCCCATTTCAGTATTTTTTTAGCTATTTTCATTGTGTTTATGATTATGTTTTATAGAGGGCAAAGGTACAAAATAATTTTGAATTGTTACAATCGTTCTACAAATAAAACAGTATCATCTACAGAAATTATTTTCACGATGGTGTTAGAAGGGAGGCGTTCACCGGTGGTCATAGCATCTAATTCGTGTATAGTACCGCGCACACTAATGGTTACTTTGCCTCTTCCCTGTTTGTATTCAGGAATAGGGATATAAACCTCGGCAGTTTTGCCTATGGTTTCAGAGAATTTGAAAGTATTATCTTCTGAAAGTTTCATCAGAGCTCTGATAATAAGGAAGAAGAGATATACAAACAAAGCTCCTACTATAGTAGCTAAAGCTATGAGTAAGAGCTGATTGTGTATAATTTTATAAAATGAAATACCAGTCCAGCTAAATCCTAACAAGAAGTTAATCAAATTGCGGAAAGAGAAAAGCTGGAAAGGTGTGTCGCCTCCGTTGAGATCACCGTCAAAATCGGCAGAAGTACCATCGGAGGCGTCACTTCCTATGAATGTAAGAATCATTTGAATGATAAAAATCACTGAAGTAGGAATTGCTATCATCCAAAATCCTTTTAAAAGAGTATCAAGGTTATTGAAAACTTCTAACATAGTATATTGTTTTTTATGGTTATTTATCGTATTGATTTAGGATCTACGCCTGTATTGATAATCGCTTGACGAATATCGGTAAAAGTTTTTAGATTTGCTTTTCCTTTTACAATATCGAAATTATTTCCTTTTTTAAGGAAATAAATAATATTTGATTGTCCACCAAAATAAGGAGGTTTAAGATTATCAATACTACCTCCTGTTCTTACAGCTGTAAAGAAAGCTACGTATTGTTTGACACGTTCTTCGATTTCGTTTTTATTTTGGTTAAAATCGTAAGATACCACTTCCCAGTCACTATTGCTTAGGCGTTTTGCATTGATTTTTACCTTATCTACCACACTTTCAGAGCAAGATGGAGAGTTGAAACGTTTCAAATCAGCAATAAACTCTTCGGTAAGGCTTACATTTGTAGCTTGAGGCCTTGCACCTGTTCTGATGTGTCTCACTACAGTTTTACCATCAGTTTTTTCTACTATAGTTGTAGTAGTTCTTTCGACAGGGGGAGCATTCTTAGGTTCAGGATTATTTTTAGGAGCTGCAACAGGTTTAGGTTCTCTTGTAGGTTCAGGTGCAGGAGTAGCTATTTCAACTACATTATCCTCCTGGTTTTCACGGTTTTTAGTTTGAGAAATAATTTGCTCTAAATCTTTTTGATAAGATTTCAACTCTGAAGCTCCACCTCTTAAATAAGGGCGTAACAAGCTATCAACTTGTTCGCTATTATAAGCAGAATAATCAAAATCTTTTAAGAAATTTTCCCATACAGCTTTTTCAAATTCAGGGCGCAATTTTTCGGTGAGGTAATTGCGTTTTTTTGCTTCGGCTAAGAAAAGAGTTCCTTTAGGGTCGGCATGAGTACTTTTCCAATTCTGCACTTCAGCAAGGAAGAAACGAGCTGGAGATACTACATCAATTTTAAGAGTATCTTTATTGCCTTCCTGTACCATTGTAGCTAATTTAGCAAGTTGTTCTTTATTGAACACAACAGTATCTTTTCCTTCTTCAGCAAAAGTAATTACCAATTTAGTTTCAGTTTCAGGTAAGCCTTTTTTGAGACGAATGTAAGTACTATCAATTTCATAATTATGTTCGTCTATGTTTGTTAAGAAATGGATATCTTCGATTTTGCTTTCCGATTTGAAAGCAATGTATGCCTTGGTAGGGTCTTTAAGCATAGGGAATATAAACCAATAACCTATTCCCACTAATGCCAAAACAAACACCACTATAGATGCTATTTTGAGCCAGAAGAAGCGAGATTTGTGTATAGGTTCATTTTTATTGTCACTCACAGTAGCTAAGCTGTTGTTTATCACAGCAAGTTGATTTTTTGCTCTAGGACTTTCGGAAGCAAGCATTTGAGGATTGTGTACATTACCCTCGATTTCATAGTTTATTTCACCACTTTTAGAGATACTTATCACTCTTTTAGTTTCCTGATTTTCAAACTCAAAGTGATATAAGTGTTCAGGGAGAACTATCTCTATAGGCGAATCACTACGCAAAGAAGTGCTAAACACAATCCCGTTGATTTTCAATGCTACAGCTACTATTTTATTAGAAACGACTGTAAAGTGATATTGCTCAAAAGGTATAGTGAGAGGGATTCTCTCATCCACTACATAATTACTTCTAAAGACAATGCCATTATAGCTAATATTAAATATTTTTTGAGCCTCATCACCTTTGAAGAGGAAATAAAAGCCTTTGCTATCACTATGAGGTTTTATCTTGAAACTACCACTTTCTAAGGATAAGAAAGTGATGTATTTTTGGAAGTCGTACTGAGGAGTTTCTACATAGAGTTTGGTTTCCTTTTCTACAAAAGGAATAAATTCTAAGCTATAACTATTATTAGTACGCTTGATATATCCTTTTTTGATTGCTTTCTTAACGGTATCGTTATAGGAGAACATTTGGTAATACTTAGACTTCTCGAGGAGTAACTCTATAGTATCATCATCAGAGAAAATCTCGCTTTCATAAGTAGTACTCACATCTCTACCATTTCTCATAAAAGCCAGAACTTTGATTCTCTTGTCGGCAATAGTAAAGTGAGATGTACCACTATTATTAGTAGTTGCAGTTGTATTTTGCTGAGTTCTATATTCAGGAAAGAAAAGTTCTATACTATAAGCACGAGGATTCTCTACAAATTCTTTTCTCAAGAAAACAACGTCCTGAATATTATCGAACTCTGGGCGATAAGGCATATTGAAATACTTATCTACTTCATAAATATCACTATAAGGAAAAATTTTAGGAGTATATGGCATTTCTAAAGTACAAGGCTTAGGCTGAAGTTCTTCAGTAAGTTGTTTTTCATAGCCACGTAGGAGATTGAAATAAGGGAAGATATCTTCTTTTTCGTTGAGCAAAGGCGCACCATTCTCGTAATTGATATGTTCAGCGAAGTACATATCCATCAATAAGTTGAGTACTTGTCGTATTCCACGCCATTGCAAAGTGTGAGGAACATACAACGATATAGCAATATACACTCCTGTCTGACCATTTACTTCACGAGAAGAACGGTACTGGGTGTATATTTTGTAGTTTTGCGTAAATTGAAGTGTGTAGAAATCTACACGAGGAGTGTGGATACGAATAAAAGCACTAAGGTCTTTTAATCTATCTTTAACCTCTTTAAGTTGAAAATTAACTCCTTGAGAAGCTAATACTTTACAACCTTGTTTGTAGCCCCATATAGTTAGGCCGACTGTATTAATTTTTGATTCCATTGTAATAAGAAACTTGCTAAAAAACGAGGCAAAGGTATATATTATTTTTGAGAAAAAAAAATATATTTGTAAAAAAAATACCTACCAAAGATTTCACGTCTTTAATAGGTATCAAAAATTATAATTGATATGAACTATTTACTACTTATAATTTATTAGTTTTCAGCAGATTGCTCAGCTGGAGCCTCAGTTTTAGGTTCCTCCACTTTTTCAGCAGGTTTAGCTTCAACTTTGGCTACTTCTGCTACAATTTCGAATGGGAAATCAACGATTACTTCACGGTGTAAACGGATAGCTGCGCTGTATTTACCTGTACGTTTGATAGTGTTACCTGCGATAGAGATAAATTTTTTATCGATATCGTGACCAGCTTTAGCTAATTCTTGAGCAACATCAGCGTGATTAACAGAACCGAAGAGTTTATCACCTGCACCTACTTTGGCTACGATTTTCACTGCCAAGTTAGCAAGAGCTTTAGCTGTTTTCTTAGCTTCTTCGATGATGTGTTGCTCTTTATAAGCTTTTTGTTTTAAGTTTTCAGCTAATACCTTTTTTGCTGAGGGAGTAGCTAAAATTGCGAATCCTTGCGGAATGAGGTAATTACGACCATAGCCGTTTTTTACAGTAACGACATCGTCTTTAAAACCTAAATTATGTACGTCTTGTTTAAGTATAATTTCCATAGTTTCTACTCCTTGTTATTATTTTAATAAATCGGCTACATAAGGCATTAAAGCTAAGTGGCGAGCTCTTTTCACAGCGGTAGCCACTTTGCGTTGGAACTTCAATGAAGTACCAGTAAGGCGACGAGGTAGCAATTTACCTTGTTCGTTCACAAACTTCAAGAGGAAGTCAGCATCTTTGTAATCAATGTATTTAATACCTGATTTTTTAAAGCGACAATATTTCTTTTGTTTAGAAGTGTCGATGTTTAGTGGAGTGAGGTATTTGATATCTCCTTTTTTTTGTTCTACTGCCATTTTCTTACGCTTTTTTAGTGTTTAACTTAGCTCTTCTTTTTTCAGCCCACTCGATGGCGTGCTTGTCTAATTTCACAGTGAGGTAACGCATAACACGCTCGTCACGACGGAATTCCAATTCGAAAGCGTCGATTACTTCACCAGCTACTTTAAATTCAAAAAGGTGATAAAATCCGCTTTTTTTGTTTTGGATTGGGTAAGCTAATTTTTTCAAGCCCCAATTCTCTTTTGCTACAAATTCTGCACCCCTTGAAGTAAGAAAATTTTCAAACTTTTCTACTGCTTCCTTTATCTGTGTTTCAGATAAAACGGGATTCAAAATGAAAACAGTTTCGTATTGATTCATAAAAATAAAATGATTAAATGATTTTTTAATTCAGGGCGCAAAAGTAGTATATTTATTTGAAGTAACAAAATAAAATACATTTTTTTTGCAATAAATCAAATTAATTGACTGATAATAAATATATTAATATTCTATTTCTTTCTCTATTAACATCTCTCCCCTATATATTTTTTGGTAACGAATGAGTTTTTCGTCTTTATAATAACCTATATAATAGGCACGTTCTTCTTGGTGTGCCTCAGCATCCTGTTGGCTTACTTCATCATATAAGTAGGTAGGGCGATTCGTTTCTTTTTTGTGTAGGTCAGAACAGCTAAGGAAATAACGTTGTACAATATTGTCCTTATACAAATAAAGTTTTTGTCCATTCATAGGGATTTCGGCAAAAACCCTTTCTTGTTCAACGGGGGTAATAGGTATTTTAGGCTCAAAAGAGGGGTCAGCACGAAAGGCGTATTGAGAATCAATATGTATTTCTGAGCTTTTTACTTTAAATAGGGTTCGCTCCCAAGTATTTCCTAATAAGAAATACTGAAAACCGTCTTTTTCTCCGCAATACTCATAGGTAAGTAGGGATTGCAAGGGAAAGGCTTCGGTAGCTTTTCGCTCTTCTGGGGAACTTTTGCAAGAGAATAAGGCTAATAAAGAGGCTAATAAGGTCATTTTTTCATTCTTTTCTACTAAATATATAGGTATCTGCTTCTTGAAAATTAGGGTATTGCCCTCCAAATACTTCTTTTATTACAATTTTACCGAGGTAACGTTCTAAAGGTAAGTAGATATCCTTAGCATCTGTACAAACAAACTCTAAATAAGGCATTTTTAGCAAAGGAGAAGCATCTTTTATAGGATTAAAACATATCTTTAGGTTTCTAAGTGTTTCTATACCTACCAAATCGCTAAGGTCTTCTATCTTGTTTTGCTCTAAGTCCAATTCCTCTAAAGGTAAATGCTTCAGAGGAGAAAGATCTTTCACCTCGTTGTGATATAAACGCAAGGTGGTGAGTTTTTTGAGGGCTCTCAGAGGAGATAAATCGCTGATTTGATTCCTCTCTAATTGTAAATATTCAAGATTGGGCAACCACGCTAAAGGGGATATATCGGCGTTTTGGTTTCTATCCAACCAAAGTTCGGTAAGGTTTTGTAATCGTTGCATGCCCTGCAAAGAAATGAGTTTATTGCACGATAGTTTTAATTCTTTTAGCTTGGAAAGTTCGCAAAAAGGAGTTATATCGCTCACTCCACTGTCATAAACCTTTACTTTTTTCAGTTTTTTATACTTGGCAAGAGGCGTATAATCTGTTGCCTTGACATTCAAATAGAGTTTTTGTAGCTTCTCCAAGGGTGGTAAGGATTCTAAATCAGTAATATTCTCCGATAGCAACTCTAATTCCTTTATATTAGGAAACATTTGCAAGTCGGCTAAGTCCTCCGAGTGCAAATCATCGTTATGAATGAGCATTTTGGTAATCAAAGGCGCTCCTTCTTCTTTGACTAACACCCTCCTCCCCTCTTTTACAAGAAGGTCAGCATGTTTCTTTTTCAGATATTGCTTTACTTTTTGCTCTATGAGCTTGCTTTTAAAGGTAATGTAACTCATTTAGTTTAATTTCAATATTTCTTCAAAACTAAGTATCTCGTATTCTTCGTTCAAGTGATATTTTTCTTTGGTTTGTCTGTACCAAACATCGTGTTCTTCCTGAAAACCATTAGTATCAGAGGGCGTTCCATCCTTCCAATACATATCTCCTTTGGCTATCTCCATTGCGTTGTGATAGGTAAGCTCGTGTGTAATACAAAACAAAGCCTCAATATCTTTAGGTGGGGTTGCAAAAAGACTATTTTGAGCTAATTTCTCAGTAGCTTCTTCCCTACTAAGTCCTGCATAGTGCATCATATAGTGTTTTAGCCATTCGCAATAAGAATAGTGGTTATAAATCCAATAACATTGGTCTTCAGTGTCTTCATATACTATTCCGTCACACAAGCCATTTTCGTGAGGTTCCGTTCCTATTTGTGCTAATCGTTTTTGTAAGGCATTCATTTAGTTATTTTTCTAAAAGTAATTCCATAAAATTTGTTATTCCAGAACAATTCTGTTTTCTTTTCAGCCACTGATGCTGGGATACATTGTTCTATGGCATTCAAATCAACCGTTTTGCCTTCAAAATAGGATTTAGAGAAGACACTTTTCTTGTATTGGGTTTCCACAAAGTCCGATGTTTCATCGGCAATAAGGAGTTTGCTTCCTGGTTTGGCAACTCGGAGCATTTCGCTCATAGCAAGGGCTTTATCGTTGAAAAAATTGATACCTCCGTTGTGAAAAACAATATCAAAAGTATTATCGGCAAAAGGCAATTCCTCGGCAGGGCACTGCACAAGGGTAAGGTTTGTTTTCTTTTGCCACTGCTTCTTACATCTTTTGAGCATTCCCATCGAGATATCAGCCCCTACAAGGTTTATTGTTTTCAAATCAATCCCTTGGGGTAGATAACGCAAGTCAGCTCCTGTACCTATGGAAACATAAAGCACAGAAATATTATTTTTCCATTCCAAGCGGCTCATCAATTCCGTACGCAGGCGGTCAATGGCATTTCCATACTTGAGTTTTCCTATCCATTTTTCTCCAAAATCATAAAAGAAAGACATCCAATCGTACATTTTCATATATTTTTGATTGTCTCCACTGACAAAATGGTCATTCATACAGCAAAAAATACCATTTTCTTGTTTTACATCTTCTATTTTTATAGAAGATTTGAATATTTGGGATATATCTTTCATTATATTTATATTTTCGAATTATTTTTTCTTAATCAAAATATCTCCTTCACAAAGCCAAATGGGTTTATTTTCTATCTTTAACTCCTCCCACCATTGTTTTTCTTCTGTTTCAGCATCATCTACAAGACGGAAATTAGAAAAATCTGTACGAGGCGGAGGCAATACAATAATACGCTCTATAGTTGCGGGTTCCAAATAATAGGTATCTGAAAGTTTTTTGAGGAAAAATAGTTGTTCTAACTCCTTTTTATAGCTTAGAAGTGCTTGTTTCTCCTCTTGCAAAAGAGAAACTTCTTTAAGCTGATGAATTATTTTCTGAAGTTCGTCTTCTATAAGTTGTTTTGCTGTTTTCATTATTATAATCCGTATTTAGTCCAGCCCCCATCGTGCCATTGACATTCGTCAATCTTCCACTCCCTCTCTTTTCTGATGATGAGAAAGCGAAACTGACAATTATGTCTGTCTTGAGTGTAGAGGTATATCTTATTCTTAGTAACCACCTCACTATCGATAATTTGATGTTCACCATAGGTACCACCTTTATCTAAAGAATAACAAATTCCTTCAGGACGATAGCCTGCCCTACGCTTGTCGGTACAATACTTTTTGAAGAGGTCTTTGCATTTTTCTCTTACCAAAAGATCGCCCTCTTGGGTATCGTCATTTTTGGTAGCGAAAGCCTCCCACTCGGTCATTGCCACAAAGAAGTCCAAAAGCAGTTGCTTTACTATGGGCAGATCATCAGTAGGGGGTGTTGTTGGTTTCTTCTTGCCTGTGGTGCGTTGGGCTTGTTCAAAGGCTTTTATCTGCTCGGCAGTGAAAGGTTTGTCGAGGTAGAAACTCACCTTGTTATAGTGTGCTACTGCCATAAGTCCTTCAAAGGTTACTCGCGTTCTCTTTAGCGAAAGAGATTTTAAGCGTGGTACTTGTAGGACAATTTTTAGTGTCTCATCAGTTACGGGACAACCGTCTAGCGAGATATGGTCAATAGGTTTGTCGACAAAGTACTTAAAGCCTTCGCCTGTAACTTGTTTGTTGCCCTCTAAGAAAAGGAGTTTTAGTTTGGGCAAAGTCGCTAAGTACTGGAGCGCCTCATCGGTAATCTCGGTATTGATAAAGTCCATATTGACCAACGACTTTACTTGTACGATCTGTTCAACCATCTCGTCGGTTAGGGCAACATCCTTGTAATGATGCCCTTTGCAAAAGCGCTCCTCGGTTACTTCTTTGAGCGCGGTTTCTAAGGTAATGGGGCGTTTGTATGTTGCCATAATGTTTTATTTTTCTTTTATAGCGTTGTAGTAAAGAGCTTCATACATCGGTATAATTTTCTCTTCATCAAAACGTGCTGCTACTTTGCGGGCATTTTGTTTGAATTGCGCCAAGCGGTTTTTATCACTTAAAATATAAATAGCTTTTTCAGCCATTGTTTGCACATCTCCTATTGGACATAAATAACCTGATACACCTTCTTCATTTACCTCCGATAAGCCTCCTGCATTACTTGATACTACGGGTACACCTGCAGCCATTGCCTCTAAGGCTGAAAGTCCAAAGCTTTCGGATTCTGAGGGGAGTAAAAACAAATCTGTAAAACATAATATACGGTCTATATCAGATGTGTTTCCTAAGAAGAGTACCTTTTTCTTGATACCTAAATCCTTACATAGCTGGTCAGCTATTTCGCGCTCAGGTCCGTCACCTACCATTATCAATTTGGCAGGAAGTTGTTGCTGAATGCCATAGAATACCCTTACCACATCGTCTACACGCTTCACTTTCCTAAAGTTGCTAATATGAGTTACAATTACCTCATCGGGAGTTGCCATTACTGTTCGTTTGCAAGGAGAAATAGATTCAGTTTTTTTTAAGGCAATAAAGTTTGGAATAACTTTTATATCTTTATTTACATTGAAAAGGCGCAATGTATCTCGCTTCAAACTCTCGGATACCGAGGTTATCACATCCGATTCGTTGATGCTAAACGTTACTGCTTCTTTATAAGTAGGGTGATTACCTACAAGAGTAATATCAGTGCCATGCAGGGTCGTAATCATAGGTACTTCTATTCCTTCACGTTTGAGCATCTGCTTTGCCATATAGCCTGCATAAGCGTGTGGAATAGCGTAATGCACGTGCAAAATATCAATGTTGTAAGTCTTTACCACATAAGCCATTTTGCTTGATAACGCTAATTCGTAAGGTTGATAATGAAACAAGGGGTACTCCTCTACGTGTACTTCGTGAAAGTGAATGTTCATTTCCAAGAAGTCTAAACGCACAGGATAACTATAAGTAATAAAGTGTACCTGATGACCTTTATGGGCTAAAGCGATTCCTAATTCGGTAGCAACTACACCGCTACCTCCAAAGGTAGGATAACACACTATGGCTATATTCATTTTTTGATGTATTAGATAGGCAAAAGTACTATTTTTCTGTTGGGTATAAAAAATATTAACAAAAAATTATATCTTTGCAGTTGAGTAACAAGTGATAAAATGAAAAAAACAGCTTCTTTTTTAAACATTCATAATGGAGATTTCCTTCTCATAGAAAGTGAAACTATTACAACTAATACAACTTTTTCTAATCTTAGAGAACGTTTTCCAAATAATAAAATATGGGAGGTAGGTACAGGATACTATTGGCTATATTTTTACAATTGTTCTTTTGAAGGAAAACTCTTTGATGTTTCACTTTGTTTTAAAGGTGAGCAACTTGAATGTTTATGTTTTGCGATGAACGAACGACAGACTTCGTGGGAAGATTGGAGTGAAGAATACGAATTGAAAACTGAAAAATATTACAAACAATGGCTCACAGCCCACATTGGTGATAATCACTCTTTTGATTGGGGAAAGATTGAGGCTCTTTATGACCGTAAAGGAGGGGGTACAGCTATTTGGTTAAGTTACAAAAGATGAAATATTCAAACAAATTAAGTCCTTATATAGAAGAAGCCTATAGCTTTTTTTTCTTATTCGATTGATAAACATTTATCAGTATGTGATTGTGACAATTGCATTACTCCTGCTGAAATAGATGATTTATGCCCTATCCCCTTTAGGAGCTCTCACTTCAACAAATTAGCACCTATGTAGAAGCTATGTTAGTGAGTACAGTTAAGGCTATTGTAGAAGTTCATTATTTTTTACCACGTACTGCTTGAACTCCTTTGTGAGGGTAAAATATTTTATATAGACGAGGGGTTCTCACTCTCTAAATGTCATTTTGAACGTCTTGACTTGTGGAAAGCTCCCGAAATAGATTTTTTAAAGCGGTTTTCTCTCGCTTTTTTTGAAGAAGTTCTCAGTGAAAAATACTCCGAAATCACCACGGCTGAAGATTGGTTGGTTTGTTTTGGATTAGCAGGATTGCCCATTCAACCTTTATTAGACTGCTGGATAGCTAATGCTTATAAAATGAATGCAATTCGTTATTTTGAAGAAATTTTTATGTATAGCTTACAAGCTAGAGGAATAGAGTATCATCATACCTATTTTAAAGACAGACACAGAGAACTGAATGTACAAATTACAGAATGGCTTAACAACTGTAAAACATTAAAGATTTTTTATAAAGCTGTAGAAAAATTATTATTATCAGATATAGTTTTAAATAAAAAAGTAGTATATCAACTTGAAAATATGTATAATATATTAGAATTTGAAATAAAAAATCGCTAATTATCAATTATATAATAAAAAATCCATTATAACACTTTATTTTGTTATAATGGATTTTTTTGCGGAGAGAGAGGGATTCGAACCCCCGGAGGTGTTACCCTCAACGGTTTTCAAGACCGCCGCATTCAACCGCTCTGCCATCTCTCCAATTGCACAATTGCTATTGTTATTTCAATTATGCGGGTGCAAAGGTACAACTATTTTTATTACTTGCAAATTTTTGAGACAAAAAATTGCGATGTTTTTTTAACTTATTTTATAACTTATTGTTTTACAAGAAATACAAAAATAACTTTTTAATAATTAGTTATTCATTGTCGCTAAAAACTCTTCGTTATTTCGAGTTTGTTTGATTTGTTTTTCCATAAATTCCATTGCTTCTATAGGATTCATATCGGCTAAATATTTACGTAATACCCAGATGCGATTGAGCGTATTTTCGTCTAAAAGCAAATCGTCGCGACGAGTAGATGAAGCCATTAGATCAATAGCAGGGAACACACGGCGGTTGGCAATACGGCGGTCTAACTGCAATTCCATATTACCGGTTCCTTTAAACTCTTCAAAAATCACCTCATCCATTTTAGAACCTGTTTCGGTAAGTGCGGTAGCTATGATAGAAAGAGATCCTCCGTTTTCTATATTGCGGGCGGCCCCAAAGAAACGTTTAGGTTTGTGAAGTGCATTGGCATCTACCCCGCCTGTAAGCACTTTACCTGAAGCAGGCTGCACAGTATTGTAAGCGCGAGCCAAGCGTGTAATAGAATCTAACAAAATTACCACATCGTGACCACATTCTACCAATCGTTTGGCTTTTTCAAGAACTATATTGGCTATTTTCACGTGTTCAGAGGCTTCTTTATCAAAGGTAGACGAAATAATTTCACCACGTACACTTCGTTGCATATCGGTTACTTCCTCAGGGCGTTCATCAATGAGAAGCACCATCAAATATACTTCAGGATGGTTTTTGCTAATAGCATTAGCTATATCCTTTAGTAACATTGTTTTCCCCGTTTTAGGTTGTGCTACAATCATCCCACGCTGTCCTTTTCCTATAGGCGCAAAAAGGTCGATGAGGCGTGTAGAAGGCGTTGCTCCTTTTCCTGCTAATTCAAATTTTTCAGTAGGAAAAAGTGGTGTAAGGTGTTCAAAGAGCACGCGATCTCGTACCACTTGAGGGTCTAAACCATTAATTTTGATTACTTTGAGAAGAGGATAGTATTTTTCACCATCTTTAGGCGGACGCACTTCACCGTGAACTGTATCACCTGTTTGTAAGCCAAACAAACGGATTTGAGAAGCTGATACATAGATATCATCGGGAGAAGCTAAGTAGTTATAATCAGACGAGCGCAAGAAACCATACCCTTCTGGGGTAATATCTAAAACTCCTTCGCAATCTACAATACTATCAAACTCAAAATCAGGAGCTCTATAACGATTCTTTTTCTCCTTATCAAAGTTTTCATTATTGATATTCAAATAGTTATTGCTGTTATTGTTTGCAATATTACCATTATTATTGTTATTGTTGTTATTATTTGAAAGGGGGAGTGTTTTAGATTGATTATTGTTAGTAGAAGAAGGGGTAAGAGAATTATTTTTTCGTTGAAAATTAGATTTAGTATCTGCTTTTATTTCTACTTTATTATCTTCTGCAGTTTCTTTATTTATTGTATTTTTAGACAAATTTTCTTGTTTAGAGCTTCCTACTTTTTGAGGGGCATCTATTTTTTTCTTTCGTTCTTTTTTAGATGGTGAATTAGTGTTTTCGGCTGTTGTAGCAGCATTTTTTTTAGGAAGTTCTTGAGAAGTTTGATTGGTTTGTTTTTCTTGAAAATCAATAATTTGATTAATAAGTTCAGGCTTGTTTAAGTAGCGATACTTAGGCACATTTAGCCCCTTTGCTATTTCCTGCAATTCAGGTAGCTTTTTAGATTTTAAATCTGTAATGTTAGACATTTTATAAATAGTTGTTAATAAAGTAAATGATTTTTTTCAGTAGAATAAGATAGTGTTTTTCCTCTTTTTAAATTAAGATATTATTGAATAGAATTTTGTAGAGGGACTGAAAACGCGGCAAAGGTACGAAATATTTTTGATATACAAAATATTAATTTGCTAAATTGATAGATTATTTATATCTTTGCCGAATAATTTAGATTTTTAAACTAATCAAAGATGAGTAAAGGACCTATTTCTCAATTCATTGAGAAAAACTTTTTACACTTCAATGCAGCAGCTTTAGTAGATGCTGCTAAAGGGTATGAAACCCATATTACTGAAGGCGGAAAAATGCTCGTGGCACTTGCTGGAGCAATGAGTACGGCAGAATTAGGAATTTCACTTGCTGAGATGATTCGCGCAGGTAAGGTAGATATCATCTCGTGTACAGGAGCTAACCTTGAAGAGGATGTAATGAACCTTGTGGCACACTCTCATTACAAACGTGTACCTCATTATCGCGACCTCACTCCTGAGCAAGAAAGAGAACTCCTTGATGGTCATTACAACCGTGTAACTGATACTTGTATTCCTGAGGAAGAAGCTTTTCGTCGTTTACAAAAGCACTTGGAAGATGTATGGCAAGCAGCCGAAAGTAAAGGTGAACGCTATTTTCCTCACGAATTTTTATACCAAGTAGTAAAATCAGGAGTATTAGAGCAATATTACGAAATTGACCCTAAAAATTCTTGGATATTAGCAGCTGCCGAAAAGAATTTACCTATCGTTTGTCCAGGTTGGGAAGATTCAACCACTGGTAATATTTTTGCAGCCAATGTAATCAAAGGGAATTTAAAAGCCTCTACTGTGAAAACAGGTATTGAATATATGATTTACCTCACCGAATGGTATCGTGCAAATTCAGGAGGTAAAGGTGTAGGGTTCTTCCAAATAGGAGGTGGTATTGCAGGAGATTTTCCTATTTGTGTAGTACCTATGATGTATCAAGACTTAGAATGGGAAGGCGTACCTTTCTGGTCGTATTTCTGTCAGATTTCTGACTCAACTACTAGCTATGGCTCATACTCAGGAGCTGTGCCTAATGAGAAAATCACTTGGGGTAAATTAGATATTGACACCCCTAAATTTATTGTAGAATCGGATGCTACTATTGTAGCTCCACTTATTTTTGCCTATCTTCTTGGTAAATAAGAAATAGAAATAAGAGGTAAGATTTTATATTTCTTACCTCTTATCTTATATAAAAAACCTCTTTAGGCTGTTCTCTTCTTATAAAAATATACCCTTGATAATATACATCTATACAAGCGGTAACTTTTTCATTTTCTATAACTTTTTTCCATAAAGGTTCATTTTCTTTTCGGTGAATATTATTGATGATGAGAGTGCTATCGTTGTGCATATAATTCAAATAAAAATCCAAATTCTCTTTGGGATAATTGATAAAAATAAGATCATAAGTCGTTGCAGTTTGTAATTCGGTTATAAGACTGCAATTTTCGTTTATAGAAAGTTCCTTTTCATCTGTAAAAATAGTTTTTACTTCCAAATAACGAATAATCTTCAGCAATGAAATAAATTGTTTTTTAGATATAATTGATGAATAATCAGTAATTTCACTTGATTTTACTAACTGTTTATTGTACAAGCAACGAGTTACAAAGTTGTAGATAAAAGGAGAATGCACTCCGTGTTGATTCGTTGATTTTATAAAAAATTTTAAATAACTTATGAGCGACATATTTTTCTTTGTTTTACAAACACGGCAAAGATAAAGAAAATTCACGAGTTTATAAATTTACAATTGATTATTTTTTTGCGGATGTAAAATATTATTTGTACATTTGCAGACTATGAGAGAAATTTTATTTAAATATTTACCCGAAAACGCTGTAACTCCTTGTTTCGAACTCATTAAGGCAAACAATATTTATTTGCGTATTGTAAACGAGCGAAAAACAAGGCACGGAGATTATCGGCAACTTCCTAACGGGCAACATCTCATTACAATGAATGCTTCTGCTAATAAATACCGCTTTTTGATAACCTTTATTCACGAAGTAGCACATTTGATAGCTTTTGAACGGTTTGGCAGACTTATCAAGCCACACGGTAATGAATGGAAATACACTTTCCAACAACTAATGAGACCTTTTATCACTCCAGAAATATTTCCTCAACAATTATTAGGCGTATTGCAACGACATTTTTTAAACCCTATGTCCAGCAGTGATGTTGACCCTGTGTTGGCTATAGCCCTCAAACAATTTGACACGAGTGAAAATGTAAGTTTTATTTATGAAATTCCAATAGGAAGTACTTTTCGTATCAAGGATGGACGTGTATTTCGCAAAGGGCAACGCCGTGTGAAATGTTATGATTGTATAGAAATAAGCTCTGGCAAAAAATACATCTTTCAACCTCACGCTGAAGTTGAACTTATTAAAAGTTAAAAAACTGAATTAAAATATTACAAATATATGGTGAACAATTATTATGCAGTGATTATGGCTGGCGGAGTAGGTTCGCGCTTTTGGCCTGTAAGTACTACTGAATACCCTAAACAATTCCACGATATGCTCGGCACAGGGCAAACACTCTTGCAACGCACCTATTCCCGCTTGCAGAAGTTTATCCCTCAGGAAAATATTCTCATTCTCACAAACGAGCGATACAAGGAAATTGTAGAAGAACAAATCCCTAATATATTGCCTAGAAACTTGGTATTAGAACCTTGTATGCGCAATACAGCTCCTTGCATACTCTATGCGGCAATGAAAGTGAACAAGCGTAACCCTAATGGAGTAATGATTGTAGCCCCCAGTGATGCGTGGATTGAAGACGAAAAGGCTTTTATGCACAATGTGATTACGTGTTTCAATGCTGCACAAAAGGCTAACAACATCCTCACTTTAGGAATCGTACCTACTTCCCCTAACACAGGTTATGGCTATATACAATACGACAAAGACGACAATACTAACATCAAGAAAGTAAATCAATTTCGTGAGAAACCCGATTATGCCACTGCCAAAGAGTTTTTAAAACAAGGTAATTTTTTATGGAATGCAGGTATTTTTATATGGAGTACCCAAACCGTACTCAACGCTTATAAAACCTATCAACCTGCTATGTATGAACTCTTTGAAAAAGGGGAAGACACTTATAATACCGAAAACGAAGTAGACTTTATAGCTAAAGCCTACCCTGAAGCTGAAAATATATCGGTAGACTACGCTATTTTAGAGCCTTCTACTAATATTTATGTACTCCCTGCTAATTTTGATTGGAATGACTTAGGATCTTGGGGCTCTTTACACGAGAAATCACCAAAAGATAGTGCTCAAAATGCTGTTATCAACGCAAGAGTATTACTCAAAGATGCTGAAAACAATATTATCCGCACTGAAGGAGCTAAATGTGTGGTAATAGATGGACTCAAAAACTACATTGTAGTAGATAGAGATGATGTGTTACTTATCTACCCCAAAGCAAAAGAACAAAACATTAAGGAAATAGTAAATGAAGTAAAAAGCAAATGGGACTTACATTAAACAAATTACTCATAGAGAAAGGATATATTGCTATTCCGCTTGAGTTTACTCTTACCCAACACCTTGTAGTGCAAGCTAAAATTAATGGTATTGGAGGACGTTTTATTTTAGACTCTGGAGCTTCTAATACTTGTGTAGGAATAGAGTGGATAACCTATTTCAATTTAGAAGCTGAAGACTCAGAGATAAAAGCTGCTGGTGCAGGAGCAAGTGCTATGGAAACACAGGTCGCTATAAAAAATCACTTAGAAATAGGTTCATTAAGCATCCGTAGAGTTCCTTTAGTTTTATTTAATTTGACCCACGTAAACGAAGCATTACAACAATTTAACTTGCTTCCTGTACACGGTGTTATAGGAGCTGATTTACTACTGAAGAAAAAAGCTGTGATAGATTACTCCAAAAAAAAGTTATATTTACTTCGTTAAAACTTATAAAAAGAGGCTACCTGATTTTGTTTAGGTAGCCTTTTTTCTTCTATGATTTGATATGGGATTTTCTTACTTCATTGTCTCTAACTTCCCTTGTGATTTTAGCAGTTCAATTTCTGCCAACTTATAGTCTAACAAGGCAGTAGTATAGTTATTCTTAGCATCGGATAGAGAGCGTTCAGCTTCTAATAAATCAGTGAGAGAAGCTAACCCTTGTTGATAGTTGTTTTGAGTATTGAGTAACACCTCTTCAGCGAGTTTTACGTTTTCTTTTTGTGAATCAATAGTAAGGAGGTTGTTAGTGAGTTGGCTACGAGCATTTTCATAAGCCAAATCCATTGCCAAACGAGTATCTTTGAGTGTAGCTTCAAGCGCTTGACTTTCTATCTGAGCTTGACGTATTTTAGCACGTGTACCAAAACCTGAAAAAATAGGTATATTCACTCCTAAAGTGATAGCTGAATAATCAGAACCGTATACTTTATCTTTTTTACCGTAAAAAATTGGTATTTTAGGTCCCATACTCAAATAACCATAAGTTGCTTGCAATGCTAATGATGGATAGAGCGCTGCACGTTGTACCTTTACATTAATATCTAAAAGTTGTTTTTGTTTCTCAAGTACTTGTAACTCTATACGGTTATTGGTATTTCCTTTATCGAAAGCCAAATCATAATTAGCTTCAAATCCTTCTTTAGGCAATGTAATAGCCTCATTCATAGGCATACCAATCATATATTTAAGTGCATTTTCGGAAAGTTGTAATCCGTTAAGCGCTTGCTGGCGTGCCGATTTAAGATTGTTTACAGCTACTGTAGTACGATCGACATCTATTTTTTTAGATAAACCTGATTGGTTTAATCCTTTTACTACATTAGCTGTTTTCTCAGTAAGAGCTAAATTACTTTCTATATTTTCTAATGTTTGTCGGGTTTGGTATACTTGATAGTAAGCTTTGGCTACCTTTTCTATAATGTCATTTTCAGTAAGTTGTTGATTGAGCATATAGAACTCACGGGTAGTACGCGCTGCTTTTAGTCCCATAAATACCGATTGATTGAAGAGTACTTGGGTAAGTTTAGCTTCGGCATTAGCTGTCCATTTTTGTCCCATTTCCATTTTTAATGGTTCATCACTTGCGGGCATACCTGGAAAAGCAAAGGTACTAGCATCAATATAAGTAGCTTGTAGTTTATGATTATAGACCATACCTCCAGAAGCTGAAATATTAGGAAGTGCATTAGCACGTACTTCTTGTATTTGGTATTCGCTTTTCTTTACTTCTAAGCGAGCTTTTTCGGCATCAGCTTTATTTTCTAAAGCATAACGAATAGCATCTTTTAAAGTCAATTCTTTTTGTTGTGCAAAGCTCACAAAACTGAGGCACAACAAAGCACTCGTAATGATTTTTTTCATTGATATTTGTTTTTAGTCATTAGTTGTTAGCAACTGAAATTAGTTTATTTTTTTTGCTTTCTTTCTTGTTCTAATACCCGTTCTAATTCTTTAAGTCCTTTTTCATTGACAAGTATCCTGAAATAGTACTCTATAATAGTATAGATAGTTTCCCAGAAAGGAAATTCTCTTCCAGGGAAAGTATGAGTTATAGAACGAAGACGTTGTACACTACTATAGAAAATCTTATAGAAGTTCACATTAATATCTTTCCTAAAAAGACCTTCTTGCCAACCTTTTTCTAAGAGTTTATCTATAAAAAGTGCATCAGATTTAGCGAACTCACTTTCCATACGTTCGTATGTTTTAGGATAGTATTTTTGTAGTTCCCAGATAGGGCGATCGCTATTGATGTTGAAAACTTCCTGAACCTTTTTTTGGTTGCGGTATACATTTTCTATCACTGAACCTTCTCCTTGTACAAAAGTATCTACATTTTTACAACTCATCTCTAAAGCGTAATCTAATGTAGCTTCTACCAAGTCGCTTTTAGAGGGAAAATGTTCGTAAAGTGTCTTTTTAGACATCCCCATTTTGTTAGCCAAATCGTCCATTGTAAAGGTTTTAAACCCGTACTGCATAAAGTCGTTTAAGGCTCTTTTCACGATTTCTTCTTTCATACGCTGTTTTCTCTAATTCGGGGGCAAAGGTATAACAAAAAAACTTAATAAACAAAAAAAGTTTCCTTTATTTTAGATAAGAAGTAAGAGGTAAGAGATAAGATTGGTTTATTTAAAGGCTTAAGAAGGTAAATCCTACGCCTACAACTGTTTGTTTATAATTATAATCGATGAGGGAATCGCCATAACCGTGAGATGCTTGCAACAAAATACGCAGGTCGCGACTCAGCGGATATACCCAATTCAGCTCTATGTGTCCGCGATTATGATTAAAATTTAAATTATTTCTCACTCGCAAATTAAAAACATTTTTACGGAATGGATAAGCAATGCCCAATTCACAACGTCCTATATAATTCTCAATATCGGGATTGTCATCTTCTCTTGCTTTTTCTGAAAAACGCCACCAGAAACGGCTATTAATCATTAAATCATTCCATAGGAAAATACCTGATAAAATAATTCTGTTCCAACTGCGGGAATGTGCCGCTTCTTTACCATTAGATTGGTGATTTACGGATAAGCCTATCATTTTCATTTTTAGGTTACCTGCTGAGAAGTTTAGCGGATAGGTAAAGATGAGTTCAGGTTCGTAATTCAGTTCCCTAAACGGACGTGAAAGCTCACCGTTGTACATCTACCAATACGATTGCTGGGTGAAAGCGACCCACACATCGCCTTTACCAAAAGCGTCTTGCATAATTTTAGCTTTTAGGCTGACTTGGAATTTTGTTTCTACGTGTTGATAATCTCTCCATTCGGGGATGGGGCGGTCGGGGTTAAGACTTATGGGTTGCTCGGTAGGGACATCGGTATAGCGGAAGGGCATTATATACATAGGGAGGTATTCTACGAGTTTAAAAGTACCGCGTTGGTCTTCGCGGTCGAGTTCCCACATTTTTGACAAAGTACGTTCTAATTGTGCTTTTCTATGAGCTTTCTGTTCTGCTTTAGGGAGTTCTTGTAGAGAATCATTTATTGCTTCTTGGGCAAAAATGAAAGGTGATGCTGCTAAAAATAGTATAAATAAGGAGTGTTTCATTATTCTGTTCTTTGTTTTGCGGGTGCAAAGGTATGGATAAAAACTTTATAAACAAAAAAAGTTTTCTTAAATAAAAAAGAAGGTCACTTACTTTTTAAAACAAAATAACGCAGAGCGGAAACTCTGCGTTATTTCGAACATAAATTTTAATACAAAATGAAACAAATTCTCGTGATCACGACAGGATTCGAACCTGTGACCGTCTGCTTAGAAGGCAGATGCTCTATCCAGCTGAGCTACGTGACCCTATATTTCAAAAAAAATATTTCAAAAATGCTACTTAAAGGAACATTAATGAAATATTTTATTGTCGGGGCGGCAGGATTCGAACCTGCGACCTCCTGGTCCCAAACCAGGCGCGATGACCGGACTACGCTACGCCCCGAGAAACTTATCTAATGAGTACATTTAGATGCGGAGAGACTGGGACTCGAACCCAGGCGACGGTTACCCGCCGACAGATTAGCAATCTGCTCCGTTACCACTCCGGCACCTCTCCGTTTATGTATATGAACTTATTATTTCTGTTTTGCGGTTGCAAAGGTATAACGATTTTTCATTTCTTGCAAGTTTTTCGCAAACTTTTTTTAATATTTTTTATAAAATATTTATTAAACAGTTATTTATCAAATACATAGTATTTATATATTTTTATTTTAGAAAGAATATATCACTTATTTTTCTATACCTTTTCTCTTCCAAAATTGTACTTCGTCATTTATTTTATATTGAATGTAGAAGATACCAAACAGCAAAATATTAAAAAACTCCAAGCAATTGTGTTACTTGGAGTTTTTAGATATTTGTTTAAATTTGTAAGTACTAATTAAATATCAATAGCTTCACCATAAGCAGCGGCTACAGCTTCTTTTACGCCTTCGCTCATAGTAGGGTGAGGGTGTACAGCTTTGATGATTTCGTGACCTGTAGTTTCTAATTTACGAGCTACTACAGCTTCAGCTATCATATCGGTAACACCAGCTCCAATCATATGGCAACCTAACCATTCACCATATTTAGCATCGAAGATTACTTTGATAAAGCCTTCGGTAGTACCAGCGGCATTAGCTTTACCAGAGGCTGTGAATGGGAATTTACCTACTTTTATTTCATAGCCTTTTTCTTTAGCTTGTTTTTCGGTCAGACCTACTGAAGCAATTTCAGGAGTACAGTAAGTACAACCAGGAATATTACCATAGTTAAGTGGTTCTACGTGCATTCCTTTAATCTTTTCAACGCAAATAATACCTTCAGCAGAAGCTACGTGTGCTAAGGCTTGTCCTGGTACTATGTCACCAATAGCATAATAACCAGGAACGTTAGTTTGATAGAATTCGTTTACTTGAATTTTATCGCGTTCAGTTTTGATACCAACTGCTTCTAAACCAATATTTTCTATATTTGTTTTGATACCCACAGCAGAGAGTAAGATATCAGCTTCAAGTATTTCTTCACCTTTAGCGGTTTTCACGAACGCTTTTACTCCTTTACCTGAAGTATCTACTTTTGTTACCTCAGCAGAAGTCATAATATTAATACCTGATTTTTTGAGGCTCTTTTCGAGTTGTTTTGAAATATCCTCATCTTCTACAGGAACGATATTAGGCATAAACTCTACAATAGTTACTTCGGTACCCATAGCATTGTAGAAGTAAGCAAACTCAATACCAATAGCACCACTACCTACTACAATCATTTTTTTAGGTTGCTCAGGAAGAGTAAGTGCTTGACGATAACCGATGATTTTTTTACCGTCTTGAGGAAGTGCAGGTAACTCACGTGAACGAGCTCCAGTAGCGATAATGATATGGTCGGCACTATATTCAGTTACTTTACCGTCTTTATCTTTTACATCTACTTTTTTGCCAGGTTTAAGAGTACCATAGCCCATAATCACGTCTATTTTGTTCTTTTTCATTAAGAACTGTACCCCTTTGCTCATTGTAGAGGCTACATCGCGACTACGTTTGATAACAGCAGGAAAATCTTTGTCGAAAGAGCCATCTTTTACTTTGATACCATAGCTTTCAGCGTGTTTAAGATATTCAAACACTTGTGCTGATTTTAGCAAAGCTTTAGTAGGGATACAACCCCAGTTGAGGCAGATACCTCCGAGGTTTTCTTTTTCGATTACAGCGGTTTTGAAACCTAATTGAGAAGCGCGAATGGCAGTAACATAACCACCAGGACCACTTCCTAATACAATAACGTCGTATTTACTCATTTCTTTTAAAATTTATCAATTTTGATATTTAGGATACAAAGTTACGAATAATATTTTGATTAGTTGCTATATAAAGCACTTTTTTTCTTAGTTATTTTTTTTAGTTGTTTGAAAAATAGTAGATTAAGAGTAATTTAGCTTTTGTAAAATTCAAAGTTATATTTTTAGTTATGCACCAGAATTGTATTTTTGTTTTATCGGATATTTCTACAAACCAATAGTTGTTTCATAACTATAGATTTTTAGTGAGTAACTCTACAATCTTATTATTAGGAAAAAATTCTTTTAAAACTACCTTCAATACGGTATAGGCTGGGATAGCTACTACCATTCCTACCATACCGAAAAGCGTACCACTGATAAGCGTGATGAGAAAAATCTCTAAGGCAGTAGATTTTACGGAGTTTGAAAATATAAGAGGTTGAGAGAAAACATTATCTATAAATTGTCCTACAATAAAGCCTATAAGTACATAGATAGTAGTAGGTAGACTTACCGTCATAAAATCGTTTTGCAGATTACTGCTCATTGTAAGGAGTGCCATTAATACAAAGCCTATCATTGGTCCTACGTAAGGAATAAGGTTGAGTAATGCACAAAGTAGTGCGATAATAAAGGCGTTCTCTACTCCAAAAATAAGCAATATAACAGTATAAATCACAAAAAGTATGGTGATTTGAAGTATCAATCCTACAAAATAACGTGATAAGAGGTTGTTTATTTTGAAAATAGAGGTTTTGAGTTTTCGTTTTCTGTGGACAGAAAAAGTTGAAAGAAGGGCTATAAGAATTTTTTCACCATCTTTCATAAAGAAAAAGCTGATAAAGAGTACTGAAAAGGCTCCCACTCCAAAATCACTAATAAAAGAGATAAAAGAATTAAGAAAGTTAGGAATATCAATAAAATTCAACATTTCTTGTACTCCAAAAGAATAATCTTCTTTTTGAAGACCTACCTTACTGAGGGTTTGTTGAATAAGGTTGTCTATATTAGTTTTGAGTAAATCGATATTAAGCCCTGATAGGTTCTTGCCTTGTGAAACAAGTAGTGGGATAAACAAGCTAAAAACACTCAAGGCTAACAAGATAAAAATTGTCATTGTAAGGATAACACAGACGGTTTTACTCTTTATTTTTAACCTTTTATAGAAGAACTGAATAAGAGGTTTCCCCATTAGTGTCAGTACCAATGATACAATGAGATAAATAATAATAGATTGCAGTAAGTAGAGTGTATAGAGCCCTAATACTACTAAAACAATGATTCCTACGGCACGAAGTATGCCATTTGCTATTTCTTTTGAGTTCATAATTAATTTATTGATAACCAAAATCCTCTCCGTCTTCATCTTGAAAAACGATAGGGGTTTGCTTTCTTATCCAATTTAAAAATTGTGTAAGGGTTCTCTCTATACTTGGGGGATGTGCACTGATTTCTATAAAAATATAGTCCTCTTGATCTAAAAAGATACGTACACTATATGACCAATCAGCTGGGGGAGGCTTACTCTCAATACCTTTTAGCCAATATTCACCTTCTTTTATTAGATAAGTGCCTATTAGCATTGGATGATGTACATAAGTATCTAAAGAAATAATCTGTTCTTTAATTTCTTCTTTATGCTTTTGATACCAAGTAGCATCTTCAAATATTACATAAGCTTCTGCTGCCATAGTTAATGCGTAAAAAATGAAAAGCATACAATTTCTTTATTTGTCCAAGCTGATAGAATATCTATTTGGCAAATGGTATCATTTTCTTCTTTCCAAAAAGAAGAATGTATCTCACTAATATCTTCATTTAGATAATTCTCAAATGATAATGCAAAAACCTTTTCAAAAAGGTACTCATATATTATATTTTGATAGTCTTTTAACGCTAATAGTAAAGTTCCTTTCTGATAAGATACATCTACTATCTGTGCATCACTCCAATTATTTTTGAGGATATCAAGCTCCATAATTGCTAATAAAACTATAATACGTTGCAAATATACTTCTTTTAGATTTATAGTTCCAAATTTTTAGTTAGTTTTTTATCTTTTACCATCTTAGCTAACAAGCGAAGAATCAATGTTAAATTTGCTAATTTGCTAATTATCTCTTACCTTTGCGCGGTGATTTTAGATAAGCCGTTATGCAAATACCTAACACTTTCAATATCAATGTCAAAGCAAACATTTACCTCCCTATACACAGCGAAGAGGCTTTAGTTGAGGCTTTGCAACAACACAAAAATCCTTTTGTTTTAGGTGGAGGAAGCAATATGTTACTCACCCAAGATATCACACAACCTGTATTACATATTCTTCTAAAGGGTATTAGCATTGTAAAAGAAAATAACGATAATGTATGGATTAAAGCACAAGCAGGTGAAAACTGGCATCAGTTTGTGCAATATACTTTATCTCAAGGTTATGGTGGACTTGAAAACCTCTCACTTATCTATGGAAATGTAGGAACTACCCCTGTGCAAAACATTGGAGCCTATGGGGTTGAAATCAAAGATGTAATGGAGAGTTGCGAGGCTATCAATATTCACAGTTTACAAAAGCGAAATTTTACTAACGCTGAATGTAGTTTTGGCTACCGCGAATCTATCTTCAAAGGAAAAGAAAAAGGCAATTATATTATTACAGCAGTTACCTTTAAACTCACCAAACGCAATCATCTTTTGCATACCGAATATGGGGCTATCCAACAGCTACTCGCCGAAAGAAGGCTCTCCTCCCCTACTCCTAAACAACTCTCGGAAATAGTAATAAGTATACGCCAAAGCAAACTGCCTAATCCTGATACATTAGGGAACTGTGGTAGTTTTTTCAAAAATCCTATTATTTCAAAAACAAATTACGAAGAATTAAAAATTCAATATCCAGATATTCCTTCTTATTCTATTGATGAAACACAAGTGAAAGTGCCTGCTGGTTGGTTGATAGATCGCGCAGGACTCAAAGGATATAGAAAGGGAGATGCAGGGGTACACAACTTACAAGCCTTAGTGCTTGTGAACTATGGAAAAGCTACTGGCAAAGAAATTTTAGCTGTGGCTCATTATGTACAAGCAACTGTACTCAAGCAATTTGGCATCACTTTAGAATTTGAAGTAAATATTTTCTAATGAATATATCAATTGTCATACCACTACTCAATGAACAAGAATCATTACCCGAACTTTATCAGTGGCTACATAAAGTACTTACTGAACATAGTTATTCCTACGAAATTATTTTTGTAGATGACGGTAGTACTGATAATTCTTGGCAGGTGATTGAAGAATTATCGGCTAAAGATAGCAACATAAAGGGTATTCGCTTTTTGCGCAACTATGGTAAATCACAAGCACTACACGCTGGCTTTAAACAAGCACAAGGAGATGTGGTGATTACTATGGATGCCGACCTGCAGGACAGTCCTGATGAGATTCCTGCGCTTTACAATATGATTACCCAAGGAGGATATGACCTCGTATCAGGCTGGAAGAAAAAGCGTTACGATTCAGTTTTAACAAAGAACTTACCTTCTAAACTTTTCAACTGGGCAGCACGTAAAACCTCAGGTCTCACACTTCACGATTTTAATTGTGGGCTTAAAGCCTACAAACAAGAGGTTGTAAAGAATGTTGAAGTATCAGGAGAGATGCATCGCTATATTCCCGTATTAGCAAAGAATGCGGGGTTCAATCGTATTACTGAGAAAGTAGTGCAACATCAAGCTCGCAAATATGGTGTTACGAAATTTGGTATGAGTAGGTTTATCAACGGATTTTTAGACCTTATCACTATTAGTTTCTTGTCGCATTTTGGCAAACGACCAATGCACTTTTTTGGAGCATTGGGGGTACTGATGTTCTTTATAGGATTCTTATTTTCAGCTTACCTTGGAATTGATAAATTATTTATCAACCCTAATGGTCGCCTTATTGCTGATAGACCTCAGTTTTATATTGCACTTACTACTATGCTTATTGGTACACAGTTATTTATTGCAGGTTTTTTAGGAGAAATCATCTTAAAGACTAAAAGTAATGAAGAGAGGTATAAAATTAGAGAAAAAACAAATAACAAATAACGAATGACAAATTACGAGTTACAAAAAAATAGTAAATATAAATAAACTTAAATAACATCAGAATGAATCATCAATTAAAAATATTCAATTCCTTAACAGGAGAAAAAGAAGTTTTTGTACCCTTACACGAAAATAATGTAGGGATGTACGTATGTGGACCTACTGTGTATAGTAACGTCCACTTAGGTAATGTACGTACCTTTATGTCGTTTGATTTTGTGTATCGCACACTTAAATTTTTAGGCTACAAAGTGCGTTACGTACGTAATATCACAGATGCCGGTCACCTTACTGATGATGGTGATGTGAACAACGACCGTTTTGTGAAACAATCTCGTCTTGAAAAACTTGAGCCTATGGAAATTGTACAAAAATACACCGTTGATTTTCATAAAGTTTTGGAGATATTCAACTTACTGCCTCCTACTATTGAACCTACTGCTACAGGACATATTTTAGAACAAATACAACTTACCGAAAAACTACTGAAAGACGGCTTTGCTTACGAAAGCAATGGTTCTGTATACTTTGATGTACTTGAATACAACAAACGAGGGCTCAACTATGGAGAACTTTCTCGTCGTAATATAGAAGAACTCTTTGCCAATACTCGAGATTTAGATGGACAAGGAGAAAAACGCAATCCTCAGGACTTTGCGCTTTGGAAAAAAGCTTCTCCAGCTCATATTATGCGTTGGGCATCGCCTTGGGGGGATGGTTTTCCAGGTTGGCACTTAGAATGTACAGTGATGAGCACTAAATATCTTGGCAATCAGTTTGATATTCACGGAGGAGGTATGGATTTGAAGTTTCCACACCACGAATGTGAAATCGCACAAGGAAAAGCAGGACACGGAGAAAGTCCCGTTCGTTATTGGATGCACGCTAATATGCTCACTATGAATGGACAACGTATGAGTAAATCTACGGGTAATTATATATTGCCAATGCAACTCATCAGTGGGGAGAATACTTTCTTTGAAAAACCTTTTGCTCCTGCTGTGATACGCTTCTGCTTTATGCAAGCCCACTACCGCAGTGTGCTTGACATTTCTAATGAGGCAATGCTTGCTGCTGAAAAAGGCTTCTCAAGGCTTATGGAAGCTGTAAAAACATTGAATGAAATGTCTACCGATTTAGAACATCCAGGACCTCTTTCGTATGAAATTGATCAATGGATACAAAAATGCTATGATGCCCTTTTAGACGATTTCAATTCACCTATACTTATAGCTCATCTTTTTGAAGCTGTAAAATGGATTAATGGTGATGAAAAGATTTCAGTAGCTGAACTCAATGAACTGAAAACTCTAATGAATGCTTTTGTTTTTGATGTTTTAGGTCTACAAAGTGAGCAACAAACTGCTAATAACAACGACAAACTTGATGGAGTGCTTCAATTGCTTATTAATATGCGAATGGAAGCTCGTGCTAATAAAGATTGGGCACTTTCTGACAAGATTAGAGATGAACTTCTTGCAATGGGTATCCAACTCAAAGACGGTAAGGAAGGAACAAGTTACATTGTAAATTAAGAAGAATTTTTAAGCTAACTGCTATGTACAAGTTATTCATACGTCCGTTACTTTTTAGTCTCGACCCCGAGAAGGCACATCATTTTACTTTCAAATATTTGAAGTTGATACACAAAATACCTTTTGTACCCTCTCTCATTCGGGCTATCTATCAAGTAGAACATCCTTCTTTGCACCGAGAGGTTTTTGGATTACAGTTCAAAAACCCTGTGGGATTAGCAGCTGGGCTCGACAAGGACGCTACTTTATACCAAGAGTTATCCAACTTAGGTTTTGGTTTTATAGAAATAGGTACCATCACCCCTAAACCACAACCAGGAAACCCCAAAAAACGACTTTTTCGCCTTATAGATGATCAAGGTATTATCAATCGTATGGGGTTTAATAATGAAGGAGTAGTAGCGGCTGTAGAGAGACTCAAAAAAAACAAAGGTGTATTAATAGGAGGCAACATAGGGAAGAATAAAATTACTCCTAATGAGGAAGCTGTAAATGATTATCTCATTTGTTTTGAACAACTTTTTGATTATGTGGATTATTTTGTAGTGAATGTAAGTTCACCTAATACACCTAACCTACGTTCGCTACAAGAGAAAGAACCTCTAAAGCAGTTACTAAACACCCTTCAAGAAAAGAATTCATCCAAAGAAAACCCCAAACCTATTCTCCTAAAAATTGCTCCAGATCTCACTGATGAACAGTTGTTAGACATCATAGAAATTGTAAAAGAAACACATATTGCTGGGGTAATTGCTACTAACACTACTATCAGTAGAGAAGGATTACACTCCGATAACAAGAAAGAAACTGGTGGACTTAGTGGGAAACCACTTCGTGAGCGCGCTACCGAAGTAATTCGCTTTTTGAGTGAAAAAAGTGGTAAAGCCTTTCCTATCATAGGTGTAGGAGGTATTTTTAGTGAAGAGGATGCTCTTGAAAAATTAGAAGCAGGAGCTTCATTAGTACAACTTTACACTGGATTTATCTACGAAGGAGCTGGACTTATAAAGCGCATTAATAAAAAACTTATAAAAAAGAACCACGCCTTATAAATGGGGCGTGGTTTTAATTAAACAATTGTTGAAGTGTGTAGTGTTGCGGTTACACGAAAATTTTCTATTTATTTTTCAATAAATCTCTAATTTCAGCCAATAGTTCTTCTTGAGTAGGACCTGCAGGAGCTGCTGGGGCTTCTTCTTCTTTTTTCTTCAATTTGTTAATACCTTTTACAAGCATAAACAATACAAAAGCTACAAACAAGAAATTGATCACAGCAGCAAGGAATTTACCATAAGCGACCCCATTCCAAATTAGTTTTTCTAATTCTTGAACTTGAGCAGCTTTAAGTGCTGGAGTCAATAACAAAGGAGTAATTACATCAGATACTAATGATGATACAATAGCACCAAAAGCAGCCCCAATGATAACCCCAATGGCTAAATCTACTACGTTGCCTTTTACTGCAAACTCTTTAAATTCTTTTAAAAATCCCATAATAATTCAATTTTTAAGTTAAAAAAAATTTGTTTTTATTTCGGGGGCAAAAATAATATTTTTTTCTGAAATACAAAAAAGAAAAGGGACGAATTTCACAACTGTCCCTTTTCATCACTAACTAAAAAACTCAATCACTATGACGGTTAAGTATAACTTTTTAAACTGTCATACTAAATATTTTGGTGTTAGGCATTTTGCGTTGTAAATGTAAATCAAAAGCCATACATATATTTCTAATAAAAGGTTTACCTGCATCAGGAACTTCTATATGATTGCCTGCTATATGCAGTAAACCATCGTTTTGCATCTCCTGTAAGTGAGTTATTACTTCGTTTATTTCAGGAAATTGAAGTGCCTCATCACTCCAAGAGGTCTCAAACTGACACATTAGATTAAGAATGTGACGCCTGATAATCAAATCTTCTTTATTGAGAATATGCCCTTTACAAACAGGAATTTCATTCTTTTCAAGACGTGCATAATAGTCGTCTAAATCTTTTTCATTCTGAGCAAAACCATACCAACTATCACTGATAGATGACATTCCTAAACCTATCATCACTTGAGTTTTAGAGGCGGTATACCCCATAAAATTACGATGTAATTGTTTGTTTTTGAATGCGTGATACATACTATCAGTAGGTAAAGCAAAGTGATCCATCCCTATTTCTATATAGCCTGCCTCAAGTAGATGCTGTTTACCCACTTCATACAATTGACGTTTCACTTCTCCTGTAGGTACATCTTCATCTTTAAAACCACGTTGCCCACTACCTTTTATCCAAGGTACATGTGCATAACTATAGAAAGCTATACGATCTGGACGAAGGGTATTACTCTTATCAATAGTAAAGAGTACATCGTCTAAGGTTTGAAACGGCAAACCAAAGATCAAATCGTGGCTTACAGAGGTATAGCCGATAGTTCTGGCTTGTTCGGTAACACGCTGTACATTTTCAAAAGGTTGAATGCGGTGAATGGCTTTTTGTACCTTAGGCGAATAATCTTGTACACCATAACTCACACGTTTGAAACCTAAATTGTAAAGTGTTTGTAAATGAGCTTCAGTGGTATTATTAGGATGCCCTTCAAAGCTAAACTCATAGTTTTTCACTCTATCAGCACGCTCAAAAATACCTTCTATCAATCGGCGTAATTGATAGGGTTGAAAAAAGGTAGGAGTACCACCTCCTAAATGTATCTCTTTAATACGAGGGCGTTCTTTCAAAAAATCAGTATACAATTGCCACTCTTTGAGTACTGCTTCTATATAAGGTATTTCCATTTCGTGACGTTTGGTAATACGCTTATGACAACCACAAAAAGTACAAAGGCTCTCACAAAAAGGTAAATGAATGTAGAGACTAATACCTTCAGTACTATTACTCTCAGAATATGATTTGGATAAACTCTCTAACCATTTTTCAGTGGAAAAAGTACTACTATCCCAATAAGGGACAGTAGGGTAGCTAGTATAGCGAGGACCTGCTACATTGTATTTTTGAATAAGAGATATTGGCATTTTTGTACAAAAAACGAGGCAAAGGTATAAAAAAAAGTGAAAAATGAAAAATGAAAAATGAAAAATAAATAGCATCAACAATATAATCTTCTGAAAACCAATACTTCATATAGATTTTTGTATTTCTCCAAAGAAGTTTCCAAACTCTTTTTCATATAAACTTTCATCCTTGCACAAATCATTGGCAGCATATTGCATTTTGGAAATAAATCCCGTACGCCTATCCATTTGATAAAGTATTGATGCAATTCCTTCTATAGTTTGATATTTTTCTAACCAATGTTCTGCTATGATATATTTGCTCAAATTCTGTGCTTTTTCACTTAACAAGAGTTGATGTTTTTGTAAAGAGTTGTAAAAACGTTGGGCATATTGTTCTAAAGATATAGTAGAATATTCTTTCCAATGCTTAGCAAGGAAGTAATCGTAGTAAATATCTACTAAAACTCCTGCGTAATGGTTGTAAGTAGGCACCAATCGGTGTTTACTTTTCCGGAAAATGGCGTGTGCATCAGTGAAAGTATCTATTTTCCGATGTAATAAAATACCCCGTTGCATTGCTTCGGGGTATTGTAAGTATTCTTTGCCTCGTACGGTATCGGCGATAAAGTTGCCAATAGTGAGCAGTTCATCGCCTTCGCCTGAAAGGTAAATATGAGCCAAAAAATTCATTATAAATAATCTTTTACCTTAGAAAGTGCTTCGGTAATACCACTGGGTTTTTTACCTCCTGCAGTTGCGAAGAATGGTTGACCACCTCCACCTCCGTGAATGTATTTGCCCAGTTCTCGTACTATCTTACCAGCATCTAATCCTTTGGCTTGTGCCAATTCTTTATTGATATAGCACAACAAGAGTGCTTTACCTTCTTCGTGAGCTGAAGCAAAGAAAACAAAAGCATTTTTTACCTCACTACCTAATTCAAAAGCAAGGTCTTTAAGCGTTGCTACCTCAGCATCTACTTGTTTGATAAGACATTGAATACCATTAATTTCAGTAAATTCAGCTTTGAGATTAGCTTTGAGTTGTTTAGCTTGTTCTTTTTTCAGTTGTTCCAATTCTCTGTGCAAAGCCGCATTTTCTTCTTGTAAGTGCGTAATAGCTTTCACAGGGTCTTGTGTATTTTTAACTGTTTCTTTGATACGTTCTACCAGCTGTTCTTGTTCTGTAAAATACTTCATAGCTCCTCCACGGGTAATCGCTTCAATACGGCGAATACCTGCTGCTACTGCACCTTCTGAGATGATTTTGAAATACCAAATATCGCCTGTGTTCTTTACGTGAGTTCCTCCACAAAGCTCTTTGCTATCACCAAACTGAATCATACGGACACGATCGCCATATTTCTCACCAAAGAGCGCCATAGCACCAGATTCTACCGCTTGTTGGATAGGAATATTTCGGTGTTCTTGCAAAGGAATTTTCTCAAAAATACGTTTGTTTACCAATTGTTCTACTTCTTTAAGTTCATCAGAAGTGAGTTTAGCAAAGTGAGAGAAGTCGAAGCGCAAAGCTTCAGGGGCTACACGTGAACCTTTTTGCTCTACGTGAGTACCTAATACTTCACGGAGGGCTTGGTGTAACAAGTGTGTTGCACTGTGGTTGGCTTCTGCCATTTCACGTGCTACTGAATGTACTTCTGCTTTGAACGGGTCGTTGAGTTCTGTAGGAAGATGCTCTGCTATGTGAATGATAAGGTTGTTTTCTTTTTTAGTATCTAAAATATAAATAAGTTCACCATTAGCAGCTTGTAATGTACCTTTATCGCCTACTTGTCCTCCCCCTTCTGGGTAAAAAGGCGTAGTATTGAATACTAACTGGAAGTGTGTACCATCTTTCTGACTTTCTACACGACGATATTTCACTAAACGCACTACAGCCTCTAAGGCGTCATACCCTATAAACTCTTCTTCATCGTCGTCACGAAGCACTACCCAATCATCAGTTTTTACTTGAGCAGCAGCACGCGAACGTTCTTTTTGCTTTTGTAATTGTACTTCAAACCCTTCTTCATCCATAGTGAGCCCTTTTTCAGAAAGAATGAGCGCAGTTAAATCTTTAGGAAAACCATAAGTATCATATAATTCAAAGGCTTTTCCACCCGATAGTTGCTTATCAGGGCTATTTTGAATCATCACATCAAGCATCAACAAACCTTGTTCAAGAGTACGCAAGAAAGAAGCCTCTTCCTCTTTTATCACACTCATAATCAGGAATTGTTGTTTCTCTAATTCGGGGAAAGTAGCCCCCATTTGAGCAGCAAGAGTTTCTACTAATTTATAAATAAATGGTTCTTTTTGGTTTAAGAAAGTAAAACCATAACGAATAGCACGGCGCAAGATACGGCGAATTACATAACCCGCTCCATTGTTAGAAGGTAACTGACCATCAGCTATGGCAAAAGCTACTGCTCTAATATGATCTGAAATCACACGAATTGCAATATTTATATGCTCTTGTTCAGGAGTTACACGACCATTACTATTATAATGACTTTTGGTAATCTCTTCTACTTTGTGAATAAGTGGGGTAAAAACATCGGTATCGTAGTTTGATTGTTTGTTTTGCAATACCATACAGAGGCGTTCAAAACCCATACCTGTATCCACGTTGCGAGAAGGTAGTTTTTCGAGACTACCGTCAGCTTTGCGGTTGAACTCCATAAACACATTATTCCAAATCTCAATTACCTGAGGGTGGTCGTTATTCACAAGGTCGCGACCTGGCACTTTGGCTTTCTCTTCATCTGAACGGATATCCACGTGAATTTCGGTACAAGGACCACAAGGACCTTGGTCACCCATTTCCCAAAAGTTATCCTTCTTATTCCCAAGCAAGATATGATCTTCAGCAATCCGTTCTTTCCAAATATCGAATGCTTCTTGGTCAAAAGGCACACCGTCTTCTTCACTGCCTTCAAAAACGGTTACATAGAGGTTTTCTTTGGGAATTTTGTATATTTCGGTGAGCAATTCCCACGCCCAGCTAATGGCTTCTCTTTTGAAGTAATCACCAAATGACCAGTTGCCGAGCATCTCAAACATCGTATGGTGATACGTATCGCGACCTACTTCTTCCAAATCGTTATGTTTGCCTGATACACGCAAACATTTTTGAGTATCAGCCACACGTTTGTGTTTAGGTTTTGCATGCCCTAAGAAAAATTCTTTAAACTGGTTCATACCTGCGTTAGTAAACATCAAGGTAGGGTCATTTTTGATTACCATAGGAGCTGAAGGGACAATGGTATGTCCTTTGCTTTCGAAGAATTTTAGGAATAGATTTCTTATTTCTTGTGAAGTCATATATTTTCGATTAACAGTTGATAATTAACTTTTTCAGGGCGCAAAAGTAACAATATTTTTTTCAATTAGCAAATTTGCTCATTTACTAATTATTCACTACTTTTGCCCTTATGATTCCAGAAAATATCCTACATACTTCTATAAGTCATCTACGCGGGGTGGGCGCTCAACGAGCTGAACTCCTGAAAACGGAACTCGGTATTTATGAGTATCAAGATTTGTTGAACCTCTTCCCTAATAGGTATATCGACCGAACTAAGTTCTACAAAATCAATGAGCTACAAAACAATAATGCTGAGGTACAACTCGTGGGTAAAATAGTAAATCTACGTACTGTAGAGTCGGCTCATCAAAAAAGCAACCGACTTGTCGCTACCTTTGTAGACGAGACAGGGACTATGGAACTCGTGTGGTTCAAAGGGCTAAAATGGTTGCGTGATTCTCTAAAAATCAACGAGCCTTACGTTATTTTTGGCAAGTTGAATTTCTTTGGAGGAACTTTTTCTATGCCTCACCCCGAAATGGATTTACTCAGCGAGTTCAAAAAAACAGGACATAGCAGTATTCAGCCCGTTTATCCATCTACTGAAAAATTAGCTAAACGCAACATTACCAATAGAGTAATGCGACAATTAGTACAAACCGTTTTCGAAGAAATAGGGTATAATTTTAGTGAGAATCTACCTGACACAATACTCACTGCTATGAATCTCATTTCTAAACGAGAGGCAATGCGTAACATTCATTTTCCTACCAACCAATCCTTGCTTACCAAAGCCTCTATACGATTGAAATTTGAAGAACTCTTTTATATACAAGTACAATTAGTACGCAAAAATCTGTTACACAAACAGAAATTTCAAGGGCAGCCTTTCAAAAAAGTAGGTGATGCTTTTATGAACTTCTACAACCATCACCTCCCTTTTCCTCTCACCAATGCCCAAAAGCGAGTACTGAAAGAAATACGTGCTGATGTAGGCTCCAATGCCCAAATGAACCGTTTGTTACAAGGCGATGTTGGGTCTGGAAAAACAATTGTTGCCCTAATGACAATGCTTTTGGCAGTAGATAATCATTGCCAGGCTTGTTTAATGGCTCCTACCGAAATTCTCGCTAATCAGCATTATCAAACTATTAGTGAGTTACTAAAAAACACTGGGGTAACCGTTGCTCTACTCACGGGCTCCTCTAAAACAAAAGAACGCAGAATATTAGATGAACAATTACAATCTGGAGAACTTTCTATTCTCATAGGCACTCACGCTCTATTAGAAGAGAAGGTACAATTTCAAAATTTAGGACTTGCTATTATTGATGAACAACACCGTTTTGGGGTAGAACAAAGAGCAAAACTATGGCGTAAAAATACTATCCCTCCCCATATTTTGGTAATGACAGCTACTCCCATTCCACGTACTTTAGCAATGAGCGTATATGGCGATTTAGATGTATCGGTAATTGATGAACTTCCTCCTGGGCGCAAACCTATCAAAACTTTACACCAATATGAAAACCGACGTGCAGAGACTTATGAATTTATCAAAAGAGAAATAGATAAAGGCAGGCAGGCTTATGTGGTATATCCTCTCATAGAAGAATCAGAAGCTTTAGATTTTAAAAATCTTACTGAAGGTTATGAGTATATCACAGCAAGTTTCCCATTACCAAAATACAAAGTATCGATTGTGCACGGGAAACTTAAACCTGCTGAAAAAGATGCTGAAATGGAGCGTTTCCTGCGCAATGAAACACAAATAATGGTAGCTACTACCGTAATAGAAGTAGGAGTAAATGTACCTAATGCTTCAGTAATGGTAATTGAAAGTGCCGAACGTTTTGGTCTTTCACAACTACACCAATTGCGTGGACGCGTAGGGCGTGGTAGTGAACAGAGTTATTGCATATTGCTCACAGGCAATAAAATGAGTAACGAAACTCGCATCCGTATGGAAACGATGGTACGCACTAATGATGGTTTCGAAATTGCTGAAGTAGACCTTAAACTGCGAGGTCCTGGTGACCTGATGGGAACTCAACAAAGTGGAGTGCTTGCCTTAAAAATAGCCGATCTCGTGAAAGACCAAGATATACTAAAAGCTGCTCGCTTTCAAGCTATCGACCTACTCAAAACTGACCCTAATTTAGAATTACCTCAAAACCAACGGGTTGCTTATACTCTTAATCAGTTACAACGACACAAGAATTTATGGACATATATTTCGTAATTCTACAAAATATATGAAAATATTCAGCATAAAAGAAACTACTGATAACTCATTTGAAGCACTAAAAGAAATTCGAAAATAGTTTACCTTATTAAGAAGAAAATGAACAAAATAAAAATTTGGATAGGTACTTTTGGTAGAGCTTTATTGGTAGAAAAATGTAAAGAAATGGGTATTTATCAAGGGAATGGCTGTTTTTTTCTATTCAGGAGATACTCGCGATATTGTAGAAAGTGAAATTTTTAACCAATTAGTATATGTAGGACAATATGATTTGTAATAAGGAACCTATTAAAATAGAAGAAATTACAAGAGGAAATATTATAGTATCTTACAAAGGTAATTACTATAAAATTTTAGGAGAAGGGTTGTTGTTATCAGCAAAAAACATTTACAGTTATGTTATTTATCGTAATACAATAGATAATACCCTCTCTTATATAGAACAAGAAGAAATATTACAAGCTATTATAGATTATTTCTCTTACAAAGGACAAAAAATAACAGTTGAATAGTGTAATGAATGTAGATAAATATACACCATTTAAAGACTTTGGCTTCTATCTAATAGTAGCCCTCTTATTATTGCTCACCAGTTATATAACACTCTTTCCTTATCTGCTACAATATGAGGAAAGTAACCATCCCTCAAAAAGAGCAATCTTGAGCAACTCTATTTTTGAGATAGTTTTTTTCTCTTATAACTTCTTGGAAAAGATTACTATTTATGCTCTACCATTGGCTTTTATCACCTCTTTGTTTTCAATAGCAACATTACTATCAATTTTAGCAAATCTGATAAAATATGTATACCATAAAAACAACTGATTTCTTTACAGATAAAGGTATAAATAAAGCCTTATATGATAAAACTCTTGTTCAAACTATAGCCGATGTGTGGTCTGAAAACCAAAAAATTTTAGCAATCTACAATACTCATTACAAAATAGAGTTTAGCTTTACTAAAAACAACATACTTCGTTATGTAATGATTGAAGAAATAACTCCTCAAGAGCAAAAACAGCCCTTTCAATGTGAATTTATTGACGATATAGATATTTTTAAAAAGAGTTTAAACGATATTAAAACACTTTTTAAACGAACTACTACTGATAACAACATTACTATAGACAAAGTCCTTATCCATTTTGAAGATGAAAAAGTAGATAGCTTGTACTATTTCCCTTATTCTGCAAGTACAACAAACACTGAAATTAGAACAACAGATGCACCACTGTAGGAGCTAATACAGCTGTAAAAATACCATTGAATATCATCCCTAAACTTGCGTATACAGCATATTTTTCACTGAGGTTAAACGCTGCCATTATACCCAGCGCGTGAGAAGCTGTACCTAAAGAAATTCCTTTTGCCATCGGACTCTTGATACGAAACCAATTGAGAAAAGTAATTCCAAAAATATTCCCCAAAAAGCCCGTAGTCATCACTGCCATCACGGTGATAGGCTCAATGCCGTGGAGCACACGCGATACTTCTAATGCAATAGGAGTTGTTACCGATTTTGGTGCTAAAGAAATAGCAATATCATTGGATAGTCCTAACCATTTAGCTGTTAAACATACTGTTATAATCCCCACTAAACTACCTGCAAACTGAGAAACTACTAACGGGATAAGTTGTTTTCTTATCTTAGAAAGTTGAAGATAAAGAGGTACCCCTAAGGCTACAATAGAAGGTTTGAGCCAAAAATCAATATACTGTCCAGCTTCTTCATATTTTTCAGGAGATATTTTAAAGATGATAAGATATGAAACTAATACTAAAACAGTAATGAGTACAGGGTTTAAGAATACTGAATTATATTTTTTTTGTAATAGCAATACCCCATAATAAAGGATAAAGGTAATACCTAATAAAACTACTTGATTTTCTGCGAGTGCTTTCATTTTATTTAAGACGTTTACGGAAAAATTGATATACGTGACCAGTAACTACAATCACCACTATAGTACTGATAATAATAGAAATAAAAATAGCTAAAAAGTTTTCACCTATCTGCTTGAAATAAGCCATAATACCTATGCTAGGAGGAACAAAAAAGAGACCTAAATTGGAAATTAGCAAATCGGAGAGAGCTTTAATCGATTGCAGTTTTATCCATCCGAGTTGTAAAAATAAGGTAAGAAAAAGCATTCCGATGATACTAGAAGGAAAAGGAATATGTGTAAGAGCTACAATCAATTCACCTATACCCAAACAGCCAAAAATAATAGCAAAATAACGTATTAACATAACTTGTTTCCATTAAAAAACGGTGGCAAAATTACAACTTCTTTTTTTAATGTGAATAAAAAAATGTAAAAAATTTGCATTATATACATTTTTATTACTACATTTGCAAGATTTTAAAAAGTGACTTATGAGCAATAACTACGACAAACCCCTTTTTTTAGAACAAGCTAACAACAGTTTAGCTGAAAGAGGAAGCGATCAATCTCTTCCTGCTTATGGACTCCCTGATGACGACAAGCCTAAAGGAGGCGGTGTTTTATCAAAAATACTCATCGCTATATTGGCTATTGCAACTGGTGGTTTAGGATATTACACCTATTCTCTCAATAAAGATAGACAAATTACTGAAAATGAGCTCACCTCACAAAAAAAACAAGTGATGAGTGATTTAAAATTACTGAGAGATAGCTACGACAAAGTTGTAATTGAAAACAAAGATGTAAAAGAAGATTTATTGCAAGCGCGCAATAAAATTGACCAATACATCGACTCTTTACAAAATATGAAAGTGAGTATCTCTTCTTTAGCTCGCTTCAAAAATCAAGCTTTCACTTTAGCTAAAGAACGCGACCTTTTGATAAGAAAGAATGACTCTTTAATGCGTGTGAACTCGGCTATCAAAAAAGATTTGGATAGTGTAAGCGTGAAATTAGATTTAGCAAGTGCTAAAGTAGACTCTCTCGCTCGTCAAACTAATCAACTTAAAAAGGTAGTGGAAACAGGGTCTGCTTTGCAAATTGGCAAACTCATTGCTGAAGCAGTGAAAGGCTCTAAAAATAAAACTACCGATAGAGGTAGAGCTGCCGATAAACTGAAAATATGCTTTACTGTAGGTGCTAATAAAATTGCTAAATCGGGATCAAGATACTTCTACATACAAGTAAATTCACCCTCTGGAACTATTTTAGGTAGCAATGAGAGTTTCTCTTCTGGATCAGAAAGTGTGAACTATAGCACTGCTACTCACTTTATTTACGACAACAAAAGTGTAGATATTTGTGACTTTATTGCCAAAGTAGGTAAAGAGTTTGAAAAAGGTACTTATAAAGTAACTGTTTACGACGATAAACTCAACCAAGTAGGTACTACTGATTTACTTCTGAAATAATACAACCTTTTATAAATTATGAAAACTATTAGTTTCTTTATATCATTACTAATTGGATTATTTCTTTATGCACAACCTCAAGATGTTTCAGTAGTGTTTCACGAACCTGCTAAACATTTTACCGAAAGTTTACCTATTGGCAACGGGCGCTTAGGAGCTATGCTTTTTGGCAAAACTGATATTGATAGAATTGTACTCAATGAAATCTCACTCTGGTCTGGAGGAACACAGGATGCTGATGATCCTGATGCTCATATACATCTAAAAACCATACAACAATTTCTATTAGACGGTAAAAATTTAGAAGCTCAATCCCTTTTGCAAAAACACTTTATCGCTAAAGGAAAAGGTTCTTGTAACGGTAATGGGGCAAATGGCAACTATGGTTGTTACCAAATATTAGGCGAGTTACAATTAGATTGGAAAACTAACCTCCCTATAGAAAACTATCAACGCATTCTTCGTTTAGACCAAGCTACTGCTTTTACTTCATTCAAGCGGGGTGATAACCATATTCAACAAATTGCTTTTGCTGATTTTAAAAATGACCTTATCTGGATAAGAATTACAGCTTCTCAGCCCTTAGATATGGATATTTTTCTAAATCGCAAAGAGAATGCTACAACATCTTATAAATCAAATAAAATCATACTCTCAGGTGCCCTCCCTAATAATGATATACAAGGAATGCAATTTGCTTCAGTAATAGATATTCAAACAGATGGAAATCTTCAAAATACAGCCTCTGCTACCTCTGTACAAAAAGCCAAAGAAATAGTATTTAAAATAAGTGCTGCAACCAATTATGATTTTACTAAAGGAGGGCTTACACAAGATGATGTACTACAAAAAGCTAATAATTATCTACAAAAAACAACCATTCCTTTTGATAATGCTATTATAGAAAGCCAAAAGGCTTATCAAGTACTTTTTAATCGTAATCGCTGGTATAGTGATGCTAATACTGACACAAGCTCCTTCAGCACTTTTGAGCGATTACAGCGATTTTACAAAGGTAAAAAAGATGCTTTACTACCTATATTGTATTACAATTTTGGTAGATATTTACTCATCTCTTCCTCTCGTGAAGGTCTCTTACCCGCTAATTTACAAGGCTTATGGGCTGAAGAGTACCAAACCCCTTGGAATGGCGATTACCATTTGAATATCAATCTACAAATGAACTATTGGTTAGCTGAAAGCACTAATCTTTCTGAACTCACAACACCTTTACATCAGTTTACTAAAAACTTAGTTGCTAACGGACGCAAAACTGCAAAAGCTTATTACGATGCTAAGGGCTGGGTGGCACACGTGATTAGCAACCCTTGGTTTTACACCTCCCCAGGTGAATCGGCTGAATGGGGTTCTACACTTACCGGAGGTGCGTGGCTATGTGAGCACATCTGGCAACATTACCTCTACACCCTCAACACTGATTTTTTAAAAGAATATTATCCCGTACTAAAAGAAGCAGCCGATTTTTTCCAAAGTTTGTTAATCAAAGACCCTAAAACAGGCTACTGGGTAACAGCTCCCTCTAACTCACCCGAAAATGCCTATATAATGCCCCAGCTAAAAGATGGCAAAAAGCAAATAGGTAACACTTGTATTGCCCCTACTATGGATATGCAAATAGTGCGAGAACTCTTTAGTAACACTCTACAAGCTGCCAAAATATTAGGTGTCGATAGTGATCTTTACTCTCAATGGCAAGAAATTATAACACATACTGTCCCTAATCGCATCGGTAGGAAAGGAGACCTCAACGAATGGTTAGATGATTGGAAAGACGCTGAACCCAATCATCGCCACGTATCACATCTCTATGGACTATACCCTTACGACGAGATTACCCCTTGGGATACACCAGCTTTAGCTAAAGCTGCTAAAAAAACACTCAAAATGCGAGGAGATAGAGGTACTGGTTGGTCACGTGCGTGGAAGATAAATTTCTGGGCGCGATTACAGGATGGCAATCACGCTTTAGTGTTATTACGACAATTGTTACATCCTGTAGATCCCAATAGTACCAGCGGACAAAATGGAGGTACTTACCCTAATCTCTTTTGTGCTCACCCTCCTTTTCAAATAGATGGCAATTTAGGAGGAGCAGCAGGTATTGCTGAGATGCTTTTGCAAAGTCACGGAAAGAATTATACCATTCGCTTTTTGCCTGCACTCCCGTTCCACCCCGATTGGGAAAAAGGTACTGTGGAAGGAATGAAAGCTCGCAATGGTTTTGAAGTGAGTTTTAATTGGAAAAAACACCGCTTAAAAACAGCTACTATCACCTCTCTCTATGGCGCTGATTGCAGTGTTTTACTTCCTGCAGGTAAAAGCATTTACTACAAACAAACTTTATTAATCCCCTCTAAAAAGAAATCACAAGTAGTGAGTTTCCCTACTGAAAAAGGTGCTACTTATAGTATTCTATAAAGCAAAAAAGGCTGTACAGCAATCCGCTATACAACCTTTTTTGCAAACAAATTAATATGTTATGCTTCGCAACTACTACAGTTCACAAAGTTCATTATCATCTCTTTAGCTACTGATTGACTGCGTTGGTAGTACAAGCTTTTTACTCCTAACTTCCACGCTTCTATCATCACTTTATTCACATCTTTGATAGGCATCACCGATGGAATATTTAAGTTCAAACTCTGTGTTTGATCTATATACGCTTGGCGCTGTGCAGCCTGCGATATAATTTCCATAGGAGATATTTCTTTAAAAGTTTTAAACACGTTCTTCTCTTGTTGTGTAAGCTCTTGCAAGTGTTGCACCGAACCATTATTCAAACGGATAGAACGCCATACATCCTCATTGTTAAGTCCTTTTTCTTCTAACAGTTGAGTGAGGTATTTGTTTTTGCGCATAAAGTTTCCTTTGGAAAGTCCTACCTTATAGTAATTACTTGAATAAGGTTCAATACCAGGGGAAACTTGCCCTAAAATAGCTGAACTAGAAGTGGTAGGAGCGATTGCCATAGTAGTGGTATTACGTCTGCCATAACCTTTTAGCACTTCAGGTTCTCCGTAAATATGCGCCAATTCTTTAGTTGCTTTTTCTGCTTCCTCACGAATATATTTAAAAGCACGCGCATTGAATTGAGTAGCTTCAAAGCTTTCAAAAGGTATCATATTACGTTGCAAATATGAGTGATAACCTAATACTCCTAAGCCTAAAGCACGGTGGCGAATAGCAAAGTTGCGAGCTGCCTGCAAATAGTAATTCCCTTTTGTTTTCTCTATAAATTCTGAAAGTACAGCGTCTAAGAAGAAAACTGCCAATTTCACTGCTTTAGTATCTTTCCACTCATCAAAAAGTTCTAAGTTCATTGATGAAAGACAACAGATAAACGATTCATCTTCACTTGAAGGCAGCATAATCTCACTACACAAATTACTTGAGCGGATAATCATATCTTTATCTTTGTACACCTGAGGGCGATTGCGATTAGCATTATCTGTAAAGATAATATAAGGCAAACCTTTTTGTTGGCGAGATTCTAATACCCGAGCCCACAAACGGCGTTTTTCTACATCTCCATCTATCATCTCCTGCATCCAATAATCAGGTACGCAAATCCCGAAGAAAAGGTTTTGAATAGGGAACTCTACATCTTTAATCTGCAAAAACTCTTCAGCATCGGGGTGGTCGATATCGAGATAAGCCGCAAAAGCACCGCGTCTTACCCCTCCTTGTGACACCACATCCATAGCCGAGTCGAACAATTTCATAAAACTCACTGCTCCGCTTGATTTACCATTATCGGTAACTGCCGAACCGCGACTGCGCAATTCACCAAAATAACCAGAAGTCCCCCCTCCTATTTTGGTTTGCATAATCACCTCGCCGAGTTTGTGAGTAATTCCCTCAATGCTATCAGGCACGTGCACATTAAAGCACGAAATAGGTAAGCCGCGCTCAGTACCCATATTTGCCCAAATAGGAGATGAGAAACTAATCCAACCTTTGGTGATCATCTCTTTAAAAGCTGGTTGTAATTCAGGTTTGTACAAACGTTGTGCAGCGGCGCGTGTGATACGATCTATTGCTCCCTCCACACTCTCACCTTTTAATAAATAGCCTCTATTGAGGATTTGTTCAGACTCTTCGTTGAGCCACCAAATATCTTTTTCTTCGTTCATAACTTTTTATTTTCGGGCTGCAAAGTAACGGCTTTCTATTCGATTTTCACACCCTCTAACGAATAAGTTATTAACAAAGTTTTCAACAATCCATAAAAATCAGTGATTTTGAGTTGGGTATTTCAATTGAATGCTATACCTTTGCAGTCTCATTCTCACAAATATGAAAATAATCACTCTTACCACCGATTTTGGATTGCACGATTATTCAGTTGCTGCTGTGAAGGGCGCTCTCTACAGCAAGTGCCCTGATGCCACTATTGTAGATATTTCTCATTTCATCTCTCCTTTCAACATCTTAGAAACTTTTTATATCCTCCAAAATAGTTACATACACTTCCCTGAGGGTAGTATTCACATCATAGGGGTAGATACTGAACGCTCTGTTTCAAAAAAACATCTATTAATGTCACTCAACGGGCATTACTTTATAGGTGCTGATAATGGCATTTTCCACCTCCTTTCTGAAAATTATACTAATGTAGCATTGTATGAGTTTAATACCCAACCTCCTACCCCTCTTTTTTCTACACTTTATAGTTTTACTTCAATAGCCGAACAAATTTGCAAAAACACTCCTCTTAACCAAATAGGTACTCCTATTGAAAAGTGTAATCCTGTATCATATTTCAGGCCAGAAGTATCTACCGATGAAGCTTTCATTCACGGAATAATTATCTATATAGATCATTATGGTAATGCTGTGAGTAATATTTCGCGTTCTCTTTTTGAGGAAACAAGAAAAGGACGCAAATTTGAAGTTATATTCAACTTGTATTCTTTTAAAAAAGTATACAACAGCTACAGCGAAATGAACGATGATGGCAATATGATGATTCTCTTCAACGAATTGAATTTTCTACAATGTAGTATTTACAAAAGCGATACTCGTTCAGTAGGAGGAGCATCTTCTTTATTAGGTATCAATTGCCTTGATAGAGTAATTGTTCAATTCAAATAAAAAATATTTTTGGAAACTTTTTTTGTTTATTAAGTTTTTTTATTGTACCTTTGCCCCCGATTTAGAACACTTAATATTATTGTAAGAAAAATGAAAAAAGTAATTACTATAGTTGTAATAGTAGCCCTTATGGGATTAATGGCTTTCCGCCTATATTCTAACAAGCAAAAGAATGCTGAAGAAGTGGCTATCGTTGCCCAAAAAGAAGCCCAAGTAGCCGTACGTGCTGCCAAGGTAACAGAAGAAAAAGTAGCTGACCTTTTTACGGCCAATGGTACTTTTGTAGCTGAACAAGACCTAAATGTCTCTTCAGAAATAGGGGGTCAAGTAATAAAAATCTTCGTAAAAGAGGGTGATTTTGTGAGAGCAGGACAAGTATTGGCACAAACAAAAGCCGACAGAACTAATGTCCAGTTAGACAACGCCAAAGCAGCACTCGAAACAGCAAAATCGGATTTAAAGCGCTTTGAAAGTGCTTACCAAACAGGAGGAGTTACCGCTCAACAATTGGAACAAGCGCGCTTGCAACTCAAAAACGCCCAAGCGAACTACAATTCGGCAGCTATCGTATCGGGTGATACAGCGGTGCGTAGTAAAATCAACGGGATTGTAACCAGCAAAGAAGTAGAAGAAGGAACGCTTGTAGCAGCAGGACAAACCCTCTTCAACGTGGTAAATATTGACAATCTGAAATTGAAAATTACGGTAGACGAAAGTCAAGTAGGAGAACTAAAAGTGGGGGATGTTGTTAAAATTAAACCCAGCACTTCTTCTGAATTAGTAGAGGGAAAAATTACTTTTATTGCTCCCAAATCTAACAGTGCTCTCAAATTTCCTGTAGAAATATTAGTAGCTAACAAAGATAAAAAGCTAAAAGCGGGAATGTATGCGACTGCACAGTTTGGCAGTGGTAATGATGAGGTTACAGCTCTTGTGGTACCTCATTCTGCTTTCGTGGGTAGTATTAGCCAAAACAAAATTTTCAAAATTGTAAACAACAAAGCTGAAATGGTAAACGTGAAAAGTGGTCGTAACTTTGGCGATAAGGTAGAAATCATCAGCGGACTTACTGTTGGTGAAGAAGTGATTACCAGCGGTCAAATTAATATAGATAACGGAACACCTGTGAAAATAGTAGAGTAACTTACTATTTATCTTAATATTTGAATCTCTCCGTCTGTATCAAACCTAATCAGGCGTGAGGGATTTTTTATTTGGGTATCGTCTTGACGGTAAGGTACTACATAATCACATTGCGCAATAATTTGGGGATTAATGAGTTGGTAATACAAAGGTGTTGGCTCTCCACTGATATTAGCAGAGGTAGAGACTATGGGTTTGTCAAAATCGGTAATCATCTGTTGGCAGAACACATCTTGCACGACCCTAATGGCTACTGTATTATCAGCAGCTATCACATTCTTAGCCAAATGCAAAGGGTGACTATAAATAATAGTGGTAGGCTCTTGCAAGGTTTGAAGATAAGCCAGCACCTTAGGAGGTATATCCGTTACATAGTGTTGTAACATCTCTGTATCACTCACTAAAATGATGAGGCTTTTGCTCTCACTGCGTTGTTTTATTTGGAAAATCTTAGCTACCGCTTCAGGATTTGTAGCATCACACCCCAAGCCCCAAACTGTATCAGTAGGATACAGAATTATCTTCCCTGCCTTTAATATTTCAGTTATCAGATGGTTATTTGCCATTAGTTTTGTAATTTTGCCCGCAAATATATGTAAAAAAATGTATACCTCCATCATATCTTTCTTTAAAAGTTTTTCTTTCTTCAAAGGGTGCCTCAAAACCATTGCGGTGCTTATTCCCTTGGGGTTGGGCTATTGGTTCGACCTAATGGATATTGGCATACCTATAGCTTTGAGTGTGATTGCGATTTCGCCCAGTGATATTCCAGGAAATCAAAAACACCTTTACGGAGGTCTTTTGATAGCTACGCTATTAGCAATTCTCAGTTGTGTTTTAATAAATCTCACGGCTCCTTACGAGTACTTATTACTGCCTACCATATTTCTACTCACCTTCGGAAACGCTTATATTTCGTTATACGGACATCGCGCTACAATGGTAGCTTTCGCGGGATTGTTTGAGATAGCCTCTACTTTAGCCCACTTACAAACAGGGTGGGGTATCGTGTTGTACAGCGGTTGTGTGCTATTAGGAGGTTTGTGGTACAGTATATTAGTGTATATATTCCTAAAAATACGTCCGCGTTTGTACAGTGAACAGCTGTTAGGGAAGTGCTTTGCTCTTACGGCAGAGTTTTTTTCGGTAAGAGCTGACTTACTCATCGTCAAAGACAGAAGCGAGGGTCTCAAAAAGCTCATCAACCTGCAAACAAGCCTCAACGAAAAATATGAAAAGCTCCGTGAAGCCGTACTCGATTCACGAAGCAAATCAGGTAAAACCGATTATCTGCAACGCCAATTTTTGATGTTTATAGAGCTAGTGGATATCTTCGAGTTAGCTTTAGCCAATCCTGTACAATATGAGAAAGTAGACAAGGCTTTTGCCGATCATCGCGAATATTTACAAACTTATGTAGATTTCCTCAAAGAGCTATCGAGACAGCTACAACAAATGTCCGAATACATTGGGTCACGCAAAAAGATACAATTAGACAACTGTTTAAAAGACTTATTAGCGCAAACCAAAGAGAAAAACGAAGCCTTGAAAGCACTTTCGGAAGTATCGGAAGAAGATAAAGAACGTGCTTTGCTGTTGCGAAATTTTTATATCTATATAGAAAGTCAGTATCATTCTATTGAAAATATCCGACATATTTTCGAAAACTACTATAGCAACGATGCAGGGGTACGTGATGAGAGTACTTATCGCAAGTTTGTGAGTTACCAAAACTACTCGTGGCGACGGCTCAAAGACCATATATCTTTAAAATCTACCTTTTTTAGGCACGCAATGCGTCTATCTATAGTGGTATTTTTGGGTTACCTCATAGGTGATATATTCCCTATCAACAATGCCTACTGGATTATCCTTACCATCTTCATTATTATGCGCCCTGGCTTTGGGATTACCCAAGAGCGCTCACTCAGCAGAGTTTATGGCACTATGATTGGTGGGGTTGCTTCGTTTGCAGTGATTTACCTACTCCCCTACCCTAGCTTGTACCTCTATGTCGCTATTTTGTGTATGCCTATTGCTTTTGGGTTGATTCAAGAGAACTATATGTACGCCTCTATATTCATCACTATCAGTGCGATATTTATTTTTGCACTGATTACACCTAATGTTTACAATCTTATTTATGACCGCCTATTGGATACCGTTATAGGGGTTGGACTATCGTTTGCAGGTAATTATCTCATTTTGCCTACGTGGGAACACAATACTTATAGGGAAGCGGTTACCAAATCAGTAAAAGCTAATATCGGTTACTTACAGCAAGTAAAAGAGATTTTTAACACCGGAGAAGGGATTACCACTGCCTATAAAGTATCACGCAAAGAAGCTGTGTTAGCACTCTCAAACCTAAATACCACCTTCCAACGAATGTTACAAGAGCCGAAGTTTATGCAGTATAAAAATCCATCAGTATACGGGATTATCGTGATACAGCAAACTTTCTTAGCCTCTGTGGCTTCGTTTGGTATTAGGTTGAACAGCAAGAAAGTAACCTTTCCTAAATCGGTATTCAACGAGGCAATTGAGAGTCTTATAGCAGCCTTGCAACACTGTTTGACGTTGCTTGTTGAACCTACGGCTACTGCTCAAACTGATTATAAAACGCCTATTGAACAATTTAATCAGTCCATTAGAGAAATAATAGACACTCCTCAAAATACAGATACCTCTTCACCTATCTCAATGAGAGAGACACAATTCTATGGAGAACAGTTTAATTATTTATTTGGATTAGCAAAAAACTTAGAACAAAGTATAAAAACAATTAACAATTGATAATTATTAACGGAATTTAAAGATAATACGAGATTGAAAATAAGAAGGTATTGGTTTGCCTCTGTGTTGAGCTGGTATAAACTTAGGAAGTTTTTGAACTGCAAGAATAGTCTCTTTACGAGCATATTCAGTAGTACCTCTACAATTGAGTACCTTCACAGATCCATCAGTGTTTACACAAAATTGAATAACAGCTTCTCCAGCATCCTCAAAAGGTCTTTCAAGATGTACTACCGATTGCAAATGCCTGTTATAGTATTCATTAAAACACTTATCTTCTTCAGATTCAGGAACAGCTTTACATTCCATAAATCTAACTTTTCGAGTAATCAATGGATAGTTACAAGCTGCCATTTCAGATACTTCAAAAACAGAAGAATCAACTATAATATTATTAGACATTTTATCTTTTAATTGAGCATAATTTTTAAGACTCAAAAAACAACATAAACATATAAAGATTCTCATAGTAAAACATTTTTTAAAACTATGAACAAGGAATATGCCAAGAATTATACAATCATAAAGGAGAATATATGTACGAAAAAGTTGAAGCTATTGTAATATCAAACTTAAAATACAGTGATAACAGTCTCATTGTAAAGTGTTTTACTAAAACGCTTGGCACACGTAGTTATCTACAGCAAGGTATACTTTCTGCTAAAAAGAACAGCCAAACCATAGCACTTTTTCAACCTTTTACTCTCTTAGAGCTCGTTGCTACTCATAAGAGTAATGGTTCCTTAGGGCATATCAAAGAAGCAAAAGTAACTACCCCTTATCTCTCACTCCATACTGATATATACAAAAGTACAGTAAGCCTTTTTCTTTCTGAAATATGTGCAAATATATGTACTTCTGAGGCTCCTGATATAGAACTTTTCAACTACTTAGAAGAAAAACTTATCTACTTAGATCGTAATGAGTTTTCTGCTAATTTTCATTTAAAATTCTTGCTTGACCTCAGCAAATATCTTGGTTTTTACCCCGATGATAGCGATTCATACCTTCCTTTTTTCAGTTTAGAAGAAGGCCATTTTACAACTACTGAAAATAATACAGCGGTTATTTCAGGAAATGCTCTTTCCTTGTTCAAAACACTTTTAGAAACAGATTATCCAACTCTAAATCAAATTAGAACTAACAAAAACGAACGCAATGCCTTATTGTATCTATTGCTAAAATACTACGAATGGCACTTTCCTAATTTTAAGAAAATAAAATCATTAGAAGTATTACAAGTACTTTTTTAAAATTCTTATCTGCGTTGATTTATAGATCTTTACAATAGACTATAAAAGTTTGTATCACTAAAAAATTGTCAGTTTGTAAAAAAGTAGTACTTTTGGAAAATTTTTAGTTTAAAGATTAAAACAATGAATGCAGAATCGCTTGCTATCAATAATATAGAAACTGAAGTAACTTTTACCAAAAAACCTGAATGGATACGCGTAAAGCTCCCTACAGGAAAAAAATACACCGAATTGAGAAGCGTGGTAGATCGCTATAATCTTCACACTATCTGTACTTCAGGTAGTTGCCCTAATATGGGAGAATGCTGGGGAGAAGGTACCGCTACCTTTATGATTTTAGGAAATATTTGTACTCGTTCTTGTGGATTTTGTGGTGTAAAAACTGGACGTCCTGAAAGTTTAGACTGGGAAGAACCTGAAAAAGTAGCACGCTCTATCAAGTTGATGAATATCAAGCACGCCGTACTCACTTCAGTAGACCGTGATGATTTAAAAGATATGGGAAGCATCATTTGGGCAGAAACCGTAAGAGCAGTACGCCGTATGAATCCTAATACTACTATGGAAACCCTCATCCCTGATTTTCAAGGAGTAGAACGTAATTTAAACCGCATTTTAGATGCTGCACCTGAAATTATCTCTCACAATATGGAAACTGTACGCCGATTAACGCGTGAGGTACGCATTCAAGCTAAGTACGACCGCAGTTTAGGAGTATTGCGCTATTTAAAAGAAAATGGCGCTAATCGTACCAAATCAGGAATTATGTTAGGGTTAGGAGAAAAAGAAGAAGAAGTGATAGAAACCCTTCATGACTTAAAAGAAGCTAAAGTAGATATTGTAACTATAGGTCAATATTTGCAACCCTCTAAAAAACACTTACCTGTGAAACGATTTATAACTCCTGAACAATTTGCTAAATACAAAGAAATAGGCTTAGAATTAGGATTCCGCCACATAGAGAGTGGAGCATTAGTTCGCTCGTCCTACCGTGCTCATAAACACTTATTATAATAATAGGTAATGATACAAACAAAAAAGGCTGCCCCATTGAAAGGACAGCCTTTTGTTTATAATAATAACATATTCTCCTATGCGAGCATTGTTACAGGGTTCTCAATGTATGTTTTGAGAGTTTGTAAAAATTGAGCACCTGTAGCACCATCAATAGTACGGTGGTCACAAGCAAGGGTTACTTGCATAGTGTGACCTACTACTATTTGTCCGTTTTTCACTACAGGCTTCTCAACAATTGCACCTACTGAAAGAATAGCAGAGTTAGGTTGATTGATAATAGAAGTAAATACATCTACACCAAACATACCTAAGTTAGACACAGTGAATGTGCTACCTTCCATTTCGGCAGGAGTCAATTTTTTGTTGCGTGCCTTACCAGCCAAGTCTTTTACCAAAGCACCTATTTGAGTAAGCGTTAAAGTATCCGTAAACTTGATAACAGGTACTACCAAGCCATCTTCAATAGCCACAGCCACCCCTACATTCACGTGCTTGTTGTAAAGGGTTGTATCGCCTTTCCAAGAAGTATTTACTTGAGGGTGTTTTTTAAGTGCCATTGCGCAGGCTTTTACTACCATATCGTTGAAAGATATTTTGGTGTCTGGTAAATTGTTGATTTGAGCACGAGATTCCATCGCGTTATCCATATCAATTTCTATTGCCAAATAGTAGTGAGGTGCAGTGAATTTAGACTCTGCCAAACGTTTCGCAATCGTTTTACGCATTTGTGAGTTCTTCACTTCCTCAGTTACTTCTACACCTACAGGAATTACTGTTGGGATAGCTGGATTTGCTGAAGCTGTAGCAGGAGCTGCTGCCGCTTTAGCACTTGGAGTAAAGTTTTCTACATCTTTCTTAACAATACGTCCATTTTCTCCACTTCCTTTTACTTCAGTAAGGTTAATACCTTTATCTTGAGCAATTTTCTTAGCCAAAGGTGAAGCAAACACACGGTCGTTAGCATTAACTACTGGAGCAGCTGCTGGAGCTACTGTTTCAGTAGGTTTGCTTTCGGATTTAGGAGCTGCTGCTGGAGCACTACCCCCACCTTGTAATGCAGCTAATACTGCATTCACATCAGTACCTGCAGGGCCTATAATAGCCAACAATGAATCCACTGAAGCACTTTCTCCTTCTTTTAAACCTATATACAATAAAGTACCTGAATAAAATGATTCAAACTCCATTGTAGCTTTATCAGTTTCAATTTCAGCTAAAATATCGCCTTCTTTTACTGTATCTCCTACTTTTTTAAGCCAAGAAGCTACAGTACCTTCTGTCATTGTATCACTGAGTCGAGGCATTGTTACCACCTCTACACCTGCAGGCATAGCAACACCTGCAGTGGGAGTATTAGTTACCTCAGCAACTGGTTTTGCTTCTTCAGCTTTAGGAGCTGCTGCAGGAGCTCCACCTCCAATAAGTGCTGAGATATCTTCACCTTCTTTACCTATGATTGCCAAAAGTGTATCTACTTTGGCTCCTTCACCTTCTTGTAACCCTATATATAATAAGGTACCTGAGTGAAATGATTCAAATTCCATTGTAGCTTTATCAGTCTCAATTTCAGCTAAAATGTCGCCTTCGTTTACTTTATCGCCTACTTTTTTAAGCCACTTTGCAACAACACCTTCTTCCATAGTGTCGCTCAGGCGTGGCATAGTAATAATTTCTGCCATTTATGTTCTTGTATTTAATTAGTGTTTTTAGTTTATTTAAAGTCTACTTGGCAAGAAAGGATAATTTTCTTGTTCGTAAACCACATCGTACATAATGTGTTTTTCTGGATAAGGTGATTCTTCAGCGAATTTTTCACACTCAGCCACACGCTCTTTCACACGTTCGTCGATAGCTTCTAATTCAGCATCGGTAGCGTATTTTTTCTCTTTGATAACAGCAAGTACATTGGTGATAGGATCTTGTTTTTTGTACTCTTCTACCTCTTCTTTAGTACGGTAGTGTTGTGCATCCGACATAGAGTGACCTCGATAACGATATGTACGGATATCAAGTAAAGTAGGACCATCGCCACGGCGAGCTCGTTCTATAGCTTCGTATACAGCTTCTGCTACGGTTTCAGGGTGCATACCATCTACCTCTTGGCTGGGCATTTCGTAACCCAAACCAAGTTTCCAAATATTTACGTGGTTTGCAGTTCTTTCTACGGAAGTACCCATTGCATAGTGGTTGTTTTCTACGATGAAAACTACTGGCAATTTCCATAACATTGCCAAGTTAAGTGTTTCGTGGAAAGCTCCTTGTCGCACGGCACCATCTCCCATAAAAGTAAGAGTTACTGCTTCACGATTGAAGTATTTATCGGCAAAAGCTAAACCTGCTCCAAGAGCAATTTGTCCTCCTACGATACCGTGTCCACCATAAAAGCGGTGCTCTTTAGAAAAGATGTGCATAGAACCTCCTAAACCGTGAGAAGTACCTGTACCTTTACCGTACAACTCAGCCATAATACGTTTAGGGTCTACGCCCAAACCTATAGGATGCACGTGGCAACGGTAAGAAGTAATCATCTTGTCTTTGGTCAAATCCATTGCATGGAGGCAACCAGCAGCTACAGCTTCTTGTCCATTGTAGAGATGCAAGAAACCTCTTACTTTTTGTTGGATATAAACTGCGGCGAGTTTATCTTCAAATTTTCTCCAAAAAAGCATATCCTCGTACCATTTTAGGTACACTTCTTTATCAAATTTTTTCATTTGTTAATGTATATAAAAGTCTATTCGTTTTAAAAATATTTGCAAAGGTGCAAAAAAAAAATAATGTAACCAAAAAATATTTAAAAAAAATTTATACCTTTGTCCCATTAATTCAAATTTATAAACGTAATGAAGATAAAATTAACTTCCGCACTTTTGTTATTGATGACGATGATTTCTTGTAAATCAACGACTACCAATGAGGAGGGGAGTACTGCTAACTACGAAATAGTTCCAGCTCCCGAAATGATTACCACCCTTCAAGCTGATGTCGATAAACCCTTCGTTCTTACAGCTGATACCAAGCTCACTTATCCTGAAAATGATGCTGCTTTGCAACAGTACGCTGGGTTCCTGCAAGAGTACATCAAAAAACAGGCAGGAATAGAACTGAAAGTAGCTCCTAACCAAAACAACGAAACTAACACTATTTCTCTATCACAAAACTACTCTAACGACAACAAAGAGGCTTACCAAGTAACAATTACTGCTAACAATATTACTATAAACGGAGCTTCTAAAGCTGGCACTTTCTATGGAATACAATTTTTGAGAAAATCAATCCCTGTACAAAAAGTAAATAAAATAACTTTTCCCGCTAAAAAAATCACCGATAAACCTTACTTTGCTTATCGCGGTGCTCATTTAGACAGCGCTCGCCACTTCTTTTCTGCCGACTCTGTGCGCATCTATATAGATATACTTGCTCTTCACAATATCAACAAATTTCATTGGCATCTCACTGATGATCAAGGTTGGCGTTTTGAATCTAAAAAATATCCTGAACTCACTGTGGTAGGTAGTACCCGCAGTCAAACAATGTTAGGTAAAGAATGGGATAAATTCGATGGCAAACCACACGGTGGTTTTTATACCCAACAAGAGATGAAAGAGCTTGTAAAATACGCTGCCGATCGCAATATTACTATCATCCCTGAAATCGATCTCCCTGGTCACATGGTAGCTGTTTTGGCAACTTATCCAAAATTAGGCTGCACTGGAGGTCCCTACAAAGTGAGAGAAACTTGGGGGGTTGCTGAAGATGTACTTTGTGCAGGTAACGACGAAACGTACGATTTTATCAAAAATATATTGGAAGAAGTAACCGATATATTTCCTTCTGAATACATTCATATCGGGGGAGATGAATGCCCTAAAAACAGTTGGAAAAAATGTCCTAAATGTCAAGCTAAAATAAAAGCTTTAGGTATCAAGGGCGACACAAAACACACTGCTGAAGAATATTTACAAAGCCACGTAATCAGCTTTGCTGAAGAAGTGTTAGCTAAAAAAGGTCGCAAGATGATTGGCTGGGACGAAATTCTCGAAGGTGGTTTAGCTCCTAATGCTACAGTGATGTCTTGGAGAGGTATTGGCGGTGCTATTGAAGCTACTAAATCTAACCACGATGCGATTATGACCCCTATGTCTTTCTGCTATTTCGATTACTATCAAACTGATAAAACTGATAAAGAACCTCTTGCTATAGGTAATTATCTTCCTGTAGAACGTGTATATTCTTTCAATCCTTATCCTGAAGCTCTGAATAAAGAGCAGCTAAAACATATTTTAGGAGTGCAAGCTAATATTTGGACAGAGTATATTAAAACTTTCAAACACGTTGAATATATGGCTTTGCCACGTATGGCTGCTTTAGCTGAAGTTCAATGGGTAGACCCTGCTAAACCTAAAGATTATCAAGGATTTTTACAACGCTTAATGCGCTTACTTTCTATCTATGATGTTGAAGGTTACACTTATGCTAAACATATTTTTGATCTTCGTGCAGAAGTAAAACCTGGTGTAGATGAAATCAATGTTACTCTCTCTTGTTTGCAAGATACTCCTATTTATTATACTACCGATGGTAGTGAGCCCACTAAAAATTCTAATATATACAAAGAACCTGTAAAACTCACTCAAAATACAAATTTGAAAGCCAAAGTATTTGGCAAAGAAGGTGAAAGTGAGTTTAATCAAGAGTTCTTTTTTAATAAAGCAACTGTACGTCCTATAGAGTTTTTGAGCAAACCCACTCAAAACTATGCTTATAATGGTGCTATTACCTTAGTAGATGGAAGAAAAGGAGGTACAAACTCTCGTTCTAGTGAATGGTTAGGTTTTAGTGAAGCTCCTTGTGAAGTACTTATTACCTTAAAAGATAATACTTTAGTAAAAGAAGTGAGTTTCAATGCTTTCATTGAAACTGGTGATTGGATTTATCCTCCTACTAATTTTGAAGTATGGGGCTCTAAGGATGGTAAAAACTACGTATTACTAGGCAAAGAAAGTTACGCTCTACCTAAAGAACATTTTAAAGAAATAAAAACTTATACTCTATCTTTCCCTGAAAAAGAAGTTACTTATCTAAAAGTAAAAATCAATGAAGTAAACAAGATTCCTGCTTTTCACGAAGGTGCTGCAGGCAAACCTGGTTTCCTTTTCATTGATGAAATACAAGTAAACTAAGTTTTTTATACTCATAAAAAGAAGCTGTCTGAATAGTTTTTAGGTAGCTTTTCTTTTTGTCACAAACAATCAAACTCTATAATTTTTCCCAAAAACCAAAAAAAACACCAACTTTACTTTCGTAACGGCACAATATTTGTACAATAGATAAACACTAAAAATAATTTATACTATGGAACAAAGAACATCTGTAGATATCAGTCAGATAAACGAAAAAATTGAGCGTGAAAGCGTATTCATTGATACTCTCACCAATGAAATGAATAAAGTAATTGTAGGGCAAAAGCATATGGTTAACGCCCTACTTATTGGTTTATTAGGTAAAGGGCATATCCTTTTAGAAGGAGTACCTGGATTAGCCAAAACGCTTTCTATCAACACTCTTGCTAAATCAGTACACGGGTCATTTAGTCGTATTCAGTTCACTCCCGATTTGCTACCTGCCGATGTGATAGGTACAATGACCTACAACATCAAACAAAATGAATTCTCCATTAAAAAAGGCCCTATCTTCGCAAATTTTGTCTTAGCCGACGAAATCAACCGTGCCCCTGCTAAAGTACAATCTGCTCTATTAGAGGCTATGCAAGAACGACAAGTAACCATAGGTGACTCCACTTTTAAACTTGATGCTCCTTTTATGGTAATGGCTACTCAAAACCCTGTAGAGCAAGAAGGTACTTACCCACTCCCTGAAGCCCAAGTAGACCGTTTTATGCTCAAAACAGTTATCGACTATCCTAAATTAGACGAGGAACAACAGATTATGCGCGATAATCTTAGCAATAGTTATGCTGTAGTGAATCAAACGGTGAGTTTAGAGCAAATTCTCAAAGCTCAAACAGCAGTACGTGAAGTGTATATGGATGAAAAGATTGAAAAGTATATCTTAAACATCATTTTTGCAACTCGTTATCCTGAAAAGTATAATTTGGCTGAACTTAAGCCTCTTATTAGCTTTGGGGCATCACCTCGTGGTAGTATCAATTTAGCTATGGCTGCTAAATGTTATGCTTTTATCAAACGTCGTGGTTATGTAATTCCTGAGGATGTACGAGCTGTAGTGTTCGATGTATTGCGCCATCGTATTGGCATCACCTACGAAGCAGAGGCTGAGAATATTACCTCAGTAGAGATGATTCACAAAATAGTGAATACCATTGAAGTACCATAAAATATTAAATATTAATAATTAAACGTTAATAATTAATAAATGGCATACACATTAAAAATCAGTATTGAAGGCTCAAGAAAGCCTATAATATGGCGACGTGTGAAGGTGAATAATAACATCACTTTTGAAACACTACATTATATCATTCAAACCCTTTTCAACTGGGACAATGCGCATTTATATCAATTTTACAAATTTCCGAAAAACGACTCTCGTTTGTTTATCAAAACTGAAAAGGATATGGAGTTTGGGAGAGAAATGGGCTTTGTAGGTAATGAGGATGAGGACGATAACTTCGACCCTAATGACCCTATGTCTGTTTTCTTGCACTCACACCGAGATATTTACAAACTGGTGAACAAGCCCCTCCTTTCTGATATATTAAAAAAAGAAAAGGATTATATTATCTATGAGTATGATTTTGGTGATTCGTGGGAACACAAAATTGTGTTAGAAGCTATTGATGATGAAACTCTTATCTACCCTATATGTATCAAAGGAAAAGGTAAAACTCCCCCTGAAGATTGCGGCGGTATTTGGGGTTACCAAGCAATGCTTGAAGTATTTAAAGCTGGTAAACCTAAAACTGAAGTAAAAAATTACAAGGAATGGCTATCTTTCTGTGGTTACAGCTTCCCTTGGGACGAAAATGAGTTTGATATCAATGCCATCAATGAAACTCTCATTATTGATGCTCAAAATAATTACGAAGATTTTCAGTTGGACTTTCAATAATCCCTAACTACATAATTGCTAATTAATTTTGGATACTAAAGAATTATTAAAAAAAGTACGCAAGATAGAGATAAAAACGCGTAAACTCTCCGATAATATCTTCGGAGGGGAATATCACTCTACTTTTAAAGGTCGTGGTATGACTTTCAGTGAAGTTCGCCCCTATCAATTTGGTGACGACATTCGCAATATCGATTGGAATGTAACAGCTCGCTACAACGAGCCTTTCGTAAAAGTATTTGAAGAAGAACGCGAACTTACCCTTATGTTGATGATAGATGTGAGTGGTAGTGAGCTCTTTGGTACCGAACAGCAATTCAAAAGTGAACTCATCACTGAAATAGCAGCTACTTTAGCTTTTTCCGCTTTACAAAACAACGACAAAACAGGTTTGATTCTCTTCTCCGACCAAATAGAACTGTATATACCTCCTAAAAAAGGAAAATCTCACGTATTACGTATTATCAGAGAACTTATAGAGTTTCAACCCAAAAGTTTAAGAACAAATATTTCTGAGGCTCTACAATTTCTCAGCAGAGTGAGCAAGAAAAAAGCGATTGTGTTTATGCTCTCCGATTTTATGGACAAAGGTTATGAGAAACCTATACAAATAGCCGCTAAAAAGCACGATATTACAGGGATTCGAATTTACGACAAAAAAGAAACTGAATTACCTAATTTAGGCTACATAATGGTAAAAGATGCTGAAACTGGAACATTGATGCGTGTCAACACCTCTTCAGCTGCTGTGCGAAATGAGTACACCAAACAATATCGCGAAACAGTAAACTACTTTGAAGCTCTTTGGCAGAAATCGGGTGCTGGTGTAGTGAGTTGTAGAGACGATGAGAGTTACACCCAAAAACTATTAGGATACTTCAAAAATAGAGGTTAGGTCTTTAGCAATAAGCAATAGGTCTTAGAAATTTATAAAGATAAAGGACTAAAAAATGAAACGAATATTATATTTCATACTAATATTATTTGTATTGCCTACTCTTCACGCACAAGAAGTGAAAGTAGCAACTAGTACAAAAAACATAAAGATAGGAGAACAAATAGAGTATAAAATATCCGTACAAGCTCCTGCCGATGCAGTCGTGGTATTCCCTGAAGGTCAAACTTTTGGAGCTTTGGAAATGGTAAAAACTAATCCTACCGATACCTTAAAAGAGAAAGGTAAATTCCGTTTGGAAAAAGCCTATTACCTCACTCAATTCGACGAGGGTAAATACACCATCCCACAACAAAAAATACAGATTAGCCATAAAGATTTTTATACTGATTCACTACTCGTAGAAGTACATAATGTAGCCGTAGATACGCTCAAACAGCCTTTATATGACGCTAAACCTATTGCCGAAGTAACCTCTCCCTCCTCTTCTCACCTTTGGTTATGGATTGTTTTAGGTATAGTTGCTCTTCTTTTAACTGCTGCCGCTTTATACTTTTTTGTATTTCGCAAGAAAAAACTATCTGCTGAAGAAGAACGTAAAAAACTACCTCCTTTTGAACGCGCTATTCAGGATTTAAAAGATTTACAGAACTCCAAATACCTTATAGAATCACAACATAAAGCCTATTACACACGCCTTACGGATATTGTAAAAGAATATTTGGAAGACGAGGTACATATTTTAGCTAAAGAAAGTACTACTGATGAACTCTTAGCTAAAATCAACAACTTACAAAAAACTGGAAAATTATACTTATCGACAGAAACTATCAATAATCTCAAACGTGTATTACAAAATGCCGATTTAGTGAAGTTTGCTAAGAGCAAACCTTCAGATAACAACGCTGAATACGACCGTGAAACTATTGAAAATGTAGTCATTAAAACTAAAGAAGCTATCCCTATTGTAGAAACAGAAGCTGAAACAAATCAAATAGCAGAAGAAGCGAAGGTTACACGCCCTAATAGAAAATTAAGTCGTTGGCAGAAACGCTTAATTATTGGTCTATGTTCATTAGTATTATTTCTCATTTTTATATTTGGCTACAATAAGATACGATTAAAATATTTCAGTATATATGCTCAATATAATAAAGTGGAGTGGGTAACAAGTGATTATGGCTATCCTATTACCGAGCTTACTACCCCCGAAGTACTCATTCGCAAGCAAATAGTAGATATAGTTGAGTATAAATCGATTATAGACAAACAATACACTTTCTATTACGGTAGTCTCAATTCACCACTCTATATAATGACTAATATCATTACCTTCAAGAAAGATGCCCAAAATACAGCATCTCAGCAAGAAGGACAAGACGGTGGACTTACTTTAGACCCCAAAAAAGTGAATGAAATTGTACTTTCACAATTGGATAAAGCCAAAGCAAAAAACATCACTACCTTAACGGAAGAATATACTTCTCCGAATGGAGCTAAGGGTATGAAAGTATTTGGTAAAATGAGTATCCCTAATGAAAAAGGTAAGTATTTTAATGCTTCGTATGAGCTCTATAGTTTTACTGAAAACAATGCACTCCAACAAGTACTTATTACCTACATCAACGAACCTAATGCTAATAAAATAGCTCAAAGGGTCATCAATTCTATAGTTTTTAAAACAGAATAATATGCTTAAAAATATTACATTTGCCAATCCTCAGTTCTTTTGGTTGCTGTTAGTTTTACCGCTAATGGTAGCTTGGTACATGTATTGGAATAAAAAATCTAAACCAAATGTTACTCTATCGTCTACCATCGCTTTTAGAAAGATAAGTTCGTGGAAGGATTACTTATACCATTCTCTTTTTGCTTTGCGTCTATTAGCCGTTGTCTTAATTACTATAGCTTTAGCACGCCCTCAAACACATTCTGAAAATGCACAAACTAAAATTACTGATGGGATAGATATTGTGATGGCAATAGATGTTTCATCAAGTATGCTTTCTCAAGACTTGAAACCTAACCGCTTTGAAGCCTTGAAAAAAGTAGCCTCTCAGTTTGTTAAAGATCGTCCTAATGACCGCATTGGATTGGTAGTATACGCTGGAGAAAGCTATACCAAAACACCTGTAACTACCGATAAGAGTATCATTCTTAACTCATTAGCTGAACTTACTTATGGACAAGTAGAAGATGGAACTGCTATAGGTATGGGGTTAGCAACTGCTGTAAATCGACTCAAAGAGAGCAAAGCTAAAAGTAGAGTGATTATCCTCCTTACCGATGGGGTAAACAACACTGGGGTAATCGACCCGCTTATCGCTGCCGAATTAGCTGCCGAATATGGTATCAAAGTGTATACCGTAGGTATTGGTACTAATGGTATGGCGCTTTCGCCTTACGCTCTCAACCCCGATGGTAGCATAATGTACCGAATGCTACAAGTAGAAATAGATGAATCGTTGATGAAAAAAATTGCACAAATAACTCACGGACGTTATTTCCGCGCTACTAACAACCAAAAACTCCAACAAATTTACGACGAAATCAACAAATTAGAAACCTCTAAAATTGAAGAGTTTAAATACACTGAAGTAGATGAAAAATTCCGCTTACTTGTAATCATCGCTGCTGTGTTATTATTCCTTGAGTTCCTTTTGAAACACACTGTTTTTAGGAATGAAATATAATACAAATGAAAAAAAAAGAAAAAGTAAAATTCATCATTGATACACTTGAAAGTATCTATCCTGAAATCACTATACCTCTACAACACAAAGACCCTTATACCTTACTAATAGCCGTACTCTTATCGGCTCAAACTACCGATGCACGGGTGAACCAAATCACGCCTATTCTATTTAGCAAAGCGGACAATCCGTATGATATGGTACTACTTCCGGTAGACGAAATACAGGAAATTATCAAACCCTTAGGGCTTGCTCCTATGAAATCTAAAGGTATTCACGGGCTTTCCCAAATACTCATAGACAAATACAACGGTGAAGTTCCTCAGACCTTTGAGGCTTTAGAGGCTCTCCCCTCAGTAGGACATAAAACTGCCAGCGTTGTTCTTGCACAAGCCTTTGGCATTCCGACCTTCCCCGTTGATACCCATATACACCGACTGATGCACCGCTGGAAGCTTTCCGACGGTAGCTCGGTAGTGCAAACTGAGAAAGATGCCAAACGACTCTTCCCCAAAGAAAAATGGAACAAACTGCACGTGCAAATCATCTTGTACGGGCGCGAATACAGTCCGGCGAGAGGCTGGAATATGGAAAAAGATATCATAACCAAAACCATTATACAATCGAAAAAATGAATTTACAACAGCGAGACGAAAAACATTTGTGGCACCCGTATACCCAACATCAAACGGCTGCCAAACCTATCGGAATTGTGAAAGGAAAAGATGCTCTCCTTTGGGACGAGGACGGCAAAGAATACATAGATGCCATTGCCAGTTGGTGGGTGAACCCCTATGGGCATAGCAACGAGCGATTAGCCCAAGCTGCCTACAAACAACTCACCCAGTTAGAGCACGTGCTCTTTGGTGGCTTTACACACCAACCTGCGGTAGAGCTTGCTGAAAAGCTCATCAGTATCCTGCCTAAAAACCAACAGAAAGTATTCTTCTCGGACAACGGGTCGACAGCAGTGGAAGTAGGTATCAAGATGGCTTTACAGTACTTTTTCAATAAAGGCGAGAAACGCTTTACGGTAGTTGCTTTTGAAGATGCATTTCACGGAGATACCTTTGCCGCTATGGCAGCTTCGGGTATTTCATTCTTTACTGATGCTTTTAAAGAACATTTGTTGAAAGTAGTGCGCATACCGTTACCCAAAAAAGGAAGCGATGAAGCTGCTAAAAAACTAAAAGAAGTGATTGCCGAACATCACCCTGCCGCCTTTATATTTGAAGCCTTAGTACAAGGAGCCTCAGGAATGCAAATCTATGAACCAGAAGCCTTAGACAAGCTGATTCATATCGCACAAGAAAATGGTGTGATTACCATTGCCGACGAGGTAATGACAGGCTTCGGACGTACAGGGCGCACTTTTGCTTCGGACTATCTCACTCATAAACCCGATATTATGTGCTTATCGAAAGCTCTTACAGGAGGAACGATTCCGCTTGCAGTAACTACTGCTACCCAAGAGATATTCGACGGTTTTTACAGTGAAGACGTGAACAAAGCTCTTTTCCACGGACATACCTTTACGGCAAACCCCACCGGCTGTGCGATTGCCTTAGAAGCTATTCGCATATTGGAAAGTGACGAAATGCAAGCCAATTTAAAACGTATTACACGTCGTCATCAGGAGTTTTTAGCCCGTATTGCGAAATATCCATCGGTAGAGAATGCACGTACCTTAGGTGTTATTTTGGCTTTCGACCTCAAAACCTCTCAAAATACTGACTACTACGGCTCATTCAGAGATAAACTGTACAACTTCTTTATCTCAGAAGGCGTAATACTGCGTCCGGTGGGAAATATTATCTACATTTTGCCCCCTTACATCATTACAGATGCTCAATTAGACCGAGTGTATGATGTTTTAGAAGAAGCGATACAGAAGTTTTCTGATTTGTAAAAAACATAACCTTGCCAAAGATTTCATTATCTCTCCCACAAGGCATATATCTTTGGCAAGGTTATTTTATTATTATTTGTTTAAGTGAAAAAAAAAAGAGTATTTTTGCCGCCTAATTGTAACATTTTTTTCATACAATGAAATTTAAACTCTACTTTTTAATAGCTGCTTTTGCTATACTCCAAAGCTGTAAGAAAAATCCTGCCTCACACCCTGATTCATCACTGAGAGAAACTGGTGAAGAAATTTATACCGAAGCTCTTACTATAGCTGTAGATACTACGGCTGCTACTTTTGAAAATCTTCCCATCTTGGACACTCACTACAAAAAAGGTATCCAATCTGAAACTTACACCTATTATATACAAAATGGTGGCAAAACACGTTGGCTCTACCAAGATATTCCTTCACGCCTGTTTAAAGAGTATCTTTCTGTTTTAGACAGTGTTGCTAACGATGGCTTGGTACCTGAAACTTATAGGCGTACTGCTCTGAAAAAAGCAGTGGATAGTAGTTATGCTCACCAGCTATCCGATGATTACAAAGCTTCCTTAGACAAGGAAATTACTGCCTCATTCTTATTGTTTACCAAACATCTCACCAGCGGTAGATTTACGAGAATTGCTTATGGCAAACACACTTGGCGCAAACCTAAATATGATACTCAGAAAAATATTGACCTATTATTACATATAGATGATAAAACTTCTTTAGCAAGTATTATTATTCCTCTATTCCCTCAAAACAAGCAATATGAGCAGATGAAAGCGCTCTACAAGCAGCTCAAACAACAAGTAGAAGTAGCTGATACTTTTATTACTGTTGATTTTCCTGCAAAGGATTTTGTATATGGCTACACTGCTCCCATAGTGGTACAATTGCGCAACAGCCTTAAACAAAAAGGATTTGAAGCAGCCCCTGAAATTGAGGCTCAAATGGTAGATAGTACTCTTATCAGAACAGTACAGCGCTTCCAAAAAAGCAACGGACTTACAGCTGATGGCTTGTTAGGAAAACAAACACTTTATTTCCTGAATATGAATAAAAGTCGTAAACGCGATTTGTTACAACTGAATATGGAACGTATGCGCGTGTTCAATAACGATTTAGGCGAACACTACGCTTTGGTGAACATCCCCGATTTCAAATTATTGCTCTTTCACAAGGACTCGTTACAATTTCAAACACGTGTAGTAGTAGGTAGAACAGAAACCCCTACACCTATTTTTACCGATACCATTCGCTATGTAGAATTCCGCCCTACGTGGTCGGTTCCACAAAGTATTATAAAAAAGGAAATGCTCCCACAGATTATATCACAAGCCGATCCCGAAAAATACCAAAAAAGAGGTTATACTATGTATGAAAAGGGCAAAAAGGTAGACCCTACTACCATTGATTGGACAGACCCTTCTGTACACAAACGCGGTTTCCACTTTGTAGAAGCTCCATCAGCCTATAACTCCTTGGGGTTAGTGAAGTTCATACTCACTAATGGTATGAGTATTTACCTGCACGACACTCCTTCTAAATATTTCTTTCAGCGTGATGATCGCGCCTTAAGTCACGGTTGTGTGCGTGTGCAAAACCCTAATGAATTAGCTTATCAGCTATTGAAAAATGAAGCTACTGAAACACCTTGGACTTTAGAAAAAGTAAATGAAGCTATGAATGGCAAGCGATCTCAATATCGCATTGCTTTAAAAACGAAGTACAAAATAAATATTCTTTACTACACCGCTTTTATAGATGAAAACGGCGAATTGACTTTAAAAAACGACATCTATGATCTCGATAACGAACAGTTAAAAGAAATAAAGCGATTTGAAAGTTAATCTTTCAAATCGCTTATTGCTTTTTTCAATTCTTCTGATGCCTCTACTAAAGGCAAACGCACATAAGGTTCGCACAAACCTTTAGCCGCTAACATAGCTTTAATTCCTATAGGATTTCCTTCTTTAAAAGCTAATGCTGTTCTAGGAAGCAATTTATATTGAAGTTTGTTAGCCTCAACTGTTTTTCCTTGTCGTCCTAAACGCACCATTTCTGAAAATTCTTTAGGATAAGCAATTCCTATCACAGAAATTGCTCCACTTCCTCCCATATACACCGCAGGCAAAGTAGTAGCATCGTCACCAGAGAGCAAAATAAAATCTTTAGGCATATCTTTGATGATATTCATATCGAGCAGCAAATTGCCCGATGCTTCTTTAATTGCTACAATATTCTCAAAATCATTTGCTAAACGCACGACAGTTTCAGTCGTCATCGATACTCCTGTACGTCCTGGTACATTATACAAAATAATAGGGAGTGTACTTTCTTTCGCAATGGCGGCAAAGTGTGCATATAAGCCGTTTTGCGAAGGCTTGTTGTAATAAGGTGTTACTGATAAAATTGCTACAAACGGAGACAAATCGGTCTGTTTGATTTCGTCAATTACATTTTGGGTATTGTTACCACCTATACCTAAAACTAAAGGCAAACGTCCTTTATTAGCCTTGATAATTGTCTCGCGTACGATGCGTTTTTCATCTTTAGTAAGCGTAGGGGCTTCACTGGTAGTACCTAAGACTACTATAAATTCCACTCCGCCTTCGGTTACATAGTCCACAATGCGGGCAAGTGCTTCAGTATCCACCTGATTGTCTTTTGTAAAAGGTGTAATGAGAGCTACACCAGTTCCTGTTAGTTGGTTTGTCATAACTTCTTATTTATGAATAATGGTTCCTAATACTTTTTTTACTTCTTCAGTAAAAACTCTTTCTTCAGTAAGTGGGCAAGCAATAGTAATATCGTTATACTGCATATCAATTCCTTGAAACCCTATTCTCAATTTTGCTTTTATTGATGAGGATAGTAAGAGCAAGGGCAATTTAGGTTCATTGAAATAGTTGATGAGCAAATCATATTCCTGTTCTGCTAAACGATCAGCATGATAATTTCTCACCTTTCCTTGCCAATTAATTTCTTTATCTACTAAAAAAGGAACTCCATTAGCGTGAGTTTCTTCTGAAGTGTGCTTATATCCTAAAACAATATAGTTTTCAGGACGTATGGAATAGTATTTCATTAACTCTAACAGAGGGTTAACTTCCTTCACTACATCCATATCCACAATACAGCCTACTTTCACTAAGTCGCTGTCTAACCTTTTGTTATACTTTTCTAAGGCTTTAAAATTCTTGCGAATTTTATTTTTTAGGTAAAAATTCTTTATGATGTCCAAAATATATTGTAATTTTGCGTGTGATTGCAAAGGTAAAAATAATTTTTAAAATAAAAACATATTTATGAGAAAGTTTGATATAATGAAGCATTATTTTTTTGTATTATTTGTAACATTTGCCTTTTTAGCCTCTTGCACCCCTGCTAAATACACTGTTACAAAAGAGCGTAGCAAAAACATTCCCGTTACCGAATCTATATCACAAAAAACTGATATAGAAAATTTTATAAGTCCGTATAGAGAGCGTATCAAAGCAGAAATGTCTACCGTTTTAGCTGAAAATGCTCGTGATTTAGTAAAGGATAGGAAAACCACCTTGCTTAACACAGGAATCAGCAATTTTATGGCTGATGCTACCTTTGAAATTGTATCCGAGGCATACAAAAAGCGCACAGGCAAGGAGGTTGATTTTGTGATGCTCAACTGGGGAGGTATCCGCTCCGATTTGCCTAAAGGCACCATCACAATGGAATCAGCTTTTAATTTGATGCCTTTTGAAAATGAGGTAATTGTACTCACTATGCCAGGAACTAAAGTAAAAGAACTCGCCGATTACCTCATACAGCACCGTCTCCCCCACCCTCTTTCTAAACAAGTGTCGTTACAAATCACTAAGGATGGTAAAATCACGCACTTCACCATTAACGGAAAGCCTTTTGACCCTAACAAAACTTATGTAGTTGTCACTTCCGATTACCTATACAATGGAGGCGATGAAATGTACTTTTTTAAAGGCGCTTTAGACGCTGATAAAATAGGCTATAAACTCCGCAACGTACTTATCGATTACTTCAAAAAAATAGATATTTTAAACGCTACTGAAGACCATCGTTTCGAATATAAACCTTAATATATTATGGAAAGAAGAACTTTTTTAAAACATATAGGCGCTTCCTCTCTATTGGTAGGGATGGGAGGATTGGGTTCCTTATCAATGAAACCCGCTAATACCAAGCAAATTACTATCTTGCACACTAACGATGTGCACAGCCATATCGACCCACTACCTGCTACCGACCCCTTTAATCCTAACAAAGGAGGGGTAGCACGCAGGGCTGCACTCATAGACCAAATACGTCAAGAAAACCCTTATACTCTCCTCTTTGATGCGGGAGATATTTTTCAAGGTACTCCTTATTTCAACTTCTACGGAGGTGAATTAGAGTTCAAACTGATGTCAATGCTCAAATACGACGCGGCAACTCTCGGCAATCACGATTTTGACAATGCTCTCGAAGGCCTCTATGCTCAATTACCTCACGCTAAATTTGATTTTATCATCTCTAATTATGATTTTAGCAATACCATTTTAAACGGACATACACTCCCTTATAAAATTTACTATCTTAATGGTATCAAAATAGGTGTTTTTGGTATAGGAGTAGAGTTAGAAGGCTTAGTTAACAAACAAATGTACGGTGAAACTGTATATCTCAACCCTATAGAAATTGCCCAAGATATGGAACGCAAACTGCATAACGAAGAACATTGCGACCTCATTATCTGTCTTTCACACATAGGCTATGAGTACAAAGATAATCCTAACAAGGTGTGCGACTTAAAAGTGGCAGATCAAACATCGTATATTGATTTGATTATTGGCGGACATACGCACACTTTCTTGCCAAAACCTACTTTGGTAACCAATCGCCGTGAAAAAACAACTTTAGTAAACCAAGTAGGATGCTATGGTATCAATTTAGGGCGTATTGACTTCTTTTTTGAAGATGAAAAGCTGGTGAAAAATAAATCTGTTAGCATTGAAGTTTAATAAGTTAAAAAATATTTAGCAAAAAAGTTAGGCTTTTTTTTGCATATTCAAAAAACTTATGTACCTTTGCACCCGATTTAAAAAGCAAGCCTGAGTGGCGGAATTGGTAGACGCGCACGACTCAAACTCGTGTTCTTCGGAGTGAGGGTTCGATTCCCTCCTCAGGTACAACAAAAAAAGCTATCCTAATAGGATAGCTTTTTTTATAACAATTAACTTTCAATACAATGAATATCCATTTTATAGTAGCCCCCAGCACTCACTTGCGCCCCTTGATGATGGCTCTAAATGAACAGCACCACATCACTACCTTACCAGAAGAATTGTCTTCTGAAACTCATTATGTAATTGCTGATCCTCACCTATCACCTACTCACCCCGATTTGTTATTGGCTCAAAACTTAGGGCTTTCACCTATATCACCTAATGCTTTTCTATACGAATATTTCAAAAATAAAACCCGTGTAGTACTCAGTGGTGAAAAGGGTAAGAAAGAGTGTTTGGCACGTGTGCTACACACTATGGATTTTTATAACCAACCTTTGAGTTATTGTTTAGAAACTCCTATTAATGGCAAGCAAGTACATTTTGCAGATACCGAATTTGTTCTTTTTGAAGGAGGAGACAACAGTGCCGCGCTACATCCTACCATTGCCCTCATCAGTGATATCAACAATGGAAAAGTAGAAGAATATCACAACTTTATAGAATCGATTACTAAAGGAGGCATCCTTATTTACAACGAAGAAGATGAAGCTCTCAAAACAATTGTAGAAAACAACGAGAGGGCGATACGTAAAATGGAGTACCGCACCCCCCTATTTGAAACACACAATGGCGAAACTTTCCTTATTACTCCCGAAGGTGAATTGCCCTTAGACGATGCGTCGGCTACCCAAATAAGCTACATTGAGGCTGCCAAATGGGTATGCCAAAATATGGGCATTGATGAAGCCGATTTCTACGAAGCTATGGTGAGTTTCTAATCCTATTGGAGTTCATTAAGCACAGCTACTGTATGGCAGGCTACTACGGCTGCTGTTTCGGTACGCAAACGCGTATCACCCAATGATATAGGCACAAACGCCTGTTGTAAAGCGGTGTTGAGTTCAGTTGTTGAAAAATCACCTTCAGGTCCTATTAGTACTGTGATACGCTCAGGGAACGGAGTGAGTGTTCGTGAGAACAACCGCTTTTCATTTTCGTAACAATGGGCTATATATTTTGCTGAAGTATCTGTCTTCATCGCTTTAAAAAACTGAGTTGATGCAATAGGAGCATTGAGTTTAGGCAAATAACATTGCAGCGATTGTTTCATCGCCGAAAGAAGTATCTTCTCAAAACGCTCTACTTTAATAGTCGTACGATCAGAATGTTCACAAATAATAGGTGTAATTTCATCTACCCCTATTTCAGTAGCTTTCTCTAAAAACCATTCGTAACGTTCATTCATTTTGGTAGGGGCTACTACCAAGTGTAAATAATAAGAACGCGGTGATTGGGTAGTGCATTTCAGTATTCTTACTTCACATTGTTTAGGAGACGCAAAATCTAATTGTGCTTCAAAAAGTTGTCCCTTCCCGTTAGTAATATGTAACACATCACCCGCTTTTTTGCGTAATACCTTTACTATATGCTGGCTTTCTTCCTTATCAAAAAAGCAATTTGTACTATCTAATTGCAGTGCTGGGTGATAAAATAATTGTATACTCATAGTTTAATTTTCTTAGAAATCATAAGCATTTTTCGAGGGCAAAGATACTACAAATTAAAAAAAAATACGTTTTTTATTTTGTAATTATAAAATTTAACTTACTTTCGCCCCGTGAAAAGTAATATTAATATGAAACGCGTAATAGTAGACTACAACAAACTAACCAATGAGATTCTCTCTATGTTAGTAGAAAAATACCCTGATGGGTATACTGATGCAGATGTAATTCGTTTTAAAAACGCTAAAAATGAGACCGTTGATGCCTTAGAAGTACGCACCGAGGACACTATCTATTTAGTGAAAGTAAGTACTCGTTTAGCCGATACAATGGAAAACTTCGACGAGGACGACGACTTTATGAACAATAATGACGATGAAATAGGGGTAGGCGGTTTAGACATCCCCGACGATTCTTCATTAGACGACGAATAAAAACACCTCAAGCGTATGATTTCCGCTTATATTCCTTACTCCAATATTCGATTTTTCTCTACGCTCATCACCGATTATGTAGATGAGCAAGAAAAACTACGCCCTTTCTACAATCACTTTCCTTCAATAACAGAATTTGAAAAGCAAATAACTGAAAAAGAAGCTAATTTCAGTCAAGAAAAACGCAATGTTTTAGTAAGTAGCTTAAAAGCACAATACGCCGAGCTAAAAACGACCCCTAAAGTACTCAAAAATATAGAACTTTTAGCTCAAAGTAATACGTTCACAGTTACTACAGGACATCAGTTGAGTCTTTTTACAGGGCATCTTTATTTTATCTTCAAGATAATTTCAGTAATTAATACTGTTAGACAGCTCACTGAAAAGTACCCCGATAAACATTTTGTTCCCGTGTATTGGATGGCTACAGAAGACCACGATTTTGAGGAAATCAACCATTTTCACCTCAGCAATCGCACCATCTGTTGGAATAGCGACCAAACAGGAGCAACGGGCAACTTTTCTACCAATACACTCGAAGCGGTATTTCAAACGTTTGATAGAGCAATAGGATTGGGTAAAAACGCTGATGAATTGCGAGCTCTCTTCCGCGATAGCTATCTAAAAAACAATAATTTAGCTGAAGCTACTCGCTATTTAGTAAATGCCCTATTTGAAGATTATGGAGTGGTGGTAATCGATGGTAACGACAAAGCTTTAAAAAAGGAATTTATCCCCTATATAAGCAATGATTTGTTACAGAGTGTTGCTCATTGTGAAGTAACTAAAAGTATTGAGGCTTTACAAAAGGTGAATAGCACTTATCCTGTGCAAGTAAACCCACGTGAGGTGAATATGTTCTACCTCACCCCTAACGGCAGACACCGCATCATACGTACCACCGAAGGTTTTGAGGTACACGATACAAATATTCACTTCTCTAAAGAAGCTATTTTAGAAGAACTCAATACCTATCCTGAACGGTTTTCTCCTAATGTTATCTTACGTCCTTTGTATCAAGAGGTGATATTGCCTAATTTGGCTTATATAGGTGGTGGTGGAGAAATAGCTTATTGGTTAGAATTAAAAGGATTTTTTAATACGGAAAAAGTACCCTTCCCCATACTGATGTTGCGCAATTCGGCAATGCTCATTTCACAACGACAAGCTGAGAAAATTGAAAAACTACAGCTTTCTCTAAACGATTTATTCTTAAAACCAGAAGAGTTAAAGAATAAAAAAGTACGACAACTCAGTGAATTTCCTATAGATTTTACTCCTGAAAAGGAATTACTCCAACAGCAATTCACTCATCTATATGAATTAGCTGAACACACTGATGTTACTTTCAAGAATGCTGTAAAAGCTCAAGAAGTCCGACAGTTAAAAGGTTTAGAAAAACTTGAAAAACGACTTTTAAAAGCCCAAAAAAGGAAGTTTAGTGAGGAATTAGAGCGCACTACTATTTTGCAAAGTGAACTATTCCCTAATAACATCTTACAAGAACGTTTTGCTAACTTCACCGATTTCTATTTGCTGAAAGGTAAGGAATTCATCCCTGAATTAGTGAAAGACTTTAATCCCTTTGATTTTAGATTTGTAGTCATACAATACTAACAATATAAAAAAGACGCTAAAGAGCGTCTTTTTTTTGTTGTAAATAGGCATAAAAAAAGCTCCCTAATTTCTTAGAGAGCCTTTTTCACAATGCATATAAATACTACTACTAACTCCAAAATGAAGAAAATTTTTCAGTTTAGAAAAATGTTATTCTATTACCATTGAGTAATAAAGTCTTTTTCACAAGATTTGTTTTAATGAGTATCACACTTAAGGTGATGATGTTTAATTTAGCATTTTTCTGTTTAGTATATAGAAAAATCTGTGCCAAACTTTTTGTTTAATTCACTAAAACATTCAATACACTGACTATCAATAACTAAAATAAAAATTAACTATAACACTTATTTCAAAAGCCTATAACAAAACGTGTAATTATACACCTTTAAATGTGTAGTTGCACACTTTATTACACTATACTATTACCTTCGCCAAATAGTCTTGGGTATTAGGTCCTTCGTGAAACAATAAATCCAATATTGATAAGTTAGGAATAAACCCATATTTATCTGAGAATATTTGATGATATGGAGGCATTGTTATAGGGTATTCTTTTTTAGCGCTACTTAAAAAGCGATAGTCTTTTACTCCTTGAGGCTCGGCTTCATACACTTTTGTCTTATCAAAATTGATATGTACCAATAGGCACGCTAAAATAGTTTCAATAGTATCAAGGTTTACATCAAGTAAATAAGTATATTGTTTTTCAAAAATACGTGCCAAATCGTCCTCGTAATACTCAAAATAAGGTGATGTGCGATAAGCAGTTTCTAAGCTCTTCCAATGCAATCGTTGCCAAGGAAAATTATTTTCTACCTTTACATCTTTAAACAGCTGTCTGCCAGTATCCCCTCCTACGTGTTTGATAGGTAAATTAAGGGCTTGTTTACCATTCGCACCATAAATATAAGCCCTATTGCGCAAAGTTTGCTTCTGATAATTATCCGAAACTTCTAATACACAAGGGTTGTTCAATATCAAATGAAATTGAGCTATTGAAGGAAAATAAGTGGGGTGCAATAATACTTGTGTTACCATTTATTCTTTTTCTTTTTTCTTTTTCAGCAAACTATAAGCTAACCACAAACCGAGCAAAGCAAACACGATATAACGATACGATACGGGCTCTCCATCACCATTCACAGTGGTGAACAGACGATTCCAACGTATTTTCTTAAAGCCTGAAGCGTTTTGGTCTAAACTCATCCAAACGAGTACTGGTTTTCCTAATACGTGATCTTCAGGTACAAAGCCCCAAAAACGGCTATCTTCAGAATTATGGCGATTGTCACCCATCATCCAATAATAGTCTTGTTTAAAAGTATAGCTATTAGCTTTTTGTCCGTTGATATAAATCTCATTACCTTTTACTTCCAATTGGTTGTGTTCATACACGCTGATAATGCGTTTATACAAAGGTAAATTCTCAATAGTAAGTGTTACACTTTTTCCTTTAGCAGGGATGGTAATGGGACCATAATTATCCTCATTCCAAGGGAATGCAGGACTATGAGGGAAGATAGCCTTATTGTACACTCCCGCCTTATTCACATTGCGAGTTACAGATACAATATTAGGATTAGCAGCTAATGCTTTTGCCACATCGTCAGTAAGAGAAGAAAAAATATAGGTATCGTTATTGATAGGATAAGCGCGATCGGTCACACCAAATTGTTGGTACATAGCACTCCAAACTTCTTCTATAGAGTTAAACAAATTAGGCTGTGTTACCACTATATACGATGTTTGTAGTTTAGCACGTATAGGGTAAATTTCTTTTTTGCCATTGATCCATACATCACCATCTTTTATCTCAAGTACATCACCTGGGATAGCTACCGTGCGTTTCACATAGTTTGATTTCTTATCAATAGGTTTATCAACGTGAATACCCGAATTATCACGGAAGTATCTTACCGTATCAGTAGGCCAGTTGAATACAGTAATATCATTTCGTTGTACTTTTTGCAAAGCAGGCAAACGCAAATAAGGTAATTGTGGTGTTTTGATGTATGATTTTGTACCTATTATAGGAATAGAATCGTGTACCATAGGTAATGATAAAGGCGTCATAGGCACACGCACTCCGTAATGGAACTTGCTCACAAAGAGGAAATCACCTACTAAAAGTGTTTTTTCTAAGGAAGAAGTAGGAATCATATAAGGTTGTATGAAATAGGTGTGAATACCCGAAGCTGCTACCACAGCAAAGAGTACAGCACTTACCCACGACGATACATTTTTCTTGATTACCTCTACATCCTTACCTACATATTGTGTAGAGGGCAAATAAGTTACGTAAGCAGCAAACAAGCCTAAAGTCACTACTGAAAGCAAGGTATAGCGTTTTTTGCGATAGTTAAACACGTGTAACCACTCGTAGGTCATCACTACTACCATAATATTGCCTATTACAGGTAAGTACAACAAGAAGACCCACCACCACGGACGTGAGATGATACGCAAAAAAATGACAGTATTATAAAAAGGTACAAAGGCTTGCCACGCTCTGTAACCTGCTTTTTCATAACCTTTCCAAAAAAATAGCCCATTGATGAGCTGTGCAATAATTAAAATGTATAAATATATCATCTTTAATCTTTAATCTTTAATCGTTAATTATTAATTATTTAATTGTTTTAAAAATTCGGCTACACCATCTTTTGAGTGGTGTAATGTTATATGTTTGGCAACGGCTTTCACCTCATTGCGTGCATTATCTACTGCTACGCCACAGCCAACGCCTTCTAACATTTCTAAATCGTTGTAGTTATCGCCAAAAGCAATTGCTTCACTCAGCGACAAATGGTATATTTCGCTCAAAACTACTTTTACCCCTGTGAGTTTAGAAATACTGATGTCTGATAATTCGATATAAGTTTCTTTTCCGCGATAAATTTGCATTACCTTAGTATATTTCTCATTTAATAGTTGGAACATACGCTCAATAAGAGTTTCTTCACCCATTAGCATCAGTTTGTGAGCTCTGTGTCCTGCTTGTTGCCACGCTGTGAGCACTTCTCGGTTAGGACGTACTACAGGAGTTACTTTGGTAATAGTTTCTTCACGTTGTGCCCATTGATCGTATTGAGGTACATACCACTCATCTTTGTAATAAAAACTAATATGTATTTCTGAAGCAAACTCTTTTTCGTTGAGAGTAACCACCTCTTCCAATATCTGAAGAGGAATCACTACTGAGTGCAGTACTTTTTCACCATTGAGTACTAATCCTCCATTATAAGCGATAAGGGGTAAACCTGCTATACCTAAATCTTTTTGTATGTGATACATTTGCTGAGGCATACGTGAAGATACTAAAATGAAAGGCATTTTGTCTTTCAGTTTTTTCACTTCGTGAATGGTATTTTGTGTAAGAGTACGTGAACCGCTTAAAAGAGTTCCATCAATATCAGAAAATATAATTTTATACATTCTTTAGTTATGAGTTAAAAAATTATGAGTTATGAGTTTGCAAAGATAATGCCTTTTTCTTAAAGAAAATAAGTTTCTTGTATTTTAGTTATGTAATGTTGTTGCTTGAACTAGATAAAAATACTGATTACTATATTCTATAATCATCATTTTCAATTCTTAATTCCAAGTACATCACTCATCGTGAAAACTCCTTGTTTTCCTACAATCCACTCCGCTGCCAGCACAGCACCAAGAGCAAAACCATTGCGATTGTGAGCCGTATGTTTGATTTCTATAGTGTCCACCTCACTGCTATAAGTGATGATGTGAGTACCAGGAGTACTATCAATGCGTTTGGCTACAATCGGGATTTCGTTTTCCCCAGCGGTATCTAAATGCCAGCCAGCTTTATCTGTCTCTGCGATGATACCTTCAGCCAAAGTAATTGCTGTACCACTAGGAGCATCGAGTTTTTGAGTATGATGAATTTCCTCAATAGCTACCTCATACTCCTTAAGTCCTGACATTAGTTTAGCTAAAGTTTTATTGAGAGCAAAAAATACATTCACCCCTATACTGAAATTAGATGCATACAAAAAAGCGGTTTGTTGTGCTTTACACAATGTCACCGTCTCGTTATATTGGGATAACCACCCTGTAGTACCTGCTACCACAGGTACTTTATGTGTCAAACTATTGCTGATATTTGCAAAAGCACTATTGGGCGTGCTGAACTCTATAGCTACATCGGCTATAGTAATGTCATAAGGAGTTTCGGCATTATCTATTTTCAAAACAATCTCGTGACCACGCGCAACAGCTATTTGTTCAATGGTTTTACCCATTTTACCATATCCTAATAAAGCAATTTTCATATAATTAATAAATTAATAGTCAATGTTTTATTTTCTTATTTCTTATCAAATACAACTCTTTTTAAAAGTCGCAACTGATGTGTATAATTTCTAAGTTCATTATTGAATATTCCTATATGATCCAAACGATCAATTCGCACTTTCCCAAAAGAATGAATAATTTTATTATCACCTAACAGAATTCCTACGTGAATGATATTTCCTTCTTCATCATCAAAAAAAGCTAAATCGCCTGCCTCACATTCTTCTATAAAACTAATGAGTTCCCCGTATTTCGCTTGTTTTTCAGCAGTGCGAGGTAGATGTATATTGTTGAGTTTAAACACCATTTGTACCAAACCAGAAGCATCTATGCCAAAAGGAGTTTTCCCTCCTGCCAAAAAAGGTACATTGAGATATTCTAAAGCGGTGGAAACTACCCCTTGATGAGGAGTTCTTTGGGTAGATTGAGAAGTGTGTAAAAGATGATTATGAGAGAAAGTTGCTCCTTTGGGTATGTGCAAAAAGAGATCATCTCCTGTTTTCAAACGGAGTTTAGTAAGCCATCGATGTGCGTATTTCTCTTTCTTCTTAAGACATTTTTTGTAGTCCTTATCCGAAATCTCTGTAAACTGACTGTTATCTACCCAGCCTTCTACATTGTCGAATAACAAGCGCACATAGCTCCAATGTTCTTCTTTATCAATCACTTGCAGCAATTCACCAAATAGTAATTGCGTAATCATCTCGGCTCCTTCAAGGGGCTCTAAGCGTACTGGAACAACGCTCAAATGGCATATTCCATAGGGGGTTTCTAATATTTTCATACTCATCACGCGCGCAAAGGTACAAATTAATTAGCAATTAACAAATAACAATGAACAAAACTTACACCTCACCCTCTCCTACCTTCCCTGCAACAACTCTTTTTACAAAAAATAGAATTTAAAATGCAAAACTACAAAAAATAATATAATTAGCTCATACAAAGAGGATTAATTTTTTGACAGGAAGATAAGAGAAGACAGAGTCTTAGATGATTTGGACAGGCTTTTTCAAAATTAGGTTTCTAAATCGTTACCTAATACCTTGAAAAAATAATTTTTATTAATAGGTTATATTTCAGTGTTTTACACCTTTTTTCATATTGTACAGTAACTTGATAAAAAGTACTTTCGCAAATTAAAAAATTAGAGTATGAAAAAAGTAAAACGCTCAACTTTTAAGGTATTGTTCTACCTTAAAAAGAACGCCCCAAAGAAGAACGGTAAAGTTGCTATTATGGGGCGTATTACCATTGACAATCAGGTAGCTCAGTTTAGTACCAAACTTGAAATCCTTCCACAGAAATGGGATTTGAAATATGGCAGAGTAACAGGTAAAACAGAGGAAGCTACCCAGCTCAATCGCAAGCTAGAAGAGATTCGTTCACGTATGGTTACTCATTATGAGGAGTTGATGAAGTACGAGGGAGTGGTTACTGCTCAGAAGCTAAAAGCTACTTTCTTTGGTATAGGAGTAATGGAAGATTCCTTGCTAAAAGTCTATGAGAAGTTTAAAGAGGACTTTGCCCTGATGGTAGAAAAAGGTGTTAGAAGTTATAGTACGCTCAACAAATACGAAAATGTATACACTCATTTGAGTGAGTTTATACAGTACAAATACCGCAGAAGTGATATTTCTTTCAAAGAGCTTACAGAAGACTTTATCAACGATTTTGACTTCTATCTTAGAGTTAATAAAAGTCTTACTCACAACACAATATGGGTTTATATGATGCCCCTTTGTAAAATGGTAGAAATAGCCATAGACAAAGGTATTATCTACCGCAATCCCTTTAAGAATTACATAAGCTCTATGGAGGAGAAAGACAGAGGCTATTTGCTTAGAGAGGAAGTAGAAACTCTTTTACAATATCACCCTAAGAGTGCTTCTGTTGAATTAGTACGAGACCTATTTGTTTTTAGTTGCTTTACAGGCTTCTCTTACATTGACATCAAGCAGCTCAAGAAAAGTCACTTACAATCGTTCTTTGACGGCAACAAATGGCTTATCAAACGCCGTCAGAAATCCGATGTGCCCTGTAATGTACGTCTGTTAGATATAGCCGAGAAAATTATTGAAAAATATGAGGGTACAACTCGTACAGAGGCACTATTTCCTACACCCTCCAATGCTAATTGCAACCTCCTGATTAAAAAGATGATGAAAGATTGCAACATCATTCGTGAAAAACCTATCTCCTTTCACTGGGCACGCCATACCTTTGGTACTCTGTTCTTAACAGAAGGGGTCCCCTTGGAAAGTGTTAGCAAGATGATGGGACATAAGAATATCAAAACCACCCAGATTTATGCTAAAATCACCAATGAAAAAATCAGCAAGGATATGGAAATTGCTGCCGAACGATTAAAGAATTTAAAGATAGGATAGCTTCTCAGTGTCTTTTAAAAATTAGAAATCCATTGATAACATTTCAAAAAGAGATGTGTCAATGGATTTTTTTTGTTGCCTTACAGAAAGCTATTAGAAGAGAAAAAGACTTCAACAAATAAGGAAAAGGGTATTCGTTTGTCACAAATAGAAATACGTCATTAAGGCTTACCTATTTTCCCTGTTTTAAACACTTAAGGCACGTAATGGCGGTTCGTTGTTCGAGTGCAAAGGTATTTCTGTGTTCTTAACGCTTCTTGCAAGGTCAAGCCCGATGGGTTTTCAAAAAAATCTCCAGCCCTTGTCCGTTGTCCTGCGGGTAGTATTTTTTTGAAAAACCTTGCAGAAGCTAAACACAGACCTTTTATGGCACTCGAAACGAAACCAGCTCATTCCGACCTTTAAGCGAATAAAAAAAATGTCAAATATGAGAAAAATGCCGCTTCTTACAGATTGTTTTTTGAAACGAATACCGCTTTTCCTCCCATTGTCGAATAAAAAATTTGAAAAAGACAACCCAAAAGCCGAAAATCGTGCGTATCGTGTCCAAACAAGCCGTAAAGCCGTATAAAACTCCTAAAATGCAACAAGATGAAAAAAGAATCCTGTATCGCAACTAAATTCGTTTCTCACGAAATAAGTCCCTTAGAACATCTGAAAGACTGCCAAGTCTATCAGCTCCGTGTAAAGCTCAATAGCGGTGAGAAACTCACCCGAACAGAGAAAAATTGGATTACCCAAGCGGTCAATAGTAACTGCTTTTTCAGAAATGCTATCCCCTTATTGGGCTACCGATTTGACTTTTCCGATGTACTGAGAAAGTTCATTGTAAAGCAGTATAATACTTGGTATGAATACTATGCTATCGACCGCACCAGCCTCCGTGCCTATCTTTATGGGCGCATAGACCAAATAGTAGAAATTTAGTAACCTAATAACAAATAGAACGCTTATGAATATTGTAGGAAGACTTACCGAAAATGCACAAGTGCAAACCCTATCAAATGGCAAACAAGTCGTTAATTTCTCTGTAGCAGTGAACGACAACTACCGAAACAAAGCAGGTGAAAACGTACAGCAAACCTCCTTTTTTGACTGTGCTTATTGGCTCAGTACGGGAGTTGCTCCATACCTTACCAAAGGTACATTGGTTGAATTGGAAGGACGAGTATCGGCACGAGCGTGGCTCAATCGTGAGGGAGAACCTCAAGCAGGCTTGAACTTTCACACCTCCAAAATCAAATTCCACTTTAGTAAGAAAGCAGAAGTAACACCTAATACCTCTGCAAGTGAGACAAATAACGCAAATGCCATAACACCTTTGCCAAAGCCCCAAGTCACAGCAGGGCAAGTCGCAGAGGAAGACGAGGACGATTTGCCTTTCTAAATGTATAACCCTTTAAAATTGAACAGAAAATGAATATCAGCAAAACACCTACAACATACCTATTGGTGCGTGCCTATACCAATAGCGAATGGGATAGTTGCGACTTTGCTCTTATCGCCCTTACCGAGCAATGGCTTGAGAAAGTGAAAAAAGTAGCCCAACAAGTATCTACCCTAAAGAGCGACCCCGATTTTGTGAACCTTAGTTTCTATGAGGCAAGAACCGACTTTTATACCCTCAGCGATGAGGAACAACCCGACTTGTCCCTCTTGGAAGAACGCACTTGGGCTTTTGTGGAACTCACTGAGGAGGAATTAGCCTCTTTCAATACGCCTGAAAGTCGTTTAGAAATCTACCGAAGCATATTTACCCGATACGATGATTTCTATATAAAAGCCTATGGAAAATACTCCTCCGATGAGTATTGGACAGATGACATCCGTTTTGATGAACTTTTTAAAACCTTTGAAAAATGATAATAACAGACCTCAATGGCGTACCTATAGAGGTAACCGACCTCGATAAAGCCTTAGCGCAAGCCGATAGCTTTAGAAGGTATAAGCATACTGACAATACCCACAAGGCGTTAGACAAGAGACTAAAAGCCTATTGGCAGGACTTATATATTAAACTAAAGCAACTCAAAGAAGCCCAAAACTCAACCCTTAATAAAACCTAACAGCCTATGGAAAGCGTTTACTTAGTCTATAAGACCGATAGCTTGCACTACTTGAGTAGCCGTGTCCTTATGCAAGTATGCACAAGCAAATACAAAGCAATCGAAGTGATAAAAGCCTATTGCAAGCGGTACAAGCTACCCTTTACCCAAGACGACCTAACCAACTTGCAATGGTACGACCAAACCCAATGTAGCAAAAGAAGCATTGAGTTTGAGATAGAACCCCAAGAAGTAGTTTAACCTAAAAAAGAGTATCCCAATGAAACCACTCAAACAAACCCTAACAACTGATCCTCAAGCCCTGTCCTATATAGGGATAATCATCCGAACTTTTGAGCCACTGCACTTTATGAACCTTAGCGACCAAGACCGAGAGGCAACCCTCAAAGCCCGACAAGCCTTAGAAGCTATCGTAAAGGCAAACGGCTACACTGTGAGTTATCACACAGAAAACACTATCAAAAAAGCCCCTTAAAAGATAAGGATATAAAAACAGAAGTATTAATTTAAAAACGAAGTAATGAAGACACTTAACATAAATGTATTCCCCTATAGTGAGTTATCTATAACCTCTCAAAGAAAAGCCGTAGAACACTTTAGATACATCAATGTAGATAATGTAGATTGGTGGGAGGGTGATTTTATTGATTTTGTAGCATTATGCACCTATATCGGTATTGATGTACACCCTAAACAAATCTTTTTTAATGGCTTTTATTCTCAAAGTGATGGAAGCTGTTTTTTCTCTTACATAGATATTCCTAAAATGATAGATGGAATTTCTAAAAAGCGTTGGAGAGAAATTGCCCCTAACTTGCTCTTAGAGTTTGACAATTGCCCTATCCCTAAAAGAATTGTCAAATTAATAGAAGTTGGTGCTATTGACTACTATGCACTTACTAACATTCCTAAACAAGGTTATTATATAGATTTGGAAATCCAATTCTTTTTAGGCGATAAAACCTACAAACGTATAGAAGAAGCCTTAAAAACTCTAAAGGAATGGTTACAAGAGAGTTTAGAAAATATCAATCACCACCTATTTTGTAGTTTGCGAAATAGTTATGAAACACTTATCGGTGACGAAGCTATTGCTAATAGCCTTATTACAAATGAATATCTATTTACCAAAGACGGATATTACAGCGACTATCTAATGCAAAAAATCAATATAACAGAAGTATCAATTTAAAAAAGAAGTATCCAATGGAACCCCATTTTTTCAATCAAATTGCTCAGTTAGCCATACAAGGCAAACTACACTTAGTCATAACTCAAGAAGCAAATAGCCAGCTTGTTGTATCGGTATTGCTTGAGAATGAACAATGCTCAGACCCTGCCAAGCACCTTTTGCCTCCCTTAGTACTTAGAGGTACAGCCGAAGAATTAGATGCAGGCTTTTTTCAAAGCATCACCCAACCCTTAGAAGAAACCTCGTCTCTGCTTGTGAATATGGAGCAGTACATCGAGGCGCAAAAGCAAGCCCAAAGGCAATCAGCTATGGAGAAAGAAAAAGCCGAGAAACAACAAAAGAAATACGATGAGGCTATGAAAAAAGTAGCTGATTTAGAAGCGCAAGGCAAGTACCGAGAAGCGTGGTCAAAACTACCTCCTCCCGATGAGTTCCCTAACTATGCCGATAAAATCCGCAAAAAAAGGTCAGAACTATCCACACACTTTGCTCCTACCTTGTTTGAAGAATAAGTATCAACCCCTAAAAAAGTATTGTTATGCTCATAGCTACCCAACTGAAAAGAATGTTTGTCTTTGAAGAAAACCGACAAACTATTCACCTTGCTGACCCTAATCCATCGTGGTCAGTAGAGCAAGTCAAGAATTTTTACAGCACCCATTACCCCCTGCTCACCAATGCCAAAGCAGGCACACCTTATGTAGAGGGAGACAGCGTTGTCTATCCCTTACAAATCACAATGGGTACAAAAGGCTAAATCTCTATTAATTCTAAAGCTATGAGCCTTGTAAAACAGCTTAAAACAAGGCTTGTAGCTAAAACTAAAAAAGTTATCAAAAACTAAAAAACAACCTAAAAATGTATGCAACAGCAACCCCAACAAACCCTCGCACCCATACAAAGCGAAGCACAGAGAGAACTCTACCGCAGGTTAAGAGAGTTTTCCAAAGCAGTCCAACGCTCCAAAGACCGCTCACAGATACGTCAAGAACAGCAACAAGTAGCCCCGAAAACTCTTTTGCCAATGGTTTTCTAAAAACGACCTTTCCTCCTAAAGTGTATCACTCAAGCAAGCACATCGTTTTTAGTGGAGAAGAGCAGGCACAGCTAAAAACCACTCTCAAGTGTTCCCTCGCTCAAATGGCAGACCATTACGGCTTTACTCCTTTTCCCATAGAGCAGTACGACCTTTCTTGCGGGATTGCCTTAGCCCTTTCTTACAGCCAAGAGCAAATCAAAAAGAGAGATACCAAAGGCACTTTCTGTGAACTAAAAGTATTGAAAGCCCACAATGGCAATGCCTTTTTCTCTTGTGAAGAACGCTTTTATTTGCCTAACGAAGTGTTTTTTGTTCCTCTGCAACCGCTTTATAGACTTCTGAAAGTACATAAAAACAAACCACTTTATGAACTATTTTTATCGGTATATGCCTACCTAAACCAACGTGCTTTTATAGCAAACTATGTACAAGAAGATTGTTTTGTGGCTTATGCCTATGAAATGTTGCAAGATTGTATTAGCCAAGACTATGAAGAAATAGCGGAAAAAGACCACCTCCTGCACCTTTTAAAGCAGGCACAACAAATAGGTACTATTCTTTCCAAAAAGATACGCAACCCTTGCCATTTGGACTTTTTTCAAAGACGTATAGCCCGCTTTATTCCTAAGAATGATTTAGAAGCCGAATGCCTTGCCCTCTCTCAAGCCTTTTATACCTTGTGGCAGGATTTTCCTAACCACTCTATCTATACCCATTTGTACAGAGCAGAGGGCTATGAGCAAGGTGAAGAGGAACTTTTTGAGGTAGAGAAATACCTATCTTTTGTCTATGAAGACCAAAGCGACCTATTCCATACCTATCTTTTAGATTGGCTCAATGGAGAATACTCCCAATGTAGTGAGATAGAACTCCCTACCATTTACAAACATTTCAACAGAACAACACCCCTTACTAACTTTGATTTTGAACAACGTTTCTTTTCTCTCTTAACCGAATTTATAACCCTTTTAAACCGCATTTAAAATGAAATACACAGACCTCACCCCAGAAGTAGGGGAAGTATATCGCCCTACATCGGCACTTGTTTTTTACGAAGACAGTAACCACTACAACCCACAAAGTTATGTAGAGTACTTACACCTTGATAGCAATGGTAACCCTACAGGCGCACAACCCCTCACTCTCGACCAAGCGCAAGCACTTACCAAAACGCTCACCTGCCAAAAAGAGCAAGCACAAGCCTTTCTAATCCCTAAAGGTATTATCCCCCGCAGGGTGCTCCATCTATCCCATAAAGGTGAGGGGCAGGCTGTTTGGTACTCTAAAGAACAAAAAAAGCAGTTGTTTTTTGCATCCTCCCTTGCTATAGAAAGCAAAGAAGTAAATCTACCTCCTCTGTTGTGGAAAGCTACCCCCAAGAACCTTTGGATATATGCTCTGCCGAAAAACCAAAAGCCACACCTTAATACACCTCTGTGCTATGCGCCTTTTTTTAACGTCTATGAAAATGGCAATGTGTGTATGGGGTCAGTGCAGGTAGATGAGCGTAAAGCCTCTTGCTTAGAAGACTTTATCACCCAATGGGAAGATTATTTTTTCAATAGCTATTTTTCTCATCAATTAGGCTCATATCCTATAACCAAAATACCCTTAATAACCCTTTGGCAGGAACTCACTCAAAGTAATAAGTCTTTTCCTTGCGAACTGCTCAATCCCAATCACCTCACCTTACAACAAATCCTATAACAATGAAACAGACCCTAAACACCTCAAACACCCTCAACCCTTTCAATACCTCTGCCCAAACACACAAAGAGCGGGTACATTTTACTGATACAGCTTTGCTCAACGCTACCAATCCTATTAAAGTACATCTGATAGGAGCAGGAGGCACAGGCTCACAAGTAGCCACTGCTTTAGCACGTATCAACCACGCTTTGGTTGCTTTAGGACACGCAGGGTTATCGGTAACCCTTTGGGATAACGACCTTGTAAGTCCTGCCAATCTCGGCAGACAACTCTTTTCAGCTTGTGAGTTAGGAATATACAAATCCACTGCTCTAATAAGCCGTATCAATCGCTTTTTTGGTACAGATTGGAGAGCGCAAACACAGCTATTCAGCACTGAGACCTTTCCCTCTGAAGAAGAAATAATGAGAGGAAGTATTTACCTTTCGTGTGTAGATAGCGCAAAGACACGCTTTGACATTGGGGAAGTACTCACTCATTTAGAGCGAGCCCATCACTACCACAACAACCCTAAGTATTGGTTAGATTTTGGCAACAGCACCCATTCAGGGCAAGTGATTTTAGGTACTTTACAAGCTATTGAGCAACCTCATAGTGATACCTTTATCCCTATAGACACCCTACCTACTGTTACCCAAGCCTTTGGAGAACTATTAACGCAATCCGAGCATAATGACAATACCCCAAGTTGCTCCCTTGCTGAAGCCTTAACCAAGCAAGATTTGTTCATTAACGCCACTCTTTCACAGATGGGAAGCACCCTACTTTGGAACTTATTTAGAGAAGGGCTCACTCCTTACAGAGGCTTTTTCCTCAACCTCAAAGACTTTCGTACACAACCCTTAGCTGTATAAACAACAACACTGACAAGCAGTTATAAAAAATGCTTGTCAGTGCTACTAACTGCCTGTCGTGGCTTAAACTGCCTGCTGGTGCTACCAGCCTTCTTTTCTTTGAGAAAGAAAAGAAGCAAAAGAAAGACCTTACAGATAGATTTTTTGTTAGTTTAGGATAAAGAGAAGCCTTATAAGAAAGCCATTAAAGATAAAAAGAGGAGCTATTTCTTATAGTTAGCCTCCAAAATCTTTAGAATATCACTTTGTTTAAAGAGAATTTTACCACCAATTTGGATATAAGGAAATAGCCCATCATCTCGGTATTGCTGTAGGGTTCTTTTGGTGATATGTAGCAACTCACAGACTTCCTTCCCTGATAGAAATACCTCGCCGTCAAATACAGGACGGAAGTTTTTAAGGATAAAGTCCATTTGCTGTTTAAGGTTTTCAAGCTGACTTAGGTAAGAGCTTAGTTCCTGGTGTGTTTCTGTGAGTAAGTTCATCGGTTTTGAAGGTTAGAGGTTAAAAGCTGTTCTACATCACTACGCTTAAAATAGTTCTTGCGGTGGATGCACGAGAAAGGCAAGAGCTTTTGGTCTTTGTAATACTGCAGAGCACGCTTGCTAATGCCCAAAAGCAGACAAACCTCCTGAGAGTCCAACCACTTTTCTTTTTGCCAAATACCTTTATAAGTATCCATTACCACTTGCAGAGAATTGTTGAGTTGCTGTACATCTTTTTGTATCTGTTCAAAAACAGATTTTTCTATAACTACTACTTCCATTTGCATTATTTTGCGCAAAGGTAAAACAGAACAAGCCCACTTTTAGAAGTAGGCTTGTTTTGGAAGAGAAAGGAGGATTTTGGCTTTATATCTTTACTCTTTCTTCACATTAAACTCAAAATCAAGTTTTTGTTCATTGCCGAAGGAGTCGCTTATCCAAACGGAGAAAGACTGGTTAGCTTCTGAGGCAGAAGTGTAGTAAAGCCTAAACGCTCCTTTGGAGGCAAGAGGATAGACATCATTAACAAGTAAGACTTCTCCTTGTGGAGAGGTACGCAAACTTCCTTTTCCCTCATACTGAAAGTAACGAATAAAATAGCGGTTCTCATCGTATTGGTAGGGAGAGCGCAACTCACAGCGTATTTCTACTGTATCGGTTTTACCTATGCTTTTAGGCACGGGCAATACCTTTACCTCAAAAGGGAAATTTTGTTGTACGTCCAACTCTTTTTTACAAGAGGTGAATAGGCTCACACATAGCATTGCAATGAGTCCTATTACAATTTTCTGATATATTTTCTTCATCGTATTGTCTTTTTAAAGGTTAAAACATATAACGCAGTCCTACAGTAGCACAGGGACGCAGTAGCTCAAAGGAACTTCCCCACAGAGCTGCTACCTTGCCAGAGCAAAGCACTAAAAAATGATCACTTAGGTAAGTCTCTATCTGCAAACCTACCTGTGCGCCATAGAGAAAATTATTTTCATTCTTTAGCAAAGCTCCATCAGGAAGGAGACTTTTGCTATGATTGACTATCTCATAGCCCAAAAGAGCTTCTGCTCCCAAGTTCAAAGCTACCGTTTTACTGCTGTCGCTGATCAAGGCAAAGCTATAACCTCCCGCACCTATATACCTCTCAACAGGTATATTCAGACTCTTGTAAGGGTACAATCGTCTTTGATATTCAAGGGCAAAATGCTTGTAGTTACCCCTTTTAGCATTGATACTATAGCCCAACTGCACCCCAAAATCATCAGAAAAAGAGGAAGTAAAAGCCTCTGGAGGCACAACCCAAGAGAGCGAGATCCCTTTTTGCTTGGGTAACAATCGCTGTGCCTGGGCAATGGAGCCTCCTAAAAAGCACAGACAAATACAAGTGATAATTCTTAGCATTGCCTTTAGAATTTAAGGTTAAACTGTTCAATAGGGCGAGCGGCTATAATCTCCTCGTTGGTGATGAGGAACGATTGGTAACGAGAGCCGTTCTTTTCAAAGATTTCTACCCGCAAAACCTTGTCATCAGAGAGGGTGAGTTGGTCTAACATATACACCGAGCGGGCTTCTTTATGCGCCTTTAGTAGCGATATAGGTTGGTATACGCGCAAGGGCTCAACGGGCACTTCCTGTACAATGCTCTTTTTGGTGGTCTTCTTATCAATGATTTTAAAAATGATAAAATCTACTTCAAAAGGCAGGTTAGAGCGATTGGACAATTGCACATCTATATAGAGCTTGCTATTGTGTACATAGATACCTTTTAGTAGCCATTGTATACCTGCATTCTCCGAACCTATATGCTTGATGTAATTCTTCTTCTGATGGTAGATAGATGACATAATAATTTGCGCTACTGCAGGTGATTCCCAGCCTGTATCGGAGAAGAGAATATCCGACTTCACATTATTGCCTTGGGGCATTCCTCTACCAAAATCAATGGTAAGAGGCTGTGGCGTGGTGTGATAACTTACTTCAAAGCTATAAAAGCCTCCGTCTTGAGTGATAACCGATAGGTTGGTGCTATCGGTAAAGTCTGTTTTAGCTGCCTTTACCCTTAGTACATTCTCGGCATCTTTGACCTTGTCAGCTACTAAGTTTTCACTGCCTAAATCCACATAGCGGATAGAAGCAGGAAAGATAAGATGGGTTGTTTGGTCATAAGCCACCTGCAAAGGGTAAGGTACTACTTTTCCTGATTGTGCTAAAAGTTCCTTTTTCTCAGTACTGAGGGCTGTGTTTTCCTTTGCCTCATTCTGAGCTTGCACAGTAACGGTAAGCATTGTTACCGATAATAATAAGTGTAATTTACGCATAAATAAATAATGTTAAGTGTGTTTAATAGATTGAAAAATAAATAATTGTGTTGTTTTGTGCTTGTGCTTTGTTGTGTGTTTATAGGTTTGTCTGAAAGGCTATTTTTTAGAGATGAGCAGGAGCTGATAACCTGCTTTAACCCTTATGGAAGGCTGTGCAATCTTTTTAGAAAGATAGGACGTACCTCCTTGCACGACCCCTTTGCTCAGCTCAGAGACAATTTGGTCTTTGGCGGAAGAGCTAAAGGTAAAGCTACTCCCTGAACTTTTGCTCATTCCTGCTGCTATCTCTCTAAAGGCATTGGCATCGGAAGAAGCAGGCAGGTATAACCCTTGTTGCCCATCGATGTCGTAGGCAGCTATAGAGACAGGAATTACCTTGCCCTTGTACTCTAAGGATTTTACGGTGAGTAACAATCTATCACCACTCACTTTAGCAGAGGCTGTAAGCAGTTCTCCTTTGGGAATGAGTATGCCTGCTACTCGTATAGGTTCTAAGAGTCTTAGCTGCACCCTTGAGTTTTCTCCTAATAGCTGTTCGATATGCGTACAAGCACGAATGCTATTCTTTAGGATACTACCTTGTGGCTTAAAGCTCTCGCCATTGAAAAAAGCGGTCTGTTGCTCCTTTACCCATTCTTGCAGAGCCTCCTTCTCGGACTGCTTGCGGGGCAAACGACTGACTACCTTTTCCTCTGGGGTATAGACAGGAGCGATGTTTTTACTCTGTTCTGCATTGTCAGCTTCGCTACTATTGTTCCCCTCGCCCTCTTGTAAGCCTGCACCCCCCATCATTGAAGGGTTTTGTTGTCCTTTAGGCAAATATCTTGAAGCCATTTCATAAGACTTTTCCATCAATGCCATTTGGGCATCTATAGAGGTTGGATCTTGCTTGTTGGAGAGTTGAGACTTAAGAGAGGCTATCTCTTCTTTGAGTCGTTGTTGCTCCTCGTAAGCACTATTGTCTTGGTAGAAACTGCCTAAAGTCTGGTGAATATCGCGATAAGACTGAGCGGAACGCTCAAAGGCATTAGGGGTAGCCTTGCGATAACGTGGAGTGGGTTCTTCTTCCTCCTCGATAGCTTCGGGATACTCCTCGCCTTCGTCTTCCTGCCAATAGTCCGACAGCGCATTGAGAGAGGCTTTTTTATCAGCTTCTTTTTCTTCTAAGAGGGCTTCTTCATAGGCTTTTTCCTTATCAGAAGGCAAGAGGGTTTCGGTAGCTTGTGGTATTGCCTCATTGATGCCTACTTGTGTTTGCTCTTGCTCACTTCCGCCACCAAAAAGCAGATACATACAAGCGAGGAAGATTATCCCCATTAGGGCATAGATGATGATTTTCTTGAGTTGTTGTTTTTTAGCAAGGGCTTTTTCCTCATTGCGCTCTTGGAGGGCTTTTTCCTCTTCTTCACTGACTAAGAAACTCGGTGTAGAAGAAGGAGCGTTAGCCTTATCTGAGGCAGGGGTATTACCGTTTTGCTCTGGAAGGGGTGTGTTCTTTTCCATTATTAAGTTGTTTAAAAATTAACGAATCCTTTTTTGGGGTATTCCCCTCAGTAGGTACAATAGTCTTGTTGTCAATATGCTGTATGGCAGGGGCTTCGCCTTGGTGGTACTCTTGGTAAGCGTGCCATAGTATAAAAAGAGTAAGTAGCGAGTAGACTGCAAAGGCTAAGAGTACCAAGCGTTTTCTTTGTGAGGGTGAAAGTCCCTGGCAATAGCTTTGAGTTTGCTTTTTTAGAGAATGTATCTCTCTTTGGATTTTGGCTATCATCTCTCTACGGTTCTAAGGTCTTTGTTTTCTATTACATTGAACTGTTCGATGATAAATCCCTGAGGGTTGTTATCAGAACGCACGGAGTTAATCAACCTGCAGGAGGTAATAAGACTCCTTTCGGTGATGTTGCTGGCGCGGGTGATGAACTGCTTGGCAAAGGTTTCCACCTGATAAGGATAGTTATTAAAGTTACAGCGCACGCTGTCGATGACTACCCGTTGGAGGATATTGCCAGAGATGATGCGGTTGTAATAGCCTTTTTCAGCCAAATCTTTATAGTAGTTAAAGGCAGATTTATCAGCCATAAAAAAGGCACGTTTGGTATTGTCTTCAATTGCTTTTTTATCTGGGGCTAAGTTGAAGAAGAGTTCGTGAAACCTGCGCACGTGTTCTTTAGCCTCGACAGGGCGATTGATTTTCTCATCTTGAGAGAGTGCCAGCATTAGTGATTTACCGTTGTCTAACACATAGATTTTCTCGCGCTGTTTCTCGGCAAAGTAATAGGCATAGCCTACAGCGAAGATACTCACGCCTGAGCAGAGCACAGCAAAGGCTATGGCATACATACGGATTTGCTTGAATCCGTTTTCGATGTTTCTAAAGATTTTAAATTCCATTAATTTTAGTATTCAATTAGACTTGTTTTTACTTCATTAACCTACCTGTAATATTACCTGAAAGAGAGCCAGCTCCTGCACCTGCTATATTACCTGCATTAGAGGTAGCTTGGTTTACATTTCTACCATAATTACCCATACCTCCTGCTTGTATGATCCAACCTGCCACAGTAGGAATGGTAAAATAGCCTATGATACCAATGACCATAAAGATAATGTAGGCTGTGTTGGTAGTATCAGGAATGAAACTTGGGTCAGAGAGTTGCTCAATGTCTCTTTGTAATATAAGGGATTGGATACGTGCTAAAATAGCACTGAACAAATCGGATACAGGAAGCCATAGATAGACACTTACATAACGAGTAACCCATTGTAGTAAGGTAGATTGAAATCCATCCCATACCGAAATGGCAAAGGCTATAGGTCCTAAAATAGACATCACCACAAGAAAGAAAGTCCGTATGGTATCAATCACTAAAGCGGCTGCTTGAAAGAGCATTTCGAGTAGCTCACGAAACCACGATCGGATGCTTTGCTTGAGGTCATACATCCCTCTTTCAATATACATTCCTGCCATTACAGCCATATCTTCGGGCATCCAGCCCAATTCATCAATCTTTTTGTCAAACTCTTCATCCGAGACGAGATAGGCAGTTTCGGGGTTGCGCAATTGTGCCTCTCGCTCTAATCGGTCTTTTTGCTCTTGTAGTTTGTGCAAATCGAGTGTTTGTCCTTCTAAGATGCTATGGGTACCTGTTACCACAGGGCTTAACACTGTATTCATTGTTCCTAACACCAGAGTAGGGAAAAATATTACACACAGCCCTATGGCAAAGGGACGGAGCAAGGGATATACATCCACAGGTTCGGCACGGGCTAAGGCTTGCCATATACGCATTGCCACATAGAACAGTGCCCCTAAGCCTGCCAAGCCTTTGGCTATGGCAGACATCTGAGCTGTTAGGGGCATCATCTCATCGTATAAAGTACGGAGTATTTGGTGTAGATTTTCCATTTATCAGTTTTTTACCAGTATTTGAGTTCCGTTCCATAGAGTGAGAGTACCTTTTGCGCATCGTTTTGCTTCTTAGCTCGTAGGTAGCTTACCGATATGTTCTTCTGGGTGTAGTAACGTACTAAGTTATAGTACTCTTTCACTTCCTTATGCACCTTGTCGATAATATCCATACGCTCTTTGTCGTTCATAGAGAGTGAGGAGCTATTGACGATTTGTTGCAGGTCTTTGAGTAGCTTAGAACTTTCGCCCAAGAGCTTGGAGTAGCCATTGGCAATAGCTGACAACTCTTGAGAGGAGAAGTTAGGGTCTTGGCTCATCTTCTTGAAGTTGGTTACATACATCTTGGAGATGTCACCCACCAGTAGCACCGTTTCCTGTACTTTGCGGGCATCTTTTACCAAGTTATTTACCTTTTTCAGAGCATCGTAATACTCCTTGCCTTGGTTATAGAGCTTTTCCACCTCTCGGAAGTTGTTGAGCATATTCTTAGCCGTTGAGGAGGTCTGCACTATCTGTTGGGTAGTGTTGATAATGCTCTGAGCAAAATTAGTCGGGTCAGTTACTACCCATTGTGCGCTTAGTTTGGGGCTTGCCAGCATAGCTATAGCAAAAAGCCCCGTTAATAACATTTTCTTCATTGACTTTAATTATTATGATTTACGTATGATTATTAGTTTATTACAGTCCATTAGCCATTTGTACGATGGCTTTTTCTAAATTGCCGTCTAACTTCTCGGAGAGTTCCATCACTTGGTGTTTTTCACTCTCTTCGGTGGTGTAGGCAAAGTATTCTTCTCGGCTTACCTCTGTAGCATACACCGCAGAGTGTGTACCTCCTAAGCCTATCCACACTTCTTTGTATTTGCGACGAGAGTCGTTGGAGAGATTGATAGATAGGATTTGCGACTTCTCTTTCTCGGTAAGCCCTAACATCGCTTGGATAGCATCGAACTTGTTCATATACTTGCGCTGGTCGAGCAATATCTTGCAATCGGAGTTGTTGATGATAGATTCCTTCACGATAGGTGAATGAATAATATCATCTACCTCTTGGGTTACAATCACTGCCTCTCCAAAGAACTTACGCACGGTTTTGAATAGGTACTTGATGTACTCTGCCATTCCTTCTTTGGCAATCGCTTTCCACGCTTCTTCGATGAGAATCATCTTGCGGATCCCCTTCAGACGCCTCATCTTATTGATAAACACCTCCATAATGATGATAGTAACCACAGGAAAGAGTATGGGGTGGTCTTTAATCGCATCAATTTCAAAGACGATAAAGCGTTTGGAAAGCAGGTCTAATTCCTTATCGGAATTGAGCAGATAGTCGTATTCACCTCCTTTGTAATAAGGCTCTAACACATTGAGGAAGTTAGCCAAGTCAAAGTCCTTTTCTCTTACCTGCTTCTCTTGTAGTATGGCTCGGTAGTCATTCTTGATATACTCATAAAAGCCATTGAAAGAGGGCGTGTGCGAGGGATTGTCTTTTACCAATTGCAGGTAAAGGTTCACCGCATTGGAAAGGGCTACCTCTTCCGCACGTGTAGGAGGCTCATTGTCTCGCTTCCAAAGGGTGAGTATCAGTGTTTTGATACTCTCTCGCTTTTCGATGTCAAACACTCCATCATCAGTATAAAAAGGGTTAAAAGCAATGGGATTGTCTTCGGTATAAGTAAAGTAAATCCCATCTTTGCCTTTGGTCTTGTGGTGAATAAGCTCACAGACCCCTTGGTAGGAGTTCCCTGTATCTACTAAAACGATATGCGTACCTTGTTCGTAATATTGGCGCACTAAGTGGTTCGTGAAGAAGGATTTGCCACTACCCGAAGGTCCTAAGACGAACTTATTACGGTTGGTGATAATCCCTTTCTTCATAGGTTCATCAGAGATATCCAAATGGATAGGCTTGCCTGTGAGCCTGTCGGCCATCTTAATGCCAAAAGGACTGGAAGAACTTTGATAGTTGGTCTCCTGAGTGAAAAAGCACAAAGCGGGCTCTATAAAAGTATAGAAAGTCTCTTCACTGGGGAAGTCAGCTGCATTGCCAGCTATACCTGCCCAATAGAGAGTTGCCGTATCAATGGTGTTATGGCGAGGCTTGCACTCCATTGAGGCTAAAGCACTACCCACATCGTTTTTAATGCTCCTAAGCTCTTGTGGTTTGTCCGACCACGCCATCACATTAAAGTGCGCTCTGATAGAGGAAAGTCCGTAAGAGTGTGCCTCATTGAGGTATTGCTCTATCCATTCTTTGTTGATTTGGTTGCTACGGCTGTACCTTGAAAGCGAGTGCATATTGCGTGCTGACTTCTCAAACTGTCTGAGGTTCTCATCAGAATTGTCCAAGAACAGATATTGGTTGTAAATATGGTTACAACTCAGTAGCAAGCCCACAGGGGCTGCAAACGACAAACGGCAATCGCTCTTATCGGTAGAGAGTCGCTCGTAACGGCTATCGGCTTGTACCTTAGAAGGCAAGTCTTCTGTATCTGATAAGGTATGCACACAGAGTCTTTGGTTACCAATGCGCATTTGCTCGGCAGAGAGGCATATATCTTGCAGGCTCTCTTTCTCATCGGTGGAAAGGCTGAGATACTGCTCAAAGAGTCCCTTTTTGTGGGGAGTGCCTATATAGTCCTCTGTTTTGAGCTGGCGGAGCTTTATCAGGTTAGAGTCGTTTAAAATACGCTCTAACTGCGCTACCGCTTCCAAAAATTGAGTGGCGTGTACTCGGTTAGTGAGCTCCTTAGGCAAGAAGTTTCCTTTGCAAAGGGAGGAAAAGTTGCTTTGGGCTCTCATTCGGTTTTTAGTGGTTTGGGTGATAAATAGGTAGCATCTGTGATTTAAGAACGGACGTTCGTTAAAATGCTTTTCGTACGAATGAGAGAGAAAACTCAGGTTCTCTCCTTGCAGTTCAGGTTCGTATTGTTCCTTGATAAACCAGTCCTGTTTGTGGATAACGGTATACTGTGGCAATACTTTGATAGCCTTATGCCAAAGTGAGTGGAGTATCTCATAGTCCTCACCCGAAATGGTAAAGAGCTCTGGGAGCTGCACCTCGAAGCCGACGCTGATGTCGGCTTCTTTGGTGAGCAAGCAGTCTTGTTCTATAGCAAGAATAGGGAATTTACTCTCTAAGGTGTTGATTTTAGAACTATTTCTCATTGAGGGTTGTTTTAGGTTTAGGGTAACGAATAAATTGGCGTGGTGATCTTTGGTGACGTAGGTATTTGGGGTGGCGTTTGCGAGCTGCTTGTTTCATCAGGCCGTGTTCACCGTATTTCTGGTTTAGTGAAAAAGTCTGCCAAACCACAAGGCTGACCATACTAACGCCTACCCCCAAGCATACAAAAGAATTGACTCCTACCGTGTAGAGGATCATCACCAAGATAAGCACCGAGAGCAGTCCCCCTGCAAAGATGAAGAGGTACTGCGCTTTGAGTCCTTTGAACTCTACACTTCTGCCGATGCCTTTGTTGATAGAATAGCTGTTTTTTGTCTCCATAAGTTTATAAGAAGAACGAACGCAAGATAGTAGCCGCTACAATTAGGAAGATACAAGCCCCAAACCAACTGGCAGCCGTTTTGCTGGTATCGGGGTCACCGCTACTAAACTTGTTATATACCTTCACCCCACCGATGAGTCCCACCACAGCCCCTATGGCATAGATGAGTTTGGTAGCAGGGTCAAAATACGAGGTAACCATACGGGTAGCTTCGTTGATACCTCCTACACCATTGCCCTGAGCAATGGAAAATTGTGTAACTCCTATCATCGTCAGCAGAAGGAGCCGTTTTAGAATTGATTTTCGCTTCATTGATAATCTGTTATTTTAAAATTTGGTGCAAAAGTAAAGGAAGATAAAGAGCTGGGGGCAAGTGTGGTAGTAGGTGGCTGAAAATGGCGGGGAATGGCTTGTTGTTTATGATACTTAAAACATTTTGGTAAAGAAATTACAATTTGTTTGTTGTTTAAGTTTTTTTTCGTAGTTTTGCAACGAGAATAAAATTAAATTATGGGATACCATCTTATAAATTTGATAGATGGGAAGTTAGAGCATTGCTTTAAAGAAACTTATGAAGAGTTGGTTTACGAGGATGCAATAACAGAAAATACTATTATTTATCAGGGAGAGGAAAAATGGAGACCTTTTAAAATTTCTGAAAGTGAGATATATAAAGCTCTTGCAAACGAAGATTTTAGAATAGGTATAAGGGCTCAACATCTTTTCAAAAAACAAGCTGACAAAGAAGGTTTTATACTTGAGGATTTAAATCAAAATCAAGAAAGTTTTAAAATATATACTAACAATGTTGATAAGCCTATAAAACGAGGAGACTATTTAGTTAGAAATTTTGGTAATATAGAAATTGATGTAAAATGTAAAACCTTTTATAAATTCGATAGGACTCCAAGAGAAACTTTCTTTTATTTTGAATGTGATAATTTATCAAAGCATTTAAATATGCAATCTTTTACCAAAACTCCTATTCTAATAGCCATATATGAAAGAAATCAAAAAGATAAAGTTCAAATAAAAGAAGATATAATACATTTTATTTCGATAGATGAGATAGAAAGGTTAAAAAGAATTCTTCAAAAATCTATTCATTCTCAATATATGATACCTACAAAATATTTACATCAAGGATTTAACTATATAAAAGAAATTTTTGAGAAAATTTAAGTTTTTTTTAAATTTATAATATGAATATTGTTGAACGTTACATTGATAATTTAACAGAAATAGAAAGAAAATATAGCCCTAGACAATTGTTTTATGAGGGGAATTTTTCTCTTTTGGAAAAAGGAAGGAGAGTTTCTGTTGTTGGTTCAAGAAATGTATCAGAAAATGGTATTAAAAGAACAAGTAAAATTGTAGAAATTCTATTAGAAAATGATATTATAGTAGTAAGTGGATTAGCATTGGGAGTGGATACAGTAGCTCATCAAAAAACCATAGAAAAAGGAGGAAATACAATCGCAGTTATAGGAACTTCTTTGAACCAATATTACCCAAAAGAAAATGAACTCCTTCAAAATAAAATAGCTACAGAGCACCTTTTAATATCTCAATTCCCTGAAAATTATCCTACTTCACTTAAGAATTTTCCAATTAGAAATAGAACAATGGCATTAATAAGTGATGCTACTATTATTATTGAAGCCAGTGAAAAAAGTGGAACAAAACATCAAGGATGGGAAGCCTTAAGATTAGGACGTAGTGTTTTTATTTTAGAAAATGTTATAAAAAATCCAAATATTACTTGGGCAAAAGAGATGTTGAAATATGGAGCAGAAGTATTAACAAGAGAAAATGTTAATTTTCTAATAGAAAATATTCCGTTTTTAACTACAAGAGAAGTCAATTATGCATTTTAAATATTTTACTTTTTTAATATATTCTCCTAGAGGTCAATCAGAAAAAGCCTCCCAATCACGAATCTTAGCAGGAAAATGTAAAAATGGTGATATTTTATTTGCAAAATCATTAGCAGATGAAATTATAAAGGAAGGAAAACAATCTTTTTTTAAGGATACTGTTTTAATTCCTGTTCCTCGAAGTGCTCCTCTTACAAAAGGAGCTGTTTTCCCAACAAAAGTATTGGCTGATATATTTGTAGTGAAAGGATTAGGTAATGGAGTTCACGAATGTATTCAAAGAATAAAATCTATTCCTAAATCAAGTAGTCAATATTCAGCAGAGACAAGAAATTCAGTACAGACTCATTTAGATAGTTTAGCTGTGAATAATATTATAATTCCAGAGACAAGTATAATTATTATTGATGATATTTTAACACTTGGACGAACTTCTATGGCTTGTGCTTTAAAGTTAAGTGAAATTTATTCTGAAAAGGAAATAAAAATATTCTGTCCTTTTAGAACAAGAAGCTTTGAAGATAATAATATCTTAAAGGATATACGCTTTGGAGAAATGAAGTTGTCAAATAGTGGAAAAGTTGTTCTTCCTGACTAATTATTCTCCCCTCACACAAACTTCCTAATATCAAACTCCGTTTTACTCTCTACAGATTTAGGCAACACCTTCTCCAAGAGCGCACTTACTTTAAGAGTCGCTTGGGGCAAGGCTTTTTCTATGGCTTCCAATAAACTCGTGCCCTCTACTTTTTGTAGTAGCTCTATGTTCTCGGTGGTAACCTCTTCTTTGTCCTCAGAGAGGAAAGTAGCTACCATTTCCAAGTCCTCAAACGAAAGCCCTGTGGCAAAATCATTGTCCTCTGCCTCTGTGCGATAACTGCACAAATCCTCTTCCTCATCTTCAAGGTTTACGAGAGGTTCCTCATTCCATTCTGTCAGAATATCCTGTTGCTCCTTTTCTGTTAAGGGAATAGCTGTAGAGACTACCTTTGCAGGAGGCACAAACCTACTTTCCCCCATTACCGAAGTTGAAAGAGCTGGTTTGGGTATAGGAGTAGCTTTAGGTTGGGCAGCTCTCTTTTTAGAAAGTGTTACAGGCATTTTGTCCGATAGCAACAACAAAATCACCACGATAAGTAGTAAAATGATAATCTTTTCCATTGTTAAAATATAGGTTTGTATTTCTGTTCGAAACTCTGTGTAATTTCCTCTTGGTACTGCTCGAAATGCGCTTTAAGTACATTGTCTAAATAGTTATATAGACTGATCTTGTCTTCTCCTATCACCTGTACAATACGGGCTATCCGCTGGTGAAACTCAGGGCGTATATACACCGATTTTCCTTCCCTTGCTGAAGTCTCTCCCTGCTCAAAAAAATAACTTTCATACTCATAGAGTTCTGCCTTTTTCTTTTTGGTAGGAGCTGGTTTCTGGGGTGCTTTCTCTGTCTCTATTGGAGCTGTAGCAATGGCAGGAGCAGGCGTGGGTTGCTTGCCTGCCATTAGCTCCATTAGTTCGTTTTCGTCTATAGGTTTTATTGTCTTCATATCTTTAGGTTTTACTGAATAATCTGTACCAACTCATTAATAAAGTCGTCCAAATGACAAGCACTCATCAACTTCTCATCAGCAGGCATTAAGGTAGAACGGAATACCAATCGTTGGTTTTCTGTGCCATCTTTTCGGAAACGCTTACTATCAGAGATGTAGGCTTGCATTAGGTTCAAACCTAAATCAGCGATCACTTGCTCGTAAATCTTGTACAAAGGCGATTTTTCTCTCCCATCTACCTGATTCCAAAACAAATGCACGCTTTTAATAGTACTTTCGGTATTCTTAGCGATGATATTGGAAAGTACCTCAGTAAAACTCAAAGTACTTTCAATCACCATTCTATCGGCAGTGATAGGTGAGAAAATGTGATGCATTTGAGCTAACAGGGTCAATATCCCTGCGGTGTTTACTGTCCCTGGCATATCAAAGAGGATAACCTCTATAGGGAAAGGTGTCTCTGCAATGAGCTGTTGTGCCTTTTCAAGGGCTTCATTGGGCTTACATTGTATTATGGGGTATGCCTTTTTGTTAAGCTCACTAAACTGTCTATGAGCAGCTTTCTTAAAATGCTCGTTGTTCATCACTGTTTTGAGATCTTGTTCTCGCATTCGGTGTAGGCTGTATTGTGGATAATCACAATCCATCACCGCTACATTGTAGCCCATTCGGTAATGTAGCAAGCTGGCTACTAAGGTGGTAAAAGTGCTTTTTCCTACCCCTCCTTTCTGGGTAGAAAAGCTAATGAATTTTGTCGTTGATGTCATATATATATGTTTAAATATGTTTGTAATTCAGTGAGTATATAAGTGCATAGCTATTCAAATACAACTATCTGTAATTAGCCAATTATCTAACTACCTCTATAAGTAAGTATTTACTCACATAAGTAATTGGCTAATTATCTAATTACTTGCGTATGTACATACTTCTATAGCTTTATAGCTTTGTAGCTACATAGCTACCTAATTGCATTTTTACTTCTGTACATACTTGCTTTGGTATGCAGGTGCAAAGGAACATACAAATATACATATACCCTTATGTAGGGTTGTAAATGGCTTTGTAAGGAAGTGATTGGCTTTGTGTTATATACAAATCCTTTGCTAAGAAATTACTTGTTTTGCACCCTGAAATCACTTTACCCGCTCGTAGTGTTAATTTCTATCTTTATGGCTAATTAAAATTCGACCGTTAGGGAGAATTTTCTGTTCACCCGAACAGAGCAAGTTGTGTTTTGAGGTACGCATTAGGCGTGTAGGCACCTCAAAACCACTTGCCCTTGCAGGGAGCTTAAAACGCACTCCGAAGTCGTGGTTTTTTACTAACACTGAATTTATATGACCTTACAGAAAACAACTCACAAACACTCGACAGGTAGGAATAAAAAGATAAATCCTGCTTCTTTTAGATATGTTTTTCGATTGAATGAAGAAGAAAACAATCAGTTTCTCTCGCTTTTCGAGCAATCAGGAATGAAAGTCAAAGCGCATTTTATCACCTCTTTGCTTTTTAACCGAGAGATAAAAGTGGTGAAAATTGATAAATCTGCTTTAGATTATTACACCAAACTCACTGAACTCTATGCACAATTTCGTTCGGTAGGGGTGAATTACAATCAGATTGTAAAGATACTCTACCGCAATTTTTCGGAGAAGAAAGCGGCTGCTTACCTCTATAAATTGGAGAAAGAAACTACCCAATTGATTGCTATCTGCAAACAAATATTAGAGCTTTCTCAGCAAATAGAACAAAAACTAAGGTAGTTTTTAAGACGCAAAACAGCGAGTTATGATAGCAAAAATACATCGAGGAGCGCAGCTGTTAGGGGTACTTTTGTACAATCACAACAAGGTAGCTAAAGGACAAGGAGAGGTATTATACGCTCAAAAAGTGATACAACCTCTGCAAGGAAGTGTAGGCATTTCGGAAGTATCTCGTTCCTTTGCCTCTTATCTCTATGCCAACATAAGGACAGAAAAACCTATCCTACACATCTCCCTCAATCCCGATCCTAACGATAAGGTAAGCGATGAAACCTTTGTAAAGTTGGCTACTGACTATATGCAACAGATGGGCTTTGGCAACCAACCTTTTGTGGTTTACAAACATTCAGATATTGAGCGCAAACACATTCACATTGTATCGCTGGGGATAGACGAAGAAGGTAAGAAAATCCCTGATACTTTTGAAAAAATACGCTCAATGAAAGTATGCCGAGAGCTGGAAACAAAATACCAACTTATCCCTGCTATCACCAATGATTCACAGCTAACAGATGATGAGCTCTTGCCTTTGTCTAAATTAGTCCCCTTAGATTACCGACAAAACGACCTTAAAAAGCAACTGATTCATACTGTAAAACAATTGCTAAAACACTATCATTTTACCTCGTTAGGAACGTTCAACGCCTTGCTCAATCAGTTTAACATAGCGGTAGAAAAGGTAGAAGGCGAACTACAAGGTATTCCTAAGAAGGGTTTGGTATATGTGGTATTGGATGAAAATGGCAATAAGGCAAGCCATCCTTTTAAAGCCTCCAAGATCGGCAAAACACTATGCTTACCTTATATCGAAAAACATTTACAAAAAGAACACGATTACTTAAGAGGACAAGACACCACTTCCTTAAAAACGCATATAACCTTTGCCAAAGAAACAACTCATAGTAAAAGTGAATTTATTCAAAAACTAAAAGCTAAAGGTATTGAGGTCGTCTTTCGTGAAAACAAAGAGGGGAGAACCTACGGGGTAACCTTTATTGACCACAACAGCCGATGTGTGTATAATGGCTCTCAGCTGGGGAAGGAGTTTTCTGCCAATGTTTTTCATCAGTGGTTAAAGTCGTTAGAAGAGCCTGCTCCTGCTTTAACCTCTGAGGTAAATATGTCGTCTGTAACTCCTTATGCAAGTAAAAATCATAACAATACTAGCACTGTTGAAGAGGATACTTTCTCTGATACTTCTTGGACACATTACCAAGAGGATTTTGGCAAGGACTCAGCCTTAAATACTTTCTTTACTCTTTTCTCTTTGGATGATCAAGGGGTAGACTACGAAGAAGAGGATTTTACCAGAAGAATGAAACGTGCTACTGCCAAACGGCGAAAAATAAAAACTCAATCCTAAATGTAGTTATACTAAGTATTTGAACGAAGGATGGGCGAAGGATAAACGAAACTAAAAAATATTGATAAACACTAAAGACAGAAATAAATATGCAAAACGATGATGATTTAAGAGCATTAGCCAAGATTATGGCTTTTATGCGTGCGGTAAGTATTCTCATAGTACTGATGCACCTCTATTGGTATTGTTACGGCTTTTTCCAAGGCGAAAAATGGATATTAGCCGTAGTAGATAGAATCCTGACCAACTTCCAACGAACAGCACGACTGTTCTCTCACCCGCTATACACCAAATGCTTTGCTCTCCTGCTCTTAGCCCTGAGCTGTTTGGGAACAACAGGTGTAAAAAACGACAAAATTACTTGGCGAAAGATTTACATCGCTCTGGGAGTAGGAGCTACTCTTTACTTTGGTAACTTTTGGATTTTGTACTTGCGACTTCCTGCTTCAGTGGTTGCCTTTTTTTATATCCTTACCCTATCTTTGGGCTACATAGCGCTCCTTATGGCAGGTTCGTGGATGAGTCGCTTGTTAAAAGACAACCTTTTAGACGATGTTTTCAACAACGAAAACGAGTCGTTTATGCAGGAAACACGCCTGATGAAAAACGAGTATTCTGTGAATCTACCTACTTTGTTCTACTACCGCAAGAAGTGGAACAAAGGCTGGATCAATGTGGTAAATCCCTTTCGGGCAACCATAGTGCTGGGGACTCCTGGTTCTGGTAAGTCTTATGCTATTGTGAACAACTATATCAAACAACAAATTGAAAAGGGTTTTGCAATGTACATCTACGACTTTAAGTTCGACGACCTCTCTACCATTGCCTATAATCACCTACTGAAGAACTTAGACAAGTACAAGGTAAAGCCCAAGTTCTATGTAATAAACTTTGATGATCCTCGCCGTAGTCATCGCTGTAATCCTATTAATCCCAACTTTATGAGCGATATTTCCGATGCTTATGAATCTGCTTATACGATTATGCTCAATCTCAACCGCTCGTGGATTCAAAAGCAAGGTGATTTCTTTGTAGAGTCACCTATCATTCTATTGGCAGCTATTATTTGGTTTTTGAAGATTTACAAAGGTGGTAAGTACTGTACTTTCCCACACGCCATCGAGTTATTGAACAAGCCTTATGCTGATGTTTTTACTATTCTCACCTCGTACCCCGAACTTGAGAATTACCTATCGCCTTTTATGGATGCTTGGCAAGGAGGTGCACAAGACCAGCTACAAGGGCAGATAGCTAGTGCTAAAATACCACTCTCCCGAATGATTTCACCTCAACTCTATTGGGTAATGACAGGAGATGATTTTTCATTGGATATCAATAACCCTAAAGAACCTAAAATCCTCTGTGTAGGCAACAATCCTGATAGGCAAAATATCTATTCGGCAGCTTTGGGTTTGTACAATTCGCGTATTGTAAAGCTCATCAACAAGAAAGGACAGCTCAAATCCTCTGTAATTATTGACGAGTTGCCTACGATTTATTTTAGAGGCTTGGACAACTTGATAGCTACTGCCCGAAGCAATAAAGTAGCCGTTTGTTTAGGTTTTCAAGATTACTCACAGCTCACTCGTGATTATGGCGATAAGGAAAGCAAGGTGATACAAAATACAGTGGGGAATATCTTTAGTGGACAAGTAGTAGGGGAAACAGCTAAAACCCTTTCTGAACGTTTTGGAAAGGTATTACAGAAAAGGCAATCTACTACTATCAACCGCAATGATACCTCTACCTCCATATCTACACAATTGGATAGTTTGATTCCTGCTAGTAAAATATCTAATCTTACCCAAGGGATGTTTGTAGGAGCTGTTTCTGATAATTTTGACGAGCGTATCGAGCAGAAGATATTCCACGCTCAGATTATAGTAGATAATGAGAAAGTAGTTGCTGAGAGTAAAGCCTACCAAAAAATACCTCAAATCCTCTCCTTTGAAGACGAAAACGGAGAAGACCAAATGCAACAACAAATACAAGCCAACTATAAGCAGGTAAAAACCGATATCATCCAACTCATCACCGATGAGCTCACTCGCATTGAAAATGACCCTGAATTAGCACATTTAATAAGGAAAGAAGAGGGAGAGGAATAAGCCCCTCTCTATTGGCGTTATGACTTGAATCTACCCTTGATAAATTCTTTTGAGTTTATAAGCTTATTTTCCTTCTCATTTTTTTATATTTTCTTTTGTATTTTCAAAAGGGATTAAGCTAAAAAACAAAGAATTAGATATGTCATACATCTGAAATTTTATTTTATCAAAAGTACGTTTCTTCTCTTCAAGATAAAAATCAAATAATTCTTCACCAAAAACATAATCTTGCATAAGTTCTGCTACGGGAATATCTTTTCCCTTTATTATAATTTCAGGATAATAAATTAGTTTTTCTGTAATAGGGTCTTTTATAAAATATTCCTTTTTAAGGTCAAAAACTCCTGGTATAAAAGGTACATTTTTAATATATTTATGAGCCCAAATCGGTCCTATGAATGAATTTATTTGCATAGTGTTTTCACCATCAGTAACGCTATAAATAGTCTTAAAATTTCGAGGAAAATAATATTGAGGAGGAACATTGGAAAGTTGTATGCAAAAATTATTTTCAGACAAACAAACTGCGTGAGAGGCTTTTTTCACTCCCTCTTCAGAAATAAAAGTATTCGAACAATAGAGTTTTTTGTCTGTATCAAACTCAATAATATTGATACATTTTTTCATAATGTCAGTGTTGTAGTGCATTTTTGATAGTTTCTTTTATAATAGTTATTAATTCTTTCACTTTTTCTGGAACTAATTCTTCTTTAACTCCTTGTATTTTTCGAATATGAAAATGCCCTGTGGGTAACTTAGGCTGTAAGGATTCTCTTAACTTAGCCACTCGGTAAAATATTTCATTAGATAAATAATTACCTCCGGGTCCATAATAGATAGATAATTGAGGTAAATCATCATTTATATCTAAAAAAAAATCTTTTGAATAATCTCCTTTATAATAATCATCAAAATCTTTTTTAGTTATAAAATATCTGCCATTATAATTAGTTCCTAACTTACTATCAACCATTTTTTTTGGTAAAGTTGTTTTTATAGTTTCAGCTCCTCCAGGTATAGCTTTACTTCCATCTTCTCTTATAAAATTCATATTATCATTAAATCCTCCACGAGTAGCAGTAGCAAATACATCAATATTATATTCTGCATCTGCTTGACTTATAGTAATTATCATATCTACTTCTCCTTTCTTTTCAATAAAAGGTTTTATATACTTTTCAATAATACCCTCGCCTTGTCCATTTTTTCTATCTTGACTACTATCAAAATCAGTATAACGAACAGGAACTATCATTGTTTGTATATAGCCTCCTAATTCTGTGTTACCATTTAATGCCAATGCTACAACCCCACTGGGATTAGATTGTTTTATATTAGGAGAATACTCCTCTATTTCTTTATTGTTAAACTCATTGAGTATAAATGGGTCAAACCCAGTTATCAATATTTTTTTTGTCCCTTTAGGGGCTTTTGAAAAATCAATTCCTGTATAATTTCGGCTTTTCTCTTCAAAGGTAATGATTATTTCCTCCAAATTAGAGTTTTTCTTCACTATACTTTTCTCAAAATCAATGTCATTTTTAAACAAATAATACCGTTTTAAAGCTACTTGCATTTTATTTCTTGCCCAATACAAGGGACGGTCATCTAATTTGTCTTTTTGTACTCCTGCAATGGCTGCTTTCCAAAGATTTTTAGCTTCTTTCTCTACTTGTTTCTTTATATCTTCAATAGTTAAATTACTATTTTCTAAATAATTAGTGAAATTTTCAACAATATTTTTTATTTGGAATTCTTTATTATTAATAAAATCATTCTCATAGTTCTTTTTTATATCATTATTTTTGTTATTACTTGTAGCAAACAACCCCACTAATTCCTCATAATTTCTACGATAAGTGTAAGGTATAATTATATTATTATCAGCACTAATTTTGCTTTCATTTTCTCCAATTTTAAACTCAAACTCAAACTCTTGATATTGTTTTACTTCTGTTATGTATTTTTCATAGATATAGTTCTCTTTAGACTCATCATAACAAGATATAGGAATAGAAAGAAGTGTTGTTTTTATTTTGTTTTCTTTAAGTTGCCCCTCAAAACTAATCTTTGTATCTTTTAGAGTGATTGTCATTGGAGTGTCATCAGGAATGTTCTCAGTGATTACTTCTATATAAAAAGGTTCCCCATAACAGAGGTTATGTGTTTTGCCATTTTTGAGAATTTCCTTGCCATCAGAAGTAAAAAAATTGACTTCCTTTATACAAGGAGGATTATTATTTGCTAACAGAGGCATCCCTGTAGTATCTATATTTTCAGGAATATTTATTTGTCCTGAGTCTATGAACTCTATTTTACCACTTTCAATAGGAGCATTGGCTGGAGACATCTTACCTGTGCTTACAATAGTAGATTTCTTTATTAGAGCTACATTACCCTGAAACTTAGCATCTCCCATATCTTGCCACTGAGTCAGTGTCAAGAGCTGAAAGCCATCTTCAAAAGTAAAGTTCAAAGGGGCATTTTCTATCTGAGTTCCTACGGTTTTACTTTGAATGGTAGGGGTGTCACTTAGCACTTTAAATGTTCCTATATGAGGACCAAATTTTACTTTTGCCCCATTAATAACAAAAAGCTGGTCTTCTTGAGCTTTATCTTCTTTTTCTTGCTCTTCTTCAATAGCTTCCATTCTTTTTTGGTTACGCTGAGCTACAACTTGAGAAGCTCGTTCCTCTTGTTGTTCTGGAGTTGCTTTACCAATGGTAATGATTTCAGCCTCTTCACGCTCCTTTTCTTGACGCTTTTTATTATTCTTCTCTAAATTTTCTATGTATTTTTGTTGTTTATTTCCAAAGAACCAAGCCATAACAATGAGTATTTTAAATTTGTGTTGTTATTTATTTCATTTACAATAGATTCTATAAGAATACTATTTCTATATTCAAGTAGGTCTTCACCTTTGCAAATTACTTTATCATTCTCTTTGTGATGTCCGTTAAAAAGTAATCCTAACATATTATTTTGATTAAGGAAAGCAATAAAACTTTGTTCATCTTCTAGTAGGTTAGTAATAGAAGCGCAATAGTACTCTATTTCATAACCTTTATGATTGGTAGTAATAGATAGTTGTATCTTTTTCCATTTGATTTTAATAGCAGAAAGATTGAATACTTTGGCTATTCTATTTTCTTCACTGATACCTACTTCCAAGTAATTGAAAGTAGAGGCTATTTTTCGCAATAAAGTATTTATTGTATTTTCTTCAGGAAATATATACTTTATAGTCATTATTTGATAATAAGCTAAATCTGCTTTTTTACCTAAGTACCAAATCTCTATAAGACGTTTATAAGTATCCTTTTGAGCATAAGGCGTAGTATAATCCTTAGTTACAACACTTTCTATGAGGTATTTTTCATTTTTCATCTCTAATATTCTTTGCGTTTTCTATCAGAAGTTGGTTGCATACCAAACCAATCTCTATTAGCTGACCAATGGAGATATTTATTGCGGAGAATTCTTAAAATTTTTTGTTCTTCAAATACCGAATTTCTACTATAAATTTCTGCATTTATTTCTCCATCTCTTGTTTGTTTTTTTGGAGGGAAGTATACATTTTTGTTAGAACTATCTCTTATTTTTAAACTTTCTTTAATTAGTCTTCTATTTTCTTCTCTGTCTCTTTCTTGCATTTCTTTTAAAGCACGTTGTGTTATTTCCATGAGGACTTCATCCCTTATTTGGTTATATTTATTTTCAATTTCACAATCTGGAATAAATCTCCACTCTTTTTCTTCTTCTGATCTTTCCTCTTCTTTTTTATTCTCATCTCTAAAGACATATTTCCTCAAACGTTCTTTAACTTTTATGAGTATTTCGTCTTGAGGATCAGAAATAGGATAATTAGTAACAACATTTTTACTAATTACATTTGCATAGCTATTCCCTAAAAACTCATTAAAAAATTGCTGCATAAAATGTAGAGGGATATAACTATATTCTTTTCGTAAAAAACGAGTGCCTGAAAGTTTGAAATAGCTTTTATCAGAAATTTGATCTAATTGATCTTCCTTATACCAATGTTCTAAAATAAGATACTGTTGGAATGCGTCTAAGTATATATGATTAATAATATTAGTAATATCATAATCAATTTCTATTTCATCAACATATTCAGTACCTGTTTCATAAGCACCTCCTATATCGCAATGGACTCCAGGGAAAGTCTTTTCTATACAATTTTCTACACGCATTTTTGTTAAAGCAAAGTTTTCGCGATGTTCATTCATAGCTGTAAAATGAACTGCTTTTTGGAATTTACCCAAATTATTGAGTTGTAGTTGTTCTACATCATCATCAAAAAAACTTTTTTTACTATGTTGTATACCTTTATCAAGTAAGTCAAGCCCGCTTATATTTCCAAATTCTTCATAGGAAGAAACAGTGTCATAAATCCCTACAAATCTTATCTCTAACCATATCTTATCTAATATTTTAGGATTTATTCCTTCTTTTAATAGATAGTATCCTAAGTAGCCATATTTAGGCCATTTATCTTCTTCAAAGAAATCTATATTTACTCTTACACTGTCCTTATCATAATAAAAATAAGCATACTCATTGTAACCATAACGATTACCCTCATTAGATGGTCTTTTCCCTGTTCTTTCAAATCTTTTATCTAATTTAGTATCTTCTTCTCTCTTATTAGAAACATTTACTTCGTAGAGAAAATTACGTGCTGCTGCAGCCCCACGACTAAAACCAAACACATCCAAGGTGACCTTGATAACCTCATCTGTTTTTTGGGGTAATTTCTCGTTAATTTTCTTAGCCAATTCATAACAACCTCTACGTACTTTTCCTCTAATACCTGTATCACCTGAACCAAATTGAAAGCCTGCACTTATATCTTTTTGTCTATCAAGTGTACCAATACCTTCTATATAGATACGATAATTATCATTACAACAATTCCACATACGGGCTACATTGGTATAATCGTTCATCAGACTATTGTCTACTCCCATTCTATCAAAAAAACCTCTTTCATCAGCTCTGCGATAATCAGTAATGTCCCTTGAGTTCTCTATATTTCTTATATATACATTATGTATCAGAGATTCAAAAAGTTCATCAGAAATACCACTTCTTCGATATTTCAACTCTTCTTCCTTTCTTTTTACCTCTTTTTCATCATCAGAAGGAAGAATTTTAAGGTCATTTTGGTTGAGCACAGTTAACCTTAACTCTGTATTTTTAACACTATTAAGAGTGCCATCAAAAAACAATCCAAACTCTAAATGAATTGTTCCAGAGTTGGTTTCTTGGTAAGTCCCTGAGTTGTATACAAATGTTTGTGCCATAGTTTAGTCAAGTTTTTATTATTCAAAAGGGGTAGGAGGAATAATATCTTCCTCTGTAAATTTTGAAATTTCTAATGTTTTAGGTTCTAAAAAAGTTTGTTTGTCATTATCACCTATCAATTGAAAGGTGAGGTAGGTATTGTTGCGATTTACGCGAATATCTAAGTGAGCCGTTACTTTATCAGCTTCTTTTCCAAATACTTTTTGATAAGCTGCTACTACTGCTTCCCAATCAAAACTTACTTCAGCCAAATATTTTTCTCCGTTTTCTGCTTTATACCAAATTACTAATTCTTTAAACAAGGGACGTTTTTGAATAGGTTCTTCTAAATAGAAGAAATCTTCTTTACCCATATAGGAAGCGAAATCAGTATACAAGGTAGCTCCAGCTTCTCCATTCCAATAGCGGTAATTGACATCACCTATTTTCCCATTGGGAATTTCATAGACAGGGAACCATTGGTATTGATGGTTTCTATAACTATCCCATAAGCCAAAGGGGATAGGTTTGTTTTTATTGGCTTCGCGTACTGCTTTAGGAATTGTTAAGTCACTATTTAAAACCTCTTCTCTATCCTCTTTGCTAAATATAAGGCGTTCGTGACTATCTAACCCAGGTGGCTCTTTCAAATCTATTTTTTCGGCTTGGTATCTTCCTATTTCAGTAATTTTTTTATAACCTCTACCTGCCCATAACACTACTACGCCACCAGGGGCAATACCCACTACTATAGTATCATAGGTTTTATGTCTTACTTCTCCATTAGGTACTCTTTGATTAAAACCTTCTCTAAAAAGTTTTGCTATCTTTTCGTAATCAATAGCCGTTTTGAGCCTATAGAAACAATCTTCTTTATAGGATAGCCATACCATATCTACGCTTTTAGGTAGCTTGTCCATTGAAGTGCTTTCATAACCAAAAGCATTTCCCCAATCGGGTTCTTCTTTTTCAGTGTACAACTCTCCTACAATGGGAGTTCCTCCCACCATAGCGGCATAAAAACGTATAGGGTAGCCTATGGGAGTATTCACCGCTATGCCCCATTCATATTGTGGTTCATTCATATTCTTATTATTGCTATTATGGTTTTGACAGCTAGCGAGCTGCAGGGTTAAGAGTAAAAATAATAATGTTTTTCCCATAGCTATCCTTTATTGACCATAGCATCTTTTTTACCTAACACCTTAGAAACACCCGCACTCTGTATGGTAATATTTCCTTTCTTTGCTGTATGGGTAGTCTCTGCTGTGTTTTCTACTAAATTACCTTCAATATCTATTGTTTTAGCTCCTTGTACTGTCTGTTTATAGTCCTTAGATTTAAAACTATGGTTATTAACAATTTCTACACTATTGTTATTTTGTACAGTAGTGAACATATCATTTCCTACTTCCATAATACAATTAGTTCCCGCTTTGATATTTACATTTTCTCCCGCTGTAAAACTAATATTCTTAGGAGCACTTACATTGATATTTCCTTGTCCATCCATTAGGTAAGTATTACCACTGGGGTCTTCTATAAATACACTACCTTCCCCATCATTGAGAATGATTTTAGTACCTGAACGGGTGTGTATCACTTTCTTGTCGTTGCCTGCTGTATGGTATTTACTAAATTCCTTACCATTGTAGTTGCTTCCTACTACAAACGGGCGTTCGGCATTCTGATCTTCAAAATCAACCAATACTTCCTCGCCTATTTCGGGAATAAAGTAAAAGCCTTTGTCTGCTCCTGCGTGGGGTTGTACTACGCGTATCCAAGGGGTTTGGGCTTGGTATTTTTCTTGCCAAATAAATTGTACACGCACACGTCCTAAGCCCTTAGGGTCGTTGTTGTCCACTACTCTGGCTATTTGCTGTTCGGCTCTCGGAAGAGCTTCTTCATCGTAATAGTAAGCGATATATACATCAGGAATAGCGATAAACTCGTTGTAGTAGTCTTGACCTGATTGATAGTGTTTGATATCTATCACTCGGTAGGTTTCCATTGGCTTGCGATTGATGTCTTTGAGTTTTACAAAGCCTCCGATGCGCACGTGTGGGTTGCGACTTTTGCCTCGCACTTGCATCAGCTGTTCACGGCTTTCTTTCTCTCGGCGTACTACATCTTTTAAATAATCACCTCTGAACTGTTCGGGTATGGCTACATAGGGCATCTCGGGTACTTTGGTAAAGACTTTGTTTGAGGCTTTGATAGCAGCAAACTGAAAAGGATTCACTTTGTCCTGCACTCGTACCTCTTGAGTCTTTTTTTGTTCTGTACCTGCTGTTTCGGCATCATAGGACAAATAGGTGAAGTTTTGAGGCTTGATCATTAGTTCAAACTCTACATCGATCATATCATCTCCTTCAAAAAGCTCTACTGTGTTCTGTGCTTCGTTGCTAAAAATGAGCTGGGTGCCATTGTAGTAGAAAAACTCGCCATAACGACGGGCTAACCTACTGATAAAGCGATAATCGGATTCTTTGTATTGTACCGCATAAGGAATTTTATACTTGGTATTGATCATTCCTTCGGTATTTACCTTGGCTTCTTGTGGATATTCAGTCGTGGCTTCAGCAATGATTTCAGGAAGGGTTTTGTTCTCATACGACTGACAGTCTTTGCCATTTTCTAAAATGATACTTGGTGCATAGCCAGAGATATAGAGCCTGCCGTGTCCGCCTCCTTCGTCTTTGCGGTTACGAATATTGGCTATAATGCCTTTGAATGACTGTACAATGTTTCCGCGATGATGGAAATGAATGGTTATATTCTCTCCCAGAAGATTTTTGGAGTTTTTCATCACTTGCCCTGTGAAGTCGTCGATAGCTGTATCGTTTACTACGATGGTAAATTCGTCGTGGGCATTGGTGTGTTGGGAAAGTTGTAAAGAAAAAGTAGCTCTATCTAAAAAACCTTCTCCTTTGAGGGAAAGGGTAATCATCACTACAGGATTATCTTTATCTTTCAAAAAATCTTGAAAACTTTTCACCGAAGCAAATTTTGCAAAGGTTTTGGGGTCGTTCACACGACCTGGGACTGATGAGGTGTTGTTATTCATAAGATTCTTTTTTTACGGATGAAATTTGAGATTACAAATTTAAATACCCATTTTCCATTGTTTGTTATGTGGTACTCCATTTACAATGAGTTGCTGAGCAGATAGAACAAGTTCAATTTGCAAGGGTTCTGTGCTATTGGCATTAAAGTCTTCTGTAAAACTTATACAGAAAGCCTTTTTAAAAGAAAGTTCCTGCAATTTGCTCATTGCATCTCTACGATAGTAAATAATCTTACCATCTTTGGTTTCACTAACGCTATTCATCCATTTGAACAAGTCAGGTTCTCCTGTACTTTCCAAACGAATAAAGATCTCACCACCTCTTGGCATTCCTTTAGGTAGTCCTGTTTGATCTACATCTTGTGTAAAATTATATTTACAAGCTAATACATTGTAGGTTTTACCTTCTAATTCTAATTTAACTTTGAATGACATATTCTTTTTATTTTTAAAATTGTTAGTTAAAAGTTTGTATCCTTATTATAAATGAAAAATTTTAACGGTTTCCATTTCTTATTTTCTCTTTTGTACCAAATTGTTAAATTATTATTTTTATCAATTTGCCAAGTAACTTCTTTTATAAGAATATCTTTTTCTTGTATTTCTTTTTCAGAAAAAATATTGAGTAATTCAATTCTAAATTCAGAAATTGAACCATCAGAATAATCTCCCATAAGAAAAGTAGTTTCTTTCACAAGTGAATACCCTAACTTTTTATAATATTTCTCAATATTTTTATCATACGATAGGTTTTCAAAATTTTGTAATAAAGAATCTTTTTCAGCATTTATTACTGTCATATTAAAATTCTGTAAATTTTGTAATTCTTCATTTTTACATTGAGCTGCAAATAAATAATTCATTGCAATAAAAACACATAAAAACTTCATAGTGCATTATATTAACTGAAATGTTGTATTAGGATAAATAGTAGATAATTGATAGATAATATATTGCAAATGCCTATTTCTCAATTCCATACCAACATTCATTATACTATCTTGGTCAAAAAGAAACCCATTATTAATAGAGAGAGTACTATTATATTCATCATATAGATAACCAATAGCATGTCCAAACTCATGTCCCACAGGCACTTGTTTGTAGTCCTTCCTCATCTTTGTATCTTCAGTGTCTAAATTGATTTCTCTATCATTCCATCTCACATTACTTCTATAAGAAGTATTCTTTGCAATTTTTCTTACATTTACATTCCAATGAGGATTTTGTATTACCCATTGAATATCAAAATTAATTGTGAAAAATTTATTTTTATATTTTTGAGCAAAAATTGAATTACCTATAACTTTTATTTTAAACTGACCTCCCCAAGTTTTCCAAATGATATTATCAACTTTATTATGAAAATCTCTTTTTTCAAATAAATTCCAACTTGAGGTATTTCTTTCATTAAGCCAATTATATTTCCACTTTTCACGAATAAGTATAACCTGCCTATATTCTTCCAAATAAATATCCATTCTATCAGTTTTTTTTATCAGAGCCATATAAATTCTTTGTTTTATGGATTATACTTTAGTTTTATTTTTACAAAAATTGGGCAGCACTCTAAAGCGCTACCCAATTTTCATAAGTTTTACACCCACTCATTTTCGTAGGCACCTGTACCCATTTCTAATTTCCTTGCAGAAATGGTAAAGGATTCAGTGAGGGGTTTTTCTCCTGAGGCATCAAAATGCTCTCGATGTTTTACAAGATAAGCCTCAGTGAATTTCAATTCTTTTAGGGTAGCTTCACTATCTCTTTTTAAGAAAGTGATACTACCGTCTTTACGTTCAAAAGAATTGGTCATCCACTCGAAGAAGTCAGCTTCTCCTGTGCTTTCCACTATTACATCAATTTTTCCACCACGTGTAACGGTAGAAGGACGACCTGTTGCATCTGTTTCTTGGAACAATGCATAACTAACGCTAAGAACATTATATTCTTTGCCGGCTACTTTTAGTTTGGCTTTGAAAGACATACGCTTAAAAATTTAAAAGATTAATAATTACATTAAAAAATCAAAAGAAGATTACACCCATTCATTGGTATGTTTGGCTGTACCCATTTCAATCTCTTTGGCAGAGAGTGTAAAGGTTTCTGTCAGCGGATTATCACCTGCTGCATCGAAATCTTCTTTGTACTTCACGATGTAAGCTTCTTTAAATTTTAGCTCTTTCAAAGTAGCCTCGCTGTCTCTTTTGAGGAAGATGATGCTTCCATCCTTGCGTTCGAAGGAGTTGGTCATCCACTCAAAAAGGTCGGTATCACCAGTGCTTTCCACAGTGATAGTAATTTTGCCACCTCTGGTAACCGAAGAAGGTCTACCTGTGACGTCGGTCTCTTGTAACATTCCGTAGTCAACGGAAACGATGTTGCGTTCTTTACCAGCAACATTCAGTTTGCATTTAAACGACATAATTAAAATAAATTAAAATTTAATACTCAATAATACCAATTATGGAAATATATATAAAATGTCTCCAATGCCTTATGTTAGAATCTAAACCTTATATTATTTTGTTTAGGATTAGATTTCTTTCATAAGAGGTACTTTACTTTTGTTCATATTCAGTATCCCATTCATTAGCATCAGTTCCCTTGTGTCCATCCATTTTGATAAGGAAGTTTTTAGCGGGGAAATAAGGTTTCATATGAATATCTAAATAGATTCTGTCTTTTTGTTTAGGGTCTTGTTCAAATCGTCTTATCTCGAAATTCTCAATAAGGTTTTTAGGACCTGTGATGCTATCCAAGAATTGGACAATTTGGTTCATAATATCCTTACGAGTAGTAGCTGTAAAATTCTCAAAAGCTCTACGGTTAAGGAAATCCATTAGCACTTTGGTCACATAGTCGAACACACGTACTACAGAATACGTTTGTAGTCCTAAGTTATCTCCATTGAACAATGTTTTACCTGAGAAAGCCATTACTTTTCCGTATTCATTTACCATAGGGATAAGTCCTAAACTTTCTAAGTTGGCTATTTCGCTTTTCTTCAAGTCGAAACGTACGCCTTCTACTTCGTTGATACCTCCAAATTTCTTTCCGGCAGTTACCTGAGACATCAATGTTTTGTAGATTTTTCCAGCTAAAGCAGCGGAAGGTGGTACAAATAAATCGGTTGTTTCACCTATTTCTTTGAAACGACCTCTACCTACTAACCAGTTGCAAGTCATTAGCACATTGGCGCGATAAACATCCCCTCCTGTAAGCTGAGCTTCATCAAACATCTCCATTACATCATCAGGTTCGTCTAAATGTTCAAAGTCAGTAACAAGCATTACTTTATTTTCATGAGCGATTTTTGCCCATTTTTCAACTACCATATTAGAACCTAAATAACCTGGAATCACTAACAAGCCATAGTTATTTCTAAGGTCTAAACGATCGTAGTTATCGGAAAGCTCGGCGTGTATGGTATCAATAAAACGTGTGTTATCAAGGTCTTTAAGTTGCTCTAAGGAAGCGTTCATCACTGTAACATTTTTAATTTTGTCTTCCTCAGTATTTTTATAGAACAAAGCTATGGTTCGATAGTTTGTTTCTAACTCACGAGTAGCCTCTACAGCATTGTATAAGTTTTTAGAGAGCAATTCTTCTGCTGATTTTTGTTGGTCTTCACAATGTGCGACCATTTCAACCAAAGAATCACTTTGTTTTAAAACACTTGCCCAAAGTTCTAATGTTTTCTTTAGGGTATCTCTTTCTTTTTGCTTGCTACTTTCGGTAAGGAATATCTTTCTACGAGCATTCCTATCAGGATTTACATTTTGTACGTTCTCTATGGATGCTTCTAACAAATCAAAACCTCCATAACGCACTAATTTATCTAATGACTTTTCTAATGAAATAGGTGATTTCTTAACAGATTCTTGTGCCTGTGATGCTGTATTTACTGTTTCTATTTTATTTGACATTGTTTCAAATATTTAATTAGGAATTTAAAGAATTAACTCAACTCAGCTATTAGAGCTTCTAAAGTGTCCTGTAGAGCTTTTTTAGCATCAGGATCTTCTAAGGCTGCTTTAAGGAGCTTGTTTGTTTTGAGCTGTTTGATTATTTTCTGATATTGATCCTTTTCTGTAGCCAATCCCGTAAGGAAAGTGCTTTGAGCTGTAATTCCTTTAGTGCCAAAATCTCCCAAGTTTTTAAAGGTCAATTCTTCTACTTTGGTAGCTCCTTCGCTATCTTCAAAATCTACTTTTACAGTAGGCTTGAAGTGCTCGAATACCTTGTCTAAGGTATTGAGACCTTCTACTAATTCGGGCTTTATGGGGTTTTCTGCACTGAGCTTTTGAGCTATCAATGTGCGATTGGGAGCTATCTCTAAAATAGCTTCACTTGCATCTATCGGCACTTCATTGCCTCCTATTCCTTTGTTTGTTAGCATTGAATGATGTTTTTTTATTATTATCAAACTTGATTACGGGACAAATGTAGTTAATTTTAAAATACAATGCAAATTTTTAATCAAATATTTTTCAAAATATTTTTGAAATATATTTTAACTGCTTGTAAAACAGATAAATGATTATGATTTTTTTTAAACAAGAAAAGGAAAAAGCACCTAAATAAAATGCTTTTTTTGATATATTTCTGTAAAAGAAATGTATAGTTTTACACGGTGATGTTGAATTACTTCTCAAAAATCCTATAGGGATAAATATTTGTAGAGGCTTTTTCTAATTTAATCAAGAAACTATCCTTTAAGTATTCCCATTCTGTTGCGTTGATATCTACTTCTTTGTTTTTATTTAGGTAAATATCTATAGTTCTTTTAAAGCCTCCTTTTAGTGAGACCTCTTTTTTAGTGCCTTTTTGCACATCTAATCCTTTGATTGTGTGCTTGAAATGGCTTTTAGCAAAGGTTTTTACATCGGCAATGGTAACAATTCTACCTCGTGAAAGCAATGCATTGCGATATTCTAAAATTTTATCGGAAGTAGTAAGTCCGCGTCTACCTCCAAAGGAAGGTTTTACAACAATAGCTTTACTAATGGCTGTTTTGTTTTCACTATCACAAACTAATGAGATACCTGTTTTTATATCATTTCCTTCTTCTGCGGCTGTGTGCCAATAGGAAATGGTAAAATTCATATCCATTTCTTTATTATTAGAAGAGAATATTAGATATGGATTGGGATTTAGTGATAGATTTTTTTCTTTTATATTTTGATAGATAGAGGCTAAGTTTTGACCTATTTGTTTGAGTTCTTCTTCGATAGCGAAATCATTTCCTATAGCTGAAAAAGAAGCGGTTTCCTCTCTAATAAGACCTAAGAGGTGTTGCAGGTGTTCTAAGGCATTTCTTTCGTCAAAGCGAGCTACACCTCCTCGTCTTAACACGATGGAAATATTATCATCTGATAAATAATTCTTTACATCATATCTTTTTTTGTAGTTATCAGATATATAATCTATATCTAAGAAGGAATCTTCTCCAGTAATAGGGTAAATAGTAAGCTGTCCTTTGATACGTTTGTAATCTTCGGTATTACGTATATTGATAGCAGGCACACAGTTTAGAGCGATACGCACATTTTCTAGGACTTTAGGTGTAATGACTTCATAAAACTTGAACTGTAACCATATAATATCTTTCTCTGTAATAAACTTATGATCGAGGAAGTAGTTCTCTAATAAAGTAGTTGCTACCGATTTTTCTTCTTCTGTTTTAGGATAAATAGTACCTTTTAGAGTAAAGAAATTTGCTTGATAGAATTGATTTACTTCGTTGCATATAGCATCTATACCTGTGTAATTCTTAGAGATAATGTTTTCGTATTCAATACTATTAGTAGGTGTGTTATATCCTTCTACCAATTCATATTCTTTGCCCTCTGAAAAGACTTTTACTTGTTGAAGGTAATAGGTGAAAAACTCTTTTTGCTCTTTGTTATTTACATCTATGTAAAAACACAAATCTTCTAATTTTTCTACTTCTGGAGCGTGTATTCCTATCCAAAACTCGCCTGAAGGGATATTCCTCTCTGAGCGAGCTATCTCTTCCTGATAGAAAAAACTTTCTTGTTGTAGCACTTTATTGCCATAGAGCAAATATTTTACCTGAGCAGTGGTAAGTTTCATTTCTAAAGTAGGACTGAAATAGATATCTTTTGTATTTACCTGAGTTGGGTCGTATATATTTTGAGTTTTTTTGATAGCCTTGAAATGATTATAACGAGAGAGCTGGACGTTATTTTCTACAGGGGTGAGTTGCAACAATGTTTGAGAAGGTACCACTCCTACTATTTGATTGGGGAAAATAATCTCAAGGATTCGATCTGTAATTCGTGCGCGGGAATTTTCTTGTTCAAAGCGCAATTTTTCAAGTTCTGAAGCACAAGCTGAAAGAAGCAATTCTAAAACTGGGTCGAAAGCACTTTCGGACTCTAACTCACTATAGCCCCACATTCGTGAAGCTCTTTTTATCATTCTATTTTTTATCTGTTCCTGATTCATCTATAATTATGTGATTTATAGTGTATGATTATGCTAAAATATTAATAAGACAAGGGGCTTACAAAAAAAGAAAAATCATAAACAAAAGGACGATTGGTTTCTAAAACAATGGCTCTTACAGATACTAATACTTTTTTCTTTATTCGCTTTTTGTTTATTTCTCCTAAGTTTTGTTCTGAAATTTTTATTTCTATATCTTGTAGAAAAATTCGTTTTTCGTGTTGAATGATACTATTTTTCAAACTTTTAGCGACAAAAACTTTTAGCTCGTCATCGCTTTTGAGAAGGTCGAAATCAGTATCCCATAGTTCACAACCATAGGTTTCATCGAACTTACATTCTCCAAAAACAGTTGTCATTAGGGTATAGATAGATTGAGAGATAGAATCTTCTAAAGCTATTTTAGCAAGGTCTTGTTTTTTCATTAGACCTCCAAAATCGATAGGGAGTTTGTAATATATTCCTTTCATACAGTTTGTTGTGAGTGTTTTTGATTATTCTACTTTGTATTGTTTAAGTTCCGATAATATATTTTATACCCTTTGATCTCAAAGCGGTGTTTTTGTTTTTTAAAGGCTTCAATAGCTTCTTTTTCTGTAATGGTTTTTGGGGTAGTGGTAGTATCAGTGTGTTTGTTTTTAGGTGTTTGCCCGTTGCAAGCAAAGACTACAAGGGCGGTTGCGAGAATAATTAATACTTTTTTCATTTTAGGCATTTCTTTTATCGGGTTCTAATGTTTATTTATAGTCCTACCCCTCCACATACTCGCTTTCGCGACTTCCCTTCCGAAAGAAGGGGGCAAGCCGCAAAAGCGATACTATTTTGTTTTACATCATAAAATTGGAATATTCCACTGATTTTAGCCCCTTAACTTCTTTTGTTTTAGGGTCGCGTATAAATTCAAAACCTATAAAGATATTGTCGTAGGCTTTATCGGCACCCCAATGAGGAATGATTTCTTTGATTTGGTCTTCTTTGAGTTCAAAAACTATGGTAGGGGTTCCCATTAAGTTAGTAAAATTATCTCCATAGATAGGAGCTAATATTTCTGAAAGCTCTTTAGGCGTTGTATCTTTATGGATAGGGTGCCCCTCTACTAACATATACCCATCTATTACAGGCATTTGTTTTAAGGGTTTAGCAGTGGGATCGTGACTATCTTCTGTAAAATACCGATTCCCTTCAAAAAAAGGACGAAAATAGATGAAGAATCTTTCCATAGTAGAATAACGAAATCCCCATATAGGTATAGTTCCCCAAACAATTTGGCCTCTTTTATTAAAAGAAGGCTCTCCTATTCGTTTTATAAAATGGGTAACCGAATCCAGTTTCATCAATTGTTCATTGTAATATATTTTATACCCTTTGATCTCAAAGCGGTGTTTTTGTTTTTTAAAGGCTTCAATAGCTTCTTTTTCTGTAATGGTTTTGGGGGTAGTGGAGGTGTCAGTGTGTTTGTTTTTAGGTGTTTGCCCGTTGCAAGCAAAAACTACAAGGGCAGTTGCAAGAATAATTAATACTTTTTTCATTTTAGGCATTTCTTTTATTGGGTTCTACTATTAATGAGCTTCTTCGGTAAATACGATTGATATAATAATCGGCGGTTTGAGCAATGTATTGCTGTTCTTTTTGGAAAATGTTTTTACAATACTGCTGGTATTGTTCTTCACTTCCACTGCTTTTAGCGTATTGCTTGTCGTCGGTTACTTTTAAGTAATCATACATTTTTGATTCGAAATCATTCATTCCCAATCGTTTGTTATAATTTTTTAGGCTTTCCTGTTCGCAAAAAGCTTTTTGCATTCCTTGCAGGGTAGGTGAAAAATTATTGGAATGAGTGTAAGGGGACAATTCATTTAATATATAAGCAATCCTCTCATTGGCATCCCTAATGTTTATCTCTAAATTATGTTTGATAAGGATTTGGTCATCGTTTGGTTCATCCTCAAAGAGTAATTTGAATTTTTTCTGTATTTCATCTCTTGCTTTTTCTAATGTTCTTAAAGCTTCGTTAATTTTTTTAACTGCTTCTTTACCTACTTTATCAATGAAATTTTCTGTTTTTTCTATAAAGTCGGTTATTGTTTCACAAGTATCTTGAACAAATTCAGCGGTTATTTTTATTTTTTCTATAGCTGAATTGAGAGAAGCTTGTAATTTTTTTAGATCCTCTTCGGCTTCTTTTCCCGTGTGTTTAGCATTTCTAAACTCATATTCGTGCTGGTGCAAGGCTTGGATATTATCGGCGGAAGAGTATAACCATTCCAAAGCGATATCATCAGCCCAATTGGTTTGGCAAGGATGTTGCATAAAGCTCAAGGCTTTTTCTATAAACATTTCAGCTATATCATCTGGAGAAAGAATGATCTCCCCCATTTTTTCAGTTTCATATTTATTTTCAGCAGAAGCTAAAGCTCTAAAGATACCTATCATTTCTTCTATACAATGGCGTGCTAATTTACCGGCTAAGGAGTGTAGTGGGTGAGAGGGGTCGTCTTTAGCGAGCTGGCTATGGGTAGGATTTGTACTTATTTTTTCGATATGATAATTTTGAGCTGTTACAATAGTTTTTGCTAAGGTTTCTAAAACCTCTTTGAATGTTTGCTTTATGTAGTTTTTGATTTCTGTATTTATACGTTCTACAAATTTTTTTAAAAGCTTCTTAGAAGTTTTAAGGAGGTCAAATTTTTCGTAAAAATCGTAAAATCTATTAAAAGTGTCACGAACTTTTACATAATCCATATAGATTTTTAAAAACTTAGAAGCACGGTTCTCTCCAGTATCAATAGCGACTCCATTTTGTTCGTATTGGCTAAGCATCAGGTCGCGCAAGATATAGATGATAATTAAATCAGCTATTTCGAGCATTACAGGTTTTTCATCAGTTTCTCCTTCCAATGGTACTGCGAGCATAGAAGTTTTTTCTTCTTCAATAATACTATTTATCAATTCCAATACAGAATGTACCGCATCGTCGGTAGCGAAGAAACCTGTAACAACAGGGATGTATTGAGCGTGGTTATAGAGGCTATTTTTGTTATCAAGAATATTGTCATCTGCGATATGACATCTTAAACCCTTGTAAGATTGAATTGTATTCTTTCGCTCAGGGGTACACTCTAAAGGTGCATTTAGAGTATTTTTTATATACAACCTAAAATCCTTTGAAAACAATTCTACATTGTTATCAAGTATAGGTGTTCTTTTTTCTTTTCTCACTTTTGTATTTTTTTTGGAAGTTGTTGATTTACCTCCCTCATAAGAAGCAAGATAAAGCTTATAATTCTTTTCTTCCTTAGGTTTGAATAGAAAATAGACCCCCTTTACTTCAAAACTAGGTAATAGAATACAATCTCCTTTTTCACTTAAGGAAGTGTAAAGCTCATCAATATCCTCAAAATAAGGATTTTTACTTTTGTCATTATTAGCAATATTACCCTTGTTGTCTTTTGGTAGTATATTTTTTACTTCGAAGGGTTTTTGAGTGTTGTTGTAGTTACGGAGTTCGGCATCGGTTATATCTACCCAAGGATATACAGATACTCCTAATTTGATAAGCAATATTTCACAGAAGTTACTATGAGCGAAATAATCTTCCAAGATATGGAGGGCGGCACCTATATCGGTAAGCCCTAACAAACGGTCTTTATCAGCTTTGTGTTTATCTTTGAACGTAGTAACCCCCTCTTTGAAAAACTTTCTCATCGTCTCTACTGCTGTAGGGAGTCCTGAAGCATATTTTCCTTGTTTTTTTACAAGGTCTGTTTGATCATCTGCAGGTATTTCTACTCCTTTACTTTCATTACGGATGTAACGCTTCATACCATACACATCGGAGAGAGATGGTTTGGCTTCAGGAGGGCAATAGTAATAATCTTTCGTTTTTTCATCGAAAGTAAAGGCTGTAAGCGGGTTATCGATATGTTCTTCAGTACGAGAAACGCCCAATAGTTCAGGAGTAACTTCGTCAAAATATTTTATAAAATGGACATATTTTCCTGCAAAATCAGCTAATTTTAATCCATATACTACTCCTTTGTCTTTTAAGATTTTTTTGTATTTTTTCTTTCTACTTCTTCTGTTATTAGTAGATTCATTATCATTTTCTTCTAATCCCCCCACTTCACTTGGCTTTAAAACATCTTCTAAAAAATTGGGTTCATTGTTTTTACTTCCTTCTAACCCAGTTCCCATTTCGGTAATGATAAAATTGGCAGCCATTGCTTCGATCACATTTGCCCAAGTGTTACGAGACAATAGGAAAGAGTCTAAAAAAGCGGGCTTGTTTTCTAAAATACGTGGAGATACCCCATCGATGAGGGCTCTATCACTTTTACTTAAGGCAGTAAGCATAGGGGTAACTACTTGGCTCATATCGCGCAAATAGTTACCTAAATAAATCCAACAGATTCCATATTTGTTTAGAATTCTTTTCTCTTCTAAGACTTTAATAAAATCGAAATGCCCATACTCACTATTTTCGCTATCTTTTTTGCCTGAAGTGAAAAACTCTCTGGGACCTTCCTTCTGGTCTTCTTCAATTCTTTTTTTCAACTCATTAAAGTCCTGTACTACTTTGCTAAGGTCTATAGAAAGAGGAGTTGCAACCCCATCAATTTCTATGGTGCCAAAATCTATTTTTTTATCGGTTATCCAATAGTTTGTGAGATAATAAGAAAAGACGGCTCCTTCGTCTTTTTTAGCATCGCCTCCTACTTTTGAACAGTGGTTTCGCAAATAATGGTCGATATAATGCCCATACTCTTCTAATAAAGCTAACAAGAGGAGTTGTTTGGCATTTTCTCGTTCGTTTTTATTTCCTTCGACAGCTTGTATTACACAAGACCTTCTAATTTCTATACTTTCAGTATCACTATTAAAAGCGGCATATCTATTGCCTTTTAAATGCTCTTCGACTACAACAATAGGAGGCATTAAGGTTTTTTTGTCTCGCCTTAATCTTCTGTATAAATCCTCGTAAGATTTCCAAGGGATATCCTGTTCAAAGAAAGAAGTTAAGAGATTTATGAAAGTACTTTTAGATAATTGTTTTGATATATCATAGAGTTCATCATAAGGGTAAGTACTTTTTAGGACTATTTTTCTTTGTTTTTGTTCGAGGGGTTCTTGTTGTAGGACAGACGGCTGTTCTTTTTTCACCTGGCCTATAGTAGCCGTGGTTTTACCTGTGGATATAATAGCAGTACCGGCAGAAGTTTTAGCACCTACAAAAGTAAGAGGTTGCCCATTGAGCAATACTCCTGAGGCAAACTCAACAGGTTGATCGGTAGGGCTACCTTTGTAAGTGATTTTACATCCTTTGGTAGCGATGGGCATACCATTGAGCGTTGCTCCAGTTTGTTGAGTGAGCACTACACTTCCTTCGGAGGTTATGTCTGTTAATAAAGCGACTATTTTTGACATATTATTAAGGGAGTTCAAGTTTATTAATAGTACCAGAAACTTCGGTATTTCCGCCTTTAAGCACAAGGTTTTTAGCACTTTCAATTTCGGCTTCGCTAGAGAGATTGGCTAAAAGTGTTTGAGCTTTTATCTCTACACAATTTTTGGCAGTGTTAGAAATATTTTCGGAATGATTGACAATATCACATTTTGCTAAATTGGAAACACTACCTTCTTGGGCAGAAAGGCTTATATTGTTTTTAGCTGTAGTAGCTACATTGTTACCTGCTTCCATTTTGATATCTTCTCCTGCTTTGAAAATGATATTTTTTGGTGCTTCAACTTTTATAGTTCCTTGTCCGTCCATTAAATAGGTGTTACCACTAGGGTCTTCTATAAACACACTACCTTCGGCATCATTGAAGATAATTTTAGTACCTGAACGGGTGTGTATCACTTTCTTGTCGTTGCCTGAGGTATGGTATTTACTGAATTCCTTGCCGTTGTAGTTGCTGCCTATTACATAAGGGCGTTCGGCATTTTGGTCTTCAAAATCAACTAATACTTCTTCGCCTACTTCGGGGATGAAGTAAAAGCCTTTGTCGGCTCCTGCGTGGGGTTGTACTACGCGTATCCAAGGGGTTTGTAATTTCTTGGCTACTTGCCAAATAAATTGTACGCGCACGCGTCCTAAGCCCTTAGGGTCGTTGTTGTCCACTACTCTGGCTATTTGCTGTTCGGCTCTCGGAAGAGCTTCTTCATCGTAATAGTAAGCGATATATACATCAGGAATAGCGATAAACTCGTTGTAGTAGTCTTGACCTGATTGATAGTGTTTGATATCTATCACTCGGTAGGTTTCCATTGGCTTGCGATTGATGTCTTTGAGTTTTACAAAGCCTCCGATGCGCACGTGTGGGTTGCGACTTTTGCCTCGCACTTGCATCAGCTGTTCACGGCTTTCTTTCTCTCGGCGTACTACATCTTTTAAATAATCACCTCTGAACTGTTCGGGTATGGCTACATAGGGCATCTCGGGTACTTTGGTAAAGACTTTGTTTGAGGCTTTGATAGCAGCAAACTGAAAAGGATTCACTTTGTCCTGCACTCGTACCTCTTGAGTCTTTTTTTGTTCTGTACCTGCTGTTTCGGCATCATAGGACAAATAGGTGAAGTTTTGAGGCTTGATCATTAGTTCAAACTCTACATCGATCATATCATCTCCTTCAAAAAGCTCTACTGTGTTCTGTGCTTCGTTGCTAAAAATGAGCTGGGTGCCATTGTAGTAGAAAAACTCGCCATAACGACGGGCTAACCTACTGATAAAGCGATAATCGGATTCTTTGTATTGTACCGCATAAGGAATTTTATACTTGGTATTGATCATTCCTTCGGTATTTACCTTGGCTTCTTGTGGATATTCAGTCGTGGCTTCAGCAATGATTTCAGGAAGGGTTTTGTTCTCATACGACTGACAGTCTTTGCCATTTTCTAAAATGATACTTGGTGCATAGCCAGAGATATAGAGCCTGCCGTGTCCGCCTCCTTCGTCTTTGCGGTTACGAATATTGGCTATAATGCCTTTGAATGACTGTACAATGTTTCCGCGATGATGGAAATGAATGGTTATATTCTCTCCCAGAAGATTTTTGGAGTTTTTCATCACTTGCCCTGTGAAGTCGTCGATAGCTGTATCGTTTACTACGATGGTAAATTCGTCGTGGGCATTGGTGTGTTGGGAAAGTTGTAAAGAAAAAGTAGCTCTATCTAAAAAACCTTCTCCTTTGAGGGAAAGGGTAATCATCACTACAGGATTATCTTTATCTTTCAAAAAATCTTGAAAACTTTTCACCGAAGCAAATTTTGCAAAGGTTTTGGGGTCGTTTACACGACCTGGGACTGATGAGGTGTTGTTATTATTATTTTTCATTGCTAGTTAGCTTTTGTATTGCTGCGGACAAATGTACGGAAGTTTTTTTGAAAAAACAAGTTTTTGAATAAAAAATCTTTTGAATTTTAGGAGATTAGGAGTTTACAAATAAATGAGTTTCTGTACTTTTCCTTTGTTATCAAAAGAGAATTCTTTGGCTATTTTTGTGCGTTTGATAACTTGGAGTGTTACTTTAGGGGTGAGCTTTAGCATTTTTTCTCGATAGGAAATATCTCCTATAAAACTTTGTCCGTCATTACTATCTACAATGATAAAGTAACTATCTATATCTGTAGGTTTTGTAAAGTCTTCTAAGCTCCCTGCATAGATAAGGAGTTTTTTATCTCCACTTTGAAACTGATAGGACAAAGAATCGTTGGACAATTTGCGATAATGCGATAGCTCGAAACTCTCTATACTGTCTTTTTCAGGTTCAAAGGCTATATTTTCATACAAGAAAGTGGTTTTATCAAAGCGTTTGATGCCTAAGAATGAAAAAAAGCTCTTTTGGGTAGTTTCTTTTTTAAAGGTAAGGAAGTCACGAGTAACCTGAAAAGTCTTTATTTCTTCAGTTTTGTCGTCTGTAACCGTAAGTTTGTAGGTAGGAAGTTCCACCCAATGGTCGTCTATTTTTAGTTGTACACTTCCTATGGATTGTTCTGAAATGAGGAGACTGATGGTGTGTTTTTGAAAATGGGTATCGGTACGTACCACTACTTTATCGGCATCTCTATCATTCCATTTTTCTGACAGATAGCGGTCTTCATATCGCAGTGTTAGTTTTATTTCAGGTAGTGGCATAGTATTTTTTATTATTTCACCTTGTACCTTCTTAGACATTGTATTAGGGTAATGATATCATCGCTTTGTTTAGGACTTATCAAAAACTCATAATTTTTATAATAGGTATAGATACTGATTTTCGTTAGTTCTTTAAAAATAATTTCATCTATTTCTTTGGCATTTAACTTATGTGCAAAAGCTCCTTCACAATTGATGGGAAATTGATTTTTTAGGGTCATCTTTTCTCCTGAAGCAAAGAACATATCAAAATTTTCTTCTTTTTTCAAGCAAACAGATTCGTCTAATATTTTGACATATAGGAATAAATCTTTTCCTCTTCTGCCAAACTGAAACACTCCATAAGTGAGTGTATCTTTATTAGCACGCAAATATAAAGGTTGTGCACTTGCAAAATGTCTTCCTTTTAGTTTTTTATGACCTTGTACTATCTTGCAATTGATAGTAACAGGCTCTTTGGGGTTCTTTGAGATGATTTGCAAGCTATCTTGCTTTTTTTCTTCTTGAGCAAAAGTGATAGAAGAAAAGCATATAAAACTTATGAATGAAAGTAAATATATTTTTAACATATCCAATTTGTCTTTTATAGTTACTTTATTCCTGTTGGTATAGTTGTTTGCAAACTTCTAAATCTACTTTCATCTTATCATATTCCTCTTTTAAAGTTTTGTTGATAGTACTAAGGCTATCTAAGGTTTTTTGATTGATGGTAAGTTGTTTTATTTGTTTCTTAGCATCAATGAGCTCTTTGTATACCAAGATAGTATTGTTGTACATATTTTTATTTCTAAGAGAGTCTTTAGGGATTTGCTTGTACATATCGGCAAGGATAGAAAGGGCTAATTTTTCGTTGAAAAAATCGTTTTTATAGCCCCCTTGAGGTGTTCCTATAGAATCTACAGCCACTTTTACTTTTTCTAACTGAAAAGAAAAGCTATCTTGAAATTTCATTTCTCGTTGTATACGAGCATTTTCTTGCTTGAGCAAATCATTTTCCTTGAAAGGAAAGTAGATATTGACAACGAGTGCTAAAATTATAACAAATACAGCAAGAGCGAAAAATAACACGAAAAAGCCTAATGCTTTTGTGCGTTCTTTTTGATTTAATATTTCCATATAGGTTTATTTTTTTGTTGTTAATTTCTATTAATCGGCTAAGAAAGTCTTGCTTCTCTCAGGTTGTAGAGAGCTTTTTTCATTTGTAATTTCAGATACGAAAATGCTGCCATCACGTTTCTTACCAATGAAGTCTAAGCGGTTTAGAATAGCAAATAAATCTTCTAAGGTTTTCATAAAACGTTCAACTTTCACCACAGCATCGCTTATTTGATTGTGGTTGTATTCTGTATTGATTACCTCAGAGAAGACTGTTTCAAACTCTCCTTGACTTACGTTGCACCAATCGGCAAAGTAATTGAGCAATTCCTCTTTACCCACTCCTGAACGAGCATCGATAAAGTTCTTAAGCACTCTTGCAAAACCTACTACTGACACTAACATTTCGGCAGGGGTACTATAGAGTGTAAGCCAGCGAAAATGATTGATTTCAGTAGCTAAGTAGTAGAGCATTCTATCGGTCATTTGCTCTATGATAGTAGCTAATTTATTGGTCTGGTTTTTAGTATGTATTTTTTGAGCGATTTGGATAGCATAAATTTCCATCTGACCATAGAAACGGTCGATTTCGTTGTATAACTGCTGTAGTTTTTGATGAGAAGCTACCAGTACACAAGGTGGGATATAAGAACTATCAAGATTGGTATTGCCTCCGCTTACCCATATTTTTCCTACAATGAGATAATGCCCTCCTACACCCATATCTTTTCTAAGTTCCTCTTCCTTCACTAAAGAAAGGTAGTATTCAGGCTCGGTATAAGGGTCGCGTGGTGGGTTCTCCTCAGGGTCAGGGTCTCCACAAGGGACACGCTTGAATGGATTGACAGAAATACAAGCTAGTAATGCAACCTCATCTTCTTTTATCTCTTTGATAATTTCGGGATAGGAAAAAGAGAGCGTACTCTGTTCCGTGTTAGAACTGATGTCTATTCGAGAGCCATTAGGGGTAATCGCGTGGCATTCTTCTATACGGAGTCGGAGGTTTTTATGGGTGTCTACTGACAGGTTCATTCTCACTGGGTCATTGACGGGTAATAATCCATAGGTAAGCATTGAGGTATGTACCCCTATGGCATCGCGTACCGAATCGATGACAAAGTTTTGAATATCTATAAAATACTTTTTATTGATTTTCATTCCATCAATAAAGTTTACTGGCAAATGGGTGAGTTTTTCTGTCATGGTTTAATATGTTTTTACTCGTTCGTTATCTTTTTCTTTGCTGTATTCGAAATCTGTTTCTTGTTCATTATTATTCATTGCAGCCTCAGAAACGAGTGTTCGCATACAAATGATGTAGCTATTCTCTTCTATTCCATTCATATATAGGGTAAACTTAGGGTCTATATATTTAGTGGATTCGTACCATTTAGGTTGTTTGAAGAATACCCAATTATAAAAGCCTTCTTCATTTTGTATCTCGATAGGGGCATCGGCAAAACGCTCGTTATAATCTTCTACAAAATTGTAGAACAAGCGCCCGAAATCTATTCGGGTAGGTCCTTTGGCACGATATAAAGTGTAGTCTTTATCCTTTTCTTCTTTTTTTATCATAAGTGTGAATACTACTAAATCGCGCATCTCATCATCACTCACCCCTACTAACTCTTTGTAGTTTTCAGGAAATTGCCAAGTGGTGTAGATTTTAGGTGGTATCTTTAGAGAACGATTGAAGCTCGCATTCACTAAAGTAGGGATGAAAAAGACTATGAAATTGCCCATCATCAAAGGCAAATAGTACATTCCATTTAAGAAAGTGTAAATTAACAAGAAAGGTACTGAGGCATATAGTACCACCAATAAGGCGAAGAATAGTTCTTTGAACACATCGTCCTCCAGTTTGAATTTGTTGAAAAACAAGCGATAGAAATAGCAGTGGAAGACACCAAGGGTCAAGGTACAGATTTGATAGAAAATAAATTCACTTAGGGTTTTCCCTTCAAAGAGGCGGCTATATCCTAAAAAGGCAATGACTGTATATACCAATACTGTTAGGAACAGATAGATATAGATATTGGTTTTATACTTTTTGAACTCAGGGACTTTCTTTGAGAAAATAATAGTAATGGCTATACACATAGCCACTAAAAATAGCAGTAGTATCAACAGTTGCGGGTCGAACAAATTGATGAAATAATTCTTTAACTTTTTCATATACAAGTGTTATAACCTAAGATAGGGTCATTATTTTCTTTTAATTCAAATTGACTTTCTTCTTCTGAGAGCAATACACTTAATTGGATTTCTACTTCCAAAGGGAAAAAGTGCTCACAGAACATTGTTACAAATTTTTCTTTATTGCCCCCAAGTATATAATCGGTGAAAGCAGAATGCTTTAAGGGACCTATCTCAAGGGTCAGGTGCTTGGTATAATCTTCATAGGCTGTACCTGTGATCATATCCACTCCTAAGTAAATGTCTTCTCCCAAGCAAAAACCTTGTGATTCATCAGAATAAGTAGCAAACTCTCTTTCTTTAAGCTGTACTTCTTCACCTAAAAGTTTTGAAAGTATTTGTACTGTAAGAGGTATATTACCTACTATTTTGTAGCTATAAGGCAATAATCGTATAAACTTAGAGACTAAGAGCGTAGGAAAATCTTTTGAAATACCCCAAAGTTCATAGAATAATGTAGAGATTTCGTTAGCATTGAGTTCCTTAAAGCTATCTTGTTCAAAGGATTCTATTTCTACCCCTAACTTAAAAATCTCATTCTCAAAAGGGCTGAAAAAGGTACGAGCAGCTTTTTCTTCTTGTTTCCTTTCTCTGTAATCTTTGAGCATTGTTTCTACACCCTTGCCTTGAGTTTCATTCTTGGTATGGTGAGCGATGCTTTCGGGGAGTATATCGTACAAACTATCGCGAGAAAGGCTTACCTCTATCAGTTGGGTAGGATCGTAGTTGAAATCAGTAAGTTTTGCACTTAGTACATCTGTGCGATAACCACGTACAAATTGCCCTTGATGTTTTACTATATACTCGTTGTCAGAGATGATTCCTTTGTCTAACAAATGGTTTAATAGCACTTCTGCCCTTATATCATAAGGTAAGTGATTTATCTCATTTATAACTCCTGTTAGGTGTTCCATTTTGATAGTTTTTCAACGTGGCAAATATACAAATAAATTACAAAAGTGCAATTTTTTGTTTTTATTCTATTTCGTGTTGTTCGTTATGTCCTTTATGGGTAACAGATATTTTACCTCCCACAGCACATTGACAGGTACTTTTTTCGGTGAGGATTTTTAAATCGTTGATAGTATCTTTCGCAGCTGTTTGCTCCCATTTTGTAGGAGCAGGCATACAAGGCAAATAACCACTTGAGGTAGGTTTCAGTTTGCACTGACCAAAAGGCATTATATTTACGTTGGCTTGTTTGTCGCCCTCAGTAGCAATAGGCTTGTCCTCAATAGTTACAAAATCCTGACTGCTAACCACAAGTTTGCTTTTGGTAGTACCTTGATTACAACTGAGTTCTGCGGTATTGGTGATGATATTCATAGGCTGTTAGTTTTAAGGTTGTTATCCAAAGAGTTTATCCCAAAAGCTCTTTTTATTTCGATTAGCTTGGTATTTTTCCCATTGTTCTTGCTCAAAGGCTTTCCACTCTTCTTCGGTGTAGGTTTTACCTTGGAAGGTTTGATAAGGAGATTCTTTTTTCTCTTTTTGTAGCTCCTCATTCTCTTTACTTTTTTTCAAGATAGGAAGATTAGGAATTTCATTCATTTTTTTTGTGTATCTCTCATATTCACACCTTGTGTATTTTCCTGTTTTACAGTCAAAAATATATTCCCAATAAGTTTCTACTCTATCACTAAGCTGTTTTTTGAATATCTCACAATGTAATAATTCTTCTGATTCGTCAAAATAAATAGAAAATTTTTCAGGTTCCCTATTCTTTCCCATTCTTAGATTAATAACCTTATCATTATCTAAAATATTCAACACTCTATTGTAAGTCCAATATTTTAACTTTTTTTCCTTATCTATGTTCTTTATAATTTTACCAGATTCATCGTAATATTCCCAAGAACCTATGGCAAGACCTGAATCAAGTCCTGCAAATTTCCCCTTGCTTTTTAAATTACCATTTTTGTAATAGTCATACTGTATAGTATAGAAAGCTGGTGATGGAGGAATCACTATATAATATATTTCTTGAAGCCCATTCCCAGCCGTAAAACTTCCACCTTCAGGAAGTTTGTAATAACCATTTAGAGATATTTCATCATCTATATCATATCCTAAATAATTATTTTTGTGTAACTCAAAATTAAATTTTTCAAACATAAGAGTATCTTTTAGGGTGTTTTTATAAGACATCATATTTATATCATCAGTTTTAGTTAATCTACATTCTATCATTGATAAAATAATTAATGAAATTAAAATTCTTTTCATATTCTTTGTTTTTTTAAGATCTATTCTGAAAGCAAATTATTTTTTCTCATTCTCTCCCATTGCCAAAACCAAGTGTAAAATCTTTCTTCCCCTCTAAGTACTTTTCTACCTGGGAGTACGGGAACAGGAGATTCTGGTAAATGAGAATAATCCATAATATTGAATGTATTCATAGCTTCATATACAATACTATTTGCTTCAAAAAAGAAAGAATGAGGTAATCCTAAGGCATGTAAGAACTCATGAGGAATTGTTTGTTCTGTATGAGTGTCAAATATAACACAATTATTTCCTTGAGTATATGCATTTTCCCCTCTGCTACTTGCATTTAAAAAAAATATTTTTACATAATTTGCATACTTATTATATGAATCTGTATTATTCATCACTCTGTTCAATACATTTGTTAAATATTTAGTATCTGTTATGTTTCTGTTGTTTATTGTATAAGAATTAGAGGTGTTAGCTTCTCCTGAAATATTGATGTTAATATCTTTATTATCATCTTCGTTTATGATATTTACTTTTATTAATGCCTGAGCAACTATTTTTTTGAAATAAGATTCCCAGTTTTTAATAGGCTTTCCATAATCATGTTTCTGATTAAGAGTTGCTTTCACTCCAACTAACACTACATCTATTTTTTTTACAATAGGAGCAATTATAGTTAAACACCCTGCTAAGACTGTCTTTTTATCCTTTTCTCTTACGGCAAATATCTCTAATTTTTTATTAGAGATAAAATTTTCTGCTGTCTTACATTTTATTTTTATAGTAGTGTTATTAGTTCCTTCTATTTTTAATTTATCAATACTTATAGGGTCTTCCGGTTTTAAATCATTTCCATCTACTTTAAAAATGAAATAATCTGGTTTAGCTTTTTTATTAAAAGTAGTTATATTTAATTGTATTTCAGCTTCACTTATTCCATAATTTTCTGTTTGAGGAAAAAGTGCTATATATGAACCTAAATATTCAAAGTTCTGAATAAATTGTTCTTTCTTTTTCTCTTTCTCTGTTTGTTCTTTTGTAAATCTGAAACATCTATATTTTTCTGTTAATTTATTGTTGTCATTGTATATATATTGATTAGGATCTACTTTGAAAAACACATCTGTTCCTATATACCATTGATTAGGTTCATCTATATAGTAATCTGATAGAGTTTCTATTCTATTTCCGCTCAAAAGTAATTGTTTCATGAAGGCATCATCTTTTTTATAGTATCTTCCTACTATTTCTCGATAGTTTTCAGAATCATTAATAAAGTCTGTATTTTCTCTAAACCAATCAAAACCAAACTCTCCCTTCCATCCTTTTTTAGGTCTAAAATGAACTATTGCTATCGCATTTTCTACAATTGGTGTAGTATCTTGAACTTCATACTCTTCAGCCTTATTTGTATACTTATTTCCTTGTTCTCCTTTGACTGATAGCACCCCCTTGCTGTTTAATGTTGCGTTTCTATCGGAGTGGACTAATAGTTTTTCAGTGCCTGCTACATTGGTTTCTCGGGCTTCTATCTTTATCTCTTGGTCGGAGTTTATTAGGGCTTTGCCAGCTTGGGTGTGGAAATAGTCGGCAATGAGTTGTTTCATAAATGGAGTAGTTACCAACATTTGTTGTAATACATTGAAAAAGGCTGTGTTGGCTACGTCCATCACTAAATTGTTGCCGGCACTAAGATTGAGGTCTTTACCTGCACACAATGAGATACTCTCAGGGGCAGAAATCTCTATGTTCTTGCCTTGGGTATCAAATCTTAAGGTATTGCCATTTTTGTCGGATAGCAAAATGCTTTCGTCTTCGGTGAAGACGAGTTTGTGTCCGCTACGGGTTTGTATGGCTTTGATATCGTTGTTTGTATTGTGGAAAGGGCTGTATTCCTTACCGTTATAGTTGCTGCCTACTACAACCGGGCGTTCGGCATTTTGGTCTTCAAAGTCTACCCATACTTCTTCGCCTATTTCGGGGATGAAGTAAAAGCCTTTGCCACCTCCTGCGTGGGGTTGTACCACGCGTATCCAAGGGGTTTTGGTTTGATGTTTTTCTTGCCAGATAAACTGTACACGCACGCGCCCTAAGCCTTTAGGGTCGTTGTTATCGGTAACTCGGGCTACTTGCTGTTCGGCTCGTGGGAGGGCTTGTTCATCGTAATAGTAAGCGATATACACATCGGGGATGGCGATAAACTCGTTTTCATAATCATACCCCGACTGGTGGTGCTTGATGTCGATAATGCGATAGCTTTCCATCGGCTTATCGTTGATATCCTTTAACTTTATAAAGCCTCCTATGCGCAGATGTGGATTTCTACTTTTGCCTCGCACTTGCATCAGTTGCTCACGGCTTTCTTTCTCACGACGAACTACATCTTTTAAATAATCACCTCTAAATTGTTCGGAGATTGCATTATAAGGAATTGTTGGTTTCTTGGTAAATACCTTTTCAGAGGCTTTGATTGCGGCATACTGGAAAGGGTTTATTTTGTCCTGCAAATGGACTTCTTGGGTTGTTTTCTGTTCGGTATTGCCTGTTTCTACATCGTAAGAGATATAAGAGAAGTTTTGTGGTTTGATCATTAGTTCAAACTCTACATTTATCAGGTCTCCTCCCTCTAAAAGGGTTACTGTTTTTTGAGTTTCGTTGTTGAACATCAACTGGGTGCCATTGTAATAGAAAAACTCACCGTAACGACGGGCAAGGCGTTGGATAAACTGATAATCGGATTCTTTGTATTGTACTACATAGGGGATTTGGTACTTAGTGTTGAGTAAGCCATCGGTGTTGATAGTTACTTCTTTATATTCTTCAGTAGCTTGTGTTACTATTTCTTTGAGGGTTTTATTTTCATACGACTGGCATTCTTTTCCGCTGTCTAACAATATACTGGGAGCAAAGCCTGAAATATATAAATTACCGTAGCCACCTCCTTCGTTTTTCTTATTGCAGATATTGGCTATAATTCCTTTGAAGGATTGTATAATGTTACCTTTTTGGTGAAAATGAATTGTAATTTTTTCTCCTAGAAGGTTTTTGGAGTTTTTCATCACTTGCCCGTAAAAATCATCGATAGCGGTATCACTTACTACGATGGTAAATTCGTCGTGGGCATTGGTGTGCTGGGTAAGGAAGGTTTCGAAGTGGTTTTTGTTTAGAAAGGGTTGGTCGCCGAGGGTGAGGGTAACCATTACCACGGGGTTGTTTTTGTCCTTTACATAGTCGTCATAACTTTTTATGGAAGCAAAGCGGGCAAGAGTTTGAGGGTCGTTCACACGACCTGGGACTGATGAGGTGTTGTGAGTGTTGCTCTCCATTGGTAGTTAGTTTATTGTGTTTGTTGAGGACAAATGTACGAAAGATTTTTTGAATGGACAAGGGGTTTACCCAAAAAGTTTATTCCAAAAGCTCTTATGGTTTTTGTTAGCTTGGTATTTTTCCCATTGTTCTTGCTCAAAAGTTTTCCACTCTTCTTCGGTGTAGGTTTTGCCATTGAAAGAGGTGGTTTTCTTTTTATAGTTTTTATCTGTTTTATCGGGGACTATTACTTTTAGTACTTTTATAGCACCATAACGAGGAATGTACTTGATTACATAAGATAATATTTCTCCTGTTCGCCCATCTAACTTAAGTTCTTCTATTTCACCATGACCATGACCATCACCTCCAGCAGAAAGAAACCAATACTTCCAGCCGTTTTCAGTTGTTTTGTAAATTTTCATCTCCTTAAAAGTATATTCGTCATATTTGTTTTGGGCAAATTTTACAGCCTGCTCATAACTAAAGTTCCACCCCTTATCGTAGTTTTCCACCTTGATAAGTTTTCCGCCTTCGTTAAAATCATATCCATTCCCTAATAGATTAATTGACTCTGAGTTAATAACTCTCGCTGCAATAAATTTAAATTGAAGAGAAAAATTAGGATAAAAACATTTGAATATACTGTAATTATAAGGAAAAGATTTTATTTTCTTTTCGTAGATAAACCCATATTCATAGTCTCCTTTTATTGTTAAGATATATTCTTCCGTTTCTTCCTTGTATTCATATTCTTTATCAGAAGGATCTGAACTACTAGGGTAATAAACAGTGAATTTTTTTTCGTACTGTTTAATATCAAGATGTTCAATCTTGTTGTTAATTGTAGGGCGTTTTACTTCTGTTGTCATAGTCTTTGTTTGTGTGTAGCTATTGGCACTCACCAATAAACTAATAATTATTATTGTATATTTCATAACTGTTCAGGTTTGTAATTATCAGGCTCAACAAGCGCATTTCCATTCGCTATTTTTGCCTGCCAATGATAAATATGGTATTTAAGATGACTATAATCCATAATGTTACAGGTTTTCATAAATTCAAATGAATATTTACCATTAGGTACTGTCAATCTTATTTCACCTGCTTTTATGTGGTTTTTATGTTCCCATGTATGTGGCAACTTTAAACTATGAAATACTTCGTGAGCAAAGTCACCTAAAACAGCTCCCTTACTGATAATAATGAGTTGTTTATCCACCATACAATAACCAGCAAGACTTTCTTCAACACCATCGCTATTTATACTTTTTAAGTTTTCCATCGGCACAAAAAACACAGGTAAGTATCCCTCTTCTAACGCCTGAGGGTTTAACTCTTGTAACTTTTTATATAAGTAAACAACTATATTTTCTTTTCTTGTCCTACCGCTAAAGTCATAAGCAAATAACAAATCATTAGCAAGTACATACAAGTGGTTAAACTCATCTCTTGCTTTAATATTTGTTTTTCCCCCTTTACCACTAAGGTTTAGTTTTTCATCTTTAAAAATAGGATCAATCAATGCTTGACGTAAGAACATTCGCACATTTTCTTTTTCTTTATGTAATCTGGCAGTGTCATAACCATATTGTGTTGTTCTACTGTTATTTACATTAGTCATTACATTCACTAAAAGTAGCTTTACTACTTTGCGATTGTTTTTGCTATTAGGCATCACTTGTAATACACCTGCACATTTTTTGATAGGTTCTTTTCCTTCTGTATCAGCTGTTAAGGTATAAGCCTTTATAAACTTACCTCTCAAATCTCCAAAAGGTTTTAAACATTCTATCTTAATATTCATATTCCTAGCAAAAGTGTCTATCTTAAAAGTGGTATAGTTTTTAGGTGGCTCATAATTTTTAACTTTTCCGTTTTCTATTTCCTCAAAAGTAGATATATCTACTGCTGCTATTTTAAAGAAGTCTTCTTCATATTCTAAAAAAAACTCTTTAAGCAAATCTTTATCCCCATATATTTCATACTTAATATCAAGGATAGCTGATGATTCTATATTTTCATTTTCGTGTTTATAAAGAGTAAGTTTTGGTATTAAATACTCATAAGGAGCTATTATCTGTTTTGAATTCATTCTTAAATACTCTGACTTTAAATCCTTAGCTATATTTGGGTCTAATTGAAAAGAATTTTTAGAATTATTATCAGGATAATATCCAGCTATTTCACAAATATCTACATCTGTAGCTATATCAGTTTTCGCAATTCCATCTGCGCCAAAACCTTCTCTGTACCAATCAAAACCAAAAGTAGGGTGATAAGGCCACAAGTTTGTAGGTCTAAACACTAATAATGCTTCTGCATCTAAAATGATTTCTTCTTTAGGAAATTCTTCTGCTTTATTTGTATACTTATTTCCTTGTTCTCCTTTGACTGATAGCACCCCCTTGCTGTTTAGCGTTGCGTTTCTATCGGAGTGGACTAATAGTTTTTCAGTTCCTGCTACATTGGTTTCTCGGGCTTCTATCTTTATCTCTTGGTCGGAGTTTATTAGGGCTTTGCCAGCTTGGGTGTGGAAATAGTCGGCGATGAGTTGTTTCATAAATGGAGTAGTTACCAGCATTTGTTGTAATACATTGAAGAAAGCTGTGTTGGCTACGTCCATCACTAAATTGTTGCCGGCACTAAGATTGAGGTCTTTACCTGCACACAATGAGATACTCTCAGGGGCAGAAATCTCTATGTTCTTGCCTTGGGTATCAAATCTTAAGGTATTGCCATTTTTGTCGGATAGCAAAATGCTTTCGTCTTCGGTGAAGACGAGTTTGTGTCCGCTACGGGTTTGTATGGCTTTGATATCGTTGTTTGTATTGTGGAAAGGGCTGTATTCCTTACCGTTATAGTTGCTGCCTACTACAACCGGGCGTTCGGCATTTTGGTCTTCAAAGTCTACCCATACTTCTTCGCCTATTTCGGGGATGAAGTAAAAGCCTTTGCCACCTCCTGCGTGGGGTTGTACCACGCGTATCCAAGGGGTTTTGGTTTGATGTTTTTCTTGCCAGATAAACTGTACACGCACGCGCCCTAAGCCTTTAGGGTCGTTGTTATCGGTAACTCGGGCTACTTGCTGTTCGGCTCGTGGGAGGGCTTGTTCATCGTAATAGTAAGCGATATACACATCGGGGATGGCGATAAACTCGTTTTCATAATCATACCCCGACTGGTGGTGCTTGATGTCGATAATGCGATAGCTTTCCATCGGCTTATCGTTGATATCCTTTAACTTTATAAAGCCTCCTATGCGCAGATGTGGATTTCTACTTTTGCCTCGCACTTGCATCAGTTGCTCACGGCTTTCTTTCTCACGACGAACTACATCTTTTAAATAATCACCTCTAAATTGTTCGGAGATTGCATTATAAGGAATTGTTGGTTTCTTGGTAAATACCTTTTCAGAGGCTTTGATTGCGGCATACTGGAAAGGGTTTATTTTGTCCTGCAAATGGACTTCTTGGGTTGTTTTCTGTTCGGTATTGCCTGTTTCTACATCGTAAGAGATATAAGAGAAATTTTGTGGTTTGATCATTAGTTCAAACTCTACATTTATCAGGTCTCCTCCCTCTAAAAGGGTTACTGTTTTTTGAGTTTCGTTGTTGAACATCAACTGGGTGCCATTGTAATAGAAAAACTCACCGTAACGACGGGCAAGGCGTTGGATAAACTGATAATCGGATTCTTTGTATTGTACTACATAGGGGATTTGGTACTTAGTGTTGAGTAAGCCATCGGTGTTGATAGTTACTTCTTTATATTCTTCAGTAGCTTGTGCTACTATTTCTTTGAGGGTTTTATTTTCATACGACTGGCATTCTTTTCCGCTGTCTAACAATATACTGGGAGCAAAGCCTGAAATATATAAATTACCGTAGCCACCTCCTTCGTTTTTCTTATTGCAGATATTAGCTATAATTCCTTTGAAGGATTGTATAATGTTACCTTTTTGGTGAAAATGAATTGTAATTTTTTCTCCCAGAAGGTTTTTGGAGTTTTTCATCACTTGCCCGTAAAAATCATCGATAGCGGTATCACTTACTACGATGGTAAATTCGTCGTGGGCATTGGTGTGCTGGGTAAGGAAGGTTTCGAAGTGGTTTTTGTTTAGAAAGGGTTGGTCGCCGAGGGTGAGGGTAACCATTACCACGGGGTTGTTTTTGTCCTTTACATAGTCGTCATAACTTTTTATGGAAGCAAAGCGGGCAAGAGTTTGAGGGTCGTTCACACGACCTGGGACTGATGAGGTGTTGTGAGTGTTGTTTTCCATTGGTAGTTAGTTTATTGTGTTTGTTGAGGACAAATGTACGAAAGATTTTTTGAATGGACAAGGGTTTGAATAAAAAATCTACTTTTTCTCTTTAAGTCTTCCAGCACTTGTATAGCGTTTTTGGAAGTACTCATCATTGAAATCATAGATGTTTAGCCCTTGTGTGGTACAAGCCAATATCCTACCATTTCCTAAATACAATCCTACATCGGAAATAGGTTTGAACTTATCATACCTAAAAAACAAAATATCCCCTTCTTTTAAGTAAGTACGCCCTGTGAAAAGTTGTAAATCCTTAGAGCGGAAGATACCATCGGGAGTTTTGGGAAAAGTAGTTTCATACACTTCACTAAACAATGCCTGTATAAAGTAAGAAGCATCTGCTCCTTCTTGTTTTTCTAAGGTCTTTTCCTTATAAGGCGTTCCTATCCATTCATCTATAAAAGCATAGAGCTTATAATTAGTAATTTTTTTAGGGGGTACAGCCAAAATAATGGAGTATTTCTCTCTTAAGGCTAATTCCTTATCGGATAAGTTTTCTCCCTTATCATCTACCAAGGTATATTGCTCATTGATTTGTTTCTTTTGGGCTAATACTGCTTTGTAGAAAGCATCGGTAGGGTAATGATAAGGAAGCTCAGCAAGATAACGGCTTGATGAGCAAGATAACAATGTAATTGTACTAAAAGTAACGAAAAGTATTTTTAAGTGTTTCATTCTATTTATTCGGTTATATTCGATTTTTTCCAAGCGACTTCATTATTTTCCCAGAGTACCTCTATAGTATCTCCTTCTTTAAATTCACCTGCTACAAGTTTCTTAGCCAAAGGGCGGCGTAATTTGGCACGAATGATACCTTTTAAAGGACGAGCTCCATAGGTGGCATCATAGCCTTGTTCTGCTAAATGTTCTTTTACTTCTTGAGCAATATTGAGTGAGATGTTTATCCCCTCTGTTAGGTTTAAAAGCTCTTTTTTCAAATGTATTTCAAAGATTTTTAGCGCATTTTCTTTGCTAATAGGTGCAAAAGGTACTATCTCGGTAAGACGTCCCAAAAATTCTGGTCGGAAATAACGACTCATTATCTCCAAAAGAGTAGATGAGGAAGGAATATTCCCCTCAGTAAAGGATTTGACAATAAAGTCAGAGCCTATATTGGAAGTAAAGAGGATAATGGCATTAGAAAAATCACCTTCTTTACCTAAGCGGTCGTGCAACTTCCCTTCGTCCATTATTTGTAGGAATACATCAAATACAGAGGCGTGGGCTTTTTCTATCTCATCAAAAAGTACGATAGAGTAAGGTTTTTGTCGGATTTTATTCACTAATAAACCACCTTCCTCATAGCCTACATACCCTGGTGGAGCGCCATAGAGTAAGGCTGCTGAGTGTTCTTCTTTGAACTCAGACATATCAAAACGGATAATGGCGTTCTCATCTTGGAAAAGGAATTCGGCTAAAGATTTAGCCAATTCTGTTTTCCCTGTTCCTGTGGGACCTAAAAAGAAGAAAGAACCTATTGGTTGTCCTGCTTTGCTCAATCCAGAGCGATTTTCGAGTACAGCCTCACTGATAATAGCAATAGCGTGGTCTTGCCCTACTACCCGCTCGGAAAGAATAGCATCCATATCACTCAAACGCTGTTTTTCTTCTTCTTTGAGTTTGCCTATAGGAATATTCGTTTTTTGAGAGATGAGTACGGCTAAGTCCCATTCGGTGATGTGAGAACGTTTTTCTTGAGCTACTTTTTCAGCTTCGGTAATGAGTTTGCGTCCATAGCTCAATAGGCTATCAGCAGTTTCAAAAGTAGTAGTTTGTTCCTCTTCTAAAAGGGTAGAGGCATCTAACAAAAAGGGAATACGCTGTTTGATATCATTCAATAACCAAGCAGCGTTCTTTTTGCGTTGCTCTTCTGTAAAACCTTGTGTATTGTCCTCCAAGTGAATTATTTGTGTAAGCAAGGCATTTTTTTCTTTTAAGAAAGATGCTCCTGCTGTTTTCACAACAGACATTGTATGGTCTATGAGGTCTATCGCTGAGGCAGGCAGACTTTTCTCTTTTAAATACCTTTTAGAAAGGCGTATGGCTTCCCAAATTGCCTCATCGGTTATGGCTATATGATGGTGGGTCTCATAAGCTGAAAGGGTTTGACGCAACATTCTAAAATGGGTTTCATCATCACTTTCTTGCAATTCTACCTTTTCAAACAAAGGTTCTAAACCTGATTTTTCTATTTTCTTGGTAAATTCATCGATAGTAGAAGTGCCTATAACAGTGAGTCCTTTAGTAAGTTCACTTTTAAGTAGATTTGCCATAGAGGAATCAAAAGAGTTACCTAAAAGTGCGTGTAATTCCTCGATGATAAGTACTGATTTAGGATATTGCTTGAGTTCTTGGGCTATGTTCTTGATACGGTCTTCTATTTCACCTTTATAGGAGGCTCCTGCTATGAGGGCTCCCATATCCAATTCAAATACAGCTAAGTTAGACAACACATCCGGGACTTGGTTAGATATAACCTTCTGTACAAAACTATTGATAAGGGTAGTTTTTCCTATACCTGAATCACCTATGATAAGCACATTTTGTTTGCTAAATCTGCACAGTATTTCGGTAATTTTTTGAGTTTCGGCAACTCTGCCAACAGGTATTTCTTTTGAGGCTTTAGCTTTGAGGACATCTTTTTTATTGACACAGTATTTTTGCAAAAAACCTTTAGCTGTGGAAGAAAGAGGAGCAGAAGAGAAAGGTTTTTCGGCAGAGGTAGCAGGAAGAGGGGTAGTTTCTAAAAGTTCAGCACGTGTTACAGGATAGGTTTTCATTTGGTCGAAATTAAAAGCTACTCCCTGAGTACTCAATGCTACAAATACATCCCATAAGGAGATTTCCTCCTCATCTAAAATTTCCCGAATAGCTTCTGCTTCAGTGAAGATAGTGTCTATCACTTCATCGGGGTCGCAGGAATAAGTATTGGTAGCTTTTAGAGCTTCCTCAATGCGCACTTCAGCCCATTCTTCTAAATAGAACACATCGACTCCTTTAGATTCCAAGAGCTTTAAAAGTGGTAAATCTCTGTTGAGAACGGCTTTTAATAAGTGTCCGCCAGAGTAACGAGCGTTCATATTTTCACGAGCTATTTTCTGTGCTATCTCCAATGCTTTAGTAACCTCTGGGGCATAGCTCAATTTCTTTTCTTCCATCGTTTTGTATTTATTTTTTTGTTATACAATGAATTTCAAGAACTCCAAATAGTCCTTCTACACCATATTTATCGTACGCTTTTTTTCCTTTTATTTCTTTTGTGAATATTTTTTTAACCTTATTTTCCTGGTTAATATTTCTTATTATACTGTCCAAATTTTTATCCTTTATCAATTCTCCATTGATATATAGTTTTTTACATCTGAATCGATAATTATCTCCTAAAATATGTTCAAGATATTCTTTTTTGTAATAAGGCCTATTCTTTCCTAACAATAGTAATTCATTATTAGATACCTTTTTTAATCTTGCATTATTAAAATCCCTTACTAATTGATATACATCTTTAGTAAGATAACTTTCTTCAGTATACATTTCTAATAGTTTTCCTTCTTTGAAATATAAAGTATCTTTCCTTTCTTGATAATAATAGATGTATTTTGCACCTCCTAAAGTTCCTAATCCTTTTTGTTTATCCCCTATATATAAGACAATACTATCTTTCTGTATTGTTAAAGTGTGATATCTCTCCTTTAGTTGATAACTCATATAAACCTGATTTAGATTCTGAGAAAAACTATAAAAAGAAATAAAGAATATAAATATATATTTACTTAACATAGATGTATGTTTTTTTTCTGACAAAGATTTTTACAAATTTAGCATATGCTTTAGTGTCTTCTGCTTTTTTATTCTTAAAGATTAATCGATCAAGTTTTTCATAATCCTCACGATTTATATTAAGTGTTTTCAATTCTTTCATCGTAGAATTTTTATCTAATGGAGTACGCGGAATTTGTTTATAAAGCCCATTTTTAAAAGGGCTATCAGCAATTTTAACTATGACATCTATATTTATCCTATTCATACTTTTAATTTCTTTAATATCAAGATGTTTATTGTTTTTATCTAAGGCATCTAATATTTTTTTAAAATTATTTTTAGCCTCTTCACCAAATGAAGTCTTGCTATTTTCTATGTCTATTTCTTCTCTATACCTCAATATCCCATCGTAGGCATATTGTCTTACATAAGCTTCTATTTCATCTGTAACATCATAGGTTATTCCAGGTATAACAACCCCTCTTTGAACAATAAAATCAATCTTTCCATTCAAAAATTGAAAAGCATGTTTTAATTCATGCAATAAACTACCAATAGAACCATCATATTCTACTCGTGCTACCTTACCATTATATTCAAATTTAGGATAGATTACTTCATCAAAATGAATGTCTATATCACTATTTAATATGGTATTTAGTTCTATAATACAGTCTTCTAATTCTTTAATTCTTGCGACTAAATCATAAAAATTTTCATAACTCTTCTTTTTTTCTCTTAATTCCTTAATTTTATCCTCTACTGCTTTTTTAATCTCTCTAATCTTGTCTTTTCCATCATCAGTAGATGAATGAGAAAACTGTCTACCTAAATCGTCTAATTCATTTTGGCATTCTTTGAGTAATTGCTCTAATGGGAGTTGAGAAATTCCATTGTTATATTTGTATAAAGTACTTCTAATTTTTGAAGCGAATAAGTCAAGCGTACTCATAATTGTTATATTTTTAAATTGTTATTATCCTTTCTTCCAGAATATTTTTCCTTTTACTTTATAATAAACATAGATATTTTGGACACAAGCGTTATCGCTGTCCTTTTGCAGGCGTAGTGTTTCTATTTTTATTTTCTTTCCAGAAATCTCTTTACAAAACTGTGTAAAAGGCATGATTTTATCGTCATTGATAACTACAGGGACTTGGTAGTTCTCACAAAGATAGTCTTTGAAATCATCTTTTGTCTTAGCTTGAGAGGCTACTCCATTGAGAAGCAGGATAAATTGCTCATTAGAAATATCAGGGACTTTTTTTGTAGAAGGAGGTGTGTCTTCTTTTTTAGGAGTTTTAGGAGCTACGGGAATATTGGTAAGCATATCTACCAAGGGGTCTTTCTGAGCTTTGCCCATAGGCAACGAAAAATTACTATGCGGTTGTTCATATACATAACTCTCCATATCTATAGGTTCTTTAGCCACTACGTGTTTGGGGGCTACATAGATAGTTTTGGTAGCAATGTGGTCTAAATCACCATTGACGATAAGGGTTATCTTCTTTTGTCCTACACGTTTGAACTTATAGGTTACAGAATCACCCACAGCATCAGTAGAGGAAGTTTCTCCAAAACTCCACTCAAATGAGATGCCTCCTTGTTTTTGTCCTATGAATTTAGTGGTTTCACCTAAGAAGACCACATCAGGAGCTTTGATGGTAGGCAGGTAGCCTACTTGTTGATTGAGAGAGGTAATGGTAAGCACCTTTTGAGAAGTACAAGATCCATTGATAGTAAGAGTTACCACATATTCTCCAGTCTTTTCATAGGTGTGGAAAGTACGTTGTCTAAAATCGGCAGGAGAACCATCGCCAAAATCCCATTTCCACGATTTAGCATTTTTGGTTTTATCACCAAACTCAATGACTTCCTTCACAGCATAGTTATCGGCAAAGACATAGAAATTAGCCTCCTCGCAATCTACATGACGAGAGCATTGGAAAATGAATAAGAAAATACCAAGACAAAGGAGTACTCCAAAACTCCAATAGATTTTAGGGTCAAATTTAGGAAAAAAACCAGTAGAATTATAATTCATATATCTTCTTGTTAAACAAACAATAGTAAATTAGAGGCGCAAATTAGTATTTTTTGACGAAACAACCAACGAAATTCAAATATATTTTCGTTTTTAGCTCATATGAAAATTATAAACACTTATTTATCAGCAGTATATAAAAACAAAGAAAACCAGCAAAACATCAGTTCTGCTGATTTTCAAAATGGAGATATACAGGTTCTTTAAGGAATAAATACTACATTTTAAACCCTCGTGAGTTTCTGTTAAGAGTCTCTCTTACAAACTCTTTCGTAGGAGTTGGAGTTTCTTGAGTTTCGCTTTTTTGACTCTCTTGTGATAGCTCTTTATTGAGTTCTTCTGCCTCTTGTACCTCTTGTTTTTCGGCTCCTTCTTGAGCCTCTTGTGGAGTATTGGAGGAGAGTGAAAGTTGTATTTTCCTATCGAGGGCTGAGAGCTCAGTTTTAAGTTCGGAGAGCTGTGTTTCTTTACCCCATACTTTCTCGATGATTTCCTTTAGAAGAGGAATGTCCTTTTGGACAAGAGCAATCTCTTTTTCTTCCTTTTCCATCATTGCAGGGATTTTCTCAATGGCATTGACAAAATTCATCACAGCCAAGTTAGGGTCACTTGCCAATCGTCCGTTGTTGTAGGTATACTTGATACCACCTTCCCCTTGTACAAAAAAGCGGTTTTCTTTTAGGTCAAGTTCGTCTTTTTTGGAGACTTCAGTCTTTACTAATATCTGAAAACCATAGATACTTCCTATTTCTTGATATTCGCCTTTAGTACGAGCGTTTTGGGCATAGTCCTGTAACTTTTGGGCTAACTGCTTTACACTGCTCTTTTCGCCTAAACCCTCCAAACGCAAAACATTGACTACCGAGCCATCTTCTCGGCGTACCGCTTTATCTGAGAAGTTTTGCCAATCCGTCTGAAAACGATACAAGCGATCTTGTAGCGCTTTCAAATCACTACAGAGGTTATCTAAACGGTTTTTAGAGGTGTATTTAGAGCGTAAGAACGTTTGTTTTTCACTCTCTAAAGCTCCAATCTTCTTTTCCAACTTCGCTTTTTCGAGCAAATCGGTATTCCCTGAGAGGATAGCTACATATTCAGAATAGTTCATTCCCGACTTTTCGTCCATAGCTCCCTCATCAATGGTTCGTTTACCTAACTTATTGTTCTTAAGTTGGTCGATAAAGAGCTGTTTGTTAAAGAGTAGATTAAACTTGTATGAGTCCAAAGACTTTTCGACGGCATAGATAATCACATCCACCTTATTATCAGCAAAATATTTGGCCACTTCATTGCCTTTGCGAATGGCACGTCCGTCCCTTTGTTGCAAGTCACTGGGTCGCCAAGGGGTATCTAAGTGATGTACAGCAACGGCTTTTTTCTGTGCATTGACCCCTGTACCAAGCATATCGGTAGATCCAAAGAGCACTCGTATCTTGCCCTCGTTGGTGTCACTGATGAGTTGCTTGCGCATTTTGTCGTTTTTAGCCTCTTGGATAAAACGGATTTCGTGGGCAGGGATGCCATAGTCTTCTACCAATTTCCGTTTGATTTCAGTGTAAGGATTCCACTCGTTGGGCTTGTAAGTACCCAAATCAGAAAAGACAAACTGAGTGCCTTTCTGTGCTTTGTATTTTTGATAATATTCATTGATTTTCATCGCACAATGAGAGGCTTTGTTATCAGGATGATCTTCATACTTATCAGAGATCATTCGCATATCTAAGGACATTTTACGGGCATAATCAGTTGCGATAAGCATTTTGGCTTTTTCCTCGGACTCGGATAGTGGCGCACGCCCCAAGAGGGTTGCATTACCCGTTTTGGCAAACTCCATTAGTTTTTGAATGAATACCTCTTGATCGGGTGTAGGGGGTATATTGTGTAAAATTTCGTTCTTTTCGGGTCTGTCTATTCCAACATCCTTTGCGGTTCTATAATCGGTTATTTCAGCGTAAAACTGCGCTAATTCGGGTACTTTGATAAAGTAGCGGAAGCGTTCTTTCTGCACAATGTTGTTAGCCACTGAAAATTCGTAATCGGTGGTCTTGCGGGCATAGATCGCTGCCCAAGCATCGAAACAGTGAATTTGTTGCTTTTCTAAGGCTTGAGGACGCAGGTACTTAAAGAGCAAATACAGCTCAGTAAGTGAATTGGAAATAGTAGTCCCCGATAAAAAAGTAGCCCCCATATCCTTACCAGTACGCTCTTGAATAGTTCGCAAGGCAAAAAGCAAATTCAGTGCTTTTTGACTGCCTTGGGAATTGCCCAAGCCTGCCACTCTATCGTGCCTTGTATTGAACATTAAGTTTTTGAACTTATGGCTTTCATCTACTAGCAGATGGTCAATGCCCATCATCTTAAAATCCACTGTATCATCGGTGCGCTCATTGATGTCGTGTTCTAAGGTTTTGAGCTTTACTTCTAGGTTTTCTTTACGTTTATACATTCCTTTAATCATCGCACGAGAGACTTCACTGCCTTGTTTTTCTAACTGCCAAAGACTCTCTTCAACATCTTGGAGTTCTTCTTGCAAAATACTCTGTTGCACTTCGGGGGATTGTGGTATCATCTTAAACTGGTCGTGGGTGAGAATCACGCAATCCCAATCATTGTTTTTGATGTCTCCAAAGATACGCAAACGCTTTTGAGGGGTAAAATCCTCCTTGCCAGGGTAAAGGATTTTAGCAAAAGGATAGGCACGGCGATAGGTCTCGGCAATTTCGTGTACATTGGCTTTAAGCCCTATAATCATCGGTTTGTGCGCCAATCCTAAACGCTTCATCTCTTGAGCAGCACAGCACATAATAAGGGTTTTACCAGCTCCTACCTCGTGATCACAAATCGCCCCATTGTTGAGCTTTATCATCCAAATAGCATCTTTCTGACTATCATACAAATCCTCTATGCCTAAACTGTCTCTATCAAGTCCAGGGAAGGACTGAAAAGAACCATCGTACTGCGGACGTACAAAACAGTTAAAAGACTGATTGTACTGCTGAGCTAAGCGGTCTTTAAACTCCTGACTCTGCTCTAAGAGCCACAGAGGGAAAGCATTGCGGATTTCATCAATCTTGCTGTTTGCCAGTTGGATTGCCTCCATATCGCGCACCTTGACTTCCTTGTCATCTATCTTGATTTTCTTGGTAATATCAGGGATAGTATTTACTAAGGCGTGTTTGAAGAGGGCAATACCATCATAGGTTCTGCTCTCACTTTTTACAGCGTATTTCTCCCAGATATGTAAGTTTTTTTGTCGGCATTCTACTGAAAACTCATCGGTTTGAGCGCTGTATTGCACACCTACCTTGGTATCGAAAAGCGAAGAGGCAAAATCACTATAGATTTGTGGGGAGATCCAACGCTCTCCCAAGTTAAAATCCAACTCTTCAAAAGGAATAGGGGTAGGAATTACCTGCCTGAGTCCCTCTAAAGCGTGCTCAATTTCTGATTGCTTAGGATGTTCAGAGTGAGTATTTTTATATGCTTCTACGGCTTTGATTTTAGTAAAGACATCCCCTGCTTGCCACTTTTGAGTAATTTGGTATTCGTCTTCTATAGGATTGTAAAAGAGTTTGCCCTGTAACTGTGCTTTGACTTCTTCCTCATTGGTGTTAGAAAGCTCAGCTATGTAGAAAATATCCACCCGCCCCAATTCACTTAGAGAAGTGAGTAGCGCCTCTTCAGCAGAAATGTTTTCATTCTTCCTCAGAGAGAATACCACAGGCTTGTGAAAGATATCTGCTTTTTGATAAACACCGTTTTTGATACGCTCTAAGTAAGGGATTTCAGCGCCTGAGGCATCGGTTTTTATTAGCTTGATATTATCAGCACTATTTAGCCGACCATAGTTCTTGACAAAAGTATCGTAAAGGGCGTTAAAATTTTCTCTTTCCGTAGGATAAGGGGTATAGGTGGTAGCCTCTTTATGGTACAAGTCAGAATAAGCATCACGCAGAGCGATATAGGCAATGGCTTTTTGTCTTTCCAAAGAAGAAAGCGCAAGAGGCACAAAGGTAGCAGCTGTTTTGTTCTTATTGAGATCTTGCAAAAAGCCCACCGTATCGGCCTGTACTACCAAAGTATCTTCTCTGAAATGAGGTAAATATTCTCCCTCAAAAGGTACAGGTTCTTTTAGTAATGATACCGCAGGAGGCGTGTAATTCAAAGCAGGAGAAGCTTTTGAAAGCACCTCTATTTCATTCCCTTGATTGACAGGATAAGTAAAAGAAAACAAGTCCAACTTTTGAGCATTCCCTAATTGAGAGGTAGTTGTTTTCTTCTTTGTTTTCTTTTTAGCTCCTGTGGGTATAGTAGGGACTGTTTTAGCTGAAATGTTGGGAGGGCTCGCTAAAGTAGCGGTGGCTTCCTGCTCTGATAGAAAATCAAAGAGACTTAGCTGAACGACTTTGGGTTCAACTTTTTGATTCTTAATTTCTTTTGACTCTTTAGAGGTGAGATTAGTATTGGAAATAGCAAAGGAAGGCTCGTTGATTTTGCTTTCAATTTCAATAAATTCTTGCCGTTCAACCTTTTTTACCTCAATTTCCTTTACCTCATTTTTTTGTGAATTAACCTCTTGTAGCTTAATTTGTGTTGTTTGGCTTTGTTGTGCTGTTTCAGGCGATAGATAATGCGCTTTAAAATCGCTTAGGATTCTTTCTTTTACCTCCTTGGCAATACCTTCTACTCCTTCACTATGGGTATAGACCATCGCAGGCTGTCCGTATAGGTTGGTGCCTGCAAGAGCATCCGTACAAATAACGTTTTCTCTTTGTGAAAGATACTCGTTTTGTAGCATCCCTTGTGGTAGCCTTGCTGTATTGCAAAACTGCTCTTCTATAGGGTTTAAAGCGCCTCTTTGACTGTCTTTTTGAAGGATAATAAGATCGCTTCCTGCTTCGGTACCTGCATAATCGGTAAAGAGGTTGTTAGGCAGGCGCACGGCAGAGACAAGGCGCGCACTGGAGAGCATCGCTTGGCGAATAATCTCATTTTGAGGGCTATCGGCTACCCCTTGAGAGGTGATATAGGCAAGGAGTCCCCCTTCCTTTACCATATCCAAGCCCTTTAAGAAAAAGTAGTTGTGTACCCTACGGGAGGCTTGTACCTTAGCAGGGTCATTGCTGCGAGAGTAACTCAAATCAAAGACAGCGGTATCGGAAAAAGGGATGTTGCTGGTTACCAAATCAAACTGATTTCTTTTCAGTGGACTGATTTGTTCGAAGCCATCGATATGTACTTGCTCCTCGGGGTAAAGATGAGAGAGCACCTTGCCTGTGAGTAAGTCCTTTTCAAAGGCAGTAACCGCAAGAGAGGGGTGCTCTTCTTTAAAAGCACGGATAAAATTGCCTCCTCCTGCCGAAGGTTCTAACATTGTTTGCAGAGGTACGCCTGTTTCCTTTATTGCTGAAGCGATAGCCGAGGTAAGACGCATTGGGGTATAAAAAGCCGTTAGCACAGAATTTCTAAGGCTTTGTACATAGTTTTGGTATTGCCTTTCATCAGCGGAATGTTCTCTAATAAGGGCATACAGACTCCTTACATCTTGCCAGAAGACTTGGTCAGCTTTTGCCCAGTACTTTAAATCAGCTTCAGACTGGTGGGGATTGAGGATAAACTTCAATCCCCCGAAGCCTGAATAGTGTTGCAAGAGTTCTCGCTCTTCTTGGCTTAGAAGCGTGCGCTTTTGCTTCTCTAAATCGAAAGCCAATGCCAGTGCACGAGCATTGCGATTAAAGCTCAGTCGTTTAAGATATGCCATTTTCTTCTATCCATAGTTCGATGGCACCCGTAAGTTCTGTGTAGAGGGATTGATAGGCAGCGGAGTGCTGAAAATCCTCATCGATTTCATTCTCGTACTTTTTAAAGTAAGGAACCAGTTCTGGGAAGATTTTTAGAGCAAAGGGGCGCAAATCCTCATCAGCTAATTGAGTGTCGAACTCCTGAGAAACGACCTCAAAGACCATATCAAAGGGAGAGAAGAAGAGCCCATCGAAGAGTACTCCTGAGGCTATTTTATCACATTCAGGAATACTGATACCTGCCTCAAAAGCCTCTTGGTAAGCCTGCGCAGCATACTCACTTCTGTCCTTGATAAAGACAGTATCAGCTAAAAGATTAGGAAAGCTCGTTTGTAACAGCTCTTTGAGTCTTAACTCGTAATAAGACAATGACCCTAAGGTAGTGTCAGAGATCTGGGGTTTGGTTTGTGTTTCTTTCATTGTTAAAATTACTTTTAATGGGTTCAACAAATTTTAATTTTTACAAAGTGTTGTTCTGCAAAGATATATTTACCACGATTTTCCAAATAGGGCAAAAAGGCTCTCCTCCCTTTTCAGGAACATCTGTTTTTAAAAGGGTTCTTCTAAATTTTTTTCCTGTGCTAAGAACTCTCTCTTTGAGCCTCTCGGCTAGTTCTTCCTCCTTGATAAAAGAAAGAACATAGCCCAAGCGCTGGAAAATAGAGACAGGTGTAGAGAGGATTACCTCTGTAGGAAGCTCTTGCCAACTCAGGTGGTTTTTAATCCTTTGAATTACCTCTACTGCTTTTTGAATGCCTCCTATCTCTTTTTCATAGAGGAGCAAATCAACCGCAGTGAGCTCCAAAGAGGCTACCCGCAAAGTTCTTTCCTCTATAGAAAAAGGTAAGGTTTTTCTTTTTACTCCTATTTCTCTTAAGTTTTTGATATCCTTTTTGACAAGGTAATGAATCTTACTTTGTCCCCTAAAGGAATCTCTCAGCGGAGGTAAGGAAGTTATCACTGTAATTTCATTTGCCTGTAAAGCCTCTTTGGGAGATAGATATACTTCTACTGCACTGAGCAGGGCTATATAGTATTCCCTTTTTAGGTGTTGCATCAGTGTTTCAATGTAGAAATAAGGCTTTCCCTCTTCTCTGATAGCTTTGTTATCAGTAGCATTACCAATGTCCACAAAACGGACGATGCTATAGATGCCATTCCAAAGAGGCAGGAGCTTTCCTTGCTTTTTAAGTGTCCCTAAAGTATTGAGAATAGTTTTTTTTTTAAGGTGAGCAAATACCTCTTTTAGCTCCTGCATAGAAAAGCTGTAAATACCCTTTTCCTCCAATGATTGTATCCACTTTCGTATGGTTAGTCCCTTCATATTGAAAATATATATCGTTGCAAAACATTTGCAAAAGTACTATATTATTTCCAAAGAGCAAATATTTTGGAACAAAAAGTTATCAACAGGAGGACTAAACTTCACTTAGGCTATGGTACATAATCAGTTGTGTTAGCTCACAGACTTTCTTTACCGAAAGTTTACCTAACCTTTGTTAGTATTTTCGCTTTTTGAAAGTTTTCTCAGGAAACTCAAAGGCAGTTTCTCCATTTTCTTTCAGACGTATATAGGCATCGAAAGTGCTGCCTGATTTGCTTTTCATTCCTTTTATCAGAGGTGTTTTTCCTTTTTCAAAGAGTGTTTTGAGCAGCTCATCAGTAAGAGGTTTGCCACATACATTCCTAAAAAGCACATAACCACAGTCCTCATCAGGGCATTTGGCTACCTTTTCAAACAGTAATAAGGAAGCATTTCTGCATTTAGGACAGGTGATTTTGAGTTTTTCTTTTTGGGGTATATCCATAGCCAAAAACGTATCAGTAAGACTATGGGTATAGGCTTCCATATCCGAAGAAAAACTATCGGGAGAGAGCTCTCCTTGTTCTATCTTTTGCAATTGACTTTCCCATTCGCCTGTAAGGGCAACATCGGCTATAGTAAGTGATTTTACCCACTCATATACCTGCATTCCTTTATCGGTAGGAATAAGAGACTTTTGTTTGCGTTCAATATAATTGCGCTTTAAAAGCGTCTCAATAATAGCGGCACGTGTGGCTGGAGTACCTATACCTGCTCCTTGTAATAACTCACGTTGCGCTTTATCTTCTAAGGTCTTTCCTGCTGTTTCCATAGCCCCCAACAGTCCTGATTCGGTATATAAAGCAGGAGGTTGGGTGGTTTTAGAAAGGATTTCAATGGCTTTAATCTTTATACTTTCTCCTTGTACAAGTTCAGGCAGCACTTGATTGCTATCACCTTCATTGTCTTTTTCACTGTCTTTGGCAGTTTCATCAGAGTAAAAACCACCGATAGCGCGCCAACCCGCTTGTAACACTTGAACACCTTTTACCAAGAAGTCAGTGTGCAGAGCCTCCAGTAGAGTCTTTTGCACTTCTTTTACACAGGGTTCAGATACCGCTTCCAAAAGTCGGGTGGCAATCATCTTGTAAATAGTATTTTCTTTTGCCGTAAGGTTGGTAGGAAAGCGCTCGGTAATAAGAAGTCCGTGATGGTCTGTTACTTTCAAATCATTAACCATCTTCTTATTCAGCGCCCCAATTTTTACAAGTTTAGCTTCATTGGCGTATGCCTCACTTTCTTGTAACAAACGTATCAGCTGTGGGATTTCTTCCCATACATCCTCTGAGATGTACTTACTACCAGTACGTGGGTAAGTAATGTATTTTTGCTCGTAGAGACTTTGAGCGATTTGCAGGGTCTCATCGGCTGAAAAGTTCCATTTTTTATTAGCTTCTTTCTGAAGACCTGTTAGATCATAGAGCAAAGGAGGTTGTTCTTTTACCACTTCTTTTTCAGTGGAAATCACCTCGGCCATTGGAGACTTTTCTAATTGTTTTTGTAAGGCTTCAGCTTCCTTTTTATCCTCAATTTTAGCTGAGATACTGAAAAAATCAGTATAGCTTTTTTGGTGCTTGAGTCGTAATTGATAAAAAGGTTTCTTTTGAAAATGTGTGTGCTCTAAAAATCTTTTACAAACCATTGCTAAGGTAGGTGTTTGCACCCTTCCTAAGGAATAAATCCCTTCACCTACGGCTATACTCAGGGCTTGGGTAGCATTGATACCCACCAGCCAATCAGCCTCACTACGTTTTTGAGCAGAGGCATACAGCAAATCAAAAGCACTTCCTTCTTGCAGATTGGCGAGTCCTGTTTTTATACCTTTTTCGGTTAAGGAGCTAATCCAAAGCCTTTGAAAAGGTTTTTGACATTGCAAATATTCATAGATATAGCGGAAGATCAGTTCTCCTTCACGACCTGCATCGGTGGCTACAATAATGGAACTACACTTCTTAAAAAGGCTATCAATGATTTTAAGCTGTTTTAAAGCCATAGGGTCTGACCTGTAACCTTTCTTATCCTCAGGAATTTGTTTGGGTACCAAGATAAAGGGGCGAGGTAGAATAGGTAGGTGTTCTCTGTGGAATCCTACACAACCATACGCCTCTGGAAGGGCTAATTGCACCAAATGTCCCAATGCCCAAGTAACAGCATAATCATTACCTAACAAATATCCATCTTGTTTTTCACTTGCCCCCACTATAGCGGCAATCTCTCTTGCCACACTGGGCTTTTCTGCTAATATAACTTTCATTTTTCTACGTGTATTGAGGTTAAAAATTAGAGTTATACTTTGAGTCCCTTGGACTTCTTAGCAGTTTCTTTTTGAGCTGTTTTTTCTGATTGCTTTTGAGGTTGTTTTTCTTCTTTGGCTTTAGAAGTTTCAGCTTTTTGTTTGGTAGAAGAAACTTTATCAGTAATGTCCTTTTGAGGATTGTTAAAGCTCATCTCTACCTTGCCTTTGTCCTTGTCAAAAGTAAAATAACCGCTATAAGTTTTACCTGCTTTGCTCTGTAAACCTTCTAAATAAACAGGATTACCCTTGCTCAGTTCCTTGTGTTGCTCTTCGGTAAGAGTTACTCCTCGTATGACTGTAGGAGCCTCAGTGAGTTTCTCTTGATTAGTAAGTTTAGGAGCTTTGTCTTCAAAGAGAAATTCCACATAACGCTTGTCGGCATTGAACTGCACGGTTGCGTTAAAAGGCTCTCCTTTTTTAGAGGTCATTCCCTCGACAAACAGAGGCTTGCCTTCTTTGAGCGTTTGTTTTTGCTCCTGGGAGAGTTTGACTCCTTTGATTTCATCGGGGACTTTGATGTGTTCACTGCGCAAGGCAATGATTTCATTGGTGAGCCTATCAATACTGATAATAGAAGGGATTTTTTCTCCTGTCTTGGTATTGGTAAGCTCAACTGTACGTCCCATATTTCCTGTGGTAAGCAGGTTCTTTTTATCCTCTTCTGAAAACTCGTGACCAAAGAAAGGATAATCCAATTGTGGTTCCTTACGCATCCCGTGAATGGCTACTGCTACTTTTCCATCAACTTCCCTTAGGGACAGACGAGCATCAAAACGGGTTACTGTAGAGCCTAAATTGAAACTAATAGGCACTAGTTCATTGGTTTTATAACCTTTTAAGAGGGGCTCTAATAGGTTCCTCTTCTCTAAAGACTCTCGACTCACCCCTAAGTTTTGTAACGTTTCCCAATCAATAGCATCAGGGTTGTACTTGAGTTCCTCTTGGGCAGGAGTACTTTGAGATTGTGCCTGAGCAGGAGCTTCTTGTGCTTGCGCTTGAACAGGAGCTTCAGGAGGGGTCTGAGGGGTCTGAGCCACGGTAGTCTCTCCTTCTTGTTTTAGAGTAGCTGCTTTTTGCTCTTTTTGAACATACTCTTGAGGAGAGACTTCGTACTTCTTGAGGTATTCCTTACCCTTTTCAGTGAGCTTTGCCAAATGGTTTTGGAGTTTTTCTATCGTATTTACCGATTTTTCTATCGGTATTTTAAAGAAAGAAAAACGAGAAGGGTTCTGGGCTTGGCGCATAAAGTTGCTAAAGAAATTAGACAGCATATTACCTTGCTTGTCTACTTTCATAAAGTCATCCAAGGATTTGCTGTCAGCAGGAGCCGTTTTTAACTCTCCTTTCTCATCAATTCCTTTTACAGCCTTAAGCTGTTTTTCTTCTTTGTCAAATACCAGTAGGATATCTGATAGTTGTTCATCCACTGGAATTTGATTGTCGTAATTTGCCGTATCGGCGTGTTGATTTTCTGCCATTATTTAAACATCTTTTTAATTTGGGGGTAAAATTACTCCCTTTGTAAGACGTTTAAGAGAGGTTGTCCTTTTTAGGCATAGTATTTCCGTTTTTGGCTTTTAAAGCTGTTACAGGCACACTGAAATGTTCTCGGATAAATTGATGTACATCCGAGAGCTTATAGTATATTTTGCCTGATATGGTATAATAAGGCAGTTTACCATTGGAGCGATACCTTTGCAGGGAACGTGCAGAGATTTTAAAGGTGAGCATCAAGTCTTGATTGTCCAAGAGTTCCTCACCATCCAAGCTGTTTTTGCGTTTTTCAGCTTTGTCTATTTGCTCTTTAAGCAAATCAAAACGATCCATAATGCGTTCCATCCACGCTATAAATTCTATTCTGTCGATTTCCATTTTTTATATTTGTTTAATACTTCGATTGTTAGGTCTTAATCTTAGAACACCTAAAAGTTCTTCTTATCCTTGTGAGTTCTTGTTATCCTCCAAAAGTTCTTTTAGCACACAGCCCATTCCTAAGAGTTGGTCATTACCCTCTTGAGGAACTAAAATGCCCATTTCCTTTAAGGTGCGGATATAACCTTTTGCGGTGCGTTCCTTTACATCAGTCCGTTTTTGAATTTCTATGTTCAGCTCTTGAACTGTCCACAAGGTTCGCTCTTTAAAAAGAGGAGAAACTAACGAGGCTAAGGTACTGGCTTTGTTGGGTTTTTGGTCTTCGTTTTTCTGATTGCCTACATAACTGTGCATTCCCAGTTCATTGTTCCATCTAAAAAGTATTTGTGGGGTGTCGCTAAGGCTGCCATTGCGGATTTTCATCGGTTTGACCGCTGAGATAGGACTGTTCTTCTCCCTTTCGATAGAAAGCACTGCCGTTGCTTTGCGTTGCAGTTCAGATCCTAAATGACCACGGAGTTTAAGTCCGCTGGGGGTGAGGTGTAACACGCATACGATACAGGTTTTGTAATTACCTGCCAAAAGGTAAAGCTCTTCTATGAGTTCCACACTTTCTTGCTCGTTATTCACAGCTCCAATAAGATCAGCTATGCCATCTATGACCACCAAATGCACTCCTGCACATTGGTAGTAAAAACTCTCCAAGCCCTCGCGAATGACCTTTAATCGCTCTCTGCGAGGGAGTTGGGTGAGGCAAAAGGCGTGTAGCAAATCAGGAAGAGAGGTTAGTTTAGCTCTTCTAAGTAGCTTGCTGATGTTTTGATAGAGCTGGTCTTGAGACTGTTCTGTATCGAAAAATAGCACCACTTTATCTTTGGGACAAGGCAGTAGCGTTGTGCCCAATGTGTCAATAGGAAGGTTCTTACTGTTAAGACAACCTGCAATGAGGGCACTTACATAATGACTTTTGCCTGTACCTTCGCCTCCTGTAATACCCAATAAACTACTCTGTACTCCTACAGGAGTTTTGCCAATGGCAATGATGGTCTCTTGTTTTTGGGGAGGTTTATCCCATTGGATTTCGCAGTTTTTAAGTAGGGATAGGCTTTCTTCATAGTGTTTGCTAAGGGTCTGATAAAAGAGTTGCAATAGGTCTCTACCCGTTTTACCTTGCGCAAAATAATCGGATATATCTTTATCCTTTTTAGTACCTGAAATAGGTAAGACCAAACGAAATACTTCTAAAGGTGCTAATTGGGCTTGTTGCTCTAAAGAGGCTCTTTTACCTGTTTCGTCGCTATCGAACAAAAGGACTAAATGTCGGAATCGCATTTTTAGCTTTTGGAGTTTTTGTAAAGGAATGTGGGCTGTTTCGCTATTGAAACAGATAGCCGAAAAGCCCCTGCTGGCTAAGCTCATTACATCTTTTTCTCCTGCAGTGATAAAGAGAATGTCGCCTTGTAGAGGTAGCTGAGACTCACCAAAGCAATAGTTTTCGGGGTTACCTCCATAGAGAAAGCGCAGTTTAGAAAAGGGACGATAGACCTTTAAATGCCTTTTAAAAAGGTAAGCAAACATCCACTCATTATAGGTGGAGGTGATAGTGTAAGGTTTGCCGTCTTTATTGGTGCTTGAATAGCTTTGCAGAGAGATCACGTTGTATTTGTTTAGGATTTCTTGGGTGATGCCGTATTTCTGCCAATAGGCTAATTCTTCTTGGGTAAAAGGTTTTTGGGTAAATTGATAAGAGATAGATTTTTTGGTTTCTGAGGTAGTACTTCCTAAGGTGATGGTGGGAGGTATTTGAGGTTTTTGTGTAATTATAGAGGTGGATTCCTCTAAACCCAGATGTAAATCTTGATTGATAATTTTTAGGATTTCGATAAAGTCAGAGGCATTTCGGCAGTCCAATTGATAGAGGTAACCTACTAAGAAAAAACAGTCACCCCTGAAAGTATCGTTGCCAAAATCTTTCATCTTATAAATCCCCTGTCTGTCCTTATAGATATTGCAGGAAGCATTTTTATCATCATAGAAAGGGTTTTTAAAGTTTTTACCTACCCGCCAGCTGCCTTGTAGATAGTGCTGGAAGACCTGTAGTCCTCCTTCGGTTCTACTTAAAATATCTTGCTTTTTCAACATAACCTTTGGCTTTTTGAGTGAGGGATTGCAGGTAGCTTTCAGTGTTTTCTACCGATTGACTGATAAGGAGTTTGCGAATGCTTCCCAAAGTATAGAAATACTGTCCATAGATTTTGGAGTAGGTGATTTCATTGCGTTTGCGCATTCGCCATAGGGTTTTCTCACTTAGGTGGAGATATTGACAGATTTCTTTTTGGTTGAGCCACAAACTATCCCACTCAATAGGCTCCTGCTTGAGTTGGTTTTCAATGCTTTGGAGTTGCTCCATAAGGGCTTTCCAAGCAGATTCTTCAATGGTGATTAAATTCATTGCGTATAGGGTTAAATTCTCGGCGGCAAAGTTCTGACAAATACCAAACATAAACTGCCAAGTACTACCCATTGAAATGTGCATTTTAACGCAGTTGAAGTGATTTTTATTTATTACGTTGATTGTAAAGAGATTAATAGGTATTTTGGAAGATATTAGAGATGCTTATAGGAAGAAATGTCTAAAAAATACCAATGGGCTATAATGGGCTTTTTTGAGAAATGGAGGAAAAAGTGTGTTTAGGGAGTTTCTATAGAAGAGTTAAATTGAAAATAATAAATATATTGAGGTCTCTATTTAATTACATACTAATTGACTTTGGAAAACGGGAGAACGCTCTACAACTCTTTTCATTAATTTGTTAAAAATAGTATCTTTATTTTGTGAGCGATTAATTCTAAAACTGTATTCCGCTAAATATCGGTCTATGTTAAATTCTGATACCCAAGAATATATACCTCGTATCCAAGACTTTACTTGATGTATTATCTTATGTAATGTAGGAAAATTCTTCCCATTATTACTAGGAATTTGAGTTATATCAAAGTCTTTTATAGGTTTATATCCTTTCCATTCGTCAGTAGTGACTTGTGCTGTTTTACTAATGTGCTTATCAAATATTGTTCGTAATGATTTTGAGGAAAAATCAGGTATTTTTAGTGCGTAAAAGCGCTTTACTTTGCCTCGGTCAGTAAGTTCCATTGCACAAAGAACTTTCTTTTTCTTTGTGTCATAGCTTCTACCTTGTTTTCCTTCCTCTTTTCCTCCTATGGTAAATTCATCAACCTGCACTCTATCACTCAATTTGTGCAATTCACTGGATTTCATAGCTTCACGGACTTTTTGCATAAAATAATGTGCTGTCTGACGACTAATTTCATAACGACGAGCAACTTGTGAAGCTGATAGACCTTTAGTTGTTGTTGTCATTTCGAAACATATAAAAAATGCTTTACGCAACCCAAATTTTAGTCTATGAAAAAGTGTTCCAGCAGTAGGACTTTCCGTATCTCCACAGATATTACAGGTACGTGAAAAATCTTTTCTGACTTGATATTTTTTATGACCACATTTGCGACAGCAATATCCATCTTCCCATTTTAAAGAAGCTAGATATTCTTCGCAATCTAAGTCAGTTTTAAAGCGTTCAGTAAACTCTAAGAGGTTTTGTCCTTTAAATAATTCCATAATACATTAATTTTCAGAGTGTAAATATATGAAATTATTTTGACACCTCAATAAATATAATTGAAAATAATGAATATAATATTTGATTATAAATCTTTCTCCCTAAAAAAGGGAAACTATCTATTTCCCTAAAAAACTGATTAAACAATGTTTAAACGTTTTTATTTGAAGTTAGCAAAACTACTTTTGATCGGAGTTGTTTATATGATCTAGTAAAGCCGCTTTTAAAGCATCGAGGAAAGGTGTAAGGTTTTTTGAACGTCCTTTCATACGATGAAAAGTGTGATACAAATCTCCCAATTCTACCTTGAAGAGCTTTTCAAATACCGCAGTTAGCTTCTTGATAGAAACTTTTCCTGATGAAATGCGATTGGTAGCATACAAACCATAGATTAGCTCTATGAGCTCGGTCTTTTGCCCTGTCCATTCTAAGAGATTTAGAATTTCTAAAGACATATTTTCTTCTTCACGAGTACGAAAAAAAAAGATAATCGGAGAGTTCCTTAGCAGCTCCTATCTTAGCAACTTCAAAGCTACAACAAGTAGAAAAGGCTCCATCAAAAGAAAACAAATACCCCTCATTGCTTTGAGGAAGGTAGTCGTAATTGCGAGTAAAATACTCTACATCACGATTGGTTCTTCCTAAAGCAATGTAGCTGAAGAAATCGGTTGCTTCTAAAGTCTCTGACTCTTTAAACCATTGGGCTTCTTTGTGTTTTAGAAACTTTTTAGCAGCCTCAGTAGAGAGTAAAGTTGCTTTACTTTCTATCTGGTAGATCTCATTGTAGAAAATGAGTCTGCTAACCATTTGAGGTTGTACCTCGCGGAAGAAATGTATCTCTTCTGTTTGGTCCGTAAAACCTCGTTGCTGTACCTCTTCCTTAGCCTCCTTTAAGAGGTCTTTTAGGAACTGTACCATTTCTAAAGATTCTTTAACCACGGCGGATCCATCCAGCGTGATTTGGCGTTCTCTTAGAGCCAACTGATTCAAAATTTGCTGAAACATAAATTAAATATTAAATTTATTGCGCTATATTAGGAAAAAACAATAACATACACAAATTTGAAATTTTCTTCGTTTTTTTAACAGCTGACTTGCAAGGGATTTACTGATAGCCCTACACAAACGTGCGTTGTTGCACGGGTGTTTATAAACACCCGTGCAACAACGCACGTTTGTGGGTGCAAAGGTAAAATTTTTTGTTTATATTGTCAAGATGTTGTACCTTTGCACCCAGAAGTTACTGAGAAAATAGGTATAATCAAATGAAATAAGAACCATTACTAAATCGTTACCTACTCTTATTGTAATTCCTGTATCTTCTTTATTTTGAATAGATTATAAAAGTAGTTTCAATTTTTATAAAAAATCTCACTCCTCTTATCAAACTTATTACCTCATTCAATAAATATACAATTAACAAAAATTTAACATCAACCATTTGGTTAATACAAATGTTTAATATAATTTTGCCCCCGAAATAGAATTACAATGAGTAACACTAAAGACACATCCACTGAAGATCGCATCAAAGCTGCTGCCCGCAAAGTATTTCACCAGAAGGGCTATGCAGGCACTCGCACCCGTGATATTGCCGAAGAAGCAGGTATCAATCACGCGATGCTCAACTATTATTTCCGCAGTAAAGAAAAACTCTTTGAGATTGTAATGATGGAAACAATGGCGCATTTCTTTCAAGGAGTAGGTACTATCCTCAACGATGAGAGTACCTCTTTAGAAGAGAAAATAGAGCGCGTAGTGGCTAACTATATCGATTTGCTCTTGGAAGAACCTGAATTACCGACCTTTATGTTCAACGAGGTGCGTGCTAATCCTGAACCTTTTGTCGCCAATACCCCTATTATTCAAGCGTTAGAGCACTCGGTCTTAGCCCAGCAATACGCCGAAGCTGTAGCACAAGGGCGAATCACCGAACCTAACCTCATACACACGGTGCTTAACGTCATAAGTTTAGTGATATTCCCTTTCATCGCCCAGCCTATCTTTACCGCCCTAAGCAGAACCGACAAAGAGGCGTATAAAGTCCTAATGCTCCAGCGAAAAACCCTTATCCCACAATGGATTAAAGCGATATTGTTCCTCCCAAATAGGGCTGAATAAAGAGGAGATACATTTTTTTATTCATAAACTAACCAAATGGTTAAACATACTGTATAACGTAAACAACATCTATATATGAGATTCATAGCATTACTTTTGCTCTTCCCAACGATAGCCTTCGCTCAAGAAACGATTACCTTGGAGGACTGCTATCGTCTTACTCGTGAGAACTACCCTACCATCAAAAAGCTCGATTTGGTAGCCAAAACCGAAGGCTATACCCTTGCCAATGCCAATCGTGCTTACCTCCCACAGGTCTCTATCCTAGGGCAAGCCACTTACCAGTCGGAAGTAACCGACCTCTCTAAAACCATTGTAGGAGCACTCCCACTGCCTCCTAACGTCTCTTTGCCTACTATCGACAAGGAGCAATACAAGGTGGTGGGCGAAGTGAGCCAACTCCTATACGGGGGTGGTGCGATTCACAGTCAGAAGGCTATTGCCAAAGCTCAAAGTGCCGTGCAAGCACAAGCGGTCGAAACCCAATTGTACACCCTAAAACAACGTGTGAGCAACCTATATTTTGGGGTATTACTCATCAATGCCCAGTTATCGCAAAACCGCCTCAATATCGAAACGCTTGAGTCGCAACTTAAGAAGGCGGAAGTAGCCCTAAAAAACGGCACGACCCTCCCCAGCAATGTAGACGAGCTTAAAGCCGAAATTCTCCGTGTAAGAATGCAAACCACCGAGTACGAAGCTACCCAAGCTACCTATTTGCAAATGCTGTCTACTTTCATAGGCAAAGAGCTCACCAACGCTTCCCAGCTCGCACAGCCTGCGCCTCAATCCCAGTCTCAAAGCGTAAGTACCGAAATTTTTCGTCCTGAACTCAAAGGATTTCAGCTACAGGAATCGTTACTTAAAGCCCAAGAAAAACAGCTCAATAGCGAATATATACCTAAGCTCAGTGCGTTTTTTCAAGGTGGTTACGGGCGTCCCACACTCAATATGCTCAGCAACCAAGCGGATTTCTACTACATCACAGGGCTTCGTTTGCAGTGGAATCTAAGTCCGCTATACAACTTATCGAGCAAGAGACATATTTTGCACCTGAACCGCGAAAGCCTCATAGCCGACCGCCAAGCCTTCTTGCTCAACACAAAACTCGAACTCACTCAGCAGTCTGAGCAACTCAAAAAGCTACAAAAGCTCATAGAACAAGATGAAGCATCGGTAACCCTGCGCCATTCCGTCGCCAAAGCAGCCGAAGTACAATTAGATAACGGGGTTATCACCACTCACGAATACTTGCAGAAAGTCAATGCTTGGCATCTTGCCCAGCAAACTCTTATCCTGCACCAAATACAACTCCTCCAAGCTCAAGAAAATCATCAATTAATTACAGGAAAATGAAAAAGATAGCACTTATTACCACATTGATAGCTTTAATAGCTTGCAATAATAAGAACAAATTCGACGCTTCTGGCAACTTCGAAGCCGACGAAGTCATTGTTTCTGCCCAACAGACAGGGCAACTCATCGACTACGATGTAGAAGAAGGCAAAACTCTTACCGAAGGTCAAAAGGTCGGTCAGATAAACGTCGCCCTTCTCAAGATACAGAAAGAGCAGGTGGAAGCCACTATTGCCTCACTCAAAGAGAAAACCCAAAACCCTGCCGACCAGGTGGCGCTCATTCGTAGCCAACTCGAAGTACAGCGCGCACAACTCGCCCAACAGGAACGTGAGCTTACGCGTACACAGAACTTAGTACGTGGTGGGGCTGCCACACAAAAGCAATTGGACGACCTCTCCGCCCTCATCGAACAGCTTCGCAAGCAGATAGCCGTAACCGAAAACCAACTCAAGGTCAGTCTCACCAACATCAATACCCAGAACCGCAACGTGCTCAGCCAAGAAGCCCCCTTGCAAAAGAATGCTCAGGCTGTTCAAGAGCAAATCAATCAAGGAGAAATCATCAATCCCATTACGGGCACTGTGCTTACTAACTACGCTCTAAAAGGAGAAATGCAGACGTTCGGAAAGCCTCTCTATAAAATCGCCAATACCGACGTACTAACCCTAAAAGCCTACATCACCGGTGACCAACTATCTCAAATCAAATTAGGACAGCAAGTTACCGTGCGCACCGATGCCGGAAAAGGCGAATACCGCACCTATCAAGGCGAAATTATCTGGATATCCCAAAAGAGCGAGTTCACCCCCAAAACGATTCAAACCAAATCCGAACGCACCAACCTTGTATACGCCATCAAGATAAAGGTTAAAAACGACGGCTTTTTAAAGATAGGAATGTACGGAGAAGTGCTATTCAAATAACCTCGCTCTACACCCCCCGCTGGCGCGAGCCTGTGGCTCGTGTCTATCAAGAATAGAGCTTGTAGCTCATATTCTTAGCACATTTTTTGTAGCTTACTAACAAATACAACCCTATGTTAAAGAAATACGACAAAGTAATAGCAACGGTTTTCGCCCTGCTTACCATAGTTTTTATAGTAGTCTTTCTCACTAATGACTCCTTTTTTGAGTGGACTTTTGCACGGCATCACAATATATTGAGCTGGTATGTCCGTCCACTCTTTATCGTGCCTATGGTGTATTTTGCTTTGAGGAAATCGTATGCAGGAGTGTCATTGAGTATCTTTTGCCTATTTACTAGTATGTTTTGGTTCCCCACTCCACAACAAACCGACCCTAAGGTGCTCGGCTTTTTAGCCTACGAAATGGACTATCTCAAAGGCACGTGGGACACAAAAAAGATACTTTTCTCACTAAGTGTACCGCTCTTTTTCTATCTGTTGATAGTCTCAGCGTGGAAGAGAAAATGGCGCTTATTGCTCTACACCGTAGTGTTAGCAGCGCTTTTAAAACTATTATGGAGCGTGGTGAGTAGTGGTGCAAGCGGTTGGTCAGTAGCCAAACCCGCTCTTGTAGGACTGGTGATATGCGTAGTATTTATTTTGATAACAAGAAGAAAAGACAAAAAATAAAAGAAAAATCAGTGTCCATTTGCCTTTGAAAAGAGATTAATCACCACCACCCCAGCGATGATAAGCAGGGAACCCAATACAAAAGGTAGGTCTATTTTATTTTTGAAAACAAGAATACTCACAATGGCTGTCAGTACAATCCCTACCCCCGACCAGATAGCGTAGGCCACCCCCAGTGGAATATTCTTGAGAGCTAAGGATAAAAAATAAAAACAAACACCATAAGACAACAGTGAGCCTACAGCGAACAACCACTTAGTAAACCCTTCCGATTTACCTAAAAGAGCAGTGGCTAAGACCTCTAAAACAATCGCTAAAGTGAGGTATAGGTAATGCATATAAGTATAGTATCTAAATTCGTGGCAAAAATATAACAATTTTACTGAAAATGAAATTAAAACTCATAGAACACATAAAGCTTACCAAAGAGCTTGTAGACCGAGAACACTTTTTCTCTGTGGGCTATTGCGAAGCAATCGAAACCCATTTGATGAAAGTACTTGTAAGTTGGGTAGCAGGCTATGAACGCTATTACCGCATAAGTGCCGACGATTACGCATCGTTCGAAGAAGATCGTCCTGCATTCTACGAATTGTACAAAAACGAGCTCGGTGAGGATAACGAATGCTTTACTCAGAAGTTTATGGGGTCGCAAGCTCTACGCGATTACGACGGTCGTAAGAACTTTCAGACGTGTTATTCCTCAAAGGAAATGAACTCTTTTGGGCATTATGCCTATTGCAACGGAGTACTATATGCTCAAATCCTCTGGGACAAAGGCACGGTATATATCCCCCCTTTCCAAAAAGTAAAAACCGCCAACGGCGAGTGGGACTATCCCTTGAGAAAAGATTGTTACATAGAAAAAGACCCCGAAGGCAAAGACCTCTGCTTTTGCCTTGATACAGAAAACGAAAAATGATCACCCTGCTGGCGCGAGCTTGTAGCTCGTGCCTACCAAGAAAAGAGCTTGTAGCTCATTGATAAATCACTAAATCAACAAATGACAAGCATAAGTATACATAACCTCAGCAAGTCCTATGGCGATACCCGTGCCGTGCAACACCTTTCCTTAGAAGTTAAAAAAAGCGAACTCTTTGGGCTCATAGGTCCCGATGGGGCGGGCAAAACCACTATCTTTCGTATGCTCACCACACTCCTATTGCCTGATGAAGGCACTGCAACCATTGAGGGCTGGGATATCGTTAAGGATTATAAGGAAATCCGCAAGCACGTGGGCTATATGCCTGGGCGCTTCTCTCTGTACCAAGATCTCACTGTCGAAGAGAACCTCTCCTTCTTCGCTACCGTTTTTGGTACGACTATCGCCGAAAATTACGACCTTATCAAAGATATTTACGAGCAGATAAAGCCCTTCAGCAACCGCCGCGCGGGCAAGCTCTCAGGCGGAATGAAGCAGAAGTTAGCCCTATGTTGTGCCCTCATTCACAAGCCCAAAGTCCTTTTGTTAGACGAACCCACCACGGGGGTAGATGTGGTTTCGCGCAAAGAGTTCTGGGAGATGCTGAAGAAACTAAAGGAGCAAGGCATCAGCATACTCGTTTCCACCCCTTATATGGACGAAGCCAGCCTATGCGACCGCATAGCCTTAATACAATCAGGCAAGGTACTTTCCACCAGCACCCCCGAGCAAATCATCGCCCAGTACCCCACCGCACTCTATGCTATCAAGGCTCCCGACCTGTACGCACTGCTCCAGCACCTGCGCGAGCACCCCAACATTGATAGCTGTTACCCCTTTGGCGAGTACCTACACATTACTCTCAAGGAAAACACCAACATTCCCATATTCGAGCAACAGCTGAAAACTACCTTCCTCCACCTCGAATGGAAAGCCATTACCCCTACCATCGAGGACAGTTTTATAAGATTAATGGAAGCAAATTGAAACAATATTTATCACCTTTCCGGATTGTCCCCCTTCGGGGAAGTCTGCGACAGCAGAGTATGTGTGGGGGTAATTTGCTAATTTTTACATTTGCTAATTTAATAAGATGTACGCAATACACTGTCATAACCTAACAAAGCAATTCGGCGATTTTAAAGCCGTAAACAACATTTCCCTTACCGTTGAAAAAGGCGAAATCTTCGGCTTCCTCGGTGCCAATGGTGCGGGAAAAACCACCGCTATACGCATCTTCTGCGGACTCTCCTACCCTACTTCGGGCGAGGCTACCGTAGCGGGCTTCGATGTTTACCGCGAGCAAGAGCAGATTAAAAAGCACATCGGCTATATGAGTCAGAAGTTTTCGCTCTACGACAACCTCACCGTGCAGGAAAACATCACTTTTTACGGAGGGGTCTATGGCTTGAGTCGCAAGGAAATCAAAACCCGCAGTACCGACCTTATTACCAAGCTTGGCTTGGAGGCAGAAGCCAACAAACTCGTAGGGTCGCTACCACTGGGCTGGAAACAGAAGCTCGCTTTCTCGGTGGCTATCTTCCATCGTCCCGAAATCGTATTCCTCGACGAGCCCACCGGTGGTGTAGACCCCATCACGCGCCGACAGTTCTGGGATATGATATACGAAGCCTCCGCACAGGGCATCACCGTATTCGTTACCACCCACTATATGGACGAAGCCGAATACTGCCACCGCATCAGCATAATGGTAGACGGCAAAGTGGAAGCAATGGATACGCCCACCCACCTTAAATCACAGTTTAACACTCATTCAATGGACGAGGTGTTCTACCAACTCGCCCGTAAAGCAAAACGTAATGAATAACCCCGTAGGGGCGAATGGCAATTCGCCCATCATTAGATATGAAACAGCTCATCGCCTTTATACGCAAGGAATTCTATCACGTATTCCGCGACCGTCGCACGCTATTGATACTCTTTGGTATCCCCATAGCGCAGATTATCCTTTTCGGTCAAGCCCTCAGCAGCGAGGTCAAGAATATCGGTATCGCTGTATTAGATGAGGCAAACAACACTTATAGCCAAGAAATCACACACCGCTTGCAGGCAAGTCCGTATTTTAAGCTGAAAGACCCTCTGTTCCGTTACGACCAAGTAGAAGACCAATTCAAGCGTGGCACGATAAAAGCTGCGCTCATCTTCCCTCCCGATTTTGGCAAAGACCTCTACACCTCCAGTGGTACCTCGCTACAACTCATCACCGATGGGAGTGACCCCAATACGGCTAAAACGGTGCAAAACTACTTCTCAACTATGGTAGCGAGCTATCAGCAAGAGCTGAACCCTGCTGTACAACTACCCTACCAGATAACCGTTGAAAACCGAATGCTGTACAACGAGGAGCAGAATGGCTCTATGAACTTCGTCCCTGGGGTGATTGCACTCGTCTTTATGATAGTGAGCACTGCACTTACCTCGGTAGCGGTGGTGCGCGAAAAAGAGTTAGGCACTATGGAAATCCTTTTGGTATCGCCTTTCAAACCTATAATGATACTCATTGCCAAAGCCGTGCCTTACCTTATTCTCTCGCTCATCAACTTCACCGTGATACTCCTGCTATCGGTCTATATGCTCGATGTCCCTATACGTGGCAATCTGCTGTTGCTGTACGCCGAAAGCACCTTGTTTATCATCATCTGTTTGTCGTTGGGGCTACTCATATCCACCGTTACCGCTTCACAGCAGACGGCTATGCTCATCGCTATGATGGGAATGATGCTCCCTACGGCTTTCTTTACCGGCTTTATGTTTCCCATAGAGAATATGCCCCTTATCTTTCAGGGAATATCCAAAGTCTTCCCCTCAAGTTACTACTACGCTATCGTGAAGAAAGTAATGCTCAAGGGATTAGATTTCACTTACGTATGGAAAGAAACGCTGATATTAATAGCAATGGCGGTAATTTTCTTAAGCCTTGCAATGAAGAAGTTTAAGATTAGATTACAATAAAGAAGAAATGAAAACCTTATCATTTATACTCCAAAAAGAATTTAAGCAGATATTCCGAGATAAGACCATCTTGGCAATGATGCTTGTGGCGCCTATGATGCAGCTGATTATACTGCCTTTGGTTGCCAATTTCGATGTGAAGAACATCAACCTTGTGTATATCGACCACGACCAGAGTCCTTATTCGCACGAGCTCATACAGAAGATTACTGCGTCAGGGTACTTTAAACTCGTAGATGCTCCTTTCTCTTATAAGGAAGGTGTCGCCCTGATAGAAGACGGCAAAGCTGATGTAGTTTTGGAAGTGCCCGAAGGTTTTGAGCGCAACCTCGTACGCGAAGGAAAGCAGACACTCGGTCTCTCTATCGATGCAATAAACGGTAGCAAGTCGTCCTTAGGGGGAGCCTATTTGCTTTCGGTAATACGTGAGTTCAACACCCAACTCGATGTAAATGTAAAAACACCTCAGCGCATAGGTAATATAGCCAAAATCAGGGTGGAGAGTACCGATTGGTACAATCCCTATATGCAATATACGCGCTATATTGTTCCAGGCATTTTAGCCATATTACTCACTATTATCGGGGGCTTTCTTTCAGCTCTCAATGTAGTCAAAGAAAAGGAAATAGGCACTATCGAGCAGATTAATGTAACGCCTATCAAGAAGTGGCAGTTTATCTTAGGCAAGCTCATTCCCTTTTTGGTAGTAGGACTCATTCTCTTTACCTTGGGGCTTGTGGTGATGTATGTATTCTATGGTATCTTCCCCGCAGGAAATCTACTCACCTTATACGCCTTTGCGATAATGTACCTCATCGCAATTCTCGGCTTCGGACTTCTAGTTTCCACCTATGCCGATTCACAGTTGCAAGCTATGTTTATCGCCTATTTCTTTATAATGATATTCCTTTTGATGAGTGGTTTCCTCACCAGTGTAGACAGTATGCCCGCGTGGAGCCGACAGGTGAGTAATGCTATTCCGGTAACCCATTTTGTGAATGCTGTCCGCTTAATTGTGCTCAAAGGCAGTAGTTTTGCACAGCTCAGTACTGAGTTCTTATATTTGGTAGGCTTTGCAATACTGCTGAACAGCTGGGCAATTTGGAACTATAAGAAAACGAGTTAAGATAGGAGGCAATGGCAATTCGCCAAGTTAGTAAGCAAATAGACAAAAATAGTAAAAAATGTTGCTATTTATCATTTTTTCATTATCTTTGTGCCTATATAAATAAGAATAAAAATAGTCTATTGTGAATACAAACCTAAAACTCATAACCCATAACTTAAAACGAATGATGCCCGCCATCGTTTGGGTGCAGCTCATTGTCTTGGGGTTCTTCTTTTTATGTTTGGCAGGAGTCTATTGGCTGGATCCTTTTATTTGGTCTCTGACCAAAATAGAACCCTTTACTGCCCTTTCCAAGGTAGCGAACCCGCCTTTGCTTTCCTTCTTGGATGCGCTTATAGGTCATAGGTTTCACTATTCTGTTATTGCGGCTTTCTTAGTAGGGGTGTTACTTATAGGGATAAGTATCCTCATAGGCGCGGTAGTGACGAAGATTCGTCAGCTGCTAAAGAAAGAGCCGCTACCCCTGACCGAGTGGATGAAGGATATCCTTCTTTTTGAGGGAATCTTCTTGGGAGTCTTGGCTGTAGGAGCGCTCTTCTGGACACTCTTTACCTCTTTTGACGACGCTCAAGATAGGGACAATTCCAGCTATATATTCTTTGCCTTGCTACCCATAACAGCCGTATTGTTTCTCTTAGGGCGCTTTCTTAGCAGAAAAGGGTATCGCCTTATGGGGATGAGCCTCTTAGGGCTCTTTGGCGTAGGCCTATTTTATGGACTGGGAGTGAGTATCTATCTCTTTTTCAAGGGAGAACTCAATACCGATTACGATTATTTTGATCTGCTGCGTCGTCCCTCCGCCCAAGTGGTTGATGAGAGCCAGTATGACGGTAGCTATATAGGGCAAGAGCACAAGACCTTTAGCGATACAGATACCGAAGATACTTACCAAAGAGAAGAAGTAAAAGCCCCTGAGTGGGATTTTGTAGCATTTAATAAGGATTCCCTACAAAAGCTCCTAAATAATGAAGCCTATAAAAAGGTATACGATCTAAATGAATTTTTCATCAAAGAAGATAGTTATCTCTATCCTATGAGTATCTATGCAAAGGGAGATACCCTATCCAGAAAACAGCCTACACTCTATCATCTTCAGCGCTATATAGACAGAGATAACAATAAGCTCCTTGCCTTTTGGTACTATTTTGGCGATAGTGTGATGGAGGCGATGTATCAAAGCGGGCAGTTAGGGGAAAATACCTATATGCACCGTACGCTCAATGGACAAATAGCAGACCTATTGAATGTCTATGAGTTACAAGGAGACAATGACCAACTCTATAAGGATATTCTTGATGTGATGAATCGGTCTTCCTATATAGAAGACCATATAAAAGGGCTTAAAAAGGTATTCAAGGAGTATGATATCCCAGAGTTTGAAAGAGACTTAACAGATAGTAACAGCCCCAGTGATGGTTATGTCCGCTGGGTCTATACCTTTTGGGCACGGCGCTTTAGTGAAGGTAATATTAACGCCACTCTTACAATACTTAGGTCAATGAATAGTGAATAGTAGCTAAATTAAAACTTTGGTCTCTGTAGAATTCAAATCACTATTGTTTGTGTAATCTTGCAGCTCGCTCGTATCTACTAAATTATTAAGAAATTATTTTTGCTTTTTGAGCGAGTTCTATTCGCTTTTGCTCAATACGATTTTGTAACATCTGAATATATCAATTTTAACTAAAATACTGTAGATGGGGTTGTGTGATAATCATTATTTATAGTAGGTGTAATTTATCTTGTATAAGTAGAGTACTTCCCCTTCTTTATCAACTGCTTTTTCTTCAATGGGATTTCCTTTCTCATCATATTTGTAAGCTTTATCCTCATAGAAATCAATTTTTCCGTCTTTTAGATAATTAATTTCTTGTGTTTTCAAACCTTTTTCATTATAAGAATAAGTTTCCCAACGGTCTACTGCAGTCCCTTTGTAAAATTCTTTCTTTATTAGATTGTATTTACTATCATAAGTATATACGTATTTCTCTTCAGCTTCATTATTATCACCAATACTCGCTTTTTCTAACAAATAACCATTGATATCTATCTTTTTAATATAATGTTCTCTTAATATTCCTTTCTCATTATATTTCTTTTGAATCTCTTGTTTCACGCCTTTCAAATTTCCCTTTTTGCCTTCTGTCCAATAGTTATAGGTTTCATCATACTTTGAAGATTTCATTTCTTGCTGAGAATAATATGTAAACGAATACTCATTTTTCAATTTATTCTTGTAGAAAACCTGCTGAAGTGTCAAGCTTTTCTTATCATCATATTGGTAGGTGATATAAGATTGTTTCTTACCATTAATAAAAATATCTTTTCTCAAACACAACTTATTTTTATCATAGGTATAGACTACTTCTTCCTTATCTTTCACCTTTTTATATTTATTGATGTTTAGAACTGTCTCTTTTAGAATATTGTTATCCTTATCATATTCTTTTTTACTATTTCGAGATATATTATTGTTTTCTAATTCTCGATGTTCATTTATGACATTTCTATTTTTGTCATAAGTAAATGTTTCTACAACAGGGTGTGGCGGATAACTCTTATCTGTATATACAACTTCTGTAACACGATTGTTTTTGTCATAAGTATATTGTAAATAAAGCATCATCTCGTAGTTTTTGCTAAAGACCTGAGATGCTATAATATTTCCAGCCCTATCAAAAGAACAAGATATTGCAGGTTCTATAGTGATAATAGAAGAACATTCTTCAAAATCTACTACCCCCCATTCACCTAATTCTCCTTTTTCAATCAGGAAGAAAATACTGATATTCTACAGATTGAGCCTGTCCGAAAAGTTTTAACAGGCTGATTATCAGCAATGAATAAAAAAGAGGCTATCTTTTGCCAGATAGCCTCTTATTATTTGGTGTTTTACCACAAAAGTTGTATCTTTGTGGTTCCTAAAAAAAACACAATGGCAAAAGTATCATTTAAATCTGAACCTCACAAATTTTTAACACTTTTCCCCGAGAATATTTTTGATAAGTTAGATAGTAACCACCCTGCTAAATTAGTAGAAATGGTTGTTAATCAGTTAGATATAACTGATATTATTCAAAAATATAAGGGTGGAGGCTGTTCTGCATACCACCCTCGTACAATGATAAAAATAATCTTCTATAGCTATCTTTCTAACATTTATTCTTGCCGCAAAATGGCTATTGCTGTCAAAGAAAATCTCCCCCTTATGTATCTTGCAGGAGGTACAACTCCTGATTTTAGAACAATCAATGACTTTAGAGGTAAAATTTTGAAAGATTCTTTGCAAAAACTTTTTGCTGAAATAGTAAAACTCTTAGTAAAAGAGGGTTATCTAAGCCTTGATGTACAGTATATTGACGGTACAAAAATAGAATCAGCTGCTAACAAATATACTTTTGTGTGGAGAGGTTCTGTAGAGAAGTACAAGGAGAAGTTAGAGGCTAAAATAAATAAAGTGCTCTCTGATATAGAAGATAGCATACAATCAGATAACCAAGAGATTATTAAGCAAGAACTTCCTAAAGAAATTAATACCAAAGAACTTAAAGAGAAATTAGCTGAGATTAATAAAAGGCTAAAAGAACCTACTAAAAAACAAGCTAAGGAGTTAGAAAAACTTCAAAATGAGCATCTTCCAAAGTTAGAAAAATATGAAGAAAGTCTAAAAATAATGGGAGATAGAAATTCTTATAGCAAAACAGAGATACAGATTCAACTTTTATGCGAATGAAAGATGACCATATGAAAAACGGTCAGCTCAAACCAGCTTATAATACTCAAATATCCACTGAAAATCAGTTTATTACTCACGTTAGTATACACCAAACACCAGGCGATACCAATACTTTAGAGAGCCACTTAGATGGTTTTGAAAAGAGCTATCAGAAACAAAGCAAAGAGGTATGTGCCGATGCAGGTTATGGTAGTGAAGAGAACTACCAAATGCTGAAAAAGAAAGAAATAGAGGCTTATGTGAAGTACAATTATTTTCATAAAGAGCAGAAGAAAAAACAAAAAGAAGATCCTTTTTTGGTTCAGAATATGTACTATAATCTAAAAGAGGATTATTATGTATGCCCAATGGGACAGAAATTGAGCAATGTAGGGAAAGGAAAACGGACTTCAAGTAATGGATATGAATCAAAAGTTACTTATTATCAAGCACAAAGGTGTGAGGGGTGTCCACTAAGAGGCTTATGTCATAAGGCAAAAGGCAACCGAAGGATAGAGGTCAATTATCGATTAAATCACTTAAAAATAGAAGCAAGAACCTTATTAATGAGTGAAAAAGGGCGGTATCATCGCAGTAAGCGACCGATAGAAGTAGAAGCAGTATTTGGTCAACTAAAAAGTAATAATAAGTTCAATCGGTTTACACATAGAGGCAAAGAAAAGGTAGAAATGGAGTTTTTACTAATGGCAGTTGGGCATAATTTTAGAAAATTAGTATCCAATAAGGCAACTACTGCTAAAAAAGAAGTAAAAAGCAATGAAAATGTGGTAAAAACAAGTCAAAATGCTACTTTTTCATTTTTTTACCTTGCCCAATCTGCTTAGGAACTCTAAAAACAATCTTTTTTATCTAACCATAGAGTAATCCTCAAAAAAAAAGGGGCTGTCCTTAAAAGTTTAAACTAAACTTTTCGGACAGCCTCATTAATTTATTTTTATTTACTTGGGAATACCCAACAAATATAAAGAGATTTGCACATAAAAGCGCCAACAATTTTCTTGTTTCCATATTTTTATACATATAATATAGTTTCTATAATCTATAGGTTGTTTCCAGGCTTATACGAATATATAACCAAAACCCTATTACAGTTATTACAAGTAACATAATTGTAATCCAAAGCCCTTTCTTTGCCCATTTGTAGAAAAAACTATAAAAGGCAAAGAACAATAAAGCTATAAGAAAAGGAATTATAATACAATTTTTGTAGAAGTATATCATATGGATATGCAAATTACTAAAATCAATATATTTCCAATCGGAAGGATGTTTTATAATGGAGTAACAGAAATTGATAAACAAAAGAATCAAACTTATAACAATTCCTACTGAGATACTTGGCTTCTTTTTCATAAATTCTAATTATTCTTTTTTATTTTTATCAAAAGTTATTTATTTTCTAACTTCTTTTTTTGATAAGTTTGGTAAGAAATAAGCAATAAGTCCCATTAGGGGTAGGAATGAGCAGAGTTTATAAACAAAATCGATATCGGTTATGTCTATCAATTTGCCTAATACTGCCGAAGCCAATCCGCCCATACCAAAGGCAAAACCGTAGAAAAATCCTGAAATCATTCCTATTTTCTGGGGTAATAATTCTTGTGAATAGACTAAGATAGAAGCAAAAGCCGATGAGATGATAAAACCTATCAGTACGATGAGTATTGCTGTAGTATTGGCATCGGCGTAAGGTAACCAAAGTGCAAAGGGGGCAGCCCCTAAGATTGAAAACCAAATGATAAATTTTCTTCCTACTTTATCACCCAAAAATCCTCCAATAAGTGAACCTACAGCTACCGCTCCCAAAAAATAAAATAGGTATACTTGTGCCTCGGCATTGCTAAATCCAAACTTTTTAATGGTGTAAAACTGAAAGTAATTGTTGATAGCTGCTGTATAGAAGTTTTTGGAGAATACCAGCAACATCAATATAATCATAGAGTTGCGTATTTGCGCACGGGTGAGATTGGGCAAAACTACTGGTTTTTTAACCTTCTTTTTGAGTAGTTTAAGCAAGATGCTGCGCCATTTGCCTATGAGAAGCAAAATGAACATCGCAAAAATAGAAAAGCTCGCAAACCATATCAAATTACCTTGATGACTCTCTTCTACAACTCTCCCGTCGATTACTTTTTTGCTCAACAATAGCAATATCACTAACAGAGGAGCTAAGGCTGTGCCAAAATTCCCTCCTAATTGAAAGATAGCTTGAGCAAATGAGCGCCTACCACCTGAGGCTAAAAAGGCTACTCGGGATGCTTCGGGGTGAAATACCGATGAACCTACCCCTATAAACACTACCGAGCACAATATAGCTACATAACTACTCGCCAATGATAAACTTACAATTCCTATAGTGGTAAACGCCATTCCTAATACTTGTGAGTAAGGTTTGGGGTGTTTATCGGTGTAGTTGCCTACTAAGGGTTGTAATATAGAGGCTGAAAGTTGGTAACAGAGCGTAATTACCCCTACTTGTGTCATAGTGAGAGCATATTTACTTTGTAGGGTGGGGTAAATAGACGGAATGACCCCTTGTATGAGGTCATTGAGTCCGTGTGCTAAAGCTATCAGTAGTAAAATGCGATATTGCGGTTTATTTTCTTGATACATTTTAAGCGTAGAACAATTGTGTAAGCACTGAGTTAGAAAGTATAATCACTATACTCGTCCATACAAATGAAACCGTACTGGCTTTTCCAACATCTAAAGCGCCTCCTTTCATATAATAACCGTGATAGGACGGAATAGTAGCCAAGAAAAATGCAAAAACTACCGTTTTAGTGAAGGCATACACCATACTATAAGGTTTGAAGTCGTATTGCACTCCTTGTACAAATTCGGCAGAGGTGGTATAGCCACTCATCACTGCAGAAGCCCAACCTCCTAATACCCCTAAGTACATACCTAAGGCGATGAGGAACGGCATTAACATTAGAGCTACTATTTTTGGGAATATCAAATAATTCACCGAGTTTACCCCCATAATATCAAGGGCATCAATCTGTTCGGTTACGCGCATTGTACCTATGCTGGAAGTGATAAACGAACCGATTTTCCCTGCTAAAATTACTGCTGTAAAGGTAGGAGCAAACTCCAATACAATAGATTGGCGAGTAGCGAAACCTATAAGGTATTTGGGGATAAAAGGGTTGTCGATATTCAAAGCGGTTTGTACAGCTACTACCCCTCCCACGAAGAAAGAGATAAAAGCTACGATACCTATAGACCCAAAGATAAGGTCGTCTATCTCACGCAATATGAGGTCTTTAGTAATCGACCAGCGGGTGCGTTTGCGAAAAACATCATAAAGCATTATAAAATAGCCTCCTACGGCTGCAATGTGTTTCATACGTTGTTTAAATAGCGTTTAATTAGTGTTTAAAGTGTCGTATTCCTGTGAATACCATTCCCATTTGGTGTGCATCGCAATAATCGATGCTGGCTTGGTCTTTGATAGACCCCCCAGGTTGTATTACTGAGCGAATACCTTCGTTGTGAGCGATTTCCACGCAATCGGGGAAGGGGAAGAAAGCATCGCTTGCCATTACGGCATCATTGAGATCAAATTTGAATTCTTTAGCCTTTTCGATAGCTTGTTTGAGTGCATCAACGCGGCTGGTTTGTCCTGTACCACTGGCGATGAGCTGTTTGTTTTTAGCTAATACAATGGTATTCGATTTGGTGTTTTTACATATTTTAGAAGCGAAGAAAAGGTCGTCGAGCACTTCTGTTGAAGGTTTTACAGCAGTTACATATTGTACATCGGCTATGCTATCGGTTTTAAGGTCTTTTTCCTGCACCAAATAGCCATTGAGACACGAACGCACACTTGTTGTAGGCATTTTGGCTTTCTTCTGTACTAAAATAATACGGTTTTTCTTCTGTTCGAGTATTTTTAGAGCTTCATCACTATAAGAAGGTGCAATGATTACCTCAAAAAACAGTGAGTGAATAGTTTCGGCAGTAGCCGAATCGATTTTTGTATTAGAAATAAGAATACCTCCAAAAGCTGAAACGGGGTCACCTGCGAGCGCATCTTTATAGGCTTCGTGTATCGTTTTGCGGGTTGCTACGCCACAAGCATTGTTGTGTTTTAGTATAGCAAAAGTAGGATCATCGCCTACAAATTCAGCCATTAGATTTACAGCAGCATCTACATCTAACAAGTTGTTATATGAGAGTTCTTTGCCGTGTAATTTATCAAAAAGAGCATCGAAATTACCGTAAAATTCTCCTTTTTGGTGAGGATTTTCGCCATAGCGCAATACTTGTCCGTCACACTCGTTGATAGCCAAAGTAGGAATTTCTTCGGTTTGGTTGAAGTAGTTGAAGATAGCAGTATCGTAGTGAGACGATACGCGGAAGGCTTTAGCAGCAAAGTGGCGGCGCTGTTCTAAAGTAGTGCTACCGTGTTGTTCGTCTAAAATCTGCAAAAGGTCACTGTACTCATCAACTGAGGCTACACAAAGCACATCTTTATAGTTTTTAGCAGCAGCGCGGATGAGCGAAATACCACCTATATCAATTTTTTCAATAATTTCTTGTTCATTAGCACCGCTTGCCACTGTTTTTTCAAAAGGATATAAATCCACAATCACTATGTCAATTTGAGGGATAGCATATTGTTTCATTTCTTCAGTATCCTGCACATTGTCCTGACGGTTGAGGATGCCTCCAAAAATTTTAGGATGGAGCGTTTTCACACGTCCTCCAAAAATGGAGGGATAATCGGTAATACTTTCCACTGGAATCACTTCTACACCAAGTTTTTTGATAAAATCTTCAGTACCTCCAGTAGAGTAGATAGTAATACCTAAAGTTTTCATTCTGTGAATGATAGGTTCTAATCCTGTCTTGTCAAAAACAGATATTAAAGCAGATTTTGCTTGTTTTGTAGTGCTCATTTGAAAAAAAAGTTTTATTTTTGGCTACAAAAATACTACTTTTTACTAATACGAAGCAAACAAAAGAGATTAAAATTTGTTAATGAGCTAATTTGTTAATTAGCAGATTAGCAAATTGGCAAATTCTTAAATCAATCCTATATCCTATGAAGAAAGCAGTTTTATTTTGTGTTGTTCTGTGTTTTTCACTACAGGCTAAAGCGCAAGATAGTATCGTGTCTCACAATAATTTAGACTTCTATTTTAGAGGTGGTTTCTTAAGTGAGTGGTATAATGGAGCACCATCATCTCATTTTCAGTTAGACGAAGCGCGCTTGCATTTTTATGGCAATTACAACGAGTGGCTTTCGTATCACATTAGGTTTCGATTGAACAAGCCTTTTACTGCTACTTCTTTAGATAATGGAACTTTGGCATTAGATTTTGCTTTTTTGAGTTATCGTTTTGGAGCTTCTAAACGTTGGGAAGTAAGTTTAGGAAAACTGTATGCAATGGTAGGTTCTTATGAATTAGATATACACCCTTTATATGAGTTTGTATATGCCGATCATCTTGGGTATGTTGTTAGTCCTTTTATAGCAGGAATGAGGTTAGCAGTGTCACTTACCGATACTCAAAATATAGGATTGCAAATGCATAATACACTGAATAATACTTTTGAAAAGCACCTGCAAAACAATGGTTTTAGTACAGCTTCGTTTTCAGCGTCTAAAACACCTATAGGAGCTTATGCGTATTGGCAAGGCAAATTTGCTAAGGGTAAGCTCAATACTCATTATTCTTACAATATTTCGCAATTTGCCAAAGGATATTACAGTCATTCCATCGCCTTGGGGTATCAGTATAAAAGTGATAAACACAACACCTATTTAGACCTTATGTATGCCAAAATGGGGGCTGATTATCCGCTGTTGGGCTCTAAAACTATCAGCGATTACGAAGGATTGACAGCTGGTAACTACCTGATGCGTGAAGATATCACCTATAAAGGTATCGTAGGGCGGTATGAATACCTTTTTACCGATTGCTGGAGTATAGCTTTAAAAGCAGGGGCTGAGAGTGTAGCAAGAGGCAAAACACCACAAGGCGATTTGCGTTATAACTATATCTATTCATTAGCAGCTTTATACGCTCCTATACCTACCCAAAATCTACATTTTTATGTAGCTTATGCAGGGAATACAATTCACTATCCTTCTGAAATTTCTACAGAAAAAACACAATATCACAGCGTTTCGGCGGGGGCTTATTACAGTCTGCCGTTATTGAAAAACAAGACATTTAGAAATTAATGTAAAAAATACGATATGTTCATTTATCTACAACTATTAAAAGAGAGTTTTAACTTTGCTATCAAGTCACTGCGCGACAACAAGCTCCGCACTTCCCTATCGCTATTAGGTGTGACGGTGGGCATCTTTTCTATTATCTCGGTGTTAGCAGCGGTTGATTCATTGAATAGGAGCATTCAGGAGAGTCTTTCGGGTTTGGATAAGAATATGATCAACCTTTCCAAATATTCTTTTGCACCTTCTTCTGTGCCTCAGTGGCAACGCCTGAGCTTTCCGCAAGTTACCTATCAGGAATACGAATTTCTTAAGCGTGAATTGCCTAATACCGAAGCGGTGGTGTACGAGTTATTCGGACTCAATTCGGCGGTGAAGTACGGCGGTAAAACTATTTCCTCAATGTCGGTACAGGCTACCTCAGCGGGGGTGGAACAGATTAGCGACATTCGTATGGGCAAAGGGCGTTTTTACAACGATGCGGAAGCTAACGCAGGAACAGCAGTAACGATATTAGGCTATGAAGCTGCCGAACAACTTTTTGGAGAAGAAGATCCTCTTGATAAAGAAATACGCGTGTTTGGCAGACGACTCACGGTTATTGGGGTACTAAAAAAATATGGAGAATTGGGGGGAGGTCCTGATAATAATGCCTATGTAACAGCTAATTTCGTCCGAAGTTTTATGAATACAGGTCCGCAAGGGATGCCCAGTGGGGTCGTACTCAAACCTAAAAAAGGAGTGGATATGGCAGAATATGAAGCCGTATTGCGCCAGAAATTCCGTACTTATCGCGGACTCAAACCTGAGGATATCGACAATTTTTTCCTCAACAAAATCTCGTCGTTTACTGATATGATAGACGAAACCATTGGAATGATGAATGTAGTAGGTTGGATTATTGGCGGCTTTTCTATCTTGGTAGGGGGCTTTGGGATTGCCAATATTATGTTTGTGAGTGTGAAAGAACGCACCAACCTCATCGGGGTACAAAAGTCGTTAGGCGCTAAAAATCAGTTTATTTTGTTTCAGTTTTTGTTTGAAGCAGTGCTTTTGGCGATTATCGGCGGACTTTTTGGATTGCTCTTCGTATGGTTGCTCACCTTTGTAATCCCAAGCAGTGAAGAAGGTTTTACTTTTATACTATCGTTTAAAAATGTAGCCATAGGTTTGAGTATCTCGTTTGTAGTAGGCTTGCTTTCGGGCATCATTCCTGCTTCCTCAGCAGCGCGACTCAATCCTGTAGAAGCCATTCGCACAGGGTCGTAGTACAGTCGTGGCACGATGAGCATTTTGTATTACAAATTTTGATTACTAAAAAATCTAAAAATGAAAACACTCTTAATCGCTTTATTTTCTATCACTTGTCTTTCAGCTCAAGAGTTTATAGGCAAGGATTGGGATATTGATAATTTCTTAGGAGAATTCCCCGATGTAACGGATGTTTATTTTCTAAAAAAACCACGCCAGAAAAATTCTTGTGTAGCTGATAATACGATTCTATTTCGCCCTGATAGTACTTTTTTTCCACCTTGTATAATAGATAAAGATCATTATGATGGTCAATACCAAATGGTGGGGGAAAACTATCTGAAGGTAGCTATTGGCAGTTACTACATTCATAAAGTATCTAATGATGAATTTTATCTCATCAAAAGTACAGGAAACCTCATTACCGATAAACAAAAGGCTAAAAATGCGGAGGCTTTAGCATGCTTTATGAAAATATATAGCCGAAATGGTAAATCGCCCAATCCTTCTTTCCAACTGAAAAGTGATGTACCTAAGGACGAGCGCATTGGCAAACTTGTGCGCAAACTCTTTCACCTTATCTCTTACGAAATCCTCAAAGGATACCCTAATGATTTTAGTACCCTTTACCTTGTGAAAGACTTGAAAAACAATACCTATTACTACCTGCGAGAGGAATATTATAAAGATAAAGTAATAGTTTATTATTTTACTGAAAAAGACTTAAAACAACGTGCTAAAGAACAGAAAAAACAACAATAATACAATGAAATATCTATTTTTGCTATTCTTTTTGCCATTTTACACTTTTTCGCAATCTAAGGGAGAGACTTATTACACTTATGTTATTAGAGACAAAAAAGAGCAAAGGAAAGTGATCAATATCTCTCACCAACTTGTGTTAAAGCAAGATACCTTATGTATTGTAGAACCATTAATATTGGATCGAACTTATTGTTATCCTTATGTAAAAGAAGGGAAGAAAATACGCTTGCTTAACAATGACGATAAATCTCAACCTGATAAAGTAGTAGGGATAAAGCTACATAACAACGAACTTGTAGCGCTCTTTCTCGATCACCCTATTGAAGTTGTCTCCAAAGATGAATTGCGACTAACGGGGGAAGACCGACCTTATTATTCCGAGAGTGCTATCAAAGCAGTATTTGGCAACGACTATCCCCGAATATGGAGCTTGTTCTATCTGAATGGCAAGTTACTCAGTGAAGATAATGAGGAAATAAAAAATCTATTGGAAAAATATGATAAAGGCAAATTCAAAGCCTACTATTCAGAAGGTGCTAAAGCTATAAAAAAATACGGACTCAAGGGCATTTGGGGAGTATTTGAAATTAATTGTAAAACAAAGAAGAAAAAACAATGATGAAAACACTTTTAATAACACTCAACTTTCTCTGGGTAGGAATACTTTCTGCTCAAGACCTTATAGGTGCTAAATGGGAGATTAACAACATATTAGGAGATAATGTTAATAAGGAAGATTTTTATATCCTTACAAAACCCGAAAATCCCGATTGGAGTTATGGTGATCACCTACAGTTATCTACCGATGGAAATTTTAAATCGTGGTATTCAGCCCCGTGTGGAAATGATTGTTTTACCACCTTTTATGGTACTTATAAAAAAATCAGTGAGGAATATATTAGTTTCCACATTCAAAAAGTAGAACATTCAGGTTATTGCCGTGATGAAGGGGAGGTAAAAAAGAATAAGACTAACACTTATTATGTGTATAAAAAATCAGAAAGTGAAATCTATCTTCTCAAAACTACAGGCGACCATTCAAAAGATTTACAAAAAGTTACTTATGCAAAAGTATTAGCCAATTACTTTAAGATAATCCTTAACAAAAACTATAGTAGTCTTGGAAATATTACGCTGCCATCCAAGCTGACTTGGCAACAGCGCGCTGATAACTACGCATCGCAATACTTAAAACTCACGAACTATGAAATATGTATTACAGGGAGTAATGATTTTTTTATTTCAGTTCATTTAGTAAAGGATTTAGATAAAAACACCTACTATTACATAGTAGAACGCCCTCTAAAAGAAGGTTATGGTTTATTTCATTATACTGAAGCTCAAGTAAAAGAATTTAAAGATTACTATGAAAAGCACTATAGTAAGAGAAATTGAGTCGCTACACTTTGGCAAAGTTTCACACTTTGCCAAAGTTATTGCTCTAAAAATCAATTACTTTTAGAGTATGTTATGTAGGGGCGTTTTGCAAACGCCCTTAAAAATATGATTATTTATTTGCAATCTATTTATGTTTGACTATAAATGAAGAAATATTCTATGAATGAAAAGTTAAAAAAATATATAAAAAGAGAAGAGTATAATCCTGACAATGATAAAACAGAGATTTGGATTGGAGAGTTCTCAAATGCCCCTATTGATCCAATAAATGTAATATCTGAGATTATCAGTAATTTTAATCCTGAGAACTACAAAATTATTGTAGATGATTATTTGTCATATAATAATGGAGATAACTGGAATTCTCCTATAATATTCAATAATATAACTTTTAATAAGGGGATAGAATTTAAATACTATTCTTTTGACAATAATGTAAGTTTTATTAATTGTATCTTTGTGGAAGCAGTGATTTTTGGCAAAAGTATCCTGAAAAAAGGTGTTAGTTTTGTTAATTGTATATTCAAAGGTAATACTAATTTTTGGGGTACAACTTTTTCTTCAAAATCTGTTTTTTCTGAATCAAGATTTGAAGGTCTTGATAATAATTTTTGGCAGAGTCATTTTTATGGAGATGTTTTTTGTGAGAATATTAATGTAAGATCAAATATAAGTTTTTCAGATACAATATTTGAAGAAAATGTCTATTTTAAAGGAGCTATTCTAAAGGGAGAAATTAATTTTTCCAATGTAAAATTTAAAAATGATCCAAAAGATAATATAGAAGAAAAACAAAAAAAAGAGATTGACTTTTCAAGAGTTTTGTTTGGTGTTGTTACATTTAACAACGCAAAATTTGAGAAAAATGTAAGATTTCATGAAGCTATATTTAATAGCAATGTAGATTTCTCTAATACTTCATTTAATGGGTTAGCGGATTTTTATTTAGTAACTTTTAAAGACGACCAACAGTTTCATACTACTGATTTCTTAGATAGAGCTATTTTTTCAAATACTACTTTTAAAGGAGAAACTCAATTTATTTATAACAAAGTAGATAAAAACAGCTATATCAACTTTGAAAGTGCTAAATTTGAAAAAGGTTTAGATATTTCACGAGCTAACTTTAATTGTAATCTTAATTTTTGGAATATTTCTATACAAGATAAAAATATTTCTAAGTTTACTAGATACAAAGATGATTTTAGCAAACATAGAAAAGAAGGAACTGTACCATCTGTTTATAAGCAAATTCGAGAAACTTATCGTATTATTAAGGATAATTTCTACAAACAAAATAATAAGGTTGAAGGACTTTGTTTTTATGAAAAAGAAATGAATGTTTACTTAGAAGAGAAACGAGAAGAAACAAATAAAAAAAGCCCTCCTAAAAATAGAAAAACATTTATAGAGAAATTCAGAGAGGAACCTATTCTTAATGTAGGACAATTATTGATATTTATTTTCAACATTTTGTGGGCAATATCAAAATGTCCCATCTTCTATATAGCTTCAGCTATTTTTACAAGTCTTATAATTTTAGGGATAGTAATAAAAAATAAGGTGTCATTAAAAAATAGAAATCCTATTAAACAAAATTATTATATGCCTATAATTTTATTAGGTATTGCTATTGTGTTATTATATGTCTATATATATAATATTGAAAATTTTTGGTATTTAATAAGTGCATATATAGTACTGTTATTTAGTATGTTACTTTTATATTTACCTATTGAAAAAGACAAAATTATACTATGGTTAAATAAGAATTCTAATGAATTTGACACAAACTGGGTAGTAGGGGTTAATTTTTCTTTATTAGTAGGAATTTTATCTTATTTGGTAGTTCTTGTAGCTATGAATGATGATATAGAACTTGATACAAGCTATCGCGGGATTTCAAACTTCATAACCTCATTAGTTGATGTTTTCAATCTAACTAAGTGGGTTAATTTAGAAATTATCGGTATAAGGTTGAAAGGATTTCCTTATTTACTACTTTTTATAGGTCGTATATTTATAGGTTACGGCTATTACCAAACCATTCAAGCCTTTAGAAAATTTGGTAAATCGTAACTTATTCTTTATCTTTGTCGCAACATTTGTTAATTATTTAATTTAAAACAATATTTTAATGGAAACATTCACTTCACCAATTGGACTTATCGTTATTTTGGCGGTTGTCCTCTTCGTTACTATCTCATCGCTCGTGGCGCGCTATAAACGCTGTCCGTCCGACAAAATTCTCGTAATCTACGGTAAAACCGGCGGTTCATCTGCCAAATGTATCCACGGGGGTGGCGCCTTTGTATGGCCTGTGATTCAGGATTATGCTTATTTAGATTTGCGTCCGCTTTCTATCGAGGCAAACCTTACCAATGCGTTGAGCCGTCAGAATATTCGCGTAGATGTACCTTGTCGTTTTACGATTGCGATTTCTACCGAACACGAGAATATGAATGCAGCTGCCGAACGCCTCTTAGGGCTCTCACCTGAGCAAATTCAAGAGTTGGCAAAAGATATTCTTTTCGGTCAGTTGCGTTTGGTTATCGCTACTATGACTATTGAGGAAATCAATTCCGACCGCGATAAGTTCCTCGAAAACATCTCTAAAAACGTAGATAGTGAGCTCAAAAAAATAGGTTTAAAACTCATCAACGTAAACGTAACCGATATCAAAGACGAGTCGGGTTATATTGAAGCTCTTGGTAAAGAAGCGGCTGCGAAAGCTATCAACGAGGCAAAAATTAGTGTGGCTGAACAAGAGAAAATAGGGGAAACTGGTAAAGCCCTTGCCGACCGTGAGAAAGATACCCAAATAGCCGAAACACACCGCGATAGAGATGTGAAAATCGCTATCACTCAAAAAGATAAAGAGATTAGCATCGCCGAGGCTAAGAAAGATGAAACTGTAGGGATTGCCGAAGCTAAGAAGTTTGAGTCTATCGGTAAAGCAGAAGCCGACCGCGATAGTCGTATCAAAATTTCAGAAGCCAATGCCTTGGCTATCAGAGGGGAAAACGAGGCTAAAATTGCGATTGCTAACTCTGAAGCGCTACGCCGTGAAAAAGAAGCCGAATCGTTGCGTATTGCTATTTCGGCTGAAAAAGTACAACAAGCTAAAGCCTTAGAAGAAGCCTATTCAGCTGAAGAAAAAGCTGAAACTGCTCGTTCTGAACGCGAACGTGCTACCCAAGTGGCAAATATCATTGTCCCTGCTGAAATTGACAAACAGCGCGCTATTATCGAGGCACAAGCTGAAGCTGAACGCCTCCGCGAGAAAGCTAAAGGGGAAGCCGATGCTATTTACGCTAAAATGGAAGCTGAAGCAAAAGGTCTCTTCCAAATCCTTACCAAACAAGCTGAAGGTTATAAAGATGTGGTTAGTGCAGCAGGGGGCGACCCTACCAAAGCATTCCAATTGCTCCTTATCGAGAAGTTGCCTGAACTCGTTAAAACCCAAGTGGAAGCTGTTAAGAATATCAAAATCGATAAGATTACAGTATGGGATTCTGGCAAAGGTGAAGATGGCAATAACTCCACTGCCAATTTCGTATCGGGGATGATGAAAACTGTCCCACCTCTCAACGACCTCTTTAATATGGCAGGATTGAATCTCCCTACTTACTTGGCTAAGGAAGGAAAACAAATTACGAATGATGAGGGACGAATTGCGAATGACGAGAAACAAAAAACGAATAATGCGTAGATGAAACAGTTTATTACCTATATTTTATTGTTTAGTTCAGCTTTTGTGTTAGCGCAAAAAGCGCAGTTCGCTAATGCTAAACTCGATGCAGCTACAGTATATTTCAATTCAGCTGAACTTACTCATTATTTTAGTGCGAACCTCAACAAGGGTACGAATGAAATTGTAGTGAAAAACGTTGCTAATAGACTGAATGAGAATACGCTTCGCATTGTAGCTCCTAAAAATGTAACGGTACTTTCGGCTCAATTTACCACTCAGTATACTACTGATGGTGACAACCTCTTGCCCAAATCGAAACAAGTGAAAGATAGTATCGACTTGCTGACTTCTCAAATCGATAAACTCAGCAACCAAATTGCTGCTGAAAAGCAGGTGGTAGAGCTTATCAAAGAAAACAAATCGGTGTTAGGAGGTGGTACCGGACTTAATGTAGCTGAGTACGCTAAGTTTCTCGACTATTCAAAGGATAAGATGACCACTTCTCTCGACAAAATAGATGCGATGACCGATAAGCAAAACAAATTGCGCAGTCTTCGTTACAATTTGGAACAACGTCTTAAAGGAGAAGTTACTAAAGAAGAAACGCTTTCTGATGGCAAATTGGTGTTGCAAGTAATGGTTGATGCTCCTGTTAAAGCTGATTTCAGTGTGAGTTATATAACCCCCAATGCGTCGTGGGTACCTTTTTATGACCTGCGTGCCGATAATATCTCTCAACCTATCAATTTGGTGTATAAGGCGCAAGTGCGACAAAACACTGGGGTAGATTGGAAGCATATCAAACTGAGTCTTTCTAGTGGTAATCCTAATCAGAATAATCAATTTACGCTACTAAAAGCGTGGTATCTCTATTTTGGCAGACGATATGATCGCGACTACGACTACGTGAGAGCTAATGCCTATCGTTCAGGAGCAGTCAAAAAAGATGCAGTGGTAGAACAGATACAAGAAGAAGCTACTATTTCCGATTATACAAATCTAAACGAAAATCAACTCAATACCTCGTTTGAGATTACTACGCCTTATGATATACTCTCTAACAACAAAGAGCACAGTGTATCACTCAAAGAGCTTAAAATCAAAGCTAAATATGAGTATTACACTGCACCGCGTATAGATAATGGGGTGTATTTAGTAGCTTCGGTTGACGATTATTCGCAGTATAACCTGCTTACTGGTCAGGCAAATGTGATTTTTGAAGATATGTATGTAGGCAAAACACTGATAGATCCTAATCAAACCTCAGAGAGTATGCAACTCACTATGGGTAATGATAAGAAGATAAGTGTAAAACGCGAAAAAATAGCTGATAAATCGGCAACTAAGTTTATTTCCAGCTATAAAGAGCAGACTTTTACCTACGAAATTACCGTTAAGAACAATAAAAAAGAGGCTATAGATCTGAAACTAAAAGACCAATACCCACTTACTACTGATGATAAGATACAAATAGAACTCTTAGAAGCTTCAAAAGCTGAAGTGAATAAGGAAACGGGTATACTCACTTGGGATACCAACCTCAAAGCAGGTGAAACTAAAAAATTCCGCATTAGCTATAAGGTAAAATACCCTAAAAATGAAGTAATCGGAAATTTGTAATGACGAATGACGAAATACGAATGACAAGTTACAAAAAAGCAGTTGGATAAAATAAGTATCCAACTGCTTTTTAGTTATTAGGACTTTTCACTTTTCACTAAAAAAGTCCTTCTACTGACCAGTAGCGTTCTCCTGTGTCGTAATTTACAGTGAGGATACGCGCTTTTGGGTCTTTTTTGAGTACTTTAGCAACAGCAGCTAAAGCAGCACCTGTAGAGATACCTCCTAAGATACCTTCTTCTTTAGCCAATCGGCGGGCGTAATCAAAGGCTTCTTCTTTAGAGATAGGGATAACTTCATCTACTACAGCAGGGTTATAGTTATCGGGTATGAAGCCAGTGCCCAATCCTTGTAAGGCGTGAGGACCTGGAGCACCACCACTCAACACTGCCGATTGATCGGGTTCTACAGCTACAGTTTTGAGGTTAGGGAAGTGTTGTTTGAGCACTTTTGACACCCCAGAGATATGTCCGCCAGTACCTACTCCCGTTACGAAATAGTCAAAACCTTCGGGGAAAGATTTTAGTATTTCCTGAGCAGTTGTTTTTTCGTGTACATCAGGATTAGCAGGGTTTTTAAACTGTTGAGGTACCCAATAGTTAGGTTTGCCTTCGGCTATTTCCAAAGCTTTAGCGACCGCTCCCCCCGTACCTTTTTCTTTAGGCGTGAGTACTACTTCGGCGCCATAAGCGGCTACCAACTTGCGGCGTTCAATACTCATTGATTCAGGCATTACCACGATGAGTTTATAGCCCTTTACAGCCGCTACTAATGCCAAGCCCACTCCTGTGTTGCCAGAGGTAGGCTCTACAATCACACTATCTTTTTTGAGGATGCCTTTAGCTTCGGCATCTTCAACCATAGCGAGCGCAATACGATCTTTGATACTACCACCAGGGTTTAAGCGCTCTAATTTGATGAATACGTTGGCATCATTGCCAAACAATCTGTTGATTTTCACCTCGGGAGTATGCCCGATGACTTCTAAAACATTTTTGTACGCCATTATATAAATTATTTATTAGTTACGTGTTTAGGAGTTAGAAATTAGGAATTAGGAGTTAGTTTGATGACGCATAGTGGAGAGCATCTTTCCTATTTCTAATATTAAATCTTCTATTTCCTTATAAGATTGAACAAATCCTAGTTCTTTTGCAATAATTAATTGTGTTTCTAACTCACTCAGTGAACCTTGAGAAACACTTAAAAAGTATTGAAAGTGATTGCTACTATTCCTTCCCCAACCTTCAGCAATATTGGAGGGTATAGATACTGCACAACGTCTGATTTGTGAAGTAAGACCGAATTTCTCTTCTGTAGGAAAATAGTAAGTTAGCTGATATATTAATTTTACTAACAAAATAGATTTTTGCCATACAATAAGCTCCTTAAAAGATTTTATTTTACTCATATTCTAATTTCTAATTTCTAATTTCTAACTTCTAATTTCTAACTTCTAATTTCTAACTTCTAATTTCTAATCAGATAACAAAATTAATCGGTTCTTCATATACTTCGTTGTCCTTTACAATAATCTGACTTTTGTGGAAAACCTTAGTAAAAGGTTCGATGCTATTGGTGAGCCATACATTCCCGCCGATGATACTATCGTGTCCTATTACGGTTTCACCACCTAAAATAGTAGCACCAGAGTATATCACCACATTATCCTGAATGGTAGGGTGGCGCTTGGTATGAGCTTTATCTACTGATACTGAGAGAGCCCCCAAGGTAACTCCTTGATATACTTTTACGTAGTTGCCTATTACTGTAGTTTCTCCAATTACAATACCTGTACCGTGGTCAATCATAAAAGGGACTCCAATGCTTGCCCCTGGGTGAATGTCGATACCCGTTTTGCTATGAGCGTATTCAGTGAGCATACGCGGCAAGAGAGGTACTTTGCGCAAGCACAATTCGTGAGCAATGCGATATACCATAATAGCAAAGAAACCAGGGTAGGTGATTTGTACTTCTCTGATAGAAGTTGCTGCAGGGTCGCTATCGATAAAATACTGAGCGTCTTCTCGCAATTGCTGATAGATATTAGGCAAAATGCAATCGTAATAATCGGTTGTTTTTGCTTTTTGAGATTCGTTTAGCAGAAAATCGTCTACAATATTGATAAAATCCCAACGCAATTCCTCATAGCGGGCTTCTATACTCACTTTTGATAAGCAAGTGCGTTCGTCAATAAGAAATAAGAACTGAAAAAGGTCGTTTACAAAGCGTGTAATACGCTGTTTGCTTACGTGATGTTTGATGTTTTTACTTTCGTGATAGAGTTCGTTGATGAGACTCTCAGTACAATTTATTTTTGTCATCGTTATAAAAAAATACCCCCACTACCTTTATAAAGCAGTGGGGGTTGTTATTTCGTTTGTTAAAATATAGTAACTGACATATCTTTAAGAAATAACGAGCCTTGCACTGCTCAAATTGAGTGTGCAACACATCGTCATTATGTTTAAAGTGTACAATGTCATATAATATTGTTCTATTTGATGGGGCAAAGGTAAGAATATTTTTCTAACTACCAAATAAAAAGTGAAAAATTATTTCATTTTTTTTTATTTTTCAGCAGAAAGAATTGCGTCCAAACGGCGTAGTGTTTCTTCTTTACCTATAACCTCTATAATATCGAATACGTGAGGACCTTTGAGTTCACCTACTAATGCCAAGCGCAATGGAGGCATTACCTGACCAAAGCCTAAGCCCTTTGTTTCCATATATTGCTTTACCGCCTCTTCTAAGGCAATTGAAGTAAAATTAGCAGTATTTTGGAGTACTTCAGCTACTTCTTTCACAATGGTAGGAGTTTGTTCTTTCCATTGTTTTTTAATTGCCTTTTCGTCGTATTGGGTAGGTGCTTCAAAGAAGAATTTGCAGAGTTCCCAGAAATCACTTACAAAGGAAGCGCGCTCTTTGATGAGCCCAACTACTTTTTCTACTGTAGCAATTGGGGCAGTTACACCTCTTTCAGTAAGATCTTTTTGGAAAAGGGTAGCCAATTCGGCATTGGGTTTCATTTGCAAATATTGGTGGTTGAACCATTTGATTTTCTCAGGGTCGAAGCGAGCCCCAGCCTTGTGTACTTTCTCCAAGTCAAACAGTTGAATGAGTTGTTCCATTGAGAAAATCTCCTCATCATTCCCTGGATTCCACCCTAAAAGTGCTAAAAAGTTGATAAGAGCTTCAGGAAAATAACCTTCCCCACTAAATCCTTTTAACGTTTCGCCATTCTCTGTCCAATCCATTGGGAAGACAGGAAAACCGAGTTTGATACCATCGCGTTTGCTGAGTTTGCCATTCCCCACAGGTTTGAGGATAAGAGGCAAATGAGCAAAAGCAGGAGCTTGCCAACCGAAAGCGCGGTAGAGCATTAGGTGCAAAGCCATAGAAGGCAACCATTCTTCACCGCGTATTACGTGAGTAATTTCCATTAGGTGGTCGTCTACGATGTTTGCTAAGTGGTAAGTAGGCATTCCGTCACTTTTGAAGAGCACTTTGTCGTCTAAGGTACTCGTGTCGATAGTTACTTCCCCACGAATCATATCGTTCATTTTCAACTGTTCGTTGTGGGGCATTTTGAAGCGAATTACGTACTCATCACCGCGTTGTAGGCGTTGTTGTACTTCTTCAGTACTCAGCGATAGAGAGTTTTGCAAAGTATCGCGTGTCGCCCAGTTGTATATAAAAGTTTCCCCTTTGGCTTCAGCCTCTTTGCGCGCGTTATCCAATGCCTCAGCGGTATCAAAAGCGTAATACGCCCAACCGTTCTCAATAAGAGCATCGGCGTATTGTTTGTAGAGCGGCTTGCGTTCACTTTGGCGGTAGGGAGCGTGTTTGCCCTCTTTGCCTACCCCCTCGTCGTAAGTAAGCCCTAACCAGTTCAGTGAGTTGATGATGTACTGCTCAGCACCTGGTACATAGCGATTTTGGTCGGTATCTTCAATGCGAAGTAAGAAGTCGCCACCGTGTTTTTTGGCGAATAAATAATTGAATAAGGCGGTACGCACGCCTCCAATATGCAATGCTCCTGTAGGACTTGGAGCAAATCTAACTCTAACCATTTATTTTTATAATAATTTTAAATCTTTAATCACTTTAAAAGCAATATCCACGTGGTATTCGGGGATTACGATAGTAAATTCATTGGCGGTAGAAATTACCTCGTTCATACTCACACCTTCCCACGCTAAGCGTTGGAAGATGAAATAATAAATACCTGGTACTGAGATGTTTTCTTCAGGTAATTTCACACTGATAGCCCCCAAATTAGTGAATTTGTGCAACAGTCGTTCTTTTTTAAAAATATCTTCTACAAGACCCTCCATTGTACTACTTACAATGAGATTGGTTTCGTTCACCCCACGAGTAGCGGCGTAGAATGCATCTTTGTTGTTTCGAATTTTTTGAAGCAATTCAGCTTGATTGTTCATAAAAGTATCCGATAACAAGAAAGTATAATCGGTAAGATTGGAGCGCACGATAATATCGCCTATATTCTTCAATATTTTTACAATACGATGCGTAGAGCGGAATTCCATATCTACTGATAATCGTTTGAGAGCCATTACTATAGCCCCATTACGCACTTCGCGTGTGGTGGTTTCGCTTTGTATATCTTTGCGAATCACCCTTGCGAGCGACGTGAGGTTGATAATCCCTTGAGAGAGGGCAGTTTGCAAAAAGGGTTTTGATTTGATGTATTGTTCAACGGCTGAGGCTACTGTTTTCATTTTGCTGAGGCTTAAATTTGTTACAAAAGTACTAAAAAAAATAATTCTATAACAATATAGGGCAAAAAATTATATTTATTTAACATTCTTAGAATGGATAAAAAGCATCCTCAATATAGTTGATAGTAAACTCAACATTGTTTTTTACGATTGAAATAATATCGAATTGTACCTCTAAATCTAAGTTAGTTTTTTCTATATAATAATTGGTAGCTTTCACTAAGAGGTCTATTTTTTGTTGGTTTACAAACGATTCGGGTTCGCCATAAGCACTTGAATTACGAGTTTTTACCTCTACAATGTGTAAAATATTGTCCTTTCGAGAAATTATATCAATCTCGGCGTGACCGAATCTAAAATTGCGTTCTAAAATAGTATGACCATTTTCTATAAGGAAGTTTACAGCATCTTGCTCACCTTCTTTTCCAAAATCATTATGTGCTGCCATAGTTTAGGTGTTAGGTTTCAGGTGTTAGGGTTTAGGAGAGGCAAAAGTAGCAACTAATTAGTAAATGAGCAAATTTGCTAATTAGAAAATTGGCAAATTGACTAATTATTGTTATTTTTGCCCCATTGTTAATACTTAATACTTAATATTTTAGTTATGGATTATATGGCACCGCAGTGGATTGCATTCCCTGCTTATACTGAATTTACGATAGGCTGGCGTATGGGCGCTGGCGAAGATTATAAATACAAGTTTTGGGACTGGTATGAGTCCCTTACTCCAGCACAACAAAAAGAGTACCAAGCACTTTTTCCGTATCCTTGTTTTTGGCATTACAACAGATGGGAAGAGGATGACCAAGATATAGATGACGAGGAGGATTATTACTACGAAGGAATTCCAGTTTGGCAACCTAAGGGGGCTTATAAATATTCTAAAGCGACTTTTATCAATTCGGCAAAGAAGCTCAAGTTTGTTTTCTTTTGGAAACCCAATGCAGAGGTAGTAGATGAATCTTGTTTTTCGCAATGGCAACCCTCACCTTTTTCTGTAGATGCTGATAAATATTATTGTGCTGAGCAGTATATGATGGCTGAAAAAGCGCGTTTGTTTGGAGATGAAGAGGTGGAGGAAGAAATAATGAATACTTCCGACCCTAAACTGATGAAAGCCTTAGGAAGGAAAGTGCGTAACTTTGACCCTCAGGTGTGGGACAAAGCAAAATATAGCATCGTACTGAATGGGAATTACTACAAATTCACTCAGAATAAGGAAATGATGGACTTTTTGCTCTCTACTGGTGATAAAATACTGGTAGAAGCCAGCCCGATGGATGCTATTTGGGGGATAGGATTTGGCAAAGAGAATGAGAAAGCACATAACATCGCCTCGTGGCGTGGCAAAAACCTTTTGGGATTTGCCCTGATGGAAGTGAGAGATGAGATTAGAAAACTTTATAAAAACGTACATTTGCTGAAAAATAGAAATGAATAGACTCAAAATCAATGTAGTTACACTAAAAGAAGATGAATACCTTATTCGCGATAGTATTCGTTTTGAAAATTGTAGTTATCTACAGCTTTTCATTGACGATGAGGATATAGCTACTTATCCTGATTTTGAAGATATACTGATAGTCCCCACTGAATTATATAAAAGTAGCTTACAAAGTGGTGAATATCTATTGTTTACTTGTGCTTGTGGTGTTGCAGACGATGGAGGATGGACAACAATTAAGGTAACACATTCAGAAGCTATTGTTCAATGGGATTTTTTGAGAGACAAACCTTATTGTTTTAAGTTTTCTAAAGAAAATTACTTAAAAGAGGTTCAAGTTATCAATAAAGAAGACTATACTTTCATTCCTAAAGAGATTATTTTTCCTGAAATTTAGTCTTTAATATGAGTTTAATAAGAAAATGAGTTCTTTTTAGCTTTAACTTTGCCAAAGTCTAAAAACTTTGGCAAAGTGTAGCGATGCAAATACGATTTTGAGACTTTTTAAATAGTCTTTCTGTGATATAGAAATAATAAGTTTGAAGTAGAATATAGCTAAAAATAATATTAAAATGAATGAACGATACGAAAATATCAAGAAAATGAACGATATCCTCTTGCGATTGGAGGGTATTCTTAGCAAAGCTGAAACTCTTTTAGAAGAATGGAAAGCCATACAACCCGAGTATGAGGCTTTGGAGGCATATTACGACAGCCCTCAATGGCGAGAAGACTATTTCGATAGCAATGACGGCAAAATACCAGATGAGGTACCACAATGGGTACTCACCCAAGATGCTATTTTTGACGCTATAGGCACTCAGTTCGACCTTGCTGACGGTTTCCAACCGCTATTGGAGAGCATCAATGCTAGAAAGTGGAATGAGTAATTTCAAAACTTAAACATTTTAAAGTAGAAGAAAGGGGTAGTCATAGAGGTTCTACTATTGGGGGCGATTCCATATCTCATCTTAGTACTAGGGAAAAAGGGATCTTATTCTTCAAACTACAAGTAAACGGACAAACTTTTGCTCTTAAAAACAAAGAAAGTATATACAATCATAGAAATATAATGAAAGATAAGACCAGCTACTTTCGTATGTACGGAGGTATCTTAGAAAATTGTGGCGAATACGATGTATATACCCATCCATAGTTAGAATATGCTTTATTTATACCTGATAATGTCTTTTCTTATCGAGGTTATATTGTATTTATTATCAAAAACATGTTAGTGTAAAAAATATTTGTAAATTTGCACTACTAATAATGCGAATCAAGGTTTAAAATAAATTTTCAAAGAGTAATTCAGTAGCTATTTTTCCAAAGATATGGACAAAAAGACCTTTGCTAGAGCGCACTTTTCCAGCATATTGTATCTGAGTCTTTTCATTTAACCAATTAAAGAACGATTCAATAGGTTGTCTTATAGATGAAACAGCCTTATTATACAAAGATTCAAAAGCAAAATCTCTCTGTTTTAATACTTCTGACTTGTTCTTTTTCATTTTTATAGGTGTTATCATTTCACTATTATTTGATTTCAAAACTTCATTAACAGCAGCACTTTGATAAATCTTGTCAGCAATAAAACAAGTATCTGTTAGCTCTTGCCAATTTTCTTTGAAAACACTTAAATCATTTTCACTAGCTTTGGTAACAATATAATCTTTCAAATAAGGAAGAGTACTTTTTTGATAAGCTCCTAAGGCGTGTAGTTTCACACCATAATACCACATTTTTTTCGAGGAACAATAGCTTTTATCAGTAAAATCACGAGCTACTTTTCCTTTGCCATTTCCTTTACAAGTAACAATAGGACAAGAGTCTAAAATATTGATAGACATTTCTCTTTGCTCTGACATTCCTATTAAAATTTGTTCAATAGATATATGCTTAAAGACTTCGCTAAGTCTGTTTAAACGATTATTAAAGGCTTGATAAGAAGGTATTTTAGGGAACCAATCAAGCCAGTAATCTTTGATGAAATTATACATTTCTTTTATTTTGTACTTGTGTTCAACACCAGTGCAAAATAGATAAATTGTAATAACTTCTTGATCTGTAAATACAGGTTTGTTGTTATTGCTAAATCGCTGACAAAAATATTGTAAATAATTATCGTATTTTTGACATATTGTTAAATATATTTTTACTAATTTTGTCGCCGTAGTCTGATTTATCATTTATATCTGATTTTTTTTTTTTTGACACCACAAAGATAGTGATTTATCAGACTACTTTTATTTTTTTCTACTTTTTCAACTCTTGACTTGCATTAGTAATAATCACTAAAGTAGTAGCAACTTTTTTGCCTATTCCTTTAATGGAAGTAAGTAGTTGAACTTGTTTTTCAAACTCTTCCTCAGTGATAGAAACAATGTCTTTTTCTAGATTATCGATGAGTTTATCTAAGTTGTCTATATTGTTTTTGAGCATATCAACAGCTAAATTATCTTTTTGAGGTGTAAAAATATTTATAGATTACTTAGGAATACCTGATGACAAGTAAACAAGAGCTCTAATAACAAAAAATCCAGTATAGCAACTCACTATACTGAATTTTTTTGTTTAATACACAATATCAACATCTCCTTTGCCTTCTCGCAGCACAACAGGTGCATCACCTGAGAGGTCGATGACGGTGGAGGCTACATTATCACCATAACCACCATCAATAACGATATCCACGCGGTTTTGCCATTTCTCGAAGATAAGCTCTGGGTCAGTGGTGTACTCAATCACATCATCGTCGTCGTAAATAGAGGTAGAGACTATAGGGTTACCTAACTTTTCTACAATAGTACGCGCAATAGTGTTATCGGGGACACGTATCCCTACGGTTTTCTTCTTTTTAAAATCCTTAGGAAGATTGTTATTTCCTTGCATAATAAAGGTATAAGGACCTGGTAAAGCGCGTTTCAACAGTTTGAAAGTGCTCGTATCTATCTGTTTTACATAGTCAGATAGATTTTTTAAATCGGAGCATACAAATGAAAAGTTTGCTTTTTCGAGTTTTACTCCTTTGATGCGAGCAATTTTCTCAAGGGCTTTGGTATTGGTAATATCACAGCCCAAACCGTAAACGGTATCAGTAGGATAGATAATGAGTCCGCCGTGACGAAGCACTTCCACTACCTTAGCAATCTCCTTTTCGTTGGGATTTTCGTTGTATAATTTAATAAAATCAGCCATTGTTCTAAATATTAGGGGTAATTCTAATAGTGGTAAATTTGCAATAAGAAATCAGTTTTCTCTCCTGATTTGTTACTTTTATTTCCCAAAGTTGAAGCGTACGTCCTGCATTCACACATACAGCTTTGGCGTAAAGGGTATCCCCTACTCTACCCGCTCTCAAGTGATTAGCACTGAGTTCAATACCTCGAATTTGTTCATCATCATTGCGGTAAAGTAAGTACGCCCCTATGCTGCCTGCTGTTTCTGCTAAAGCTAAAGTAGCCCCTCCGTGTAACACCCCATCTACCTGAGTAACTTTCTCGGTAACAGGCATCGTTATAGTAACACTATCTTCGGTTACTTCGGCAATTTCCATTTGCCAATCGCGCATCAAGTTGTTTGGAGGTAACGCCTGCCACTTCTGTAATAAAGTTTCTTTGTTGAGCATAGCATATCCTTTTTGTTACTTCAACCCACGTGCTTTGAGTAGAGGCTCAATAGCAGGAGCTTTCCCTCTGAAAGCTAAATACATTTTTTCGTAATCCATTGTATTTCCTTTGGAGAGTATCAAATCTCTAAAACGTTGTCCATTAGCACGAGTGAGTCCGCCGTTTTCTTCAAACCATTGGTAGGCATCGTGGCAAAGCATTTCTGTCCATTGGTAAGAGTAATAGCCTGCTCCATAGCCTCCGCCAAAAATATGAGCAAAGTAAGACGAACGGTATCTTGGAGGTACTTCTTTCACCCATAAGCCTGTTCTTTCAAGGGCTTTCTTCTCAAAATCACTTACATTATTGATGATAGTATCTGAAGGAATAGTATGCCATTGCAAGTCTAAATTGGCAGCAGCCAAAACTTCGGTAAAAGCATACCCCTCATTGAAGGTACTCGCTTTTTTTATCTTATCAATAAGTGCTTGTGGAATAGGTTGTTTGGTCTCGTAATGTACTGCATAGTTTTTAAGTACCTCAGGATACAAAGCCCAATGCTCATTGAATTGCGAAGGAAACTCCACAAAATCGCGTGCTACTGCTGTTCCTGATAAACTTGCATACTGTTGGTTAGCAAAGAAACCGTGCAATGCGTGACCAAACTCGTGGAAGAGCGTTGTAAGCTCGTCGTAAGTAAGTAAAGCAGGTTTACCTTCGGCAGGTTTCACATAGTTGCACACATTGTAAATAACAGGTTTAGTGCCTAATAACTTCGATTGGTTTACAAAGTTGCTCATCCACGCACCACCGCGTTTGCTTTCACGAGCAAAGAAATCGCCATAGAAGAGTCCTAATGGCGTACCATCTTCTTCAAAAAGCTCATACACTATTACATCGGGGTGATATACGGGTATATCTTTGCGTTCTTTAAAGGTAATGCCATAAAGTTTGGTAGCTGCATAGAATACACCATTTTCAAGAGCATTTTTCAATTCGAAATAAGGTTTGATTTCGTTCTCATCGAGGTCGTATTTAGCTTTGCGAACTTGTTCGGCATAGAAGTTCCAATCGTAAGGCTCTAAAGTAAAATTACCTCCCGTTTTGGCGATTTGCGCTTGTATTTCTTTAGCTTCTGCTTTGGCTTTACCTACTGAAGCGGGCACTAAATCTTTAAAGAATTGAGCAATAGCAGCAGGTGTTTTAGCCATAGTGCGTTGCAAGCTCCATTCGGCATAGTTTTTAAAGCCTAAGAGTTCAGCTTTTTTAGCGCGTAGTAAAGCAATGCGTTTTAAAATATCATTGGTACTATGAGCTCCCCCATCGGTGCGATTCCAGCTTGCTTCAAACAATTGTTTACGAGCGTTGCGGTCGGCTAATTCACTAAGGAGCGGTTGCTGAGTAGTATTCACAATCGCTACTTTCTGACCATTGATAGTTTGAGCAGCTGCCAACGATCCTTCTAAAAGCGTTTGGTTAAAATCAGTTTCTAAAGAAGCTAACTCACTATTGTACTTTTTAAGAGTTTCTTTATCAGTAGCCGATAGGTTAGCACCTGCTACTACAAAATCTTCATAGTAATTTTCTAACAATTTAAGCGATTCAGCATCTAATTTCAAGCTATCACGTTTGTCGTATAAGGCTTTGATACGCGCAAAGAGTTTTTCGTTCAGGTGAATGCCATCGGCGTGCTCGGCAAACTTAGGTGATAGTTCTTTTTGCAATACTTTTAAGGTATCATTAGTATTTGCCTCAGTTAAAGCATTGAATACCGCTGAAGCACGTTCCAATTCTACTCCACTTTTTTCTAAAGCGATAATTGTATTCTCAAAAGTAGGCGCTTCGTTGCTATTAGCAATAGCTGCAATACGTTCGTTTTGCAAAGCCATTCCTTTGAGCAGGGCGGGACGGTAATGCTCGTCTTTAATTTTTGAGAAGTCGGGAGCTCCATAAGGCAAAGTGCTTTCTACCAATAGCGGATTGTTCTCTGTGTTTTCTGTCATTTTTGAAGTCTTTGAGTCGTTGCAGGCTACCAAAGCAGTGAGCAATATAGCTGCTGAAAATAAAAGTAATTTCATAGTTTTTAGGTGATTATAAAAAGGGTGTTCGAGGAAGAAGTTCCTCAAACACCCCTTTTGAGGTTATATAGTAACTAAAATACTGTTATTTAGCAGTCAAACGTATGTCGATACGTCTGTTTTTAGCTTTGCACTCAGGAGTATCGTTAGCAGGACAAAGAGGGTGTTCTGCACCATAACCTTGAGCGCTCAATTGAGCTTTGTTAGCACCCAATGCTACCAATTTGTTTAGCACTGAATTAGCACGTCTTTCTGAAAGTTTTTTGTTACCTTCAACACTACCCGTATTATCAGTATAACCTCCTAAACGAATAGCAGCTTTAGGATAAGCTTTCAAAATAGCTACAATGTTCTTTAATTGTTGTTCTGAACCTTCAGTAAGTTCATCGCTACCTGTTTTGAAGTAAGTTCTATCCAAAGTAATCCAGTTATCTTTGAACTGTTCTGGAGTAGTAAGGTTTTTATCTTCTATCAATTTTACGAGGTGTGCTTCAGATGAGTTCTTTCCTACTTCTAACATTGTATTGTCAAAAAGGCTCAATTGGAATAAATCACCTACATTGTACTCGAAGTCACCATCGGCGTTAAGCTTACCTTCTTCAATAACTACTACTTCTTCCACAGGCATCACTCCCTCACCTTCACCTTGACGAATTTGAGCTTCTATAGGAGTACCTGAAGCATCGGCAGTATGTCCACCCAAGATAGGAGCAATTACCAAACCTACCAAGCAAGTGAGTTTGATAAGGATATTCATTGAAGGGCCTGAAGTATCTTTGAATGGGTCACCTACAGTATCACCAGTAACGGCAGCTTTATGAGCGTCAGAACCTTTGTAAGTCATTTGTCCGTTGATTTCAACACCTGCTTCAAATGATTTCTTAGCGTTATCCCAAGCACCACCAGCGTTGTTTTGGAAGATAGCCCATACAACTCCTGATACAGCTACACCAGCCATATAAGCACCAAGAGCTTCAGCACCCATTACGAAACCGATAACAATAGGAGTGATGATAGTAATGGCACCAGGTAACATCATTTCGCGCAAAGCAGCTTTGGTAGAAATATCTACACATCTGCCATACTCAGGAGTACCTTTACCTTCCATAATACCAGGGATTTCACGGAATTGGCGACGTACTTCGTTCACCATATCCATAGCAGCTTTCCCTACTGATTGCATTGCCAAGGCTGAGAAAATTACTGGAATCATACCTCCGATAAACAAGGCAGCTAATACGTTTGCTTTGAAAATATTGATACCAGAAATGCCTGTAAAGGTCACATAAGCAGCGAACAAGGCTAAGGCGGTAAGAGCTGCTGAAGCAATAGCAAATCCTTTACCTACAGCTGCAGTAGTATTACCTACTGAGTCTAAAATATCAGTACGTTGACGCACTTCTTTTGGCAATTCACTCATTTCGGCTACACCACCAGCGTTATCGGCAATAGGACCAAAAGCATCAATAGCCAATTGCATAGCTGTAGTTGCCATCATTGCTGATGCGGCAATCGCTACACCATAGAAACCAGCTAAAGAGTAAGAACCCCAAATAGCTACAGCAAAAAGCAATACAGAACCAAAGGTAGATTTCATACCAGTTGCCAAACCTGCAATAATATTGGTAGCAGCTCCAGTAGATGAATTGCGAACGATATTCAATACTGGTTTTTTACCCAAAGCGGTAAAGTGTTCAGTAATAGCTGAAATGAGTAAGCCTACTGCCAAACCTACGATAGTTGCGTAGAATACATTGATACTTGCAATCTCTTTTACTCCTTCGCCAAAGAAACTCATTTGGATAGTTTCGGGTAACATATATTTGATAAGAAAATAGCAAGCTACTAAAGTAAGTGCTAAAGCTACATAGTTACCTGTATTTAGTGAACTTTGTACTTGTTTTTCTTTAGCATCGTTGTTTTTGATACCTACACAGAAAGTACCAATAATTGAAGCAATGATACCTACACCAGCAATTACTAACGGCAATAAGATAGGGCCTAAACCACCAAAGGCATCGGTGAAAGCACCACCATTGGCAGTTGCCATATCTTTAATCACGTAGTTACCCAATACCATTGAAGCGAGTACAGTAGCCACATACGAACCGAACAAGTCAGCTCCCATACCAGCTACGTCACCTACGTTATCACCTACGTTGTCGGCAATAGTAGCAGGGTTACGAGGGTCATCTTCTGGGATACCAGCTTCTACTTTTCCTACGAGGTCAGCCCCTACGTCGGCAGCTTTGGTATAAATACCACCACCCACACGAGCAAAGAGTGCGATAGACTCAGCACCGAGTGAGAAACCTGCTAAGGCTTCGAGTACAAGAGTCATTTCGTCATAGAAAGGTTTGCCTCCTCCTACAAAAGTGTTTACAAAGAGGATAAAGAACAAGCTCAAGCCCAATACAGCCAAACCTGCCACTCCTAATCCCATTACAGTACCACCTCCAAAGGATACTCTCAAAGCTTTTGGCAAGCTAGTGCGAGCTGCTTCGGTAGTGCGTACGTTAGCATTGGTAGCGATACGCATCCCGATATTTCCCGCTAAGGCAGAGAAGAAAGCTCCACACACAAAAGCTACTACAATAAGCCAGTGAGAAGTTTCTACCATACGAGAAACAATAAACAGAGCAATAGAAGCAATAATCACAAAAATACCTAAAATGCGGTACTCAGCATTGAGGAACGCCATTGCCCCTTCTTTGATACTTTTGGAAATACTTTGCATTCGATCGTTGCCTGTGGTTTGTTTGTTCACCCACGAAGCTTTCGCAATCATAAAGATAAGTCCAAGAATAGCAAGGACTAACGGTAAATATAACATCATTTTATCCATACAAATATTATAATTAGTTAAATTTAGGGCGTAAAAGTACGAAAGATAATTGTAACGAAAAAATAATAGTTAAAAAAATATTAATTTTTAGAAGATAGTAATTAGAAGATAGGAGTTAGAATGCAGTACAATTGTTGATATATTGTTGTTTAAATTCAGAAAAAGAAGAGGCTATAAATTCTGTTTCTTCATATATTGGCTCATATCCGCGATAAATATTGCCTAAATTATGTTTAGCAATTCCTATAGCCAGATATTCATACCCATTTTTAACTGAGATAAGAAAAGGCAAATGAGCTTTCCAAAACTCACTTACCTTATTTCTTTCGTTGTCATTTTCTGCATATTCTAAGCTCTGTTTTTCAAACTCATTCCAATCAAAAGCAGATTCATCAGTATTTTGGTAATCTTTAGCTGATAGAAACCATACTGTATCTTCTTGATTAGCACACACACTGAACAAGTTTATAAATTCTTGAAATTCTTTGGGAGTATATTGCATTCTTCCATTAGCTATATCTTCCACGCGAAAATTATCAGGTAATTTATCTGTGGAAATATTCCATTGTAATGCTTTTAATGCTTCTAAAAAAAGTATATTTTCCATTTTTTTAATCTAACCAATTCCAAATTTTATGAATTAAATCATTATCTATTTCCTCTCCTATCAATACTTCTTTTTGAATATTATCTTTAATAGAGAGTTCAAAACTTATTTAAAAGAAAACATTTTGGCATTCTCGCAGATATAAACATCTTTTAGTTGGCAATCTATATAGCCCCATTTTTGCCAATTTCCCTTTAGCCAATCTGCTCTTAGTCCGAATTTGTAACCTTCAGGTATAGATTCTTTAGGGAAACGCACATAAACTAATCCTGCTTTATAACCCGAAATTACCATTAAACCGTAACTATCACCTAATTCACACAATAGAAAGTACACAACTTCTTCATAAGGATATACTCCTTTACATTTAAATACCGTTCCTCTTGGAATAGATGTTTCTGTATAATCTATCAATTTTTTCATTATAACAACTATTGTAAGAAACCTATAAAAGTAGTCAAGATAAAGGCGTTGATAAAATCTATAAAGAACGCTCCTACCATTGGCACAATTAAAAAGGCTTTGTGTGAAGGTCCAAAACGCTCAGTAACTGACTGCATATTAGCTACTGCCGTAGGGGTAGCTCCTAAACCAAAACCACAATGTCCTGCACAGAGTACCGCTGCATCGTAATTAGCTCCCATCAAGCGGAAAGTAACAAAATAGGCATACGTGCACATCACAAAAGTTTGTACGACTAAGATAATGAACATTGGTACAGCTATATGAAATAGTTCCCAAAGTTTTAAGTTGATTAGAGCGATGCCTAAAAACAGACTGAGTGAAGCATTCCCAAATACATCTATAGCACGGTCGAACATATTCACTTTGAAGGCGTTGGTGAGTATATTGCGCAAGAGCACCCCAAAAAATAAAGCCCATACAAATTGTGGAATGGTGAATTTTTCAGGCAACCAAGCCGTTACGGCAGGTGAAACCATAATAGCTGAAAACGACAGACAAGCGGCAAACAATGCCATTGTTTCTATCGCCGATTTTGAAGTAATCAATCGCTGTTTACCTGCATTTTCAAAGACTTCTACTACAGCATCAACAACATTTTCATTTTGTTTTTCTACAGGTTTTTTTCCTAATTTGTTCACTAATTTTCGTGCTACAGGACCTCCTATAAGTCCGCCGAGTATCAACCCAAAAGTAGCCGAAGCCATACCGAGGCTCGTTGCCCCTTTAATACCATAGTCAGTCTCTAATATTTTGCCCCACGCCCCTGCTGTGCCGTGTCCGCCCGTAAGTGTGATAGAACCTGTAATCAAACCCATAATAGGATTTTGTCCTAAACTTGTAGCTAATGTAACTCCTACTGTATTCTGTACTACAATAAACAGCGCTACTACTCCTAAGAAAATGATAAGTCCTTTACCACCAGCTTTTAGTCGGGAGAAATCGGCGCTGAGCCCAATAGAAGAGAAGAAAAAGAGCATAAAAGCGTCTTGTAGGTTTGTATTGAAGTCTAATGAAATCTCGTATTTGATATACAACAGATAAATGATAACAGCAGCCAAGAGTCCGCCTGCTACGGGTTCAGGGATATTGAAATCACGCAAAATTTTTATTTTTGTTACTAACAAACGTCCTACCAGCAATACAAGGGTAGCAATAATTAGGGTATAATAAGGGTCGATGATAATGGATTTCATTATGTTGGGTTTTAAAAAAGTTTTTTATTCTGTGAAAAGGACTTTATAAGCAAGCATTCCCACCCCTAAGTACAGTAAAAGGGTGGGAATGCCAAATTTAGAGGTTAAACTCATTGTTACTCATCACTTTCTTTCATAGTGTGATATACATTTTGGACATCCTCGTCTTCTTCGATTTTTTCCAAAAGTTTCTCTACATCAGCCTGTTCTTCAGGGGTGAGTTCTTTGGTTACTTGTGGAATACGCTCAAATCCTGAGGATAAGATTTCAATACCTCGGCTTTCCAACTCTTTTTGGATAGCTCCAAAACTCTCAAAAGGTGCATAGATAAGGATACCATCTTCATCTACAAACACTTCTTCAGCCCCAAAATCTATCATTTCGAGTTCCAATTCTTCAGGATCTATACCTATAGCATTGATACGGAAGTTACAAGTGTGGTCGAACATAAATTCTACAGAACCTGAGGTACCTAAAGTACCATTACACTTGTTGAAGTAACTGCGGATATTCGCTACAGTGCGGTTATTGTTGTCGGTTGCGGTTTCGATGAGCAAAGCAATACCGTGAGGGGCATAACCTTCAAAGAGTACTTCTTTATAGTTAGCAGTATCTTTTTCACTTGCTTTTTTAATAGCACGCTCAATATTTTCTTTGGGCATATTGGCGGCTTTGGCATTCTGTATTACGGCACGCAAGCGTGAGTTAGTTTCAGGGTGAGGTCCGCCTTCTTTTACTGCCATTACGATGTCTTTCCCTATGCGGGTAAATGTCTTTGCCATTGCAGCCCAACGTTTAAATTTACGGGCTTTTCTAAATTCAAATGCTCTTCCCATTTATATTACTTAGTTTTTAGTTATTAGTCGTTAGGGGTTAGGAGTTAGTAGGAGTTAGTTAGTTATAGTTTTTAGTTGTATTTTGTCGTTTTCAAAGTGCAAAGGAGTTTCAGGAAAATCGAGTTTGGTAAGGCGTTTAATTTCTTCAAATACCTTACAATCATCGTCGAGTAACAATCCATTGGCTTTAGTTTGCTTTACAGAGAGTACATCAGCATATAGAAAGTCGCCTTTGCGATTGATTTTGATGTTTAATAAAGGTGCTATGCCATTAGCCCCTTGTAAATTAAATCGTCCATAGGTATTGAAGTTACCCATACTATAGGCAATAAACTTACCATTGTACACTTCTACAGCACGTGTTACGTGAGGTCCGTGTCCTAATACAATATCTGCACCTGCATCGATTACTGAGTGCGCAAATTTATAGACATTTCCTCTGTTTTCACCAAAAAAGATCTCATTGGCACGTGGTACACGGGTACTTTTAGAGCCTTCAGCCCCTCCGTGAAACGATACAATCACAATGTCTACTTGTGGGCGTAATTCCTTTACTAAATCAGTAGCTTGGTCGATGTTGTTCACCGATAGCATATTGCTATTAGGCGAGAAAGCACAAAAACCGTATTTCACTCCATCTTTCTCAAAGATAACCGATTTATTTTCTACAGGTCCTGCGTGATATATACCTACTTCATCTAATATTTTAGCAGTATTACGTCGTCCTTTTTCACCAAAATCATTAGCGTGATTATTTGCAGTACTCATCAAGTTAAAACCTGCCTCTTTGATAATTTTGCCATAACGGTTAGGCATCCTAAAAGCATAACAAGTACCTTCAGCTGAGTTTTTACATTTATCAGAAGTACCTGTATCAAGAATCGCTCCTTCTAAATTGCCGAATACAATATCTCCTTTTAAATAAGGTTTTACATATTTAAAGCTCTCAACAGCATCATCTTTAGGGAGATATCCTTCAGGAAATCCTGAACCTATCATCACATCACCTACTGCCACTATACTGAGAGTATCCTTAGTAGTGGCAACTGCAAGACTATCTGTTTGTGCCGAAATATAAGAAGTTATTATGAGAGCTATTGAGAAGAAATATTTTTTCATAGTAATATAGTTCTATTTTTCAGCAATTACTTGCACGCCTCCTTTTACCTTGTCGCCCAACTTTACTTTTACTTTAGTTCCCAAAGGCAAATACACATCTACACGTGACCCAAATTTAATAAATCCAGCGTCTTCTCCTTGTACAGCAGTGTCGCCTACTTTAGCGTAATTTACAATGCGTTTTGCCAAGGCTCCTGCTATTTGTCGGTATAACACTTCTCCAAATATAGGATTATCTACCACTACGGTAGTACGTTCATTTTCTTCTGAAGCCTTTGGATGCCACGCTACCAAGTACTTCCCTGGGTGATACTCACTATAAGTAACTTTACCCCCTAATGCATAACGTGTTACGTGTACATTGATAGGCGACATAAAGATGGATACCTGCAAGCGTTTATCTTTGAAATACTCTTTTTCAAACACTTCTTCTATCACCACCACCTTGCCATCTACAGGGGCTATGATGTGTTGGTCATTTCGAGGTGTTATGCGTTTAGGATTTCTGAAAAACTGCAAAATAGCTATGAGAAATACAATAGCTAAGAGTTGTATACCTTTCTTAAGCCATAGTATATCAACAAAATAATGTGCTATTAGTGATACTCCTATCACTATAAATAGCGTTACGAGAATAATCTTAAAACCTTCTTTATGAAACATTATTATTTATTTTAGGGGGCAAAGATAAGAAAAAATTGACAATTAGCAATTACCAATTACTAATTGTCAATCAAAAGGCTAATAGCTATGGATAACAATTCTTAGCTCTACACGTCGTGCTTCGGCAGGTGTAACCTGTGGGTCTATTCCTTTAAAAGCAGTTAGTATACGTTCGCTACTTATTCCTTTAGCTTTTAATATTTGAGCTACATTTACAGCACGTTGCATCGACAATACATTGTTATATGCAACACTTCCTACCTCACTTGCGTACCCTTCTAAGAGTATTGATAACTCGGGATGTGTTTTTAGCATTGTTACCATCTCATCTATAGTAATAGGGTCGTAACTTAAGGGCACAGACTTGTTATTAGCAAAATAAAGTACAGCTTTTTTATGTCCATACGCGGCTAATAATTGCTCCAATTCACTTCGTCTTTCAGCCGAAATTTGCATAGGTACTCCAGTAGCTGTCACATTTTGGACTACTATAGGAGTTTGAGATGCTGTTGTAGGTGTAACAGTTGTTGCACGTGCATTTTTTGTAGCTATTCCTACTCCTGTATTGGCAGCTAAAGCCGCTAAGAGCAATTGTTGCTGTTTGCGTAACTGATCTACACTTTTCGACAATTGTGCCACCTGTTGTGCGATAGCAGTAGTACTACTTCCTGTTTGAGATACTGCCATAGGAGCCACTGTAGTGTGAGGCATTACACGAGAGGTTGTAGTACTTGCGGTGCGAGGTATTGCAGTGTTACGTGCGATAGCAGTGTTGGTAGCTGTACGCGCAATAGCTGTATTAGTTGCCGTACGTGCTACTGCAGTATTACTTGCTGTTCCTACTACTATTGTTGGACTTTTGGTAGCAAATTTACTTTCTTCAGCTACTGCCGAAGTGTAAGGCATCTCTTTTTGTTTATATTTTACAGCCGATAGCATACTGTCCAACTCCTTATCTCTGAGATTGGTGAGTTCTGCTCTCCCTATTTGTTCTAATAGATATTGCAGTTCATCTACCGTCATTACTATCTCTGTTTTTGTTTTATTAGGGGCTACTTGTGCATACATACTATGTACACACAATAATAGCCCCCCTATAATGTAATAGATATACTTCATAGTTATTTTGATGCAGGTATTTCTATTTTCTCTTCTTGAATTTCACCTTTTGAATCTTGCATTTCCAAAAGCAGTTTTTCCAATCGGTCGATACGTTGTTCAGGACTTTTTACTTCTCCTTCTCTAATGCGTTTTACTACATCATTTATTAGCTGTTGTAGCTCTTCAGGAGTCATACGCACTAAGCGCACTTGCTCTGAAGCAGGATAAGGCAAACGCTCAGCTACATAGGTGTTTCTAAGATTTTCCCACTGTTGTTTTTCTTTTAACAAACGGTTAGCATTTGCAGTATCACCATTTTGGTAAGCCATTTGTAGTTGCTTTTCAGTAGCAGTTATCTGGCTGTTGTAGTAAGCTAAGTTTCGTTTTTCAGGAGAAACAGTAGAGGCTGTAACATTTGTTGTAGTCGTAGGGGTAGCAACCCAAACTTTATCAGCTTCAGCAGCGCCTAATTCTTGCTCGTACAATTCTTTTTCTACTGATTTAGCCAATTTAATTCTTACCCCTGCATTATAAAATACATTACTTTGCAATTTATGTACTGAACTCAAGGCAGAAGATACATCTTCATTACGAGTAGTATACATCAAATTAGCTACCCCAAAAAGCTCAACACGCTTTCCTAAAGGTATTGCTAACCCTACACCTCCTTTGGCAAAAATACCTGAGGTATTGGTATTGCTAACTACCTTTCCTACATAGTCATCACCTACTTTCATATAGCCTACACCTATTTGCAAATAAGGAACTACTCCTTTGGCTACATTCAATCGGGCTAAGAAATCTCCCCCATATATTGATAGTTTATCAAAATCAGCAGAGAATTTCTCATCTTTCATAGCACGGTGATAGTAACCTCTAACACCTATATATTCAGTGAAATCTACCCCCAATGCCAAACCTCCAAAGTAGGCATCACGCAAATTGCTGTCATCGCTGAAATTTAAGTAACCGAAAGTAGGCTCTATCACTACTTTAAAACCTTTTAGACTTGTGTATACTTGGTCTAACTCGGTTAATTCATTAGGATTGCGACCTCCTAAGTAAAGTTGTAAACCAGCACCTACACTCCAGAGCAAATGACTTTTATCTTCTACATTATTGTTTATCCAACTATTGTAAGCCGATGTGTTAGCTTCTGTTGGTTTATAAAGTATATTTCTAGAGTCTAATGAAAAGTGAGTAGCTTTAGCCTCTATATTCAAAGTAAGACGGCGGGCAAGATTAAATTTAGAACCTATTCCTAAACCAAAATACACTTGGTTTTGACTCAAATCATTAGCTTTGATAGTTTGCACACCTGAACCTAAAGTAACATAAGGCTGAAAAGAATAAGCCATTGGGATATTGCCTTTTAGCTCTCCACCCCAGCGATATACAGATACATCCTTAGCTTCAAATACATTGCTAATAGCAGCAGGAGCATCATAACCATCAAGAGTTGATTTCAACCCTATTGAATGCTTATAAGAGCCCAATAACTCTAAATTTCTACCAAAACCAAAACCTACATAACCCCCCGCCATAAAGCCATTGGTCACAGCTGTTTTCTTTGGCAACCATACATAATCAACAGTAGGTGCTACTGCAAAACTAATGTCCTTTACTTGTGCAACAGCCGAAACTGATAAAAGCACGAAAGCGCTAACGCTTAAAAAAGTTTTTCTCATTTCTTTTTAAATAATTTTTATAGTATGTTTTTTAGTTATAAAACCTAATTTTAGATTTAGGTTAATTCTCAATTGCAAAAGTATAAACTAATTAGTTAATGAACAAATTTTCAAACCCTTAATTTGAAAAATATTTTGCTATTCAAAAAAAACTTTGTACTTTCGCAACCTAATTAATTTATTTCATCAAATCGCAATGAAAAAACTATTTATTTTGTCGTTAGCCTCTTTAGGCTTTGTAGCTTGTGGTGAACGAGCTGATTACATCGTGCTATCTGGTAAAATTGATAGCTATAACGGTCTGCCTCTCAAAATTACAGGAGGTGATTTCAAGTCCGATTTACATATCAATCAAGACGGGACTTTCCGCGATACTTTGAAAGTAGATACTAACTACTTCTATTACACTATTGGTAACCCTATGTACGGCGTTCAAGTGCCTGTTTATTTGGAAAAAGGAAAAGAAACAGCTGTGAATATCAACCTCAACAGCAATCCTATTGCAGCCACTTTCACTGGAGCTAATGTAGATATCAACAACTATTTACAAAAGAAAAACGCTCTTTACTTTCAAGTGCAAAACGGATTGGAAAAAACTTTCGCTCAAAAACCTGAAGACTTCAAAAAGAGTATCATAGCAATAGGGCAACAATACCTCAACCTCCTCAATGGAGAAAAAGAACTCTCTAAAAAATTCGTAACTACGGAAGCTAAAGCTATCAATTATGAATTGCTTTATATGAAAAGCCTTTACGAGGGCGCTCACCAAGAACTTACAGGTGAAAAAGTTAAACTACCTAAAGAAATAGCCGATGAATTAGGACGTATCAACTATGATCTTTCTCAAGACTTTGATGTCTATGCCTATTACAAAGCTTTAGTTATAAGCAACTTCTACGAAAAATACCAAAGTGCCAAAGAGAATGAAAATCCTTGGGATAAAGTCATCAAACACTTTGAAACTCTCAAATCTGAAAACATCAAAAAAAGCCTTTCACGCTCACTTATTAGTGGTATTTCAGTAGCAAATACTCCAGAAAACAACAAAAAACTCACTGAAATAGTAAAGGCTAATGTGAAAGATGCTGAAGGTGTTGCAGAAATTAACAAACGCTTGGCTAACCTCGAACGCCTAAAAGACGGCAATCCTTTCCCTGCTTTTGAAGCTCAAGATATACAAGGCAATACTGTTACTTCTGAAAGCCTCAAAGGTAAATTACTTTACATTGATATTTGGGCTACTTGGTGCTTACCTTGCCGTAAAGAAATACCTGCATTCAAAGCACTACAAGAAGAGTACAAAGATAAAGATATCACTTTCGTAAGTCTTTCTGTTGATGATGATAAAGAGGCTTGGAAAAATGCAGTAACCACTGAAAAATTAACTGGTGTACAATTGCACAAGAATGTACAAATGTCACCTGATTTTGCTGAAAACTATGACCTTACAGGTATTCCACGTTTTATCTTGGTAAGCAAAGACGGAAAACTTATTAGCATCAATGCTCCTCGTCCTTCTGAAGCTAAGGTAAAAGAACTTATCAACGCTAATCTATAACAGAGACTTTTTTCATATTGATTGTAACTTTGCTAAGGCTATAAAGGCTTTAGCAAAGTTTTTTTCTGATTAACTCATTGACAAATTAACTATGGCTCAATCTCTTATTTTTGAAGAATACGACCTCCCTAATGGGTTACACGTGATTCTTCACCCTAACAACGCTGCCCCCGTAGTAACTATAGGGGTAATGTACCACGTAGGTGCTAAAGACGAAGACCCTACTCGCACTGGCTTTGCCCACTTTTTTGAACACCTCCTCTTTGAAGGTTCTCAAAATATCGCACGTGGCAAATGGTTTGATATTGTATCGGCAAATGGCGGGCATAACAATGCTTTTACTACGCAGGATAAAACGTATTATTACGAAGTTTTCCCTTCTAATAACCTGCAATTAGGCTTGTGGATGGAAGCTGAACGTATGTTGCACCCTGTTATCAATGAGATTGGAGTAAGTACTCAAAATTCAGTGGTAAAAGAAGAGAAAAACCAACGTATAGACAACGCTCCTTACGGCAGAATAATGTATCGCTCAGCTATCAATCCTTACCTTTTTAAAAAACACCCCTACTCTAGCACAGTGATTGGTGAAGTAGAACATTTAGATGCTGCCAGCTTAGAAGAATTCATCGCTTTCAAAAAGAAATTCTACAATCCTAACAATGCGGTATTAGTAGTAGCTGGCGATTTTGATACCCCAACTACTAAAGAATGGATAGAGCAATACTTTGCAACGATTCCTAATACGGGTAATGTGATACAACGCAACAAAATAGAAGAAGTTCCTATCACTGAAACTATTGAGGTAACCGAATACGACCCTAACATCCAAATTCCTCTTAAACTATATGCCTATCGCACTCCTGCAATGACGGACAAAGATTCGTATACTATCGACTTGCTTTCTAATATCCTTACCGATGGCAAAAGTGCTCGCCTCTACAAAAAAATGATTGACGAACATCAAACTGCTTTACAGGTATTAGCATTTTCGGATGCTCAAGAAGATTATGGCGTTTATATAATGGGAGCACTCCCTATGGATGGGGTGAGTTTAGAAACTTTAGCACAAGAAATGGATGAGGAAATTGAAAGACTACAAACTGAACTCATCAGTGAACGAGAATATGAAAAGTTACAAAACCAAATAGAGGCTAACTTTGTGGCTCAAAACAGCAATATGGAAGGAATTACACTCTCTTTGGCAGATAACTATACTTTCTACAAAGATACGAACCTCATCAACAAAGCAATAGACCACTACCGCGCTATTACTCGTGAAGATATTAGAGAGGCTGCTCGCAAGTATTTAGACAAAAAACAACGTTTAGACCTCAATTATTTACCTTCAGTTCAATAAGTAAACAAAAATGACACATATAGACCGCTCTATACAACCTACCCCAGGAGCTGCTCCTATTATCAATTTAGGAACTCCTATTACACATAGTCTTCCGAACGGACTTACGCTATTGATAGTAGGAAACCACCAACTTCCTCAAGTAGGTATCCGTCTCTCTTTAGACGAATGTCCAGAATTAGAAAAAGAAAAAAAGGGAATTTCCGACCTTATTTCACTAATGGCGGGCAATGGCTCTACCTCTATCAATAAAGACGATTTCAACGAGGAAATAGACTATCTCGCTGCAACACTCTCTATCGCTCCTAATGGTGCATACGCTCAAGTACTCTCTAAATATTTTCCGCGAGTATTAGCACTCATTGCCGATGCTGCCCTGCACCCTAACTTCACTGAGGAGGATATGGAAAAAGAAAAAGCGCGCATTATCCAAAGTATCCGCGCCAACGAAAGTAATGCTGAAGTGATTATGAAACGCGTACGGCAAACCTTGCGCTACAGTACGGCTCACCCTTACGGCGAATACATTACTGAAGCCCAGATTGCTGCCCTCACCTTAGACGATGTAACCAACTATTACCGCAAGCGTTTTGTGCCTAACAATGCCTATTTAGTAGTAACAGGAGATGTAAATCCCGAAGAGGTAATTACTTTAGTAAACGAACATTTCGCCGATTGGCAACCTTATTCAGAAGAAACTCCTGCTTTATATATCCCTAAGAATGTAAGTGAAACACAAATCAACTTTATAGATTTGCCCAGCGCGGTACAATCGGAAATACAAGTTACAAACCTCATTGACCTCAAGATGTCTCACCCTGATTACTTCCCTCTATTGGTAGCCAACAGTATTTTAGGTGGAGATTTTGGTAGTTATATCAATATGAATTTGCGTGAAGAACACGGTTATACTTATGGTGCTTTTTCTACTTTTAAAACCGATAAATGGACAAAAGGCAGTTTCAGCATCAAGACCAAAGTAGGCAATGCCGTAACAGCTCCTGCCATTGTTGAGATACTCAAAGAAGTAAAACGCATACAAACTACTATAGTGAGTGAAGAGAAGTTAGCGCAAGCTAAAGCACAGTATTTAGGTCAGTTTGTTCTGGCTACTGAGCGTCCGCAGACGATTGCCAATTACGCTATCAATATAAAAGTGCGCAACCTACCCGAAGATTTTTACAAGAACTATATCGCCAAGATTAATGCAGTAACCAAAGAAGACGTACAGAGAGTTGCTAATAGTTATTTTCTATTAAAAAACTTCAGAATCATCATCGTAGGCAAAGGTAGTGACATAGCTAATGAACTTAAAAATATCAACTTCGATGGAAAGAAAATTCCTATGAAGGAGTTTGATAACTATGGAAATGAAAAGTGAAAAATTACTTATAAGCTACATAAATTTAGACGAAAGAATACATACCACCACTGCTTAAAGGGTATAGCGGGGATAAGTTACTTAAGAAGAGTTCTAATTTCTTCTTTTATGAGATGAAGAGGACTCTTCTCTAATTCAATTATTAGCTTATTTTTAGAAATATCTTCTTTATGTATAACTATTGGTATTGAAGAAACTTGATCAAAATCTTTTTTTTCTAAACCACAGATTTCCATTATTTTTTCTTGTAATTTAGGATTATCATTATTTCTAATTGTTGTTATGAGAATATCAACCTCTTTATTCTTGTAGTATTCCTCATTGCAATTATTTTTAAAACTTTTAAAGGTTTCTATTGATGTATTATCATCAGAAGCTGAATTTATCAAGATACGAACTTCTTTGTTATCTGCTGTTTCAGCAAAAACATCATAGATGGCTACAAAATCTTGTTTTTTAAAACATTGCTTAGTTACATCTACTCTTTTTAAGTTTACATCTTGAAAGATTCCCTTTTGTAACCACTCATCTATTTGATTACATAAAGTAGTTTTTCCACTATTTTCTTTACCTTGAATTAGTATTACTTTCATTCTTATTGTTTTTAATGTTAAAAGAAGTTTTACAACCATTTTTAAATATATTTTAGAATGGTTGTAAAACTATTTGAAAGTTATATTTATATATTTGTTATATACCAAACATCTCCATAAAAATCACCACTACCTTCACCATCATCATACAACACTTCATCAGGATCAAAATTACCGTCATAAACTTCTTTATCTACGGTTAAATTAAATATCGTTGCATTAGATTTTTCTTCAATTATATAGTGAGGAACACTAGCTCCATTATTGTGAAACCTAACTATTCCTACATTATTTCTTACAAAATTTAGAATATTAAGAATATCATTTCCAGAATCGTTTATAACGACTCTCTTTTCTAAATCTTCATAAGAATCTCCTTTGGGCTCAAAGAGTTTTCCTCCTTCAAGCATATATACCCCCGTATTATATTTCAATACTGTTAAGGTATCTACTATCTCTTGGGATATTCTATCAATATCCATAGGCATATATTTTGTTTTGTAAGTGTTTTCACATTTAAGTTGAGCAAGATAGTTAGCAATTACAAACTTAAAGAACCTTTTAGCCAATTTGGTATTACCATCTTTGGGATATCTCCAATATTCTTCACTATCTTTAGGATATTCAACTGTCTCATAGTCGTAATCAACACAAGTTTGCATCTCGACTTTTTCATTCTTTTGTTCTGTTGATTGATTGTTGTTTTGTCCACAACTAATTAAGAAAAAACAAATAAGCAGTGTTAAAATTAGATTTTTCATTTTTAATATTATTTAGATTTTAAACGTATATCTATGCGTCTATTCTTAGCTTTACACTCAGGAGTATCGTTTGCAGGGCAAATAGGGTGATCTGATCCATAACCTTGAGCATCCAATTGTGCTTTGTTAGCACCTAATGCTACCAATTTGTTTAGGATTGAATCAGCACGCCTTATTGAAAGTTTAAAGTTATCCTCATCACTACCTGTATTATCAGTATAACTACCTAAACGAATAACAGCTTTAGGATAAGCATTTAAAATAGCAACAATGTTTTTTAATTGTTGAACAGAATCTTCAGTAAGTTCATCACTACCTGTTTTGAAATAAGTTCTATCTAAGGTAATCCAATTCTTTTTAAATTGTTCTGGAGTAATAATATCCTCATCTTCTAACAATTTTACAAGGTACGTTTCTGATGAATTCTTACCTACTTTTAAAATTACACCATTGAAAAGAATAAGATCTACAATTTCTCCCACATTGTACTCAAAATTACCATCATCATTAAGCATACCTTCCATTACTTCTAATTCATTATCTGAATTTGAACTATTAAAATTATCATTGGAATTAAGCTTAATTTCTACTACTTCTAATTCATTATTTGAAGTATCAACATTGTCAAAATGTTTACTATTCTCAAATGGTTTAAATGAATAATTAACTGTAAAATATCTAGACAAACCTAAATCTTTAGTATTAAATTCTAAATTAGATAAGTCTTTATATTTAACATTACCATTATTATTAGTTAAATGAATGGTAAGTAAATTTGCATTAGAAGTTTCTTGTATCACACTTTCTTTTGTAAAAACAAAATCCTTAATTTTTATTTTAGAATAATCAATTTTACACGATATTTCATTATCATCATCTATCTTTTTTAAAATAGTTTTTGGCATAAAAATACCTTCAAACAGAACCCAATCATCAATATAATTAATTGGTTTCCAAAGATTATTATTTTGTGCTATCTTTTTAGCTTTTTCTCTATCTATGTTATTTAAAACTATAGGAATCTTCATGAAATAGTTGATAGACTTATCTTTTATAATAAATTTGCTCTTTTTTAATATAGTAATAGTGTAAGTTTCTTTATCTACATCATATTTTCCATTTGAGATAATAAATTCTCCTATTTTTCCACTATTTTCCCAACTTTTATTTATGGAATTTGATAAGATAATTTGCATTTGTTCATTTAAAATCTTTTTGATTTGCTCTTTCCCTTCCTTTAAGATCCGACTATTATACTCCTCTGTTTTTTCATAAGTTCCTTTAGTTGCCCATTGAATAAACTCTCTCCTTGTGTATTCCTTCAATAAATTAAGTTCTATTCCTTGAGTACTTTTCATAGCTTCTTTAAGAATCATTTCTTCAATTTTATTTTCCCATACTTTTTTATTCATATTATCTACTGCGTTCATAACATATAGAACTGCACCTTGCCCATGTTTTCTATCATAATTCTGTAGATATTTTATTAATTCATTTTCATTACCTCCTTTATATACATTAATAGGAACTCCCATTTTTACCATAGTTTTTTCTCTGACAAGTTCAACTACTTTTAAATAATAGTTGTAAATTGCTTCTACACCTTTTCCTTGTGGTATTTTCCCTATTTGCGTTGTTTTTTTTTGTGCTGTTTTTTTTGTTTGGGCATAAGTATTATCCATAACTAATAATACTAAGGTACAAATTAGAAATACGATTCTTTTCATTGTCTGATAAATTAAAAAAGATTTCTCCTACTCTATTGAAGGCTTTTCGGATACTGCCTATTATTTATTTTCTTAAATAAAAAGCGGAAAAAGTCTTTATTCTTTAGAAGAGAAGTTGCATACGGCAAAGGAAGACACTATTGCGCTTCCTTTGCTCCATAGGCTAACCTATATTCTGCGTTACTGATAAAAATTTTCCAGATTTTTCACGGGTAACAGAATAAAGCTAACGCTTTTTTGATATTATAGCAGAAATAAAAAAGCGTGAACTAATATCTACTCTGTTACCCGTGTGCGTCTGGAATCGCCCAATAACACAGAAATAGATAGCTCACGCCTATAATAGGTAGAGCATTATCTTTTTGTTTCTGTGTTATTTTAAAAATTTTCCAGATTTTTACGAGTAACAGAACAAAAGCTAACGCTTTTAATATGTCTTTATTTTGGGTGCATAATTACAACAAATAATCGTACTATGCAAATATTTTTATAACTTTTTTTACAAATATTTTACAAAAGTGTTAATAGTGAATGAGTTACTATTTACTCACTTTTTGTTAATTTCTTTCTCAGCCCCTTAAAACTGGAAGTATATAAAAGGTTGTGCCCCACTGGAGGCAGTAGCATATACTACCCAGAAAGTGAGCGCCACTATCACTGCTTTGAAAAGTATAGGCATACTACCAAAGAAATTCTTCAGTTGATCGTTCATATTTTGAGGGAAGAAATGCCATACAAAGCCTATTGCCATTAGTAGGAATACATTTCTATACCCCTCAATAATAGTTTGCCATTTGTGCCAATCGAATTGTAGTTCGGCAATATTATTCATCACTGTAAGGGCTATATCAAAGTCTTTTGCTCTAAAAAATATCCAACAGAAAGCTACAAAGTGAAAGGTAATTATCACAAATATTACATTGGCAGTACTACTGAAGAAACCTTTCTTCTCATCTTCTTTTTTAGCAGGGAAAAAGTCCATAAAAGTTTTATGCACAGCCAAGGCAAGTCCGTGAAGAGCTCCCCAAATGATAAAACGCAAATTAGCCCCGTGCCATAATCCTCCTAAGAGCATTGTTGTCATTTGGTTGAAATGGCTACGTACTGATTTTTTTCTATCTTTAGCTACTACAATAGCTAATACAAATACTATTATCGCCCCTGCTGTAATATAAAGCGGTATAGGAGTGGTATCGTACATTTTTACTGCCCAAAATAGTGTAGCCCCAAAAAATAAAGTAGGGAAAAAGTAACCCCAGAAAGTACCTCGTCTGTTCCCTCCTACCGAGAAATACAAATAGTCTTTCAACCACGTTGAAAGTGAGATATGCCAACGTCGCCAAAATTCAGTAATATTTTTAGATTGATAAGGCGTACGGAAGTTTATAGGCAACGTAAAGCCCATCAGTAGGGCTAAGCCTATTGCCATATCCGAATAACCTGAAAAATCACAATAAATTTGCAATGAATAGCCGTAGACTGCCATTAAGTTTTCAAAAGGAGTATAACTATTAGGAGCCTCGAATACCCTATCTACAAAGTTTAGTGAAATATAATCGGAAATCACAGCTTTTTTGAGCAATCCTCCTATGATAAGAAAAAGAGCCAATGAGGTTTCTTCTTTAGTGAGAGTGAGCTTTTTGTATATTTGCGGAATAAAATCTTTTGCTCTTACAATAGGCCCTGCTACCAACTGAGGGAAGAAACACACGAAGAAAGCAAAGTCTAAAAAGCTCTTAGCAGGTTCTATCTCACGGCGATATACATCAATTGTGTAACTCATCGTTTGGAAAGTATAGAATGAGATACCCACGGGCAATATGATATCCATCAATGCAAAATTGCTTTGGAAAATAGCGTTAAAACTATCGATAAGGAAGTTCGTATATTTAAAATAGAACAATATCCCCAGATTAGTTATCATACTCACCGCCAAGAAGAATTTTCGCGCAGCAGGTTTTTGGGCTTTGTAAATCTGTCCAGCAAAAAAATAGTCTAATACCGAAGAGAGTATTAGTAGTACAAAGTAATTACCACCTGCTTTGTAATAAAAAAACAGTGAAAATAAGGTAACATATACCGTACGGAAATGGACGTGTTTTTTAGTGATGATATACACTAAATAAAACACCAAAAATAGCCCCAAAAACAGACTGCTATTAAATAGTAGAGGGTGATTGGGGTTATAGGTAAACCATTGTTTTACTTGTTCAGTTGTGAAGCTAAAATTATCGGTAAACCACTGGGCTAATGCTGCTGTATTCAATTTAAAATGGGTTTTAAAGAGTGTTTGGATTGTTTTTTGTAGTTTAAGTAATTACTCATAAAAGCATCGAAGAAAAGCTCACCTTGTTCTAAGTAACCATCTCTGGTATAATGTACGCGATCACCGGCGATAAGTTTTTGTTGTATAAATCTACTCATTGCTTCATTACCACCTAGAGCACGATAAAGGTCGAACACGCTATAATTATCCTTTACAGCGTTGTCTATCAGTGTATCGGCGTATTCTACGCACAATGAGGTGGTACTTTTTCTTCTATACAAAAAAGGAGGAGGAGTTGTGAGTATGATAGGGCAGTTGCCGTACTGAGTGCGTATAGTATTAATAAATTTCATCACCTCGGCATCGTATCTTTCTGGAGCAAGCCTACCATAAGCTTCATTAGTACCTAAGGAAATCACTATCAAATCGGGTTCAAGAGCACTTATCTGTTCAAAGAACAAATCGGATTTGTTGTAATCGGAAAAATGGGCTCCATTTACGCCTATTGTATGATAAATAATCCCTTTTTGGTCATTTTCGAGTACTATGCCATTAAGCGTAAACGAACTGCTTTCGGTATTAGGGGTTAAGTATATTTTATCAGAAACATTCAGATTGTCGTAAGCATAGTAGTTGTAAAGCGAATTGGCCTTGAGGATAGTTGCATTGCTCATATCCACTTTAGTTGCAGGAGCGGGAGCAGGTACAGTACCTGCAATTCCTTTAGCAGAAGCGATGTGTAACACCTGTCCTATACGGATATTACTCCCTTTCAAATGATTGTTTTTCTGCAATAGAGCTACCGTAGTGTGGTATTGTTTAGCAATGCCATAGAGGGTTTCGCCTTGAGTTACCTTATGTGAAATCATCTTAGGAACTGAAGGCTTTAAAGGAGCGGTTACCTTGCCTACATTGGTTGCCAACTCAAAATGACGTTGGTTTTTAGGGGTGATAATTTTAAGGGTATTAAAAGCGTAATCTTTATTTTTTAGGTTTAGTTCTATCACAAAATTTTTCTTATCGGTAGAAAGGGCATAGCCTGTGATTCCTGCCAATGGTGAAGATGTATTTTTCTGAGCTTCCCAAGAGATATTAGAAGTAAAACTCACATTGTGCCCACCGTTAGTACGGATAAGAGAGTATGGAAAGACCAAGCCTAATCCTGCATTGCCAAAACTTTCTTGCAAACGCTGTCTCATCACATTGGGCATCACATCGGCTTGGATGTGTGAGTCGCCTATGTGGACGATATTCAGTTTGCGGTTTTTAGATTTTTCTAAAGTAGCCAATTTTTCAAAAAAAGGAGTTAACACCGAAGTGTTGTACATATTGTTGTACTCTTTCGGGGCGTTGTTTTTGGCATAAACTGAGAGAGTATCTTTAGCAGCCAAAGGGGGGAAAACATTTTCTGCTGAGGTATAGTTAGCTCTTAAATAGAGTGTTACTCCCAATAGCATACAGCTCCGCATTATGATTTTCTTTACCAATTGTTTCTTTTTCATTATAATTGTGTCTTTTTAGTGTGTTATTAGTGTTTTTTTAGTATTACAGCTCGTACAAATCGGAGCTTTTAGGTTTTACTGAATCTTTATGTTGTGCTGCTGGTGCTTGTTGTACAGGATGTGCTGGTTGTTGTCGTGCCGGTTGTTGTCGTGCTGGTGCCGCGGGCTGTACAGTACGTGTAGCTGTCGCAGTAGTGGCAGTAGCAGTGGTTGTTGTGGTTGGTCGCACTTCTTGTATTTCTTTTATTTTTTCACCAAAAACATCGGCTTTCTGACTGTTATGTGGGTCTTTGTAATGTTCATATTCCTCCATCAATTTATTATACAATAAATGAGCAACCTTTTTAGCTCCTCTTGCATTGAAGTGAGTATAATCCTTGCTTGCAAGTGAAGGATTGGCTTCTACCCATTGTTTCATAGAACCTTTTCCTCCCATCAATTCGTATAAATTGATAAAACCAGAATGAGTATTACGCGCGTATTTGTGTTGCGCATTTGCCAAAGGTACTACCGCTTTATCAGTTTGCATTTCCATATTCACCTTAGTTGATTTATCGGCGGTTGAGATGATAAGAATAGAGGTATTAGGAAAACAAGCGCGTATTTGATTTACTACTTTGGTCATTCCCCTTTCGTACCACGAATAATCTAAAGTGCCATAGTTGAGCACATTAGCACCAAAGTGCAACACGATGAGGTCATATCCACCAAGTGCGTCATCAAATCGGTTCATCAAATCTACATTGAAAAGGGAAATAGGTAAACCTGAATTACCACGACTTGAAAAGTTATCAACATACACTCCTTGTCGTTCTCCTGAGCTTACTCCATAAATAGGAATACTATCCGATTTGTAAAAAGTAATGCGTACTGCTTTGGTGTTATGACCTTCGGTGAGAGGTAGGGCATTCAGTAGTTTATCGGTAGTTAGCGATTTTACCACCTTCACAGTATCATTATAGGTAATTTCAACTTTAGCTTCCTTGTTGCCCGATGAACCATAATAGAGTACAGGGGCATATAGTTGACTGATATGTTTTTGGTTAGATGATTTATACTGCACCCAAGTGCCATTGCCTTGAGTAAAAAACACTTGTCCGCATACTCCAAAAGGACGTTTGGGGCGTTTTACATTCACATACGACTGTGTTTTCCAAGTATTAGAATAAGAATGCCATACACTTCCGCGAGATTTAGCCGACTCGGAAGCGATGGGCAAAAATCCAATTCCTTGTCCGCCAAAAGCATCTTGAAAGAGGGCTCTTAAATCCTGTACGATTAAGTCACCATCGGTCATTGAATCGCCGTAGTAGCCTATTCTTATCTTTCCTTTTTTAGTAGTTTCGAGTTCGTATAATTTTTTAAAAAAAGCAAAGAGATACTCATCGGATTTTTTCAATCTCTTAGCAGTAGCCATTGAATCGTTTGCCTGACTGAGCACTTTATCGATTTCCTTACCCGATATAGCTTCTAACATTAAGCTATCTACCACTACATTATCCATTGCTTTGACTTCAGGAAATATGCGTGCTGGCAAAAACTCCTTAAAGCCTATAAAGATGAGCGTAGCCAGCAAAACAATAAAAAACGATTGTTTAAAATATGATGTGTTCACAAAATGGTACTTAGTTTTCTTTCAGGGGGCAAAATTACAAAATAATTGTGAACTATGTATCACTATTGAAAAAAAAGTATTACTTTTGCGTACATTAATTTTAGTAAATATGATTGATTACTATAAAACATTAGGAGTAGAAAAAACTGCTACTCAAGAAGAAATAAAGAAAGCTTACCGCAAATTAGCGCGCAAATATCACCCTGATATGAACCCTAACGACAAGACGGCAGAGCAAAAATTCAAAGAAATTAACGAGGCTAATGAGGTGCTCAGTAATCCTGAAAACCGTGCTAAATACGACAAGTACGGAGAACATTGGCAATATGGCGAGGAGTACGAAAAAGCTCAACAACAGCAACGCGCTCGCGGTGGAGGCTTTGGCGGGTTCGGAGGTTTTGAAGGTTTTGAGGGCTTTAGCGGAGGCAATTACTCTAATGAAGATTATTCCGATTTCTTTAAAGATATGTTTGGCGGACGTGCGGGTGGCTTTGGCAGAGGTTATAGTAGTGCTTCAGGTAAATTCAAGGGGCAAGACCTCTATGCCGATATGTCCCTCCCTTTGCGCGAAGTGGCTACCACTCAGCAACGCACCTTTACAGTAAATGGCAAAAACATACGTATTACTGTGCCAGCAGGAGTATATGAAGGTTTACAAATCAAACTCAAAGGTCACGGACAAGAGGGATATAACGGAGGTCCTAATGGCGATTTGTACATTACTTTCCACATAGAACCCGACGCTCAATTTGAACGCAATGGTAACGACCTGAAAACAACCGTAAATATTGACCTCTACACTGCTATGTTAGGCGGAGAGGTGCAAATAGATACTTTAAGTGGCAAGGTAAAAATGAAAGTAGCCCCTGAAACCCAAAACGGTACTACGGTGCGACTCAAAGGTAAAGGATTCCCCGTATATAAACAAAAAGACAGCTTTGGCGACCTCTTTGTTACTTACCAAGTGCAGTTGCCTAAGCACCTCACTGAGAAACAAAAAGAATTATTTGAACAACTTAAAAATTCATAGTTATGGAAGAGAGAATATCAAGAGAAGACATCGTTCGTTTGTACAATATAGAAGTCACTTTTTTCGACGATTTAGCCTCCAGCGGGCTCATACAAACGGAGGTCATCAACAACACTACTTACCTTCATTATGACCAACTTTCGGATTTTGAACGCTTTACAAATTGGCATTACGACCTTGAAGTGAATATGGCAGGGTTGGAAATCATTCATCACTTGTTACAACAGATTGAAGAACTCAGAGGAGTAAAATTTGAATTAGCAAATTAACAAATTTTCAGAATTGCATTCTTACGCTCAAACCATAGCTTCTTACAAGTGGTAGTGAGGTATATTTTGGGCTATCAACATCATAAGTAGCTATTAACGACATACTAAGGTCATTCAAGCCTTTCATCTCAAATTTTCCCTTAAAATGATAAGTAAGGGCGGCTTCTTGCAAGCACACTTTCTCACCTGAGCGGGTTTTAAACAAGAAATTTAAATCAAAATCATTATAGTTCATTTTTCCGCGCCAACCTAATTGTGTATGAGGATAGGTAGCTGCAACAAGTTGGGTCTCCCAATAGAATCCTGGAGTTTTAGGGTAAGGATTGGGTTTTTCGCTAATGTAGCCTAAAACAAGTTCTACACCTTGTTTATTGATTTGATTGCGATAAAAAGTAACCCCAGCAGAGAGACAATCAAACAACCATTTAGTATCTAAACCTATCTCATAACACATAGAGCGTTCTGACTGCCAATCGTAAGGGTCTGTTATTGGGGTATAACCAGCACGCAATTTAGCATAACCTAATGTTCTTTCATTCATATCTAAAAATTGATGTAAGAGCATTGCTATACTTACTGAGGGAGTGAATAGGAGTTTATTATTGTCATAAATATGATTTAAATATTTTTCAGTACGTCCTGAAAGAGTAAGAAGCACTTTAGATTGCCAATCTACTTCGGTAATTGCAAAAGCAGCTTGGGTGTTACTTTCATCGTACAAAGCCCCTAAATGACTCTCTAAGTTAAAATTAGTTGAGAGTTTTTTACTATACCTAAAGATGATATCAGCGTATTGTTGTTTATAAGTGGAGTGTGCTGTAATAAGATTGTTATCCATACGAAAATGCCCAGTGAAGGATAAACCTCTACCTACTACATAATTTGCCTTAGCTAAAAACATATAGCGGTCTTTCATTTCAGTGTATTGATTGTGATAACCGCTTGGAGTGCGCTCATACTGATGGATATAATTAGCTGAAAGATCTATGTTCAATTTATCATTCAACAAAGAAGTTGCATTGTGTAAATAGCTATTATAGCGATTATAGGAGTCGTTAGGCACAATACTTGTTGATTCTAAAGAAGCTAAAGAAGCATATATTCTATTTTTTGCTCCTTTCTTAAAGTTTTGTCCTCCTGAAAAACTCACTGCATTTTGGTATACATATCCCGTTCTATAAATATCTTCTGAAGAAAGTGGTTTTAACAACTCGGCTGATGAAGAGAAATTGACATTCAGTTTCTTACTTGTAGATTTTTTAGTGCGAATAAGTACTACCCCATTAGCTGCTGATGCTCCATAAATAGCCGCAGCTTGAGTACCTGGCAAAACAGTAAGACTCCTTATATCCTCAGGGTTGAGATCGGAAGGATTGTCTATAGGTACTCCATCTACTATATAACGCACTTTGTTACCTCCTCTTATCTCTAAAGCATCGCGTTGTAGTAGTACCCCTGCAATCCTACCTTCAAGACTATTGAGAAAATTCATCTGTTTTACTTCAGTAAGTTCTTGACCTCCTATAGATTGTTGCGGGTAAGTAAATGTTTCTTCCTCTTTCCTTCGTTCGAGTGAAGTGTAGAAAAGTATGCTCATAGGTCCATAACAAACTGTTCCTATACTTTCTTCTTCTAAAACAATTTTAAAGTGTTTTTTCTTAGCTTTACCTTCTATTTTTTTGTATTGTTTTTCATATCCCATAAAGGCAATTTCAAGCATATCACCTTCTTTTGCTTGGAGCTGAAATTTACCGTCTAAATCTGTCATCACCACTTGTGGAGGTTCTGTAGGAGGAGAAGTTTTTACAACTATTGGAACAAAAGAAATTGGATTTCTTTCTTTTGCATCTATCACACGCCCAGTGATATTTTTCACTTGGGCGTGTAAAGTTGCTCCTAATAGAAAAAGCAAAAGTAAGAGGTGATGTTTGTTCAGTTTCATTGTCAATTTTCTGGTGGAAATCTATAACCATTGCCAGTAGCACTATCAAAAGAAGCTCCTGAGGGCAGGCTGATTATAGGCATTCCATAAGACGACCAATCCCAGAGCCCTGTTTCGTCGTCGGTTACCTCTTTGGTATTAAAATCTATTTTTTTGCCGTTGAGAGGCAAATAAAGTTGTAAATCTTTGTTAGTAGGTAAAGTATGCCATAGGTTAGCTTTAAGTTCTTGTTGAGTAAGAGCTCTTCGCCAAAAGCGTAACTCTCTCAAGCGCTGGTTACTACCTGCTATATAGAGATTTCTAAGTTGTACAGATCCTCCTTGTAACAATTGGGTAGCAACAGGTTTGCCATTTACAAAAGCACGTAAAGTGTTGCCATCATAAGTAAACGATAGAGCATACCATTTGTTTACTTGAGGAGCGAAAGCTGTTGTAGGAATTTCGAGAGCGGTAACGGTATTGAGTCGCACTTGTAATTGTCCGTTTTTAAACGCTATTTCTAATGGATTTGCTGTATTTTTATTGAGCCCTATGATAGGTACTTCACCAGTAAGACTTTCCACATACACTGTAGTTTCAAAACTCCACTGCTCAAAAACATTACTTGAAGAAAGAATTTCGGTAGAAGTTACCGAAGTTGTGCCCATTTTTAACACTTTACTATATCTGTTAGGACGAATCACCAACAGCAAATGTTCTTGCCCATCAATTGCTTGTATGCTTTTTCTATTCACAATTTGCAAGGGAAGGGCATACACTTCATCATCATTGTTAAAAATGAGATTCTTTATGGTAATTGTTATAGAAGTTTCACGTTCACCTTTGCCAAATACGATGATTTCATCAACTTTGTATTTATCAGCAGGCAACAATTTGTAGTCCACTCCATAACGTTCATTATAATCGGCGAGATACTGCGCATCCCCTGTAAGAAGTTCAGCAAATAGGTTTTTCTCAGCCGGATAGATGAGTTGAGCTTTTACGTTTTCTAAGTTGTTTTCTTGGTATTCTTGCACAAATACCTCTTGCGATTTATTGCCTACAAAATAAACCTTTTGGTCAATATTAGGATGAGCAATTTTTTCGGTAGTTTCATCTTTACAAGCTACTATTGAGAGCAAGCTGAGTATTAAAAATATTTTTTTCATCATTATAGAATTTTAGAATTGCATTTTTACATTCAATCCGTAACTTCTTACGGAAGGCAACATAAATTTATCATAACCGCTGCCATAAGTACCTACTGAAGGCACTATTTCGGGGTCGAATGGTGCTTTGTTATAGAGCATTAGCAGGTTGCTACCTACTAACGACACACTGAGATCTTTCAACCCTTTCACAATAAAACCTTCTCTAAAATGATAGGTAAGAGCAGCTTCTTGCAAGCGAATATTAGTAGCCGAATATTGATAATCGGCAGCAGTTCTATTGACTACAAAAGGAACATAGTTAGCACGATTATCAGCAGAGGCTTTAGAAACCCCATAACGATCGAAATAACGTTCTGTTTCTGAAAGGACTATCCCACCTAAACGCGCTTTGAACAAGAAATTTAAATCAAAATTTTTATAGCTCAATTTTCCTTTCCAGCCTAAGAGCCAATCAGGGTTTGTAGAGCCTAATTTATTGCCATTAGCATCGTATATATCGCCTATTTCACCTCCTTCACGCAAGGTGTACATACCATTAGTAATCTCACGAGGTAGGCTCAGTATTTTATTTTTATTAGTAGAAGCAATGATTTGAGTTTCACCTTTCAATGCTCTGTTATACTTAAAATAAGTGTATCCAAGTGCTACTTCTACTCCTTGATTTTGTACCTCTCCCGCTTGTTGCCACAAAATGGGAACTAACTGATTGTTAGTACGGGTGTGATAGAATGTAGCATTCAATGAAAGATTGTTAAACCATCGGGTATCTAAACCTACTTCGTAAGAGGTGGTACGTTCTAATTGTAAATCAGCAGGGTAGTTAGGTAAAGTATACGAATCACCTATCCAAGCGCGAGAAGTTTCGGCAACGCCTAACCCCGCATAGCTCATAGGGGCGGCTACTTGGCTGTAACCTCCGCGCAATTTGGCATCTTTCAATATATCTTTATTTATATTTACATATAAGGGTATTGCTAATCCTATTGACGGACTGAAGACTGTACTTTCGCTTGTGTAAGGAAAATCGGATGGTTTATCAGCGCGACCTGAGAGAGTGAGGTATAATTTATTTTTCCAATCTATTTCAGCCATTGCAAAGAAAGCAGTATTGCTTCTTTTTCCCCATAACGGGTGAAAAATCGCCGTAGGAGCTGCAATATTGCTTTGAGTGAAATTGTTTACATTTGTCAGATTTCCTCTATAACCATCTACTTGAGTGTCATAGCCTTCATAAGAAGCTCCTATATGAGCGTCTAAATCCAAACCTAAAACCGTTTTATTATAATGAACGATAACATCGGCATATTGTTGTTTAAAGGTTTCTTTCCAATGAGCATAATAACCGTTAGCAGCTGCATAAGCAGGAAGTGTGGAAGCATAACGCTTGTCGTCCATAGTAGAAGAAGTATTATCCATACGAAAACGAGCTGCCACTTCTAGATTATCCATAATTTTGTAGTTCGCTTTAGCTGAAAACATATAGCGATTTTTAGTAGCAGGACGCAAATTGCGATAGGCAATCCAATAAGGATTTTGGATATTTTCTCCTAAATTAGCAGGAGTATCAGGAGTTCCAGACCCCGCTATCCAATACTGTTTATCATAACCTGCTACAGCATCATAACGCTCAAAATAACGCTCTTGAGCAAATTGTTCACCTCTTGGATATAGATATAAACCTACTATAGGGTTGAAAGCAATGCCCGAAGCAACCTGATTGCGCTCATACTGACGGATATAGTTACCTGAAAGATCTATATTCAACTTATTTTTTAACAGAGAAGTGCTATTTTGCAAATAAGCGTTGTAACGGTTATATACGCTATTAGGCACTATCCCTCCTGATTGCAAAGAAGCTACTGAAGCATACGTTTTATTATTGCCACCTTCAAAATTAAATCCACCTGAAACATTTAGTGAATTTTGGTATAGGTGACCTGTTCTATAAAAATCATTGATATTAAAATCAGTACCCTTAGGTAAGGCGCGAGTAGAGAGAGAAGTGTATTGTCCTAAGTCATTGCCATAAGTTTCTTGGAACTCAGGTTTTGTTAGTTTATTTACAAATTCTACTGAGGAAGACAAGTTAATATTGAGTTGATTGTCATTAGCCTTCTTAGTGCGAATGAGCAGTACCCCATTAGCAGCCGATGCTCCATAGAGGGCAGTGGCTTGTGCCCCTTGTAGTACTACGACCTCTGCAATGTCCTCAGGATTAAGGTCGGATATACCTTCGCTGGTATCTCTGCCATTGCTCCCAAACCCTCTTTCAGCTTGGTTGGCTATAGGCATTCCATCCACCACATAAAGCACGTTGTTATCGCCAAAAAGCGAGCGAGCCCCGCGCATAGTAGCTTTAGTAGCCCCACCGATACCCGTCGCACTGCGCTGGATATGCAAACCCGCAACCCTGCCATCAAGGCTATTTACAAAATTTGCTTGCTTGACTTGAGTGAGGTCTATGCTTGATACAGCTTGTTGTAGATAGGTTAAACGATATGGGACTTTTTGAATCCCCAAAGCCATAGTTTTTGGAGGAATAGTAATAAAAGGGAGGATACAAATGCCTATTTTTTCCTCTTTTAAAACCACCCTAAAATTGATAGTTTTATTTTTCCCCTCTACTTTTCTTTTTTGGGTTTTATAGCCTAAAAAACTAAACTCAAGTATATCACCTACTCTGGCTTTGAGTTCAAATTTACCATCAATATCTGTAGAAACACTTTTAGAATTTTTTGATGAATTTGTGTTTTTAATAATTACTTCAACTGATGGTAGAGGCTCATTGTTCTCATCGAAAACTTCCCCTGTAATAGTTTTCTTTTGAGCTTGGAGAGCTCCTGAAGTTAGGAGCAACAAGGTTAAAAGAAGTTGTATTTTCTGTTTCATAGCGATATATTTATAAATATACCCCGCAAAAATAATACTTCTTAGTTAAAAATACAAAATTTTTATATTTTTTTAACGTTTAAAAATGAATTTTGAGCATCAATCCTGTATTTTTGGGTGTAGAAGGAGGTGCAGAATGGTAGAGCGACACATTGAGAAAATAGGCAACATCAAGCAAACCTCTTAAATTGTAACTAAGCGAAAGTTCTTGTAAGTGTAATTGTGTAGTGTTGGAAGTGAGCAGAGCTGTAAGTTGCCAATTATTATCACTCATATAGGTTTGCCACCCCAAACGCCAAGATGTTCCTATTTCTTTTTCATTAAATGAAGTGATGAACTTGTTGCGCCAAGTATATTGTTTGTAGTAGTATACCCCTCCTATTCTCATTTCTGCTCCTTCAGTTTGTAAGCGATTGTTGAGTAAGGAAGTATCTTCTAATGAAGTGCGATATAGGGTAGCATCACAAAAGAAACTACCCCACCATTCAGTTTCAAATCCTATTTCATAAGAAGAATCTTCTCCCCAAGTATATGCCCCACGTAATTTACTATTAGTAAGTTCTTTATTTCTCTTTTTTTGTAATTTTTTAAAGATGTGATGTGGTAACACTGAAGCTCCTATCGTAGGTCGCCAATACAAGGCGTTCGCTGAGCTTACTGTAGGAAAATCACGCCTTGCCGAAAAATACAGATAGGCTTTCTCATCATATTCTAAAGAAGTAAGCCCAAAAACAGCTGTTTTATCTCTTTCATAAGAAGTTCCTAAATGAGAATGGAGTAAAAAACCATAATCTAAATAGCATAGATAATTGAGCAACACATCGGTATAATAAGAAAGTTTTTCAGAAAGCAAAGAACGATTGTCTAACCTAAAATGAGTCCCTACATTAAAATCACTCCCATTTCTATAAGTTAGTGCTCCTGAAAAAGCATAGAAATTTTCAGGAGCTACTAATGTTTGTTGATTTTGGTGAGAATACCCCCCTGAAAGATCTAAATTCAACCCCGCTCTACCGATATAACTATTATGGCGAGCAAAGAGTTGATAGCGTTCATAAGGTGAAAATTGATTTTCTCGCCCTGATTGCAAGGAAGTAGCTGATAGATAGGTTTGATGCTCATCATTATTACCCATATATAAACTAATTGCATTTTGTGCAATTGTTTTTCCGTTGCTATAAACGCCCGTAGCCGATGAAAAATTACGTTTTGCTTCCCAGTTTTTTCTTATTTTAGTAGTAATTACAACAGCTCCATTAGATGCCTCACCTCCGTACAAGGCAGCTGCCGAGGCACCAGGCAACACTTCTATTTGTTGTATATTTTGTGGGGTTAGATACGCAATATCATCAGCATTTTGGCTTATAGGAATACCATCAACTACATAAAGCACCTTCCCACCTCGGATTGTACTTGTACTTGCGTTGAAACTCAAGGCGCGTCCTTCCAAAACATCAGTCAATTGAACCGTAGGTAGCTCTCGATAATCTCTTGAATATATATTTTGCCCTTGATAAGGCAAGTTTTCCCAATATTCGCGAACACCAGGTGCCGCTGGAAACATCAATCGTGGAGCCCCTGGAATATCACAAAGCGTTTCAGTCTCTTCCTCTTTGAGAGTAATATTAATTTTTTTAGTATCTTCTTTGATAGTGCGTTCTATCTTTTCATAACCTAAAAAAGAAAATTCTAACACTTCACCTACAGACACTTCTATACTAAAATTCCCATCAAAATCGGCTACAGCTCCACGTTTAGTGCCTTTTACCCACACCGAAGCTCCAAACATAGGGATGTGCTCTTCATCTACTACTCTCCCTGTTACAGTAAGGGTTTGAGCCAATGAAGGTAAAGCAAAAAGCCCTAAAAAAGCAATTATAAGTATATTTTTTAGATTCATAGAGCAGAAATTTAAGGCAAAGATACAAAATAATTAGTAAATTTTAAAAATTAGAAAACTAGCAAATTAGTTTTTTTTTGCTATTTCAAAAAAATATTATACTTTTGCCTGATTTTTAGTTTATAAATAGAAAAAACAAGAATGGCTCGGTCTATTGATTCTTTTAACAAACGACGATTACTCACTTCCTATTTTTCGGTAATAGTGAGCATTACCTTAGTACTCTTCCTATTGGGATTCTTTGGTTTTTTAGTGTTCAGTACTAAAAAGTTAGCCAATCACTTCAAAGAACAAGTAACTGTTACTATCCTCATTAAAGACGAAGCTAAAAGTGCCGATATCGCTCAATTACAAAAAACACTCTCAGTAGCTTCATTTGTAAAATCATTGCGATTTATCTCCAAAGATGAAGCTGCTGAAACCTTTAGCAAGGACATAGGCGAAGATTTTGTGAGCTTCATTGGTACAAACCCCTTACAAAATGTTATCGACTTGAGCTTAAAAGCCGATTATGCTGAACCCGATAAAATGGCAGAAATAAAACGTGAATTAGAACAAAACTCTTTTGTATCGGAAGTAGTATACGATCAATCCCTCGTCGCTCTCATTCACGAGAACGTAAATAGAATAGGACTTATTACTTTAGTATTTAGCGCACTCTTCACCTTTGTATCGGTACTGCTCATCAATGCTTCTATTCGCCTATCTATCTACTCTAAACGTTTTATTATCAAAACAATGCAATTGGTAGGTGCCACCCGTAGTTTTATACGTCGCCCGTTTATCCGCACTAATGTACGCTTGGGTATTTTGAGCGCTTTTCTCGCTATACTGCTATTCTACGGGGCACTCTTAGCAATTGTAAAATCATACCCTGAGTTTTCTATATTATTAGACAAAACGATATTATGTGTCGTTTTTATAGGAATTTTCGCTATGGGAATTCTCATCAGTTGGTTGAGCACTTATTTCGCTACACAACGATTCTTAAACTTAAACACAAACGATCTCTACTATTAAATAAACAACAGATATGAAACATCATTCAACTTCTATATTCGGAAAGAAAAACTATCTCATAATGGGAATAGGATTAGCGGTAATCGCTATTGGTTTTATACTGATGAGCGGTGGCGGAAGCGACAACCCCGCAGTATTTGATACGTCGATTTTCAATTTCAGACGCATTCACTTAGCCCCTGCTTTGGTGCTATTAGGCTTTGCTATTGAAATATATGCCATTTTAGTAAAACCTAACGAAGAAGAAAATACAAAAAAAAATGCATAAGGCTATGGTGATTGTGACTCTACAGCGCGAAAAGTGCATAGGATGTAACTATTGTGTAGAGATGGCACCAGAGCAGTTCCAAATGTCTAAAAAGGACGGCAAAAGTGTACTATTACGCTCTACCGAGAAAAAAGGTTTTTTTACACTCAAAAGTTATGACGATAGCATTTTTGAAGATTGTGAAAAAGCTCAAAAGGCTTGTCCTGTAAAGATTATAACTACTAAAAAAATATAATAACAATGAAGAAAATAGTATTATTATCAATATGTTTATTAGCTTCTTATAGTATAGAAGCCCAATATATAGGACTCAAAGCTGGGTACAACTACGCTACCCTAAAAGGCAATGTGAGTGACAGTGCTAGCTTTAAACCTTATCACGGTTATTTTGCAGGAATTACATTAGAGTTCCCGCTCTCTAATTTGTTCTCTCTACAAGTAGAAGGTATTTACAACCGACGTGGAGCAAATATCACCTCCAATACTTACGGCAAAGCTAAACTGAGTTTAGATTATATCTCTTTACCTGTGATGGCGCGCTTCAATGTAGGAAAAGGTATCAACTTGCACATAGGACCTCAGTTAGAATATCGTATCGACAAACCTAACTTTTACTTTGATGCAGGTACCGACCCTGTAACACGTGTAAAAGACGATGCATTAGACATTATCGATGGAGCAATGACTGTAGGCATTGGTTATATGACCGACTCTGGGTGGTTTTTTGAAGCACGCTGGGTACAAGGGCTCACCAGTATTTTTGAGTCAGACGAAACTAGTCTCACTCGCACAGGTATCAGTCCTGATTACAATTTCAAAAATAGGACACTTTCTGTAGGGGTGGGATATAGGTTTTAAATAACAAATAAATTAAGTAATAGGTTACAGATGATGAGAAAATTTATAATTATTATAATACTTTTTATAGGATTGTGGGGTTGTGAAAAAGAACGACGTGCACGCAATCCTTACTTGGGTGAGGTGCCTATTAATCTTGATGTTACAGAACTTGATATGCTAAGATATCGACTTCAGAGTATTGGTAATAGTGCTTTTATTTCTCAACAAGGGCTCAGAGGCATTTTTGTTACTTGTTATGGTGAAGGACGTTATTTAGCTTGGGAAGCTGCTTGTCCTAATCACTCTTTAGACGGCTGCTACAGCAGGTTATACAGCGTTAAAACCCCTACTGAAGAAGCTAATTATGAACTCCACGATTATACTTATGTAAGATGCTCTTGTTGCCATACAGTTTACAGTCTAACTACAGGTAATCCTTTTGTTTTAGGAAATATTGCTAAACCTTATCCTCTACTCAACTACAATGTTACTGTATCGGGAACCTCTGGTAAATATTCGTTAAAAATCCGCAATAACTAAATGCTCTCAAAATACTTTGAAAATACAAAGCCCATCACCTTTATCATAGTACTATTAGCACTTTTGATAGGCGATGGGCTATATCAATTTCAGATATTACAACAGCCTTTAGAGGTTGGGGCACATCTTTTATTTTTGTCTATCAACCTTACACTACTTCTATTTTCCTTAATATTACTACACCAAATAGATAGATGGAATGAACTCACCGAAACTAAAAACAGTTATTCTATCGCCTTCTTCAGTATTTTAATAGTGCTCTTTCCTACTCTTTTTGACAATATAAAATTAGTAGGAGCTAACTTACTGATCATCATAGCTCTGTGGAGAGTACTTACCTTAAAAACTGGAGAGGGGATTCCTCAAAAGTTATTGGATACCTCCCTACTCATTATCTGTGCGAGTTTGCTACATCCTTGGGCATTGGTATTCATACTAAATGTATGGACTTCGCTATTATTCTATGGAGCTGAAAAGCGCCGTTATTGGTTTATCCCCCTCTTAGCTCTTTTAGTAATTGCTTTATTAGGAGGAGCTATACTTATAATATTACAAATACCTTTTTCTTTTGATAGTTATTACAACTTAGTAACTACCGATATAATGCGATTATTACAACTTCCCTCCTACCCTATTGCCACAACAATTGCTTTAATGAGTTTAGGATTGTTATTTTTAGTATCAATAGTGGTGTATTATTTCAGAAGTACTTATCACAGCATTAGCTCAATAGTGGTAGTACAATTTTTATGGGTAGGTTTGCTTGTAGCATTTTTATCAAAAGAAGTGATTTATATTTTTGCCCCCATAGCCATACTTTTTGCATTGTATATCGAAAAAATACGACTATGGTGGCTAAAGGAAACTGTACTATGGATACTATTATCTCTGCCTGCTACAATACTCTTACTCCATTTTATTACCAAAAGCTAAATCGCCTGCATCACCTAAGCCAGGCACTATATAACCGTGATCGTTGAGGAGTGGGTCGATAGTAGCAATCCACAAGTGAGTGGTTTCAGGAAATTTATCTTCTAAATATTCTATCCCTTGTTGTGCCCCAATTACAGCAAATAAGTGTATTTCTTTAGGAGTTCCTAAAGGCTTCAAAGCGTTGAACACATTGGCAAACGAACGACCTGTAGCCAGCATCGGGTCGGCTAAGAAAAGTATTTTACCATCTAAAGAAGGAGAGGCAAGATATTCTACCATTATATCAAAATCGGTTTCGGAAGTATGCTTGCGATATGCTGATATAAAAGCATTATCTGCATTGTCAAAATAGTTCATCAAGCCTTGATGCAATGCCAAACCAGCACGCAAAATAGAGCAAATTACAATCTCATCTTTGGGTAATTGTACTTTTTTTTCACCTAATGGGGTAGTAATTATCTCAGTTTTGTAGTGTAGAAATTTACTCATTTCATAACACAATACTTCGCCTATACGTTCTAAATTTTTACGAAAACGCATACGGTCTTTTTGGATATTTACGTCGCGCAACTGGGCGATAAATCGGTTTAATACAGAGGGCTCTTCGCCTAAATGGTGTATAATCATTGGTGTGGTAACTTTAATATTTTCAAGCCACAAAAGTAGTATATAATTTATTAATTTCCAAATTTGCTAATTTGCTATTTTATTTTTTGGCACGCTATTTGGGATAATCACAGCGAAACATTAAACAATAATTAAGCGTATGAAAAAAACAATCACTAAATTAACAGCTTTTATTGCTATAATGCTACTCACCACTACTGCTTATGCCCAAGAGTTTCACTTAGGAGCTAAAGCAGGTGCTAACTTAGGAAAATTGGATGGTGTTGCCTATAGTAAAGGCTTCAAATTGGGATACCAATTGGGCGGCTTTGTAGAATATGACTTCAATGACAAATGGGGGCTACAAGGCGAGATTCTATTTAGCCAAACTAACACAAAGTTCCGTGATAGTTATCAATCAGTGTGGGATGAAAAGTTTGATAAAGAAAAGACTTTGAACTATGTAGGCGTACCTTTACTCTTTAAATACAATCCTAGTGGGTTGATTTCATTGCACGCAGGGCCGCAGTTTAGTTTTCTTGCTAATAAAGATGATAGCACTTGGGAAAATGGTAAAAAACTTTTCAAAGATACCGACTTCTCGTTAGTTGCTGGTGCCGAAGTAAATTTAGGTCCGCTCTTTGCTTACGGTCGTTATGTATGGGGCTTTTCTGATATTAGCAATACCCTTAAAGAGAAAGCCACTACCCAACAAATTCAACTGGGTGTAGGCGTACGTTTTTAGACTTACGAATATATTAGTTAATTAGAAGATAGGTTTTAAGGATTAACAAGTATCACCTTAAACCCTATCTTGTTTTTTTAATATAGTAGATATTTTTTTCTTACTTCTTTAAATTTTCCTAACTCTTTTTGCCAGGTTTGGCGTATTTCAGCTTCAGTTTTACCTTCTATAATTTGTTTTTTTAGAGTATCGGTACCTGCTATTCTATTGAAAGAGGAAGTGAAGAAAGGCGTTTTTACCCCCTTACTTTGTTCAAAAGCTTTTTTAAGCCAAGAAAGATTGAGTTGGTTTAAGCGAGGTGTTTTGCTCAAATCTTCACCATAACACAATTTCCCATTAAACTTTGGATTTTTATCTCCTGCATTAGGGTGGGGTGTAAAACTAAATGTACTTTTTGAAAAATAAGGTGAACCATAAATTTGAAACTGCTGAGAAGTACCACGCCCCATACTCACATTAGCCCCCTCGAAGAAACACAAACTGGGGTATAAATTTATCGACATATCATTAGGCAGATTGGGCGATGGTTTTACTGGTAGTCTATAGGGTGTTTGGTGAGTATAGTTCGCTAACGGAATCACCTTTAAATCAGCAGTAACACCTCCGTGCAACCACTTTTCACCATTAATCATCTGGGCGTATTCACCAATAGTCATTCCGTAGACCACAGGCACAGGGTGCATCCCAATAAAACTCTTAAATTGTGGTTTCAGTACTGGCCCATCAATATAATGTGCATTAGGATTAGGGCGATCTAACACTATTATAGGAATATGCTGCTCGGCACAAGCCTCCATTACATAGTGTAAAGTAGAAATATAAGTATAGAAACGCACACCAACATCTTGTAAATCGAAGAGTACGAGGTCTACCTCTTTCAGTTGTTCAGGGGTAGGTTTTTTATTTTTACCATAGAGTGAAATGATAGGTAAGCCCGTTTTAGAATCTTTGCCATCTTTTACCATTTCACCCGCATCAGCTTCTCCTCTAAATCCGTGTTCGGGAGCAAAAACCTTACTGATGTCTATTTTTTTCTTTAATAGGGTATCTATTAAATGTACATAATTACCTTTTTCAGTCTTCACAATTCCTGTTTGGTTAGTGACTACAGCTATATTTTTTGCACGCAAATCCTTAATATAAAGATACATTCGGTTTGCGCCTACAACTACTTCTTTTGTCTGTTTTTCAGCTTTTTGCACAGAAGAGTAGTCTTGCGATTGTCCATTATTTTTGCACGAAATGAACGTACATAAGAAAAAAAGTGTAATTTTGGCACTTCTAAAAGGCATTATTGTTTTGAATGTTGAATATTTCATAGCAAAAAGAGTTATTTTCTCAAAAGGGGACAAAGGTACAATTTCTTCTCCAATTATCAAAATGGCAATAGCTGCTATTGCTGTAGGAATGGTGATGATGCTCATCGCTATTGCTACGGGTATTGGTTTGCAACAAAAGATTAGAGAAAAATTAGTAGTTTTCCACGGTCACATACAAATTTTCGATTACGGCAGCAATGCTTCACAAGTTACTACCAAACCTATTAGCATACAACAGGATTTTTACCCTAATTTTTCGGCAGTACCCGAAGTTACTCATATTCAAGCAGTAGCTACCAAAGGCGGAATTATCCGTACCGAGAATACTTACGAATCCATTCTCGCTAAAGGTGTAGGGCAAGATTACAATTGGTCACTTATTCGCGATTTTATTACCGAAGGGCGCACTCCTAATGTATCAAGTGAAGAACTGACCGATGAGATACTGATGTCCACCTATTTAGCTAACAGACTGCATCTTAAACTCGGCGACCACTGCCAAGCTATCTTCTTAAAAGACGAAGCTGCTCAAGCTCCTAACCAACGCAATTTTAAAATTGTAGGTTTATACAACAGTGGTTTTCAAGAGTTTGACGCATCATATATCTTCACTGATATTCGTCATATTCAAAAAATCAACAAATGGAAAGCTGATGAGATAGGCAATTTTGAACTTTTTATTAAAGATTTTGATCGTATTGAGGCAGTAGGCAAACAGGTATACGGCAAAATCGGTACTTTCCTCGATTCACAAACAATTATTCAAAGATTTCCTTTTATTTTTGAGTGGCTCAGTATGTTCGATTTTAATATTTACCTCATCATCGGGATAATGATAGTTGTAGGTGGATTTAATATGATTACAGCTATTCTCGTGCTCATTTTAGAGAAAACCCCAATGATAGGAACTCTGAAAAGTTTAGGAGCTTCTGACCGCAGTATTCGCAAGATTTTTTTATATAATGCTACCTATATCATAGGTTTAGGTTTATTATGGGGTAATATTTTAGGTTTCTTACTATTGTGGTTACAGCAGCGTTACAGTATTATCAAGTTAGACCCAGCAACCTATTATGTAAGCGAAGTACCTATTGCTTTCATTCCCTTATGGGTAATATTGCTCAACATAGGGGTCTTGTTGTTGTGCTTACTAATGTTGCTCATCCCTACCTATGTGATTACCAAAATATCACCTACTAAATCGATGAAATTCTCCTAATTTCTAAACTTAATTAATTATAATCTATATGAAACACTTTTTGTTAACTTTAGTACTTTTTTCAGTAGCAACTTTGGCAATGGCTCAAAGCCCAAACATTTTAGATCCTGCTTATCAAAACAGCCGCCCTAATCCTTGGACTTTTGGAGGAAATATAGGCTTTAGCTATTCTTATGGCTTAGGGGTAGATATATCACCTCGTGTGGGGTATAAAATCACCGACGATTTAGAATTAGCCGCTATTGTAAATGGTTCACTACAACACAGTGAGTATTTTCGTAGCCTTTCAGTGTCAGTAGGTCCTGCTTTATCATACTATATAGGAAGGGTAGCCTATATAAGCACTAGCTATCAGCATTATTTCATCTCTCAAAAACACAAAACTACCAATATGAAATATAATACCGAAGAGGACGCTCTTTATATCGGGGGAGGATATATGCAGAACTTAGGAGGCAATGTGTATGTGCAAATAGGCGCAAGCTACAATGTGCTCTATAAAAAAGACAAAAGCATTTTTAGCACTGGTTTTATACCCAATATAGGTGTTGTTATAGGGTTGTAATTGGCTAATTGACAAATTATTCATACCTTTGCACCCTCAATCACTATAAATAATGACAAATACAGGAAAAATTGAACTAATGGCTCCCGCTGGAAACTTCGAGTCACTACAAGCAGCAATAGATAACGGTGCCGACTCAGTATACTTCGGGGTAGACCAACTCAATATGCGTGCAAGAGCAAGCATTAACTTCACCATTGCCGACCTTGACGAAATTGCTCGCCGTTGTGCTCCTAAAGGCATCCGCACCTACCTCACCCTCAACACTATCATCTACGACCACGATCTTTCTATTATCAAAACACTACTTGATGCAGCAAAAAAAGCAGGGCTTACTGCCGTTATCGCTATGGATCAGGCTGTCATCGCCTACGCCCGCCAAATAGGAATGGAAGTACATATCTCTACTCAAATCAATATCACCAATATCGAAACCGTGCGTTTCTACGCTATGTTTGCCGATACGATGGTGATGAGTCGTGAACTCAGTTTGCGACAAATAAAAAAAATATGTGAGCAAATAGAAAAAGAGCAAATCAAAGGTCCTTCAGACAATCTGGTAGAAATAGAAATATTTGGGCACGGGGCACTTTGTATGGCAGTATCAGGCAAGTGTTATTTGAGTTTGCACTCTCACAATTCTTCAGCCAATAGAGGTGCTTGCAAACAAAATTGCCGTAAAAAATACACCGTAATCGACCAAGAAAGCGGTTTTGAAATAGAACTTGACAACGAATATATGATGTCACCTAAAGATCTCTGCACTATCGACTTTCTCGACCAAGTAATTGATACTGGCGCAAAAGTATTGAAAATTGAGGGTCGTGGACGCGCCCCAGAATATGTAGCTACTGTAATTCGCACCTATCGTGAAGCTATTGATGCCTATTACGCAGGTACTTATTCTAAAGATAAGTTTGAAGGATGGATAGAGACTCTAAAAACTGTATATAATCGTGGCTTCTGGGGAGGTTATTACTTAGGACAAAAATTGGGTGAATGGAGCGAAAACCCTGGTTCTAACGCTACCCAAAAAAAAGTGTATATCGGGCAAGGCAAGCACTACTTCCCTAAAACGGGTATCGCTGAATTTGCTATTGAAGCCTTTGATATAAAAATAGGCGACAAAATCCTCATCACAGGCCCCTCTACTGGTGTGCAAGAGCTTGAGCTTACCAGTATGATGGTCAATGATGTCCCTGCCGAACGTGCTAAAAAAGGCGATTCTTGCACTATAAAAACTAATTTCAGAGTGCGACTATCTGATAAACTCTATAAAATAGTAAAAAATAACTAATAATGAACACACTACAAGCAATTATAATTGCCATTATCGAAGGTCTCACCGAGTATCTTCCTATCTCATCTACAGCACATATGGGCTTTACAGCATCCCTTATGGGTATCCCCGATGACGAATATTTGAAAATGTTTCAGGTATCTATACAATTTGGTGCTATTCTCTCAATTGTAGTGCTATATTGGCGTAAGTTCTTCAACTTTACTCAATGGCAATTCTATTTCAAATTAGCTTGTGCCGTAGTGCCTGCTCTTATACTTGGCAAACTCTTCGACGACAAAATAGAAGCCGTTTTAGGTAACCAAAAAGCCATTGCTATTACACTTATCATAGGAGGAATAATCTTATTGTTTGTAGACAAGTGGTTTAAAAATCCTACCATTCACGATGAGAAGCAAATCAGTGTAAAGAAAGCTATAACCATTGGCTTTTGGCAATGTTTAGCAATGATGCCAGGCACCTCGCGTTCGGCAGCCTCTATCATAGGTGGGATGACCCAAGGACTCACACGTAAAGCTGCTGCCGAGTTCTCCTTCTTTTTAGCCGTCCCTACAATGCTTGCCGTAACTGTATATTCTATTTTCTTGAAGAAATGGGGGGTTACCGAAGAAAAAGGTTACGAGTTGATAATGAAAACTGATGAAAGCTTTTGGTTGTTTATTATAGGTAATGTAATAGCCTTTGTAGTCGCTATGATAGCTGTAAAATTCTTCATCCATATCCTCACAAAATTCGGCTTCAAAGTATGGGGAATCTACCGCATCATAATCGGAACTGCATTGCTAATCTATTTCTCTATAAACTAACTACTGATACACCTAAAATGAAAATATTATTTCTGACAATAGCTTTTGTTTGTCTGCTCATTCACTCTATAAAAGCTCAGACAGATAGTTTATCAGTAATGGATGAGCAAGGAATCGTAGCCGACACTTTGCGCAGTGATGCGGAGAAACCACAACTCAAACAAGTAATTTTACCTGCTTCTCTCATTACCTTAGGAGTAATTTCTAATGCTACCTACATAAATCGCTACGTACAACGCCACGTTTATAATTATTCTGGCGGCCATAAGTTACGTATTGACGACTATATACAATACGCTCCCATTGTAAGTGTTTTTGCTTTTAGCAACTTAGGCGTAAAAGCTAAACACACCGTCAAAGAACGATTGATTATAGGAGCTACCGCCTATGCTATAATGGGGGCTTTGGTAAACGGAGTGAAATACACTGCCAAAATACAACGCCCTGATAGTAGTGCTTTCAACTCCTTCCCTTCAGGGCATACAGCAACTGCTTTCACAGGAATGGAAATCTTATGGCAAGAATATAAAGATGAAAATGTGTGGGTAGGTATTAGTGGTTATGCTATTGCTACTACCGTGGCAACCCTTCGTTTGTACAACAACCGCCACTGGATAGGTGATGTATTAGGAGGAGCAGGGATAGGTATCCTTAGTGCAAAAGCAGCTTATTGGCTCTTCCCTTATACTTCAAAACTGCTTAAACGTAAAGAAAAATCATCCGTACAAATGGCTATCTACCCCGTTTATTCTGATGAAATGAAAGGTGTAGGGCTAACCCTATTCCACTAAAAAATAGCTTCTAATGGCAATTATTACCACTATATTAAACAAAGTACCCCGACCTTGGCTCATCAAATTGAGCTATTGGGTGCGCCCCTTTTTATCTTTCTATCTACGAGGTAAAAAATATCAAGACCCCATTGACGGATATACTTTTAGAAAATTCTTACCCTATGGCTATGGCAAAGCACGTCCCAATGTACTCTCCCCCTCTACCCTATCATTAGAACGCCATAGATTGTTATGGCTTTACCTTACCCGCGAAACAGACTTCTTTACCAAACCCTTAAAAGTACTACACGTAGCTCCCGAGCAAGCCTTCTATAAACGATTTAAAAAGCAAGCTAACCTCGATTACCTCACAACTGACCTCTATTCGCCTTTAGCTGATGTAAAAGCCGACTTATGTGCCCTCCCTTTCGAAGATGAAAACTTTGACGTGATATTTTGCAATCACGTGTTAGAACACATCCCCGATGATACCCAAGCAATGCGAGAACTCTATCGCGTGATGAAAAAAGGTGGTTGGGGCATTTTTCAAGTACCACAAGACTATAACCGAGCAGTTACTTTTGAAGACAACAGTATCACCGACCCCGAAGAGCGTACACGTATCTTTGGTCAGTACGACCACGTGAGAATATACGGAATGGATTATTTTAACAAACTCCGTGGCATAGGTTTTGAGGTAGAAGAGATACACTATGCTTCTAAATTATCCACTGAAGAAATTGAACGCTACCGCATTGTAGCAAATGAAATCATTCCTCTGTGTAAAAAGAGGTAATAGAGAGAAAAATAACAACACTTAACTTCCTTGTTGCTAAAGAGTTGTTAAAAATGTTAAGAAAAATATAAAAAAATAATTGCAAAAATACTTGCAGATTTAAAAAATAGCTGTATCTTTGCCCTGCATTTATAAAAAAATGAAATATTTATTATTGAGTATCCCCCTACTTTTTGTAGGTTGCCAAACTGAAAAATTACACTTTATAGAAGGTGAAGCACAAGGTTCTACTTATCATATTAAATATATAAGTAGTAGTAATGAAAACTTACAGCCCGCTATCGATTCTATTTTACAGGTGATAGACCAATCTATGTCTACCTACAAGCCAGATTCTGATATTTCTAAAGTCAACAACGGAGATACCACTGTGGTAGTAGACGAGCACTTTAGAAAAGTTTTTGAAGCTTCTAAACAAATATGGCAAGAAAGTGAAGGTTTGTTCGACCCTACTGTAGGAGTATTAGTAAATGCTTGGGGATTTGGCAAACAAAAAATAGCCGATAAAGATCTCCCTACCGATGAAAAGATAACAGAACTTAAAAAGTATGTAGGCTTTAATAAAGTACAACTTACTGATAATAATCATATCAAAAAAGAGTACCCTGAAATATTGTTTGATTTCAATGCCATCGCCCAAGGCTATACCTCCGATGTCGTAGCTGCTTTTCTTAATTCCAAAGGTATTGAAAACTATATTGTAGAAATAGCAGGTGAGATGTTCTTAAAAGGAAAAAATACTTTAGAAAATAAAGAATGGACAATAGGTGTTGAGAACCCTATCAAACCCTTAGATGAAAGAGAGCTAATCACTACTATACAATTTAAAAATCAAGGGCTTGCAACCTCTGGTAATTATCGCAAAGTATGGATGGATAGCAACGGACGCAAATATGTACACTCCATCAACCCCATTACAGGGCGTGCTACTCAAAGTGATGTACTCAGTGCTACTGTAGTAGCTCCTTCCACTATGTACGCCGATGGTTATGCCACAATGTTTATGGTAATGGGAATGGAAAAAAGCAAAGCTTTCTTAGCAAAACACCCTAATTTAGCTGTACTTTTAGTATATAGCAACGATAAGAATCAAGAACTTACTTTTAAAACCCAACCTTTTGAAAAATTAGAAAAGAAACAATAAAATTTAATAGACTAAAATATCAATTTTTAAATATATGCAAATATGAACAGAAAAATTTTAACATTATGCTTGGGGGCTTTGCTCTTATTTTCTTGTGATAACACAAAGAAAACCCCAAAACTTTATGAAGTAGAAGGGAAAGGTGGTAGTGTAGCTTATCGCGTGAAATACATCTCTACCGATAGTACTGACTTGAAGCACAGTATCGATTCTCTTGTAAAAGTAGTAGATCTCTCTATTTCTTCTTACAATCCTGAATCTATTGTATCAAAAATCAATCAAGGGATTGAAACTACTAAAGTAAACGATCACTTTAAGAATGCCTTTGCCACTGCACAGAAAGTATGGAAAGAAAGTGGAGGATTTTATGATCCAACTATAGGAGTTCTTGTGAAGGCTTGGGGTTTTGGTAAAGAACCCATCCAACCTATTTCTAAATTACCTACCGAACAACAAATCGACAGTTTGAAAAAATATGTAGGTTTTGAAAAAGTTCACATTAGCAATGACGATTATGTAAAAAAACAAAGTCCAGCTATCCAGTTAGACTTAACTTCTGTACTAAGAGGTTATACCGTTGATGTAATTTCGGATTTCTTGAAATCTAAAGGCATTGAGAATTTCTATGTAAAAGTAGATAGTGAAGGCATTGTGCTTGGTAGGGATATTGTGAACAATACTCCTTGGAAAGTAGAAGCTGAAGATCCTTACGAACTAAATAATAATTACCAAGAAGTAATTCTAAACCTTAATAATGAATCAATTTCTACTGATGAGAACTATCGTAGAGTATGGATTGATGGAAATGGCAAACGCTTTGTGCACATTATCAATCCTTTTACTGGTCACCCAATGACAGGAGAAATGCTCAGTGCCACTGTAATTGCTAAAACAGCTGTAGAATCAGATGCTTACTCTACTATGTTTATGATCATAGGACTTGAAAAAAGCAAAGAGTTCTTAGCTAAACACCCTGAACTTAAAGCTTTATTAGTATATAGTGATCAAAACAATGAGGTTAAAACTTACAAAACTCAGAACATAGAACCTCTTATTGTAGCTGTAGCACAAAATTAATTGAAAGTAAAATAGAAATGAAGGGGACTGCTTGACAACTCAAACAGTCCCCTTCTAAATTGCTAATTATTAATTGATATGATTGGAATTATTGGTGCAATGGAGCTTGAAATCAACACCTTAAAAGCTTCCATTGAAAATTGTAAAGAAACAAAAATAGGGCGCTTTGTATTTTATGAGGGAAAACTCTGCGGTAAAGAGGTAGTGATTTTACTATCAGGGATAGGAAAAGTAAGTGCCGCAGTAGGTACTACCTTGCTTATAGAGCATTACCACCCTTCACTTATCATCAATACGGGAACCGCTGGAGGATTGGACAATACTTCTGTACACGATTTAATCTTAGCTACCGAAGTGCGTCACCACGATGTAGATGTAACAGCTTTCGGTTACGAAATAGGACAACAAGCGCAAATGCCTCCTGCTTTCAAAGCTGATGCCCAGTGGAATGAAAAACTAAGATCTGTAGCCTCTGCTCATCAGTACATTTTACATTACGGACAAGTAGTAAGTGGTGATTCATTTATCTCAGACCCTAAACGTTTTGATGAAATTTCACTTAACTTTCCTAAAGCTAAAGCTGTAGAGATGGAAGCTGCTGCCATTGCACAAACTTGCTATATGCTAAATATCCCTTTTGTGATGTTACGCGCTATATCTGATAAGGCAGGCGAGGGCAACGCTATTTCCTATAACGAGTTTGTAGAGGAAGCAGGGCGTATTTCAGCTTCTATAGTTGAAGCTTTCTTATCAAGCTGCTAACATCCTATTTAGTGTAAAAATCAACCGTTTTGCGAATCGCACGTTCACATACAGGGCAAAAACCCTTCGGATCGTTAGATTTCATTCGGCAATCTTGCATAGGACTATAAACCCCTTTACTAGTATACCCTCCGCCTTCAAAAGCACCGAGGGTATTTTTGTATTTCGAGATACGAGGAGTAGGAATAGGAGTTCCTTTTTTTACCATATCTTTCCACTTGCTCTCAAAATTCACTAAGGTAGTGATGTTTTCTTCCCAAGGCTCTATCTTAGGGTCATAAGTTTCTTGAAAAGTAGGATCCCAATCGTAGTAATATTCATCAGCTAAGCCCACAAAACCGTGTCCAAACTCGTGTATGTACACTTTTTCAGAGAGTTCATTATCAGCTGAGGCTAAATTGAGGTGATTATAAAAAGCTCCACCTCCATAAGTAGATGTATTTACCAATACATAAATTTGGTCATAAGGCACAGCTGAGGCAGCATCGGCAATGGCTTGCATACTATTAGTAGTAAGATAACGCTCTTGATTAAACGTATAGAAAGACGCGTTAAATGCTGTATTTTTATAAATATGTTTCCCTGGTACATCGGTACCACTTTCTTTAGAGGGCACTGCAATGGCATAGACATTAAAATCTTTTTTGAGTTTATCAAAAGGGGGAATTGTGAACATATAGTCCGTCATACGTTGTGCATCGGCGTAGAATTTTTCAGTTTCAGTAGCTGTATAACCTTCTGCTAAAATCACAATATCTACTTTTTTAGCTGCATTGCCATTGTTGAGCAATTGTTTTATAGGGTAGTTGGGTTGTGTTTCTTCAATAATAAAATAATCATCTGGAGATAATTCTTTAGTAGCAATAGTGTGAAATACTCCTTGTTTATCGCGTTTATCGAGATGCAAAAGGAGTTTTTTAGTAGGAAAAGGCAATTGCATTGCGTGAGCGAAAAGGCGTTTTTCAGCTTTTGCTTCTTCAAAAGTAGCCCATTCATTAGCTAAAGAATTAAACCCCTTAGAAAATACTAATTGAGTACCATCAAACACTTGCAGACGAAAATTCCCCAAATTAGGAGCAATGAGGTGTGAATGTGAACCTCCCCAATATGGTTCTTTCTTTAGCTGACCAAAAATTACTTCTGTTTTTTGGGCATCAGAGAGTAAGTTAAAGTCTATACGAAGACTTTTATCGAAGGTAAAAACCGTGCTATTTTGAGCGAAAATAAACTGCGTGAGAAAAAAAAGTAAAAATAAATGCCTCATATTTAGTTGATATTAAAAATTATTTACTACATTTGCACTGATTTTAGTTAGAGATGGTAGCTTTTCAGCTGCCAAAGATAATAATAAAAACATTCATACCAAAACAAAATGGAACATATCGCTGTATTTAGAATGTCGGCAATGGGTGATGTAGCCATCAGTGTACCTGTTGTAACGGCCTTTTCTGAGCAATATCCTGACGTAAAAATTACCTACCTCACACGTCCGTTATTTGCTCCAATGTTTTCTCATCTACCTAATGTAGAGGTTTTTAGCCCTGAACTCAACGGTAAACACAGTGGCTTAATGGGTTTGTATAGGCTCTATAAAGAGCTAAAAGCAAAAGGAATTCAGGGAGTGGCTGATATTCATAATGTATTACGCACTAATATCCTTAAACTTTTTTTTAAAGGCTCTAAAATACCTTTTAAACAGATTAACAAAGGCAGAAGAGAAAAGTACGCTCTTACACGCTATAAATTTAAAGTTTTTGAACCGTTAAAACCTTCGTACCAGCGATACGCCGATGTATTCGATGCCCTAGGTTTCCCTATTGATTTGAGCGACGACTATTTGCTCCCTCCTACCCCACTGAGCGAACCTGTAGAAAATTTGCTAAATGGAAGTGAGTTGCACATAGGGGTCGCACCTTTTGCATCCTTTATAAGCAAACAATACCCTTTTGACAAAATGTGTGAGGTGATTGAAAAACTCTCTCAGCGCTACCCTAATAGTATGATTTACATCTTTGGAGGTGGCAAAGAAGAAGAGCAAAAAGTAGCTCAAATTCAGTTGCCTAATACCGAAAATATGGTAGGTAGGCTCTCGTTCAAACAAGAATTAGAACTCATTTCTCATTTGGATATAATGATAGGAATGGACAGTGGTAATGCGCACCTATCAGCAATGTATGGAATTCCAACTATTACTCTTTGGGGAGTTACACACCCTTACGCAGGCTTTTATCCGTATGATCAACCTAAAGAGAATGCCCTTTTAGCCGATAGAACACAATATCCGCTCATTCCTACTTCAGTTTATGGAAAAAAATACCCAAAAGGCTATGAAAAAGCCATAGAAACCATTTCAGTAGAAATGATATTAAACAAAGTAGAACAAATATTAAATGTATTATGAAAAAAATTATGACTTTTATGATGACTGCTCTATTAGTAGGAGTAGTGTATTGCCAAAAAAATACTAATGGCGAAAAAGAAATCAAAACTGAAGACCGAAAAGTAGCTGCTTATGAGTCAGTCGAAGTATCGGGAGCTTATCATCTTGTGCTCACAGAAGGCGAAGGAGGTGCTTTAAAAATTAAAGGACAAAAAGAGGTACTTCCGTATTTGAAAACAAGTGTATCAAATAAGGTACTCTACGTGAGTATAGACAATAAATACAAACTAAAAACTTCATTAACAGTATATGTACCCATTAATACTTCTTTGAAAAAGATAGTAACAAAAGGTGCTGTTGATGTTTCTACACAAGGAAAACTAAAAGTAGGTGAGTTACAGCTCAAAATAGAAGGCAGTGGCGACCTCGATGCTACTGTAGAGGCTACCGCTCTTGATGTACAGGTAGCTGGAGCAGGCGATGTAGATATAACAGGTACAGCCGAACGACTCAATGCCGTAGTAAAAGGAGCGGGCGATATAGACCTTAAAAATCTCATCGCTAAAAAAGCTACTTTGCGTATAGCGGGCGCTGGAAACATTTCAGCTCACGTAACTGAAGATGTAGACGCTTCTATAGCAGGCGCAGGTGGCATCACTGTAAAAGGTAATCCGCCTGTGTTTAAGAAAAGTGTAAAAGGTATAGGGCGCATCAAAATAGAAGAGTAGGATGTGTTTATGAAAAAAATAATGATTATCAATGGGCCTAACCTCAACTTGTTAGGAACTCGTGAACCTGAAATTTACGGCTCTCAAACTTTTGAAGCGATATTAGCCGAGTTACAAACTAAGTTCCCTCAATGTGAATTGCTCTACTTCCAAAGCAATCACGAGGGAGCTCTTATTGATAAAATTCACGAAATAGGCTTTACTTTTGAAGGAATAGTGCTCAATGCTGGCGCTTATACCCACACTTCTATCGCTTTAGCTGATGCTATCAAAGCTGTTAAAACTCCTGTAATAGAGGTACATATCTCCAATACTTTTGCCCGAGAAACTTTCCGTCATCATTCTTATTTATCAGCAGTAGCCAAAGGAGTGATTGTAGGGTTGGGAATAAAAAGTTATGAATTAGCAATACGAAGCTTTATCGACTAAATGAAGAAATATCTACTTAAAACGCTGAAATACTTAGGAATAGTAGTGGGATTACTACTAGCCTTTGTAATTGTTTTCCCAATGCTCTACCCCGAGTATGTTACTGAAAAAATAAAGAAATTAGCCAACGACAACCTCAACGGTGAACTAAACTTCTCTAAGGCAAATCTCACTTTCTTTACACATTTTCCCTCTCTTACCCTCAACTTAGACGATGTACTCCTCAAAGGGTCAGCTCCCTTTGAGAACGACACTTTAGTATCGGTAAAACGACTCTCTTTAGGGATTGATGTAAAAGAATTGCTTTTCTCTAAGAAAATTGATATAGAGGAGATTTATCTTAAAAATGCTTTTGTACACATTCAAGTTGATAAACAAGGAGGTGCAAGCTATAACGTGTATAAATCATCAGGAGAGACCGATGAAGGTGATGATGACGATACTCGTGTAGACCTACAACGTATTGAACTGAAAAACACCCAGCTGATCTACGACGATAAATCTACAGGAATTTATATCCAAGCCAATGGATTCAACTATTTAGGAAAAGGAGGTTTAGAAGAATCCATTTTTGATTTGCGCACCAAAGCCCAAATACAATCATTAGATTTTATCTTTGGTGGTGAAACTTACCTAAAGGACAAACACGTAAATGCAGAGCTTATCACTCAAATCAACACGCATTCATTATCGTTTATTTTTCAACAAAACGATTTAAAAATAAACCAATTACCCGTAGACTTCAAAGGAAAGTTAGACTTCTTGAGCAATGGTTATGACCTCAATTTCGAAATCAATTCTAAAGATAGCAATCTCAATGATTTCTTTACAGCTTTGCCCCCTCAGTTTACCCAATGGCATAAAAAAGCAACTCTTAAAGGAAAAACTGACATTTTCTTTTCGATGAAAGGAAAATATATTGCTTCACAAAACCTGAGTCCCGATATTTTCTTTAAAATGAAAGTGAGAGATGGATATGTAGGCTATGAAGGTGTGCCTGCCCCAGCCGAACATCTCTTCCTAAACATAGAGACGAGTCTGCCCTCTTTAGATGTGAATAAAGTAGGGGTTAAACTCGATTCTATCTATTTTACAATTGGCAAAGAATATTTTTCAGGTATCTTGAATTTAAACGGTATCAATCCCCCAGTGATTGATGCTAAAGTGCGTGCAAACATCAATGTAGCAAATGTAATGCACTTACTGGATATGAAGGATTTAGAGGTAAAAGGGATGCTCTTAGCCAATATAAAATCTAAAGGAACGTATGCTCCAAAACAAAAGCTATTCCCTATTACCAAAGGCGATTTGGAATTCTCCGAAGGTTATGTAAAAACACCTTATTACCCCAATCCTATCACCAACATACATTTTAAAGGCAAAGTAGAGAATACTGATGGCAGTATGAAAACACTAGCGTTGCAACTCAATCCTCTCAATTTTCTTTTTGAAAATAAGCCTTTTACTGTGAATTTAGCAATGGAAAATTTTGACGATATTCACTATGATATCCAAGCAAAAGGTGAACTCAACATTGCTAAGATTTATAAAGTATTCTCACAAAAAGGCTTGGAATTAGAAGGTTATGCCAATGCCGATGTATCGCTAAAAGGTACACAGAGTGATGCAACTAATGGGCGTTATCACTTATTGCAAAACAAGGGTAGCATTGAACTTCGCAATATCAAAACAACATCAGAATATTTGCCTAAACCATTTATTATTCAGCAAGGACTTTTTAGATTCCAGCAAGATGATATGCGTTTTACTAATTTCCGTGCTACTTATGGTAAATCCGATTTTTTGATGAACGGACGAATGAGCAATGTTATCAACTTTTTATTCTCTAAAAATCAGATACTCAGAGGTAATTTTTCTGTATCCTCTAACTATATTGATGTTGATGAGTTTATGTATGCTTCCCCTGCTCCCTCACCTGAAGAAACAAAAGATGAAACTACTACAAGCCCAACAGCTACTGTCGCTTCTGAAAAAGGTGTAGTGATTGTACCTAAACCTTTTGATTTTAACCTGAATGCCAACCTGAAAAAGGTAGTTTTTCAAGGGCTTGACATTCTCAACCTCAAAGGAAGTATGCAACTAAAAAGAGGTACTTTAGCCCTGAAAAATGTAAACTTCAACGTTATAGGAGTTACCGCTCAAATCAATGCTAAATACGGCGATGAAACCCCTAAACGCGCTCATTTTGATTTTGATATCAAAGCTGAAAACTTTGATGTACAACGCGCTTATAAAGAGGTAAAACTCTTTAGAGAAATGGCTTCAATGGCTAAAGATGCACACGGTACTGTTTCTTTGGATTATAAAGTAGCTGGAAAACTCAACGATGAGATGTTGCCTATCTACCCTTCACTTAAAGGAGGAGGCGTGCTTTCGGTGAAAGATGTACAAATGAAAGGCTTTAAACTTTTCAATGTGATTAGTGATAAAACAGGTACCGATGCGCTAAGAGATTCTAAACTTTCTACTATCGATATCAAAAGTGAGATTAAAAACAACCTCATCACCGTAGAGCGATTTAAGTTTAAGGTATCAGGATTCCGCCCACGTATTGAAGGACAAACCAGTTTCGATGGAAAACTGAACTTTAAAATGCGTTTAGGTTTACCTCCTTTGGGAATCATAGGTATTCCTATAAAAATAACAGGAACTCAAGAACATCCTAAAATAGGCTTAGGAAAAAAATCTAAAGATTTAGAAGAAACTGAATACGATGCTAATAGCGAAGCTACCAATGAAGAAAAAGATACTGAAATTATACAAGAAGAAAATCATCACCCCGATAGGAGTGATGATAGCAATGGCAACGGATGAGGCTATTTGTGTATTAGATTTTCTCGACCAAACAACTTGGTATCGAGATCAAGCTGAAGTACTTTTGCGCTTGGAAGCTAAAGATATGGAGCAAGAAAACGCCTTGCTTTTAGAACTCGAAAAGCAACTAAAAGAGTACTTTGCTAAAGAACGCAAAGAGTTTACGTTACCCATTACCTTAGTGGGGACACCCTTTCAAGAAGAAGTGTGGAAGGTATTGCAAACCATTCCGTATGGCGAAACGCGTACTTATAAAGAACAAGCAATTGCTGTAGGAAATCCCAAGGGTGTTCGTGCTGTTGCCAATACTAATAGTAAAAATCGCCTCTCTATTATCGTACCTTGCCACCGTGTGATTGGCAGTAATGGTACACTCACAGGTTATGCAGGTGGTCTTAGCCGAAAGGAGTTTTTGCTGAATTTAGAAAAAAGTAATTCCTAAACATTATAACTATGGATTTTAGAACAATTGTACCTATCTCTAAAGCAAACTCAAACATTACTTACTATAGCTCTATAGTGAGTTTAGGCTCGTGTTTTGCTGTGAATATGGCACAAAAGTTCGCTTATTACAAATTTTCTATTACAGTAAATCCGTTTGGAGTGCTCTTTCATCCACAGGCTATTGAGTATATTCTGCAACATACCATTGCACACACTCCTTATACCGCTGAAGATTTCTTCCTTCACGATGAATTGTGGCATAGTTTCTACTTTCATTCGGATATGAGCCGCCCCTCACTCAAAGAGGCAATACACTTGGCTAACAGCCAGCAAATACAATTGCAACAAGCCTTGCAAGAGGCGAGCTTTTGTTTTATCACCTTGGGGACAGCTTGGGTATATATCTACAACAGCACCGATACTATCGTAGCAAATTGTCACAAACTACCTGCTCAACACTTCTCTAAACGCTTGCTCTCAATAGAAGAAATCACCGAGAGTCTCAATCATATTATTACACTACTCACACAGCTCAACCCCTCAATAAATGTGATTTTTACTATTTCTCCTGTACGCCATATCAAAGACGGCTTCCTTGAAAATCAGGTGAGTAAATCACAACTCTTCTCAGCTCTATACCCTCTTATCACCAACAACAAGAGCCTTTATTTTCCTGCTTACGAATTGTTATCAGACGAATTGCGCGACTATCGTTTCTACGCCAATGATATGGTGCATCCATCGGAAATGGCTATCAATTATATTTGGGAACGTTTGGTTACTACCTATATAGAAACTGCCACTCAAGCAGATATGAAACAAGTAGACAGTATCCAAAAAGGCTTATCTCATCGTCCGTTTAATCCTGAAACTGAAAGTCATCAGCAGTTTTTAGCACAATTACAACAAAAAATGGAGGCATTTACTATGAAATACCCCCATATTAGGTTTTAGGAAGCTCTTTCTCCTTCAAGAGATACGAATATCCAAATAGGTAGTATTAACTGCTAAAAAAAAGAAAACAAAGAAAAATAAAGAAAAATTTTCTTTTAATAAAAGAAAGTTGTATCTTTGTGGCGATATAAGCTATTAAACCTAATGATTATGGATAAAAAGAAATTTATCACTGTTGTAACAGCTGGTTTTGCTCTATTTGCGATGTTTTTTGGGGCGGGCAATTTAGTTATCCCTCCCTATATAGGATTAAAAATAGGAGCTTTAAGTGGTGTGGCTTTTGCAGGTTTCTTTGTATCGGACATACTGCTATCGTTTTTGGCGGTGGTAATGGTAGCCTCCATAGGGCTCACCTTCACCGATTTAGGCAAGCGTTTTCCCCCATTATTCGTCAATGCGCTTGTTTTCATTATCATCGTTACGCTAGGGCCTCTCATTTGTGTACCACGAACGGGTTCTACTACTTATGAAGTAGCTGTACAACCTTTCTTCCCTCAAATAGACAAGATTACCTTTGGTGTGTTCTACTTTGGTATTACCTTATTGCTTTCTATTTCAAAAGCTAAAATAGTGGATATCATAGGTAAAATCCTCACACCTTTTTTGATTCTTTCGCTTACAATTTTGATAGTTGTGGGTACTCTCAATGCCCCTAAAGAGTTGGCTGATAATGGTTATACCTTTAGAGAGGCCTTTGCTTTTGGTTTTTCGAAAGGGTATTTAACTTTAGATGTGCTGGCGGGGGTTATTTTCTCAGGCTTAATTATTTCATCTATAGTTCGTGAAGGGTACCAAAGAGAGGCTGATAAAAAACAAGTTACTATACTCTCAGGGATAATATCTGCAGGCTGTTTGGTGTTTATCTACGGAGGACTATTATATTTAGGTGCAACCTCTAATCTTTCCCCTTCAGAAGAGGGCGTTAGTTATATAGATATCCTAAAACACATAGCTTACAATGTATTGGGTAGCAATGGAGGAATTGTTATCTCAGTAGCAGTAGCTTTTGCTTGTCTAACCTCAGCGATTGCTATTGTATCGGCTATGGGTGAGATTTTCGAGAATATCAGCAAAGGGCGTATTCCTTATAAATGGGGGGTATGGATTTGTAGTATAGTATCCTTTGTCCTTTCTATTCAAAGTGTTGAAGAAATCATACATTACGCCGGTTATCTGTTAGATTTTTCATACCCTATCACCATCGCGCTTACGCTGTTTGTACTTTTCTTTGGTAAACAAGTAAAAAGCAATACTCCTTATATAGTAGGAGTGACACTCACCGCTGTATTATCAGGACTTTTTATCATCGGCGATTTGCAGAATATAGAATGGATTATTAAATTCAGAACATTGTTGCCCTTAAGTAGTTATAAAATAGAGTGGTTTTTACCTGCTTTCTTATCGTTTGTCATAACAACAGTGATAATACGAATCCAAAGTTTCGCAAAGAACTAAGCTAATTCTATTTAACTAATATATAAAAAGGCTACCTACAACACTGTAGATAGCCTCTTTTCATTTAGGGATTTTTGTAAGACATTATCTTTTTTCTTTGAGTGACCAACCGGTTTTGAGTCCGATGATGAAGTATACCAATAGCAATTCACCTATAGCTAAGAGAGTATCACCAGGTATACGCAACCAACGTATGGTTTGCATCAAATCGGTGTGCATAAATTCCTCAGAACGCGCTGACCAATAGCCGTTTTGAATAGCTTCTACTGCTTGCATAATACCTATAGGAAGCAAGCTCACTACTAACATCACAAGTAATCCGATGTTTATCAACCAGAATGCCCAACCAAGAATTTTGTTATTCCAGTGGCGATCGGGGTATAGACCGCGAAGTACAAACAAGATGAGACCTATACCAAGGATACCATATACCCCAAAGAGGGCAGCATGACCGTGTACGGCTGTAGTGTTCAAGCCTTGTATGTAGTACAAAGCGATAGGTGGGTTGATAGCAAAACCAAAGATACCTGCTCCTAAGAAGTTCCAGAAACACATTGCGATAAAGCAATAGATAGGCCATTTATAGGCTTTAATCCACTCAGTAGATTTAGAAATTTTATAGTTGTGATAAGCTTCAAAACCTATAAGTACTAAAGGTACAATTTCCAAAGCACTGAATGTAGCACCTAAAGCTAATACACCTGTAGGGGTCGCACTAAAATACAAGTGGTGGAAAGTACCTAATATACCTCCTGCTAAAAATACGATAGTAGAGAACAATACTGAAGCACTCGCTACTTTCAAGCGCAACAAGCCCATACGTGAGAATAAGAAAGCAGCTACAACGGTAGCAAACACTTCAAAGAAGCCTTCTACCCAAAGGTGAACTACCCACCAACGCCAATATTCGGCGATAGCCATATGAGTTTGGCGACCATACATTAAGCCTGCACCATAGAAAGCGGCAATAGCTATAGAAGCCAATACAAAGAGTAATAACAAATGGCGGTTTTCGTCTTTTTTACGCAAAGCAGGCAATAAAGCTCTCACCATTAAGAACAACCATAAGAATAAGCCTACAAGCAATAAGATTTGCCAGAAACGACCTAATTCTATATATTCATAACCTTGATGACCAAACCAGAAGTTTTCAACCAAGCCTAATTTTTGCATTACACCGAACCATTGTCCTGCTAATGACCCTAATACAACAATCAATAAGGCAATAAAGAGAATGTTCACACCTAATTTTTGGTATTTAGGCTCGTGACCTGATACAGCAGGAGCAATGTAAAGCCCTGTGGCTAACCAAGAGGTTGCAATCCAGAAAATAGCCAACTGTACGTGCCAACTACGTGAAATAGCTTGCGGCAATACCAAATCAAGAGGAATACCAAAGAATCCTTCACCTTCTACGCCATAGTGCGCTGTGATTACCCCAGCCACCATTTGTACTAAAATAAGCAATGATACAATCCAGATGTATTTAAGGGTTGCTTTCATTGAAGGTGTAGGTTTCATACCACGCATAGGATCTTCAGCGGGGAGGTGTTCGTTTTCTTCTTCTTCTTTGTTACTTGCATGGTAGTACACCAAAAGTCCTACCCCAAATAGCAACATTAGCACACTAAATCCTGACCACATTTGTAGTGAGGTAGACGGATGATTACCTATCACGGGGTCGTAAGGCCAGTTATTGGTGTAGGTTACATCACTATTAGGGCGATTAGTGCTACATACCCAAGAAGTCCAAGTAAAGAACGCATTCATTTGTTGCATACGTGCAGGGTCTTTGATTGCATTCTTAGGAATCGCATAATGGCTACGCGTTTTGTCTAACGATGGGTCGTTCATAAAGAGTTTGGTGTAATAAGCTGCCAACTCTTTAGCTACTTGCGCACGTTCAGGAGAGAAAGTAATCACTCCTGTACTTTGGTCAAAAGTGTTTGAGCGAAGTTCTTTGCGCAACTGCACTTGGTATTTAGCCTGCTCTTCTTCAGAAAGGTCTTTGTAGACCTTACCATCTTTAGCTGCAAAAATATCCAAGAGCATTTCAGATTCGCGGTGTAGGTAATCAGCATTCCAGTCGGGTGCGATATAAGCACCGTGTCCCCAGATACTACCTACCGTTTGTCCTCCCATTGACTGCCAAACATTCTGACCGTCTTTAATGTCTTGCCCATTATAGAGCAATTCCCCATCAGTAGTTACAATTTTTTCGGGGAAAGGAGGCGTAGTACGGTATATTTCTACACCGAAAAAAATCAGTACGAGGAATGAGGCAGCTACTGTTGCCCCAAGCCAAATCCATAATTTCTTAGCTGTCATAAATAAAATATATTAGTGTTTTTTTATTATTTGCGGGTACAAAGATATGAAAGATAATTGTATTTAATATAACACTTATAAGTTTTTTTTTAAACATCTAAGCTAATTTAGAAACATTAAAAAAGGTTATCTATTGATTTACAACAGATAACCTTATCTTTTTCTTCTTAATAGTTTTTAGTTATTGCACTAAAATTATTGTGCTTTAGGATTGGTAAGAACTATTAACTTCTCTGTTATCAATTCTTTTAAGTTTTTATCAGAAGGCATTGGTAGATTCGCATTGATGATATTTCCTTTTTCATTTATCAACATATAACGCGGGATGCTTCTCAAATCGTACAATTCTTTGAATAATTCCTTTGTTTCAGGAGAGGCATATAGATGAATACCACGAAGTTTCTTTTCCTTTACCATTGCTTTCCACGCTTCTTTATCGCGGTCTACCGAAATACTTACAAAGGTAATAGGTAGCGTTTTGTAATCTTCTTGTAAGGCTTCTAAAGCAGGCAACTCCTTACGGCAATCAGGACAATAAGTAGCCCAAATATCTATGAACAGCAATTTACCTTTCAGTGGTAAATGCTCGTATTTCACCTCTTTATCGTTCAAATCGGTGAGAACAGGAAGAGCAGGGAAAGGCTGTCCTGCTTTGAGTTTGTTTAGCAAGTCAATGTGATGGTCAAGCTCGTGTTGAAACTCTATTCCAGACATTCCTTTTCTATTTTTCAGTAACTCTGGCAATAAATCAATAATTTCTTCATTAGTGTCAGTTGCCGAAGTAGGCGATACGCCCTCTATGAGTAAAGGGGCTAATTCCTGCTTGATATTTTCCGATTTAAGCGCTTTGAAATCGGCTAATACTTTGCCCCAAGGGTCATCAAACTCATATTGTACTTTATGAGAGTAAATGCGCCACTGAAAGAGATTGCGTACTAAAATTTGATAATCAGGATAATCGTTAAAATCAGCGGCATTATCTAAATCTACAGTAGCACACAAGGCTTCCAACTCCTTGATAGCAGGAGCTTCTTCTTCGGTATATTTGCGGTGATTCAACAAATATTCCGATACTATAGCCAACTGTTGATAGCGGTTAGCTTTCTCTTCTTTAGCTGCGAAATCTGCTGGTAAGTTTTTCTGTATTTCAGCGTATTGTTGGGCTATTGCCTGCATACTTTGTTTAAAAGCCATAGGAGATTGCCCTAAGAGTTCATTTTGTTTCTCAGCTGATTGTAAACCTATGGTGTCTTTTTGTTGCTGATAAGCCTTTATTGCTTCTTCTGGATTGGAGCACGACACTAAGGCGCATACAAGGATTGCAAATATCTTTTTCATAACACTATGATTTAAAAAATAATGACAAAGGTACAATATTTTTTGGAAATCCCTCTAATTTTAGCAATTATTCCTATTTTTGCACTCAAAAGCCCTCTTATAGGAAACAACAATTCATTTTATGAATATAAATATTGAAGATTTCAGTCTTACTAATTTTATCTCTTCTGTTGAAACTATCCCTTTTGATTATGCTGGTGTAGAAGGTATAGCCGATTGTTTGGGGTATTATATTATCTGCTTTAAGGAAAGAAACAGTGATATTCTCTCTGCTATCAGTTTTGAGGATATTTTACTATACGAAGGACTTACAGAAATAGCTAATCATATTTTACAAACACTGTGTATTCCTATCCGTTTTGGAGATGATAGTCTTCTTGCTGAATCTACCTTAGGACAGCCTTTCTGTATTGATGAAAAACTTTTTGCTGACCGAAAGATATGGTATTATTACATCAATGAAGGAAAAGGACTTTTAAGTGTTGGTATTAATTCAGTAGATAAAGTTATGAGTTTAGAGATTATCACTCACCCCACAATTATAAAAGAACGAAAAGAAACCTTATCTATATCATAAAAAAAATCCGACCTATTACTAAGTCGGATTTTTGTATAATGTAGGTAGTTATTAACCACCAAAGTCGTCGAAACGGATATTTTCATCGGGCATACCAAAGTCTTGACCCATTTTCTGAACAGCTTTGTTCATCATTGGAGGACCGCAGAAGTACAATTCTATATCTTCTGGAGCTTCGTGTTTGCTCAAATACTGTTCAATTACAGCGTTGTGAACAAATCCTAAGAAGCCATCGCCTTCAGGATCATTAATATCTTTCTTCACTTTCCAGTTGTCTTCAGGTAGTGGTTCAGAAAGTACAATAAAGAATCTAAAGTTAGGAAACTCGCGCTCCAATTCACGGAAATGTTCTACATAGAACAACTCGCGTTTTGAACGACCTCCGTACCAATAAGTAACTTTCCTATTAGTTTTTAAGGTTTTAAAAAGGTGATACAAGTGCGAACGCATAGGCGCCATACCAGCTCCCCCTCCTACATATAACATCTCAGCGTTAGAATCATTGATGAAGAACTCGCCATAAGGTCCTGAGATGGTTACCTTGTCACCTGGTTTACGTGAGAAGATATAAGAAGAAGCTACCCCAGGATTTACGTCCATCCATCCTCCTTTAGCTCTATCAAAAGGAGGCGTAGCGATACGCACATTCAACATTATACGGCGTCCCTCTGCTGGATAGGAAGCCATAGAGTAAGCACGCTCTGCCGGTTCTGGATTCTTCATTACAAGAGGCCATAACTTAAACTTATCCCACTCCATTCTGAACTTATCAGGCTCTCCTGGGTGTTCTTTAGGGTGTGCAGTGATATCAATATCAGAATATTTCACTTCACAAGCAGGAATTTCAATCTGAATGTATCCTCCTGGTTTGTAGTCCATATCCTCTGGGAGTTCTACCACAAACTCTTTAATAAACGAAGCCACATTATAGTTGCTCACTACAGTAGCTTCCCATTTCTTGATACCAAACACTTGTTCTGGTACGCCTATTTGCATATCTTGTTTTACTTTCACTTGGCAAGCTAAACGCATACCTTCTTTGAGTTCCTTCTTTGTAAAGTGAGGCGTTTCTGTAGGAAGAGCCTCTCCTCCTCCCTCATACACGTGGCATTTACATTGTAAACAAGACCCCTTACCACCACAAGCTGATGGCAAGAAAATCTTCTCGTTACCCAAAGTAGAAAGCAATGAACCGCCGATAGGCACTTCAATTACTTTGTCTTTATTAATTGTAATTTTCACAGGTCCCGATGGGGTTAGTTTCTGTTTTACGTAAAGCAAAATAGCTACTAACAGCAGGATTATTACCAATAATCCTATTACCGTTACCGTAATAGTTGTTAATATTTCACTTGCTAATATCATTGCTTAAATCTTTTGTGTTATGAGCTAATTTATCAGTTTTAACTTCTTGTTGGATAGTAGTCTCTTGTTTAGGAGCTTCTTTAGCTTCCTTTTTGCTGCTACCACCTGTAAGCATACCACCAAAACTCATAAAGCCGATAGCCATAAGCCCTGTAGTGATAAAGGTGATACCCAAGCCACGCAAGGGTGCAGGTACGTGTGAATAACGTATTTTCTCACGGATAGCTGCTAACGCTAAGATAGCGATAGCCCATCCCAATCCTGAACTGAACCCGTAGGCTACTGAAAGACCAAAAGAGTGAATAGTTTCCTCACGTGATTGCATAAATAGCGACCCTCCCAAGATAGCACAGTTTACGGCTATCAAAGGCAAGAAAATACCCAACGAGTTATATAACGATGGAGAAAACTTCTCTACAATAATCTCTACCAACTGCACCATCGTAGCTACAGTGGCAATGAATAAGATATAGGTAAGGAAGCTCAAATCATAATTAGCATACTCTGGACCTAACCAAGCTAAAGCACCTTCTTTGAGGATATACTGGTTCAACAAGTAGTTCATAGGTACGGTAAGAGTCTGTACAAAAATAACAGCAGCTCCTAAGCCTATGGCAGTAGATACTTTTTTAGATACAGCCAAGTACGAACACATACCTAAGAAGGTAGCGAAAATCATATTCTCTACGAATACCGATTTAAAAATCAGTGTTAAATATTCTAACATTTTCTTTTCTTTTTAAATGATTAATGACTGTCTTCTATCAAGGCTTTATTGCGTGAACGTTGTACCCACACTACTATACCGTAAGTTACTAATGCCATAGGCGCTAACAACATAAAACCGTTGTTTTCATAGCCCCAAGCATATACACCAGTTTTCTTAATAGGGTCACCTAATACTTGGAAACCAAGCAAAGTGCCTGAACCTAACAGTTCACGGAAGAAGGCGACGATAAGCAAAGCAATAGAATAACCACCTGCATTACCAATAGCATCTAAGAACGATTTTCCTGGAGGATTTCCTAAAGCAAATGCCTCAAAGCGTCCCATCAAAATACAGTTGGTGATGATAAGCCCTACATATACCGATAGCTGTTTGCTAAGGTCGTACACATAAGCTTTCAGAACAAAGTCCACCACGATTACCAAAGCAGCTGCTACAATTAGCTGGGCGATGATACGGATTTTAGGTGGTATTACATTTCTAAGTAAAGAAATGGTTACGTTACCCATTACAAGTACAAAGGTAAAGGAAAGACTCATTACAATAGCGGCTCTCAATTGGGCTGTAATTGCTAAAGCTGAACAAATTCCTAATACTTGTACCGTTACGGGGTTGTTATCCCATAGAGGGTCGGTTACTAATTTTGTATCTTTTTTTGAAAGTCCCATAGTCTCTTATTTGTTTAAACTTTTAATATAGGATATATAAGGCTTTATGCCATCGCGTATCATTGCTTGCACTCCATTACCAGTAAGGGTAGCTCCTGCAATAGCATCTATTTTCCCATCTTCTTTACGTTTGTTTTCTGGGTCACCATTGCTTTTTGATATTTGAATGCTTTGGAAATTACCAGCAGCATCCAATAAATGTTCCCCGATAAAGTCGTCCATAAAGAAACGTTCTTTGATATTGGCTCCTAAACCAGCAGTTTCTCCTTTGTGGTCGAAGAAAACGCCACGTACGATAAGGTCTTTATCTACGGCTATATATCCCCAAATAGCATCCCACAAACCACGTCCGTTTACGGGAATGATGTAGAGGGTAGTTCCATCTTTTTCACCTACATAAAGAGGCAAACCTTCACGATGACCGTTGAAGTTGATAAGGTCGTTAGCACCTTCTACTTTTTCAGCGGTATTCCCTTTGATAAGGTATTGTTCTTTCACATAGTTAGGGAACTCTTTTTCAGCATCAGTTGTAGAAAGAAACTCTACTTTACCTCCTCCGAGCTCACCTTGGTTGTGATTTACACCCATAGCGTAGAGGATGTTTTGTTTCTTTTCTAACTTTTTATTGTTACTGATATCGCTGCTCAATGCTGACGAAATACCAGCGAGCAAAGCTCCTACGATTACCACCATTATAATGGCGAAAATCACTGTATACGAATTACTTTCTGTTTTTACTGCCATAATTTATGCGGTTTTAGTAACTGTTTTTAAACGTTTTTTACGACGAGATACATTAGCTTGTACTACGAAGTGGTCGATAGTAGGAGCCAATACGTTCATTAATAGGATAGCGAGCATTACCCCTTCAGGATAAGCAGGGTTGAAGCAACGGATAGCAATAGCAATGAAACCTGCTAAAAACCCGTAGATATACTTACCAGTATTCGTTTGTGCTGCTGTAACTGGGTCGGTAGCCATAAATACAGCTCCGAAAGCCAAACCTCCAATGAGCAAGTGTTGATAAGCTGGTACACTCCAAATAGTGTAGAACTGAGTACCTACCATACTTGGTGCTAAAGCATTGAAGATAGCGCCCATTAACCAAGCTCCTATAAACATACTAATCATCACACGCCAAGAAGCAATTTTAGTATAGATGAGGAATAAACCTGCTAAGAGGATAATGATAGTAGAAGTTTCACCTACTGAACCTGGGATAAACCCGAAAAGAAGGTCAGAATCGGTGTAGTGAATAGGGTGTCCTTGTGCCAAGTTACCCAAGATGGTTTCGCCTGAAACAGCATCTAAGTTTGCTCCAGCAGCAATTTCTTTAGAACGATCTAGTACGCCAGTTACCCATACTTTATCGCCTGTCATTGAAGTAGGATAAGCAAAGAATAAGAAGGCGCGAATGGTAAGCGCAGGGTTTAAGATATTCATACCTGTACCCCCGAATACCTCTTTACCGATGATTACTCCAAAAGCTACTGCTACAGCAAGCATCCAAAGAGGAATATCCACTGGAACGATAAGTGGCACCAACATACCAGTTACCAAGTATCCTTCTTCTACTTCGTGACCGCGGATGGTAGCAAAGATAAACTCAATGCCCAAACCTACTACATACGAAACGACTACTAAAGGAAATACTTTAATAAAACCAATACAGAAGTTTGTCCAGCTCCAAAAATCACCACTACAGAAAGCTAAGCCTTCAGCAGGATGGGTTAAGTGACCAAAAGCCACTTCGTGCTGGTAACCTGCATTGAAAATACCAAAAATCAAACAAGGAATGAGTGCTAAAACCACCATATTCATTGTTCGTTTTAGGTCGTCGGCAGCCTTAATGTGGGTACCTCCGTGGGTTACCTCATTAGGCGTATAGAGGAAAGTGTGGAGCGCATTGAAAGTTGTCTCCATCTTGGTTCCTTTATACTTTTCTTTTAATGTATTTAATTTACTTTTTAAACTCATTTTCTTAATGAATAAGTTAATTATTTCTTTTTATTGATTTGCGAATTAGTTTTAAAGCCCAATCATAATGACTTGATGTTGCCGAAACTAAGTAAGAGCCGAGTGAGGTCGTACCCGTCCAATGATACTTCTTTTTGGTAAAAAGCTCTTCATCTGAGTGTTTCTGTATAAGTTGGAACACTTTATTATGAGAAGCTTCAAAAAGTGAGAGTATCTCAGCAAGTGATACTTTTTGACATTGCTCCCATATTTCTCGGTTGAGTTTAGGAGTGTCAGAAAAAGTATAACCCTCTTTGGGTATTTTAGGTTTTTCACCTCGCATTCCTACCTCATACCAATTTAGGAATAATAAATGCCAATGATATAAGTGTCCTATAACATCGCGAATATTTCTATTCATTGTACCTTCTGGGAAGGAGTCTTCTCGCTGCCCCTCAGGTAGTGTTTCTATCAAAGAAAGTAACTTTTGGTAATTTTCTTTAGCTAAAAACTCTAAATCTAGTTTCGTTGCAGGTCTTGCCATTAATTTAAGCTTTTGACTTTAGCATATCGTAAACAGTTTTGTCAATACGCAGATGTACTATAAAATTATCAGAGTCAAACTCTACTTTATCCTTGTTGTTTACTTTAGCTCTTTCATTAGTTACTGAAAGGTAATATTCATTACCTGAAGCAAACAAAGTGAAAACGCTATGACTTTGCTCTTTGCTACTTCTTTGAATCATAGGTTCTAATTGCTCCCAATTACCTTGCTCTGCTTGTTGTTTGAAGCTACTTGCATTTTCTATATAAGAAAAAGCAGGTAATTCTACTTCTTCAAACCACTCGTCAAGAGTTTCGTTGAAAGGATGCTTAGAATGAGGTATTGCTATAAATATGGCTACCCCAATGATAATTAAAAGCTCTATTATCCAAATAATAGTAAGGAAAGTTCCACTCACTACCGCACCTTTAAAACTCCAAGTACCACTTTCGTTGATAAATCCTATCAGCTGGAAAAGGTCAAAAGGATTGGATAACAAGTATAAAAGTTGTGATTCTTCACCACTTGAAGTAAGTACTAAATTAGTCCATACCACCCATTGGAAGTAATAAGCGGCAAGTGCTGCAATAAGAGCTAACAAAATTGCAAGCCCATAGTTGCGGACTTTACCCAGTTTAATTACTATCTGCCAAACAGCGATACCTATAGCAAAGCCTAAACCAGCAGTAATTAAAAAGTTGATATACACAAATGGAATATACCATATTAAGTATGCATAGATAGTTGCTAATATAGGCATTGCTATCACACATACCAATAATAAGTATACGAATGATAATGATGAGAATTTGCCTGATGGCTTATAATAGTTTGACATTTTTCAATTATTTAAAAACTGTTACTTTTTCTATAATTTTAGGTGTTTATACATAAGACTTTTCTCTTTTTAAATCGGTGATGAGCAATGGATTGTCTTCTCTCATCTTATTGATGAGTTCCTCTACTCTACTTGTATTGGGTTCTTGCCAAAGCCAATCCAATTCCTGTTGTGTAATCCCTACCATTTGCAAAAAAGCTACTTCGCCATTAGGGGTTTCAATAGTGCCCAACTGAGGGTCGGGCGCAAAAGCAATTCCTACGAGCTTAGTATCGCATTCCAAACGTATAGGCCCATTAGCTGGAATAAAGTGATAGGCTTCAAACCATTTTTTGCTATCGAATACATAGCGAGCTAAATTCTGCATCATATTCATAACCCAAAAAGGTTCGTTTTTAGTACCCTCCGCATCTTTATCTCCTTCAAAAGGCACGATGCGAAAAGTAAACTCAAACCCCCATCCACTAAATTCATTTTCAGCACTTTCAGGAGAATAATACAACTCACTCATTCCGTAAGAAACTATATGACGGTGGAAAATTTGCTTGTGGTTGTCGTAGATACTAATACCATCAAGTGGGTCTTCTCCTCCCAACATATATTTTAGAATAGTACCATAGTGGCGAGGTTCTTGCTCAGGATAAACCTTCAATAAAGCCTCATCTATAGCGTCCCACCCTACAGCATCTTCTTCTTCAAATTGTGTTTTGTATTGTTCTTCTGTGTATCTCATCGTTAAAAAGATAAAATTCTTTTTTATAAGCTATTAGCCTAATTCTGCCATCATTAAATCAAGTCCATCTCTGATGATTTGCTGATGTGGTTGTTTAGACACACACACAAATTCAGTAAGGGCAAAATCTTCAGGTGCTACTTCGTAAGCTCCTAAGTTTTCCAACTCGTCTAAATCCTTATACAAGCAGGCTTTAAGCAGTTGCATCGGATAAATATCCAATGGGAAAACCTCTTCGTACATACCTGTTACCACAAAAGCACGTTGTTCACCATTGGTATTGGTATTGAGGTCGTACTTTTTCTTAGGATTTAACCAAGAGAAGGTAAGCGAACGTGTAAGCGAAATCTTGTTGGCTACTGGTTTTGCCCAACCGAACAAATCATAATCATTTCCTTCAGGAATTGCTGTAATTTGATCGTCGTAAAAACCTAAGAAGCCTGTTTCGCTCACCTTAGTACCAGTAAGCACATCGCCGCTAATAATACGGGTTGCAACCACATCTTTTACTTGGCTACCTACGACGCCACTGATTTGAGCACCAGCAAGGGCTGTAACATAGTGAGGTTTCTCAATGCGCGAACCTGTAAGAGCTACTGTACGGGTGAGGTTCACTTTACCTGTTAAGAAGAGTTCTCCTATCACCACCAAATCTTGAGGAGTTACTACCCATACCACCTCACCTTTGTTAATAGGACTAATCTGTGCAATTTGAGTACTGACGTTCCCAGCAGGGTGAGGTCCAGATACATTGTGCACTACGATGTCCTTAAGGTTGCGGAAAGGCGACAACGAGCTGTCTTTGAAAACAGACACGTGTACTTTACCTGTAGTAAGTTTAGACAAGGCAGTAAGAGCTGTTTGCAGTGCTTGCTCTTTACCTTTAAGCACATAGTCGTAATCGGGAGCGAGCGGATTGGTTTTGCAAGCCGAAACGAAAATAGCTTTAGGCTTTCCGTCGGGATTGGCAATCACGTCGTAAGGGCGTTGTTTGATAAAAGGCCAGCAACCTGAAGAAAGGAGGTGAGCCTTGATGTCTTCGCCCTGCATCTCGTTTACATTTTTCTTTCCATAGTCTTTGAAGGTTTGTTCTTGGGCTGGTGCAATGTGTATTTCCAACACTTTACGACGTTCACCCCGTACAATCTCCTTGATAGTACCACTTACTGGAGAAGGGAACAAAACACGCTCATCACTCTTTGAAAAGAACAGTGCTTCACCTGCTTTCACTTCATTACCCTCACGCAATAAAAGCTTAGGAATAACACTGTGAAAATCACTGGGTTTGATGCCATACAAAGCAGCAAGAGGAAGCTGTTGTGTAGTTTTATCAGCTTCTCCTTCTAAATGTATGTCCAACCCTTTTCGAATGCGGATGTCGTTTGACATATCTAAATAATATTAGTTAGTTTTATTAAATTGGCGACAAATATACGAATAATTCTTTACAAAAAAATAAAGTCTATTTTTTTAAAGCTAAAAAAGAATCATTCTACATTAGATATATCTTTTGAAAATCTTGAGACTTTCGCAAGAAAATGTGTAAAATGATTCTTTTTATTTATCAAAAAAAGTTATTATTCTTTAAAGAAGGAATCTACAAACTCGTATTTATTAAAGATTTGCAAATCGTCTATTCCCTCCCCTACTCCTATATATTTCACAGGAATTTGAAATTGGTCGGAAATACCTATTACAACACCACCTTTAGCTGTGCCATCGAGTTTGGTAACAGCCAGAGCAGTAACTTCAGTAGCTTTGGTAAATTCTTTGGCTTGTTCAAAAGCATTTTGTCCTGTAGAACCATCGAGCACTAAGAGTACTTCGTGAGGGGCATCAGGCAATACTTTTTGCATCACGCGCTTGATTTTAGAGAGTTCGTTCATCAAGTTGATTTTGTTATGCAAGCGTCCTGCTGTATCGATAATTACCACATCGGCATTTTGTTTTACGGCAGAGCTCAGCGTATCGTAAGCTACTGAAGCAGGGTCGCTCCCCAATTGCTGTTTGACCATTGGTACCCCTGTGCGGTCAGCCCATACTTGTAATTGGTCGATTGCAGCTGCACGGAAAGTATCGGCGGCACCTAATACTACTTTCAAGCCTTTTTTAGCAAACTGACTTGCGAGCTTACCTATAGTAGTGGTTTTACCAGCACCATTCACACCTACTACCATCATCACATAAGGTTTTTTGTCGGCTGGGAGGACAAAATCAGTTGCCTCACCGGTATGTGTTTCGGAAAGGAGACCTGCTATTTCTTCACGAAGAATGGTATTAAGTTCGGAAGTGCCTAGATACTTATCTTTAGCCACACGTGCCTCGATACGGTCGATAATCTTAAGTGTAGTATTCACGCCTACATCACTGGCAATGAGGACTTCTTCGAGGTCATCAAGCACCTCATCATCTACTTTAGATTTTCCCATAACCGCTTTCCCTAAACGGTCGAAGAAGCTATTTTTAGATTTTTCTAAGCCTTTATCTAAGGTTTCTTTCTTTTCTTTAGAAAAGATATTTTTTAGAAATTGGAATGCCATAACTTATTGTATATATTTAGATATGAGTGCAAAGGTAATAAAAAAGTTTATATATGCAAAAAAGCCGTCTCACGACAGCTTTTTTAGATATGATAAAAATAGAGAAAATTTAATTATTTCTTCTTCAAAAATTCATCAACAAGTTCAGGAGCCATTACGCTTTCTACGAAAGTGTAAGCACCTGTTTTAGGTGATTTCACCATTTTGATAGCTTTAGTAAGCTTTTTAGATTTACCTTGTAGGGTTGCTACTGTTTTCTTTGCCATAACGTTTTAATTATTTAATTTCTTTATGAACAGTTACTTTTTTAAGGATAGGGTTGAACTTTTTAAGCTCTAATCTATCGGGTGTATTTTTTTTGTTTTTGGTAGTGATGTAACGTGAAGTTCCTGGAAGTCCAGATTCTTTATGCTCAGTACACTCCAAAATAACCTGAATTCTATTTCCTTTTTTAGCCATTTTAGTATTGTTTTAAAATTTAGTTAATATATCCGTTACGTTCTACTTCTTGTAGCACTGCATAGATACCTTTTTTATCGATAGTTTTAATTGCAGCTGCTGAAACCTTGAGGGTAATCCAACGATTCTCTTCAGGGATGAAGAAACGTTTTGTACGGAGGTTTACATTAAATTTACGTTTAGTTTTGTTCATTGCGTGCGACACGTTGTTGCCCACCAATGCTTTTTTGCCTGTTAAGTCACAAACTCTTGCCATTTTTTTCTCTATTTATTAATGTGTTATTTATATTCAGGGCGCAAAGGTATAACTATTTTTTGAAATAGCAAAACTTTTTTTGAGAATTTTGAGATTTACATTCTATAAAAGAACAATTTTATGCTAATAATCAAATGTTTAAATTCTAAATGAAAGATATTTTCTCCTTTTCAAATAAATAAAAAGTTTTTCTTTTTCTTTTAATAAACTACCTTATTAATTTTATAACTGAAAGTATATATATTTTTCTTGTGAATAAACAACTCTAAAATTCCATTTTTCTTCACAATCAGTTCCATCTACCTGAAAAATATTCTTCAAAATATCATCCGCATATGTAAAATATAATGAGTACTTTTTTTTCTCTCTATTAGTATTTCTAAGTAATCTCGCAAACACTTCCTTATTTGGAAGATTATATTTATTATTCCCACTACTACTAATTATGTAATTAAAACACTTTAACACACTAAAAAATTCTATATTGTTATTACCTTTACTTGCGTGATGTGACAAAATAACATAATCACATATAAGAGGATTCTTTATAGAATATCCTTTTTGTTTTAAAGAATTTAATACAATAGAAGAATGCGAATCTGCTAACCATAAAATTTTTTTATTCTGGAATTCAAATAATGCAGCAATACTACTTTTATTTTCTAAAGAATTATCTTCATTGTATTCTTCTATATTAAACTCTTCTAACTTTTTATTGTAGTCATTAGAAAATACCGATATAGGAAAGCTAACTTCATCTACCTCATTTTTTTTGGGAAAAATATTTTTTCTATACTTATTTCTTAAATCTTCAATTACTAAAGGTGTAGGAGAAAGAATAGAAATTTTCATTCCATAAATATTATAAGTGTTAATATCCGTTGTTATATCATTTTGTCCATCTTTATTCTGTGTTAAATACTCACTTATTATATCACTTTGGGCAATACTCATAGGTAAAGATATAATATCATTTTGTCTTTTCTTGCTAATTTCTTGGGGTAAATTATAAAACCATTCTTTTGTAATATCATCTAATTCACCATTATTAATTGCTTTAATATATTCTATTACTCCTCCTATATGATCATTATGAATATGAGAGAGTATCCAAAGATCTATTTTTTCTTCCCTTTTAATAAGAGTATTTATTTCTTCTTTTAAAATTTTGTTGTAAGTCCGTTTGTAACCAGAATCTAAAAAAATATTATGACGCTTTTTATCATTTCCTACAAAGCTAATACGAATTGCATCTCCACATTCTGCTTGATAACAATATAATTCCATAAAAATTATTCTCTATTATATAATTTAAAAAATTCTTTTTTAACATTATTTTCTTCTAAATAGAAAAGTCCTTCAAGCTCTGCTAAATACCATTCTTCCTGCTTATTCTTAATGTACAAAAATTTTTCTCCAACTAATGTCCAAATGATATCCAAATCATTTTGATCCAAAAAATTGATTAATTCTTTTTTTCGTATTAATACACTATCAGGTTTAGTATTTATAACTATTGTCTTTCCTTCATCTAAACTTAATCCACAATCAAAAGTTGTGTATTTGAGTTTCATTCCCTCAAAAATATATCTACAAGGTATATTGTATGGCTGATTAGCTCCAGAACTATCTCGATCAAATATTCCATTAGCAGATTCAGTTGAAACTATAACTTCATATTTTGTATTGTCTATAGTTTTCCAAATATTTTCGGCATATTGTTCTTTGTACGCAGGAGACCAAAATTTTTCACGATTAATTAAACTTGAATAGTCATCTTTATTTTCTGGAAGCCATCTTCCCCAAAATCTTTTTTCTTTGAGATAATTTATAATCTCTTGCTTATCCTTCTTTTTAACTAATAAACCTTGTATCAAATAACAAATTTCTCTTCTTCTTTTTTCATCTTCAGCAATTTTAAATACTTCAGGCTCTTTCCATTTAGTAGAATGCTGTAAATATAGCCATTCTTGATCTTCCTTATCCTTTTTTTGTATTATTTGCTGGGGATCAATTAAATCATCTAAGCTTTCTTTCCATTTTGAATCAGAAGTATCCCAATAAGAATATTCTATATCATTCCACCATTTATTATAATCTTGACTAGTAGTTTTCACTTCACTTTCTTTTTTATCTTTAGTAATATATGCAGGATCAATATCTCGTACATCTAATTGCCAAGCTCCTTGATACCTATTTTCTGTGTCAGAATACCTACTATTCATTTTACAATTATCTGAAACAATTGCTAAAATTTGGTGTAAAGCAATCCATTGATATTTCTTTCCGATACGCTCTTCAATATTACTTGCCAAAGCTACTATACTACTATCATACTCTCCATGCAATTTAGTGTTATATCCATATTTTTCAAAAATCCATTCAACAGCGAGATTACTTAATAGATCAATATTTAATTTTTTAGGTAATTCAAAATTTGAAATCTCTCTTTGGAAAACATATCTACCAAAATCTCCATACATACCTATTCCTCGTCCATATTCTGTAACCATCGATTTTAATATTGCTGTAATACCCCAGTTTTCATTTCTCCAATTACCAGATTTATCTTTAGGTTTATACTTTTTATCAAGTTCATCATTAGAAAGAGGTTTATAATTAAACTTAGTATCATAAGGAGGTAAAATTTTTCTTATATCTATATTTAATTCTATTTTTTTACTAATTGCATATTCTATAGTATTTCTTGCATAGTCTCTTATAAGAATATGTAGAGGTGGTTCTCCATTTTTAAAAGTTATATCATAAATATATTGTGCTATTTTTTGTATAGATTCTTTTTCTTCTGTTCGCAAAATACATCCATAAGTTACTGCATACAACCTATCTAAAATATACCAATCACTAACTTTTTTAAAGGTTTTTAAAATCCTTATCAATATTTCAGCTTGTTGTTCTAATAAGTTTACTAAAGATTTTGTTACTTGATCTCTAACGGTATTGTTTGTGCTTGATAAAAACCAAACTAAAGTCTGAGCTACTAAATAGACAATTTCAGTGTCTACTTGATGTAATGATATATCAAATGACCATGCCCAATCAATCAAACGTCTCATAGGGAAAGGTACTCCATTATCATCATATCCATTATAAAATCTTATATAATTTTGCAAAAAAGCATCTCTTTCAGCCATTGAAAATCTTGACAATATTTCATACAATCTATTACTATTGAATGGATGATTAGGTATTGCTGCTAATTCAGTTAAAATTAACCAGCAATAATACTCATCAACTATTATAGCTCTTTCTTGAAGCCATTTGGTAATTTTATCATTATTAATATATTCTGTTTTTCTCCATTTCAAACTATCAAGCAAAATTCTTGTAACATCTGCATTTATATGTTTTTTTATGTATTGTTCATTTCTATCATTTATATACCTATTCTTTGAAATAAAAACATCTATTAATTCAAATAACTCCAAATCAAACTTTTCAGGTAGTAAAATTGCAAACATCTCTACTATTCCTCTTTTTGACCTCTCATAATCACTTATAACTTCTCCTAAAAGTGAGTCTTTTTCAAAAGCTTTTAAAACCTCTTCTTTAGTAGAGTAAGATTTCAATAAACGTTCTGCTAAAAAAAAATCACCTAATTTTTGATATGAAAAATAAATAATATCTTCAGACTCTAAATCACTTTTTGTTTTAATTAATATATTTTCTTCTATCAAATCTAAAAATAATAGTTTATAACTACTAAACTCCAATTTTAAAAAATCTATGACCTCATAAACTTTCAAACTAAAATACTCTGTAGAAAAAAACTTAAGAGCTAATTTTTCTATCACTTTTGACACTATATTTTGAAACTTATACTCTTCCCTTTTTTCTTCAAACTTTTTATCTAAAGATTTCTTATATGAATTATAGACATCATTAATACCCTGAAATCCTTTTGGAAAACTTTTATTAGGAAGTTCTTTTACTGTTTTACAAATTATTTGCAGAAATAAAGGATTGGTGAATTCTGAAGATAAAATAGGAAAATTAGGAAACTGCAACTTATAATATTCACAAAACAACCTTAAAGCCTCTATCTCATTTCCCATAAATCCTCTGTGTTCTAAAATTGTAACATTAGAAAATGTTTCAGGTATAATATCTTGAAAGTATGTACTTCTTATTGTCATAACCAATGCTATTCCTGTAAATTTACTAATTCTATTTACAAAACCAGCTATTTGGTTTTTCCATAAATCAACTCCAGCCCCTTCATTTATTGCATCAATAAGCATTAGCACTCTTGAATTTATCTGTAATCCTATATCATTTAAACCTTTCAATAAATCTTCAAAATTTCCTTTAAAGTCTATTTTATCAATAATATTTTTTTCAATTGTTGTATTTTCAAATGTTGTTCCTAAAAGAAGAATTGTAGGTAGTTCTAACATTATTCTTTCTGTTGCAATATCTCCTAATAAATGAGATTTTCCACTACCAGCATCTCCTTTTATAATTAGTATAGGATGATTTGCTAAAGCAATATTCATTTGATCTATATTTTCAAAAAATATTCTATTTCTTTTCCTAAGTTCTCTTAAATTACTTAATTCTAAATCAAAATTACTTATTGTTTTATCCTTTTCTTTTTTATGATTCCAAGTAAGATTATTAATTTTAAACCACTTATCTTCTATTTTTTTATCAAATTCTCTTATCTTTTCTACTATTGGAATCACAGTTATTTCTTTGTCAAAAGAATAATCATCTTGAAAATTAATTAACCAATTCTTCGTTTCTTTTTGTAATTCATCGAATTCTTTTTTTATATCATTAAAATATTCATTCTTATTTAATCTAATATTTTTTAGCCAATCAGATATATTTGAAATAAGTGTTTGACAATAGACACTATTTTTAGTTAAACTATTGAATTTTTGAGATATAGAAAGTTTTAAATTTAAATTTTCATTAAATCGATCTCCTAAGTTTTTTACTTGTTGTTCTACTTGTTGTTTAAAAAAATGTTGTGTAAGATTATGTTCTCCTAAATATGAATAAGAGATTAAAGGTAGATAATTTTTCCTTAAGATCTTATTAATAGAATCTATATATTGACAATAGACTACACGTCCTTTTTCTTCAGCCCTAAAACGTGTAAGAATACCTAATAAATACACATTATCATTATTCCTTAAAAAAACACCTGATCCAGAAGCCCCTGATATATTATTTACTATATAATCAGATTCTATTTGCAATTGAAAACAACTTTCATTTATCATTTCTTGTAACCAAGTGCAAGGAATTAAAACTAACTCGTCCATATTTGTAGCCATAGAAAAACCTTTAATAAAAAAACTCTCAAATGATTTTCTATTGTTTATTACTTGAATTTTATACAAATCAGAATTAATAGGGTCTATTATCCTTTTTTCCAAAATAATTACAGCCATATCTTCATTTTTTTCCGAAGAAATTATTTTTCCTGCAGGAATAAATTGATATTTGTTATTTTTAGGATTATAAAGACCAATATTTATATCTCTAAATTTATCTTTAGTGTCAAATAAACAGTGTCTTGCTGTTAGTATATATACTTTATCTCCTAAATTATTATTATAGTATAATATTCCTGTCCCTATAATATTATCATTCCTCCTGATTTGAACTGTAATTAATGAGAGTTCTCTCTCAATTGTTTTTTCTTTATTCATATTTTTTTCTATATATTAACCCCCATCTAATAATTTCTATCAGATGAGGGTTGTTTATTATTGTTATTATTTTACTTCTTCAAAGTCTACGTCTTGGACATCGGGACCGTTGTTGCCGCCTTGTTGTCCACCAAATGGATTTGCATCTCCAAAAGGATTGGTTGCATTAGGATTTGGTCCTTGTGCTGCACCTCCTTGTTGTGCTTTGTAGATATCTTCAGAGGCTTGTTGCCAAGCAGTGTTGATTTTGCTGAGAGCTGCTTCTACTGCTGGGAGCTCTTTGCTTTCGAAAGCTGTTTTGAGTTCACCAAGTGCTGTTTCAATAGCACCTCTCTTATCAGCTGGGATTTTATCACCAAACTCTTTCAATTGTTTTTCAGTTTGGAAAATCATTGCGTCAGCTTCGTTGAGTTTTTCAGCTTTTTCTCTGGCTTGCTTATCGGCTTCAGCATTAGCTTCAGCTTCACGTTTCATCTTTTCAATTTCTTCTTTAGAAAGACCTGAAGAGGCTTCTATACGGATATTGTGAGATTTACCTGTACCTTTATCGGTTGCTGATACGTTGATGATACCATTGGCATCGATATCAAAAGTTACCTCAATTTGTGGTACTCCACGTGGTGCAGGTGGAATATTATCTAAGTGGAAACGACCGATGGTATTATTATCGTGTGCCATTGGGCGTTCTCCTTGCAATACGTGAATTTCTACGCTTGGCTGATTGTCGGTAGCGGTAGAGAACACTTGTGATTTCTTGGTAGGAATAGTGGTGTTTGCATCGATGAGTTTGGTCATCACACCACCCATAGTTTCGATACCTAAAGAAAGTGGGGTAACGTCCAAGAGCAATACATCTTTCACATCACCGGTGAGTACACCTCCTTGAATAGCTGCTCCAATGGCTACTACCTCATCAGGGTTCACACTCTTATTAGGTTTTTTACCAAAGAATTTTTCAACGGCTTCTTGTACAGCAGGAATACGAGTAGAACCACCTACTAAGATTACTTCGTTGATATCACTTACACTGAGACCAGCATTTTCTAACGCTTTTTTACAAGGCTCAATAGTACGTTTTACAAGGTCATCGATGAGTTGTTCGAATTTAGCACGAGAGAGTTTACGTACCAAGTGTTTAGGCCCTGAGGCTGTAGCGGTGATATAAGGTAAGTTGATTTCAGTTTCAGTAGTTGAAGAAAGTTCAATCTTAGCTTTTTCAGCAGCTTCTTTAAGACGTTGCAACGCCATAGGGTCTTTACGAAGGTCGATTTGTTCTTCTTTTTGAAACTCTTCAGCCAACCAATTGATGATTTTTTCATCAACATCATCACCTCCAAGGTGAGTGTCACCATCAGTAGCTAATACTTCGAATACACCATCGCCAAGTTCCAAGATAGAGACGTCGTGTGTACCACCACCAAAGTCGAATACAACAATTTTGTGGTCGCTATGATCTTTATCCAAACCATAAGCCAAAGCAGCAGCTGTAGGTTCATTGATGATACGTTCTACTTTCAAACCTGCGATTTCACCAGCTTCTTTAGTAGCTTGACGTTGAGCGTCGTTGAAGTAAGCTGGTACAGTGATTACTGCGCTTGTTACTGTTTGTCCTAAGAAATCTTCGGCTGTTTTCTTCATTTTTTGAAGAATCATAGCTGAAATTTCTTGTGGTGTATATAAACGTCCGTCTATATCCACACGAGGGGTATCATTGTCGCCACGTACTACTTTATAAGGTACACGAGCGATTTCTTTTTCTAATTCTGAAAATTTGTTACCCATAAAACGTTTGATAGAATATATCGTGTTTTTAGGGTTGGTAACAGCTTGACGTTTAGCAGCGTCACCTACTTTTATTTCACCACCTTCGGTAAAAGCTACCACTGAAGGAGTTGTGCGTTTACCTTCGGCATTGGTAATTACCACTGGGTCATTACCTTCCATTACAGAAACACAAGAGTTTGTGGTTCCTAAGTCAATACCTATAATCTTACTCATATTAATTAATTATCGTTTTTTTTAAGTTCAACATTATTTTTTGTAAGCCTTACGCTTACGTAATCAGTAATAGTCAATGATTGTGCCAAAGGACTAAAAACTGACAAATTGTCAGAGTTAAAGATTAGAGATAGGCTTTAGGAGTTAGCCATTGTTACTAATGACTGACAACTAACTCCTAAATTTCCTAATTCCTTGTTAATTATTCTCTGATTTTTGATTTCTAAATACCAATTGGTTATCAAAAGCATCTAATAAGATGACTGCATCACGTTGTACTGTACCGCTCAATATTTCTTTAGAGAGTTTATTGAGTACTTCTTTCTGAATGATACGTTTCACTGGACGAGCACCAAACTGAGGGTCGAATCCTTTTTGTGCTAAGTAATCAATAGCCTCATCGGTAGCATCGAGTAAAATACCTTCTTTGGCAACCATACGGAACACTGATTGCAATTGCAAACGCACAATACTACGGATATCCTTGGCGTTGAGCGGTGTAAACATTATAATGTCGTCTATACGGTTTAAAAATTCTGGACGTACAGTTTGTTTGAGGAGTTGTAACACCTCGTCACGTGACTCATCGATAGCGCGCTCGGTATCCTTAGGATACTTTTCAAAAGTTTCCTGAATGATGTGGCTACCCATATTGGAGGTCATAATGATAATCGTATTCTTAAAGTCGGCGGTACGACCTTTGTTGTCAGTAAGCCTACCTTCGTCGAGTACTTGCAACAAGATGTTGAAAGTATCGGGATGAGCTTTTTCGATTTCGTCTAAAAGTATTACGGAATACGGACGGCGACGCACAGCTTCAGTAAGCTGACCACCTTCGTCATATCCTACATATCCTGGAGGCGCACCTACTAATCGGCTAACAGCGTGTTTCTCTTGGTATTCGCTCATATCTATACGCGTCATTGCATTTTCATCGTCGAATAGATACTCGGCTAAGGCTTTGGCAAGCTCGGTTTTACCTACCCCCGTAGTTCCTAAGAAAAGGAATGAACCTATAGGGCGACGTGGGTCTTGCAAACCAGCACGACTACGACGTATGGCATCGGAAACTGCCTCGATAGCTTCTTCTTGACCTACTACACGACGATGCAATTCTTTTTCTAAGTTCAACAGCTTTTCGCGTTCACCTTGTAACATTTTAGCTACAGGTATACCTGTCCATTTTGCGACTACTTCAGCGATGTCTTCGGCGGTTACTTCTTCTTTTACAAGAGCATTTTCGTGTGATTTGCTATCTAAATTCTTTTGCAATTCCACTAATTTGTCTTCCGCTTCTTTGATTTTGCCATAACGCAATTCGGCTACTTTACCGTAGTCGCCTTCGCGTTCAGCTCTATCGGCTTCCAAACGGTATTTCTCAATAGCTTCCTTAGTGGTTTGCACTTCATCAATTACGCTTTTTTCACTCTGCCATTTAGCATTGATAGCGTTACGTTCTTCTTTAAGATTTGCCAAATCTACATATAGCATTTTGAGCTTATCTTCGTCTTTCTCACGTTTGATAGCCTCAATTTCTATTTCGAGTTGCATTATCTTGCGGTCGAGTACGTCTAACTCTTCGGGTTTAGAATTGATTTCCATACGGAGCTTGGCAGCTGCCTCGTCCATTAGGTCTATTGCCTTATCGGGTAAGAAACGATTGGTGATGTAGCGTTCAGAAAGCTCTACTGCTGCGATAATCGCCTCATCTTTGATACGCACTTTGTGGTGAGTTTCGTATTTTTCTTTGATACCCCGAAGGATAGAAATTGCACTTTCGGTATCTGGTTCGTCTACCATTACCTTTTGAAAACGACGTTCCAAAGCTTTGTCTTTCTCAAAATATTTTTGGTACTCATCGAGGGTTGTCGCTCCAATAGCACGAAGTTCACCACGCGCTAAGGCAGGTTTTAATATATTAGCAGCGTCCATAGCACCTTCGCCTCCTCCTGCTCCCACAAGGGTGTGAATTTCATCTATAAACAGAATGATATTGCCATCGGAAGAGGTAACCTCTTTCACTACCGATTTGAGTCGTTCTTCAAACTCACCTTTGTACTTTGCACCTGCGATAAGAGCCCCCATATCGAGTGAGTAAATTACCTTGTCTTTTAGGTTTTCGGGCACGTCACCTTTTACAATACGGTGTGCTAAGCCTTCGGCTATAGCCGTTTTACCTACCCCAGGTTCACCCACCAACATAGGGTTGTTCTTGGTACGACGTGAAAGAATTTGTAACACGCGACGTATTTCCTCATCACGACCAATCACAGGGTCGAGTTTCCCACTATCAGCTAACTGATTGAGGTTTTTGGCGTATTTGTTGAGCGAATTGTAAGTATCTTCAGCCGAAGCCGAAGTTACGCGTTCGCCTTTGCGCAATTCTTGAATGGCTTTCTCCAACTCTTTTTCACTTACGCCTTGGTCTTTGAGGGCTTGGGCGATTTTACTGTTTGATTTGAAGATAGCCAATATAAGATGCTCTAAGGATACATACTCGTCATTCCATTTTTTAGCGATATTGACAGCTTCGTTCAGCATAGAGTTTGCTTCGCGTGAGAGCCCCATATCGCCACCGCTTACTTTGGCAAAGCCTTGTAGAGCAGTTTCTAATTGTTTATTTAATTGCTCGCGGTTGATATTCAATTTTTTGAATAGGAAAGGCAATACGTTCTCATCTACCTGCTCAATGGCTTTGAAGAAATGTTCGTTTTGCAATTCCTGGTGCCCGTACTGCTGGGCAATTTGCTGAGCGGTTTGTACCGCTTCTTGCGCTTTGATAGTAAAGTTATTAAAGTTCATATATCTTTCAATTAACAATTTGGGTTAAACATTTTCAGCAAGAGAAAGACAAGAGTTATGCCAAATAGATTTAACTGACAAAATGGCAGTTTTTACAACTTTTTGACAGAGTTATTTCTTAATATTTTAAAGGTATTTTCATATTAAAGAAATCATTATCAGTTTTTTAAATCTAATTTTAATCACTGACAATATGTCAGTGATTAAAATTATAGAAAAGTATTACTTCAGTCCGCTATTGCTTTCCATCGTTGTATTACCCTTGTGTAGCAGCCTATAAACACCAAAGTTAAACAGAAGGATACACAAAAATTTTTGTTAGAAAGCTCATCATGAGACCTATCTAATAACATATTCTCCATAATACTGTCTACTATATAGTACATTACCATAAGCGAAAAAAGAAGCACTGTATTTACCACAATGCCCATAAACTTCTTTGGTATGTGAATTTCCTTACTCGCAGAAATATATACAAGTGCAGCATAAACCAATAAAAACAACAATTTATTGCCTATAAAAGATAATATAATTAAAAGAATCCCTATAAAAACAATAGTAAGTAGCAGAATTTGCACATTGGTAATACGTACACAGTACACGAGTGTCGCTATAACAAAAGCAATACTCAAAAGGAAATTTAATAGGTATATCACATCAGAAGTATTGCTAAAAGGATACTTCCCTAAGCCTTTAACAATTGCATAAGGCAGTACAAAGGACACTGAGGCAAAGACGATAAGAAAATAAAGTATCCATTGCAAGAAGAGTTTTTCTTCAGGGAAAGGATAGAAATGCTTGAAAGCGTTGTTTCTACTGAGATACAGCAACCAAACTACTAACAACAATATAGAGATAACAAGATGTAACAATAATGGAAACCCTATAAAATCTGCCATTATAGCATTAAAAGCATAGTAATTGAAGTCTTCATTTTTTGCTGCCCAACCTAATAAGATAAAGAAGATATGTCCACAGCTCGCAAGAGCTAACATTGGGAGCAAGCGAGTATTCCACACAAGCGGGTAACGTTCTAAAAGATATTTATCCATAAGTAGATTTGTCAATTTGGCAATTTGTCAATTTGCTGATTTTACGCGACAAAGATATAAAATAATTTGTCAATCCAGAATTATTTTGTAGTTTTGTACTCACAATATCATTTCTATGAGTACCATATACAAACTATTTATTACTATCTCGCTATATTTTAGCTTTTTACCTGCTTTTTCTCAAGAGGAAAGCATTCGTCACGACGATCTTATAGGCTCGTGGACGATTGAATCTCAAAGCTTAGACAACTTAGAGATTACCCTCAACGATTGTGAAAAGCAGAGTACTTTTATATTTACTAAAAACGAAATTATTGAGAATTATTACAAAAAATACAATGGTAATTGTGTAATTCTCAACAGTAATAAAGATTTCTATACTGTAGAGGGCAATCACATTATTCGCAAGGAAGAAAGTGATTTAAACAACACTTTCGTAATAAAAGGTGAAATTCTCACTCTTTCGTTTGCGGGAAAAGATGAAGACAACGAGGAACACATTGCTGTAATTGTATGTAAAAGGGCTAAACCTATCGAATATATTAAATGATGAAAAAAACACTCTTCTTACTTTGCTTGCTACCTTTTTCAGCAGTAGCTCAGAAACTTTGGACGCTCAACGATTGCATAGCGTATGCCAAAGAGCACAACCTTTCTATTAAACAATCGGAAATAGACTTGAAATCCACTGATATAGAAGTATGGCAAACAAAAGCTAACTTTCTGCCTTCTATCAACAGTGAAGCTGCTTATAATTGGAATACAGGAAAGAATATCAATCCTGTGAGCAATCAGTTTGAAAACACTACTTTTGAATCGGCTTCAGGAGGTATCAGTATGTCAATGCCTTTGTTCTCCGGCTTGCAGAATTGGCGTAAATTGCAACAAGCAAAATGTAAACAATTGGCAACTCAATACCAATTGGATATGAAGAAAGATGAGATTATCTTAATGATTATCAATGCTTACACTGAAGTATTGAGCAACAAAGAAAAGATCAAGATTCAAAAAGCACAATTAGAAATATCAAAAGAAAGCGTTGCACGTACGCGTGAGCTCATCAATGCGGGGTCGTTGCCCAAAGGTGATATTTATGAAAGTGAAGCTCAACTATTTTCGCTTGAGCAGAAAATTATAGAAACAGAAAGCGCACTTTTCATCGGAAAAATGGGATTAGCTCAATTGCTTTTACTGAAGAATTACAAAGATTTTGAGGTAGCCGATAACACATTTGAAGTTCCCGTAGCCGATATACTAAACAAAACTCCTGAAGAGATTTACCAAAGTGCTAAAGAGATAATGGGTGAAGTGAAATTAGCAACTGCCAATGTACAATTAGCTGAAAGTAGTTTGCGCTTAAGTCAGTCGGCTTTTTGGCCTCGTCTTTCTGCGCAATGGGGGTATAGTTCGCGATGGAGTAAGAACCAAGTAATGGATTTCTGGAAACAGTTAGACACTAACAAAGGTATGTACGCTGGTTTATCGCTCAATATTCCTATTTTTAATCATTTTTCCGTACTCAGTAATGTTAAAACTCAAAAGTTAGCCTTACAGAAAATGCAATTAGCAAAGGAACAAACTGAATTGAGTACTGAAAAAAATATTTATCAAGCCTACAACGATGCTGCTAATGCCAAAAAACTATACGAAGCAAGTGAAAAAACAGCTCAAGCTAAAGAACAATCTTTTAGTTATGCACAAGAACGACACAATGTAGGCTTAATGAATACTTTTGACTTCAATCAATCTAAATACGAATATGAAAATGCTCAAAATGATGTGATAAAAGCTAAATATCAGTACATTTTTAAACTAAAAGTACTCGAATATTACTTTAGTCACTAATTAGGCATCAGTCTAACGTAACGTATATAGCCTTTGCCCTCAACTTTAGTGTTAAGGTTTTCTTTTTTGAGTTCTATTTCAGCGTCTTTAGCATAGTAATAGTCATCTTCTACTGCTGTTTCAAAGCGTATTTTATACCCTTTATCAAACTTGCTCTCATCAAGGGTGAGCACTTTTACGGCGCGCTCTCCCCCACTGATGGTCGCTCCTGTAATCCCATCAATTGTTTGGCGTTTGCCATAGAACTTCCACCATTCAGTAAGATCGTCATACCATTCGGGGTCGTCGCCCAATACTTGCAATGTTTGTTCATATTTTCCTTGCGGATTGATGAGTGAAGCTACTATATAAGCCCCCTCCCCTTTGTAGTTAGTAAGCTGGATAAGGCATTTGTATTTCTTAGCAGTAGCTTGTTGAGCGACAAATGAAACTGTAAGCAAGGCAACTACCACAGCTACAGTAAGTAAGAGTTTCTTTTTCATCTTCTTTCTTTTATTTTAAAAATTCTATATTCATTCCTTTTAAGGCTTCATTTTCTTGAGCCAATTCGTAAACTGTTTCACCCAAATCAGTAGTGAGATTTTTATCAGCCCCTTTGTTGAGCAAGAAGCGTACCACATCTATGTTTTTAGCGGTCATCACAGCCATTTGTAGAGGGGTAAGACCGTTGCTATTTTTTTGATTGATATTGATAGGATAGAGTGAAAGTTTTTCTAAAATTTTTATATCACCGCGCTTTATAGCGTAGTGATAAAGTGTATTTCCTGTCCTATCCACTACTTGAACATCAGCATTTTTTAAGAGTAAAAAATCTATTACTTCAAGAGTATTGTTCTCTACTGCCAAGGTCAAAGCCGATAATCCTTGTTTATTTTGTGTGTTGATATCTTTGGTCTTGGCGAGTAAAGCTGTTATTACAGATATATTATTGCTAATTGCTGATTTCATCAATGGGTTATTTCCTTCTTTATCAAGCTGATTTGCATCATTTCCTTTTTCTAAGAAATAGCTAATCACTTTTTCATCTTTGTTTTTTTCAGCCAACACAAAAAGAGGTGAAAGTCCATCTTTATTCTTTTGATTAATTGAAAGCCCTAATTGTTCTAAATACTGAAAAGTATCAAGCTTGTTATAATTTTTTCTAAAACCACGAGCGGCACCAAAAATAGCACTCTCTCCCTTGTTATTCAGTTTTTTAACATTAATTTTCTTCTTCATCAAAGCCTCAATTATAGCACGATTACCTGTTGTTGCTGCATAGTAAATAGCATTGTTACCTTTGTTATCGATAGCTGTAAGTTTAAGTCCTTTTTTTAGAAAATAATCAGCTTCTTTAAGGTCTTTGAGGTGAGGGAGTAACAGCAAAAGGGCATTTGCACCATCGGCATTAGTATCTTTTAAGTTAGCGCCGTGTTTCAGTAACAATTCATAAATTGCGTTATTGCTTCTTCCCCCTACAGCAGCGAATAACAAGGGGGTAAGTTGATGTGATTCAGTAATATTCACCTTAGCTCCTTTCTTGAGAAGGTATTCCATCACGGGCACATTGTCCTGATAGGCAGCCCAAAAGAGGTAAGTGCGTTTGTCGTGAGTCAGTTTATCTACTCCATTGCCTTCTAAATCAATAAGATAAGTAATAGTTTCATAGGGAGCTCCGTTTAAGATAGCTAAAGTTGTTGCATCGAAAGCACGGCTATTCAAAGCTGTAGCACTATTACCTTGATTGATAGCCTGTTCTACTTGAGCCACAGAGGGCTTTTGTTTCCAATACTCATTAGTGAGGAAAACATTTTCTTGTGCGTGAACTTTCCCTATTAGAAGTGCTGTAATAAAAAACAAAAGTTTTTTCATAAAAGGTGCTTATTTAGAATGATTCGGGGCAAAGATACTAAATAATTATAAACTACAAATAATTTGTAGTAAAGTTGTTATGAAATAATTTTCTATAACAATTGATTATCAATTATTTACAAAGAAAGTGTTATGTTTCAAACAAAAAAGTTTGATAAGTATTTGTTTTTATAATAGTTTTTCCTTAATTTTGTGGCGTTGAATATAATTTATAATGTTATGTCAGAAGAAATCATAAACAGACCTACTCCTATCAACAGAGAAGTTGTGTGGGATAAAACAAAAACCATTATCAGTACTACTGATAAGTATGGTACTATTACTGACGTAAACCAAACGTTTATAGACGTTTGTGGCTATTCAGCAAGTGAGTTGCTCGGCAAACCTCACAATATTATCCGCCACCCCGATATGCCTAAAATCATATTCAAAATTACGTGGGATAATATTTTAGTGGGTAGAAACTTTCACGCTATTATCAAAAACTTAGCTAAATCAGGGGAATATTATTGGGTTATCACCGATTTTGAGGTAGGAAGAAATATTATGGGTGAAGTGGTAACCATTATGGCACGCCGTCGTGCTTTACCTCAATATGTAATTACCGACCATATTGAACCTTTGTACCAAACACTCCTAAAACTCGAAAAGATTGGTGGAATGGAGCTCAGCAACCGCTATTTTAAAAGTTTCTTGGAAAAACAAGGTAAATCGTATGTTGAGTATATAATGGACATCTTAGATGAAAATAAACGCACAGCTGCGGCTACTCATCAGGATATCGTATTTGAGCCTGTATCGAATACTCATCACACTGAAGGTACTAACTTTGGCGACTATGAAATTTCAGATGAAATCTTCAGTGAAGAGCACCCTGAAGAAGAAAGTATGATGCAACGCAAAAGTTTCTTTGCGAGATTATTCTCTACAAATTAATTGTAATACTTATAGTATAAAAAAAGAGTGTATCTATTTTGAGATACACTCTTTTTTTGTGAGTATTTTTTAGCATTATGCTTCTTTTTTCTCTACTTCTTTCTTGTCGTCTCTCAATCTAATGGATAGTTCCATAGAGATAGCCGAACGTTCAAATTTTATTTTACCTGCAAGGGTTTCAATCACACAAGTATCATCGGTAAGTTCTACAATGCGACCGTGCATACCACCTTTGGTAATTACTTTATCACCTTTCTTCATTGATTGTATGAAGTTTTTTTCTTGTTTTTGTCGCTTCGCTTGTGGACGAATCATTAAAAAATACATTACCACAATCATCAATGCGATAATCAAAAAATTGTTACTCATCAAATTTTGCATATATACTTAATTTTAGTTTTTAATTTTGTTACTTACAAAAGTCCTCTTCCAATCTTTTTAATAAGTTCTTTTTCACTGAGTTCCTTGTGTACTACATTCAGTACCCCATTGATGAACAAACTACTTTTAGCAGTAGAATACTCTTTAGCAAGCTCTAAGTACTCGTTGATAGTTACTTTCACAGGAATACTTGGGAAGTGCAAAAACTCACAAATAGCCATTTTCAAAAGAATAAGATCTAACACTGCCACGCGTTCCTTGTCCCAATTGGTGAGTTTATCTTCTACAAAACTCTTAAGTTTAGCATCGTTAAGGGCAGTTTTCTTTAGCAAATCTACTAAAAACTCTTTTTCTTCACTGTTGTTGTAGAGAGGAGGAGTAAAATACTTTTCAGGAGGATTCGGGCGTAAATTTTTAAACTCTCTTACTATAAAGGTGTTTACAATAGGAAAATCATCCATCCACGTAAGGTTATAGTCCTCTATATATTCATAAAGCCCTTCATCAGGAGCAATGAATTCTTCAAAAATTTCAATTAAGAATTTTTTATCGGCTTCAAAACTTGCTTTTTGTTTACTATAAGCTTGGTAAGTATCGCTTTCCACAATACGTTTATAGAGCGTTCTCACATATTCTTCTTGGATATTCCAAAAATTGATATGAGCATCAGCAATAGCCTTTTGTAACATTTCATTAGTAGCAATAAGTGAAAGTAGCTCGTTGTCTTTCATTTTTTGGTGTAGAAGCTTATCAGTAGGAGTTGCCAAGTATTTTTTTTGTGCTACTTCGTACTGATTTACCGCCAAAGAATGAAGCTCTGTAAGGAGTGCCATTAGCAAGAGATATAGATTTTCCATCTCATTGGCACTATTTTGCAAGAATTTCAATTCTTTGTCTAAATCCTGACTTTGGCTTTGCTGCATTGCATAGACTGATTGCATCACTTTAGCCCTAATATGTCGTCGTGTAAGCATAATTTATAAGAACCTTATTTACTTTATTTTTGAGGGTGCAAAAGTAGGAAAAAAGCTTTAACGAGCAAAGAAAAAGGGGTAAAAAAGTGTTTAAAATGTTAATTTTTTACTAAAATCGCATTTTTTTTTGTTTTATCTTTGCTATAAACAAATATATTACTACCTTTGTACCAAGTTAACTATATTATACAATTTATAATATGAACAAAACAGAATTAATCGATGCAATTGCTGCAGAAGCTGGCTTGACAAAAGCTGATGCTAAAAAAGCAGTAGAAGCGTTCTTTTCAAGTGTTGAAAAGAGCCTTAAACAAGGTAAAAAGGTAGCTATCGTAGGCTTCGGATCTTGGTCAGTAGCTAAGAAAGAGGCAAGAGATGCAAGAAATCCTCGTACTGGTGCTGTTATCAAAGTTCCTGCTAAGAAAGTAGTAAAATTCAAAGCTGGGACTGAACTTTCTGAATCAGTAAACAAAAAGTAATTGCACTAAAAAGTCCCTTTCTCATTAAGAAAGGGACTTTTTTTATTTACTAATTTTCTAATCTGTTAATTATTATGACAAATCTAATGAACGAACAAGAGTTTACTCAGCTATATATTGATGCTTTGAGAGAGGCTTTCCCCGATATTACTATAAATAGCACAGCGGTATTGGAGGTAAGCACAATAACCCCTGATGACCAGCGAGAAGTAAAGCATTTTTTGGATAATTGTTTTAATGAATATCTAACCAATCCGAATGATTTAAATGATATTTTAGACAAATATCTCGCTCCATTGGTTAGAATATACAAGCCTGAGGAAGCAACAGCAATCACTGATTGTATCTTTCCTACAATCAAAGATACAACCTATATAAAGAAATTGAAGAGTATAGTGCCGGATGCTGAAGAGTTGCCAATGGTATATGAGAAGTATAACGATGAGTTGTATGTGTTTTACGGGGTAGATGACGGCGATAGTATAGGCTCTTTGTCTACTTCGGACTTTGAGGAGTTAGGAATGAGTATTGAAGCACTACGAGAGTTGGCTCTCAACAATTTAGCTAACAGCTTAGAAATAGAAGCTCAAGCTGATGAACATCTCATTTTTCTAATAGCAGATGGCAATTATGAAGCAAGCCTTATTCTTCTGACGGATATATGGACAAAAGAGAATTTTCCAGTAGAAGGAGAGATTATAATAGGAGTTCCTGCACGCGATGTATTGGTAGTTTGTGGCAGTGAAGATGCAGAAGGTTTGGCAAAACTAGAATCGGTTATCAGTGATATATATAGTGGAGGGGATCATATTATCAGCGATAAGAAATTCGTTTTTAGGAACGGGAAGTTTGAGGTATTTTAAAACATCTACAGCGTAACTTTTAGGAAAAGTATGGACGGTAAAGACGATTTTATTAATGAGTATATAAAAGAAACTCAAAAAGACTATACGAATCTATATATCAAGGAATTAAAGAGAAGATTTCCTCATATAGAAATAGCATCTGCCGTGCCTTTAGAGATTGTTACTTCCTTGCCCGATGAAGAGGAAGAAGTAAAACTTTATCTGCACAATAGTTACAAGGAATATGTAGGAGCTCCTGAGCGTCTCAATGAGATTATGGAGCGCTATATGAAGCCTTTAGATGATATTTATACCCAGAACAATGACTTTGTAGTAACTGTTGATAACATATTTCCTATTATAAGAAATAAAAAATATCTCAGCCAGCTTGAAGCGCTGTCTAAAAAAGCAGTTTATGAGTCATATAATTCTGAACTTTTTATTTTTTATGTTATTGACAAAGGACATAGTACACAATCACTTAGTTTATCGGATTTTGAAAGTTTAGAAATTTCTATTGATAAACTTCGAGAGATTGCTGTAGCAAATTTGCTTCATAACATCAAAATAGAAGCTGTATCCAATGGTAATTTAACTTATCTTTCAGTCGATGATTACTATGAATCGAGTTTAATTTTGGTAGAAGATATATGGACAAAAGAGAATTTTTCGGTACAAGGAGATATAGTAATCGCTATTCCGTCATACGGTACTTTATTTGTTACAGGTAGTGAATACACTAAAGGATTAGAAATTTTAGACAAAAACATTCAAGAGGTATTCAAACAAAATATGCATCTCATATCTGATAAGAAATTCGTTTTTAGAAACGGGAAGTTTGAAGTATTTTTATAATTTATAACTCACATTACCAATGAAAAAGAAGAAAATAGTAGTCCTTACAGGAGCTGGTATCAGTGCTGAAAGCGGCGTGAAAACCTTTCGCGATGCCGATGGTTTATGGGAAGGGCACGACATAGAACAAGTGGCAACCCCTTACGGATTTAACAAAAATCCTGAACTAGTGTTGAACTTCTACAACGGCTTGCGCAAACAGCTAAAAGATGTGCAACCTAATCCTGCTCACCTATTGCTCGCCGAGCTTGAAAAAGACTATAATGTGGTAGTTATCACGCAAAATGTAGACGATTTGCACGAACGTGCAGGTAGCACCAATATTATCCACCTGCACGGTGAACTCTTAAAAATGCGTGGCGTAGACGACCCTTACACTTTTTACGACTGCAACGAAGATATCAAAGTAGGAGATCTAAGCCCCAGTGGCGCACAATTGAGACCTCACATTGTGTGGTTTGGCGAGGATGTACCAATGATTGTAAAAGCTGCCGAAGAAGTTGAAACTGCTGATATAGTACTCATTGTAGGGACTTCACTACAAGTGTATCCTGCTGCCGGACTGATGAATTGTGCTGAAGAAGGCACTCCTATATATTATGTAGACCCGCGTCCAAGTATCAGCAGTAAAAATAATATTACTGTAATTAAAGACGTTGCCTCTACGGGGGTAGCTAAAGCTATTGAACTAATAAAAGAATTAAAATGAGTAACTTCCCAAAATTTATTTTAGGTGATAACACCGATATGCCTAACGCTATGTTCGTAGTGCATTTAGAGTATCCACGCTTCGTATTGAATTTAGATAACGACGAAGTTGAATGGCTTGAAGAGTTTGATGAAGAGGACACTAAAGAATTAGAAGCTGAAAGTGAGAACCTTATAGCAGAAGCTATCGCTTTCTACGAACGTGAAATTACCCGTATAGAAGAAAATGACTATTAAGCAACTCATAAAGCAAATCAAATCAAAGCAATCGCTATTATGCGTGGGGTTAGACACTGATATAACTAAAATTCCTCCTCACTTACTTGAGGAGGAAGACCCTATTTTTGCTTTCAACAAGGCAATTATAGAAGCTACCCACCGCTTTACAGTAGCCTATAAACCCAACACCGCTTTTTACGAAGCTCACGGTGAAATAGGGTGGCGTGCCTTAAAAAAAACGATTGACTACCTCAACCGCCACCACCCCGATATTTTTACCATTGCCGATGCTAAACGCGGAGATATAGGCAACACCTCAAGTATGTATGCCAGAGCTTTTTTTGAGGATATGCAATTTGATAGTGTGACTGTTGCCCCCTATATGGGTAGGGATTCAGTAGAACCTTTTTTAGCTTTTGAAAACAAACACACCATCCTATTAGCGCTAACATCTAATGAAGGGGCTTTTGATTTTCAAACACAGAAACTCAGTGATGAGGAATTGTACAAAAAAGTATTACGCACCTCACTCACTTGGCAAAACAGCCAAAACCTAATGTATGTAGTAGGAGCAACCAAAGCTGAATTCTTAAAAGAAATACGCCAAATTATCCCTGAACACTTTCTATTAGTCCCTGGAGTTGGTGCACAAGGAGGTAGCTTAGAAGAAGTTTGTCACTATGGACTTAACGAACATTACGGACTGCTCATCAACTCATCACGTGGTATTATCTATGCCTCTAAAGGTGAAAATTTCGCTAAAATAGCAGGTGAAAAAGCTGAGGAATTACAACAGAAGATGAAATTAATGCTTAATGATAAGTGGTAGATGAATAGTAATGAAAAGGAGCAAGAGAAATAACAAGTGTGAGAAGTAATAGGTATATCAACTTTGTACAAGTTTAAAACTTTGGCAGAATATGGTGATTAAAAACTAGTAAACTAATGACTAACAACTAAATAATATGATTACATTTTTAAACAAAAGCAACATTACCCCAACCATTGAAAAAGATGCCGCTCGCTTGTTCTCATTGTTGAGCAGGCGTTACCAGCAACCTTTATCAAACCTTTTTAATGATGAAGCTCAAGCTCCTTATGTAGTAGGTTATATAGAAGACGGTCGCCTACACGGAATGGCTTCTATGGCTATCTACAGAGTGATTTCAGGCTACAAAGGTTGGATAGAAGATGTAGTGGTAGATGAATTTGCACGTGGCAAAAAAATAGGCACACAACTCATTCAGCAGCTGATAACTAAAGGGAAAGAATTAGGCTTAGGCGAAATATTGCTCTTTACCTCGCCTACTAACGAAGCAGCTATTAAGCTCTATGAAAATGAAGGCTTTAAACGTAAAGGTGCAGAGGTATATGTGAACGCTCTCAAACAAATGTATCCCCCTGAATCTTGATATATTACTATTTCTTTGTATTTTTGCCCTTTAAAAGAAAACTCAAAATACTATGGAATTAGTTCACAAGAATCTTGTATTGCCTAACAATGGCAAAAAATTATTGTTACACACTTGTTGTGCACCTTGTTCAGGTTCAATTATACTATCTATTCAGGGGTCGGGGATCGACTTTACTATATTTTTTTACAACCCTAATATCCACCCTAAAAAAGAATACGAAATCCGTAAAGACGAAAATATTCGTTTTGCCGAAAAATATGGTGTACCTATTGTAGATGCTGAATACGACACCGATAACTGGTACGCACGTGCCAAAGGTATGGAATTTGAACCCGAACGCGGTAGCCGTTGTGCTATGTGTTTTGATATGCGTATGGAACGCACCGCCTTGTATGCTCACGAAAATGGCTTTGATACCATTGCTACTTCTTTAGGTATTTCACGCTGGAAAGACCTCAACCAAGTGAATGAAGCAGGCAAAAACGCTGCTAACAAGTATGAAGGTCTTACTTATTGGGACTACAATTGGCGCAAAAACGGAGGCTCTGCCTGCAATATGGAAATCTGTAAGAATGAAAAGTTTTACCAACAAGAGTATTGTGGTTGTGCTTTCTCATTGCGCGATGCTAACAAATGGCGCGTTGCCAATGGTAGAGAGAAAATACGCATAGGAGAAAAATACTACGGAAATTAACTAATTTGCTAATTTCTAAATTTGCTAATGAATATGATAACTCCAGAAGAATTTTCAGAAGGTCGTATCTTGCTTATTGATAAACCCTTACAATGGTCGTCGTTTCAAGCGGTGAACAAAATCAAATGGGCAATACTCAAACACTATAAGCTCAAGAAAATAAAGATAGGGCACGCAGGAACATTAGACCCGCTTGCCTCTGGTTTATTGGTGATTTGTACCGGTAAATTTACCAAAAAAATCACTGAAATACAAGATGCTGTAAAAACCTATACGGGTACTATCACCTTGGGAGCTACTACCCCTTCCTACGATATGGAAACCGAAATAGATACTCGCTACCCTACTGACCATATCACTCCTGAACTGATAGAACAAGTGCGAAAACAGTTTATGGGTGAGCTTGTGCAAACCCCACCTGTATTTTCGGCTATAAAAAAAGAAGGCAAACGCCTCTACGAATTTGCTCGCGATGGCAAAGAAATAGAAGTACCTCAGCGCACTATTTACATTCACAATTTCACTATTGATGCAAGTCAGTTTCCTGAGTTGCACTTTGAGGTGGTATGTAGTAAAGGCACTTATATACGTTCTTTAGCAAAAGATTTTGGTAAAGCCTTAGGATCAGGAGGCTATCTATCGGCTTTGCGACGCACCAAAATAGGTGATTTTTCAGTAAGTGATGCCATAAGTCCTGAGGAGTTTGTCAGTACTCATATTCCTGACCTCAGGAAACACCCCCTTCCTCCTATTATTCTTACTACTGTGGTAGGTGAACCACAAGAAAATAAAGTTCTCAACGACCGTTTTGCCAATCGCAATAAAACCATCAACAGTCAGTTTGAACGTGAAGAAACACCTCCCTCCCACCCTACTGGCGAGTTGAATATGGAGGCTATATTTCCAAGACGAAAAGCTCAAAAAACTTCTGGGTTACAGTATGAATTACGCGCTTTTATGCGAATGTTCACTAATACTGATAAGGCAATTACTATCACTTTGCTCATACTCTTCTGTACTGTACTCACCCTTATGGTAATACAATTGAACGACAAGAAGAAAGAAATAATGATAGAAATGGCACTTACCCCTGATGATTTACCTCAAGAGCCCCCACAACCTGAAGAAACCTCTCCTAATGCCGATATTCCTACTAACAATACCAAACTCACTACCAATGCTTACAACCAAGCAGATGCTTCCTTACAACACACTGATGATTTCAAAACTTTAGACGAAATTATGGCTGAACGTGCTGCTCAGGAAATGGCAGCTGCCAAAGAAGAATTAGTAGCCAACCAAAAAATGGCAGGCGACCTCATTATCACCGATCACAGTTTGCAAAACACAACTAATACTCCTAAAATAAGTGACAAAGTCAATAAAAATACTTTAGTAAAATACGCCTTAGCTGGTAGAGTAGGAAATATTCCGAATCCTGTGTTTACTTGTGAACGTGATGGAAAAGTGGTGGTAAGTATCATTGTGGACGAAGCAGGGCGTGTGACTAAAACAGCTATTGATAGAGCTAATTCCACAACTACCGATGATTGTTTATTAGAAAACTCATTACTCTACGCTCAAAAAGCTAAATTCAATGCGGTGAGTGGCAAAAAAGAACAAACAGGCACTATTACTTATATTTTTCAGAGCAAAAGATAACAAATTATGACTATATTTCCACGATTTTTATACCTCATCCTGCTTGCAATAGCAGTGGTAGCTTGCAAAAATACGCCTAATGACGGCAAAGATTTTAACATAGAAATCTTTCCTAAAAAGAAAGAATACCACTTAGGTGATACTCTTGTGGTGAAAATCACACACCCAAAATTCAGTGAGGCAATTACCAAAACTTCTTTTCAATTTCATCAACAGCATTTAGAAGCTCAAGGCGATACTATCGTACTGCACGCTCTTCTGTCGTTAGGCAAACAGCAACTAAAAGTTACTGCTCATACTACCAACGGACAGCAGTACACCGTACAAAAACAACTATTGTTATTAGCCAAAGATGCTCCTAAAATCTATACATACAAAATCATCAATGAGTATGCACACGACAAGAAGGCTTATACACAAGGATTAGAATTCATAGGTGATACGCTTGTAGAAAGTACAGGGCAATACGGCGAATCATCTATACGCAAATGGAATCCGTTTACAGGGGAAGTCTATAAAAATATACCTTTACAACCTTCATACTTTGGCGAAGGTGCTACTGTTTTTAAAGGTAAAATACTGCAACTCACTTGGAGAGAACAAATAGGAATGGTATACGACAAAGATTTGAATTTTCAGAAGACCTTCACTTATGGTAAAAGTAAAGAAGGTTGGGGGCTCTGCCATAACGGAGAAGACAAACTCTACAAAAGTGATGGTAGTGAAAAAATTTGGTTACTCCATCCCGAAACTTATACTGAGATTGATAGCTTACAACTCTGCACTAATAAATCGCTCTACACTTATGCTAATGAATTAGAATTTGCTAACGGAAAGATTTATGCCAATACTTTCTTAAAGGACGGCATAATGATTATCAATCCCGAAAATGGTGCTATTGAAGGTGTGATAGATGTACGCGGACTCAAAAATAAAGTAGAGCAAACTCCTGATGTGGATGTACTCAATGGCATTGCCTATCACCCTAAACGTCAAACTTTTTTCATTACGGGTAAGAATTGGAGTAAAATTTTTGAAGTAGTTTTCTTACCTTCTAACAACTAAACAGTAACAACTATACTGCTCTTTCCATTGCCTTTCTTTTGTACTACTACTTTCACAGCAATGCGCTCTACCATTTCTTGTACATGAGAGATAACCCCTACTTTTTTCCCTTGATTTTGTAGGCTTTCCAATGCATCTATGGCTACAGAAAGCGTTTCGGAGTCTAAGGAGCCAAAACCTTCGTCTATAAAGAGGGTTTCTACATTCATTTTAGTAGATGAGAGTGAGGAAAGTGCCAAAGCCAAAGCCAGAGATACTAAAAATGATTCTCCTCCTGAAAGTGAATAAACCGAACGCACCTCAGCACCCATATCGTTATCTACCACCTGCAAACTTAAAGAATTAGGAATGCGTTGCAAAGTATAACGCCTATTGAGATAGCGCATTTGCACATTGGCGTATTGCAAGAGCATATCAAGAGTATATTCCTGAGCATACTTACGGAATGTGTTACCTGTACTACTTCCTATAAGGTCGTTGAGCAAACTCCAGCGATGGGTGAGTTTTTCCTTTTCTTCTTTAGCTATATGCAATGTTGCAGCGGTAGCACGCTGCTGACTATCAGTTAAAAGCCTACTTTTTTGAGTAACTACAGCCTCACGTAATGTATCTTCTTCAGCTGTTTGAGCTACCAATTGCTGTATGGTAGCTTCTTCTGTAAGGTCAAGTGGTCGTTTTTCTTTTAATTGTTCAAGAGCATGTTGTTTTTCTGTAGCAATAGTATTGTATTGGGCTATGCGCTCGTTTAACGATTGAAGGGCTTGCCTTTCTGATTGTAGCCATTCGTGAGAGTGATTTGCCCACTCTAGCATCTTTCTTCTTATAAACTCTATTTGCTCAGAAGGGTAAGCAGTAAGCCATTCTTCTATTGTAAGAGTCGCCTCAGTTATATGAGTTTGCGATTGCTGTTGTTGCGTTATTAAGGTTTCTAAAGTCTTTTCATTAGCTGTCAGTTTTAGCAAAATAGCATTGTATTGCTGTTGGTTTTGCTCTAATCGAGATGTTAATTCATTTATTTGTTTCTCAAAAGTAGCCTCTACCTCTTGAGCCGATTTTCCTTCTAACAAATTGTTACGTTCTTCTTTCATTTTTTGCAACTGAATTTGCTCTTTTGTAATACGCTCCGTCAGTTCAGTGAGTTCTTGCTGGAGCACTTGAGCCGAAGAAGAAAGCTCTGTACGCTCTTGCGTGAGTTCTGCAAGGCGTTTTTTGTATTTTTCGAGACAAGCCGAATGTGTTTCCCAATCGGTTTTAGCTGTAACAACCTGTTTTTGAAATTGTGCAATATCTGTTTGCCAAAGATTGAGCCAAGCAACCGAAAGTTGCAAATTTTGCAACTGTTGAAAATATTTCTGGCTTTGTTGTTCACAATTCTGAGTGTCTTTTGCAAGAGTATTCAGCTCATCGGTGAGTGATTTGAGTTGGTTAAGCACTTCAAAAAGCGTTTCAGTTTCTGCTAAAAGATGCTCTATTTCAGAAATTTTACATGTGATATAAGGATCTATTTCAGCAGTGGGATAAGCCATATAATAATACACCGATTGTGTTAAGTGCTCGTACTCTTGGTTGTATAATGTCGCGTATTCAGCATTTTGTGTGGTTTGCTGTGCTATGCGTTTTTGCAGTTCTTTAAGCTCTGTTTCTTTGGTAATTAAGTCTTTCGTAAGCGACTCTAAATGCTTTTTGGCAGTGAGAAATTCTTGATGTACCGTATTGATAAGATGTTCGGCGACAGCCTTGTGAGCATTGGGGTGGTGTAGCGCCCCACATACAGGACAAGCCTCTCCCTCCACCAAATGTTCACGCAAAAACGCTACATCTTTGGTATTTTCTATTTGTGTTTTTTGGTAGATACGCTCAGCAGTGTCACAAGTAATTTTGGCTTCTGCCTGAGCTGTTTGCAATTGTGTTATAGCCTCTTCCGTTTGATCTTGTGTATGTTGCAACTCTTGTAAGAGTGATTCTCCTTGTATTTTCTGTGCTTCATATTGCATCATTCGTTTTGCCACTTCTCTATCCGATTGATACATTTGCAAAGCGGTGAGATAATCCTTTTGTTGTTTAGCAAGAGCCTCTACATCTATTGAGGGGAGATTTTCAATAGCGTGTTGAGCTTTCAGGTTAGAGAGTTGTTGTGTAAGGCGTTCTTCCGTTTGCTTGTAGGCAGTTAGTTTTTCGTTGAGCAGTTGCTGGTCGGTTGCGAGTTGCTCTAACCACAGCGCATTGCGGTACAATTGAGCCTCATCGGGGTGAGTATTGAACCATTGTTCTTCTGTTTGAATGTAACTCTCCCCTTTTTGGATATGTTCCACTACTTTTTCAAGTTCCGTTTCTTTAGTTTGTAAAACAGATTTTTTAGTGTTGTACTGTTGCTGATGTTGCAATAGCGCATTTTGTTGTTCTGTGAGACGAATATCCAGTTCCTTTGCTTTAGCGATAGCAGGTTTGGCTTTTTCAAAAGTTTTTTTGGCTGTTGTCAAATCCTTTTCAATAGTCTCTTTATCACTGGAAATAAGAGCCTTATCGGTAGTAAGTTGTTCTTTTTCTAAAGTAGCTTGCTCTAATTGTTGTATGGTGAGTGCTAATTTTTCGCTTTCCTTTTGCTGGGTGAGGATATCCCCTTTTACAGCTTGCAACTGCTCCACCATAGCAAGCTGAGCAAAACGTTCTGACTGAGAGATTTTTTCCTGCTCGGCTATTTGTTTATTTTCAAGAGCCTCTTGCCATTGTTGTGTGTACAATTTCTGATTGTCAAACCACTGTTGTTGAGCTCTTAAGGCAGTAAGCGACGACTGCAAATTGTTTAATTGAGCTTCATCAGCAGCGAGTTGAGTAGATAGCGTTGTGCGTTCATCTTCCGTTAAGAAAACGATATTTTCAAGCTGTTTTTCTAAGAGTTGAAGTTCGTTTTTGTGTTGTTTATAACATTCGTGTATCTGTTTAGAAACGCGTGTATAAATCTCAGTACCTGTGAGTTTCTCTAAAATATCCGAACGTTTATCGTCGTTTGCTTTTAAGAAAGAAGTAAAATCGCCTTGTGCTAAAATCACCGATTTAGTAAACTCATCAAAAGTTAACCCTACGCATTCGCGAATCTTTTCGAGTACGAGTGTTTTGCGATTTTCGGCAATTAAGTGGTTATCAGTTAAGCAAGTGAGTTGCATTTTCTCGTTTTGGATAGCCCCCGAGGGTTTGTTGTAAGCGCGACTCACCTGCCATTCGGCTTCGTAAATCTTGCCATCAACCGCCTGAAATACCACTTTGGCATAGCCCGAAACAGCCCCTTTGCGCAAGAGGTGTTTCACGTTGTTAGCCTTTACCTCTACCCCACTATCGGTAATAGCAACGGAACTCTGGGTAGCAGCCAATCGAGGAGTATCGTTGTAAAGGGCGAGGCAAATAGCATCTAAAATAGTAGATTTTCCTGCACCTGTAGCCCCCGTAATAGCGAATAACCCCACCGATTTGAGAGGTTTAGCTTCCAAATTGAGAGTAAAAGGGCCTTCGATAGAGGCAATATTATGGAGAGAGACGGAGAGTATTTTCATAAGAAAAAAACCTCCTTAAGGGGAGGTTTTTAGAAGTTGCTATGTTATTTTTGGAACTTAGCGTATTTGTTTTTAAACTTATCAATACGTCCGGCTGTGTCAATAAGTTTAGATTTACCTGTGTAGTAAGGGTGAGAAGTGCGAGAAATTTCCAATTTTACTAATGGATACTCAACCCCATCTACTTCAATAGTCTCTTTAGTTTCTACGGTAGACTTTGTGATGAAGATATCGTCGTTAGACATATCTTTGAAAGCCACCAAACGATAAGATTCTGGGTGAATTTCTTTTTTCATTGCAATGTTAAATTTTTATTACGTAATTTTTTCAGGGCGCAAAGGTACGATTATTTTTCGAAATGGCAAATTTTAATGAATAGTTTTTAGAAGTTGGGAGTTGAGGGTTAAGAGACTGAAGAAGATAGATTTTTAAAAATCAATTAGTTACAACATATTGATTTACAAAGAACATTAAAGTGTATTGATAAGTATTAAACGAGAAAGAGCTGATAACTAAGCTTTAAAAACTTGTTACTTGATAAATTATTTGTATATTTGCACTCTATAATAATTAGAAAACTACATCCCAATGAAAACAGAACAAGAATTAGCAGAATTTTACGAGCGATTGAAAAACGAACTTTTAGAAACAAGTTTGTGGCCTACTCGCTACCTCTATAAATTTATCATCCCTAAAGACGAGGCTAAATTAGCGCAATTAGAGGATGTTTTTAAAAATACTGATGCCGAAATTACCACACGCCCCTCAGCAGGCAATAAATACACAGGAGTTTCGGTAAGCCTCACCGTAAAAAATCCCGATGAAGTAATTGCTTTTTACAAAGAAGCTGGCAAAGTAGAAGGAATTTTATCACTATGACAACCTTAGAATACAATACCGAACGCCCGCACTTGCACATCCCTGAATACGGGCGATACATTCAAAAAATGATTGAAAAAGCGGTACTTTTAGAAGACCGCGATGAACGCAACCGCACAGCTCGCAGCATCGTTGCCGTAATGGGTAACCTATTCCCCCACTTGCGCGATGTACCCGACTTTCAACACAAATTGTGGGATCAATTGTTTATAATGTCGGGCTTTCAGTTAGATGTAGATTCTCCTTACGAGAAACCTACTCCCTCTACTCTACACAAGCACCCCGACCGCTTAGAATATCCACAACACCGACTCAAATATCGATTTTATGGCAATATCATCCTTAGGCTCATCAACACTTGTGTGAAATGGGAAAAAGGCGATTTACGAGAGGCTTTGGAGTATTCCATCGCTAACCATATGAAAAAATGTTTCCTCACTTGGAACAAAGAAGCGGTAGACGATAGTGTAGTGTTTGAACACCTTTACGAATTGAGTAAGGGACGGATAGATTTGCGCAAAAGGAAAGAAGACCTTTGGGACAGTCAAGCATTGATACGTACCAAAATGAACCTCACTCGCCGCTCTATACCGCAGCAGAACCAAAATCAACCCCATCAGCAACATCAACAAAACAAAAAAGTTTTTACTAATAAATTTAATAAAAAGAATAACAATGGGCGTATTTAAGATAGAAGGAGGACATATTCTTAAAGGAGAAATTACTCCTCAAGGTGCTAAAAACGAGGCATTACAAGTGCTTTGTGCTGTTCTACTCACCGACCAAAAAGTTACTATTCACAACATCCCCGACATTCAGGATGTGAATAAACTCATTTCTTTACTCGAAAATTTAGGTGTAAAAATTCAAAAAGTAGGAAAAGGTTCTTATAGCTTTCAGGCAGATGAGGTGAATATTGATTACTTAAAATCGGAGTCTTTTCATACCGAAGGGCAAGCCTTGCGCGGTTCTATTATGGTAGTAGGACCACTACTCACGCGTTTTGGCGTAGGTTATATTCCTAAACCTGGGGGAGACAAAATAGGTCGCCGCCGCCTCGACACCCACTTCGATGGCTTTATCAAATTAGGCTCCCATTTTGAATATGACGAGAACAACTATACTTATAGTGTAGTAGCCGAAAAACTACACGGTACTTATATGCTTTTGGAAGAAGCCTCTATTACAGGTACTGCCAACATTATTATGGCAGCAGTATTAGCTGAAGGTACTACCACCATCTACAACGCTGCTTGTGAGCCTTATGTACAACAGCTTTGCCGTATGCTCAATGCTATGGGGGCTGATATACAAGGTATTGGCTCTAACCTTATCACTATCAATGGAGTGGAACGCCTAAATGGTTGTACTCATACCATTTTGCCCGATATGATTGAAATAGGTAGCTGGATAGGGTTAGCGGCTATGACCCGCAGCGAGATTACTATCAAAAATGTGGGGTGGGAACATTTGGGTATTATGCCTACTATTTTCCAAAAGTTAGGTATTTCCTTCGAAAAGAAAAATGACGATATTCATATCCCCGCTCACACTAATGGCTATGAGATTCAGAACTATATCGATGGCTCTATCCTTACTGTAGCCGATGCCCCTTGGCCTGGTTTTACTCCTGACTTATTAAGTATTGTGCTGGTAGTCGCTACTCAAGCACGTGGGGAGGTGCTCATTCACCAAAAAATGTTTGAAAGCCGACTCTTCTTTATCGATAAGCTGATAGATATGGGAGCTAAAATTATATTGTGCGACCCACACCGCGCAACAGTTATTGGCAACGACTTCAAATCGCCTTTGCGCGCTACCCTAATGACTTCCCCCGATATACGTGCTGGTATCGCCCTACTCATCGCAGCCTTATCAGCCAAAGGTACTTCTACCATCTATAATATAGAACAGATAGATAGAGGTTATGAAAATATTGATGGGCGACTCAAAGCATTAGGTGCTAATATTGTGAGAGTCAATTAAAAAACAATAATATGGAAACATTAGCAAAAACCATAAACCCTATTATTTGGGAAAAAGCGCAATCTTATGCTCAAGAGAATGGTATAGATCTTTTAAACTATATAGAAAAGCAACTGAAGAGTTTGTACATTCAAGAAGAGATTTTTCCTAAAAAAAGAAAAGATAGAGATATCAATGTTCTTTTGGATAGTATTACAGGTGTTCTACCCGAAATGACTGATGAAGAAGTAAAAGAAGAATGCGCCAACTATATTGAAGAAAAATACTTTGCTTTAGGATGAAAAGAATTTTTTTAGACACCAATATTTTATTAGATTTGGTGATGAAAAGACATAGTTTTTATCAAGAAGCTAAAAGATTATTTGATTATTGTGAGCAAAGAAACATAAAAACTTATATCTCAGCAATTTCTATTGCAACAATAAATTACTTATTATCAAAAACCTATAGAAAAGATGAAGTAAAAAGAATATTGGAAATTATTTATGATATTACTGAAATACTTCCTTTTTATAAAGAAATTATTTTTACAGCTCATTATTCTAATTTTAAAGATTTAGAAGATGGTTTTCAATATTTTACAGCTAAAGAAAACAATATAAATATCATCATAACACGTAATCAAAAAGATTTTAGGGTAGATGATATTTCAATACTAACACCTAAACAATTTTTGAGAACTTTTTAACTAACAACTAAAGACTAATGAATTACAATTTTGACGAAGTAGTTTGTAGAAAACATACAGATGCCTTAAAATTAGAGGCATTAGCTCCTCGCTGGGGGCGCACCGATTTGCTACCAATGTGGGTAGCCGATATGGATTTTAAAACACCTCCTTTTATTGTAGAGGTGATGAAAAAACGTATGGAATGCGAAATCTTTGGCTATACTGCTAAGCCTGAGAGTTGGTATGAAGCAATTATCAGTTGGCAAGCTCGTCGCCACCAATGGACGATTGCTAAAGAAATGATTTCATTCGTTCCTGGGGTAGTTCCTGCCTTGGCTATGGCTGTGCAAGCCTTTACTGAACGCGGTGAAAAAGTAATGATTCAACAACCGGTATACAATCCTTTTGCCCAGGTGATTCGCAACAACCACCGCGAATTAGTGAACTGTCCACTTGAATTGAAAGACGGACAATATCACATCAATTTTGAAGTATTTGAAGAAAAGATAAAAGGTTGCAAACTCTTCCTTTTCTGTCATCCTCACAACCCTGGTGGACGCGTATGGACACGTGAAGAATTGCAGAAAGTAGCTACTATTTGTGCTCAAAACAATGTAATAGTAGTTGCCGATGAAATCCACGCCGACCTTACCTTACCACCATATCAGCACATCCCATTTGCTACTGTAAGTGAAGAAGCTGCACAAAACTCGGTAGTATTTGCCTCTCCGAGCAAAGCTTTTAATATGGCAGGTTTAGCTACCTCGTATGCCGTGATTGCCAACCCTACCCTACGCCGACGTTTTGAAAGTTATGTAGAGGGGAATGAATTAGCCTCAGGAAATGTTTTTGCATTCAACACTGTGGTAGCAGCCTATAACAAAGGTGAAGAATGGCTACAACAAATGCTCAACTATGTACAAGGGAATGTTGATGAAGTAATACATTACATCGAAAAATACATACCACAATTAAAAATAATTGTACCCCAAGCTTCTTACTTAGTATTTATAGATTTCAGTACATTACAACTCAGTCAGAAAGAAATTGTAGCCCTATGCACTGATAAAGCACATTTAGCCCTAAATGATGGAGCTATCTATGGGGAAGAAGGCAAAGGTTATATGCGTATAAATTTAGCTTGTCCGCGAAGTGTGGTAAAACAAGCCTTGATACAACTAAAAGAAGCCGTTCGGTCTATAAACTGATAATAAAAAACGAGGTTTTTACACCTCGTTTTTTATTATTATAAGTATTGATTTTTCTTAGGTTTCAAAATATCTATCATTACAGCAATGATAATGAGTAGCACTCCTATGATAAGATTTGTTGTAAGACTTTCTTGCTGGAATATCCAAATACTGATAGCCACTGCTACAATGGGTTCCATTACCCCGATGATAGCTGTAGGAGTAGAACCTATTATTCTGATAGCATAAATAAGGGTGATGATAGAAAACAGGGTAGTTACTATACCGAAACTTGTGAGTAGTAAACTCATTTTTACTTCTGGAATGGGGAGAGGGGTACCTATAACCCATAGTTTTACAAGAAAATAAACTGAAGAAAATAAGGTAGAATAAAACGATACTTTTATTCCTGAAGCCGATATTTTAGATTTATTGACAATGAGCATATAGAGTGCATACGAAATTGCACCAAGTAGTGATACGCCTGCCCCTACATAGTTGATTGAAAAGTTTGTTACATCTTTTACACTGAGTAAGAAAACACCTATTAATACAACAATGAGGGCTATCATTGTGCGAAAGGTAATATGTTCTTTAAAAAAAACACCCAAAGCAAGTGCTACTATTAGCGGATACATAAAAAATATAGTAGAAGCAATACCTGGGGAGAGCAAATCGTAGGCAAGAAAGAGAAATTCAGCTGAAAGGGCGTACAACAATCCTAAAATAAGGAAGATAAACACTTCACGCGGGGTAATATGCAGTGTTTCCTTTCGGTAGAAAAGATAGCCCATAATAAAGAGACTTGTTGTAATGAAACGATAGAAAAGAGCCGCATCTACCGAAAAACCTTGCTGCTTGATAGGAATCATAAACAGCGGAATCATACCATAAGTAACCGCTGAAATAAAAGCTGCTAAATACCCTTTTACTATATCTTTCATAGTAAAAATTAAAAGAGTCCCATTACATAGGGATAATAGATGATACAGAGCACAATGCTTACAGGTATCACAGCAAAGCCTACACTTCCGGCAGCAACATCTTTGATAATCCCAATAGTTTTATGATGATCGGGGTGGATGAAGTCACAGAGTTTCTCAACGGCTGTATTGAGACCTTCAACTGATAATACTATAGCAATACACAACAGTTGTACAATCCACTCATTGGTAGTAATGCCGAAACAAAAGCCTAAAATCACCCATACTAAAGAGATGACGATGTGTACCATCACTGGGGGTTCATTCTTTATTAAATAAAACAAACCTTGAAATACATATTGTAAGCTTTTGAGTCTTTTTCTTATAAATTCCATAATTCTTTATGCTGATTTATTTTTTAAATCGCATTCCGATAACGCCAAAGATAGCTTCACGGATAATGCTTTTATTCATTTTTGATTTTCCTTTAGTTCTATCGGTAAAGATGATAGGTACTTCAGTGATTTTAAACTTCTTGAGGTAGGCACGATACTTCATCTCTATTTGAAAAGCATAGCCTACAAATCGGATAGTATTCAGGTCGATGCTCTCTAATACCCTTCGGTGGTAACACACAAAGCCAGCAGTAGGGTCTTTGATTTTCATTCCTGTAATCACCCTCACATAGATAGAAGCCCCATAGGACAACAAGATACGTTGCAAAGGCCAATTCACTACATTCACCCCTTTTACATAACGCGACCCAATCGCAACATCGGCACCTTGCTGACAAGCCTCATAAAGTCGTAAGAGGTCAGTGGGGTTATGAGAAAAATCGGCATCCATCTCAAAAATATATTCATAATCACGTGCTAATGCCCACTGAAAGCCGTGAATATAAGCTGTTCCTAAGCCTTTTTTCTCTGTGCGTACCTCTAAAAAAAGTCGGTTAGGATAAATATTTTGTAATTCACGTACCTTATCGGCAGTACCATCAGGAGAATTGTCGTCTACAATAAGAATATGAAACTCATCACTTTGGGCAAATACTGCCTTTATGATAGCTTCTATATTTTCAATTTCGTTATATGTAGGGATGACTATTATCAAATTACAATAATAATAAACAAGCTGGGCATACACAAAAACTTTGCCAAAGTTGGTCGTAGCACAGTAAGCTATCTCACTTTGGCAAAGTATTTTTTTTCAATTAATAATTAATTACATATCTCCCATTTCTTTAGTAAGTTCAGCATTCATAGCGCGGTATACGCCTGTTTCGAGTTTCTCACGAATCGCTGAGAATGCTTCCAAAGTGCGGTCGATATCTTCTTTACTATGTGAAGCGGTAGGAATAATGCGCAAGAGTATCATTCCTTTTGGAATCACAGGATAAACTACTATTGACAAGAAGATACCATAGTGCTCGCGTAGGTCGTTTACCATGGCCATTGCTTCAGGAATACTACCGTGCAAGAATACAGGCGTTACGCAAGTATTGGTATTACCGATATTGAATCCACGCTCTTTAAGTCCGTTTTGCAAACGATTTACATTATCCCATAACTTTTGTTGTAGTTCTGGCATTGTTTCCATCATTTCCAAACGTTTCAAAGCACCTTTTACATAAATCATCGGAAGTGATTTAGCAAACATTTGAGAGCGAAGATTGTATTTAAGATAATCTACTACTTTGGCATTTCCAGCTACGAAAGCCCCAATACCTGCCATTGATTTGGCAAAAGTAGAGAAATAAACATCAATTTCATCTTGTACGCCTTGATGAACACCAGTTCCTTCTCCACGAGGGCCTAAGGTACCAAAACCGTGCGCATCGTCTACCAAAAGGCGGAAAGGATATTTCTTTTTAAGGGCTACTATTTCTTTAAGTTTGCCTTGTTCGCCACGCATCCCGAAAACACCTTCTGAAATCACCAAGATACCGCCTCCTGTAGTTTCAGCTAATTTGGCAGCACGCTCTAAGTTTTTCTCAAAGCTCTCCATATCGTTGTGTTGATAGGTATAGCGTTTACCAAAGTGCAAGCGTACCCCATCGATGATACAAGCGTGTGCATCAACATCGTATACAATCACATCGTTTTTGGTAACCAAAGCATCGATAATAGACACCATTCCTTGGTAACCGAAGTTGAGCAAATAAGATGCTTCTTTGTGTACAAATTTGGCTAAACGTTTTTCGAGTTCTTCGTGCATAGTAGTATGCCCGCTCATCATACGAGCCCCCATAGGGTAAGCTGCACCATACTCGGCAGCTGCTTCGGCATCTACTTTGCGGACTTCAGGGTGGTTTGCAAGTCCTAAATAGTCGTTGATACTCCAGTTGAGGATTTCTTTTCCTTGAAATTTCATATGAGGGCCTAATTCGCCTTCCAATTTAGGGAATACATAATACCCCTCGGCGTGGTCAGACCAGCGCCCTATACTTCCTTTATTTGCATAAATATGCTCAAATAAATCTTTCATTCTTCTTTTCTATTAATTTTGTTAATTGATAATTGTCAATTATTAATCGATAAATCCTTGCTTTTTCATCCAATCATCGCTGTAGATTTTGTTCATATAGCGCGAACCGTGGTCGGCGAAGAGGACTACTACAATACTATTTTCGTCGAATTTACCTGCCTCAGCATATTGTTTTACCGCTTGTATTGCAGCCCCACTAGTGTAGCCCATAAAAAGTCCTTCAGTACGTGCCAATTCACGAGCGGTGAGTGCCGCATCTTTATCGGTTACTTTGATGAACTCATCAATAACATCAAAATCAGTAGCAGTAGGAATCAAGTTTTTACCTATTCCTTCTATTTTGTATGGATATACTTCAGCAGGGTCAAACTCTCGGGTTTCGTGATATTTTTTGATAGCCGAACCATAGGCATCTACCCCCAGTACTTGCACTCTTGGGTTTTGCTCTTTTAGGTAGTGAGCAATACCTGAAATGGTACCGCCTGTTCCACTACATACCACCACGTGAGTAATCTCGCCTTGTGTTTGTTCCCATATCTCACGTCCTGTCTGGTAATGAGATTCTGGGTTTAGTGGATTGAAATACTGATTGATGTAAATTGAATCGGGGATTTCGTTGTGGATACGTTTTGCCACTTCGTAGTAAGAACGAGGGTCATCAGGAGCGACATTTGCAGGGCATAAATGCACCTCTGCTCCTAAGGCTTGGAGCATTTCTACCTTGTCGTGAGACGATTTATCACTAATAGCGATGATACAGCGGTAGCCTCTTAGGGCACTTATCATCGCTAAACTGTAGCCTGTATTACCCGAACTGGTTTCTACAATGGTATATCCTGGTTTAAGAAGTCCTTTGCGTTCGGCATCTTCAACGATATACTTGGCTACTCTGTCTTTAGCGGAATGACCTGCATTAAAAGCCTCAAGTTTAGCAAAATAACGCCCTTTGAGACCTTTGGTAATTTTGTGCAATTCCAATAGAGGTGTATTGCCAATGAGTTGTAGTAAGCTGCTATGTACGTTCAATGATTCATTTATTTTCATTGGTTATTTTCTTTATTTTTGAGTGGCAAAAGTACGAATAATTTGTCAATTAGCAAATTTGTCAATTAGCAAATTTCGATAAGCCCTTGAAAGTTGAGTTTATAAGGTTCATCTTTATATAGAGGGAGGGTTTCATCTGTTACATTGCTAAGCCCTACACCTGCATAGAAAGTGCGAGCGTTATGTTTTTCGGCGTGTTCGCGCACCACTTTCATAAATACGATATCATACTTGGTAGGGTCGTCGCCATAGGGTACTGCCCGCACAATGATAAAGTATTTTTGGTTGTTTTTATCTACACATACAAATTGAGGGTCGCGCTTGAGTTCACTATTCACTAATAGAAATTCCCATTGTAGTTCCTTTTGTAAGGCTTCACCTACAATGTTCATCGCTAAATTGTGGAGTTCTTGACCTGTAAGGGGCGCCATATTCACTTTTTCTTTATATAAGGTTGATCAAGTTTTATTTTAGGATAATTTAAACGGGTAGCCTTATACCCTTCTGTTGTTTTCTCTAATAGTACCTCATAGTTAGTATACCCTTCTTGAAATTCTCTATAAATTTTAAGAACTATGCCTTTTGAAGTCCTCACTGCATTCATCACCTCATCTAAAAAACCATCATTGTCACATAGTTGAAAAAATTGAAACATTTTTCTATTAATACCAAGTGAATTATTTTCCCCTATTGGTACTAATCCCTTAAAACCTGTATTTGTAATTAATATGGCAGGTTGATAAGGTTCACCGCAAAAAGTTAATCCATCATCATCTGATACAGGTGTACCATAATAGGCAGTTCTAAAAAATTGTATGCGTTCACCGTTGTCAAAGGTTTTATCAATCAGTTTATCAGTTGTTCTAAATACATTTCTTCCATCTACAATGAGAGAATCAGTATTATTCAACACTATTTTTATATAATGAAAGGCTGTACAATGATCTTTTGTGAAATTGTATAGGGTATCCGAAACTCCCACTATTGCTACCCACTTTGTATCAAGATCAGTACGTTTTTCTTTTAGAAAACCTTTATGGTTATAAATAGGAATTGAATCTCCTAACAAAAAAGCTTCTTTTTTATCTGGCAAAAAGATTAAATTCTTATTTTCATCAGGGAGATGCCAATCATAACGACTTACAAATTCGCTATCTTCAGAAGCATCATTTCTCACTGATAAATCTTCCTCAGTACATACAACTACTGTATCTTTTTCTACTGAAGTATCATCTCTATCAATGGAAGTAGTATTATGACAATTGAATAGCCATAACATAGCTAAAAAATAAAGTGCTTTCATAAGTTTACAACTAATAAATTATTGATTATCAATTTAATCAATTTTGTTAAAGTGTAGTAATAACTATTTTGCCAATTGTTCTAAACCATATACGATGAGGTCTTCTACTACTTTTTTAGTATCCTTAGTGAAAGTACCTGTAGGGCGATTGGCAATGATAGCATTGAGCGAAACAGCTTGGTGTCCTAAAAGTTTAGAAAGCCCATAGATGGCAGAGGTTTCCATTTCGAGGTTCGTCATACGATGACCATTGTGATTGAAGCTATGGAGCTTGTCGTTGAGGTCAGGGTCTTGCACTGGCAGGCGCAATACGCGTCCTTGAGGACCGTAGAAGCCTGGAGCAGTACCTGTAATACCTTCAAATACTCTATCTGTGAGGAGGCGTTTTTTGAGTTCTTGTCCGCAAGCGATGATATAAGGGCGACCTTTGAGAGGATTCCAACCTGTATGAGCGATAAAAGCCTCTTCCATAGCGAGTTCACGTACCTTAGGACTATCTTTATATGAATGGAACATATTGTCCATACCCAATCCGTGAGAAGAGAGTACAAAACTATCTACGGGTATATCGGCTTGTAGAGAGCCCGAGGTACCGAAACGCACTATATTGAGCGAGGTGAGCTGTTCTTTGGGCTGGCGCGTATGCAAATCGATGTTGGCAAGGGCATCGAGCTCGTTGATCACAATGTCGATATTATCAGGACCTATACCAGTGGAAATTACAGTAAGGCGTTTACCTTTATAAGTACCTGTATGGGTACAGAATTCACGTTTTTGGGTGCTAAATTCTATATTGTCAAAATAAGCGCTCACACGAGGTACACGATTAGGGTCGCCTACCAAAATAACAGTATCGGCGACTTGTTCAGGTCGCAAATTGATATGGTAAATACTACCATCGGGGTTTAAAATAAGTTCAGATTCTTGAATCATAATTTATAGTTCTATTAATTTTTTAAGATATTGTTCTATCGCTGGGCGACATTCGTTTTCAAATAGTTGTTCTAAAGTATGGATTTGTCCGTGCAATTCAGTAGGCACTTCTTCCAGCACTTTGTTGAGAATGATTAGTATTTCGGACTCGCGTTTGGCGTTGATTTGTGCAAACATTGTAGTCATTTTATGAGCGATTGCCTTAATACCTTTATAGTCTTCGCGATCGGCAAGGAGTTTAAGTGTTTGTATATTTTCGCTGCTTTCTTTTAAGAAATGTTCGTAAATACCTATGATGCCTTCGCGGTCGTCCCCCATAAAGCTTTCTAATATTTCAGGGGTATAGCCTCCTACTATGTTGTTACTCACCATAATAGGTTTATGTTCTACTTCGGTATCGAGTTTAGGGAAGAAGATTTTCAGTTTTTGGTAGAACTGTTCGGGGGTGAATGGTTTTGGCAAAATGCCAGAGAAGCCACTCTTCATATAGAAACTTTCAGGCACATCACGTCGTCCTGTAATTGCTAATACAGGCAACGGATTGTTTTTGTATTGTTCGTTGAAGAGGGTTACAAAATGGAAACCATTCATTTCAGGAAGCTGAATATCAGTTATTACCAAATCGAAATTAAAATCTTCCATTTGTTCAAACGCTTCTTTACCATTGTTGAAAGTAATGGTATTGATGTGTTTTTGTTTTAGCAATTCTTCTATGAGTGAAAGGATAGAGAGGTCGTCATCTATTACTATAATGGTAATTAAATCAGGGGTTTTATCATTGGTAATGATTTGAGGTGCTTTGGTACGTTCTACTACTTTCTCAGCCAAGAAGCGCAAAGTGAAAGTACTACCTTTATTCTCATAGCTTTCCAAATAAATTTTACCGCGCAATAGATGTGCTAATTTTTGAGAGATGTGCAAACCGAGACCTGAACCGCCATAACGTTTAGAAATTTCGTCGTTTGCTTGGGTAAACTCATCAAAAATGTGTTGTTGTTGTTCTTTTTTTATACCGATACCTGTATCGGTAACGGCAATACCTATTTCATATTCATCACCATTGAGCTGACGTGCATCGGCCTGTATGTGCACCGTTCCGCGTTCTGTAAATTTAAAGGCGTTAGAAATAAGGTTGTACAATATCTGTTTGATACGATAAGCATCACTTGAAAAATTGAGATTGTTCACCGTTTCGGAGAAACTGAGAGAGAGGTTGATTTCTTTTGTTTTGTAAGCCGATTTGACATTATTGGCAACCTCATCGATAATTTCGGTAGTATTAAAAGGTACTTTTTCGATTGTAATTTTACCAGCCTCAATACGGGTGTAATCTAAAAGTTCGTCTACTAATTTAGAAATATACTCAGAAGAATACTTGATATGAGAAAGGTAATTTTTACCTTTTTCTGATATATCTTGTTTGCTAAGCAGTTCGGAATAGCCTACAATGGAGCTCAATGGCGTACGCAAGTCGTGGCTCACCATAGAGATAAGCTGTTCACGGTTCTTGAGTAGATTGTTAGATTTCCTATTGGCAGCTTCCAAACGACGACGATAGCGCTGTGAGGTGACAAAATCGTTGATAATCACAATAGATGAAATCACAATAATACCTAAAGCTACTAAGAAGGCAATCATCAGTAGATTTTTGCTATTTTCAAAAATTTGTTTGCGTTCCAAGCTTAATCTTTGAGAATTAGCTAATACTTCTTCTTCAAAATTATGTAGTAAGTCATCTAATTTTCGCGAAATCTGGACATCATTTTGCCAGAGTTTTTGCATTTTTTCATTTATCTGACTTTTAGATTCTTCAGTATCCTCATTTATCTTGTTTAGGAGAGAAAGTGTTTCTAATACGACCTTATCAAACTTAGTATTTTTAAAGGTAGTAGGAATTTTTATATTTTTATACTTTTTTAGGATAGAAGCGATATCGGGAGGAGCTTTTTCAGGAGTTGTTCTTCTTCTATAAGTTTCTTTACTATAAAGTTCATAGCCTAAGTATGGTTCTAAGCTTGAGAGTTTTCGTATAGCGCTACGTATGATAATAGAAGTACTATCGGTTTCTTGAAAGGCTTTTAACTCTTGTATATTTTCACTTTTTAGGTTGAGCAAAGAGCGAATTGTATCAAGTGTGAAGACTTGTTTTTCGGAGCTAATATCACGGCGAAACTTAAGTATTTCGGTTTGCAAATAGACGTTTTTTTCTAAAAAGAGTTGCAAGGCTTCTCTATCGTCAGTACGCATAGCGATACGTCCTGCACTTTCGGTATCGTTTACTAAAGAGAGGATTTTGCTGATTTGTATAATTTTATTTCTATCTTCTTGATTTATCTTTTCTTGATGGGATAGCTTTTGTATTTCTTTGAAGATTACATAGCCCGCTACTACCGATACCAAGAAAAGTAGTACATAACTCGCTATAACTTTGATAGTTATTTTATTTGTTTTCATCTTGAGTATTTAGTGTTGTGAACAGATATAAACTAACGCACAAAAGTACGTTTTTATTTTGGAATAAACAAATTTTAATGTTATTCCTTATAAAAAACTGTTCTAAAAGGTCATCTTTAACCTTTTAGAACAGTTTTTATCATAAGATCTTAGAAGAAGTTTTTTACTTCAATTGAAAAGTAGCTTTTCGTGCTAATTGACGAGCTCTAGGAGAGTTTTTATCAACGCTGTTATCCACTCCTTTACCTTGGGCTGTGATGCGATTAGCATCGATACCTGCTTTTACAAGCAAGTTTTTCACAGCATCGGCGCGTTTTTGAGAAAGGGTAGCGTTGTAGTTAGTACCACCTAATTCATCGGCGTAACCATTTACGGTGATGTGAGCATTAGGATTTTCTTTCATATACTTACCTACGAAATCAATAGACCAAGAAGAAGATACTTGAGGTTCTGATGAATTGAAATCGAAGTAAGCGCTGATATATCCTTTTCTGATAAGATCGGCGGCTACATCACCAGAGGCAACATCGTTATCGCCAGTTGCTGCATTAGCAGCCTTAGCTTGATAGTTGTCGTTTAGGTAACTTTCAATCTCATCGGGAATACGGTTGCCATTAGCATCATTCATTTTGTTTTGTTTGTTAGCTACTTCGCCTTTCAAATCGGCAACGTTGCTTTCTAAAGCAGCGATACGTTGGGTAACATCCTCTTCTTGTTCACGTACATCAGCCCCTGCCCAATCGGCGTGTTTACCTTGTTTACCTATAGCGATATTCAAACCAGCAGTGAGAGTAAAGTGATTTCCTTGGAATCCTTTTTGACCATTAGCTGATTTGGTATCATAAGTAAGTTGCTGTTTAGTATTAATGTACATAGAACCATCTAACAAGAAAGCGATGCGGTTAGAGATTCTCAATTGAGGAGTAAGCCCTACTGTAAGGAAGGCGATTTTATCGGGTTTAGAGATTGCATCACTTTTTAGTTGAGAATATCCTAAACCAGCGTGCAATAGCAATCCTAAATCGCTTGTCCATTCTTCAAAACTCAACACGCGAGCTAAGTTAGCTACTCCTTGTAAGTTTACATTCCAAATATTAGATTCGAAAGCAGGGCTATCATCATCGTTTTTGAATACGTCGTAACCACCAGCCAAGCGAATACCAAATTTGTTGTTTGCCATATAGCGAACCCCTACATTAGCGCTCCAAAAGTTTGGAGTACTTGTGCCATAACCAGCAGTAAAAGGTGTAGTAGCTTTGTTCACACCTCCGTTTACATCTACAGACCATCGGTTATAGTCTACTTGTTGAGCTTGAACACCTAAAAAGGCTAATGAAGCTAAAGCGAGAATATTTTTTTTCATTCTTTTAATAAGTAAATAAAATTATACAATAAAAACTGGGGCAAAGGTATGATTTAAATTTTACTTACTCTTTAAAAAAGAAGAATATTAACAAAACATTAACACTTTAATTAATGTTTATCTTTGTGTTTTAAAAGCATTCTTTCCAATGGAGTGATAGCGCTATCGATTCCTTCTTCGAAAGTTTTAAATTGTTTTTTTACGACGAGGCTTTCACCAGGTATATGCACTTTTACTTCCACTATTTTATTTTCTTTAGTGGTGGTATTATCTAACTTCAAATGTACGTCCGCTTCAATGATACGGTCGTAGAAATTGTCTAACTTATCCAATTTTTTTTGGATGAACTCTACTAATTTGTGGTCGACAGTAAAGTCTACTGGGTGTACGTGTACTTTCATAATGTTTAGAAATTTTAAGGTTTAACAATTCTATTTATTATCATCCTCTTCTCTGCGTTCGGCTCTTGGATGGGCTTTTTTGTACTGTTTTTTAAGTTCTGCTAAACTTGTATTGGTGTATACTTGTGTAGAAGCCAAACTGGAATGCCCCAGTAATTCCTTAACAGTGTTCAAATCGGCACCATTATCCAACAAATGACTTGCGAAAGAGTGGCGCAATACGTGAGGACTTACGTCTTTCTTAGGTGTAACAGCGCTAAAGTATGAATTTATAATTCGATACACAAGGGTAGAATACAGTTTTTTACCATTTTTAACTAAAAATAAATAGTTTTGACTTTTTTCATTTGCTATTTCCTCTCTTAATTTTAAGTATTCTTTAAGCGTTTCTTCTAATTCTGGTATGATGGGAATATATCGTTCTTTATCGCCCTTACCTGATACTTTGAGTTGTTTTTGAGCTAAATCGACATCGGATAAGCGGAGATTTGCCAACTCGGAGCGTCGTACACCTGTGGCGTACAACATTTCGATTACGGCTCTATCTCTGACTTCATCGAAAGAGCTTTTGCTTGAGAAATAAGATAGTACTTTTTCTATTTCGGCTTCAGAAAAGGGTAATTTTTGTCTCTTTTCTGTTTTTAACAAGAAAATTCCCTTTTCAAACGGGCTCACTTCTATTTGTTTTGTTTTTTTTAGAAAGGTGTAATAGGTTTTCAAGGCGGACAATTTCCGGTTGATACTTCTAAAGGACATTTCCTGTTGGGATAATTGGATAATCCATTTTTTGATATCCTCTTGATCTGCTCTTTCTAAAGGGCATTCCTCTTCCTTATCTTCATATTCACTTTTGATGAATTTCTCAAAAGCTCTTAAATCGTGCTTATAAGCTTCCACCGTATGAATAGAATATTTCATTTCTATTGAAAGATAAATGATAAAGGCATTGATTGACATAGCTTCATTTTTTGTTGATTAAATAAAAAGATATAATCTAAAAACAGAGTGATACTCTTTTTATCATATAGCAAAATAACTAATTATTCTTGAAACTAAATGTTAAATAAGTGTTAAATTTTCAGATTTAAAGTTAAATATTTTATTTAACCTTATAAATGAGATAGTTATATTGCTTTTTTCCATCCTCAATCTCGCAGAATCCTCCTCCTTTCTCTATTTACTTAATTTCAGTGAAGATGTTCGTTTTCGTGAGCAAATGTACAAATAATATTTTGAATCACAAAATAAATTTAACTAAAATATCAATTAATTTTTTCTAACGAGTATTTTCTTATTTATTTAAAAGTTTTTCTTTTTCCTTACGGATTTGTATTAAGCGATAGTTTTCAGTAGCTACTGGATAGGCTGATAATTTGTGCTTTTCTAAGAAACTTTTGAGCTCATTTACTATGCTCTGTGCTGAATAAGCATCGCGTATTTTATGTATCACCCACCAAGTTTCATCAGCTTTGTAGACATCGGTGGAGAGAGTGAGCACTTCGGATATAGATTTGAGTTTTTCGATAAGAGTTTCTCTTAATTTTTCGCGCATTTCGGGGGTTGTACCTGTAATCACTACCTTCCATAACGTAGCTTTATCATCGGGGACATATTCCTCATTAGCGACATCTTTCAGTTCTTCTAACAAGTTTTTTGCTTCTTCACTTTCGGCAGTAGCTGGATAGTTAGTTGCTATTTGTTGCAACTGAGCCTGATAAGGAGCTAATCCTTCTAAGCGAGCTGTAGTTTTAGCCTGCAAAAGAGCTATTGCAGGAGCTGCTGCCGTTTCACGATACTGCAATCCTTCTTCTTGCAATCGGCGAGCGGTTTCTACAAATTCACCTCTATTATACTGAGCTGTGAGACTATCAACAAATACTTGAGCAATTTTATTGCGTTCGTGCTGGGTAGTTTCTCCTCCTTGCAAAAGTTTTGCATAATCGGTATTAGGATAATTCGCTAACAGACGACTTTTTGTAGCTTCAGCTTTAGAATTGTGAGTATCAGTATAGTTCTTTTGCAATTCGTAGAGGGCAGCAGCTTCAATTTCGGGGGTAGGGTTACTAGCAAGCACACGCTCCAAACGCTGAATAGCCAATTCATTTTCGTTGAATTTAGCACGATAGAGGACACCTAATTGGTAGAGTGCCTCGTTGCGATTGGTCGTCAATTGGTTGATTTCAGTTTCTGTTTTAGGGAGTTTAGCCAGATAGCTATCAGGGGTTTCGACTTGCTTTTCTACAGTTTTTGTTGCAGTTGTTGTGGCTGTAACATTGGCTACTACCCCACTCCCCACTGATGACCAGCGCCAATTGTCTTCTAACTTTCTATCGCCCCAATACTGTTCAAATTGCTGTTTGCCATACGCCACACTCATAGGGTTATAAAAATAGAATTTACCTCCTTTTTCTGGAGCAACATCAGGAGTAGAAAATCCCATACCCGTATTTTTCACTTTGCTTGTTTGCTCTTTTTGAGTGCGCAATGCTGCTATTTGTTGCATAGAGTCGATATGCTTTTGGTAATAAGCACGACGTTCGGTTTCGGGCATACGGACTACTTTTAGCACACTGTCGTTCTTTCTTACAATGTACTCTAATTCGGCTATTTTAGCTAAATTATCTCTTTTTCGGCGTACATATAAGTGTTCAAAAGTGTTTTCGGGGGTATAAGTAAGGGTGCTATCCAAATGTTGATAAGCACCTATATAGTCTTTTTGGTCAAAAAACAGTTCGGAAAGACGTGTATGAGCTTTTGCTTTTAGCAGATTATTGTCTTTATTATTATGCAAAGACTGACGGTAGTAATCGGTAGCGACTTTTTTCTGGTCGTTTTTTAACAATTCGGCGTGGGTATAGTAAAGTACATCGAGGTAGTTTTTGTGTTCATAACGATTTTCGAGTTTACGCAAATAGGCTAAAAACTCTGTTTTTTCTTCGGGAGTGAAAGTTTTGTTACGCGCTTTACCCGCTTGAGCTTCTACCCATAATTTACGCGGAATTTTCCAATTCTGTTTTACAACTTTCTCAAAAGCTACCTCAGCTGAATCTTTTTGATGCTGTTTTTCATAGAGTTGTGCAGCGATGAAATAGTAGCGACCGCGCAATGCTTTATTTCGTGTGTATTTACCTGCATTATAGAGAGCATCGGCAGCTTGGGGGTATTGTTCTTGATTGATATAAGCTTGTCCTAAAGTAGCATAAGCCTCTGCCCTATCATTGCGACGCAATTTAGGATTTTCTTTTAGAAACTCGGTAAGTTTTTCAATCGCTATTTTGTCTTTACCGAGACGAAGATTGGTTTTTTGTGCCCATACAGCAGCTTCGGGGATACGTTCACTCATACCATAATTGGTAAGCAGGTGATTGAAAGCCTCTAAAGCAGGGAAGAAACGCTCGTCGTAATAACGCGCTTTTCCCAAAAGCATATAAGCATCGTCTATCTTATAGTTGCGTTGCACTCCTTTGAAGACCATAGAGTGACGCTGGATAGTTTTGATTGCTTTATCTTCAGCACGCTCGAAATTAGGATTTCCCATACCATCTAACTGTACCTTACCACTGAGCCCAATGGGTTCTACTGGCAAGACTTCACTAAAGTTATCTTGGTATTTTTCGCGTAGTTCGTTAAGCCCTTTAGCATACGCCTCTTCACCATTGAAAAGCACATTGTACTTAGTAACAATAGGTTGCATTTGGCGGTTGTAGTAGGTGTTAGCATTAGGGGTACAAGCTATTACAAGCCCTATAAAAACCCCTACAAAGGTGCTATATAATAAGATTTTTTTCATTATATTTAGTGCTGTAAGAATGGGCGAAGATACTACTTTTTTTGTAAAGTATGAAATCTTTAACACTAATTTATATTTTTGTAGTAGGCACTTCGCCTATTACAAAAGTATGCTTCCCTTTGTCGGCTATCTTAGTGATAGTCTCTAAATATTGGAAAAACTTAATATTCTCATCGCCTTTCATTAGTTCTGAAGCGTTCTTAAGGGCTCTGGCAGTAGCTACTGCTGTGCGTGCATTTTCGAGTTCGGAGGTAGCACGTATTTTGCTTTCTAATACTCGCGAGAAGAGGTCTTGTACACTTTTAGGGAAAGTAATATCTATCAGCTGTGCTTTTATTATTTTAAGCCCAAAAGTAGCTACTTCGTTACAGAATTCTTCCTCTTTAAAGTCAGTGATGTCATTGCGGCATTCATTTAGTTTTTCACTATCAAAAGCTGCAATTTTCTGACGTAGTAACACCTGTGCAGCCGCTACTATTTGCTGTTCAGCAACCGCAAAATTATCGGTCTCTATCCCAAAATTATCTACAAATAGCTTAGTATTATCGAGTTTGTAAGCTAAATAAAAAGAAAAACGCAATGCGATATTATCAGCGGTCAGTACCTCCTGATTTACCACCCTTACACTTCTTAATTTTTGCGATAGTGATATGATATGCACTTTCTCCCACGGACTAAATTTATAAATACCCGCAGATAGTTCTTGCTGAAAAACATTCTTTTTGAATAGGAGTCCCACAGAGTTAGGAGCTACCTCTAATTCTTTGTAAAACATATAAATACGATTAACAAGTTAATAAAATAAGAAAGAGAAGACCTCTAAACAGAGGGAAAACCAATTAAGTCTCTTAGAAAGCAACAGACGGTATCCTCGGTTTTGCAAACTTTGTTTAGAGTGAGCCGCAGCTCTGTCTTGTCTTTCTTCCCAATAATAATGAATTAAATGGAGTCATTCCCCTTTAGTTGTTCCGCAATACCTTATTTTATGAGGGGAAGACGGTTTATATAAATAAGTGGCGGTTTGTTGTTTCTAAATTTCCTCCCATAGGATAAAGAAATTCATATACAGTTCTTTAGCAGAAAGGTTAGGATACAGATAACTAATGAGTTTTTTAGTAAGTTTCCCTTTACTCGTTCCTGCAAAAATAAGTTCTTCCTCTTTGTAGATTGTCAGCTGCTTGGTTGCTGTTGAAAAATGCAAGGTAAGCACTTCATTGCCATTTGCATAGAAAAGGAAACTACTTACGACATCAATCACCCAAGGATATTCTTCTTTATAAACTGTTTTATCTTGCAATATTTTAAGCAATCGCTTTCCTTTGGATAGAGGAAGCCTCTTTCTTTTCTCAGTAATACGTTCTTCTTCAGGAGCACCAGGCCACGAAGTTTCTTTTGTCCAGCCCGTACGATGTATAACTGCGACACTATCTATTTTACCCTGATAGAGTTTGCTAAAATCCATTGCTTTAGGATATTGTGCGAATGCGAGACAAGGGAGGAGTAGACAAAATAAACTAAAAGTAGCTTTTTTACGACTATGAAACATAACTATTAATATAATATTTCATCAGCAAAAAAAGAAAATTCTTCTGAGCCAAATTCTGTTAAGACTTGAAAGTTAATTAATAAATGTTGATCAAAAAAACTCTTTTTTACTTTTAATATTCCTATATCTCTCTTTACAGAAGGTAATATAGGATTATAACTTATTACTATTCCATTAATAATATTACTATTTTCAAAATATACTTGAATAATATTATTATTAATTTTTTGAATTTGAGTGGAATAGTGTATACATTGTCTTAGCTTATTATCCATACTTACAAAACACTGTAATTTCTCAATACTTCCTCTTTCTCTTATATTAGATATATTTATATGAATATCATAAAAACGCCCAGAGAGTATGCTATTTAATGAAATATCTTCTTTTAAAACACTAAGCTCAATTTCAATATTTCTCTCCTTATTTTTATTTTCCACATATTCTGGTTTTTTACCAAGGAGAGGTTTTTTACTTTTAGGCTCTTTATAAATACCTCTTAATAATTCTTCTAACCTATCTTCAAAACTATTATTATCCCTCATATCAATATAGGTTCTACCAATCAAAAAATATGGTATAGCATTATTATCATTCCCTTCTCTTAATAAAGGTATAAACTTAGTTGTAATAATATTTTTAATTGTTTCTGCAGCCATTATAGAAGATTCATATGCTACGCCCCCCTTAGGATCTTCCGCATTAGATTTAGTTTTATAATTTGGGGTCATTATACAAATAACTCTATCAGAAATTTCTATTGATTTTCCCATAAAATTAGGAATAGGTTTCCCTAATTCTAATTCCCATTGATCTAAGATTGCATCAATCCCATTCTCTCGTAATTTTGTAGCTAAATTCAAAACCCAATTTTTATGAGCTTCACTATCCCAAGAATATGAAATGAAAACTTTAGGTGCATCTTCGTTGTTAGAAGATGACTTTTCATTACTTATCTCTTTAAAAGCCTTTTCTTCTGTTTTTTTAGGAGGAGTATTCCCAACTAAATCATCTAAAAAAGGAGAGGTATTCGATGAAATATTAATATTTGTATCTTGGTCATTTTTATCTAGTATCCTATCTTCTATAAAAATCTGAATGTTTATATACAATTGATAACGAGTATCGTCATCCAAGAGATTTATCAAATCTTTATAATAATCAACCCTACTTGTGGAGAAAGGAGCTTTTTCTTTCCTATCTTCCATATATTGATTATATGAAGGAGGTATATTATCATATAAATCTAATATAAAACTATAGAATTTAGGACCTGAAATATAAAATATAGCTTTTCCTTCTTCCCCTATTGCTTTCCACAATTTATGGTAAGCTCTATCCCAATTAGTTTCCTCTTTTTCAGGAATAATCCAAGGTATATTTTGCATTAATGATATTTTTTCATCATCATAAATGTATTGATATCCTTTTTCTGTTAATCGTAATATCCCCCCTAAATCTTTCTCATAATCATAATATCTTGTATATTGTAATCCATTAAGAACCTTATAGAATAAATCTTTTTCTATAGGATTGAGATTCATTATAAACTTATCATATTCTATACTTTTCAGAGGGATAATCTGACCTGTTTCACATTTTTGCTCTCTAAACTTGTCAAATATAAGTTCTGCTAATTCTCTTTCTGTTTTCATATCTGTCTATTTTTTTCTGCAAATATACAACTAAAAACCAAAAAGGCAAGCTCTTGCCTGCCCTTTTAGTTCTTTATTTTGAAAGATACATCTTCCTCCTCGTATAAATCTCGTAGAAAGCATCATCTTTAAGGCTATCTATAAACAAAATGCTTTCGCCGGTAGATTTCATTTCAGGTCCTAGCTTCTTATCTACGTTCGGAAATTTGTTGAACGAGAATACGGGTTGCTTGATAGCAAAGCCCTCTAAGTGCGGATTGAAATGGAAGTCAGTGAGTTTCTTCTCACCAAGCATTACCTTGGTAGCATAGTTCACATACGGCTCTTGGTAGGCTTTAGAGATAAACGGCACTGTACGCGAAGCACGTGGGTTCGCCTCAATGATATACACTACATCGTCTTTTACGGCAAACTGTACATTGATAAGCCCTACCGTATTGAGTGCCAAGGCTATTTTATGAGTGTGGTCTTTTATTTGTTGCAACACAAACTCACCCAAGTTGAACGGTGGCAAGGTAGCATTACTATCGCCTGAGTGGATACCACAAGGCTCTATATGCTCCATAATACCAATGATATACACATTCTCGCCATCGCATATCGCATCGGCTTCTGCTTCTATGGCGCCATCGAGATAGTGGTCGAGTAGAAGTTTGTTATTAGGTATCTTGCGCAAGAGGTCTACCACGTGGGCTTCCAACTCTTCTTTGTTGATCACAATCTTCATTCCTTGCCCTCCTAATACATACGAAGGACGTACCAATAGTGGAAAATCCAATTCATCAGAGAGTTTGAGCGCCTCATCTGCGGTTTCGGCTACTCCAAAGCGTGGATAAGGAATATTATTCTCTTTCAGTAGAGTTGAAAAACTACCTCTATCTTCTGCCAAGTCGAGCGACTGGAAGCTAGTACCTATAATTTTGATACCATATTTATCTAATTTCTCTGCCAACTTCAAAGCTGTTTGTCCGCCAAGCTGTACAATTACACCTTCTGGCTTTTCGTGTTGAATGATATCATAGATATATTCCCAGAACACGGGCTCAAAATAGAGTTTGTTAGCCGTATCAAAGTCGGTGGAAACGGTCTCAGGGTTGCAGTTAATCATTATGGTTTCATAACCACACTCTTCAGCAGCTAATACCCCGTGCACACAGCAGTAGTCGAACTCAATACCTTGCCCTATGCGATTAGGTCCTGAACCGAGAACTACCACCTTTTTGCGGTCAGTTACTATACTGTCGTTAGCTACGTATTCCTTGCCGTCAGCCGTGCGGATAGGTGCCTCGAAAGTAGAGTAGTAGTAAGGGGTTTGCGCCTTAAACTCGGCAGCACAAGTATCTACTAATTTAAACACACGACGTATGTTGAGCTCTTCGCGTTTCTTGTGTACTTCGCTCTCCCAACAGCCCACCATATAAGCAATTTGTCGGTCAGCAAAACCTTTTTGTTTAGCTTCAAAAAGGAGTTCTTTAGGTATAGTGTCTATTTTGTAGTGCGATATTTCTTTTTCGAGCGCACATAACTCTTCGTATTGTTTGAGGAACCACATATCTATCTTGGTGATTTCGTGGATACGGCTCAGTGGAATACCCATCTGTACCGCATCGTAGAGCACGAATACTCTATCCCAGCTAGGGTAAGTAAGTTTCTCGATAATCTGTTCGTAATTTTTATAGCCTTTGCCATCAGCTCCTAAACCATTGCGCTTGATTTCGAGCGATTGGGTTGCTTTCTGCAATGCCTCTTGAAAAGAACGCCCTATACCCATTACCTCACCTACCGACTTCATTTGCAAGCCAATAGTGCGGTCAGAGCCTTCAAACTTGTCAAAGTTCCAACGCGGTATTTTCACAATCACATAATCTAACGTAGGCTCAAAGAAAGCAGAGGTAGATTTGGTGATTTGGTTTTGCAGTTCGTCTAAATGGTAGCCAATAGCGAGTTTAGTGGCAATCTTAGCAATAGGATAGCCCGTAGCCTTAGAAGCTAAAGCTGAAGAACGCGATACACGTGGGTTAATTTCAATAGCGATAATATCTTCTTTTTCATCAGGCGATACCGCAAACTGCACATTGCAACCGCCGGCAAAATCGCCTATACTGCGCATCATCTTAATAGCCATATCGCGCATACGTTGGAAAGTGCGGTCAGATAGAGTCATCGCAGGGGCTACCGTAATAGAATCCCCTGTGTGGATACCCATAGGATCCATATTTTCGATGGTACAGATAATGGCCACATTGTCGTTTTTGTCGCGCAAAAGCTCAAGTTCGTATTCCTTCCAGCCTAAAAGCGCCTTATCAATAAGCACCTCGTGGATAGGCGAGGCTTCCAAACCGCGATTAAGGAGCATATCAAAATCTTCTTTTTTATAGACGATAGATGCCCCTGTACCGCCCAAAGTAAAGGACGGACGTATTACAAGTGGAAAACCAAAGCGTTGCGCGATTTCTTTTCCTTTAAGGAAAGAAGTAGCCGTTTCAGACGGTGCCATAGGGATACCAATTTCATCGAGCAACACGCGGAACTTTTCGCGGTCTTCAGTGATTTGTATGGCATCAATATCTACCCCTATGATTTCTACCCCAAAGTCTTTCCAGATGCCTTTTTCGTCAGCCTCAATACAGAGGTTAAGCGCTGTTTGTCCGCCCATAGTAGGGAGTACAGCATCTATTTCGGGGTGTGCTTTTAGAATTTCCACTAATGATTTAGTGGTGAGAGGTTTCAGATAGACCACATCCGCCATAGAGGGGTCTGTCATAATAGTAGCAGGGTTAGAGTTAATAAGTATGGTTTTGATACCATCTTCGCGCAAAGAGCGCAATGATTGCGAGCCTGAGTAGTCGAACTCGCAGGCTTGTCCGATGATAATAGGTCCTGATCCTATGAGCAGAACACAATGTAGGTCGTTTCTTCTTGGCATTTTATATAGATATTGCTGTGTTTTTATATTTTCCAAATTTGCTTAGCTTTTTCATATAAGAATAAAGCTCTTTCTTCTATTGTTTTTTCATCCCATTCAGGATATTTTAAGAATTGACTAATAGTCTTAAGTCCTCCTGAATATTCTATCAATCCTCCCTTTTTATTTTTCCCTTTTAGTTTATCTTCCCATTTACTATCTCTTATAGATGAATTTAAAGATTGAGTTATAATCGTTAGGTTACCTAATGTTAATAATTTACGATCTCTATTTATCTCACTTTCTTTAGAAGATAGTTTATCCCAATTATTTCTCCATTTCTTAGGCATTAAATGTTCTAAGCTATACTTGTTTATACCTAAAAGAGCTGTAGAATCTTTTTCATTTCTAATTTTAGATTCTATAAGATAGAGTATACCTGCTGATTGTTTGTTAATCAATATAGATGTGTTAAAGCCTTTTTCAAGTTCATCATCAGTAGGAAGAAAGTTTACTTTATCATCTCTTTTTTCTATATAATCTAAAAACTCTTGTTTAGATAAAACTCTATTATTTATCAACTTATCAGTAAATAACTGATTGTAGTTTTTAGTGTTAGAATGAGTAATCATTCTTCTCATTATGTAGGTCTCAATAATACCAAATAACTCATTCTTAGTTGTCTCATCCGAAATGTTTCTAAGAATATAAAGAGTATAAGGTATTAATGTAGTGGTGTCTAATCCAAAAATAATAGTATTGATGCGGTCTATTCCAAAATCTTGAGTAAGCTCTTCTTCTAATATTTCGTAGTTGAAGTTTTTCTTAAATAGCAAAGCATATTCTTTTATCTCTGATAAAATAGCCTCTTTGTCGTCATTAAGATAGCTCCTTATAAAGTTTTTATAAGATTCAAAAAGATGCTCTACTTTTGCATATGCATCCTTATCTTCTGCTTTTACTTTAAAATCAGTCTCTTGAATTTTTATTTGTAGATAGGCAAAGAAAAATAGGTCAATAAATGTTCTTCTCAAACGACCTGCTATTATTTCTCTATCCCAATAATTTTTAGTTTCCTCGTCTTTCTCAAAAACTTCTTTCCAATATTCATTATATTTTTCAATATCATCTCTATTGAAAAAATAATTTTTAAGAAGTTCAGCAGTAGTAAGTTTAACTCCTAACGAATTAATTGTGTCAAAGATTTGTTGTTCATCTTCTTCTTGGCTTAGGTCTATCCCTACAAACAATACATTTGAAAGAATACTATCCAAGTTAAGTTCATCTGGAACTAAGTTATCTTTAAAGTAATTATAAGCTTGAGTAATGTTACTTTCACCTTTTAAATCTTTTAACTCTGTTAGTGCTAATATTTCATTGAAAGCCTGAATGTCATTATGGTTATGTAACAAGGCATTGCTATTATCTCTCAATTTAAAACTTCTATCGAATGTAAAGTTTTCATTCGTTTTTAAACACAATACTTTAAAAAAAATATTGAGAGTAGTAAGTCTTTGTTGCCCATCAATCACTGTTCTTTTATCTCCGATTCTTGATCCAGTAGTAGTTTCTTGCTGTTTCAATATTACAGAACCTAGAAAATAAGGTTTGTTAGAGGAAGATATAGCTTTCATATCTTCTAATAATCGCTCCCACTGAGGTATTCCCCATACATAGGATCTTTGAAAAAAAGGGATTTCTAAAACACGATTTCCATTAAAAATGTCATTAATAGTTCTTTTTCCAGCATCCATAGTAATTAAATATTTTATTTTTGAATTAGTTTTTGGAATTGCATTGCCTCTTTCACAGGTAGGCTCATTTTAAAGAAATAAATAAAATAGAAAACATATAAACTAAATTCTACTATTATTCTTATGTCTAAAAAATTTAAGCAAAATAATAAGATAAGAGGAATCATACAAAAGACAATACCTACAAGACTTAAATAATATAAGAATATTCCTAAGTATTTTTGTATAGGAGGAATTCTTATTTCTGCTTTTTTACCTGAACAATCGATAAATTCATAGAAAGATTTCATTTTTCTCCAAGTTATTTTACTTACCTTAGATAAGTCTCTATATAAGGAATTAAGTTTTTTTATCACTTGCTGATTAGCAATTATTCCAGTATCTCTTTTAAATTCCATCTCTACTATATTTTCTCTATAGTGATTAAGTAAAGTTTGAGGTAAGGTGTTTTCTCTCAAATCTTTTTTTCTTTGGACAATTTTATCATTTTCTATTCTACAATAATTCATAAAGAGATTAGCAAGGGTCTTAATTATGTTCATTTTTCCCATTTTATTAATTATATAAGTTAATGATTTTTTCAAAAGTAGATTTAATTTTTATAGATATCAATTAATAGTTAAAAAATAATAATCTCTAAACAACAGAGAGTTATTACTTTTGTATCACATCTCCTTCTTTTAAGGAAGTCCACGAGAGTGGAGAATGTGAGAAAGAGGATTTTTATAATCAATAAGTTAATTCAATCCTTAATTGTCATTCTAATATTGTTTAGCATTATTTTGGTCTTACGGATAATACTCTATTTCTCGTTTTTCTTCTATTTGGATATCATTTCCTTTAAAATTCTTAACTTTCCCAGATGATTCTTCTGCTATCAAGGCTTTTAGGATTAGATTTCCCATCTTATCATAAGTAAGCTGATAAACTTTTGTAAAAGAAGGTTTTATACCAGTTTTATCCTCGTAATACTCTTCTCTTATTTGATGTGTAGTATTGTTATAAATGTATTTCGTCCTCCCCCTAAAATTTCCTAATATATACTCTTGTTTAGATACAAGTACGCCACCCTTATAGTCTTCTATCAGTTCTATTTTCCCATCAGTATCATATTGAGTATGTTTTTTCAGTTGCCCGTTAGTATCATATTGATATACCTCCATATTGTCTTTCTCGCAATAACTCCCTCCAAAAGAGTCTTTTCTGTTTTTCATATAGGCGAGGTCGTATTGCTTTACCAAAAGTCTGCCCGCACTGTCGTATTCATAAAGCTCTTTGTAGTTGATACCATCATAACCTCCCTTCGCTTTCCTCTCCTTAGAAAGCAAATTTCCTTTGCTATCATACGTATAAAGGTAAGTCTCACCCGCCTTGATACCATTTATATTTACAGTTAATGTCTCTTGCACCACATTATCAGGCAACTGAGTAAATACCGACAGAGACTCATCGCTTTTCATCGTTTTTAGTTTGCCATCATCGGTATACTCAAACATAATTTCCTTTACCTTATTCCCGTCACTGCTATACGTTTGATAACTCACAAGCTGCCCTTTTTTATTGAAATAATACCTTATTGAAGAGCCATATTCGTTATATTCTATAAGCGTTTTAACCTTCCCTTTAAGTTCGTATTGATTGAGGAAAGGCTTATATCCGCCCGATGTATGTTGCCCGCGTACAATGGTAAGAAATAAAAACATAAGTAATAAGAGTGTTTGCTTCATAGTGATAAAAAAATAGCTACATTTTTCAAAAGAAAAATATAGCTATTGTACTATTAGAAAAGAATATACCACTGTATCTCTTGAGAGTACTGCTTAAAGGGGTACAAGGGAGGGCTTGTGGCGTGATATTCATTTAACAATTAATAATTAAAAAGAGCGAAAAACGGGTCTCGAACCCGCGACCTCAACCTTGGGAAGGTTGCGCTCTACCAACTGAGCTATTTTCGCGTATTATTTATGGCGCAAAGATACAACAAAATTTAATTCCTACAAACTTTTATTCGCTTTATTTTGCGAAAGAGAATCAAACCTTACAGCATCAATATCTATATTCATTTACTTGGAAACAATTTCATCAAGTTGTTTGAAAATAGGATTCATATCAATGTGTTTTGTCTTCTCATTCCACTCTTTTTTATAAAATTCTCCTAACTCACGTTCATTCAAAATATTATTTTCTGAGTAACGCTTGGCTTTTTCTAAAACTATTGGATTTATTTTTTAAGCGCTCATAACAATTGATTTTATGAGACAAAGACACTAATTATTTTAAAAATAACAGAAAAATAGTAGTTAGTTTTTAGTGGTTAGTCGTTAGCAACTAATAACTAATGTCTAAATTAAGAAATAATTATTATTTTTGCAACGTTTGGCGCAATATTTGATTATCACAATCTGCTTATTACAAATCAACTAATTGCTAAATTTACTCATTTTACTAATTAACTTATGGTTCATATCGACGAAAAAATATATCTTTGGCTCATAGCGATACTCATTCCGCTATTTATCATTTTTGCCTTTTCAATGCTTCGCAAACGCCGATTGCAAAAGCAATTTGCTTCCTCATCAACTCTTAGACGTTTAGCCCCCGACCGATCCCGCTTCAAACTGTGGGTGAAGTGGAGTGTTTTGGCTGTAGTGTTCTTACTGCTGAGCATTGCTTTGGCTAATCCTAAAATAGGCACTAAAATTGAGACTGTAAAACGTGAAGGGGTGGATATCGTTTTTGCTATCGATGTCTCTAAAAGTATGCTTGCTGAAGATGTAGCTCCTAACCGTTTAGAAAAAGCGAAACGCATTGCTTTTGAGACTATTAGTCAGCTAAAAGGCGACCGCGTGGGCATCGTGGCTTATGCAGCGAGTGCTTACCCTCAATTAGCGCTCACAACCGACCATTCGGCGGCAAAAATGTTCCTCCAAGGTATGAATACCGATATGCTTTCCTCACAAGGTACTGCTATTCAAGAGGCAATACGTATGGCAAGTAATTATTTTGACGACAAGAGCCCTACAGCCCGCTTGCTCTTCATCCTCAGCGATGGCGAAGACCACGAAATGGGTGCTACTGAAATTGCTTCGGAAGCACAAGAAAAAGGGGTACACATTTATACCATAGGTATTGGTACTGAAAAAGGAGCTCCTATCCCTATAAAAGAAGGAGGCGGACAAACTTATAAACGCGACAACAATGGCGAAGTAGTAATTACCAAGCTCAACCCCGAACTCTTGCAACAGATAGCGAGCAATGCAGGAGGTGAATACCTCAACGGTGATAACACTCAAAAAGCAGTAAACCAAATTAACAAGATATTAGACGGTACTGAAAAAAGTCAGTTCGATACCCAAAAGTTTGTAGATTTCAAAGACCAATTTCAGTGGTTTTTAGGAGGTGCTTTACTATTACTTCTATTAGATCTTACTATTTTTGAACGCAAAACACAATGGGTGAAGAAATTGAATCTTTTTAATGAAAAAAAAAAGTAAAATGAAAAACATTCTATACATATCATTATCCTTACTCTCTCTCTCTGCTTTTGCTCAAAACAAAGCAGAAAAAGAAGCTCTAAAAGCAATGGCTAACTCTAAAAAATACACTTATGAAGGCAATACTGCTCTCAAAAGTGATAAACCTATACAAGCCGAAGTGGAATATCGCAAAGCAATAGCCGAAGATAAAAACAATGCTACTGCCCAATATAACCTCGGCACTATGTATTACCAACAAAAAAGTTATGACGAGGCTTTCTCCCGACTCAAAAACGCTTCTGCTTCCGATAAGATTAGTGAAGATGAAAAACACAGGGCGTTCCACAATTTGGGCAATGCCTTTATGAAGAAAAAAGAATACGAAAAGGCTGTTCTTACTTATAAAGAAGCTCTTCGCCATAACCCTAAAGACGAAGAAACTCGTTATAATTTAGCTGTAGCCAAAGAAATGCTCAAACAAAATCCTCCACCTCCACAAGACAACAAGAACAATAAAGATAAAAATAACCAACAAAATCAGAACAATCAGCAAAATCAACAAAACCAAAACAACCAGCAAAATCAACAAAACCAGAATAACCAAAACCAGAATAACCAAAACCAAAACAATAAAAATAACCAGAACAACCAAGATAATAAGGACAACAAAGATCAAGGCGATAACAAGCAAGATAAAAATAAGGATAAGGGTAACGATCAAAAAGACCCTAATCAAAACAATCAACAAGATAAAGACCAAAACGGACAAGGGCAAGGTAGACAACAGCGTCCTTCATCTCTTTCTCCACAACAAATGGAGCGCATTTTAGAAGCTATGAACAACGAAGAGCGCAAAACTCAAGAGAAAATCAATGCTCAAAAAGTAAAAGGACAACGTGCTAAATCTGAAAAAGATTGGTAATAGAAGTGAATAGCAATTCACCTTTTTAACAAATAATAATAAAAAATGAAATACAAGATTATATTTTTTATAACTTTCTTAATCCAAAGTCTCTATGCACAACAAGTAGAGTTTAAAGCCGAAGTGAGTAAAAATCAATTAGGAGCTAACGAACGCTTGCGTATAGAGTTCTCTATGAATAAAGACGGAGATAACTTCACCCCACCTAATTTTCACGGATTTACAGTGGTAATGGGTCCCTCTCAATCAATTTCTAAATCGTGGATTAATGGAGTAAGCAGTTTCTCCAAAACCTATGTCTATATCTTAGAACCTAAAACCAAAGGTAACTTTACTATCGGGCAAGCAAGTATAGAGATTGACGGTAGGACTTACCGCACTAATCCTATTACTATTACTGTTACCGATGCTGTAAAAACTCCTACAATGGAGAAGAATAGCAATGATTATGCTCGTGAAGGCTTATTCCTCTTAACCGAAATATCCAACCCTAATCCTTACCTAAATGAGGCAGTAATTGTTACTTATCGCTTGTACGTAGGTAGAGGTATTGCGGTGAATAACTTCCAAGAATTGAACACTCCTAAATACCCTGAATTCTGGAGTCAAGAGATTAGAGCGAACGACTACCAAGTAGAAGAACGCACCTATAAAGGTCAAGTGTATCGTACTGTTGTGATGAGACGCAAAATGATACTCTACCCTCAAAAAACAGGTAGCATCACCTTAGAACCCTTGAATTTGAACGTATTACTCACTGCACCTACAGGGCAACGCGATTTCTTTGGCGGTCTTGTATACGAAAGTATGGAACGAAAAGTTTCTTCAGGTAGTGCAGTAATCAATGTAAAACCATTGCCTGAGCAAGGTAAACCAGATAACTTCTCTGGGGCTGTAGGTGATTTTTCATTTGCAGTAAACCTTACCCAACCTACCCTCAAGGCTAATGAAAGTACCCAGTTGAAAATAGAAATATCAGGTAACGGAAACTTCAAATTATTTGATTTACCTAAGCCTAATTTCCCATCATCATTAGAAGTGTACGCACCTGAACAAAAAGACGATGTACTCCCTTCACTTAATAGTGGGATGAAAGGTCGATTAGAACAAACCTACACTATTGTACCTGAGTACAAAGGTAAATATCCTATCTCTGGACTCTCTTTTTCGTACTTTAACCCTAAAACACAAAAGTATGAAACTGTAAAAACAAACGATTTATGGATAGACGTAACTGAAGGTCCTACCCCAAATAGTGACACTACAGCCAACGAACTAACTACCGCTCCTAAAACTTTAGGCGGCTTGCAAATGAATGCCGACCTCCAAGATATACATACATCTGTATTCTTCGGTTCTACCAGCTACTATTTGTGGTTACTCTTGCCATTATTGCTCATCCCGATAGCTCTTATTTGGTGGCATATCAAAATGCAAAGAGCAAGTGATATAGAAGGAAATAAAGTGAGGGCAGCTAACAGATTAGCAAAGAAATATTTAGGAGAAGCCAAACGCAAATTAGGTGATAAAGGTACGTTCTACGAAGCCTTAGAGCGCGCTTTACACAACTATTTAAAAGCTAAATTGAAGATTGAAACTACCGAGATGAGCAAGGATAAAATTACTGAATTATTGCTCAACCAAAAGGCTAGTGAAGCTACTGTAACACAATTTATGGCATTACTCGCTAATTGTGAAATGGCACGATACTCACAACACCACACCGATGCCTCTATGGAAAAAGATTTTGGAGATGCTGTAGAAGTGATTTCAGCACTCGACAAACAAGTGAAAAATAAGTAATCGCTAAACAAAATGAAAAACAATATTTTTATCTATATCCTTCTATTAGTTTCTGCGCAACTTTTTTCTCAAGATAACAATATCAATCTGTTTGAAAAAGCTGCTCAGCTCTATCAACAAGGTCAATACACTGAAGCTATTGAGCAATATAAAACTATATTGGCTCACGGGAAAGAATCGTCTGCCTTGTACTACAATTTAGCAAGTGCTCACTACAAACTAAATCACGTACCTGAGAGCATTTATTATTACGAGAAAGCCCTCCAGCTCAACCCCGATAATCAGCAGGCTAAGGACGGACTTCTATTGGCAAACCAAATGAAAGTAGACGCTATTGTTCCGCTTCCCAAAACGTGGTTGCGCCAATTCTCTGATGCCGTTACAGGTTTGTTTAGCTTGCAAACGTGGGCTGTACTCTCTATTATAGGTGTCATCGCATTTGTGTTGAGTTTTTTCTGTTACTATTTTTTAGAACAGACTTCTCTCAAACGACTTTTTTTCACCCTGATGTTTGTATCAGTAGCGATAGCTGTGGGCACTTATTTTATTGCTAACTTTCACAAAAAACAAGTAGATGGTGAAAAGTATGCTATATTGTTTAATAAAACCGTAAGGGTATTTTCAGAAGCTAATGCCTATAGCAGTGAAGTATTACAACTACACGAAGGCACCAAAGTTGAAATTACTGAAAAAACAAACGATTGGGTAAAAATACGTTTAGCCAATGGAAAAACTGGCTGGACTAAAGTGAGTAGTTTGAAAGTATTGTAAGTATTTGCTGCAAACTTTCCTCTTTAGTTAGTCCGTCCATCGCGAGGCTATGTGTAGCTTGTGTATAGAAAGTATTGCGCTCAAAGAGATGTTTGCGGATAAAATCTTCTAAATCCTCCTTTTTTAGTTCCTTTAGTAAAGGACGGGAAGTGGATTCAGCTAAGCGTTTAGCCAAGCTTTTAGGAAGATATTTCAGGTAAATAGAAATATTTCCTTCAGCTTTTATCAATTCCATATTATTGCCAAAACAGGGGGTACCTCCCCCTAATGAAAGTATACAATCACCTTCTCTTTGCAGGATTTCTTGCAAATAGAAGGTTTCTTTTTTGCGGAAATATATCTCTCCTTTGGTAGCAAAAATATCTTGTACACTCATTTTTTCGGCGGTAGCTACATAAACATCAAGGTCTACAAAAGGTACATTTTTAGCAGCAGCTAAGGCTTTCCCAAGGGTAGATTTACCACTTCCCATATAACCGAGTAAAATTATTTTCATTTGTAATCTATTGGATAGTAAGGGGTTGAAAAATACTTTTAAAATAAAATGCAAAAATAATACTTTTTTTCTTGCTACGTAATAAAAATGTTATATCTTTGCACCCGCAAACAAGAAAATACTGATTGTCATAATGACTCGGTAGCTCAGCTGGTAGAGCACGACACTCTTAATGTTGGGGTCCAGGGTTCGATCCCCTGCCGGGTCACAGGGTTATACAATTATTGTTATTTTTTATAGGACTTGGTAGCTCAGTTGGTAGAGCACAACACTTTTAATGTTGGGGTCCTGGGTTCGAGCCCCAGCCAGGTCACAAGGGTTATACAATTTGTTTTTTTATTTTTTTAAGGGACTTGGTAGCTCAGTTGGTAGAGCACAACACTTTTAATGTTGGGGTCCTGGGTTCGAGCCCCAGCCAGGTCACAAACACGTTAGCCTACGTGGAGAAATTGGTAGACTCGCCATCTTGAGGGGGTGGTGCTCGTTAGGGCGTGCTGGTTCGAATCCAGTCGTAGGCACTTTGGGGATAAGGATTTATATATAAAAAGAGACTATTCAACATTTTGAATAGTCTCTTTTTTATTGCTTCTCTTTTCTTTATTAAAGTTTAAATATATGTATTTATTTCCTATTTTATGAAACTGCTACACAAACTTTCTCTTCAAAAAATCTCACCTCTCCCCTCCCCTTCTCAAAAAACTTTTTATACACCTTCTCAAATTTAACTACAAAACCTCATTCATAAAAATATTTTATTAACATAGCCAATGATTGCATAAATATTTTATTTTATATCGCCAAAGATTACAAAAAAATTATCTTTCTAAATAATTATGTTTTTATGCTGATTTTCAGCTACATATTGTCAAACAAAAGATAAAATATCTAATTCGTAATAAAAAAATAAGTTAAAACCCTTGTCAATTGTTAAAATATTCTTAACTTTGCCTCGTAATAATAATTTTAATTATATTATATATGAAGGTAAAAATATTAATGTTATTTATCTTTGTGTGTTGTGGCAGCTTGCTATGGGCACAGGAGAAAACTGTAACGGGTGTCGTTACTGATGAAAGTAAAACTCCTTTACCAGGGGTGAACGTAGTTATTAAAGGTACTACGCGTGGTGTTTCAACAGATTTTGACGGGAAGTATACGCTTCGCGCCAAAGCTAATGAAACAATTGAATTTAGTTCTATAGGTTATGTTACCCAAACTAAAAAAGTAGTAGGCAACGGTAACAACCTTGTTATCAATGTACTGTTAAAAGATGAAACGCAACAGCTCACCGAAGTTGTAGTAACGGCTTTGGGTATCAAGCGCGAACAAAAAGCCTTGAGCTACAACGTGCAACAAGTGAAAGCTGAAGAGCTTACCAAAGTGAAGGACGCGAACTTCGTGAATAACCTCAATGGTAAAGTTGCTGGGGTGAACATTCAACGCAGTGCCTCTGGGGTCGGAGGGGCTACCAAGGTGATTATGCGTGGTGCTAAATCTATCACGGGTAATAACAATGCCCTTTATGTGGTAGATGGTATTCCGCTCAACAATGCTTCTTCTGCTTCCGATGGCGGCGATTTCGGTACTCCTGGGGGTGGTGAAAGTATCTCAGACTTCAACCCCGAAGATATCGAGAGTATCAATATCTTAACAGGCCCTTCAGCAGCTGCCTTATATGGTGCAGCAGCTGCCAATGGAGTGGTGATTATCAACACTAAAAAAGGTAAAGAAGGTAAAGTTTCCGTAAACTTCAACTCTAAAGTGGAAGTGCTTACTCCTTTTATTACCCCCGAATTTCAAAACACTTATGGCAGTAGTGGTGAGACCAGCTGGGGCGCTAAACTCACAACTCCTTCTACTTACGACCCTCTCAAATTCTTCCATACAGGGGTAGTACACAACAACGCGGTAGACTTTTCTATAGGTTCTGCCCAAAACCAAACCTATGTATCTTTTGCTTCTACCGATTCTAAAGGGATTATCCCTACCAATGGTTACTACCGCCACAACTTTATGGGGCGTAATACTACTCATTTTTTAAACAACAAACTACATTTAGATTTTTCAGCGAGTTATATCTTGCAAGGTAACCAAAATATGTACTCTCAAGGAGGGGTATTCAACCCGCTCACTTCTTTGTACCTCTTCCCTCGCGGTGATAATTTTGAAGAGCTCAAAGCGTGGGAACGCTGGAATCCTTCACGCAAAATCAACGAACAATACTATCCTTATGTAGGTAATGTTGCCAATGGGGTCATAAAAGAAAATCCTTATTGGAATATCTACCGTCAGCAGTTCTTAGAAAAGAGAAAACGCAATATGTACTCTGCTTCTCTTACCTATGATGCTCTTAGCTGGCTCAATATCAGTGGTCGTGTGCGTATTGATAACACTCAAGGAGAGGGCGAAATGCGTGCGTATGCTACATCCGACCAAAGTACAGGGGTAGGTTACTATGGCGAATGGCGTTATACGCTCAAAACAATCAATCAAACCTATGCCGATATAATGGCTAATATCAACAAAGATCTTGGTAAATATCAAGATGCCGATGGTAATGAACGCAAAATGTTTAATATCTCTGCCAACCTCGGAGCTTCTTACGACGACAACTTGCATAAAGAAGCTGGTTTTAGAGGTAATTTGCACAATATCTCCAATTTCTTTGCTGTGAGCAACCTCGACCCTCGTGGAGGCAAAGTGCAAACACATAGCCATACCCGCAATATAGCTGTATTTGGTAGTGCCGAATTAGGCTGGAAAAGCCGATTGTTCCTTACCCTTACAGGGCGTACCGACTGGGCGTCTCAACTTGTAAATACGAACGATGAAGCGATTTTCTATCCATCGGTAGGGCTTTCAGGGGTTGTTTCCGAATTTGTGAAAATGCCCGAATGGTTACCTTACCTCAAAGTGCGTGCTTCATATACCGAGGTGGGATCACCTATCTCTCGTGAAGGCTTTACCCCTGGTACACGTACCTTCGGTTTTAGTGGTACTGGTATCAGTTCTGACCCCGATTATCCTTTCCCCGATTTTACCGCTGAACGCACTAAATCTTACGAAGCGGGCTTGAATGCTAAATTGTTTAAAAACGCTTTAAACCTTGATGTTACAGTTTATAAATCGAATACTTACAACCAATTGCTTTCTTATGATTTACCTGAATCCAGTGGTTACAAACGTTTGTGGTTACAAGCAGGTAATATAGAAAACAAAGGTATTGAAGCGGGATTAGGTTTCAACAAAACTTTTGGCAACTTTGCTTGGAGCAGCAATGTAACCTATACACGCAACATCAACCTCGTAAAGGAATTAGCTCATCATTACCGCAACCCTATCAATGGTACTTATTTTGATATTACCAAAGTGGGCAGCATTCGCGAAGGTGGTTCTATGACCGATGTGATTACCGATAAACTCCTTAAACGTGGTGCCGATGGCAAGTTAGTAGATTCTGGCAAAGGTACTTACGAAATTGATAACACTCGCGAATACCTTATCGGTAATACCGCCCCCGATTTCACTATGGGATGGCGCAACAGCTTCACTTTCTATAAAAATCTATCGCTCGATGTAATGATATATGGTCGTTTTGGTGGTATTGTGCAATCACGTACCCAAGCGTGGCTCGACCAATACGGTGTTTCTAAAGCTACCGCCGATGCGCGTGACCGTGGAGGTGTAATGATTGACGGTGTGTTGTACGACGCTCGCAAATACTACGAGACCATTGCTAATGGTGGGGTAAGTTTGCCTGCTTACTATAGCTATGACGCTACTAATGTGCGCATACAAGAGTTATCACTTACTTATCGTTTGCCTTTAGCCGAAATGAATCGTATGAAATGGCTCAAATCACTCAGTATGTCGGTTACTGGTTATAACTTAGCTATGTTGTACCTCAAAGCGCCTTTCGACCCCGAATCAACTGCCAATACTAAAAGCTATGGCACTGGTGCCGACTTTTTTAGAATGCCTTCTCTCCGCAGTTTAGGTATCGCTATCAAAGCCTCTTTATAATAAAAACGTTTATTTTAAAAATGTAAACCAATGAAAAAATTACTATATATCAGTATGTTGTCCTTCCTTACCTTCGCTTGTACTAAGGATTTTCAGGACATCAATACCAATCCTACCAATCCTACTAAAAAAATAGCAGAACGCGATGGGATTAACATAGCAGGGTATTTGGGAACGATTCAAAACCAAATCATCCCTACCCGTGCGGTGAATGGTACCAACCTCTACCAAACCTCTATCAATATGATGGGCGATAGTTATGTAGGCTATATGAACCCTCCTATTAATAAGTGGAATAACCAAAAAACAATGATTACAGGCTATATGGCTGAATGGTGGATGAACAACAACTATTCAGGTATGTTCAGCACTATTATTTCCTCTTGGCGTGACGTGAGAACCAATACCATCCTTGCCGACCCTAACGATATTACTTACAAAGCAATCTACCAAATGGTAATGATTTGCAAAGCTTTAGGGGTATTGCGCGCTACCGATATGTTTGGACCTCTACCATATTCTAACCAAGGTAAAGGGCTTACCAAAGTACCTTACGATTCTGTAGAAGAGATTTATACCCAGCTCTTTAAAGAATTGGATGAAGCAGTAACTTATCTCAACGAGTACAAAAGCAATTACAGCCTTCCTGAAAGCATCCGTAAAAACGACTTTTTCTATGCAGGTGATTTGAACAAATGGATTAAATTTGCAAACTCTATTCGCTTGCGTATGGCAGTGCGCATCCGCTATGTGGCATTTGCCAAAGCTAAAGAAGAAGCTCAAAAAGCTCTCAATGGCGGTGTGATGGAAGATATGAGCGATATGGCTAAACTCCAAACTAACGAGCGCCTCATCATCCTCAACAGCTTAGAAATGATTGCTAATAACTACCAAGATACCCGTATGGGAGCAACTATCTGGTCATACCTCAAAGGCTATCAAGACCCTCGTATGAACGCTTACTTCAAGCTCAACCCTACCGAACGCCCCGATGGTTATACCAATCAAACAGAATTACAAGGTATACGCTCAGGTTTTGCAGGTGATAAAAACTATTTAGGCTTTGGCTACCCTAATATCAAAGAGGATTCACCTACTTATGTGATGAAAACTTCTGAAGTCTATTTCTTAAGAGCTGAAGCTAAACTCTTTGGTCTTACTACCGATGCTAAAACCGACCAAACTCTTTATGAGGAAGGTATTGCAATGAGTTTTAGAGAAAATGGTGTAAGTGCTAATTCTTATGCAAGCAACAACACCAATAAACCTGCTCCTTATGTTGATCCTCTCAATGCAGCCAACAATCAAGGTGCACCTTCTGAAATAACCGTATCTTATGCCGCTACAGCTACGAACGAGGATAAATTAGAGAAAATCATTACTCAAAAGTATTTAGCTATTTTCCCCGATGGTCACGAGGCTTGGACTGAATGGCGTCGTACAGGTTACCCTCGCCAAATCAACCCTGTAGCCTATAATGCCGATGCTATCCACGGTAACACTATCAAATCTACCGATGGTCGTACCAAAGGTGTCCGCCGTGCTATCTATCCTCAATCGGAATACACAGGTGAAAACCGTGAAAATGTACTCCGTGGTGTACAACTTTTAGGCCCTGGTGCTGTAGACGATTGTAATACTCACCTCTGGTGGGATGTAAACCCTAATACACGATAAAAATTAAAAACTATGAAAAACAGAACAGTTAAATATCTTAGTCTGTGCGCTCTAAGTCTGTTAATGGCAAACTGCGTGAAAACAGAACCTTTAGACGTAGAAAAAGACTATAAACAGCAGCTCACCGAGCGTGCTAAACAAGAACAACAACGCGAGGCTGAAGCTAAAGCTAAAGCCGAAGCTGAAGCCCAAAAAAAATGGGATGCTTATTACCAAATGCTCACCGAGTACAAACAAAAAGCGTGGGCTAACCAAGGTGAAAAACCGTTTATCTATATGTGGTGGACAGGCTGGCGCGCCGTCGATGGGCTCGACCGCTCTTGGTTGCAATCCATCCCCGATACTACCACCGCTATCTCTCTTTGGGGGGGCTATGGCAAACAACCTGCCGATATGACCGAAAACGAAAAATACGACTTAGATATTTTCCACAAAAAAGGAAGTAAAGTGTTCCTCTGCTGGCAAGTGTCAAACGTAGGGCTCGGTTTGCCAAGTGAAGGTAAAGAAAATGGTTTTGCTCGTTTTCGCCAAAAATACGGCGAAGAAAAAACTCCCGATAACGAAACATTCCGCTGCCAAATCTACGCTCGCGACTTAGCGCGCTACATCATCGCTTGCGGTTTTGATGGTTTTGATATCGACTGGGAACCTAACATCGGTAACCACGGTCACGGCTACAACGAGTTTGCTTCTGGTTCTTCTGTGAATGGCTATAACCAAAATATGAATACCTTTATCGCCGAAATTGGTAAATACTTTGGCGATAAATATTCAGGCGACCAACGCAAACAGTACCTCCGCGACCTTTTTGATGAAAACCATTCAGGCTACCACGAAAAAGAAAAAGAGTACATCCGCGCCTATAAACCTTTCTTTGAGAAAGGCAATTATGTAGAGAAAAAGTATTACCTCTTGTATGATGGTGAAGGAGTGCTTGATTTTGGCTTAAACGACGGGTATATCAGCAAATACATTATGCAAGACTATGGATATAATCGTGTAGGTAACCCTTTTACCTCTAACAAGCATAAAAGCGTTTCTACCTCAGAGTTTGAAAAAGGTCAGTTCAAATCTATTATAGGAAAAGCCGAAGCTGCTAAACAAAAAAGAGTAGGCGGAGTAGGCTCTTATCACGGCGAAATAGACTTCTCTACTTCTGCTGAAGATGTTGCCTTTAAAAGCTATTTACAAGAGAAAAAAATAGAAGGTAGAAAGTACAAACACTACGCTTGGATGCGTGAGGCAACTCGTATTATCGACCCTCGTAGTACCGATGAATACAAGAATTTTAAAGAAGAATTGACAATTCGTAAACCTAAATAATTGACCTATGAAAAAGATTTGTATACTCTCACTCGCTGCCCTTGTTTGGAGTGCCTGTGAAAAACTGCCTAATACCGATGGTATCACCCCTCAAAAGGTAGTACTTTTTGATAACGCTGCCGTGACTACTATCAAAGTGAAAGACGATAGTGGCTCCAGTGCCCCTACCGAAGTGAAAGTGCGATTGGCTAACCCCATCGCTGAAGATACTTACTATCAAGTGAGCTTAGATAAGAGTGCTATAACAGCTTATAATCAAGCAAATAAAGTGGATTACGACTTGGTGCCTGCTAACACCTTAGCAATGAGCTATACCGACCAAGGGGTTACCAAAACCGCCACCACACTCGTAGTACGTGTACCTAAAGGACAACAAGTATCTGCTGGAAAACTCCAATTCAACATCGGTGCTTTAGTAGATGCCAATGGCCAAAAACTCTCTGGAGCGAATAACTACGCCGTTGCCTTGAAACTCACCCCGATGAATGGTACTGTAATCGTGCAAAACAACCGCAAAAATGCCTTGTTTTTGCTCTCCCGTTCCTTTAAAACTAAAGTAGCTCACCTCAGAAATAAAGCTTTTCACGCTATCTATGGACAAAATACAGGAAAACAAGAGAGTGGTAAAACTTATGCTAACGATGTGAAACTCACTGCTTGGACAATGCAGTATTCCATAGCACCTATCAACGCCTCTCGCAACGCTGGTTTGATGTACCCTAATGGGCGTGCCTCTTCCGATTCTGCTCTTTACAACGTACTCTATGGGGGTTCATTCTTGTTTATGAATGGCGGTCTCAAATTAGGCTTCAATACCGATAAAGGTAAAAACTTCAAATTCCAAGAAGTAACGGGGCATCCTTCTGCCGATAAATGGTATCACGTGGCAGTAACTTATGAAGAATTAGAAGGTCGCGCCTATTTGAAAATGTACGTAAACGGCGAATTGATGTTCGATTCGGCTGCCCCTGCTAAAATCAACGATTTCCCAATACTATGCTTTGGCAATGGTAACCTCGATGCTTATGTACGCGAAATGCGCCTTTGGAGTAAAGCGCTTACTCAAGGACAAGTAGCTGCTACCCAAAATTTTGTAAAACCCGATTCCGATGGCTTGGAATTGTACATACCGTATAACGAAGACCCTTATGTTGAGGAAAACGGACAAAAAGTAGTGAAAAATGCTTCTACCAATCCTAATAAAAAATTACCTGAAAAATGGTATATCCACACTATCAATGGAGAAGTAAAACTCCCTACTGTAGATTATAACACCGAAGTTGAATTCTAAAAAAGTAAAAACAATGAAAAAAATATATCTATTAGGAGTACTTACTGCTGTTGCTTTATCTGTAGCTTGTACTCGCGACTCTAAGGAGTTAGACATCCTTAAAGAACCTACGCCTACACCTCCCGTAGTTTCTAACCCTCCGGTAGACCTCTCTAAAACTATCGTATCTTTCTCACCCAGTGAAATAAGCGAAAAAGTGTTTAGAGACCCCAATACCAAACTCATTGAGGACACCTCTTTCAGCTTTGCGCCTAAGTACTTACAACGAGTATTGGCTACAGGCGAATCGGTAACCCTAAAAATTGAAAAAGAACAAGTAGGCTACGAAAGAAGCCTGCCCGATGGAGCTTACACTGTTGAAAAAGCTGAAATCTCATCAGCTAACGCCAATGAACAATTTAAGGTAACCCTCAAACCTGAGGCACTTAAAGAAATCGATATCACCAAAGAGTATACCCTCCGCTTTCGTATGAAAATAGCGAGTAAAACACCTCAAGACCTTGCTGTTGAAACCGCTACCGACGATGGTGCTTATCGCATCAAAATTTCTTTTGTAGAAGATAGCTTCCCTAAAGATGGCAACAATTTAGAAGAAGCTGACAGTGCTTCGTCCTCAATTATTGATGATGAAGAATATGAATTTGAGTCTAATTATGCTCCTAGTCACTTGAGCAAACTCAAAAATAGTTATGAAAACTGGTGGGTAGACGGTGAAAAAAATGGTATCTATCTTATCACTAATTTTGGTGATGAAACTGAAGTAAATGGTATAGTGATTACTCAGCCGAGAAGTGATATTAAAACCCTCGAAGGGGTAGATATTTCAGCCTCTCCCGATGGTACTACTTATTACCCTCAAGGCTCTTACACACGTAGTAGCTACAAGCAAAAAATATACTTGAAGTTCAAAAAACCTATCAAGGTAAGGAGCATTAAATTTACCAATTTCAAAAAACATAACGATAGATATATCGATATCTATAGAGTTCAGTTCTTTTAAACAAAAATAGGTTTGGTTCTTAAAACTTTGTCAAATACCTCAATGCCTCGCGCTATGGTTTTTGGCAAAGTTTTTTTGTACTATATTTTTTACTACTTTTGCGCCTTGATAATTGAAATCAAAAAGTAAAAAACTAATGAACACTACCCACTGGAAAAATCATCTCAACAGCTGCGGATTGCACCGCACCCCTTGTCTATTTATCATCGACTATAAAGGCGAAAACGGAAGGGTATTCCCTCTCTCCCAGCTTCCTAATGATATTGCTTTCTCTTTTGCTGAAGAGAAAAAAACTAATGCAACGCCTATCCCTATAGAAAAATACCCTATCCCCTATCCCGATTTTCAAAAAGCCTTTGATAAGGTATATTCTCACCTTAAAAACGGCGATACCGAGCTTGTAAACCTCACTTTTGCTACTGAAATCTCAGCCGTTTCTCTCAAAGAGGTATATCACAACGCCTCTGCTAAGTACAAATTGCTGTACAAAGATGAGTGGGTGTGCTTTTCTCCCGAAATATTCGTAAAAATAGAAAATAACCTGATAAAAACCTACCCTATGAAAGGGACTATCAGCGCAACAATCTCCGATGCCGAGGCGACACTGCTCAACAACGAAAAGGAAATCGATGAACATCACAAGGTAGTACGCCTGTTGTCCGACGATTTGCAAAAAGTAGCTACCAATGTACACACCACCCGCTTCAGATATGTAGATGTGATTAAAAAATCTACGGGCGATCTTTTGCAAACAAGTTCTGAAATTGTCGGTGAGCTGACCAACGGTTGGCAAGCACACTTAGGTGATTTGTTGGCGACATTGCTCCCTGCGGGGTCTATTGCGGGCGCGCCTAAAGAAAAATCGGTTGAGGTCATCGCCGAAGCCGAAAATTATGAGCGCGGTTATTACACAGGCATTGCAGGCGTTTTCGATGGTAATACAGTTGATAGTTGTGTGCTCATTCGCTTTATCGAACATATTGGCGATAAGTATTACTACAAAAGTGGTGCTGGCATTACCGCACAAAGCCAACCGCAAAACGAATACAACGAAATTATTGAAAAAATATATATCCCTATTTAATGGAAAACCAACAATTTATAGAATCAATAAAGCTCCTCGATGATGATATCTATCATTTAGCATATCACCAAGAGCGCGTTTGCCGTACCTTTTCACATTTCTTCCCAAGTGAAAAGGTACTTTCACTGCAGGAGATCATCAGCAAAATTGCCTTACCAGCAATCGGAAAGTACAAAATTCGTATTGTGTATAGCAAGGAGAACCCTATTGTAGAAATACACCCTTATCACATCAAACCTATCAACACTATCAAATGTGTAAACGCTGATGAATACGATTATTCTTATAAATTTTTAAACCGAGAATTTCTCAACACTTTAAAACAAGCTTCAGGTGCCGATGAGGTGATTTTTCTCAAAAACGGCAAAGTTACCGATAGCAGCTATGCTAACATTATCTTTTTCGACGGCAAACAATGGCTTACACCCTCCACTTTTCTTCTCAATGGTACCTGCCGTCAGCGACTTCTCAACGAAGGTAAAATTACCGAAGCCTCTATACACTACACCGATATTCAAAACTTTGAACAAATAGGTTTTATCAATGCGATGCTTGATATGGGAGAGTTTAATTTGCCAATGAGTAAATTAGTAAATTAGTAAATTAGCAAATGAGGTTAAGCCCATATTTCTCATTAGAACAATCTTTCTCATAAATACTCACTTTTCCGGCTTGTCCCCCTTCGGGAAAGCCAGCGAGTGCTCACAGCTGGGTATGTGCACGGCAATTGCCGAGTAAGTGAGTCGGGGGCTATTCCCTAACCCCTGAGACCTGATCCCCTGATACCTAATTAAAAATATTTAATAAATAATTTGTATTTTTAAAATAGTTACCGTACTTTTGCAAGATATTTTTAGAAACGAATTTAAAATTGAATATAAAAATATCAATATTTAAAAGAATAAATCAAAATTAAACCAATGGATTTTAAACAATTAGAAAAACAATACCGCGATGAACTTTTGCAAAACGTCATTCCGTTTTGGTTAGAAAAATCGCAAGATAAACAGTACGGAGGCTACTTCACCTGCCTCGACCGCCAAGGAAATGTATTCGATACTGATAAATTTATTTGGCTACAAGCCCGTGAGGTATGGCTCTTCAGTACGCTCTACAATCGCGTTGAAAAACGCCAAGAATGGTTAGACACCGCGATACAAGGGGCTGAGTTCCTTAAAAAATATGGTCACGACGGGCACCTCAATTGGTATTTCTCTTTAGACCAACAAGGGAATCCTTTAGTAGAACCTTATAACATCTTCTCCTATACCTTTGCCACAATGGCTTTTGGTCAGCTGAGCATTGCTACAGGCAATCAGGAATACGCCGATATTGCAAAGAAAACCTTTGACATTATCCTCTCCAAAAAAGACAATCCTAAAGGCAAATGGAGCAAAGCACACCCCGGTACGCGCTCTCTTAAAAACTTTGCCCTCCCGATGATTTTGTGTAATTTAGCCCTCGAAATAGAATCGCTCTTAGAGCCTTCTTTTATTGAGGAGGCAATGGAGGCTTGTATCCACGAAGTGATGGAAGTGTTTTTACGACCTGAATTGGGCGGGATTGTAGTAGAGAACGTAAATGCTGATGGTTCACTATCTGATACTTTTGAAGGTCGTCAGCTTACCCCTGGTCACGCTATTGAGGCAATGTGGTTTATAATGGACTTAGGCAAACGCCTCAACCGCCCCGAACTGATAGAAAAAGCGGTGCAAACTACCCTAACAATGCTCAACTATGGTTGGGATAAACAGTATGGTGGTATTTACTACTTTATGGACAGAAAAGGTTGCCCACCTCAACAATTAGAATGGGATCAAAAATTGTGGTGGGTACATATCGAAACGCTCATCTCTCTCATAAAAGGCTACCAACTTACAGGTAATAAAGAGTGTTTAGCGTGGTTTGAAAAAGTGCACAATTACACTTGGGAGCATTTCAAAGACCCTAAATATCCTGAATGGTGGGGCTACCTCAACCGCCAAGGCGAGGTACTTCTCGACCTAAAAGGCGGTAAATGGAAAGGCTGTTTCCACGTACCCCGTGGCTTATATCAAGTATGGAAAACAATTGAAATGATCAATGGTTAATGATAAATGATAAAGAACAAATAATATACAAAACTTTGTCAAAGTCTTTAATACTTGCCGTGCTACGGTCTTTGACAAAGTCTGTACTATTCGTTTTATCTCTAATAATATTGACGGCTTGTACAGAAACCCAAAAAGAACAATCTATGAAAATGAATATTACAGCACTTACCACTCAAGGCTTAGAAGGCAACCTTCAAAAAGGCGTCTCTGCCGCTTATGCTGCTCTTATAGATGATAATCTATTAGTAGCTGGAGGGTGCAACTTCCCCGATAAACTCGGATTTGAAGGCGGAAAAAAAGTGTTTTATGACGAAATTCTTCTTTTCAATAAAACACAGAACCAATGGCAAACTATAGGCAAACTTCCCGAAGCTGCTGCTTATGGGGTTTCAGTAGACATCCCCAATGGCTATCTGTGGATAGGAGGACAAACAGCTACAAACTCCTTAGCTAATTGCTATAAAGTGCAATATACTAAAGAAAAAGGACTTACCCTTACTGATTTCCCTGCCTTGCCCGAACCACTTGATAACTTCGCTGGTACGAGTGTAGGTAGCAAAGTATTTGTGGCAGGGGGTAACGCTTCAGGCAAAGCCTCTAACAAAGTATTTTATATAGATGTCGCTACCGACAAAGAATGGAAACACTTACCCGATTTCCCTGGCGATGCAAGAGTACAACCAGTATTAGCTGCCATCGAAAAAGATAACGATACCCTTTTGTATGTCTTAGGTGGATTTTTCGGAGGCGATACTACTAAAGCGCCTACTATGGGCGAAAAGGTATTAGCTTTTAGCTTCAAACAACAACAGTGGCACGAAGTAGCTCTACAAGAAAACTCTAATAAAGAAATCTTTTCACTTACTGGGGCTACGGCTTTGGTTATTGACAATCGTTATATTGCTTGTTTTGGAGGTGTAAATGCTTCTCTATTTATAAATACTATCACCGACCTCTATCATATAGGTCGTGATACTACCCTCACCGATGAGGCGCGCAAACAGAAAAACTACGACTATATGGCGCATTATATGACCCAACCTATAGCGTACTATAAGTTTAACCAAGAATGCTATTTGTTCGACACCCACACAAAACAATGGTCAGTACTCGATACACAACCTGATTTTGCTCGTGCGGGTGCTACTTTAGTAGGTACTCTCGATGAGTTTTATCTTATCCAAGGCGAACTCAAACCTGGTGTACGCAGCCCTAAAACCTATAAACTTAAAATTTTGTCTAACTAAAAAGCCCTGCTAAACTCCCTTCTTAAGAGGGGATAAGGGAGAATATTATGAAAAACAACAAAATATACCCTTGGATAGTGGTTGCCCTACTATGGGTAGTAGCACTACTGAATTATTTAGACCGACAAATGCTCTCTACGATGCAGGAGTCGATGAAAATGGATATTAAAGAGCTTACTGTAGGCGATAACTTTGGTCGCCTAATGGGTATCTTCTTACTTATTTATGGGCTGATGAGCCCTGTAGCAGGTATCCTTGCCGACCGTCTCAACCGCAAGTGGATGATAGTAGGTAGCCTCTTTGTATGGTCGGCTGTAACCTATGGAATGGGCTACGCAACCACTTTTGACCAAGTGTACTGGCTACGTGCCCTGATGGGTGTGAGCGAAGCCTTATACTTAGCGACAGCCCTCTCAATGATCGCCGATTACCACAGTTCAAAAACACGTTCGTTAGCGGTAGGTATCCACATGTCGGGGCTCTATGCCGGTCAAGCCTTGGGAGGTTTCGGGGCTACCATTGCCTCTAACTATACGTGGCATACCGTTTTCCACTGGTTTGGTATTGCAGGTATTGTATATGCCGTATTCTTAGCGTTCTCTTTGTTTGACATCGAAAGAAAACCCGCTGTTCCTCAGCAAGCGACTACAGTATCTAAAGGAAGTATGGGTCAATCACTTTCCCTTGTGTTGGGCACAGCTTCTTTTTGGATATTGCTCTTCTACTTTATGGCATCGAGCTTTCCAGGCTGGGGTACTAAAAACTGGTTGCCTACCCTCTTTTCAAACAACTTAAACGTACCAATGGCAACCGCAGGCCCCATGGCAACCATTTCTATTGCAATTTCGTCTTTCTTAGGGGTTCTCATCGGGGGAACCCTCTCCGATCGCTGGGTACAGACAAACATCAAAGCGCGTATCTACACTAGTACTATTGGTTTAGGTCTCACCATTCCTGCTTTGGTACTGATGGGATTTGGTAGCTCCTACGTTGCAATGATAGGCGCAACCTTGCTCTTTGGTATTGGTTATGGAATGTTCGATACAAATAATATGCCTATCTTATGCCAAATTATTCCACAACAACAGCGTGCTACGGCTTATGGCATTATGAATATGGGAGGTGTACTGGCGGGTTATGCCGTTACCCGAATGCTCGGCTCTTCAAGTGATACTGGTAATTTAGGAGCTGATTTTAGCAAACTATCAGTAATCATCCTAATAGCCATCGTACTGATGCTCATATTCCTAAAACCAAAAAGAGAATTGTGCGGTAAATAATGAACAAATTAGCAAATCGACAAATTAACAAATTTATAATATATGACATTTGAAAAAATCAATGGGCTCATTGTAGCCCCCTTTACCCCTTTCGACAAAAAAGGCGAGGTAAATTTAGAACCAATCGATCAGTATGCTAAACTCTTACAAAAAAATGGATTGATAGGAGTGTTTATCAATGGCTCATCAGGCGAAGGCTATATGATGACGGTTGAAGAACGTATGAAAATAGCCGAAAAATGGGTATCAGTAGCTCCCAAAGACTTCAAAATAATTGTACACTGTGGGGCAACTTGTATCAAAGATAGCCATAAAATGGCACAACACGCCCAAGAAATTGGAGCTTTTGGTATTGGCGCAATGGCTTCACCTTTCCCCAAAGCGGGTAGAGTTGAAGAGCTTGTAAAATACTGCGAAGAGATAGCTTGCGGAGCCCCTAACTTGCCTTTCTACTTTTATCATATTCCGGTACTCAATGGAGTATATTTGCCAATGTTGCCTTTCCTCAAAGCAGCCGATGGTCGTATCCCTAACTTGGCAGGTATCAAATATACTTATGAACCGCTTTATGAGTACAACCAATGTATGCTGTACAACAATGGCAAATACGATATGCTCTACGGCTTAGACGAGACGATTCTCAATGCGCTTGTAATGGGCGGAGCTCGTGGCGGTATCAGCGGTACTGGTAGTTATATAGGCAAAGTGTTGGTAGGCATCATCGATGAATACCACAAAGGCAACATCACTAAAGCTGCCGAGTTGCAAAACTATGCCCAAGATGTGATAAATGTAATCGCCAAATACCGTGGTAACATCGTATGTGGCAAACGTATAATGAAGTTGCTTGGTTTAGACTTGGGTATCAACCGTACGCCTTTCCAAAACATCACCGATGAAGAAGAAGCTATCATTAAAAAAGAATTGGAAAACATCGACTTTTTTAATAGATGTAATCAACTATAAGTCTTTTCTTTTCACTAAAAGAGAAAGAGCCGGCAGCAATAAACTGTCGGCTCTTTCATTATAAAAAATACTAACTATGAACTACTTTAATTGCAATTCATTTACAATCTTTTGGATTTTATCGTCCAAAATCTTTTGAGTTGCTTCAAAAGCATCTACACTGCTCAAAGGCGTATTTACACTGAAATAGAACTTAATTTTAGGTTCTGTACCACTGGGGCGTGCCGCTACGCGAGTACCCTTATCGGTGTGGTAGATAAGCACATTCGATTTAGGAACGTCTATATCTTCTACTTTGCCAGTAAGTGGGTGGAATGCCTTAGATGATTGGTAATCACAAATGAGACTTACTTTTTCTCCATTAATTTCTTTCAACGGATTTTCGCGTAAGTCTTTCATCATTTGGGCAATTTCTTCTGAGCCTGAAATACCTTTTTTTACCAAGGAAATAAGATATTCTTTGTAGAAACCGTATTTGGTATAAGCGTGTAGCAATTCTTTGTAGAACGAACTGCCTTTAGCTTTAGCGAATGCTGCAATCTCGCAAGCTAATAGAGTAGCAGTTACCGCATCTTTATCGCGTACAAAATCGCTTACCATATAGCCAAAACTTTCTTCACCACCACCTATAAAAGTGAGCTCTGGAAAATCTTTAATCATTTTGGCAATCCATTTGAAACCTGTAAGTCCTTCTTTGTATTGCACTTTGTAAGCATTAGCAATCGCGTGAACCATAGGGGTCGAAACAATGGTAGAAGCGACAAACTCATTACCTTTAAATCCTTTTTTGCTTTGTTGTTCCAATAGAAAGTCGGTCATCATTACCATTGTTTGGTTACCGTTAAGCAGTACCATTTTGCCGTGAAGGTCGCGAACAGCTATACCTATACGGTCACAATCGGGGTCGGTCCCTATTACGATATCCGCTCCTATTGCGTCTGCTTTTTTGAGTGCCAACGTAAGTGCTTCGGGCTCTTCGGGGTTAGGTGATTTTACGGTAGGGAAATTACCATCGGGTACGGCTTGTTCTTCTACGATATGTACATTGGTAAATCCTGCGCGTTTGAGCACATCGGGTACCATTGTAATAGAGGTACCGTGCAAAGAAGTAAAAACAATTTTGAGTTTGTCTTTCTCAGGTGCATTGAAGTCACCGTGTTTGATAGATGCTTCGGCAAAAGCATTGTCAAGTTCTTTGTCGATGTAGTGAATAAGACTCTCATCGGCGTCGAATTTGATATCTTTGAAGTCGAGTGCTTCAATAGCTTTCATAATATCACCGTCTTCGGGCGGTACGGTTTGTCCGCCGTCTTGCCAATACACTTTATAACCGTTGTATTCTGGTGGGTTGTGAGAAGCGGTAAGCACGATACCTGCTTGGCATCCTAAGTAGCGTACGGTAAAGGATAGTTCAGGAGTAGGACGAAGGTCGGAGAAGAGAAATACTTTTATGCCATTAGCTGCAAACACATCGGCTACTACTTTGGCAAATTTTTTAGAGTTGTTGCGGCAGTCGTGAGCGATAGCTACTTTTATTTCTTGGTTAGGGAAACTTTTTTTGAGGTAGTTGCTCAATCCTTGGGTATTTTTGCCTAACGTGTATTTGTTGATACGGTTGGTACCGATACCCATAATTCCACGCATACCTCCTGTGCCAAACTCTAAGTTCTTGTGGAAAGCTTCGTTGAGTTCATCGGGATTTCCATCGATGAGGGCTTGAACTTTACTGCGGGTTTCTGCATCAAAAGTGTCAGAAAGCCACGCTTTTGCTGTGTCAATACTTTTCATAAAATCAATAATAAAGGCTGACTCCTAATTATATATTTTATCAGCGTTGTTTTTCGTTAGCAAAGGTACGAATATTTTTTTAATTAGCAAATCTGTTAATTAGCAAATTTACTAATTTTGAGAATTTTTCAATTCATTCCACCATTCGTATAGCATAAATTCTAATTCCTTTTTTTCTTTCCGTTCTACAAGGCGATGAGCTTCGGGTTTCTCCATTACATAATAAGCCAAAGTGCCTATTTCTTCTTCAGTTAGATGATGTTCGTTCTTGAGGTAGTTATTCATCTCATTTACAATATAGTGTGCTATCATCAAGTTCTTTTCGTTGATAACTTGTTGTTTGATAATTTTTGCTTTACCATTCAGCTGGTTGATAATAGCTATAAAATTTATCCCTACATTTCCTACTAATAATTTATAGAGGGTGAGTTTATCTACTTGAAGAATATCTGCATTGGCATATTCTCGTTTTTCTTCCCAAGTGCGCTCTTTTGGGGTATGTTGTAGGATTCCTAAACTTTGGGCAGTTATCTTAGGTCTTTCACTCACACTTACTTCGTCTAAAATAATCGTAACATCGGTCATTTTTAGAGTGACCAATCGATAAAAATCCATTTGAGTAAGACTGCGATAGAGAGTTTTTTTACCCACAAAAGTAGCTTTTAAGGTATGCCCTTTTTGAGCTTCTATTGAAAACGAACCTTCTGTATCGGTGGTTGTGTAATGCTGATTATCAATGTTTTGAATGTGTACCCCTTCTATAGGTGCATTATTGTAGAACACCTTTCCTCTAACACGCGTCGCTTCTTGCCCCCTTGTTACAAAGGAGATGAACAAAAGTAATATGAGGAAAAAATCTCTCATTTGTTGAGTAATCAATTGTTTGCTTGTGCGGCTCGTAATTCATTCCACGCTTCTAAAAGCATAAATTCCATTGGTTTGTTGTCTTTTTTGCGTACAAGCTCGTGAAAATCGGGGCGTTCCATTACAAAATAAGCTAAAATATCTATTTCTTCTTCGTTTAGCTTGAGCTCTTTTTGTAGAAAAGGAGCCATATTTTCACGAATATAATGTGCTACAGCCAAGTTCTTTTCGTTGGCTACTATTTTTTTGATAATCTTTTTTTGTCCTGACAAAGTATTTAGAATCGAGACAATACCCAATCCCTTGCTAGCATATAGTCGTTTTTCAGCAAAAGTCCGCTCTTGTGGAGTGTGTTGTAAGATACCTAAATCTTGAGCTGATAGTTTGCGATATTGTGAGACTTGTACTTCATCCAATTGGTTTACAGCTATGTTCATTGTGATATTAAGCCCTCCAAAGCCAAAATCGGTTTTGGTAAGTACACGGTATACAGTTTCCATTCCCACAAAAGTAAATTGTAAAGTATGGCGTTCACGCGCTTTAAGGGTAAAATAACCGTTGGCATCGGTAGTGGTGATGGCGTGAGTATAGAGGTTTAGCACGTGTACCCCCGATAGCGGAATTGTGTCGTGCATTACCCTGCCCCGCACCTCTGTCTGTGCCCATACATTGGTACCGTACCAACACAATACAAATATGAATATAAATAATCGCTTCATCGCTTGTTATTTGTTATTTGTTACCTGTTACCTGAATCTGTCCCACCTATTCTTATCGAAACTGTGCTTTTTCCAATACAACATAATGAGGAAACCGATGAGAGCGCCTCCCACGTGAGCAAAGTGAGCGATATTGCCTCCAAAGATGGAGAAACCTGTAAAACCTGAGATGAGGTCTAAGCCTACAAGTATAGGAATAAAATAGCGTGCAGCAATAGGGTAAGGCACGAAGAATAACATCAGTTTAGCATCGGGGAAGAACATAGCAAAAGCCACCAATATACCATAAATAGCCCCTGAAGCGCCTACTGTAGGGGTAGCTATAGCTGCTGCCATATTGTCAAAAGTACTCTTATTGATAATCGTTTCCCACATAGGCAAATATTTTCTGTCGGAAAGAGCACTGATTACTTCTTCGGTTGATACACCTACATTTTGAAGAGCTTCCAATCCTTGATGTACATAGTAATAATTAATTATAGTATGCAGTAAAGCCGCGCCTATACCACAAGAGAAATAGAAGAAGAGAAACTTACCACGCCCCCATATATTTTCAAGAGGAGTACCAAAAGCCCACAGTGCATACATATTGAACAATAGGTGGGTAAAACCTCCGTGCATAAACATATAGCTCACATATTGCCACCACTCAAAATGAGTATTCTCAAAATAATGAAGTGCCAACAGTTGTGTGAGGTCTATATTTGGAATAAGATGCAGTTCTGTAATGAGTAACAACACTGCATTGATGATAATTAGGTGTAATACTGTTTTTGATATTCTTTCCATATTTAAATTAGCAAATTAGTTAATTAAGTTATCAATTTCATTTGTTGATAAACTGTAGTAAATTCGCTTTCCAAAAGGCGAAATTAACACTTCTTGACAACTAAACAAATTATTTATCAAAGTTTCTTGTTCTTCTTCACTGAGCACCTGCCCTGTTTTTACCGCTAAACTTTTGCATAAGGCTTTAGCAAATGCTTCTTTTTGAGTGTTTTCGGTAGTAGGGAGCGCCTCTATATGCTGCTGCAATAGTTCGTTAAAAATATTAGGTATCTCACTATCAGTAAGATGTAAAGGAATGCCACTTACTACTACCTTGTCGCTCTCTATAGCAAACATAAATCCACTGCTTTCAAAGAGATCGCGCAACTGGGTGATTACTTCTAATTCGTGAGGAGCAAAAGACAGTTCGTAAGGAAACATCAGCTGCTGTACTGCTGTGTGAGAGGATTGTAGGTTCTTCATAAAATCTTCAAACAAAATGCGTTGGTGTGCCCTATTGCAGTTGATGATAATGAGTTCTCCTCCCAAAGTAGTAACTAAGTATTTTTTGGCTAATGCGATGATTTTCTTACCCTGATTTTTAGTAGGTTCGGCTTCAAAGAGTGAGCTCACTATAGTTTCAGAAGCCGACGTATCTACCGCCGATTCAATACCTGCATACAAACTCTCCCACGAGGCTGTCTTTTTAGGATAATTACCAAAATTAGAGTTAGTTCTGCCTCCACTTCGGCTTTCGTACTCTTCTTTAAACGGATTGAAATTGGGGTCTACTTGTATTCTGGGAAATTCAGGGGTTTTATCTTTGTAGTTATACGGAATATCAAAAGTAGGGTCTTTGCTAAAATCGAGCGTAGGAGCAATATTAAACTGACCTAAACTGTGTTTCACTGCCGATTTTAGCAAAGCGTAAATGCTGTGCTCTTCCTCAAATTTGATTTCAGTTTTTGTAGGGTGGATATTGATGTCTATCGTGGTAGGGTCTACCTCTAAAGAGATGAAATACTCTGGTTTTTGGTCGGCGTGGATAAGCCCCTCATAAGCGGCTGTAATAGCGTGGTTGAGGTATTGATTTTTCACAAATCGGTGGTTCACCATCAAGAATTGCAAGTTTTTAGTCTTTGCTAAATATTCAGGTTTTACAATAAACCCACTGATTTTCACTAAAGGAGTATCTTCAGCTATGATGGGTACTAATTTTTCATTGGTTTTTCCTCCAAACAGATGTACAATGCGTTGGCGGAAATTGGTAGCTGGTAGGTTGAAGAGTTCGTTGCCATTGTTGTACAGATAGAAGTGAATGGCGGGGTGAGCTAAGGCAACGCGGTGAAACTCATCGAGTATATGGCGAAATTCCACTGTATCCGATTTTAGAAAGTTGCGACGTGCTGGAATATTGAAAAAGAGGTTTTTCATCGCAATACTCGTACCCGTAGGGCACACACAAGGCTCTTGGCGTGTGATTTTACTCCCCTCAATGTGTATCTCGGTGCCCAACTCGTCCTCAGGGCGTTTGGTTTGCATCTCCACGTGGGCAATGGCAACGATAGAAGCGAGCGCTTCTCCGCGAAATCCTTTAGTTTGCAAGTGAAAAAGGTCTTCAGCCTTTTGTATTTTAGAAGTTGCGTGACGCTCAAAAGCCATACGTGCATCGGTAGTACTCATTCCTATACCGTTGTCTATCACCTGCACAAGTGTTTTACCTGCATCTTTAATGAGCAGTTTTATTTCGGTAGCGCGGGCATCGATAGCATTCTCCAGCAGTTCTTTCACCGCCGAGGCTGGCCGTTGAATCACTTCTCCTGCTGCTATTTGGTTGGCTACGTGGTCGGGTAATAAACGGATTATATCACTCATTCAATTTACAATTATCAATTAACAATTAACATAGTAAAAATAACTAAAAAGCTGTTGCTTACTATGGTTCTCTCTCCTCTTTATAAGGTATTCATATAAAAAATAACAGCCTATATATGTTGAGAATAAACTCCATAATAGTAGAAAATATTGGATGCTTTCTCATCAAAAAAAGTAGCTTTTGTGAATTGCCCCCTTCCCTTCGGGAGGGGGAACGGAGGTAGGCTTTTAAAAACGAATACCCTGTCTTATTTATTAAAAATTTTTGCAAATATAAAAAAAGTATTACTTTTGTAGAAAATTATTTTAAAAATGAAACGTCTTTTTTTATATACCATCATCACAATCAGTTTATTATCCTGTGTAAAAGACCCAGTAGAGAATGCTAATCCCTCTATTTTAGGCGCTTCCGACTATATAGGGAATGATGTAGATTTACGCGTACGTGATTTTATTTGGAAAGGGTTGAACGCTTACTATTTGTGGCAAGCCGATGTACAGAATTTGCAAGACAAGCGTTTTGGTTCTCTACCTGATACCAAAGCCGATAAAAACAAAAGTTACACCCAGTTTTTGAAGAGCTTTAGTGATCCTAAGGATTTGTTCTATAATGGCTTACTCAATAATTATAAACGAATAGACCGCTTTAGCTATATCACCGATAATTACACCGATCTCGAAAACCACTTCAAGGGGATTACTGCCAACTTGGGGATGAATTATACGATTGGATTGGTTCAAAAATTAGGGATTTATTTGGCGTATGTGCGCTATGTAGTACCTAATTCCGATGCCGAAAGATTAGGTTTACAACGTGGAGATGTGATATTGAGTGTCAACGGGCAACAACTTACGCGCACTAATGCCCAACAACTGTTGCAAAAAACGCCTATCATCTCTTTTGCTACTTACAGATTTGTGAATGATAAATTCGAACCTACCGGAAAAACCTACACTCTACGCCAAGAACAAACCCCCGAAAACCCTGTGCTCATTCATAAAGTATTCAATAAAGGGGGTAAAAAAATAGCTTACTTAATGTATAATGCCTTTGTAGCCGATTTTGATGAGGCTCTCAACAACGCTTTTGCCGACTTCAAAGCACAAGGTGTTACCGACCTAATTCTCGATTTGCGCTACAACGGTGGTGGAAGTGTGAGTACAGCTACCTATTTAGCCTCAATGATTACCGGTCAGTTTGCAGGGCAGGTATTTGCCGTTGAACGCTGGAATAGCAAAGTGCAGCCCTATCGAGGAAATTCTCGTGAATATTTCACCGATAACATAGTGAAAGATAGTAGAAAAATAGCAATTAACAGCTTGCGAATGAGCAAGGTGTATATCATAACTTCCGAAAATACAGCTTCAGCTAGTGAGTTGGTAATCAATGGGCTAAAACCTTATATCCAAGTAGTGCAGGTAGGAGCTACTACTATAGGTAAAAATCAGGGCTCAGTTACGATTTACGACTATATTGATGCACAAGGAAAAGTGAAAAACCCCAAACACAAATGGGCAATGCAACCTTTGGTGATGAAAATAGAAAATGCTAAAGGAGTAGGTGATTATGTAAATGGTTTGTCTCCTGATATTTTTATAGAAGAAATAGGTAGTAATTTAGGAGTGTTAGGTGATGAAAGTGAGCCGCTTTTAGCTCGTACCCTACAAGAAATCACAGGGGTTAATACTTCAGGTAGAGCGCCTCTATCAACCGCTAAAACATCTTTTTCCTTTGAAGCGCTCTGCACCTCAACTTCAGGCTACTTCGGCTTAAACGAAATGTACAAATGAATAAATTCCACGAACTAACAATATCCAAAATCACACACCTCACTACTTCATCGGTAATGATTACCTTTGAGGTACCCGAGCTATTAAAAAAAGTATTTAGCTTTGAGGCTGGTGAATACCTTACTCTACAACAAACCATCAACGGACAAAAAGTACGTCGTGCTTATTCCATTTGTTCAGGAGTGAATGAGGATGAATTGAGCGTTGCTGTGAAACGCGTACCCAACGGATTATTTTCTACTTATGCCACTACCCAGCTCAAAGCAGGCGATGTATTAGAAGTGATGCCGCCTATGGGCTCGTTTGTTTTTTTCTATGATATTTTTGGAAATCGCGATATTATGCTTTTTTCGGCAGGAAGTGGTGTCACTCCTATGATGAGTATTGCCAAAACTGCTTTAGCAAAAACCAATATTAAAGTGGTGTTTGTCTACGGTAATAAATCTAAAGAAGAAACCTTGTTTTTTGACGAAATTGAGGCTTTAAAAGCGCAATACCCCGACCGTTTTTTGGTGCACTATGCCTTTAGTCAAGAACCTTGGGGCGACCACTATACAGGGCGTATCAACGATAGAATAGTGAATGAGCTTTTTACTAAGTACAAAGATTTCAATTGGGGGCGTTACTACGCTTGTGGCCCTACCGAACTCGTGAAAAACCTCCGTGAAATACTCCTGTTGAGAGGTATTGATAAAGACCGTATTTTCACCGAACTCTTTGAAGCTTCACCCGCCGATGTTGATTACAGCACCCTGCAAGGCAATGTAGCCATTACACTACAACTCAATGGCAAAACTCATACTTTTGAGAGTGCACGCAACCAAACGCTCCTAAACTCTGCTCTTTTTCGCGGTTATGATGCACCTTACTCCTGCCTCAATGGGGTGTGTAGTAGCTGCATCGGTAAGGTAGAAGAAGGAGAAGCTAAAATGGCAAAAAATGAAGTGCTCAACGACGAACAAGTATCGCAAGGCTATATCCTCACTTGTCAAGCTTATGCGATGACTGATAAAATAAAAGTGAGAATTCCAGGATAAAATCTCTATATATGAAAATTCAGAAAACAGTACAAATACTCAATAAACGCGCTAAGTTTGAATACGAAATTCTCGACAAATATACGGCGGGAATCGTGCTCGTGGGTACCGAAATAAAATCAATAAGATTAGGAAAAGCCTCTATAACTGAGAGTTTTTGTGAGTTTAATGACAAAGGTGAACTATTTGTAATCAACTCTACTATCGAGGCCTATGACTTTGGTACACACTACAACCACCGCCCTAAAACAGAACGCAAATTGCTCTTACAGAAAAAAGAATTGCGAAAACTCAATAAAGAAGTGAAAAATAGCGGACTCACCATTGTGCCGCTCAAACTTTTTATCAACGACAAAGGTTTAGCAAAAATGGACATTGCTTTAGTGCGAGGTAAAAAACTATACGATAAACGCGAAACCATCAAAGACCGCGACAACAAGCGCAATTTAGACCGATTAATGAAACACTAACCTAATACCACAAACCTAAAAAAAATGTATAAAGAATTTAAACAACTCCCCGATGATGCCCGTGTGTGGATATACCAATGTAACCGCAGTTTTACGGAAGATGAACAAGCGCAATTGCGCACTCAGTTAGAAGATTTTATAAGCCATTGGATGGTACACGGCAAGGAATTGCTTTCCTCTTTTGAATTGCGTTACAACCGCTTTATTGTGATAGGAGCCTCTCCCGATGCTCACGGTGTAGGCGGCTGCTCTCTTGATGTTTTAGCGCGTTTCATTCAGGATTTAGAAGCCCAATACAATGTCACTTTGCTCGACCGTATGAATGTGAGTTACCGTCAAGGGGAACATATTGCATATAAAAACCTCGCCGATTTCAAGAAGATGGTAAAAGATAAAGCTGTATCAGCTCAAACTATAGTATTTAACAATTTGGTAAATACCAAAATAGAATACGAAGAAAATTGGGAAGTGCCTTTAGAAGATAGCTGGCACAATCGCTTTTTGTAATTAACAAATTAGCAAATGTGAAAATTTGCTAATTTGCTAATTTTTTAAATCAATATATTTGGTTTCGTACTAAATCTTCAAAAGTCTCTGCTTTTCTGATGAGTCTCGCCTCACCATTTTGCCACAATATTTCAGCAGGACGCAAACGTGAATTGTAATTGCTTGCCATTGTATAGCAATATGCCCCTGCATTATGGAAACAAAGAATGTCTCCTTCAGTAATTTCAGCTATTTGTCGGTTAGAAGCAAAAGTATCTGTCTCACAAATATAGCCCACTACCGAATAGAAGCGTTTTTTACCCTCGGGATTAGAGAGGTTTTCAATATAGTGAGTTGCCCCGTAGAACATAGGGCGGATGAGGTGATTAAAGCCCGAATCAATACCCGCAAACACAGTGGAAGTAGTTTGTTTCACCACATTCACTTTCACTAAAAAGCGCCCTGCCTCACTTACTAAAAATTTACCAGGTTCAAAAGCTAAAGTAAGGTCGCGCCCGTACTCTTGACAGAACTCCGCAAAGCGTGTACTTAGGCGTTCGCCTAACTCCTCTATATTTGTTTGTATATCCCCCTCTTTATAAGGTACTTTAAAACCACTTCCAAAATCTATAAATTGCAAGTCCTTAAAGTTCTTTGCTGTTTCAAAGAGTATTTCGGCAGCATAAAGGAATACATCTATGTCTAAAATATCGCTACCCGTGTGCATATGGATACCGTTGATGTGCATTTTTGTATTCTCTACAATGCGCAAGATATGAGGTATTTGGTGAATACTAATCCCAAATTTACTATCGATATGTCCCACCGAAATATTGCTGTTACCCCCTGCCATTACGTGTGGGTTGATGCGAATGCACACTGGTACTTCAGGGTGTTGCGTGCCAAACTGTTCCAAGAACGAAAGGTTATCTATATTCAGCTGAACGCCCAAACGCATTGCCTCTTCAATCTCACTCATTGATACCCCATTAGGAGTAAAGATAATTTGTTCAGGAGCAAAACCTGCTAATAAACCTAATTGTACCTCTTGGATAGAAACGGTATCAAGTCCAGCACCTAAACTCTTCATCAGTTTCAAGACAGCAATATTAGAAAGCGCCTTCATTGCATAGTTGATACGCAATTTAGGTACTGAGGCAAAAGCATTGGTAAGACGTTGATATTGACTGCTAATTTTTTCAGCATCATATACATACACAGGATTTCCGTAGGTATGTGCTATATTTAGTAAGTCTTCTGTTTTCATTTTTTATTTTTCTAATTAAGACCGCAAAGGTAGTAATAATTTGGTAATTAGCCAATTTGTCGATTAGTAAATCACTCATAATTAGCTATTAGTTGTTACTTATTTTTTTGGGTTACTAAATCAAAAATAAAATTATAAGAGTCGTTTTTTCAATTTTTTGCTTTATATTTGCACAATGAAAAATAAATCTCAATGTCTCGTAGTTATAAAAAAGCCATTTTTAAAGATAGTGGAATAGGTAGAAAAGCCTATCATCGCATTGTAAGGCGACACAATGGTACAATTCTAAAAACAAAGATAAAGCACAATATTCTTTTAGATAACACTGAAATAGAGATTGAGCTAAAAGATGCTAAAACTATTGTAAATAGCTATAACTATTGCGATTGGAAAACTAATTGGGAACAAACTAAATTGAAAAAACTTCTTTCTCAAGAACAATTAAACAAGTGGAGAAGAAAATAAATCTCACAACAAAAAAATGAAAACCATCTCTGAAATACGCGCAGATTTTCCTATACTCAACCGCACAATCCACAATCGCCCGCTCATCTATTTTGATAACGGTGCGACCTCTCAAACACCTACTTCTGTGATTGAGACGATAGTACATTACTATACATATCAAAACGCGAATATCCATCGTGGAGTACACACCCTTAGTCAAGAGGCTACTGATGCTTATGAGCAGGCACGACAAAAACTACAACGCCATTTTAATGCTCGTAAATCTTCCGAAATTATTTTCACAGCAGGTACAACTCACGGCATCAACTTGGTTGCCAATGGCTATGCTGCTCTTATGAAAGAGGGTGATGAGGTGATTATTTCGGCTTCAGAACACCATAGCAATATAGTGCCTTGGCAGTTGGCTTGTGAGCGAAGTGGGGCTATTCTAAAAGTAATCCCAATGAATGAGCAGGGTATTTGGGATATGCAAGTCTATAGAGAATTGCTCAAAGAACGCACGCGAGTGGTATGTGTACAACACGTATCAAATGCGTTGGGCAATATACATCCTATTGCCGAAATTATAGCTCAAGCACACCGTGTAGGGGCTGTTGTATTGGTAGATGGAGCGCAAGCAGCCCCACATCTTCAACCCGATGTACAAGCTCTTGATGTAGATTTCTATGCTGTATCGGCTCATAAAATGTATGGACCTACGGGCGTAGGTATACTCTATGGCAAAGAAGAATTATTGTTGCAATTGCCTCCTTATCAAGGAGGGGGAGATATGATTAAACAAGTACAATTTGAAAAGAGTACTTATGCCGATTTGCCTTATAAATTTGAAGCAGGCACGCCTAATATTTGTGGCGGTATTGCCTTTGGTGCTGCTATTGATTACATACATTCCTTAGGTATAGAAGCTATAGCGGCTCACGAACATCAATTGTTAGCTTATGCCATTGAAAAACTGCAAACAATAGAAGGTATTATCCTCTATGGAAACCCCAATTTAACACAACGCACTGCTGTTATATCTTTCAACTTGCAGGGCGTACACCCTTACGATGTAGGGGTGATTCTCGACCAATTAGGGATAGCAGTGCGCACCGGTCACCATTGCGCGCAACCTATTATGGATTTTTATCAAATCCCAGGTACAGTGCGAGCGAGTTTTGCTGTATACAACACTTTTGAAGAGATAGATACTTTCGTGGAGGCTGTAAAAAAAGCTCAGAGTATGCTCAGCTAATTTATGAATCGACTAATTGACTAATTGACAAATTATTACTACCTTTGCCCCCTCAAACACCTAAAATCATTATGGAAGAAGTAAGATATGACGAGGATAGCATTCGCTCTCTCGACCCCTTAGAACACGTACGTTTACGCCCTGGTATGTACATCGGAAAGCTGGGAGATGGCTCTTCAGCTGATGATGGTATCTATGTGCTCCTCAAAGAAGTAATAGATAATAGCATCGACGAGTTTATAATGGGTGCGGGTAAAACCATCGACGTGAAAATCAACGATAATAAAGTAGAAGTACGTGATTATGGTCGTGGTATTCCCTTAGGAAAAGTAGTAGATGTAGTTTCTAAAATGAATACGGGGGGTAAATACGACTCTCGTGCGTTTAAGAAATCTATCGGACTCAATGGAGTGGGTACTAAGGCAGTGAACGCTCTTTCGGCTTACTTCAAGGTAGAATCGATACGCGATAATCAATCAAAATCAGCATCTTTTGAAAGAGGTATTTTAAAAGAAGAATCTCCTATAGAAGAAAGTACTAAAAGACGTGGTACAGGAATCGTTTTCATTCCTGATGATACCATCTTCAAAAACTTTAAATTTCGCAATGAGTATGTGGTGCGTATGCTTAAAAACTACGTATACCTCAACCCAGGGCTCACAATCAACTACAACGGCGAAAAGTTCTATTCTGAAAACGGACTTCGCGACCTTTTAGCTGAAAATAACAACGAAGAAGATTTCCTATACCCTATCATCCACCTCAAAGGCGAGGATATAGAGGTCGCTATTTCACATAGCAAAACCCAATACAGTGAAGAGTACTACTCATTTGTAAACGGACAAAACACCACGCAAGGAGGTACGCACCTCAACGCTTTCAAAGAGGCCTATGTAAAAACCATTCGCGATTTCTACAAAAAGAATTTCGACCCTTCGGATGTGCGTAAATCTATCATTGCGGGGCTTTCTATCAAAGTGATGGAGCCTGTGTTCGAGAGCCAAACAAAAACCAAATTAGGTTCTACCGAAATGGGCGAAGGAATGCCTACAGTGCGCACTTATATCAACGATTTCATAAGCCGAAATTTAGATGATTTCTTGCATAAAAATAATGAAATTGCCGATGCTATCTTGCGAAAAATTATGCAAGCACAACGAGAACGCGAAGAATTGGCAGGTATTCGCAAATTAGCCAAAGATAGAGCTAAAAAGGCAAACTTACACAATCGCAAACTCCGCGATTGCCGTGTGCATCTCACTGATACCAAAGATGAACGCGCTCTTCAAAGTACCTTGTTCATCACCGAGGGGGATTCAGCATCGGGGTCTATCACCAAGTCGCGTGATGTAACTACCCAAGCAGTCTTTTCACTGCGCGGTAAGCCGCTTAATACTTACGGGATGACCAAGAAAATAGTGTATGAAAATGAAGAGTTCAACCTTTTGCAAGCAGCTTTAAACATCGAAGATTCTATGGACGACCTCCGTTATAACAATATCGTAGTCGCCACCGATGCCGATGTAGATGGTATGCACATTCGCTTGCTACTTATCACTTTCTTTTTACAATTCTTCCCAGAAATCATCAAAGAGGGACACCTATATATATTGCAGACACCTTTATTTCGTGTGCGCAATAAGCAACAGAAGATATACTGCTATAGCGAAGAAGAAAAACAAGCCGCTATAGAAAAACTGAAAGGGAAACCTGAAATTACCCGATTTAAAGGATTAGGTGAAATCTCTCCTGATGAGTTTAAAGATTTCATAGGTGAAGATATCCGTTTAGACCCTGTGATGATGGATAAATCTATCCATACTGAGCAGCTTTTAGAGTTTTATATGGGTAAAAATACTCCTGATCGCCAAGAGTTTATTATCAACAATCTAAAAGTAGAAATCGATAATTTCGAGTAAAATAGGTTGTAGTACGACGGTTAAACGATTTTTTTCATCTGATAGTAATAAAGTTTACAACGAATATACCATAACATATAATTGAAAATCAGATTTTTGTGATATTAAAATTTTGTTTGTTTGATAATTATTCGTATCTTTGTAGCAACTTTATTCTTATAAAAGACTATTTAAATGAGAATTTTTAAGTACTACCTATTATTAATGGGATTGTATAGCACCTCATTACAAGCTCAAATCATTTTTACTGAAAGCCTTACCCCTGCAATTGACACAACAAAGGTGTGGCAGGGGAGCATTGCACCTGAAATAAATTTTAAAACAGAGAAAGACAATTTTTTTCAAGTGAAAAACAATACCAATGTGAGTATTCTGCTAAGTAATAAAAAGGCTTTTACACTTCTCAATCAGATAGAGATTACTAGTATTGGCAATACTGTGAATGTGAGTAATGGTTTTATACATATTGAATACCGTTATTTAGCCAAACCAAGATGGGAAATATATCCTTTTACTGAAGCTGTATGGGTACCCAGTAGAGGATTGCTATTGCGTATTGCTTCAGGAGGGCAATCGCGTTATCACTTTGTGCAATCAGAGCATTTCGTTTGGACAGGAGGTATTGGTTTTTTTTATGAATATGAGAAGTGGAATATGGATGGCGTACCTAACCTTACAGTACCCAATGAAACACGTGAGCAGCAAACCATCAAAGCGCGTTTTGCAATGGGGTTAAAAGTAATCTTTACCGAAAAATGGAACTTCACTACCAGCGGCTACTTACATTCACGTTTAGACAGCAATGTAAAAAATCCGCGTTTTGCCTATAGTTTTGACCTCAAACATCACTTTACCGAACATTTTGGAGCATGGCTCTCTTATCAAGCAATCCAACACACTAAACCTATCTTCCCTATCAAAAAACTCTACGCTGTAGTAACAGGAGGTATTTTCTTTACGTGGTAAATTATTAATCTTTTGTTTTATTCTTCTTCGTTTGCCACACGATGCCCCCTACAAGCCATAACATTAATAATATAGCACCTACTAAACTGAGGTTGCTACCTGTTTTTACTATTTGAGGTTCAAATACAAAGCGTATTTCGTGTTTGCCTGCAGGTACAGAAAGTGCTCTCAAAGTATAATCTACACGATAAATAGGCGCTTCTTTGCCATCGATAGTAGCTTTCCAGCCGTGAGGGTAATACATTTCGGAGAAAACTGCCAAACCATTGTGAGGATTGTTACTTTCGTATATCAGTTCATCAGGACGTACATTCTTTAGTGTAATCACTGCAGTTGTATCGACGGTGTATTGTGTGGGAAGAGTTGTTTTCAAATCATTGGCTGTTGCCAAAGCTTCTTGAGCAGGTTTAAATTTCTCTAAAGCCTGCATTACCTCATCATCATTATTTTTTAAACTGAGTTGTTTTACAAACCACGCACTGCCTAAAGCATCATCATTATGTATGGGTTGCATTTGTCCTTCTTGGTTACGCAAAATTATATATTTCACGTTCAGCATATTGAGGACTTCCATATTACCTTTAGCGATTTGGTAATCAAAAAGTTCCTGCAAGCGTTTGGGTTTGGCAGCGTGATAGCCTCCAATAGAATGGTGGAAATACGAAGTGCGTGCCCCATTGATCCCCACTTGAGGTTCATAAACACGATAATAACTCTTATCTTGCAGAATTGCTCTATCAGCAGCGGTTTCCTCAAAAGGATTTTCTATTTGGTATTTATCTACAAAACTATCTTTATTTACATAGCGTTTGGCTACCCCTCCCAAATCAAAGAAAAGCAAGACTAAAAGTGCAATTTGCATTCCCCTAAGTGGGATTTTTTTGTATTGATAGAGAAACAAAGTTAAAGCGGTGAGGAGGAAAAGCACTGTATTTCTCAACACATCGGCGGTATAGATGCTCTTGCGGTCTTCCACTATAGCTTGAAGTATTTGTTGGTTTGCATAGTAACTATCGTTAGCGCCTTGAAAGTCTAAGAATCCTTTGGCTAACAAAAGTACTCCCATTAATCCTAAGCAAATATAAAGGGTGTGAAGTAGGTATTTTTTGCGTTGTTCTTCTTCTGTTTTAAGGAATTGTTGCAGTCCGACGATTGCCAATATAGGCACACAGAGTTCCAAGAGCACTTGTATAGACGATACTGCTCTGAACTTGTTGTAGAGCGGAAAATAATCAATCATAAAATTGGTAAGGATACCGAAATTTTTACCCCACGAGAGCACGAGAGCCATTAGCGAGCCTGCCAAGAGCCACCATTTGAGTCGGTTTTTCACCACAAAGAGAGCTAACACAAAGAGGAAGAACACTACTGCGCCTATATAGGCAGGAGCGGCTACCAAAGGTTGGTCACCCCAATAGGTAGGTAAATGTTTTGTTTCGTTGAGAGCTTGTTCAGGAGGCGCTCCTAATTGCAATAAAACTTCATAAGTGTGAGAATCTTTACCTAAATCTTCACCGTTAGAGCCCCCTAAGAGACGTGGAACAATAAGGTTCAATGATTCGGTGATACCATAACTATATTCGGTGATATAGTCGTGAGAGAGTCCGCTACTTTGTTTTTTAGGAGTTCCTTCTGGGGTAAAAGTGAGTGTAGATTTACTGCGCGTACTCCAATCGGCATATTCGCTGGTAGTGAGTAGCAGGGTAGCATTGGCGAGCACGCTCACCACCACAGCCCCCACAAGTACAGCAGTTGCTTTTGCAAAATCATTGAGTTGTTTATCTTTAACAGCTTTATAGAGCCATCCAGCGCCTAAGAGCAGTACTAAAAGAAGTAGGTAGTACGTCATCTGGAAGTGGTTGGCAGAGAGTTCTAAAGCCAAAGCCACTGCTGTGAGCAAGCCTCCCCAAAGGTATTTCCGCTGAAAAACCATCAAGATACCCGCCAATACGGGTGCAAAATAAGCAATAGCGTGTGCTTTAGAGTTATGTCCTGCCTCTAAGATGATAATCAGGTAAGTAGAAAGCCCAAAAGCAATAGCCCCCAAGAAAGCATTTTTGTAATCTACTTTGAGCACCAAGAGCAAAATATAAAACCCTACGAAGTATAAAAAGAGGTAATCGGCAGGACGTGGCAAGAAGCGTAGTGTCCTATCCAATTGTTTTACAAGGTCGTTAGGGTACTGCGCCCCCAATTGATAGGTAGGCATACCACCAAAGGCACTATTCGTCCAATAGGTTTCTTTGTTTTCTGTTTGGCGGTAGTCGTTGCGTTCTTTTGCCATACCCGTGTACTGAGCAATATCACTTTGGAATATGCCTTTCCCCTGCAATACGGGATAGAAAAAAGCGAGCGCAATGACTGCGAATAGCGCAATTATAACAATGTGGGGGGTAATTTTCTTTGCCATTGTGAATTAAATTTCTTCGTAATCAATATATTCGCCTACTTGCTTGGTAGCTTGAGGGTTTTTAGAATGAGGATTATTATTGATAATTGTTTGTTCTCCAGCTTGTCGTTGAGAGCGATTTTGTTCGTAAGTATTTTGTTGGTATTGATTTTGAGCGCGTTCAAATTCCTTTTGCATTCTCTGGCTCATTCGGGTGAGGAAAAAGCGCATTATAGAAGGAGCAAAAGCGCGCATAAGGATTCTTATCCCCAAGAATATCAATATAATAATCAGGATTGTTCGTATAAATCCTGTGAAAGAAGCTTCTGCCATCATTTCTATTTTTTTAGTTTCATTGGGGCAAAGGTAGAAAGAAATTAGCAAATTAGCAAATTTATAAATCTCAGTATATTTTTGTTCGTTATTCATTGTTAATTATCAATTATTTTCTACCTTTGCCACATCAAAATATAAAACGAAGAAATACAATGAATATCCAACAACTTACCGACCTTACTACGCAGGTGCGTAGAGATATCCTCAGAATGGTTCACAAAGTAAATTCAGGACACCCAGGAGGCTCTTTGGGCTGTGCCGAATTTCTCGTTTGCCTCTACAACGAGGTAATGGACATAAAACTTCCTTTTACAATGGACGGCAAAGACGAGGATTTATTTTTCCTCTCTAACGGACATATATCTCCCGTATTTTACAGCGTTTTAGCCCGCCGTGGCTTCTTCCCTATAAGCGAACTGAATACTTTCCGCTTGCTCAACTCACGCTTGCAAGGACACCCTACCCCTCACGAAGGTTTGGAAGGCGTACGCGTGGCTTCAGGCTCCTTAGGACAAGGACTTTCAGTAGCCATTGGGGCAGCACTTGCTAAAAAGCTCAACGGCGACAAGCACCTTGTATATACCCTCCACGGCGATGGCGAACTACAAGAAGGACAAATATGGGAAGCGGCAATGTACGCAGGCGGTAAAGGGGTAGACAACCTCATAGCTACTGTGGATTACAACCACAAACAGATTGACGGTCCTACTGATGCTGTAATGCCTTTAGGTAACCTTCGCGCTAAATGGGAAGCCTTTGATTGGCAGGTAATCGATATTGAAAAAGGCAACGATATTGCTTCTATCTTAAAAGGATTGGCAGATGCCAAAGCCTTAACTGGCAAAGGTAAACCGGTGTGTATCTTACTCCACAGCGAAATGGGGAATGGCGTAGACTTTATGATGGGTACTCACGCTTGGCACGGCAAAGCTCCTAATGATGAGCAATTGGCTAAAGGTTTAGCACAGAACCCTGAAACGTTGGGCGATTATTAATTAGCAGATTAGCAAATTAGAAAATTAAAAATTGATATTTATGGCTGAAATTACTGAAAGATTAGCTGATAGTGAAGAAAAAGAAGAGCTTTTAGCTTTGAAAGAAAAAGCTATTGACTTGCTAAAAGAGAACAATTTCGCTTGTGATGAAAGCAATCCTAAAGAAGTAGCTACTTCTTTAAGACATTTTATTGATGTTTATAAAGAGCAAAAAGTTACTACCGATACCTTAGCATACGACAAGGTAGATTTAGCTTATGGTTTAGGAGAATTATTTGCTAATGCAGTAATGAATTTCTATCAATGGGAGTATTTCTATCTTGATAAAGGCAACGATGTCGCTGGTTTTGCAGTAGTAAATCCTAATAAAAAATGGTATATCTTTGTTCATCATTATCTCTACGATTTACTTTTTGATGAAGAAAAGGAAAACAACCTATTACTAAATTTCAATATGCTTGAAGCAAGTGTATTAACACCTTATGAAAAACCTAATCAAAAGTATATAGGGTTAAGTTAAGAATTATACGTAATATAAACTACTTTGTCAAAGTCCTTAAAGCCTACCGTGCTACGGTCTTTGGCAAAGTTTTTTTATTATTAAAGAAACTATGTACAAAATTGCTACTTGGAATGTTGAGCGTCCTAAAAAAGGAACTCAAAAAACAGCTCTTGCCATAGCAAAAATTGAAGAACTCAACGCCGATGTTTTAGTACTTACTGAAAATGCTACTAGTATATCATTAACGGAATTATATCCGTTTTCTGTACATTCTTTAGCTTATGAAAGAACTCCTGAAGAACATTGGGTTTCTATCTTCTCTAAATGGCAAATCACTGAACAAATACAAACTTTCGACAACTACCGAACAGCTTGTGCTGTAATAAAAGCACCTTTTGGGGATATTACTGTTTTTGGGACAATTATTCCTTACCATCAAGCAGGAGTATCAGGAGTTAGGTATGGAAATTTAGGGTATAAACAATGGGAATATCACGAAAAAGACTTGCACCAGCAGGCTAAGGATTGGCAACGTATTACAGAAGAAACTCAAAACCCTTTATGGGTAGTGGGTGATTTTAACCAAAGCCGATATAACCATCAAGGATATGGCACTGAAAAAGTAAGACAACTACTTTCTGATTATCTCAAGAAACTAAATTTAACTTGCGTAACAGAAGGAGACCTCTCCCCTTTTCTACACCCTGATCCTATTAAAAACAAGATAAGAAATAACATAGACCATATTTGTATTTCCAATTCCTTTATCAAAGAAATGAAAGAATATCAAGTAGGAGCTTGGGATCATTTCAATGAAGAGGGAAAATATATGTCCGACCACAATGGAGTTTTTATTAGTTTTGAGATTTAAAATTTGTCAGTAAAGATATTTTAATTATTTTTGCATAAGAAAAGAGCAAATCAGCTTATCGCTACGAAAGTAGAGGAAAGTCTGGACACCACAGAGCATCATAGCGGGTAACACCCGTCCGCCGTGAGGCGAGGACAAGTGCAACAGAAAGAATGTATGGGTAATGCCATAGTGAAATCAGGTAAACTCTATGAGGTGCAACGCCGCGTAAACCAGCTTTTGAGGGTTGCTCGCCCGATGTTGGAGGGTAGGCGGTTAGAGCTAATGAGCAATCATTAACCGAGATAAATGATAAGCACTTATCAGCAATGATAAGTACAGAATCCGGCTTATGATTTGCTCTTTTTTTATGGTCTAAAACAAAAGGGAAGGCTGTCCGAAAAGTTTAGTTTAAACTTTTAAGGACAGCCTCTTTTTTATCAAATTATCTAATTTAAATCTATTTACAATTGATAAGTTGTTTGAGTGCGCTCATTTCCTTATACTTTTCACGGGCCTCCCCAGCAGGATAACCAAAGTAAGTTTGTCCGCCCTCTAACGATTTAGAAATACCACTTTGGGCTAAAATCACTGCTTTTTCACCTATGGTGATTCCGCTGGTCATTCCCACTTGCCCCCAAATAGTTACTTCGTTTTCTATCACCACACAACCAGCAATGCCTGTTTGTGAGGCGATGAGGCACTTCTCGCCTACTACTGTATCGTGACCTATGTGTACTTGGTTATCTATCTTAGTTCCTTTCTTGATAGTGGTATCACCTGTTACTCCTCTATCAATGGTACAAAGGGCACCTAAATCAACATTATCTTCAATTACTACACGACCGCCAGACTTGAGTTTATCAAAACCTTCAGGGCGTTTTTTGTAGTAGAAAGCATCGGCTCCGAGCACTGTACCGGCGTGAATAGTTACATTATCACCTATTACACAATCATCGTAAATACTCACATTGGAATGGATACGACAGTTGTTACCTATTACTACATTGTTCCCCACAAAAGTACCTGGTTGCACTACTGTATTTTCACCTATACGAGCTGAAGGCGCTATGAGTGCTGTTGCTTTTTGGAAAGGTTTAAAAAAGTCGGTGAGTTTATTGAAATCACGAAAAGGGTCATCGGAGATTAAAAGAGCTTTCCCTTCCGGACATTCCACTTCTTTATTAATTAGTACAATGGTAGCCTTAGAGTGCAAAGCTTTTTCGTAATACTTAGGATGATCTACAAAAACTATATCACCAGCTTGTACGACGTGAATTTCGTTCATTCCAAGTACTGGAAAATCTTTTGCTCCGACGTATTTTGCATTGATAATAGTCGCTATTTGTTCAAGAGTATAAGGTTGTGAGAAGCGCATAATTAGTCTTTCATTCTTTCGACGTAAGTACCTTTTTCAGTTTCTATTTTAATACGGTCGCCTTCGTTGATGAAAAGAGGTACATTGACAGTAGCTCCTGTTTCGACAGTAGCAGGTTTGGTGGCATTGGTAGCGGTATTACCTTTAACACCAGGTTCTACGTGTGTAACAGTGAGGATAACATTAGCAGGCATTTCTACTGAAAGAGGAGTTTCGTCTTCGGCATTGAAGATTACCATCACAGTTTCACCTTCTTTAAGCAAATCGGGGTAATCGAGCATATCTTTACGGATGTGCACTTGGTTGAAGTCGTCGTTATTCATAAATACGAATTCATCACCTTCGGCATATAGATATTGGAAAGAGCGAGTTTCGACACGTACATCTTCAATTTTGTGACCGGCAGAGAAAGTGTTGTCGAGGATTTTACCTGTGGTAACACTTTTGAGTTTGGTACGCACAAAAGCAGGACCTTTACCTGGTTTTACGTGTAGGAATTCAATGATTTTGTAGATATCGTGATTGAAGCGAATGCACAATCCTTTTTTAATGTCTGCGGTTGTTGCCATTTATTTTATTTTAAGTTATTTGTTTTTAGTTTTAAGTTCTTAGTCTTTTATTAATTCACCGTGATAGCCTTTCATAATACCGTGTTGAGAGCGACGGACAAATTGCAAAATTTCATCGCGTTCGACGGTAGCTTCCATTTCGGCTTCTATATAGTCCAAGGCGTGAGAGGTACTAAGTTTTTTTTGGAATAGTACGCGGTAGATATCTTGTATTTCGCGTATTTTCTCGGTAGTAAAGCCACGGCGATGTAACCCTATAGAGTTGACTCCAACATAAGAGAGAGGGTTTCGAGCAGCCTTCACATAAGGAGGAACATCTTTGCCTACAAGTGAACCGCCAGTTACAAAGGCATAACTCCCAATAGAGCAAAACTGATAGACAGCCGTCATACCAGCCATCACAGCACAATTACCAACAGTTACATGCCCTGCAAGAGTAGTACCGTTAGAGAAAATACAATTATCACCAACAATGCAATCGTGAGCGATATGAGAGTAAGCCATTATTAGACAATTATTACCGACTACGGTTTTCATACGATCGACGGTACCTTTGTTGATAGTTACGCACTCTCTAATAGTAGTATTATCACCTATGTGAGTAGTGGTTTCTTCACCTTTATACTTGAGGTCTTGTGGAATGGCTGAGATAACAGCTCCCGGGAAAATTTTGCAGTTTTTCCCGATACGTGCGCCCTCCATAATGGTTACGTTAGGTCCTATCCAAGTGCCTTCACCTATTTCTACATTTTTACTAATTGTAGTAAAAGGTTCAATCACTACATTTTTAGCGATTTTAGCATCGGGGTGGACATAAGCTAAAGGTTGAATCATATACTTTTATTTTACTTTAACAATTTGAGCCATCAGCTCAGCTTCGGTAGCTAACTTGCCATTCACATAAGCGTAGGCTTGCATGTGACAAATACCACGGCGAATAGGGGTTAGCAATTCTAATTTAAATATAAGGGTATCCCCTGGTACCACTTGTACTTTGAACTTCGCATTATCGATTTTCATAAAGTAAGTGAGGTAGTTTTCGGGGTCGGGGACGGTACTGAGTATCAAGACACCTCCGGTTTGAGCCATTGCTTCAATTTGGAGTACTCCAGGCATTACAGGAGCTCCGGGGAAGTGCCCAATGAAGAAAGGTTCGTCCATTGTTACGTTCTTTAAGCCCACGACATGTTTATCGGAAAGTTCAAAGATTTTGTCGACCAACAAGAATGGTGGACGGTGAGGTAACAATTTCATTATATCAACAGTGTTGAGCAAGGGAGGTTGATTGATATCTATAGAAGGAACGTTGTTACGACGTTCATTTTTTATAATCTTAGAAAGTTTCTTAGCAAATTGGGTATTAGTAAAGTGCCCAGGTTTAGTAGCAATCACTTTTCCGCGAATGCGTGTACCTACCAAAGCCAAATCGCCTATTACATCTAATAGTTTATGACGAGCAGCTTCGTTAGGGTAATGCAAAGTAAGGTTATCAAGCACTCCGTTAGGTTTTACAGAAATATTATCTTTGTTGAAAACCTTTTTGAGTTTTTGCATTGTACTATCAGAAATTTCTTTATCTACGTAAACAATAGCGTTGTTCAAATCTCCACCTTTAATCAAACCGTGGTCGAGCAAGGCTTCAAGCTCGTGCAAAAAACTAAAAGTACGAGCATCGGCTATTTCGGTTTTAAATTCGGAAAGTTTATTGAGGTAAGCATTTTGAGTACCCAATATTTTAGTACCGAAATCTACCATTGTAGTCACTTGGTATTCCTCGGCAGGGATGAGTGTAATCTCACTACCTGTTTCTTCGTTTACATAAGTAATTACTTGTTTTACTATATACTCATCTCGTTCGGCATCTTGAGGAGTGATACCTGCTTTTTCAATAGCTTCTACAAAGTATTTAGAGGAACCATCCATAATAGGAGGTTCAGAGGAGTTGAGCTCAATAATCACATTATCCAAATCCATACCGACGAGCGCTGCTAAGATGTGCTCACAAGTTTGGATTTTCACCCCTTTTTTTTCTAAGACTGTGCCACGTTCAGTACTTGCTACATAGGTAGCATCCGCTTCGACAACAGGGTTTCCTTCTAAATCGGTACGTACAAAGGTAAAACCATTGCCTACTGAAGCTGGTTTAAGCACCATTTTTACTTGTTTACCAGTATGTAACCCGATGCCTTCTAAGGTAATTTCTTTGGATAAAGTATTTTGCTTTATCATAGTGTATTTATTTTAATTTTTTTTCTAATTCTTCTAAGCGTTTAAGCAAGTTAGGTAATTTCCTAAAAATCACATAAGCTTTGTTGTATTCGGCGTGCCCTAAGGCGGGAGAACCTTGTATTGCTTCATCATCTTTAAGGTTGCGACCTACCCCTGTTTGGGCTTGTATTTTCACGCGATTGCCTATTACTAAGTGACCTACGATTCCCACTTGACCACCTATCATACAATTTTCGCCTACTTTAGTTGAGCCAGCGATACCTGTTTGGGCGGCAATCACTGTATTTTTACCTATTTCTACATTATGAGCAATGTGTATTTGGTTGTCTAATTTTACTCCCTTACGAATGATAGTAGAGCCTAAAGTTGCACGATCTATAGCTGTTTCTGCTCCTATATCGACAAAGTCTTCAATCACGACATTGCCTATTTGTGGGACTCTACTGAATTCTCCTTTCTCATTAGGTTGGAATCCGAATCCATCGGCACCTAACACTACTCCACTGTGGAGCATACAATCTTTACCTATGACAGTTTCGGAATATATTTTACAGCCTGCAAAAATAATAGTCCCCTCACCTACTGATGAGTTATCACCTATATAAGTATTGGGATAGATTTTTACATTATCGTTTATCACTACATTTTCGCCAATATATACAAAAGCTCCTATATATACGTTTTGTCCTATTTTAGCAGATGGAGCGATAAACGAAGGTTGCTCTATACCTACTTTATTCATTTTCACTTGATTGTAGAACTCTAAGAGTTTAGTAAAAGCGGCATAAGCATCGTCTACTCTCACTAAGGTTGCTGATATTTTATCTTCAGCCTCAAAGTCCTTATTTACAATCACTATGGATGCCTGAGTGGTATAGATAAAATGTTTATATTTAGGGTTTGCCAAAAAAGATATACTCCCTTCACTTCCCTCTTCAATTTTTGAAAGTTTATAGACTTCAATTTGGGGATTTCCTTCCACTTCGCCGCCGAGTACATTGGCTATTTGTAATGCTGTAAATTTCATTTAATTAGTTTATAATCAAAACGATATAGGGCTATATTTATATGTTTTCACCTTGTAAAAAGGTTATTTTTCGCAACAAAAGTATAAAAATTATTTTATATAGCACTCATTTTACTATTTTTTTTCTCTATTGAGTAATTTTACCTTCTCTTTTTTCGCCTTATTTTGGATAGCAAATGTAGTATCGTTCGGTTACTTGAGAGAGGGGTTCTAAGTTGATGGCTTCAGAGGTTTTACTGAGATCTACTACTCTACCGTTTTTAGTGAGTATTTTTATAATTTCATTTTCGGGGTTATAAGCTCTGTTAGTCATCACTCCTGTAAAGACAAAGTACTTCATATCTTTTTCATCTACTCCTTTGGCAAGTGATAGTTTTTGGAGTCTTTTTATCTTTTGCTCTTCAAAATCGTTTAAGCGGACTTTTATTTTCAGTAAATCGCGGTTAAGCAACATTTTGCTGAGTTTAGAGAGCACTACATCAGGGTAAAACTGCCATTCTTTCATTGCTGAGATGATATCGGTATCGTCTAAACGAGCAAACATCTCAAGTACTTCTTGTGAAAAATCATCTTTGGATATTTTGTTTTTCACGAAGAAAGCTAAAGCGGTGGACATAGTGAGTTTTTGACCTTGTTGTACTAATTCCTTAGCACGATTGAGCAATCTAATTAATATTTGTTCGGCGGCTACGCTGGTTTTGTGCAAATACACTTGCCAATACATCAATCGCCGGGCTATCAGGAATTTTTCGACAGAGTACAAGCCTTTTTCTTCGACTACTAATTCGTCGTTGCGCACGTTAAGCATTGAGATAAGGCGTTCAGAATTGATATTTCCTTCGGCGACTCCGGTGTAGAAGCTATCGCGCTTGAGGTAATCGGCTCTATCCATATCCAACTGACTTGAGATGAGTTGGTGCATAAACTTACGAGGGTAAGTACCTTGAAAGATTGCGATAGCAGTCTCCAACTTACCATTGAATACCTTGTTAAGCTCTTGCATAAAGAGAAGTGAGATTTCTTCGTGCGAAATACCTTCGACAATGCTGTGTTCCATAGCGTGTGAGAAAGGTCCGTGCCCTATGTCGTGCAACAATATGGCAATATAGAGACCTTCAGCTTCTTTATCGGAAATTTGAACACCTTTGAAGCGGAGCATCTCTACTGTTTTCTGCATCAAGAACACACATCCCAATACGTGCTCAAAGCGGGTGTGTTTAGCACCAGGAAACACCAAATAGGACAGCGCCATTTGATTGATACGCCTGAGTCGCTGAAAATAAGGGTGCTCAATGATATCGAACACCAGAGTGCTGGGGATATGGATAAACCCATAAATAGGGTCATTGATAATTTTTAGCTTATTTCTTGACCGCATTGAATTGTTTGTTTTTTAACCACTCGGCAGTAGCTTGATAAGTACCAATACAAGCATCTGCTTGTTCTTTATTCACATTATTTTCTTTTATTTGCTCATAAAACAAGGGATACTCTTGCGAAGGTTGTTCGGCTTCTTTGCGCAAACTGTATTGAGTGGTTTTTCTCAAAGGTGATATAATAGTGAGCTTGTCAGGGGTTAAGTAACCTAAATCCTGATAAGTAGCAATATAAGCACGCGGTTGATAGCCTTCTTTTAGCACATCCTGTCCTATGAACTTAGAGGTATAATTGAAATTTAGCAAACCAAAAACGGTAGGCATCACATCTATTTGTGATATCATTGTATCTACTTTTTTAGGAGTGATAAAGTCGGCTACAATAAAACAAGGGATACGATAGCCATCTAAAGGCAGTTCGGTGCTACCCGCACTCGATGCACAATGGTCGGCTACAATCACAAAAATAGTGTTTTTGTACCATTTTTGTTGTTTTGCCATCTCAAAGAATCGCTTGAGCGCATAATCGGTATATTTTACTCCACCTGCACGTCGTTTTTCAGTAGGAGGGATATCAATTTTACCTTCAGGATAAGTAAAAGGGCGGTGATTGCTCACGGTCATCCAGTGATTGAAGAACGGTTTTCCAGATTTAGCTTGTTCATTCATCACCTTTATAGCTTTGTTTGCCATATCTTCATCGCAAACGCCCCAAATATTAGAGAAAGTAACTTCTTCGGGTGCAAAGTTCTTACTATCTACAATATCGTAGCCATTACCAGTGAAGAAATCCTTCATATTATCAAAATAACTATCGCCTCCATATAGGTATTTCACATCATAACCTTTACTTTTGAACACGCTACCCGTGGTAAACTTATCTTTATTGTCTTTGCGCTTCACCACGCTTTCCCCTGGAGTAGGTGGTATACAAAGAGTTAGGGCTTCCAATCCTCTCACAGTACGGTTACCTGTAGCATACAAATTAGTAAAAAACAAGCTGTTATTAGCTAAGCTATCCAAGAAAGGCGTACGATTATCAGTATTACCATACATTGTAAGGTATTCTGCTGAAAGACTCTCTACTGAAATAAGGAGCACATTGTGGTGTACTTCGGTAGTATCGCCTACAATTTTTCGTTCGAGGGCAGGCGCATTGAGTTGTTTAAGCACAATACTTTCAGCTTCTTTTTCTGGCAAGGTAGGATAAAACTGAAAGAAGTCTAACTCACTATGAGTAAAAGCGTAATAAAACTTGTAAACACCATTGCTTTGTATTTCTTGAGCAAAAGTATTTTCGGCACTAATGGTATCAAGTCGTGGCAAACTCCACATTCCTACAAGAGCAAGCAATAAATAGACTATGAACAATGCAGTTTTTTCCAACAGTGTAGGGATAGTTTTTAAAACGCTCTTAGTTTTTATAAATAAATAAATGGTAATAGCCAAAACTACGACAAACACTCCTGAAAACAAAGGTACTATAGGGTAGCTCTCCATTATATTACCTATCACTTCATTGGTATAAATAAGGTAATCTACTGCAATAAAGTTATAACGAATCCCGAACTCATTCCAAAAGAAATATTCGCTTACTGCATTCATCACTATGGCAAATACATAGATAGCCAACGTAATAAAATACAGTGCATTGCGCAGTTGGGCTCTGTACTTAGGTAAAAAGAGCAAAAGAGCAAAACACAACGTTTTAAAGCCGAAGAAAGCTAATGCGATTTCGGGAATCACACCTCCGTATTGAGCAAATATATTGTTAGGATAAAACTGTATATAGAGTAGTATGAGGATAAATGCTCCTAAAATAATGCCACCATAAGGTTTTTTGTACTTTACATTGGCAATAAATAGGAAATAAAGCATTAAAATACTGCTTGCCAATACTATCACAAAAGCGTCGGATAGTAAGCCTATGAAAAGCATCTTAAACACACTCCACACCGAAAATGTAGTAGCAGTAATAGGGTGTAGCATAAAGACAATGCGCATCACAAACGATACGATAAGGTATAAGGCAGCTATATATGTAAAAGGCTTTATTCTTTCTAAAACGGATTTCATAGATGTTTATTTTTAAATGACAGACATTGTGATTTTTCTCTTAAAAAAAGAAACGCCTTAAAAAGACTCATAAGGCGTTTCATCTTTAAAATGAAAAAAAAATTTTAATTTACTGGTTATTATTGAGCATAATTGGCATTGCCAACATCAGCACTTTTTCTCCTTCATCAAGACCATCGATAGGTGTGATAAGTCCGGCACGATTTGGCAAGGACATTTCTATCAAGATTTCGTCGGAGTCTAAGTTGTTGATCATTTCTTTTAGGAACTTAGAGTTGAATCCTATTTCTAAATCGTCACCTTGATAATTACAAGTGAAGCGTTCTTCACCTTTATTGCTATAATCTACATCTTCAGCTGAGATTACCAAGTTAGAACCTGCTACTTTTAATCGTACCTGATGTGTAGTTTTATTAGAGAACAACGACAGACGATTGATAGAGCTATAGAATTGTGAACGATTTAGGATGAGTTTGTTAGGATTTTCTTTAGGAATTACCGCATCGTAGTTAGGATATTTACCATCAATAAGGCGGCAGATGAATTCCATATCGTCAAAAGAGAATTTAGCATTGCTCTCGTTGTACTCTATTGTTACTTCGGTTTCACTACCTGCTAAAATACCTTTGAGGATGTTCAAAGGTTTTTTAGGCATAATGAAATCGGCGGCATCGTTAGCTTTGATATCTAATCGTTCGTATTTCACTAATTTATGAGCATCAGTACCGACGAAAGTGAGTCCGTTTTCGCTAAATTGGAAGAGAATACCACTCATTGTTGGGCGGAGGTCGTCGTTCCCAGCGGCGAAGATTGTTTTTTGTACAGCAGTAGCTAACACATCGCCTAACAAAGTTACTTTACTTGCTTCGGGCAAAGCTACAGGACGAGGAAACTCCTCACCATCTAAATAAGCTAAAGTATAATTACCTGTAGTAGAACTAATTTCTATTACATTATTTTCTTTTACCAAGAAAGTAAGCGGTTGTTCTGAAAAGGTTTTAAGAATATCTATCAACAATTTAGCTGATACGGCAATACTACCTTGAGAATCTGATTCGACTTCCAAAGTACCTCTTACAGTGGTTTCTAAATCGGAAGCCGAGATAGTTAAAGAATTGGTAGATAGTTCAAACAAAAAGTTATCGAGTATAGGCATAGTGTTGTTGTTATTAATCACACCGCCAAACACTTGTAACTTCTTCAATAGGTAAGAACTCGATACTATAAACTTCATATTTTTATGTATTTTTAAATAACAAATCTCACTCCATTATGGAGTAATAATGGCAAAAGTAGTAATAATATTTATCACTGCCAAATATTTTGGAATATTTTTTATCTGGCGAATTATCAATGATTTTTTGAGTTCTCGGAGAATCTTGGAGAAACGCAAGGAAAATTGATTATTAGATTTTGAATAAACAAGACTTTTTTGTGTGAATGTTTACAAATATTCCTACATAATACACTTTAAAAATAATTAATTATCAACGTATTCAATTTAAAACTTTGGTAAGAGAAGCAACAGAAAATTTGTAATTCAATTCTAATAAATTACTTTTTTACAAATAACAGCTAATAATTACCATACACTAAGTCAAACTCATCAATAATGGTAACAAAAGCAGAAGGTAAATATTCTCTACGTATTTTATCTACTATAACTTGTGACATCTCCTTATAAAAAGCTATTGCTATACCTCCTGTTATGCAAGCAATGGTATCGCTATCACCACCTAATGAAATTGCTAATCGTATAGCACTATCATAGTCTGTGCTCTCCAAAAAGGCAACAATTGACTGGGGTACTGTACCTTGACAACTTTCGTCAAATGGAAATGTAGGGCGTATTTCATCAAGAGTAAAATCTAAATCATATTCAAACATTTCTGTCATATAAGCCTTTATTGCTGCTTTACTCTTGCCTATTCGCGCCAGATAAATAGCTACTGCTATAGCTTGCGCTCCTTTAATTCCTTCGGGATGATTATGTGTTACTTCTGCTGTTTGCGCTGCCTTATCTAACACTATCCCCAAATCATTATAAGCAAAACCCACCGCACTTACACGCATTGCCGAACCATTCCCCCAACTATTGTAGGGTGGTGCGGGGGTATCGTGTGCTAACCACTTAAAAAAACTTGTTCCATAACCTCTATTTGGATAACGCTTACCATAGTCTAATATTGTTTGAGCAAAATCCTTATTGTGAAGGATCGCATCGGCTATGGCAATAGTCATTACTGTATCATCCGTAAAGGTTGTTTCTCTTTTAAATAGTGGAAAATCAGTAGTTCGTGTGTTGTTAAATTCGTATACTGAACCGATCACATCTCCTGCTATTGCTCCTAAGATCGTCTGTTTCATAACTAATAATCAATTAGTTGATTATGTATTACTCAATGGTTTGCATTTCTACTAATCGTTTGTACATACCATTTTTTTGTATTAGTTCGCTGTGGGTACCTTGTTCTACGATACGTCCTTTTTGCATCACGACAATCAAGTCGGCATTTTGTATAGTGGAAAGGCGGTGAGCTATAACTATAGAGGTACGGTGTTTCATCATATTCTCTAAAGCGTTTTGCACCAATCGTTCGCTTTCGGTATCGAGTGCTGAAGTAGCTTCGTCGAGTACCATTATAGGGGGATTTTTCAGTACTGCACGGGCAATACTCAAGCGCTGTTTTTGTCCACCGCTCAGTTTGCTACCTGCATCACCTATATTAGTTTCAAAACCTTCAGGCAAGTCGTTTATAAACTCATAGGCGTTAGCGATTTTGGCTGCTGTTATAAGTTCCTCATCGGTAGCATCGGGTTTACCTATCAGTAGGTTGTTCTTTATGGTATCATTAAAGAGTATAGAGTCCTGCGACACTACCCCTATAAGTTTGCGCAAGGAAGTGGTTTGCATATCTTTTACATCCACTCCATCGATGAGGATTGCACCTTCGTTTACATCGTAAAAACGAGTGATTAGGTTAGCAATAGTACTTTTTCCACTCCCTGATTGCCCTACTAAAGCTACTGTTTTTCCTTTAGGCACTTCTAACGAAAAATGGGAGAGCACGGGTTGTTCAGCATAAGCAAAAGTAACCTCTTTTAAGGTGATAGCTGTAGTAAAATTTTTTATCACCACAGCGTTTTCACGTTCTTTGATGGGGTTTTCGTAATCGAGTATTTCCAAGATACGCTCGGCAGCAGCATTTCCGCGGCGCATATCGTAAGAAGCTTTGCTGATAGCTTTAGCAGGTGTGAGGATATTGTAAGCCAAGCCCATAAAAGCGATGAACTGAGTTCCCTCTAAAGTTTTGTCGACCAACACCAGAGAACCACCGAACCACAACAATATAGCAATCATCAAGATACCGAGAAACTCACTCATAGGGGATCCTAAGTTTTGTCTATTCATTACCTTGTTGCTTAATCGGTTAAAGGTTTGGCTAGAGTCGGCAAATCGCTTGGAGAATATACTTTCGGCATTGAATGCTTTGATGACACGCAATCCGCCTATAGTTTCTTCTATCAGAGAAAGAAATCGCCCTTGTTCTTGTTGTACTGCTATAGAGTTCTTTTTAAGAGATTTACCTATTTTAGAAATGATAGCTGCTGCAATAGGAATAAATATAAAAGTAAACAGAGTGAGTTTTACGCTGATGCCTAACATTACTAAAATAGAAAATATGATGGTAAGAGGCTCACGTATAAACGATTCTAATGCTGAAAGCATAGAGTTTTGTACTTCGTTTACATCACCTATCATACGGGACATTATATCACCCTTGCGTTGATCGGAAAAGAAAGCTATTGGCTGATTGACTACTTTTTTATACAGATTATTGCGCAAATCTTTAAGTACCCCATTACGAAGATAGGTAATAAAAAAAGAAGCTAAATAACTGAATAAATTTTTTAGTAAGAAAAGAGAAAGCACCAAAGCAATCACAATTGCTAATGCCCAAATGGTATTCTCGCCTGCTAGCGCACCTACTTTATAGTTCAAATAGGCTTTGCCATAACTACCCAGATCTAATAAATTTCCTGAATAGACAGGTTCTTGGAACATAGGTTGCGTTTTGCCAAAAAGGACATCGAGCATAGGAATCAGTGCGACAAACGATAAGGCGCTGAAAAGTGAGTAGAGTATATTAAAAAATATATTCAGAAACGCCTGTTGTTTATAGGGCAATAGGTAAGGGATAAATCTCTTGAGTTTCATTCTTATTTTTTGTATTTTTTAACGGTTTCGTCCCTTCTTAACTTTTGATTATCAGTATATACAAATTCAGGAACGAAATAGATTTGGCGAGGTACTTCGTACTTTAGCATATCTTTATCCATATAGATATCGTGAGCTAAAGTAGGGTAATCTTTTTCATCGCCTTGTACATATAACACAGCGCGCTGTCCTAATTCATCATCAGGTTCTTTGGTAATAAAGTAATCTCCTTTGATATACTTTTTGATTTTGCGTTCTACACTTTCAGGGAAGACCTTAAAACCGCCAGAGTTGATGATATTGTCGAAACGTCCTAACCACTCAAACTCATTGTGAGAGATAAGGTTTACCATATCGTTTGTAACTACAGGGTGATCGGCTATTAAAGGAGCATTGATTACTAAGCAATGGCGGTCGTCTTGGGTGAAAATCACATTAGGCATTGCCTTGTAAGTAGTTTCGTGTTCCTCGGTGTGATTTACCTTACGCATCGCAATATGCGAAATGGTTTCGGTCATTCCGTAAGAAGAGTATACTTCGGTAGAAATATTCTGTAATTTAGCTTCTAACTCACCATCAATAGAAGCTCCGCCTAAAATTAGTTTTTTTACACGAGGTAAATCGGTAAGAGATTTTGCTGCTTGTAAAGGAATCATTGCACAGAAATCGTAATTTTTATTGGTGAGCGATAGCGGCATAGATGAAGGTCTGATAATATCGAGGTGCAAGCCCAGAACAATTGCACGAATGAGCATCATTTTTCCTGCGATAAAATCGGCTGGCAGACACAACAGAGCACGGTCTTTGGGTGAAAGGTTTAGATATTCACCTGTAGCCAAAGCAGAGTTTACCATTCCTTGTTTTTTAAGTTGAATTTGTTTAGGGATACCTGTTGATCCTGAGGTTGTAGCTTCGATATAATCTTTATTATCAAGCCAATCCAAAAGAAATCTTCCTACCGCTTTACGGTAAGGCAAGCCATCCTTTACATAGGCTACTGCTAAAATGATTAAGCGTTCTCTATCAATAGGGAAACCGTTGATTCTAAAATCTTTATGTACAAATTTGTAATCTATTTCTTCCATATAAAATAATATTATTGTTTAGATAGCAATTGCAAAACTACAATTTTTAAACGAAATAGACAAAATTAAATACAAATATTAGATTTTTTCTACTTGAAGCTACAATGAAAAAAGTTACCCTTGATATCAAACCTCTCAATTCTGGAAAATTATATTCATTTAGAAAAAATCACTAATTCATAGATAGCAAATAGAAAAATCACCTTAGTATTTCTTTTTATTTTTTAGCTGTATTTGAGCATTTTACAAAAAAACAGCAAAAATATTTTCTCTAATGTTCAGTTTTATATCAAAAAAATTCTTAATTTTACCGCATCAAATTCAAATATTATGTATCAATTAGACCGCATAGATTTAAAAATCTTAGATGAACTACAAAAAGATAGCAAACAATCGGTTAAAAGTCTATCTGAAAAAGTAGGTTTATCAATTACTCCTGTTCACGAACGTATTAAACGGATGGAAAATACAGGTGTTATTCAAAAATATGTTGCTGTTGCTGACCCTAAAGCCCTTGGGAAAAGGCTGATAGCTTACTGCCAAGTAAAACTTTTGAGACACAGTGGACAACTATTTGAAGAATTTGAGAAATACATTAGTAATCTTGACGAAGTGCTTGAAGCCTCGTATATGGCAGGTAGTTACGATTTCCTCCTGAAAGTTATACTCAACGATATGGAAGATTATCAGAAATTTGTTGTACAGAAACTTTCTAAAATGGAAATTATTTCTAATATTCAAAGTTCTTTTATAATTCAACAAATCAAAAATACCTCTTGGATTAAAAGTATAAACGAAGAAGAAACTGAATAAAATCAATCTAAAAAATGCACATAGCCATTGCAGGAAATATAGGTGCAGGCAAAACGACACTTACCTCCCTATTAGCTAAACACTACCAATGGGAAGCCCACTTTGAAGATGTGGTAGACAACCCTTATTTAGACGACTTTTATCACCAAATGGAGCGATGGAGTTTTAATTTACAAATATACTTTCTAAACAGTCGCTTCCGACAGATTTTGGATTTTAGAGAAAAGGGCAACGATATTATTCAGGATCGTACTATCTATGAAGATGCTCATATTTTTGCTCCTAACTTACACGAAATGGGGCTGATGAGTTCTCGTGATTTTGACAATTATAAATCGCTGTTCGCTCTGATGGAACGCTTAGTTCTCCCTCCAGATCTACTGATTTACCTCAGAAGTTCAGTACCGAACTTGGTAAACCAAATACAAAAACGCGGTCGGGATTACGAAAATACAATCTCAATAGACTATCTAAACCGCCTCAACCAACGATATGAACAGTGGATAAAGGGCTATGATAAAGGAAAACTACTGATTATAGAAGTAGACAATATTGATTTTGTAAACAACCCTGAAGATTTAGGTGATATTATCAATAAAATAGATGGACTTCTTTATGGATTGTTTTAAAATTAAAAAGAGACACCCACTATAGATATAGTGAGTGTCTTTTTTTCTTTTATATTTTATTATTTGTTATTAAAAGAATTTGTTTACGTGGAAAGCTACCAACCCATCGATTGGTTTTCTAAGTACAGTTCCTAATTTAAGATTGTTTTCAGCTAATACTTCTTCCAAGATATCTTGAAGGAAGAAAGCGATACTACCCACAAAGTTGATAGGCACTTCGTAGCGATCTTCATATTGAGAAATCCAGTGGTCTACAAATAGTTGCATACCTTTTCTTACCATATCGCGGCAATATTCGTGATTTTTGTTTTCAACCACAAATTTTGCAAAAGTAGCCAAGTAACTATTAGGGTTAGGCATTTTGTACAAGTGGTTTTTAATCACATCAGAGCCCAATTCATATTGGTTTTCAAATTTTTGCACGAGGTCAGCAGGCATTTTCTTGAAGTAATAGTCGATAATCAAGCGTTTGCCATAGAAGTTTCCACTTGATTCGTCCATCAAAATATAGCCTAATGAATCTACTGCTTGGTATAATTCTTTACCATTCCAATAAGAGCAGTTAGCACCTGTACCTAAGATACATACAATAGCTTTATCGGAGGGGGCTGTAGTAGCAAACACAGCAGCATAAGTATCTTCTTTTACTTCTATTTTAGCGTTTTTGAAGATAGTTGCTAAGCTACGTTCTACAAAGTAACGGATGCGTTCAGTACCACAACCAGCACCATAGAAATAAATTTCGGATACTGAATTTCTGTTTTCAAACAATTGGTAATTGGTGGTAATACGCTCTACGAGAATTTCTTCTGTAAGTACTTCGGGGTTCAATCCTAAAGTTTGCGTAAAAAATATTTTTTCACCTTTGCTGTTTAAGGCAGTCCAATCGGCCTTAGTAGCACCACTGTCTACAATTAAAATCATATCGTTTCGGTTTTTAAATTATTATTATTTTATTAAAAAAAGGTGAGTTTACCCCTAAGTTGGGCAACTCACCTTTTTTAAGAATTACAATTTAGCAACGTGTTGAGCTAAATCTACTAATTTGTTTGAATAACCAGTTTCGTTATCGTACCAAGAAACTACTTTGAAGAAGTTAGCACTCAAGCCGATACCAGCTTTAGCATCGAAAATAGATGTATTTTTGCAACCTACGAAGTCTTGAGAAACAACCAAATCTTCAGTGTATCCAAGGATACCTTTCAATTCACCTTCAGATGCTTTTTTCATAGCAGCGTTGATTTCTTCAAGTGTAGTTGGTTTTTTAGTACGGAAAGTCAAATCAACAACTGAAACATCGGCAGTAGGTACGCGGAAAGCCATACCGGTAAGTTTACCGTTGAGTTCAGGAATTACTTTACCTACAGCTTTAGCAGCACCTGTGGTTGAAGGAATGATGTTGCAAAGAGCTGAACGTCCACCTCTCCAATCTTTTTTAGAAGGACCGTCTACTGTTAACTGAGTAGCAGTTGTAGCGTGAACTGTAGTCATTAGGGCTTCTTCGATACCGAAGTTATCGTTCAATACTTTAGCGATAGGCGCCAAACAGTTAGTTGTACAAGAAGCGTTAGACACGATAGTATCAGTAGGTTTTACTGTTTTGTGGTTCACACCCATTACAAACATAGGAGCATCGGCTGATGGAGCAGAAATCACTACTTTTTTAGCACCTGCATTGATGTGAGCTTGTGCTTTTTCCAAAGTGGTGAAGATACCAGTACATTCAGCAACTACATCGGCGTGTACTTCGTTCCATTTAAGGTTGTTAGGGTCTTTTTCAGCAGTGATACGCACTTTTTTGCCATCTACTACTAAGTGACCATTTTCTACTTTCACATCACCTTTAAAAGTTCCGTGAACTGAATCGTATTTCAAAAGGTAAGCGATGTAATCTACATCCAAAAGGTCGTTAATACCAACGATTTCTACGTCGGCTCTTTCATAAGCAGCACGGAATACGAGACGACCAATACGTCCGAAACCGTTAATTCCAATTTTTACTGACATAATTCTGTTAAATTTAATTTATTCGTTATTTAATTTTAGTTTGTTACGTTACTAAGTTGCCATTATTTCGGCTACGCGGAGGAGTTCTGTATCTATTTTAGAACTACCTTTGATAGCTTTTTCAAGCGGGGTGAGTTCCATTTTATTGTTACGGATACCCACCATATAGTTAGATTTACCTTCAAGGAGAGATTCTACAGCTTTTACTCCCATACGGCTTGCTAAAACGCGGTCGAAGCAAGAAGGAGCCCCTCCCCGTTGCATGTGGCCTAATACAGATACACGCACATCGTAATCGGGGTGGTGTTGTTCTACGTATTCTTTAAGTTCGAATACGTTTTTACCTATTTTATCGCCTTCGGCAACCACTACCAAGCTAGAAGTTTTACCAGTCATACGACTTTTTTCCAAAGATTCAAGTAGTTTTTTAAGCCCTATATTCTCTTCTGGGATCAAGATCTCTTCAGCGCCTGCTCCTACTCCAGAGTTGAGAGCGATATGCCCTGCATCACGCCCCATTACTTCGATGAAGAACAAGCGGTTGTGAGAGCTTGCTGTATCTCTAATTTTGTCGATAGCCTCAATTACAGTGTTGAGAGCTGTATCATAGCCTAAAGTAAAATCAGTACCATAAATGTCGTTATCGATAGTACCAGGGATTCCCATTACGGGGAAGCCAAATTCTTTGTTGAACAAGAGCGCTCCAGTAAAAGAGCCGTCACCTCCTATTACTACTAAAGAATCTACTCCTGCTGCTTTTAGTTTTTCATAGGCTACTTTGCGCCCTTCAGGAGTTCTAAAGTCTTTAGAGCGGGCAGATTTCAAGATAGTACCCCCTCTGTTGATAATATCGCGAACGCTACGAGCGTTCATTGGTTCGAAATCGCCTTCTATCATTCCCTGATAGCCGCGATATACACCTACCACTTCGATATTGTGGTATGCACAAGTACGTACCACTGAGCGAATGGCGGCGTTCATACCAGGAGCGTCTCCTCCTGATGTTAATACTGCTATTTTCTTTACTGACATTGTCTGTTTTTAATTTTCCGCCTCAAAAGTACGAAATATTTTTGATATGGCAATAATTTTATGTTTTTTTTTTAACTTAAAAAATATAACTATTTAGTTGAGTAGGAATTAGGAATTATTATATTCTTTTAGTGCTTCGGCTAATATGTGAATTGCTTTTACGATTTTTTCTTTTTCGAGTACATAAGCAATGCGCACTTGGTTACACCCTAAGCCTTTGGTGGCATAAAAACCTTCGGCAGGAGCTAACATTACTGTTTCGTTATTCACTGAGAAATGGTCTAAAAGCCATATACTAAAATCTTCAGCGTTTTCTACAGGTAGTTCTGCGATACAATAGAAAGCGCCTTTAGGCATTGATACGCGTACCCCTTTTACTTTTTGGAGTTCCTCAATAAGCACATTTCTACGTTGGGTGTATTCTTTTAATACTTCTTCAAAGTAAGTGTCAGGTACATCAAAAGCGCGCTCTGCACCTATTTGAGAATAAGTAGGGGGAGACAAGCGTGCTTGAGCGAACTTCAAAACAGACATCATCACGTCTTTATTCTTAGAGACTACCCACCCGATGCGTGCTCCACACATACTAAAACGTTTAGACACCGAATCTATCATTATAGCATTTTGTTCGATGCCTTCTACTTGCATAATGGAATAATGGGTAGCACCATCGTACACGAACTCGCGGTATACCTCATCGAAAATAAGGAAAATATCGTGTTTTTTGGCTATTGCTGCCAATTGCAAAATTTCCTCTTTAGAATACAAATACCCTGTAGGATTTCCAGGGTTACAAATGAGAAAAGCTTTGGTTTTAGGAGTTATCTTTTTCTCAAATTCTTCTATAGGAGGCAAGGCAAAGTTATCATCAAAGGAAGACGTAATAGGTACACATATAGCATCAAAGGCTTCTGAAAAGCTGATGTAGTTCGCATAATAAGGTTCAGGAATGATAATTTCATCATCGGCATTGGCAACAGTAGCAATTACATAGGTAAGCGCTTCGGAGCCACCATTGGTAATGATGATATCATTGCTATTGACCTTAATATCGTGTTTTTTGTAGTATTCGACCACCTTTTCTCTGAGAGAGTTGATGCCCTCACTTTTGGTATATTCCAATACCTTAGGGGTAAAATCTTTGACTGCCTGAATAGCTATTTCAGGGGTTTTAATATCGGGTTGACCAATATTGAGGTGGTAAATAGTTTTCCCTTCCTTAGCTGCTTTTTCGGCGTAAGGAGTGAGTTTCCTGATAGGAGACTGAGGCAATATTTGCGCTCTATGTGATATTGTAGGCATAAGTTAATTTATCAATTAGTTAATTAGCAAGTTAGCCAATTTGTCAATTAACACATTGGCTAATTGACAGATTGGCTAATTATCTTATTTTTTTGCTACTAATTCAGCAATGCGAATAATCACTTCGGTAGCTTTTTCGAGGTTTTCTACGGGTACAAATTCGTATTTACCGTGGAAATTATGTCCGCCTGCAAAGATATTAGGGCAAGGCAATCCCATAAAGCTAAGTTGAGAACCATCGGTACCACCGCGGATAGGTTTGGTTATAGGGGTAATACCCAATTCTTTCATCGCGCGTTCGGCTACTTCTACAATATGCATTACGGGTTTGATTTTTTCACCCATATTGTAATATTGGTCTTTTATTTCGGCTACTGCCACATTAGGGATTTGTTTGTTCAAATCGTCTACAATTTGCTGTACTACGGCTTTGCGTTTATTGAAAAGGTCGCGGTCGTGGTCGCGGATGATAAGCTGTACTACTGTATTTTCTACATCTCCAGAGATATCGGTAATGTGATAGAATCCTTCGCGACCTTCGGTGCGAGCTGGAATCTCGTCGGCTGGTAGCGCATTGATAAACTGAGTAGCTACAAGCATTGAGTTTATCATTTTGTTTTTGGCAGTACCAGGATGCACGTTTTTCCCTTTGAAGTGTATTTTAGCTCCTGCTGCGTTAAAACTTTCGTATTCAAGTTCGCCAATTTGTCCGCCATCCATTGTATAAGCCCAATCAGCAGCGAATTTTTTGACATCGAATTTATGAGCTCCACGACCTATTTCCTCATCAGGGGTAAAGCCTACGCGTATTTTTCCGTGTTTGATTTCGGGGTGTTGCACGAGGTATTCCATAGCGGTTACGATTTCGGCGATACCTGCTTTATCGTCAGCTCCCAAAAGGGTAGTTCCATCAGTTGTGATAATGGTATTGCCTTTGTAGAGCAACAAATCCTCAAAATAAGAAGGTGATAACACTATGTTTTGTTCTTTGTTGAGGACGATATCACCCCCATCATAATTTTCTACAAATTGTGGATTTACGTTTTCACCAGAGAAGTCAGGAGAGGTATCGAAGTGAGAGATAAAGCCAATGGTAGGTACTGGGTAATCTACATTTGATGGCAAGGTAGCCATTACATAGGCGTTTTCATCTACTGTTACATCTTGCAAACCAATGGCTTTCAATTCTTCTACCAATAAGTTTGCCATATTCCATTGTTTTTTGGTACTAGGGGTTGTTTCACTCTCAGGATTAGATTGAGAGTCTATTTTTATGTACTTAATAAAACGGTCTACTAAATTTTTCATTATATATAGTTTTTAGTTTTTCTTGTTTGTTAGGAGTTTAGCCCCCGTTCCCCCGAAGAGGGACAATTCTCAAAAGTGAGTGTTATATAGGGTTAATTGTTCTAATATTATAGTCAAACAAAAATAGATTGCGAATAAATAAACTTACTTTTTAAAGGCGTTTGCAAAAAGTTTTATTTATACAGGCGTTTGCAAAAAGTTTATTTATACGGGCGTTTGCAGCACATACCCAGCTATCGCTGGCTTTCCTACACAACACACTCTAAGAGTAGTTGATTTTCAAGGTAATCAACTTTGCCAAAGTCTGAAACGATATTTTTCAGTCTTTTAATGGTAAAGGGTCAAAAGTTCTCAACAAAGGATCATCTTCAAATTTCAAAATACTTTTTACTTTTGCTTTATCTGTAAGGTTGAGAATAAACTCTTTAAAAGTATTCCCTGCTAAATATATTCCTGTAGAAAAATCTACCAAATAAATAGGGCATTCCCCCTTATCATCCCGATTTCTACTATCCCAAAACACAACCTCTCCATTTTCACTAAACAAAAAAGGTTCTGCATTAGCTAAGCGCTCTTTATTATCTGCTTCTTTTTTGAGAAATAACCTATCTGGATATTCCTTTAGATACATTTGAAAGATTTCTTTCCAATGTGCATTTCTGTGTTCCAAAGCATCACAATAAGGTGTGTTTTCTCCCATTGGAATATAGGTGAGAAATAAGCCTAACAATCTACCAAAGCCTATTTCTTGAGCAAACTGCAAATAAGAAGGAGGAATTTCAAAACTCCCTATTTGAGTAATATTGCGGGTTGTTGTTAGGTTAGCTTTTGATATGTTTAAAAGTTCTTTATACATTTCTACCCTTCATAGACATCTCTTTGCCATTGCCCTCCTATAAACTCCCTATTAGCACTTTCGCCATAATCGAGGTTAAAAACATCATTGAGAGTGGGGTCGGCTTTTACTAATTCTTCCAAGGGCACCATTTTCCAATCGGGTTCTCCTAAGGGGAGGAAAAACCAATAGCCTTCATTATCGTGTATTACATCTACAATTGGCTCTTGACTTTCTAACCAAGCGGATGTTGTAAATACGGGACGGAGTTTGTCTTCTCTAAATTTGAAATCGGCATTTCTATCTAATAACGGTTGCAAGTAGATTAAATCTTCTCTAAAATTTGTTTCATAAGGGAATACACCTTTGTCATCAGGCCATATCAATTGTAATGCAGGGAAATCGGCTGTTTGGTAATAGTTGATTACTTGTCCAAAATAATCAGGGATATTACGCTTGTCTACCGTTAAGAATTGTACGGGATGTTTTTCTAATACGCCACGATAATTCTTACCTATTTTTATAGATTTTCCTTTTTTTACGCCTTCAAACGCTACCGTATTGAGTATGGTATGGAGTATATCTATTGGCATTCCTAAAGTAATAAGCTCAGGGTGTTTGTAGCTTTTCCACAAACCTACTGTATAAGCAAAAGATGGCAAGTAATCAGTTTGGGGTACCATTATCACCCCAAAGCCGTATTTTTCGATATCACTTGTCAATTTATTGATATATTGATTTGCCAATTCGTTAGTTTATTGATTTAATGCCTATCAAGGATTGAATTAACTTGTTGATTATAAACTTCCTCCTAATTCACTTACTCGGCAATTGCCGATAATCTTTCAAAGGGGAGATGCGACACAAAAGTGACAATACGCTGTTAATCAGGGATTATCATTTTCCAATTCTTGATTCATATTACTATCATCATCTTCTGGTTTTTTCTTACGTCTTAACTCAAAATTTTTTCCGAGGTATACTTTACGTACCGTCTTATCGGCAGCCAAATCTTCAGGCACTCCTGATTTGAGGATTCCTCCTTCAAACATCAAGTAAGTACGATCGGTAATAGCAAGAGTTTCCTGCACATTATGGTCGGTGATGAGGATACCAATATTTTTATCTTTAAGTTGAGCCACAATGCGTTGGATATCTTCCACTGCAATAGGGTCTACCCCAGCAAAAGGTTCGTCGAGCAAGATAAAATTTGGACTGGTAGCCAAAGCCCGGGCAATTTCGGTACGGCGGCGTTCTCCTCCTGAGAGTAGGTCGCCACGGTTTTTACGGATATGCCCCAAGCTAAATTCATCAATCAACTCATCGGTTTTGCGTTGTTGTTCGGCTTTAGAGAGTTTGGTGAGTTGCAATACACTTTTGATATTGTCCTCAATGCTCAACTTTCTAAACACCGAAGCTTCTTGTGCCAAGTAGCCAATACCGCTTTGGGCGCGTTTGTACATAGGATAATTGGTAATATCGGTATTATCCAAGAAGATCGTACCTCCATTGGGCTTGATGAGCCCCACAATCATATAAAAAGAAGTAGTTTTACCGGCGCCATTAGGGCCTAAGAGTCCAACGATTTCGCCTTGGTTTACTTCCAGTGAAACGCCTTTTACAACCTTTCTTCCTTTGTATATTTTGATGATGTTGTTTACTACTAATTTCATATAGTTAAAACGAAAAGCGATAAGGCATTTCGTTGAGTTCAGTTTCTAAATCTACCCAGTCGTGCACTTCGGTTACGATGCTATATACCATTTCCTCGGTAAGCACTTTTCCTTCGTAAATGTCGGTAATAGTTTGTTCGCTCATCACTTCTTGCAAGAAGCCTTCGTCGCCCATATAATCTACTGCCCATTCTTTGTATTTTGCGGGGTTAGTAGTTATGTGTTCAAATTTATCGATGTGTTCTTCCACAGGAAAATTTTCTACGCATTGCCACGTTTCACCATCCAAAGAGTATATCACAAAAGGGATATCACTTTGCGAGAAGTTTTTACGATAGTAGGGCAAAAACACTTTGGGGATGCGTTTCTCGAAATCGTGGTTATCGCCTCCTTTGCTGTCTTCGGCGCTGGATGAGGGTACTATTAAGCAGGCTTTATCGATAAAATAGAATGACAACGATGTGCCATCTTCATCTTCAAAGCCGTGCCCCCACTGGGCTTCATAGCCGTCGTATTCTTCTTCATTGGCTTTGTAGTAGGTGTGATAAACTTCGAACTCGTGACCACAAATAATCCAGTCTAATACGGCTCTGCCTTTGCAAAGCTGTTTCAACGTTTTCACGTTGGGTAAGTGCTGTAAGTAGGTATTACAATCCATTAAAAATATTAAATTACCTTGTTTTGTTCTTTTTTTAAAACATAAGCCGAAATAAAAATACTTATTTCGTACAGGAGCATAATCGGTATTGAGACGATTATCTGGCTGGCTACATCGGGGGGGGTGATAATAGCAGCAACTATGAGCACTACTATCAAAGCGTGACGCCTATACTTACGCATAAAAACAGGGGTTACAACGCCCAGCTTAGTAAGAAAATAAATGACAATAGGCAGTTCAAAAACAATGCCACACGAAATGACCGATGAGCGTACTACTGAAATATATGAATCTATATCTATTTGGTTTTTCACCTCAGGGCTTACCGAATAAGACCCTAAAAAGTTCACTGAAAGCGGTGTTATAAGGTAATAACCAAACAATACACCTATAAAAAACAGCAAAGAAGCAATGAAGATAAAACCTCGTGCTAACTTGCGTTCGTGTTCATACAATGCTGGGCTGATGAATTTCCAGACTTCATAAAGCACATAAGGGAATGCGATAATCACTCCTGCCCAGATAGACGTCCAGATATGAGCTGAGAACTGCCCTGCCATTGTACGGCTTTGGATGGTAAAAGGGAGTTTTTCGGCACAGAAAGCGCTTTCAAAACCAAAAAAGTGCCCTATTTTGCAGAACATTTTATAAGTGAAAAAATCACCATTTTTAGGAGCAAAGATAATTTGAAAGATAAAATCCTTACATACAAAAGCTACTACTCCCACAATTAAGACGGCTATAGTAGCGCGTATTAAATGCCAGCGCAAGGCTTCCAAATGGTCTAAAAAGGACATTTCATCTTGTGATGCTCCCATTGTAAGTTTATTAATTTCTTTTAATAACAAATTTAATGGCGCAAAGATAAAAAATAATTCATAATTAGCAATTATAGGTAATAAAAAAACTGCTTGGTCTCCCAAACAGTTTTTTTGTTATTCAAACATTGTTATTCCATACTCACTACTATAAATTCGCTACGGCGGTTAGCTTGATGTTCTTCTTCGGTACAAGGGACACCATTAGAGCAACCATTTACCAAACGAGTTTCGCCATAACCTTTAGCTGTTAGGCGTTTACGTTCAATACCTTGTTTTACTATCCATTCGAGGGTAGATTTTGCGCGTTTATCTGACAAGGCTAAGTTGTAGGCATCGGAAGCGCGGCTATCGGTGTGAGAACGGATATCAACTTTCATCTTAGGATACTGTTTCATCACTTCTACTATCTTAGCGAGTTCTACGGCCGCATCAGGACGTATATCAGACTTATTCAAATCAAAATAAATTTCTTTGATATTGAATACTTTGGCTAAATCAGTATTTTTAGAAATTGCGACTTCTCTTGGTTTGAGAAGCATTTCGTAATATGTTTCGCCTTCTTTATCGGTGTTTACTTTCACTTCAGCAGTTTCATATTTTTCTTTTTCGCCACGCAAGTAGTAATACAATTCTTTACAATCTACCTCATTGAAAGCAAAAGTACCATCTTCTTTAGTTTTTTGTTTAGCGACTTCTTTCATTGTTCTATCAGAAAGTATAATGAGTCCATCAACAATTACATTATTCGTTTTAGCATCTTTTAAGACTCCTTTGAGCATTTTCTCACAATCAAAAACTAAAGGTTTTTCTTCAAAGAAGCTATAAATATCATCTCTACCTTTTCCTCCTGGGCGGTTAGATGAGAGGAAGCCTATTTTAGAATCGCTATCCATTATAAAGCAGAAGTCATCATCGGCACTATTACCTGGGCGACCAATATTGATAGGTTTAGAAGTCGTACCATTTTCATAGAATTTTACAGCGAAGATATCCAAACCACCTAAACCAGGGAATCCATCAGATGAATAGTACATTACGTTGTTTTTAGAGATGAAAGGGAAAGATTCGCGTCCTGGGGTATTGATTAGATTTCCTAAATTTTCAGGTTTTCCGTATTTGTTATCTCCTAAAATTTCTACTCGGAAAATATCAGATCCGCCTAAGGTACCTCCCATATCGGATGCAAAGTACAAATATTTTTCATCAGGGCTTAAGGCAGGGTGTGCCACATTGTATTGATCGCTATTGAAAGGCACTTCTACCACATTACCCCACTCGCCATCACTACCTTTGGTAGCGCGAAGTATTTTTAGAAGAATGGTATCATCCTTATCTGTTCCTAATTTTTTATTTACATAGTTATTACGAGTAAAATAAACTGTTTTACCATCTTTAGTAAAAACAGCAGTAGACTCGTTGAATTTTGTGTTGATAGCAGCAGAGAAGGGTTTCTTATTAGACAATTTTTGTTTGTTGCGATCGGCTACGTAAAGGTCGTAGAACCCTTCGCCTGTCCATTGAGAGACACCGCCTTTAGAAGCTCTTCCGCTAGTAGCTGCTGCAAATACGATTTTATCACCGTAGAAAGATGGTCCATACTCAGAGTACTCTGTATTTAAAGCTATAGGATTCAGTTTAAATCTTCCTGAATTCTCTTGTATAGCTTGTTGATAATCTTTATTTTTTTCAAAAAATACTGCTCGGGTATCTTTATCATCGGTCAATTCGGCGAACTTAGCCATCATTTTATCGGCATCATTATACTTACCTACTGATTTTAGGACTTGTGCATAACGATAGTAATACTCAGGTTTTACTTTGTAATTTGGATTTTCAAAGAGTTGTTTGTACCAAGGGAGTGCTTTTTTGTACTCAGCGTTGTAGTAATAGGAATTACCTAAGCTCTCTAGCATTTCTTGGTTTACAAATCCTTTTTTAGCAATACTTTCGTATATTCTAATAGCATCGACATAAGCAAAGTTTTTGTACATTTCATTTGCTTTTTCTAATTCCTTTTCAGGTTGTGCTAATAGCACTTGTGCACTACATAATAATGCGAAAGTTAAACTTAGTAATCTCATTTTTTATAATTAATAATTAAAAAATAGGGTTAAAATTTTAAAAAGTGGTTAGCTCACACTAAAAGAATCGAGGAGATACAATTTTTTTGTAGGTTTTTACCAATTCATAACGCAAGAAGATTTCGTGTGAACCTGAGTTGTATTTGCGCAATTCGGTAGTTTCAAAATCATATCCATACCCTGCAAACCAACGGTCGTTGATTTGAAAACCTGCCATTACACTCACCGCTGCCGACCAGCGATAAGCCCCTCCTATCACAAATTTTTCGTTGAACATAAAGTTTGCTGAGAAGTCTAACTGCAAAGGAGCTCCAAAGGATACTTTCGATAGTACAGCGGGTTTGAATTTTGTATTCTCAGTAAGATCAAATACATAACCTCCTATCAAATATAGGTGTTGTGAATTTTTCAACACTGATACTGAACTGTTATTATAATGAGTTGTTTCGAGCATATTAGGCACTGAAAAACCTATGTAGTATTTATCGGTATACCAATAAACTCCAGCCCCTATGTTAGGTGAAAATACGCTCTCTGTGCCCTCAAGACTGGGATCAGAATTATCTTGTTTGCGCAGTTCGTTATAATCTATTTGAAATATACTTGCTGATCCATTGATACCAAAAGCTAACTTAGAATTTTCAAAGTTTAGGGTATACGATACATCTATCGTCAAATCGGTTTGGGTTTGAGGTCCTATACTTTCACGGAAGATACTCCCGCCCAAGCCTATATTGCGCAAGCGTTCCATTGGTTGGTGATAACTGATGCTCCCATTGGTAGGTGCTCCACTGATACCTACCCATTGAGTACGAAACATTCCAAAGAGACTCCCCACTTCACGCGACCCTGTATAAGCAGGGTTAAAGAGCATCGTATTATACATATACTGAGTATATTGAGATTCTTGTTGGGCAAAAATCTCGGTACAGAATAACATTGTTAGTGCTGAAAACAACGCTTTTTTAATCATAATAAAACTGTATTTTATATATTTGCTATTGATTTTTATACTGATAGTACTTTGGGTAAGTACCTACAACTCGGCAAAAGTACATCTTTTTGTTCAAAAAGACACTCTTTTGTATAATTTTTTTTTATATAGTTGAAATTTTTCTCTATTACCTAAAACATAGAATTAATATAACTATTTGTTTATAAATGAGTTACGATTAAAAAAAAGCAAAAGAGGCGCCTTTTATTTTAGAGTGCCTCTTTTGGGATTTTTTTACATTATAGTTCTATTTTAGTAAGCAAACAGAGGTCTATCTTCCATAAATTTGTTTACTTCAGCAGCTATTTCTTCAAGTATTTCTTCATTTTCACGGTTAGTGATAGCACGATCTATAAAGTCGGCAATGTGTTCCATATCCGCTTCTTTGAGTCCACGAGTAGTAATGGCAGATACACCTACTCTAATACCACTGGTTACAAAAGGAGAACGGGTATCAAAAGGCACCATATTTTTGTTTACTGTAATATCGGCTTTTCCAAGAGCTTCTTCGGCTTCTTTACCGCTTACGTTTTTATTACGCAAATCAATAAGCATTAGGTGATTGTCAGTCCCTTTAGAGATGATATCATATCCTTTATCTAAAAGAATAGTTGCTAACTTACGAGCATTTTTCTGTACTTGAATGGCATAATAGAGGAAATCATCGGAGAGGGCTTCGCCGAAAGCTACAGCTTTAGCAGCAATGATGTGTTCTAAAGGTCCGCCTTGGTTTCCTGGGAATACTGCGCTATCAAGTAAAGAGCTCATCATTCGTACTTCGCCTTTAGGAGTTTTGATACCGAAAGGGTTTTCAAAATCTTTACCCATTAAGATGAGCCCGCCGCGAGGACCACGTAGGGTTTTGTGGGTAGTAGTGGTTACGATATGGCAATGAGGGATTGGGTCGTTCAACAAACCTTTAGCGATAAGCCCTGCGGGGTGAGCAATATCGGCAAAGAGGATAGCTCCTACTTCATCGGCTATTTCTCTAAAACGTTTAAAGTCGATATCACGAGAGTAGGCTGAGGCGCCTGCCACTATCATTTTTGGACGTTCACGTTTAGCTATTTCCAATATATTGTCGTAATTGAGTCGGCCTGTTTCTTTTTCTACGCCATAGAATACAGGTTCGTACAATCTACCTGAGAAATTTACAGGAGATCCGTGAGTAAGGTGACCACCGTGAGAGAGGTCGAAGCCGAGAATTTTATCACCTGGTTTGAGACAAGTGGCATATACAGCGGCATTGGCTTGTGAACCGCTATGAGGCTGTACATTAGCATATTCAGCGCCAAAAAGGGCTTTAGCGCGATCAATAGCTATTTGTTCGATTTCGTCAATCACTTCACAACCACCGTAGTAACGCTTGCCGGGATAACCTTCGGCGTATTTGTTAGTAAGTACAGAACCTGCTGCTTCCATTACTTGGTCGCTTACAAAGTTTTCGGAGGCGATGAGTTCTATTCCCAACTCTTGGCGCTCTCTCTCGTCCTCAATTAGTTCAAAAATATCAATGTCTCTTTGCATATTAAAATTATTTTGTTGTTTAATACTCTTCTCATTACTTCTATTTCTGGGCAAATATATGCTTTTTTTCAGTATCACACAAGCATCTGTAAAGAAATATTTGTTAGCCCAATACCACGTCCATTGCCATCATCACTACAAAACCTACTAGAAATCCTATGGTAGAAACATCGGTGTTCTCATTTTGCTGGGCTTCTGGTATTACCTCTTCTATGACCACATAAATCATAGCTCCTGCCGCAAAAGCAAGGGCATAAGGGAGTATTGGGGTAAAAAAGAGTACTGCAAAAGCTCCTAATACCCCTGCTATGGGCTCTACAATAGCTGAAAGTTGCCCATAAAAAAAGCTCTTACATCTGCTCACCCCCATACGTCTGAGTGGCATCGCTACAGCTATTCCTTCAGGAAAGTTCTGTAGCCCAATACCGATGGCAAGAGTTACCGCTCCCGCAATAGAGGCTTCGGGAATACCAGCGGCTACCCCTCCAAAGAGTACCCCTACCGCCAATCCTTCGGGAATGTTGTGCAAGGTGATAGCTAAAATAAGCAAAGTAGTTTTTTGCCAATCGGTTTTAATACCTTCTGTTTGTTTGAAGTTGGCGTGAAAGTGTGGTAATAACTTATCTAATACATAAAGAAAAAGTGCTCCCATAAATATCCCCACCGTAGCAGGTAGCACCTTTATAAAGCCTTCACCTTCTGTCATATTAATAGAGGGTATTATCAAACTCCACACACTAGCTGCCAGCATCACCCCTCCTGTAAAGCCTAACATACCATCTAACACGGTTTTGTTTTCTTTCTTAAAAAAGAATACCACTGCAGCCCCCAAAGCTGTTACACCCCACGTGAAAATGGTAGCGTATAAGGCAGCAAGTATGGGGTTAATAGTCTCTAAATAAGTGATAACGTTCTGTAACATTTTACAACCTATTTAAAAATATTTTGGTATAATAACATATCTTTATAAACTCCTTGACTGTAAAGCCAGTCTTTTTGTACACCACTGTAACTAAATCCTACTCTCTCAAAAAGGCGTATACTCACCTCATTATCAGCAGGGATATAAGCAATCAGTTGGTGTAAGTCTAAGTATTGTTGTGTATGAGCTATCAACTGTTGCAAGGCTTCTTTGGCATAACCTTTTCCTCGATAGACGGGCAAAAGAGCTATCCCCACAGCTGCTCTACGGTGCTTCGGACTAAAATCGTATAAATCTACACAGCCCATAGGCGTTCCCTCTTCAAACGATATAACATAGCGATACTGCTTAGCTTCGTAAATATCTTGATGAGCGTGCTGTATATAGTCTTGCAACAAATGTTTTGCAAAAGGTAATTGGGTTTCACTTACCTCCCACAAACTCTCTTCATTTTCTAACAGATACAAAAAATCTATATCTTCAGGTTCTAAGGCTCTTAATTTTATCATTTTATTGTTCCCTCAAATACAAATTGAGCACTACCACTCAAATAGATATTCTCATACCCCTCACCTACTCTATCGAAACTTACTTGCAAATCACCTCCGCGGGTATGGAGAGTGATAGATTGATTTTCTGTTTGTTTAGTATGGTATAAAGCAATTGCGACGGCTGTAACGCCCGTACCACAAGAGTAGGTTTCATCTTCCACTCCACGTTCATAGGTGCGCACTTTAAAGCCATTTTCTCCTTTGCTCACAAAATTCACATTACTACCGCCCTGAGTAGCATAAAGTTTTCCATAGCGTATAGTGGCACCCTCATCTTTCACATCTACGGTATCTACCTCTTTCACCCATTGTACGTGGTGAGGCGATCCTGTATTTAAGAATACATAACCTTTGTGCTCTTCTACCTCAGTTACATTTTTCATTTGCAAGCGTACATAATTATCACCTTCAATTGTTGCACGATGTTCTCCGTCTACAGCTATAAATAATGTTTTGTGTTCTATAATACCCAATTGTTTAGCAAAAGCCACCACACAGCGTCCACCATTGCCACACATTGTACTTTCGCGCCCGTCGGAATTGTAATATACCATACGGAAATCATACTGCGGGTCGTTCTCAATCAAAATAAGGCCATCGGCTCCAATGCCAAAACGCCTATGACACAACTGTGCTATTAGTGTTTTGTTATTTTTAGGAAAATTTTCTTCGCGATTATCAATCATCACAAAATCATTTCCTGTCCCTTGATATTTATAGAAATTCATCATTAAAAAAGGTCAAAAATTAGTAGTGTTAAGTAGGCAAAAGGTGAGGCAAAAATAAGGCTATCTAAACGGTCAAGCAAACCACCATGTCCTGGCAGTATCGTCCCGCTGTCCTTTACTTTAGCAGTTCGTTTAAAGCTAGACTCTACCAAGTCGCCCACCGCACCGGTAACCACCAAAATCACTGCCAACATAAGCCATTGCCATAGTGGTCTGCCACTGTAATACGAAATAGCCGTAGCAATAAGCATCGCCCCTATGAGTCCACCCACAAAACCCTCAATAGTTTTCTTAGGCGAAATGCGCTCAAAGAGCTTGTGTTTGCCAAAGGCTTTACCTGTAAGGTAGGCAAAACTATCACTCGCCCATATAATACACAACATTCCTATCATCGTAATTTGCGACTCGTTGTTGAATATGTTCTGATAAAAATAATTAGGGTTCGGGTTATTCTCATATTTGTAAATCAGAGGCATAAATATACAACCTCCTCCTATATACAGTAGGCTAATAAGTAGTTTAGTATTGTTACTTTGCTTGCGGATAGGCGTTTTTTCATTGAAAAGCATCATCGTGAGGTATATATTAGTAAGCAAAGTAGCCAAAAGCAGTATATAAACCGAGAAAGGATAAGTTTTTAAGTGAATAAACAGCCACCAAACCAACAAAAAAAGCAAAAATATATGTAATTCCTTGAGCCTGATGAGCATTTTAAACTCAAATAAGCAAATAATACCAAAGGACAAAAATAAGAAGTCGAAAGCGTCGGGGTTGAGCATAATTGCTGATAGCAATAGGAAGACATAAATAAATCCTGTAATTGTTCTTTTAAATAGTTCGTTCATAAATTATTGTTTATCAATAGGTAAATCTTCTAACAGTATCAGGTACGTCCTCTTAGAACTTGTACCATAATTAGAAATTGTTTGTATATCAGGATTATCGGTAAAAGTTTGCAAAGTAATAAGCCCTGTAGGGATATGGCCTATATATTTTTTCTTAATACCTTTCATTCCTTCTGGAATATCTTTTACCATCTGACTTGTTTTGGCGAAAATGATAAACACCTCTGGCAATTCATCCATTTTCCGATGTTTCAGCTGATGAGAAGAGAGCATTATACCTCCGAGAGAAGTTATAAGATACTCACAATCTATTAAATAGACATTAGAAGTATCAATATCGGATGTAAACATTGGGCTGTGTTCCTCAAACATTTCATTGATCACAGGTGATGCATTACTACTCATTTTCACATAAACGCCTAACTCTTTCAGTATATTGCGAAAGACTTCTTGCACCTCAAGATCTGAGGTACAATAGATAAATTTACCACCATTTTTGGTAAAATTCATTGCAAATTGCTCATCTTCTGTAAGTTGCTGGGGTGGTTCTATGTTATTACGTTTAAATATCTTGGCGAAAAAATTCATTCCTACACTGTAAAATGATGTGTTATCTACATATTTTTTTGCAAATATATACAAAATAAATGAATCTGTGCATTTTCAGTGAAAAAAATTAAAAATTTATGCCTATCTTTGCCGCATCAAAAACGACCTATATGGCAATACATATCAATATTATAGGAGCAGGCAATATGGCTTACCAACTCACGCGTGCATTCTATAATCACCCAGAGGTACAACTTCAGCAACTCTACAGCCGGAGCGAATTAAGCTCTGAGTTCAATATTTTTGAAATAGAGAAAACACATCATCTCAACTTTTTGCGCCCTGCTGATGTGTGTATTATCGCTGTGAAAGATGAAGCTATTGCCGAAATATCCAAAAAATTACCTTTTGAAAACCAATTGGTAGTGCATACTTCAGGTAACACCTCTATTGAGGCTATTGACTCTAAAAATAGGCGTGGCGTGTTCTATCCTTTGCAAACGATGAACAAACAAACGCTTGTAGATTTCAATAGTGTACCTTTTTGCTTGGAAGCTGAAAACACTAATGATTTCTACCTACTACAATGTTTGGCTTTATTGCTTTCCACAAAAACATACGCATTGAACAGTTACCAACGCAGGATACTACACCTCGCCGCTGTGTTTATGAATAATTTCAGTAACCATTTGGTATATATAAGTGAGCAGATATGTAAGAAAAATGAGGTTCCTTTTGAAATTCTACAACCATTACTCATTGAGACTTTTGCAAAACTACAAAACACCTCGGCTTACGATGCTCAAACAGGTCCTGCACGACGCAACGATTCTCTAACTATAGCTAACCACTTGGCAATGTTAGATAACAATAACTATAAAGAAATATATGAGATTATTACAAATTCAATAATAAACACTTATGGAAGAAAAGAATTATAAAGAAAAATTGAAAGACATCACCACATTCATTTTTGATGTAGATGGGGTTTTTACTAATACCCAAGTATTTGTAAACAATGATGGTGACCTTTTACGCAGTATGAATATGAAAGACGGTTTTGCCCTCAAAACAGCTGTTGCTAAAGGATATACCATCTGCATTATTACAGGTGGTGGCAATGTAGGGGTACAAAAGCGTTTTGAAAACCTTGGGGTGACCGATATTTTTATGCTCCGTCACGAGAAACTCGAAACTTTTTTAGAGTACCAAAAGAGCAAAGGGCTTAAAACGGAACAAATTCTCTATATGGGAGATGATATCCCTGATATTCCTCCTATGAAACACTCAGGTTTAGCTACTTGTCCTCAAGATGCTGTGCCCGAGGTAAAAGCAGTTGCTCACTACATATCTCACCGCGATGGCGGACAAGGGGCTGTACGTGATGTGATTGAACAAGTACTAAAAGTACGTGGCGATTGGTTTGATTTCAACTAACAATTAATAATTAACAAAAGCTGCTCAAGAAAAGTTTATTTTTTGAGCAGCTTTTTGTATTGATTTATTTATTAGCTAATTATTAGAACGCTTTGATGCGATACATCAAACCGAGGCTCACGCGATTGGTATTATCAGTAACATTATTTTTTTCGCGACTTCTTCCTATATAAGCCAAAAAGAAACGCAAGTCTTGTTTTTCAAAAGGCAAATATTCAACTCCTGCAAAATATCCTATGCTTTTGAGTTCATTGTTGGGTAAATCACTTTTAGCAGTTTCGTACATACCTTGGGCAAAGATATTCCAATGAGGTGCAGGTTGATACTCAGCTTTTAGTACAAAGCTATTGTACTTGGCATCTTTTACAAGTGTAGTGCCACTCATTGGAGTATATTTCAACCTATCTAATTGTTCATTAGCCATCATATAATCAAAGAAGACTTGGAACTTAGGTAAATTGAGTTTAGTTCCCAACATCAAGAGCCAGTTGTTATAGCCATCGGCTTCACTTTGCAAACCACCTCCCCAACGAGTTTGGACAAGATTATCAAACAGATTACCATTCCAATTAAAGATGTAGGTAAGAGGAGCTTTACTTTCGCTGATAGTAGGTGAAGTTGTACCATAAATATCTGCAAATTTATCATTGCGTACATCAGTAATTTGGAAGTTAAACTCGTGATTCTCGTTAGGTGCATAAGTAATCATTGCTCCTAACATAAAGTTATCCATATTCTCAAGGAAATCAGAATATTCATAAATATTCATTGGGTTTAAGTCGAACTCGAAACCACCCCAAGCTTGACACATTTTTCCTGCAGTAAGTGTCCATTTATCATCTAAACGGAACCCTGCATAAAGCATATCAGTAGCTTTGGCAAGGTTATCCAAAGAAGCTCTTGCATTTGATTTATTCAAACGATGACGAAAGCGGTAGAAAATACGGTCGGTAATATCACCTCGTACTTCCCATCGCAATTGACGTGCATAGAACTTAGCTGTCATATCTTGGTCTTTTGCTTTTTCTACATCAAAACTTCCTTGAAAGTTGAAGTACATATTAAACTTCTTATGAAAGGGCTGTTCTCCTTGATTTTCAGGCATAGATAGAGGCGCAGGAGCGGTAGCTTTAAGCTGATCGATTTCTGCCCTCAATTGGTTAATTTGATTTTGCAAATCTTGTTGCGCTGAGGCGATACCTCCTATGAGGAGGCTCACTGCTAATAATATCTTTTTCATACGTATTCTTTTTTAGGAAATAGAAGTTAGGAATTAGGAAATAGCTAATTCCTATTACCTAATTCCTGTTTTCTAATATTCATTGAAATATTTTTGGATTTGTTTCCAGTCTTTGGTTTTAGTGAGAGCTAACATCAATAGAACACGAGCTTTTTGTGGGTTGAGTGTTTGTGAAGCTACAAATTGATATTTAGCATCATCTACTTCGGCATCGAGGGTAGTTGCTCCTGTAGGTACGCGTGAAGAACGCACAAACTGAATGCCTTGTTCTCTTGCTTTTACTGCCAAATCAAAGATAGTGTGATAAAGATTTCCATTACCTACTCCAGCGTGTACAATACCATCGAATTTAGCGTCAATAAAGGCTTTCATTGGCAATTCAGATACATTAGAATAGCTGTATACAATACCTACTTTAGGTAATTCTTTAAGGTTATCTACATTGAAAACAGATTGATAAGTATGTTTGTTTTCAGGAGTGCGGTTAAAGAATACTTTGCCATTGTGAATGTATGCCAATTTGCCATAGTTAGCACCTTGGAAAGTTTCGACAGCAGTGGTATTGGTTTTAATAACATCTTTAGCATCGAGTACGATGTCGTTCATACACACCATTACCCCACGCCCCATAGCATTTTTATCGGCAGCAGTTACTACTGCGTTATAGAGGTTTAGAGGGCCATCGGCACTCATACCTGTAGCAGGACGCATTGCTCCTACCATTACCACAGGTTTTTTGCTGTGTACGGTAAGGTTGAGGAAGTAAGCGGTTTCTTCCATTGTATCGGTACCGTGAGTGATTACCACACCATCATACCCTTCTTTGTTTAAGAGCTGGTTGATGCGTTTGGCAAGTGTGAGCCATACCTCATCGTTCATATCTTGTGAACCGATTTTCACAATTTGTTCACCACTTATATTGGCTACATTCTTCACTTCAGGGACTGCATCTAAGAGTTGGTAAATACCGAGTTCACCAGCTTTATAGTTAGTTTCAGTATTTGATTTACTTACTCCTGCGATAGTACCACCGGTAGCTAAAATACGAATCTTTGGCTTTTGTTGCGCAAAGACTGCCACAGTCATCATTAAGAGCAATGAGAGGGCAATTTTTTTCATCAATGTTATCATATATAATTTTAGTATTAGTTTTGAATGGAAAGTTAAGAATTAGAAATTAGATTTTTTACATAAACATAATTATTAGGTAACCTACTGCAATGGCTACAATAGTAGCTACAAAACCAGGAATTTGGAACGAGTGGTTCAGCACGTACTTGCCTATGCGAGTGGTACCTGTTCTATCGAAATTGATAGCAGCTACTACGGTAGGATAATTAGGGATAAAGAAATAGCCATTCACCGCAGGGAACATTGCTATCATTGCCATTGGGTGAATGCCTAAGGCAATCCCTAACGGATAAAGAGTTCGTACCGTAGCGGCTTGACTAAATAAAAGAACAGACATTACAAAAAGGGCTACTGCAAAGAGGAAAGGATATTGAGTAACTATTTGTTCGATGTGCATTTTGAAGAACTCAATATTGCCATTGAAAAAGGTATCTCCCATCCAAGCAATCCCAAAAATAGCTATCACGGCTTGCATACCTGCAATAAATACCGAACCTTTTACTGCTTTGTTGATGTCTACTCGAGCAAAGATAATCATCAAGCCAGCGATAGACATCATTATAATTTCGATGAGTTGGGTCATTCCCATTTGTACTTTCTCACCTCCTACTTCAAAAGATGGACGAAGGCTATCAATAGAACCAAAAAGTACGATAGAGAGGACTCCTATAAGGAATATAATCACTGACGTTTTGGCTCTTTGCAGGTCTTTACCGGTCATTTGCGAAGCGGTATGACTTTCTTTTTCTAAAAGCCCTTCACGTAAACGGCGTTGGTATTCAGGGTCTTTTTCGAGAGGAACGCCCATAAAACTCACGGCTATGGCGCCTACAATCACCCCGATAATCGTAGCAGGGATACATACCATCAGGATATTGCCCAGCGTAATACCTTTACTACCTAAGAGCTCAGCTGAAAGTAAAGCGGCTGTAGCTGCCGAAATAGGGCTGGCTGTAATAGCCTGTTGCGAAGCTATTACCGATATAGAAAGGGGACGCTCAGGGCGTACCTTGCTATCGGTAGCAATTTCGGAGATGATAGGCAAAAGCGAATAGGCAATGTGACCTGTACCTGAAAACAAAGTAAAAAAGTAACAGACTACAGGCGCCAAGAAGGTAATCATAGCGGGATTTTTGCGCAGAATTTTCTCGGCTACCTTCACCAAATAATCTAAACCTCCCGCTGCTTGCAAGGTAGCAGCCGCTGTAATAACTGCTACAATGATAAGCATTACATCAATAGGCGGATTACCAGGTTTGAGTCCGAAACAAAAGACCAGAATTCCTAAACCTATCATACCAAAGATTCCGAGCCCGATACCTCCTACTCTGGCTCCTACAAAGATAGCGAGGAGCACTATTAGCAATTCAATATAAATCATATTCAATTAAGAAATCATAATTATGGTTCAAAGGTACGAAAGTTTTAGGAAAGAAAAAAGAAAAATACGATATTTTTTTTAACAAATATCGTATTTTTCTTAACAGATAAAACCGTATTTTAAAATAACTATCAGAAAATGAGGTTATCTAAATAGAGTGAAGTTACCGTAGAACTCACGTTTGTCGTACAATTGATCGTTGATTTCGATGATATACCAATAGTCACCTGATGGCATCGCTTGTTTTTCATACGTACCATCCCAGCCTTCTCCTGGTTCTAACTTCACTAAACGACGACCATAACGATCGAAAATGTAGATACGGGCATTTACATTGTTGTCTAAATACTTCGCTTTCCATACATCATTCTCTCCATCTCCATTGGGCGTGAAGAAGTTCGGCACTTCTATATCAAAGTATTCTAAATCGTAAGTCGCTGTTACTGTACAACCTTCAGCATCTTCCACGCGTACATTCACTACTTTATAACGACGTCCGTTTACTAACTTATCAGGATCGTCGTGGTTGATTTTGTACACCGGATTATCTCCTTTACTCACCTCATTAAAGTAGTATGTATAACCTCTAAAGTTATTCGTCCTACCTCCTCGTGCTAATACCTCTAAGGTGTTGAGCGTGGTATTAGTCGTTACTCTCGTAACTGTAAGTGGTGTGTAAGGATCTATCGTGATGGTCTCGGAGGCACTACAACTTCCCGTCATTCCTGGAATAGAGGATACTATAGTATAGGTTACTTCAACCGTTTGGGTAACTGAACTTCTATTGAAATTATCAATATAAGCTACATTGCCTGTGGTTCGTGTGAAAGTAGCTGCTGGAGCTCCATTCAAACTATAGGTTATCTTACTATAGTCGGGCGATGGATTGTTGAAGTGTACCTCTAAATAATCTACGTAACTATTAGAACTTGCTTGACAAGTACCATAGTATTTGAGTTCCTTGATTGTAACATCTGGTAATTCTTCTACCGTGAATGACAAGGTCTTAGTCATCGTACAATCGTTACTATCCTTTATTACTACCTCATAGTAAGTGCCTTCTAAAACTCCTAATTCATCAAACAGATCGGTTGAACTTGTTACATCTCGGTGTGTTTTTACGTTTTGTTTAGTATCGGCTCTGGCTATACTAATTGTATATGTTCCTGTCCCGCCTGTGATATTCACTATCTCTACCTTGCCGTCTCTTGTGCCTTTACAAGTTACAAATTTAGAGTTCAGAGCGTTGATATCGGCTGTTATAGCTGTTGGATTTACAAATGAATAGCTTCCTGCAAGGGTTACTGAACAGTTTTGAGCATCTAAAATATCTATGTGATAAGTACCTGGTTCTATGTTACTAAAAGTAACTTCATCTCCATTAACTCCTGATATTTCATCTGATTTTGTTGAGCCTTTGAACAATATAAAATGGTAAGGACGTACTCCTCCTGTTACTCCTGATACTTTGAGTGTTCCATCTTTAGCATCTATACAAGTAATTGAAGTTGTGGATACTGTAATACTTGCGGTATTGATAGCACTATAAGGTGCTAATGTTACACTTAGGGTGCCTGTTGCTGTTGTACAGCCTAAGGCATCTTCTACTGTAATATTATAAGTACCCGCGTCTAAACCTGCTATTTCAATACCTGGATAACCTTCTGGTACATTAGGTTGTACTTTGGGCGTTCCTCCTCCTAATGGAGCAAGGGTTACTGTATAGGTTTGTTCTCCTCCTATAACTGTAAGTGCTACTACACCATTATGATTACCACAATCTACCGATACTTTTTGAGATACATTTGTTACTTTTATCTCGGCTGGATTTGATGGTATTACAAAACGATGTTTCGCTACTTTACAACCTGTAGCATTAGAAATCGCTTCGATATCATAAGATCCTCCTACTAAAGTAAGTGTTCTAGTATTACCTCCAACTGGTATGCTTCCTGAAATGGTCGCTCCTCCACTTACTGCTGTAACTGTATAGGTAAAGCCTGTTGTAGATTGGTCACCGTTAGAGAGATCTTTATCTACAAAGGTAAGCATTATACTACCATTTCCATTATGACAAATGGCTCTCACTGGGTTACTTGAGGTTATCTCGAAGGTATTAGCATCTTTCACTGTATGTACTCCTGTGATGCTACAACCTGTTTTTTCGTTGAATACCTCTACCTTATAATTTGAACCTGATAAGTTTTGTGAACCTGTAAGGGTCAAACTCAAGTTGGTTGCTGTAGTGGTGGTGATAGTGGTAAAGGCATTGTCACTTCCTTTTATCTCATAACGCAATGGTGTACCTGCTATATAAGTAGGCGTAGCGGTTACACTGATGTTGATCACCTCGTCTACAGCGCAAGTAGCTGATGCTGTTGTGGTGATACTGAGTGTTTGCAACTCGAAGGCTGGTTCTACTGTTACGCTTGTGGTGCTCGTAGCACAAGTACCTGAAGCGTCTTTTATCATAGCGTAGAAAGTACCTCCATTCAAGTTCGAAAGTGTGTACTCTGTACCATTTCCTAAACTATTTCCTCCATTATCAAAGAACTCAATGGTATAAGGTGGTATTCCTCCACGTATCTTGCTCGTATCAACACTTACTCTTGGAGTTGATAAGCCTTTATTGCCCTCACAAACATATTGTGTGGCACTAATCACTCCCGTTTGTAACTCTAATGGTTCTGGAGAGGTGATAGTAGCATCAACATAGGCCACACAACCTGTACTATTAGTAATAGCTATTTGATATTTCACTCCTTGTGTTGTACCGTGTAACTGAGTGAAAGTAGCTGTATGAGTACCTGCGATAGCAGGAGTTGTAGTTACTGTTACATTATTTCCTGTAGTGATATCAATAGCGTTTGTAATCCTAAAGGTATAACTATCGCTATCGGTAGGCATTGCTATATCAATGCTACCTGTACCCGTAGCAGTGAGTCCTAAATTACATTTTTCGTGGTAAGGTTGCACCACTGTGTTATCTGTATTTATAGGGTCAGGGTCACGTACTACTACTTCTTTCACTATAGGACAATTTTCTGTTTCGGCATCGTAAATAGTGATGCGGTAAGTAGCTGCCTCGGTTGTAGGCGTTGCGATAGTAATCACTCCACCTGTAGGTGTTGGAAAGGCTACATTTTGTGCAAGTACAGCACCTGCTACTACGCCATTATCTAAGCGTTCTAAGGTATAGCTGTAAGTACCTGTACCTCCAGTCACAGTTACTGTGATATCGGCTGTAGGGGTTGCACAAGTTTTATTTCTACTAACAGTAGCTGTAGCTGTAATAAGTGCCGTAGTACTGAAAGTAGCTGTAGTCACACAGCCATTTACATCTTTCACAACTACAGTGTGTGCCGCCAATGGACTTACTTCTAATTCGAATGCTTGATTAGCTATTGTCCACACTATAGGTCTATCAGCAGCACCATCTAAACTATAGTAGTGGTTACCTTGACCTATTTTATTAAGGTCTACCCTTACTGGTATCTTACCATTAGAGTTATTGTAAGCTTGGCAAGCCAAAGTAGTTACAGTTACAATGTTAGGTGTATCAAAAATATCAATAGTAACTGTAGTAGATTGCAAGCAACCATAAGCATCAAGTACATATACATCCCAATTACCTGCAGGCAATTTGATATAATCTGAGGCTTGAAGCGTACGAGTCATTACAGATGATGTGTAGGCTGTTCCTGAAGCTACATATCCATAAGTATAAGTAGCTGTACCTCCTGTGATATTCAACCAAGCTTCACCCTGAGTATTACAAGAAGCTTTTTGGGTAGCAACTGCTGTAATTTGTAACTGAGTGAGCGAACGTTTGATTTCAAAGCTCTTAGAAGTTACACAACTAGCTACCCCACCAATAGTTTCAGTAAATTTCACATAATATTTACCTGCTGGTAGGTTACCATTTGCGACTTGAGGTGCGGTGAATGGAGATGGCACTGTACCTCCTGCACCTACCATTAGTTGATGATTATCTTCACGATAAACTTGATAATCTATATGGGTAGTGCTTCCGTGAGGATTTGTTAAAGTAAAGGTAAAGGTACCATCATTGCCAGTTGCACAACTTACATTTTTCACATCTATTGCTACTGACATCTGTGAGTATGTAGGTACAGGCACGGTCATCTGTTGGGTATAACGACACTTAGTAAGCATATTATAAGCTACAAAAGTGTATTGTACACCTGGTGTGAGCCCTCCTATGGTTACTGCCACTCCCGTACCTGAGGCAACTCCTTTGTGCCATACATCGTTAGTTCCATCGGCATTAAGTGTAGTAACTGTATTGAGAACTGATCCCGGAGGTGGGTTTTGAATACCTGGTCGATATATAGCAAAGTACGCATTAGTAGATGCTGTAAAGGTAGGTGAGCTGGTTGCTGTAATGCGTACCTCACCTGTAGTAGCACAAGCAGTAGGTATTACAGGAGTGATAGACATTACATTAGAATTAGGTAAGATTACAGTTGTGAAATGTGTTACACAGCTATTGCCATCAGTAATAGTGATGTTATAGTTACCATAATCTAATCCAGAGAATACTCTTGAGATATTATTAGAGGTTGTAAGTGTTTGTGTATTCTCTTTACCAGAAGTAGTATTTCTAACATTGATAACAAAAGGTTGCATACCTCCACCATTGAGAGTTACTGTAATGGCAGCTAAGTCAGCAGCGGATGAGGTACATCCCATTTGCTTACTTACTGTAGCTGTAGCCGTAAGTTGAGGCACTGCTGTAATAGTAAAGGCTTGAGTAGCCACACAACCACGGTCATCGGTGAGGTGTGCTATATAGTTACCTGGCGCTAAAGCTGTAGGAGTCTGTGTTACTCCTAAACCATTCACCACTTTAAGAGTGTGTGAAGCTGTACCTACATAGTAATTACTTGGCGTAATTGTTACCGAACCGTTGTTATTACCACAAGTAGCTTGAGTAGTGGTAAAGGTATTGGTTAAGAAACGTGGCGGATCGTAAGCTAAAGTTATATAAGCTTGTCGTTTACATTCACTTCCATCAGGTTTGTAAGTTACTTGGAAACGGAACTCGGTAGTGGTAGCTATCGCTACTGGATAAGTAAAGGTTACTTGAGTAGTATTAGATGCTATAAAGTGATAAGTAGCTCCACCATCAACACTATAGCTAAACTCTTTGAGTGCTGTAGGGATACCTCCAGAAGCGGTGAGTGTATAGGTTACACTGCTACCTTTACAATCAGCATATTGTGTTTGAGTAGGTGATACAGTGAGTGATAATGGTGCATAAATTTGAGTAGTTACTGTTGCTTGACAACCAAAACCATCGGTTATTACAAATGTATGAGAGCCAACATCAAGTGCATCAGGATACTCAAAAATTGATGTATTGAAGGCATAATTATTACCTCCTACACGTTGTACTTTATAGTTTCCATTACCGCTAATTATTGTAATTTTTACTTTCTTCTCTTGTGTATCACCATAGCAATAAGAGGTAGGTTCAGCAGTAACTGAAAGTGTAGCTTTATCAGCGATTTCAAAGGTAGTTTCGGTAGTACAACCTTTGCTATCTTGTACTACTAAGCTATAAGTACCAGGTGCAAGGTTCGGTATTTCATAAGGGTTTACTCGTGGAGCTGCTGGTTGCAATGCTCCTAAGGTTCCACTTACTAATCCTACTCTGTACTGATAACCTCCTGCATTACCTCCTGTAGCCGATACTTTTATCTTAGCTACTCCACCGTTATAGCAAGTTACTTTATCCATTACTACTACTGTAGGTACAATAGGAGTAGGCTGGCCTATTTTGTAACTTACGGTTACTGCACAATTAGCATTAGCAGCATCTCTTATGCTCACTACTCCACTTTGGGTAGCTTCTAATCCTGTAACGGTAAATACTCCTTGAGCATCAAGAGTTGTAGGTGTCCAAGTGGTTGTAGTTGTGTATGTCCATTCTACTGAATAAAGAATATTTGTAGATGTTGGATTAATAACCTTGATACGTACCTCACCATCTTGAGCTCCAATACAGCTAACGTTTTTCTCGATACCGAATTTTTCGGCACGCATTTGTTTATTCTTTTCTATATTAATAAGTTGAGTAACCTTCAAATCACAATAAGCAATAGCCTGTGATACTTTAAGGTTATCCATTACAAAATCATTACCTAAGCCTCCATAAGTGGCAGCAGCTGTATTCACTACTTTCACTAATAGTTCTCCGTTAGCAAAGCCTGTCATCTCAGCTTCGGTAAAGGTGACTTTATAATTTGTCCAACTATTGTTGTTAATAGTTGCTAAACTCTTGCTACGCAAAGTAGTACCATCGGGTTTTGCTATTTCTATATTGAGGCGAGCTGGTACGGCAGTTACTCCTGTTCTAAAGAGGTTGAGTGCATCTAAACTTACAGTAAATTCAGTATTAGGAGCTACTCCTTTTAGAAGTTTTTGATATACTATTTCATTGTTACCATTTCCTGCTACTGCTAAGTAACGACCTCCAGAAGGATCAACAGGAGCTGTGGTAAGCCAATTAGGATTTGAACTTACTTGTAGTTGTTTAGTAAGCACTTGGTTACCATCTGAAAGACTTCCTGAAGAGTTACATACCAAAGAAGTATTGGCTGCTGGTAAACAATCGTTATCATCTTTGCCAAAATCTTCTGCAAAGAGTACATTAGGTGTTGTAGCAGTGTCTATTGGACGATAGTATACTGTAAGAGTGTGTACTCCTGGTGATAATAATCGATTAAAGTTGTTACCTGCAAGAGTTTGTTTGGCACTACCATCAATGCTATATTGGTAAGTTTGGCTTACAGTAGATGAAACTGTAATAGTTACTGAACCATAACCATTATCACAACGATAAGCTATAGGGCTCAACGCTATGGTAGGCACTGAAGTTGCTTGTGTAACTATAGGTATTTCAATACGGCAATCTTTGTTATCTTTCACATAGATGGTTGTAGAACCTCCAATAAATCCTATAGGATTAGTTACATAAGTATTTTCACCATCAAAGCTATAACGATAAGGAGGAGTACCACCTGTAACGTTGTTCACTGATACTTTGTATTGGTTATGTGCTGTATCGCAGGATCTATCAGCTACTACACCAGCATAAGCGCGCAAAGGTGCTTGAGGAGGAAGTATCACCACAGGTTTCTTGATATAGGTACAAGTTGTTCCTGCCACTTGTGATAGCATTTCTATTTCGTAAGTACCTGCAGGAATACCTGTAAATAAACCTCCTGTGCTAGTTTTGAAAGCAGCTCCTACACGAGCTCCTGTTTTATCTAATTTATATAGATTAATCTTACGATTTTGGTTTTGAGAGCCAGGAGCAAAAGTAAGATTAATCACCCCTGTATTAGGATTGCTTTCACACTGAATTTCTTGTGTTGCACTAAAGGTAAATGTATGTGGATTTGGTGGAGTTACGGTCACCTTGTTGGACAAGGCAAAAGCTCCATTACGCGTATCACCCACTAAGAATACATATTCACCTACACGAGTGATATTTGCTACTTCAACCTCTACACTTGGCTGATGTGCCAATTGAATAGCGATATGAGGAGCATTCAAAGCGGTAGATATATCTGTATATTGTTGCTGACCATCTATTGTCCAAATATAAAAACGATAGGTAGGAGCACCTCCTTCAGCTTTAAGTTCAAACTTAGCCTTGTTACAAGAGGTAAATCCTTTGAAAGTAGCAGTTACCTTCATTTGGCTCGTTTTGTTGATAGTCACTTGTCCGTTGTATTGACAACCAGGTATTTGTGGTGAGGTTACCTTCACATCATAAGTACCTTGTGGCAAATTATTGATACGATAATCGTTTGTGTTGATTACCTCAGTACGGAAAGGTGTCCCTCCTTTGAAAATTTCTACTTTATAAGTTACTCCACTAGTACTAAGTAGCAATCTTACAGAACCTTGAGAAAAATCAGTTTCGTGAATTTCATCAGTAAGTGAACCTGTAAGTCCTGCTGTAAATACTTCAAAATAGAAACTTTCATTACAATTAAGCAATTTCAATCGGTATTTACCTGCTGTATTAGCTACAAAAGTGCGATTGTTGTGGAAAGTTGTCCAACATTGATCTTCAGTATTTCTACAATCAGAAGATGATTCATTACAAGAGCCACTCCATTGTTGCCACTCAAAAGCAGTATTTTGGTAGCTTACTGTAATATTTTTGGAGCTTCCTTGACAAAGGTAGAAATGACTTGTCCATCTACCGTTATCAGGGCAAGTTACTCCTATGTTTTGTGCTTGAGCACGGATAGGATCGGTAGTTGCTGTAATAGCTTGGTATTGTATTGTTTCAGTAGTTCCTATCTGATTTCCTTCGCAAGAAAGAGTTTTTACTACTTTGTAAACTCCTGGATCATTAGCTTGATATGTGCGATTAGTTTCGCCAGGAAGCATATTTCCATTTTTATACCATTGATAAGTATTAAAAGTTCCTGTAGCTTCGAGTGTCATTATTCCAGAACCACAAACTACTTCTTGGCGTGTACAATTGGAAGTATCTACTGTAATAGAACTTGAGCCAGCCTCTGATTGTTGAGCTGTAGGACAAGCGTTAGGTCCTCCTTCATACGTGATAGAGAAAGCTGTTTTCAGATAGTTAGCACAAGGTAGTAAGAGTTTATCGCAATCGGCTACTACTTTCATTGGGATACGAATGCTCCGCCTTGGGTCGCCTAACTTGAGGGTAGATTGAGGGTAACCTGATGTACTACCTATTAAAAACTGATAGGTTTTCGTAGCAGGATTATACAATTTCTGAGGTTGTGGATTAGCTACTGTACCATCACCTGCATTATTGAGATCGGGCTCACCATTAGTAACTACCGCAGAATTGGGAGGTAGATTTACTGTAATAGTAGCACGTTTAATATTTTCAGCCCCTACATTCTCATAGCTTAATTCATAGAAGAAAGCTTGATTAGGAGTAAGATGAGTAATAGGATTACCCGATGTATCCACATAGCGTTGTGAAGTTTTTAGTTTCAAAGCATTCGACTTCACTGTCACGATAAATGTACAAGTGCTAATAGTAGCTAATAGATTATCCTTAAAGGTATAAGTAACTGTATGGACACCTATAGGGAATACACTTCCTGGAGCGTGGCTACGTGTAGTAGTTACTCCTCCTGAACAAGTAGGATATGCCTCGGGTTCACGCCATTGTACCAACTTGCCACACTGCCCTGCCTCTACAGTAACTTCTATATTATTCGGACAGTTTTTAACAAGAGGCGGTTCATCTATAGGTGGTAATACCACAGTAACTGTTTTAGTATAGATAGCGCTATTAGAACATCCTACTCCTGGTTTAAGTTTGTACTCAGCCATATAGGTAGTAGTGGTATAAATAGCCTCCCAGAAACTTTCTCCAGTACGTAATGGATAAGTAGTAGTTTTATTTCCATTAGAATCAAGTTTAAACCAATTGATATCAAAAAGATGTTCTGAAAGGCCTAATTTCACACGTGCTTGATTTCCGGTACAGAAAGGTACAGGACGGTCGATCACCAAGAACGGATTGAACGCATTGGTAAGGTCTATATCTACATCCTTAGGTACTGTTTGGCAACGGTGCTCAGTTTCTATGAGGTAGTGACCTGTAGTAAGATTTTCAAATATATTAAAGTATTTATTATCACTTGCCTCAAGCTTCACTGTTTCTTTAAGCGTAGCGGTAGTAGCCGTAGCCGATGTTTTTTGATAGAGGCGGAAAGTAAGAGGGAAATACACTTCTTGACCTGTTACATCAACAGCTATCATACCTGTAGCACTTCCTTGGTGGCAAATCACTGGGTTTACGACAGGGTTGAGCTTAACAAGATCGGCAATAGAAATTTCCTTATAGAAATAACTTTGCCAACTCTTGCTAGGCACTCCTGGATCGGATGCATCAGTTTGATACATAGATCCCGATTTAGGTTGGAGATAAGCATTATAATAAAAACCACTGGTTTTTATCCTATATTTACCAGCAAGTAAGTTTACAAATTCCCCTGAATGTCCTCTTACATAATCATTACCAGAAGGTTGTATCACTGCTTTCCAAGATTTGTTACCATAAGCATCCTCTTCTTCTCGTTCTAAATAAACATAAACACCATCTTGAAAAATTTGATTACCTATATTGTATTTGAGTTTCCCTATTTCGCAATCTTTTTCAACTTTTAATTCAGGTTTATAAGCAGGCATACCTGGTATATAAATTGTTTTTTGGGTAGTATTGCTACAAGCATCGGTAATCGTAATATTATAATTTCCTTCAGGTAAATTAGTATAATGGTATCGATAGCTTCCTGCAGGTTGTGTAGTTTCTAATGGGAAAGTTACAGTACGTGTACCGTGATCACCCATACTCACTTTTGCAAAATAAGAAACTACTTTTTTACCATCAGCTCGTTCTAATTTAAATTTCAATGGATGAGAGTATATATTAACAGGGTAGTCTATTCTAAAGGCTCCTGTACCTTCATACACTCCATAACCTATATCTAATTTATCAAATATTTTGTTGATATCTGCAGCCGCTGTAGTAGGATAATAAACATTTACTAATGAAGTACAAGTACTATGACAGTTATTAGGGTTTTCATAAGTAAGTCTATAGAGACCTTCTCCTACTTTGTCCACATAGATTAATCCATTAGTCCACTGAGCCTGTCCTAAAGCAGGCGAGTTAGAAGCTACCAAAGGTACATTTACCCAAGGGCCTCCTACACCACCAAGAGATTTTTCCAATTTAAAATACTGCATCTCAATAGGGTGAACCCATCCTAACAAATATGAGTAAGTGCCACCATTTATATTAGGCATATTTCTATAGTCACGATTCCTCATATTATAATTGAAATACAATCGTTTATCTAATCCACAATTTCGGCTATAAGATTGGTTTTCAGCGGATAGCATTTGAAAGTTAGCGCAAGTCAATGGGTCTATTTGTTCATTGAAACGAACTCTCTCTTTAATGGTATTTTTAGGGCCTTTGATAGTAACCTCTATCTCATCACCTTTTTTAAAAACGTAGTTATTTACATAAAAACCATAACCATCAAAAGTAGAAGAAATATCAATATCAGGTTTTGAAGAATTTAAAAAGCGAACCACTGCCCTACCTGTTTGTTTAAAATAGTTCTTAATGGCATTTGCATCCGACATACCCGTAATTACCCAATTGTTATCTTGACGTACAATTCTAAATTGTCCTTTATATTTACCACAATCAGTTTTGTGCATTTCCATATACCTATCATACATTCTAATTTCCATACATTCTAAGGAGAATTGTTCTTTTGGTATTTGGATAGAAGGATAACGACGAGTTTCACCACATTTTTCACCTACAGCTGTAACATCCTTAATTTGGAGCGTTACTACTGTATTTTGTTTGATAGGATTTGCATTAGTACCACGCACCTCTATATAATTAGACCCTGAAGGTCTTGAAAATCTTTGAGTAGGTAGTAATACATTTTTACCTGTAGGATCAAGAATCGTAACATCAAAAGGACCGTGCCCTCCATTAGGTATCTGAAAGCGTACTCCTCCTGTATTAGGTTGTCCACAAATAGGAGGTAATATCTGCAAAGCTTGTACATTCATTACCTTGTAGTTAGACTCGGCTTCTACTTCACGTTCTTCAAAAGCACCAGTATTTTCATCGCGTACGATGATTTTATACTTTCCTGCTTTAAGATTGTAGAAAGTATGTTCGGCAGGAGCCGAAGGTGAAGGGCGCTGCATACGAAACATATCGCCACCTTGGCCTTCACCTTGTATTTCTACAATAAATTTACCACTTGAAGGTAAACATATAGCAGGATATGGAGAAGCATCTTGTGCAGTTACTTTTATCTGGTTATCATTATAACAATTTCCCTTGATAGAAGTGGTTTGCACATTGATACATTGAGCAAATCCTGTTGCTGTGAAGATTAAAAATACAATTGCTGTAAGAAACTTTTTCATTTTTTTTACTTTTAAGCTATAAGTAATAATATCTCGCGTGTAATTTATATATAATTAAGGGTACAAAAATAATATTTCTTTCTTATTTACACAACACTGTCTCCTTGTTTTTACACTAACAAAACATTCTTTTTATTATAATACACTGATTTTTAAATAAATAATTAGATGTTAAAATATTGTTAAATTTTTATTCAGGTAAAAAAATAAAAGATATGAAGTAAGAAAAATACAGATTCTTAAAAGCTAATTTTCATTAATTTCTTGCTATTTTGTTTTTTTTTTGTATTTTTGCCGATGTAATTTAATTAATCATAAAAAATACACACTATAATGACTACATTAGTGATTCTTGCCGCTGGCTTAGGAAGCCGTTTTGGCTCTGATAAACAATTAGAAAATATACACAACGGCAACGCCTTATTCGATTACGGTATCTACGACGCTCTACAAGCTGGTTTTGACAATATCGTGCTCATCATCCGCCACGAAATTGACAACCTCACCCGCCAACACCTCGAAAACCGCTTCAACAATGTTCCTATCTCCTACGTATATCAAGACGACTATAACCCAAAAGGCATCGAACGTAAAAAACCTTGGGGTACAGGGCACGCTATGCTTTGTGTAAAAGAGTTTGTAAAAAACCCATTCCTCATCATCAATGCCGATGATTACTATGGCAAAGAAGGCTTTCGTTTAATGTACGAAGCGCTCAATGCTGGTAAAGAAAAAACTTTCTTCTCAGGAGGATATCTACTGAAAAACACCCTTAGTGAAAACGGAACTGTTTCACGCGGTATCTGCGAAGTAGACGCCAATCATCACCTACTCTCTATCAACGAAGCTACTAAATTACGCAAAAACAGCAATACTACTGCTATTGATGAGGCTACGGGCGCCGAGTATCCCCTAAGCACCTACGTATCTATGAACTTCTGGGGATTTACTCACGAAGTTTTGGATATAGCCGACCGTTATTTCAAAGAATTTGTAGCCGAACATAAAGATGACCCTAAATCCGAATTTTATATCCCTATGGTAGTACAACACGCCATTAAGGATTACGGATATAAATTAGAAGTATTACCCAATCACGATAACTGGTTCGGTATGACCTATCACGAAGACCTCGCAATGGTACAAAACGAAATACAAAAACTCGTAGATAAAGGCGAATACCCTGATAAATTCTAATAAAATGTTTAACCCGTAAGAGATAATAAGTTTTTTACTTCTTATCTCTTACCTCTTACCTAAATAAAATGAAAGAAATAGCCAATCAATTTAACTTGAAAGGAAACCTCCTTTCTGTGGAACCTTATGGCAACGGACACATCAACCGTACGTATTTGGTAAAAACCACCGATACAAATTATATCCTTCAAGGGATTAACAGCAATGTGTTCAAAACCCCCGACAGCATCATCAAAAACATCGAACTGCTTTGGGAAACTGAACCCAACAATCACATCATTCTCCCAATGATGAAAGCTAAACAAGGAGGATACTCCGTAAATGCCGAGGGCATTGTATGGCGTGTATTCCCTTTTGCAGAAGGCTATACTTCTTATGAATTCATCGAAGCTCCTTGGCAAGCCGAAAAAGCTGCCACCGCCTTTGCAACTTTTATGAAAACCTTTGCCAATATCGATACCTCTCGATTGCAGGCTACCATTCCTAATTTCCATAACGGAGATTTACGCTTCCAACAACTCGAAGATGCTTATGCTCAGGCAACACCTGCACGCAAAGACAAAGCTGAAAAGCTATACGAATTTGCGCAAAAACACAAGGTAATTTTCGACCTTATCCAAAAAGAAGTAGACGAAAAACGCATTCCTATACGCGTAACCCACAACGACACCAAAATCAATAACGTACTTATCAATAAATTCAATCCCGATGATTTTAGAGTAATCGACCTCGATACAGTAATGCAAGGTATCTTGTTGTACGATTTCGGCGATATGGTACGCACTTCGGTAAGCCCTACCGAAGAAAACGAAGCCGATGAAAGCAAAATCGTTTTCAATACCGAGTTCTTCGAAGCGCTTTGTAAAGGTTTTTCAGTAATGAACCCTGTGATGACTCCCTCAGAGAAAAAACATATCGTCGACGGAGCCAAATATATGATATTCATTATTGGTATCCGTTTCCTCGCCGATTATTTTAATAACGATGTGTATTTCAAAACCTCATATCCTGAGGAGAATTACATTCGTGCCCGCAACCAGTTCGTGCTCTTTCAGCGTTTGGAAGACAAAGAAAAAGAACTCAGAGCAATTGCTAAAAAGTACTTTAAATAGGTAATACAAACTTTTTGTTTGAAACTTTGCCAAAGTTGAAACCAAGCTAATTTTTAATTTAAAATCTATTTTTTTTACTATGAGAAATGTTTTTATAACCTCCCTTTTACTTATTTTGCCACTATCTACGTTTGGACAATCTCCATTCTCAGTGAAAAAAGTAGGAGAAAAAGGAAGTCCTATTTTGTTTATTCCAGGACTTGGCTGCTCCAGCGATGTCTGGCAAGAGACTGTATCTGCTCTTATCACTAACCACACTTGCTATCTGCTTACCTTAGCGGGGTTTGGAGGAATTACCCCTGTAAAGAATCCAAGTTTGGACTATTGGACAGATGCCATTATCTCCTATATCAAAAAGGAGAACATCCAAAAACCTACGATTGTAGGGCATAGCTTAGGGGGCATCCTTGCTATGAAAATAGCTGCTAAAGCCTCTGACCTACTTGATAGAATAGTGATTGTAGATACTTTGCCTTGTTTGCCTTTGCTTTCTGATCCTAATTTTAAGATAACACCTAACAAGGATTGTACTCCTATGATCAAGGAACTTACAGCAATGCCCAAAGAAGACTTTGAGCGTTCGCAAATGGCTTCAATGATGTACTATACAACAAAGGAAGCCAAGAAGCCTACCATCGTTCAGTGGAGTGTAGCCTCAGATAGGGAGACCCTCGCCAAACTTGTGTGTGAAATCTCTAATACAGACCTCAGAGAGGAAATAAAACAGATAAAAGTGCCTGCCTTAGTGCTCTTAGAGTCCGTATTTACTTCTTCAAAAGACAACATAAGAGATCAATATCAAAATTTATCTTTGAGAGACCTTAGATATGCCAATAAAGGGCTCCACTTTATTATGTATGATGACTTTGATTGGTATTTGACTCAGCTAAAATCCTTTATAAGATAAGAAATATATTGTCTCTACAAGAATCATATCTATTAGGAATTGTCTTTGACAGCACTCCCTTTTTCCATTATATTATTTAATTAAGTAATTTCTAAACAAAACTAATAACTAAAATTAAAACTATATGAAACACTTAGAACAAAAGTTTCAAGAAGTTTTCGGTGCTCCTGCCGAAAAACAATTCTTCGCACCAGGACGTGTGAATCTCATCGGTGAACATACCGACTACAATGGCGGTAATGTGTTCCCTTGCGCTATCGACAAAGGCACTTACGGTCTCGTAAAAAAACGCAACGACCGCAAATTCCGTATGTATTCTGAAAACTTTGCCGACCTTGGCGTAATGGAGTTCACTCTCGACGAACTTACCAACGACAAAAAACACGATTGGGCTAACTACCCAAAGGGTGTGATTAAAATGTTCCTCGAAGCAGGACAAAAAATCGACTCTGGTTTCGATATTCTCTTCTCTGGGAATATTCCTAATGGTGCAGGGCTTTCTTCTTCTGCTTCTATTGAGATGCTTACCGCTATTGTGCTAAAAGACCTTTTCCACCTTTCTATTGACCCCGTGGAAATGGCGCAATTAGGCAAGAAAACTGAAAACCTATTCATTGGGGTAAACTCTGGTATTATGGACCAATTTGCGGTAGCTATGGGTAAGAAAGACCACGCTATTCTCCTCGATTGTAACACTCTCAAATATGCCTATGTCCCTGTGGTACTTAAAGATGAGGTAATTGTGATTGCCAACACTAACAAACGTCGTGGTCTCGCTGATTCTAAATACAACGAACGCCGTGCCGAATGTGATGAAGCCTTAGCCGAATTGCAAACTAAATTACCTATCAAAGCCTTAGGAGAACTCTCTATTGAACAATTTGAAGCCAACAAAGACCTCATCAAGAGTCCCGTTCGCCAAAAAAGAGCAAAACACGCAGTGTATGAAAACCAACGCACTCTTAAAGCTCAAAAAGAGCTTTCAGCAGGTAATTTAGCTGAGTTTGGTAAATTAATGAACCAATCGCACATTTCTTTACGCGACGATTATGAGGTAACAGGCGTAGAACTCGATACTTTGGCTGCTCTTGCTTGGGAACAACCTGGCGTAGTAGGTTCACGTATGACGGGAGCAGGCTTCGGTGGTTGCACTGTAAGCATCGTAAAAAAAGACAAGGTAGACGATTTCATTAAAAACGTAGGCGAGGCTTACAAAAACAAAATAGGTTATGCCGCCGATTTCTATATCGCTTCTGTAAGCGACGGCGCTAAAAAACTATAAACAAGACAAAGTATGATAACCATCAACAAAAGCCTGTTCGGTACTCACAACGGACAGGCTGTCTATCAATATACCTTACAGAATGCGAACGGCTTTCGCGTGTCTGTTTTGAACTTAGGCGGTACCATTACCGAAATAGCTGTAAAAGATAAACACAACGTACTGAAAAACGTAGTGTTAGGTTATGCGCATTTAGAAGATTACATAGGTAATGGAGCTTATAATGGAGCTACTATAGGGCGCACTTCAGGGCGTATTCACAACGCTGCTTTCACTATCGACGGAAAAACCTATCAGCTATTTAAAAACAATGGAAAAAACTCATTGCACGGTGGTAAAGAAGGCTTTAGCAGTAAACTCTTTGAAGTAAAAGAGCTCGCTAATGGCTTGGAAATGCACTACACAAGTCCTGATGGAGAAGAAGGCTACCCTGCAAAGGTAGATTTCAAAGTGATTTACACTATCACTGATGACAACAGCCTGCATATTGCTTACGAAGCCGTTGCCGATGCCAAAACCTATCTCAATATCACCAACCATAGTTATTTCAACCTTTCAGGTGATATGGAATTGAATGGCGATACCCAAGTATTACAAATCGCTGCTGATAATATTTGTGAATTGGCAGAAGGATTGATACCTACGGGTGATTACATAGCTGTAAAAGGTACTACTTTCGACCTCCGCAAAGGTAAAGTCATCGCTGAGGGTATTGCCGAGGGGCATCCTCAATTCGAAATTACTCGTGCCTACGACCACCCCTTTGTGCTCAACCACAGCGGACTTAATGGCGCTCCTCAATTAGTATTGCACTCTCCTGAGAGTGGTATTACTATGGAAGCCTATACTACCCAGCGTGTGGCTGTGATTTACACAGGTAACTTTTTAGACGACGTACCCGTATTCGATAAGGTATGTACTGCCAAAGAAAAACCATCAAAAAACCCACGATTTGTAGGAGTAGCTATTGAGATGCAAGATTTCCCCGATGGCATCAATCAGCCGAAGTTTGGGGTAAAACCATTAGAAAAAGGGGAAGTGTACAAGCAAGAAACCGTCTATAAGTTTCTTATTAAATAACAAATAGTCTTGTTAATTATTAATTGATAATTATTAATCGTGAAAGTTTATATTGAAGTAGAAAAGCTCATCAGTTATGCGGTACTTCATAACTTGGTGAAGGAAGACGACCGTATTCTTGTTACCAATGCTGTTTTGGAAAGTATTGGTTGCGATAGTTATACCGAGTTTACAAAAGAAGAGCAAGCTCAAATCGATAAAGAGGTAGCCCAGATAACTTATCCTACGGAAGTACTCGACCGCTTAGTGCAGTGGGCAGCTGAGAACGGCACCCTCATTACCGATACGCTTACTTTCCGCGACCTACTGAACTCTAAGATTATGGGGCAGGTATTACCTCGTACATCGGTAATTCGCAAAGACTTTTGGCATACTTACCAAAGGAGCAAAGAGGACGCTACCCAACAGTTTTATGAGCTCAACAAGCAAAGCAACTACATACGCACCGATAGGATTGCTAAGAACATTCTGTGGGAACACGAGAGCCCTTATGGCAATTTAGAAATTACTATCAACCTTTCTAAGCCGGAGAAAGACCCTCGTGATATTGCTGCCCAAAAAGATGTGGTAGCCACTAACTATCCAAAATGTTTGCTCTGTAAAGAGAACGAAGGCTATATGGGGCGCGTAAATCACGCTGGTAGGCAAAACTTGCGCACGATTAAGCTGGATTTAGCCAATGAGGAATGGTTTTTCCAATACTCCCCCTACATCTATTACAACGAGCATTGTATCGTCTTTTCGAGTGAACATCGCCCTATGAAGATTGACAAGGCTTGCTTTGAGCACGTATTGGGCTTTGTAGAGCAGTTCCCTCATTACTTCCTCAGTTCTAATGCCGATTTACCTATTGTGGGAGGCTCTATACTATCTCACGACCACTTTCAAGGCGGACGACACGTTTTCCCTATGGAAAAAGCTACCATAAAAGAACGCGTGAGCTTCAAAGGCTTTGAAGATGTGGAAGCAGGCATCGTAAATTGGCCTATGAGTGTATTGCGATTGCGCGGTGAGAAAGACCGCCTCATTGCTTTAGCCGATGTCATCTTACAATCGTGGATAAACTACAGCGATGAATCATTAGGCATATACTCGCATACTGAGGGTGTGCGTCATAATACAGTAAACCCTGTGGCACGTTTTAAAAACGGCAAATATGAACTCGATTTGGCTTTGCGCAACAACCGCACCGATCCCCAACACCCTATGGGTATCTTTCACCCTTACGAACATCTGCACAATATCAAAAAAGAGAATATTGGGATTATTGAGGTGATGGGCTTAGCGATTTTACCTGGTAGGTTAAAGACTGAAATGGCGAGTATTAAAACCTTGCTTAGTGAAGCCATTACAGCTGGTAACGCTTTCAGCACTGTATATACCCAAATGAATGCTGACTCTGCTTTGCAAAAACACAGTCAGTGGTTAGAACGTTACGTGAATATCTCTCCTACCCCACTCTCAATCGACAATTTAGACGAGTTTATCAATAGGTGTATAGGTGATACTTTCTGTGAAGTATTGGAAAATTGCGGCGTGTTCAAACATACTCCTGAAGGCGAGGAAGGATTTAGAAAGTTCGTGAACCAAATTTGCTAATTTGCTAATTATTTGTATTTTTGCGTTTTAATATTAACTTTTATACGATGAAAAAACACTTCTTACTGCTCTTTTTGTGTGTTTTTGCACCCTTTGGTTCTTACCTATGGGCTCAAACGCACGTATCGGGTAAAGTAATTGACGAAAATGGCCAACCTATAGCTTTTGCTAATGTGTTATTCCCTAAAACTACTATCGGCGCTTATACCGATGATGAAGGGCGTTTTTCTCTATACTCCGAAAAAAAACAAAGAGAATTAGAGGTATCATTCATAGGGTACACCACCAAAAAAATTCATTTGGAAAAAGATAACACCAAAGGATTGGTAGTAGTACTCGTAGAAGGTGAACAGTTAGACGCAGTAACTATTGTGGCTAAACCTAAAAAGGCACTTTCTAAAAAAGAGAATCCTGCCTATACCGTTTTGCAAGGCATTTGGAAAAACAAAAAGAAACGCGGATTGCAAAATGCAACAGCTTATCAGTATAAAAAACATACTACTACCGAGTTAGGGGTGAACAACCTCGATACTGTCTTCCTCAAAAAAGCCTTAGGCAAAGAATACGATACTATTAGAAAAATCCTATCAGAGAAAAAATACAAAGAAACTTTCTCACTCCCTATGTACCTCACCGAAAAAATAGAAACGGTGTACGGTGACAATCAGTTGGGTAAAAAGCGTGTAGACATAGAAGCCGAACGTTCCCAAGGCATTGTGCAACAAGGTTTTGGTTTGGAACGTGTGAGCCAATCGTTTGACGAGTTTGAAATTTATGACAATACTTATATGATACTCAACAAACCGTTCGTGAGTCCACTTTCCGAATTTGGCTATGGTGTGTATCTATATGTACTCAGCGATACGATTCAAAAAGATGAACGCCAATTCTATCGCATCAACTTCTTCCCACGTGATGATCAAGATTTAGCTTTGCAAGGGCAATTTGATGTAGATACCAAAACCTTTATAGTGAGTGCTATACAAATGCACACCACCCCTAAAACCAATATCAACTTAGTACGCCGACTCTCATTTGAAAAATACTTCACCATCGCCAACGATAGTATCTACTTACCCGAACGCGAAATTCAAGAAGGTGATTTTACACTACTTACCAAAAAAGATGAAGAAAAAGGACTTTATGTAAAGAACTTTATCGATTATTCCGATATATTATTGAACAAATCTAAAACTGCTGAATTTTACGACCAACAAGTAGTGAAAACAGCTAAAGATCAGTTTCATAAGGATGATACTTATTGGGATAACAATACCTTGGGAGGGGCTGACCTCACCAAAACTAAACTCCTAATTCGTGAGGTGGGAAGCAATAGGCGTATCAAAATGATAGGCGATGTAACCGATGTGGTAACTTCAGGTTACATTCCCATTGGTAATTACCTACAATTTGGTAGATTCTGGCAAACTTTCTCAAGTAACAATGTTGAGGGCTTGCGTTTGCGTGCAGGATTCCGTTCCTTCATCTCTACCGACGATCGCTTTCGTACCTATGTATATGGTGCTTATGGATTGAGAGACAAACAGTTTAAGTACGGATTCAGTGGTAAATACCTCCTTTCTCACAGTCCACGCATCACCCTCGGAGCTGGTTATCAGAACGATAATTTGCAATTGGGTACCTTTGTAATGCACGACGATACTGAACTGAATTTCGAAAATACTACCAACTTCATCATTGCACGTGGTGAAAATTACTACCTCACCCGCAACAAAAAAATACAAGGAGTAATTAATTACGATATCATTCCTAACTTACAATTTTCAATATTTGGCACTTACCAAAAACTCTCTTCCGCAAGTGAAGATAACTTCCTCATTGCCTACCAAAATCCTAAAACAGGTGATGTAATTCACGAGTACGACAACTTCTATACAGGGCTACAACTCTCTTTCACCCCTTACCGAAAAGTATTTGGTTATGGTGTAGAACAACGTTATGGCAAAAAACTCTTCCCTATGTACACCCTCAAATATTCTAAAGGAGTAGAGGGGGTAATAAACAGCAAGTTTGATTACGACAAAGTGCAAATGATGCTTTACAAACCCATTCCTCTCTTTGGTTATGGCATTTTCCACGCTAATATTGAAGCTGGAAAAGTATTTGGTACAGCACCACTTATTGCTTTAGCTCCCACCCCCGCTAACCAATCGTATTCATCAGCTCCTAACACCTTTGCACTTTTGGATTACTACGATTTTATCACTGATACCTATATCAATGGATATTTTGAACATCATTTCGATGGTTTCTTGTTCAATCGTATTCCTTTCTTACAAAAAACACGATTCAAAAGCTTGATATTCGGTCGATTTGCTTATGGAACGCTCTCCAACAGGAACAAAAACGCTAATATCACCAATATTGTATTTAATTCACCCGAAAAACTCTATTGGGAATACGGCTTTGGTATTGAGAACATAGGGTTAGGTAACTTTCGCTTTATACGAGTAGATTTCGTATGGCGCAACGATTTCAATGATGTGAATGGGGTGCGGAATCCTAAGTTTGGTGTACGGATTGGAATAGTACCATCGTTTTAGGTAAAAGGTAAAAAGTAAAAGGTAAAGCTAGCGAGGGCTCACAGCTGGGTATGTGAGTAAAAGGTAAAAGATAAAAAGTAAAATAGATACTTTGTAATGAAGCAACAAAATATAAACAACTTAGTTCGGTTAGGGGAACTGCTTTCTAAAACCGAACAATTCAACGATATATTTGAGAAAGCAGAACAGCAGAACAGTTGGTTTACGCGTGCTAATGTAATATTTGCCTTTAAATCGTGGAGTGATGCCCTCAGCGAAAACAATGTAAAAAAATGGCTGTCGCAATATCAATTACCACAAACTACTTTGCCTAAAAAAATATTGATTATAATGGCTGGCAATCTACCTTTGGTAGGATTACACGATTTGTTGTGCGCATTGGTAACAGGGCATAAGGCAATCGTGAAGCTCTCCAGCAACGACTGCGTACTACTTCCCTACCTTATAACACAGATGAAGACTTTTGCACCTGAATGGACAGAAGCAGTAACTTTCACAGATGATAAAGTAACTGAATACGATGCGGTAATAGCTACAGGTAGCGATAATACTGCACGCTATTTTGAATATTACTTTGGTAAGAAACCCCATATTATAAGAAAAAACCGCCATTCAGTAGCCGTACTCACCGGAAAAGAAACCCCTGAAGAACTTTTCGCTTTAGGTAAAGACATTTTTCTGTACTACGGCTTAGGTTGCCGAAGTATTTCTAAACTATTCGTACCTAAAGGATATGACTTCAACCTGTTATTCCAAGCAATTTACCCCTATAAAGATATCATTCAAGAACAAAAATACGCCAATAACTACGACTACAACAAAGCCGTTTACCTAATGAGTTTATTTCAGCTTCTCGAAAACGGATTTTTACTCCTAAAAGAAGATGAGCATTATGGTTCTCCCATTGCTACTCTCTTCTATGAATACTACACTGATGTAGATAGCTTAAAAGAAAAACTCACTACTGATGCTGAAAAAATACAATGTGTAGTTGCACACAATTTTACAACTGAAGAAGTAGACTTCGGAGAAACCCAAATCCCCCAACTATGGGACTACGCCGATGGAGTAGACACTCTCAATTTCCTACTCAAATTAGCCTAAAATAATCAAAAAATACCAACTGATAACAAAAATCTTAAACCTTATAAGATATTAATTATAAGATACTTATAAAATAATTACAACTTTTCTCAAAAAAAAGTACTAAAAAAAATTGCAGATATAAAAAAAAGTAGTACTTTTGCCACCGCATTGAGAGAGAAACAATGCCTAAATAAAGCAAATTGGTCCGTTCGTCTAGGGGTTAGGACGCAAGGTTTTCATCCTTGTAACAGGGGTTCGATTCCCCTACGGACTACAAGCCATAATTTAAATTTTTTAAACGGTTAAACAAAAACTTAAGGTCCGTTCGTCTAGGGGTTAGGACGCAAGGTTTTCATCCTTGTAACAGGGGTTCGATTCCCCTACGGACTACTACACTAAATGCACTATTCGTATCTAAATGATACAACTTAAAATTAAATCAGTAAAGGAAAATGGCAAACCATAAATCAGCATTAAAAAGAATTAGAAGAAACGAAGCAGCTCGCTTGCGCAATCGCTATCAACACAAAACGGCTCGTAATGCCGTTAGAAAACTACGTGCTTTAGAAAATGTAGAAGAAGCTAAAACACTTTTCCCTAAAGTAGTTTCAATGATCGACAAGCTCGCTAAGAGAAATATCATTCATGCTAATAAAGCAGCGAATTTAAAAAGCAGTTTAGCTAAACATATCAATAAATTAGCTAAATAGTCATTTAGGTTTTAGATTTATCACTGATAGCCAGATTTATGCAAGTAAATCTGGCTTTGGTGTTTTAATATTAAATTTATAAAATTATGAAATATACATCTTATGCCCTACTCTTTTTGCTATCAGTACTTGTTTCTTGTAACAGCACAAATCAAGATAATAACGAAAAACAAACACATAAAACAAAGTCTATAGAGTTCGAAGAGTTCAAACTCATCGACCTAACACCTAAGGCACAGGAAGATATGAGACACTGGAAAAGTTTTCAATCACTGATGCAAGTAATCGTTTCTATGGCGCCTGCCAAGATTAAAAACACCGATGATTTAATGCTCTCCAATCCTGATAGCTTGTTAATATACAGCCGTTTATATCCAGTTAATTCCAAAACTGAAGTTATCAATAGCGTTGTAGAACACGATTGGAGAACTCCAGCTGATGCTACTAAAGATACCGTTTTCAGATTTGAAAAAAAGAAAAATAACGCAGAAAGTTTTCTACAATGGCATCGCTTTTTGGTAGCCAATATCCCTTATACTTTTTCAGTAGTTTTGAAAAAAGTGAATTACCCCAATGTAAAACTGAACTTTTTGGAAGGAGAAAACAATGAGTTATCCGCTACTTTAGCCCTTGATACCCTGAGCACTTCTACTAACAACGTAAAAAGAACTACCCTCTCCGACGATTGGTACAGTTACCAAATTAATTTTTTACCAAAAAAATCAGCGTCATACGCCATTAGGCTTTCCTTAGACGAAAATGCTAAAGAGAACGACAATGTAATACTATACCGCTCTATTTTAGAACTTCCTGCAAAACACTTTCACCAAGTAGGTAAATTTTCTGATAAGATTGTAGGAGAACACTCCGATGTTGAAAGCTCTTATTACTCTGTATTTTTTTGGTTAGTACAAATAGAAGATGCTCTCAAAGAGCTACTCAACAGCGATACTTTTCCCGAACGTATTGATGTTCCTACTGTAAAAGCTCGTTTCAGGCTTTTTCAAACACAAATTAAATCATTAGCCGATAATGTTAAAAACAATCCTGATTTCAACGAAAATGAGCTTAAAAACAACATTTTTTTATTAGGAGAAACTTTCAATAGTATTATAGCTCGTATCAACAATATATACAGCAACGACTTAGACGATCGTATGAAATATATCGATACTCAACAAGATTCTATTCCTTCAACTAATAATTGAATCTAAACACATTCATTAATTTAAAAGCCAATAATACCTTTATAAGATGTTATTGGCTTTTTCAAAATTTAAATTAGTCCCATATTCTTCTTGTTTAAAAGTAATTCGTAATTCATTTCTATACAAAAAAGAGCCTGTCAGAAAAGTATTAACAGGCTGATTATCAGCAATGAATAAAAAAAAGAGGATGTCCGAAAAGTTTAGTTTAAACTTTTAAGGACAGCCTCTTCTATCTCATTTGCTAATTTTCAAATTTGGTAATTATTTTCCTTTACCACCGATAGCAGGGTCTTTCATTCCCTCTTCAATCATAGTGTAGAATTGGTCGAGTTTAGGCAATACTACAATACGAGTACGGCGGTTTAGAGCGCGTCCGTTAGCATCACCATTGCTTGCTAATGGCACGTAGTAGCTACGTCCGGCAGCGGTCATACGCTCAGGAGCAACACCGAAATCTTTTTGCAATACACGTACAATCTCCGTAGCGCGCATTACGCTCAAATCCCAGTTGTCGCGGATACAACCTGTTTTGATGTTTACATTATCGGTGTGACCTTCTACCATAAACTCAAAGTCGGGTTTGTTTTTCACTACTTTAGCTACTTTTTCGAGTACGCTCTTAGCGTTTTTAGAGATAGTGTAGCTACCACTGCTAAAGAGCATTTTATCGGAAATATTGATAAATACCACTCCTTTTTCAACTTTCACATCTACATCTTGGTCGTCTAAGTTCCCCAACACACCTTTGAGGCTTTGTACCAAGGCGAGGTTTACAGAGTCACGACGGGTAACCGCATCGCGCAAATTTTTGATAGTTAAATCTTTTTCGCGCAAGCTTTCTAATGATTTTTCGAGGTTTTCAGCACCTTTTTGGGTAAGCGTAGTGAGGTTACCCATATTGTTGATGAGCTGCTGGTTGTTCTCTTTGAGCAAATCATTTTGGTTTTTCAAACTCTCAATTTTATATGCCAAATTGTTCTTTTCGTCTAAACACATATTGAGTTTTACGGTAGCAGTGTTTAGCAAATCTTCAGTTTGTTTGTTTCTTGCTTCTAACTCAGCATACTTCTTTTTAGATACACACGATGTTGTAACTAATGCCAGCATCGATAGTGCGATAATAAATTTTTTCATATAGTTTATGTTTTATAATTAATGAATATGTTACAATAAGAGTGCCAAGATTATCTCTTACTTGTTTTTTGCTTGGCTTTGTTTTTTTTCTTTAGCGGTTTTGAGTTCTTTTTTCAGAGATGGATTGGCTAATATCATTTCGTCTTCATCTATCTCTTCAGGGGTTTTCATTCCCTTTATTTCTTTAGGTTTTATCTTTTTCTCGGCATCGCTGTAAATCTCTTCTTTGCGATGAATACGCTCGTTGCCACGCCAGACAAATTCTTTAAACTTGCGATCGTTCACGTGTAACTTTTCTTCTGGGTATAAATTCCCCGAAGGTTGTGTAATAAACACAGTTTGTTGGAGTTGTTGTTTTTTATCCAAATAAAGTTTGATGTGGCTACAGGAGAGTTTGTTGATACCTACCAATTCTTTAGCATCGTTGTACACATAGTAAATAGACTCGGTATTTTGCAGAAAGTCTATTTGTCGTAAGGCGTTTTGTTTAAACTTTCCGTACAAGAATTTTCCTTTCACTTGGTTATACCCATCGCCTAAAGTATCTTTTTCTACCACGAGAGCGTTGTTGAACACTTTGAGGGAGTCTAACTGTTGAGTTTTTGTATTGGCAATCAGGTGGATATTATCGCCCGTCATCTGGCTTACGCCTGTCCACGCTACAGGTTTGCCCACCAATTGGGTGAGCCCGTTAGCTTCATCGGAGTGGATAGAGTCGCATTTGGCTTGCATATCGCTTTTGAAGATACGGGCATCGGGGTAGGCGCGAATCACGCGGTGTTGGGGTTTGCCCGTTACCAAAATGCGTTTGCCGTGCATATACATTGAATCTTTTTCTACCAGCGTAATTACCACTGCTTTTTTAGTGATAAACATTGAATCTTTAGCTTTGTGAATTTCGCCGTAATGTCCACGTACAAAGGTTTTGTTTATGGTATCGGAAATGAAGATATTGTTAGAACCTGAGGAAAACTGTCGGCGTTTATCGAAGTACAAGCTGTCGCCTACTAAGGTTTTGAGGTCGTATTCTATTTTGGCGTGTTTCATAAAATAGCCCAGTTCGCGACGTGTATCGTAAAAACCGCGTTCGCAATACACCTTGTAATCAGCGCCCACAATAGTAGTTTTACCATAAAAATAGGCATTGCCCGAATTGTGGTAATAGTCTAACACTTGTGAATTGACTGTAAAATCGCGATTGACAATCTTTACTGAATTGGTAAACTGATTTTTTTTAGTAGTTACATAATATTTGCCTGTTTGGCTGGTGAGTTCATTTTCAGCATTGGTAATTTTACCGAAATTATTGTAGTAAGCTTCTTGTTTATTGCGGTCAAAGAAGAGTTCTTGGGTTTCGAGGGTCATATTGCCGTTGCGCAATACTACATTTTCTTTAGCTATAGCGGTTTTAGTATTTCCTTTGTAGGATACGTATTGGCTGTTCATCTGCAGGGTATCGCCTTGTTGCAACACCACATTTCCATGAGCGATTACCTCGTTTTTTTCCTCATAGAGCACTGCTAAATCGCACCACACATCCAATCCTTGGTGGCGGAATTGTACCCGCTGTCCATCGGATTTAAAAATAGTTGCACCAGGGTATTTCACATTGTCGATGGTAAACTCTCCTCCGTAAACAATTTCGATACGTTTAGTTTTAGGTTCGCTTGTTTGTGCCACAAGGCTTTGCAAGCTAAGAGTAAACATTGAAAATAATATGTAAAAAAATGTTTTTTTCATTCAGAAATGTTTTCATTGAGAATGCAAAGATAGTAAATAATTGATAATTAACAATTGATAATTGACAATTAATTGGCAAATTGTTCTTCCTATTGGAATTTACAAAAACTTCATTTTTAGAAAAAATCGTTTTTTATTATTTGTAATTTGCAATTAATTCATATTTTTGCACCAAATAAAAACAATTGAGATATAAAAGAATAGAAAAATACACATAAGATTTAAAGAGAAAGTTGTTAATATTCCTTTTTAAAAGAATCTGGTAAATTCAATAAAAAAGCAGAGGTGAATTAACAAAATGTTTCTCGCCCCATAAGGGCGTGAACTGTTTTTGTTACATACCTGTTTTTGGGCATACCAGAGCCTTTTTAAAAGTGTGAACAAAACATTCACGCTTTTTTTATGCTCAAAGGTTGCCCTTACTCATATCGTAACATCAAAATTAAATCAATAACAAATGAAAAAAATCGTTTTATTCAGTGCTTTAGCACTACTGTTAGCAAGTTGTGGTGTAACAAGAGAGTTATCACACAATGTAAACAACCATACTACTCAAGTGGTATTGGCTAAAAATAACTTTAAAGTAGTAGAACACGTGAAAGGAGAAGCCTCTAATCAATATTTACTTATTATAGGAGGTGGAAAACGTGCTTTGGTGGAAAAAGCAAGAGCTAAAATGCTTCAAAATGCCAATTTGGTAGGCTCTTCAAGAGCGGTTATCAATGAAACTGTAGAAATACATTCTTTCTTTTTCTGGTTTGGTATGCAATACACAGTAACTGTTTCAGCTGACGTAATCGAATTTACTGAATAGTAAAACACAAAAAAGAAGCTGTTCAAAAAGTTTTATTTTTATAGGGGCGTTTACAAGCGCCCCTATAAATGTGATGTAAATAAGATTGACTATCAATGATTCCAACTTTGAAAAAGTCATAGCACAACAGGGCGTGAGCTATACGGGGAACGGAAACTTTAGCAAGGTATAACGGCAATAAGATGAACGAAGAGTGGCTCTACAGTGGCTCTACAGTGGGTCTACAGTGGGTCTACAACGAACAAAAGACGAACCTAAATAGGAAGTAAGTTAAAGCTAAGATAGAACTAAAAAGAAGGTAGTTAAGGGATTTCTATTTTGGTAAGGGGCGTAGCGCAAAGAGCGATTAGAAACTTTGGCAAGGTATATAGTACAAAAGCAAATAAAAAAGAGAATTTTGTTATATCGAGCTCACTTCAAACAAAAAAAGAGTCAATTTGTAAGTATACAAATTGACTCTTTTTCTAATTGACAAATTGGCAAATTACCAAATTATTCTACGGTTACTGATTTGGCTAAATTACGAGGTTGATCGACGTTGCAACCGCGCTTGATAGCGATATAATAGGACAGCAATTGCAAAGGTACTGAGGCTAAAATAGGGGTAAGCGCCTCACTGATTTCGGGTATTTCAATCACGTGGTTTGCTAAGCCCGCCATTTGGGTATCGCCTTCGGTTACTACGGCTATGATTTTACCTTTGCGCGCCTTTATCTCTTGTGCATTGGAAACTACCTTATCATAATGACCTTTAGATGGTGCGATGAATATCACTGGCATATTCTCATCGATAAGGGCGATAGGTCCGTGTTTCATCTCGGCAGCTGGATAGCCTTCGGCGTGAATATAAGATATTTCTTTGAGTTTTAAAGCCCCTTCCAAAGCTGTAGGGAAGTTAAACCCACGACCTAAATACAAGCAATTGGTAGCTGTTTTGTAGCTTTCGGCTATCTCAGCGACCTTGTGATCTACTGTTTTGATAGTGGTTTCGAGCAACTGAGGTATACGTTCTAATTCCTTACAAAGATGGTGATAGGTTTCCGTACTGAGGGTACCTTTCTTATGTCCTAAATGCAAAGCGATAAGGGTAAGCACTGTAAGCTGGGTGGTAAAGGCTTTGGTAGAAGCTACCCCTATTTCAGGACCTGCGTGAGTGTAAGTACCTGAATGGGTGATACGCGCAATTGATGAGCCTACTACATTGCAAATACCATAGATAAAAGCGCCTTTTTCTTTTGCTAATTTGAGGGCTGCCAAAGTATCGGCGGTCTCACCTGATTGTGAAATAGCAATAACGATATCCCCTTTATTGATAATAGGGTTGCGATAACGGAACTCTGAGGCGTACTCTACCTCCACAGGAATACGAGCGTATTCTTCTAACAGATATTCACCTACCAAGCCTGCGTGCCACGAAGTCCCACACGCTACAATAACGATGCGTTTGGCATTGAGGAAGGTTTCTAAATGATTATCAACTCCTGATAGTTTGGTAGTATGATCGGGCAAGAGGCGACCGCGCATCGTGTCTTGGATAGACTTAGGCTGCTCGTAGATTTCTTTGAGCATAAAATGGTCGTATCCTCCTTTTTCAATTGCTTCAAGGTTGAGTTTGAGTTGTTGTACAAACGGACTCACCTGCTCATTACTGCCTATTTTAATCACTTTCAACGGTTTGTTTAGGTGAATGGTAGCCATTTCGCCATCTTCTAAATACACAGCATTTTGGGTATACTCTATAAAAGGAGAGGCATCGGAGGCGATGAAAAACTCGCCGTCACCTACCCCGATTACCAATGGACTACCCAAGCGGGCTACTACTATTTCCTCAGGTTTACTTTCCTCCATTACAGCAATGGCAAAAGCACCCACCACCTCGTTGAGTGCATAGCGCACGGCAGTCTCTAAATTGACGTTTTCTTTTTCTTTGAAGTATTCGATGAAGTTTACTAATACCTCGGTATCAGTATCAGAATGAAATACAAAACCCTCTTTGATGAGGTTTTGCTTGATACTTTCGTAATTCTCAATAATACCGTTGTGTACAATGGCTATTTTGCCAGAATTAGAGCGGTGAGGATGCGAATTAATATCGTTAGGCACTCCGTGGGTAGCCCAACGGGTATGCCCCATACCGCAGCCATAAGTAGGAACATTTTCTCCTGCTTTGGCTACCAAATCGGATACTTTGCCTTTGGTTTTTTCTCCGTAAAAACTCTCAGCGTTTAAGATAAAACCTGCGCTGTCATATCCGCGATACTCTAAGCGTTTTAACCCATCAATCACGATGGGAAAAGCGGCGCGTTTGCCTAAATAACCTACAATTCCACACATATTTTTAAGTTCTTTTTATTATTTATTAATTTACACTCTTACACTTTCGGGCACTAATACGGTATAATCACCGTGATTGCGAATAACATCGCGCACAATAGACGATGATATAAACGAAGTACGTGCTGCCGTGAGTAAAAAGACAGTTTCTATTTGAGATAATTTGCGGTTAGTATGTGCAATAGCTTTTTCAAACTCAAAGTCGGCTGGGTTGCGCAAACCTCTGAGGATAAATTGTGCATCAATTTCTTTGCAGAAGTCTACCGTAAGCCCTTGGTAAGTAGTAACTTTTACTTTGGGTTCATCGGCAAAGGCTTTTTCGATAAACTCTTTACGTTGTTCTACCGTAAACATATAGTTCTTGTCACCATTAACACCTATGGCAACCACAATTTCATCGAATAGGTCTAAAGCGCGTTTGATAATATCGTAATGACCTAAGGTAATGGGGTCAAATGATCCTGGAAATAAAGCTCTTTTCAATGATTAACGATTAAGTATTAATGTTTCAGTACTCGTTCTATTTCGCTTTCGAATAGTTCTTCAAGGCTGATGCCTGCTACTTTGGCTTGTTGAGGCAATAAACTCGCTTCTGAAAGCCCTGGAGTGGTATTCATTTCGAGCAAATAAGGTGTATCACCTACGATGATGAACTCACTTCGGCTGAAGCCTTCCATTTTCAACAATCGGTATACACGTTCTGCCAAAGCATTGATTTTAGCCGTCATTTCGGCAGAAAGACGCGCAGGAGTAATTTCTTGCGACTTGCCGTTATATTTGGCATCATAATCGAAGAAATCATTTTCGGATACTATTTCGGTCATCGGGAGAACTTTTATTTCACCGCGATAGTTGATTACCCCGATAGAGATTTCAGTACCTTTCAAGAAACTTTCGATGAGGATTTCGTCGTCTACTTCAAATGCTTTGTCTATATACATAGGCAGTTGAGCCTCTTCATATACTTTATACACTCCAAAACTACTCCCTGATTTATTAGCCTTCACAAAGCAAGGCAAACCTACTTTAGCTACAATATCAGCAGTATTGTAGTCTTCACCTTTGTTGAGATAGTAAGAAGGGGCTGAAAGAATACCAAAAGGTTTGAGTACTGATAGCATATCGCGTTTGTTGAACGTAAGAGCCGAAGCATACATACTGCATCCTGTGAGCGGTAAGCCAATCAAATTGAAATAGGCTTGCAAACAACCGTCTTCACCAGGGGTGCCGTGAATGGCATTGAAAACAGCATCAAAAGTAATTTTACGTCCGTTTACTATTACCGAGAAGTCATTTTTATCAATAGGGTGTTCGTTGTTTTGAGCATCTACATACACCCATTTATCGCGGTCGATACGCACGAGATAAGGTACATATTTATCTTGGTTGAGATGTTTGGCTACTACTGCAGCACTCTTTAAAGAAACGGGAGCTTCATTAGAGTATCCTCCCATTATGATTGCTATATTTTTTTTCACTTTTACAAGTATTTTTTTATATATTTTCTATTTTTTCAATGAGATAGTGATGTGTCCATTCAGGGATAACATCTTGCAAAATCTTCATTTCAGTTCCTTTTTTCTCTATTAAGAGAGAACGTTTATCTGAAAAAGTTGTATCGAAAATAAAAGCTCTATCGGCTATCATAAAAGCTTCGAACAATAAGTCCATTGATCTATAATAACGCTCTATTACTTTCTTTTCTAACACATTATGGCCTCCTTTAGTCACTCTTAGTCCAATGCGTTCTATATTAATTTTAGGATCTTGTGTAGTAACGAAATACAGATATGTTTTAAAAGCTTGCTTTTTTACATTCTTCAAAAAATCAACTTTTGAGGAATGTGACATTACCGTTTCAAACGAAAAAGTACTTTCTGTACACAGTAATATCTGTCTAAAAAAGTTGGCTATACTTGCTGCTATATAGCTATCTATTGGAGTATTTAACACCAGAATATTATCAGTGATAACAATACTTTGGAGTTTTTGCTTATCAATTTGCTTATTTTCAGCATTTAGTTGAAAACTTTCCCAATCATATTGTGTGATAGGGGTAGGTAGATACTCCTCACAGTTGATAAACCCCTGTGTGTTTAGTTGCTTTTCAATAATATCAGCATTTACAAAATAACCCACGTTATAATGTTTTTTTATATCTTCTATAAGAGTAGACTTTCCCGAACCATTAGGTCCTGCAAACATACGAAAGCGTTTCATATCGCTTTTTTTAGTTTATAAATACCTTTTTTTACAGGTATCATTTTTCCAAATAGAGCTTTCTTTCCTAAAAGAATAATAGTTCCATCGGGTTTTTCTTCCACTAATTCACCATCTATTACGGTAATATTGCTAAGCCCTAAAGCGCGATTTTCACGGCGCGCTCTTTGCATTGCGTTATAAAATATTTCATTTAAGGCTTCTGTAGGTATTTCTTGTTTCATATTAGGTCTTTACTTTGTGGTTGGGGCACAAAATATTTATCTTTATTTTGTTATGTTCTAAAAAATGATTTCATTATTTCTGTCTGAAATACACATCAATAGGCACACCGTTAAAATCGAAGTTTTCACGGAGTTTGTTTTCTATAAAACGTCGGTAGGGGTCTTTTACGTATTGTGGCAAATTAGCAAAGAAGGCAAATTGCGGCATAGGTGTGGGCAATTGAGTACAGAACTTTATCTTGACATATTTTCCTTTGATCGCAGGGGGTGGATAGTTCTCAATAATAGGCAACATTACCTCATTGAGTTTGCGAGTAGGGATGCGCTTAGTGCGGTTGTTATACACTGCTACCGCAGTTTCTATAGCTTTATAGATACGTTGCTTATTCAATGCCGATACAAACAAGATAGGTACATCGGTGAAAGGTTCTATTTCTTTGCGGATAGCCGCTTCGTACTGTTTAGCCGTATTGTTTTCCTTCTCTACCAAATCCCATTTGTTTACTAATATCACGATGCCTTTGCGATTGCGTTGTGCCAACCAGAAGATATTAGCATCTTGGCTTTCAAAACCACGTGTAGCATCGAGCATCAAAATACACACATCGGAGTGTTCAATAGCACGAATAGAACGCATCACTGAGTAGAACTCTAAATCTTCTTTTACTTTAGATTTACGGCGGATTCCCGCTGTATCAACTAAATTAAATTCAAATCCAAAGCGGTTGTACTTAGTATCAATAGCATCGCGTGTAGTGCCTGCAATATCGGTAACAATATAGCGGTCTTCGCCTATAAGGGCGTTGATAAAGGACGATTTACCCGCATTAGGTCTCCCTACTACAGCAAAGCGAGGCAAGGGGTTTTCTTCTTGTTTTTCTTTTTCGGGCAAGAGAGCGACCAAATCGTCGAGTAGCTCTCCTGTACCACTACCATTTACACTTGATAGGGCGTAGAGATGTTCAAAGCCTAAGGCATAAAATTCGTGCATATCGTTGCGACGATTGTTGCTATCCACTTTGTTTACTGCTACTAATATTGGTTTATGGCATTTGCGCAACAACTCGGCTACAGCTTCGTCCATACCAGTAAGTCCTTCTTCGACGTTTACCATAAAGATAATCGCATCGGCTTCGTCTATGGCTAAGGCGACTTGTTTGTTGATTTCTTTCTCGAAAGAATCGTCACTACCTGCTAAGTAACCACCTGTGTCGATCACAGAAAAAGAGACCCCATTCCAGTCGGTTTTACCATAATGGCGGTCACGTGTAACGCCACTCACGGCGTCCACGATAGCCTCACGGCGTTTTATCAAACGGTTGAAAAAAGTGGATTTACCTACATTGGGGCGTCCCACTACAGCTACTATAGCACTCATAATATACCTACTTATTTTTTGCAAAGATAGAAAATAATTAACAAATGGCAATTATCTTCTTATAAACGCTGTTCTTTTTTATAGGGATTAGGACGATATCCTTCCATTAAAGCATCGTTTTCCATTATAAACGGAATGGCATTGGGTTGCTCCCACTCTACATCATATCGGTTCATTAAATAATCGCTGAGCTGAGTGCGATTGGCAAATTTTATCGCCTGATAAGGTTCTTGGAAAGCGAGTTTTTCGATAAAGAGTAGCTTGCCTTCAAAAGGTACTAATACCCCTACGTGTCCCACAAAGAGGGTGTTCTCTTCTGGGGTGATTTGGGAATGGAAGACTGCCGAGATAAGCGATGCCTTAGTAGGGTCGTTTTTATAACGAAAATTGATACCGCGTTCTTTCCACGCCTGTTGCATCGCCTGCAAATGAGTGTTTATATCTTTGGTATTAGTAGTAGGCACCTCGGTAAAGAGGGTGAAAAAGTTGTTTTCTTCCTCTGGGGTAAAGAACTTTTTAGGGGTATTGTGCAAGGATTCTCGGTCTATAAAAAGTACTTCGTCTTCCTCTTTGGTAGCAAACTTTTTATCTGCAGGAAAAGCAATCAAATCACGCAAGAGGGTAAAAGAGGTAAGACGACAGTTATAACCTTGAAACATAGGGTATTTAGACGTCCAAATGCTTTGTATAGCAGCCTCATCATACTTAGGTAGCAGGCTATCAATAGTTACAAATCCTTTGGGTACTAAGCCTGCTTTATCGCCTACTGTTTGGTTGAAAAGGGCTACACTCTCCAAAAAAGAGGCTACATTTTGCTCAGCTATTCCCGCTGCTGTAAGGGCTTTTTGCACTTCGTCTTGAGTAGCGGTATCTACTAAATTAGAATAAGTGAGAGTAACAGCTGTCTTTTCAGTTGTTGCTTTCTTCTGCTCACAAGATATTGCTCCTAATGAGAGAATTGTTATTAGTAAAAGTTTTTTCATTTGATGTTATTTTAGACTTTTCTTTTTAGTTTTAAAATGTTTTTCCTTAGTATAAGTAGTATATATTAATCCTGCGCCACAAATGTTCATAACAGAACTATAGTAATCCTTTTTCCAAATGCCATTCTCTTTTTTGTAAACAGCATCTATCTTTTTGTCGGATTTACGAAAGCTAAAATAAGCTTTATTTCCTCCATCAAAGAATATGGGTTCTGAAAAAGTGAAACATTGTAGTTTTTCTGGTCTGTAAATAAGTTCTTTCAATTTTTTGTATACTTTCCAAGCTTCTTTTTCTCTTCTTTTTTTACTCCAATACCATTTTACAGTTACAAAAAAGGTATGCGGACAAACAAAACGTTCTTTGTCTTTTATGTTTCTCTTTGTAAAAACAAAATCTTGAGTATCAAATGATGGTAATAAACTATCTTGAAAACATTCTCTTGCCTTTTTGAATACTTGAAAGTCCCAATACGATGATTCTGGATTTTTTTTTCGCTCCTCAATAGCTTTTATAACACCTTCTGCATCGTTAGATAATGCTGAGCTGCGACCGTAAAAAGGCTTTTCTTTTGCATACTCAAATTCATTAGCTGAAGGTATATAGGGCGGTTCTAAGTAAAAATATTCATAATCTTCAGGAATAAAATCCTTATATACTTGATTGAAAAATTCTTCTTTGCTTTCCTCTTGCGAAAAGAGCAATTTAGAACAGAACAACAATAAGAAGGTTATTTGTTTTTTCATATTTGTTTGATATAATTAAAGTTATATGTTGCTCTCATAATAATAAGACTGTTCTATACCTTTAAAAATTACTTCACGGTCATTTACTTTATCAGTAAGGGCAGGTTGCAACAAAAAGCGCAATTCCAAATCGTTGATAGGGCTACGCTCCATTGCTTGGAGATAAGGAGCTTTATCTATCTGTTGCCAATTCACTACTTTACCTAAGCGTTTTTTGAGTATCAAGTCGATCCATATACGAGTAGCTCGTCCATTGCCTTCCATAAAAGGGTGGGCTATATTCATCTCTACATATTTGGCTACAATTTCTTCAAAAGTATTTTCAGGCATTTGGTCTATTACAGGCAGGATAACATGCAAAAACATTGCATTGGCAAAACGAAAATCTCCTTTACTGATATTCAACTGACGTATTTTACCCGCAAAATCGTAAAGCCCCTCAAAAAGATAGCGATGTATCTCGCATAATCCTTTAGTGGTACCTACTTCTATCTGCTCTATAATCCCACTCTCAAAAAGATGATAGGCATTTTGCAAACTTTGTGCGTCGATTTCTTGAGTATTCATCTTCAATTTTCTCTGTTTAATGTATATACTAAGCTTGTATGTCTCTCTCCTATAAGTGGAAATAAGAAATCTTCAATGGTATGATGGTAACGGAACCCACATTTTTCAAGTACTCGCTGTGAGGCAATATTTTCCTCGTATGCACCTGCCCATAGCTGGGTAAGGTGCAACTCTTCAAAAGCATATTGTATTACCCTTAGAGTAGCTTCAGTAACATAGCCCTTACCCCAAAAGTCTTCTCCAAGCCAATAGCCTATTTCGGCTTCATTTTCTCCTATAGGGAGATTGCTCTCTCCTTGCAAAAGCAAGCCTATACTGCCAATAGGTGTGTTATTGGGCAGACAAATAGCAAAACTATGAGCCTTGCTAAGGACAACCTCAATAATCTCTCGGCTCTCCTCCACACTTTTGTGAGGAGACCAACCGCACCGCTTGCCTATAATAGGGTTGTGCGCTTGTGTGTATAAGGCTTCGGCATCGGTAATTTTCCAAGGGCGAAGCAAAAGGCGTGTTGTGTGAAGTGTTTCCATAAACTTAGTTATAATTGTTTTAAGCGTTTTTCTACTTTGATATAAGTAATCTATTAATTAACGTGAGTTCAGCGTAAGTAATTATTTAAAAATCAGAAAAAATATTATAAATCTCCCACAAAGTCAGCGAGGGCTCTCAGCTGGGTATGTGAACACACGAATTTTCACCTGATGGTGAATTATTTTGTGAATATATTATGATATAAAGCTGTAAATCAATATTCTTTTATATCGAACTGACATTAAATAACAATTATAAATTTAACAAAGCTAAATATGATGGAATAAAAAAATGACAATTAGAGCAAAAGTTGTTTTTTGTTTTTGTGAATGTAGAAATAGAACTATATTGTCCCGAATTGCCAAAGTGCAAAGATAGTGAATAACGAGATAAAAGCAAATAGAAAACAAAATTATTTTCGTCAAGAGGAATTTACCCTAACTACAAACAAATCTACAAAGAAATGGATAGTTATTTAGGAGAAAAAGGGTATAACCGACAATTGTTTGAGCGCGACAAAGAGACAATACGCGATGAATGGCACTATGATTTGAGATTTGAGGACGAAACTTATGCGCTATACGAAGATGAAAATCAGCTGATAGTAGACGATCTATTGGCAGCTTACATCTTGTTTATCGTGCAAAACCAAGACGGCAAACTACCTGAATGCGTGATTACAGAAACTCGTCAGCATACGGGTACAAACTATATAGCCGACTGTATAGAGGCTATAGAAGCACGTAAAGAACTACACATCACTTACTACGACTACCGCGATGAGCAAACCAAAGCCTATACGCTACAACCTTACAAACTAAAGCATAAAGACTATAAATGGTATGTATTGGCAGTAGATAAACAAGATAGCAGTGTGCCTTTTAAAGCTTTTGCCTTAGAGCGCGTGCGTTCGTTAGAAATAGGTGTTACCTTCCGACCTAATAAGCAATTAGACTTCTACAGCACGTATTACAATGCTTTTGGGATGTTTACCGATGCCAAAGCCGAAAAGGTAGTGTTACAGTTTGATCACCGCGATGGTAACTATCTCAAAGCCTCGCCTATTCACCACTCACAGCGGGTTATAGCTGAAACCGCAACGCATATCACCTTTGAACTCTATGTAAAACCCACTCTCGACTTTATTATGGAACTGATGAAACGCAGTTGGTCGCTTACTATATTAGAACCTACTCACTTGCGAGATACTTTTGTAAAATATTGGCAAGAAGCAGTGAAGAGAAATTTGGAAGTGGATTAATGAGGTGATTTATAAATCAAAAAAAAGCTGTCCGAAAGTTTTATTTGTGGGGGCGTTTGCAAAACGCCCTTACATAACATACTACAAAAGCTGTTGATTATCAGAGTAATAACAAAGATAATATAGGAAGTGTGTCATTTTGTGATACTATAGTAAAAAAAGAGTGCCAGAAATTGTTTTGGCACTCTTTTTTAGTTAAATAAGTTATATTACTTATTTTGCTCCTTTCTTGCTGTTATAACTACTATGCATTAGTTGCAAATTCATTTTTGCATTAATTTTCTGAAATTCTTCTTCCAGCTCATCAAAATGAATTCTATTTCTAAAAGACTCATCATTTGCAATTATAGTAGATAATAGACGTACTGAATCTCTATCTAAATTTCCTCCTTTCAATCGTTTTCTAAATTCATCTGTGATAAGTGATAGTTGAGGAAAATCGTTTTTATCTAAAGACTCTAATAAGAGACTAATAGGCTCAATGTGATCGATAACAATTTCTCTAAGTTTACCTGATTTTACAACTAGAGTTACTAAATTATCAACTTCTGTTTTAGCAGAAACCTTTTCCTTATTTATAAAGACCTGTCCATTACTATACTCAATTTCTAAGTCTTTTAAATCTTTGACTTTTTTAGCAGTAGTCCCTACAAAATAGATAATGTTATCTATTTGATGATTAAGTATTTTGTCAAAAGTTTTCTCGTGTCCTGTTTTATAAAAGTATTGTTTTATAAAACGAATAGGGAAAATAAGATGACCATTGTTATTATAGCGGTCTTGTGAAATTAGCCTACGAAATAGAGTGTCTCTAACAAAAGTAGAAGAGTAGTGTATGTAAGCACTATTGGTATTATATATTTTTTTCTCTTCTTCTACATCTTTTTTAATGTCATTTAAAGAAATAGTTGCAACTGAAACTTCATCAGAAAGGCAGATTTTCTCTTCAATAAAATCAAGGTACTTCATAAACCCTGCACGGTAATGATTCTTAGAAGTAACTTCTATAATCTCAAAAAGTTCTTCTCCTATTTCTCTTAACTCATCAAGAGCATCTAGACTTTTTGCTTTATAGATATTCTCTACTAGCTCAAAAAGTTTATGCCTAAATTGTTTATCCGCATTATTTACATAATTAATGTAACTATCAATGCTATTTACTCCATTTTTTGGCAAGAATTCTCTAAATTCTTTCTGTTTAAAAAAGGTATTATTCATACATTTGTGATGTTTTAGTTTAACGCCCCAAAAGTACTAACTATTTTTCTTGCTACCAAATATAAAATGTTAAAATTTGGGACGTTAGGATAATTTTTTTACTGTTCATTCACTAAATGAAAATAAATAGTCTTTCTATTTCTACAAAGAGTATATTGCAAACTTTCTCAAAGTGCGGAACTTCGTAAAGCCGAATACTCTTTCCACTCTTAAAAGAAGCTGTCTAAAAAGTTCTATTTGTGTGGGCGTTTGCAGCACATACCCAGCTATCGCTGGCTTTCTTACATAACATACTACAAAAGCTGTTGATAATTAGAGTAATCAATTTTGCCAAAGGTCGTAGCACGACGAGCAATTAAAACTTTGGCAAAGTGTAGCGACGCAAAAGTGATTTTGAGATTTTTTGGACAGCACCTTTTTTAGTGTTGTTTGAGAAAATAATTCTACTTTTTAGTTACTTTTTGAAACCACTCTTCAAGATATGTACGGTTTCTATCATACAATTGACTACATAAGAAATACTCATTCCCTCCTAATTTAAACGTTTGGGTATAGTATCTTCTATAGTTATTAACAAAAGCCTCACTTCCGTCTTTATACTTTACTAATAAAGGAAAGTTAATTTTAAAAATCGAGTTTGAGTAATCTTTAGAACAAAGATTACTAATTTCTTCAGCTGAAAGACGTTGCTCAGCTTCTAACTTTTCGAAAATCTCGATAATGCGTGCGCCTACTCCAATTTCAGTAATTTTAGAATATTCCATAGGTATATTTACTTTTACAGATTTTTCAATGACTTTTTCAACAAAAATATTAGCAAGTTTTAAACTCCTTATAAAGAATTCTGATTCATCACTAATGTTTTCAATCTTATTGATTACTTTTTGAAATATCTTATCATTGAAATCTTCATCTGTAAATAGTTTGAAGTTATATTCAAAGCCTAATAATGAAAATTCTACAAAAATCTGTTCTATTACCTCTCGTAATTTAACTGTATGTGTATTCATAGTTTTTGGAGTTGCAAAAATAATCTCAACTTTATTTTTAATTCCAAAATATCTATAAACACTTAAAGCATTTCTGATAAGTTTTTGTTTTAATTTGAGAATATTAGCTTCTAAGCCTCCTGAATAGTTTAAACCATTTTCATGAAAAGCAATTTCTACAGCGAAGATTTTATTAAAAGAAAGATTTAAATCTTCATTTAATTTTAGAGAAACTCCTAAACAATCAACTTCTCCTTGAGAGAAAAATTGTTCATAAGTTTTTCCGCTCAATACTTTAAACTTCTTGTCTAAATATTTTAACAGTCTTTCTATTTCTTTATCAGAGATAGTTTCCCAAGACTTTGAGGGTTTCCAGTTTTTCTGAACTACTTGGCAATTGTTGATGTGTTTTAGCCAAGATTCAATCAAAGATTCGTCAGCATTTAACATATTTAATTTTGTTTTTTTTATTAACGCCCTAAAAGTACTAATTATTTTCCTTGTTGCCAAATATAAAATGTTAGAATTTAGGGGGTTAGGGTGATTTTTTTATTGTTTATTCAACAACTTTTCTATTTCTAAAAAAGAGTGTATTGCAAAGTTTTCCTAATTTTATTATTAAGAGTTTAAGAACGCTTTCTAACTACCTACTGCTGACTGTTGGCGGCTTCTAAGAAACTTCTTGTTAATCAGCTCAAAATTAACTTGCGACAATAGGATTTCTATTTCCGAAAGCAGTGCTATAGGTGTAAGCTGCCAAGCAAAAATTACTTCATTAAATAGCTTCTGTACTAATAGTTCTTTTTCTTCTAAGTTAGAAGATGTTTGCTCTATTTTCCGCAATTCCTTTACAATAAGGCTCAACTGCGGATAGGTAGCATTAGGCAAAGTGTCTAACAGCGGGCACACCGTTTTCTCTGGAGTGACGGCTATTGGGTTGAGTATATCATAGCTATCTTCTACAATAAAAGGTACTAAACTATCTCCTATAGTGTGAGTGTATAAGGGTTCACCATCAATAAGTATCTGTTTGCTTTCTTTAAGTATTTCAAAATGTGTTATACTACCTAATTTCTTAGGTGTTTCTCCTGCAAAATAGGTGATATTGTTCATAACTCTGCCGAGCATTTCATTAAATAGTTTCGTTTGTGATAGCCGAGAAAAATACCCTCTAATTATATTTAGTGGAAGGATTATTGCTCCATCTGTACTACATAGCTGGCTTCTCATTACCAAGGGGGTATGCAAGGTCTTTTTAAGATCTTTTAAAGTCTTTCGTTCTAAAAGAGTATTACTCCTATTTTCTAATATCTGTGCTATTTGTTTTTGTAAGGTTTCAGCTTTCTCTGAAAGCAATTCCTCTGGTGGTATTTTTATTTTTCCTTCTCTAAATTGTATGATATTGTCAAAAACCTCTTCTTCAAAGAAGGGCAACAGAAGTGAAGTGCGTTCATAGCCTACCTCTCGATTATCGTGAACCCAAAGCAAATTGCTAAATAGCAAACGATAATCAAGCAGCTGTTTTACAGTTATGCTTTTCCTCTCAAATACTTCTGAGATACCCACAAGGTAAATACCCTGTGCTTGGCTATCTTTCAAAGCATTTAAAAGTAGAAAATGTTTCTCGAAAAGCGTATCAGCTTCATTGATAAAGACTACTATATAAGGTGAAGAAAGAGCATTTTCTGTGCGTTTTTGGTTTTCATCTACTAAGGATTGCAAAATTTCTTCAGTATCAGTAGCGGTGCTGAACGCATAAGGTGCCATTACTTGCAACATCGCAGGTGGGCAATCGTCTTCTTTTCCTATCCACACTATTTTGAGCGTTTCTGGACTGTGTTTGTAAAGCAAGGATAGCAATACAAGCTGTTGTAATTTGCGCTGATAGGTAGGGTCATCGGCTTGAATAGCCAAATGCACTTCAGTCGTTAAATCAATCAAATGAAGATCTTTTTCGTTCATTCCTAAAGCAATAGGTAAAGGCATTGCTGACTGTTTGAACTGCTTAGAACTGAATATTTCACTCAGATATACGAAATGAGTAGTTTTATTAGGGATAGCTATCTGTACGAAACGTGAAGTTACCTCTTCGCCTACAAAATTGTAATGAGGCAATACATAACCTTTCGGGAAGGCTTTTTGTACTTTTTCAAAATCATCTTCACTGAAATAGGGCTTCATCTTTATTGAAAAGACAGTTTTTCTTCTGTCTATTTTTGGGTGTAAAGAGCTTTTAAAAGGTATCTCAATAGCTTTGAGAGTCTCTTTGATATAACTCTCTTGTTGCGCTACTTCGCGCTCTAAAAGTGCACGCATCGTTACTTTAGACTTACTGAGCAGCGCTACAGGTAACTGCAAGGATAGTGTATCTTTTTTCATTTGTTAGAAACTTTTAGTTTGATGCGGCAAAGGTAAAGGGGGAGGTGTATCATTTCGTGATACAGTATAAAAAACTTTGCTAAGAGTCCTAAAACTCTTAGCAAAGTCTAATTTCTATTTTCTAATTCCTAACTCCTACTTCTTGTACAATTCTAAAAACTCGCGGACAGTTTCAAAGTCGTCAAAATGGTGTTTTACGCCTTTAATTTCTTGGTAAGTTTCGTGTCCCTTACCGGCGATGAGGATGATATCGCCTTTTTGGGCGTTCTTACAAACGGATTGTATTGCCTGACGGCGGTCGGTGATGGTTTGTACTTTGTGGAAGTGTTGTGGCTGTACCCCTTGTTCCATTTCGGCAAGAATCGTCTCAGGTTCTTCGTTGCGAGGATTGTCGGAAGTGAGGATGACATTATCGCTGAGGGTTGTAGCGATATCAGCCATTATAGGGCGTTTGCCTTTGTCGCGATTGCCCCCACAACCCACTACAGTAGTGAGTGTCTCGTTGTGAGTGCGTATATCGTTGATGGTTTTTAGAACGTTTTCAAGGGCATCGGGGGTATGAGCGTAATCTACGATGGTAATCACTCCCGTAGCCGATACAGCGTACTGGAAACGCCCAGCCACGGGTTCTATAGCACTGATGAGTGTAAGCGCCTCAAGTTCGTCAATACCTAAAAGTGTAGCTGCTGCATATACCGCCAAAAGGTTGTAGGCATTGAACTCCCCTATGAGTTTTGTCCATACCTCGTGCTGATTGATGCGCAACAGCAAGCCGTCAAATCTGCTCTCAATGATATATGCTTTATAATCTGAATAGGTTTTGAGAGCGTAAGTTTTCTTTTGGGCTTTGGTGTTTTGTAGCATAAAAGCCCCATTTTTATCATCGTTGTTTACTAAGGCAAAAGCGGTAGCAGGCAACGCATCAAAGAAACGCTTTTTCACATCGCGATAGGCAGCGAAGGTTTTGTGATAGTCGAGGTGATCACGGGTGAGGTTAGTGAAAATACCACCTGCAAACTGTAGCCCTTCGGTGCGATGCTGGTCGATACCGTGCGAACTGACTTCCATAAAGCAGTATTTCACCCCTTGTTCTACCATTAAATGCAGATAATGATTTAGTTGAAGAGGGTCGGGGGTGGTGTGGGTAGCTTCAAAACGCTGGTCGTCTACGTATACTGCTACGGTAGAGAGCAAACCTGCTTTTTGTCCTGCTTTTCTAAACAATTGGTAGAGAAGCGTTGCAATAGTAGTCTTTCCGTTAGTGCCTGTAACACCTACTAAGGTAAGTTTTTCGGAAGGATTGCCATAGAAGTTAGCCGCGATAAGAGCTAAGGCACTATGGGTATTAGGTACAATGATATAGCTCACATCAGGGAAGAGCAATTGGGGTAATTGCTCACAGACGATAGCGGTTGCCCCATTGCGAGTGGCTTGGTCTATATATTCGTGTCCGTTAGATTGAGTGCCAGAAATAGCAACAAACATACTTCCTTTTTCCACCTTGCGAGAATCAAAGCAAACAGAAGTAATAGGTTTGTCTTCTTCATAAAGAGAAGCCTTTATAGAGATGTTTTTAAGTAATGTGTTTAAATTAGTCATTAGTTATTAGTCAATTTGTTAATTATAAGGAGCATAGCCAGGGTATTGGGCTTTCATTTCGTTGATAAATTCGTCCCAGCCGTATTTTAAGTATTTCTTATTGGGAATAAACTCTCCTGCCCCTATATCTAAATCACCTGAACAAGGTACGCGATAATATGCCCAACTTACTTGCTGTGTTTTCTGTGTTTGTTTGCTTGTCCACGTTCCAATAAAAGCATTGTTGAAATAAGGGTCAGCTCCTTCATAGAAATCGTTATACTCTAAATTTCCTTTGTTAGAAATAGCCCAACAAAGTAATACTTTCCCCTTAAAAATACCAGTTGCAGGAAGGTTTTCATATTCATCAAAAAGAAAGTTACCTTCAGCAATTCCTTCTTCCTTAAAGTTGGTTTCTTCAGAATTTACGAGTGTTTTTAGTGTGTTTATAATAATAGTTCCTCTAAACTTACGGGTGTTTTTAGCTACACGTGTCCAGCCTTCTACTTGGTATAATGATGGTTGTGTATTATCTTTTTTAATACTTGTAAACTGAACTACCAATCGCTTTTTGTGAGTGCCAATCGCACCTAAAAAATCAGTTTCTTTATATAAAAGAACAGGAGTAAAATCCATTTTAGCAATAGAGAGATTGCAAGGTTTTACTTTAGTATAAAGACTTGTTATTGTTTGCTCTAAATCTTTGTAAGAGCAAGGTTGCGCTACAGCTAATGAGGTGATGAAAACGAATGTTGTGATAAAGAATATTTTCATTTTATCATTTTAAGAGTTCAAGAGGCTGTTCAAAAAGTTTTTCTTTGGGGGCGTTTGCAAAACGCCCTTACACAACGTACTCTAAAAGTGATTGATTATCAGAGTAATCAACTTTGCCAAAGTCTGAAACTTTGGCAAAGTGTAGAGACGCAATCATTTGCTAATTGACAAATTGACTAATTAGTTAATTCTCCACACTGTAAAACTACTATGGTATTGCGCGCTACTTTGGCACCTTTGGCAACCGATTGGCTACTTACTTTGCCTTCGCCCGAGAATTTCACTCGTAAGCCCATATTTTCGAGTAAAGCAATAGCATCCATTACATTCATACCTGTAAGATCGGGCATTACTGTTTTGTATTTTGCAGCCTTAGCATAGTAATCTTCATAGTTTTTAGTAGTTTTTCCCGATACATTTTCCACATCTTCTACGGTGTCCATCAACAGTGAATTAGTATAGATTTTATGAGCTATACTTTTGAATACAGGTCCCGATACATCGGCACCGTAAATCCCCACACTGCGGTCGGGTTCGTGAATGACTACTATACACGAGTATTTTGGGTTATCTACTGGGAAAAATCCTGCAAACGAGGATATATAACTCAGTTTGCTTGCATCCGCATTGGCGTAGTTTTTACGAGCAGTTCCTGTTTTGCCTGCCATCGAAAAATCGGGGGAATAAAGTCGGTGTCCTGATCCATACGAACGTCTCACTACATCGGCGAGCATTCCCTTAGCTTTATCGGCAGTTTGTTTAGAGCAAATTTTTCCGTTGATAATCTCTACATTAAACTTTTCTATTGCTTTGTTCCATTCTTTTACTTCCTTGATCATTCGGGGTTTTACCATCACTCCCCCATTGGCAATAGCGTTGTAGAAAGCCAAGCTCTGCAAAGGGGTAATTTTTACGGCATAACCTATGGCCATAGATTCGAGGGTCACCCCACTCCATAGCTTGTCGCGTGGTGTAGGAATAAAAGGAGCTCCTTCACCTAAGATGGGTAAGCCTAACTGCTGATTGAGATTCATTTTTAGCAATTGAGTGGTAAAATCTGAAGGGGTTTTCGCAAATAGTGAGTGTACTAACTCAGTCATCCCCACGTTTGAGGATACCGAAAAGGCTTTGTTTAAGCTAATGCGCCCCGTGAAATGGTGTTGTGAATCTTGAAAAGTCTTATCGTAGTACTGTTGTTTTCCGTCTTTTATATCCACTACATAAGTGGTATCGATATTGCGGGTTTCCATAGCAGCGACAACTGTCATCAATTTGAATACCGACCCAGGTTCGTGAGCTTCGCCTATAGCAAAGTTATAACGCTCGGCATAGGTGTCGTTTTTTTTGTTTAACTCAAGATTGGAAATAGCTTTTATCTCGCCTGTACTCACTTCCATTACAATCACGCAACCGTGCTGAGCTTTGTATTTCTTAAGCTGGGTAAGTAAGGCGTGGTGTGCAATATCTTGTATGTTGATATTGATAGTAGAGACTACATCATAACCATCTTTAGGTTCTATAATATCAAACCCACTGGCGAGTTTCCACTGTCCTTTGGCGATTTTCTGTTCTAAGCGTCGTCCTTTAGTACCCAAAAGGTAATTGGCATAAGCACCTTCAAGCCCTACACGGGTAGTGTAACCAGTTTCATCGGTACGCGCATAACCAATACTGCGGTGAGCAATCCCCCCTAACGGATATTCGCGTTTGATGTTTTTCTCTATAATGATTCCCCCTTTGTAGGGGCCTTTGTCAAACAGTGGAAATTTTTTGATACGTGCGTATTCACTATAGCCTAAATTACTTGCGATAAGTAAGTATCTGTTCTTTAAATTGCGTTCTTTTTTAAGTAGATTCAAATAGTAGTTACTTGGACGACCAAACATCTTTGAAAGGGAATCACTTAGCGATTTTACATATTTGTTAAAATTAGCTTTAGAAGGGGCTATCCCGTCCCAACGAATATCATAACGAGTTACCGAGGTAGCCAATAGACTCCCATCATCGGAATACAAATTGCCTTGACTGGGGATAATATCAGCCTCACGCAAAGTAGTTTCGTCTACTTTGGCGCGATATTCATCACCTTCTATTTGTATTTTGATGAGTTTTACGGCTATTATTATAATCATCAGCAGGATTACCAATGCTACAAAGTAAGTGCGTGCAGTTATTTTTTTGTCGCTTTTTTCCAATGCTTTACCTCCTTATTGTTTTGTTATTCTTCTACAATTACTTTAATTTTTTGTGGTGGTTTCTCAGGCTGCTTGAGTCCTTTAGATTCTAATTGTTCTAACAGCGACGACTCTAATCGCACCTTCTGTAAGCGCGAACGCACATCTACAAACTGACTTTTGAGTTCATTCACCTCTTCATTCAGTTTAGCAATTTGGTGTACTTTGGCATCTACCCGCTGTGAACTGGTAATCATTATGATAATCAGCACAAACAGAAAGCCAACAAACATCCAGCTTTTAAAAGCGTCTTTGCCTACAAAAAACTTTCCGCGTAGTATATTTTTAATTTCGTCGGTAGCTCTTCCCATTTTTTTTAGTTAAAAGTTAAGAATTAAGAGTTTATGCGTTCAGCAATGCGAAGTTTAGCACTGCGAGCTCGGTTATTCATTGCAATCTCACTATCGGTAGTAGTGATAAGTCCGCCTACTTTTTTAAACGGAACTGACACATTGCCAAACCAATCTTTTTCGGGAGTGCCTTCTAATTGTCCGTCGCGTATAAAGCGTTTCACGGCACGGTCTTCAAGCGAGTGATAGCTGATGAGACTGATGCGCCCCCCAGGTTTCACCACATCGGGTAGTTGTAACAAAAACGATTCTAAAGCCTCCATTTCACCATTCACCTCTATGCGTATTGCCTGATAGATTTGCGCCAACACTTTGTTTTCCTTGAACTTGGGTAAAAAACTCTTTACAGCCTCTTGTAACTCACTGCCTAATTGAATAGGCTTCTGTGCTCTATAATTGATAATCGCCCGAGCGATAGCTTTGGCGTTTTTCAGCTCACCATAACTGAAAAACAATCGACTTAAATCTTCTTCATCATATTCATTTACAATTTCTTTAGCCGAAACCGTTGCATTTTGGTTCATACGCATATCTAAAGTACCTTCAAAACGAGTAGAAAAACCGCGTTCGGCAACATCAAATTGATGAGAAGAAACCCCAAAATCACCTAAAACCCCGTCTACTTGTGTGACACCGTAGAAACGCAAGTATTGTCGCAAATATTTGAAATTCTGCTGAATGAGTGTAAAACGATCATCGGCTATAGCATTGGCAGCTGCATCAACATCTTGGTCGAAAGCAAAAAGTCGCCCCTCATTGCCTAAATGTTTAAGGATTTCACGCGAATGACCACCACCGCCAAAAGTGACATCTACATAAGTGCCATTGGGCTTAATTGCCAAACCTTCAACACTTTGTTGCAACAAAACGGGAATGTGATAAGAGGAATTATCGTTCATATTACAAAATGTTCTAAAACAGAGGGCAAAGGTACAAATAATTAGCGAATTAGCAATATTTTGTTCGTTTCAGTTTCTTTTTGTAATTTTGTCATTACAAAATAAAAATCAATAAGAAATGTCAGGAAATTTAGCTGACTACTAAACACTAATTCTATGTTAAAAGATATTTTAAACTTTCGTAGGGCGGTACGCTATTATGCGCCTACGCCCATCAGTGAGGAAAAGGTGCGTGAATGCCTTCAGCTCGCTACATTAGCACCTACTAGTTCGAATATGCAACTGTATGAGCTGTACCATATTACCAATAAAGAGTTACTTAAAAAGCTCGCTCACGCCTGTCTCGACCAGCGTACGGCTGTCACCGCACAACAGATGGTGGTTTTTGTTACCCGTCAAGACAAGCACCGCGCGCACGCTAAGATGATTTTGGATTTTGAACGCGGTAATGTACAGCGCAACAGTCCGCTCGAAAGGCAAACCAAACGCATTAAAGACAAAGAGGCATATTACGGCAAACTGATGCCCTTTGTGTACAGTCGTTTTTTTGGCTTGTTAGGCGGTTTCCGTAAATTGTTTGGGGTGGTTACCAGTTGGTTTCGCCCTATGATGCAACAACTTTCCGAAGGCGATATTCGCGTGAGTGTACACAAAAGCTGTGGACTTGTAGCGCAAACTTTTATGCTGGCAATGGCAGAGGAAGGGTACGATACTTGTCCGTTAGAGGGTTACGACAGCCGTCGTATTAAGAGACTGTTACATTTATCTTGCGGGGCTGAGGTGAGTATGGTCATTACTTGTGGAATTCGTGAAGAGCGCGGTATCTGGGGCGAAAGGTTTAGATTGCCGTTTGAGGAAGTTTATAGAAATAATTAGCAAATGGGAAAATTAGTAAATATGAAAATTAGCACTTTAATTCTTAGTTTTTTACTTACCTTTCATTGGGCAAATGCTAAAACAGAACCTGTAACTATTCAAGGTTCTGTAGGAACACTTCACGGAGTGGTTACGACCCCTGATACTGTGAAAAAATCTCAGAAAATCCCTACTGTGATTATCTTTCACGCACTGACCAGCAATAAAGACAAAAAGTTATATGCTACTTTGGCGGATAGCTTAGCCGCACACGGTATTGCCTCAGTACGCTTTGACTTTAACGCACACGGGGAAAGTGAAGGAGATTTTAAGAAAATGTCGTTAGATAATGAGTTAGAAGATGCACGGCGTATAATGGCATTTACTAAAAGACTCTCTTTCGTAGGTAAGATAGGCTTGATAGGACACTCGCAAGGAGGGGCTATAGCGATGCTTTTGAGTGCAGAATTAGGAAAGAAAAACGTTAAAGCATTGGGCTTGTTAGCACCTGCTTCTACAATTCACGACATACTATCACAAGGGGTACTGTTCGATGCCACTTTCGACCCATTGAATGTACCTGAGGAGCTTTCTTTTTTTGGAGGAAAAGTAACTGTGGGGAAAGACTATATTCTCTCAGCACAACGCTGTAAACTTATTCAGAAAGCGAGTACCTACAAAGGTCAGGTGCTGGTCATTCACGGCACAGGGGATCGGATGATATCTTATACCTATAGCGAGAATTTGCCTTTTTTCTACAAGCATTGTAAGGTAAGTCTTATAGAAAGAGGGGACCATTTGTTTACTGCCAAAGAAGCGCAAACAGCAAAGATAATGACACAATTTATGCTGAAAAACTTGAGATAATGAGTTGATTTTGCTAATTGGCAAATTATTCGTATCTTTGCACTTTAACTAACAACCTTAATAAAAATGTATCCAATAAAATTTAAACCAATCCTTAAAGAACGTCTTTGGGGAGGCACTAAACTAAAAACATTATTCAACAAACCTATTGAAAGTGATATTACAGGCGAAAGCTGGGAAGTATCAGGAGTACCAGGCGATATCTCTGTAGTAGCCAATGGAGCTCTTGAAGGTAAAAGTCTCCAAGAACTCATTGATTTATACCCTAATGAACTATTAGGCAAACACGTACACCAGCGTTTTGGTCGTGATTTTCCTATCCTTATTAAGTTTATAGATGCACGTGAAGACCTCTCTATACAAGTGCACCCTAATGATCAATTGGCAAAAGAACGCCACAACTCTTTTGGTAAAACCGAAATGTGGTATGTGCTTCACGCCGATGCAGGAGCTGAACTTATCGTAGGCTTCAACAAAACAGTAACCAAAGAGGAGTATCAACAGCATCTTGATAATGGTACACTCACCGATATTCTCAACTACGAAAAAGTGAAAGATGGCGATACTTTTTTTATCAACACGGGCAAAGTGCACGCCATAGGTAAGGGAATTATCATTGCCGAAATACAACAAACCAGTGATATCACCTACCGCGTGTACGACTTCAACCGTCGCGATAAAAATGGCAACTTGCGCGAACTCCACACTGAACTCGCTCTCGATGCAATCGACTATGAGAAGAAAGACGACTTTAAAGTGCAGTACTCTCAAAATGCTAATGAGGTGAACAAAGTGGTGAATTGCCCTTATTTTATTACTAATTTATTGCCACTTACAGCTGGTTTTGAGAAGTTGCTTGCTCAAGATGATTCTTTCCATATCTATATGTGCGTAAAAGGTGAAGGTGTCATCGGTGATGGCACTACCGAATTGCCTATCAAACAAGGTGAAACCATGCTTTTCCCTGCTTCTTGCCACAAATTAGAGGTAAAGACCAAAGGGATGGATTTATTAGAAGTGTTTATCTAAAACTAAAAATATGTTATATCGTTCAAGAATTAAGGGATTAGGATTTTACGTCCCTGACAATGTAGTTACTAACGACGACTTATCCAAACTAATGGATACCAGTGATGAATGGATTCAAGAGCGCACTGGTATCAAAGAGCGTCGTCACGCCCTAAAAGGCAGTGATACCACTACCTCAATGGGGGTAAAAGCGAGCTTAAAAGCTATTGAAGTTGCTAAAATCAATAAAGAAGAAATAGACTTTATTGTGTTTGCAACCCTCAGTCCCGACTTTTATTTCCCAGGTTGCGGGGTATTAGTACAAAAAGAATTGGGCTTGCCTAACGTAGGGGCTCTCGATATTCGCAACCAATGTTCGGGCTTTCTTTACGCGCTCTCTGTAGCCGACCAGTATATCAAAACGGGGATGTACAAAAATATTCTTGTGATAGGTGCTGAAACCCAATCACCTGCACTGGATATGACCACTCGCGGTCGCAATATGGCAGTGCTCTTTGGTGATGGTGCTGGGGCTGCTATCGTTTCTCGCTCCGATGACCCCGAACGCGGTATTCTCTCTACTCACTTGCACAGTCAAGGTGAGCACGCCGAGCAATTGGCAATGATAGCACCTGGGGTAGGTACCAAATGGGTGCCTCAAATATTGGCTGAAAACGACCCTGATGATGTGAGTTATTACCCTAATATGAACGGTCAGTTTGTATTTAAAAATGCTGTAGTGCGCTTTGCCGAAGTGATTGAAGAAGGTCTAAAAGCTAACGGACTTTCTCGCGAAGATATCAATATGCTGATTCCTCACCAAGCTAATTTGCGTATCTCACAATTTGTACAACATCAATTCAAACTCACTGATGAGCAGGTGTTTAACAATATAATGAAATATGGTAACACTACCGCCGCTTCTGTGCCTATTGCTCTTACCGAAGCAGTTCAACAAGGCAAAATCAAGGACGGCGACCTCGTAGTACTTGCTGCTTTTGGTAGTGGTTTCACTTGGGCAAGTGCCATTATAAGATGGTAGCCACAGCGTGGCAGACAATAAAAAAGCTGTTGAACATTACAATTTGTTCAACAGCTTTTTTTATCTCCTAACTTCTAATTTCTAACTCCTAATCTCTAATACAATAGGGCAATGGTCGCTGTGTTTTGCCTCAGGAAGAATAAGCGCACGTTCCATTCGGTTTTCTAAAGGTGCTGATACTAAGTGATAGTCAATCCGCCAACCTTTGTTGTTGTTGCGAGCATTGGCGCGATAGCTCCACCACGAGTACTGATGTGGCTCTTTGTGGAAATAACGGAAACTGTCAATAAAACCACTCTTCATAAACTTGTCTAACCACTCGCGCTCTACGGGCAAAAAGCCTGATACAGTAGCGTTGCGCACGGGGTCGTGTATATCGATTGCCTCGTGACAGATGTTGTAATCACCACAGATAACGAGGTTAGGCACTGTTTCTTTGAGTTTATCAATATACTTTTGAAAGTCAGCCATAAAAGTGAGTTTGAAATCCAAACGATCGGGGTTCGTACCTGAGGGCAAATAGAGACTCATTACTGAGAGTGTCTCAAAATCAGCACGAAGTACCCGTCCTTCCTTGTCCATATAATCAATTCCTGTGCCTACTTCCACGTGCTTAGGTTCGATTTTAGAGAGGATAGCCACACCGCTATAACCTTTCTTTTCGGCACTGTGGTAATATTGATAAGTATACCCTAATTCAGTAAATACTTCTGTAGGTATCTGGTCTTCAAAGGCTTTTATCTCTTGCAGACATAATACATCGGGGTTAGCATTTTTCAGCCAATCGGCAAAGCCTTTAGTAAGGGCTGCCCTTATACCGTTTACATTGTAACTGATAATCTTCATTAGTAGCCACTTCCTTTCTCTCCTTTTAAGATAGCAATTCCGTTAGAAGTACCTATACGCTCTACACCAAGGTTTACGTATTGCATAGCTGTTTCATAGTCGCGTATACCTCCAGAGGCTTTCACTTTAGCCTTATGTTGCACACATTCTTTCATCAGTTTTACATCGGCGAGTGTTGCGCCCCCCGTACCAAAGCCTGTAGAAGTTTTTACAAAATCGGCTTTAGCATCAAGGGCTAAACGGCAAGCCAAGCGTTTTTCTTCATCAGTAAGGTAACAAGTTTCGAGGATGACTTTCAGCACGCGGTTTTCACCTACACAGCGTTTAAGAGCGATAATTTCGTCCAATACTTGATTGGTTTTCCCTGATTTAAGCCAACCTACATTCAGCACCATATCAATTTCATCAGCACCATCAGCAAGGGCTTCACCTGTTTCAAAATATTTGGCTTTAGCCGACATTGCTCCTAAGGGGAAGCCTACTACACTACATACCTTGATGTCAGTACCTGTTAAGAATTTTTTAGCGGTTGCTACATAGCCACTATTCACACATACCGAATAAAAATCGTACTCCACAGCCTCTTTACAAAGAGTTTCAATCTCGCTAATGGTAGCTGTAGCTTTTAGAAGCGTGTGGTCAATGAGTTTGTTTAATTCCATAGTTTTTTTAGTTAAGAGGTAAGAAGTAAGAGGTAAGAGATAAGTACGATACTAATTTCTAACTTCTAACTCCTAATTCCTATTTTAATATATTCTCGTTGATTGTAATTTTCTTTAAATATTATAGATATATACAGATAGTTGTTTTTGCTAAAGAATATTGCTTCTTTTTCACTGTAATCAATTGTCCAATATTGAGGGCTAACAGTAATAAGTTCTTTTAAAGTGAATGATTTCGCTTGTTTTACTTTATAAAACATTAAAAATGTTCCCAAAACATCTCTATATGTCCCTATTACATAGTTTCTATCAGGTGATAAGAGCGGTTCGCCTTCCATTTTAGTCTGATTACCTGTTTGTTTATCAATAAAAAGAATTTCTTGAGCTCTATAAACTGTATATCTCACTAGATATTGATTTAAATCAGGTATTTCACCTAAATAATCATATCTTTCAGCATCTCCAAACTCCTCTGATGCTTCTGTATCTTCAAATGTAACAGTTTTATTTTTACAAGGAAGCTCAATCACACCATCTTGTTTTTCAATTCTTAAATTGTCGTTAGTGAGAAAATAATAGCGATGTTTCAATGCTTGTAGGTATTCCTGCTTCGAAACCTTTTCTATAGTAAAATATTTCCCCAAAGCCTTAGTATCAGAAGTGTCTCCCATTGTTTCTAAAAGCTCCTTTTCTGTAGGTTTATCCTCTTTAGCAGAATTTTCTGTTTGTATTTGAGGTTCTTCAGTAGGAGCAACACTTTCCCCTGCCTGCTGTTGCCCTTGAAAGAGGTTACAACCAGCTAATAATAGTGTTAAAATAAAAGAGATAAAGTATTTCATAGATTAGTTATAATGCTATTTACTAATTTCTAATTTCTAATTCCTATCTTGATATACATTCGCTGTTTGTTAGGATTATTATGCTCATCAAAAAAGTTTGGGATAACATTCATCGGGGCGTATAAGAAACCATTTTTACTAAAAAAGATGGGTTCTTTATCAAAATCATAGGTTGCCCACCATTTTATGTCTTCATTTACTAAAGTTTCAATCACAAATGGTTTTATGCTTTTTATGCGATACAAAGAAATCGTTCCCACTAAATCTTCATAAGCTCTCCCTATTGTAATGATATACTTCTTATCGGGAGAGAGAAAGGGAAAACGCTCAAAATCAGTTTGCTTACCAGTGGTTTTATCTATAAAAATATAAGCATAAAAATCTTCAGAATCTTCAAAAACTAAATATTGATTGAGAACATGAACATTCCCTACATAAGCATAGGTTGTAGAAAAAGGATCTTCAACGCTATCAGACTGGTCTTTTAGATAAACTGTTTTATGCTCACAAGGGAAGGTAAGTTTGCCATTCTTTTTTACAATTGCAAGGGTGTCTTCTATGAGGAAATCTATCTTATTTTTAAGAGCTTCTTGATATTCTTCATAAGAAATTTGATCTATACTCAGGTATTTAGTGATACGATCGTTAGAATTTCCGTTAATATCTACGTTTTTTGTAAGATCATCCCTTGTGATTTTAGTTTTCAGAGTATTCCAATCACCTACATCTTTCTTTTTTATATAATCTCCTCTGTCAGTTTTGTAAAACTCATTTCCTTCTGCACTTATTTTTATTTTCTCGCCGAAAAGATAATAATCTTCCCGTTCTTCCTTATCAATGACATACAACTCCTTCTGCACTGGCACAAACACTTCTTCTTGTTGTTGTTTTTCCTCTACTGCAACACTTTCCTCTGCCAGCTGTTGCCTTTGAAAAAGGTTACAGCCAGCTAATAATAGTATTAAAATAAAAAAGATAAAGTATTTCATAGATTAGTTATAATGCTATTTACTGATTTCTAATTCCTATCTTGATATACTTTCGTTGGTCATTAAGTTTAACATCTTTCTTTCCTTTCCAAAAAAGCCCTTCAACATTAAAAGAAGCGTAAATATTTCCATTACTGCTAAAAAACAAAGGTGTTTCTTTTGTGTGATAAGGCATCCAATAATTAATTTCTGTTTGAGCTACCATTTCAATAAGGGGAATACTATCTTTTTGGACATTGTACAAAGATATTTTTGTGTAATTCATATATGTGGGGTTCGTTGTACAAAATAAATACTTGAAATCAGGAGAAAGAAAAGGCTCTTGCCCTAATTTCATTGTTTCTTTAGTATCTTTCTCTATCAAAATAAAAAATCCATATGCTACATCTCCTTGGTATGTTATGTAGGCAAGATAACGTTGTAAAGGTGCTATCCACCATACTTTTTCACAATTACTCCATTCTATATTTTCTTTCTCTACTTCATAAGCTTGATGATTGATGTAAAGTACTCCCTCTTTGTAAGTGAAATTTTTTATTGGAGTTCTGAAATCTACTCTATTTTTCAATTCTTTTTGGTACTCTTGCTTTGATATGAGTGAAATAGTAAAATAATCAGATAGATTTTTTCCTTCTTTAGATATATCAAATTCATTTTCATCTTCTTCTAACTCCTGAACTGCTTCTAAAATCTCTTTTGTAAGTGGGATTTCGTTATATGTACCCATATTTTCTTTCAGTAAATAACAATCCGTAGGTGATTTTATCTTATAGAAATGCTTCGACTCAGCTTCTAATTCTACAAGCTCTCCTAACTCACACTTTAAGTTAAGTTTAGCCGTTGTATCAGGGGCAGAATATATTTCAGTTGTAGGATTTATCACATACAACTCCTTCTGCTCTGGCACAAACGTTTCTTCCTGCTTTTCCTCTACCGCAACACTTTCCCCTGCTGGTTGTTTTCCTTGAAAGAGATTACAGCCAGCTAATAATAGTGTTAAAATAAAAGAGATAAAGTATTTCATAGATTAGTTATAATACTATTTACTAATTTCTAATTCCTATCTTGATATACTTTCGCGAAGGATTGTACTTCGTATAATTTATATAAAAGCACGTTTCTTTATTGATAGAAACATAAAGATTTCCTTCCTTATCCCAAAATATATCTTTTCCTTTATCATCATAAGGTGTCCAGTATGAGAGTACAATATCCAATTTCTTCTCTACTTTAAAAGGTGAAAGGCTTTTTATTTCATAAAGAATTATAAAACCTGACATATCCATTCCCTCTATTAAGCAAATGATATGTTTTTTATCAGGTGAAGCATAAGGAAAACCATCTATTTCTATTTGTTTCCCCGTTATTTTATCTATTAAGATATATCTTATCCACCCCAAAGTTGATAGTGAAACCACATATTGCCCTAATGATTCTATATACCCTTCATATTCATATATTTTAGAATCATCTTGCTCTTCCTCCAATTCATCTTTGAATTTTACAATCTTATTTTTACAATTAAAAACAAGCGTTTGATTGATTTTAGAGTGCAAAAGGGTATCTTTTTTCAATAAATCAATTCCATTTTCTTGTTCTTTCAAATATTCTTCCTTACCAATAGGTGTTACTGATAAGAATTGTGAGAAATCTGTATGATCTTTTTCTCCCTCTCCATTGATAAAAATGTTATCACATCGTTCCAAAGATTCCTTTGTAAACTCTATTTCTTCACATTTCCCTATATCTTTCTTGAGAAAAAAGAACGTTTTTTCCTCATCTTCTATTCTATAAAAATGCTCTGACTCTCCCGTTATTCTCTGCCAATTCCCAAAATATCCTTCTGCTTCTTCTGTAGGAGAATTTATATCAGGAATTCTATACAAAGGTGCCTTATAATTGATTACATAGCCTTCTTTTTTTATAGGCACAAAAGTTTCTCCCTCTTGTTGTATCTGTAAAGCCTCTTCCTGCTTTTCCTCTACCGCAATACTTTCCCCTGCTGGTTGTTTTCCTTGAAAGAGGTTACAACCAGTAGATAATAATACCAAAAAGAATATGATAAAGTGTTTCATTAGTTGTTATTTGTAACTCGTCATTCGTAACTCGTCATTCGTAACTCGTCATTCGTAACTCGTCATTCGTAACTCGTCATTCGTAACTCGTAACTCGTCATTATTTCACCAGTTTCATTTCGTTTAACAGATAGCCTGCTCCAGCGTATTTATCTATAATGAAAAGCACATAGCGTATATCTACCATTATGTTGCGACATATTTTAGGATCGTAGTGTATATCACTCATTGTGCCTTCCCATACGCGGTCGAAATTGAGCCCAATGAGGTTGCCCTGCGCATCAATAGCAGGACTTCCTGAGTTTCCTCCTGTGGTGTGATTGGTCGCTATAAAGCACACGGGCATTTTGCCATTAACGCCATAAATACCGTAGTCCTTTTTCTCATAGAGTTCACGCAATTTAGCAGGTACATCAAACTCGTAATCGTTCGGTACATATTTTTCCATTACCCCGTCTAAATAGGTCATATAATCATAAGTTACAGCATCTAAAGGTGAATAGCCTGCTACCTTGCCATAAGTAACGCGCAAGGTGCTATTAGCATCGGGGAAGATGCGGTCTTGAGGTTTAGAAAACTCTAAAATAGCTTTCATATAGGTGCGTTGTAGTGCTGTAATTTCATCATCTAAGTTTTGATAAGTAGGCATTACAGTTTCGTAGAAATGAGAGATGATTTGCTCTACAAATTGCACTCCCACATCGTTTTTGAGACGTTTTTCAAAAGCGTCATCGGGGAGGTTGAGTACTTTATCCATTTCGGCTTTAGAGGCTAAAAACGATTCTTTATAGAGTTTATCAGCCAAAGCGTGTGCGTCAAATTGCTGAAGATTAGGAGATAGCAAGGCTTTAGGCATTGTTTTAGCATAATAGCTAATCGCTTGTTCAAACACAGCTTTATCTACATTGAGGTCGTAGTTTTTAAATACAGTTTCAAAGTTGTTTAAAAGGTTTTTCTTTCGGTCAGCAAACGATTGAGAGCCTTTTTCACGCAGCGCATTGCGGAGTTGGAGTATTTTATAACCATTAGCAATCAGGTCGATATTGCGCATAGCGAGTTCCGAGTAGAGACCAGCTGCTAAAGCGTAATCTTGAATTTGAGTGTATTTTTCGGCAAATTGAGGTAGAATATGTCCATATTCAGCATTTTTACCGCGTTTTTCAACTTCTTTTATGAATTTTTGTTCTTGAGCACGCTTGATAGCCACAGCGTTCGATTTTTTCAAACCTTGAGTTTCGCCTATCCATTTTTTCCAATAGTTGGCAACACTGGCATATTTAGAGGCATATTTTATTTTAATTTCGGGATTGGAGCGCATAAATGCGTCTTGTGTTTTAAGTACCACATCGCGAATGGCTATTTTAGCAGGGTTGAGTACATTTACAATTTGCTCTACAGCAACTGCTGGGAGGTATTCTTCAGTGCGACCAGGATAACCAAAAACCATTGTAAAATCACCCGCTTTCACTCCTTTGAGCGAGATAGGAAAGAAGTATTTAGGGCGATAGGGTACATTGTCTTTGGAGTACTCGGCAGGACGATTGTTCTTATCAGCGTAGACACGGAAGAGAGAAAAATCACCCGTATGGCGAGGCCACACCCAATTATCGGTATCTGAACCGAATTTGCCAATAGCTGAAGGGGGAGCGCCTACCAAACGTACATCTTTAAAGGTTTCAACTACAAAAAGGATATATTGGTTACCCTCATAGAATGCACGAATGCGGTTTTCTTGCCAACTTTCTTTAGGTGAGTTTTGTACCAAAGAGGCTATATTGCGTTCAATTTGGGCATTGCGAAGAGTTTCATCTTTGAGGTTTTGTGTATCAGCGAGTACTTTTTTAGTTACATCTTCAATACGAACGATAAAAGTAACTTCTAAATTCTTGTTAGGCAACTCATCTGATAGATTTTTAGCCCAAAAACCATTAGTGAGATAGTCATTTTGTACTGAAGAATGCGCTTGTATTTGTCCGTAACCACAATGGTGATTGGTGAGCAAGAGCCCTTGATTAGAAATCATTTCAGCAGTACACCCTCCATTGAAGTGGGGCACAGCATCTTTCAAACTCGATTTGTTGATGTTATAAATATCGCTTACCGACATTTTCATTCCTAAGGATTTCATTTCCTTGGCATTCATACCTTCAAGAAGAGAAGGAATCCACATACCACCTTGCTGAGCTGTTAAGGTAAGAGGTAAGAGATAAGAGATAAGAAGTAGTAGAATGAGGTTAATTTTTCTCATAGTGTTGATTTAATTAAAGTGCAAATGTAGGGAATATTTTTCTAATAAATAACTAATTGACAAATTATTTGTACTTTTGCCGATTGAACACTACACGTATTATTTTTTAATTGTCAATCGTTAATCAAAAAAATATGATTTGGGAAAAATTACTTCCGTTGAATAAATATGGCGATACAACACCACGACCTCGCCTCAAAGAGGACGAAACGCGCCTTAGCTTTGATATGGACTACGATCGTGTGGTCTTCTCAAGTGCTTTTCGCAGTTTGCAGGACAAAACACAAGTAATTCCGCTTTCTAAAACAGGTTTTGTGCATACTCGCCTCACTCACAGTATAGAGGTGTCGGTGGTAGGACGTAGTTTAGGGCGTGCCGTAGGGAAACATTTGCTCACCAAATACCCTCATTTGCGCGAATTAGGCTATCAAACTAATGATTTTGGGGCTATTATTGCAGCGGCAGCCGTAGCTCACGATATTGGCAACCCACCTTTTGGGCATAGTGGCGAAAAGGCAATAGGCGAGTTCTTTCAGTTTAAAAAAGGAACAGCCATCAAGCACTTGCTTACCGATGCCGAGTATGCCGATTTGTGTAATTTCGAGGGGAATGCCAATGGTTTTAGGATTCTCAACGAAACGCGCTTAGGAGTAGAGGGTGGTTTGCGCCTTACGTATGCTACCTTGGGAGCTTTTACTAAATATCCTAAAGAATCATTGCCTATACGCCCTACTAATAGAATAGCTGATAAAAAGTATGGATTCTTTCAAGGCGATAAAGTTTTCTTCAAAGAAGTAGCAGATATTTTAGGACTCAAATCAAATAGTGAAGCTGGTGAATTGCGTTATGCGCGCCATCCGTTGGCTTTCTTGGTAGAGGCTGCCGATGATATTTGCTATACTATTATCGATTTTGAAGATGGTATCAACTTGGGGCTCATCAGCGAAGAAGTAGCTTTAGAATACTTGGGAGCAATTATTGATAATCGTATCAACACTCAAAAATACAGCAAGTTGCAAACAAAAGAAGAGCGCATTGCCTATTTACGTGCGGTCTCCATCGGGGCATTAGTGCAAGATGCTACCGATATTTTCTTACAAAACGAAGAGACTATCCTCGCTGGCAATTTTCATCAATCCTTATTATACAATAGTAAATACCGTCACCAAATCACCGATGTAATCGATTGCAGTGTAGAACACATCTATCAATCGGATGAAGTAGTAGAGAAAGAAGTATCGGGTTATGTGATTTTACAGCATCTATTAGACATCTTTTTTACAGCAATTATCAATCGTGAGAATGGACGAGAAACCTCATTTGATAAACTTTTGCTCAAAAAACTACCTGAAAAATACCGCAAAGAGGGGTCGATATACGACAAAGTGATGGGTATTACCTGCTATGTAGCAAGCCTTACCGATAGCAATGCACTCGAATTGCACTTAAAAACTGCCAGTCGCACCTCAAATATGTGATAATACAAAACGTTCATTATCAGTAATATTTGAAAAAAGTTTTAAAAAAAATAAAAAAAAGTCTTCAAAAAATTTGCAGGTATTGAAAATAGTTGTACTTTTGCAACCGCAATGAAGAAATGAATTGCACAATTTATTGATAAATGGTCTGGTAGTTCAGCTGGTTAGAATACATGCCTGTCACGCATGGGGTCGCGGGTTCGAGTCCCGTCCAGACCGCTTCATAAGATTTAGTTGTGTTGTTTTGTGTAAATATTTTTACACGGGTTTATAGTAAACCAATGAAAGCTTTCCTTTCTCCAAGGAGAGCTTTTCTTATTTTAACATCAATACATCAAAAATTAGAAAATTAGAAAATTGAAAAACAGCAGTGCGGATCGCACCAAATTATAATATGATCAAGCTCATTGTTTCCGACATAGATGGTACTTTGGTGAATAACCAAAAGGAAATCCCTAATAGTTTTTGGGAAGTGTTCAAAACTATTGAACAGAAAGGTATTCTTTTTTGTGCAGCAAGTGGCAGACAGTTGCAGAGTTTGCACGAACTCTTTGCACCTATCAAAGAGCGCATTGCTTATGCTCCCGATAATGGCGCATCGCTCATCTATCAGGGAAAAACGCTTTTTGAGCGACCTATCGCTTTTACTTCTTTCTTTCCTATCTTGCGCACTTGTAACGAAATTCAGCAAATAGGCGTAGCCCTTTGCGGCAAGAAGAGTGCTTATATAAAAACCGATGATGAGTGGATTTTTGATGAGATTGCTCGTCATTATCCTGCTCATACTCGTGTAACCGATTTTGTAGCTATCGATGACGAAATTTTTAAAATAACCGTCTGTGACAGAGGTATTTCTCGCCTCAATTCCTTTCAGTATCTTAAAAAATATGCTAATGAGTTTAATGTAGTGGTATCGGGTGAGATATGGCTGGATATCACGGGTAAAGATGTGAATAAAGGGGATGCTATTGCGCACTTGCAATCACAACTGAACATCACTCCTGATGAAACTGTAGTATTTGGCGACCATTTAAACGATGTAGAGCTCATTCAGCGCGCTACTTATAGTTATGCAATGCTCAATGCGCAAGAGGAACTCAAAGCGCTTGCTAACTATGTAACTGAATATGACAACAATCACGCAGGTGTAGTGCGTACCCTCGAAAAATTATTGCAATCATAAACCTAAAAATATATTACAATGGACCACAATAAAACAATTTTCACCGAAACCTATAAAGTGCGTAGCACTCAAGTGAATTTAAACAATCAGTTAGGACTATATGGACTATTAGGAATGCTCCAAGATATAGCTGCCGAGCACGCTGCTTATTTAGGATTCGGTTACAAACAATTAGTGCAAAAAGGCTTCTTCTGGGCACTAATTCAGCAAAAACTCAAAATGAACTACTGGCCTCAGTGGAATGAGCGTATCACTGTGAAAACTTGGTCGTTACCGGTGCAAGGAGTCTATGCTTTCCGCGAGTTTGAACTCTATTACAACGACCAAAAAATAGGCGAATGTGCTAGCACTTGGATTACAATGGACATAGCCACCCGCCGCCCTATAGAACTTACTGAACAACAAGAAATTTTCCACTCGCGTACCGATGGAGGTCTTAATTTTCGCACTGAACGCATTGCGTTACCTGATGATATGCAACAAGTTAATCAATTCAAGGTACGTGTGAGTGACCTCGATATGAATGCTCACGTGAACAATGTGAAATACACTCAGTGGGCATTGGATATGATGACTGAACGCAACCACCGTGAGTTTACAATCAAAGAGTACGATATCAACTTCCTTTCCGAAACTTTTATGGGCGATGAGATGCAAGGCTTTAAGAGCAAAGGTAGGTATTTAGATGATGCTCATAATTTAGTAGAACTTTATCACTATGCTCAAAAAGTAGGAGCTTCTAAACCTGCTTTTATCTCACATTGGATAGCTGAAAGAATTTAACAAAAAACACCAAATATGAAACCAGCTATTATCATCACCCTCACTGCTCTACTTTTGGGTGCTTGTCAAAGCACTCAGTACCTCCCTACAACTACTCAATACACAATCAATCAAACTGTTAATAAGGAATTGTACATCTCCAATCATGACCAAACCAACCCTAAAAAAGTAGCGTTCTACTATGAAAATCTACACAATGTAGTCATTGATGGCAAGGGGCAAAAATTAGTGTTTCACGGTACGATTTTGCCTTTTGTAGTGAAAAATTGTAGCAATCTCACCCTTCGCAACTTCTCAATAGATTTTGCAACGCCTTACCTCAGACAGTTACAAATTACCGAAGTAGATAGCTTGCACAATAGTGTAAAGGCGCAACTCTACCCTCAAGGAAACTACAAAATTGAGAATGAAAAACTCTACTTCACAGGTGAAGATTATCAGGAAATACCTTTTGGTGGAATGGTCTTCTCTCCTAATAAACACTTAGCCTACCGTCGTGCCGATGTTCCTTTTTCACCTACCAAAATCGTTGAACTCGCTCCTAACAAATTTTATATAGAGGGAATGGGCAAATCGCCTTTTCTACAAGTAGGCGAGCGCTTTGTGTTGCGCACTTATTCCCGACCCACACCTGCTATTTTTGTAACCGAAAGCAAAAATATAACTCTTGAGAATATCACAGTACACAACGTACAAGGTATGGGGCTGTTGGCACAACTTACTGAAAATGTAACTCTTGATAAGTTTCGAGTAGCAATAGAGGAGGGAAGTGAACGTTTTTTCACCACCCAAGCCGATGCTACCCATTTTTCAGCTTGTAAAGGAAAAATACGCTCGGTAAATGGTTTGTATGAAGGTATGGCTGATGATGCTATCAATGTGCACGGCACTTACTTGAAAGTTATTACTCGTGAGAATGATTATACTATCAAAGCGCAATATATGCACCCTCAGTCGTGGGGATTTCTTTGGGGAGAAGTGGGTGACCAAGTGCAATTTGTCGCTGCTAAAACAATGGAAACTATAGGTGATAAAACTTATAAAATTCACCAGATAAAAGCTGTTGATAAACCTACTGAAGTAGGCGCAAAAATATTTGAAATCACTTTTGATAAACCTTTACCTGCTGAGGTAAACCCCGATACGCCTTGTGGGGTAGAAAATCTCACTTGGACGCCTAAAGTGCTTTTTAAAAACAACATAGTGCGCAACAATCGGGCACGAGGAGCACTTTTTAGTACCCCTAAAAAAGTGGTGTGCTGTAACAATCTATTCGACCATACCCACGGGGCTGCTATCTTGCTCTGTGGCGATTGCAATGGTTGGTACGAAACGGGCGCTTGCCGCAATGTGAGCATCAAAAACAATCGTTTTATAAATGCACTTACTGCCAACTATCAGTTTACGAATGCTATTATCTCTATCTACCCCGAAATCCCTAACTTAGAGGCTCAACAAAAATATTTTCACTCTAATATACGCATTGAGGATAATGTTTTTGAAACTTTTGACGAGCCTATTCTCTATGCTAAATCAGTAGAAAATCTTATCTATCGCAATAATAAAATTATCAAAAATCAGGACTTCAAACCGTTTCATTGGAATAAAGAACGCTTTAAATTGGAACGTGTTAAAAATGTAAAGATACAGGATTAGAGAATTAGAAAATTACCAAATTAACAAATCTATCATTATGAAACTATATTATATACTACTGCTTTTAGCTTTTCCTCTTTCAGCACAAATAAATGTAGTGCCACAGCCTAATGAAGTGCATTACTATAAAGGCAGTTGTAAGGTGAATACCCCCATTACTTATATAACAGAACCTACTATTGCCAATCCCGAAGGTTATCAGTTAGTTATTCAACCTCGAAAAATTATCATTAAGTACAGCACTGAAGCTGGAAAGTACTATGCAACACAAACACTTAGGCAATTGATATTTCAGGCAAAAAAAGAACACAAAGAATCCTTGCCTTGTCTCACCATTACCGATGCCCCTCGTTTTGCTTATCGCGCCCTAATGGTAGACCCCGCGCGTCACTATTGGAAAATAGAGGATTTGAAAAAGTATATCGATGTGATGTCGCAATACAAATTCAACTACTTACATTTGCATCTCAACGACGACCAAGGCTGGCGCATAGAGATTAAAAAATATCCCAAGCTGACAGAAATAGGGGCTAAACGAACAGATTTTGAAGGGAGCAAGCGCAATAATGAAGGCTTTTATACCCAAGAAGAAATGAAAGACTTGGTGCGGTATGCTTTAGAACGCAATGTGCAACTTATCCCTGAGTTTGATGTGCCAGGGCATAATGATGCCGCAGTGGCAGCTTATCCATTTCTCAGTTGCAACGATACAATTATAGGAGTGCGCACTACTGCTGGGGTTTCTAAGAATTTGTTATGTGTATCCAAAGAAGAAGTTTTTACTTTTATAGATGATGTTATCAGCGAGTTATCAGAGGTATTCCCTTGTAAATATTTTCATATAGGAGGCGATGAAGCTCCTTTGGATAAATGGCTTGAAAATCCGCAAGTGCAACAGCTTAAAAAAGAACTACAAATTACGAACGACCACCAACTGATGAGTGAGTTTTTCAAAAGGGTGAATGAGTCCTTAGTGAAAAATGGCAAACAACCTCTCATTTGGATGGAACTCGAAGTGCCTACTTATCCGGCTAATAGTGTAATGTATTTGTGGCGGATGCACACGACCCCTCAGGTGTTAGAACGCGCTAAAAAAGATAATTTCAAAGTAATATGTTCACCGGGGGAGTATGCTTATTTTGATTATCCACAAGCTAAAGACGATTTACCTAATGTAGGCTGGATGCCTACCCTCACGCTACAACAAGTATATAAATTTAACCCCGCTTTTTCTCTCACTCCTCAAGAAGAAAAACAGCATATTTTAGGAGTAGAAGCTACCCTATGGGGCGAAAGTGTAAAAGACCTTTTTAGAGCTTTTTATATGACCTATCCGCGTGCCCTCGCCCTCTCCGAAGTAGGTTGGACAAAAATGCAACAGCATTCTTGGAAGTCGTTTACCAATAGGTTAGAAGGTCAATTGAGTTATTTATTGCAACAAGGAGTCAATTACAGACCTCCTGTGGAGTTATCTCCTTTTTTTCGTCATTCGTATTTCGTATTTCGTAATTATTTATTACTTTTGCCCTCTGTAACAAAAATTTAAACCAATGAATACCGTAAATCGTTTATTCGATATACCTTATTATCAACAATCTAAACACCCTTTAGAGGTCGCTTTTGCTACCAAATACAACGGTGAGTGGGCAAAAACCTCTACCGCTGAATATATCCAAAAAGTAAATACCGTAAGCCGAGGCTTATTGCGCTTAGGCATTGAAAAAAATGATAAAATAGCGGTCATTTCAAGTACTAATCGCACCGAATGGCACGTGCTCGACATCGGAATTTTACAAGTAGGCGCACAGAATGTACCTATCTATCCCACTATCAACTTAGAGGATTTTGAGTATATCCTCAACCATTCGGAATGTAAATACTGTGTCGTTTCCGATAAAGAACTATGGGAAAAAATCTCTTCTATCCAAGATAAATTACCTCATCTAAAAACTATCTTTACCTTCAACGATGTACCTTATGCTCATCATTGGCAAGAAATCCTCGATTTAGGCGCCGATGAGAGCAATCAATCTGAAGTGGAAGCGCGCAAAGATAGTATTCAAAAAGACGATTTAGCGACTATCATCTACACTTCGGGCACTACCAGCCGCCCAAAAGGGGTAATGCTCTCTCATTGGAATATCATCTCCAACATACTGAACTGCCAAGACCGTTTACCTATTAGTGAAGGCTCTACAGCGCTCAGCTTTTTGCCTGTGTGCCACGTGTTTGAACGTATGCTCACCTACTTGTATCAGTACGATTGCTTAAATGTTTATTTTGCCGAATCTCTCGATAAAATCAGTGATAACTTACGCGAAGTAAAACCGCATATCATTACAGTAGTACCCCGACTCATAGAGAAGATTTACGACAAAATCTTCGCAAAAGGGGCCGAACTTAAAGGCATTAAACGCAAACTCTTCTTTTGGGCACTCAATTTGGGCTTTCAATACGAACCTTATGGCGCTAATGGTGCTTGGTATGAGTTCAAACTGAAAATCGCACGCAAACTCATCTTTAGCAAATGGCGCGAAGCCTTAGGTGGACGCATACAAATGATTGTCTCTGGTAGCGCTGCCCTCTCACCGCGTTTGGCTAAGGTGTTCTCTGCCGCAGGACTCAAAATTATGGAAGGTTATGGTCTTACCGAAACCGCTCCCGTTATTGCAGTAAACCGCGAATCGGGAAGATTCTGGAAAATAGGCACCGTAGGGAAACCTATTGTGAATATAGATGTAAAAATTGCCGAAGACGGTGAAATACTTGTGAAAGGAGAAAACGTAATGTTAGGCTACTATAAAGACCCTGAGCAAACAGCTGAAAACATCACCGATGGATTCTTCCACACGGGCGATATAGGCGAGCTTGACGCTGATGGCTTCCTTAAAATCACCGACCGCAAGAAGGAAATCTTTAAAACTTCAGGCGGTAAGTACGTATCACCTCAGCTAATAGAAAACCAATTGAAACTCTCTCGTTTCATCGAGAATGCAATGGTAGTAGGCGAAGGTGAAAAGATGCCTGCTGCTATTATTCAGCTCAACTTCCCATTTGTAAAAGAATGGGCACGCCGCCACAAAGTACAATTAGGTAAAACCAACGAAGAGATTATACAAAATCAAGCCGTTCACAATCGTATTGCCCAAGAAGTCGAAAAAGTAAACAGCCATCTCGGCAAGTGGGAACAAGTAAAACTTTTTGATTTCACCCCCGATGAATGGACAATAGATGGTGGTCACCTCACCCCTACCCTCAAACTTAAACGACGCGTGATTAAAGAAAAATATATAGACATTTACAACAAGTTCTACAACAAGTGAGAGAAATAACCGATATTACTACTTTTACTACCCAGCAGCCTACGGTGCTCACCATAGGTACATTTGATGGTGTGCATTTAGGACATCAAAAAATTGTTAAAAGAGTTGTAACAACCGCACACCAAGAAGGGCTTTTGGCTACTGTATTCACTTTTTTCCCGCATCCGCGAATGGTAGTGCAACACGACAAAGGCTTAAAACTCATTCACACTTTGGAAGAGAAAAAGCAACTACTCCAGCAATTAGGCGTCGATTTGCTCGTGGTGCAACCTTTTAATGAGGCTTTTGCCCAACTTACTGCCGAAGAGTTCGTAAGTACTATCTTAGTACAACACCTCAACGTGAAAAAGGTGATTATCGGTTACGACCACCGTTTTGGGCGCAATCGTACCGCTAATATAGACGATATGCGTTTATTTGGCGAAAAGTATGGCTTTGCTGTAGAAGAAATATCGGTGCAAGAAGTAGATGAAGTATCGGTGAGTTCCACCAAAATCCGAGAGGCTTTGAATAAAGGTGATGTTACCACTGCCGAGCATTACCTCGGGACTCCTTACAGCCTCACAGGTACGGTAGTACACGGACTTAAATTGGGGCGCACCTTAGGCTACCCTACTGCTAATATACAAGTAACCGAAGACTACAAACTCATTCCCAAAGATGGCGTATATGCTGTGTATAGCTACATTGGCGGTCGTAAAGTTTATGGAATGATGAGCATTGGCAAGAACCCTACTATCGAAGGAAAAGGAGCGTCTATCGAGGTGTATTTCTTTGACTTCAACGGCGACCTTTACGACCAAAAACTCACCATTGAGTTTGTACAATACCTACGTGAAGAACAGAAATTCGATACTATCGACCTCCTTAAAAAACAATTACAAGATGACGAAACAGCAGCGCGCAAAGCAATTGCGGTATGACAAAGCCTATATGCGTATGGCAATGGAGTGGGCTAAACTCTCCTATTCACAACGCAAGCAAGTAGGTGCTATAATGGTAAAAGACCGTATGATTATTTCTGACGGTTATAATGGTACACCCACCGGTTTTGATAACTGTTGTGAAGATGAAGAAGGCAATACCCATTGGTATGTGCTTCACGCCGAAGCTAATGCGATAATGAAAGTCGCTTCGTCAACCCAATCGTCGGAAGGAGCGACACTCTATATCACAATGTCACCTTGCAAAGAGTGCAGTAAGCTTATCTACCAATCGGGTATCAAGCGCGTGGTGTATAAGGAAGGCTATCGCGATAACGAAGGGTTAGCTTTTCTCGAAAAAGCAGGTGTAGAACTCGTCCACTTAGAAGATGTAAGTGAGTAAAAAAATAAAAATAAGTGCTATTTCTTTGGTAGTTAGAAAATATTTACTACCTTTGCGCCCGAAAAAATTCGTACATAATAATCATTAAATTAATATTGGAATGTATTTAACTAAAGAAGTAAAAGCGGAAATTTTTAAAAAGTACGCAGGTTCAGAAACCAACACTGGTTCAGCAGAAGGGCAAATCGCTCTTTTTACCCTTAGAATCAATCACCTTACAGAACACTTAAAGGTAAATCGCAAAGATTTCAATACCGAGCGTTCATTGGTGAAATTGGTAGGTAAACGCAGAAGTTTGCTCGATTATTTGAAAAATAACGATATCGAGAGATACCGTGCGATTATCAAAGAACTAAACATCAGAAAATAAGCAATACTAAGGAGGCTTTGTGCCTCCTTTTGTTTATTACAGCAGTTTTTCATTGGTTAAACCCTAAAGCCCTCAACACAACAATTATTAATTTATTAATTCACAAAAAGAATGATTCCAGAAGTTAAAAAAGAAATCATCGATTTAGGTGATGGTCGTACCATCTCTATCGAAACTGGCAAGTTGGCTAAACAAGCCGACGGCGCTGTTGTGGTGCAAATGGGCAATGCGATGCTATTGGCAACCGTAGTATCGGCTAAAGAAATCAATCCTGAAACTGACTTTTTACCTCTTACAGTAGACTATCGTGAGAAGTTTGCAGCGGCAGGTCGTTTCCCTGGGGGCTTCTTCAAACGCGAAGCACGCCCTAGTGATCAAGAAATCTTGACAATGCGCTTGGTTGACCGCGTATTGCGCCCGCTATTCCCCAAAGATTATCACGCTGAAACACAAGTGATGATCCAGCTTATCTCTCACGATGAGAATGTAATGCCCGATGCTTTAGCAGGTCTTGCTGCTTCTGCTTGTTTGGCTGTGTCTGACATTCCGTTCGATGGTCCTATTTCCGAAGTACGCGTAGGTCGTGTGAACGGTCAATTTATCGTAAACCCAAGTCGTGAACAATTAGAAGCTTCTGACATCGATATTATGGTAGGTGCTTCTAAAGATTTTGTGGCAATGGTAGAAGGTGAAATGGACGAGGTGAGCGAAAAAGATATGGCTGAAGCTATCAAATTTGCACACGAAGCTATCAAACCTCATATCGAAGCGCAATTGCGTTTGGCTGAAAAAGTAGGTAAAACTGAAAAACGCACCTACGATCCTGAAGTAGAAAACGAAGAAGTAAAAGCAAAAGTATACGATTTTGCCTATAATAAATGTTATGCTATAGCCAAAGAAAACACTACTAAACAAGAACGCGGTGAAAAGTTCTCCGCAGTAAAAGAAGAGTGTTTGGCGCTCTTTACCGAAGAGGAATTAGAAGAGCTTACTCCTATCATCACTCGTTATTTCGGAGATGCTGAAAAAGAAGCTGTTCGTAATCTTATCTTAAACGAAAATATCCGTTTAGACGGTCGTAACACTACCCAAATACGCCCTATTTGGTGTGAAGTAGGCTATTTGCCATCAGCTCACGGTTCATCTATCTTTACACGTGGTGAAACCCAGTCACTTACTACCGTTACCTTAGGAACTTCACGCGAAGCAAACGTAATCGATTTACCTTCAGAACAAGGTGAAGAACGTTTCTACTTGCATTACAACTTCCCTCCTTTCTCAACAGGTGAAGCACGCCCATTGCGCGGAACATCACGCCGTGAGATAGGTCACGGTAACTTAGCACAACGCGCCCTCAAACGTATGATCCCTGAAGATTGCCCTTATACCGTTCGTGTAGTTTCTGAAATCTTGGAATCTAACGGTTCATCTTCAATGGCAACTGTGTGTGCAGGTACTTTAGCCTTGATGGATTCAGGGGTACAAATGGTAAAACCTGTATCGGGTATTGCTATGGGACTCATCACCGATGGCGAGCGTTATGCAGTACTTTCCGATATCTTAGGTGATGAAGACCACTTAGGTGATATGGACTTTAAGGTAACCGGTACAGCCGATGGTATTACCGCTTGCCAAATGGACATCAAAATCAAAGGTCTTTCTTACGAAATACTCGAAAAAGCTTTGAACCAAGCCCGCGAAGGACGTATGCACATCTTAGGCAAAATCACCGATACGATTGCAAAACCTAACCCTACTGTGAAACCTCACGCACCTAAAATTGTTAAGATGGATATGCCTAAGGAATACATCGGAGCATTTATCGGTACGGGTGGTAAGAACATTCAAGATTTGCAAGCGCGCACAAATACTACTATTGTGGTAGAAGAAGTGGGCGAATTGGGCATCATAGAAATCTTAGGTACCGACGAAGCTGGTATTCAAGAAGCTATTGAGGCAGTAAACGCAGTGAAATTTGAACCTGTAGAAGGAGAAACTTACACTGTAAAAGTAGTGCGCTTGGTAGAATTTGGGGCTTTTGTAGAGTTTGTTCCTGGTAAAGACTCTTTGCTCCACATCTCTGAAGTATCTTGGGATAGAATCGACAAAATAGAAGATGCTCTTAAAGAAGGTGATATCATAGAAGTGAAATACCTTGGCATCGACCCTAAAACCAAGAAAACAAGAGTATCACGCAAAGCCTTGTTGCCACGTCCACCACGCGAAGAGCGCCCTGACCGCCCAGCGAGAGAAGACCGCCCAAAATCAGATAAACCTTACAACGGTAAACCTCGCAACGACCGCCCTAAAGGACACAATAATAACCAAAAACCACGTCAAGAATAGCAAAAAACTTTGTCAAAGTCTCAAAATTTAACAAAGCCTATCATAGAATTTTTGTATTCATAATATTTTTTAAACCGAAGATTTGGTACTTTTATAGTATAAAGTTTTCGGTTTTTCTTTTTTTTAGTATCTTTGCCTTCAGATAAAAGATTTCAAAAATGAAACCCTTTCTAATTTCAATAATAACTGATGTGATTGATACGCCTGTAACATTGGTATATAATATTGTTACTGATAACAAGAACTTTCAGTGGCGAAAGGAAGTGGAGAATATTGAGTTATTGGAAGACGGATTTATTGAATATTACAAAGGCGGAGGACACACACTTTTTAACAATATTCAAAAGAAAGAAAATGAGTATTATGCCTTTACAATGCAACACAAACTTTTCTATGGAGAATGGGAAGGAAAGTTTGAATCGTATAACGGAGGTACTAAAGTTTGCTTTCAAGAGAAAATACATATCAAAAACTTCTTTTTAAGACTCATAGCGCCTCTCTTTTGGAATTTAAAACGGATACAACAAAACTATATTACCGCATTAAAAGCAGAAGTATATGGAAACAAATAAATATATACATTTGTGGTTACCTATAATGGGACTACACGCTTTACATCAAGTAGAAGAGAGTATTTCATTCTGGCAATGGTATATTGACTTTGTGGATAAGATACCCCAATGGTTGCAACTCCCCAGAATTGCTGAGAATGCTCATTTAGCTAATGAACACCCTGAATATTTTATAGGAGCTTCTATTGGGCAACTTACTTTGGTAGCAGTCTTTGCTTTTTTATGTCGAAAGAGCGAAAAAGCCACGAGAATTGCGCTTGTTTTATACCTTGCAGGATTGAGTTTCTTCTTGGTATGGCATATCCTAATAAGCTATTTCACCCATTCCTATTCTCCCGTAATGGTAACCTGCCTCATAGGCGTTTATCTCATCCCAAAATGGGGGTATATGTTGTTTAAAAGATAGAAACCAATGACTATTTTAGAAATTATACAAACTTACAGAGCACTTGGTTTAGAATCCTCCTTGAATTATAATGAGTTCAACAAAATTCTCATTACCAGTCACTCTACCCGTATAGAAGGCTCTACTTTAACTTTAAACGAAACTCGCGTACTGATTGAAGACGGCAACACTCCTAATGGTAAGCCTCTATTGTTTGCCAATCAAACCAAAGATCATTACGAGGCTTTGAACTTTGTACTAAAAGAAGCTACACAACACCGACTTCTATCAGTAGCTTTTATTCAGGAAATAGCTGCCAAAGTTATGAAAACTACAGGAGAAGTGCTTACTAATGCCTTAGGTTCTGTAGATGCTAGCAAAGGCGAATTGCGCAAAGTGAGGGTAACTACAGGAGGAGTATCGTTTATGAGTTTTGAAAAAGTACCAGCAGCGTTAGAGCAGTTAATAAAAAAACTAAATGACCTACTCCCTGAGCAAACTACCGAAGAAGCTCAATTAGCACTCTCATTTTATGCTCATTATGAGTTAGTGAACATTCACCCTTTTCTCGATGGCAATGGCAGGACCTCACGCCTACTGATGAACTTTATTCAGCAGTGGTATGGTTTGCCTTTGGGTATTGTATTTGCAGAAGATAAAGCTGCTTATTACGAAGCTTTGAACTCTGTGCGAACAAACGAAAACTTTGAGACATATAACGCTTTTATGTTTAGTCAGTATACTAAACATTTACAAAATGAGATTGCTAAAGAAAAGGAATTTCGAGAAAAAGAAGACAAAACCATAGAATGGAAATTTTAAAATAGAAATACAGAAAATGAAAAGATGTATATTGTTATTGTTTTTTGTGGGAGTAGCAACCTATGCACAAACCAATAAAGAAGAAGCTGCAAAGTTAAAGAAAATACTTAAAGCTAATCATCCTAAAGATATGTATAAATACGCCGAATATCTGTTAATAAACAAACCTAATGGTTTTGAAAAAGATTTAGAAACAGCTATTGATTTATATAAAAAAGCTGCTGAGCAGGATTATATACCTGCCCTGATGGCTTTAGCCGATTTTTGTGTTACCTCTGATAATTTAGACCAAGTGTACTTAGGTTTTAAATATTTAATGGAGGCTTGTGATAATCTATACCCTACTGCTTGTGAGATATTAGGCAGGATAGATTATAAGGAACTTAAAGAAAAAGGCATTACTACTGAGTTTAGAAACTGGCTTTGGAACGAATTTGAAAATGCTAAAGACCCTTATTTAAGACCTAATAGGTATAAAGCCTTACGAGATTCATATAGAAAAACTCCTACAGAGTAAACTATGAGTTATTCAATTAGCAAGATATGAAAAAAATCAATAAACTATATGAGCAATGGCAAGCTCTGCAACCTTTGAGTGAGAACAAACAACACTTGCTCTGCTAATATATGGTGCTATGGTGGATAACTCATCACTTTTTGAAGTCTCTCCTCAACAAAATAGAAAATATATGAACAATACAGATAAAGAACAATGGTTTTGGAATATTATAGCTAATGCTAAAGAAGATAGAGAGCTATTGCGAACTATTCTTATGGAATTTAGCAAGGATAATATCGTTGCATTTCAAGAAATTTTTGTAGATTTAGCAGCTGAATTGCAATGTGAACCCTTTACCGATTATATCGAAGAATCTGAAGATGGTGTGGAAGATGTGTCACATTGGGTAGTGAGCAAAGGTAGAACATATTATGAGAAAATACTCAAACATCCTGAGCTAATACCCTATAGTATAAAAGGAAATGATAGTGATACTATTCTTTATGGAATTGCCGATGAAGTATGTTTAGACAAATATAATGATGTAACAGGTATTTATTGATAATAGGTTCAATTCTTGATTTGTGATTTTAGATAATAGGTAAAAAAGATAACAACAAATAGAAAAACAACTATGAAAAAATGGATTATAGGAGCGGTTATAGCCGCTGTAGCCGTAGTAGGCTTCTTTATTTATCGCGCTGTATTGGTAGGCAATACAGCTTTTCAAACCCAAGAAGAAATAGTATATATCCCTACAGGAGCTGATTTTAGCGAGGTATTACACCTGATAAGTCCACTACTAAAAGACCCTACCTCTTTTACTCAAGTAGCCAAACGTATGGGGTATTCCGATAAAGTTAAAGCAGGTAAATACATCATCAAAAAAGGGGCTACCAATATAGATATCGTACGCACACTTCGCAATCGCAATACTCCTGTAAAACTCAAATTTAACAATCAGGAGCGATTAGAAGATTTTGCTGGGCGCATTGCTGCTCAAATAGAACCCGATAGCGCTACTCTAATGCGCGCTTTCTTAAACCCTAACTTCCTCAAAGAAAACGGTTTCACCGATGCTACTGCATTGGCGATGTACATTCCTAATACCTATGAGTTTTATTGGAATACCTCGGCAGAAGAATTTCGCGACCGTATGCTCAAAGAGTATGAGCGTTTTTGGACACCTGAACGCAAAGCTCAAGCCCAAAAGCAAGACCTTACACCTATAGGGGTCAGTATATTGGCTTCTATCGTACAAAAAGAAACTGCTAAAGTTGATGAGCGCCCACGCATTGCCGGAGTTTACCTCAACCGCTTGCATAGCAATATGATGTTGCAAGCCGACCCTACTGCTATTTTTGGTTACAAAAACCATCTGGGAGACTACACACTCGTTATCAAACGCGTTACAGGACTGCATACAAGTTTGGAAAATCCTTATAATACCTATCAAAATTACGGTTTGCCTATAGGTCTCATCACAATGCCCGATATTTCGTCTATCGAGGCGGTACTCAACCCCGAACAACACGATTATTTCTTCTTTGCTGCCGATACCGAAAATTTTGGTTATCACAAGTTCTCACGCACCTTTTTGCAACACTCTCAAGAAGCTAAAAAATATCACAAATGGGCTGATGAAAAAGGCGTTAAATAAAAATAATTATGAAACAGAAATTACGCAAATTAGTTCATAAAGGTCAAGAGTATTTATATCGTGTAAATACTGCTTACAACACTAAAGAAAATAATACCTCATTACTTTCTGTGCGTATTTTCTTAAGTGGAGAGAAAAATACGCCCTTGTGTATTGATTTTATTACCATTGAAGATGAGTTTATGGGACAACCCCTCAATGGCAATATCAATTTGTTGAATAAAAATACACAAACCGAGGATAATATCAACCTTAATGAACCTAAATATATCCCCAAACTTATTGATTGGGCAGAAACACAAGGCTGGACAAGCAGCAACAAAACATCTTCTTTAAACGGTTTACTTTTTTTGCAATCATTGGGTTATGATACCTCTCCTTTACAAAAATAAGACAAATAATGATACAAAAAGCCTTCCCCTCTTATTTACACAAAGATGCTACTAAAATTGCAGATTTTCTACAGCAAAATGACCCTAAGAATTTTAAAACCATAGGAACGGAAGTTGTTTGCCTCAATGGGGAAGTTTTAGAGTTACCTCAAAGAGTCTATTTTGGGGAGTTCAACACTCAAAACCTGACTTTGGTTCAAGAGCAAATGCTTAATTGCTTGTATTTATGTCATAGTAATGGTCATTTAAGAGAGTATTATCTAAGAGAATTATTAGCAGTAAAAGAAGATTTTGTCTTGCCCTTTATAGCCAAACTTTTTGGTGATTATGTTATAGAAATAGTAGAAGTGCTTCAACGCGAACTTCCTAATAACACTCGTGATAGATTGAAGGTCTTCTTTCGTAAAAATCCTCTCTACCAAAAGCGTATAGAGAGCCGTATTGCCAGTTATTGGGATTGTTTCTATAAAAATACACACCCCAATTTCAAAAAATACGTGGGATATAAATTATTCCAATCAATCATTAACAACTAACAAATTTGCTAATTTGCTAATTAACCATTACCTTTGCCTCATAATAAAAAAATATACTATGGATTTTTTAACAGGAAAACCGCTATCGGATACTATTTACGACACTCTTTTTAAGGCAGAAAAGGAGCTTATCATCATTTCACCTTATATTCAGTTAGGTGATTACCTCAAAGATAATATCTTTAAACAGCTTTTAAACAACTCCAAACTGCATATACTTATTGGGTTTGGAAAAACTTCTTCCAACGGAGATGATAACTTTAAGCGTGAAGATATTGAGTACTTCTTGAACTTCCCGAATATCACAATGGTGTATATTCCACAGTTACACGGACAATATTATGCTAACGAGAAACAATCGGTGATTACCTCTATGAACTTGTTGGATTACTCGCTGGAAAACAAGGTAGAGTTTGGCGTACTTGCCGAAAAAGCCCTCACCGACCTTGTAAACAAAAACAACTTCTTCGAGACTTCCAAAAATACTATTATGAGTGTACTCGATAGCGGTTACACTGTCTTTGCTAAACGCCCTAACTACAACAAGAAGTTTTTAGGTTTGGCAAAAGATTACGTGGGCTCTACCGTACATTTGGATTTAGTAAATGATGTATTGTCTAACAGAGCCGTAAAACCTATCCGCTACTCTTCTTTTGTACCCGAAAACTATACAAATACCGATAACAGACTGCCTGTAGAACCTGAACCTACTCCTGAAAAAGCAGTACAAGAGGAAGCACCACAAGCTACTCCACAAGAAACAGTACAACCCATTGCTCAAGCTGCTTCACAAGAAAAAAAAGGACATTGTATTCATTGCCATACCGAGATTCCCTTTAACCCATTGATGCCTTTATGTGAGAGCTGTTATCAAGAGTGGGCGAAGTACGGCAACCGTTTTTATGAGGAAAAATACTGCCATTGTTGTGGTGAAGAGAAAAAAGTAACTGTAGCAACGCCTTTGTGTTATAGTTGTTATGCCAAACAATCGTAAAATAAAAGAAATGACCTCACTCATTACTCAAAAAGACCAAATCATTGCGCAAATGCGTGCAGAACTCTCAACAACTATTGAGGAAGACCGTTACTATACTGAAGAAAATATAACCGATTGTAACGCACATTTGGAGGCTTTCTTGGCGCAATTGAAAAAATCTAATCAAGCCACTGATAAACAGTCCTACCTCGCAGAAGCTATACAAACCCTCTGCGAGCAACTCTCTACTTTTAATAACCCAGAGGAAGAAGAAATGCCTGAATTCCTTTGGGGATTTTTGTATCTTGGTTATACCAAAGAGCTTACTGATTTTATTCGTGAAGCTGCCTTAGCGTATGGCTTTAAGCCTATCCCTACAGTAATAGATTTGTATTATTGCAGGGTAGAAATAGGTAGTTTTGATTGGTTTTCAGTAGTATTAGGAGGTATAGAAGAGGAAAACTTTGCGTGTTTGGATTATAATCCTAATACACATCAATTTTATTATGATGAAAACCCTTATGGCGACCCTTTTCCTCTACCTCTTTACAATGTACAAGTAAAACCTGACTACAGCGAATTATCTTTTGAAGTGCTTTCAAGAGATAAACTTCAGCACTTCTGCTTCTTGGCGCAATATCCATCGGATAAGGTGTGGATTAAAACTATTTACGATTTGCATACTGGGCAAGTACTCTTAACCAAACGTAAAAAACACTGGAGTAGTATCACATTGGTTACTGAAAATGGCAAAGTGAGTGAACTGGGGGCTACTCAGTATAATAATGAGGGGAATATTATACCTCGTGCTGAAGAGGGCGGTGGCTTTAGTGTATTTACTATGGGAATTAATGAAGAGAACAAACTACAAAGTCGCAATGAAATTGCCGACACAAAGATTCTGTTTGAAAAAACATTCTTTACCAATCCCCGTGAAGAAGAATGGCGACTTTATGAACTTCAGCATATTGCCATACAAAAAGGAGTAGTAACCATTACTTCTACTGATGTAGTTAGAACACGTGACGAAAATTGGCAACTAATAACCGGAACTATTACCCCTATAAGTCTCAGTTACGAACTGAAGAACAGCGATTTTGTATTACACTTCGTTGAAGAAGTTATAAACACAATAAACCATTAAACTATGGAGACTCAACAAAACTACCAATAATACTCCTCCTTAGTAAAAAATAAAAAATAAATATGTCTTTATTAGCTAAGTTTTATAACCAAATTAAAATATCTCACGAAGATATTGTTTCGGAAAGCCTTACTTACATTTTAGAAAAATCAGCAGTAGCAAAAGAAGTTATAGCTACTCAAATCCAAAGCAAGACAGGCTGTACTATCCCTACACTCCATTATCACACTCAAATTGTTAAAGAGAATTTGGGACGTACTGATATTTCAGGCATTGATAGTCAAGGAAAAGAAAAAGTTATATTAGAAGCTAAATTCTGGGCTTCTCTCACTGAAAACCAACCTATTTCTTATTTAAAACGCTTAGATAATAATGGAACATTAGTTTTCATCTGCCCATCGTTGAGAAAAGTTTCTTTGTATAAAGAGCTTTTTAGAAGAATACAGAGTGAAAAGTTACCTTTTGAAGAATTTTCAAATTCATTCAAATTAAATAACCAATATATTCTTATATGGTCTTGGACAGAGATTTTAGAGCTTATAAAAGCTGAACTTAAAATCCACCAAGAAACAGAGTTATTATCAGACATCGAACAACTTATTGGGCTTTGTGAGGTAGTAGATAAAAATTCATTTCTCCCATTAACAGAAAAAGACTTATCTCCAAATATAGGGAAAAAAGTAAATTCTTTCTATGAAATTGTAGATGGAGTAATTGCTGAATTAAACAAAAGTGAACACTTTAATAATAAGGGTCTTGGGAATGGAAGTAGTAGAAATAAGTATTATGTATATAGAAACTATTACAATTATACCATTTCCTTTGGACTTAACTTTGAGTATTGGGCTAAAGAAGCAGACACTCCTTTTTTCTTGAAAATAGAAGAAAGAGATGACAAAATTACCAATATAGACAAAGGAAAATATAGCCAACCTGAAGAATTAAAGTCTAAAATAAAAAAAATAACACTAATAATAGGAAAAACTATCCTTGAAGATAAAAAAGAAGGTAACTTTATTCCTATTTATCCTAAGACGGAAGAGGACAGAGATAACGTTATTAAAGATATGGTAGCTCAAATAAATGAAATTTTTACCTTACTTTTGCATCAATGAAAATGTTAAAACTATATATCACTATTTGTTTCTTTTCTCTCATTACTTTTAGCTTTACTCAAGTAACTAGTATTCTATACAACTTTCAAATAATCAATAATTTCTGTTTCTTTGGGATATAAAATCACTAAAACTAAAAACCAATGAAAAAACTAAAATTCCCTACTCCCTATACGGTACTAATGTTGGTAATTATTTTAGCTGCCAGCCTTACTTTTTTATTACCTTCGGGGGCTTATAACACCTTACAGTATAACAAAGCAAACAATACTTTTGTAATTCACACTTCCGATAGTACTTATGCTCTACCTGCTACACAAGAACAACTCAAGGATTTAGGTATCAATATTCAGTTGAGTAAATTCAAAGAGGAGAAAATACGCAAACCCATCTCAATCCCCAATACGTATGTACAGAGCCAACCGCATTATCAAGGTGTTAAATCTGTGCTCTTTGCCCCTATCAAAGGGATTTACGATACTATTGACATTATATTGTTTGTATTAGTATTAGGGGGTTTCATAGGGGTATTCAATAGTTCGGGAGCTCTAAATATGGGGGTTGGCTATTTGGCTCACAAACTCAAAGGGCGTGAGGGTATCCTTATCATTCTACTCACTACTCTTTTGGCATTAGGAGGTACATCTTTTGGCTTAGCCGAAGAAACTTTTGTGTTCTACCCTATGATAGTTCCTATTTTCTTGGCAGCAGGCTACGACCTAATGGTACCGTTGGCTGTAATCTACATAGGTGCTAACATAGGTACATTGGCATCAACGACCAATCCATTTGCCGTGATTATCGCTTCCGATGCCGCTGGGGTAGATTGGACATCGGGATTGAGTATTCGCATCATCGCTTTGGTTTTGTGTGTTGTGATAAGCATTATTTATATTATCCGCTATGCCGAAAAAGTGCGCAAACACCCCGAAAAATCAATTGTATATGGAGTAGCCATCCCCGAAATATACGTTTCTAACAACTCCGAACCTACCGCTTCACTCAAACTTTCTACCAAAATAGAGCTCTTAGTATTTGCGTTCTCATTTGTGATTATGATCATAGGCGTATCACAATGGGAATGGGATTTTATGGATATGACTGCACTGTTTTTGGTAGCTGCTATTGCTATTGCATTCTTGCAACGTTGTGGCGAACAGCAATTCATCAGTGAATTTATGGCAGGAGCTCGCGATTTATTAGGCGTTGCTTTTATCATTGGGATAGCCAGAGGGGTATCGTTTATATTAAACGACGGACAAATATCGGGTACTATTTTGCATTACGCTACCGAACTTGTACAAGGAATGTCGCCAATGGTCTTTCTGCCAATGCTAATGCTTATTTTTGGACTACTCAGTTTGTTTATAGCCTCCTCCTCTGGAATGGCTGTGCTCACGATGCCTATTATAGGGTCATTGGCTTCGGTTGTAGGAGTAGAAGGACATAGTGTGGTGAGTGCCTACCTTTTTGGAATGGGGATAATGGCTTTTATCACCCCTACCGGACTGATATTGCCTTCATTGGCAATGGTAAATATCAACTATAAACAATGGCTGCGTTTCATCTCGCCATTAGCACTCATTTTTATAGTAGTACTCACTATTTTATTATGGATTTAAAAATACAAAACTTATGAATATCACTTTTATCATTATTCTTGTTGCTACAATTGCAATAAGTTATCACGGTTTCAACAACCCTACTTTCTTCAACCGCTACAAATTTAATGTAGGAGCGGTGCAAAAAGGCGATTATGTGCGCCTGTTATCTTCTGGTTTCCTCCACGCCGATTGGCAACATCTCATTTTTAATATGGTTTCACTCTATTTCTTTCAAGATGTGATTATCGGTTCTATGGGTAACCTACTATTCTTGCTCATCTATTTTGGATCAATGCTACTGGGGAGTATCTTTAGTTTGCGTATCTATAAACATCAACCCTATTACTCTGCCATAGGAGCTTCGGGAGCTGTATCGGGGATTATCTTTGCCGCTATTGCTCTATATCCTACAGCGTTAAGTGTAAACTTCTTACCAGGTTGGCTCTTTGGAGCATTGTACTTTGGCTATTCGGTATTTATGATGTTCAACCCACAACAAGGTGACAACTTAGGGCACGCAGCTCACTTAGGGGGTGCACTCTTTGGCTTGATAGTAGTTGTAGTTTATGCCCCTGAAGTAGTGATACACCACGCTTTCTATTTAGGAGTTATGGCATTGCCTTTAGGCTATATGGGAGTGCGGTTGTTGAAAAAATGAGGAAATTAGCAAATGTGAAAATTAGAAAATTATGGGCTCTTCTATTATCTACATACTTCTTTTAATAGCAATTATTCTCACTTATTACTTTGTAAAGCGATTTCGCCCTCAATCAGGTATTTTTACTTATCTTATCACTTTTGCAATAATATCCCCCATTACTTTGGCTGGAATATTGCTCCCAATAACTGTTTTTGAATATGTTAAAGACCTATACCAAAGTGAAACTTACAACGCTAAAATAGTAGATTTCACTTATGAAACGAGAGAGAGGAATGACGACGATGGTAACCATTACGAAATAACCGTAAAACTCCCTATTGTTCAGTTGGTCACAACTCAAGGAGATACGATTACAAAGGAAGTTGTGCATTACAATAGTTTATATTCCTACAAGGGGAAAGCAATGTATTGCAAAGTAAACTACAATCCCTCTACAGGAAATGTCTTTATAGCAGATAAAAGGGGATTCTATAAAATGCTATCAGTAATGGTTTTCTTTGCCTTGTTTTTTGATTTTCTCCTTGTGGGAATTGTGCTTTATGTCTTGGGTAAAAATATGACGCGTTATAAGCAAATGTTGGGGATTGTACTTTTTCGTATCACTATTCCAACGGCAATACTTGGCTTTGCGGCAGTCCTTTTGTTTGCTGCCTATGAAGAAAGTGATATGTCCTTATTTGCCAAAATAGCTTGTATTGGTTTTGGAGTACTCCTTTTATTAACTTCTATAGGTTTAATAATACTGTCCAACTCTAAAAACAAAAAGATAAAGAGAAATAGAAAGAGAAATAACAACAACCCTCAAAACAACCACCGCTCTCATCCATCTTTCTTAGAATTCAGAAATTAAAATATAAAAAACTTTATACAACGCCAATTTACAAATTGTCCCCTTTCAGGAAAGCTAACGAGTGCTCACTATTAGATATTTGGAGGACAAATTGTCAATTGTTAATTGTTAATTATCAATTATTAATTGATTATGAGTTATTTACAAGAAGTTATTACCGATGTTTTAGAAAACTATCCTGATAAGATAGAGCGCCTTGTGTTTGTTACTACAGGGAAACGCCCAGCACTCTTCCTCAAAAAACACTTTGCCGAGCAGGTAAAGCACGCTACTATTGCCCCTGAGTTCATAGGTATAGCCGACCTATTTACGCGTATTTCAGGGGTACAGCCTATCAGCAATTTGCCTTTGCTTTTTGAGTTTTACGATTGCTACTCAAAAACTTGTAAAGACACCCCCGATAGCTTTGAAGAGTTCCTCAGTTGGGGACAAACGGCTCTCAAAGATTTTAGCGAAATCGACCAGTATTTAGTAAACCCCGATAAGATTTTTCCTTATATCCACGCCCTCAAAGAAGCTGAACACTGGTCGGGTATGGATGAGCTTAGCGAGATGCAGAAAAAGCACTTAGCTTTCTGGAATAGCCTCGGCGATTACTATTTCGCTCTCAACAGCAAACTCACTGAAATGGGTAAAGGTTATGGCGGTTTCATCGCTAAAAAAGCTGTTGAGAAACTCCCTGAATACCTGCAAACACACAGCAATAGCATTCATATATTCGTCGGTTTCAACGCCCTTTCCAAAGCCGAACAGCACGTGATTCAATCTATATTAATGGATATAGGCGGTGAAATTTATTGGGATGGCGATACTTATTTTTTGAACAATCCTACTCACGATGCAGGGTTCTTCTTGCGCAAATATACTAACAGTTGGCGCTATTACCAAACCCATAAACCTAAGTTCATACAAAGCAATTACGAAAAAGAAAAAGAACTCTATCTCACGGGAGTACCCAAAAGCATCAATCAGGCGCATAGTGTAGCCGAACTACTCAAAAATACGCCTACCAAAGCATTGGAAAAAACCGCCCTCATCATCGCCGATGAGAATCTGCTCATCCCTGTACTGCAAGCTGTACAACCCAAAACAAGTGTGAACATCACGATGGGTTACCCTTTGCAGCAAACTCCTCTCAACGACCTTTTTGTCGCCTATTTCCGCTTGCATCTCTCAAAGAGTTTTTACCATAAAGATATACTGAACTTGCTCTCTCAACCTTTCTTGCACACCTTGCTAAAAGAAGAAGTGGTACGCCATATTTCGCAGTATATCAAAACGCACAACCTCACCTATATCACTCGTAAAAAGCTATTCGAGTCGGTAGATGAAACCGAACACGAAATGCTTACTTTGCTATTCCCCGATGCCAAAGGCAAAGCACTCATCACTACCCTTATCGACAATGCTATTACGCTTATCTATCGCCTAAAAGCACAAATCGACCCTGAGAGCAATACTCACCTACTCACTCAGGAGTATGCTTATCGTTTCTTTCAGTTATTCAATCAGTTGAAGCAGTTGCAAGAGCAATACGGCTATATCGATTCGGTGAAAACGCTTTATCATTTCTATTTAAATGTCTTACAGAAGAGTTCACTCAATTTCCGCGGTGAGCCTTTGGAAGGCTTGCAAGTAATGGGGGTGCTGGAAAGCCGTAGTTTGGATTTTGACCGCGTGATTATCACCTCAGTAAACGAAGGGGTACTTCCGTTAGGCAAAAGTGGTGATTCGCTTATTCCTTACGATGTGAAACACGTGTTAGAACTGCCTACTTTCAAGGAACGAGATGCCGTGTATAGCTATAACTTCTACCGTATTTTGCAGCGCGCCAAGCAAGTACACTTGTTTTACGACACCGAGATGGACAGCCTGAAAAGCAAAGAAAAAAGTAGGTTTATCCTCCAAGTGTTAGCTGAGAAAATCCCCACCCACAAAGTCATACACCAAATCAAAGCTCCTGAAGTATATCCAGCAGTACTGCGACCGCTTACCATCGAAAAAACAACCGCTGTAATCGATGTGCTAAAAGTCCTTGCCGAGAAAGGCATTTCACCTTCAGCACTAACTACTTACATCCGTAATCCACTCACTTTTTACGAGCAACAAGTACTGCATATATACGAAGAAAAAGAGGTAGAAGAAACTGTTGAAGCTCGTACTTTTGGAAATATCGTTCACGGCACTTTGGAAGATTTGTACACACCTTTCTTAAACGAAATACTCACTGAAGAGCACATCAAAAAAATACAACCTTTGGTACTCCCTACTATCGAAAAACGCTTTGAAGAAGAGTATAGAAGTACTGATTTCAGAACAGGCAAAAACTGGCTCATCTTCAATGTGATAGAAAAGTACATATGCAGTTTTTTAGCCTTAGAACTCAACGAAATAAAGAGTGGTACCGAAATTATTCCTCTCTATTTAGAACAGAAAATAAAAATACCTTTCCAAGCTCCTCACCTCCCCTTCCCTATCTATTTCAAGGGGATTATCGACCGTGTAGACAGACGCAATGGAGTGTTGCATATTATCGACTACAAAACGGGTATTGTAGAAGAAACCGATGTGCGCATCAAAGATTGGAATAACCTCATTACCGACATTAAGTATAGCAAAGCCTTCCAGCTGCTCACTTATGCCTATATGATTACTAAGCACTTAAATATCAATGAAAAAATGATAGTTGCTAACCTATCATTCAAGCGTTTGCAAAAAGGTCTCTTGCCATTCCATACCTATTTCGACAAGGTAAAAGACTATGATGTAACCGCTCAAACTCTGGCTTTGTACAGTGAATACACCGAAGAACTATTGCGCGAAATCTTTGATATCAACACCCCTTTCTATGAAAAATACTAACAATTGACAAATTGACAAATTGGCTAATTAACAAATTATTTGTACTTTTGCCGTTCAAATTCATAATTCAAAACTCAAAAGATGTCTAAACGTTATACCATTACAGCGGCTTTACCCTATACGAACGGGCCTATCCACATTGGTCACTTGGCGGGAGTATATGTGCCAGCCGATATTTTTGCACGCTATCAACGATTGAAAAACAACGATGTAGCCTTTATTTGCGGGAGCGATGAACACGGAGTAGCCATCTCTATCAAAGCTAAAAAAGAAGGTACTACCCCTCAGGCTATTATTGATAAATACCACGCGATTATCAAGCAATCATTTGCCGATTTTGGCATTTCATTCGATAATTATTCGCGCACTTCTGCCCCTATTCATCACCAAACAGCTTCCGATTTCTTCAAAAAACTATATGAACAAGGTGATTTTATCGAAGAAATATCCGAACAACTCTACGACGAAGAAGCGCACCAATTCCTTGCCGACCGCTTTGTGATTGGCACTTGCCCAAAATGCGGCAATCCTGAGGCTTATGGCGACCAATGCGAGCGTTGTGGTAGTTCGCTCAACGCTACTGACCTCATCGACCCTAAATCATCAATCACTGGTAGCAAACCTACGCTAAAAGCTACCAAACACTGGTTTTTGCCCCTCAATCGCTACCAAGAGTTTTTGGAAAAATGGATATTAGAAGGTCATAAATCCGATTGGAAACCTAATGTATATGGGCAAGTGAAAAGTTGGCTCGACGATGAACTCAAACCACGTGCTGTAACTCGCGACCTCGATTGGGGGATTCCTGTACCTGTAGAAGGTGCTGAAGGTAAAGTGCTCTATGTGTGGTTTGATGCGCCTATCGGTTATATCTCATCTACTAAAGAATGGGCTGAACGCGAAGGCAAAGATTGGCGTCCTTATTGGCAAGATAAAAACACTGAATTAGTGCACTTCATAGGAAAAGATAACATCGTATTCCACTGCATTATCTTCCCTGCAATGCTCAAAGCCGAAGGCAGCTATATATTGCCTACTAACGTTCCTGCCAATGAGTTTCTCAACTTAGAAGGCAACAAACTCTCTACCTCCAAAAACTGGGCAGTGTGGTTACACGAGTACTTGCAAGATTTTCCTAATCAGCAAGATGTATTGCGCTATGCCCTTACCGCCAACGCTCCTGAAACCAAAGACAACGACTTTACGTGGAAAGACTTTCAAGCACGCAACAACAACGAGCTTGTGGCTATCTTTGGAAATTTCATCAATCGCGTGGCTGTGCTAACGCAGAAATATTACGAAGGAGTTATACCTGCTGCAGGAGAATTCAACGATATAGACACCGAAACGCTTCGCCAAATCACAGAACTTACTGAGAAAATAGAACAATCATTAGAGCGCTACCGTTTCCGTGAAGCTCAACAAGAACTGATGAATATGGCGCGCTTAGGCAATAAATATTTAGCCGATGAAGAGCCTTGGAAACTCATCAAAACCGACCCTGAACGCGTAAAAACAGTAATGTATGTCGCTTTGCAAATTGCCACTGCTTTGGCAGTTGCCAGCGAACCTTTCTTGCCTTTCACATCCGAGAAATTGAAACGTATGTTGCAATTGGGATCTATCACTTGGGAGAACCTAAAAACAAATGCCACCGAATTGCTAAAAGCAGGACATCGCATTGGTACTGCGGAACTTCTTTTTGAAAAAATTGAAGATGCTGCTATCGAAAAGCAATTACAGCGTTTAGAGAATACCAAATTAGCTAACAAACAAGAAGCCCAATCCAATACCGAAGTAACTGTTGCTCCACAAAAAGAACTCATCAGTTACGATGATTTTGCAAAAATGGACATTCGTATTGGTACTATTTTAGAAGCTGAGAAAATGCCTAAAGCTGATAAACTTCTTATCTTAAAAGTAGATACGGGCATCGACCAGCGCACTATCGTCTCAGGAATTGCGCAAAGTTTTGCTCCTGAAGAGATTATTGGCAAAAAAGTAACCATATTGGCAAACCTTGCCCCTCGCAAACTACGCGGTGTAGAAAGTCAAGGAATGATACTAATGGTAGAGAATAGTGAAGGTAAATACACCTTCATCAACCCTGATGCCGAGGGGATTGCCAATGGTACTGAAGTGAAATAAGTTTTTTCATTAAATAAAAATCCCCCAAGAGCGAATGTTCTTGGGGGATTTTTATTTTCAACTAATTTATTATTACGCTGTTTGTTCAAATTCTTTGAGTACATCTACTAATACTTGTACACTTTCTAAAGGCAAAGCATTGTAGATAGAAGCGCGATAGCCTCCTACACTGCGGTGTCCTTTTATCCCACTGATATTCGCTTCTTTACACAAAGTATCAAAGCGTTCTTTGGTGTTTTCGTCAGTGAGGTTGAACACTACATTCATTAGAGAGCGATCTTCTTTGTTAGCATAGCCTACTACTAATGGGTTGCGGTCGATTTCTCCATAAAGCAAATCGGCTTTAGCTTGGTTGCGTTTGCCTAAGGCTTGCAATCCACCTTGCGTTTGTATCCACTCGAGTACCAATAGGTTTACATATACTGCAAAAGTAGAAGGTGTATTGTACATACTATCGTTTTTGATATGCAACTGATAGTCCATCATTGAAGGTAGTTTACGGCTTACCTTCCCCAATATATCCTTCTTCACAATCACCAAAGTAGACCCTGAAGCGCCTAAATTCTTCTGTGAACCTGCATAAATCAAACTAAACTGTTTGTAGTCTAATGGGCGTGAGAAAATATCGGAACTCATATCGGCTACCAAAGGAATATCAGTTTGTGGCAAGCTGTGAAATTCGGTACCATAAATAGTATTATTGGTAGTGATGTGCAGATAGTTAGCATCTGTAGGGACAGTTACATTTTTAGGAATGTACTTATAACCATCGGCTTTAGAGGAAGCAATTACTTCGGTATTACCAAAGAGAGCAGCTTCTTTTTGTGCTTTGTTAGCCCAAGTACCTGTATCTATATAAGCAGCTTTGGTTTCGAGGAGGTTGTAAGGTACCATCAAGAATTGCATACTAGCACCTCCTTGCAAGAAGAGAGTTTCGTACGAATCGTCCAATCCTGCAATTTCCAATGCCAATGCACGAGCGCGTTCTATCACACGTACAAACTCTGGACTGCGGTGAGATATTTCTATCACCGATAAGCCAGTCCCCTCAAAGTCTAACAAGGCTTCAGAGGCTTTTTGGAATACCTCAGGTGCTAAGATAGAGGGACCAGCGCTAAAATTATGCTTTTTCATTTTGTTCGTGTTCAGCCTTATATTTTACTATAAAATCTTCAACTTGGCGTTTGAGGGTACGCCATAATTTATCTTGTGCGTACTCACTTGCCCAAGCTACGTGAGGGGTATAAATCACACGAGGGTGGTCGGTTATTTTTAGAAGAGGATCAGTAGCCAAAGGAGGTTCACTTTCAAACACATCGGTAGCAAAGCCCATAATACGGTTACTTTCGATAGCTTCGTATACTGCTTGAGGATCGACTATTGCCCCACGTGCCATATTGATGAGCAACGGTTTTTTGCGAAGTTTAGACACAAACTCTTCATTTACTAAATGTTTAGTTTCAGGGGTAAGCGGGCAGTTGAGGGAAATAATATCACTCTGTGCTAATACCTTATCAAAATCAGTATATTCTTTGCTGCGTGGTACTCTGCCTTGTCGTTCAGCCCATAGCACTTTCATACCAAAGGCTTCAGCTACTTTGCTAATAGCTTTACCGATATTACCTACGCCTATGATTCCTAAGGTTTTGCCGTGCAGTTCAAACACTGGAGGCTCAGTAAGACAAAAGCGACCATCTTTTTGCCAAGTGCCATCGCTTACATTTGCGTGATAGGTTTTGAGAGAGCGCATAGCTGAAAGCAACATCATAAAAAAGTGTTCAGTAACACTCTCGGTAGAGTAGCCAGCTACATTTTTCACTTCTATGCCCAATGCTTTGGCTGCTTCTTTATCGATATTATCCATACCAGTAGCGGTGAGGTGAATGAGCTTGAGGTTAGGCAGCTGCCTGAGGATACTCTCATCGAGTTTCACCTTGTTTACGATAGCTATATCAGCGGGTTTAAGGCGTTGAACAATTTCGTCGGGGGCAGTTTTTTGGAATGCGACCCATTGTACTACCCCTTTAGGAATATCCACATCTATACGCTCGGAGAGCGTATTGCGGTCTAAAAATACGGCTTTCATATAATTGACAATTAATGATTAACAACTTTATATTCGGATGCCAGCGGGTAATACATCTTTATATTCCTTATTGCGTTTAAAAAAAGCTATAGCCACAGGACATACAGGCACAACCCTATATTTTTTTTGTGCTACCAGCGCTAAGACCCCTTTGAAGAACTCATCAATAAGGGCTTCATCGGTTGCTTCGGGCAATAAGGTTTTGGTAAAGAATATTTTGCGCTCTTGTATAGCGTAGTCTACAAAGGCAAGTTCACCATTGATTTTGGCTTGGTACTGGCGTGAGAATTCACTGTCTATTACTTCCATTGTATTGCGTTTTTTAGTTTTTCAATTAGTAATATGTATTATTCAACAAAAAGTTGTAACTTTGCTTTTGTTAGGAAAGAGATAAGAGGTAAGGTTCTTACCAAATTATTTCGCTGCAAAGTTACTAATTTTTCGTAAAAAAACAATATCAAATGAATATAAAAGATAATCTTTCTATTTATTTAATGCCTGGAATGGCTGCCAGCCCTAAGATTTTTGAGCATTTACAATTCCCGAGTAACTATCGCGTGCATTTATTAGACTGGATTACACCTGAAAAAAACGAGAGTTTGGCGCACTATGCAGGACGTATTGCTGAAGAAATTACTGATTCGTCGCCAGTGCTATTGGGGGTATCGTTTGGAGGGATTATCGTACAAGAAATTGCTAAACAACGCAACAATTATAGGAAGTTAGTAGTTATATCGAGCGTAAAAACACAATACGAACTACCTAAGAAAATGCTTTTAGCGCGCTATACAAATTTGCATAAGTTATTACCTACACGCACTATTAGCAATTTAGAATTTTGGAAGCGATTTTCATTTTCTGAGATACTGAGCAAACGCATAGCCTTATACGAAAAGTACATCGGGATGCGTTCGCCTGCTTACCTTGATTGGTCGATAGATCGCATTGTGAATTGGCAACAAAAAGAGCCTTTACCTCGCACGATTCACATTCACGGTGATAAAGACCCTGTTTTTCCTATTCAGTATATAAAAAATGCCGTTGTAGTAAAGAACGGCACTCATATTATGATTATCAATCGGTATAAATGGTTTAACGAGAATCTAATTCCACAATTAGCAATTGAGGATTGAAGATTATCTAATTTTCAGTGTTACTATACTGATAACTGCTAAAAAGATACCTACAATAAGGAAACGCATTACGATTTTGCTTTCGTGATAGCCTCTTTTTTGATAATGGTGATGCAAAGGCGACATCAAAAAGATGCGTTTGCCCTCGCCATATTTTTTCTTCGTATATTTAAAATAGGCTACTTGTAGTATCACCGATAAGTTTTCAATTAGGAAAATGCCGCAAAGTACAGGAATGAGCAATTCTTTGCGTACAGCGATGGCAATTACAGCGATGATGCCTCCTATGGTCAAACTACCCGTATCGCCCATAAACACTTGAGCGGGATAAGTGTTGTACCATAAGAAACCTACCAAAGCCCCTGCAAAAGCAGCAATGAACACCGTCATTTCTCCTACTCTTGGAATATACATAATATTGAGGTATTCTGAGAAGATAATATTACCTGAAATCCAAGCAAAAATCCCCAGAGTCAGGACTATAATTGCCGAGCTTCCCGCCGCCAGTCCGTCGATACCATCGGTAAGGTTTGCGCCGTTAGAAACAGCAGTAACAATGAGAATGACGATAGGAATAAAGATGAGCCACACATAGTGGTGATAGTTATCACCCGTCCACGCAATAAGGTCGGCATAGTCGAACTCGTTATTTTTTACAAATGGAATGGTAGTTTTAGTAGATTTTACTTCAGGGACTACTACATTATCGGTATTATTTTGGGCAACTACTTCAGTACGTGCACGACCAATACCCGTTTTTTCATTTTTAATAGTTACATTGCTATTGAAATAAAGGGTTGCCCCTACGATAATTCCCAAGCCTACTTGTCCTAATACTTTGAAACGCCCTTTAAGACCCTCTTTATTTTTGCGGAAAGTTTTGATATAGTCGTCGATAAAGCCAATAGTTCCCATCCATACAGTTGTGATGATAAGGAGCAAGGTATAGACATTATCTAACTTTGCGAGGAGCAATACGGGAATGAGAGTTGCAAGGATGATGATAATTCCCCCCATTGTAGGTGTTCCTGCTTTTTCATTCTGACCGCTAAGACCTAAATCGCGTACCGTTTCGCCTATCTGTTTGCGTTGTAAGAAACTGATAATGCGTTTCCCATAAATAGTGGAAATGAGCAGAGAAAGCATCAAAGCTAAACCTGCACGAAACGACAAGTATTTATATAATCCCGACCCTGGAAAGTCGTAATATTTTTCAAGATTTTCTAGTAAATGGTATAACATTTTTCAATGAACAATTAACAATTAAAATGGGGTTATTTTTTAACGTGAAAAGTACGCTCCTTATTTTACTTTTTAGCCCAAAAACGAAAATAACATATCTTCTTATTTTACTTTTTCGCCAAAAACGAAAATAAAGTATCTTCTTATTTTACTTTTTCGCCAAAAACGAAAATAACGCATCTTCTTATTTTACTTTTTCGCCAAAAACGAAAATAACAATTATTTTGTTATAATCACAATTTCACTATCACGTTTCTTTTTCTTTTTGCCTTCTGGAGCATTTACATCTATTTTTATAGTGTGTGCATCTATTTTTTGAATAAAAGGATGTTTGCCTTTTATTTTCTTTATTTTATTTTCAAAAACAAGAGTATTATTGAGCTCTATGTTGAACATTTTTTTCATTTGAGCAAGACACTCTGCTTGTTCATCATCATTTTTGGAATCGAAAACATTCATATCAATATGCAATTCTTTACCTTCCCATTTAAAAGATGGCAATAGTAAGGGGGTATTTTTCTGCTTTGCTTTGTCTAAAATAGTAGTGATAGAAGCGAACTGTTCAGGAGGAAAATGACTAAAACGAAGTTCGAATCCCACTTCTTTATCGTCTTTAAACAGTCCTTTAATCATAGAACGTTTGAGCAAAGTAGCCTCTTCTTCTGAGATAGAATCCTTACTGCCTATAGTTTTTCGAAAGTCATATACCGATTGCCATTCCTTAGGAAATTTGGGCATATTCACATTTCTCAGGCTATTTTCACCTTGTTTTGCTTTAGCTTCCATAGCGAGCATTTCGCTCATATCTAAGGTCATATCAGTGGAAATGGTTCCATCGTTATGAAAGGTAAATACATTGGTTACACTGCAAGACTGCAAGGTGATGAACGCTATAGTTAATAGAATAAATTTCTTCATTTGTTATATAAGTTTAAGAAAGCAGCAAATCAAGGCGCAAATGTACAAAATAATTATGAATGACGAAAAATTTTAGGAATTAGGATTTAGAAATTGGGAAATAATTAGCAAAATATCTGTATCTTTGCCCCCTATTCAAACCGTTATGTTTCAATCTATAAAAAAAGAAGCCTTATTGCTGTTGCGCGATGTGGGGGCACTTATCATTCTCTTTGCGATGCCTTTGCTATTGGTGGTAACCATTACGCTTTTGCAGGACGGAGCTTTTAAGAATATCAGTGAGCAGAAAACAGCCGTTCTGTTAGTGGACAACGATGGCGGTGAAATTGCCAAAAATATCAGTAAGAGCTTAGAAGGAAGTGCTTTCGAAATGGTGAAAACGTTGGACGGCAAACCTATTGACGAAGCTATGGCGCGTGAGCAGGTGCTGAAAGGTAACTACCTGCTGGCTATTGTAATTCCTGCTGAACTCTCCTCCAGCTTGCAAAATAAAGTGCAACAGAATGTTGAGACGATTATCAGCACTTTTGCAGGCGAGACCGTAACACCTACTGAAACGGCTTATACTACCAAAGAAATACGCCTTTATTTTGACCCGACTTTGCAGACTTCGTTTAAAGAAAGTGTGAAGAGTGGCATTGACAAATTGCTATACCAAATAGAAAATCAGTATATTTATAAAGCCTTTGAGAGTCAGTTAGAGGAAGGGGTGAGTTTACCAAAAACAGAAGCATTAGTGAGTTTTAGAGAAATCAATCCTAATACGGCTACTGCTGCTATCCCCAACGCTACCCAGCACAACGTACCCGCGTGGGCTCTCTTTGCTATCTTCTTCATTACCATACCGCTATCGGCGAGTATTGTAAAGGAAAAAACACAAGGCACGGGACTCCGACTCTTCACAAGTCCCCTACCCTACTGGGCATTACTCACCGCTAAAATCATTGTTTTTCTGATGATTAGCTTTCTACAATTCGCTTTGATGGTAGTAATGGGGGTGTTCGTATTTCCTTACTTAGGCTTACCAACATTGGACGTGGGAGGTAAACTTTTATCCTTGCTGTTAGTCGCCATAGTGTCAGGGCTTTCGGCAATAGGCTTGGGGGTACTCTTAGGTACTTTAGCAAAAACACAAGAACAATCAGCGCCCTTGGGAGCTACCCTCACGGTGCTTTTTGCAGCCATTGGAGGCGTGTGGATACCCACCTTTGCAATGCCCCACATTATGCAATTGCTTTCTAATATTTCCCCTATGAACTGGGGATTACAATCCTTCTATGAGGTATTGCTAAGAGGCGGTTCTGCGAGTAGTTTGTTGCCTAAAATAGGTGCTTTACTGCTCTTTTTCATCAGTTGTATTCTTATCTCTATTTATTATGACAAAGCCAAAAGAAACGTATAAACCTGCGAATTTATCTGAGAGTCTTATTATTACGGTACGCTTTAGCGAAACCGACCCACTTGGTATTGTATGGCACGGCAACTACATCAAATATTTTGAAGACGGACGTGAGGCGTTTGGGAGAAAGTACGGTATTTCTTACCTTGATGTAGAGCGCGAAGGCTATGCAACCCCTATTGTGAAGAGTGTATGCGAACACAAGAAGATGGTGCGCTATGGCGAACGCTTGCGCATTGAAACTCACTATATTCCCAGCAATGTAGCGAAACTCATCTTTCAGTATTTTATCTACAATGAAGCCAATGAATTGGTTTGTACAGGAGAAACTGTACAGGTATTTACTTCATTAAAAGACAATAGCTTATCGCTGTATAAACCCACTTTCTACGAAGAATGGGAGAAAAAAGTGACAATTGACAATTGATGTCTTTACTTTTACTTTGTAGGAAAATTAGCAAATGTCCCTAATGAAGAACTAAAAAAATTATTCAACAAATATAGTAAAATCATTGAAAAAGATAACTTTTATGAATTTAGTGAGAAATTTTCACTTTTAAAAAATAAAGTACTAAAAGAATTAAAATGAACGAATTTATTGAAAAATTAGACTTCTACATAGAGTCTTACGATGTAGAAAAAAGGCTTTACGAAGAGGGAAAAGAATGGCGTAAAAAAGGTTATCTTACCAAAGATGAGTTTATGCAAATTTGCTTGTGGAAATCACGTCGTGCTAAAAAAAGATATGATTCTAACGATGCTGCCCTTGTAGAGAAAATCACTAGAGAAGCCTTTGCAGAAAGTGATGAGAAGAAAAAAATAGAGAAGCTAACAGAACTCAAAGGTGTAAGAATTCCGGTCGCTTCTGCAATTTTAAGTGTAACAGATAGTGATAACTATCCGATTATTGATGAACGCTGTATGCAAGCTTTAAAGACTCTTTACAAAATTGAATGGAAAGTTATTACTTCTAATAGCTGGCTTAATTATTTAGATTTTCTGCAAAAACTTGCAAAAGAACATAACAAAACAGCCCGAGAAATAGAAAAAGGGCTTTTTGCTTTCAATCGAATGGTATTAGATAAAGATTTAACAAATCTCTATTCTTGAAAACAAAAAAACTTTGTCAAAGTCCAAGGACTTTGACAAAGTGTATTGAAGTTAAAAGTGTTGTAATTATTGTTACTTTTTAAGGCGTTTGACAATAAGCTTCCCAAAGGATTTAGCGGTTTTTGCAAAGCCCTCGCCTATACGTGATTCATTGCTAAAATTATTACCAAACTGATCACCTGGAGCCTCAATAGAACGCAACTGAAATAGTTCTTTATCTTTGTTTTGTGTTTCTACAAATTTCAAGACCATTGTTACTTTGGCAGCTTGTTTCATCACCCAAGCATCCCAACCTGGGTATATCCATTGTACATCCACAATGAGAGTATAAGGGGCATCAGTAGCTCCTTCTTTAAATTCAATACCTTTAGATGATGTAATAGTCTTTACCATAAGCTCTAAAAACTTGGGTTGCCAAATACCTTCTTTAGCATTTTCCCACTTCTTAAACCAAACATCACCATTTCCTTTATCTTTATTATTTAGGTATTCACGACGTTCATCTACATATTCTTTTTCGGTAACATTGTCTTTCATTAGTCGCAAATTATCGTATTTAAACTCTACATTTACGACTTTTTGATCTTTCAGAAAAGATAAATTACCTCTTTCTTCTTGAAAATCTTGGGCTGTTACAGCTAAAGTAACACATAAAAATAAGATTGCTAATAGTTTTTTTGTTTTCATATACAATTTAATTTAAGGGTTTGCGTTTATCTACAAATTTCATCGGTTTGCGACTGCCCAACGGATAGAGCTGTTGTTCAATAAGGGCTATATCGCAGAACTCAATCTTAGGCACTACCCTGAGTTTAGCGCGGAAATGATGACTTATTTGCTCACGAAGTGCTTCAGTAGGAGTTTTTGTTCCTATTTTGATAAGAATTTCATCGGTGAGGATATCATTGGTATTGATTTCTATAATGTAATTCTCTATAGCCTCAAAGCCTGTAAGCAAATCCATTAGGGCTGGCGGGTAGAGGGTCGTTCCTTTGTATTTAATCATCTGCTGTTTGCGACCCAGTACAGGACTCACTCGTGCCGTATGTCGCCCGCAATTACAGGGGGTGCTGTGCATCGCTACTATATCGCCTGTGCGAAAACGCAACAATGGCATACCTTCCACTCCCAAAGTAGTAATCGTGAGTTCTCCACTCTCACCATCGGGTACGGGGTGTCCTTCATCGTCTAATACCTCGGTGATGATGAGCTCGGGGTGGTGATGCCCTCCGTGTTGGTACTCACACTCGGTGAAAGTAGTGCTCATCTCGGTAGAAGCATAAGTGGAGTAAAGTTGCAATCCCTGCCATTTTTCGGTAATCTTTTTTGCTAAGAGCGTAGGGCTAAAATCTTGATTGCGCAACGCTTCTCCTATACACACTACTCCCTTTACAGAAGAAGCGCGATAGTCGATACCATTCTTCTCGGCATATTCTATCATTTTTAGCACAAAAGAAGGCACCGCAATAAGGTATTTAGGCTCGTACAATCGGATAGAATCCCATTGCAATTCGGGTATTCCTGCCCCTACCCTAATGATGCTCGCTCCCATTTTGCGTATGCCTAAGAAATAAGCCAAGCCTGCCATAAAACGGCGGTCGATAGTGGTCATCAGTTGAACTACATCGCCTTTTTGAATGCCTGCACAAGCTAATGAGATAGCTTCGTTGTACGCCAAACGGTCTAAATCCCTGTCAGTGAGACCGAAAGTAACGGGCGTTCCCATAGTGCCTGAGGTAGAAGCATAGTCTACAATAGCAGTTTTAGGCACGCAGAGAAAAGCGTCGTTCTCGCGTTGCAAATCGTCTTTATGGGTTGTGGGTATTTTTTGTAAATCGGCAAGGGTGCGGATATCCTCTATACGGATATGGTGCTTGCGGAAGAGATTTTGATAAAAAACCGATTTTTCATTGAGATATTGCAATAGCTCTCGCAGTTTTTCTTCTTGAAAAGCTACAATCTCGGCTTCCGATTGGGTTTCTATGGTTGGAATAAGTGCACTCATTATTTTCGTTAATAAAACTTTGCCAAAGGTTCTAATGCCCGTGTGGCTCACACCTTTGGCAAAGTTGTATGTAAATTTCCTTATTTAAAAAGTCGTTTTAAGGAATTTAAGAATCCTTTTTCTACCACATCGATACCGATACCAAAATTACTATCAGCCATAGTGTGATAATCTTCACGGATAGGTTCTAACTTATGCAATGGCAATTCGATATTTGTGAGCGGATTGTACTCTACAATCACCTTACCAGAGTTTTTAGTGATGAACTTTTGGGTTTTATGAGTAAAATACTCATTTTTGATATCACACTCTTGTACGGTGTATTTTTCCTTAGTATCGATATTCTCATCAGTTTTGAGTTCAATTTCATAACGCTCGCTATCGAAGTTGTGCCAGAAGCTCGCATCGCTGTGCTGGTGTTCACGAATGCTATTTTTCAACACACTACCATCGTAGTACATCAAGAAACGACGACCTTCGCTATCAATGAAGTAAGGTTGCTCAATAGTTGCTTCGTACTTCACGACAAATTCATTTTCCACCTTGTCATCCTTTACTATTTGCAAGGTAGCATCTTTGAAAATCTCGCGGAAATCTTTGCCTTTGCGGTCATTTACATAGTTGAGTGCGTAGAACAAAGAGTTGTTCCAGCTGTCCAAACGTTCGTTTTTATTGCTCGACTTGAAGTAACTACGCATAGAATTAGCGCGATTATAACGATAAGTAGTAAGCAGTTGAATTTTACCTATATTGCCTTTGGCTTCTAAGGTAATGCGTTCATCTATACAAAAATCATCGAAATAAGTAGGTTTACGTACTTGTAGCTCTTGGTTAGGCAAGATTTCCATAAAGTGACAGAAAGAAATCACAGCGCGTTTCTCCAATCTACCAAACTCATTACGAGCAGTAGCGTCCACAAAGTACTCTTTTCCTTTATAGTTGATTTTCACTATCACGTGGTTGAACGAGAGCAATGAAGGGAGGTAGAACTGCATATAATAATCGGAATTGTAGTTCACCAATACCACTGAAGCCTCTACACCAAGATAGTTGAGTATAGATTTTAACAATACACATTTCGCTTTACAGTCACCTTGCTTATTTTGGTAAGTAAGTGCAGGCGCTTGAGGTTTGTGTCCGTTCATCTCATCGGCGTTGTACACGTAGTAGATGTTGTTTTGCACGAACTCTATAGCGTATTGCAATTTCTCATCGAGGGTAGCCATACCATTGAGTTTCTCCACTAAATCAGGGGCAAAATCAGCGGGTTGCGCTTTGAATACTTCTTCGTAAAGCGGATAGATATAGTTAGACAAGTCTTTCCAAGTACTATCGGTAGCGAAATCTATAAAAGGGAAGATTTCACGGTTAGGGTCTACTGGGTTGATGTAGTTTTCTTGTACTATCTCAAATGCTTCACCCTGTGCTAAGTATTTCACCTGACTTGGGATTACGTTACCCTGCTCGTCGCGGAAGAATACATCTTTATAAGCCACGCGTTTGTTGCGATTGTTGATGAGCTTGAAGTGGTATTTGCCGTACGCCCAATAAGTATCGGGAGTTACATATACATACTTCATAAAGTCACGGCGCAAAAACTCTTTTTCAGTAAACACTTTTTCTTTAGTGTCTTCCAAAATGAGGATATCGTCGAGGTGAAGGTCTTTGATAGAGAAGTTCAGTTTTTTAGAACTGCTGATAATACCACGACCACTTTGCCCTTCGTTGTCCAATACTTTTATAGTAGTATCAGCTGTTTTGTCAATTAGCTGACCGTTGCGATACACACTGATGCGATGGATGCTAAAGTACTCATTTTCTTCGAGTATCATATCGTACATTGAAGCGCGTTCCAAGTTTTCGGGTTGGGTAAGGGTATAAGCCATCAACGTATAGTCAGAAGTACTATTATCGTCTACTTTGCTGTATTTATGTAGGAAATAGCAGTAGTCGCGCCCCTCATCGGTTTGTTCGCGGGAGAAGTCGGTTTCTACTAAAAGTTGTACCATTTCGTTATCAGAAAGGGAATTTGTCCAATCAGCTGCTTCGGCGAAGCTGTATAGTTCTTTTTCTTCTGTTTGCACTTTTTTGTTTAGAGTTTAAAAATTTGTATTTTAATTATATAAGAGAGAGAAAGCCCCCGACTCACTTACTCGGCAATTGCCAACAATCCCGAAGGGGACAAGCTGCAAAAGTGAATATTTATAAAGATAAACTATTCCATTGCAGTATTTAAAGCTAATAGGGTGCAAAGGTAATACTTTTTTGATTATTTTGCTAATAGTTGTGCACTTTTTACTAAACGCACGAACTCTTTGCGGTAACCTTCGGGGTCGTTGCCTGTAGCTCCTTCAGCTAATTTTACTACTTGTTCATAGGAAGCATTGGCCTTGTTATCGCTTTCGCGCAACAGCATTCCGAACTCGGCTACACTAGCTGCAAAGCGAAAATCAACAGAAGTATCAGAGAGTTTTTTGTTGTTGAAAGGCAGTGGTTCGGTTACTTCTACACTTTTAGCATCCTTTTCTTTAGGGTCTTTATAACGTATTTTGAGGAAAGCTACCTCGCCACTATTTGCTTGATCGTTAAGGGTTTTATGTTGGTAACGGAGATCTTGAGCTATTTTACCATCAGAAGGCACTAATTCATAGAGAGCAGTTACAGTATGCCCTGCTCCTATTTCGCCTGCATCTTTTTTGTCGTTAGTAAAATCTTCTTTGGCAAGCATACGATTTTCATAACCTATCAATCGGTAGGCTCTCACATACTTAGGGTTGAATTCTACTTGTAGTTTTACATCTTTAGCCACAGTGAAGAGCGTACCACCAAACTCATTTACCAATACTTTTTTAGCTTCGGTGAGATCATCAATATAAGCGTAGTTGCCATTGCCTTTATCGGCTATGGTTTCAGCCATATCATCGCGGTAATTACCCATACCAAAACCTAAAACTGACATATAAATACCACTTTCGCGTTGTTCTTCGATGAATTTAGTCAGTTCTTCAGTGTTGTTAATCCCCACATTGAAATCGCCATCGGTAGCGAGAATCACGCGGTTATTTCCTTTTTTAATAAAAGATTTTTTGGCTTCTTCATAAGCGAGTTGTATTCCTTTTTCGCCTGAAGTTGAGCCCATTGCCACCAACTCATCTAATACTTTTACTATTTTTTCTCTGTTTTTTACAGCTGTAGAAGGCAAGGCTACTTTTGTACCACTGGCATAAGTAACAATAGCTACCTTATCGGTAGGTTTTAACTGACCTAACAAGAGTTTGAAAGACGATTTGAGCAGCGGCAACTTGTTAGGGTCGCTCATTGAGCCCGATACGTCAATCAAAAAGACGATATTAGAAGGAGGTGCTTGTGATAAATCTAATTTTTTAGCTTGTAAGCCAATGCGCAACAAGAGATTTTTGTCGTTCCAAGGAGCTGGTGCTAATTCGCTTGACGCACGCAAAGGCGATTTTGTTTCGGCAGTAGGTTGAGGATAATTATAATCAAAATAATTGATCATTTCCTCGATGCGCACGGCATCTTTTTGAGGGAATTGCCCATAGCCTATCATTCGGCGTACATTGGTATACGAAGCTCTATCAACATCGGCTGAAAAGGTAGAAACTGGCTGATTTACCACTTCTACAAAACCATTTTCTTTAATTTCTTTATAGGTTTCTCCTTTTTGGTATTCGGGGAAGTAATAAGGAGATTTTTCAACTTTTACATTAGCTTTAAGCATCATTTGGTCACTACGAATCATTTTAGGTTTATCAGCTGGATGACTTGGGCTACGACCTATGAGCTCTCCACTACTCTCGGAGTATTTATTTTTATTGAAACAGCTAGCTAAAAGCAATGTTGATAAAAGGCAAAGAGCTATATTTTTTTTCATATTAGGTATTATTCCGTAAGTAATTAAATCTCCCACGAATTTCACGAATTTTCACCTGACGGTGAATTATTTTGTCAATATATTATATTATAATACAAAGCTGTAAATCAATATTCTTCTATATCGAACTGATGTTATTTTATAGGGGCGTTTGCAAAACGCCCCTACATAAATCATATTCATATACTTATATATCAAAGTCTAAGGACTTTGACAAAGTTTGTGATGTAAAAGCGATTTTAGGACTTTTGGGATAACTTCTTTGAAAGTATAAAACTTTTATGCTTCTTTCATTCCTAAGCCGTTGTTGATAGCGTACGCCATATTTTCGATGATGTGCTTATGTTTGGCTACAAACGGATTGGTGGTATCCCATACATAACCCGCTAATACAGCACAGATTTTTTCTTTTACATCCTCATTAGCAGGTTGATGGAAGAAGAGTGTTTGCAAATTACCTGTATACCACTCTCTTACATAAGAAGTGAACACATCAATACCACGTTGCATATAGTCGGTGTATTCTTTTTGCCAATCTACTTTTTCTCCGGCAAGTTCGCGTTTTACCAATTTGGCTGCTAACATACCCGATTCGGTAGCAAAAGCCACCCCTGATGAGAATACAGGGTCTAAGAACTCGGTGCTGTTACCGGTGAGTACAAAGCCATTGCCAAAGAGTTTTTTCACTGAACAAGAGTAGCTTTGTATCTTGTTAGGTTCAAATAGAAAATCGGAATGCTGGAAGCGCTCTCTGTAAAAATCTGAGGTTACGATAGCCTTGTGCAAAGCTTCAGTAGTATTGCCAGAAGCTGATAGACTATTTATGTAGTGCGTAGGTCCTACAACCCCTACACTGGTATTGCCATTAGAGAAAGGAATCACCCAAAGCCATACTTCTCTTTCTAAAATATCAAAAGAAATGAGAGTTCCTTCTTCACCTTCAGGACGTACCTTATCTTCTTTGATATGAGTGAATATAGCAGAGTGATCGTCTAATTTAGAAGGAGCATTCAAGTCTAACAAGCGAGGCAATACACGACCGTAACCACTAGCATCGATGACGAATTTAGAGGTGATTTCATACACTTCCCCATTCTTGTCTTTTACGGTAGTAACTTGATGATCATCAAAAAACTGCACGTTCGTAACTTCAGTTTCAAAACTAAGAGGTACGCCTTTGCGGATGATTTCTTGAGCCAAAACATTATCGAAATCGGCGCGAGGTACTTGCCACGTCCAATCCCAACCTTTGCCGTATTTCTTACCAAAATCAAACTGGCATACTTGTTCTCCACGGATAAAACGAGCCCCCCATTTTACTTCATATTTTTGAGCTTCCAAGGCAGGCAAAAGTCCTGCTTCGTCAAAATGATCCATCACACGTGGAATAAGGCTCTCCCCTACTACCAAACGCGGAAATTTAGTTTTTTCTACTACGCGTACTTTTACGCCATTGTTATGCAAATAGGCAGCTGACACACAACCTGAAGGTCCTGCGCCTATTACTAATACATCAGTTACTTCTTTTTTCATAAAAACTTTTTTTTTAAAGCACGGGGCAAATATAGTATTTTTTTACTATTTAGCCAACAATTTTGCACTTTTTACCAAGCGCACAAATTCTTTGCGATAGCCTTCTTCATCTTTGCCTATAGCACCATTAGCTAATTCTACTACTTGGTCATAAGTAGCTTGGGCTTTATTGCTATTGCCGCGCAAGAGAATACCAAACTCGGCTACACTGGCTGCAAAGCGAAAATCTACAGAAGTCTCATTTAAAGATTTCTTAGCAAATAACAAAGGTTCGGTTACTTCTACACTTTTAGCATCTTTTACCTTAGGGTCTTTATAACGTATTTTGAGGAATCCTAACTCATTGCCTTTACCTTTTTCGTTGAGTTCTTTTGTTTGGTAGCGGAGATTTTGAGCCACTTTACCTTCCGATGGAATGAGTTCATAGAGGGCTGTAACAGTATGCCCTGCGCCTATTTCACCTGCATCTTTCTTATCATCAGTAAAATCCTCATTAGCAAGTATACGGTTTTCATAACCTATGAGCTTATACTCTTTCACGTATTTAGGGTTGAACTCGATTTGCAGTTTCACATCTTTGGCTACGGCGAAAAGCGTACCGCTAAACTCGTTTACCAATACTTTTTTAGCTTCGGTAAGATCATCGATATAAGCGTAATTACCATTGCCTTTATCGGCTATGGTTTCGGCCATATCATCGCGATAATTACCCATACCAAAACCTAAAACTGACATATAAATACCACTTTCGCGCTGTTTTTCAATGAATTTTTCTAACTCTCTTGGATTACTAATCCCCACATTGAAATCGCCATCAGTAGCTAAAATAATACGGTTATTACCATTTTTAATGAAGTTTTTTTGAGCTTCTTTGTAAGCTAACTGAATACCACTACTACCTGACGTAGAACCACTTGCATACAGATTATCAAGTACTTTTTCTATTTTTTGTCTCTCTTTTACAGGAGTAGACGAAAGGGCTACTTTTGTACCGCTGGCATAAGTTACAATCGCCACTCTGTCGGTAGGTTTGAGCTGAGTGAGCAAGAGTTTGAATGAAGATTTTAGCAAAGGGAGCTTGTTAGGCTCATCCATTGAGCCCGATACATCAATTAGGAAAACAATATTAGAAGGTGGAGCTTGAGCCAAATCCAATTTTTTAGCTTGCAAACCAATGCGCAATAGCAAATGCTTAGGATTCCAAGGTGTAGGAGCTAATTCGGGGGTCACGCGCAAAGGAGAAGTAGCCTCCTTAGTAGGTGCAGGATAGTCGTAATCGAAGTAGTTTATCATCTCCTCTATGCGAATGGCATCTTTAGGAGGTAACTGACCATAACCTAACATACGACGCAAATTAGCATACGAAGCGCGGTCTACATCGGCAGAAAAAGTGGTAACGGGTTGTTGCGCTACTGCTACAAATGCATTTTCAGAAATCTCTTTGTAGGTTTCATTACTACGCGGTTGCTGTTGAGAAGGTTCTTCAGAATTGGCAATTTCCATTTCTTCTACTACAGCATCATACGCAGGTGGTGGGGGTGGCGGAGGTGGTGTTTCAGGCGAAGCCATTTTGTTCGCTGTAAGTTCTTCCACTGTTGTAGAAGGTGCAGGAGGTGGAAGCTGGTTGGCTAAATTGCTTGAATTTCGGTGACCTTCGGGGTTACCACAAGCCGCTAATAACAAAGCTGATAACAGCATTAAAGATACATTTGTTTTCATAAGGGTAATACATTAAAAATCTTACCTTTATAAAGTCAAATGTTATGCCAAACTAAGCTTCTTCGTTGTGAATAAAGCGTTTTTTAGCATAGAGTTCATCTTCTGTTTCTTGGTGGGCATCATCGGGTACACAACAATCTACAGGGCACACCGCAGCACATTGAGGTTCATCGTGGAAACCTATACACTCGGTACATTTATCGGCAATGATAAAATAAATATCATCGCTAATAGCTTGTTGAGGCTCATCGGCATCTACTTCCAATCCGCTCGGTAATACCACACGTCCTTTTAAGGCAGTACCATCGCTATAGCGCCAATCATCAGCACCTTCGTAGATAGCGTTGTTAGGACATTCGGGTTCACAAGCCCCGCAGTTGATACAATCATCAGTTATTATTATAGCCATTTTTAGTTGTTAGTGATTAGAGAGTTTTAGAGGTTGGGAGGTAGGAAAGGGCGCAAAGATAATATTTTTTTGTTAATTTGCTACTTTTTGAATTTTGGTTGTACCTCGAACCACAAGTCTACAAAGAGTTTAGTGCGTGCTAAATACTCGCGTACACGTGTTTTAAAACCGTAGTAGGCAGTAACATCTTGCGCATCAAAACCAATAGCTTGTATGCCGTGGTGCTTTGCCAAGAAAAGGGCTCGCTCATTGTGAAAACGTTGTGAGATAACAATAAATGTATCATAGCCAAATACTTCTTTAGCTCGCACTACCGAGTCTAAGGTTCTGAAACCTGCATAGTCTAAGACAATACGTTCTTCGGGGATCCCCTTATTTATTAAGGCTCTTTTCATTTCTTCGGGCTCGTTGTAGTCATTTCTATGATTGTCGCCACTGACCAAAATATATTCAATTTTTCCTGCCTCATATAGTTGCACAGCTGCTTCTATTCTATAAAGAAAATACTTGTTGGGCACACCACTTTTTAAATAAGGATTGGTTCCTAAGAGCAAACCTACTTTATGCGCAGGCACCTCAGCAACTTGAGTGTACAACAAGTTTTTAGTCTCTTTGGTTACCTGCACATTACAAGCGATGATTACCAAGAGTAACCACAGCGATAGTAGAGCGGTCACTTTCCAGAAACGTTTGGTTTTTAAGGGTTTTAGAAAAGATTTTATTTTGTTCATTTTTGTTTAGGTAAGAAGTAAGAGGTAAGAGGTTACTTACCGGCAAAGGCTTTGACATCGTCTTCAGAGATTTCTTTACCTCCTAAGATGATAAGCCGTTCTACTACATTGCGCAATTCGCGAATATTACCTGTCCAATCTTGTTTTTGGAGGAGTTCTACCGCTTTTTTGTTAAATTTCTTAGGACTAATACCTTGTTCTTCGGCTATTTTTACTGAAAAATAATCAATAAGCAATGGAATATCATCTCTTCTTTCATTGAGTGAAGGCACACGAATAAGAATTACTGCCAAACGGTGGTACAAATCCTCGCGAAAACGACCTTCAGCTATTTCTTTTTTCAAATCTTTATTGGTTGCAGCTATCACACGTACATCTACATTGATATCTTTATCACTACCTACACGGGTAATCTTATTTTCTTGCAAAGCACGCAATACTTTGGCTTGTGCAGATAGACTCATATCACCTATCTCATCCAAGAAAATCGTACCATTGTTAGCAGCTTCAAACTTACCTGCACGGTCTTTTACTGCTGAAGTAAACGCTCCTTTGATATGCCCAAAGAGTTCACTTTCTATCAGTTCTGAGGGGATAGCAGCACAGTTCACCTCTATCATAGGGGCTTCACTGCGCTCACTTTGGTAGTGAATAGCGTGAGCGACTAACTCTTTACCTGTACCATTAGAGCCCGTGATGAGGACACGCGCTTCGGTAGGCGCTACTTTTTCTATCATCTGACGGATTTGTTGCAAAGGAGCACTCTCTCCTATCATCTCATAACTCTTGCTCACCTTCTTTTTGAGGTGTTTATTCTCTACTACTAACTTCTTCTTATCAAGTGCGTTACGTACTGTATTGAGCAAGCGGTTCAAATCGGGTGGTTTTGAGATATAGTCGTAAGCTCCAAGACGCATTGCATTTACAGCTGTCTCAAGGTCGCCGTGACCAGAAATCATTACAAAAGGGATTTCAGGTTTCACCTTCTTAATCTCGGTGAGTACCTCCATACCGTCCATTTTAGGCATTTTGATGTCGCAAAGTACCAAGTCGTAGTCCTCTTTTTTGAGTTTCTCTACGCCTTCGATGCCATCAACCGCCTCTTCTACTTCGTACTCTTTGCTTTCTTCTACTAATATTTTGCTGAGCACACGGCGAATAGCCGATTCGTCTTCTATGATAAGTATTTTTGCCATAATTCTAATTTGTCAATTTAGTGCGAGCTGCACGGGCATTAATTTGTCTATTTAACGTGAGTTCGACGTAAGTAATTATTAAATAATCAGTAAAATGTTTTAAATCTCCCACGAATTACACGAATTTCCACGAAATTGGGAGTGCATAAAAGTCTTTATTTTTTATTATCTCACGAATTTTCACCTGACGGTGAATTATTTTGTGAATATATTATGATATAAAGCTGTAAATCAATATTCTGTTATATCGAACTGACGTTATTTATGTGGCAAAGATAATAAAAAATTAAAAAACTCTTGGCAAAATGTCAAGAGTTTTTCGCGTGTGTTTATGAAAAAGTGTATTTATTAGTTTTTGAATGTAGGTTTGAACTTTGATTGATATACTTGGAACTCTTGTTGGGTAGTAATACTTTTATGTTCGTCGTTTTTAAACATTTTCAAGTAGAGTTCTAATTGGGTAGGTGACATATAGCCAGTAAGCCCTGTTATCAAATCGTTTTTCTCGTCTAAGAACACCATTGTAGGATAAGCTTGTACTTGCAAGTAATTAGTGAGTGGGTGGAGAGAGTTGCGTGATTGAGCTCTTGCAGGATCATAATCCTTATTCTCAAACTTTTGACCTTTGTAGTTCACTACTTCATTACCTTCACCATTGAATTTCACAGCATAGTAGTTATCATTTACATAGTTTACTAAGTCTTTGTTTTTAAAGGTGTTGTTAGCTAACATTTTGCAAGGTCCACACCAATTAGTGTATACATCGACGAATATTTTTTTAGGTTTTTTCTTTTGAGCAGCAATAGCTTGGTCAAAAGTCATCCATTTAATTTCCTGAGCTTCGAGGGTAGCAGTAGCTGTTAAAACAAAAGCTACAATAGCGATGAGTTTTTTTGTCATAGTTGATAAAAGTTTGTAATTATTTTGTTTTTAGAGATTTTCAAAAACCGTGCCAAATATATGTTCATCAGCGGGGGTGAGGAATTGCATTGCTATAGGCAGGTAATATAAGTTTTGCAAATGAGGTTGGAGGCGCACATAGTCTTTTTCGGTAGTGAGAATGCGCTTGTCCTGCAATTGGTGGATTTCTTCTGAACTAAAATGGTGATGATCGGGGAAGTTTAAGTGCTGAAAATCTGCTCCTTGTTCTTTTAAATACGCTAATAGAGGTTGCGGATTGGCAATACCTGTTACCAAAGTAAAAGGTTTTTTGATAAAGTTTGACAAAGAAATCGTTTCATCTTCTTTGAACACTTGTTCATCATAAGCTATAGTAGCAAAAACAATAGGGCAATGTGCTTTTTTTTGCAACTGCTTTTCTATAAGGGAGCGTTCACTTTGAGATAAGGTAGTAGGACATTTGGTTACTACCACTATATCCGCTTGTTGCACTCGACTTACTACATCGCGTAAACGCCCCATTGGCAGTAGCCAGTCATCTGTAAAGAGCTGTGCATAAGCGGTGAGTACTATGTTGATTTTTGCTTTTACGGGGCGATGTTGGAAAGCATCGTCTAAGATAATGAGATTGGGAGGGGTAGGTAAAGAGCATATTTTTTGGATACCCTCAACGCGATTCGCACAGACTGCTAAAATAATATCCTTATATTTTTGCCAGAATTGAAAGGGTTCATCACCTAAATCCAAAACAGTAGAGGTTTTATCAGCTAAGAGGAATCCCTTGGTTTTGCGTTTGTAGCCACGACTGAGGACAGCTATTTTATGACGATTTTGGAATTTTTGGATAAGGTATTCTACCATTGGACTCTTGCCTGTCCCTCCTACCGCCACATTGCCCACGCAAATAGTAGGCACCACAAAAGTATGTACTTTAAAAATGCCAACATTGTAGCACCAATGGCGCAGACGAACGATAAGACCATAGAGCACAGCAAAGGGAAAAAGAACTATTTTAAATATTAGTTTCATTATCAATCCTTTTTAGCATTTCGTATAACATCTAAGATTTTATTATTCTCTTTAATCATCCATTCCTTCCAGCCATTTGCATTTCTTCCTAATGCAAGACAAGCAGCACCTGATGGAGATCTGAACTTTTTATCCTCCTTAAGAATGTAGTTATTCTCTGTTTGTTCTGCAATTTTCTTTAACTCTTTAAGCCTTTGTTTTTCTTGCTTCTTATAGCTATCAACGACTTCCAAAGCTAATTTACTTCCCTTCTTTAATGTAATTTCGCCAGATTGGGTATTATACCAAGCTAATGCATCTACATTCTGTGTTTTTAAAACCACTTCTATAGTATTTTGAGGTAACACATTTGCTTGTAGAACAGATTTAGGAGTATTAGATTCTGTATTTTTAGGCTTTTCGTTGGTGATTGTATTATCTTTTAAAGTTTTTGCATATTGGGCAATCTCTTTGATTAAATCAAATAGCTTTCTAAAATTCTTAAAATCTTCTTTTACAAAGCTATTAGAGTTTTCTGCAATAATATCTTTTGCTTTGTTCAATACATTTTTAGAATAATCTATTATTGATGTACCTCTATTCTGATTTGATAGTTCTACTATAGCTTGCTGATAAGCTTCTTCCCATTTAGTATATTCATACATTGTTTCAATAGTGCATTCACAAGTAATTCCTTCTGGCTTAGGTAACCTTGTAACAAAATAGAATAGATTTCTTTTGTCATTATTTTCATTTACCCCTTTAAATTTTTCATTTTCAATTTTTTTGAACTGGCCATAAGCATCATCGCCTGCTCTATCATTGTCATAAATACCAATATACAATTTATCTTTTTGAAAATCAACTAAATATAAACTAGATAGGAAAGGTTTAATATTTGCAACTCCTTCCATATCAAAAATATCGAAATTCAAATTTGGATACTCTTCTTTTAATGCTTTATAAGCATTATTAATATGTACCTTATCGGTTTTACCTTCTACTAATAGTATAATAGGACTTTTGGAAGAAATAAATGTATTTTGTTGAAATCTATTCCAAAATTCTCCAGAGATATTCTCTAAAACTTTTTGCTTTTCAGCAGAGATAAGTTTTCCTCTATCAAGCATATAGATAGATTCATTGTCTAAGCAATCGGTTAAGGTAGGTGAATGGGTAGTGATGATCACTTGTCTGTTTTGTTCATACTCTTCTAACACTTTTTTGATTTGCATTTTATTGCTAAGGTGTATATGAGCATCAGGTTCATCAAGTATAAATAGACTGTCCTCTTGTGCAGCAAATTCTAAAGCTGCTTTGATGAGTATCATTTTCTTTTCACCCTCACTAAAATCTTCTATTTCTAAGTTTTCATTATTGTATTTTATAACAATGTCTTGAAGCATTTTTTGGTCAGCAGGTGTAAAAGCAATATAGAAGAATTTGTAAACATCTATAAGTGTATATCCTTCTTGTTCAATAATCATTCTCAACTCTTCTAAGGTGTACTCTTGTTTTTTATCTATTTTACTGATAAATTGCTTAACAATACTATCTTTATAACTTTTATAATTCGCTTTATTAAAAGAAAACTTAATAGAGTTAGTATTTTCTATCCCCAAGATTTCACTACAAAAAGTATCCTCTAAGTTATTGAACTGATTTAACAACAAACACAACAGAGATATATGCCAATAAAACTTATTGATATACAACATTTTTGGCATATTATTATAGGTTTCAACTCCTATTTTTGCAATGTATTCTTGATAGGTAGGCAAATAATATTTTTTCCACAATCTATCTTCTTCACCACTATAGATAGCTACAATTTGTTTAGGAAGATAGTTATAAGGGTCAGATTTTGATTGGCTATTTATTTCTGTGGTAACAGAAGAGCCCTTTTTGGTAATTTTGACTATATCCTTACTACTTCCTATTATATAGGTTAATGAAAAATTAAAGGGAATATCCTTTTCCTTCTTGTCGTACAAATGCTTAAAAATAGCACTTATAGCTTCTAACAAATTACTTTTTCCACTGCCATTGTTTCCTATAAAAGCCATTACCCCTGAAGTATTGTTCTCTAATGAAACATCAAGGTTTTTAAAGGCTTTATTAGCTATTTTAATTTCTTTAATTCTCATAATTTAGCTGAATATAGTTTGTTCAAATTCTTGTTCTGCTTGTTGTTTTAGGAGTGTTGCTCGTTCTCGTAAGATTTTTATTTCATTTTTATAAGTATCTATTTGGTTTATAATAGCTTGTTGAGTTTCCTTAGGAGGAATAGGAATTAATATATTCATTATTTTCTCCTGATTTACTATAGGAAGGGTTGCTTTTGTTTGTTCCTTAGTTGTTACATTCTTAAAATAAGTGAAGTAATAATAAACATATTCTGTTAATAGCATATTCTCATCAACATTAAATCCTGTAATTTGTTGATTGCTTGTTGCAAATTCATTACCTATTATACCTACTTTCCCAACAGTTGAACCTATGCCTACAAATAATAAAGTGTTTTTCTTAAACACTCTTACTTTCTTATCTTTAACGGCTAAGAGCGATACTTTTCTATCAGCATTCAATAAAATCTTATTGTTAATATCTGAAGGAGTATAAAAATTGATATCTCCTCTAAAATATTCTTTTCTACTTGTAGGAGGAGTTGTTCCTGTTGCAATTTCTACAATGTATTCTCCCATTCTATGAATAGAATATTTTGATTTCAAAGAACTTTCTCCCATTAAAAAAGGTATATCCCAACGTTCCATTCTTTTTGACTCTATAATATTTAAGCCTATTTTTTTTCTTTTATCTAATTCTTCTATTCCTAAACTCTCAAATAGATAGTTTTCAATGTTTTTTTCTAAGGTTTCAGCTTGTTGCTCATAAGTTGTAGCTTGAGTTATTTTATCGTAATAGTTTTTTACAATGGTTTCTTGCTCGGATAAAGGAGGTAAAGGAACTCTTGTTGCTAAAAAGTCTGCTTGTTTTACTCTTGCTTTTGAAATACCTGTAGCTTTAGAGTCTAAAAGTTTCTTAAATTCTTGAGTCCTTAATAATTTCTGCAAAAATTTACCAGAAACTATTGTATTATCAAATGTAAATATAGGATATTCAGAACTAACACCAAAAGGAGTATTCTCTTTATCATTATAAAAAATACAACCGTGCTTTACATTAATTTTCGAATAAATAATACTATTATCAGGAACTAAATAAATATCTCCTTTATAATTTTCTATGTTATTTAAATCTCTTAAAAAAAGTTCTCCTCCAAAATTAATCTTAGAGATAATAGCATATTTCTTTTCTATCATCTCTCTTTTAGATATTCTCTTTTTATAAGGAATTAACACATCTGAGAGAGTAATATTGTTTTTAAATTTTTTATCAGATATGTTTAAATATCTCTTAGTATCCCAAAAACCTAACTCCCTTAATTCTACAAATTTTAATTTCTTATAAGTTTTCATACTTGCTTTTCTGATAGAAAATTTCGGGTTCACCAACTTCTTTATCTGCTATTTGAATGCGATATACAAACTCACCTTTTACATCGTACTGAACGCTTTCGGTAAGTTTTTCCCACAGATGATTTTCAGAAGTATATTTTTTAAATTCTTTAGCCAAGGGATCTAATTCGTTATCTATACGAGCCCCTGTCGTACTAATACCTGCTTTTTCTACTTCAGCAATAGGAATAGTATAGTTAAACTCTTCTTTAACAATAGCTTTTATTTCTCGTTCTTTTTTAGCTTCAATATTTTTCAATTCGGCTTTCAGTTGTTTTTTCTCTTCTGCAGGTAATGCTTCTTTGCCTTTTTTAGCTAATTTCTGTTGGATATTTGCTACTTCCTCAGCATATTTAGCTTCTATTGTGATAGTTGCTTTGCTCTTAATACTTGCATATTGTAGCGCTTCTTCTTCTGTAAATTTTTTAAAAAACAACAAACTAGGTTTTACCGTAGCGCCGCTTGCTATAAACACATCTTGAGGAATAGATACGATTAGCAATATTTTTGCTTTGCTTTCTATATAATCTCGTACTTTTTGTAAATTACTATTGTTAAGCACACCTTCAGGAAGTACTATCCCCATTCTACCTCCTGGTTTGAGCAGGTTCAAGCATCGTTCTATAAAAAGCACTTCAGTAAGGGTACTCATTGCCCCCATTTTATAGAGACTCACGAGAGGTTTCCCTATATTGTTATTCACTTGCTTTAATGCTTTATTATACTCATCACCATATCGTTTTTGGTATTTTTTGATACGTTCTTCATCAGTATATTTATCAGCTTCTGTAATTTTCAGTGATTTCTCTACACGTGCTCCAAAAGGAGGATTGGTAAGAATCACATCAAATCGGTTTTCAAAAATGCCGTTTACGTTTAGTAACCCATCATTGTGGTGTACACCTCCGTGACCATCACCGTGCATTATCATATTCATTTTGGCGGTACGGCTCATTCTAGGGTTGGCATCGGTTCCAAAAATACAATCATAACTCAATGTTCTAATTCGGCTTTTGTCATTGTTGATATTGAGTTCTTCATTTAACTGAGAGAAGAATTTATTTACTTTGTCGTCTATTTTTTCTTTTTCGGAATCTGATAGTTTTTCGTAGGTTTCAGTGTAATATTCTTGTTTGATGAGTTCTTTTTCTTGTTGGACTTTAGCTTCTATTTTTGCACGGACATACTCGAAGGCTTTTATTAAGAAACCACCTGAACCACAACAAGGGTCACAAATAGTTTCTGTTTCTTGAGGATCTAAGACTTCCACCATAAAATCCACAATAGTCCGAGGGGTGAAAAACTGTCCTAATTCTCCTCTGAATGTTTTTCCTAAGAACTGTTCAAAAGCGATCCCTTTTACATCATCGGAAGTAGTGGAAAGATTGTATATTTCTAATTCTTTTACAATAGCTTCAAAGCTATTCTCTCGTATTCTAATGATTTCAGTAGGTTCAAAAAGGTCATCATCTCTAAAATCTTCTTTAGTTTTCTCAAACAAAAGTTGATAAAAATCTTTATCTCCCTTAGATTTATATTTGTCATAACTTTCTTTATCAGCTCTGAATGCTTCTAATGAAAATATTTGATTTTCAGAGTTTGTTCTTTCATATCTAATTTTTATGAATAGTATCTTGCTAATTTCATCAAAAGCAGCTTCAGGTGAAAGTTTATCATTATTCCTAATTATATTATGGCATTTAAAAAGTAGTTTAGAAAACTCATCTCGAGTAAACGCTTTGGTCTGTTTTAAGAGCTCACTTATTTTTTTTTCACTCTTCATTTCTTCAGCAGTAGGAATATTGACTACTTCCTCAAGTTTTTTAGGGATATGCCCTTTGATAACCCTAAATATACGAGTTTCTTTTAGATTGGTTGTTACAAAAAAATCAGCACCTGCCCACGAAGCATAGTTGTAACCTTGAAAGTAATCCTCTTCGCGAATTGTAATATGTTCAGCTTTACATTCTACTACAATCACGGGACTTTTGGAGGCTATTTTATCAGCTTCGCTTTTATAGACATTAATATCAGCTCTTGCTCTTCCTTGCCCTCTTTGAGAGTTAGTAACTCCTACTTCTTGCTCCATTTGTTTCAGATCAAAACCATAGGAATTAACCAAACGGCAAATGTATTCTTGTCGTACTTTTTCTTCAGGTTTCAATACCAACCATTTATCCTTTAATGGTGCAAAAATTTTATTATCTTTTATTTGAACTTTCATTTTAAAAAATTAATGTTTATAATGCCTAAATATTCCTGAATCGGTAGCTGTCCAGAGGGCGTATTTTTGTCCGGCAGCACGAAGCCCATAGTCTGCCCAAGTATTGCAGGTATAGAGAAAGTTGTAAGTACTTTTGGCTTCGTAGAAAGCATCGGTAGTGCCATAAACGGCATTGGTGGGTATAGGTATATATTTACCTTGTGCATCTTTGTCGAACTGCTGGTCGATATAGCCTATCAAGCGCTTGTATTGAGTAGGTGTAAGAGTTAGTTGTGCTACTTTTTCATATCCTTCTGTACCTCCTAAATAGGTGGTGTGCATAGCCGAATCACTCATCCAAAAAGCAGCTTTTACTGCTGTAGAGAACTTTAAATCAGCCCAAGTAGGGGTATTAAGGTAAAAGCCTTTGTCGCCCCAACCAAAAGCCAACCAATCGCCTCTCTTTTTTCCTTTGGTATCATCAGGAGAAACTTTAGTTGTCCAATCTATAAACTCATTTTGAGTAGGTAGTACCAAATCGGTGTGCATTCCGTTAGAGAGAAGGTAGATGGTAATAGTTTTGGGTTCAGTTGTTTTTTCTGCAGAAATGGGAATTAATGGCAACAGCAAGCACAGTACCCCATAGAGCACTATAAAACCTACCACAAAGAGTAGGGTTTTTAGGAAATATTTTAAAAGTTTTTTAATCATAAAATTAACGTGAGTTCAACGTAAAAAGCCTCTACAGATGTGAGTGCATAGTTTTTATTTTATGACAAATCTCTTGGATTACTTCATCAATGTCGCTGTATTGAAAATCAACAAATTGTTTGATTTTATCACCATTATAAGTGGTTACTAATCCGAGAGCATCGGCTGTTTGGAGAGTGAGGGTTCGCTTTTTGATACCCAAGAAACTTAAAAAGCCATCTAAACGCGCGAAACGACGCAATACTTTATGAGAAATCTTTTTAGTAGGAGCTTTCACTCCTAATCCTTTGGCTATCTTCTCAAAAAGTGATTGATAAGTAAGGTTAGCCGTATTCAGCACAAAGCGTTCTCTCGTAACTTCGGAGAATTGTAAGGCAATCATTGCGCGTACGACATCGTCTACCGCGACAAAACCTGTACCTCCTGTGGGGTAATATTTTAGTCCGTTAACTACTTTTTTAAACAATAAGCCAGAGCCTTGTTCGTAGAAATCAGCACCCAATACTACTGAAGGATTTACAATAACCACTGGCAATCCTTCTTGAGAGCCGCGCCATACTTCCATCTCACCACCATTTTTACTGATAGCATAATCAGTATTATTTTCTTCGCTATTCCAATCGTTTTCCTCGTCAATAGGTGTGTGAGGCAAAGCCGAAAGGGTAGCTACAGAGCTCACATAACAGAGTTTTTTTACCTTAAAGTCAATACACAAGTTTACAATATTAGCCGTTCCTTCGACATTTACTTTGATGAGCTGAGCAAAATCTTTAGGTTGGAAAGAGATAAAGCCTGCACAGTGAAAAACAAAAGTAACATTCGCAAACGCTTGTTCGAGTGCAGGAATGTTACTTATATCGGTTTGTACCCACTCAATAGAGCGGAACTGTTCCGCTCCATTGGGGGATTGTTGTATAAAAAGTTGTTCGACTTTCTCTAACGAATGGGCACTGCGATAGATAGCCCTTACTTTATGCTCCTTGTTTTGAGTAAGGTAAAAAAGCAAGCGGCTACCAATCAGCCCTGTTCCGCCAGTTACTAAAATCATTATTTTTCGTCTAAAGGAATACGTTCGTCGATAAGTTTAAGAGCAATAGGCGAATCGTTCTCGTTGTAGAATTCGAAGAGGTCGAGGATAGAGTGTACCAAACGTTCTTCTTCTAACTGTTCTTGAACGAACCATTGCAAGAAGTTTTCGGAAGCGTAATCATCTACTTGGCGTGCTTTTTTGAAGATTGCGAAGATAGATTGAGTTACTTTGATTTCGTGTTCCAAAGTTTTTTCATAAACTTCCTTAAGTGAATCAAATTCTTGTTGTACCTCACCTACTTTAGGAGCAAAAGCACGTGCGCCATTTTCGTTGAGGAAGCGGAAGATTTTCATCATGTGATCTCTTTCTTCTACAGCGTGGTCATAAAAGAACTCGGCACTGCGAGAGTAGCCATTATATTCAGCCCAAGAAGCCATAGCTAAGTAGAGAGAGCTTGCTTCAGCTTCTTTACTTACCTGTTCATTCAATAGGTCGATGATTTCAGGGTGCAAACTAGTTTGCGATCTGGTGTACTTGTGTTTTGTCATTTTAATAAATTGTTTTTAAGTTTTTTAGTGGGCGCAAAGATAGTAATTATTTGCTAAATACGGACAAAAGAGTTGTAATTTAGACGTGTTCTTCCAAATACGCCTTTCGCACTTTTTTGAAGAGTTCCGATGAATAGACAAAATCAGTAACGGCTTCATTATCTGTACGAAAAATCGTATCTTTAGAGCCTTCCCACTCTTTGTATCCATTTTTCAAGAAAACAATCTTAGCCCCTATTTCCATTACGGAGTTCATATCGTGAGTGTTGATAACAGTGGTAATATTGAACTCTTGGGTAATTTCTTGAATAAGGTTATCTATTACGATAGAGGTTTTAGGGTCGAGACCTGAGTTAGGTTCGTCGCAGAACAAGTAGTTAGGATTGTTTACAATAGCGCGAGCAATAGCCACCCGTTTTTGCATACCTCCAGAAATTTCTGAAGGCAATTTATTTTCAGCATTTACCAAATTCACCCTACTGAGCACTATATCAGCGCGTTCACGGATTTCATCAGCTGATTTTTGGGAAAACATCTTCAAAGGAAACATCACATTTTCGAGTACCGTCATCGAGTCGAATAAGGCACTACCTTGAAATACCATTCCCATTTTTTGGCGGAGGGCTACTTGTTCTTTGCGTTTCATATCGGCATACTTCACTCCATCGTAGATAATGTCACCTGAATCGGGGGTAAAGAGTCCTAAGAGTGATTTGAGGAATACTGTTTTCCCTGAACCACTTTGCCCAATAATAAGGTTTGTTTTGCCTTTCTCGAATGTAGTAGAAATGCCTTTCAGCACTTCAGTTCCATTGAAAGATTTATGTAAATTTTCTACTTGTATCATAGTTCAGCCGAGGCTACCACAGCCTCTTTATTTATCTTTTTCACCAAACCTTGTAGTACTTTACCAGGTCCTACTTCAATAAATTCGGTAGCGCCATCAGCAATCATTTGTTGTACGCTTTGTGTCCATTTCACAGGAGCGGTAAGTTGCTTGATAAGGTTGGTTTTGATAGCGTTTTCATCGCTTACGGCTGTAGTGGTTACATTTTGATATACAGGGCATAATGGTTTGTGGAATGCTGTTTGCTCAATTGCTGCAGCCAATTCTTCTTCAGCAGGTTTCATCAGTACTGAGTGAAAAGCTCCGCCTACAGGCAATACAAGAGCACGCTTAGCTCCTGCTTCTTTCATCTTTTCGCAAGCCGCTTCTACTGCTTTGAGTTCGCCTGAAATCACCAACTGACCTGGACAATTATAGTTGGCAGGAGTTACAATCCCGTCGATTGTTGCACAAAGTTCTTCCACTTTAGCATCCTCTAAACCCAATACGGCAGCCATTGTACCAGGTTGTAATTCGCAAGCCTTTTGCATAGCTGCTGCACGTTTGGCTACTAATTGCAAACCATCTTCAAATGAGAGGGTTCCATTGGCTACTAAAGCAGAAAATTCACCTAATGAATGTCCTGCAACCATTTGAGGAGCAAAATTTTTACCGAGCACCTTACTAAGGATTACTGAGTGCAAGAAGATTGCAGGCTGGGTAACTTTAGTTTGCTTAAGGTCTTCATCAGTACCACTGAACATTATATCGGTAATGGAGAATCCGAGAATGCCATTAGCCGCTTCAAAAAGCGCTTTGGCTTCAGCAGATTTTTCATATAAGTCAAGCCCCATACCTACAAATTGGGCTCCTTGACCAGGGAAGATGTATGATTTCATTTATTTTATTTTTATTGTTAGAAATTACAAAGCTACTGTTTTTTTTATAGAATTGCAAAATATTGAGTGGAATATTTTATTTTTTTATCTCACTATAATAAAAATGCAGTTCATATTCTTTTTGATATTCTCCTTGCCGTTTATAGTAAAATGTAGCACTAAAGAGAGCGTGAGTAGAATCAAAACCTACAGTTCCTAATGCACCTTCATCTACTATTGATTTACGCAAGATAGAAGTGTTATACTCATAGATTATTTTATTCTCTTCTTCCCAGTTATCAGTGTCAAAATTATAGCGATAATCAATAGTGAGTATGCGGTTATTTTGTGCGTCATATTGGTTTACGGTTTTTATTTTATCTTTTTTTACTTCATTAAAAATAGAGAGTTTTTCAGTCATATTCTTATGAGTATCATACTGGTAAGATTGTTGTTCTATCATTGCAAAAACATCTTTTTCTTTATCCCAGTTACTATGAATATACGCTTGCAAGCAATCATTTTCATTATATTTTTCTTCTAGAAGGTAGTCGTTTTCCCACTGTTGTTGTTTTTCATTCCATTTTTGTCTTAAACGAGATATTTTTGTAGGGTTAAGAGTTAATTTTGTGCTGTTTTTCTCTTTAGGAATCCATTTGCCATTAAGCATTTCACTGTAAATAGAATAAGCACCAACAATAGTATCCTCAGCATATTCATATTTTGCTTCTTCAACCCATTTATCAGTTTTATAAGTAAATTTTAACTCTGATTTTTTTATAGTATCATTCTCATAAACTGTTATGATTCTCTTTTGAGGCAACCACTGATTTTTATTTTCATCTCTACTATAATGAGTAAGTTCAGTAGTTTTGTTTTGTTTATTCTGTAAGTATATACTTTGGGTTTTGGGTTGCCATTTAGAGCCTTCAGTACATTCATATTTTGTATAAAAGAAGAACTTTCCTTTTTTGATAAGTTCTTCTTTTCGTTCTTTTATCCATTCATTTCTAAAAACATTATAAGAAGAAGTAATTTTCTTATCTTTATCATTCACATACTCTTCTTTTTTCACTTTTTTCCACTTATCACTACCTTTTTTTCGAGTGTATTCTTCATATAAAACCAGTTGATTTTGTTTATCATAGAAATAAATAGACTTTGTAACATAAGGTTTTCCTATCATCGAAGAATATTCCTTAATAAGTTTACGTTTGGAGGAGTCATAGTATTGTTTAGTAGTATAGCTTCCCCCTCTATATCCATTTATAGCAAAGAGTTTTGTTTGTACACTATCCAAATGCACTTTTTGAGCTTGCAATGTTATACTTGCAAATAAGATCAAAAACAGAGTGATATTTTTCATATATTTAGGCATTCTTTTAAAATATTAAAAGCTACTGTAGATTTATGTTGGAGTGGAAAAGCTTTTTGCTCGTTTTTAGTAATAAAAGTAACTTTATTAGTATCGGTACCAAAACCTGCCCCTGCATCGCGCAATGAGTTGAGTACAATACCATCTAAGTTTTTTTTCTCCAATTTAGTTTGGGCATTAGCTACCTCATTTTCAGTTTCTAAGGCGAAACCTATGAGTATCTGGTTCGTTTTGATTTTCCCTAAAGATGCTAATATATCGACGGTAGGAACTAAGGTTAGACTGAGATTACCGCCTTTCTTTTTAATTTTTTCGGGGGCTACAGTTTCGGGGGTATAATCGGCGACGGCTGCGGCGAGAATGGCAATATCGCAAGAAGGAAATTCGGTTACAGCAGCTTCATACATTTGCTGCGCGCTTACCACACGATGCAAGTGTATTTGTGAGTGAATATTCTTTTCAGAAGATGGTCCTAACACTAAATGTACTTCAGCACCTTGTTGTACGGCTTCATTAGCAAGAGCAATCCCCATTTTGCCAGAGGAGAAGTTTCCTATAAAACGCACAGGGTCGATAGCCTCATAAGTAGGACCAGCGGTGATAAGTATTTTTTTACCCTTAAGAGGAAGATTTTTGGAGAGTGTATTTTCTAAAAACAGGACTATATCTTCGGGTTCAGCCATACGTCCTTGTCCTACAAGTCCGCTAGCGAGTTCGCCATAAGTTGCGGGAATAATGTGATTACCATAGGATGCTAATTTTGCTAAATTCTCGGTAACCGTAGGGTGGGCATACATATCCAAATCCATTGCAGGAGCAATAAATACGGGTGCTTTAGCGGAGAAATAAGTAGCCAATAGTAAGTTATCACATATCCCGTGAGCCATTTTAGCAATGGTATTAGCCGTAGCAGGAGCGATGAGCATTGTATCAGCCCAGAGTGCTAACTCCACGTGGCTATGCCAATTACCCTCGGGAGATGAGAAGCTTGTAAGCACAGGATTTTTAGACACAGTGCTAAGGGTAAGAGGCGTTACGAACTCCTTTGCATTTTCGGTAAGGATTACCCTTACATTGTATCCTTTTTTAGTGAGCAAGCGCACTAACTGAGGCGTTTTATAGGCGGCAATTCCAGCTGTGACACCAAGTACTATATTCATAATTAAAATAGATTGAAAAAGGCTTTAAACGGCAAGCGAGTGCTTACTGCTTAAAGCCTAACAAACAATTTATAAATACCCATTTTTATTCGGTTTCACGGTAGTATACCTTACCGTCTAACCATTCTTTTACAGCGATGGCTTGAGGTTTAGGCAAACGCTCGTAGAAACGAGATACTTCTATTTGTTCTTTGTTCTCAAAGATTTCCTCTAAGCTATCGTTATTAGTAGCGAAAGCCTCTAACTTTTCTACCAATTCTTTTTTAATTTCGGCGTTTATTTGGTTAGCACGTTTGGCAATAATAGAGATGGCCTCGTAAATATTACCAGTAGGTGCTTCTATAGCCGATTTGTTGTAAGTAATCGTAGAGGTAGGAGCATCTATTTTTTTAAAATCCATAATGTAATTATTTTTGTGATGTAAAACTTTTTAGTGATGTATTAATTTTAACGAGCATATTCTCAGCTTCCTTTTTGAATTTGCTTTCAGGGTAAGCACGCAACAAGTTGTCATAGGCTTCTTTAGCTGTATTGAGGCGTTCTTCTTTTTTGCTTTCCACACTATTGATCGCCCACTCATAAGCTGAGTGCAAACGGGTGTACAAGGCTTCTTCTCTGAAAGGGCTTCCAGGATTATCGGTCAAGAAATTATCTAATGATTTCATCGCTGCCTGATAGTCACGAATCTTATCGTACTGTTTGGCAATTTCAAAATCTTTTTTCTCTAAACGCGTTACCAAATCTAAGGTAAGTTCGTTAGCCTCTTTGGTATACTCACTATTAGGATATCTATCCAAAAAGTACTGCAGTTTTTCGAGTGCCTGATAAGTATAGGTTTGATCTACACTATACTTAGGTGTTTCTAAGTATAGTGATTTAGCTTCTAAGAAGGAAGCTTCGGTAGCTTTTTCACTACGAGGGTACAGCTTCTGCAAACGTTCGAATTGATAGGAAGCTAAACTGTACTGCTTGAGTTGATAACAAGCATCACCATACATATAGTAGATGCGTTCCCCTTGAGGTTTTCCTGCATATTCTGAGGCTATTTGTTCAAAAAGGCGATTCGCTTTTTTGTATTTTTTAGCCTTATAGAGCTTTTCAGCTTCGATGTATTTGACACTTCCATCTGTAGATTTGAGGGCTTTTTGGTACTCACCACAGGAGGCTAAAAGCACACCGAGCAGACCGATGATGATATATTTTTTCATTAACATTCGGCAAAAGTAAAAAGTTTTTCTGAAATAACAAAATTATGTGAGCATTCCGCCATCTACATTGAGTACTTGTCCAGTGATGTAAGCCGACATATCGGAGGCTAAAAACACGCAAGCATTGGCTACATCTTCAGGCTGTCCGCCACGTTTAAGAGGAATAGCATCACGCCATCCTTGTACTACTTTTTCATCGAGTACAGCAGTCATTTCAGTTTCGATAAAACCTGGCGCAATGGCATTACAGCGGATGTTACGAGAGCCTAATTCCAAGGCTATCGACTTAGTAAAGCCGATAATTCCTGCTTTAGAGGCAGCATAGTTAGACTGACCAGCATTACCTTTTACCCCTACCACGCTACTCATATTAATAATAGAGCCTTTGCGCTGTTTGAGCATAGTACGTTGTACCGCTTTGGTCATATTAAACACTGATTTGAGGTTTACTTCGATTACTTTATCGAAATCCTCTTCACTGATACGCATCAGTAGGTTGTCCTTAGTAATACCAGCGTTGTTTACGAGGATATCAACGGTGCCAAACTCGGCAACTACAGCATCGACAAATTCTTGAGATTGAGCAAAGTTAGAGGCATCACTTTGGTAGCCTTTCACTTTTACACCTTGTGCAGCTAATTCATTTTCTAAAGTTTTTGCAGCCTCTACTGAAGAGCTGTATGAAAAAGCAATGTTCGCTCCGTGAGCGGCAAATACTTCGGCTATACCACGACCGATACCACGACTAGCACCAGTGATAATAGCGGTTTTTCCTTCTAATAATTTCATATTATAATCGTTAATTATGAATTGTTAATTATCTTTAACCTCCTACGCGTTTTACTTTAAATCCTTTTTCTTTAAGGAGTTGCATAATAGTATCGCGGTAATCACCTTGTATGAGGATAGAGTCGTCTTTCACTGTTCCTCCTACTCCAAGGTATGTTTTGAGCTCTTTTGCTAATATTTTGAAATCGCTATCTGCTCCATTGTAACCTTCGATTACAGTTACGGGTTTGCCTTTGCGCTTTTCGTATTTACAAAGCAAGGGCTCATCTTGCAACCATATAGTAGAAGGAGTTTCTTGAGGAGTTTCTTCTTCTATATGATCAGGAAAAAGATTTTTAAGTTGGTCTCTTAAGTCCATACTTATTTTACTTTGGTATAGTTGATAATCAATTTTATATCTTTAATCACCACGCCTAAGGGGGTAGCAAGAGCTGTTTTAGCTATTTTACCATCACCACTTGCACTTTTATAACTACCTACAGCAGTTTGCTTGATATTAGATCCTATAGCAATTGCTAAAGGAACATTGGTAGTATTATTTGTTACCATATTGAGGATGTGATTGGTAATTCTCAGTTGATAATATTTACCTACTCCGTTTTCTTTTTGCAATCTACCTAAGTGCACCAAGTGTGAATAGGAAGATTGATTGTTATTAGCTGTAGGATCGTACTGATAATCGGCTAATACAGCACCCGTTTGAGCATTGTAGATATAGAGGCGGTCGGGGGTTTTAGTATAAGTAACACTATTATCTACATAGAAAAATAGACTTGCATCGGTAACTAACCACTTTTCAGATTTGATGCGAGCAATATCGGTATCCGAAATGGTAATAGAAGCAGTTTGCCCTAAAGCACCACTCAAATAGATTTTACTAGTATCGGTAAGGCTTTCACCAGCATTGTTGAAAAGGTTTAGAGCAATGCCATTGAGGGGCAAATCATAACGGCTATATTGTGTTTTAGTAGCAGTGCTACCACTTACATAAGCGGTATAGCTATATTCTAACTGTATTTTGGCATTTGCTATATTGAGGAGCATCATCACATCTTTAGAGAAGTTAGAGGTACTGATTTGTATTCCTTTAAAATACTTTTTAAAGTCGTTTACATTTGTTAATTCGTTGCTTCCTTCCTTATCTAATATTTTTGTTTGGAAGAAAGTAGTGTTAAGGGGGATGCGCAATCCAGGAGCTAAATTATCGTATACTGTTTTAGACTCATCGGTAGTAGTTTTAGGATCATCAAACTGGAAGCGTGTAATCGTTTTATTACTAATAGTAGTAGCTGAAGTAGTAGCTGAAACGATGGAACTACCTAAATTTGTAAGTACTTCAGTATTATTAGAATAATAGACTTTAGCTTTCAGGTCAGTACCTATATCACTAAGGAAGTAATTTGTTTCTTTTACTTCTACACGGAAAGAAGCACTTTTGTCGCCATAAATAGAATCTAATTGGTATTCAGTATTTTGGCTATAGGTAGCATTATTATTTAAGCTATTAGGGTTGAAGAAAGGAATGTACAAATACGCCTTAGTTACTTTTTCGTTTTCAGGTTTGTTTTCGCTATTTTCTAACGCTTGAGTTTTGCTACCAAAAGTAGGGGCAGCCGTTGAGAGCCCTACTTGTGCTACAATAGTAGCTGATTTAGTACCAAAAGGCGCTTGAGTGTATTGCCCAAGCAAATACCCACCTAAGCCATTGGTTTGTACGGCAGTTTGTTTGATTTGGTTCACCGAAATAGTAGGGGTGAAGACACTGGTTTCGTAGTTAGGATTTTTGAGGAGTGCGCCATCTATTTCGTTGAAATCGTCGGAAGAGCAGGCGCTAAAAAGCGTTAGTACAGTGAGGAAAAAAAGTAATTTGTAAGTGTTATTCATTCGTTTATTGTTATTTCTTTAGTATTTTAGTGTAAAATTCGCGGTAAGACTCTTGGAAAGTTTCTTTATCGCTATTGTAAATCACTGGTTTTCTCAAGTTTTTGAGATAAGTTTTGAAATCGTCGGGCATCTTTTCACTCACTACAATTACGCCATCGGAGTGCTTGATAGCGATGCGCATCAGGTTGTAGTAAGTAGGGTTTTTGAGGGGGTCGATTGTTTTTTTGCTAATGCCATCAAAAGCTACTTTGTTGATTAAGGCAGAATCGAGAGCTCCATCGTAATCACTATCGAACACAGAGGTAATGATTTTACTTTCGGAAAAGATAGGTTCATCTTTATAGTAAGTGCGCAAATAGAGAGGTAACAAAGCAGACACCCAGCCGTGTATGTGGATGATATCGGGTAACCAATTGAGTTTTTTCACTGTTTCGACGATACCTTTGGCGAAGAAGATACAGCGCTCATCGTTATCGGGATACATATTGTTTTCTTCATCAAAGAGTGTGCCAGTACGTGTGAAATACTCGTCATTATCAATAAAGTACACTTGTATGCGTTCCTTAGGGATAGAAGCTACTTTGATGATGAGAGGTACATCGATATCGTTGATGACAATATTCATACCCGATAGGCGTATCACTTCGTGTAGCTGGTGACGGCGTTCGTTGATATTGCCAAATTTAGGCATAAAGATACGTATTTGACCGCCGTTAGCATTCACCATTCTGGGGGCTTCAAACGACATTTTAGCTAATTCACTATAAGGTGAATAAGGCAATACTTCAGACGATACGTAGAGTACTTTTTTATCTTTCATAAAGAGTATTTCTTTAAATTATTTTGCTCTTAGAAGGCACAAAAGTACAAAAAAATATGCACATATCCATAAAATTATATAAGTTTGCACCCAAAAAAGATTTTATATCGATGATTTACACACAGCAAAAGGAACTCCATTTACTTATGGAAACCCTTAGAAATCAGGGAAAAACAATAGGTTTAGTACCTACTATGGGTGCTTTACACGACGGGCATTTATCGCTTGTAAAAAAAGCTAAAGAAGAGAACGACATAGCCGTTGTGAGTATTTTTGTGAACCCAACACAATTCAACAATCCTACCGATTTAGAGAAGTATCCACGTACCTTAACAGCCGATGCTGATAAGATTGCCCAATATAGCAAAGAGGTAATTATTTTTGCTCCTGCTGTTAGCGATATTTACGGCGATGAAGTAGTAGCTCAGCCATTTGACTTTGCTGGATTAGACAAAGTAATGGAAGGCACATCGCGACCTGGGCATTTTGATGGTGTAGGTACGATTGTTAAAAAACTTTTCGAAATTGTAATGCCCAACAAAGCTTACTTTGGTGAAAAAGACTACCAACAACTGCTCATCATCCAGCAAATGGTACGACAAACAGGCTTACCTGTGACTATCGTCCCCTGCCCTATCGTGCGCAATAGCGAAGGGTTAGCCCTCAGTTCACGCAATGCTTTACTAAGTGAAGCTATGATACATCGCGCTTCTTTCATTTACCGTACCCTACTCGCTGCCAAAGAGCGTTTCGCTACTTATACTCCTACTGAAGTAGAAGCGTGGGTGGTGGATACTTTTGACAAAGAACCCGATTTTACTTTAGAGTATTTTACTATTACTGATGCTCATACCTTGCAACACGCAACTACCAAAGAAGCAGGGAAAGAGTACCGCGCTTTTATAGTGGTACACGCTGAGGGAGTGAGACTCATAGATAATTTGGCGATGTGATGATTTGGTAGGGGCGTTTGCAAAACGCCCCTACATAACATACTCTAAACAGAGTATTCAACTCTGCAAAAGGTATGAGCTCACGGGTAGTTTTTGTTACTTGTTACCTATTGTTACTTAAACTTAATTTCCTTTGGTTACTATAAATATATTTTCTTTCTCAACTCCTATCACTTCGTGTTCTACATCTACAGGGATTTGATAGGTATCGAGGTCTTTGAGTACAACTTCTTCACCATTAATAAGAAAACGCACAGTTCCTTTTACCATAATAAGGGTTGCGGGGATATTAGTAGTATGTTTTTTTAGTACAGCTCCTTCACCTAAAGCTATGGCTACTTGTCTCACATTTTGACCATCTTTTACGAAATAGGTAGTTTGTTTATCATTGCGGAAAGTAAGTTTATCGGCTAAATTTACTTTTTGCAAAGATTTTATATGCTCTACAGTTTTGCCATTGACGGCTGTAATATTGTGCTTCTTGAGAATATCTTGTGCTTTGCCTGCACGAATGCCTCGACGACAAAAGAGTACAACATTCTCTTTTCCTCTTAATTCTTGCCATCGAGCTCCTATTTCTTCCAACGGGATATTAATTGCTCCTTCGGCTGTACCCTTAGCAAATTCTTCGGGGGTACGCACATCAATTAAAGTGGCATTTTTAGCATTAATACGCTCGGCTAGCGTTTGAGCTTTTGCTGTAATCATCGTAAGCAAAAGCATTCCTAAAGTTATTGAATATTTCATTATTGTTAGTTTGTTTGTTAGTTTACTATGTTTTAGGGGCAGGGGTTAGTTTATTATTTTATTTTTTCGGAAAGTTCAACCAAGCGAATGAACTCTTTGCGATAGCCCTCCTCATCTTTCCCAGTCGCATTCTTAGCTAAATCTATTACTTGTTTATATGAGGATTTTGCTTTGTATTTAGAATTTCTTAAGAGCATTCCCCATTCGGCGACAGCAGCGGCAAAGCGATAATCATCATCGGTTTGGGAGAGGTCGGTGAGAGTAAAAGGAATAGGAGTGCTTTCTTCTACGCTTTTAGCATCTTTTACCACAGGGTCTTTATAACGTATTTTGAGGAAAGCTAATTCATTAGCAAATCCTTCTTTCACTTGTTTTTGATAACGCAACCCATCGGTAGTAGCTCCTTTGGTAGGTATCAATTCATACAAAGCGGTTACAGTATGTCCTGCACCTATCTCACCAGCATCTTTCTTGTCGTCTTCAAAATCTTCATTGGCTAAAGTACGGTTTTCATAGCCTACCAAGCGGTATTCTTTCACATATTGAGGATTGAATTCTAACTGTAGTTTCACATCTTTGGCTACGGTGTAAAGTGTACCACCAAATTCATTTACCAATACTTTTTTAGCTTCAGTAAAATTATCGATATAAGCATAGTTACCATTCCCTTTGTTGGCAATGGTTTCTACCATATCATCGCGGTAATTTCCCATACCATAGCCCAATACCGAAATATAAATTCCATTGTTGCGCTTCTCTTCTACCAATCGTTGCAACTCATCACGTGAAGAAATTCCTACGTTGAAATCACCATCGGTAGCCAAGATAATACGGTTATTACCTTTGGGTAAAAAGTTTTTTTCGGCTACTTCATAGGCAGTTTGTAATCCTGCTCCTCCTGCTGTAGATCCACTAGCTACCAAATCGTTTATCACTTTGGAGATTTTCTCTTTTTCTTTCGCTGGAGTAGAAGGTAAAGCAATACCTGTCTGACTTGCATAGACTACAATCGCTATCCTATCTTCTGGACGTAAGTTATCCAAAAGCAATTTGAACGATGCTTTGAGTAGAGGCATTTTATTGGGTTCGTCCATAGAACCTGAGGTGTCTATCAAGAATACTATATTAGAAGGAGGCGCTTTGGTAAAATCTATTTTCTTTGCTTGTAATCCAATACGCAACAAGTAGTTATCAGGATTCCAAGGACAGCTACTTAGCGTTGTTGTAGCATTGAGAGGTGTTTTGCTACCTTCGGATGGAGGTGCATAGTTATAATCAAAATAATTAATGAGTTCCTCTATGCGTACTGCATCTTTATGAGGCTTTTGTCCGTAGTTGAGCATACGACGCACATTGCTATAAGAAGCTCTATCTACATCGGCAGAGAAAGTAGTTACAGGGTCTTTCGCTGTTTTCTTAAATCCGCCTTCATCTATCGCTTTATAAGTCTCGCGAGAAGTATTTAAAGTATAGCCATTTTTTGTTCCATAATTTCCACTAACACTTCCTGCACCTCTTATACGTATAGAGGAACTAGTTACATCTCGTCTTTTTGCAGTTTCATTACTTGTTACCACCACTTCTTGAAGGGCAACGTTATCGTCTTCTAAAACTACATTGATGACTTTTTGCCCATTAACTTTCACTTGTTTGGTTTTCATTCCTAAAGAAGAAAACTCTAGGATATCACCATTCTTTACTTTGATAGTGTATTTACCATCAAAATCAGTAGAAACTCCTTGGGTAGTTCCTTTGATGAGTACTGAAACTCCAGGTAAAGGATCATTAGAAACATCAGTAACCTTTCCTGTTACTTCATACTCTTGTGCGTAGAGGCTTCCTATAAACAGGAAGCAGAATAATAAAATTTGTTTCATATTATTAGTTATTTGAATTTGGGTTGTTATTTTATTTTTTCGGAAAGCTCAACTAAATCTATAAATTCTTTACGGTAGCCTTCTTTGTCTTCACCGAGAGCGTTTTTGGCTAATTCGAGTACTTGATTATAAGAAGATTGTGCTTTGTATTTAGAATTTCTTAGGAGCATTCCCCATTCGGCAACAGCGGCGGCAAAGCGATAATCATCATCGGTTTGGGCGAGGTCGGTGAGAGTAAAAGGAATAGGAGTGCTTTCTTCTACGCTTTTAGCACGTTTGATGTAAGGGTCTTTATAGCGTATTTTGAGGAAAGCGAGTTCATCTTTATGAGCTTGTGTATTTTGCTTTTGGTAGCGCAACTCGTCAGTTGTTTTTCCTTTAGCAGGCACTAATTCATAGAGCACTGTTACAGTATGTCCTGCACCTATTTCGCCAGCATCTTTACTATCATCTTTAAAGTCTTCATTGGCTAAGGCACGGTTTTCATAGCCTATTTGGCGGTATTGTTTCACATATTGGGGGTTGAATTCTAACTGTAGCTTCACATCTTTGGCTACGGTGTAGAGCGTACCACCAAATTCATTCACCAATACTTTTTTTGCTTCGGCGATATTATCGATATAGGCATAATTACCATTTCCTTTATTGGCTATAGTTTCGAGCATATCATCGCGATAATTACCCATACCATAGCCCAATACAGATATATAGACTCCGCTTTGGCGTTCTTTTTCTACCAAGCGTTTCAATTCGCCATCGGAGCGCACACCGACATTGAAATCACCATCGGTAGCTAATATAATGCGGTTATTTCCTTTTTCTATAAAGTTCTCGCGGGCAATTTGATAGGCTTTTTGAATACCAGCTCCTCCAGCGGTAGAGCCACCTGCTTCTAAGTTTTCTAAAACCTTAATAATTGTATCTTTTTCTTTGGCAGGTGTAGAAGGCAAAGCTACCCTTTCAGCTCCCGCATAGACTACAATCGCTACCCTATCTTCAGGTCGTAAGCTTTCCAAGAGTAGCTTAAACGACTCTTTAAGTAAGGGCAATTTGTCGGGTGAATACATAGAGCCAGAGGTATCTATCAAAAACACTATATTAGAAAGAGGTGCTTTAGTAAGGTCTATTTTTTTAGCTTGCAACCCGATACGCAACAAATAGTTATCTGTATTCCAAGGACATTTACTTAGGGTAGTGGTCGCATTGAGAGGTGTTTTACTACCTTCGGCTGGAGGAGTATAGTTATAGTCAAAATAGTTGATAAGTTCCTCTATGCGCACCGCATCTTTATCGGGTTTTTGCTTATCATTGATCATACGACGTACATTGCTGTAGGAAGCATTATCTACATCGGCGGCAAAGGTAGTAAGAGGGTCGGTAGCAGTGCTTTTAAAGCCATTCTCATCAATAGCTTTATAAGTTTCGGTTAGTCTTCTCCCTTGGGGTTTACGTTTTCGTTGTCTTCCTGCTGAGTAACTTTTTACGGCTACTGCACAAGAAACAAAAGATGCTTTCCTTACAGGAGCATAGCCAACTAATACGGTTTCTTCTATCTCGGAAATTTCTTCTAAAGCTATATCAATTACTTTTTGCCCAGTAATTTTGACTTCTTGAGTTTTATAGCCCATAGCAACAAATTGCAAGGTTTTTCCTTTCTTTACCTTAATGGAGTATTTACCTTCTTTATTGGTAGTAACTCCTTGAGCAGTACCTTTAATCACTACTGATACGAATTGCAAAGCTCTGTTTGAAGTATCGGATACAGTACCCGTTACTTCGTACTCTTGCGCGTGGAGACTTCCTATAAACAGAAAGCAGAATAATAAAATTTGTTTCATATTGTCAGTTATTAGATGTTAGTTTATTAGAGGTTAATTGTTAGTCCTTAGGGGACTACCTAACAATTGATTGAGTATTAAAATTTATTTTATTGGACAAGTTAGACGAGTCGGACAATTCGGACGGGTTGGAGGGGTGTTTTACAAAGCGAACGTAGTGTTAAGAGGGTACAACTGATTATCAAGCAATCAACCTTAACTAATCGCAGCCATTTCCTCCATAAAGCGGGTGGCTAAAGCATCGGCTTCTGCCTGAGTTTTAGCCTCAGTATAGATACGGATAATCGGCTCGGTATTCGATTTGCGCAAGTGTACCCAGCTGAAAGGAAAGTCAATTTTGAGTCCGTCGATAGTGGTGATTTGCTCGTGTGCGTACTTTTCTTGCATTGCCTGCAACACCTTGTCCGGATTGAGTCCGGTAGTGAGTTGAATTTTGTTTTTGCTCATAAAATAAGCGGGATAACTACGACGCAAAGCACTCACAGTAGTACCTTTTTCAACCAAAAGAGAGAGGAAAAGCACTACCCCCACTAAGGCATCACGACCGTAATGCAATTCGGGGAAAATCACTCCGCCATTACCTTCACCTCCTATTACTGCATTTACTTCTTTCATTTTGGTTACTACATTTATCTCACCAACAGCAGCTGCAGCGTATTCTACCCCGTGTTTTTCGGCTATATCACGCAAAGCACGTGAAGAGGAGAGGTTAGACACCACATTACCTTTCTTTTTACCGAGGTAATAATCGGCGCAGGCAACAAGGGTATATTCTTCACCAAACATTTCGCCTTCTTCGGTAATAAGCGCAAGGCGGTCTACATCGGGGTCTACCACCACCCCTAAATCGGCTTTTACTTCCACTACCTTAGCACAGATATCGGAAAGATGTTCTTTAAGAGGTTCGGGATTATGCGGAAACTGACCGTTAGGTTCACAGTAGAGTTGTACCACCTCAGCTCCCAAGCGTTCTAACAAAAGTGGGATAGCGATACCTCCAGTAGAGTTTACAGCATCGACCGCTACTTTGAATTTGCGTTTGCGAATAGCTTCCAAAGTTGCCAATGGCAAGAGCGAAAGCACCGCATCGATATGGCGTTGTATATAAGTATCGTTGTGAGTGATATGCCCTAGGGCATCTACTTCGGCAAAAGAGAACTCATTGGCAGCAGCAATGCGCAAAATTTCTTCGCCTTCCTGAGCGTTGAGAAACTCACCTTTGTTATTCAGCAATTTGAGGGCATTCCACTGTTTAGGATTATGACTGGCAGTGAGGATAATACCGCCATCGGCTTGTTCCATAGTAACCGCCACTTCTACAGTAGGGGTGGTACTCAAACCTATATCTACCACATCAATTCCTAAACCTACAAGGGTGTATTGCACGAGATTCTGTACCATTTCACCCGAAATACGCGCATCACGACCTACAACCACTTTTACACGGGTTTTATAAATATGTTTTTTGAGCCACGTGCCATAAGCAGCGGCAAATTTTACAGCATCAATGGGGGTTAAGTTGTCATCGGGTACTCCCCCTATAGTACCGCGAATGCCTGATATAGATTTTATTAGAGACATATTCTTACAATTAAAATTTTATAATTTAGAATTAATAAGCGCAAAGGTAATAAATTATTGCGAATTACGAGTTACGAAAGATGTTTTTTTTATACTAATTTGCTAATTTACTAATTATTGACTACTTTTGTCGCATCAAACTATTCGTTTATGACAAAACATCAACTCCGCGTGCAAGACGCTCTTAAATTCTTTACACAAAAAGATACTGAATTAGGCTTTCGCAAACTTTTAGATTGTGTAGCCGACACACAACAAATGCCTCTCTACCTAAAGGCTATAGAACTTACCGACTGGAAGGAAAACAATCCTAATGAGTTGGATCAACTTACGGAAAAGGCTACTGCACTACTTGAAGAAGTAGGGCGATGCACCGTAGAAGAAGCTGCAACCGAAAAACCTGTGCTTGTTGCTAAAGACCTAAAAAAAACCTATAATTCGGGAATGTTTTCATTAGGTCCTGTATCACTTACTATTAATAAAGGGCAAGTTTACGGTTTAGTAGGTGAAAATGGCAACGGAAAAACAACCCTTTTACGCATCTTAGCGCACGACCTCTCCTATAATTCGGGCGAAATGACCTATTACTTCAAAGAAACGCCTACTAATGAATACGATTTACGCACTAAATTAGCTTACATTCCCCAACGCACCGATAAATGGTATGGTAGTTTGAAAGACAATCTCAAATTTACTTTGGCGTGCTATGGTATCCCCGCTGAAGAAAACGAACCACGCACTCTGCTAATGATTGCCCGTTTAGGTTTGTGGAAATACCGCAATCTAAACTGGAATGCGCTATCATCGGGGTATAAAATGCGTTTTGAATTAGCGCGCACCCTATTACGTCAGCCAGAATTATTGCTTTTAGATGAGCCTTTAGGGAACTTAGACGTATTGGCACAACAGGTAATATTAGAAGACCTCAAAATGATAGCCAACTCAGTAAATCACCCTATCGCTTTGATATTGAGTTCTCAACAACTCTTTGAAGTGGAAAAAATATCTGACAAGGTAATTTTCCTCAAAAACGGACAATACCGCGAAAATGTTGAGACTACCCAAGAGAACACCCCTACCCCACTCATCGTAGAAATTGACACTACTAACAGCAGAGAGGAATTATTAGCAGTTTTTAGCACTTTTAATCTTGAAAAATTGCAGTACAACGGAGGTATTTACATCGCTTATTTTGCTGAAGGTACAGAATATTCTACTGTGTTAGAAGCTCTTGGTAAAGCTAAAATCGAGCTTACTTATATACGAAATATTTCGGCTAGTACAAGGAGATTTTTTGTGAGTTAGGGGGTCAGGTTTCAGGTGTCAGGTGTTAGGTTTTAGGAGGTATAGCTTATTAATTATAAAACACTCATTATCAATTGAAAAAATATTTATTAGAACGTTATCCAGCAATTTGGAATACTCACTTAATGTGGGCGTTGCCTCTCATTTTTGCAATCCACTTATTCTTTTTCTTGTGGGGATTTGCTACTATTACCGATGAGAATATGAGCAACTATTCTTTTGGTTTGGAAAACCATTTTGAAGGGTTGCCTATGGTGATGAGCTTTATTATCATTGTACTAATGTTAGTAGGATGGTTCATTCGTTTGTTTAAGAATAATGCTTTTAAACGTTTTTATCCTGTGAGTGAGTGGCAATTATTCAGGCAGTTTGTGATATATCTGTTTATTATGGGAGGCATACTCAGTTCAGGGCTTTCGTTTACAATAGGTGAATCGGCTAAAGTACATTTGCGATATACCGACAGCTATATACACAATGTATTACAACAATACCCTAAAAATTTTAACTTTGAGAATGTAGAGAGACTCCCTGAAGCACAACAAAGGGAATACAACATAGCTAACAATGCTAAAGATATCAAGAAACGCTTGTTTGTAATGGAGCTCAATGAGGAAATTACAATGGTAGAAACAGCTGTTTTTATACTCACATCGTTGCTCTTTATAGTACGTATCACTTCATTACGTACAGCATTGCTAACTATTTTATTTAGTGGATTGTTATGTTTATTATTCGCTCTGTTAGTAGTATTCATATTATTTATGGATATTGAAAATTATAGAGAAGATAGTATATTGTTTTTTCTCTTATGGATTATCTATCTCTCAATACTTTTATACTCCACTACCTCCTCTAATAAACTACAGAGAGGTATCGCTATGAATATCACAATATTAGCTTTCTTTCCTATCATAATAGCTACTCTTTTCTTTTTAGAAAAGAGATACTTTAGAAGGAGTTATGATAATGATATTCATTATTCACTCTGGCATAACTTCGAGGAACTTATCATTTTTAGCTGTAGCATATTGCTCTCAATTGGATTTATAGGACTTTATACGAATGTTATCAAACGATGGAGAGCAATGCCGGAGTAGAGGTTAGGGGTCAGGGGACAGGTGTTAGGTTTTAGGGGGTATAGCTTATTAATTATAAAACACTCATTATCAATTGAAAAAATATTTATTAGAACGTTATCCAGCAATTTGGAATACACACGTGGTATTGTTATTACCACTGATACTCTTATCCCATTTAGTCTTTTTTGGATTGGGATTTATAATGCTCACTGATAGCACGTTAGGAATTTCCTATTACCCGTGGGGAAACTTGTTTAATGGCTTACCTATGTTGTTAAACTTTATTATAATTGTTTTGCTATTAGTAGGTTGGCTTATTTATTTGTTTAGAAACAATGCTTTTGAGCGTTTCTACCCTGTGAGTCGTTGGCAATTGTTTTGGCGTTTTGTAGTATACTTTGCTGTTATTGGCGGAATTACAAGTTCTAGTTTTTCATTTATGGCAGGTGAGAAAGCTAAAGTATACTGGCGGTATACCGATAGCTACATTCATAGTGTATTACGACAATACCCTGAGGATATTCGCGATTCTGAAAGGGAACAATTATCTGATGATCAACTAAAGGAATATCACATAGTTCATAATGCATCACAAATAAAAAAACAAGTGTTTATAGAAAATTTTGATGATGAAATTTTTCTTGTAATCATTATTGCTTTTGTTTTAACTATATTGATTTTTACAGTACGTATCACCTCATTGCGTACAGTGTTGCTCTCTATTGTTTTCAGTGGCTTGTTGTGCTTGCTGCTTGGCTTAGTGCTCATATTGGTTTTGGAGAGCAATATGTTTGAAATGCGAGATGTATATGTAGTGCTGACAATCTTATGGTTGACTTACCTTTCAGTGATTGCTTTATCTATTTTCTCTGATAAAAAACAATATCGAGGTATTGCAATGAATATTTCACTATTTGGTTTTCTACCTATAACAATCACTACTCTAATAGCTATAGGAGAGAGATATAATTGGTGGTATTTTTTAGAAAAGAATTACAGTTATTGGTACGATATAAGAGAACTTATAATTTCAATAGTAGGGATACTGCTTTCATTTGTGTTTGTAGGGCTTTATACGAATGTTATCAAACGATGGAAGGCAATGCCGGAGTAGAGTGTCAGGGGTCAGGTGTTAGGTTTTAGGAGGTATAGGTTATTAATTATAAAACACTCATTATCAATTGAAAAAATATTTATTAGAACGTTATCCAGCAATTTGGAATACGCAGGTGATACTGTTATTACCACTGATATTCTTATCTCATTTAGTCTTTTTCGCTTTGGGATTTATAATGCTCACCGACGGAAAGTTATGTAAAGAGTATTACCCGTGGGGGGACTCGTTTAATGGCTTACCAATGTTGTTAAACTTTATTATAATTGTTTTGTTATTGGTAGGTTGGTTTATCTATTTGTTTAGAAACAATGCTTTTGATCGTTTCTACCCTGTGAGTCGTTGGCAATTGTTTTGGCGTTTTGTAGTGTATTTCGCTGTTATTTTGGGGATTATCAGTACTGGTTTTTCATTTATGACAGGTGAGAAAGCTAAAGTATATTGGCGGTATACTGATAGTTACCTTCACAGTGTGCTACAACAATATCCTGAGTATATTAGCGATTCTGAAATGAAACAATTTTCTGAAGCTCAGCGAGAAGAGTATTACATAGCTCATAATGCATCACTTATAAAAGAGCGAGTGTTTATAGAAAAATTTTATGCGCAAATTAATTTTATAATTATTATCGCTTTTTTACTCACATTATTACTCTTTGCGGTACGTATTACCTCATTGCGTACAGTGTTACTCTCTATTGTATTTAGTGGATTGTTGTGTTTGCTGCTTGCCTTAGTAGTGACACTTATTGTATATGTAGACACAAGTACAAAATTCAAAACATTTGCTGCTTTATCCCTGCTATGGATTAGCTATCTATCGGTGGTTTTCCTATCAATTACATCTAAAAAGAAACTATACCGAGGCATCGCAATGAATGCCACTCTATTTGGCTTTTTTCCTGCTATAGTTATTACTTTTGTAATTATAGAAGATAGGTACAATTTGTGGGAGTTTATAGAATATTATTTAGATGATATTAAGAATGATATAAAAATACTTATCCTTTGGGGAATTGGAATACTGCTTTCACTTGGATTTATAGGGCTTTATACGAATGTTATCAAACGATGGAAGGCAATGCCGGAGTAGAGAGTCAGGTTTTAGGTGTTAGGGGGCAGGTGTCAGGTGTCAGGAGTGTAAATTATGAATTGTTAATTATTAATTGTAAATTGAAAAAATATTTATTAGAAAATTATCCGTTGATTTGGAACACTAAGTTGTTGCCAATGTTAGGTCTTGCTGCTTGCGGACATGTTTTTTTCTTTCTGTTGGGCTATATCGTTGATAAAGGCAGTATATATGAAAGAGTTTATACCATAGGAGAAGAATTTTTCCCTCTTCCTTTTTTGTTACACCTTATTGTGAGTATCTTGCTATTAGTGTTCTGGCTAATGCAACTCTCTAAAAACAATGCTTTTAAACATTTTTACCCCAGCAATCAGCTGAAGTTACTCGGTCTATATACACAATACTTTATAATTATATTTGCGGTACTCACTTTCTCTCTTTCGTTTATGGCTGGTGAAAAAACGCACTTACTTGTGATTGATAGACCGTTTTATGGCGCTGAGGAAGGAACTATTGTGCAAGGGCTGCTCATCGCATCGCTTTTTATCTCACTGTTAGTGCTTTGTGTACGGATTACTGAGGTTAGAACCTTATTGCTTACAATTGTATTTTCGGGGGTATTATCACTCGTGTTAGGGATGGTGTCGGCATTTTTATTCAGTATTTTTTCTGATGCTAATTTGTTTTTTCTACTTGTTGTTTGGATGTATGTGGCAATTCCTTTCATTGCTATATTGGTAGTTGTTACTAATTTAGCAACGATGCCCAAACTCTTTTCTGGGATTCTCATCAACTTTTCACTGCTGTTCTTTACCCCTGCCCTTTACGGAGCTATCTTATTAATTTTCAAAGAAGAGACTTTTAACAATATGCCTCTTTTGAATTATGGAATACTCTTGTCTAATTTCCTTTTCATATTGTTATACGCTCCTGTACTGCACCAATGGAGAGCAGTGCCAGAATAGGCTTCTGGGGTCAGGTATTAATTATTAATTGTTGATTGCTAATTGAAAAAGTATCTTTTAGAACATTATCCATTAATTTGGAGTACGCGAGCAGTGCCAATGCTAATAGTAGCTCTTGGGGCGCATTTGTTATTCTTTTTGTTAGGACTTATTGCTTCTAACAGAGGAGGAATGGGATTTGCTGAAGGATTTTGGGCACTTCCGTTTGAAATCTATCGCATTGGGCTTATTGTCTTCTTTGTGAAATGGCTGATGGATTTGTACAGATTCAATGCCTTTAATTGGTTTTATCCTAACAGTCCGCTAAAGTTGTTTGGAACTTTTGTACTCTTTTTTCTCGTAACTCTCAGTGTGATTGGTTTGCCAGTATCATTTGCTTTAGGAGTGTTATGTACTTCTTCTTTTGTAGGCATCGAGAATAGTGATTTAATTGATATTCATTTCTTTATCACCAAAGCTCCTTTTTCACTTTTTGCCTTAGGGATTGCACTTATTATCTTCTGTGTGTATATTACCAAATTGCGAACTTTCCTACTCACCATTGTTTTCACCAGTGTTTTAGCACTCATTTTAGCAATGTTGTGCATTATAATTGCTATTGTAGGTGATATTGATTTTCAGTTAGTTTTATGGATATATCTATTCGCTTACTTTGCTGTAGCGATAGCCTCGGTTATAGGTGCACCTTTGCTTCCCAAACTCTACAGTGGTATTCTCATTTGTTTCAGCCTATTGCTCTTCCCTGCTGCTATTTCCACCATTGCTTTGCTAAAAGTAGATATCGACCAATTTTCTCAATCACTTTACTACCAACTTTTAGCTGGGGCTTTTCTATTTGTATTTTTATACAATTACCATATCCAGCAGTGGAAGGCAATGCCGGAGTAGGGGTTAGGGGTCAGGGGTTAGGATTTTTTATTTCTTACGGGGAAGAAAAAAGCTCGGGGGCGTTCTTTGAAGGCTTTCCACACACAACGTGCTAAGTATTTAAGTTCGGAAGCGGGGACTTCACGAGAGCGTAAAGCTATCCATAGTGACAGACCAAAACTCACAATAAAGTTACCCAAACCGATAATACCTATCCCTAAAATACACCAAAAGATATTTTCTAAGCTAATGATAAAATTCATACCGTACAAGCCGTAAGCTAAATTACCACTAGCAAAGGTGATGTGGCGTATATCGATAGGTAAACCGAAGAATTCACCTACTGCCCAAGCACTTCCCATAAACACTCCAAACCAAATATTTGAAACGATACTTGGCCACTTTTTTTGCATCCAATTGGCAATGCGTTGCATACGTTCTTTACCAAAAAAAACTTTGAGAAAAGGGTGTTCGGATAGGCGGTAATAGAAGTTGTTGAAGTTGTTCACGCTGGCTACATTACCCGCAATAATACCCGATAGAAAGAGAAAGACCCCAGCGATACAAGCGTGTAAGAACACAGGTGTATGCCATATATTAAGGTCTTCTAACAGATGTAAACTCTTTTTAGTCGCAATATTATAGCCCTCTAAATAGCTCATTCCTATTACTAAGAGCATCGAGATGGGGAAAGCTCCAAACACATTACCTACAAAAGCGATGAACTGCGAACGAAATAAACGCGTGAAGAGTGCTGAGAACTCAGTATATTGACGGCGTTTTTGTTTATCGTTGTTGTCGTTTAGGTTCTCTAAGGTTTTAGCAATGGTAGAAGCCGTCATTGCAGGTTGTTTGGTAGCCAAAGTAGAACCTGTGAGGTAAATAAGCACAAAACCAATAGCGTAGTTAAAACTATAGTTTAAAGCGCGGAAAAACGCACTTTGGTCAGGTACCATAGACATATAGAGTTTTACCAAACACATAAAACTCACAATTACCCCTCCCCATAAAGCCGTTTTGAGCATTTTGAAATACTCTCTACCTGTAGAAGTGATGTAGTGTTCCCCTGTTTTACCGGTATAATTTGTAATCTCGTAGGTAATGTTGTAAACACTATCATTTATCAATTTGCGAATATTGTTTTTCTTAGAATTGGTTTTTACCATATCTAAATAGAAAGCAATTGCTTTTTCGCGTTTATCAGCTTCTTTTTCTATAAACAAGTAGTTATAAAGACGCTTGATGCGTTTAATCTGCTGACGGATGAGCAAAAGTGTTTGGTTCACACTAAAGGTTACCCCATATTTTTCGGCGTTAGCATCGGCTTTGTTCACAAAATCTTCACATTGGGCAGCTAAGATATTGAGTTGTTTATAGTCTAATTCGTGTTCTTGTATATAGAGATAAGATTTATTTTCTTTAGCGAGAGTACGTGCGAGTTGATTTAGTTCGTCGTCGAGCGCGATAAAGGGGCTGTTTAAATGAGCATACTCAGGCACCATACGGTGTACATCGGTTTGTAGAGCAAGTCCTCCCATACGTTGTGAGAGAATCATTATAGCTAAAAGGATTTGTTTAGAGGTAGCTTTGCGCTCTGTATCTTCATAAAAAGTATTGACAGAGAGGATATCGAAAAGTTCCTTCCAATTGTCTAACGGGATTTGCAACACCCATTTAGCATCGGAAGGGCGATAAAAAATTTGGTTTAGTACATATTGTATATTCTCTTGAGAAGGCTGGTCGGGCAGGAGCTGACGGCTGATGCGGCGGCGTAATTCTTTGAAAAAAGAAACACTATTGAGTAAGCCAGCATCAGTGAATAGAAGTGTTTTTTGTTTGTTAGCAAATACATTGTGGAGTTTTTCTCGGAAGAAAGCAATGCGCTCGGGTTCGTGTTTTATTTCGGAGATGAGCTCATCGATATTGATAGGAGTTTTTTTATCTTTACTTTTGCGGCGAAAGTAGTTCACTACATCAAACACGAAATCGATATCTTCGTAGTTAGATGAGTGCATATAAGTCTCAAAGACTTCATAGATAGATTTATATTTTTTTGCGAATAGCGGCATATTTTTCAATTAACAATTAATAATTTAGAATGGTGCAAAGGTACGAAAAATTTATCAATTTGCTAATCTACTAATTCGTTAATTAAAAAAAGGCTGCCCGAGTAGGACAGCCTTTTGAAATCTTATCTTTTATTTTTCAACTTATTAGAAGTTGTATCGTACGCCGAAGCTAAAGGTACGACCGTCACCGAAGTATACTTGGTTTCTTACATCAATATCTTGATAAGTTTTACTGCCATTAGTAGTGTGGATACTTGTATAAGACTCTGAAATATAGTAAGTATCAAGTACATTATAAGCTTGCACTGAGAAAGTAAGACGTTGCTTATCGGTAAGTTGCCATTTATAAGAAGCTCCTAAATCAAAGAGATTATAACTTGGTAATTTGAGAGCACCTTTTTCAGCTTCAACTTTTTTATTGAAATTAGAAATATTTAAATTCGCATATAGATCATCTACGTAACGCCAATCAACATCGAATTTAAGTCCTTTTATAGGTGGTAGTATAGTTAGACCCAAAGAAGCAGTTGTTTGCGCGGTAGAACCTACTTTCACTTTGTCTAAGAAAAGTTTTACTTGGCTAGCACTACCTGCTGGTACTACATTTCCTTGATCATCGATAGTTTCGTTGCTTTCATTAGTAAGATTACCAGAAGCATCTCCTTTATAGTACCAATCACCTAATGAAAGAGAAGCATTTACCCTTACATAATCATTGATTTTAGCATTTGCTTCAAGTTCTATACCTCGGTGAATTTCTTCAATACCTAAGATATTTGCATAAGCACGAATTGTATTATTTTTAAGGTTATTAGATTTGCGTAAATAACGATCCTTCCAAGAAGTGTGATATAGGTTCAAATTGACATTCAAAAAACTTGATTTAAACCCGTAACCGAGTTCTACTCCAAAAATTTTTTCATTAGTAAGAGAAGGGTTTAAGAAGTTTCGGTAATTAGGATATACAGCATCAAACAATGGTTGTTTAGAGTAATATCCTACATTTGCAAACACATTGTGATGTTCGTTGATATTGTAATTTATACCACCTTTGATATTATAACCTACGATATCTTTGAAACCTGTTTTAGTACTCATAGCAGTTTCAGGTTTACCTGTAATAGCTAATGTGCCTGGTTTTAAAAAACTATCTATACGCTGGTAGGACTGTATCGAAGTAGCTCCTTGTATGAAGGCAGAGAAATGATCATCAGAGTATTCAAACTGAGAGAAAAGACCAAACCATTTCACTTCTCCATCATTGCTATAGCCTATTTGGTTTTCTAAAGGCTCTGTTTTTTGGAACGGATTCCAAGAAACATTAGCGGGAACAACGGTGGTTACCACATTAGGATTATTTAGATTCTTATTCTTATTGTCGGCATAAGAGTTATTTCCTAACATATCAGTAACAACTTGGTGGTGATAGCCATAATAGTATCTACCATCTAACCCAATATTTGCTGTAAAATTATCATTAATTTGGTGTTGCAAGTTAGTAAGGAATCCATACCAATCGTGAGAGTTCACGGAACCATTGCGTATGAAACCTTGGTTTACAGAGCCTGCTGATTTTCCACTAGGGTCGGTTACTCTTACACTTCTACCTGCTTCACCAGGGTGTTGCATAGTCTCCAATCCACTTACTGCCTGACCTTTGTTATATTGTACTGCTTTGTCAAAGTCAATCAAACCTTCTTCAGTACGAAGTGTATTTAAATAATGTTTTTGAAGGGAGTAAGATGTAGTACCGCTCACTGTTTTTGAAGAGAAAGAGTGAGCTTCTCCTAAAGAGTTGGTGCCCATACCGCGTCCTAAAGAAGCGTATACTACGGTACTAAGTGAGGTACTTTCGCTTATTTTCCAATCCCAGTTGAGCATTGCTACGGGTTTGTGATATAGATTTTTCTTAATAGTATATTCTTCACCATCTAAGTATCCCCAATCTGAATTGTATTTGCGATTAGGTTCATCACCATCGCCATAGCGTAAATAATCAGACAACAAAGGACTGTTAGAGCGTTGGTGATGCCATTGTGGAGCTCCTGTAAACATCAGCTGAAAACTGTGTTTATCGGAAGGTTCATAGCCTAAAGCAAAATAATAGCTATAGCCATCAAACTTGGTACCATCTACGTATTTACGTCCGGCATTTTTACTGAATAACACAGAAGCCGACCAACCTGTAAGGCTCTTACCTGTATTGTAAGCAACTAATCCTTTATACTCTTGGTTACTACCATAGCTAAAGTAAGCAGTTCCTCCTTCGGACATATCGGCAGCACGTGTTACCACATTAATAGTACCTCCTACTGAAGCTATTGCTAACTTAGAAGCTCCAAGCCCGCGCTGTACTTGCATTGCTGAAGTAACATCGGCAAGACCTGACCAGTTACTCCAATAAACAGTACCACCTTCCATATCGTTTACAGGCATACCATTTACCATTACAGCAATGTTTTTGGTATCAAAACCTCGAATATTGATTTTAGAGTCGCCGAAGCCTCCACCACCTTTAGTGGCGTATACTGATGGCGTGCGATTGAGTACTTCAGGAAGTTCACGTGTACCCAATTTTTCGATAATTTCAGTAGCTTGAATAGTAGAGACAGCTACTGGTGTTTTACGTTCTTTAGCAATGTCTAACAGTGTACTTTTAGCGGTTACCACCACTTCGCCCAACGCCTGTTGGTCGGTAGAAAGAGTAACCTTTATGTGTGCTTTACCGTTTACTAATTTGTAAGGAACGGTCTTGGTTACATACCCGAGGTATGAAAACTCCAAGGTGCCTGTAGGGGCATTTACATTTAAGGAAAACTTACCCTGCATATCGGTGGAGACACCGTGGGTAGTACCCTTAACCAATACATTAGCCCCCATCAGAGGTGCATTATACTCACCATCAATCACTTCACCCGTTACTGTTCCATTTTGGGCATACGTAATTGTTGTGAGCAATAAAATTGCGACATTTAAAAACCAGCTTTTCATTTATATTTAGTTAATTAGTTTCTCAGCCGACGGTTAGTAGATTGCTCATACACAAAGTGACTAAAAAAACAAAAAGCTGTTTCACTTCTTATTTCAGGGGCAAAATTAGTGCTTTTTTATGAAATACAAACATTTTTATCGCTTTTTTTATAAACAAAGTAATCAACAAGTTATCAAACGACAAATATACAAGTAAATTAAGAATCTTAAACAGAAGAATAAAAATTCTAAAAATCTCTGACAATAAACAACTTACAATCATTAGTTATATTTATAACAAAAATATATTGTTAAATTTTAACGTTTCTTTAAATATAAAGTGTAGATTTGCAGGCTAAAAATTGACCAATAATGAATAAAACCAAAAAATGTTTTAGAGCGTCTGTGTTTATTGCTATTTTATTTTTCTTATTTGGTGGGATTACTGTATTAGTACAATTATTAGTTCCTCATCTAAAAGACATCTTTGAACTCAATTACGCTCAAGCAGGATTTATACTCTTTTTTTTCTTTTTACCTTATTTGCTCTTTTCAATTCCAGCGGGAGTTACACTTAGCAAAATAGGATACCAGCGCAGTATTACCTTAGGGCTCATTATTGTAGCTTTAGGGTGTTTATTGTTTTATCCTGCTGCCGAAATGCGTTCTTTTTGGGCGTTTATGATTGCTATTTTCGTGTTAGGAAGTGGCATCACCCTCTTACAAGTAGCCGCTAATCCTTATATTGCAGCTTTAGGTAAAGAAAATTCTACTCACAGCCGACTCACTTTCTCTCAAGCATTTAACGCTTTAGGAACTACTTTTGCACCTATCATCGGGGCAGTTTACTTGTTGAAAGACGAAGTAAAAACGTCTGGTGAAATACGATCGTTAGATCCTTTAGAACGAAATATGTATCTACAATCGGAAGCTCTAACTATACAAACTCCTTTTTTATATATTTCACTTATAGTGATTGCTTTAGCTGTTGTATTTGGCATTGCACAACTACCTTGTCACACCACAGAAGAAGAGGTGGTTGATAGAAAAAGTTATTTTTCATTGTTAAAAAGAACGCCTTTACTTTTAGGAGCTATTGCTATTTTTCTATATGTAGGAGCTGAAGTAGCTATAGGAAGTTTTGCTATCAACTATTTGGTAGAAATAAATATGGCTGAAATATCACAATGCCCTATAGGAGGACCTATGTGGAAAGCTTTGGGAATCATTTTTAACAAACCAGACCTTATCAATGCCGATCCTAAGGCTATGGTTGCCATATTTTTGTGTTTCTATTGGGGAGGTGCTATGGTAGGAAGATTTATAGGAGCACAACTCAGTAGACACTTGTCTCCAGCTAAAATGCTGATGATTGTTGGCTTATGTAACGTTGTACTCATTTTGATAGCCATCAATACAGGAGGGCTTTTCTCGATGCTGAGCCTATTATTGCTAGGATTCTTCAATTCTATTATGTTTCCTACTATTTTTGCTTTAGCTTCTGAAGGGATTGACGAATTGAAAGCTCAGGCTTCTGGACTATTATGTACTATGATTGTAGGCGGCGGATTAGTGCCTATCCTATTTGGTTTCTTCACTGATCGCATAGGGTTTAGCTTAGCATTTCTCACCTTAGTAGCGTGCTATGGTTATATTGCTTTCTTTGGATTCTACAAAAGTAGTAGATGATTTTTCGATTGACAATTGAAAAATTCGTTGATTCTTTTCAACCCTTTATAAATTCCTAAAAGCGCTGCTAACCTTACCCCTTCATAAACCAATGGAGTTGCTAAATTTGCCAACTTTATTTTTGCTTGATATCTTGAAGAAAGCACATCGTTATCAATAAAATACAAAAAAGGAGAGGGGAATTGCCATACTATTAGTTCTATAATATAAAACAGAAGAAATGCACAAAATAACTGCCAGTGGTAATGTAACAACTCCTTTTTCTTTGTTGCCAAATACAACAGCAAAGCGCCGTTTAGCAAGCTCAATACACCAAAAATACCATTGTTATTGAATTGCATCACAGCAGTAATCCCTATCAATGCCCCCGTGATGAGCAGAAAATAACCTATATTTTTGCACAACATAAATCCATATAAATAATCTCTAAACTTTATATTTAGAGCCAACAAACGATCACGTTGTTGTTTCTCTTCATCGTTTAAAAGCTCATAAGCTATTCCTGCTGAGGGCATCATTTCTTTCATTACCTCTTTGAGCAAACGTTCGTCTTTAATCTGTTCAAGGAGTTCAGCAGGGTATCTTCCTTGTGCTAAAATCATTTTAGCTCGCGTGATGAGTCTTTCTTTATAGGCTAATTTCTCGGTGATATTCATTACCATATTTTTTAAAAGAAAATGCCAAAGATCATAACACAACCTTTGGCATCTATAATTTGCTAATTGACAAATTGACTAATTTGCTAATTCTACGAACAGTTCTTCTCCTTCTTTTACTACTTTAGCAACTTTCTTGCTAGTAAGTCCTTTGATAGCTTTATCCCATTTCTTGTTAGAGAAAGCAGTTTGTGTTTTAAGAGCATCTAAAAGAAGTTTTTCTGATGTTTTTAGTAGTTCAAATACTACTTTTTCATCTTCTGATAGTTCTACGCCTTTCTTTTCAGGACGCATTTGTGGGAAGAAAAGCACTTCTTGTATGCTCTCATTATTGGTTAGAAACATAATCAATCTATCCATACCGATACCTAAACCTGAGGTAGGTGGCATACCATATTCAAGAGCGCGCAAGAAATCTTGGTCGATGAACATAGCCTCATCATCACCTTTTTCTGAGAGTCGCAATTGCTCTTCAAAGCGCTCTCGCTGGTCGATAGGGTCGTTGAGCTCAGAGTAGGCATTAGCAATCTCTTTACCACATACCATTAGTTCAAAACGCTCAGTAAGTGCAGGATTGTCACGGTGTTCTTTGGTAAGAGGGGACATCTCTTTAGGATAATCGGTGATGAAAGTAGGCTGAATAAAGTTGCCTTCGCATTTCTCGCCGAATATCTCATCTATAAGCTTGCCTTTGCCCATTGTTTCATCTACTGCAATACCAATAGAATGTGCAAAAGTTCTTAATTCTTCTTCTGTTTTCCCTGTGATATCAAAACCTGTAAACTGTTTGATAGCCTCGGTCATCGTAATACGAGGATAGGGAGCTTTGAAATCTACTGTATGAGCCCCAAAAGTAGCCTTAGTAGTACCATTTACTGCCATAGCGCAATGTTCGATCAAACGCTCGGTGAAGTTCATCATCCAGTGGTAATCTTTATAAGCCACATAGATTTCCATCGCAGTAAATTCTGGGTTATGAGTTCTATCCATTCCCTCGTTACGGAAGTTTTTAGAAAACTCATACACTCCATCAAAACCACCCACAATAAGACGTTTTAGATAGAGTTCATTGGCAATACGCATATAGAGCGGAATGTCCAACGCATTGTGGTGAGTGATAAACGGACGCGCACTAGCTCCCCCTGGGATAGCTTGCAATATAGGTGTTTCTACTTCCAAATAACCTGCCTCATTAAAAAAGTGGCGCATCGCATTGAACAGCTTTGTACGTTTGATAAATACCTCTTTCACTTGGGGATTTACTACCAAATCTACATAGCGCATACGGTAGCGTTGTTCAGGGTCGGTAAAGGCATCGTGCACTTTGCCATCGGCATCTACTTTGGGCATTGGTAGAGGGCGCAATACTTTAGATAAGAGGGTAAAATTCTTAACGGCTACTGTTTTTTCACCCATCTTGGTGATGAATAAATAACCTTCTACCCCTATAAAGTCGCCTAAATCGAGGAGTTTTTTAAACACCTCATTGTAGAGCGTTTTGTCTTCCCCTGGGCACATCTCATCGCGATTGAAATACAACTGCATTGTGCCCTCGCTGTCTTGCAAAGTAGCAAACGAGGCTTTTCCTTGTACGCGCAAGGACATCAACCTACCAGCAACCACTACTTGCTTACCTTCTTCATAACGGTCGGCTACATCCTTAGAGGTAGTATCGACAGGATATAATGGAGCGGGATATGGATTAATCCCTAATTCTTTCAATTTAGAGAGTTTTTCTCTACGAATGATTTCTTGTTCTGATAACATCTTTTTTAATGATTAATGTTTAATGATTAATGGTTAGTGGTTAATATTCGACTTCATAAATTTACTTATTAGCTAATTCCCTATCGATATTCATACGTATACACTGTCTTTCCTTGCTTATTGCTGACTTCAATCTTAGTGATATGATGATGATTATCCCAATGATAAATAACTGTTGTGCCGCCTAAAACATCTTCCCAAAGATACTCCTTCTTCATCTTTACCTTCCCTTCTACACCATTGTATTGATAAGTGATAGGAAAATCTTTCTTACTGATAGATTTGCCATTCTTTACCCATCCTAAAGATTCCGAAACATTATAGTCGGGGTGATATAGCCGTACATAATGCTTTTCCAGAAGATCTCCTTTCAATAACGTGTAATCACAATCATAATAAAAACTATTCTCTTTGTCATAAGGAGGTATTTCTTTACCAATTGCCTTCTGAAAAATCTCATTATCATTATAACCAAAGATGTCTTGCTCAGGAAAAACTACATTCATATTATCTACAAACTTGCGCAATAACCCATCTTCATAAAAATACTGCATATCAGCTTCTTCCTCATCTCTCTTGGGTAAGAACCACACATTCTGCACTTCTCCTCTTTCATTCAAGACTATTTCTCTTTCAGGCTTACCATTTTCTTTTACTACAATGCTCTTCACGCCTTTAAACTCCATTTCTATTAACTGATAGTCCTTTAGCCAGCCTTTGTAGAGCCATTCCATCAATTCATTATATACATACGCTTTAGAAATGTCTTTAGAACGAGGGGTGATTTTCTCTTCTTTGTTCTTATACTCTTTTAATTTACTCATAAAATGAGTGTAATAGCTCGAAACCAACTTCTTTTTAAGTAATTTAGGCGAGAAAAACTCAGTAGCAAGACATACGCCATCATAAATAATAGGAGTGGAACTCTTCTTCCCATCCCAATAAATTATATTCACACAATTTTCTTCAAAATCAGACTTTTCTCTGAGGGAAACAGTGCTATGAGCATTATTTTCAAACACTAACTCTTCACCTTCCAATAAGAATTTAACCTCACGCACTTCAGCATTGAGTGATTTGAAATTCTTTTCCAATTCAGCTTTTTCACGCTCAAGGATTTCATCTTCAACGGTACACATATTGAGTTTTGCTATCACAAATACAGGTTTTCCCGCTTTGAAGTGCTTTTCATCATTTGTTTGCCCATATACAGATATAGACAACAATAGACAAATACACAAAAGAAATAAGTGTTTCATAAGCTTAATACATTTCATACTCATACATATAAACTGTTTTCTCTTTTCCTTCAGTAACCACAATTTTACTAATACGCTGGTTGCTATCCCAATGATATTCTGTAATTCTTTCACCAAGAGTCTCAATCCATAAGATAGGAGATTTTTCTTCTACTACACCTTTATTTCCATTGTAGTCATAATAACTAATAGGTAAATAGTTTTTCGTATTGGAAAGAGTAAAGACAAAATTTTCTTCACTGTTCTTTCCCTTTCGTGTTAAAACAATCTGATTACCTTTCTTTAGTGCTGAAGACTCTATAATCTCATCTGTTGAAAGATAAATATGAGTGTAATTGAGGTATTTATCTTTAAATTGCGCACTATCATAAACATAATAGGTGTTAGATAATTTATCTAATGGCTCTTCTATTTTAGTAAAAATCTCATTATCATCATACAAATAAGAGGTTACCTCATCTGCAAAAAGTGTTCTATGCCCTTTAGTACGTAAAAGTCCCTCTTCATATAAAAATTGAAAGAAAAAGTTATCAGAAAATGTTATTTTAGTAGGATTTCCTTTAGAATCAAGATAAGCTGTGGCTGTGTTTCCATCACTACTTTTCAACGTTATACTCTTGACAGCATTCAAATTAAGTGATAATAATCCGTATTGATACAACCCTACAAACAACAACCCTAAACGACTTTTAGCATATTTATCAGAAACTTCCTTAGAACGAAAGGTTATTTTCTCTTTCTTACTTTTGTATTCCTTAAGTCGAGACTCATACACCTCTTTTTGCCCATATACAGATATAGACAACAATAGACTAATACACAAAAGAAATAAATGTTTCATAGGTTTAATAATTAGAAAATTTGCTAATTAGAAAATTAGCAAATTATTCCTTATACACTCCCATATTGAGATATTTGTTCATACGTTTTTCGACTAAGCGGTCGGCAGGAAGTTTTTTGAGTTCTTTATAGGCGTCGAGAATCACTTTACGCACGGTGTTGAATATAGCTTCACGGTCGTGATGAGCTCCTCCAAGAGGTTCTTTGATGATTTCGTCGATGAGTTTGAGTTTTTTCATATCGGGAGCGGTGAGTTTGAGGGCTTCGGCAGCCTCTTTTTTATACTCCCAACTACGCCATAAAATAGAAGAGCAAGATTCTGGTGATATTACTGAATACCAAGTATTTTCGAGCATATATACCTTATCGCCAATACCGATACCTAAGGCACCTCCTGAGGCACCTTCACCTATGATAAACACGATAGTAGGCACTTTGAGTCGCGACATTTCCAAGAGGTTACGCGCAATAGCTTCCCCTTGTCCGCGTTCTTCGGCTTCAATACCTGGGAAAGCACCTGGGGTATCCACAAAGCACACTACAGGAATATTAAATTTCTCGGCTTGTTTCATCAAACGGAGGGCTTTGCGGTAGCCTTCAGGATTAGCCATACCAAAATTGCGATATTGACGCATTTTTGTGTTTGAGCCTTTTTGCTGACCAATAAACAAAAAACTTTGATTATCTATTTTGCCAAAGCCTCCTATCATCGCTTTATCGTCTTTCACATTGCGATCGCCGTGTAATTCTAAGAATGTATCACCAGCAAGCGCCTTAATATAATCCAAGGTATAAGGACGCTCAAGATGGCGAGAGATTTGTACTCGTTGCCAAGCTGTGAGGTTACCGTAAATCTCTTTTTTTACTTGGTTGAGTTTTTTTTCTATCTTTTTGCAAGCGTCGGTCATATCCACATCACTTTCATTCCCAATGGTTTGACACTTTTGCATTTGTTCTTCTAACTCTTTGATTGGCTGTTCAAAATCTAAATATTCCATAGACTTAACTATTAATTTGGTTTATTTTCAGAGGGCAAAGATATGAATTAATTAACAATTGACAATCAACAATGAACAAATTTAATTTGCTTCGCCATAAATTCGGCGTTCTGAAGGTTGCTCACACTGGTAGTGAAAAATAGTTTGAGACTCTATTTTCAGCTTTTTAAGATCTGTAGTACTTTGTTGCAGTTCTAATATTTTAAACTTGTGATACTCAATATTGTTATAAGGATCTTTATAAACATTTTTAGAGACGTCATACTGCAAAAAAGAGTCTTCAATATTAGACGAAACTGTCTCATCTTTAAGCTCCATATACATTGCTTGAGGATCGTTTAATACATCAAATCGAAGCATTTCTTCCAGCTCTTTATCAACTTCATCCTCGTCTTCTTTAGCAAAGGCGAATTCACTAAGTTCCTCTATAGGTATTTTTTTTATTTGCTTTTTAATACTTTTTACAGCTTCTTGATTCTGTTCAAGTGTTCCCATATTGATAAAAATCAAACAAGTATGCCCTTCTTTTTCTACCAAAGCTCCTGCTCCATCAAGTTGATAATGAGAACGCTCGCCATACCAAATGAGAAAATCATTATTGTCATTCAAAGTAAAACGAGCTGTATTTTTAAGTCCTTGCGTTAGCAAAGGCAACTCATTTGAAAAATCAGCAATAAGTGTTAGGCTATTGCCTATCTCTTTTTTACTAAATGTATGTACGTAACGACTTGGTAAACAATTAGGATTCTCATTGAACACCGAGAACGTTTTGCCGTTCTCATACTGAAGATAATTTTTTCCATCTTCAAAGTTAGCAAATCGAATACGTACCTCATCAGGTTTTAAGTTTTTGTTGTGATTGCCATAAACTAAAAAGAGAGGACTCTTCTTAGGTTTAAAGAGTACCATTCCATCGGGAAGCACTTCATAAGTACCTGGGATCATAGTCATATACCCATATAGCGCAAACATTTTGTTAGGAAAGAGAAAAATTCCTCCTCCTCTACCTTTGTAACTTCCCACTAAATCTTTATTTTGAGCAGAAAGTCCACCAACAAACATTAAAAAAATGAATGATGTAAGAGCTTTGTTTTTCATAACGTTATTTTTTTGGGGACAAAGATAGTAAAATAATTGATAATGAACAATTGATAAGTACGAATAACAATTTTAGTTTAAGGCGCTACATATTTTCTCTTTTTTTAGGACATTTTTACTAGCCTCTTTCTTTCCTTTTAGAAACTTTTTTAAGAAAAATTTGGCAGTTTAAAAAAAACATATTACCTTTGGCTCGTTTTTAAAAAAATATTACTTTTATGGAGTTTCCTCCTGAACTAAAATACACCCCCGACCATATTTGGGCACGCCTTGAAGGCGATATTGCTACAGTGGGCATCACCGATTTCGCTCAACAGCAACTCAGTGATATTGTGTATGTTGAAGTAGAAACTATAGGTGATACCTTAGCTAAAGACACTATCTTTGGCACTGTTGAAGCTATCAAAACTACCTCCGACCTCTTTATGCCGATGAGTGGTGAAGTACTCAGCTTTCACGAAGCCTTAGTTAAAAAACCTGAAATGGTAAATGCCGACCCTTATGGTGAGGGCTGGATGATACAAATAAAAATCACAACACCAGAAGAATGGGATAGCCTGCTCTCAGCAAGTGATTATCAAAAACTTATCAATGCTTAAAACTCATAAATACACGCTATTATGGGTGATTTGGACAATAGCAGTTATCAGCTTAAGTCTCATCTCCTCTAACGAAATACCCAAACCTCCACGTATTCCTTATGCTGATAAGATTGCGCATTTTGGGTTTTATTTTGGTTATACCAGCTTGTTTGTACTTTCTTTTGGCAAAGAAACTCAATGGGTACAATCTATAAAAAAAGTATACCTATGGGCGTTTATTACTGCCCTTGTATTAGGGGCTACAATGGAGTTTTTGCAAGGTGCGCTCACCACCACCCGTAGTGCAGACCCTATAGATATGCTTTTCAATGCATTTGGCACAATTGTTGCTCTATTATTTATAGCAAAATATAAAGAATTATTTAAATAATTTCTTTCAAGTATATTTAGTAACCTTTTAAAAAGAAAATCATTATGCAACCTAAAAAAAATCCAAAAGCCGATTTGGCTAAAAGCAGTGGATTGTTCTTCGCAATAGGATTTGCTCTTGTTTCTGGACTCTCACTTTTCGCTTTTGAGTACACTCGCGAAGACAAAGGTCCAGATAAAGTTACCTTATCCGATGCCGACAAAAATCTCGACGAAGAACAAGAACAATTCGTAATGGAGAACCCTGATACTCCACCGCCACCACCACCTCCACCAGCTCCTGCTGTTGTACAAGAAGTGGAAGTGGTAGACAACAAAACTGATATCAAGGACGAAATTATCGGTAGTACTGAAACCAGTAAAAAAGAAGAAGTAGTAGCTGTACAAAAAATTGAAACTCCTCAAGAAGAAGAAGTAGCTATTGATGTACCTTTTGCTGTGATTGAAGATAAACCAATGTTTGAAGTTTGCAAAAACGTTCCTAAAGACAAACAAATGCAATGCTTCAAAGAAAACTTGGACAAACACGTGAAAAACACTTTCAAATATCCACCTGCTGCTCTTGAAATGGGTATCCAAGGACGTGTGAATGTGAGTTTCCGTATCAATACTGATGGTACTGTATCTATCCTTGGTGTTCGTGGTACCGACAAATTACTTGAAGAAGAAGCTAAACGCATTATCAAGTCCATTCCTAAATTGATTCCTGGTAAACAACGCGGTAAACCTACCCCTGTAACGTTCGCTTACCCTATCAACTTTACTCTTTCTAACTAATTAAATTAACAAAATATAAAGTCAGTAGTGAGGACTCCTTACTACTGACTTTTTTAATTATACAACCTTTTATCAAACCCTATTACCATTCATATCATTATGAAAAATCTAATCTTTACACTTTTAGCTATGTTCTTCACTATTGTTAGCTATGCTCAATTAAAAGACCCTGACGGTAATCTTATCAGTCGTTACCCTAAATTCGACAAATGCAAAGATGTAACTGAAGAGGAGGCAGCGTTGTGCTTTAAAACACAATTAAACAAATTTATAAATAGACATTTCATCTACCCTAAAAAAGCTAAAGAAAAAGGACTACAAGGAAAAGCCATTGTTTCTTTTTGCATCAATGCCCAAGGGAAAGTTGAAATCATAAATGTTAGCGCAACCGATAAAATCTTCGAGGAAAACGCAAGGCGTCTTATCGAAAAACTTCCGCAATTAATTCCTGCTGAAGAAAACGGAATTCCTACCCCTATAATGTTTGCTTACCCTATTAATTACACATTAGGTAACAACTTTTAAATCTTTTTGAAATGAAAAAATATATACTTATACTCTTAACACTACTTTTTGTAGGTTTTAGTTACGCACAAAACAAAGAAGAAGAAACTGATATACCCTACTCTAAAGTAGAACAAAAACCGAGATTTCAGGAATGTAAAGATGTTCCTGAAGATGAAACTTTCAAATGTTTTCAAGAAGTACTCAACAAACATATAGAAAACACGCTAAAATATCCTACTGAAGCTAAAGAGGTTGGGATAGAAGGAAAAGTAAATGTATCTTTTCGCATCAAAAAAGATGGCAACACAGAAGTTATAGGACTAAGAGGTGTTGATAAAGTTTTAGAACAAGAGGCTAAACGTATTATCGAAAGTATGCCTAAACTTATTCCTGCCAAACAAAACGGGAAACCTATAGCTGTAACTATTGCTTATCCTATTTTTTTTAAATTATAGTTATCAACTCATTAGGTAACAACTTTTAAATCTTTTTGAAATGAAAAAATATATACTTATACTCTTAACACTACTTTTTGTAGGTTTTAGTTACGCACAAACAGAGGATAAAAAAGAAAAAACTTTAGAAGAACTAATACCTCCCCAATTTAAAGAATGTGAAAACATAAATATCCCTGAAAACAAAAGATTTGTTTGTTTTAAAGAACGCTTAGACAAACACGTAAGAGATACTTTTAAATATCCTGAAAAAGCCATAAAGAAAAAGATAGTAGGTAGAGTTGATATTACCTTTTGTATCAATACCGATGGGACTATCACAACAATAAGTGTTAAAGCACCTCATAAACTCTTAGAAAACGAAGCTAAACGTATCATCGAGAGCCTTCCTACACTTATTCCTGCCAAAGATAAAGATGGGAAACCAACAGAAGTAGCGATAACTTATCCTATCAACTTTTATCTATTGTAGTGAGTAAATTTTCACCCTTTTAAATTTTGGCACACTTGTTGATTTATAGCTTATAACAAACAGTTAGAAAGCTTTTTAAACCTTTGTTGATAGTATTTTAATAACCTTTTAAAGAAAAATCATTATGCAACTCAAAAAGAACCCTAAAGCCGATTTGGCTAAACAAAGTGGGTTGTTCTTTGCAATTGGTTTTGCCGCTATCTCTGGGTTTACCTTATGGGGATTTGAGGCAAAAATGCAAGACAAAGGCAACCTCAGCTATCAATACGCTGCAAATGACAAAGCAGTGATAGAGGAAGACCCCGTAGCAATTGAACTTCCTACTCCCGAAATGCCTCAACAAGCCCCTCCACCACAGCTTGTTCAGGAAATAGAAGTAGTTCACGGTACCGATCCTGTGGATGAAGTGCCTATCGGGAGTACTGACCCTAGTGATCCTACTCCTCCTGCGCTACCTGAAAGTATCCCAGTGGTAGAAGATGAAAATCCAGAAATAGTAGTCCCTTTTGCAGTAATTGAAGACAAACCTCTTTTCCAAGAATGTAAAAACGTGCCTAGAAGTGAGCAAATGAGTTGTTTTAAAGAATACTTAGACAAGCACGTGAAAAACAACTTCAGATATCCACAAGCTGCTCTTGATATGGGCATTGAAGGACGTGTGAATGTAAGTTTCCGCATCAATACCGATGGCACTATCAGCATTTTGGGTGTGCGTGGCACCGATAGAATATTAGAGGACGAAGCAAAACGCATCATCAGTACAATTCCAAAGCTAATTCCAGGCAAACAACGCAACAAACCTACTGCTGTAACCTTTGCTTACCCTATCAATTTCAAATTAAGTCACTAATTTTTAAACCTTAGTCGTTAGTATTGTGTTGTTTAACACCCAATTACTAACGACTATTTTTATAAACAATTCTAAACCCAATGAAAACAAAGATATTCATACTATTTACATTTCTTTTTGTAGGTTATAGCTATGCACAAATAGTAAGTTGTGATTTTAATGCTAAAGGAGTGCAAGAAAAAGAAGAATATGCCATTCCTTTTCAAGTAGTAGAAGAAAAACCTAAATTTATGGCTTGTGAAGATGTTTCAAAAGAAAAAGAAGCAGAGTGTTTTAAAGAACAGCTCAACAAACACGTGATTAGGTATTTCTATTATCCTAAAGAAGCGATTGACAAAGGAATCGAAGGCAGAATAAATATAAACTTTAAAATTAACACTAATGGTTCTGTAACCGTTATTGGCGTTCGTGGAACCGATAAACTTTTAGAAACTGTTGCCAAAGAGATTATTGAAAAACTACCTACTTTCATTCCTGGCAAACAAGGCGGAAAACCTGTTCCTGTAACCTTTAGTTATCCTATCAATTTTAAGCTAACATACAAAAATTAACAATTATTATGACAAGATTTCTATTACTATTGTTTTTACTATTAGGTTATACTGTTTATAGTCAAGAAGACCCTTTTACTTTACCTTATACATTTGTGCAAGAAAAACCAATGTTCGAACAGTGCAAGGATAGTTTGAAAGAAAAGCAATTCGGTTGTTTTAAAGAGCAATTAGACAAACACATTTTCAAATACTACAAGTATCCTATGGCAGCACTTGAGATGGGTATCAGTGGGAAGGTGAAATTAAAATTCCGTATCAATACCGATGGCAGTGTTACTGTTTTAGAAGTACGAGGAATTGATAAACTATTAGAAAAGGAAACGGAACGCGTTATCAAAACTCTACCGCCTTTTATCCCTGGCAAACATTTAGGCAAGCCCGTTGCTGTAACTTTTTCGCATATTGTCAATTTTAAAATTGAACAATAAAATGAAAAAGTTATTACTAATACTATTGTTTGCAATCACTTACTACAATACCTATTCGCAAACTGATACCCTTTTCTATGCTAATGTAGAGGAAAAACCGAGATTCGTAGAATGTAAAGAGGTAGCTAAAACTCAAGAAATCCAATGTTTCAAAGAACAGATGGATAAAATTGTAAGGGAATATATCAAAAGTATTACTTCTCAAGGCACTTGTGGTTTTATTCAGGGAAGAGTGAATGTGAGTTTCTGTATCAATCCCGATGGTACTACCAAAGTACTTCAAATGAAAAGCACAGATAAAGATTGGGAAGCTGTCACACAATCTATTATTGAAAGTCTTCCGCCTTTTATTCCTGCCAAACAGAATGGGAAACCTGTAGTAGTAAAAATGTTATGGCCTATACGATTTGAATTATTTTAAAAGTTAAGATACTAATGAAAGTAATTATTACCTTTATGATATTCTTCTTTGTAACTTTAACAAGTTACTCACAAGTACGTTGTGGAAAACCAATAGCTTCAGATATTTCAAATCTTGATACGATTCCTTATGGAATAGTAGAAAAAAAGCCAATATTTAAAGAATGTGAAAACTTAACTAACAATGAACAAACTATTTGTTTTAAACAACAGCTTGACAAACATATCGCAACACACTTGCGCTACCCTATGGAATTTTGTGGGCAAGGTAGAGTACTTGTAAGTTTTTGTATAGGTACTGATGGTTTTTCAAAAGTGTTGAGAGTAAATAGTTTTGGATTACCTAAAGTATTTGAAGATGAAGCCAAACGCATTATCGAAAGTTTACCTTGTCTTACTGCTGGTAAACAAAACGGAAAAACCGTAGCGGTAATTTTTAGTTACCCTGTGAAGTTTATAGTTCAACACTAACGATTTTTTATATTATGCGAAATAGTATCTTTATATTTTTAGTACTTTTACTGATGGGAATAGGTAATAGTTATGGACAAAAGAAAAAGAACAAGGCTACTCCACTACCAATATTGAAGGTAGATATACAAACGTGTACTTTACCTAAATACAATGATAATACTTATTATAGTGCTCCTACTGAAATAGAAGAAAATGACACGATTCCTTATCATTGGGTAGAGGAAAAACCGCGATTTAAGGAGTGTGAAGATATTCCAGAGGCACAACAATTGGAGTGTTTTAAAAAGCAGTTAGACAAACACGTAAATACATATATACGTAAGATTGTACCTCAAGGGACTGCCTGTGAAATGACACAAGGAAGGGTTATTGTACAATTCTGTATCAATACTAATGGCTCTGTAACAGTGCTCGCTACACGCGGTAAAGATGAAAGTTTGAAGCGCGAAGCCAAACGCATTATTGAAGCATTACCCCATTTTACTGTAGGAAAAGTAAAAGGAAAGCCCATAACAGCAACTTTTGCTTACCCTATTAATTTTGTCATTCAATAATAAAAGACATAAGCTACAAGAAACACATCGGCAATAGAATTAACTAATTTGATAATTGGCTAATTAGCCAATTATTCTTATTTTTGCTTCTTTAAATTTATCTTTATGAAAAAAATTGCACTTTTATTTGTAATGGCTGTATTGATAATAGCTTGTAAAAGCTCTAATTCTATCACAGCCAATAGCTATACACAAGAAGATGAAGATGAAGGTATATACGACATTCCTTTTGCTATTATAGAGCAAAAACCTATGTTTGAAGCTTGTAAGGATGTAGATAAAAACGAACAAGAACATTGTTTCAAGCAACATCTCAACGAACATATTATCACTCATCTTCGCTATCCTAAAAGAGCTTTAAGGAAAGGAATACAAGAGAAGGTGGTAGTAGAGTTTGCTATCAGGAAAAATGGTACCGTAAAAGTACTTGAAGTTATTGGCACTGATAAAGACCTCAAAGCAGAAGCTAAATTCCTAATTGAAAGTTTACCTTGTTTCATTCCCGCTCTCCAACGTGGTAAGCCAATAGCGGGGCGTTTTCGATGCCCTATCAGATTTAGTTTGGAAGATTAAACTTGCTTCTATTTGTAACCTTGTGGTTTTCATCCATAGCTCATATCGTTACAGCCATTAGCCTCTAATGCCTAACCGGACTACTAACAACTAATCGCTCCACCACGCTTCTATCGTTTGCTAATCGTTGTATTTTATTCTGTCCGCCGAGTTTGCCTTGCGACTTCATATAAGAGGCAAAACCGCCTTCAGGTACTTCGGTTATTTTAAGCGGTTGGAGTACTTTTCCTTGTATAAGGTCGTAGTAGTACATATTCTGTTTTTGCAATGCCTCGTCTATCACTTGGGCAAAACGTTTCATATCAGTAGGTTTTTGCTCAAATTCTACAAACCATTCGTGATAAGGCAATTCACCTCCTGCCGGATTCACTTGAGGGGCAACCGTAAACTCTGTGATACGCGCTCCCGTAGCCTCTAAGCCCTCACGCATTGCCTCTTCCACTTCTTTGCCAATCACGTGTTCGCCAAAAGCCGAAATAAAATGCTTGATGCGCCCCGTAACTACTATGCGGTAAGGCGCCAACGAGGTAAATTGCACGGTGTCGCCTATATTATAGCCCCAAAGTCCGGCATTGGTAGATATAATGAGCGCATAGTTTACTCCCAATTGTACGTCCTGTAAAGCCACTCGTTTGGGGGCATCGCTGAAGAAAGTATCGGCTTCTACGAACTCGTAGAAAATACCCGAATTGAGCAATAAGAGCATTCCCTTCTCTGTTTGACTATCTTGATAGGCAAAGAATCCCTCGCTGGCAGGATAGAGTTCTATGCTATCCACTTTACGACCAATAAGATGCTCAAACTGTTGGCGATAAGGCTCGTAGTTCACCCCCCCATAAATAAACAAGTTGAAATTAGGAAACAGTTTTCCTACTTTAATGCCAGAGCGCGTGTACAATCGCTCGAAGTACATCAGCACCCACGAAGGTATCCCGCTGATGAGGGTCATATTTTTAGAAAAAGTTTCGGTAACAATGGCTTCTACTTTGGTTTCCCAATCTTCTATACAGTTAGTTTTGTATGACGGCATACGATTGCGCTGCAAATAAGCAGGCACATAGTGCGCTACTATCCCCGAAAGTCGCCCTGTTTTGATGCCGTGTTTTTCGCCTAAAATAGGACTTCCTTGCAAGAAAATCATCTTTCCTTCTACAAAATCAGCTTTTTTAGTTTCGTGTATATAGCAGAGAATGGCATCACGTGCTGCCTGAATATGGAAAGGCATTGAGGCTTTGGTAATAGGGATATACTTCGCCCCGCTGGTAGTACCCGAAGTCTTGGCAAAATAGAGCGGTTTTCCTTTCCAAAGTACATTTTTTTCGCCCTCCACTACCCTATCAATATAAGGACGTAAGGCTTCATAATCGCGTATAGGTACGCGAGCCACAAAATCTTGATAGGTTTTAATTTCCTCAAAATGGTGGTCGCACCCAAAAGCCGTATTTTTAGCTTGTTCTATAAGTGACTGGAATACTTTTTGTTGTGTGTCTATTGGAGCCTTAGCCCAACGGTCTATCTTTTTTTTAACGATAGAGGCAAATATTTTGGATAAATATGATTTGATCATAATGAAGTCTGTTTGACTCCGCAAAGATACTACTTTTTTTAATTTCAATATGATGAAAGCACTAATTTTATGCGTTTTGTGTGGGATATTGCCCTTACAAGCGCAATTTATTCTTCCTTCTAAAGATGTTTCGCTCATAGCAGTTATCAATAAAGAATATCATTTTTATCACCAAAAGAAGAACGGTAACTATGTAGCGATGCAGCTCAACTTCCGCAGGGAACCCTTGCCCGATAGTACTTTCTACGCCTATACACCTTTTTGGACAATGGATAACAAAGAACTTAGCTACAATGATTTACACTTGCGAAAAGACGCTTTTATTGAAATGAAAGATGTGCGCCCTACTATACTTGATGAAATGATTGGCAAAAACTTTGGTGACCTTACTGTGATGCTAAAAAAGCAGAAGACACATTGCTTTAGTTTGCTCAATACTTCGGTAGCCAGCGAAAGAAAATTAGAATTTGAGACCAAAGCATATAAGGGTAAGAGACTTATCATTGAAGACGAGAAAGGGTGGTCTCATATTGTTAAAGACACACTACCACGATGGGAATCTTACGAATTCCAATATTATGCTTATTTCATTTTAGATGTAGGTAAAGGAAGATACTTTTTCTTACTCTCTAACTTAAAAGGCGGAGATAACACCCCTTATATTTCAAAAATTTATTTTCCTCCGAAAGAAAAAAAGACAATCGCAGCATTAGATCGCTATAGTTGGCAAAGAAACATTAGCAAAATGGAAGAACTGCCTCTTATAGAGATGCGTTATACCAAATGGGTAAACTATTGGAATGTAAATGAGTTTTTGACACTTCGACCCCAAGGGAAACAATATGAGTTGGTAAATCGCTTTAACCACAAAGTGTTACCTAAATCCTATGACACCATTTACTACAATGAATACGGAGTCATTGGCAAGAATAAAAATTATTTAGAGTTTTATAATTACCAGCATCAACCTATCAAATTCAAAGGGGTGAAAGTAGCTTATTTGTACAACATAGGTATAGAAGCTCTTACTGAAAAAGGAGTAGAACTATACGATATGAACGGACAAAAAGTTGCAAAATTACCAAAAGCTTATAGAGGCTATTGTGGGCTCAGTTTTCGCGAGGAAGTGTATCGACTTAATAAAGATACGATTGAGAAACACATTACTCATTATATAGATTTTAAAGATACTCCTCTGATGAGTGACAGTGAAGTAGCTGATGAGAGATACCGCCTCATAGACCGCAATGCTGAAGAGGACGTCGCCTTTATAAATGCAACAGACTATTACGAGAGAAGCTACTTAAGTTGGGATAAAAAAGAAGAGCAAAGAACGCGTTTATTCCCGCACTTACTCAGTGTAAAACACAAGGGAAAAGTAGGACTTTTTTACTACGATTATTCAAAAGCTACAAACTATACAGATGAAGAAATACAAAATCTCTACAACAATTTCTTTTTTAAAGATAAAGATGGAGCTTCCATCTTTATACTTGGGATGTTTCCTACTGTTATAAAATATGTGAAAGGCAAACAGTTATTGCCTTTTGTATTCGATAAAATTAAGCAGAAAGAAAACGATGTTATCTATTTATACAAGGATAACAAGATAGGATTTTACCCACAAACCTCAGCCCAATACGACAAAGCCATTCCTCTCTCAACATCATTTTATGCAATAGAGAAGAATGGCAAAAAAGGGTTCTTGGATATTCACACACTCCAAGAGTATTTTTAGTAAGGTATATCGTCGTCGGTTGAGGTGGTGGAAGGAGCTCCAAAAGCCTGAGCAGGGTTCGCCATTGGCACGGCATCAAAAGCTACATTTTCGTTCATTTTAGAAGTAAACTCTTGAGGTACTGTTGATAAGAAACCTCCACTGCTATATTCATCTAAATTTGCAAATCTACCTAAATGTCCTTCAAACTTCAAACGTATATTGTCTAAGCCCCCATTACGATGTTTTGCTACAATAAATTCGGCTTGTCCAGCAGTAGGAGTTTGAGCTTCGTCGTCCCATTCCATTATTTTGTAATACTCAGGACGATAGATAAACGATACAATATCAGCATCTTGCTCAATCGCCCCTGATTCACGCAAATCGGATAGTTGAGGGCGTTTGTGACCAGGGCGTGCCTCTACGTTACGCGACAATTGTGAAAGCGCAATTACTGGTATGTTGAGCTCTTTGGCAAGCGCCTTGAGGTTACGCGAAATGGTAGAAATTTCCTGCTCGCGGTTACCAGCTCCTTTGCTACCTCCGGCAGTCATCAGCTGTAAATAATCAATTACAATTAGCTGAATGCCATACTGTGAGGAAAGTCGGCGTGCTTTAGCTCGAAGGTCAAAAATAGAAATAGAAGGAGTATCATCTATATATAAAGGGGCTTTTTCGAGGTCTTTCACGCGGTTGTTGAGCACATCCCATTCGTAGGCTTCCAATTTACCGGTACGAAGTTTTTCGGAGGAAAGTCCTGTTTCTGAAGAGATTAAACGGGTAATAAGCTGTACTGACGACATTTCCAAAGAGAAGAAAGCCACCGGTATTTTTTGCCCTACAGCGATATTGCGTGCCATAGAGAGCGTGAGTGCTGTTTTCCCCATACCAGGGCGCGCTGCCACAATAATAAGGTCACTCGCTTGCCACCCCGAAGTGAGTTCATCTAATTTTGTAAACCCTGATGGCACTCCACTAAATCCATCGGTTTTATTAGACAATTCTTCGATTTTCTTTACCGCTTTATACACCAAATCACCTGCTGTTTCAGTAGAGCGTTTTAGGTTGTTTTGGGTAACCTCATAGAGTTTTTGTTCCGCTTGGTCAAGCAACTCAAAAGTATCGGTAGTTTCGTCGTAAGCATCTTCTATAATTTCAGACGAAAGTTCTATCAAGCGGCGTTTGATAAACGTCTGCAAAATCAATTGAGCGTGGAACTCCACATTGGCAGACGACGATACGCGCTGAGTGAGGTTGATAAGATAGAATTCTCCTCCTGCAGCTTCTAAGTTGCCATCTTTGCGCAATTGTTCAGAAACTGTGATAAGGTCGATAGGTAACGATTGGTTGAAAAGTTCAAAGATAGCTTGGTAAATTAATTGATGTTGTTTTTTGTAGAACACATCGGGGCTAAGCATATCGATAGCGTTATCAACACCGCGTTTATCAATGAGCATAGCGCCGAGCACTACTTCTTCGGCATTGAGGTTTTGCGGGGGGAGTTTACCGCGTTCAATACTCGTTTGTTGCTGAGTAAAACGCTGATATTGAGGTGTAATTTCAGGAGTTATTATATTTTCAGATTCATTCATAGCGCAAAAGTACAAAAAAGAATGATACTTGCCGTAATTATTTACTCACAGCCATTGTTAATAAGGTGTTGATAACAATTTGCCGATTTGCTAATTTTTTTGTACCTTTGTTGTTATAAAAAACAAGAATTATGTTAGAAAAAGCCATACAAATAGCCTCAGAAGCTCACATAGGTCAAGTAGACAAAGCTGGGCAACCTTATATTTTACATCTTATTAGGGTGATGAATGCAGGACAAACTGAAAGTGAAAAGATATGCGGTGTATTACACGATTTAGTTGAAGATACACATTGGACGTTTGCCGACCTTAAAAAAGAAGGTTTTTCAGAAGAAATACTCAATGCTTTACAGTGTGTAACAAAAGAAATTGGAGAAGATTATGAACATTTTATAGCGCGCATTAAAGGTAACCTATTAGCTGTAAGAGTAAAACTCAACGATTTAAAAGACAATATGGATATCACACGATTATCTTCTATTACAGAAGAAGATATGAAGCGTTTGAATAAATATTTAAAATCATATCATTCTCTTTTAGATGAAGAATAATAACTAATAATAATAAAAAAAGCTCTAACTTTTGTTAGAGCTCTTTGTGACCTCGACAGGATTCAAACCTGTAACCTTCTGAGCCGTAATCAGATGCGCTATTCAGTTGCGCCACGAGGCCATTGTTGTTTTTGTTTTACGGGTGCAAAGGTACAACCTTTTTTGAAACCTGCAAATTTTTAAACAACTTTTTTTCAATTATTTTTTTCTTACTTCACTTGTACTCTCCATCCAAATGGGTCTTCAGCCTTGTTATACTGAATGTTAAGTATAGCTTGTTTGATTTTATCGGTATATAATTCAGCAGGACGATTTACACTGTAATCCTTGCCTTTATAGCCAAATCCAGATATAGGGCTAATCACTGCTGCCGTTCCACAACCAAATGCTTCTTTCAATTCACCTTTTTCAGCCGCTTCGATAAGTTCGGTTACTTTCACTGGGCGAACTTCGGTTTTGATACCTAATTTTTCGGCTACTGCAATGATACTTTTACGAGTTACCCCATCGAGAATACGCTCACTGGTAGGGCAAGTAACAAGGGTATCACCAAAACGGAACCATAGGTTCATTGTACCTGCTTCTTCTAAGAATTGGTGCGTAGCATCGTCTGTCCACATCACTTGTTGGTAACCTTCATTGGCAGCTTCTTGGGTAGGGAAAAACTGACCTGCGTAGTTACCTGCAGCTTTAGCAAAACCAAAACCACCATTAGCAGCACGGCTGTAATAGTCGGCTATTTTTACTTTCACATCGCCTTTGTAATAAGCCTGTACAGGGGCGGTAATAATCATAAAGAGGTAGTTTTTAGCTGGGGCAGCTTGTACGCCAGCAGTAGTAGCAATCATAAATGGGCGCAAATAGAGAGCATTGCCAAATCCTGGTTTTATCCACTCACTATCAATATCTACAAGAGTGCGAAGAGCCTTATCAAACCATTCTTCAGGGAACTCAGGCATTGCTAATCGTGAGCAGGATTTATTGATACGTTTGTAATTTTCTTGCGGACGGAAGAGAAAAACGTGTCCGTTGTCGTCTTTATAAGCTTTCATTCCCTCGAAAACAGCTTGCCCGTAGTGGAATACGCTTGCTGAAGGCTCAAGGGTAATAGGAGCATAAGGTTTGATGGTTGGATTTTGCCACTGTTCATCTTTGTATTCACAGATAAACATATGGTCAGCAAAAGTTTTACCAAAACTCAGTTTTGAAAAGTCTATTTGATTGATACGACTTTCTTTTACTTTTTCAATCTTTAAATTCATATTGTTTTAGTTTTTAATTCTTAAATTTTTGTCAAAGGTACGAAATATTTTTTAACTTTGTCGCTTAAAAGACAAAAATCTTTATTGTGTATCCACCAATATACTAATTATGAAATAATTACTTGTTATTTACTACCTGTTACTTTTTATTTGAATTATGATTCACGAACTTATAAAAACCTCCGACGGCTCTACCAGCCTCTATATTCCGCAGTTAGATGAGACCTATCACTCGGTACACGGTGCACTTCAAGAAACTCAGCACGTGTTTATCAAAAACGGACTGCAACTATTTGACCACCAGAGCATCTCTATCTTAGAAATTGGCTTTGGCACAGGGCTCAATGCTTTGGTTACTTACAAGGAACACAAAGCCTTAGAACTGAACATTCGTTACGAAACGGCAGAAGCCTATCCTATTTCGTGGGAAGAAGCCTCACAAATGAATTTTTCGGAAGTGCTCTCCCCTACCCTATCCCCTATTTTTAAACAGATGCACTGCTGCCCGTGGGATGAAACTGTTGCTCTATCTCCTACTTTCAGCTTCAAAAAACGACTACAACGTTTTGAAACTATTAACGATGTCGATAGTTTTGACCTTATTTATTTCGATGCTTTTGGGGCGCAAGTACAACCTGAATTGTGGCAAGAAGCTATTTTCCAACAAATGTACACTTCCCTCAAACAAGGAGGCTATTTGGTAACCTACGCTGCTAAAGGTAGTGTGCGCCGTGCGATGCAGACTTGTGGTTTTACGGTGGAACGATTACCAGGACCGCCTATGAAAAGGGAAATGTTACGCGCTCACAAGGATTAAAGCCCAAATGTCCGTTTTCTACATAAAGCGGAAAAGGTAAATTGTTAGTATACAATGCTCCTGTACCTAAACCTTGAGGCATTGGACTGTGAAGTGTGTACGTCCACTGTGCGATGGCATTGAGCCCTATATTGCTCTCCAAAGCTGAGGTTACCCACCAACCTATACCCAATGTTTCGGCGAGAGTTATCCATTCTTCAGAACCTCGATAACCTCCTATGAGCGAAGGTTTTAAAATGATATACTGCGGTTGTATCTCTCTTAGAAGTCGTTGTTTTTCTTCAGAAGTAAATACCCCTATCAATTCCTCATCGAGGGCGATAGGCAGGGGTGTTTGTTCACATAGTTCAGCCATAGCTTCCCACTGTCCTGCGCGTATAGGCTGCTCAATAGAGTGCAATTGCAGGGCAGCTAATCGCTCTAAATACACCAGTGCTTCAGTTGCTTGAAACGCACCATTAGCATCCACCCTTATCTCTATATCACTCGCTGAAAACTCATTGCGCAAGGCTTTTAAAATACGATATTCCTCTTCAAAATCGATGGCGCCTATCTTCATTTTGATGCAACGAAATCCGTGAGCGAGTTTTTCTTTTATCTGTGCTTTCATAAAATCGGGAGAGCCCATCCAAATAAGTCCGTTGATAGGAATTGCGTCTTTACCCGTTGTAAAATCGGAAGGAAAAAGTTCGTACCACTGCGATGCCGCTACCGATCTAAAAGCCTGTTCCACACCAAATTGTATAGAAGGAAAGGCAACGAGTTCTTTGAGCAATGCCTCCTCACCCAAATACAGATGTTGTTCTACCCATTGCAATTTAGCTTCATAATCAGGTACATCATCGGCACTCAATCCACGAAAGAGGTTGCATTCTCCTATGCCTTTTTTGTCCTCTTGTTCTATTACCAAAAAAAAGGTTTCTTTGGAGGTAAGCACTCCTCTTGATGTCCCCGAAGGACGTTTAAAATTGAGAATATGTTTAATCATAATATCAATTTGCTAATTCACTAATTTTTAATTTTCTATGATTTTTATCTATCTGTATCAATTCGATTATAGTATAAGTATCTGGCAAGTATTTTTCAACTCTTTCTGCCCATTCAATAAAACACCAATCGCCAGAGTAGAGATATTCTTCAAAGCCTATATCAAAGGCTTCTTCCTCATTTTTGATACGGTAGAAATCGAAGTGGTAAATCTTATCATTAGTGCCTTCATAAGGGTTCACCAAACTAAAAGTAGGGCTACTCACATTATCGGTACTGCCTAAAGCTCGTACCAAAGCCTTGATAAGGGTGGTTTTACCAAAGCCCATTCCTCCTTTGAAAATCACTACTTTGGATTGCAAATGAGGAAGAATTTTTTCGGCAATAGCGTCTATTTCGGATAAAGTATAAGTAAATTCCATAAAGTTTGTTCCTTTTATTGGGCAAAGGTACTAATAATTGAGAAATTAGCAAATTAGCAATTTTTCTAATTAACTGGTCGTAGTTTGACCGGTTAGGGGTGTATTTTTGCCAGCAGAAAAAGAAAAGTAAAACTTTTTCACACAAAAAGGAATACATATCCAAAAAAGTTTGTACATTTGTCGCAATTTAAAAGATAAATAGATATACGATAAAAGTATAAAAACATAACGATATAGCGTTTCGCTTTGATTTTCCTGTTCTGGAATACGACCAAACATTTCAATAACACAAGGAAAGCAAATGCCGAGATGCCTGCCATATAAGCGCAGGTATTCCTTTTTGCTTTTGTGTTAGCCTTTGGTCGGGCTCCAGACGAAGTAATAGGAAGCCTGCGCTTGGTAATTTTAAAGAAGAGAATAATCAATTAAAATTCAACAATATGGCAAATTTAATTAACTTAGGGAGCGAATTATTGAGAATTTGCCCCACCAACAGTAACAAAATTGAAGTTTCTACCAATGATGGCAGAAGCTGGAGCACTCGTTATTCAGGCTCTTCTTATGGAGCGTTTTATGATCTTACCTCTTATGGTAGTGAGATTATTGCTATCACTTCTAAGGGAGTATATGTATCTACTAATGGAGGTAGAAGTTGGAGTAGCCGTTATACAGGCTCTTCTTATGGAGACTTTCAGTCTATTTCAGCTAATGGTTCAGAGCTCTTAGCTACTACCTCGAAAGGACTCTATGTCTCTAAAAATGGAGGTAGAAGTTGGAGCAAACGCAACTAAAGAATTTTCAACTTAAGTTTCACAAGCTAATTATAGCTAAAATAATCTCCTCCTCGCATACTTGGAACAGAGGATTAAAGAGGGGGAGATTTTGAAAAATCAGTTAGCTATAAAACTTAAGAAACCTAAACCATTAGCAATGCTATTAGAGAATTAGAAAAATTTAAATTTATGTCAAAAATATTAGAATTAAAATCCATTGAAAACTTTCTAGGTTTTCACTTTTTAGTGAAAGATTACCAACGTGGTTATAAATGGACAGCTACCGAGGTAAGACAACTATTAGACGACCTCAATGAGTTTGAACCTAAAGAAAATGAGTTTTACTGTCTGCAACCTATTGTTATAAAAGCGGATAATGATAAAAAAGAACTTATTGATGGGCAACAACGTTGTACCACTATTTACCTTATTTTGCAATACTTAGGGCAACATTTGTTCGATATTACCTACCAAACACGTGAGCAAAGTGCTGAGTTTCTCAATGAGATAGCAACTTTAAACCTTTCTGGAGAATGGAATGATTGGGTCGCTTCACACTCTAAAAAAGATAATGTAGACAATTATCACTTTTTTCAGGCTTATAGAGCTATTCAAAATTGGTTTGCTGAAAAGAGTGAGGACGAAAAAAGTCATTTTTTAGAGAAGCTATTAAGTAAAACGAAAGTAATTTGGTATGAAGTAACGGGTGAAATAGATAGTATTGAGCTATTTACTCGTATCAACAGCAACAAAATACCCCTTACAGAAGCGGAGCTTATCAAGGCACTTTTCTTGATTGCCTTAACAGACACTTCTACTCAAAGAGAATGGGTAGTAGCACAACAATGGGATAAAATAGAAAATGAATTAGAAGAAGATGAATTTTGGTATTTTATAACCGCTAATATCCCTCCTGCTACGCCTATTGATTATATCTTTAGCTTATCAAAGGTAGTAAAAAAGCAAGAAAATTATCAAGGTGAATACCCTATTTTCAATGCTTATTACAATGCCTATAAAAATGCTAAAAATAAAAAGCAATGGGTAGAGACACAGTGGAATGAGGTGAGAAATAACTTCTTGACGCTTAAAGAATGGTTTAAAGACTTTGAGTATTACCATCTTGTTGGAGCTCTTATTCATTTGGGGTATAATATTAATACTATTTTTGATTTAAAGCTACAAAGTAATTCAAAAATTGCTTTTAAAGAGGCTTTAAAAGCTGAATTTACTAAAATAATTGGTAGTTTTGGAAACAATTTAGAGAATGTGTATTACAACAGTGGCAAGGAAAGGAAAGCTTTGTTGCTTTTCAATATCATTTCAATATTGCAATCAGAAGAAAATGCTTATCGTTTTCCTTTCAATAAGTTTAAAACAATGAACTGGGACATAGAGCATATTCACGCTATCGCTACTGACACCAACAATAAAGATGTTCAAAAGGCTTGGCTGAGAGAGAATAAGGAATACATCAGCGGAACCCTTAGAAAAGAGATTGAAGATATGCTATCTCAAAAAGAGATTGAAGAGGAAAAATTATCTTCTTTGGTAGAAAAGGTGACAAACGAACTTTCAGAGAAAGGTTTTGACAATGACAATATTAATGACATTTCTAATCTCACTTTATTGGATTCGGGGACTAATAGATCATACAAAAATATCATATTTCCCCTTAAACGTATGAGGATTATTGAAGAAGACAAAAAAGGAACTTTTATTCCTCTTTGTACTAAAAACGTCTTCCAAAAATATTACACCCCTAATGCCAGCGACCTTTCTATTTGGTCAAAAGAAGACAAAGAGAATTACCGCCAAAGTATTATAACAACCTTTAACACCTTTGTAAATAATGGAAAATAAAAAATACACCATACTAAACTTTTTAAAAAGTGAGTATAGCGATGCTATTTCTTTTGAAATTCCTATTATACAACGCGATTATGCACAAGGACGTTCTGATGAACGTTCAAAAGAAATACGCAAGACTTTTTTAGGATCTCTCATTGCTGCTGTTGAGAATTATCCTCAAAAGAATATTGAGTTAGACTTTGTATATGGCAAAAGAAACAAAAACAAAGTGTATCTATTAGATGGACAACAACGTATCACTACTTTGTATTTATTACATTGGTACCTTGCGCAACGTTTACAGAAACCTTCATTGCTAAAAGATGTTGCACTTAGCTATCGCGTGCGCCAATATGCTGATGAGTTTACTCAAAAACTAAGCGATGAAAGCACCCAGATAGACTTCAGTTCAATCATTCCGTCACAGGCAATATGCAATTGTACTTGGTTCTTTGATGCGTGGAAACACGACCCCACTGTAAAAGGTATGCTTAATACCCTTGACACCATCCACGAACTATTAAAAGACAAAGAAATAAACGAAGAACGTTATTGGCTACCACTTGAGGAAGGAGCTGTTACTTTTTACTGGCTCGACTTGGAAGAGCATCAGCTTACTGATGAACTTTACCTCAAAATGAATGCACGAGGAAAACAACTTTCAAATTTTGAAAATTTCAAAGCAAGTTTGGTAAAGCGTGTTGCTGATAATGGCTGGGAAGAAAACATTGATGAAAAAGACTCTTTTTCTTTCAAAATGGATACCATTTACACCGACCTCTTTTGGGAATATAGAGGAGAAGTGAATGTTATTGACTATGAGATAACCAACTTTTTTGCAGGTATGGCTATGATAGGTTATGCGCTCAAAGAAAATAGTGAGGCACAGCAAAAAAGAATCCAAGAACTATTCAACAATCCCCTCAGTGTAAGAGTTGAAGACTTTGAAAAAAGCGATTTCGAGCGTTTCACGTCTTATTTGGACTTCTATAGCCCAGTAGAAAAGATTTCAATAGAAACAGAACTATGGAAATACTACAATGCTGATAACAAAAGAGGTCTTTTTGAAGAATTTATCAAAGATGAAAATAAAGGAACTGAAAAGAAATATGATGGAGCTACTTACTCACAACGTGTTCTGTTTTACGCTCTCAGTGAACTTTTTATGGAGGCGAAAGACAAAAATAATATTAGTGAAGATTTCATAAGAGTAGTACGCAATATTGTGGAGAATGCTACTATTGATAGTGCTCAAACTTTTGTTTATGCTATCAAACTAATGAGTGAACTTTTGGAAGGAGTACAAGATATTTATTGGTATCTCTGCAAAACTGCTATCCAATCAAATTTTGCTTCCTATCAAGTAACACAAGAAAAGCAGAAAGCAGAACGTATTGTAGCTAATCCTGAATGGAAGGATGTTATTTGGGAAGCTGAAGACCACCCTATGTTTAAAGGAGATATAGGTTTCTTACTCCTCGAAACAGAAAACGACTTACCCCTCTTCAAAAAACGTTATGAAGTAGCCAAAGAAATGTTTGACGTGGAGGGAGTTAAGGGTAAATATCGTGAAAATGCACTACTCATTCGTGCTTTAGTAAGTAGGTTTGACAATTGGTATTTGTTCTGGAGTAGACTTGTTTTTGATTCATCCACAGAAACTTGGAAAAGAATTTTAAGAACTGATAATCGTTGGGTTAAATATTTCTTACTTTTGTTAGACAATGAAAGTAAGTTAGAGCAATTTATCACAGAAGATTCTTCTTTACAAAAAGGAGATGAAGATGATAATGATTTTAAGCTACGTAAAAAAACTCATACAAATTTGTATCAAACAGAGCTATTGGTAGCTATTTGTGAAGAATGTTACTTACGTTGGGAATCTAATAATTATATTCTGTACCCTTATAATTGTCGTAACGAAAGGTTTAAATACATTGTTACCAATGAGCGAAATAAAAAATTAGCTCAAGCCGTTGCTAAAGGTATTGTCAAAACTGAACAACAATTAGAACTGAATGGTAAGAAAATTCCTTTCTTCTGGGGCTGGAATGTACATTTTACTTACGATGATAAAGAATATGTATGGTGGTACGATGGTCAAATCACCCAAAATGGACAAGATTGTAAAGACGAGTTACTTAAAATCTTTGAGTAAGTAAAGATAAGAAAAGGAGGCTGTCCGAAAAGTTTTGTTTTGTGAGGGCGTTTTGCAAATCTTTCTTACAATTTAAATGAAAGTATTTGATTATTACTATAATTAACTTTTGCAAACTTTAAGAGTTTGCAAAAGTGTGTGGCGCAATCGTGCTTCTAAAAACTTTTCAGACAGTCTTTTTTATCATCGGTCATAGTTTGTCCATTTAATATCGTATCTTTGCAGTGTAATTATTTAAAGCAATACAATGAATCTTTACTTAGACGACCTCCGCCCTACTCCTGAAGGCTTTGAGCGTGTGTATAGCTACGAGGAATTTGTAGCTTACCTCAAGTGCAAAGGATTGCCTGATTTTATCTCGTTTGACCACGATTTGGGCGAAGAGTTTTCAGGTTATGACTGTGCTAAATATTTGGTGGATTATTGTTTAGACCGTCAGTTGCCTTTGCCTGATTTTGCAGTGCATAGCCAAAACCCTGTGGGCAAAGAAAATATTGAGCGGTTGCTAAATAATTTCAAAGAACAACAAAAAGCAATTTTAAAAGCAATTTAATTACTTAACACTTTTTACTTATTATGGCAAAACCTATTCAAATAGCACGTTTGGTGCATATCATTAGATTGCTTACTACTCATAAAAATGGACTATCAGCTCAGAGTATTGCCGATTATTTGGCTGATGAAGGCGATGAATATGCTTTCAGTAACCGCACTATTCGCAGGGATTTCGACGATATATACATCGCTTTTGGTATTGACATCACCCTTAATGCAAAGGAAAAAGTATGGGCTATCAACCCCGATAGCATTGCTAATAAACAAAGCATATTAGACCATCTGTTGTTAGTAGATGCCCACCGCAAGGCAAAAAATACAGGTACTCTCCTCTTAGAAGCACAACCTGAAAAAGGCTTGGAAATGCTCGACCCTATCCTTACAGCTATTCCTCAAAATGTATTGATTACCTTTACTCATACTTCCTTTGGTTGGGAAACTACGAAACCATATCAGGTACTGCCTTATGCTGTAAAAGAATATCAAGGTCGTTGGTATCTCATTGCGACTGATAACAAACAGCCTATCAAACTCAAAGCTTTTGCTCTCGACCGTATCAGCAATTTAGAGCTAACCGACATCCAAGTGAAACGCAAAAAAATAGATATGGAGTCGTTTTTTGATCATTTCTATGGGGTTGCCATTGGTGAAGGCGAGCCCTTGCAAAAGGTAGTACTTTCCTTTGATTATGAACAAGGTAAGTATATCAAATCGCTAAAACTACATCCTTCTCAAGTAACTCTAATAGATAATGAGGACGAACTACGTGTGCAACTCACTCTTGCTTTTCCTAATGGTAAAGCTCCCTACGATTTGGTGATGAAACTCTGTTCGTTTAGCTGTTCGGTAAAGGTTATCGCACCTCAATCTTTAGCTGATGAGGTTGCTAACTACCATAAAGCTGCCTATGAACAGTATTAGTCATCAGAAAAAAATTCGTCGTTCATAACTCGTTATTCGTAATTATTTTTTACCTTTGCCCATTAGAAATAAAAAACTTATGGGAAACACTACAATTGAAGCACAGAACTACTGCATATACTTCAACGAAGAAGGAACGCGTTTTATCAATGATTTGATAGCTGAACGCCGTCCTTCTAAGCTCTTCCTTTTAGTAGATAGCCATACTAACGAACACTGTTTGCCGGTATTCCTCCCCGATTTGGCTACCGATATTCCCTTAGAAATTATAGAAATAGAAGCGGGTGAACCCAATAAAAACATCGATACTTGTACCCAAGTGTGGTATGCCCTTTCTGAATTGGGGGCTGACCGCAAATCATTGCTCATCAATATAGGTGGGGGCGTTGTTACCGATTTGGGGGGCTTTGTCGCCTCTACTTTTATGCGCGGTATCGATTTTATCAATGTACCTACGAGCTTGCTGGCAATGGTCGATGCCTCGGTAGGTGGTAAAACTGGGGTAGATTTAGGTGCTTTAAAAAACCTTATAGGAGTGATCAACAATCCGTTAGGGGTGGTGGTCGATACTCGCTTTTTGGCAACACTCCCTGCCGAAGAACTCCGCAGCGGAATGGCCGAAATGTTTAAACACGGTCTCATCAGTTCGCCTGAATATTGGCGACAAATGTGTCAGCTAAATGAACTTCCTGCAGAGTATTTGGGAGTGCTCATTCGCGAATCGGTAGTGATAAAAAATGAGGTTGTACGCCAAGACCCTACCGAAAAAAGTTTGCGAAAAACGCTGAATTATGGTCATACCTTGGGGCACGCTATAGAATCGTATTGCCTGCAAAACCCCGAAAGAGAACGCTTGTTACACGGAGAAGCTGTTGCTATTGGGATGGTGCTTGCTACTTATCTTTCAGTAAAAGAATTGGGCTTCCCACAAGCTGAATGCGACCATATCAAAGCTGTTTTAGCTGAATATTTTCCCAAACAATCTTTTTCTAACGAAGAAATTACCGATATTTGTCAGCTGATGCGTTTTGATAAGAAAAACGTGGGCGGCAATGTTTATTTTGTGCTTTTAGAAGCCATTGGCAAACCAAAAATCGACTGTATTGTTCCTTTTGAAGAAATTTACAAAGCCTTTGAATATTATTTAACTAATAACTAATAACAAGATGAGAAAATTTTTAATCCTTTTTTTATTTTGCTTCCTATGGGTAGGGCAAGCTAAAGCGCAGAGTTATTGGCGCAAAACCAATTTCACTACCCAGCGCGACACTCATTCCACCGACCCTTCTTTTCAGTATTTCACTTTGGATAAAGCTGCCTTTGCGCGTGCGTTGCAAACGAGCGAAACAAGCCGAGGTGTTGCTATCGTTGCTATTCCTGATGCCGAGGGGAATCTTATCAACTATTACATTACTCCCACACAAGTACTCTCGGAAGCGGTAGCTCGCAAATTTCCTTCTATTAAAACCTTTGTGGGCAAGGGGGTAGACGATGCTACTGAGCACATCCGCTTTACGTGGAGTGATTACGGCTTGGATGCTATTATGCAAAAGAATCTGCATTATAGTTTTGTAGAAGCTGAAGATCAAGAAGGAGTTCATTACAGAGTTTATAAACACGAAGATACCGAAAGACCTTTGGTAGACTGCAAAACTTTGGATGTACCAGCACTTGTAGCAGAAAGTCAAGCACTACAACGCGCTACTTTTTCAAGTGCTAATGTGCATCGCACTTTTAGAATTGCCATTGCTTGTACCTATTCATTTACTACGTATTTTGGAGGAAAAACACCTGCTTTTACACAGATTGTCAATATCTTAAACAAAGTGAATGAAGTATATGGGCAACAGCTTTCCATAGCCTTTCAGTTGGTCTCAGACGATAGCATCGTTTTTGATAATAAAAATACAGACCCTTTTAAGGATATTGAATACAAATATTGGGAATATAGATCTGATGTATTACAACAAGTACTTGATGATAAAATAGGTAGTGCTAGCTATGATATAGGGCACTTATTCCACAATGGTAATGATGGTGGCAATGCAGGTTGCATAGGTTGTGTGTGTGAAAGTGGTGAAAAAGGACAAGCTTTTTCCTCTTATCCATTTGGAAGAAGAGGAATCCTTAACAGTGCTTTTGCCATAGATGTAGTCGCTCACGAAATAGGACATCAAATGGGAGCACGACATACTTTTTCATACCGCAGAGAGTTAGGCTCTGGCTCACAAATGGAACCAGGAAGCGGCACTACCATAATGAGTTATGCAGGTGTTAGCCGCGATTACGACGTGCAACAACACGCCGACCCTTATTTACACCACCGCACTGTGTACGATATTACAAATAACCTGCAAAGGAAATCTTGTGCTACTGAAAATTCTACAGGTAACACGCCTCCTGAAATCCCTAATCTAAAAAGTTATACCATTCCGTATAGCACTGCCTATTTATTAGAAGGCACTGCCTCCGATGCCGATGATGACACCTTGTTATACACTTGGGAAGAGGACGACAATTATACTGAATCTGGCAACTACAATTTTTCACCTACGATGCGTTCGGGAGCTACAGCCCGCTCTATGAAACCCTCTGCTCAATCGTATCGTTATATACCTCGCTTAGAGCGCATTGTAGCAGGTACACTCACCCAGCAGAACCCCAGAAAAGGAGATGCTTGGGAAACGGTACTCAACATAGGGCGCACCCTTCATTGGTCTTTTGTAGTAATCGACCGTCCTTTGGCAAGTAATCAAACGGGAAATACTGTTTATAAAACCATTGAGGTTGTAGTAAGTGCCGATGCAGGTCCTTTTAAAGTAACTTCTCACAACCAAAATAGCACTTGGATTGTAGGACAGAAGGTGAAAATCGAATGGGATGTTGCCAATACTAATAAAGCTCCCGTATCGGTAAACAAAGTGAAAATACTTTTTTCTACTGATAACGGAGCTACTTTCTCACATACTTTAGCTACAGGTTTACCCAATAATGGCAAAGCTGAAGTAACTATACCTGCAAGTCTAAAAACTACTCAGGGGCGTTTTATGATCAAAGCTGAAGAGAATATCTTTTTAGCCGTAAATGCGGGAACTATCACTATAAAAGAAGATGAAGATACCGATGGTGATGGTATAATGTCCAGCGTCGATAACTGTCCGTTTGTAGCGAATCCCGACCAAAAAGATAGCGATGGTGACGGTATAGGTGATGCTTGTGACGATGATATAGATGGCGATGGTATTCTCAACGCATTCGACAATTGCCCTACCGTGTCTAACACTACCCAACAAGACCTCGACAACGATGGTATAGGTGATGCTTGTGACAACGATATCGACGGTGATGGCATTCCTAACGCTCAAGACAACTGTCCGCTGATTTACAACCCCGATCAAGCCGACCTCGACAGTGATGGTATAGGCGATGCTTGTGATGACGATATTGATGGGGATGGTATCCCCAATAAAGAAGATCCTCAGATGGATTATGTTCTCATTTCCAACGCCTTTACTCCTAACGGTGATGGCATCAACGATACTTATACAATTGCTCACGCCGAAAAATATCCTAACAACACTCTTTATGTGTATAATAATTTAGGTCAGTTAGTATATGAAGCGAGAGGCTATAAAAACCAATGGGACGGCAAAATGTCTAACGGAACATTGGTAGCGCGAGGCTCGTATATAGCGATATTTAGCATCGATGGCTCTGACGAAAAACAAACTAAATACTGGATTTACATCAATTATTAGCAAAAGATAAACTATGAAAAAGATATTTTTAAGTGCTGCTTTATTGCTCGCTGGTGTGGCTCAAGCACAAACTATAGACCCCTCTTATATATTCTATTATCAGCACCAAAACTTGGTAAACCCAGCAGCTGTAGGGTTAGAGAGAGGGCATACCATTTCGGTGGATATACGCAACCAATGGCGCGGAATGACTGAAGCTCCTCAAACGCAAACTTTCTTCACCACTCACCGCCTTTCCGATCGCGTAGGGGTAGGACTTTCGCTTGCTAATAACAAAGTTTTTATACAGAAGCAAGCCGGTATCTACGCCGATTTTTCCTACTCAATTCCTATTACTTACAACTCTAATTTAATAGGAGGTATAAAATTTGGGGGAGATTTTTTCAATGTAGATGGCAGTGATTTGCGCACCTACAACAATATGTATAATATGTATTACCCTAACGGGAATCGTATGCACCCCACTTACTACAACGACCCTTATTTGCAAAGTATTTCAGGGAAGTTTCAAACCAACTTTGGTGCAGGACTCTACTACGACCATCCTGATTTCTATATAGGTATGGCGATTCCTAATATGTTAGCTTCTGATAAAGTGCGTATGGATAACGAAGTAATGACTTCTATTGCCGATAATATGTTCTTCTATTCTATGGTGGGCTACTATTGGCGTGTAGCTACCGATTTCACTGTAAAACCGCGTTTCCAAACGCGATTTGGCAAAGGTGAAAAACCTTCTATCGACCTTACTGTAGCAGGCAATTTTGCTAATCGCGCCGAATTAGGTGTCACTTATCGCACTGATAAGGCAGTAAATGCTTATGTATTCTTTGAAATTCCTGATTACTATGTAGCAATAGGTTATGGGTTTGAAAGTTACTTCCAAACCCATCTTAACTTGCAATCGCGTAACTCTCACGAGTTCTTAGTACAATTCAAATGGTAGTGTGAGCCACACGGGCGATTATTTTACTGTATATTGAAGTGTAGTGTATTGGGCTACACGGAAAGCTCCGAGAGGATTTTCGCGTTTGTTAGTAGTGTTCACAATGTTACCTATAGGGCGGGTAGGGATAGTAAATGGGCTTTGTCCTTCTGATAATCGAACGAGCATTTGCACAAACTCCTTATATTGAGGATGAATGCGGTAGAGAATAATATGTACTACATCATCTTTTTTGAGTTTTTCTTTGTTATCTACTCCTGTTAATACAAAGAAGAATTTATTATTAGCTATGTAATTATCGTCTAAGGTGCCATAAACTGTTTTGGAAATATTATTCTGTGCAATCTTAATTAAATAGGCATTTGCAACCCCATCATTGATACCATCAAAATAGAAACGCACCTCTTTGCGGTCTTTTAAAAAGCCTCCGTTTTCTTTCTGTACAATTCTGTTAGAAGGTATTATGGGGGCTTCAAGCATTTTATCTTTGGCGGTATAAGTTTGCCCGTTGAGCTCTACAATCAATTTATAATCTTTTCCTAACTCAGGGGTAATACCCGCAGGGAACACATAACGGCTGCCACCTTTTAATTCATTTAGATTATCAGATGTGATAGTAGTGGTACCATCCCAAAGGGTAAGACTATAAGTTTGGGTACCTGAAACTATCTTCACCACTGCATTATTTACCGCAGGTGAATGTGTTTCGCCAAAATAGGCTTCAGTATAGCTGATATCGACTATTGGGTAGGCTTTGGCTTCTCCTTTTTTCCAGTCGAGCGCTGCATCAATCACTAATTTTTTAGGAGCAGTATCCAAATTCAAATCGATAACCTCTTCGCAAGAAGTCAAAGCAAAGGCACTGAGGAGTATGATATAAAGGCTTTTCATTTTATTCAACTATTTATAGAATTAGAAACTAAAATTATAAGTTACACTAGGTATAATACCAAAGATGGAGAGTTTCACAGCTTCATTGCGATGTGTATCTTCGTTTTCACGGAATGAAACACTCACAGCATTTTTGCGGTTGTACACGTTGTACACGCCAAATACCCATTCACTTTTCCAACGCTTGTTAGCACGCTGAGGGGTATAAGTAGCCGATAAGTCTAAACGGTGATAGGTAGGCAACCGGTATTCATTGCGCTTGCTATAATCGGGGACAGTTTGTCCTAAGTAAGAATAGCGCCCTACAGGGTAGTTTGCAGGCAAGCCCGATTGCAAGTTGAATATAGCACCAAACGTCCATTTAGGCGAAAGTTCGTAAGTAGCTGTAATCGAGAGGTCGTGAGGCTTATCATAAGGAGCATTATACCAATCGCCGTAGTTGATACCTATTTCTTCAGGGGTACGCCCTTTGGTTTGCATTTCCGATTTTGAGAGTGTATAGGCAATCCAACCAGTAAGTCTGCCTGTATTTTTACGCAAGAGCACTTCCAAGCCATAAGCTCTGTTTTCTCCTGAGAGCAACACACGTTCAATAGCTTCATTAGCTATTAAGTTTGCCCCATTGATATAATCCAAACGATTTTGCACCTTTTTGTAGTAAGTTTCTACCTCTATGCTGTATTTATCGTCAAAAACATTAGAAGCATAGCCTAATGCCACTTGGTCGGCGATTTGAGGTTTGATAAACTCATCACTGGGCGTCCATACATTCAAAGGTGAAGGAGAGGCTGTGTTAGAAATCAAGTGTACATACTGGGCAGTGCGCGCATAACTCGCTTTTACTGATTTGGTATCGCTAAAAGCATAACTCATTGTAAAACGCGGTTCAAAATTAGAGTACAAATCGATAATGCGGTTACTGCCGTAGTATTTAGTACCTATAGCAGTGCCTTGGTAGTACACTTGTCGGTTAGCATTGTAGCCCACGGGATTGTCATTAGGATAAATATTCACGGTGCGTTTGCCCAAACTGTAGAAATTACTAAAACGCAAGCCGTAAGACACCGTAAGAGCTTCAGCTAATTTTTGTTCTACATCGGCATAGAAGCCCATTTCGGCAGCATAGCGATGTTCGAGTATGCGTTCTTTGATAGTAGAAGCTGAGGTTTTAGGCACAATTTTTCCTGGTTTGAATATGTAGTACAAGCCCTGTACTCCATAAGTAAGTTTGAATTTTTCTGAAATATAGTTTTTGAAGTCGTATTTGAGGTTAAAATTCTCAATTCCCGACGTCCATTTCATATCAATAAAACTAAAATCAAACTTATAGTCGTAGTTGCTGTAGATAGCCGAGAGGTTAGAGAAGAGTTTATCGGTAAACAAGTGATTCCAACGCAAATTCACTAAGGCATTGCCATAAGTATTGGTAAGGTTCTCGCTGAGAACAAACCTATCTCTACCAAAATAGCCAGAAAGATAGAGCGCATTGTTTTGGTTGAGTTGGTAAGAAAGTTTAGTATTGAGGTCGTAGAAATAAGCTGAATTTTCGTTATCGCTCAGTTTGAGGAAAAGATGAGCGTAAGAGGCGCGACCTCCTACTAAAAATGAGGCTTTGTCTTTCACGATAGGACCTTCGGCAAGCAAGCGTGAGGAAAGTACCCCTATACCGCCAGTCGCTGCAAATTTATTTTTATTACCTTCTTTTTGATAAATATCTAAAACTGAAGCTATACGTCCGCCATAGCGCGCAGGAATTCCGCCTTTGTAGAGCTTCATATCACGCACGGCATCGGCATTGAAGACACTGAGGAAACCAAAGAGGTGAGAAGCATTAAAGATGGTAGCCTCATCAAGGAGTACCAAGTTCTGGTCGGCTGCACCACCACGCACGTTAAATCCTGAGGAAGCCTCGCCTGCATTGCTCACCCCAGGCATTTGCATTAAGGTTTTGATAATATCTACCTCACCTACAAGTACAGGGAGTTTCTTGACGGTAGTAATAGGAATGGTAGCTACACTCATTTCGGGTTTGCGTACAGCCGCTTTAGGAGCAGAATGCGCATTGAGTTCCACGCCTTTAAGCTCTATAGCCTCAGGTTTTAGTTTATAGTCTCTACGGATATTTTTGTTAAGCTCTATAGTTTCTTGGTGAGTACCAAAGCCTATATATTCAATCACGATAGTATATTTACCTTCAGGTAAAGTGATAGAATAGAACCCATACTCATTCGTAGAAGTACCCGTATGGAGTTCTTTGATAATGAAGTTTACCCCTAATAATTTTTCGCCATTAGAAGCATCGGAGATAGAACCGCTAAGAGTGTACTTGCGTTGTGCAAACACAGCGGTTGTTACTACTAAAAAAAGTAGTAATAAGCACTTTTTCATAAAATAATTATTATTTTTTCAGGGGCAAAGATACGAATAAAAACTTTTGATACAAAATAAGTTTCTATTTCTCTATACCAAAAGGAGCTTTTTCCTATACAAAAAAGTCAGCAGTTAGTGTAAAACTAATTGCTAATTTCTATTTTCACTTGTTTTTTAGGGAATCTGTAAATATGTAAAACTCCCCGATTAGCATTAGTTAATCGGGGAGTTTCGCTATTATTATTTCAAGAAATACTCTTAATCGGCGGCTCTATAGAGGTTGAAGTGACCTACATATTCTTGGTCGTCTTCGCCGTCTTCGTGGGTTTTGAGGATATACCAATAGTCACCTGTTGGTAATTCCTTGCCGTTGTATCGACCATCCCATACTTCTCCTGAACGTAAGCTGGTGATATAACGTCCGTAACGATCGTAGATGTCTACCGTTAAGTTTGGATAACTGCGGTATCTATCTGGATCCCAGCCGTCGTTCTGTCCGTCTCCGTTTGGTGTAAAGAAATCGGGTGGTACTGACTTCATATACTCTTTCTCTATAGTGAGCGTTGAGCTACAGCCGTTGCCGTCTATCGCCTCTACAACTACTGTTTTGTAGACTCTCTTACCTACTACTCGTGTGGTTGGATCGCTTGAGCGCAACATATATTCATTTGTACCGTCTTGATAACCATTGAACGTGTAACTATAACTTGATGGGTTACCGCCAACGGCTTGTACTTTTATCTTGTTGATTGCTCTCGGATCGGTAATATCCTTGATTTCTAAACCTCGATAACGGGTTAAGCTCACGGTACTACCCCAAGTTTGTTCACATAGTGGTGCTCCTGGTACATTTGAGTAATAGTATACCGTAAGGGTGTATTGTCCTGTAGGTATAATATCGGTATATCCGTACTTACCTTCTATTCTCTTGAATGGAGTTTTTTGAAGACCTCCATCTACTGAGTAGAGGGTATTGCTCGCTGTACGTTTGTCATCGGCTTGTGAGAACTCTACACGTAAATAGCTGGTGGTGTAAGTAGTGGATACTACTGAACAGTTGAACTGTTCTTTTACATCTACAATATCTAACTTAGGTGCTGATGGTACTGTGATTTGTAAAGATTGTGAGCACTGACCATCGCTGTATTCTAAGAGATAAGTTCCTACTACATTGGTTATAGTGCGTACCGTTCCTGTTGCTGTTACGGTTCCGCTATCTGCTAAAGTACCTGAAGCTGTTTTGAGTGTATAGCTATAAGGTGCTCTACCGCCTTGGATGCTGAATATCAACTGTCCGTTGTTTAAACCGTAGCAGGTTTCGGATACTGTTGAGGCATTGACTTGTAACAAATCGGGTTCTACTATAGTGAAGCTGTGTTCTAATTCACAATTGATCTCGCCATTAGATCTCACTTTCACTGTATAAGTACCTGCCGATAAACCTGTGTATCGGCTGTTTGCTGCATCGAACGTGCCGGCTTCTGGTTCAATAGTATAAGTATAACTATTGGTTGCGCCGTTTACCACAAAGGTTATCGTTCCATCGTTTACTCCATAACAGCTCATATCGGTTTTTGTTACCGTTGTTGCCGTTAAACTGTTGTAAGCTGTTACATTTACTGTAAGGCTGGTTGTACAACCATTGAGGTGTGCAAAGGTGATGGTGTGAGTACCTGCTGTTACTCCTGTAAATTTACCTGAGTTTTGTGGTGCTGCTCCGTCTAAACTGAAGCTTACCGCTCCTGTGTAGCTGGCGCTGACCGTTGCGTTGATCGTATTGACTACGGTATTGTTACCACAACCGTAACTTACTGTTGCTGTGGCTTGCATATCTACACCTTCTTTTATCAATACTGATACTTCGGTTGTACAAGAGTGTGCATCTTTCACCGTGATGGTGTGGGTTCCTACTGATAAGCCTGTATACAAGGTCTTATCTACTGTCCAAGCTCCACCGTCGATTGAGGTACTGTACGATTGGGTTCCTCCAGTGATGGTTATCGATACGGTACCATCGCCTGCTCCATAACATACCTCATCGGTTTGTTTATCGATGATGGCATTCAATACATCGGGTTCGTTGATCTTGAAGACCTCATCTACAAAGCAACCATTCTTATCTTGGGCTCTTACTACGTATTCTCCTCGAGCAAGTCGTGTGAAGTAGCCTTCGGATACAAATCTATCTAATCGTGGACTGATTGCGTATTGTATATCACCTGCGCCTCCGGTTACCGTCATTGAGATGGTACCATCACGCATTCCGTTACAAGTGATATCAGTGGTTGCAGTTGCTACTGTAAAGGCTGGTGATTCACCTATATTTACTGTTGCTGTTTGTACGCAATCTACGCTGGTTACCTCTACTTGGTAAGTACCACTTGCTAAGCCTGAGAATGCCCAGTCGGTAGCATTTACTTGGGTTGCTGAAACTGTTTGTGCAATTCCGCCTTTGTACAATTTGTACTGATAGTTACCCAATGCTCCGGTTGCTGAGAAGGTGATACGCGCTGAACTTTCTCCGTTACACTTCACAAAGGCATCGGCTGTATTCACGTGCAAGGCTAAAGGTTCTAAAGCTGCTATGGTTATCTTATTAGATACTTTAGATGTACAGCCATTGGCATCTTTTACATAGAACTCGTAATCGCCTACATCGGCTGCATTGACCGTAACGGTACTTCCTACCGTTGTAGTCAATCCGCCTTTTATTTGATAATAAGTATAAGCTCCTGTGCCTCCTGTTGCTACAAGTGATATTGTAGCTGGGGAATGACAAGTAAGTGGACTGGTAATACCGGCTACTATATTGAGTTCGGCAGGTTCGGTTACCTCTACTTCTATCTGTGATTCACATCCCCATCCATCGGTGATCATCAACACATATTCTCGTGCGTCTAATCCTGTGAAAGTGGTATTAGTTTGTGCGCCTCGTACAATAGCTCCTCCTTTTTCTTTCAATTCGTAAGTGTAGTTGCCACTACCTCCTGTGATGCTTTGTACGCTTATCACCCCTGTTCGATCGCTGAAGCAATTTACATTGGTTACTGTTACTGTCGCATCGATAGGATCGGGTGCTGCCATCACTTGGGTTACTATTGTTACACATCCATTTTCATCTTTTACCTCTACTGTATAAGTTCCTGTTGATAAACCTTCAAAGAGTGAGGTGCTGGTATAAGTTCCATATACTGGATGGGCTGTACCATTGTGGGACAAACGATATTCGTAATTGCCCCATCCTCCAGTAGCTTCTACATTAAAGGTTCCTGTTTGACCAACGCCACACTTGATGCGATCGGTGACTGTAGGGGTAGCTGTAAGTGCCGTTGCTGGCTCGGATACCATTACTTGGGTGCTAGTTACCGTACAATTTGGCGCATCGGTTTGGTCTACTCTTACCACATAGTTACCTTTTGGTAAACCGCTGATTACCGCTTTACGCACCGCATCTGGACTGCCTATTTGGGTTTGCAAACTACCTACTGGAGCAACCGTAGGACTTACTGTGTAGGCTTGGTAAGCTATCGGACCTTGGTAACCACTGAAGGTAATGGTAATCTCTCCATTGCTATCTCCCACACAGCTCACTGGTTTACTTTGGGCTACACTTACTTCCATCGCTCTATATTCGTTTACGGTATAAGATACGGTGGCATAGCAGCCTGTTTCTCTATCGGTTACTTTGATAGTATAGTAACCTGGAGCATTGAAGTGTACTGTTGCTACATTCGCTCCTGTTGTAAGGGTTTGTGTTGATGGCGTTGGGGTTGCCACACTACCATTGGCTGTTACCTCTACTATATAACCGAGGTTCTTACCTCCTACTATAGTGAAGTTCACTGTTTCGGATTGATTACAACTGATGGTTGTCAATCGGGTGGCTTTTATCTCACTGATGCGTTGTAGTGGTGGTACTACCAATGGGGTGTAGACGGCTCTACAGCCATTGGCATCCTCTACATTCACTATCACGGTTTGTGTGGCACTACCTGCACTTGTGAGGCTGTAAACACTGCTGCTTATCCAGCCTGAAGTGGTGGTGCTTGTACCATCAAATACTTGATAATTGTATTTGTAAGGTTGTGTACCGCCTTGCGCTACTGCTGAGATAATTGCTTGTTGGGCATTGTTATCAGCATCACATCTGTAGTGTGTGGTTACCGTAGTGGTATTGCTCACTATCAAGGTGGCTGGTGCGCCTATGACAATTGTCTCAGTTTTAGTACAGTTGCGCGCCGAGGTGAGTGTTACAGTGTAAGTACCCGCTGGCATAGCTATAAACTCTATGTCCTTAGGTGTGGTGTTCACCGTTTCACTGCGGGTAAAGCCGCCACTACCTACTATATTGATTTGATAATCGGTTTGTGTTTGGGTACCTGGTATGGTAATTTTTAACTTACCATCGCTGCTACCACTACAGCTCACTGCTGTTGTAGTGTAAGTAAAGCTTACTGCCGCTGCATCAGTTACTGCAAAGGTGTGGGTTTGGGTAGGACAACCTGTTGCTATATCGTATACCGATACTTCATAATTACCTGCTGGTACATTTGTAAATCCGTTGGTAGTGGATGTAGTGCTCACTCCTGTACCTAAGTTCTTAAGGGTATAACGCAAGCTTGGTGAATCGCCTCCTGCATAAGTGACACTAACTGTCGCTCCTGTATTCGGTGTACAAGTTACTTGCTTGATAAAGCGTACGCCTACTCCTTCTACCGGTTCGTATAAGGTTACCGATTGGGTAAGGGTTACTGTACAACCCCAAGAATCGGATATCGCTACTTGGTAATTACCTGCACTTAAGTTTTGGAACTCGGTGCTGGTTTGTGCTCCGCCTTGTGCTACCCCATCTTTGATGAGTTGATACAAGTAGTTCGCGCCTTCACCTCCCGTTACACTTCTCACTCCTATGGCTCCCGTACCATTGGTACAGTTCGCATTGGTTACCGTAAGTGTACCACTAATAGTTGTTGGGGTGGCTATGGTTACTGTACTGCTAAGGGTTGTAGGACAACCTCCGTTGTCTTTTACTAATACTCTATAAGTACCTGGGGTTAAGCCTGTGCGTACACTTGTGTTTGTCCACACTTCAAAGCCTGGAGCTGCTTGACCGATATAGTACTGATATGTGCCCCAACCGCCGGTTACATTTTCTATGGCTATCTCTCCACTGTTGTAAGTAGGTGCGCTAGCACAAGTTGCCTGACGTACTGTAACGCTCGCTGTAACAGACGCTGTTGGTTCTTCTATCTTGAAGCTATATACTTGCTCACAAGCTGTATTGTTATCTTTTACAGTTACTGTATAGGTATTAGGAGCTAAACCTGCTATGTTGAAGGTTGCTGTTGTGCCCGTTGCTGTAAATGGTGCGGATGGTGCAATCGTTCCTCCTGCTGGGGTTACGGTTACATTATAAGCGTGACCACTTACTGTATTGCTAAGGGTAAAGGTAGCGGTACCATCGTTAGCGCCTTTACAACCTACATTCTTCACTTGTGGGTTTACAATGCTGAAGTTGTTAGGGTTAGGTGAGATGTACAACTTGCTCACTGTACAGCCTGTGGCTTTGTTGGCTACCCAGAATGTGTAAGTTCTGTTAGGGGCTATGGTAAAGCTATTGCTTGTTTGCCAGCCGCCTGTTGTTGGGGTGATCGCTCCCGTAGGGGCGGTAGCTCCTTGATAATACAACAACTGACCGGTAAATGGTGCTCCTGAACTTTGGGTTGCACTGATGGTGATGGTCTCACTCGCATTACAAGTTCCTGAAGTGGTTACCGTAAAGTCGATCTTATCGACATCAAAAGCTTCAAACGGTTTGATTACCACTGAGGTTTGGGTGCTACAACCATTGGCATCGATAGCGGTGATGGTTACTGTGCCTCCTGCTGTATTTCCTATGCTAAAGCTATTGCCTGTGCCTGATACAGTACCGTACAAGTACTCTATTCTATAAGGTTGTGTTCCGCCTTGTACTGCCCCACTTGGCACTGTGATTTGAGCTTGTTGTACACTGCCTGAGCTTCCACAACTGAACTCTTGTTTGTTGTTCTCTATCACTGTTTTGCTAAGGGTAAGTGCGGTAGGCTCTTTCACAGTTGCTGTATAGGTGCTTTGACAGCCATTAGCCGTTACTGTAATGGTGTATACTCCTGCCGTTAAACCTCTCACTTCTCTATTGACTATTGATGATGATGGAACTGCTCCACTTGGCCCTTGTACTGCATAAGTAAATGTTCCTACAGTGGCTGCATTGACCTCTGTGAGGTAAATCGCTCCATCATTACCTCCGGCACAAGTTACTGTTTTTACCGAAGTGGTTATCTCTGGGCGTTCAGCAGTACGTACTGTGATGCTCTTAGTATAACTACCGCAAGTGCCTGATGTACTCTTATCTCTTACTGTTACGGTATATACACCTACAGCCGTTACATTGATGGTCGCTTTATATTGACCTCCTACTTGTGGTATTGCAATAGGTCCTGTTGGTGTACCGCCTGGATTTATATAGCTATATTCGTAGTCACCTGAACCATTGTCTACCTTTATAGTGATTTCGGCTCCTCCGCCTCCACATCCTAATGGTGTGGTTAATGCTATATCTGCCTCTAACGCATTGGTGATGCTCACGGTTTTAGTAGCTATACATCCTGTAGATTTATCTCGGATTTGTACATCATACGGCCCTGCTACCAAGTTAGCAAATACATTGCTGCTTTGGTAATCTAAACCTCCATCTATTGAGTATTCGTAACCGTTGAGTTCTGTTCCTGTTGCTGGGGTTCCTGAAGCTCCTGTTTTAGCTTGTGGCTCAACAGTGAGGGTGTACTGTCCATCGGAACAACCTATTACAGTGGCTTTTGCAATTCTTGGAGATGGCGTTACTGTAAAGGTGTATGTACCTAAAGTAGCTTTACATCCATATTGGTCTTCCATCTCTAATTTTACTCCAAAACTATAAGCTCCACTTGGATAGGTTGGCATTGCTGGAGTGGCTATATTATCTTTTACTATCTGTACTCTTGAGCTTCCTGTAACTATTGGTGCTCTGAAAGTAACTCCTGCTGTTGTTGGAGTTACTGTGTACCTATAAGTACCTCCACCTCCCGTAGGATTTTGTACCTCTAAAACTCCATCGCTATCACAAGTAATTGTAGCGGTTTGTGATACCGTAGCTGAAAGCGTTGCTAATTCTCGTATATGCAAGTCTCTACTACCCCACTTACAACTTCCTTCGCTGATAATAGCGTAGTATGTTTTGTTTGCACTGAGGGTAAAGGTAGACAAGATAGACTCGCCTCCCGGTCCTGGCATAGCTGCTGTACCATTGATAGGTGCTGATGTTACAGGATCTATAGCTATCGCATTGGTTGCTTTGTCATACACTGCCCAATTGATACTGGTTGAGGCTCCTGAGTTATATGCAGTGCTACGACGTACTTTAAGCGTTGCATTACCATTAGAGCCGTGACAGGCTGGATTGCCCTCAAGCATTGCACTGATCGCTGGTGAGGATACACTCGCATAGATGTCTCCTGTGTAGGCTGCCTCACATCCACTGGCATCTTTAACTCCAAAGGTATAGGTACGACCTACTACTAAACCTGTGAACACGTGTGTGCGTGAGTTCACACTTCCTGCTACATAGGTTCCTCCATTGAGATTAAACTGATAAGGTGGTTGTCCATAACCTGGAGCTACTGTTACCGTAGCGGTAAACAATGGGTTACCTGCCGCTGTACAGTTCTGTACGTACTGTTCTAAATTGGTGGTTACACTTACGCCTCCAATTGGCAACGGTACTACATAAGCCATCGCTGCTGTACTACATACATTAGGCGCTGTAGCACTCGGACGTGTTGCAAAACGCACTTGGATGGTTCTGCCTGGCTCGGTTACTCCTGATATAGGAAGTATGTAATGTGGATTGTTTAGCATTGGATGCCAAGTACCACTATTGTTAAACTCATAGTATATTTGGTTACCGCCTGCTCGGTAGGCTGTCCAAGCATCATTACCCATTGTAAGGGTAAGGGTGGCTGCTGAACCTGTGGATGCACAACTTCCTACTGTTGCCGATAAGGTTATCGTAGCGGTAAGTGCTGGCATATCGGCTAAAGTAACATTTTGTGTCGCATTACAGCCGTATTTATCGGTTACTGTTACTGAGTATACTCCTGCTGCTACATTGGCTATCGTATAGGTGTTGGTCGCTATACCTGTATAAGTGGCTATTACTGGGGTTCCTCCATTGCCATAACGCACGGTAAAGTTGCCATCGCCTTGAATGTTTTTCAACACTATCTTTCCTGTCGCTGATCCTTGACACGTAGGCGTTACTGTCGACGCTGTAAAGGCTACATTATCGGCTTTCTTCACTATTACTTGATGCGTTTTTACGCAACCTGCAGAACGTACATAAACTGTCCAAGTTTGTACTGCCTCACTAAAGTGTGGAATCACTTTGCTCGTATCGTTTAGATGGTAATTAGGCAATCCACTGCCTAATACATAAGCGTATTCGATATTGCTTGTTCCTACTCCTCCTGAGGCTATTACCTCTATCTTCGCATTGGTATTACAACTACTTTGGTGGGTTACCCTTACTGTACTATTTAACGATGGGTAAATACGCACTTGGGTGGCTGTACTACAACCATAACCATCGGTAACGGTGATGCTATAGCTGCCTTGGGTAAGCCCCGTAAAGGTATGGGTGGTGCCATTGGCTGGTAAAACTACCGCCGCATTGTTATTTAACCTTACTTTGTAATTGCCATTACCACTGTTGATCTTCACTTCTATTACTCCATCTCCATTGTTTGAATAACAAGTGGTTGCTGATGTAGTAAGCGTTATAGCTGCTGGAGTGGTTACTGTAAAGACTCCTGTGAGCTGTGCACTACAACCATTCTTATCTTTTACTATAAAGGTAGGGGTGCCTGGAGCTATGCCTGTAAAGACATTGTTTGTTTGGGTAGTGGTCGTTCCCACTCCTTGATAGATATAAGTATACGGTGGTGTTCCGCCACCTGCTGTAAGCGTTACTCGTGCTTTGTTGTTGTTTGAACACATCGCTGGCTCGCTAATGGTTGCCGTAAGGGTAAGCGCATTGGGCTCGGTGATGGTTACTGTACGGGTAAGCAAACAGTTACCGTTATGACTAAAGGTAATGGTATGAACTCCTGCATTGAGCCCGTCTACCTCAAAGGTCGCTGCTGTTGTAGGAATTGTATATCCTATTCCTGAACGAGTTGTTCCATCTACTGATACTCGGTAGCTACCTCCGTGTAGGTTCTCCATCTTGAAGGTTACCTTACCAGTACTCAAACTTTTACAAGTTACACCGGTTTGACTTACTACACTCGCCTTAAACTCTTTACCTGAGGGAACTACTACTTGCTTGGTGATTTCTTGTTCGCAAGATTTTGCTTCTTGGTAAACAATAATATCATCGATAGCAAAGTCATTACCTCCGCTTCCTACTGTTAAATTTCTAAATTCTATACGGAAAGAAGTCGCTGCCCCTGGATTCAACTCTCCTGAGAACTCTTGCCAATCTAAATCGTGTCGGTTATCGCGAAGAATTCCTGAGGTTGTTCTCGCCAATATATTATTGCTGGCATCTACTAAACTTACTTGTATATTAGGTCGTATGATAGGACTGTGGCATTCTTCTTTCTCTAAACTATACAAATATACTTTAAATTTAACTGGCTGATTAGGCACTACATCTTGTACCTCTTTGTAATAGAATCGTGTACCGCCTGGTGCTACTACTCCATTATTCATTACAAAGAATCTTCCTTGTGCATCTGTTCCATTGCTCGTATGGTCTTTTGGCATTCTCCAACACCAACCTGGACAAGGAGATGCTCCTGCTTGATTGGCAATTGCATAAGTCCCTTCCTCTAAACAGCCTGTAAGTTTACAAGTCCAATTTGATGGTACTATTGACGCTAAACAAGTTGTAGGCCCTGAACCAAAACTTTCTTCTATCAATATACTTGAAGCTGGAAGATTAGTGTCCTTATATTTTATCGTTACTGTATAACTGCCTGGTGCTAAACCTGTAATGGTAGCGGTTGTACCTGTAGCGGTTTTGCCATCTATTTCATAAGTATAATCGTAAGAGGTTGGGGTACCTGTAAAGCGTACCGTAGCCTTACCGTTACAATCATAACCTGTAATGGTGTATGTCGTGCCTGTAGGTTCTGGAATTCTCGCTGTTACTGTTACTGTAAGTCCTAATTCACAACCTTTAGCATCTTTTATATACACTGTATGGGTGCCTGCTGGTAACCAAGCTGTTTTACTGTTGCCATAGTTGCCATCGAACTTATATTGATATGGTGGAGTGCCTCCACTTGGGTTGGTAATGCGTACCTCTGCCTTATCTTTATTGGCTCCCGTGCCACAACCTATAAGTTGTGATACTCCTGCAAAACCTTGTAATGGATTCGCAGGTTGGGTTATAGTGACATTTTTAATGGTTTCACAATTGTTGGCATCAACTACTTTTACAATATAGCTCTTAGCTGCTAAATTTGTAAATACTAGCTGACTGCCTTTATTCACTCCATCTAAGAAGACTTTATAAGGTGCTTTGCCTCCTGAAATTGTTAAGGATATAGTTCCATTATTAGCTCCATAACAACCTACTGTTGTTGTACTTACTGTTACTGTTGGCGCTACAGCAGCTACTAATGTAGCCGTTCCTGTGATAATACAACCTTTGCTATCGGTAACTTCGATTGTATATGCTCCTGGGGTTGCTGTTTCATAAGTGGCTGTATTGCCTACTACATTTTGAAGACTTTGTACTAAAGCCCCGCCCTGTTTCACTACATAACGGTAAGGTGGATTTCCATCTTTTACCTTGAGTTCTATCTTCCCTTTATTGCCCGGAAATACGTTACAAGAGATGTCCTTCGATACTGTCGCTCCTGTTCCTCCATCGATAGAAAGCGGTTTCTTGATTTCAACAGTGTAGGTGGCTTTACAACTGTGTTTATCTATTACCGTAAAGGTGTGTGTGCCGGGATCTAAATTATTATATATATAGGTAGTCGCATTTTGAGTAGCTACCGTTGTTCCATTGTGCTGGAATACATAAGGCGCTGTGTTTGTGTTGTTGGATGTGCGTACCTGTACCTCTACCTTGCCCTTAACTCCGCCTTGCAAACAATAGTTGTTGTTCGCCGTATTGGTCGTAGCGGTCAAGGTGAGTGTTGGAGCATTTATCACTGTGAGAGAACCTCCACTTTGACAACCATTAGCATCACGAACTGATACTATATATATTCCTGTTTGGGTAATCGTAAACTTAGGTGAGGTTTGGTAGTCGTACAACACTTGGGAGGTAGTGTCTTGCAACTTATATTGCAAAGTACCTGTACCCCCTGTTGCCGAAACTACTGCTTCGGTTACTCCATTACATCCTAAAATTAGATCGTCGGGAAGTATTATAACCAAATTAGGTGGTACCGTGATTGAGAAGGTACGACTGACCTCACAGTTGGCGTTGTTTTGTTCTGCACGGAATTTTATAGTATGATTACCTGCATCAATATTTGTCCATTTGAAAATAGACCCTGCTGTGTAGGCTTGGAATGCTGCACCGTCTTTGCTTACATAATAAGTAGATGGGGCATTTTTAAGTGTTATCTGGTATTCTCCTTTTTGATTATTACACTTAGGTTGTATAATTTTTTCTGTTGTTGGATCTACTCCAAAGGCTTTATCATTATCTACAGTTACTGTAAGGGTATGAGTAAAGCCACAAGCCTCAGGTTCTTGGTAGAGGTAGATATCATCTAACACCAAATCGTTACCTCCTAATACAATGTTATTAGATCTAACAACGGCATATAAGACTGTATTATTACCTGGATTTAAATCTACATTAAATTCTTCCCAGATATCATTATCATTGACACCTCTACCACGTATATAGCCTATAGGTTTAGAGACTAATGCGGCAGAAGATCCTGTTGTTATATCAGCTTCGTTTTTGTAGAGTTCTAAGGTAAGATTAGGGTCGGTAGAAGGTCCCCATTGACCATTACCAACGTTTAAGTTGAAAGCAGCAATAGAGAAACGTATAGGTTTGTTAGGCAATATATCGGTCATTTTACGACTATACATTACTCCACCTATACCTACAGCACTTCCGACATTGATAAACAACATTCTACCATTAGTTATACGTGCACCATTGACACGGGTATGGTCGTTAGGGCGACGAGGGAAGTGGTTAGGGTTTAAGCGTGCTGCCACAACATATTGCGCATCGTGTAAGTAGGCTATTTGATATTGATTTAGGGTACCTCCTAAAGCATTGTACAAAGGATTAGAGTAATCTTGAGGTTGGAAGAAATATACAGGTGCGATATAAGGGGTTTTAGCGTGAGCGCCAGCACCAAAGTCTTCTAAGAAAAGTATATTTTTGCTTGGAGGATTGGCATCGGCGTACTTAATAGTAATAGTATGTGTACCAGGGGTAAGATTTGAAAAGACATTGCTACCCGCAGGATGACCATCTATTTCATAGGTATAGGTATAAGTACTTTTGTTGTTACCCACTGTAACTATTCCTTTTCCTAAGCAATCATAGGTAATAGAAGGAGTGAAAACAGGTTCTGTGATTTTTTTAGGAACAACAACCTTTAAATTAGTACGTATACAACCTATCTTATCACGTACTGATAGGTTATAAGTCCCCGGTAGCAACCAACGTTGGTGAGTGGTTGTCCATACTCCATCACCAAAGTTATACTCATAAGGTTTTACACCTCCTTGTACATTAGAGAAACGCACCAAGGCTTTATCTTCATTAGCTCCTGTACCGCAACCTATTAATTTTTCTACTCCTGCAGAGGCAATGAGGTTACCACCAATAGCATTACCCATTGTGCGTGTAGAAGATATAGTACAAGAAGCAGTGCTACCATACTTATAACGCAAGGTAGGGGTATAAGTTTTACCTGGCACAAGATTAACAAATTCACGACCTGATTGGAAAGAAGTACCATCTACACTATATTCATAGGTATAGGTTACGGTGCTCTGAGGTTCACTGAAAGTAATTTTAGCTTTTGCTCCACAATCAATAAGGGCATCGGTAACTGTGAAAGTAGGTGCAGGTAAGGTTTGTATAGATTTTGTTGTTTGTGTTGAACAACCATTAGCATCTACTATTGTAAAGTTATAAGTACCTGCTGAAGTTACTTCAAAATCATAATAATCACCTGTGAAATTATTAAAATAAGTTACGCCATCACGTGTAAACTGATAAGTAGCACCTTTAGTACCACCACTTGCTGTTACACGTATTACTCCGGTTCCACACATTATAGGTGATAATACCGTAGCAGTGGCTTTGAGTTCAGGTATTTTTTTAATTTCTACTGTTTGGGTAACTGTACAACCATAAGTATTCTCTAAACTCACCTGATATCTACCATCGTTGAAATAGTTTTGGAAGTCTACTACATTCACAGGATTAGCTGTGGTAGCTGTTACTTTGGTTACTGTACTTCCGTTGTTACTCACTACTATATCATAAGGTGGATAGGGAGCATCGGTAAGTTCTATGCGCATACCCCCTTTGCTATTGGCACACGCCATAGGTGTTACTGTTACTTTGAGTTTGGGTTCGCGTTTTTTTACAAAGATATTATCGATTTCGAACACACAAGGTACTGTAGTAGTTTTAGTAACTGTTTGTTTGATAAGTACTCTATAGGTACCCTGATTATTAATTGGAAAATTAGGGGAGTTTTGATAATTTGTAATGGTACTTGTACCTTGTAGTAAAGCATATTGATAGCCCGTAGCTGGTACATCTTTGATAGTGATAAGTCCTTTGGTAGTACAAATAACATCCTTTACCTCAGCTTTAGGAGCTAAGTTATTTTTGGTAATTTTGAAATAATAGTACACTACACAATTACCACCTCCATTGCTATAAGTTACTACTAAACGATAGTCACCTTCTTGATTAAATGTATATTGGGTGGTAGTGCCGTTGTTAGTATGCACATTTGCCCAAGTACAATTATAGGATTCAAGGCTTGGAGGGCATTCTTTAAAGCGAGTTGCTTCAGCTGCATTACAAGTACCTTTTTTTTGCCATACGAAGTTTATAGCATTAGAAATGCTCACTTTAAAATTTACAGAAGCATTAGCACCACACAAATACACCTGAGGATAATACTGACCATTATCTGGACAGACGTATAGTTCTCCATTGACTTGTTTGTTTTGAATCATTTTATGGATAGGGTGATCGGCTTCGGCAGGATTGGGTTTTACCTCGTAGATTTCGTACATAGTAGCACAACCAGCTTTGGTTTTTGTTACTTTATAAGTACCAGCTTCGGAAACGGTAAGGACGCGATTAGTACCTTTTTGACCTATATTACCTCCTGCTGTTTTTTCCCACTTATAGCTATCAAAGCCATCGGCAGCTGTAAGTACAGCATTGGCTTGACAGAGGGTAACGGTTTCTTTATAGGCACAATTGGTAAAATCGGTATTTACAGTGAAAAGGGTTGGAGCTGCTGTTCCTGAGTCGCAAGAACCCGCTTGGGGAAAACTTTTAGTTGTAAAACCATCGGAAGTAGGATTTTCTACTCCATTATAAGTAGCCGAAACACTATTTGCTATTTGATTAGCACAAGGGTCACGCCAATCATTACAGTTATTAGCTACTTGTACACCAAAGGATATTTCTTGCCAAGCGCTAAATTTTTTGACTAAATTATTAGGTACTGTGAATTTTATTTCACGGGTGTTAGTATTGTATGATGTAAATGTAACTCCTGAAGGTACATTGATACTAGTTACTTTGTTTTGTAAACTATTAGGAAGCACCTCTGTAATTACTAAATTTTTAGCATCGTCATTTCCAGTATTTCTGAAGCGGATTTTATAGCGAAGAGAAGCGCCAAAGGCTATATTGGTAGCGTTGGTAACATCATTATTAGCTACATCGTATACGCGTTTTTCCATCACAATATGAGGGGCGATTACCTCCACATTGAAAGCGAAGAAGAATGGGTAGTATGAATCTTGTACTGTATAAGGGCTGATTGTAGCTGTAGTAGCGTTGTTATGCAGAAGATTATTGCCATTATTAGGCAAATTGAAGATACCTGCATCGAAACCAAGCAGGTTAGTAGATTTAGGATTTCTATCGAGATTGGCTCCTGTTTCATTGGTGATACTACTATTGAAGAAGTTGTTTTGATTACGACCAGGAGCTGATATTTCAGTTCCATTGATGCGAAGTTTATCACCATAAATTCCTATTTCTCCTTCTAAAGCTGCAAAACCAATTCTAGCTTTTACTGGACCTGAAGGTACGGTTTTAAATCCTGATATACTAATATCTGGATAGCGACCGCTTCTCACTACTGAAAAACCGTCAAATAAAGTGATATTACGGCTCTCACGAGCCAAATCTTCGTACACTATTACTAAATTCCAACCTGCGGCATATCCTGCTCCTGAATCTTCAGTACCGAAAGGGGCTTGCATATCGGCAACAGTGTAAGTAGCTCCTATATTTGTAAGTAAATTAGTAACATCAGCACGATATACATACGCTCTCTGACCTTTGTTTTGATCCCAGCCTGTAGAGCTCACGATGTGATTACCATCATAGACTTTATGACCTACAAGATTGTGGTAAGCTCCATTACCTATTTTGAATTTTACCTGACCAAATTTTGATCTTTCCAAACGAGGATTACGCTGGTTGTCTACCCTTTCTTGTGTATAGGCGGCTGCCCAATACAAATAAGCTTTTATTACTCGCTTGTTACAAGTAGACACAGGCTCTTTTACATCAGCTGAACTGGAGTTAAAAGTACTCGGATCATTATCAACATCGGTATATTCCATATTGATACGAGAGTTGTCGTGATCTCCATTATATGGGGTATTGGCAGGACGCGAATCTCCTTTATTGAGTATAGCGTTACCCACTATAATCATATCCCCTTTCACCGTTTGTTGAAAAAGAGGTGTAAATGGTATATCTTGAGCAACCGTTGTAACAATTGTTGCTAAAAAGAAACATTGTAATAGTATAAACTTTTTCATATTGATATGAATGTATTTCTTAAAAATGCTAATTACTGAGAATGAAAATATGTGTAGAAATTGACACACTTAGGGTTTCACGCGCAAAAATACAGTATTATTTTTACATTCCAATGCTTTATCAAGACTTTAACATCATTTTAACACTTATGTAACGAATATTTTTTACCTAACTTACACATATATTGTATAAAAATAAAAATTAGAAAAGTTGTTTTTTTATGTTATATTAACAGTGCTAGATACGATAGCCTCTGATCTTCCGAAGAGTAAAAGCCTATGTAGGGCGTAAAGTGCAAGATTATAATAAGGCTGTAGGGAATGATGATATTTACAAAAAAAGGTAGTTTGTCGTTTCTCAATGGTATGAATTTTGTACTTTTGCTTCATCAAAAAAATATTACTTTATGAAGAAAATCATTTTTATAGCATTACTATGCTGGGCTGGGACTACTTTAAGTGCACAAAGTAGTGAAGAAATACAAAAAGAACGCACGGGCTATGAGCAACCTTATCATCCTGAAGAAGATGGGTATATGCGTATCAACCAGCTATTGCAACAGGCTAAAAAAGAAAACAAGAAAGTACTCGTACAAATTGGTGGTAACTGGTGTGTGTGGTGCTTGCGATTCAATCACTTAGTAACTACCAATCCTGAATTGAAGAAAATTCTCAACAAGAAATATATCTATTACCACTTAAATTTTTCACCTGAAAACGAGAATGAAAAGGCTTTTAAAAAGTATGGTAATCCTGGAGTACAATACGGTTATCCTGCATTCCTTATCCTGAGTTCTAAAGGCGAAGTGCTCTTCACTCAAAAAAGTGAAGATTTAGAAGATGGTAAAGGATACGATCCTAAAAAGGTTAAGAAATTTCTACAAGGAAGGTTATAAATTAGCTAATTTGGCGATTTGCCAATTCATCAATGATATTAATTACTTCTAAAGCCTCACTTGCAGGTACGGGGTTTTCTTTTTTTCCTATGAGGGCTTGATAGAAATCTTCGTAAAACTGTCCATAATTGCCGTGTTGAGCTGTGGTGAGTGTGCGACTTTCAAGCGTATGCAAAATGCCATTAGGCTCTTGAATATTTGGTAACCAAGGTGTAGGAGCAGGAATAGTTCCTGCCACTAAAGCAGTTTCTTGTCCGTCAAAACGCTGTTGCAAAAAACTGCCTTTAGTACCGTGTAACACGTATTCCCATTGGCGTTCTAAGGCAAAAGTAGAAGATTTGAGTCGTACGCGCAACTGATTGTCATAGAAGCATATCACTTCAAAATAATCGTCGGTTTGAGTACCTTTGCGGAGGTAACCCAAATCGGCGTATATTTTTATTGGATTTCCAAAGAGTTGTAAGGCTTGGTCTATAAGGTGTGCCCCCAAATCATAAAGTGCTCCTCCCCCACTTTTAGCAGTTTCTTTATGAGCTTTAGCACTGATACTATCACGGAATCTATCAAAGCGTATTTCTACTTCTTTAAGTTCGCCTAATACCCCACTTTCTAGTATTTCCTTTACCTTTAAGTAATCACCATCATAACGACGATTTTGATAAACCGTGAGTAACTTTCCTTTTTCTTTAGCTAAAGTATCAAGAGCACGAGCTTCTTCAGCAGTTACTGTAAAAGGTTTTTCAACTAATACGTGTTTTCCTGTTAAAAGGGCTTCCTTGGCATATTCATAATGGGTTTGTACGGGAGTATTGACAACTACCACATCTACCGAAGGGTCTTGTAGCATTTCGGCTACTGAACGATACAATTTACTTTTGGGATATAATTCACGAGATTCTGAGCGATAGCGTTCTACCACCGCATAAAGGTTGAGATGAGGATGTTGAGCGATAAAAGGAGCGTGAAACACACGTCCGCTCATTCCAAAACTACAAAGTGCTATATTCATTTTTTAGGTAACAAATAACAAGTAAGAGGTATCAAAATGTTAATCTTTAACTATTAATACTCCATAGATATTCTCAAAAAGCTCTTGCATTCTTTGATAATCACTTTGGCGAATAGCAAGGTGTAACTCACAATTTTCGGTAAGTAACTGCTGGGTGATATTGAGGTTTTGCTCCTTTACTACGCGCATTACTTTGTTCATTAATGGATATTCAAAACGGATACACAACTCTTCGGTAATGAGTTTTTCTTCAATTTCAGCTTCTTGCAGGGTAAGTTGGGCAGTAGTTTTATAGGCTTGTACTAATCCGCCGACACCTAACTTAATTCCTCCAAAATAACGCACCACTATGACTAGTATATTAGTGAGCTCAAAGGACTGAATTTGCCCGTAAATAGGTATACCTGCCGTGTTATTAGGCTCACCGTCATCGTTAGCACGATAGCGTTGGTTAGTACCATAACCTAATTGCCACGCATAACACCAATGTCGTGCTGAAAAATGAGCTTTTTTTACTTCTTCAAGATGCGCTTTTATCTCCTCTTCAGAGGTAACTGGAAAAGCATAGCCGAGAAATTTACTACTCTTCTCTTTAAAGATTACCTCTTGTACAGAGGAAGCTATGGTTTTATAAGTATCCATTATTCAGGTGTCAGGTGTCAGGTTTCAGGTGTCAGGGGTTATTGAAAGGTGTATTTCACTGAGAGTCCTGTACGGATAGTGGTCATAGGGAAGGCTGTAGAAATAGCCGATTTAGAGAAATTGTATTGGAAATAATACGATGCCAAGAGGTTACGACTGAGGGCATACTCGGCAGTGAGATTACCTAACCAAGAGGTTTGTCCTGCAGTTACTTGGTTGTTAAATATTTCCATATTACGTATTACGGTAAACTCATTGAGGTAAGAAAGCGTACCTTTGAGCACCAAATCACTCTTCAGCGTAGTGAGATTACCATTCACTCGAGTTACAAAAGTCAAGTTTTTAAATCGATATCCTAATCCAAATTTATATTCTCGTTTGAGGATTTCGGTAAGATAATCATTGTCTAAACTGATAGAAATGGTGCGATCGCGGTTGAACTCTGCCAAGAGACTCATAGAGTTTTTAAGTTCCATATCGGCACGGATAAGCGGATTGAACTGCTCAGCAAGGGTAACCGTAGAATACAATTTCTCATTTAGAAAATCGCCTGCTACATTCGTTTTATTAGGATTTGCAGGTTCATATTCCAAATTGGTGCGGAACTCACTAAGTGAATAGCTCGCGCGATAGCCGTGTGCCAATGAGAAACGGCGGAAAGTATTCTTAATAAACTCAATACGCATCAAGCCTGTATAACGCACATTCCATTCAGGGATAGGAATATTTTTGAACGCATCAAGAGACACACCACTGGCATTACCACCTGAATAAGCCGCAAAGAACGCTGGAATCATCACCGCCTGACTTTTTTTGCTGTATCCTATAGGATAACCCTCGGCATCTACTGATGAAGGATTCAAGCCGCGAGCCTCAGCTAAACGGCGTGCGACGGTGAGCCGGTTATCTTTAAAGCGTTCAAAGGCAGCCGAGTTGTACTCGTCTATTTTGTTGAAAGCAGTTGCGATGAGGTTGGTAGAAATATTAAAGCTACCTACCTGATTGCCTACTAATTTGTTGTATACAAAATTGCGCACCTCAAAGGTTTCGGTATAGTTTTCTGTAAATTGCCTATTAGCCTTTAAGTTGATTTGCAAATCAGGGATTGGTTGCAAATTAGCGGTGAGCAAGAGTTGTTTTTCTTGTGATTTGATATATTGGTCGTTGAAATCAGCAAATTCAGTAAGCTGACCGCGCTTAGCCATTTCGTAGCGCAAATCGGTTTGGTCACCAAACATAAAGCCTACCGAAGGTTTGAACGTACCCAAGAATCCTACTTGCTGGGTGTAGCCAGGGATGGTGCGAGCATTAGTAACTGAATAGTTCACACCAGCAGTTTTAATCATCGTTAAAAGCGTTTTTCCAACACTTGCTTTCTCACCTCTTGGGGTAGCTTTCACGCCTAAGTAGCGATAGAGCTGATCGAAAGTAAGGTTTGCGGTAAAGTTATGAGTGTTACCATTTTGCAAGGTATTCACGTCTTGGCGTGCCAATTGCAAGAGGGTTTGAGACCCACGTTGGTAATCAAAATCACCTGAATATGTATAGTTGGCACGTAAGAACTCAAAGTAAGGGAACTTTGCAAATGGCAATTCGTAATTCACTTGGAATTTAGAGAAGAAGTGATCAGGAGTTCCTAAATCCCAGAAGTTATTCCACAACGATACCTCTCTATCTACTCCTGATATATCACCATTGGCATCATACCTATAGTAATTGCGAATGATACTATTGTTAGTTGCATTGAAATTGAGTCGCAATGATTTGGTGAGATTATAGTTGATAGCATATTGGTGATTCATCAAGTAATTGCGTTGTTGCAATTCTGGCAAAGCGCGTTGCTGACTTGCATTTACACCATCGAAATGCACATCGCGGAACAACTGCTTAGTAAACGAACGATTAACATCTGCAGTGAACATAATGCTTGTTGGCAAAATGTTCAGATTCATATCAGCCAACCACTGCCAATAACGTTTGCCTGCAAATTTGCTACTCTTTTTGAAAGGCTCTACCGTTGTAGGTTTAAACGTATAGTTGTACATAAAGCCTGCCCGTACTTGTTGCTCATCTTCATAACTAAGTTCGTAATCGCGGTGGTTTTTCTCGTTATAAGCGTAGTTGAAAGTAAAGTTTTCGATGTTGTAGATATGGTTCTTTTGTCCTTCAGCTAAGTTTTTCTTCACCCCGATAAGGTTGATACCGCGTCGCAAGGTATAATCTTCGGCTTGTCGCTTGATAATTTCACGTTCATTTTCATTTTGGGCAACATCCAAGCGGTCTTGCAATCTGATATCTTGATATACAGGATCATACTCTGGTGTTGAGAGCTTTTGAGAGTGATTCAAACCTACGGGTATTTGCATATTCCACTTAGGAGGCAAGAGTTTCCCTGCATTGATATTCATCATCACGTCGTACTCACGGGTACTTTCGAGCGCACGTTGGTTAGGTGCTTGATCTACAGCCCCAAAGCCGACAGTGTGCATACGTCCTGTAGCCGAAATATTCAGTAATTCAGAAGCATTAGCATCCAATGAACCAACGGCAGCCCAGCCACCGCGATTTTCTAATTCGGCAACACGGAGTTCGTTGAACCAAAACTCACCACTGAGGTCGTGCCCCGATGCATTTTTAATTCCCAACATCACCGCACGCACGCTACCTAAGGATGGATTTCCTTTGATGACATAGCGGTTTTGCCCCGCGATATGAGGAGTAGTGTAAGGACTAGTAATTACATTAAAATTGTGATCGTAATACGTTTCATCACTCAGTCCTCCTACACTTCTAAGCTTGATAGCTTTGAGCTTAGTGAGCACTTCCATTGGGATATTCAGTTCGTTTTCTTTAGGCCATATTAGGTAATCGGCACTTGCTCCTGCAGGAGTTACCTGCAAGGGAACTTCTATTTGATAGTAGTTGTTATTGAAATCTGTACCTATTCGTATAAAAGCCACTGCCTGATTATCGGTTAAAGCATTGTTCTTATAGGCTTCGGCGTGTACAAACATCTTGATATATTTGTATTGTCGCAAGTCAAAACGCAAGGCTTTATACACTGCACGGCTATCCTGATCTCTAAGGTCGCGCACAATGTACGACAAGGCTTGTTCGTTTTGTTCTACCAAAGTATTATTGGTATTGATACGTTCGCGGTGCACCCCCGGTGGCATACGATAAGGAATAGGCTGGCGATTTTCGTTCTCGATGAGGTTAACGGAGTTGATTTCGACGGTAGTAGCTGAAGTAACCCCCAAACTTTCATTGAGTGGATAATTGTAGTAGCGCCAATCACCACGAATAAGGTCGAGTGTACCGAAGCGTAAGAGCATCTCGTTTTGGAAACCAGTGAGATACATACGCATATGTGTCATCGAATTGATGATGTTAATTTGCTCAGTTTTAGAAACCGTTCCTACAGGGAAGCTATAGCCTTCACGCCATAGTGCACCACTGGCAATTGGTATTTTGTACTGTATCCAGCGGGCAGACACCTGTTGTCCATTGGGGGCTTCTATTGAAACTGTACGAATATCATTCACATAAGGGTCGGAAGTAGTGATATTAGGGTGCATACGTACGCGATATTCAAGGTAGTTATTGGCGGTATTCATCGTATAATCGCCATTGATATCCTCATGATCAGGTATGGTTGTAGAACCTCTATTGCTATCGGTATTATTTACGGGTGAGTTGCCTTGAGTACCATTATAGTTGTAGTAACGATTAAGGATACCCCCGCTACGTGCCAAGAAATACTCATAGTTATCCATCGCAGGGTCATTAGGCGAGGTAGCGAGGTTGTTCGTATAGATATTTCTTTCATCGGTATCGGTAAGTCCGTCGAGCCCTATATCTTGCAAAGCGCGGTTAGAAGGATTCTCATCGAAAGCATAAACTAAGGATTGAGCGGCAGGCACTTTCCCCCAAGAAGTTTGGTTAGTGCTAGCGGTAGACGAAAGTCCTGGCAAGCCATTTTCATATTGCTTACGACCATCTTTGAGTACATCTTCAGAGATATTTCCTAAGTTGAACACCAACTCCCCATTACCACTGTATTCACCTGAATAGTAAGGATCCATTACCCAGAATTGTAGGAACTCTATATTGCTTTCTTGGAAATCAGAATAGCTCATACCACGCATAATCCCCCCCCATTTATTTTCGGTATTGAAAGAAGGGCTGTTGTTATAAGGGCCTTTTACATTAGGATAGTAAGCCAAATCCAAAGTAGTTTGTACAAGTGATTGTCCTTGCGCTAATTGCTGTTGTGGGAAGATTTCTTCTATAAAAATACGGCGAGTACTATTTTTAGAAATTTCATTACTGTTTATATCCGAAGGTTTTTGACCTGAATAGAATACAGGGTCGATGGTATACCACGCCAATTTAGCACGCCCAAAACCATTGCGCAAGTTATTAGCATCGGTAGGGTTGCTACCGTAAAGCGTACGTGAAGCTGTGCCACTACCTTGTCCAAACTCTAAAGGTGGACTCGCTAATTTCCAAGCCAGAGGTGAACGTATATCAATAGTAGCTTGAGCTGACTCAAAATCATCTAAATATACAGTAGTTTCACCGTTGAAATCATCGGCTTTCGGGGTGCCTGCTCTCAAATAAGCAAACTCACCACGCAGTGAGAGGTTAGAAGGAGCATCGCTTTTAATCGTAGGAATACGATTCACCCAGCGAGTAAGGAAGGGCAACTCAGTAGAATAGGTAGCTCCTACCCCAAAGATAGTATTGTTCACACTCTCTTGTCCGTAGCTAGTTTTCTGAGTATAAGGACGTTCACGTAAATTTACAATAGCCCCATTTACGATGAACTTATCGCTGAACTTATGTTCCACATTCACACCCATATAGCGCGTGGTCTGTCCGCCAAAAATCAAGTTGTTTTCTACGGATACTTGTATAGGTAAATTAGAAGCTTCTAAACTTGCGTTGATAATTTCCACTGTACCCGATTGGTAATCCACCAAATAGTCGATACCCTCCACGAGTATACGTCCACCTGCCGTTACGGTTACCGAACCCCGCGGGACGTTGAAAGCCCCTAAGGATATGCCCCGACGTGAGGAAGCTTTGTAGCGACCTTTCATTACGAACTTGTTCTTATCGCCATCCATTTGGGCTTGTGACTTAGTGTTTTTATACAGTGAAGTATATACGTACTTTTTCTGATTGTTGTTATAAGAAAGAGGGTTGCCGTAATCTGTTCCTCCTCCTAAAGTGTTGTAGAGAAAACTACCAAAAGGTTCTACTTTAGTAAAGAAGATTTTGCCGTACTGTTCATCGATAGTAATGCCAGGTAGGTAATCGAAGAAACCATCCCCTCCTGGTTGTGGGTCGTTGTATTTATTGAGGCGATCGAAATTAAAAAGGTTGAGCAAAATACGATCGTCTAAGCTCGCAGGCCAACCTACATTATCCACCTTTTCTATATAGTTGATAGGCGACGGATTAGAATAAAAGATATTCATACGAAAATCTTCAGCTGAAAGTCGCGCTGTACCTACCGAATAAACGTTTTTCATCATCAAATCCCAAATAGGGTCATTCACGTTCAAACGGTTGCTTTTGAGCATCTTCAGTACTAAAAGGTTATTGGTAATAGCATTGTTTCCCCCACCGTAAATCTGGTTAGTAGTTGCCGAAATACCATCATTAGCAAATTCACCTACTTGGTACACTTGGCTACCATAGGTATATTGGTAGGCTACTGCGAGTACTTCATCACTGCTCAAAGCTGTAACAAGTGAAATATAACCAAGTTTATTATCTACTTTATAATCAACTCCTTCTTCGAGTTTTCGCGCATTTTCAATGATAGCATAGTCATACCCCTGACTTACATACGAAGCATTTGTACCAAAACCTTGTTGTACTGTTGCCACATCGCGAATTGCCTCAGTAAGCACCGAATTAGGTGTACCTAACTTTGTAGGGTCGTATTTATTAGCACCATTGGCAGGCATATTGTTAGTAGTGGCATTGAAGAAAGCTGCACCTGCTTTATCTCCCAAACGGGTATTCACTTGTTTAGGTTCTCCTAAGTCCTGCAATGCCAAAATATTGCGAATATTACCCATACGGCTATTGCGGTTGGTAACCCATACCTCTAAACGAGTAATTTGTACTTTACTATTAATGAAAGGATAGTTCTCTAAAGCGCGGTCATAATTATCGCGAAAGAATTGTGCTAGGAAGAAGTTGCGATTTTCGTCGTAGTCTAAAGCTGAAAATTCAAATTCGGTAATGGTGCCACCTCCTTGTGCGCTCACCGTTTTGCGTTCAGACTTCTGTTCAGAAAATACTCCTGTGATAGTGGTACGCCCAAACTTTAGTTCAGTTTTCACCCCAAACAGACTTTGGGAGCCCGTAATCAGTGAGTTAGACATTGGCATTGAGATATTTCCTAACTCTACTTTCTGTACGATATCATCTTCATCGGGAGCGTACTCTAATTTGAAGACATTTTGAAAATCAAAAGAAGCTTGAGTGTCGTACTGAGCATTGAGTTTCAACCTTGTTCCTATTTTACCAGTAAGTCCTAAACTGATGCGTTGTTCAAAATCTAATCCCCACGAGCTTCGGTAACGCGGACTCACTATAGGGTTATCATTACGTGTATAACGAACTCCTAAGTCTACCCCTACACTCCCTTGCGGTGTGAGTTCTATATTGCGCCCCCCAAAGATACTCTCAAAAAAATCGGAATTTATGTACAACTCAGGCAATAAGTTGCGTTGTGCTTTTTTCTTATCGGTAGTACCTGTTGTCGTATCACCCAAAGTTGCGAGTTTCTCATCGTAATACGCTTTCATACGCTCACGCAGTACCAAGTTCTCGTATTCCTTTACAGTAAGAAACATAGGTGTTCTAAGGTCATACTTACCGATTTTTTCAGTATACACATAGCGATCAAGAGTAGGGTTATATGTGTACTGCTGTACAATACTCTTAGGTTGCTCTAAGCCCACACGCCCAATGCCATTGCGCACTGTCGTCTCGGTTTGAGAACCTTCTGTAGTAGTGGGAGTTACTTGAGCTTGAGTTGTTAAAACACTGAAAAAGAGTAGTATGAATAGTGTATAAGTATATTTCATAATGGGGTACAGATACATTATAGGGAATATAAATCGGGGCAAAGATAAAAAACTATTGACAATTTGTAATTAATAATTAACATTTTTAACAATCGTTAATTACAGTGCAAGGTATTAGAGTTTTGACACAAAGGCTAAGTTTTAGGAAAATGTTTAGTGATGAATAAGTAATTTTGGCAATAGTTTTTAACTCTACTTTTCTATATCAAATAATATAGTAATCCAATTTATTTATTCTATCTTTGCCCTAAAAAGTTCCTGAATTTTAGTTTTTTCAAACACAAAATCATTTATAGAAAAAAATTGACAAGCTCAATAACTTTTTTTAAACACAAATTTACTAAATGAAAGAAAATAACATTGAATTAGAAAAGATCGAGAAGTAATGAAAATCCTTTTTGTATAGATTTGTCATCCCTTTAAAAAAGAATTTATTAGTTGTTAATTGCTAATTGTTATTTTTGTTGTACTTTTGTGCCTTTGATTGCTAACCACTGTTTACTGATGAAAAAGCAAATTACCAATACTGTGTTAATGGTACGCCCTGTGCGCTTCCGTATGAATGAACAAACCGTTGTAAACAACTATTTCCAAGAGGAAATGGATTTGAAGAACGACGAAATAAACCTCAAAGCTCAGCAAGAATTCGACACTCTTGTGGATAAACTATGTGCTGTTGGAGTAAAAGTGATTGTTGTAAACGATGTTTATGAACAAAACACTCCAGATTCAGTATTCCCGAACAATTGGATTACCTTCCACCAGAACGGCGATGTAGCTATCTACCCTATGTTTGCCGAAAACCGCCGCCGTGAGCGTCGTGAGGATATTTTAGACAAAGTAGAAGCTGAAGGTTTTGATATTGAAAACGTATACGACTATACCGATGCCGAAAAAGAAAATATCTTCTTGGAAGGTACGGGCGCTATGGTACTTGATAGGGTAAACCGCAAAGCCTATTGTGCGCTCTCTCCTCGTGCCGATGAAGAGCTTTTTATTGAGTTCTGCGAAGATTTTGAATATACTCCAGTGATTTTCAAAGCCTATCAGCAGGTAGGTAATGAGCAATTACCTATTTACCACACTAATGTAATGATGGCATTAGGTGTAGATTTCGCAGTAGTGTGCTTAGACACCATCACCGATAAAAGCGAGCGCAAAAATCTCTTACATCATCTCAAAGAAGACAAAAAAGAAGTAATTAACATTACCCCTAAACAAATGGAACAATACGCTGGCAATATGCTACAAGTACAAGGAAAAGAAAGCACTTACTTAGTAATGAGTGATGCTGCCTATAACAGTCTAACTCCCGAACAACGAAAAACTATAGAAAAGCATACCGCTATTATTCACAGCAATTTAGAAACCATTGAAACTTGTGGGGGTGGTAGTGCTCGTTGTATGCTTGCAGAAGTCTTTAACCCTCTAACATCTAAACACTAATAACTAAAATGGACAAAAAAGAATACATTCAAAGTAAAATACGCGACATTAAAGACTTCCCTAAGGAAGGTATTATATTTAAAGACATTACCCCTCTACTAATGGACGTAAAAGGGGTAGAATACGTAATAGACCTATTGGTAGAAAACCTACACGGTCAGAAAATCGACAAAGTGGTCGGAATGGAAAGCCGTGGATTTTTCTTTGGTATGCTCCTTGCTCAACGCTTAGGAGCGGGTTTTGTACCCGTACGCAAAAAAGGAAAATTACCCTATAAAACTCTTTCACAGACTTACAATTTGGAATACGGGCAAGATATGCTCGAAATCCACGAAGATGCCATTGCAAAAGATGAAAAAGTACTAATTCACGACGATATCCTCGCTACAGGAGGTACTGCCGAAGCTGTAGTAAAACTTATAGAACGTCTCGGAGGGGATATCGTGCAGCTTGATTTCCTAATGGAACTACATTTTCTCAAGGGACGTAATAAACTAAAAAATTACAAAGTGTATAGCATTCTGTAAAAATCAGAGAATTGAAAATTACTTATTAGAAATGTTAAGACTTAAATATCAATTATTTAAACATTTCTAATTAAAAAAATATACCAAAAAATTTCGCTACTTAAATAAAAAATCCTACATTTGCGCGAATAAAAACAAACAAGTAATGAAAATAAAGAATTGCATTCTATATATCACTTTATTTGTAATCTCACTGTTACCTCTAAAAGGTTTTGCTACCGAAAATGAAGGAAGTGAGGAGTTTAATATCAATGAGTTAATAGATGAACACATCGGGGATTCTCACGATTTCCACTTATTTGATTACAATGGGCACACTTATTCATTGCCCTTACCTATAATCCTATGGACTGATAACGGATTGGTAACTTTTTTGTCAAGCGCTTTTCATCACGACAACAAAGGAACTGTTGTAGTTGAGAAAAACGGACAGCGGTTTGTTCGCTATAAAGAGGATATCTACTACGCCAATGCCGATACGCCCCTTACGTTTAACGCTCAAGGTGATGTAACCAATGCACGCCCTCTGAACTTTTCTATTACTAAGAATGTCGTTTCATTGATGTTAATATCAATACTATTATTGCTCACTTTCATTGCGGTAGCGCGTTCATATAAAAAGAATCCTAAAGCTCCAAAAGGATTGGCAGGTCTATTGGAACCTATCGTAATCTTTGTGCGCGATGAAATAGCTATTCCTAATATAGGAGAAAAGTATTACAATAGATATATGCCCTATTTGCTTACAGTCTTTTTCCTCATTTGGGTAGGAAACCTCTTCGGACTTATACCTTTCTTCCCTTTTGCAGGTACAGTAACCAACAACATTCTCTTTACGGGTATGTTAGCTCTTTTCACACTTATCCTTACCTTATTTAGTAGCAACAAACACTATTGGCAACACATTTTTGCTCCACCTGGGGTACCCTCGTGGATATTACCTATTATGATACCTATCGAAATATTGAGTGTATTCACTAAACCTTTTGCCTTGATGATACGTTTGTTTGCTAATATGACAGCAGGTCACATCATCGCCCTAAGTTTGATATCACTGATATTCATATTCAAATCAGTAGCGATAGCCCCTGTATCAGTTGCCTTTACAGTGTTTATGCAAATGTTAGAGTTATTAGTAGCCGTATTGCAAGCTTATGTTTTTACACTGCTTTCTGCACTATTCATAGGGCAAGCTGTAGAAGAAACACACTAATCAACCTAATTAACACAAGTAACTAATTAATTTTTATAAATATGACTTTATCTTTAGCAGGAATTGGGGCTGGATTAGCAGCCATCGGAGCCGGAATCGGTATTGGTAAAATCGGTGCTTCAGCCGTAGAAGGTGTAGCACGCCAACCCGAAGTCTCTTCTAAAATCCAAACTATGATGTTGATTGCAGCAGCTCTTATCGAAGGGGCAGCCCTCTTTGGTATCGTTGTAGCTTTCCTCAAATAGTACTAAAAAAACCGTTGTGTAACGGTTGGTTGCACAACGGTTCTTTACTGACAACACCTAACACCTAATAATTAAATACAATGAATTTATCACATCCTGAAAGTTTATTATTCTGGAATACCATTATCTTTCTCATCTTGCTCTTCCTCTTAGCAAAATATGCTTGGAAGCCAATAATGAATGCCGTAAAACAACGCGAAGACTCTATAAACAAGGCTTTGGAAGCTGCTGAAGAAGCTCAAAAACAAATGGCAAACCTCAAAGCCGACAACGAGCGTCTTTTAGCCGAAGCACGCGCTGAAAGAGATGTTATCTTAAAAGAAGCAAGAGATATCAAAGATAAAATTGTAAGTGAAGCCAAAGAAGAAGCCCATCGTGAAGGTGTAAAACTCATTCAACAAGCACAACAGGCAATTGAAAGTGAGAAGAAAGTAGCTTTAGCACAACTAAAAGACCAAGTTGCAGCACTTTCTATCGAAATGGCGCAAAAAGTGATGATGAGCGAGCTCTCCGACGAGAAAAAACAAACTGCCCTCATCAACGATTATTTAAAAAGTGTTACCCTAAACTAAATAGGTTATGTACGGATTCAGAGTAGCAAACAGATATGCCAAGGCTCTCTTGGAATACGCCCTACAGCAAAATGTCTTAGAGGCGGTTTTCGCTGATATGACCTTGATAGATAAAACTATAAAATCTCATAAAGATTTGGAACGTATGCTCATCTCCCCTATCGTAAAAACAACGGTAAAAAAGAATGTGCTCTCCAAAATCTTTACTACAATAACTCCCGAAACCTTGCGTTTATTTGAATTACTAATTAAAAACGGACGCTTGTCTATTCTCGGGACAGTAGCTGAAAAATTTGTAGTACAATACAACATCTATAAAAATCACAAAGTAGCAGTGGTTACTACAGCTACCCCACTGAATGACTCTACCCAGCAAGAAATGCTCCAAAAGGTAAAATTACTTACTAAGAATGAAAATGTTACTCTTGAAAACAAGGTAGATAAAAACATTATAGGAGGCTTTATCCTCCGTGTAGGTGATGTCCAATACAACGCTAGTGTAGCTCACAAACTCAACCGATTGCAACAAGAGTTCCAAGAAAAATTGTTTTTGTAAGTAAGAGATAACGTTTTCTAGTTTGATATTTACAACGAAAAATGATAAAAACTAACAACTAAGAAATAAAACCTGAAAAAATGGCAGAAATAAAAGCCGCTGAAATTTCAGCAATTTTAAAAGAACAATTAGCGCACTTCGATGCCAATGCTTCTTTAGAAGAAGTAGGAACGGTATTACAAGTGGGAGACGGTATTGCGCGTATCTTCGGACTATCAAATGCGCAATATGGTGAATTAGTGAAATTTGACAACGGACTACAAGGGATTGTCCTCAACCTCGAAGAAGACAACGTAGGGATTACCCTCTTAGGACCGTCAACCGATATTAAAGAAGGTGATACTGTAAAACGCACGGGGCTCATCGCTTCTATCAACGTAGGCGAAGGCATCGTAGGTCGTGTCGTAAACACCTTAGGGCAACCTATTGATGGTAAAGGTCCTATTACGGGCAAACTATACGAAATGCCGTTGGAACGCAAAGCCCCTGGAGTTATCTTCCGTCAGCCTGTAAACGAACCTTTGCAAACGGGTATCAAAGCTATCGACGCGATGATTCCTATAGGTCGTGGGCAACGTGAGTTAGTAATTGGCGACCGTCAAACAGGTAAAACTACCGTGTGCATCGATACAATATTGAACCAAAAAGAGTTCTACGATGCAGGTAATCCTGTATATTGTATCTATGTAGCTATTGGTCAGAAAGCTTCAACAGTAGCAGGTATTACAAAAACCTTAGAAGATGCTGGTGCTTTAGCTTATACTACTATCGTGGCGGCTAATGCTTCCGATCCTGCTCCTATGCAGGTATATGCTCCTTTTGCAGGAGCTGCTATTGGCGAGTACTTCCGCGATACAGGTCGCCCTGCGCTTATCATCTACGACGACCTTTCTAAACAAGCGGTGGCTTACCGTGAGGTATCGCTCTTGTTGCGCCGTCCACCCGGACGTGAAGCTTACCCTGGTGACGTCTTCTACTTGCACTCTCGTCTGTTAGAACGCGCTGCCAAAGTAATTGCCGATGACACCATTGCACGCCAAATGAACGACCTCCCCGAAAGCATCGCTCCACTCGTAAAAGGGGGTGGTTCACTCACTGCTTTACCTATTATTGAAACTCAAGCGGGCGACGTATCAGCTTATATCCCTACTAACGTGATTTCTATTACCGACGGACAAATATTCTTGGAGTCTGACTTGTTCAACTCTGGAGTACGTCCTGCTATCAATGTGGGTATTTCCGTATCACGTGTTGGGGGATCAGCTCAGATTAAATCTATGAAAAAAGTAGCAGGAACACTCAAGTTAGACCAAGCGCAGTACCGCGAACTTGAAGCCTTTGCTAAATTTGGTTCTGACCTCGATGCAGCTACTATGGGGGTTATCGAAAAAGGAAAACGCAATGTGGAAATCTTAAAACAACCACAAAACGACCCTTACCCCGTAGAAAATCAGATCGCGATTATTTATGCAGGTTCTAAAAATTTATTGCGCCAAGTACCTGTAAATAAAGTTAAAGAATTTGAAAAAGAATACTTAGAATTCCTCAATGTATCTCATCGTGACATTTTAGATCAGCTCAAAGCTGGCAAACTCACCGATGAGATTACAGCCACTCTTGAAAAAGTAGCCCAAGATTTAAGCGAAAAATACGCAAAATAGTAAATACATCTTTTTAAATATTTATTCTTATGAGTATTATTATATGGATAATTATTGGAGCTGTCTTTTTGTTTGCGCTACAGATTTATATAAACAAAGCTTATACAAAAAAACACTTGCAAAAACAAATAGGACACATCAATCAAAATCCTTTAACTGAGGAACAGATACGATTGCTCACTTTTGGAGCGATACTAACGTATTACCGTGGTGAAAATCTACTAAACCTGATGCCTACTGAAATATTAGAAACATATCAGAAAGGATTACGTCAACAATGGGAAATAATAGATACAGCATCTGCTAAACAAACTATAAGTGACTTATTAGCACAGAAACGTTCATTACAGTTCCGACATCTGCTAACGCAAACCTCACCTGAGCTTAGCAAAATACAGAAACAAATAGCCAATGGTTTGGGAATAGAATTAGCACAAGTAGAGGCAGTAAAATCGGCTTATGCGTGGGATTTGTGTAGAGCAGCTTCTTTGGCTAAATGGTGTTATTGGTGCCAATATATCTCTGAAACTGAAATGTGGAATATATTGCAAAAAGTATCCGATATAGCGAAAGAACAAGGCGAAAATTGGCAAGAATATACCATATCTTTCCTTTTAGGACGTACTATTCAGGGGTTTGATTTGGAAGACCTTATTATTCTAACCTCTCAACTATTTCATAGTAAATCACCTTCATTAAGGAAAATAGAAGGAATAGATGTTTATCAAAGGTATTCTTTCTAATTTTGATAGAAACCTTAAAACATATAACTAACAGTTAATGATTAACGGTAAATGGTTAGAGTTTACCTCTTACCTCTTTTACCTCTTACCTAATAAAATGGCAAATTTAAAAGAAATACGAAGCAGAATTTCATCGGTAAGTTCAACAATGCAGATCACAGCAGCGATGAAAATGGTATCGGCAGCCAAACTGAAAAAAGCTCAAGATGCTATTGTAGCGATGAAACCTTATGCTTATAAACTCAAGCAGTTGTTAGAACACCTTAGCGCTGCCTTGGGTGATGAGAATGTTTATAATCCACGCAAAGGAGAAGTAAAAAAAGTACTTTTGGTACCTATCACCTCCAATAGAGGCCTCTGCGGGGCGTTCAATGCCAGCGTGATAAAAAAAGTGTTAGAGTTAGAGCAAACTACCTATAAAGACAAGCAGGTACGACTCTACACCATAGGTAAAAAAGGCAATGATGTGTTGAAAAAATACGATAATATTATAGCTCATAATAGCGAAATTTTCGATAAGCTCACCTTTGCTACAGCTGCTACTTTGGCTGAAGAACTAATGGAATTGTACACTTCGGGTAAATATGACCAGATAGTATTGGTGTACAACAGTTTTAAAAATGCAGCTACTCAAATTCTTACAGAAGAAACATTTTTGCCTATACAACCCATTACTACTTCTAAAACAAATAACAAAGAACTAAATACCGATTATATCTATGAGCCTTCTAAACAAGAAATTGTAGAAAAACTCATTCCACGTTCGCTAAAAACACAATTGTTTAAAGCCTTACGCGACTCTGTAGCAGCAGAACACGGCGCACGTATGACGGCTATGCACAAAGCTACCGACAATGCTCAAGACCTCAAAAACGAACTCATCCTCACCTACAACAAAGCTCGTCAGGCTACCATCACTGGTGAGATTATCGAAATCGTTGGAGGGTCTGAAGCCTTAGCTTAAAATCTGTAGGGACGAATAGCAATTCGCCCTTAATAGAATGGCAATTTGCCCTAAATAATAGAGAGATTTAATTTTATATGGAAAACAAAAAATTTAACAACAACTACAAGAAGAATAGCTATTCCTCTAATGGGAATTCAGAGAAAAAGCCTTACAATTCTTCTTACAACAGCGGTAACAATCGCAACAACAGCAATAGTTCATTCAAAAAGAAAACTTACGGACAGAACGAAGGACGTAGTTACAACAATAATAACGGTAACCGCTATAACAATAACAATGGTAACCGTTACGACAATAATGGTGGCAATCGCTATGATAATTATGACAATAACAACGGTTATAATTTCGAAAACAAAAAACCTTACAACCCTAACTTCAAAAAGAACGACGGGTATAGCAAGCCTAACAACTACAACCGTAATGAAAATTATAACCGCAATGAAGGTTACAACCGAAACGACAACTACAAAAAACCTTTCAACAAAAAACCTTATAACAACAACGCTTATAAACCTTATAACCAAGCTCCTATTGATTACCCCGCTGCCGATCCAATAGAAGTGCGCTTGAACAAATTCATCGCCGATGCAGGCATCTGTTCACGTCGCAATGCCGATATGTATATTTCTGCAGGTAATGTAACGGTAAATGGTGAAGTGATGACAACCCTTGGCTACCGCGTAAAACCTACCGATGAAGTTCGTTTTGATGGTAAACTCCTTTCTTCTGAAAAGAAAGAATACATCTTGCTCAACAAACCCAAAGGTTTTATCACCACTACCAACGACGAAAAAGGCCGTAAAACAGTAATGGATTTGGTCGCAAATGCTACTAATGTTCGAATCTTACCTGTAGGCCGTTTAGATAGAGCTACTACAGGTTTGTTATTGCTTACCAATGATGGTGAGCTCACCAAAAAACTCACTCATCCCACTCACGGTGTACGCAAAATATACCACGTAATTCTCGACCGCAAACTCGACTACAAAGATTTTATGAAGATACAAGATGGCTTGGAGTTAGAAGACGGTTTCATTGAGGTAGACGAAATCAGCTATGTAAACGATAAACCTAAAAATGAAATAGGTATTAAAATCCATAGCGGTCGCAATCGTATTGTACGCCGTATTTTTGAACACTTGGGCTATCAAGTAGAAAAACTCGACCGCGTAGTGTTTGCCGGACTCACTAAAAAAGATTTACCTCGTGGTCATTGGCGTCGCCTCACTCAGCAAGAAGTAATTAATCTTCGCAATATGAAGTGATGCTATCTTCTAAATCCTAAAAGCTTGAATAAAAACTTAGATCCAAATAAAGAAAATTATTCGGCGCAAGAACTCGATATAGAAAGAGCCTTGCGCCCTTTGTCGTTTGATGATTTTGCGGGGCAAGAAGCAGTTTTAGAAAACCTAAAAATATTCGTAAAAGCTGCTAATATGCGCCACGAAGCTCTCGATCATACCCTTTTTCACGGCCCTCCAGGACTTGGAAAAACTACTCTCGCTCATATTTTGGCTAACGAATTGGGTGTAGGTATCAAAATTACTTCAGGTCCTGTGCTTGATAAACCTGGAGATTTAGCTGGATTACTCACTAATTTGCAAGAGCGCGATGTACTTTTTATCGACGAGATACACCGCTTGAGTCCAGTAGTAGAAGAGTATCTTTACTCAGCTATGGAAGACTACAAGATTGATATAATGATAGAATCAGGCCCCAACGCTCGCACCGTGCAAATCAACCTCAATCCCTTTACACTTATAGGAGCAACCACCCGTTCAGGTTTACTTACAGCTCCTATGCGTGCACGTTTTGGTATTCAAAGTCGATTGCAATATTATTCTACTGAACTTTTAGCAGATATCGTTCAGCGTAGTGCTTCTATTCTCAAAGTCCCAATTTCTATGGAAGCTGCTATCGAATTAGCAAGCAGAAGTAGAGGTACCCCGCGTATTGCTAATGCCCTTTTACGTCGTATTCGCGACTTCGCGCAAATAAAGGGCAATGGTAAAATAGATATCGCTATTACCCGCTTTGGGCTCAAAGCCCTCAATGTAGATGCACACGGATTAGACGAGATGGACAACAAAATCCTCTCCACCCTCATCGATAAATTTAAAGGAGGCCCCGTAGGAATCACTACTTTAGCAACTGCCGTCTCCGAAAGCGCCGAAACTATTGAAGAAGTCTATGAGCCTTTCCTCATTCAAGAAGGTTTTATTGTACGTACCCCTCGCGGTAGAGAAGTAACCGAGTTAGCTTACAAACACTTAGGAAAAGTTCATCCCGCAAAACAAGGAACACTTTTCGACTGAAAAAACAATATACAATTAACAAAAAATTCCTTAAAGTAACACTGCACTTTAAGGATTTTTTTATAGTTATAAAAGGCATTTCCGTTCTATTTACTCAAATTCGAAAAACTTTTTTGTTCTATGACAAAAGTTTTTTTAAGACTTATTATTGTTTTTTTAATATTTTGTATTAACTTTGCGCGATGAATAGACGTTTATACATAATAGCTCTAATACTTACAAGCTTATCACTTGTAGGAATTATCTTTATTCAAGGGTATTGGATTAAGATGGCGATCGACGATAAAGAAGAAGCTTTTACTTATTCTATTCAGCAGGTTCTCAATAATGTAGCAAGGCAAATAGAGCAAGATGAAGTAGATAAATACGTAGCTCAAATCATCTTTTTAAGAGAAAACGATAGTACCCTTAAGCTTAAAGACCCTCTCTTGCATGACTTTGTTTATATACAAAATTACAAAGACAACAAGGAAAATTTTGCTTATAACCACGGCGTTTTAGATGAAGATTATGAACTACCTATAACAACTACTCCTCATTCGTTTAACAATCATTACTTAGACTACAATCCAAAAATACAAAAATTAGACACCAATCCATATTTGGTAAATGCCTATGAAAAATTGAGCAATTTACCTAAAATAGAACGTTTGATGATTGAAGAATCTTTCAAAAACATCATCCGTCAACAATCCATAAGCGAACGCGTATCAATTATTCAAATACAAAAACTCATCCAACAACGATTGGAAAAAAGAGGACTCAAATTGCACTTTGAGTTCGCTATATACAATAAAAACGTACTCTCAAAAGTACATTCTAAATACTTTGAACCCAATGAGACCAGAGAGTACAGAACATTGCTCTTTGGCGCCAATAGCAACGACGATTCTCTCTATGAATTAGCTGTAGTATTCCCTCAACGAGAACGCTTTGTTTTATCGTCAATTATAGGTATAGCAAGCCTCTCCACTGTTTTTATGCTCATTATTATAGCGGTGTTTATCATTACACTAAACCAACTGATTACTCAACGCCGCATTTCAGAAATAAAAACAGACTTTATCAACAATATGACTCACGAGTTCAAAACACCTATCGCTACAATGAACTTAGTACTCGATACGCTCAAGAGCCCTATTGCATTAAACGACCCCGACAAGGTAATGCATTACGTGAAAATCCTCAAACAAGAGAACAAACGAATGCTCGCACAAGTTGAAAATATCTTGCAAATATCCCGCCTCGAAAAAGGCAATTTGCAATTAGAACGTGAACCTTTAGATGTACACGACCTTATCACAAATGCTATTAGCCACGTACAAGTGATGCTCAACGAACGTAATGGATTGATACGCACTCACTTCTTGGCAGATAATAGCGACATATCAGCTAATGAATCTCACCTTACCAATGTATTTGTAAATGTAATTGAAAACGCTATCAAATATTCACCAGAAGCTCCTGTAATAGATATCTATACAGAAAATATCAAAAATAGAATCCTTATCTGCATTAAGGACAAAGGTCAAGGAATGAGTAAACAAGCCGCTAAATACATTTTCGATAAATTCTATAGAGAACACACTGGCGACTTACACAACGTAAAAGGGCACGGTTTAGGACTTGCTTATGTAAAAAGTATCGTAGAATACCATCAAGGAAGTATTTATGTAGAAAGCGAAAAAGGAAAAGGCTCTACTTTCTTTATTAAGCTACCTGTAATATAAGTGCTATAAAATAAGCTCAAAAAATAACTAAAAACAAATAAAAAAATGAATATGAACGGAAACTATTACTCTGCCAAACCTTCCTCTGAAGATAAACGTATCCTCTTAGTGGAAGACGACCCTAACTTTGGTACAGTACTCAAAGACTACTTAGTAATGAGCGGTTTCGATGTTACATTAGCCAAAAATGGTATGGAAGGCTTTGAGCTTTTCAAAAAAGAACTCTTTGATATGTGCATCCTCGACGTGATGATGCCTTACAAAGATGGATTTACGCTCGCAAGAGAAATCCGTGAGAAAAATGAAAAAATCCCTATCATTTTCCTTACAGCTCGTACTATGCGCGAAGATGTAATCAAAGGATACAAATCTGGCGGCGACGACTACCTCAACAAACCTTTTGATTCCGAAATTCTCTTGATGAAAATACGCTCAATGTTACAACGTAAAAACATTGAGACTATGGTCGATAACAATAAGTTTGAATTTGAAATAGGCAATTTCTTCCTCAATACTAAATTGCGTATTCTTAAATACAAGGACGAAGAACCTATGAAACTCTCCCCTAAAGAGAATGAACTATTGCGCCTCCTCGCTCTACATACCGACGATTTTATGTCACGAGAACTCGCCCTTTCTAAAATATGGAAAGACGACAACTATTTCACCTCTCGTAGTATGGACGTATATATCGCTAAACTGAGAAAATTGCTAAAAAAAGATGAAAAAGTAGAAATTCTAAACATCCACGGTGAAGGTTTTAGATTGGTTGCTAACAAAGATGCTGACGGCTTTATTTAGGAACTTTTTTACTTTTTTTTTGGTAGTTCACTGAAAATTCTTACCTTTGCGCCTCAAAAGATAGGCAATCAATTACTGAACTTGTAGAAAATGAGAAAGTTAAAAGATTATACTATTTCTTTTGCAGGCTTAAAACAAGGAAAACATCAGTTTATTTACAATATTGATAAAAAGTTTTTAGAACTTTTTAGTTTTGATGAAATAAACGATACTCAACAAACTATCACTGTAGATTTAGAAAAAAAAAGCAACCTTATGGAGTTGCACTTCCACAATAGTGGAACAGTGAATGTAAATTGTGATGTTTCTAATGAACCTTTCAATCTACCTGTATCTGGTGAATTGTTCTTAGTAGTAAAATTCGGTGAAGAATATAATGATGACGACGAAGAGCTACTGATACTCCCTCACGGCGAACATCAAATAGAGATAGCTCAATACCTCTATGAGCTCATTGTATTATCAATTCCAGCAAAACGTGTACACCCTGATGTACTCAATGGTTCAATGCACTCCGAAATTTTAGATAAACTTGAAGCATTAGCCCCAAAAGAAAACCATATAGCCCCCGAAGCTATAGACCCACGATGGGAAAGTTTAAAAAAATTAATAACTGATAAATAAATATTAAGCAATGGCACATCCTAAGCGAAGACAATCAAAAACAAGAAGAGATAAGAGAAGAACTCACGACGTAGCAGTACTTCCACAAATTGCAAAAGACCCTACAACAGGCGAAAACCACTTGTACCACCGTGCTCACTGGCATGAAGGTAAACTTTACTACCGTGGACAAGTGCTTATCGATAACACTGAAAAAGCTGAATAATCAGTAAGTAGAAGATGAACTCTCATACAAAAATGAAGTTTAAATAAAAAATAGGCTGTAAGATTAATCCTCACAGCCTATTTTTTTATGCTTCTTCTTTAGTAGTTGTAGAAGGTTCTTCTTCTAAAAATCCTTTGTTGAGCAGCAAATTATACCATTGTATTACTTTCTTAATATCACTCGCATATACACGGTCGCGATCGTAGTTAGGAAGTACTTTGGCAAAATAAGATTCTAAAGTAGCCCCATCCGATTTTGCTGATATACTTGCTTCTTTGCCTCCTTCTAAAGTTTTCATACTTTCAAACACTTCACTTAAAGGCACTTCCCTTTCCATAGTGTAAATAGCTATTTCTGATAACAAACTCACATTATTGCGAATCCCTACCGAAATGCGTTTATCATCGGCTAAAGAAGTAGCTAAAAATCCTGAACGCGTTTGCGTTTCTAAATGATACAAACCTGGTTTCCCCGATATGGCAAGTATTTTTGTTAAATTCATTTTTTATATTTTTAATATTGATTATTTACTTAGCATTTAAAAATTTCATTCTGTAATCTACCTTCACCTTTCCTTTCATAATATTGTTCAGCTTGCTTTTGATAAGCTGTTTTTTAAAAGCCGAAAGTTTATCTGTAAACAATATGCCTTCTATATGGTCGTACTCGTGCTGAACAATACGCGCTGCCAAACCATCAAGAGTCAGTGTTTGAGGCTTGAATTCCTCATCAAGGTATTCAATAGTGATTTGCTTGTGGCGGCTCACGTCTTCACGCACCCCTGGAATACTGAGGCAACCCTCATTGAAATTCCATTTATCACCTGTTTCTTCAGTGATTTTGGCGTTGATAAAAGTCTTTTGGAAGGTTTTCAAAAACGCTTGTTCTTCAGGGGTTAAGTCATCATCCTCAGCAAACGGAGAGGCATCAACTACAAACAAACGTATAGCAAGCCCTACTTGTGGGGCAGCTAAGCCTACACCATAAGCGTGACGCATAGTGTCGTACATATTGGCGATAAGCGCTTTAAGCTCGGGGTAATCAGGAGTAATATCCTCCCCTACTTTCCTGAGCACTGGGTCGCCGTATCCTATAATAGGTAAAACCATTGTGATATTTTTTTATTTTGCGGGGGCAAAGATAAGAATAATTTGCTAATTAGCCAATTCGGCCAATTATTAAATTATTTTGCACTTTAAAAATAATTCACTACCTTTGCCTTATTGATAACCTATAAAAAAATTCATTATGAAAGTAACTTATTTAGGTCACGCTTGCGTGAATATAAACATTGATGGGATTCACTTTCTTGTAGACCCTTTTATTAGCCCTAACCCTTTGGCTTCACACATTGATATAAACTCTATCAAAGCAGATTACATCCTCATCACCCACGCCCACGGCGACCACATTGCCGATGTAGAAGCTATTGCCAAACGCACAGGTGCTCAACTGATTACCAATCCCGAAATTCTCGCTCACTACGAAAAATTAGGACTTAGCGGTCACGCTATGAACCTCGGTGGCTCTCACCGATTTGTAGATGGCAAAGTGAAAATCAAGATGATTAAAGCTGAACATTCTTCATCTTTCCCCGATGGTTCTTATGGAGGCAATCCTGCTGGTTTTTTGATTGATTACAACGATGATACTATCTACATTTCAGGAGATACCGCCTTACACTATGATATGAAAATTATCCCCCACCAATACAAGGTAAATCTGGCAATTTTCCCCATCGGTAACAACTATACAATGGGGGTACGCGATGCCCTTACAGCGGCTCGCTTTGTAGAAGTAGGCAATGTGTTGGGCGTGCATTACGACACCTTCCCTGTAATCAAAATTGATAAAGAAGCTGCTAAACGCAAATTCAAAGACGACCATCGTCGCCTTCACCTCTTAGAAATAGGGGCTTCTTTAGATTTAAAAGATTTAAATATTAGTACCCTATAAGTATTAGGTGTCAAACAATAACTATTAAACTTTGTTGAAATTTAGAGATTTCAACAAAGTTTTTTTTGTACATTTTACAAATTGACGAATCGACAAATTGGCTAATTGACAAATTATTCTTACTTTTGCGCCGTTTTATATGCAAAACTTTTATTAGCAAAGAATGAAAAAACTTATCACTTATCACTTAACTATCCTCTTATCTCTTATTTCTTACTCCTTACCTCTTACCTTAAAAGGTCAAGAATTTAAACCTATCATTCCTCTGAATACTAAACCTTTACTCGCAGGTACTTTTGCCGAATTGCGCCCTAATCACTTCCACGGCGGTATCGACCTAAAAACTGAAGGTCGCGAGGGGTTACAAGTTTTGGCTGCCGATAAAGGCTATATTTCTCGTATCAAAGTAAGTCCGTATGGCTATGGTAAAATGCTGTATATCACCCACCCCAGCGGCTATGTAACCACTTATGGACACTTGCAAAAATACGCTCCCGAAGTAGAAGCTTTCGTAAAACAAAAACAATATGCACAACAAACTTACGACATTGATATTATCCTCGACGAAAAACAATTTCCTGTATCACAAGGTGATTGGGTAGCCCTTAGTGGCAACACAGGGGGTAGCCAAGGACCTCACTTACACTTCGAGGTACGCGATACCAGCGACAATGGCTGGAATCCACTGCTCTTTGGTTTTAAAGACCTTATTGAAGATACTACTCCTCCCGAAATTATACACCTCTATGGTTATTCACTCGGCAAAGATGCTCAAATAGAAAGCACTCAACTCCCCCGACAAATCAATAAAACTTTACAAGCCGATCACACTTACCTCGCCGATAATATCAGTGCTATAGGTACTATTGGGTTTGGCATTCAAGGTTTTGACCGCCAAAATGAAACAATGCACCGAAATGGCATCTACAAAGTAACTCTCCTGCTCAACGGAGAGGTGCAGTTCCAAACTGTTTTAAACAAGGTGAATTACAACGATACTCGCTACCTCAACGCCCTGATCGACTACGAGATGTATACTCAAAAAAGAGGTATGGTACAACGCCTTTACAAACTGCCTAACAACCGTTTAGACGTCTACCCTATCCCTCCTACCAAAAGCAATTTTGGGTATCTTACCATAGAAGAAGGTAAACAATACACTGCTACTATTATAGCCGAAGATTTCAAAGGGAATACTACTACAATAAATATCCCTATAGAGGGCAAACGCGAAATACTAAAAACACCTCGACCAGAACCTAAAGGCAACAAACAAGTGGTAGCCACTCGCGATAACTACTATGAATTAGAACACGGTAGTGTTTATTTACCTGAAAATACCCTTTATGAGGATGTACAAATGCTCATCACCAGCAAAAAAGATTCTATTACCGTAGGTGATTATCGCATTCCTGCTCAGAAATACTTTACTGTAACCATCAAAGACGATAGTTATACCCCCGAAGAAGCCAGCAAAATGTTCCTTTCACGTGGTGGTAGTTACGAACCTACCATTTATAAAGATGGTGTATTTACAGCCCGCGTGCGCAATTTTGGCACTTTCACCTTGCGAAAAGATGTAACTGCTCCCACTCTCAAAGCTGTGAATTTCAAAAATGGTGGCATTGTAAAAGCCGATACTCTCAAAATTTTAGTAAGCGATAATTTCAGTGGCTTTTCCTCTTGTTCAGCGACCCTCAATGGCGAGTGGATACTCTTTGAATACGAACCCAAAAACAAATGCCTTACTTTCCATTTTAGTGATATCGATACTACTAAAACCGATAAATATGAGCTCATCGTAAATGCCAAAGATAAAGTAGGCAACGTAGGAACTCTAAAAGCCAACTTTACCAAAATAACGACTAATAACTAATAGCTATATGAAACATATCATTTTTACAGAAAAAGCGCCAGCGCCCATTGGTCCTTACACACAAGCGGTAAAAGCTGGCAACACGCTCTACGTATCAGGACAAATACCTGTGAATCCTGCAACGGGTGAAGTAGTAAAAGGCATAGAAGCTGCCACCGAGCAAGTAATGGAAAACCTCAAAGCGATCCTCACCGAGGCAGGAGCTACTTTTGAGAATGTAGTAAAAACCACTATTTTCTTAGCCGATATGGGGCAATTTGCGCAAGTAAATGGCGTATATGCACGCTATTTCAACGAGGCAACAGCACCTGCACGCGAAACTGTGCAAGTAGCACAATTGCCTAAAGCTGTAGAAGTAGAAATTTCTTGCATTGCTGTATTGTAGTAATGCCGTGTAGAGACAAAAAAAGCTGTATAGCAAAATACTATACAGCTTTTTTTATGATCAATTTGATAAAAAAACTATATCACAAATTGATGTTTTAGATTTTCATAGTATTACTTCAATAGTCTGTTTTTCTCGTCTTCTACCCCTGTGTTTCTTATATTATCATTCACTTCTTTACCTTTAGCAAAATCATAGCTAATACCTATACCAAACTGACGACTGTTAATGGTTGAATATAATGTGTTATAAATGCCATTAAAATCATATTCACTTTTAGAACGAGAGGTCTTCAATATATCAGTTACAAAGGCTTTTAACCTAAATGAGCTTGAAAAAGGAATCATTAGGCTAAAGTTGAGCTGGTGATTGTAATAGTTTTTGGTATACAAACTCTTATTGGTTGAGGTATATTGGTAAGTAAGAGAAGCTTCGATATCTTTGGGGAGGTAAAAGCGCTGTGAGGTGTAAAATTCGGCATATAAGGAGTTGAAAGCATTCCCTAAATACTTGAAGTTAAAATACCCCCCTGTGAATTTCGCATTGCACTCCCACCAATCGGTGAACTTAGTAAAACGGGATAGGAACAAATACACATCGTTTTTATAACCTACATTCTCGGGACGAGTAGTTATTACGCCAGCAATAGCGGTAGGAATGTTAAGCACATTTTTTTCGGAATAGCGGTAAGCCACAGCCATATCTACTTTTTTCCACCTATAACCCGATTGCAACATATATCCTTCTATGGGACTTAAATCTTTATTACCTATATAGGCATCGGTAGGAGAACTTTTGATATAGGTAGGGTTAAACAGACTGTAATTCACCCTGCTGAACCATCGGCGAGCAGAAAAGAAGAAGGTTTCTTTGCCGAGCTTGGTAGTATAGAGGGCATTGAGTGACCATTGTGTGTTGTCGTTATGGAAATTATCTAAGTGATTGTTAAACGTATTGTAATTATATTCAGAACGTAAGCCTACTGAGAACTTTGATTTTTGAGTAAGAGGAAAGACGTAATTGGCAAAAGTGGCAAAGATGTGTTCTTTGAAGGAGAAATCATTAGAAAGAGTAGTGTTTTTTAACTTCTGGGTAGGCAAAATATCAAAATAAGCAAACTCATCTTGATTGTCTACCAATGAATAACGCAATCCAAGCACTAAGTTCTGCTTTTCTGAAGGGTATTTAGAGGTAAAAAACTTACTCCAAGTAGTTTTAAAGGCATAAACATCGCTGTAAGAGTATGAATCTTGCTCAGTATTTTCTTCGGTAGTTACTGTGCGGTAATAAATATCTTTTTCAGTAAGAGGACTTTCATACTTTTTCTTAACCAAGTCTAAGGCTATTTTGATATTTGAACCTAAGGAGTCAGTAGTATGGTCGAAGTTCAGTGAGAAAGAGTGGTCATTAGATATGGCGTCCCATTTTCTGTTCGTAGTAAAATGATGGTTGAGCACATTGTTGTTATACACATTAGTTAAAATGTTGTATTCATTATCAGCATCAGCATCATAATTATAGATATACAGAAGGCTAAGAGTCGATTTTTTATTGAAATAGTAATCTGCTCCCAGCGTTATCCCGTTTGCTTTTCGTTTTAACTGTCTATCGGAAGTACTTTGATAAAGTGTATTACTATTTTTCAAGAGAGATTGCTCCTCTGTATTGCTAAAGGTGTGATGTCGTTCGTGGTATAGGTTAGTAAAAAGACGATATTTGTCAGTAGAATAAAACAGGTTTACATCATCGTTATAGCCTAATTTTTGTTTGTACAGAAAGTTGTGACTTAACGAGCCTACCCATCCGTATTTTGCAATAGTAGTTATTTTTATGACGCCTGCTTTTGAGCTATCGATACTGGCATCAATTTTATCAACTACTTCAATACTTTTTATACTCTTGACGGGTATTTTATCTAAGAAAGACGCTATTTTGTCTTTATCGAGGTGTAATTCCTTACCATCAAGCATTATTAAAATATCGTCATTGCCGTAGATTTTCAAACCATTAGTAGTAGAGATGCTGGGAGCATACTCTAAAATATCGGTCACCGCAGAACGATAGGCGAGCCGTGTGCCCGTTACTTCAATAAGTGAGCCCGTTTGAGTAGGGATGACAGGATTTTTCCGACCAGTAACGGTTACTTCTTTAAGGTTTTCTACTTTCTCGGTAATCACAATATTGCCTAATGTGATATTCTTATCTACCATTAGCTCTTGCTGAAAAGGCTCATAGAAAATAGAAACCACATTTAGCTGGTATTGCCCTGCTGAAAGGTTTTCAAAAGAAAAAGTACCCTTTTCATTTGAAGCAGTTGTTTGTAATACCTTGTCTTGTGAGAGCAATTTAACAGTACAATTAGCTACTATTTGGTTATTACTAATTAAAATCCCAGTAACACGATATTGTGAAAATATGTATAAGGGAAAGCATAATACTAAGAATAAAATACTCCTTTTCATTATTATTTCATCATTTCTTATTTTACATAAGCACTTAAAAAAAGCGTGAGCACATTCCCTATTACTTTCTCATAGAAGCCCGACTAAAGGCACACTGCAAAAGTAAAAAGAAATGCCCACGCTATAGTACAGGCATTTCCACTTTTAGTTTCCCCATAACATTAAAAAATGGTCGTTTTCTATGACAGGAAATTGTAAAGTGAAACGCTAATTTATGTCTTTATGTAAGTATTTTTTCTGTTTCTTTCAAATAGTGTTTAAATGTTTCTTAAATAAGAAGAAGAAAAAAATTATATTCTTCTCAAAATATCTTGGTAGTCCTCTCTTAGATTGTGTATACCTATCACAAAAACAGTATTTGTTTTCACAGTATAGAATATTCCAAAATGAAATCTTGGAGTAGTTGATAATCTAATCTCACCTTCTACTATTCGATTTATATAAGGTAATGTTTTTAACCTTTTCAAATATTCATCTATCTCGTCAAAAACTTCAAAACCGAGTCCTTCTCTTTTATCATTATACCAATCAATGACTTTCAGCCATTCTTTATTAGCTAATGAAGAGAGTATTACTTCATATTCTTCCATATTTTTCGTAAGCCAATCTTCTGGCTTCATCTAAAGAGATTCCGGTTTCTGGAGATAATTCCCATTCTCTTAAACGATCGTGCAACTCATTTTTGTAACTATCAGAAATTGTGTACTCCTGATTCTCTACTATTTCAAAGTTGAGTCGTTCAAGAGCTATTCTTGCATCCTTTAGAGTAACTCCTTTAGGAGGTTTAATAGTGAGTGTTTCCATAAACATTTCGTATTTAGAGACAAAAGTATAAAATAATTGCTAATTAGCAAGTTCGCATTACTAATACTACTTTTTCCACCCTTTGAGGATATCGTTAGGCACTCCGCCTTTGTGAAGCATAATGGCAGTTGTTTTAAACTCTACAAAGGCTTTAGTTACGTACAAGTAGCCTTCATAGTCGTTGTGCAAGCCCCAAGAGTTTTTCACGATGTAGTATTCACGTCCATTTTGGTCTTTGGCAAGCCCTACGATGTGCATTGCGTGGTCATCGGTAGTTTGATAGTTGTCAAAATCACGCTGACGCATCTCGGGGGTGATGGTTCTCTCGGCAGTAGGAGGATTAGAAAAAAGATACAAGGCTTCCTCGTTACTCATCTCACTCACTTCTTTTTCAGGCACAAAAGCCACTCCATTTTTCCAACTGAAATAACGCTCACTCACATCGGCTGCCCACGCTACAGTATAACCTTTTTTAAGAGCGTTGTCAATGATTTTTGTAAGGTCGGTCATTGCGATATTGTAAGCATAATCAAAGCTCCAGTTATCGGGTACTGCCATAAATACGTTTTGGTATTTAGGTTGGTCGGCATACGATACCATTTCTACATAGTCGGCAGGATTGATACCTACACGCTCTTTAGCAAAGCTCTGAGGAGTATATTTTTTGCCTTCATACATAAAACTTTCGGGTACTGCACCTAAATAGGCATCGATGGTCGCTGTGAAAGCAGGTAACCAATTAGGAGTGAGTTTATTCTTTTTCTCTGCGTTCTTTAGCATTCCTTGAAGAAATCCTTTCAAGATAGCGTGCAGTTCACCAAAATCATTACGAGTAGTACCGTAGTTCAAACCTGTATAAATATTTTGAGGTACAGCGCCATATTTGGCGTACATATTGATTACATCGTGGAGTTCACCTCCTTGTCCGTAATCTAAATTGCCGTGCATACGCACATATTGTTTAGCTTTTTCGATATAGCAATTGCGAGCAGTGAAGATTTCGGCAAGGTCGATAGGCTTTTTGCCCATACGCTTCATTTCACTTTCTATAAACGAAGCCCCTGCATAGCTCCAGCAAGTGCCGCTACTACCTTGGTCTTTCACGTCGGTGCGTTCGAGGTTGATAACGGTAGTAAACTTAAAACCAGCATTTTCTGAGTGGTTACCAGCTACCGATTTGATAAGGTCGTCCTGTGCAGTTCCTATAAAAAAGGAAGATAGTGCTACAAATAATGTAATGTTTTTCATAAAAGAATACTTAATAATGAAGCGCAAAGGTATGAAAGAATTAGCAGAATAGCAAATTTGGCATAGTTATCGCTATAAAAAAGTAAATGCTCAAACATTATGAAATATTTATGCTTGTACATATCACTTTTATTAGGATGCTTAGCTGCTCAGGCTCAACCTTTTGAAATACAAAAGAAAGATAATAAGGTTGTCATTCCGTTAGAGAAATCACCTGAGTTAGAGTATAAGGGAACGCCTATCAATCTGCGGGTAGCTCCTAAAAAAGAGGAGAACCCTTGGATGAAGATGCCCGAAAAAAGTATTGATTTTACGGGAAAGAGCAATTTGGTACAGCGTAAAATAGAGTTCAAACCTAATTATGAGGTACTCAACGACCATAAACGGGAAGATTATGAAGCACCCAAAGGCGATCAATTCTTTGGCGACTTCACCAATAATGGAAAGTTTGTAAATGTATATTGTCGCGACTTCGCTGCTATTGATGGCGATCGAGTAAGTTTATATGTGAATGGAGTAGAAGAAGTTCGCGACATTTTTCTCCTTGGAGAGTTCAGAGGTTTTAAAGTAGAATTAAAACCTGGCTTCAACAAAGTAGAGTTTTTAGCGCTCAACCAAGGCGAATCGGGTCCTAATACAGCCGAGTTTATGGTGCTTGATGACAAAGGCAATACCATTATACGCAACCGTTGGGATTTAGCAACAGGCTCAAAAGCACAACTCGTAATTGTAAAAGACCAATAAAAGAGAAGAATTATTTTTATTTGTTACTTTTTTTAGCTCATATTTTTATAGGAGATTTCCTATAAAGATATGAGCTTTTTTGTAAAATCGTTTAAAGAGGTTTTTGAACAACAAGAGCAATAGCATCTAAGTTCTTTTGGTGTTTTCTAAAGGTTTTCTTCATATTCATCACGCGTTTGCGCAAATCGGGGTGGGTAAAGAGATTGAAGAAGAATTTAAGTGTGCGGAATATCCCTTCATCTTGCCATACACGCTTGTTTTCAAGTAGGAGCATTGCGTTATGCTGTTCTTTCACCACCTTAAAACCTTGCTCTTCAAAAAGAGCTTTCCACTCACTGGGGGTCATTGGGCGTGCATGTACACGTATATTGGCACTTAGTTCTTTAAAAACATCGTTTTTCACCTCATCGCTCACATTGTCTGGCTGTAAGCCTAATTCGTGAATAGCATAATAACCTCCTGGTTTGAGTATCCTAAAAGCCTCTGCTATAATAGCTTTTTTGTGTTCAAGAGGTTGCATAGTGAGCATTGCCTCTCCATACACTTTATTAGCAAAAGCATCTGGAAGTGTAGAAGCTGCGGCATCAGCTACAATCACGCGTGCATTTTCATAGTGAATATTCTTTTTAGCCAAAGCAGCAGCTGCCTCATTCATATCTACTCCCGTATAGCTGAAAGGCTTGTAAGAACAGGCTATATTAGCCGTGAATCCTAAGCCTGGGGCAAACTCTACGATATCATCTTTGGAGGTAATCTCTAAGTTTTTCACTAACCATTCGCTGAGTACTCTTCCTCCTGGGCGCAACACTTTCTTGCCGAGCTTGGCGAGAATCCAGTGCCCTTGTTTTTCATTTAATGATGTTTCTGTCTTCATCGTTTTAATGGTTTTTATAATTTAGGAGACAAAAGTACGAATTTATTTTGAATGTTTCAAAATAAATTAACGAATCTGCTAATTAAAAGAAAGTCGCGCTTGAGCAGTTACTTCTTGCGCTACAAAATTTCCTTCCAAAAACTTGTGATACCCTACGATACCTATCATCGCTGCATTATCGGTACAATACTGAAATTTAGGCACAAAGGTTTGCCAACCGTACTGCTTTCCTAAAGCTGTGAGGGCATTGCGAATACCCGAATTAGCCGATACCCCTCCCCCAATAGCTACTTGCTTGATACCTGTTTCTTTTACAGCTTTTTTGAGTTTATTCATCAGTATTTCGACAATAGTGTATTGTACCGAGGCACAGATATCAGCTAAATGTTCAGTTATGAAATTAGGATTTTCTTCAGTATTTTTCTGTATAAAGTAGAGAATACCTGTTTTAAGTCCTGAAAAACTGAAGTTGAGACCAGATATTTTAGGTTTAGAAAAACTGAAGGCTTTAGGGTTGCCCTCTTGGGCGTATTTATCAATGAGAGGTCCTCCAGGGTAAGGCAGTCCTAATATTTTAGCGGTTTTATCGAACGCCTCCCCTACTGCATCGTCAAGGGTTTCGCCCAACACCTCCATATCAAAAAAGCTGTTCACCTTCACAATTTGGGTATGCCCCCCGCTGATGGTCATTGCGAGAAAAGGGAACTCGGGTTTAGGCTGACCTTCCTCTATAAAATGTGCCAAAATATGTGCCTGCATATGGTTCACTTCAATGAGCGGGATATTCAGTCCCATTGCCATCGATTTAGCAAATGAAGTCCCCACGAGCAACGACCCCATTAATCCTGGTCCTCTTGTAAAAGCAATAGCCGAAAGTTCTTCTTTGGTTATTCCTGCTTTTTTGAGTGCTTGAGCCACTACGGGCACTATATTTTGCAAGTGAGCGCGTGAAGCCAATTCGGGCACTACTCCGCCGTATTGTTTATGCACCTCTTGATTTGCCACCTCATTAGAAAGCACTTTATCATTGCAAAGCACTGAAGCTGAAGTATCATCGCAAGAAGATTCTATAGCTAATATATAGGTATTTTTCATTCTTTTTCAGTTTAGAGCGCAAAAGTAAGGATTATTTGCTAATTAGCAAATTAGCATTTTTTAGAAGTATTATTAATTATTTTTTTGCTAATTAATAAATTGTTTCGTATCTTTGCCGAATAGTTACCAAATCAATCTCGTATGAACTTACACGAATACCAAGGAAAGGAAATCCTTTCGAGTTTTGGGGTGCGCGTACAACGTGGCATCGTTGCTCACACCCCCACTGAAGCCGTAGAGGCTGCCAAACAACTCACCGAAGCCACTAATACTCAGTGGTATGTGGTAAAAGCACAAGTGCACGCCGGAGGGCGCGGTAAAGGCGGCGGCATTAAGTTAGCCAAAGGTTTAGACCAAGTAGAGCCTATCGCTTCTCAAATTATAGGTATGCAACTCGTTACTCCTCAAACGCCACCTTCAGGAAAAAAAGTACATCAAGTACTCATCGCGGAAGATGTATATTACCCTGGTGAAAGCGATCCTAAAGAGTTCTATATGTCGGTACTATTAAACCGTGCCAAAGGTAAAAATATGATTATGTATTCTACCGAAGGCGGAATGGATATTGAGGCAGTAGCCGAAAAAACACCTCATCTTATCTTCACCGAAGAAATCGACCCTGCGGTAGGGCTCTTGCCTTTTCAAGCTCGCCAGATTGCTTTCAACTTAGGAGTTACTGGTGACGCTCAAAAAGAAATGGTAAAGTTCGTAACAGCACTCTACAATGCTTATGTATCTTCTGATGCCAGCTTGTTTGAAATCAACCCTGTTCTAAAAACTTCTGACAATAAAATAATGGCAGTAGATGCCAAAGTAACTCTTGATGACAATGCGCTTTTCCGTCACCCTGAGTATGCAGCTTATCGCGATACACGTGAAGAAAACTCAATAGAAGTAGAAGCTAAAGCAGTAGGGCTCAACTATGTCGCTCTCGATGGTAACGTGGGCTGTATGGTAAATGGTGCCGGACTTGCAATGGCTACAATGGATTTGATCAAGCAAGCGGGTGGTTCACCTGCTAACTTCCTTGATGTAGGAGGTACCGCCGATGCTAAACGCGTAGAAGCTGCTTTCCGCATTATCCTCAAAGACCCTAATGTAAAGGCTATCCTCATCAATATCTTTGGTGGTATTGTGCGTTGCGACCGCGTAGCACAAGGCGTGGTAGATGCCTATCAAAATATGGGCGATGCTATCAAAGTGCCTATCATTGTACGTTTGCAAGGTACGAATGCTGAGCTTGCTAAAGAAATATTAGACAATTCAGGCTTAGCCGTTCACTCAGCAATCCTCTTCCAAGAAGCTGCCGATAAAGTAAAAGCGGTACTTGCTTAGAATTTAGATAACAAGTGTCAGATTTGTATCGAAAACTTTGTCAAAGTCCTTGGACTTTGACAAAGCCTATTATGATAATTCTGACGCTTTTTTCTCATCTCTAAAAACAGAAAACTTATGCTCAAAAAAATCTTCTCTATACTAACGGCAATTGCTTTATTGGTGAGTTGCCGCAATACTCCTACTGAAAAACTATCTTCTCCCGAAAAAGGGGTAGTAGCCGCACACGCTATGGTAGTGAGTGCCAAAGAAGAAGCCTCTCAAATAGGTCTTGCTATCCTCAAAAAAGGAGGCAATGCTTTCGATGCGATGGTGGCTACCGAACTTGCCTTAGCAGTAGCTTACCCCAATGCAGGTAACATAGGGGGTGGAGGCTTTATGGTATACCGTTTAGCTAATGGTGAAAAAGGAGCTTTAGATTACCGCGAAAAAGCACCTGCTAAGGCGCATCGCGATATGTATTTAGACAAAGATGGCAACGTAATTGCCAATAAGAGTACTCTGGGTGCTTTGGCTGTAGGTGTACCTGGCACTATTGCAGGACTCTTCGCTGTACATCAGAAGTTTGGCTCTCTCCCTTTTGCCGAACTCATCCAGCCTGCTATCGACTTGGCGCGCAATGGGGTGATCATCACCAAACTGCAGGCTGATTCTTATATGAACAAAAATGTAGAGCTCATCAAGCAAGCGAATAACTATGTTACTCCTTTTGAAAATGGTTGGAAAGCAGGTGAGCGCTTTAAATATGAAGAGTTTGCTAAAACCTTAGAGCGTATACGCGATAATGGTAGAGCTGAATTCTACGAAGGTGAAACTGCCAAACGTATTGTTGCCTACGTGCAAGAACTCGGTGGTATCCTCTCCTTAGACGACCTCAAAAACTACGAACCTCAATGGCGTAAGCCCGTTACTTTCACCTATAAAGATTACACCATCAATTCTATGCCACTGCCCTCAAGTGGAGGAATTTGCTTGGCACAGATTCTCAAAAGCGTAGAACCTTATAATATAGGTCAGTATCCTCATAACGGCGAGCAATACATTCAGTTATTAGTAGAAGCCGAACGCCGTGCTTATGCCGATAGGGCTTACTATATGGGCGACCCCGACTTTGTGAAAGTCCCTACCGAAACGCTTCTCTCTCCCGATTATCTCAAAGAACGTATGAGTAGTTTTTCGTGGGATAAAGCGAGCAAATCTTCTGAAATAGCACACGGAAAAATTGCAGGTTACGAAAGTGATGAAACGACTCATTACTCCATTGTAGACCGTTTTGGCAATGCCGTAGCGGTTACTACTACCCTCAACACCAATTATGGTAGTAAGGTATATGTGAAAGGAGGCGGTTTCTTCCTCAACAACCAAATGGACGATTTTAGCATCAAACCTGGTGAACCAAACACTTATGGTTTAGTAGGTTCTGAAAAGAATGCCATTGCTCCTAACAAACGTATGCTTAGCTCTATGAGCCCCACAATCATAGAAAAAGGAGGCAAGCTCTTTATGGTAATAGGCACCCCTGGGGGTTCAACGATTATCACCTCAGTATTACAGTGTTTTCTCAACGTAGCCGAATACGGTATGACGATGCAAGAATCGGTGAGTAAACCGCGTTTCCACCACCAATGGCTACCTGATGATGTGATGTATGAGCCCAACGGTTTTGCTCCTGAGGTCATTGCCAAACTTAAGGCCAAAGGTTATAAACCTCGTGAAGAAAACTTTGTTATCATTGGTAAAGTAGACGCTATTTTAGTACAACCCGATGGCAGTTTAGAAGGTGGTGCCGACCCTCGTGGTGATGATACAGCTGTAGGGTATTAAGTATTAAATAGTATTATTTAGTGATTACATAAAAAATTCTTCAAAAATTTGGTAGTTTAGAAAAAATCACTACCTTTGCCCCAGAATTTAACACATAACACATAATATGACTTTCACAAGTAAAAATATGATGATGCTTTGTTCTATGGTTTCCCCATAGGAAGGCATCGTTGTTTCTTTACTTTACCCTATATAAAAAGGAATGCAATGATGTTACATTGCATTCCTTTTTTATTTCCCCTTAGTAATAACCTTTTTAAAAATAATTTAGTGATGAGAAAGAAAACCCGCTTTTTAGTATTTTTAGTCTTGCTGTTTTCAGCCGTTGCTTCGGCTCAAACCGTTAAAGGTATCGTAACCGATAACCAAAAAGAACCTCTAATAGGGGTAAGCATCGTTGTAAAAAATACCCCAAAAGGTACTAATACTGATGAAAACGGACAGTTTAGTCTACAAGTCTCCGAAAACGATGTACTTGTATTTTCGTATATAGGTTTTAAAACCAAAGAAGTGAAAGTAGGCAAACACACTACTTTAAACATTCTCTTAGAAAGTGATGCTGAAGCACTTGACGAGGTGCTCATCGTTGGGTCACGTGCTGGTGGACGCACAAAAGTAGATAGTCCTGTGCCGGTGGATGTGTTTGATGTAGTGAAAACCGTAAAAACACAACCGCAAGTGAATATTAATCAGATACTCAACAGCATAGCACCTTCCTTCACCTCTACACCTCAAGTGGTAACCGATGGCACCGACCACTTAGACCCCGCTCAACTACGCGGTTTAGGCCCCGATCAAACCTTAGTGCTTCTCAATGACAAAAGGCGACACACTTCTGCCTTTATCAATGTAAATGGCGCACCTGGTCGTGGTACCGTTGGTACTGACCTCAATGCAATTCCCTCTTTTGCACTTTCTAAAATTGAAATCTTACGCGATGGTGCTTCTGCTCAATACGGGTCGGATGCCATTGCAGGCGTACTCAATCTCAACCTCAAAAAAGAAAAAGGACTCTCTGCCCAAGTGAGTTACGGGGCTAACATAACCCCAAAAGCCAATGATCATCGCGGTGATTACGACGGCGAACAAGGACAATTAGACCTCAATTATGGCACTGAACTCGGTAAAAAAGGCGGCTTTATCAACCTCACTTTCTCAGCGCAATTCCGCAACCCTACTTTTAGAGCAGGTACTTTCGATGGCACTATCTTCAACGCCTATAACGCAATTGAACAGCGCGCTTTAGAAGCAGGCGATAATCTGTCTAACTATTTTAGCAATAGCAATGTAAATGCCGACCCTCAACTCTTAGGGCTCATCAAAAACTACGCTGGTGAGGTTAGCTATTTCAACAGTTCCTTCTTATCACAAATCCAAAATGCTACTTCGCTTACCAGTCTGCGCAGTATTCTGAGTAAAGATGTTACCGATGATGAACTCGCTTATCGCCAGCTAACGCGTAAAGACTTTAATATGCATGTGGGGCAATCGCGTCTGCGCGGTACCCAATTCTTCCTCAATACCGAACTTCCTATTTCCGATAGCTGGAAATTCTATGCTTTTGGCGGACAGAGTTATCGTTATGGTGAGGCTGGTGGTTTCTTTAGGCGACCTAATCAAGCGCGCACCTTCACAGGGCTACATCCTAACGGCTATCTGCCTTGGATAACTACTGATATTCAGGATAGTTCTATCTCAGCAGGTTTTAAAGGCGAAGCAGGAGCGTGGCATATTGATGTCAGCAACACCTTTGGACGCAATGAGTTTGCCTATACTATCAAGCATACGGGCAATACGAGTTTGCGCTTTGCCTCTCCTTCTTCCTTTGATGCTGGCAAATTGCGCTTCTTGCAAAACACCCTTAACCTCGATTTTTCCAGAGCTCTCAACCTCTTCGAGAAAGCCAACCTCTCATTGGGCGCTGAGCAACGCCACGAAGCCTATAGTATTGTAGCAGGTGATGAAAGTTCTTATGCTACTTATGACCTTTCGGGTAGAGTGCAGGACGGCAATACCCCTAATAACCAAAAACCTACTGACTTCTTTGGGGCTTACCTCCCTGGTGGTGCACAGGTATTCAGCGGTTTGCGTGAGGAGAGTGCCCTCACCAAAACGCGCAATGTATGGGCGGGTTATGCCGAATTTGAAACCGACATCACTCGTTGGCTCTTAGCCAATGCCGCCTTGCGCTATGAGAACTATTCCGATTTTGGCGATACTTTCAACTATAAATTGGCAACTCGCGTGAAGCTCCTCCCTAATGTAAATTTGCGTGCTGCTGCCTCTACAGGATTCCGCGCCCCCTCTATCCACCAATTGTATTATACCAACATCGGTACCCTCTACCTCAACGGAAATTTGCAAGAAACAGGTACGTTCAACAATATCTCTAAAGCGGCTGAACTCTTTGGCATCGAAAAACTCAAAGAAGAACAATCTAAATCGGTGAGTGCAGGGTTCGCTCTAAACTTGCCCAAAGCGGGTATTTCTCTCAGTGCCGATGCCTATTTCATCCGTGTAGACAATCGCATCATCCTCACCGAAACTTTTAGCAAACCAACAGGGTCTTCACCTGCCGAAAACGAGCTCAAACAAATATTCGATACTGCTAATGTGAACAGCGTACAGTTCTTCGCCAATGGCGTTGATGCCGAAACCAAAGGGATAGATGTTGTAATAGTGCACCATTATCAAGGAAATAAATGGGGTATCAACAACGATTTTGGTCTCAATCTCACCCAAACGCGCAAAGTAGGAGCTATTCACACCCCCGAAGCAATAAAAAATGCAGGTTTAGAGAGTAAATTCTTCTCCGAAAGAGCTCGTATTTACTTGGAAGAAGCTGTTCCACGATTCAAAGCAACCCTTTCTCACAACCTCAGTATAGGCAAATGGAACGCTTATTTGCGTAACACCTATTACGGCAAAACCACAGGTCCTGATATCATCAGAACTGCCGACCAAATAGGAGACTTTGAGTTTGATAGCTATGGTCATCAAGTGATACGTGGCAAACTCATTACCGACCTTTCTATTGCTTATAATTTCAGCGAAAAAGCTACCCTCACTCTGGGCGTAAACAACCTTTTCGATCTTTACCCCGAAAAGAACGTAAAAGTGAATAACAACAACGATCAATTTGTGTATTCACGCGCCACTTCTCAATTCGGGCTCAACGGGCGTTATGTATTTGCAAGAGCGAGCTTTAAACTGTTTTAATAAACTTATAAAAACACCAAAATATTTTTTAATACATTATTTTGGTAGATTGATAAAATATTGTAGTTTTGCACTTTAAATAAGAATTTTATATGAAATCAAACGTATTAGGTTATCCTCGTATCGGTGAAAAACGAGAACTTAAAAAAGCTAATGAGTCATTCTGGGCTGGTAAAATATCAGAAGAAGAACTCTTAGCAGTAGCTGAAAATATTCGTGTTCACAACTGGACACTACAAAGAGAAGCAGGAGTAGATTTGATTCCTTCTAACGACTTTTCTCTCTATGACCAAATGCTTGACTTTTCGTTCACAGTAAGCGCTATTCCTGAGCGTTTTGCTCCTATCCATCAGTTGAGCAACTTAGAGCGTTATTACGCTTTAGCACGTGGCTATCAAAAAAATGGTATCGATATTACCGCTATGGAAATGACCAAATGGTTTGATACCAATTACCACTATATCGTACCCGAATTTACTAAAGACCAATCTTTCAAAATTCTTGTAAACAAACCTTTGCAAGAGTACAACTTGGCTAAAAAACACGGTTTCGACACTAAACCAGTACTTATCGGATTGGTAACTTACTTGCTTCTCGGTAAAGAAAAAGAACAAGGTTTCCACCGTTTAGACTTGGCTGAGCGTCTGTTGCCTGTGTATGTACAAATCGTACAAAGTTTAGTAGATGCAGGGGCTAAAACTATTCAAATAGATGAGCCTTACTTAGTTCTCGACCTTACTGAAGGCGCTGCCGATGTATACAAAAATGTATATACCGAACTAAGAAGCAAATTCCCTACTACCGAATTTATCCTCACTACCTATTTTGGAGCATTGGATAACAATACCGAATTAGCTATTTCATTGCCTTTCAATGTATTGCACATCGACTTAGTGCGTGCAGCGGCTCAGCTTGACAAAGTGCTCAAAGCACTTCCTGCCGATAAAAAACTATCGCTTGGAGTAGTAGACGGACGTAATATTTGGAAAAATAACTTCGAACATTCATTAGCATTGATTGAGAAAGCTAAAGAAGCTATCGGTGCCGACCGCCTATTGATAGCTACTTCTTGCTCATTATTGCACTCTCCTTGCAACCTCGAACTCGAAAAAAACGAGAAAGTGCTTACCCCTGAAATCAAACAATGGTTGGCTTTTGCTAAACAAAAAGTAAAAGAAGTAACTACTTTGCAAGCCCTTGCTACAGGTCACATAACTCCTGAGGTAAAAGCCGTTTTTGAAGAAAACAAAAAAGCAGCTGAAACACGTAAAACTTCACCGCTTATCCACGACAACAAAGTGAAAGAGCGCGTGAACAATATCACAGCCAAAGACGATGTGCGTCACAGTCCGTTCAACGAGCGTAAAGTAGCACAACACAAAGCGTTGAACTTACCTCTTTTCCCTACAACTACTATTGGGTCATTCCCTCAAACCGACGAGGTACGCAGCTGGCGCGCTCGTTTCAAAAAAGGAGAACTCACTCAAGCCGAATACGACAAGCTATTAGAAAAAGAAATTGAAGAGTCTATCCGTTTTCAAGAAGATACCAATATCGATGTACTCGTACACGGCGAGTTTGAGCGTAACGATATGGTGGAATACTTTGGCGAATTGCTCAAAGGTTACACCTTTACCAAATTCGGTTGGGTACAAAGTTATGGTTCACGTTGCGTAAAACCACCGATTATCTTTGGTGATATTTCACGCCCTGAACCAATGACTGTACGCTGGAGCAAATACGCACAATCGCTTACCAAATTGCCCGTAAAAGGTATGCTTACAGGACCTGTAACTATCTTGCAATGGTCGTTTGTACGCGATGACCAACCGCGTTCTGAAACTTGTTTGCAAATAGCTTTAGCAATCCGCGATGAAGTAGTAGACCTCGAAAAAGCAGGCATCAAAGTTATTCAAATTGATGAACCAGCTATCCGTGAAGGATTGCCATTGCGTAAGAGCGAATGGAAAGCCTATTTCGATTGGGCAATCAAAGCGTTCCGCATTTCTGCCTCAGGTGTGAAAGACGAAACTCAAATCCACACCCATATGTGCTATTCTGAGTTCAACGATATGATTGAAGCTATCGCCGATATGGACGCCGATGTGATTACCATAGAGTGCTCACGTTCACAAATGGAACTCCTCGATGTATTTGGCGACTTCAAATATCCTAACGAAATAGGACCTGGGGTATACGATATTCACTCACCACGTGTACCTTCACAAGAAGAAATGACTAACTTGATGAAGAAAGCCATTTCGGTAGTGCCAAAAGAGCAACTTTGGGTAAACCCCGACTGCGGACTCAAAACGCGTCACTGGCCAGAAACCAAAGCAGCTCTCCACGCAATGGTTGATACCGCCAAAGAACTTCGCAATCTTTACAAATAAGATATAAGAAGTAATAAATAAAAAAAGCAATGTGCATTTTCTTGCATATTGCTTTTTTGTTGTTTCACATACTTTGCCAAAGTTTCAAGCTTTGGCAAAGTTGATAACACAATATTTTTGTCAAAAGTACTCTTTTATTTTGCAGGAATAATATTTTTTTGTACATTTGCCTCATCAAACCAAAATAACTATTATAAGAAGTATTAACTTGTATAGTTTTTAAAACATATTATAAAATAACATATAGCGTTTCGCTTTACAGTTTCCTAATTTCTGAAAACGACCAATTTTTTTAGATGTAAATAGGAAAGTAAAAGTGGAAATGCCTGCGGTTACGTGGGCATTCCTTTTGCTTATTTACATCAGCCTTTGGTCGGGCTTCAGAAATTGAGCAATAAGGAATGTTTCCACGTTTTTTTATTGTCTAAATGTAACGAAACCTACACGATAAAGGCGGCAACCGAAAAGCCTGAACAGAGTAGGTATAGTAATCCAAAAAATTAACAAACAAATGAAAAGAAGCATCATTTTAGTAGCACTTTTAGTACTAAATCTCAGTTTTGCAGTAGCTCAAGCTAAAAACTCCAGAAAAGAGTATACTGCTGTAGATAACCACACCTATAAAAAAGGTGAAACATTAGTTTTTGGAGTACCTGCAAGAGGTACTCAGTACGAAAATATCTTTATCAATGATATTATAACCACTGGTGACTATATTTCTATGTTCACAGGAGGTACTATCGAAGAGAAGAGCTCTGACAATGCTACTAAAGAGCAACTTTCAGCTTTAGGTAATAAGGCTACAATTAAACATTTTGCCAATGGTATAGACAATAATAAGTTGGTAGTTCTAAAATTAGATGATAAGAAAGAGATAAGAGCTTTCTTTGATAAGGCTTTACAAAATGGTGAAATCAAATCACAAGCCCAAGACTTTCAAACTACTGCTGATAAAATCTTTGCAAATGCAACTAGTGGTCAAGGTGATGGCAATGGGAAGGTAAAAAGCTTTTCACCTAATATTGACGTAAAAATTCTTTCGGTAGTAGGTGATAAAAAAGCTCAAACCGTAACTGTAAATCTCTTGATTTCTCATAAATTAGTACATCAAAAGGTATGTCTTGACAATAGCAGAATAAATGCTTTTGATTATGAAGGTAATGAGTACTATTCTAAAGCAGTTGCTGTAGGTAATGCAAAAAGTGGTGATTTTAGCTGTAATACAATTCCTACAGAAGTACCTGTAAAGTCCTATATAGTATTTAAACAGATACTTCCAAGTGTTAAAGGATTGAAATTTGCAGCAGCAAGAGTAGGATTTGGACCAGCTGATAGTTGGTCTAGTGAGTTTGCGAGTCTTGAACTTTCAGACCTCGTAATAGATTGGAAGTAATAAATCATCTAATAGTAAAATTATAAAAAAATCCCCTCACTGACGCATTTCTTGTAGCTCATGCCTACTTAAATAGCTTGTAGCTCACATTATTTATATAACAGAATAAATTATATTTGCGTCATAATCCGTGTAAATCCAGCAGCGCCAGCTTGCCAAAAACAGCAAACTTGTTTATCTATTTGATTAGTAAATAATTAAATAGATATTTCTTATATCGAACTCACATTAAAATAATTCACTGTCAGGTGAAAATTCGTAAAATTCGTGGAAGACTTAGAATATTTCGCTGATTTTTAAACAATTACTTATACCAAACTTACATTATTTAAGGTACAAAAAGAGCAAAGCGTTAAGTCGCTTTGCTCTTTTTTATAAAATATTTTCATCAAAAATTTGGATATGAGTATATAAATATATACCTTTGTAAGGCTTAAAACATTATACAATATGAAAAACATTACTATCATTATAGAACGCAGTAACGATTTTTATTGGGCTTATGCTGAAAATGTAGAAGGTATAAGTGCAGGAGGTGAAACTGTTCAAGAGGCTAAAAACGGTATCTTTGAGGCTATTGCTCTGCAAAAAGAACTCGGTAATTTTCCTTATAACAATTACCAATTTACCTATAAATATGACACTGAAAGTCTGTTACAATATTTTAAAGGGATAATAAGCAACCCCGCCTTTGAACGACTCACAGGTATCAATCAGAAATTGATACACCAATACGCTGTGGGGCTAAAAAAACCTCGTACAGCTCAACGTCAAAAAATACAAGACGGATTGCATAAACTCGGTGCAGAATTACTTAGTATACAATTATAGAAAAAGAGCAAAGCGTTAAGTCGCTTTGCTCTTTTTTATAAAATATTTCATTATTTTGGAAAGAAAAATAGTAAAAATAAACATAGCAGCAATAGCTTATTTTTACATTTTTGTAGAAATAAGTGATTTTACAACATTTTAAAGGTTTATTTTTACATAGTAATTAATCTGCTAATTCTAAGAAATCCTCAAAATATTCATCAAAAGAATTGAATAGAAGTGTAGGTTTGTTCATTTCAAAATTACCGTCTTTATTACAATGTATTTCAGCACCATATACTTTTGAATCGTTGAGGCGATCTGTTTTTGAGACTTTGTACAGAATAAGATACTCGTCAATTTCGTAATTGAGCACGATAAAATCATCGGGGAGGTTGAGTTCTTCTCTCAACTGTTTTGTGAGTTCTATTATTGGATATGATAATATTCCATCTTCTTTGTAAACTCCATTGATATAAGTATCCCCAAAGTTACAAGAGCCACATTCGCTCAAGAACTTTACATACGCTTTAGGGAGTAATACCCCTAAAGATGTTTCTACAATTTGAATTTCTTCGGCAGTAGCACCTTCACAGTATTCAAATTCATCACTCTGTTGTAGTTTCTTTAGATAATTCATTAGAGATAGGTTTTTGAGTTTGTTCTTCTCTTTTAAATACGAAAGTATCGTAATAGGTGTTGAAAAATTGTATTAAAAACACAGCGCCTTGTAGGTCTCTATACACTTCTACTAATAAATTACCGTCTTTATCAGGAGCTATGCGTATTCTATCAATATCCACTCCTAAATAAATAGGTATAAACGGATAGATTCTAAACCTATTATAACGCTGCCAAAAGTTCTTTTTCTGTTTGCCTTTGAAGCCAGCCCTCATCGTAACGGTGGTTGTACTATCCTTTACTTTTTGGTAACTCACGTAAAGCGAATCGGCTTTTACTTGCAATTTGAATTTACTTGAAGATTGTGCTTTTTCTTGATATTCTTTAGGTAGTAATGGAAAGAACAAAGGTGTTTGCTTTTCTATAGGTTCTGAATACACATAGTACGTTCCCTCATTGAGTGTTTTTATAGCAGCTTCGTCTAAGGGTGTAGTCATTTTAGGGTGCTGTGCTGTTTTACACGAAAACAACAGTAAGGATAATACAATAAAAGCAATGGTTCTCATAAAGTTTATATATTTAATGATGCTAATTACAAGTACAAAAGTATAAAATAATCAGTTACAAAAAAAGCAAAGTGAAGATTCAATTTCACTTTGCTTTTTTGTTAAGGTACAGGGTCGTAGCCACTACCTCCCCAAGGGTGGCAACTACATATACGCTTGATAGCTAACCAACCTCCTTTAAAGAAACCATATTTTTGTAGGGCTTCCAAAGTGTATTGGGAGCAGGTGGGGGTATACCTACAAGTAGGCGGTTTCAGAGGTGAAATAGCTACCTGATAAAAGCGTACTAAATAAATGAAAAGGTATTTCATTACTTAGCAAATCGTTCAATTACTTCTTGGCTTACACCTGTATTAGAGAAACCTCCGTCGTGGAAGAGATTTTGCATCGTTACTTTGCGAGTAAGGTCGGAGAAGAGAGATACCGTATAATCGGCACAATCTTGAGCGGTGGCATTACCCAGTGGCGACATTGCATCGGCGTAAGCAATAAAACCATCAAAGCCTTTTACACCTTGTCCTGCAGTGGTGGCAGTAGGCGATTGTGAAATGGTGTTTACGCGCACTTTTTTATCTTTACCAAAGAAATAGCCAAAGCTACGCGCAATAGACTCTAAGTAAGCTTTATTATCAGCCATATCGTTGTAATCGGGGAAAGTGCGTTGAGCTGCCATATAAGTAAGGGCAACGATGCTACCCCACTCGTTCATTGCATCATTCTTGTAAAGCACTTGACATACTTTGTGAAAAGAAAGTGCTGAAACGTCCCAACCTTTCTCGGTATTCATATAGTTAGACTCGGTATAAGGAATATTTTTGCGCACATTCACCGACATACCGATGGAGTGCAATACAAAATCCAACTTGCCTCCTAAAATTTCCATTGCTTTAGTCACCAAGTTTTGGAGGTCGTCCATATTGGTAGCGTCGGCAGGAATGATTTCAGAGCCAGTTTTTTCGGCTAAATTTTTTATTTGTCCCATACGCATTGCCACGGGAGCATTGGTAAGCACGAACTTACCGCCTTCTTCGTGTACGCGTTCTGCTGTTTTCCAAGCAATAGAATTTTCATCTAAAGCACCAAAGATGATGCCTTTTTTTCCTTTTAATAAATTGTACATAATTCTTTCTTTTATAAAGTAAAATTTGTTTCTGTGGTGCAAATGTACAAAAAAATATTTTTTAAGAAAAAAAATTTCTATCTAAAAAATTAGGATTATTAATTTTTATTTTCTACTTTTGTTCTACAAAAACTTAAAAAAACCAAATTATGACAAGTACAAATGAAAAACTAACAGCTTCTCAGCTACAATTGATGCTTGATGCTCATTGTCAAGATATGAAAGCTAATATGCCAGGGTTCCTATTTTATGGAATTTTAAGCTGTGCTGATGGTTACATTCTAAGTAGAGCCTCGGCTAATGCTGAAGCTTCGAGAATTATTGAACAGGGTTCTGCTTTTCACCTCACTATTATCAATCAAGTAAAAATGGTAGTTGAAAGCAATAAAGAATTAGGTAATTTAGAACTTGATTACATTCTTATTGAAACGAGTAAAATCACTTTTATGCTGATGATTTCTGCTCTTGGTAAATTCTTTTCTATTACTGCTTTAGATAGAGCTAAGGCGAATATGGGTATTTCGAGAGCCTTACTCTACAAATGTAAAGCTGAGTTTGGGACAATGTTAGATGATTTTTTTTAGTATTCTCTCTATATCAACAAAAGAAAGTCTGAAAAAATGCGTTATAAGAATAGCAATTTTTCAGACTTTTTTATTATACTTTTATGGTTCGTAATGTTTTAATGCCTCTGTAATGATAGCAATACATTCTTTCAATTCGGTTTCATTCATCACCAATGGTGGGGCAAACCTAATGATATTACCGTGTGTAGGTTTGGCGAGCAAGCCATTATCGCGCATCTTTAAGCAGATATTCCACGCTGTATTGCTCTCTTCGGTATCGTTGATAACCACAGCATTTAAGAGTCCTTTACCACGTACTAAGGTAGCTACTTTTGAGGTTTTGATATAATTGCCTATTTCTTTGCGGAAAATTTCACCCAATCGAGCGGCATTTTCAGCCAGATGCTCATCTTTTACTACTTGTAAGGCTTCAATTGCTACAGCAGCAGCCAAAGGGTTACCGCCAAAGGTACTACCGTGTTGCCCTGCTTTGATTACGTGCATTATACGGTCATCGGCAAGAACAGCACTCACAGGATATACCCCCCCGCTAAGGGCTTTGCCTAATACCAATATATCGGGTTTTACATTTTCGTGATCTACTGCCAAACGCTTCCCAGTACGCGCTACTCCTGTTTGTACCTCATCGGCGATAAAGAGGGCGTTATACTTTTCGCATAGAGCTTTAGCTCCACTCAAGTAGCCATCGGAGGGGACATATACGCCTGCTTCACCCTGTATAGGTTCTACTAAAAAGCCTGCTACTGTAGCCTTATTATCGGCGAGCACTTTTTCTAAAGCTGCCAAATCGTTGTAAGGAACAGAAACAAAACCAGGTGTATAGGGGCCGAAATTTTTACGTGCATTTTTATCGGATGAGAAAGAAACTACTGTAGTGGTGCGCCCGTGGAAGTTTTGATGACACACAATGATGATTGCGGCGCTTTCGGGTACTCCTTTTTGTTCATACGCCCATTTGCGACATATTTTAATGGCTGTTTCTACAGCTTCAGCACCTGTGTTCATTGGTAGAACTTTCTCGAAGCCAAAATACTCGGTGATGTACTTTTCGTACACTCCGAGCTTATCGTTGTAGAAAGCGCGAGAAGTAAGGGTAAGGGTTTGAGCTTGCTCAGTAAGTGCTTTGATGATGCGTGGGTGACAATGCCCTTGGTTTACAGCAGAATAAGAAGAGAGAAAATCGTAGTAGCGTTTGCCTTCTACGTCCCACACATACACGCCTTGTCCTTTGCAGAGTACGACGGGTAGTGGGTGATAATTATGGGCACCATACTGGTTTTCGAGTGCCACTGCTTGTTCTGAGGTTAATTTTGGTAATGTCATATATCTTTCGTTTTATTTTCAGACGACAAATATACGACATATTTTCGTAAAAACAAAAAAAACACAAATTTGGGATATTTCAAATTTGTGTTATAAAGTTTTTTACTTTAGTGCTCGTTTCTAAAAGAAGTCGTCTAACATTGTTCCAAATTCTGCTTTACATTTATATAGTAAAGCTCTTGAAATACCTACATTAGATTTTGGTCTATCTAAGGCAGTAATCGAGAAAAACTTCCCTAAAGCTGAAATCATTAGCATATAGGTTATTTTATTAGCCTCAATGAGAATGTAATCTAACGCTAAATCTTCTATAGTTTTGTTAGTGTTTATTACTTTTTTCACTTGATCTACAATTGTTAAGTGAAAGGCAGAACCTTGTTCTACAATTCTTGAAGATTCTTCATTAGCTGAAGCTTTAGATAAAATAGTTCCATCCTTACAGCTAAGGATTCCATAAAATAGAAAACCAGGCATATTGGCTTTCATATCTAAACAGTGAGCATCGAGTAATCGTTGTAATTCTGTTCCTGTCATAAAAAATATATATAGTGTTTGGTTTTTATGGCGCAAAGCTATATATTATTTTGATAACCTCCAAGCTTTTTTAACATATTTTTTAGACTTCTTTTACACTGTGTTAAAACAATCTAATTATCTTACTCAAAATCAAACTTTTATAAAAAACATTTTATGTTGAATAGTTTTATAGTCAAGCAAAAATAAATTACAAATAAACAAACCTACCTTATACATACCCACCCAGCGATTGCAGATTTCTATACAAAAAAAGCACAAATTTAGAGTTTCTAAATTTGTGCTGAAAAATACTATTAGCTATTTTTCTAAAGTTGTTCGTCTAATATCACTGCGATAGGTCTACTTTTTTCAATCAAAGCTCTCGCTATTGCTATATTAGCTTTGGCTCTATCTAAGGCTAAGAGGATAAAAAATTTCCCTGAATTTGAAACTCCAATAACATTAGTAATCTTATCAGTTTCAATAAGAATACTGTGAGTTTCTTTAACTCCTAAGGATTCACTTGAAGCAACTACTTTTTTCACTTGTTCTACAATAGTTGAGAAAAAGGGTGCAACTTCTTTTGCAATTTCTGAAATTCCTGTATTGGCTACTGATGATCCTATAATAGTTGCATCAGCACATCTAAGGATTCCACAAAAGATAAATCCTGACAAATTGGCTTTCATATCTAAGCATAGCTTGTCGACCATTTCTTGTAATTCTGTACCTGTCATACGCTTTATTTTTTATATGTTATTCAAGTGCAAATATAAACATAATACATATACCCTTTTCTTTTTTAACGTTATTTAACATTCCTATATCTATTGAGGAACTATTGAAAAAATTATCAATGCTCAATCATCACAGCTCCTACGGTAGCATTGCTAGTCTCATCAATGAGGATGGCGCTACCCATCGGAGGATTGCTTTGGAATGCATCATATACTAAAGGGGCAGCTGTTTTGAGTCGGATTTTTGCTATTTCGTTGAGTTTTACACTTTCTACTCCTTCAGTTTGGTCAAGGGTATTGACATCAATTTTGTATTCAATTTCCTTTACAACGGCTTTTACGATCCTACTGCGTTGTTGTAACAAGTACTTATTACCCTCGCGCAATTCACGTTTATCCATCCAGCACACAAGGGCTTCTATATCCTGACCTTGCTGAGGTTCAGCTCCTTGTTTGGCAAAATAGTCGCCACGAGAAATATCGATATCATCTTCGATATGTAACACTACAGGGTCACCTGCTTTGGCTTCAGCCACATCTTCGCCATTGTGCTCTATCTTGCTGATTTTAGTGTTGATATCTTCAGGGAGTACCACTATAGCATCGCCTTTGTGATAGACACCTGATATGATTTGTCCTGCGTAACCGCGATAGTCGTGTAAGGCTTCGGTTTGAGGACGTATTACATACTGTACCTGAAAACGAGGTTGATCGTAATTATCTTTGTTGATTTCTATAGTTTCTAAGAAGTCTAATAATGAATTTCCTTTGTACCAAGGCATTGCATTAGTGGTATTCACAATGTTATCACCTACAAAAGCAGAAATTGGGAAATAGTGTACACTTTTCAAACCTAAACGCTTGGCTATACCTTCGTATTCTTGTTGGATATTTTTGAATACCTCTTCACTATAGCCTACCAAATCCATTTTGTTTACAGCTACTACTACCTCTGGAATATTGAGCAGAGAGGCAATGATGGAATGGCGACGAGTTTGTTCGGTTACGCCATTACGAGCATCTACTAAAATGATAATGAGCTCGGAATTAGAGGCACCAGTAATCATATTGCGGGTGTACTGTGTATGACCAGGGGCATCGGCGATGATAAACTTGCGTTTAGGGGTTGCAAAATAGCGATAAGCCACATCGATAGTAATACCTTGTTCACGTTCTGCACGAAGACCATCGGTGAGGATTGCGAGGTCTATACCATCATCGTTCTTATTTTTAGATTGTTGTTCAAGCGCCTCAAGCTGGTCGGCTAAAATGCTTTTGCTATCGTATAACAAACGACCGATGAGGGTACTTTTACCGTCGTCTACACTACCTGCAGTGATAAATCGTAATATATTCATTTGTAATCTATAAAATCAATTTTTGGCAAAGATACAAATAATTACGAAATACGAGTTATGAATAGCGAAAATAATTTGTTAAGAAGAAAATATTAAGGGCGTTTTTCATAAGTTATCCAATTGGTATAAGCTACATTATATTTCTTATCATTTGGATACTTGTAACGTATAGAAGCACGGATTTTTACAACTGGTTTATCAAAGTCTATTATGTCTTGGCAATTGATCATTTTATCAATTATGTAATAGACAAGGTTGTATTTCTCACCTTTCTGCAAAGTTATTTTGCAATCATCTAAATTTGCTGGAGGTATAGACGGAGGTAGACAACCTTGTATATCTTTAACTTCGCCATTCTCATCTTCATATTGTAAACCAAAGTGAAACACATAATAAGTATTGATTTCAATGGGTTTACCTGAGTAATTTACAATAACTGCCTCAGCATAATCTCGATTTGTATCGGTGTAGTTTAGTGTTGCTTGTACGCCAATTTTTGGATTAGACAAGGATTTTCCAAGGTATGTACGCAGCTTTTGTTGTACTTCTGTCCGATATTCTTCTACATAATTCAGTAAGTTTGAAGGATAAGTACATTTTTTCTCAAATACATCAAATTGGATATAAAAACATTGAAACAAAGGAATATTTAGTGTTTTCTGCAAATAAAGAAAAGCTACATCACCTTTGCGCAATGGTTTTTCTTTGGAACAGACCATTACTTTAAGATTTGTAGTATCAGTAATACTATTAAGCAATAGAGTGATAGCCTTACTATCTTCTTGATAGCGTTGATAATTAGTGTTTTGAAGCAGTTGTTGAGAAGCGACATCCCATTGTAGAGAAATATCATCGCTGAAAGGAATAGTTATTACTTCAGGCTCTTTAACAGCGGTAGAGGCAGGTGATTGACTATTACAATGGTTGAGGACAATTGTAGAAAATACTAAAAGCAAAAGTGTACATTTCATAGTTTAGTTTTCTCGAATTTTTTCTATAATATACTCGTAGTGAGTGTAGTGTTGCACAAAATCAAGATCGGTTACATCGATGATAAGAGAATTGATAGCAGCATTTTTCTGTATAAAATCTAAATAGCCATAATGTATTTTTTTTAGATAATCAGGGGAGATGTTCTGTTCGTACTCTCTGCCGCGTTTTTTGATATTCTCAATAAGGCGGTCGGTATTTTGATAAAGAAATACGTACAAATCGGGTTTGATGATTTGGCTATAGAGAATATAGAAAAGTTTGCGGTACAACACAAATTCATCATCAGTAAGGGTTACCTTAGAGAAAATAAGGGATTTGAAAATATCGTAATCGGAAACGACGAACTCTTTAAACAAGTCGGTTTGTGCTAATTGTTCACGCATTTGTTGGTATCGTTCGGTAAGGAACGACATTTCGAGTGTAAAACCATATTGTTTAGGATTTTCGTAGAATTTAGGCAAGAAAGGATTATCGGAAAACTGTTCTAAAATCAGTTTAGCATTGAAGTCTTCGGCGATTTTAGTTGCCAAAGTAGTTTTACCAGAGCCTATATTACCTTCAATAGCGATGTACTTATAATTCAAAAACGGCGACTTTTGTGCGGGAAATGACAGTTGATCGGACAAGCGTTGCACGGGTGAGGTATCATCGGTAGTTCGGAGTAGTTGGGCAACTGTTTTTTTAAGTACGGGGTGTACTTTGAGGTCATCGATATTAGCTAAAGGCTTAAGCACAAACTTACGGTGTTGCAAGAGAGGATGCGGTATGGTAAGTCTATCGGTATGAATCACTTCATCGTCATAGAAAAGTATATCGAGGTCAATTGTACGGGATTGGTAGCCTTTAGAGTGAGGCATACGTTCGCGCCCCAGTTCGTGTTCTATTTGCAAGAGTTGCATTAGCACCTGCTCAGGAGAGAGGAAGGTGCGGCAGAGCAAACAAGTGTTGAGGAAAGCCTCACCAGAAAATCCCCAAGAGGGTGTTTCGTAGATAGGAGCTATATCCACAATGGTACCTACTCGCATAGCGATGCCTTCAATGGCTTGCTGTAGGTAGGCTTTGCGGTTTCCTAAGTTACTCCCTAATGATATGTAGACGTCGTGGTTCAATTGACAATTGACAATTAATAATTAACAAGAGTCTCAGTGTTTTGACACAATTTGAGACTAACTTTGCCAAAGGTGCAAGCCACAATGGACAATTAGAAACTTTGGCAAAGTAGAAGCAAGAATGCTATTTTTATTGATTCTTTGATTATTGGTTTTGTAAAAATCGTAATATATTGTCGTAGATGCGGTTTTCTATATCGGTAGTATCGGCAGGGAGGAATTTTTCACCCATAATATTTTCATAGAGTTCGATATAACGTTCTGAAACGGATTGTACATATTCATCACTCATCGCTGGTATTTTTTGTCCTTTTTCGCCTTGGAAGCCTTGTGAAATAAGCCATTGGCGCACAAATTCTTTAGAGAGTTGAACTTGAGGTTCACCGTTTTCTTGGCGTTCATCATAGCCTTCTTTATAGAAATAACGGGAAGAATCGGGGGTGTGAATTTCATCGATAAGCACAATTTCACCATCGCGAGTTTTTCCGAACTCATATTTGGTATCTACCAAAATCAAACCGTGTTTGGAAGCGATTTCAGTACCACGAGCAAAGAGGGCATAAGTATATTTTTCCATCAAACGGTAGTCGTCTTCATTTACAATTCCGCGGCGAATGATTTCTTCACGAGAGATATCTTCATCGTGCAAACCTTGTTCTGCCTTAGTAGCAGGGGTGATGATGGGGTGTTGAGGGAACATATCAAACTCACGCAATCCTTCTGGTAAAGGCACTCCTGAGAGCTTGCGCACTCCGTTTTTGTAGAGGCGTGCCGCGTGCCCTGCGAGGTAACCACGAATCACCATTTCTACTTTTAGAGGTTCGCACATTTGCCCTATAGAGACGTTAGGGTCGGGAGAGGCTATAAGCCAATTAGGCACGATATCTTCAGTTTGTTGCAAGAATTTTACAGCTATTTGGTTTAGTATCTGACCTTTATAAGGGATGCCTTTGGGTAGAATAGCATCGAAAGCTGAAATACGATCGGTGGCAATCATAATGAGGGTATCATCTTTTAATTGATACACATCACGTACTTTCCCTCTGTAAACAGACTTTTGTTTAGGGAATTTAAAGTTTGTTTTTGTTATGGTACTCATCTTCGTAAAAAGTTTTTAAAATCTCTTTTTTCGGGGCAAAGGTATAAAATAATTACGAATTACGAGTTACGAATTATGAAAAAATAGTACTTTTGCAATATCATTTTTATACGTAAAAAAGTAAAGACTATGAAAATCATTTGTATAGGAAGAAATTACCGCGAGACTATTGAAGAAAACAATCAAACACCACGTCAACCTATAGTAGTGTTTATGAAACCTGACACAGCCATCCACAACCTCGAGATTCCTTATTACATTCCTGATTTTACACAAGATTTGTATTACGAAATAGAATTAGTGCTGAAAATCAACCAAAATGGGAAGTGTATTTCGGAGAAGTTTGCGCATAAATATTACAACGAGATTGCTGTGGGTATTGATTTTACGGCTTGCGATCTACAAACTGAATTGAGCCAAAAAGGGCTGTCTTGGGAGCAAGCAAAGGCTTTTGACGGCTCGGCTATCGTAGGAAAATTTGTATCTAAAGAAATGTTTAGCAACTCCTCCCCTATTGAGTTTCACTTAGATAAAAACGGCTCTACTGTACAAGAGGGCAATACGAAACAAATGCTTAGAGGCTTTGACACTATCATTGCTGAAGTATCACAGTACTTTACCCTTCGCAAAGGCGACCTTATCTTTACAGGAGCGCCCAAAGGTGCAAGGAAAGCAGTAGCAGGTGATTTATTAGAGGGATTTTTAGGAGAAGAGAAGAGTTTTAGCTTGAAAATTAGATGATTAGCAAATTTGAGAATTATCCCCCGAGTGTAATTTTACCTATTTAGTCTCTCTATCTTCCTGAAATTATAGCCAAGAGTTTTTCCTATTTTCTTTTGTAGGAAAGGTGTGGCTGAACCTGCAAAAATAAGGTCATCGCCTCTGTAAATAGTAACTGCTTTAGTAGAGAATATAAAAATGAGGGTCATTTTTTGCTGTCCATTTCTATAAAAATAGAAAGTATCACATACATCATTAACCAAAGGATAGGCTTCGTTAAACGATTTCTTTTGTTGTAAAGCGTTTAACAATTTAACTCCTTTGTTATAGTGGATTTTTTTAATTGTCTCAACAATTTGTTCTTCAGGAAATCCTTCTATATTAGGCGAGGTTTCTTTAGTATAGCCACTGCTACTCACTACTATCACACTGTCGATAGATCCCCTATAAAGTTTTTCCCATTGCATTGCTGTGGAAAGTTGGCTAAAACAGAGGTTGTATAAGCTAAAAAAAAGTATTAAAAATAAAGACTTCATATCATACAGTTTTAGACATTGTCAAAGTCCAAGGACTTTGACAATGTGTGTGATACAAAAGCGATTTTAAAAATCAGCTTGTATAGTTTTGATGAGTTCATCGGGGTCTTTGAATTTTACAAAAGCTCCATTCTTGAAGTAAGAGATATGCCCTGTTTCTTCAGAAACTACTAAAGCTGTAGCATCGGTTTTCTCGGTAATGGAAATAGCGGCGCGGTGGCGCAAACCGTAGCGTTTAGGCAAATTGATTTCACTTGCCACTGGCAATATCACTCTTGTTGCTACAATATGGTCGTCTTTTATCACTATAGCTCCATCGTGTAGCGGACTGTTTTTATAAAAAATACTTTCGATAATAGGCTCAGAAAATTCTATATTCACCTTATCTCCCGTTTCAGTCACAAAATCAAGGGGCATATTGTGTTCCAAAACAATAAGCGCTCCTGTATTGGTAGTTCCTAATTTCAAGCATACATTTACCAAACTTTCGATATTGAGTACAATTTCCTTTTCTTTGAAAAAATGAAATACGCGTTGTAACTTGTTGCGCGCTGTGATATTAGTAGAGCCCAATGTGAGCAAAAATCGACGTATTTCCTGCTGGAACACAACTATTAATGCAAAGACTCCTACCCCGATAAACTGACCTAATATACTACTGAGCAACTGCATTTGCAGGGCTTCAGTAATTTTCCATATCAGGTAGATAATCACAATCCCCATAAAAATATTGATAGCTACCGTACCCCGAATCAATCGGTAGAGGTAGTACAAAAGAGATGCAAATAGCAGTATATCAATCGCATCGACAACTGTAAAGTCTAAAATATCAAATAGTTTCATTGTATTTTTTCAAAGAGTGTTACACATTCTTTAGCTTCTTTTACATCGTGTACCCGCAAGATGTGTGCCCCTTTCATCAAGGCAATAGTATTGACTACCGTAGTAGCATTCAGAGCATTAGCGGGGTCGGTTTTTAACAGTTTGTACAACATCGACTTGCGGGAAAAACCTACCAATAGCGGACAACCCAAACACTGAAATAGTTCTAAGTGCTTCAATACTTCGTAATTCTGGTCTAAGGTTTTAGAGAATCCAAAGCCTACATCTACTATAAAATCATTAATTCCTGCTTCTAAGGCTTTAGCTTTGCGCTCGGAGAAATAATAGCGCATATCACTAATGATATCCTTATAATCAGTATGTTGTTGCATTGTTTGGGGTGTACCTACGAGGTGCATCGCAATATAAGGTACCTGAAATTGTGCAACAACGGGCAACATCTGCTCATCTAAGAGTCCGGCAGAAATATCATTAATAATACAAGCTCCTTCTAAGAGCGATTGGCGTGCTACTTCACTGCGAAAAGTGTCTACCGAGATACGTACCTCAGGAAAATGTTGTACCAAAGAGCGCACTACGGGCACTACCCTACTGAGTTCTTCGGTTTGTGAGACTTCGGGTGCATTGGGGCGGGTGCTATAACCACCCACATCAATAAAATCTGCGCCGTGAGCGAGCATTGTTTCTGCGCGTTGCAAGAGCGTTTTTTCGGTTACACGACTACCTTCGTAGAAAGAGTCGGGGGTATGATTGAGGATTCCCATCACTCTGGGGGTATCCATAGAGAGCAATTCTCCTTTACAATTGATGGTCATAAATATTAGGTGTCAGGTGTTAGGTTTCAGGGTTCAGGTTTCAGGGGGTTAGCAGTCAGCCATATTTACGGCGACGGCTAAACCACCTTCGGAGGTTTCTTTATATTTAGAATTCATATCTTTGGCAGTTTGCCACATTGTATTTATCACCTTATCCAAAGGAACTTTCGCATTCTTAGGGTCGGTTTCGATAGCCAATTCGGCAGCGTTAATTGCTTTGATTGCCCCCATAGCATTGCGCTCAATACAAGGGATTTGCACCAATCCGCCAATAGGGTCGCAAGTAAGCCCCAAGTGGTGTTCCATTGCTATTTCGGCAGCGATGAGCACCTGCTCAGGAGAACCACCTAAGAGTTCACAGAGCGCACCTGCCGCCATTGCTGATGACACCCCTATCTCGGCTTGACAACCACCCATAGCCGCCGAAATAGTTGCCCCTTTTTTAAAGAGACTGCCTATCTCGCCTGCCACCAAAAGAAATTGATGAATGTGCTCTTCGGTAGCCTGTTGATTTTCAATAGTTACGTAGTAGAGTAACACCGCTGGAATCACCCCTGCACTCCCATTAGTAGGTGCGGTAACCACACGCCCTAACGAAGCATTCACTTCATTGACAGCCAGTGAAAAACAACTCACCCATTTGAGGATTTCGCGGAACTTGATATTCGTTTTCTTGATAGAGTTCAGCCAATTTTCAGGACTATCATAAGTAACTACCCCGATGAGGTTCTTGTGGATATCATAAGCGCGACGACGCACGTGCAAGCCGCCAGGTAGTACCCCCTCGGTATGGCAACCTATATAAGTGCATTCCAACATTGTATGCCATATACGCATCAATTCGCTGTGTATTTGCTCCTCGGTGCGCAAGGATTTTTCGTTTTCATAAACTATTTCGGATATTTTCTTTCTCTCTTGGCGACAATAGTTTATCAGTTCTTCAGCTTTATCGATAGGGAAAGGAAAATTGCGTCGGTTATCATCTTTAGTTATTGCTTGTTCACCTTCTTTTACTATAAAGCCGCCCCCTACCGAGTAGAAAGTAGAAGCATAGCTAAAGTCGTCACCTTCAGCAGTAAAAGTGAGTCCGTTTGCGTGAAAAGGCAAGAAATTTTTGTTAAAAACGATATTTTCTTTAGGGTTGAAGTTGATAATCTGTTCGTTACCCAAGCAAAGTTTTTGATTATTTGTAATAGCCGTAATAATTACGTCTAAACTCTCAATAGGCACATACTCAGGGTCGGCGCCACTAAGCCCGAGCATTACTGCCAAATCGGTAGCGTGCCCCTTGCCAGTAAGGGAAAGAGAACCGTACAAATCAATGTGTACTTTCGTTGTTTTGGACAATAGATGCTTTTCTCTCAATTCCTTGAGGAAAGCCTCGGCAGCACGCCAAGGTCCTAAAGTGTGAGAGCTGGAAGGTCCTACCCCTATTTTGAGCATATCAAATACGCTTATTCGTTCCATTTAATTTACTATAAGAGTTTTAAGATTGCAAAAGTAAAGAGAAATTTGGAATTTAGCAAAATTTTATTCGGGTAAAGAATTGATGTAGAATATTTTTTTAATTTTTTTATTTGTTTATTATTATTTGTTTTATATCTTTGTGCTTTCAAACGAAAATTCTCAAAAGAACATGATTACCAATAAAGAATTAGACTCCTTAATATACAAGGTAGATGGGGCTGTAGATAGGCAATACGATTTCATCAGAGAGATGAAAGGTATCAAAAACTACCTTTGGGAGCTAAAAGCTACAATGCAGGAAAGCCCTGTAGAAGAGATTGTAGCTCCTCCAATTGTAGAGACAACTATAGCTCCTGTTGTACCTGAGGTAGTTGAGGAAGAAAAACTTACACCTACAATAGTAGAAGAAAAACTCACACCTGCAGCAATGGAAAATATTGTAGAAAAAACTCCTGAAGAAACAGTGGAAAAAGTTATAGAAGAAGTTACAGAACCCCCTATTATTACCCCTCAAATAATAGAAGAAGCAAGCAGTGAAGAAACTGCTATTGCACCTCAGCCTGCAGTGGAAGAAAAACAATCTTACCATAGCAGAAAACCTGATTTTGAAAAACAGGTAGACGATTGGTTCAAACCTAAAGAAGCTATCAATTGGGAACGCTTTATCGGTGAAAACTTATTCAGCAAAATAGGAATAGGTATCATCATTATTGGGGTGTTCATAGGAGTAAAATACTCTATAGAACACGATTTGATTAGCCCCGCAATGCGATTGGTATTGAGCTACTTAGTGGGTGTAGGACTCTTTGCAGCAGGAGCGATGCTCAAAAAGAAATACGAAAACTTCAGTGCAGTACTCGTAAGCGGAGCAATGACGATTTTCTACTTCGTTACCTTTATAGGCTATTCGGTATTTAATTTCTTCCCGCAGTCGCTTACCTTTGTGCTGATGTTCCTCTTTACTGCCTTTACGGTAGCTGCTTCGCTGAATTACAACAAAGTAGTGATTGCTCTCATAGGCTTAGTAGGCAGTTATGCTGTACCATTCTTACTGAGCGATAACTCAGGGCGTGTATCTATTTTGTTTGCTTACACAGCTATCATCAATATAGGAGTACTCATTATTTCGTTCTACAAACAGTGGCGTTCACTCTATTTATCGGCTTTTGCTTTCACTTGGCTAATGCTGTTATCACTGTGGGGTAACGCTTATAAATACAACGATTTCACACCTTATTTCATCTTCAATTTAGTTACTTTTCTCACTTTTTATATAGCTTTTATCTTCCAGAAAATACATCAGGAAAAAGAGTTGAAGGAAATAGATGTAGTGTTATTTCTCTCCAATAGTTTGCTGTTCTTCGGTATGGGAGTGTGGTATATTTACGACTATTACACTATGGAAAACCGTACTATTATGGCTATGTTCACTTTAGCAAATGCCTTATTACACTTTGGGGTAGCCTACTATTTCCACGTAAAAAAATTCCCTTCACAAGCTCTAAAATACTTGATATTAGTATTGGCACTATCTTTTGCTACTTTAGTGATACCTATCCAGTTTAAGGGCACTTGGATTACAGTGTTCTGGAGTGCCGAAGCAGCTTTGCTCTTCTGGTTTGGCCGTCGCAAAAACTTGCTGGTATACGAGCGAATTTCATACACTGTAATGGTATTGGCGAGCTTTAGTTTGATAATCGATTGGGTAAAAGCTCCTAATATTTTGTACATTGTAAACCCAGATAAATTCATCTATTTAACTCCTTTTGGTAACGCATTGTTCATCAACGCATTGTTATATAGTGCTGCTTTTGGTTTTATGGCATATACACACCGTTTAACAGAGCTCGTTAATAAAGAGATTTACAAACTACTTACCTTTGTGTTGAACATTTTGTGTGTAGGGTCGCTCTACTTTATATTTTTTAGAGAAATAGACATTCTATGTGATGTGAGAGCCCTCCAGCAAACACCTAATCTTACCGACAACTATGCTGCTTGGGAAACCTTGAATAACTTTAAAACTGTATGGAGAACAGTGTATAGTTTGCTATTTGTTGCTGTTTATACCTTGCTGAATGTAAGAGTTTTCAAGTCTAAAACATTGGGTGAAATACAATTTGGCATCAGCATAGTGCTCTCATTCATTTTTATGACCTTAGGTTTATACACTTTTAGTGAATTGAGAGAAAGCTACCTCGCCAATCCACAGTTATCACTTTGGTTTTTGAATGTTAGATATGTAGGGATTGCAGTTTTTGCCGTATTCTGTTATACAGCCTACTTATTGAGTCGTTTTCTCACTTTGAAAGAAGAAATACAAAAAAGTTTAGAGTTTGTTCTACACCTTATTATCTTATGGGTTGCCAGCAGCGAGCTATTGCATTGGACAGAACTTTATCGTTCGGCTTCTAACTACAAATTAGGACTTACCATCTTGTGGGGTTCTTATGCACTGCTTTTAGTAGTCTTGGGTATTTTCAAACAAAAGAAATATTTGCGTATTTCGGGTATTGTACTTATCGGTTTCAGTATGTTAAAATTATTCTTGTACGACACCACCCATTTAGATGCTTTGCGAAAGACTATTGTATTTGTAATTCTCGGTTTCTTAGTGCTTGTAGCGTCATTCTTTTACAACAAGTACACAAACAAGATTGAAGAATCAGATAAAGCTGAGAACAACAACACTACAGATAACAATGTAACGAATTGATATTCAAAAGTGTAAAAAAGTAACTTTTAAACATATTAAAATTTTATGAAAAGTTTAAGAAAGAAAAAGCTTTTCATATTAAGAAACTTTGTACTTTTGTGCGATAATAACCAATATAAAATAAAATTTTGCAATGATTAGAGATTACAGAGACATTGAGCTCACTGTAGAGCGCCCTACTCCAATTGACAAAGAAGTAAATTGGAACAAATCACAAGTAGTGATTAGTGAAACCGATGTTTATGGTCGTATTACTAACGTGAATGATGTATTTTGCAATGTTTGCGGCTATTCACCAGAAGAGATGATAGGGCAACCTCACAGCATTATTCGCCACCCCGATATGCCTAAACTCGTTTTTAAACTCCTTTGGGATAACCTTAAAGTAGGTAACAACTTTATTGGGGTAATTAAAAACTTAGCTAAAAGCGGTGAATACTATTGGGTAATTACCGATTTTGAAATGCGTCGCGATGCGATGGGTAACATCACACACTATATCGCTCGCCGTAAATCAGTACCTAAAGCTGTAATTGAGAACTATGTAGCGCCACTGTATGACACCTTGTTAAAACTTGAAAAAGTAGGTGGTATGGAACTCAGCTCTCGTTTCTTCAAAAACTACTTAGCTAAACAAGGTAAGGATTATATCGATTTCATCATCGATGTAATGAATGAAAACCGCGAAAATGTAGCCTTTGAAGAAATACCTGTATCATCAGTAGATACCAGCACTGTAGTATCCGATGATATCGTAACAATGAACGAAGCACAAAATGAAAAACGCAAAAGTTTCTTTAGCAAACTATTTACCTAAAAGAAATTTAGCTGTTTTTTAAAAAATCAAATTAATTAACAATAAAAAAGAGAAATAATATGTCAGATTTTCAAAATCCAGTACCTACTATTGAACGCCCTACACCTGTAGATCGTGAAGTACAATGGGATAAGAGCAAAGTGCTCATCAGCGAAACTGATGCAGCAGGAACTATTACCAACGTAAACGATGTGTTTTGCTCGGTAGCACACTACTCAGCCGAAGAACTTATTGGGCAACCTCACAACCTTATTCGCCACCCCGATATGCCTAAATTGATTTTTAAACTCCTTTGGGATAACTTGAAAGTAGGCAATAACTTCGTAGGGGTAATCAAAAACTTAGCAAAAACAGGTGAATACTACTGGGTAGTAACCGATTTTGAGATGCGTCGCGACGAAACAGGTAAAATTACACACTACATTGGTAGACGTAAATCAGTGCCTGAATCGGCTATCACTAATTACGTAGCCCCTTTCTATGATTCTCTCTTGAAGATGGAAAAAATAGGTGGTGTAGAGCTCAGCAATCGTTTCTTCAAAAACTACTTGGCTAAACAAGGGAAAGACTATATCGACTTTGTAATCGATATTATGTCGGAAGGACAACAACAAACCTTTAGCGCAGAAACTGTTTCAGCAGTGGATAGTACACCAGCATCTGTAGCTGTATCCGATGACATTTTGAATGTAGACGACTCAATGAACGAAAAACGCAAAAACTTCTTTGAACGTTTGTTTTCTTAGTAATAAATTTTCATTGATTATACAAAGGAATGGAGCAATGCTCTGTTCCTTTTTTTTGTGGTATGAGATTTGTAACTCACATATTGCTAATTGAAAAATATTTTATACTTTTGCCCCGACTAATTAATTCAATAACGAAAATGAATTTAACAGCCTATCATTTTGTGTCGCTGTTCCGCAATAATGTGCAGCAATACCCACAAAAAGATGCCTTAATGGGAAGAAATACAGCTTCTCAATGGAAAGGTATCACGTGGGAAACTTTAGGCAATACCACTACTCTTCTTTCTAAAGCCCTGCTTTCATTGGGTGTACAACCCCAAGAAACTGTAGGAATTCTCTCTCAAAACACTCCTCAATGGTCGCTTGCCGATCTTGCTTGCTTGCAAATACGTGCTATTACAGTGCCTATATACACTACAAACACAGCCGAACAAGCTCTTTACGTGATGAATCACGCTGAAGTGAAAGTACTATTTGTAGGCGATGAAAAACAATACCAAAAAGTACTTCAAGTTGCCAACCAATGTCCATCGTTACAAATGATTGTGGTATGCGACAACGAGGTTGCTCTCACCGAAAAACAATATTCCATTCATTGGAACGACTTTTTAGCACTCGGCAGTAGCTCTCAGTACGATGTTGAGTTTGAAAAACGCCTCAAAGAACGCAACTTAGACGACCTTTTTACGATTATCTACACATCGGGTACTACTGGTGAACCCAAAGGAGTAATGCTCTCCTACGAGAACTTAGCTTTCCAAATGATAGGACATACTGAGCGCCTATCAACTGTAGACAATACCGATTCTTCTTTAGCTTTTTTACCCTTATCACACGTTTTTGAACGTGCTTGGACGTTTTTCTGCCTTTATAAAGCTGTTACGGTATACTATTTAGACGATACTAATTTAGTACGTGAAGCCCTTGCCCAAGTGCGCCCCACTTTGATGTGTGCCGTACCTCGCTTTTACGAAAAGATATTTGCAACAGTGCACGACAAAGCCGATGCTTCCTCTTTTGTGAAACGCAAACTCTTTCGCTTAGCTATCGCTACGGGCAAACGTGTATTAGCGCTGCGCGAACAAGGAAAAAAACCTTCGTTAATACTGCAAAAAGCCTACAATCTTTTTGATAAGTTAGTATACAAAAAACTAAAAGAAGCCCTTGGCGGTCGCATTAAGTTTATGCCTTGCGGGGGTGCTAACCTCGAACCCAGTATTGGTAGGTTTTTCCAATCAATTGGTATTAATTTGAAATTGGGTTATGGAATGACTGAAACAGTTGCTACCATATCTTGCTGGGGTGATAATCGCATCAATCCACAATCGGTAGGGGAAGTAATGCCTAATGTACAAGTGCGTATAGGCGAAGATAACGAAATATTAGTAAAAGGAGGAATGGTGATGAAGGGCTATTATAAAAACCCTGAAGAAACAGCTAAAGTATTCACCCCCGACGGCTATTTGCGCACCGGTGATGCCGGTAATTTAGACGGCAACAACAACCTCTTTATTACTGAACGCCTTAAAGAATTGATGAAAACCTCTAATGGCAAGTACATTGCTCCACAAATGATTGAAGGTAAAGTGGGCAAATATAACCTTATTGAACAGATAGCTGTAATTGCCGATGGTAAAAAATTTGTTTCAGCACTTATTGTACCTAACTTCGAGATGTTGTCACAAGCCTTAAAAGACCTCAATATTAAGTATAAAAATACAGCAGATTTAATCAAACACAGTCAAGTGATTGAGTACATAGGCAAGCAGTTGCAAAAATTCCAAAGAGACTTACCTGACTACGAGCAAATTAAGAAGTTTACACTACTTCCTTCTGCTTTTACGATTGAACGCAACGAGATTACCCCTTCGTTAAAGCTGAGAAGAAAGGTGATTTACGCTAATTACAGTCGTGAAATAGAAGCGATGTACAAATAATTAACTAATTTGCCAATTAGGAGCTACCTCAATAGAGATAGTTTCCTTTTTAACGGGATGTAAAAAGCGGAGACTATGAGCGTGAAGGCAGATACCGCCATCGGGATTTGAGCGTTTAGCTCCATACTTCAAGTCGCCTTTGATATGCAAGCCAATGGCAGCCAATTGCGCTCTTATTTGGTGATGTCGTCCTGTAATAAGGTCGATTTCTAATAAATAATAACGATCATAAGTTTTTAATAGTTTGTAGTGCAGTACAGCTTTTTTGCTATGCTGCACTTCTTTTTGATGCGCTACTGATTTATTTTGTTTTTCATTGCGCACTAACCAGTGGGTAAGCGTACCTTCCTCGTCTGGAGGGGCTACATCTACCAAAGCCCAATAAGTTTTTTGCACTTCTTCCTTATTAGCAAACATCGCATTGAGACGTGAAAGTGCCTTAGACGTCTTAGCAAAAAGTACTACCCCTGTAGTAGGGCGGTCTAATCGATGAACTACCCCGAGGAACACCTCCCCAGGTTTGTTGTATTTTTTCTTAAGATAAGCCTTAACAATATCGCTTAGGGGTATATCACCCGTCTTGTCGCCCTGAACTATGTCGCCTGCTCGCTTGTTTACGGCGATAACGTGATTGTCGTCGTAGAGCACGTCGACGTTTTCGGCGTTTGTGATAAGTTTCATAATGTCGTTTATTAGTGAAGTAGAGAAAGCGCATTCCATCGTAAAAAAGTCCGATGAGGAGTATGATTACCGAAATGGAGAGAGTATATATAGAGAGTCCTTGTGCAATATAGAAATAACCTGCACTAAATCCGCCTAAAAAGAAAAATGCAATGATGAAAAGTCGCAATCGGATAGTGTTTTTCAGTTGCGTGTGTTGATTTTCATAGTGATTGCGACTTAAGTAAAGTCTTTGAGCGAGTTCAATACCCAAATCGGTAAAAAGTCCTGTAAGGTGAGTGGTGCGCACTACCGAGTTGGAGATTTTGGTTACAAAAGCATTCTGTAACCCCATAGCAAAGAGCAAGATACAAGCCGTTACATCTGTAGGAATCGCTTCGGGGAAAAAGAAGTGTAACCCCATTACCAATAGCAAGGCAAAACACTCTAAGAGTGTAGGTTTCAGATATTTATTTTGGGTACGGTGATAATTAGCATTTTCAATGAGCAGTCCCGAAGTAAAAGAGCCCAACAAGAAAGCAAAGATATAAAGAAAGTAAATCAATCCTTTCCAAAATTCGGCTACCGATACATCATAAATAAAATAAGCAAAGTGCCCTGTAACATTAGTGGTTAGTTTGCCCACAAACAAAAAGCCCGTAACGTTCACCATTCCTGCAACGAATGAGAGCACTACGGCTATTTGTAAATTGTGTTTAGCAGTTCGCTTTTTACCTTGATGACGGAACATTAGTATTGTTCATTTTCATTAGGAAATTCTACGGCTTTCACATCTTGGATGTAATGAGTTACAGCCTCGTTGATGATTTCTTGCAAATTAGCATATTTTCGCAAAAATTTAGGATGAAACTCATTGCTCATTCCCAGCATATCGTGCATTACGAGCACTTGCCCGTCAACAGCACTTCCTGCTCCAATACCAATGATAGGTATACGCACACTTTTAGCTACTTCTTCAGCTAATTTAGCCGGTATTTTTTCCAATACAATAGCAAAACAGCCTAATTGTTCAAGCAATTTAGCATCTTCTTTGAGTTTTTGCGCCTCAGCTTCTTCCTTAGCTCGCAAAGCAAAAGAACCAAACTGATGAATTGATTGTGGCGTAAGTCCCAAGTGCCCCATCACAGGAATACCTGCATTCACAATGCGTCTGATACTTTCGGCTTCTTCCTTACCTCCCTCTAATTTAATAGCGTGAGCCCCACTTTCTTTCATTATACGCGTAGCCGAACGCAATGCCTTTTTAGGGTCGGATTGATACGTTCCAAAGGGCAAATCTACTACTACCAAAGCACGGGTAACCCCTCTTATTACAGACGAAGCGTGATAAATCATCTGGTCTAAGGTGATAGGCAATGTCGTTTCGTGTCCTGCCATTACATTACTAGCGGAGTCGCCTACCAAAAGTACATCGATACCAGCGGAATCTAATAATTTTGCAAAAGTATAATCGTAGGCGGTAAGCATTGAAATCTTCTCGCCATTGGCTTTCATCTCTACTACCGATTTGGTAGTTACGCGTTTGTATTCTTTTCTAACTGCTGACATTTCTTTTTGTAGTTTAAAAATCGCGGCAAAGATATAAATAATTAACAAATTAGCCAATTTGTTGATTAGCAAATTTCAAACCGTCTCTTAACGAAAAAAACTTTTCTCTTATTCCTCTAAAAAATAATTGCTACCTTTGCATCACGAACATCATATCTCATAGTGCTATGTATAGATTTGGACAACCTAAAAGTTTAGAGACAATTACTGCCAAAGATGTAATTGATAACAAATTATGGGTTTGGGTTTGGGAAGCAAACCTCGAAGAAGAATACCCCGAAGATTACCAAGTACCTGTATTGGGTATTGACAATTTAGAAAACAATTTTGCCGAGCCCATCATTACTTTCTACGTAAAAGGTCATAACGATTTGATAGCTTCAGCAAGTTATGATTTTTCTAAAGATTGTTTGTATGCCATTAGTATATGCTTTAAAAATGAATGGTTTCTATTAAACAATTGTCCTTTTCTTGAAGAACCTATTGAACTGAGTGCTGCTATGAAGATTAAAAATCAAGAAAACCGAAGTTTTATCTGTCAGTCAAAATTAGAAGATATCGCATATCCTAAGTAAATAAATGAATATCAACACTAAAGAATCTATAGAAGAAATGACTGCTGCCTTATTCCGAGCTATAGTACAAATGAAGAAAAGGAAAAAATGGATGCCTATTGGCATTTAGATAAATTTTTCGCCAAAATGACAAAAGAAGAAATAAAATTTTTAGTGGTAGTATTTAGGCAAATATACCTCTCAATACAAAGGGTTAATGACGCAGAAAAAGAAGCATACTTTTCTTTTTTTATGAAAAGAATGAAATATTACCTATATGCTCAACGTTTATTGAAGAAAAAGACGCTTCAAGAAGAAATTAAATTGAGATACATTGCTATGTACGAAACGCTTAACAAATTTATCCTTTTTGTAAAAGAAAAACCATACCCCGCTTATGAGTTAAGGTATGAGATATTTAAGTTTACAGCTAATATTTACAGCTATTTAGAATCAAAACTCTTTTTTAGCAATCGGAAAAAATATGCTTATGTAGAACATTACAATCAAAACGATTTACACGGACAAACTTTTGATACGATTGAAGAAATACTTAACAAATTAGGCTGTCAAAACATCATAACCGATATTCACAACACTACAATATGATAACCCCTAAAAAAAACAGACGAGCTATAAAAGCAATACACAACTTAATGATTCGTTTAAAAATAAATATCGTTCAAGAATTACCTCATAGAGAACTTTATAACCTTATAGATGAATTAGAATATCTACCTATTTTGCTATTAAACAAGGAAGATAGGACGCAAGAATTTGAAGAGTATTTGAAAAAAATTTGTTCACAATTCCAATGTATGCGCATTTGGGAACAATATCAAAATGAGGAAGAGCCTTATTATTAATCAACACTCTACAATGTTTTTACACCTCCAAATTTGCTAACCCTCTAATTCACTAATTAATCATAATGTTTTTATTTTTCGACCTTTCCTATACGCCTCTCTTAGAACTCCATTTGCCCACTGCCTATATAGGTGAAACGCAAAACGGATTCCTTTCTTTCTACAAAAAAGCAACTCCTCAAGTACTCGAAAGTTTAGCTAATTGGCAATTATCATCTGCCGAAAAAGAGGCTTTAACATTAGTAAATAATCTGCAAACCAATGTTCTTTACAATAAATACGCTAAAAAAGGAGAGACTTTTGAAAAACTATTCCAAAATCCTGCCACTAAAAAGTATATCCAAGAGCAAATAGAGGAACAAACTCACCAATTGCTTTTACTTATTGCTGAAAAAGAGCTATTTTTAACCATCAACTATTCCCCTAAGGACGATATTTCCAAAAAAAGACGCTTTATAACTAACGAAATACTCGAACCTCTATTAGTTTTCGAGAAAAAAGAAGAGGGTATTGCCTACCGCTTGTATATAGAAGAAAACGGACAAAAACACTTGCCTCATCAGTGCCAAATTGAACTGCTCAACAACACTCACACGTGGATTACTATAAACCAAAAAGTAGTGCGTATCGCTCACGTCAAAGCATCTCACTTGAAACCTTTCCTCAACAAAGAGGAGACTTTTATTCCTGAAAGAAATCTACAAGAATATTTTGACAAATTTCTTCAAAAAATTCTACGAAATGCCCAAGTAGAAGCTATTGGTTTTGAAATCATCGAAAAAACAAGTCTAAAAAACACTGAAATAGAACTTATTCACGATTTTTTTACCAATCAGTACAAAATTGTACTTCATTTTGATTACGATGGCTATGCTTTTAAAAGCAATCAAAACAAAAATGTACATTCTCAACTAAAAATTGACAAAAATAACCATATTACCATCTACAAATACAAGAGAAATACCAAAGATGAAACTCAAATGAAACAACTCCTCACCGATATAGACTTCAGTGAGGAAAGCGGCGTTTTTTCACTACAAAACACCGACCCTTTTGCGGCTTATTTTCACTTGCTACACCACCAGCAAAGGCTTAGTAAACAAGGATTTTCCTTTCGCCCGTTTTTGGTAGACGGGAAAGAGGTGAATATGAGCACTTCAGAGCTTATTTATAGCAATACCAGCACCCAAAACGACTGGTTTGACCTTTCTATTGAGGTAAAACAAGGAGAAAACAGCTTCCATTTTAAGGATTTAATCGCCAATATCAAGGAAAATAATCCTATTTACACACTTCCTAACGGAAAAATCTTTATTATTCCGCAAGAGTGGTTTAGTAAATTCAGCAGTATTACCAAACACAGCAAGCAACAAGGCGGAAAACTGCAATTAGCAAAGAACAACTATGCTCTTTTAGAGGCTATTCCTGAACTCAAACCACAAACCATCATCGAAAAGGTGAACTATACCCCCTCCCCTAACCTACGTGCAACCTTACGACCCTACCAAGTGGAAGGCGTAGAATGGCTTTTGCAACACTATCACAACGGGGTAGGCGCTTGTTTAGCCGACGATATGGGATTAGGTAAAACCTTGCAAACCATTGCTTTATTGGTTGCCATTCACGATACTCTCCCTCTAAAAGAAAACAACTTCACCGATCTCTTTTCGGCTACCGAACCTCAAAAAGAAACTCTAAAAGCATTAGTAATATTACCCTCGTCTCTGCTCTTCAATTGGTACGACGAGACCAAACGTTTTGCCCCTCATTTCAAATGCACCCAATACATAGGCAGTAGCAGCGAACGCAAAACAAAAATACGCCGGCTTACCAATTACGATGTAGTATTCACCTCCTACCCTATCGTGGAACGCGACGGCAAAGAACTCGAAAAACTCGAATTTAGGTATATCATTTTAGACGAGAGTCAGCGTATTAAAAACAAGAATTCCAAAACCTTCAAAGCAATCAATGCCTTGAAAGCTGAGCATCGCATCGCTCTCAGTGGAACTCCTATAGAGAATGCTCTAAGCGATTTATGGGCACAAATGCAGTTCATCAACCCCGGTCAGTTAGGTACTTACAATTTTTTCCACAAACATTACGAGGTAGAAATCAGCAAGAAAAAGAATCCACAAGCCTTAGAAGAACTTAAAACTTTGGTAGGCAAACATATTTTGCGCCGTACCAAAGAACAAGTACTCAGCGATTTACCCGATATAGAAGAACAACTCGCCTACTGCCAGATGAGCGAAGCCCAAGCCCAATGGTACGAGAGAGAAAAATCTAAAGTACGCAACCAGCTATTAGAAGCCTCAGAGCCCATCAGCGAGTTCAATGCTCTGCAAATGCTCACCAAATTGCGACAGATAAGCAACCACCCTGTATTGGCAGATGCCCAAAGCACTATCCCTTCAGGTAAGTACCAAGAGGTAATTAGCTATATGGAAACACTCCACGCCGCACAACACAAAGCACTTATATTCAGTAGTTTTGTAAAACATTTAGGACTCTTTGAAGCGTGGTGCAAAACCCATAAAATAAAGTACGCCAAACTCACGGGAGCTACTGCCTCTCACGAGCGAAAAAGCCAAGTAGAAGCCTTTCAAAACCAAGAAGATGTGAACTTCTTTTTTATCTCACTCAAAGCTGGTGAAGTAGGACTCAACCTCACCAAAGCCTCGTATGTATTGCTATTAGACCCTTGGTGGAATCCGTTTTCCGAACGCCAAGCTATTGCACGCGCCCATCGCATAGGGCAAGAAAACAAAGTGAACGTCATCCGATTTGTAAGCAAGGATAGTATAGAAGAAAAAATTATCAAACTACAAGAAAATAAAACCGAACTATTTGAGAATGTAATAGATGAAAATCACATCGTTAGAGATATTATCTCCCAAATGGATAGCCTATTGGAATAATTTTTGTAATTTGTTCATTGTTAATTCTCAATATTTTTTTACCTTTGCGCATTATGAAGATTAAACTATTTCATTTACAGAAGAACAAACGTTTCAACTATACCCCTCGTTACTATGAAGGAAAGGAACAAGGCAACGCTTTTGAAATGGGGTCACGCATTCGCCGAGACCGCGAAACAGTAACCAACCATTTTACTGAAGAATGGCGTGCTATTCGCAACGAGAGTAGAAACAAAAAAAATGCAGGTACAAACAAAACCTTTTGGATTGTACTAGCAATACTAATACTTATCACTCTCTATTTCCTTGATTTCGACCTATCTATATTCAAACGCAACTAATGAAAAAAACAATACTGATAAGTTTAATAGTCGTGCTTGTAGTGGCAGGTATAGGCTATTACCTCAAACAACGCCAAGAAGAACAGCAAGCCGCTCAAAAAGTGTACAGCGAAGTAAAACAAGGCTTACTGATGATTTCTAAAGAATACAATAAAGGCGTTGAAAAAGTAGAACTCTTACAGCAATATGAGGAAACAAAACACAAAATAATAAAAGAAGAACCTAAATAATAATCTTATGAAAATAAAAAGCTTAGTAATCCTATCAGCAGCTTTTGTATCAATGAGTGTAAGTGCTCAAACCTCTTTTGAGAAATTAGAAGCTAATAAAGATATCAACACGGTGGTAGTCTCTCAAAAAATGTTTCAAATGCTCTCTAAAATAGATAGTAAAGATGCTGATGCTAAAGAATTTATGGAAGTAGCCAACAAGCTCAAAGGAATGAAAATATTCACTACCGAGAATACCACAGCAGCTACCCAAATGAAAACTGAAGCCTTAGCTTATGTAAAAACCGCTGCACTATCAGAATTAATGCGCGTTAAAGACAAAGCTCAAAACGTGAAATTCTACACCAAAGGAGGAAAAGATGCAAACAACGTAGCCGAACTCCTAATGTTAGTAGAACCCTCAGAAACCTCTAAACAAACCGTTGTTCTATCACTCACAGGCGACATCAACCTGAATAAGATAGGCGTATTAACCAAAAATATGAACCTCCCTCAAGAGGTGAAAGACCTAAAGTAGCACAAAATGGCAAAATATGAATTGAAATTACCCTCAATGGGCGAAAGTGTAGCTGAAGCTACTATTACCAATTGGCTTAAAAAAGTAGGCGATCCTATTGAAGCCGAAGAAACTATTGCAGAAGTAGCCACCGATAAGGTAGACTCCGAAGTACCTTGTGAAGTATCGGGCATCATAGCCGAAATACTCTTCAAAGTAGATGAAGTAGTGAAAGTAGGACAAGTAATGGCTATCATAGAAACTGAAGCTGAAGCTAATGCACCACAGGCTACAGCCGAAATACCTACTATTCAACAAACGGCTAAAAACTTAACACAGCAAATCGCTGAGATAAAAGAAACACTTGCTGCACCTATTAATTTTAGCAGTAGTGAACGCTTTTATTCGCCCTTGGTGAAGAATATTGCTAAAAAAGAAGGTATCAGCCTTGATGAACTAAATCATATACAGGGTACAGGTTTGAATAACCGCGTTACCAAAGACGATATTTTAGGTTATTTAGCACATAGAACTCAAGCCCCTATCACAAGCACCTCTCCTATTTTTGCAACAACTACATCTTCTTTTGTTGAGGGAGATGAGCGCATTGAGATGAGCCGTATGGGCAAACTCATCGCTGAGCACATGACGATGAGCAAGCAAACCTCAGCACACGTACAAAGCTTTACCGAAGTTGATGTTACTCGTATTTGGCAATGGCGCAACAAGGTAAAGAAAGCCTTTGAAGCCCGTGAAGGTGAGAAAATCACCTTTACCCCTATTTTTATGGAGGCAGTAGCCAAAGCCTTGGTAGATTTCCCAATGATGAACATTTCGGTAGAAGGCAATACAATTATCAAGAAGAAACACATCAATATAGGGATGGCAACCGCCCTCCCCGACGGCAACCTCATTGTACCTGTAATTAAAAATGCCGATGCCCTTAACTTGCGTGGAATGGTAAAAACTGTAAATGATCTTGCAGTACGTGCACGTGCAGGTCAGCTAAAACCTGATGAGGTGAAAGATGGTACTTATACAGTTACCAATATAGGTTCATTTGGCACTTTGTTTGGCACTCCTATTATTAATCAGCCGCAAGTGGGAATTTTAGCGATTGGCACTATTTGCAAAGTCCCTGCTGTAATAGAAACCCCTGAAGGTGATGTAATAGGCATCCGTTACAAACTGATGCTCTCCCATAGTTATGACCACCGCGTGGTAAATGGTGCTTTAGGCGGAATGTTTGTACAACGTGTCGCTGAATATCTCGAAAAATGGGATATGAACAGAAATATTTAACAACTGATTTATAACAACAAAAAAATCTGAAAGTTCACTATGAGCTTTCAGATTTTTTCTTTTTAAGGATATTTAACTTTAGTCTACATTATCGTGCAAGAAAGAATTGTTACGTCGAATCTGCATTTCACCTGCACTATCTTTACCTACTGTAGTACGCGATTGACCTGCACTACCAAAGGTATGATTGTAGGTTTTTAGGTTGGACGAACGTTTGTTAAGCACATCGGAGATGGGAGCGTCTATAGGGCTGAGTTTTTGTTCTTCTTCTTCAAACATTCTTGTTTGTACCCCTATAGAAGTATTGGGATTGTAAGGTTGAGGAGTTTCACCATCTTTATTACTTACAAACTCAGGTTGAGTTCTTTTTTCTACCACTGGCTGAGTATATTTTTCTTCAAACTCGATATTTCTCACATACATATCAAATATATCTTCTTCTTTTACAGAAGATTTATTTGTGTATGAAGGTTCATAAACTTCATCATCTCTCAAGGTATGAATAATAGGAGCATCCGGAGCTTTTGTTTGTGGTTGCTGCTGGATAGGTTGCTGCTGGATAGGTTGTTGCTGGATAGGTTGTTGTTGAGCAGATTGTCGTTGAACTGTAGATTGAGATTGGAATCTATTATCGAACTGAGCAGGGGTTGTTTTATCGACAATTACAAAGGCATCATCGGGGGTTACTACTTCGCAATCTGTCCAAATATTAAATAGGTCGGAAAGGGAAAGTTCCTTTTTAATTTCGGGAACAGCAGGGGTAGGATAAGCAATATTATCAGGTGTAGTGGAAATAGAGGTTTTTACTACGGCTCCTTTTTGCTCGGTTAAATCGCGAATAATAGTTTGGTTTTCTTCGAGTACGTGAATTACGCGACGAGGTTCGGCATTTACGATTTCTTGTTGTTGTTCGGCGTCAAAACCAGTAGCAATTACGATTACTGAGATAGCTTCTCCTAAACTTTCGTCTACACCTATACCATAGATAAGGTCGGCCATATTATCGCCTGCTTTTTCTTGGATATATCCCATAATTTCATTCACTTCGCGTTGAGTAGCTTTTCTATCTCCATAAGTAATAAGGACGAGAGCATTTTTAGCTCCTGTAATTTTATTATCGTTTAATAGAGGAGAGTTTAAGGCGGCTCCTACAGCCTCAGAAGCGCGATTATCACCTTCGGCTATTGCTGCTCCCATAATAGCGGTACCTCCGTTTTCAAGTACGGCGCGAGCGTCACGTAAATCTATGTTAACCAAGTAGTGTTTGCTAATTACTTCGGCCATACCTCTAGCCCCTCTAAGGAGGATTTCATTGGCTTTTCCGTATCCTTCTTCTACGGTGAGGTCGTCGTAAATTTCGCTTATTTTATTATTATTGATAACGATAAGAGAATCTACACAGTCGCGCAATTTTTTAATTCCTGCTTGAGCTTGATGGCTGCGTTTTGGCCCTTCGAAATTGAATGGAGTAGTAACGATAGCGACGGTAAGGATCCCCATATCTTTGGCTTGTTTAGCGATAACAGGCACAGCTCCTGTACCTGTACCACCTCCCATACCAGCGGTAATGAATACCATTTGAGTATTTCCTTCTAAAGCGCGCTTGATATCTTCGATACTTTCAACAGCGGCTTGTTCTCCAATTTCGGGATTAGCGCCAGCTCCTAATCCTTCGGTAAGGGTAACACCTAACTGAATACGATTAGAAATAGGGCTATACTCAAGAGCTTGGGCATCGGTGTTACACACAACGTAATCTACGCCTTTTATGCCTTCGTTATACATAAAATTCACGGCGTTACATCCTCCACCTCCTACGCCAATAACTTTGATATAGTTACTGTTGTTTTTAGGAAAGTTAAATTGATAGTTTTCTTCCATATCTAAATCATAATTATTTGTTTTATACTTTATTCGTCGTCGTCAGTTTCTCCTATATATTTAGAGATAAATTTATTGAATTTTCCCCAGAAACTTTCGCTTGTTTTAGGAGTTTCTTCTTCGTCGTCACCGACGGGTTGTAGTACTTCTTGAGTAGAGGTAATTGTATTGCCTACTACGGTAAGATTTTTTGGTACAGGTTCTATTGGGGTTTCTTGAAACAGAGGTTCTGTATTTTGATTTTGTGAAGCTTCATTAGCTTCTTGAGCTTTGAGTTCTTCTAATCGTTTTTTGAATTGTTCTTCAGCTTCGTTTTCTATAGCGCTCATTACCAACCCAATGGCTGTAGCATAGATAGGAGAAGTAAGTCGATTATCGGAATTACCAGCTAAGTGTTCATCGGGGTAACCTATGCGTGTATCCATTCCGGTGATATACTCTACTAACTGAACGATGTGTTTGAGCTGGCTACCGCCACCGGTAAGGACAATGCCTGCAATGAGTTTCTTTTTAGGTTCTTCGTGGCCATAACTTTTAATTACGTTGAACACTAAATTGATAATTTCACTCACGCGAGCGTGTATAATTTTAGAGAGGTTTTTAAGGGATATTTCACGAGGTTCTTTACCTTTAATACCAGGTATAGAGACGATTTCGTTGTCGCGATTTTCGCCAGGCCAAGCAGAGCCGTACTGTACTTTTAGCATTTCGGCTTGGCGTGCTAATATACCACAACCTTCTTTGATATCTTCGGTAATGACATTTCCTCCCAAAGGAACTACCGCTGTATGGCGAATAATACCATCTTTAAAGATTGCTACATCGGTAGTACCACCTCCTATATCTACTAACACAACACCGGCATCTTTTTCTTCGTCGCTGAGTACTGCGCTTGCTGAAGCTATAGGTTCTAAGGTGAGCCCTATGGGTTTCAAGTTAGCCATTTCTACGCAACGAGAAATGCCTTTTATAGCGTTGATTTGCCCAATCACTAAGTGGAAAGTAGCATCTAAACGCGATCCCATCATACCGATAGGTTCTTTGACATCGGGGTTGTTGTCGACTTTGTAATCTTGAGGTAAAGCGTGGATAATTTTCTGACCTGGAGATAAGGTGATATTATAAACTTGTTTTTTGAGTTCTTCTAAGTCTTCAAAATCTATCAGTTTATCAGGATCTTTACGTGAGATATAATCGGAATGAGAGCGACTGATGATATTTTGCCCTGCAATACCAGCCACTACATTTTCGATTTCTAAGCCTGTTTTTTCTTTTGCATCTTGGACAGCATCCATTATAGACTGGGTAGTTTGGGCGATGTTGTTTACCACGCCCTTGTTTATACCTTCGCTTTTTGCTTGTCCATATCCTAAAATCTGAATTTTACCATATTCATTTTTGGCACCTACCATAGCTACAATCTTGGTAGTACCGATATCTAACCCAACGTAATACTTTTTATATTTCATTTTTTCACGTAAAACAATCACATATCTCTATGAGATTGATAATTTTTTGTCTGTTATTATATTCTTGAGGAATTAGGCAGTTTTATCGACAACTATAGCTTTGCAGGTAGCAAAGATAAGTAAAAAAGCAATTTGTATAGTAGTTTTTTATCAATAAGTTATCAACAATCTTATAAACTATTGAGAATCATTGTTAAAGAAAATGTTAAAAAATCTGTTAATAACTTTTTACTCTCTATTTTGAGAGGTATTTGCGTGCTTTTTCTAAATCCTCGGGGGTATCAATTCCTATGGTAGGGATGTGAGTAAGGGCGAGGCGTATTTTAAAGCCATTTTCTAAGTAGCGGAGTTGTTCTAATTTCTCGGTCTCTTCTAACTGAGATGGAGGCAACTGAGTGAACTGTTGCAAAGCATCTTTGCGATAGGCATAAATTCCAATGTGTTTGTAGTAAGGCACAGCTGTATTGGGGTCACGCGGAAAAGGAATTACACTTCTGGAAAAATAGAGAGCTTCATTAAATTTGTTTACTACTACCTTGACATTATTAGGATTTGCAATATCATCGGGGTTGGTAATGCGTTCCATCAGGCTCGCTACTGCTATGTTTTTTTGAGGGTCGTTTGCAAAAATATCTATTACTTTTTGCAGGTTTTCTTTATCGGTAAAAGGTTCATCTCCTTGTACATTCACGATGATATCTACTTCCAAATTTTTAGAAGCTTCAGCTAAACGATCACTACCACTATTGTGCTGTTTCTGGCTGCGAATCACACTGCCTCCTACTTCGCGAATTGCCTTTTCGATGCGATCATCGTCGGTTACTACATATACTTGGTCAAACAAGTGAGTATCAGCCACACGCTGGTAAGTATGCACAATCACGGGTTTGCCACAGAGGTCTTGCATCAGTTTTGCAGGAAAGCGTGTTGCCCCATAACGGGCGGGTATCATTGCTATGAGTTTCATATTTTATCTTGACAATAAGTATATTACTATAATTTGTAACACTATATTCAGAGGGAGTGCCCAAGCTAAAAATTTAGCTTTACGACGCATCTCTATGCTGTGTTGTATGTATTGTTTTACACGTGCTACCAATCTTTCGCTGCGTTTCTCGTAAGTATCGAGCAGAGGTGTTTTGTATATTTCGGCTACAAATCCCACTACGGGCACTTGTGAGAGCAGTAGCCACAATACTTGTTGAAACACAGGAGGTATTTTAGAAATGTATGTATTGAAAACCCCTTTTACTTGGTCGGTAGTTACTATTTTTTCAGTGCTTTTTTCAGCTTTATCTACAATAGCTGCGCATATTTTATGGACAAAAGGTTCAAATTGGTTAAAAACATACAAAGTATAATCTAATTGCAAGAGAGAAAGCATACGTTTTACCGCCAAAAACACAAAAAGACCTCCCAAAAGTAGTACAATAGCCAAATAAAGTAATTGTATATATTCAAATTTACTTGAAAATCCTATTATACAGCCCGCTATAATAAGGAATAAAAAGTTTAGCAAGAATAGTACTATGATACTTCCTGAGGATTTCATTCCAGAGGTTACCCCCAGTAGAGTCATTTCTTTGAGTTTCTCAAAATAGGTAGTAGCTCCTTGTAGTTTTTTAAGCCCAGGGGTAAGTTCAAAAGTAGTGTCGACGTTTTTAATGTTGTTGTTCATTGTGTTATGGTTTTAAAATAAGTAATATTACAAGTGTTAGAGGCATTAGAAAATCGGGGAGAATAATCCATACATTCCCTTTGTTGAAATTGTGTTTTTGTTTCATTTCAACGATGTGTAACAAAGCAGCTCCTATCAAAAATACGCTAAAAGGGATAGTAGTTGCTAACCAAAAACCATCGCGAAACCAATGGCATACTATTCCACAAATACCTATTCCTAAGGACACAAAACCTAATTCTTTTTGAAAACCGTTAGATACCCACCCTATAGTTTTAGCTACTTTCTCACTGAGTATCGAGTGCCCTACAAAGTTAAACAACCCAAAAAAGCCTACTCCATAAACCAAATGGGTGTATAATGCAGTATATACAAAGCTTTCATCGAAAGAAAAAGCATATAGTACAACAGCTAATAACCAACAGATAAGGTATACAATAAGATATATCATAGTATTCTTTACTTTAATTTTCTTGATAATTTTTCTGTTCCAAACTCATCATATAAGAAAACTGGAAATGCACTCAATACGCCTACTTCATTAGGAACTTTATATTTTTCTTTTTGTTTTTCAAAAATAGATGATTGAGAAAAATATTTGGTAGGGAATCTATAATCGTCTGTTACAATATAGTTCATTTTACAAAGATGTGCTTCTGACAACTCTCTCCATATTTCTTTATCATACCTATTAAAATCTATATACTTAGGATCGCATTCTCTGTTTACTTGTTTTTTATATTGATCATTGCATTTTGCTATCTTGGTTTTAAAATCTTGTAGCGTAGTGTAATGCTTTAAAGCTTCTAACATAGGATAACTTACATAGAGTTTACCATTTTCGGTTTCATTATCAAAAGTACTGAATAAGGCTTCTAATTTAGTATTTGAAGCATTAGAAGCGTGAGCGTCATAATCAAAAAACAAATAAATCTCAGAAAAAGTATTTCTATCAAATTTTTGCAGTTCTTTTATACGGCTTTTCAACAATGTAAAAACATCTAAATCTCTATCTTTTTTTATCTCATTGTAAAGAGCATAAACCACTGTTCCAAAAACGCAAGTAATAACTGTTTTATCATCAAACAAAACTTTTTGCATACTTTCTACAACACTCTCTTCTCTTTTTCCCTCCATTACAAAAAGGATATTATTTGAGGCCAAATCCATTACTTTTATATATTTTTTCAAGGTTATGGGCTTCTCTCAGTTCTTTGTCGGTTGCGTTAGCCAAAGAAACCATACGCTCTTTATTCATTATAAAATAACAATCAGGGCGCAGCAAATCATTGGTCATAATTGAGGTATTATGAGTAGTGAGAACAAACTGAACGCCCGCTTTTTTCAATTCTTCTACTATAAGTTTAGAGAGTTCAAAATGATAAAAAGCGTCAAACTCATCAATAAACAAGAAAGAAACTTTTCCTTTTTCGCGTATATCCTGAAACCAAACATAAAACAATGCTAACGATTCTGTACCTGTAGAAGCTATATCCCAAAAAGGAATTTTTTTGCCTTTAAAATCAAAAACTAACATCTTTTTACCCAATATATTCAGTACCTCTAACTTACACTCTACCCCTGCACGGTTTAAAAATGTTTCAAAATCGCGGACATTATTTCGCTTGATAATATCTTCGGTAATGCCTCCCTCTTTAGTATCTAAACCTATATAGCTCGAATCTCTTAAGGTACGAAAGAAAAGCATCTTCTCTACAAATACAAAAAATTTTTTAAATGTAGTATTAATAACATTATCTTTTAAAACAGCATTATTTCTAATGTATTTTAACACTGAAATCTCTTGATTATGTTCTAAATCAGTATTCAATGTAGCTGCTCCTTCAAAATTTATAACTGCTGTATTACTTTTTTCTCTATCAATAGTTGCTAAAAAGGCATCATCAATCCAAAAAGCTTCATAAATGATAGTTTTATGATTACTTTTCCGATATGTATAAGTTACTTTTTGTCCGTTGATAATAAATTCATAGTAAAATTCGGCACAAGCACTTTCGCTATAAGCATTGATATAATTACTATAATTCCATTCCCCTTTCTTTTTATCAGTAAGATGTTCAATAATATCAAAGATAGCAAAGCCTAAATTAGACTTCCCTACGCCATTCTTGCCATATACAATAGCATTATTGATGCAATTATCCCTAATGCATTCCTGATTGAAGTCGTACTTATTGACTTTGGTAAAATCTATTTCAAAGTTCTCTTGAAAACTTTTGAAATTAGACACTCTAAATTTAGTTAGCATCTATCTTATAATTATTATAAAGGGACTATCTTCCTTGTGAGTTAGACAGTCCCTTTCATTATACATTCATTTTTGAGTTGCTTATTCTGCCACTTGGGGTTTCATTTTGAAGTCCTCCATAAACTTAGTGGTGTAGTTACCGGCTAAGTAATCGGGGTCATCCATCAGTTGTAAGTGGAATGGAATAGTGGTTTTCACACCTTCTACGACAAACTCATCTAAGGCGCGTTTCATTTTGGCAATCGCTTCCTCACGGGTTTGCGCTGTAGTGATAAGCTTGGCTATCATAGAATCGTAGTTAGGAGGAATTACATAGCCGCTATATACGTGAGTATCAAGGCGTACTCCGTGCCCTCCTGGTGCGTGCAAAGTGGTAATTTTACCTGGTGATGGGCGAAAGTCGTTATAAGGGTCTTCGGCGTTGATACGGCACTCAATAGCGTGTAACTTAGGCGTATAGTTCTTACCTGAGATAGGCACACCAGCCGCTACTAATATTTGCTCACGAATAAGGTCGTAATCAATCACTTGTTCGGTGATAGGGTGTTCTACTTGTATACGAGTATTCATCTCCATAAAGTAGAAATTACGATCTTTATCTACCAAGAACTCTACTGTTCCTGCCCCTTCGTATTTAATAAACTCAGCAGCTTTTACGGCAGCTTCGCCCATACGCTTACGAAGATCATCGGTCATAAAAGGAGATGGTGTTTCTTCAGTAAGTTTTTGGTGGCGGCGCTGGATAGAGCAATCGCGTTCAGAAAGATGGCAAGCCTTACCATACTGGTCGCCAACGATTTGTATCTCGATATGGCGAGGATCGACGATGAGTTTTTCCATATACATCGCATCGTTACCAAAGGCAGCGCCTGCTTCCTGCATTGCGCTGTTGAGAGCTTTCTCAAGGTCTTCCTCTTTCCACACATCACGCATACCGCGACCACCTCCACCGGCAGTAGCTTTTAGCATTACAGGATAACCGATTTCGGCGGCTATTTTTTTAGCGTGTTCCAATGATTCTACAAGTCCATCAGAGCCTGGTACCGTAGGGACTCCAGCAGCTTTCATAGTAGCTTTGGCAGAAGCCTTATCACCCATTTTTTCAATCATTTCGGGAGAAGCTCCGATGAATTTAATACCGTGTTCTGCACAAATCTTAGAGAATTTGGCATTTTCCGAAAGGAAGCCATAGCCGGGGTGGATGGCATCGGCATTGGTAATTTCGGCAGCGGCAATAATATTAGGTATTTTTAAGTATGAATCTTTGCTTGGTGGAGGACCTATACACACGGCTTCATCGGCGAAGCGCACGTGTAAGCTATCGGCATCGGCAGTAGAGTATACGGCTACCGATTTGATACCCATTTCGCGACACGTACGTATCACGCGCAGGGCAATTTCTCCACGGTTGGCAATTAATATTTTTTTAAACATAGTTGTTTGGTTTAGGATGGATCCACTAAGTACAGAGGTTGGTCGAATTCTACAGGAGAAGAGTCGTCAACCAATATTTTAACTATTTTACCAGAAACTTCTGATTCTATTTCGTTGAAGAGTTTCATTGCTTCGATTATGCAAATGACAGTACCTTTAGAGATGGTAGAACCTACTTCAACAAATAGCGGTTTATCTGGACCGGGACGGCGATAAAAAGTACCAATCATCGGCGATTTGATAGTGATATATTTACTATCGTCATCGGCGGGGGTTGCAGGTTTGCTGTCGGCAGGTTCAGCTGCGGGGAGTTGTTGTACAGGCATTGACTGTTGCAAAGGCAACTGAGGTAGTTGTTGAGCTATAGGCAATTGTTGTACGAACACTTGCTCTTTGCCACTTTCATCAGGGTTTGTTTTAATGGTGATTTTTACATCTTCCATTTCCAATTTCACTTCGCTTGCCCCTGACTTGGCAACAAACTTAATTAAATTTTGAATGTCTTTTAAATCCATACGTTATATATTATATATTGTATTCTTTCTATAGTTGTTATTTATTTGTGATAGAGGGTTCCATCGTAAGCCCATTTGAGATAAATAGCTCCCCAAGTAAAACCGCCTCCAAAGGCAGCTAATACAATATTGTCGCCTTTTTTGAGTTGGTTTTCATAGTCGTTAAGAGCTAAGATGATAGTTGCAGAAGTAGTATTGCCGTACTTATAGATATTGAGCATTACTTTTTCGGAAGGTAAGCCCATACGTTCGGCAGTAGCATCGATAATGCGTTTATTGGCTTGGTGAGGAGCGAGCCATTGTATATCGTCGCGTGTTAATCCATTGCGTTTGATGAGTTCTTCGGCGACATCGGCCATACCTGTAACAGCATATTTGAATACAGTTTTGCCGTCTTGGAATACAAAGTGATCTTTGTTAGCCACTGTTTCGGCAGTAGTGGGACATAGAGAGCCTCCAGCTTTGATGTATAAATAATTACGCCCTACACCATCGCTTTTGAGGAGTTCATCTTGTACGCCTAAACCTTCATAATTAGGTTCAAAGAGAGCGGCACCACCTCCATCGCCGAAGATGATACAAGTAGCGCGATCGGTGTAATCGATGATAGACGACATCTTATCTGCCCCGACCAAGAGAACTTTTTTATAACGACCTGACTCTATGTATTTAGCAGCTACTGAAACGCCAAATAGGAAGCTTGAGCAAGCTGCTTGCAAATCGAATGCGAAGGCATTGACAGCGCCTATTTGAGATGCTACATAAGGACCTGTAAGGGCTACAGGCATATCGGGGGTAGCCGTAGCCAAAATAACTAAGTCTATTTCTTTGGGGTCAAGACCTGTTTTATGAATAAGGTTTTTAGCGGCTTCAATACCTAAAAAGGAAGAGCCTTTATTGGGGTCTTTGAGTATGCGTCTTTCTTTGATGCCTGTACGGGTGTAAATCCACTCGTCGTTAGTATCTACCATTTTTTCTAACATTGCATTGGTTAGAACATCTTCAGGTACATAGCCTCCGACAGCTGTGATGGCAGCGGTTATTTTCTCCATTGTATTAAATTTTGGGCAAAAGTACGTAATTATTTTTATTTAACAGCAAAAAGGAGTCAATTTTTATTCAGAATTCTTCATTTTGCATTGAAGACAGAGAGGCTGTTCTACTGCACAGATTGCACAAATTACACGGATTTTGACACGGATAAATTTCTATTATCAATTGTAATTTGGACAGATTGACAGTTGCCACTACTATATTTCACGGAATATGATGCAAAAGAGTCTGGGATTATTAATTTCTTTCTTTTAACATTGGCACGAACTGGAATGTACCATAATCGGTTTTGTAGAATTCTTTTTCGGAGATGCGTTCGTAGAGGGTCATTGTTTGGGTTTCATTGCCTATGGGGATTACCAAGCGACCTCCAATGGCTAATTGTGAGAGAAGTGCACTGGGTACGTAAGGCGCACCTGCCGTTACTAAAATACGATCGAAGGGTGCATCGTTAGGCAAACCTTTATAGCCATCGCCAAAATACATACGCACGGGTTTATTGATGAGCTTGGGCAACAGCATTTGGGCTTGCTTGAAGAGTTTTTGTTGGCGCTCGATTGTATAGAGTTTTACGTTCAAATACAAGAGTATGCTGGATTGGTAGCCACTGCCCGTACCTATTTCCAAGACTTTTTGGTGTGGGGCTACTTGTAGCAATTCGGTTTGAAAAGCGACGGTGTAGGGTTGAGATATGGTTTGGTCTTCACCTATAGGGAAGGCTTTATCCTGATAGGCGTGGTCTTCAAAACTGCTATCCATAAACAAATGTCGAGGGATAGTACGAATGGCGGCTAATACGCGTTCATCTTTAATGCCTTTTTCTTTGAGTAAATTGGCTAATTGGTTGCGTAATCCTTGGTGTTTTAATGTGTCTTTCAGCGGTAGCATTGTTTTATTTTTGGGTACAAAATTCTGTCTTTTTTCTGAGGTAAAAAAACATTTTTGTTATTTTTTTGCTAAAAAAATTGATTTTTAAAAATTTATTTCTACTTTTGTAGCGGAAAAAACTAAATTAGCAAGAGATGAGACGTTTCAACAAACTATACTTCATCGTGTTCTTTTTATCGGCTACTGCTTGTAGGATTAGTGAAAATTCGACAGAATCTTCTCAAGTGGTGAACATAGAAGACAAGTATGAAGTAAAACTACCTAACTCTCTTACTAACCAAAACAATCTGTATGAGCAAGCTTCTTTGCAGTATGGTGATCGCAAAACCGACTTTTTTGTAGCGGTAATTGATGAAAACCGATCGGAAGTGAACGATATGCTCTATGAGGTTTTGAAAGATTCGTTGCACATTCGCAGCAAAAATGCTTTCGCCAAAAAGTTTAAGCTTAAAAATTACTTTGAGATTTGCAAAAAAGGTTGGGCTGAAGCCAATATGATGCGCCCTACTGCCAAGCAAATTACCGAAACCACTATCAATAAGTATCCTGCTATAGTAGTGGAGACTACAGAAGAAGTGAATGGTATGGGGGTGTTCTATGTGGTGGCTATCATCGAAACAAAGAAAACGTACTACCAGATTTTCACGTGGACGTTAGCTAACAAAAAAGAGAAACATTACCAACAAATGAAGGAGATTATCAATTCGTTTAAAGAATTATAAATATGTTAAAGGGGGGCGTTCTGCAAAACGTTCCCTTATTCTTTTCTCGGTGGCCGTTTGCTCTCTATATTAGGGCGATAGTACTTATCACCTATTTTTACTTCGCTGTCACGCTGCGGATAACCAAAGAAAGCGTCTATAGCTCTCACTTCGTTGGTTACTGCATCGTACTCATTGCCTTCTTTATCTACAAATAATATAGTATCGCCATCGTAAACTAAGGTGTAATTACTCCATAAAGTTGATTCGTTTATAGCTGTATAACAAGCAGGTATAAATCTACTTTCATCTTCTTTACCTTTATAATATTTGAAATATCCTCTTTTATCACCTAAGTATAGGTTGAAGTTAGAACCTAATCTATCAATTACATCATAAATAATAGGCAAAACTGTTTCTCCTTGCTCGTTTAAAAATCCCCAGCGCTTATCTTTTTCTACTAAAAATAATTCAGGAGTGGTATAATACTCTTTTTCTAACACCTTATATTCAACAGGAATCACAATTTTTCCGCGATTATCAATCGTTCCCCATAGTGAATCTTTTTTTACTCTGGCGATTCCTTTATCAAAAATATCGATGTGATCATAACAAGCAGGGACGATGATTTTCCCTTGACGTTTGATACCAAATTTACCATTTTCTATATAAGGAATAGCTGTTTGGATATCTTCTTCATTTTTATATGTGTTGAGCGATGAATATCCTGTTCCACCTGCACAAAACAAGAACAGACAACCTCCTGTACTACTATAAGTATCCACACGCATATCGTTTTCAATATTAGGATATATCAATACTTTATAAACTGAGGAATAAAGGTATATAGGAAAGAAAGGCAACAAGCTACGCGATACATACTTCCAGCCGTCTTTTTTAAGTTTTCCTTTGATACTTTTAGTTCCTGTAAGTACTTTTCCTTCTTTAAAAATCTCATAATTCACGTGTAGTGAATCACCTTTAAACTGTAGTTGAAAACGCATCGGAATTCCTTCTTTGTCTAAATAACTATAAGGCAAAAAAGTGAAGCAATTACCTTTACTACCATCTGTTTCATAAGAATAAGCGTAATAAGTACGATTGTTTAGCACAGACATATCCATTTTGGTGCTACTACAAGCTACTATTAAGAGAAAGGGAATAAGACAGAAGAGTTTTTTCATTTTTCTAATATAATTGTAGGATTTTCAGATCGCATTGTGGGGCGCTTAGTCTCTAAGTTGGGTTTATAAAAACTGTTATCAATCTTTACTATGCATTCCTTCCCCAACTTTTCACCCATAAAAGTTTCCCACTTGTTTAAATGAACTATTTGCAAATCATATTCATTACCTTTGTGATCTATAAAAAGAGGCGTTAGTCCATCGTATACTAATATATAATCTGAATAAAGAGTACGCATTTCTATTTTGCTATATACAGCAGGAATGAATAAATAAGGCATTTGAGATGGAGAATTAGTGTTGTAAGTAAAATAGCCTACTTTATTACCTATCCCTAAATTGTAACTTTTTTCATTACACTGTTTTTCAATATAATTGTAAATAAGGGGCAATATAGGTGCTCCTGAAGGTTCTAAAAACCCGTAGCGTCTTTCTTTTTGTGCTATAAACAAAGGGTGGCTGTCTACTGATTTGTCATATTGCAAAGCATCGTATTCTAAAGGAATAATCATCTGACCATTTTTATCAATTGTACCCCATTTTCCTTCTCGTTCTACAATAAAAAAACCATCGGTATAGGCACTGATATAATCATATTGAGCAGGTATGAACAATTTTCCTCCCTTGTTGATACCATATTTACCATTTTCAAAAAAAGGAATCATCAGCTCTTCATCATTGATACGCTTATAAATATGTTTCAATTTATAGGAATAACCAGTTCCTAATACAGCTAATACAGCCCCTTCTCTATCTACATAAGTATCTACTCTCAAATTTCCTTCTTCAGTAGGGCGCAAACGCAGTCGATGAATATAAATCCTCATATAAATAGGAAAATAAGGTTCTATTTCACGAGCAGCATAATAGCGCCAAAAGCGCCGTTTTTGCTTACCTTTAAAGCCTCTTACTACAGGAATAGTTGAGTCATTAGCAATTGAGTCGTAAGTTACAAACAAAGAATCTTTTTTAAAACGCAACCGAAAGCTATTTATTAGTGCCTTTTGCTGTTGGTACTCCAACGGTACAAAAGGAAATTTACGTTCATTTTCTTCCTCCTTTTCTTTAGAAAAAGCATAAAAAGACACATCATTTAGCACCGTCATATCTACTGTTTTACAAGCGATAAGTAAGAAACATAATATAAGGGGAAGGAATGTTTTCATAGATAAGAGATAGAGGTAAGAAGAAAAATTAATAATAAACTTTGCCAAAGGTGCGAGCCGCACGGGCAGGGAAACTTTGGCAAAGTTGGATATTATAAAGAATTATACTTTCTTTACTATAAAGTAGTTTTTCTTTCCGCGTTGTAGTAGGATAAATTTACCATCTACAAGGTCTTTTTCCCCTATTTGGTAGTCTTCACCTACTTTCTCTTTATTTACCGAAATAGAATTTTCTTTCAAGGCACGACGAGCTTCGGAATTAGAACTAATGAAGCCTGTTTTTGCTGAAAGAATAGCAATCATATCAAGTCTACCAGCGATATCGGCGGCACTTACTTCGGCTTGAGGTACGCCGTCAAACACTTCTAAGAAAGTTTTCTCGTCTAAAGTGCGCAAATCGGCAGAAGTAGAGTTACCAAAGAGGATTTGTGATGCTTTTTTAGCTTTCTCAAGTTCTTCGCGCCCGTGTACTAATAGGGTGAGTTCTTCAGCCAATTTGTTTTGCAATACACGCAAGTGAGGCGCCTCGGTGTGTTGTGCGATGAGACTATTGATTTCCTCTTTGCTGAGCATTGTAAAGATTTTAATATAGCGTTCGGCATCGGCATCGGAAGTATTAATCCAATATTGGAAGAACTTGTAAGATGAGGTTTTCTCGGGGTCGAGCCATACGTTACCGCCTTCACTCTTACCGAATTTAGTACCATCGGCTTTGGTAATCAGCGGGCAAGTAAGGGCATACGCCTTTCCTCCTGCAATGCGACGAATGAGCTCGGTACCTGTAGTGATATTTCCCCATTGGTCTGACCCTCCCATTTGTAAAGTGAGATTTTTCTCTTGATAGAGATGCAAAAAGTCATAACCTTGCAAGAGTTGGTATGAGAATTCAGTAAACGACATCCCATCGGTATTTTCATTGGGGTCGAAACGTTTTTTCACTGAATCTTTAGCCATCATATAGTTCACAGTGATGTGTTTACCAATATCGCGGATGAAGGAGAGAAATGAGAAGTTTTTCATCCAATCGTAGTTATTCACGAGCTCTGCGCGATTGGGGGCGGTACTTTCGAAATCGAGGAATTTTGCCAATTGTTTTTTAATACCCTCTATATTATGTGCTAATACTTCTTCGGTAAGCAAATTGCGTTCAGCCGATTTACCTGAAGGGTCGCCTATCATTCCTGTTGCCCCCCCTACAAGTGCATAGGGTTTATGACCGCAATTTTGGAAATGGCGCAACATCATCACGCCCACTAAGTGACCGATATGTAACGAATCGGCTGTAGGGTCAACCCCCACATAAGCGGCGCGTAATCCTTCCATAAGATGTTGTTCAGTTTCAGGCATTATATCCTGAATCATACCGCGCCAACGCAATTCTTCTATAAAATTCTTCATTAGTTTTTGTTCGTTTATAATTTATAATTTGGGCAAAGGTACAAATTAATTGAGAATTAACAAGTAAACAAGAAGACAATCTATAAAAACGAATATCATTCAAGTTTCTAACGATTTTAGACGAAAGAAAAATATTAACATTTATTTAGAAATAAAGAAATCTTATTTTTTCATAAGATGGTAATATCTTTTTCTTAAAAAATAATTAAAATATTTCCATCAAAAAAACCTTTATTTTTCGATTTTTGTATTTTTTAGATTGAAAAAGCACTTTTTTAATTAAATCCTTTTCGATTGATTGATAAAAGGTTACAGAAATCGAAATGTTAAAATTTAAATTTTGTTAATAAATTTATTCGTTAAAATTTGGCAGTTTATTAAGAACTTCCTACCTTTGTCGAAAATAAATTTTTATTAAATGAAAGTAAAAGAATCAATGTTGCTATTCGTTTTGTTACTATGCTGCACTGTAGCAATGGCACAAACGAGAGTATCTGTTACAGGTTCTGTTACAGGTAACGATGGACTGCCCCTTCCTGGGGTGAGTGTGGTTGTCAAAGGGACAACTCGTGGTGTTTCAACCGATTTTGATGGGAAGTACGAAATTCAAGTCGCTCCTAATGAAGTACTTGAATTTAGTTCTATAGGCTATGCTTCTCAGCTTAAAAAGGTTGATACTAAAAAAGGGACGTTTACTTTAAACATCGTCCTTAAAGAAGAAGCGCAACAACTTGGCGAAGTAGTAGTTACGGCGTTAGGTATCAAGCGTGAACAAAAGGCTTTGAGCTACAATGTACAACAGGTAAACGCCGAAGAACTTACTAAAGTGAAAGATGCAAACTTTATCAACTCGCTCACTGGTAAAGTAGCGGGGGTAACGATTAACCGCAGTTCTTCAGGTGTAGGAGGTGCTACCAAAGTAGTGATGCGTGGTGCTAAATCTATTGAAAAGAGCAACAACGCGCTTTATGTGGTAGACGGCGTACCTATGCTCTCCACCACTTCTACTCAAGGTAGTGGTAGATTCAATTCACAAGGAACTACCGAAAGTATTGCTGATATCAACCCCGACGATATCGAAAGTATGACCGTACTTACAGGGGCATCGGCTGCTGCGCTCTATGGTTCGGCTGCTGCCAATGGGGCAATCCTTATCACTACTAAAAAAGGTAAAGAGGGCAAAATGAACATTCAGCTATCTTCAAACACTGAATTTGCCAATCCTTTTCTCTTACCTGAATTCCAAAACAGCTATGGCAGTGATGGCAAAGTAACTTCTTGGGGAGCTAAATTACCCAGCGATGCTAGTCGTTACGATGTGAAGGACTTCTTTAGAACTGCCACTACCCTTACCAATTCGGTAGCGCTTTCTGGAGGTACTGAAAAGAACCAAACTTATTTTTCAGCAGCTTCTACCAATGCCGAAGGGTTGGTACCTAACAACCATTACAACCGCTACAACTTTACAGTGCGCAACACTACCCACTTGCTTAACGACCGTTTGCGTATTGATGCTTCAGCGAGCTACATTCTCCAAAACCACCTCAATATGATTAACCAAGGGGAATATATGAACCCCTTAGTAGGTGCTTATTTGATGCCTCGTGGTTACGGTTTGCAACGCGCTCGTCAGTTTGAACGTTACAACCCTACTAATCATATTTATGAACAAGTATGGGGGGATTTTGCAGCTGGTTCCGACGGTACTTTCAACGGTAGCTTTGCAGGTGATTACACTTTGCAAAACCCATATTGGGTAGCTTATCGCAACTTACGTGAAAGCAAACGCGAACGCAATATGCTCTCTTTGGGCGTTACCCTCGACCTCAAACAATGGAGCCCTACTGAAAAATGGGATATTTCAGGTCGTGTACGCACCGATAACACCAACTTCACCAGCACCGACAAACGTTATGCTTCTACTTTGTCGCTATTGGATATGAGCAAAACAGGTTATTTTGGCATTGCTCGTGGTTATGAAAAACAAACTTACTTAGATGTTCTAACGAACCTCAACAAGAATTTTGAATGGGAAGGTGTAGGTCGTTTCTCTTTAGTAGCCAATATCGGGGCTTCTTTGCAAGACACACGTTATGACGAATTAGGCTATAAAGGACCTTTGCGCAAAGACGGTATTCCTAACGTATTCAACGCTTTTAATATCGACCAAGGTGCTGCCAAAACTCGCCCTTACCAATCAGGTTATACCGAACAAACTCAATCTATTTTTGGTAGTTTGGAAGTAGGTTACAACAGTTGGCTCTACCTCACCCTCACTGGTCGTAACGATTGGGCTTCACAATTAGCAAACTCTCCACAATCTTCTTTCTTCTATCCTTCAGTGGGACTTTCAGGAGTACTTACCGATTTGCTTTCAGCTGAAAAGAAAGCTAAATTATACAATACTCTATCGTTTGCTAAAATGCGTGTAGCCTTCAGTTCGGTAGCTTCTCCTTTTGATAGAGAACTCACTACCCCTACTTTCACTTTCAACGAAGATACTAAAGTATGGAAAGCTGTTTCGTATTTCCCTATCGGGGAATTGCGCCCTGAACGCACTGATTCTTACGAAGTAGGTATCGCTACCAAATGGCTCAAAGGTACCCTTTCTTTTGATGCTACTGTTTATCAAACTAACACTTACAACCAAACTATCAAGGCTGAGATTTCACCTTCTACAGGTTACGACGGCATCTACTTGCAAACAGGTGATGTACGCAACCGCGGACTTGAAGTGGGCTTGGGTTACGATTTGAAAATTAAAGATAAATTCAACTGGAACAGCTACTTTACAATGAGCTACAACGAAAACAAAATTATGTCGCTTGTTGAAGATTACATCAACCCCGTTACTGGGCAACGCGAAGGTCGCAGTTACTTAGAAAAAGGAGGTATTGGTGGTGCTCGCTATATCCTTAGAACAGGAGGTACTTTAGGCGATGTATACGCTTCTAACGATTTCAAACGCGATGCCGATGGCAATTTGTTATTAGATTCAAATGGTCGTGTGAGTGTACAGAATTATAACAATTTCAACGATTATGTGAAATTAGGTAGCGTGTTACCTAAATACAACTTAGGTTGGCGCAACGATTTCAATATTGGTAATATAGGCTTTGGTGCAATGCTGGCTGGACGTATCGGTGGGGTTGCTATCTCTATGACTCAAGCAGCCTTAGACCACTACGGTGTTTCTAAAGAATCGGCTGAGGCTCGCGATGCAGGAGGCGTAAATATCAATGGTTACAGAGTTCCTGCCCAAAGTTACTTTGAAGAACGCGGAAAAGGACGTATCGCTCAATACTACACCTATTCGGCTACTAACTTCCGCTTGCAAGAAGCTTATGTTTCTTACCGTTTGCCTCGCAAACTCGTGAATGATAAAATAGATGTTACCCTTTCGATAGTAGGTAGAAACTTAGCAATGCTCTATAGCAAAGCACCTTTCGACCCCGAAGCCGTTTCATCTACTGGTAACTACGCTCAAGGTTTAGACTACTTTATGTTGCCAAGCCTTAGAAGCTATGGTTTTAGTATCAAAGCAAACTTTTAAATAAGCGCAAAAAGAATGAAAAAATATATTATCCCTGTATTAGCGCTACTCGCTGTAGGCTGTACTAAAGATTTTAAAGATTTCAACACAAACCCTTACGGAGCTACTGATGAACAGCTTAGTAGAATCCCACAAGGAGGAAATGAGCTCGTTGCCTTGCAAAAATTGGTAGTACCTCAGCAGGAAAACTCTTACCAAATGTGTTTTGACCTGCCCGCTACTCCGTATGCAGGTTATGCCTCACAACCTAAATTCCAAGCCGATTACCCTGTGTATAACCCACGTACAGGTTGGACTGACTATGTGTTCGACGACACTTATACCAAGCATCTCTATCCTGCCTTTTTTGCCCTAAAAAGCTATTCTAAAGGCGATATGAGCAAATATTATTTTGCTTGGGGTACTGTGTTGCGCGTGGCTATCACTCATTGGCTTACCGATAGTTATGGCCCTCTACCCTACTCCAAAATGGAAGCTGGTAAAACCCAAACTCCTTACGACAAACAATCGGATTTGTACAAATATATGGCTGAAGACCTCAAAGCTGCTATCAACACCTTGAAAGCTGTAGATGCATCCGACCGACAATATGCCGATTTTGACCTTGTATACAAAGGTGATATGACCAAATGGGTGAAATACGCTAACTCTTTGTTATTGCGTATAGCAATACGTATGAGCGATGTAGACGAAACTAACGCCAAAGCGTATGCTCAATTTGCCATTGCCAATGGAGTGATTACCGAAAATGCCGATAATGCTATGCTTGAAACTCAAGACAATTCAGTTTTCAAAGTAGCTGTAAGTTGGAACGACTCACGTGCAGGTGCTGATATTGTAGCCTATATGAATGCCTTTTCCGACCCACGTCGCGAAGTTTATTTCACTGAAGTTGCAGGCTTACCTCAAAAATACATCGGGTTAAGAAGCGGTGCTCCTGCTATCACAATAGATCCTACCAAGTTTTCAGCTCCTAAGCTCACTAAAGAATCACCTATGGTGTGGATTACCGCTGCCGAAGTAGCTTTCATCAAAGCTGAAATGGCACTCAAAGGCTGGGGCTTTGTAGGCGATACCGCCGAAAACTTGTACAAAAAAGGTATTGAACTATCATTCGCTCAACACAATGTTGCCATAGGAAATTACTTGAGCAACACTAGTGTTCGTGGTGCTTATTACGACCCTCGACAAAGTGCTTACAACAACCCTACTTTCTCTTCGGCTATTACCGTAAAATGGGATAACAGTGCCAGCAATGAGGTGAAATTATCAAAGATTATCACTCAAAAATGGATTGCGATGTACCCTTACAACTCACAGGAAGCGTGGGCTGAATGGCGCAGAACAGGTTATCCTAACCTAATGGCTCCCGTAGAAAACCGCAGCAATGGGGTGATTACTTCGGTAAACCAAGTAAATGGCAAAGACACTGGTGGTATGCGCCGTTTGCCTTTCTCTTCTAAAGAGACTACTAACAACCCTACCAATCGCAACGCTGCTGTAGGTTATTTAGGCGGTGCCGATAATGGTGCTACCGACCTTTGGTGGGTGAAGAAATAACTTAACCTTTAAATGTTATCGCAATGAAAAAATTAATATTCATAGCCTCGTTACTCGCCGTTGCTTGTAACGATATTGAACCAATAGATATTGACACTCCCAAACGTGAAATCAACACTCAGGCGCTTACTCAATACAAAGCCGACCTAAACAAGCGCCCAATCACTATGGGAATGCTCTACAATTGGGGAAAAGAAGCAGGCGCAATCCTGATGAATACCCCCGATAGCTTAGATGTGATTGTTGTAAAAAACAACTACAACGCTATCGACGAAATACTCCAAAACGATTTGAGAGACGTACAACAAAAGAAAGCGACTAAAGTATTGCTCGGTATCGACTTTTCGGCAGCTACCACTACCGATACTACCAAGCTCACCAAGCAAGCTAACGATGCTCTCGCTATCGCCAAAGCCAATGGTTTTAACGGTGTGAGTGTAGAGTTTCCGCAAGAAAGTAGCGATTACTTCTCTCAAGCAGCTTTTGATGCCGTACTTTCGGCTATCGTTGCTAACAAAGGCAATTTGCTTTTTGCCGTTGAAAATATGTATGGTGAGTACGGACTAACAAGTGAGGAAAAACCAATTGACAAAGCTAATTGGGTGATATTCCGCAAAAAGGACAATGAGCTATTACGCAGTTTCACTGATCAAGCTGAAAAGTGGAAACCCTTGCGCTATTTACCCTCTACTGATTTCAGTGAAGAAGGTCTCGCTGATGGTTTTAGCGATACCACTAACTTCAATCCCGACGGCAAAGATGGTCGCTATCCGCGAACAGTAGATATCGTTAATTGGAAAGCCTCTAACCGCGCTGGGGTAGCCCTTTACCACATCGAAAAAGATTACTACAACCTTTCGGGTAAAACTACTTTCAAAACCTTGAGAGGCATCATTCACAAAGTACAACAACAAAAATAGAAATAATGAAACGAAATTTAATCATAGGAATGTTCCTCGCCCTTGCGGCTTGTGCTCCTAAAGAAGATGTAGGAGGAGGAGCTAAAGCAGGAGGACAATCGGCAGTATTGCTCCAAAAAGACGGTAATAAAACTGCCGAATTTTCCTCTCCAGTAGCCCTTTCGGCGCAGGCGAATGAAGTAGGTACTCAAAAAAGTGTAGCCTACCAAGTGCAATTGTTCAAAGAGAACAACAGTAATTTGGCAGCTTATGTTACCTTAGACGATAGCCAAGTAGCCAAATACAACAGTCTATACGGCACCCAATACACCGTGTTACCGGCTAAATACATTTCGTATACAAAAACCTTGAACATCAAAGCAGGTAATATACTATCGGACGAAGGAACTGCCAAAGTAACCGTCTCCGATGAATTGAAAGACAATACCGCTTATATGTTTGCCTTGCGCCTCTCCTCAGTAAGCGGAGCGAGTGTTACCCCTAACACCCAACTGCTAATGGTGAGCTTCGAAAAGATAAAAGGACAGATTAAAAACACTTTGGCTGTTACTCGTGATGAATATTTAGCAGTAGATAATGGAGGATACTCCAGCGTTAGTGATATAGGTTATACCTTTACTATGGAAGGACTTATCAATATACAGAAGTTTAGAGGTCCTGGTGACAATGGGGAAGCAGGCATTTCTACCTTTATGGGTACTGAAGGGAGAACCTTATTGCGCTTTGGTGATAATGGTGTAGACCCCGACCATTTGCAAGCCAACGGTCAAGATATAGGGCTAAAATTCAAAACTAACCAATGGTACCATATCGCTTTGGTAGTCGATGGCAGCAAAACTATCGCTTACGTAAATGGTAAGAAAGTAACTGAGTTTGACAGTTCAGGAAGTCTTAGTACTTTCTACATTGGAAAGAGTTGGAGTGATTATCGCGGTATTGTAGCGCGCTTTAGTGAACTCCGCTTGTGGAGTGTAGCTCGTACTGCCCAACAAATTAAAGACAATATGTACGAAGTAAACCCCACTGAAAATGGCTTGTACGCTTACTGGAAAATGAACGAAGTGAAAGAGAATAAAATTCCTGACGCTTCGGGTAACAACCGTTTCCTCACCCTACAAGGTCAAGCTAATAAAGGCGGTAGACAAACTATTAAACTACACGAAGAAGAAAAAGGTGTAAAAATAACTGAATAATATGAAAGCAAAATACATCATAGCTAATATAATGATAGGTGCAGCCTTGCTGTACGCTTGCGACAAAGACAAAATAGAATTGCCTCAACCCGAGAACAATACTATGAACAGCCAAGGCAGTGCCTTGTATTACAAAGCAGCTCCTCAAGAGGAAGTAACAAACCTCTCTGCCGATGGTACTTACACTTTTGTAACCAAAATAGGAAAAGCTGCCCCCGATGCAGGTGCTGTTACTTTGCTTACTGGCTCTATGGAAAAAATCGTTAAAGATTACAACATTTTCAAAGGAGTATTAGATTATAGTTTGTTACCTTCAGCCAATTATACTTTTGAAGGTAGTAGTTATACCAAAGGCGCTACTGAAGCTGAAGCCAAACTCACCATCAAAAACTTTGCTTCTTTGGATTATGGCGACTACTTGCTCCCTTTGAAAGTAGAGATGGCAGGACAGCAAGTATTCCATTTGGTAAAAGTGCATAAAGATGGAGAATTTTCTGCTCTTAGCGAAAGCTCTAAAAAACCTATGCCCCCCGGAAGCTATAGCTGCCCCGACCGTAAGGAACCTATGAAAATGGTCGCTTATGTGGAAACTAACGACTGGGATATCCGCAATATGGGTCAGTTTGTACTCAAAGATAGTAAAAAACCAGTATTTGACATAGTCGTGCTTTTTGCTGCTAATATGAACTACGATGCCAAAAAAGGCAAACGCTATTTGTTCTTCAACGATAAGTTGCAACCTATCCTCAAAGACCCCGATAAGTATATCAAACCGTTGAAAGATAGAGGCATCAAAGTGATAGTAGATATCTTGCCTAACCACCAAGGGGTAGGCTACAACAACTTTCAAAACTACGAAGAAGCCGTTGAATTTGCTCGCGAATGTAAACAATATGCCGATAAGTACGGTTTTGACGGTTACGATATCGACGAAGAATACGCAGAGTACGGTAAAGTTAAAGATAAACCTTATGTAGGAGGCAAGTCTACCTTATGGTTTGTACGTGCTATGAAGGAAGTAATGCCCGATAAATTGCTCACTTTATATGACTTTGGACATAGTTTATATAGTGGTTTAACTGATGAGCAAGGAAAAGAAGCTAAAGACTATATAGATTATAGTTGGGCTAATTACAGTGAAAACCACGGCTCTTCTATAGGTCTTCCTAAAGAAAAATATGGAAAACAATCTATCGAAGCTAACTATGGAACTTATTATGCAGAATGGGTGGCACAAGCTAACTTAGAAGATTGCTTTGGATTGATGATGATTTTCAATATCAAAGGAAATAACATAGAAAGTGGAAGAACTACTAGAGACCTAAGTAAAGCTACTAAAAAACTTTATGACGAGGAATGTATATTCTCTGGTAAATACCATAAAGGTCCTAAAGATAGGTAATACTTTATTACTTTATAAAAAGGAGAGGCTGCCCTTGCATTGGGGGCAGCCTCTTTATTTATGCTACTACTACATTTATTTAAGCTACTACTATTTGTACTGTATCGGCAGCTACTTGTTTGAGTAATACGGTTTTTCCCGTTTCTACTGCTTGTATAGCTGCTGGGGTGGCGTGGCGAATGGTATAAAGTGTTACTTTTTCGGTTACTGAGACTTTAAAACGCTCTTCTAATTTTTCTAATAGTTCTGCTAAGGTATCAAACTTGTTGTCTACACATACCGAGAAACTAATCGCTGAGTTTTGTATCACACTCACTTTCATTTGTGCTTTGTGCAAACTCTTGAAAATATAACTAATACCCTCTTCCACTATAAACGAGAAATCACGAGAGGAGAGTGAGAGTAATATCTGGTCTTTTTTGAGGATAAAGCAAGGTACTTTAGGCTCTAATTCAGGAACATTACACACGGCACTTCCTTCGGCTGTAGGATTTACAAATGAACGTACATAGAGAGGAATTTCCTTTTGTTGTAGAGGCTGTAAGGTTTTAGGGTGAATCACCGAAGCTCCATAGAACGCAAGCTCTATAGCCTCTTTATACGGGATTTTGTGTAAGAGCTCAGTATGCTCAAAATAACGAGGGTCGGCATTGAGCACCCCTGGCACATCTTTCCATATTGTTACACTCTCGGCATCGAGGCAATAGGCAAAGATAGCAGCGGTATAATCGGAGCCTTCACGCCCTAAAGTAGTGGTGAAGAAATTGGCATCACTGCCCAAGAATCCTTGAGTAATATTTAGCAGTGATTTGTTGATATGGGTGCGGATATTACTTTGTGTCTCTTCCCAATCAATAGAGGCATCGCGATAGTTGCTATCGGTTTTCACGAGATTACGCACATCTATCCAAGTGTTTTTAATACCATTATCATTCAAAAACTGACTGATAATAGTGGTAGAAATGAGCTCGCCAAAACAAATTACTTGGTCGTACACAAAACTGTGTTTCGGTGACTTGTTGCGTTCTAAAAAGGAAGTGAGTTCGGCAAAAAGCCCATCGACTTTCCAGTACACAGGATGATTTTCATCGGTGAATAACTCGCGAATGATATGATAGTGAAAATCCTTTATCACTTGAATACTTTCGGCGAGTTTTTCTTGTTCTTTGAAATAACTGTTCACTACCACTTCCAAAGCATTGGTAGTCTTCCCCATAGCCGAAATGACAATGAGGGTATTGGCATAGCCTACATTTTCTAATATTTTAGCGACATTGCGCACGCCTGCAGCATCTTTCACTGAGGCACCTCCAAATTTGAATATCTGCATTTTAATTAGGTAAGAGGTAAGAGGTAAGAGTTATATCTAAAGCCTTTTACCGAAATTGACAAGGCAAAAGTAGTGCATTTTAATGAAAAGAGAAAAGAGAAATGCGAAAAAAGTCAATTAGATAATTTGTTGTTATATCTATAACTAAAAAATAAGCGCTGAGGGATACTCAACGCTTATTCTATTGAAGTGTTATGTTCTTATTGTCCAGCTTGTTTTTTAGCTTCGGCTTTCATTTTTTCGTTAGGAACGATTACCACATTCACACGGCGGTTTTTAGCACGTCCTTCAGGAGTATCGTTGCTTGCTACAGGATTTTTTTCACCGTACCATTTGGTAGTAAAACGACTACCTGCTAAACCTTTACTTTTAAAATAGTTAGTAACAGCTTGTGCGCGGCGTTGTGAAAGACCTAAGTTATACTCATCTTTACCTACGTTATCAGTGTGACCAGCTACTAACACATTAGTATCAGGGTATTCTTTGAGGATAGCTGCTAACTTATCTAAGGTTTGCTTTGATTTTTCGTTGATGTTGTACTTGTTAGTATCGAAGTAAACACCTCCGTTGTTTTCGTCAAAAGTAACCACGATACCATCGTCTACGCGTTTTACATCGGCACCAGGGATTTCTTCTTCAATTTTTTTAGCTTGTTTATCCATTTGGTGACCAATAACAGCCCCAGCTGCACCTCCTACTACAGTACCAAGTACTGCGCCGAGTTCGCTATTTTGACCGTTACCGACGTTGTTACCTAAGATAGCTCCTAACAGAGCACCTCCTGCAGCACCGATTACGGCTCCACGTTGTGCTTTGTTTGTATTATTGTATGCCTCACAACCGGTAAGCAATACGGCTGCTGACAAGGCAAAAACTACGAATTTTTTCATTTTTTCTTATGGTTTTTAATTATTTTACAAAGTTCATTGAGATCACAAAAGGTTTGCCATCTACTCTTACGGTTTGTTCCCATACCATAGCATTTTCTGATATGCTTGCTAAGTGCAAACGAATACCTGCATTGGTTTCGGATTTGTATTTTTCATTAGTAGGTTTCAACAAGAAATCGTAATATCCGGTAGATTTATCGATTTGTTGTACTACGAAAATGAAGTTTCTTTGTCCTGTAGAGCAACCATCTGCATTGATAGTATAGTGACCGCGGTTGTTGTTAGGAACAAATTTCCAAGTACTACCTTCAAAACATTCTTTTGAGGTATCGTTCAATAAGGTAACATCAAACTTACCTTGTTCGCTATAAGTAATAGACTGTAGAGTCCATTCACCTTTGATAGCTTTGTCGGCTACATTAGTTTCTTTAGGTTTAGCAGTCATAGAGTTAGAGCTCTTACAAGCCATTACCAATGCTGCCATTACAAATAGAAGTGCAATTTTTCTCATCTTGATAAATATTTTGTTTTGGGGGCAAAAGTACAGTTTTTATTGATAACTTCCATAACAATTAACTAAACATTAACATTCTATTACTAAATTATCGTAGGCTAAAAATACGTTTTTGGGTAGTTTTTTTTGAATCTCATCGTGAAAACCAAATGTTTGGCTCACGTGAGTGAGGAAAGTACGTTGGGGTTGTACTTGTGCTATAATTTCTAATGCTTCCGATAGATTGAGGTGGGTAGGGTGCGCTAGTTCTCTCAAACAATTTAACACTAAGGTATCTACCCCTTTCAGTTTTTCTATTTCGCTGTTTTCTATATATTTAGCATCGGTGATGTAAGCGAAATTTTCAATTCGGTAGCCTATAATGGGCAAATTGCCGTGCATTACGTGTATAGGTTGCACTATTTTTCCGTGTAAACTAAAGGGTGTACTATCTATTTCGTGAGCAATTACTGAGGGAGCTCCTTCATATCTATTTTCGGTAGCAAAGATATAAGCAAAACGGACTCTCAACTCGTTGATTACGCGTTTGAGAGCATAGATAGGCATATCACCTTGGAGGCGCACAAAAGGGCGTATGTCGTCCATACCAGCGGTATGATCGGCGTGTTCGTGAGTAAAGAGGATAGCCTCTAAGTGCTGCACGTTGTTAGTGAGCATTTGCTGTCTAAAATCGGGGCTACAGTCTATGGCTATATTGGTATGCTCCCAACTGATGAGAGCCGAAGTGCGCAAGCGTTTGTCTTTAGGATTTGTACTTTTACCAACGGGGTGGTCGCTTGCTATTACAGGGACTCCTTGAGAAGTGGCTGTGCCGAGGAAAGTAATCTTCATTATTCAGGTAAGAGATAAGAGGCAAGAGGTAAGAAATAAGAACATTAGCTCTTACTTCTTACCTCTTACTTTTTACCTTATAAAAAGGTTTATTTTTTATGACGTGGTTCTGAGGATACAGTTAGTTTTTTACGTCCTTTAGCGCGACGGCGTGCTAATACTTTTCTACCATTGGCAGTTGCCATACGTTCTCTGAAACCGTGTTTATTTCTTCTTTTTCTTTTTGAAGGTTGAAATGTTCTTTTCATTGCTTGTTAATCTTAAAATCTTATTAAAAATGATACTTTGTCTCTCTATTTTATCAATAGCGGGGCAAAAGTACATCTTTTTTTTGGAATGACAAAATTTTTTATAGGTAAAAGGTAAAGGGTAAGAGGTAAGAAACGGTTAAATCTTTATTTTACAATGATTTAATTGAAATAAAATTGTTATTACACCTCTTTATTTTTTCTTGTGTAAGACTCTGTACTCTTCGTAACACTGGCTGATGGCTTCGAGTACTTGGAGGTCGTTAGCGGTCATTATAAAGTCGTTAGAATAATTGCAAGAACGGATGATTTCTTCGAGTTCAGAGCGGTCTACTTGCAAGAGTTCTAATAGAGTTTCGCGGTCGTAACGGGTAGAAAGGGCATCACTCAATTGATTATCTTTGCGCATCTCTCTCAGTTTGCGCATTTCCTTTCCTTTGGCACTAAAAGAGCGGCTCAACAGGTCGGCGGGGTTCATTACGGCACTGAGCACGCGCCCTACAGCACTAGCATTAGCACGGCTTTCATAACCTATTTCTAAGCCCGAAACGCTATAGCGTGTATTGTTGTTGATAGGAGCATTTTTAGCATCGATATCTAAGTATCCGGTGAGTTTATAAGGGGTAACGACGACCTCTTCCAAGGCGTAGGCGAGTTCGGTCATACCTATTTTAAGACCTTGGAATTTTATCATATCATTGGTAATCCTTATTTTAGTAGATTTATACCCCAAAAAAGATATATAAAGCGTATCATTAGCAGTTACTCTAATGGTAAAATCTCCTTTTTCATTGGTTGTGGTTCCTCGTACTTTGTTGAGGTTCAAAATATGTACATTAGCCATTGGTTTGTTGTTCTGCACACTATACACGTGTCCGTGCAACTCAGTTTCTTGAGCTGCCAGCGTACTTACAAACAACAACATACAAAACCACAATATCTTCTTCATCATAATTAATTCTTTTTAAGGGTAAAAAAAAGAGGTGTAGAGTGGGAGTGTATAGGTCACACTCCCACAGAACACCTTAATTAATTTCAATTATTTGTTCTTTACATTGAAGGCTTTTTCTTTAGGATAGTAGGCTACTGAACCTAAAGATTCTTCGATGCGGAGCAATTGGTTGTACTTCGCCATACGGTCGGAACGTGAAGCAGAACCAGTTTTGATTTGTCCGGTGTTCAAAGCTACGGCCAAGTCGGCAATAGTATTGTCTTCAGTTTCACCTGAACGGTGAGACATTACGGCAGTATAACCAGCGCGGTTAGCCATATCTACGGCTGCGATAGTTTCAGACAAAGTACCGATTTGGTTTACTTTGATAAGGATAGAGTTTGCAATACCTTTAGCAATACCTCTTTCAAGGATAGATACGTTAGTAACGAACAAGTCGTCACCTACTAATTGAACGCGGTTACCGATTTTATCAGTAAGGAGTTTCCAACCATCCCAGTCGTTTTGATCCATACCGTCTTCGATAGAGATGATAGGGTATTTAGCTACTAATTCAGCCAAGTAGTCAGCTTGTTCAGCTGAAGTACGCACTTTACCTTTAGCGCCTTCAAAGATAGTATAGTCGTATTTACCATCTTTGTAGAACTCAGAAGAGGCACAGTCTAAGGCGATTTTGATATCTTCACCCCATTTGTAACCAGCTTTGTTTACAGCTTCTTTGATAGAATCGAGTGCATCTTCGATGTCTTTGAAGTTAGGAGCAAAACCACCTTCATCACCTACAGCAGTACCGAGACCTTTGTTGTGTAATACTTTTTTAAGGTTGTGGAATACTTCTGAACCCATTTGGATAGCGTGTGAAAAATCCTTAGCGTTCACAGGCATAATCATAAACTCTTGGAAAGCGATAGGTGCATCGGAGTGAGCACCAGCGTTGATGATGTTCATCATAGGTACAGGCAAAGTGTGAGCACTTACCCCACCTACATAGCGGTACAAAGGCAAACCGAGTTCTTCGGCAGCAGCGCGAGCAACCGCTAATGATACGCCAAGAATAGCATTAGCTCCTAATTTAGATTTGTTAGGAGTACCGTCGAGCTCGATCATTGTTTTGTCGATAAGGTTTTGTTCGAAAACGTCCATACCTACGATTTCTTCAGCGATGATATCGTTTACATTGGCAACGGCTTTAAGTACGCCTTTACCCATATAATCTTTACCGCCGTCGCGCAATTCAACAGCTTCGTATTCACCTGTTGAAGCTCCTGAAGGAACAGCAGCTCTACCAAGGAAACCATTTTCAGTTTCTACATCTACTTCTACGGTTGGATTTCCTCTTGAATCCAAAATCTGACGTGCGTGCACGCTTACAATAATACTCATATATTTTGTTATTTAATTATTTACGAATTTAATTAGAAAATTAGTGAATTTTAATTAGAAAATTAGTCAATGTGATAATTAGCAAATTTTGTAAGGCAATTTGCTAATTTAACGTGAGTTCAGCATAAGTAATTATTTAACAATCAGCAAAATATTTTTAATTTCCCACGAATTACACGAATTTTCACGAATTTGGGAGTGCTTAAAAGTCCTTATTTTTTTATTATCTCACGAATTTTCACCTGACGGTGAATTATTTTGTGAATATATTATGTTACAAAACTGTAAATCAATATTCTGTTATATCGAACTGACGTTAATTTACTAATTTTCTCATTTGCTAATTACTAAAGCTTTCTCTTCCCCAAAAGAAAGGAGGTTGAATACCTAAAGCACGAAGGTAAGTATACCCTTGTCCGCGGTGGTGACTTTCGTTTTCAATGAAGTATAATATCCATTGGGCAAAGCTAAAAGTCATTTGATAAATAGTAAACGGTTGTGTATAATCACCTACTTTTTGCCATTCACGGTCGAGAATTTCAGTAGCTCTGTCCCACAAAGCCAATACTTCCGCTTTGGTAGTAGGAAAGTCTCCTTCTAAGAAAAGCGTGTGTTGCTCCTGAAATCTTTCTTTAAAAAGATAGTCCATAACTCTCAAAAACTCTTCTACCATTTCTGAAAACGGACGCAAGTTTGCAATGTTGAACTCAAAGAGGTCTTTCTCTGGGAAAGCCTCAATCACTTTGCGGGTGAGGGCACGTACATCTTTTAGGTTAGTGAGCAGTGCTTGTGGTGTAAGTAATTCTTTCATTATTATTTTTTAGTTATCATTTCTACAAATTGGTCGAACAAATAGGTAGCATCATTGGGGCCTGGAGCGGCTTCGGGGTGATACTGCACACTGAAACATTTCTTACCTTTTACGCGCAACCCCATCACGGTATTGTCGTTTAGGTGGGTATGGGTGATTTCGACATTAGGATTAGCTTCTGCCTCTGCCCTATTCACTGCAAAACCGTGGTTTTGTGAGGTAATCTCGTCCTTACCGGTAAGCAGATTTTTCACAGGGTGGTTGATACCGCGGTGACCGTTGTGCATTTTATAAGTACTAATGCCATTGGCTAATGCAATAATTTGATGCCCTAAGCAAATGCCAAAGATAGGTAAATCCTCATCAATCATTTGTTTTACTTGAGCAATGACCTCGGTAAGCGGTTCGGGGTCACCAGGCCCATTAGACAAGAAATAGCCATCGGGATTCCACGCTTTAAGATCAGCTAAAGGCGTGTTGTACGGGAATACTTTGATGTACATATCACGAGCTGCCAAGTTGCGCAAGATATTTCGCTTGATGCCAAAATCGAGTGCTGCTACTTTGTACTTCGCTTCTGGATTGCCAAAAAAATAAGGTTCAGTAACTGACACTTTTGATGCCAATTCTAAACCTTTCATATTAGGAACCTCTTGTAAACGAGCTTTGAGTAGTGCTAAATCATCAGTTTCAGTGGAAATAACAGCATTCATTGAGCCATTGTCGCGAATGTAGCTGACTAAAGCACGTGTATCAACTTCGCAAATAGCTACTAAGTGGTTACGGTCTAAAAAATCTTTTAAGGTTTCCTCAGCAAGGGGGCGGGAGGCATCATAACTAAAATTTCTGCAAACCAGCCCTGCAATTTTCATACCACTTGATTCATAATCATCGGCGGCAATGCCATAATTACCAATATGAGCATTGGCAGTAACCATAATCTGACCAAAGTATGAGGGATCAGTAAAAATTTCTTGATAGCCCGTCATACCTGTATTGAAACACACTTCGCCAAAAGCAGTGCCTTCATAACCAACACTTTTGCCATAAAAGGCAGTGCCATCGGCAAGGAGTAATACTGCTTTTTTCTTTTGTTGATACTTCATTGTGCTATTTCCTTAATTTGAGCGCAAAGATACAAAATAATTAACAAATAGCAAGGAATGAGGAAGATTTTTTTAATCAGAAAGTCCTAAATCTTCTATTGCCATTTCCTCGTCATCGTGAGTTTCTTCAGCTTTTTTAGCTACAATTTTCTCGATACGGCGATCGTTAAGATTGTATTGAGCTAATAAATTGTCTAAATCGTCTAAGAAAGATTTGGTAATTGCTACTTTTAAATTGCCATTTTCCATATTGAGATGGATATTCTCTGTTTGATGGTGTACCACAAAATAAATAGGCTGGTTACCTTTGTGTTTTTGCAGTAACTCTCTGTAATCGGTAATGAATTTTGGAGTAATATCCTTAATATTTACGTGCAAAGTAAGTTTCTTAGCAAGACTTTCCATTACATCTTGTAACTGCATCATTTGCATAAACTGTATACGAGGTTCGCCTCTTTGGTTGGTTTCTCTATTGAGGAATCCTTCTACTACTTTGAATTTGACATACAAAAACGCTCCAGATACCATATACTTTTGATAGTTTAAATAATCATCTCCAAAGAGTTTAAACTCGTAAGAGCCGTCGTAATCCTCAAGGGTGAGAAAGCCGTACCCTTTTCCGTTCTTAGCCGTACGATGTTGCAGGTCAGCTACCATACCCGCTACTGTAAGTTCGCGGTTAATAAAGGGATTCAAGTCTTGCAATTCCGATAGACTGATATTGCAGAAATTGTGTAATTCGTGTTTGAAATCGTCGAGCGGATGTCCTGAGATATAGATACCTACCACTTCCTTTTCACGGCGCAACTGCTCGAGGTTGCCCCACGTTTCACACTTAGGTACCGCAGGTTCGGGAATATCTACTTCACTCTCACCCCCAAACAGACTCATTTGGGCAGAGTTCTTACTCTCTTGGTATTTAGTACCAAAACGAATGGCTTTTTCGAGAAAGGGAACGCCGTCAGCTTCAGCGTGGAAGTACTGAGCACGGTGTACATTAGTGAACGAATCAAAACCTCCTGCCAAAGCGATACTTTCAAAGGCTTTCTTGTTGATACTCTTATAATCTACGCGTTTTGCCAAATCGAAAATAGAGGTATAAGGACGCTCTTGGCGTTGTTCTACAATCGTATCGACAGCAGCTTTTCCTACCCCTTTTACAGCCCCCATCCCGAAGCGTATATCACCATTTTTATTTACGGTAAATTTGTACAACGATTCATTTACATCAGGAGGTAACACCTTGATACCCATACGGTGGCACTCTTCGAGGAAGAAAGTAATCGTTTTAATATCGTTCATATTGTTAGACAATACCGCTGCCATATACTCGGCAGGGTAATTGGCTTTTAGGTAGGCAGTTTGATACCCCACCCACGCATAACAGGTGGAGTGCGATTTGTTGAACGCATAAGCGGCAAACTTCTCCCAGTCTGCCCATATCTTTTCGAGTTTTTGAGCATCGTGACCTTTTTCGGAGGCTTGGGTAATGAACTTGGGTTTCATCTTGGCTAGCACGGCTATTTGTTTCTTACCCATTGCCTTACGGAGCACGTCGGCTTCACCTTTGGTAAAACCTGCCAATTTCTGCGATAGCAACATCACCTGTTCTTGATATACGGTAATTCCATAAGTTTCTTTGAGGTATTCCTCCATATCGGGGAGGTCGTACTCAATGGGCTCAATACCGTGTTTGCGCTTGATAAAGCTCGGTATATATTCCAATGGGCCTGGACGGTAGAGTGCATTCATCGCGATAAGGTCGGCAAAGACGGTAGGTTTAAGCTCTCGCATATATTTCTGCATACCAGTGGACTCGTATTGGAAAATCCCGACCGTTTCACCGCGCTGGAAGAGTTCGTAAGTTTTTTTATCGTCGAGCGGAAAAGCCTCTGCATCGAGCTCTATATTATGCGTTTGTTTGATATTTTCAATAGTGTCTTTGATAAGTGTGAGGGTACTGAGCCCCAAGAAGTCCATTTTCAGCAACCCTGCGCTCTCTACTACCGAGTTATCGAACTGAGTCACGAACAAGTCGGAATCTTTAGCTAAAGCTACTGGTACAAAGTTGGTGATATCATCGGGGGTGATAATTACCCCGCAAGCGTGGATACCCGTGTTGCGCACTGAACCTTCAATAATATTTGCCTGCTGAATGGTTTGGGTACTCTCCTCCTCCCCTTCTCCTGCCAAAAGGCGTTTCAGTTCGTCTACTTTTGGCAGTTCTTCACTGCGCACTTTTTCTTTGAGGGTTTTATCGTCCCAACCGAACATCTTCCCTAAAGACGACACTCCATTAGGCACTAATCCTGCTAATCTATTCGACTCTTGTAGAGGTACATCCAGCACACGAGCCGTATCTTTGATTGCCGATTTGGCAGCCATTTTACCATAGGTGATAATCCGTGCGACCTGACTCTCGCCATACTTATCAATCACATAGTTGATGACATCTTGGCGACCCGAGTCCTCGAAGTCGATATCGATATCGGGCATAGACACACGGTCGGGGTTGAGGAAACGCTCAAAGAGGAGGTCGTACTTAATAGGATCCATATTGGTAATATCCAAACAGAACGCCACTGCCGATCCTGCAGCCGACCCACGACCAGGGCCTACTGATACGCCCATCTTCCGCGCTGCGGCGATAAAATCTTGTACAATAAGGAAGTACCCTGGGTACCCCGTTTTTTCGATAATGGAAAGCTCGAAATCCAAACGCTCGCGCACCTCATCGGTAATTTCGGGGTATTTGCGTTTAGCCCCTTCATAAGTGAGATGACGCAAATAGTTGTTTTCTCCTTTTTTGCCTGTAGGGTCGTCTTCCACCTGAAATTCTTCGGGGATATCAAACTTAGGCAAGAGGATATCACGCGCCAATCCGTAGGGTTCTACCTTATCGATAATTTCTTGAATATTGAGAATCGCCTCAGGAATATCCTTAAAGAGCGCTTTCATTTCGGCGGTAGTTTTGAAATAATACTCGTTGTTAGGCATCCCGAAACGATAACCGCGACCGCGCCCAATAGGTGTTTTCTGCTTTTCGCCATCTTTCACACACAACAAAATATCGTGCGCATTGGCATCTTTTTTATGAAGATAAAAGGTATTGTTAGTAGCAATAAGCTTGACCCCGTATTTCTTAGAAAACTCTACAAGGGTTTCGTTTACGCGGTTTTCATCTTCTTGGTTGTGGCGCATCACCTCCAGATAGAAGTCGTCGCCAAACTGCTCTTTCCACCACAAGAGTGCCTCTTCAGCTTGTTTGGTACCAATGTTTAATATTTTAGACGGCACTTCGCCATTCATACCTCCTGAGAGTACCATTAAGTCGCTTTTGTACTGCTCTACAATCGCCTTATCTATACGAGGCACATAGTAAAAGCCTTTGGTAGAAGCGATAGAAGCCATTTTGGTAAGATTGTGATAGCCCTGTTTGTTTTTAGCTAAAATCACCACTTGGTAGCCGTTGTCTTGTCGGGTTTTATCTAAGTGATTTTCACAGATATTGAACTCACAACCTATAATAGGCTTGATGAGCGTTTCGGTAGGGGGTTCACCCTTTTCTTGAGCCTCCTTGTTTTTAGCTTCCGCTTCTTTGTTATGCCCTTGTACGGCTTGCACAAAGTGGAAAGCAGCCATCATATTTCCGCTATCGGTAAGTGCCACGGCAGGCATTTTCTCTTTGGCGGTGATTTTCACGAGGTCTTTTATAGACGTAGTAGATTGTAATATAGAGTGTTGCGTATGGTTATGGAGGTGGGCAAACGCCGCATTTTCTAACAATGAAGCATCGGCGTGAGGTTCGGTAGTTTGTGCAGTGCTACTGCTTTTTCGCAAGGCTTCGGAAGCCTCTTTGAGGTTCACGTGCTTGAGCCCGATAAGCCCTATAGGTGAAGTGTGATGCCCTTGAAATTCTTTGATATAGTCGTTGCTAAAAATCCCTTCTTGAAAGCCTTCACCGCGCCGTATCAATTCAAAGAAACAGCGAGTTGTTGCCTCCACATCGGCAGTGGCATTGTGCGCCTCGGCAAAGGGTACGCCAAAGAGGAAAGAGTGCAACTCGGTGAGGGTAGGCAATTTATAACGACCTCCTTTTCCACCAGCTATCTGGCAGAGGTTGGCAGTTGCCTCAGTACAAGTATCGATTACAGGCATCTGCGTAAGCGGACTCTCCACCCCATAGCGGTAAAATTCAGCCCCCATAATATTGATGTCGAAGCCTATATTTTGTCCTACCACGTATTTTGCCTTGCTGAGTGCCTCGTTGAACGCTTTGAACACCTCGGCGATAGGTACCCCTTGAGCTTCTGCTAATTGGGTAGAAATACCGTGTACTTTTTCGGCATCATAAGGCACATCGAAACCATCGGGCTTTATCAAAAAGTCCTGATGTTCTATGAGTGCGCCCCACTCATCGTGCAATTGCCAAGCAATCTGCACGGCGCGAGGCCAGTTGTCACTATCGGTAAGAGGGGCATCCCAACGGCGGGGTAAACCTGTGGTTTCTGTATCGAATATTAAGTACATTTTGTTTAGGTAAGGGGTAAGAGGTAAGAGCTTATTTTGTGAGGGCAAAGGAATAATAGGGAATGATAATTTTACTAAAAAAATTAAGTAATCTTCATCAATTCTATCATCAATCTCATAATACAGTAAGACTTATTGATTTTCTATAATTTTTTATTAGGGTATTTTTTATGGATAATCTTTCTCATTACGTAAGTTTTTAAGTCCTTTGATTTCTAAAAATTCAGAATCTCTGGCTTCTTTCAAATTATCATTTTTATTAGTCCTATGAGTGCTACGCAACAAAAAACAAGCTTTCCTTGCTCTTGTTATACCTACATAGTGCAAGTTTAAGTCTTGTTCCCAATTAATATATTCAGGATTATTAAAATCACCATTGGGATTGGGAACTTTACTAGGAATTTCCCATTCATTCATATTTAGATGGAAAACGACATCAAACTCTAGCCCCTTGGATTTGTGCAAAGTCATTAATTGAATCTCATCTATTGCAATTGGTTTATATGAATTAATCAATTGTTCATCAACAATTATTTCTTGGAGTTTTTTTAAAGATTCTCTTTTTCCTACTTTTGGTAATAAGACATCTGCAATTATTTGAAAATACATTGGCAATTTATCAGTTTCTTTTTCGGATAATAAACGAATTTTTTCCTTCTGTTCATTTAATAGTTTTTTCTGATGTTGAGATAATGTATCATATTCAATATACTCATCTAATACAGTCATAAAAGACATAGTTTTATCAAAAAAAAATCTTAATAAAAGGGTATAAAGTTGAGACCTTGGATTTAAATCCTGATCTAAAGAGGTTGTCTTAACCAATCTATGCTTCGTGTTAAGATTCTGATCTATCAACTCTTGTGTTCTACTATTTTTTGTAAGAATTCCTACTTCGTTATAATTTTTAACCTGAAAGTGATCACATATTTTTTCTATATTCTCATCTATATATTTTGCTATGTTTATTTCAGTTCCTCTTATTCTTCTAAGAAGGATACCCATTTCATTAGTCTCATATATATCACAATTAGGATTTAATAATTTCTCAGAATAATTTATAATAGAAAAGGAAGATCTAAAATTTTTAGTTAAAGAAAAAGTCTGAAAATCTTTATTCATTTCTAACTGTTTTAAATATTCACTACTTTTATTTGCAAAAGAAAAAATAGACTGCTTCTCATCTCCAACTGCAACCCCAATAATCCCCATTTCTACTAAAGAAAGAAATATTTTATGAATGTAAACATCTGCATCTTGATATTCATCAATAAAAATATATTTAAATCGTGCTTTTAAATAATTTTGACAAGATTTACAATGAAGTATTAAGTGAAGAGCTAACAACTCTAAACTTTCAATTAATATATATCCTTGATTAAACAGTTTAGATAATTGATTTATTTGTTTTTCTGTAATATCATTATAATTATTCTCAATCCAAGAATAATTTTGTTTATCTTCTACTTGTAGATTGCAAACTTTTATAATATCTAATTCTTTAGTAGTCTTCCCAAAAATATAACTACCATAAGGCAAAATTATTTCTGTAAGGCAAAAGTTATCAATTGTACCAAAAAAAGAATTTTTATGAAAAATTTCTTCTCCTAAAGAACGGTTTTTTAGATTAGCAGATGCTTTTCTTGTATAACTAATTGCTATAATCCCTTGATAAGAAAGAATTTTTTCATTTTTGAGTACTTTCCTTATTTTTTCTGATAGCACAAATGTTTTTCCACTTCCAGGAGAGGCAAGAACTACGACATTTCCTTCACTATCAATAATTTTTTTTTGATTATCAGTAGGTACCATAGTTTTTTTCTATATATTCTTTAGCTCTTTTCAAAGGAAGGGATATATCATCTCCTTCTAAAATAGATAAACTTTCTTTATGTTTCTTCAAAAAATCATACATATTAACAGCTTTCTGTTTTTTCATACTTTCAATAATTCTTTCCGGAGATTTTTCATTATAAAACTCTTCAAGCTTACTTTTTAATAGACTATTATAAAGATCTTCTTCTAAACCCTCTTTTGCAATAAAAATATCATATTTTTTAAGAATACGAATTAAAGTACTTGCGGCTTGCTTAATTTCATTTGGAATATTCTCTTTATCATTAAAATTATGAATACTATTCTTGTTTGTGCTTATCTCATCTAAATCTTTTTTTGTGTTTATTTCTTCTAAATCTCTAAAAGTATTTATTTTCTTATTAATAAAGCTCAATCCCCTTTCTACGCCTGCATATCTATATTCTTCTTTTTTAGGAATTTTTGAAATATCATTATCTGTTCTCAAAATCCAATTAATGTGAAGAGAATTAAGAATATCTATATATGTTTCAAAACCTACCCCTCCTACATCAAGAATAGATATATTTAGCCTATCTAATTCAATTTTTAGCTGTTTTGCTAATGTTTTATAAAATATAACCTCAGAGGTACCTTCAACAAGTAATACACAATCTGAAAAGAAAGTTTCAGCTGGAATGACACTCATTCTATATCCAAAATCTTCAAAAGCTTCTCCTATTATTTTAGAACAACCATCTGAAGCTATACAAGTACAATGTTCTTTATTTCTAAATAGACGAATAATATAATTAGGGCTAAATTCACTTACAATATAAGGAGAATGAGTAGTTAAAAGGACTTGTCCATTTAGTACCTTTCCTAAATAAGAAGCTAATTCTCGTTGTTGATGAGGATGAAGATAAGCCTCAGGCTCCTCAACACAAATTATTGATACTTCATTAGAAGTACTTGTATACTGATTTTGCAAAGCCCACAAAGAAAGATAAATCTGATTTATTCTACCTTCACCTCCAATAAAAAGTTTCTTTTCTCTATATTTTGAAGTAATTGAAACATTTGAAATTACTTTATCAACATTAGTAGATGCTGTATCAAACACTATTTGTTGTTCTGTATTATGTATGGATAATTTATTTAATTCCTTATTCAAATGTTCTGTAGCATTTTTTACATATGACAACTGAGGAATTCTATTATCTACATCTTCTAGTTTTTCTTTAATTTCTTTATACAAATTATCATCCGTTACAATAACAGCTTCTGTTCTACTCTCTTTTGCTTGAAGTAATAACTCATTTTTGGTTTTATTGATATAATTCCAAAATTCCCTTTTACTTCCTATATATTTTAGGTTAAGATATTTTCGATAATAAGGACTATCAATTTCATCTAAATTTTGTTCATCTTTTCCACAATAAAATTGATAATCTACCTTCCCATTTTCTATTTTTGCTGTATATTGTAAAACAAGTTCACCTTCATCACTTATTTTTCCCTTCATTCTAGCTAAAACACAATCTTCTACAACATCAGAAAGATACGCTTTAATAATAATTTCATTAGTTTCTTTATATGCAAAGAAATCCGACTCTTTTAATTCATAATCGTAATCTGAAAAACTTCTATCAAGCAAGATTCTTAATGCTTGTATTAAGTTTGTTTTTCCTACATCATTTGCTCCTATTAATAAACAATGTTTCTCAAAATTTACAGTAACTTCTTTAAAATTTCTAAAGCCTTTAATATACATCTTTTTTATATACATATTTATTATCCTTAATTTTTATTCAATAGTATTATGGTATGAATTTTGACAAAACTCACTCGTATAATTACAATGATTTATCACGCTGCAAAGATAATTAGCTTTTATTACTCTTCCAAATATTTTATGTTAAAACTCATACTACCAAACTTTTCTTTACCTTTGCCTATCTAAATCGTTTTTCTATGGCTCAAAAATATTATGTTTTCAGTGGTTTGGGTGCTGATGAGGCTGTCCGAAAAGTTTTTCTTGAGGAGGCGTTTGCGGCACATACCCAGCTATCGCTGGCTTTCCTACATAACATACTCTAAAAGTGGTTGATTATCAGGTTTATAGACTTTGTCAAAGTTTTGGGACTTTGACAAAGTTTATGATGCAAAAGCGATTTTTAGACTTTTCGGACAACCTCATTCGGCGATGCTGAAGTAGAACATTATCCTTTTAGATATATCAAAAACGCACAGCAAGTGGTAGGTGGCGGACACTCAATGGTGCTCTCTTTGTGCAAAATATAAAAACTTTTCCTTATATTTGCGCGATTTTATGAAAAAACGTCTTTTACATACCTTTCATTTCCTAAAACAAAAAGTCCGCAAGCACCCTATCAAAACAGCAATACTGTTATGCTGCCTTGTCTGGTATGCTTTCTGTCTGCCTCGTCAGCTCTTCCCACAACCTTATGCTACGGTGTTGGAAAGCAGCGAGGGTAAATTACTTGGGGCTAAGATTGCAAACGACGGACAATGGCGCTTCCCCGAAGTAGACAGTGTGCCCTACCGCTTTAAAATGTCGGTATTGCAGTTCGAAGATGCTCATTTTTATTACCATTGGGGGGTAAATCCCATATCGGTAGTCAAGGCTCTCTATCGCAATGTGAGCAGTGGTAAAGTACAGCGTGGCGGTAGTACGCTCACCCAGCAGGTGATACGCATTGCTCGTGAGCACCAACAGCGCACTTATTTCGAGAAACTCATCGAAATGATATGGGCTACCCGCTTGGAGTTCCGTTATTCTAAGGAGAGCATCCTCAAACTCTACGCTTCTCACGCACCCTTTGGTGGCAATGTTGTGGGACTCGATATGGCAGCCTGGCGTTACTTTGGTGTCGCTCCTCATCAGCTTTCGTGGGCACAATCGGCTACGCTGGCAGTCCTTCCTAATGCTCCCAGCCTTATCTTTCCTGGTAAAAACCAAGAACGTCTCTTGCAGAAACGCAATGCGTTGCTTTACAAACTCTTACTCAAAAATATCATCGATAAGGAAACTTATGATTTGGCACTTCTCGAACCTCTTCCTGCTGAACCTCACCCTATTCCACAACTTGCGCCTCACCTGCTTATTTTTGCTTCCAAAACCCAAGAAGGCGAGCGCATTAGCTCTACGGTGTCGTTAAACTTGCAAGAGAAAGTAAACAGCCTTGTAGCAGGGTATTACACCCACTACTCGCAATCCGAAATCTATAATATGGCAGCTTTGGTGGTAGAAGTGAAAACACGAAAAGTGCTCGCCTACGTAGGCAATACCCCTACCGATACCGACCATCAAAAAGATGTGGATATCGTGCACGCACCTCGCAGTACAGGCAGTGTGCTCAAACCTTTTCTCTATGCAGCAATGTTGCACGAGGGAGAACTCCTCCCCACCCAGTTAGTACCCGATGTTCCTACTCAAATAGGAGGTTATTCACCTCAGAATTTTAGCAATAGTTTTGAAGGTGCTGTCTCTGCCGATATGGCTTTAGCCAAATCGCTAAACATTCCGTTTGTATGGCTCTTAAAGCAGTTTACTACCTATCGTTTCTACGATGTGTTACAACACTTGCAACTGAAAAACATCAACCGCCACCCCGACCATTATGGTCTTTCCATTATCCTCGGAGGTGCCGAGAGCAATCTGTGGGATTTGGCACAGGCGTATACCAATCTGGCTTCGGAAACGGATGTCTTTGCGCGCACTCAGCACTATCGTACTAAGGAATTTCAGCACTTGCGTTATACCGATACTGCCCCCTTAGATTTCGGAAAAAACACTCGCGAACTACCTACACTCAGGGCGGGAGCGCTCTACAAGATGTTTAGTGCAATGAAGGAAGTGAACCGCCCTACCGATGATATAGCGTGGCGCTACTACGAGTCGTCGCGCAAGATAGCGTGGAAAACGGGTACCAGCTTTGGCAATAAAGATGCGTGGGCAATTGGTGCTACACCTCAGTATGTGGTGGCTGTGTGGGTAGGCAATGCCACAGGCGAAGGACGTCCCACCCTCACAGGGGCTACCTATGCCGCTCCGGTAATGTTCAGTATCTTCAACGCCCTCCCTCCTACTTCGTGGTTTTCAGAACCCTTAGACGACCTGCGCGAGGTATCCGTCTGTGCCAATTCTGGTTTCCTTGCCAAACCCGAATGTCCTAAGCAAACAGTACTCAGCAATCTCGCTCCTAAGGAAGTGGGGCAATGTCCTTATCATAAGCTCGTACACCTCGACCGTGATGAGCAGTACCAAGTAAACACCTCGTGCGAATCTCCACAAAACATTGTAAACAAAGCGTGGTTCGTGTTACCTCCCGTAATGGAATGGTATTACAAACAGCAACACATTCACTACAAGCCACTTCCCCCCCTACGTCCCGATTGCACACAAGGCAATCTGCAAAGGGGCTTGGATTTCATTTACCCCAAACACCAAAGCGTTCTCTACACCACTAAAACTTTTGGAGGCGAGCAACAACCCTTTACAGCGAAGGCTGCCAATCGCGAAGGCAAGGTTTTTTGGTATTTAGACGATGCTTTTCTCGGCACCACCGAAACCTTTCACGAAATGAATGTTTTTGCTTCCAAAGGCGACCACACACTGAGGATTATCAACGAAAAAGGGGAGGAAAGAGTAATTAGTGTGATGTGTAGGTAGCCACTAAAACCTTGCTAATTAACTAATTATTTGTACTTTTGTCCTTTCAAAATAAAAATTATGAACAGACTCTCATATTTTATTACTTTCATTGTAGTTTTAACCTTCACCTCTTGTGATGCATGGCGAGAAAAACAAAAGAAAGAAAGCATCAGGCGTGCTACCGAAGAGTGCGCTCAGAAAACGCATATCAATGGATTTGCAATATACTTTCACGACTATACTAAAGACACTTTGCTCCCCATTGAGATTAAAATTAAGCATTATCGCAACGGTAATACAGAAACTATTCGTGACACCGTTCCTACTCAAAAAAATTATCAAACCTATAGAGATTATTATTTAGAACACTCTATTGCATTAGAAGATACTGTATGGGTGAGTACTCCTAAGCAAAAAACTAAGAAAATCTATGGTTTTGAATATCAAGTATTCGCTTGTTATACAATGTTCAGCGCTCAGTATTGTTGTGGTTTCAGAGCAATGACTACAGAAGGAGACGAAAATAAACATAATGTTGTACATTTTTATTACAACAAGTAAAATATCATTAGCTATATAAACAAATATGTACGATTCTTTAAAAAATCATTTTCGGCAAGCTCTTCCTTTTACTGAGGAAGAACTCAGCGCGGTAGACCATTTTTTTGAAGAGCGCATCTTTGCTAAAAAAACAATGCTTTTAGAAGCTCCTCAACCTTGCAAACACCTATTTTTCATAGAGAAAGGCTGTGTGCGCCATTTTCACACCAAAGATGATGGAACGGAGAAGACCTGTGATATTTCACTTGAAAATCAATGGACAACTGCTTTTATGAGTTTTAATAACGGTACCCCTTCCAATCTGTCGTTGCAAGCCTTAGACGAGACCACCGTTTATTGTATCAGTAAAGAACAACTCTTTGCCCTTTATGCTCTGCACCACAACTTTGAGACTTTCGGCAGGTTGATGGCAGAACAAATCTTGCAGCGCGCCACCGATACCGCTATGTATCTTGCTGCCGATAAACCCGAAGAGCGCTTTCAGCATCTGTTGCACTCACGCCCTGAACTCTTTCAGCGAGTACCACAGAAGTACATTGCCAATCTACTAGGTATCAGCCCTGAAAGTTTAAGCCGATTGCAAAAACGTATACACACAAAAAAATCTTAACTTAAGTCAACGAGTGAGGAGCTCATTGCGCCGTACTTTTGCCCCAAATTTAAAAAAGAACGCGTAATGAAAACACTTAATGATTATCAAATCGCCTTAGACGATGTAATGGAATTCATCGACAACGACCTTTTGCAAGCCAAACTTCCTGAAGTAGAAACTGATTACAAGGAAAACCCTTCCCTTCTGAACAAAGTGCGCCTAGGAATTATCTATCACGAAGTAGCCCTAAATTTAGGCTTTTTTAGCAAGCAGTACAAAGGCTATGCGCAAAAGAGTCTCACTATTTTATCAGAATGCAAAGCCAATCCCGAAACACCTGAGGCATTACAACCTTTTATCCTTTCTTACAAGGCTTCGGCAATGGCTTTGGTAGCTGGCGAAACTTTCAAGCTCTCACTTATCGGCAAGAGTTTTAAGCTTTTTGAAACGGCTATTAAAAAATACGGAGAGGTGCACTATCTTCCTGAATTTATGCGCGGTAGCGTAGCCGAGAACTTACCTTGGTTTTATTTCAGCAAGCGTGCTTTAGCTAAAATTGACTTTGAAAATATTATCCGAAAAGAAGCCCAAAACCCCGAGTACGCTTCGTGGAAGATAATGAGTTTTGTGTATTGGGCTTGGGCAAAGCAACACCCTCAGCGCAAATACCGCGTGCAAGCCATAGCCTATCTACAAAAAGCTATAGAGCTTGACCCTCACTATTTAGCAGGGCGCAAACGCTCGGAAGAGCTACTTTCTCAATTCACAATTGACAATTAAGAATGAACAATCACACACTTTGCCAAAGTTAATTGCCCGTCGTGTTACGACTGCCTATGCAGCTCGCACCTTTGGCAAAGTTTTTTACTTCTACCCCGTAAAATCTTGCTAATTTTCTAATTATTTGTACTTTTGCAAATCGACAAATTAGCAAATTAAACTAATGATTACACAATTACAAGGAAAACTCGTAGAAAAGAACCCTACTCACGTAGTGATTGATTGCCACGGAGTAGGTTATTTTGTAAATATCAGCTTAAATACCTATTCAGCGCTACCCGAAGGCGAAGCCATTAAACTATACACCTATTTGCAAATAAAAGAAGACGCCCACACGCTCTATGGCTTCCTCTCCAAAGCCGAACGTGAAGTGTTTGTATTACTCCTTTCAGTATCGGGAGTAGGTGCTAGCACTGCCCGCACTATGCTCTCATCGCTCACTGCTGCCCACGTGCGCAGTGCAATTATCAACGGCGATGTGGCTACTATTCAAGCCGTAAAAGGCATAGGTGCTAAAACAGCCCAACGCGTAGTACTTGACCTAAAAGATAAAATGCTCAAACTACAGGACTTTGAAGAGGTTTCTATCAGCACTCTAAACACTAACAAAGAAGAAGCTCTTGCCGCCTTAGAAGTATTAGGTTTTGTACGCAAACAAGCTGAAAAAGTAGTCGATATCATTATCAAATCAAGTAGCGAAGAGCTTTCAGTAGAAGAAATCATCAAGCAAGCCCTCAAACGCTTGTAAAAAAAATCATCATTCGTAATTTGTCATTTGTAATTATTTTCGTATCTTTGCCCGCTAATTGATTGATAGAATGAAATATCTCTTATATATACTCTTGGCTTTCACTGCTGTAAGTTGTGGTATCTACAACTTCACAGGAGGAAGTACAGGCGATGCTAAAACCTTTCAAGTGAACTTCTTCCGTAACGATGCTCCTTTAGTAGAACCTGGGCTCGACCGTGATTTTACCATAGCCCTACAAGATTTGATTAACAACCAAACCAACCTCAGCCTTACCGACCGCAATGGCGACCTTGTGTACGAAGGCGAAATTGTAGAGTTCAATATTACCCCTATGACAGCTACCTCAGGACAAACTGCCGCCCAAAACCGTCTTACTATCAGCGTAAACGTACGCTTCACCAATCACAAAGAAGATAAAAAAGACTTTGAAAAACGCTTTTCTTTTTACTACGATTATCCCGCTGCAAGTCAGTTGAGTTCAGTAAAAGGAGAGGCTATTCCACAGATATTCGAGCGTATCACCCAAGATATTTTCAATGCCTCACTCGCCGATTGGTAAATCAACAAATCGGCATATTGATAAATCGACAAATTAGCACATTGACTGTAAAGGAATTCATAGAGATTATTAGACATCCCTACACTATCAACGATGATCAAGTATATGAACTCGACGAAATAGTGAAGGAATATCCTTATTTTCAAGCAGCAAGGGTGTTACAACTCAAAATATTGCATTCTGAAGGAAATTACAAATACAACAAAGCTCTAAAACTCGCTGCTGTACACGTAACCGACCGCTCAGTATTGTTTGATTTTATCAACTCTAAAACTATTATTCCTGATTTTTCAGCATTGCGCCGTGATTTTGAGCGCATTCGCAAAGCTCGTGAACGCAAAGAAGCTGAAGAAGCTGAAAATACCCCACCTAAAGTAAGTTATATTGACCACGAACCGCGATCCTACCGCCCCGACTTACCCAATAAATCAATTTTTGAAGAACCTATCTTCCCTGAAGATTTGGTAAATCACCAAGAATTAGCCGATGTTTTTATCGCTAAAGAACCTGAAGAAAAACCAAAAACCGATGCTGACAACATCTCTCAATGGTTAGAAAACATCTCTGAAGAGCATAATGAAGTCGCCTACAAAGACGATAAAGTAGCCGAGAAATTTAAACTCATCGATAAGTTCTTAGAAAGTAATCCCAAGATTGAAGCCTCAAGAGATTATGTATCCAACGTAAATTTAGCCGATGAAGTAAAGTCAGACCCTAAACAATTAATGACCGAAACATTGGCGCAAGTATATGTAAATCAGCGCAAATTCAAACAAGCTATTCAGGCTTATGAAATATTAATTTTGAAAAATCCAAAAAAAAGTGCTTACTTTGCAGCCCAAATAGAAAATATTAAAAAATTACAGCAAAATAATTTATAAGAAAAATGACAACATTTAACATCTTTTTAGTGCTCATCGTGATAGTATGTTTACTACTCGCTTTGGTTATTATGGTACAAAACCCTAAAGGAGGCGGACTCTCTTCTACTTTTGGAGGTAACACCCAAGTAGTAGGAGGCGTAAAGAAAACAGGCGACTTCCTCGAACGCAGTACTTGGACTTTTGCTACTGCTTTAGCTGTGCTTATCCTTATTGCCAACACCTTAATAGCCAACAATAATAATGGTGTGACTGGCGACTCTAAATTATTAGATGGCAGCACCCCCGCTGCTCCAGTAAACCAACTCAATCAGCAAGCACCCGCTAACAACAACGGTACTCAACAAGTGCCTGCTACTCCTGCCACATCTTCTAATACAGGAAACTAAACTGACAAAAAGTCAGTTATTTCAGATTGGCACACTTTCTGAAATATCCTCTTCGATTTTTTATAAAGGGAATTAAAATACTAAACAAAAGGTTGAAAACAGAACTTTGACAAGGTTTTTAAAACTTTGTCAAAGTTTTCTAACACCTAACTTCTTATCCCTAACTTTCTAAGTAAACAAATAATTAAAAACTAAACAATAATGGCAAAATTGAATATCAAACCTTTAGCTGATAGAGTAGTGATTGAGCCCGCAGTGGCCGAAACTACTACTGCATCAGGTATTATCATCCCTGATACTGCAAAAGAAAAACCTCAAAAAGGTACCGTTGTAGCCGTAGGTGCAGGTACTAAAGACAACCCTGTTACCCTAAAAGTAGGTGATACTGTACTCTATGGCAAATATGCTGGTACTGAACTCAAATTAGGAGGTAAAGACTACCTCATTATGCGTGAAAACGACGTATTAGCAGTTATCTAATCTTAAACATTAAAAATTAAAAAAAAATGGCAAAAGACATTAAATTTGATATAGACGCTCGCGAAGGTCTTAAACGCGGCGTTGATGCATTAGCTAATGCAGTAAAAGTAACCTTAGGTCCTAAAGGACGTAACGTAATTATTAGCAAATCATTCGGTTCTCCTCAAGTAACTAAAGATGGGGTGAGCGTTGCTAAAGAAATTGAATTAGAAGACGCTCTCGAAAATATGGGCGCTCAAATGGTAAAAGAAGTAGCTTCTAAAACTAACGACCTCGCTGGTGATGGTACTACTACCGCTACTGTTTTGGCTCAAGCCATCGTAAAAGAAGGACTCAAAAACGTAGCTTCTGGCGCTAACCCAATGGATTTGAAACGCGGTATCGACAAAGCTGTTGTAAAAATCGTAGAACACTTGGCTAAACAAGCTAAAGAAGTAGGTTCTTCTTCTGAAAAAATTAGACAAGTAGCTTCTATCTCAGCTAACAACGATGATACTATTGGAGAACTTATCGCTCAAGCATTCGAGAAAGTTGGTAAAGAAGGGGTTATCACCGTAGAAGAAGCTAAAGGTACTGATACTTACGTAGACGTAGTAGAAGGTATGCAGTTTGATCGCGGTTACCTCTCTCCTTACTTCGTTACCGATTCTGAAAAGATGGTAGCTGAACTCGATCGCCCTTACATCTTGTTGTACGACAAGAAAATCTCCACTATGAAGGACTTGCTTCCTGTATTAGAGCCTGTAGCACAATCTGGTAAACCACTTTTGATTATCGCTGAAGATATCGATGGGGAAGCTTTGGCTACCTTAGTAGTGAACAAATTGCGCGGTACTCTTCGCATCGCTGCTGTAAAAGCTCCTGGTTTTGGCGACCGTCGCAAAGCTATGCTCGAAGATATCGCTATCCTTACGGGTGGTACCGTAATCGCTGAAGAAAGAGGCTTTACTCTTGAAAATGCTACTATTGATATGCTCGGTACTGCCGAAAGAGTAAGTATCGACAAAGATAACACTACCATTGTAAATGGAGCTGGTAAATCTGAAGATATCAAAGCACGCGCAGCCCAAATCAAAGCTCAAATCGAAAATACTACTTCCGATTACGATCGTGAAAAACTACAAGAACGTTTGGCTAAACTCTCTGGTGGAGTAGCTGTATTATATATAGGTGCTGCTTCAGAAGTAGAAATGAAAGAGAAAAAAGACCGCGTAGACGATGCACTTCACGCTACTCGTGCAGCCGTTGAAGAAGGTATCGTAGCAGGTGGTGGTATTGCCCTTCTCCGTGCTAAAAACGCTTTAGCAAAACTTAAACCTGCTAACGCCGATGAAGAAACTGGTATTAAAATCATCCTCAAAGCATTGGAAGCTCCTTTGCGCACTATCGTAGAAAACGCTGGTGTTGAAGGTTCTGTAATCGTAGCTCGCGTACTCGATGCTTCAAGAGATGCTTACGGATACAATGCCAAAACAGGTACTTATACCGATATGTTCAAAGCTGGTATCATCGACCCTAAAAAGGTAACTCGTGTTGCCCTTGAAAACGCTGCTTCAGTAGCTGGTATGATTCTCACTACCGAATGCGCTTTAGTTGATATCAAAGACGATAAAGCAATGGCTATGCCTCCAATGGGCGGCGGAATGCCAGGAATGATGTAATTATAAATTCATAGCATTATTATCATATTTTATTAACACGAAAATCGGGGAGAGTTTCTTGTGAAACTCTCCCCGATTTTATAATTCATATCAAATGATTAAATACTTTGATAAGCTCTGTGTCCAAATCTCACTCCAAAGAAGAAATTCAAATCTTTAGCTGATTTAGTAAGATTACTCAATATAGTGTTAGAACCTATTACAAAAGGGCCTAAACGCAAAGCGAGACCGATATTTGTTTTTGAAATTTGGTTATACGAAAGAGGTAAATAAGCTCCTAAGTACTCTGTTTCTACACGTGGTGTAAGCGAAACTTCATTAGCATAAGCCGCTGTATAAGCATTGCTTTTATTAGTGAGATTGAAACGGGTAGCTAAATTCACAAAGAAAGGTTGCGCTATACGGTAATCTACACTCAAGTTCAAAGAAGTAGGTAAAGATACTTTTATCTTCTCGGTAACTGCAGCGTTATCTCCAAAAGTACTTTTTAGTTTTTCTTCTGATAAGTCATCCATTGTGAGGCTAGCTACACCAGAAGCTGGCATACGATAACGTTGTGAATCTTTAGTAGGTGTATATTGCAATCTTCCAATATCCATTATAGAAACCCCTACTCTCAAATCGTGAGAATTGTTATGACAACGAGGACATCCATCCTTTTTATACTCATAAGTAGCCCCTAAATCAAATCCTACAGTAGACGCTTTAGACTTAAAATACAAATCGCTCGCATTGATATTATCAGTATCTACTAAACTTGTTCCTCCATTAAGTATTTCTACTACCCCATTGTGAGACTGAATATTAAGTATGGTACTTTTAGTAGATCTATCCACTGTAAGTGAAGCCGTAGCCCCTTCAAAGTTTCTAAAACCTGCATACACATTACCTGAGCCTTGTATTATTTTTAAACTTGCTCCTGCTTTGATAGCATTATGCCCATCAAAATAGAGCTCACCTGCCCAAGAAAATCCTATTTCTGAAAAAATATGCGCTGCTATTTCTTGGTTGTTCAAATTTAACTGATAAGACTGATCCAAGTCTAATTTTTCAGCATCAGTAAAGATTGACTGCAACAGTTTAGCATCAAAGTTTCTCACGTTACCTAATGCACGTACACGAGAAAAAACTCCCACAGTGTGTTGGTCGTTGATTTTCACATAAAGTGAAGGCCCCATCACATCTACATTTACTTTAGCATCAATACGCTCTCTAAGCAAAGGATTATTTGCATCATTACGTGTAAAGTCATTAAAACTTTTAGTAATGTCGGTATCCATTTTGATAGCATTATTCGCCAAACCAAAATTTACCAAAAACAAACTAGCATCCCAAGGGCGCTTACTGCTAATCATATAAGCAGGATTTGCTGTGGTTTGTATCACTCCAGAGTAATAACTCTCTCTAAGCCCTGCAAACGATTGCTGAGCTTCCATCGCTATTGTCGTTAAAAACAAAGCTGATAAAATTACTTTTTTCATTGTATAAAAAGAACATTAAAATTTGTGCGCAAATGTACAACTTTTTATCAAATAAAAAATAAAAAATGTAATTCATTTTGCTCTCTTAATATTTTTATCTACTTTTGTCGCCATAAACATTTTAATTCTAAAAAAGATGAATACACTTAAAACACTATCAACAATAGCTTTTTCATTATTAGTTTTTGGAATAGCTACTGCTCAGGACGAAGGACTTGTGCCTGCCAGCGCCTTGCCTGCCAACGCACAAACTTTTGTAAATCAATATTTTTCTGCTAACGATATCGTTTCGGTATGGCAAGATACTGAAAAAGGTAAAGTAGAAGAATATACTGTACTTTTTGCCGACGGCACTGAAGTAGAATTTCACGCTGATGGCAACTGGAAAGAAGTAAAAGCCCGTAACGGACAAGTATCACCTAAAATCGTTCCTGTTAAAATAGCTAAATACGTACACAAAAAGTTCCCTAAAGCAATGATTAAAGAAATCAAAAAAGGGCGTACCAAATACGAAATCGACCTTACTAACAACGTAGAACTTCTCTTTAACTTAAATGGTAATTTCTTAAAAATTGACGACTAAATATGAAATACTTTTTATTACTCATCGTTGCTACACTTACTTTTAGTGCAGCCTCTGCTCAAAACAAAAAAATAACTTTTAACGATCTTCCGTCTGAAGCTATCAACTATATAGATAATCGCTCCTTAGCTAATGATATTACTTCAGTATGGAAAAATACCAATGACAACATATACACTGTTATTTTTAATGAAGGAACTGAAATCGAGTTTAATAACAACGGCGAATGGAAAGAAGCTAAAATAAACAATGAAAAATTTTCAGTATTCTTAGTTCCTGAAAAAGTATTAGGGTATATACAAGCTAATTACCCTCTTGAGTCTGTCAGAAAAGTATTGCGTAATCTCGATAAAAAAGGGTACAAAACTGAACTTTCTAATAAAAAAGAACTTAATTTTGACGAAAATTTCAATTTTGTTAAAGCAAGATAATTTCTCTATTGATTGTTCAATCCCTATTGACTTTCTTAAAACTAAACAGTTAAACTCTTAAAAAATAGACAACTCAAATGAAACATTTTTTATTACTCATCGCTGCTACACTTAGCTTTAGCGCTGCATCTGCTCAAGACTCTAAAGTAACTTTTAACGACCTTCCTGCCGATGCTATCAACTTCGTGCGTGAACATTTTCTGGTAGACCATATCGCTTCTGTTTGGAAAGATACTGATTACAACGACGAGGAGTACACTGTTATCTTCCGCGACGGACTTGAAATAGAGTTCAATGGCAACGGCGATTGGAAAGAACTCAAAGCGCGTCACGGCAAAGTACCTGATCACGTAGTACCCGAAAAAATATTGGCTCACGTACGCGCCACCTTCCCTTTTGAATCTATCAAAGAAGTATCCCGCAATCTCACCAAAAAGAGATACGAAGCCGAACTTACTGACGATCAAGAACTCAAATTCGACGATAAATTCAATTTTATTGGAGTAAAATAATCTCCCATTAATTGTTAATTGAATGTATGACCTAATCATTATCGGTGGAGGAGCCGCAGGCTTCTTCACCGCTATTAATACCGCCGAAAACCGTCCTGATTTTAAAATCGCTATCCTCGAAAAAAGTAAAAATGTGCTCCACAAAGTGCAAATTTCGGGTGGGGGCCGTTGTAATCTCACCAATGCTATTTTTACCCCTCAAGAACTCGTAAAAAACTATCCGCGAGGCAGTAAGGAACTCCTCAGTCCGTTTCACCGCTTTATGTGCGGCGATACTATGGAATGGTTTGAAGCACACGGTGTTTCTCTCAAAACAGAACCAGACGGTCGTGTATTTCCCGCTTCTAATTCTTCAGAAAGCGTTGTAAACTGCTTTCTCAACGCAATCAAAAAACACCACATTCAAGTCTTCACTCAACAGAACGTACAAGCCCTTTCCCCTACTTCCGAAAGTTGGGAAATCACTACATCTAACTCAACCTATAAGGCTCGTAATTTGGTAATTAGCACGGGCAGCAACCCTAAAATATGGCAACTGTTAGCTTCTTTAGGGCATACAATTATCCCCCCTGTTCCCTCACTTTTCACTTTTAACACTTCTACTCAATGGGCAAAAGAGCTCTCAGGAATTGCAGTAAATGCTACAGTACACTTGTTTAGCCAAGGAGGTAAATCGCTCAAAATCACCGAAACCGCTCCACTGCTCTTCACACACAATGGTTTTAGTGGCCCTGCGGTGTTGCGCGCCTCAGCTTGGGGAGCTCGCATATTAGCAGAATGTAACTACCAATGCCTGATGGAAGTGAACTTCACTGCTCACAACAGCGAGACACTTACTTACGACGAAACGCTTCTCTTTTTACAAGATTGCAAACAACAAAACGGACGCAAAACGATGCAAAATTTCACATTGTTTGAACTCCCTAAACGCTTGTGGAATTCCCTTTTAGATAGCGCTGGTATTGCTCCTACACAACTATGGGCAGAGCTCAACAAATCGCAACTGCGCCATCTTGCCGAAATACTTACCCAATGCCGTTTTCCTATAGAAGGTAAAGCTACTTTCAAAGAAGAATTTGTAACGGCTGGAGGGGTAAAACTCTCCGAAATCAACTTCAAAACCTATGAGAGCAAGCTGCACCCTCATCTTTACTTAGCTGGCGAAGTACTCGATATCGATGCTATTACAGGAGGCTTCAACTTTCAAAACGCTTGGACGGGAGGCTATATCATCGCTGAAAATTTTGTAGTAAAAAACAGTAAATAGACTCAAAATCATCTTTGTATCACAAACTTTATCAAAGTTTAAAGACTTTTGCAAAGTAAAATTAACTTATAATCAATTCTCAACACAAAAAAATAATCTCTAATTCTTGCTTCAATTCAAAAAAATATCCTTAACTTTGCCATCGTAATTAATATATAATAAAATAGCAAATTATGGGACTTAAATTTTTAGATGATATAAAAGCAGGCATTCGCAGTGCTTCCCTTAAAAAGGATATCATTTGCTACTACATCAACAATGGCGACAACACTCTTGCCGACCTTGGTAAAGAATTAGATCTCAGCGTGCCCACCGTTACCAAAATGGTAGGTGAACTCATTGACGACGGCATCGTAATGGATTTTGGTAAAATAGAAACCTCTGGAGGTCGTCGCCCCAATATCTATGGGCTCAACCAAAGCTCTGGCTACTTCATCGGGATAGATATATGCCATTCTCACGTAAATATAGGTGTCACCGACTTCAAAGGTGAACTCATCAGTGAAGAACTCTCTATTCCTTTCACCGAATCTCAGCCTCAAGAACGATTTCAAAGACTCTGTGAAATCATCAATCAATTTATTCACAAATCAAAAGTACCCAAACACAAAATCCTCAGTATGGGTATCAATATCTCCGGACGTGTAAACACCCTCACGGGGCATAGTTATAGCAGTTTCTATTTCGATGAACGCCCTCTTACCGAAATGTTTGAGAATGAACTGAATATCAATGTTTCTATCGACAATGATTCTCGTGCAATGACTTACGGTGAATATATCAAAGGATGTGTAAACGGCGAGAAAAACATCTTGTATGTAAACGTTAGTTGGGGCTTAGGGCTCGGCATTATCGTAGGCGGACAGCTATACTATGGAAAGTCAGGATTTTCAGGAGAGTTTGGACATATTCCAGCCTTTGGCAACGAAATACTCTGCCATTGTGGTAAAAAAGGTTGTTTAGAAACAGAAGCTTCTGGCTTAGCCTTACACCGCAAGTTCTTGGAAAAACTGCACAGCGGACACTCCTCTTTGCTTACTCAAAAAAACGGATACGACCCCAAAGCACCCGTAAGTTTGAACGACATCATAGAGGTTGCCCTACAAGAAGATATGCTCGCCATTGAGCTGATTGAAGAAATAGGAAACTCTTTAGGCAAACATATTGCGGGGCTCATCAACCTTTTCAACCCCGAATTGGTTGTTATTGGAGGAACACTCGCCTACGCCGGCGACTACCTAATGCTACCCTTGCGAAGTGCCATTAGAAAATATTCATTAAACTTAGTAAGTAAAGATTCCACTATTAAAGTATCTAAATTGGGTGAAAAAGCAGGACTTTTAGGCGCCAGCCTCCTCGCCCGAAGTAAATTCATCGGATTGATATGAAAGACGAACGATTAGTAGCTTTCGAGCGACTCCTCAACATAATGGACGACCTACGCGCTAAATGTCCGTGGGACAAAAAGCAAACAATGCAGAGTTTGCGCCATCTCACTATTGAGGAAACTTACGAATTAGGCGATGCTATCCTTAGCAACGACCTCCAAGAAGTAAAAAAAGAATTAGGCGACTTGCTCTTGCATATCGTTTTCTATGCCAAAATAGGCAGTGAAACCAACAGTTTCAATATCGCCGATGTAGCCAATGGCGTATGCGAAAAACTCATTGAGCGACACCCCCACATTTACGGCGATGTGCAGGTAAACAACGAGGAAGATGTAAAGCGCAATTGGGAAAAAATAAAACTCAAAGAGGGCAACAAAAGCGTTTTGGGTGGTGTACCCAAGAGTCTGCCTGCCTTAGTGAAAGCCACTCGCATACAAGATAAAGCTGCTGGTGTAGGTTTTGATTGGGACAATATCGACGATGTTTTTGCAAAAATAAAAGAAGAAATAGATGAGCTACACGCCGAAGTAAAAGCTCAAAAGCAAAGCAATATAGAAAGTGAGTTTGGCGATGTGCTGTTTAGTCTTATCAACTATGCCCGTTTTTTAAAGGTAAACCCCGAAGATGCCTTAGAGCGCACCAATCGCAAGTTTATTGCACGCTTTCAGTACTTAGAAGAAAAAGCTACGGCACAAGGCAAATCGCTCAAAGATATGACCTTGCAAGAAATGGAGACCTATTGGCAAGAAGCTAAAAACCTATAAAACAACAAAACTATGACCACAGATTTAGACACCTTAGACAAAGAGTTCAAAGCCAATATTCATCCCCGTGTATTTTGGGACTGCCGCTTTGAAGATCTTAGCTTAAAAAAAAACAAGTACTTTATGATTGCTCGCACCCTAATGCGTGGCACTGATAAGGAAATACATTTCATCGAAAGTCTTTTTTCTCTAGATGATATTCTAAAAGCAGTAGAACGCTCTCCTGAAGTTGATGCTGTATGTAGAAATTATTACAGATATATTTATAATTATGTTACTAAAAGACAGCAAAGCCATAGAAGAGCCTCAAAAAAAACTGCTTAGAAAACTGATGGAGTTAGAACTTCTCTCTGATTATTGTTTAGTGGGAGGTACTAATTTAGCTTTTCGATATGAGCATCGTATTTCAGTTGACCTAGACATCTTTAGATACAACAAAAATTCAAGTAAAGATGCTAATACTGCTCTTTTTGGAGAGATTAAAAATATCTTTGGAGATAGTGTTTATTTAAATAGTATTGAGGCGTCAAAGTATTTTCATACATTTGCACTCTGAAAATTAATGTATTATGGAATTATTCAAAGGACAAAGCCTCTTAGAGTTTACTGAACGCTTTAAAACAGACTTAGTAATAATGGGAAGAATTTTCCTACATTACATAAGGTAATACATCAAGTAAAGTCTCGGATACGAGGTATATATTCTTGGGTATCAGAATTTAACATAGACCGATATTTAGCGGAATACAGTTTTAGAATTAATCGCTCACAAAGCAAAGAGACTATCTTTAACAGTTTAATAAAAAGAATACTTGAAAGAAAACCTATTTTCCAACCTCTGTTAATATGCCATTAACTTGACACCTCAATAAGAATTTATGGGATCAAATTATGAGATCTTGTGAAGAGGGGAATTTTGAAATAGATGAGTATTCATATAAAATTGAATAGAATATGATTGTTTTACAATATACTGTACTGATAAGTTGCCTTGCAGGGTATGCGATAACATTCGACACAAAAATCCCTAAGAAGACATTTATGTTTATGAATATATTTACATTAATAGTTTGTGTAATATCAATAGCTGAAACGTATTATATAGAATGTAATACTGAGAATGAAACTACAATCCCCTTTTTGCTTATTTTTGCTGTAATTGTTCCTTGCATAATTACATTGATAACATTTCTATCTTTATCAATATATTTATCAAGCATTACAAAAGAGAAAAAATATTTGTTGAAAAGTATTCTTATATGTTTAGCTTTTGTAGTATTATTAATTTATACACCAGAACTACTAATTTTATTATTCAATTTATAAGTTGGTAGTTGAACCTGCTCTTTCAAAATAATTGAAATAAATAATATCTATTTTCAAAAATATTTTATTGAGGTGTTAAAATAATTTCATTATTTGTACTCTGAAAATTAATGTATTATGGAATTATTTAAGGGACAAAGCCTCTTAGAGTTTACTGAACGCTTTAAAACAGACTTAGTAATAATGGGAAGAATTTTCCTACATTACATAAGATAATACATCAAGTAACGTTTCCCTAAGTCAATTAGTATGTAGCTAAATAGATACCTCAAAAATTTTAAAAGAAAACAGATGTTACCATATACAAATAAAACAAGATTAGTCCCTATAGTAATATTATTACTATTATTTGCTTGCAAGAATCACAATACCCAAGAAAATAACTATATTGAAAATGATATAGATACCATTGAGGAAGCAGATTATGTACAAGAAATAACCGATGTGAGGATTACAAGGGAAATAAAGGATAAGAATTATGTTATCTTTGTGGAACCAACCTTATTTTACCTTGATAGCCTAAAGAATGTGTCAAAAGATGATGATTTCTATACAACGGTAGACGATGCTACTTTTTATATGACAATGGCAAGCGATCTTGCATTAGAAAAAAGAATAGATACAATAAACATAAAAATAGGCGAAATCCTAAAAATAGGGGAAAAAATAATTCAGGTATCCAAAGACAATCCTTGGACATTGATTTTATACAAACAGGGCGGAAAGACAAAAGAGTTATATCCTATAGAAATACAAATAGATGATAAAATTATTGACATTTTTTTCAATGAATAAGTCCGTATATCCTAACACAAATAAAACTTATTGGAGAGAAATAGGTGTCAGATTTTGTGCAAAGACGTTTCTGGCTTGGAACTGCTTATGAAAATGATTATAAAAAGAGAAAAGAAGAAAAAAGAGAAGTTAATTTTAAAATATTCAGATGGTAAAGATTTATTATTTTATTTCAGCGTGTTTATTGTTGTTTTCTTGTAACAATTGCAATACCCAAGTATCATCTTTCGATGATAGTACAGCTACTATTTCCTCTATCAAAAGAGATACCATAGTAGAAAAAGATACAATTGCACCAATTCAAGTGCCTAAAGAAGAAACTGATGAAGCTACAAAAATGATTTTGGAATTTTATGATAAGTACATCAGGCAACAAGATAAAATACTGTGCTCTGATTCATATGAAGAAGAAAAAAAATGTGAAGATGAATTAATAAGAATTAAGAAAAACTATTTATCAAATAAATTGATAAAAAAAATAAAACCTACTGAAGATAGAGATATGGATTTTATTCTAAATGCCCAAGATATTTACATAGAATGGTTAGACTCTATTAAGGTAAAGAAGATAAATTCAAAAAGATATAATGTGTATCTTTTTGACTTTTATGAAAACAGATATGATGATAGCATACAATTAAAAGTAGCTAAGAAGAAGGACAGGTACATCATTGATGATATTATATTTTAAAATATTCAGATGGTAAAAATTTATTATTTTATTTCAGCGTGTTTATTGTTATTTTCTTGTAACAATTGCAATACCCAAATATCATCTTCTGATGATATTAGAGATACTATTTCCTCTATCAAAAGAGATACAATAGTAAATAAGGATACAATTGCACCAATTCAAGCTCCTAAAGAAGAAACTGATGAAGCTACAAAAATGATTTTAGAATTTTATGATAAGTACATCAGACAGCAAGATAAAATGCCTTGTGGGGAGTTTTGCGAAGAAGAATTAAGGGAAATAGAAAGGGAGTTTCTATCAAGTAAATTAATACGGAAAGTAAATTCAGATGAATTAAGTTCAGATCCTATTGTAAAAGCCCAAGATACCAACCTAAAATGGTTAGACTCTCTTAAAGTAAAGAAGATAAATTCAAAAAGATATAATGTTTATATTTTTGATTTCTTTTTAAATAGATATGATAGCGTACAATTAAAAGTAGCTAAGAAGAAGGATAAGTATATTATTGATGATATTATTTTTTAAAATATTCAGATGGTAAAAATTTATTATTTTATTTCAGCGTGTTTATTGTTGTTTTCTTGCAACAATAGCAACACCCAAGTGTCATCTTTTGATGATACTACAGATACTATTTCCTCTATCAAAAGAGATACAATAGTAAATAAGGATACAATTGCACCAATTCAAGTGCCTAAAGAAGAAACTGATGAAGCTACAAAAATGATTTTAGAATTTTATGACAAGTATATCAGGCTGCAAGATAAAATGCTTTGTCATGATTGTCAAGAAGAATTGATAAGAATTAAGAAAAGATATTTATCAAATAAATTGATAAAAAAAATAAAACCTACTGAAGATAGAGATATGGATTTTATTGTAGATGCCCAAGATGTTTTCATAGAATGGTTGGACTCTATTAAGGTAAAGAAGATAAATTCAAAAAGATATAATGTGTATCTTTTTAACTTTTATGATAACAGATATGATAGCATACAATTAAAAGTTGCTAAAAAGAAAGACAGGTACATCATTGATGATATTATATTTTAAAATATTCAGATGGTAAAAATTTATTATTTTATTTCAGCGTGTTTATTGTTATTTTCTTGTAACAATTGCAATACCCAAGTATCATCTTCTGATGATATTAGAGATACTATTTCCTCTATCAAAAGAGATACCATAGTAGAAAAAGATACAATTGCACCAATTCAAGTGCCTAAAGAAGAAACTGATGAAGCTACATTAATATCTAATGCACAAGAACATTGTGATTTTGACAGTTTTATTAAGGAAGAGATTGGCTATTTAAATGGCGGTTTTGGTAGCAAAGGAAGACTTGATTTAAGGAACATTAATATAAGTTCAATGCTCTCTAAACCATCTTTTCCTTATGGGGTTATTCCTTATATTGGGTTTATTGATATAAAGATTAAAAGAAGATTAGAGATTAATTTTCTAAAAATAGAAAAATCAACAACAAATGATAGTCTTTATATAGCAAAAGGGAAAACAAAAGTTGGTAAAAATGTAAGATTGTTTGAAGGAGATATAAAAATCAAACATATATATTTTTTTGCAGAGCATTCTACAGGATTAGATGATGATATGGTGGGGAAAATAAAATCACAAGGAATTATTATTGCTGATTATTACTTTAGAGAAGATAAGAAATTATCAGCTACTGGTGTTTTTGAAGGAAAGGTTTTATTAAGATGGTATATTAACAATAAAGGAGTGTTTTTATATGATGATATTGATGAATATTCAGATGACTATAGAAATAACCAATTTGTAGGGACTTGGACAAGTTATAAGACAGGAGTTAAAAAAGTAGCTAATTGGGGTGTTTGTCGTATCCCTTGCTCAGGAGACTTAGATTGGGGTGCAGCTGAATTTTCTCCTGCTCCTGAATATAGAAAATATGGTTGGGAAGACTATAAACCTTAAATAAAAAACCCTTTACCTTTGCAAAACAAACAAACAAGATAGAACAATGAACAACCTACTCACCCATTATCCTGTAAATTGGATAGACGGAATGAAGCTAAGCAGCAGGACACACTCTTATTATACTAGGCACGAGCTACAAGCTTGCGCCAGCAGAGGGTGTGAGCCACACGGGCGATTATGGGACTTGTAGGACGGGTGCGACAAGTGGGACAAATGGGGCGAATAGGACGGGGAGAGAATTTTGAATTGTGAATTGGACACAAGCTACAAGCTTGCGCCAGCGGGGGGATTTTTGGGCTATTTTTTCTCTGATAAAGTAGCCGACCATATAGATGAAAATTAGTTGACTATGAAAATATTTACTTTTTTAAGAACTTTATTTAAATCCCCTTACCAGTATGAATTACGTTTTTTTTTACCTGAAAAGATAAGAACACAACTAAATATAGTATCTATTAAAAATTTAACTACTTTTTTCCAAGAAAAAGAAATTCCTTTCGATTGGGTTGGTTTTAATGAAGTTACTCCATATCTTTATGATACCTGTGTGAAATTCAAAGAAGAAAGTTGTTTAAATACTTTTAAAATTAGATTTGAAAAATTTAAGGATAAAGAGCCTCTTGCCCCTTGGGAAGTATTTCCTGACACTACTGAATATGGATATGGACCTTTTTGGCAGTTAGGTGGGTATCCTGAAAGTTATATAGAACTATGGTATAAATTTTATAGCTCTATTAGTGAAGAAGAAAAGAAATCATATCTATTAAGACATTACTGTCCAGAGAAATGGAATTGGTATTTTGATTTTGAAAATAGAAAAAAATCTTAGATTGCTGAGCGTTGGCTCTCAGGCAATGTTGTTGAAAAGGAAAACGCCCTTGTTGCCTTTCTTGAAAACCACCCCAACCACCCTGAGCAGGCGGAAACGCTTGCCTCTCTGCAAGCCCTGCGTGAGGTAACCCCACAGCCTATCGCCTTTGAAGAACTCGACTTTAACCTCGGCGAGCGTTGGTTTTCCAAAGAGATTTACAGCCGTTTTGCCTCGCATCTCTTTCAGACTGATGTTACTATCCACTACAACAAAGCCAGCTTTGGATTTGATAAGAGTGGAAAGAAATCAACTGGAGAGATTACCAGAACCTATTTTATTGATGAAAAAGGCAATGAAATCAAAAAAATAAGCGTAGGTGATACCATACGCGTATGTATTGACTCCAAAGGTGAAATAGCTGATTTTCTGCAATATACTATTTATGAAAAAGACAAGTATATTATTGATGATATTATTTTTTAAAATATTCAGATGGTAAAGATTTATTATTTTATTTCAGCGTGCTTATTGTTATTTTCTTGTAACAATAACAACACCCAAGTGTCATCTTTCGATGATAGTACAGCTACTATTTCCTCTATCAAAAGAGATACAATAGTAAATAAGGATACAATTGCACCAATTCAAGCTCCTAAAGAAGAAACTGATGAAGCTACATTAATATCTAATGCACAAGAACATTGTGATTTTGACAGTTTTATTAAAAATGAATTTCCCGCAAAAGAAAAAAATTTTATGGAGGGGAAACTAAATTTAAAAAACATCAATATAGGTTTTATTTTCTTTAAACCTATTCGTTATTTAGGTTTTATAGATTCAAAGATTAAAAGAAGAATGGATGTTAAATTTTTAAAAATATCTAAATCAGAAATAAATGATAGTATTTACTTAGCAAAAGGGAAAACTATAGTAGGAAAGAATACAAGACTTTTTGAAGGAAAAATTCAAATAAGACAAATTTATTTTTTTAAGTATATTTCTACTGGGGAAGAAGGAGAGATGGATGGAATAGTAAAATCACAAGGAATTATCATTGCAGATTATCATTTTAGAGAAGATGAGAAATTATCAGCTACTGGTGTTTTTGAAGGAAAGGTTTTATTAAGATGGTATGTTAATAATAAAGGTGTTTTTTCCTATGATACAATTAATAATTTCTCCGATGATTACAATAACAATCAATTTATAGGTACTTGGACAAGTTATAAAACAGGTGTTAAAAAAGTAGCTAATTGGGGGGCTCATCGCATCCCTTGCTCAGGAGATTTAGATATAGGTGCTGCGGAATTTATGCCTAATGAAAAATATTATAAATATGGCTGGGAAGACTATAAACCTTAAATAAAAACCCTTACCTTTGCAAACAATAAATAAAACAAGATATGAAATTATTACTTATTAGTTTATTTTTAATAGGGACAGTGAGTTCTTGTGAATGTGTTAATAGTAACACTAAAATAGATTTTCCTACAGATGACATTTCAAGTTTAAAATTTGATGATAAAACCTCAATAAATAATAAAAAAATCTTAAACAAACTCTTTTATCGTTTATTAGAAGAAAATAATAATATATTAATAGATACTCTTTACTCTATTGAAATTAAAGATAGTATTTTAATAGATAGATTGTCTATGGATTGGTATTTATTAAAAATCAAAAAGATTGATACTATTTCAGGAACTGTCAATATATACATAGGAGAAGAGTCTCAATATGAAGATGACCCTAAATTATATGAATGGGGTGAAATAATGAATAATAGATATATTTATTAATGCTAATCAAGGTTTAAAATAAATTTTCAAAGAGTAATGCAGTAGCTATTTTTCCAAAGATATGGACAAAAAGTCCTTTGCTAGAGCGCACTTTTCCAGCATATTGTATTTGAGTCTTTTCATTCAACCAATTAAAGAACGATTCAATAGGTTGTCTTATAGATGAAACAGCCTTATTATACAAAGATTCAAAAGCAAAATCTCTCTGTTTTAATACTTCTGACTTGTTCTTTTTCATTTTTATAGGTGTTATCATTTCACTATTATTTGATTTCAAAACTTCATTAACAGCAGCACTTTGATAAATCTTGTCAGCAATAAAACAAGTATCTGTTAGCTCTTGCCAATTTTCTTTGAAAACACTTAAATCATTTTCACTAGCTTTGGTAACAATATAATCTTTCAAATAAGGAAGAGTACCTTTTTGATAAGCACCTAAGGCGTGTAGTTTCACACCATAATACCACATTTTTTTCGAGGAACAATAGCTTTTATCAGTAAAATCACGAGCTACTTTTCCTTTGCCATTTCCTTTACAAGTAACAATAGGACAAGAGTCTAAAATATTGATAGACATTTCTCTTTGCTCTGACATTCCTATTAAAATTTGTTCAATAGATATATGCTTAAAGACTTCGCTAAGTCTGTTTAAACGATTATTAAAGGCTTGATAAGAAGGTATTTTAGGGAACCAATCAAGCCAGTAATCTTTGATGAAATTATACATTTCTTTTATTTTGTACTTGTGTTCAACACCAGTGCAAAATAGATAAATTGTAATAACTTCTTGATCTGTAAATACAGGTTTGTTGTTATTGCTAAATCGCTGACAAAAATATTGTAAATAATTATCGTATTTTTGACATATTGTTAAATATATTTTTACTAATTTTGTCGCCGTAGTCTGATTTATCATTTATATCTGATTTTTTTTTGACACCACAAAGATAGTGATTTATCAGACTACTTTTATTTTTTCTACTTTTTCAACTCTTGATTCGCATTATTATATAAAGAAAAAGGGGAAATATTTATCTATATCTAATAATCTAACACAAGGTTATGAAGATTTATGTATAGATAAAGATAGTGTGAAAAAATCTAAACTAGAATATTATATTTATGAAGAGTGATATAGAATAAAAACTAATTAATATCTATAATAAATTAAAAACAAGACAGAACAATGAACAATCTACTCACCTATATTTTTATTATATTTATTATTTTCAATAGTTGTACCCCAAATATAATTAATCAAGGAAAAATGGAATGGATTAGTAAATATGACTTATACGAAAACATTTATGGAAAAGGGATTGAATCTAAAAGAGGATTAAATGTTACAAAATTTTTAATTTCGAATGAATCTATCATTTTTATTGCAGCAGAAAAAGATAGCTACTTCTTTGACACTAAAGAAGATAATGCCATTTTATTCATCTCTAAAGATTTAGGAAATGAATACAAAGAAATCATATTTCCTGAAAAATCTATTGTTTCTATCCATTCATATGGCAAAAAGTCTTTAATAGAAACTAATATAGGAGGTTATGGAAACAATGCTAAAAATTGTATTTACTTATTAGATAATACCTCATTAAAATATAAAAAAATTAGAGAATTTTCTCCTAATAGTATTTCTCAGATAAAATTTAATGGAAATTTTATTTCATATAATGAAAATGGAGATGTTATATTAATAGATATTTTAAATAATGTAAATTATAAAATTCCCAATATAGTTACTAAAGGTAATTACATATTAGAAGATAAAGACGCAAATATAATTTTTTTAGATAAGAATAAAATAATTAGATATAATGTTATAGGAGAAAAATTTACAACAATACGAAATTTGACAAAAACATACTCTACCATAACTGATGTTTTTGGAGAGATTAATTTAGGGGAAATTGATTTAGTGACAGGAACTGTGTATATTTACGACCTAACTGAGAGGGAATTATTTAAATTTTCTCCTAAAGATGAAAAATATAAATATCGTTATAAAAATTTTGTATGCGACTATAAAAGAAAAGAGTATTATCCTACGATTCGCTTTTCATATGATTATGGAAAAACTTGGAAAGAATACAATACGAGCGATTTTACAATAGAATCAAGTATATATGGTTTTTATAAGGATAAATACATAATTTTTGAAGCTGCCTTTATGGAAAAAGGGGCGTATATTATGATTGGAGAAATAATGAAATAAAACTATTGAGGCGTCAAAAATAATTTCATATATTTGCACTCTGAAAATTAATGTGTTATGGAATTATTTAAGGGACAAAGCCTCTTAGAGTTTACTGAACGCTTTAAAACAGACTTAGTAATAATGGGAAGAATTTTCCTACATTACACAAAGTAATACATCAAGTAAAGTCTTGGATACGAGGTATATATTCTTGGGTTTCAGAGTTTAATATAGACCGCTATTTAGCTGAGTATAGTTTTAGAATCAATCGCGCTCACAGAGCAAAGAGACTATCTTTAACAATCTAATAAAAAGATTGATTGAAAGAAAACCTATTTTCCAATCTCAGTCGGTATGCTCTTAATTTGACTCCTCAAAAATAGTATTTCTAAAATAGGAGTTTTTATGTATATTGATCATATCAAAGTTGATATTATAGAATACCCTTACTCTTTTTTCAATATTGAAACTATTGATGGAATCCATTTAGCTTCTAAAGAAGATATTTGTGCAATGAAAATGAATGCTATCGTGGGGAGAGGGTCTAAAAAAGACTTTTATGATTTACATCAACTATTAAAAGAATATAATCTTGATGAAATACTTGAATTATATAAAAGGAAGTATAACATCAATAATATGCAAATGATAATGCGTTCTCTTATTTATTTTGAAGATGCCGATAATGAAGAATTTGAAAACAATAATGTCATTAGTCTTCAGAAAGAAACTTGGAATATTATCAAAAAAAATATAAGAACCGTCTATAACAAATTACTAAAAAAAGCACTCCACTAATATAATTACAATGGCAATACAAAAACCAAGCATACCAAAAGGTACTCGTGACTTTTCACCTACTGAAGTAGCTAAACGCAACTTCATTATCAACACTATAAAAAATGCTTTCAATACCTTTGGTTTTCAACCTATAGAAACACCAAGTTTTGAAAACTACAATACCCTAATGGGCAAATACGGCGAAGAAGGCGACCGCCTTATCTTCAAGATACTCAATTCAGGCGACTTTACACAAGGAGTAAACCAAGAAGATTGGGAGGCTAAAAACCCTCAAAAACTCACTCCTCAACTCTCCGAAAAAGCCCTTCGCTATGATCTTACCGTACCCTTTGCTCGCTATGTAGTACAACACCAAAGCGAACTAACTTTCCCTTTCAAACGCTATCAAATACAACCTGTATGGCGTGCTGACCGTCCACAAAAAGGACGTTTTAGAGAGTTCTACCAATGTGATGCCGATGTAGTAGGCAGCACCAGTTTGTGGCAGGAAGTGGAGTTCGTACAACTCTACGACACTGTATTCACAGCCCTCAATCTCAAAGGGGTAACTATCAAAATGAACAACCGAAAAATCCTTAGTGGCTTTGCCGAAATGATAGGTAAAAGCGATAAACTCACCGATTTTACGGTTGCTCTCGACAAACTTGATAAAATAGGCGAAGAGGGTGTGATCAAAGAAATGAAAGAAAGAGGTATTAGTGAGGAAGCTATTGCAAAATTGCAACCTATTTTCACTCTCAAAGGAACAGTTACCAAAAAACTATCTGCCCTAAAAGAGATTCTCAAAAGCTCGGAAACAGGTATGAAAGGTGTAGAAGAATTAGAGTTTATAGCCCAACAAATAGCCCAACTCGGTTTACAAACAGCTATCTTAGACCTCGATGTTACCCTCGCTCGCGGACTCAATTACTACACGGGAGCTATCTTTGAAATTGGAGCTCCTGCAGGCGTACAAATGGGTTCTATAGGTGGCGGTGGACGCTACGACGACCTCACCAGTATTTTTGGACTCAAAGGTATCAGTGGGATAGGTATTTCTTTCGGGTTAGACCGCATCGGGTTGGTGATGGAAGAACTGAATCTTTTCCCTGAATCGCTCAACAGTACTGTAGAGGTGCTTTGTATCAACTTTGGCGATGCTGAAGCATTACAGAGTATGAAACTGCTCAAAGCATTGCATCAACTTGGCAAAACTGCAGAACTCTACCCCGATGCCGCTAAGATAAAGAAGCAAATGGAGTATGCTAACAAGCGTAATATTCCTTATGTGGTGATTATAGGCGAAAGCGAACTCGCTAAAGGTACTTTTGTACTGAAAAATATGTTAGAGGGCACTCAAAAAGAATGTAGCCTCAATGAAGTAAGCAATGCTTTATTTCAGTAGTAACACGACAAACAATTAGAAAATTTTATAGACTTTGTCAAAGTCCCAAAACTTTGACAAAGTTTTTTTTGTGCGAGCCGCACAAGCTAATTCTATTTGTTTTTCATTGCGTTGATAGCGCATTTTAGAGCCAATACGCTTCCCAAATGTACCCCCTCGTGTGAGATATTGAAGTAAATCGCTTCTTCAATGGTATTGAGTTCATACTCTATACCTGTTACATAATGATTGTATTGCTTAAAAATTCCTTTTTGGTAATCAGTTTCGAGTAAATCTACAGTGCGGATGAGGAGTTGCTGTAGTTCCTCTATCTCGGCAGCAGTAGGGATATGCCCATCGGGGATGGTGCCTTTGCGATAACGCTCTACAAATTCAGGGGTGAGATAAGTAGGCAGGTCGCTATTGGCATAGCAATAATTTTGCTGGGTAACTACGCAGTGAGCGAGATTCCACAAGATATTATTTTTAAAGCCCGCAGGAATGATTGCCAATTCCTCGGGGGTAAAGCTATTGAGCAATTTGAGTTGTCGCTCACGCAATTTTCGGTATAAGGTAAATACTTCTTTCATATATTTAAAAATCAAAATCAAAGTCGTTAAGTTCGTCTAATTTGGTATTTTCTTCTTCCGTAAGCACTTCTTGCAAAAGTTCGGCTGTTGCTTCTTTTCCAGTACCCCAAAGGTCTCCTAAAAGTTCGGCTATACTATTTTTTTGGTTAGGCTCAAAATCGGCGAAAGCACGTCGCAAGAACACTACTGAGCGCATAAACTGTTCTTCGTCTAATTGGCGTACATAATTATCTAATTCTTGCCATATAATCGTACGCGATAACAATGCGTATCTATTTCTTCCAGAAAACCCTTCAAACCACGAAGCACCTAAATCGGCGGGAACACCTGCTGAAAGGCGGCGTGATACCTCACGTGCGCATTCTTCTTCAGTTGCTAAATTGTGTTCTAACAATATTGCAAAGGCTACCCCTGATAATTTGGTATTTACATCGTCGCGCCACGCAAGGTGAGTAAGTTCTTTTTGCCACGTTTCGGTATCTACAAGCTCGTATTGTTGTTCGGAGATGAACTCCATTGTATTGATCGCTTCTACGATTGGTTTAGAGGCTTTATCATCACAAGATGAAGCATCTATCAATAATAGAGAAGCGCGCAAAAAGAGTTGTTGCAAGATAGGTTTCAGCGGTTCGAGGTTAAACTGACGCAAATCGCCATACTGAATGAGCATTGAGAGTTCGTGAGCAGCAAAAGCAGTTTCGGCAAAATTATTACTGTCTACCAAAAGGCTTTGCAAGGTGCTGAGTGCATTGCTAAAAATATGCGTAAGCTGACATTCGCAAGCCTGCCTGATGATTTTAGCTACTACCGAAAGGTCGGTTGCTTCGCTCAGTTGTTCTTTGAGTATAAAGGCAGCGGCAATTTCAAGTGTTTCACCTTTGAGGTTAGCTTCAACAATTTCTATTTCTACTTCAGGACTCCATTGCAACACCCATTTTTCAGCCCACGAGGCTTTGTCTTGCTGTACGCGTTGCTGAGTGGCAAAGTGAATGCCTAAAAATTCTAAACGGTGGAGGAAAGTAGAGCGATTTAGGTCGATGAAAGCAGCGTCTTTGGTTTTTACTTTGAGGTTTTCGCGGAGGTCAAGAGAGAGGTCTTGTGCTACTGCCGATTTGTAGTTGGTGAGTTTCAAGCGTTTCAACTCCTGATTCATATCCTCCTGCACGGGCGTCTGACTCACCCCTTCGGGCAATGCCCCGATAGCTGTACCTATATCTACTTTGTTGATAGCTTCGGCTACCGAGGAGAGTCCTCCGCCACCAAAGCAAGTTACAACTGCATCGTGGAGGTCTTCGAGTACGGGATAAGTACCGCCTTTCATCGCGGAGAGCACATTGGCGAGTCGCACGGCTTCAATTACGCTGGCAGAAGAGGCATTTTGTCCTTGATTGCGGAGTATTTTGGCTACCTTGGTAAGATAGGTTGCCGCGAGTTTATCCATTGTATTGGTTTGCATCGCGCGCCACATCAGTTCAAAGTAGTAAGGCGCAATATTGCCTGCTCCGTAACCCGTACGGCTGCTGAGGCGGAGGTAGGAATAAGGCATTAGAGTAAGTTGAGCAGTAGCTTTAGGGAGTTTTTTAAGCTCGTCGTCGGTCATTGCAGGTAGGCTATTTTGTATGCCCAACAAATGGTAAGCACCTACAATCACTACTATTTCCTCGGGTTTGAACTCGGTGCAAGCCTTGTCGATTTCGCGTTTCATATACGCCTCGCGAATAAGGTTATACGAAAAGTCAAACGGTGCTTCTTCGCATTCTTTATCTACTACCATTTGGCGCATTTCGCCCGACTGCAATGCCAAAGCGGGGGCGAAAGTATCGGTATTGAGATTGTGTTCGTAATGGCGTTCCCAATAGTTTTCGTAATCGGTTTCGTCAACCTGTTCGGCGAGTTGTTTGTAGAGTGTATTGTGATACTTATAGAACTCACGTGCTTTTTCGCCTTCCTCGTCGGAGGGTTGTTCTTGGCGGAGTTTGAGCATATTTTCGGTAGGCAAGTCGATAAATCTAAGGGTGACTTTCTTTTTTACGCCCCAGCATATCGCTTGGTACTCAGGAGAATAAGTAGCAAAAGGATAAAGCACCGTTTCTATGGGTAGTTCGGTGGTATACCCCAACATTGCGATAGGCGGTTTCACCCCTTTCTGAGCGATTTGAGGCATCAGAGGGGTGGCATCAGCAGGACCTTCGATAAGGATACATTTAGGTTTATTTTTTTCTAAGAAATCCAAGAGGTGATAGGCAGCTGATGGCGACAAGTGTCGTACACCGAAGAAGTGAAGATTATTCATAATAAGTGAAAGTACGTTCTATAATTTGTCGGGGGTCGCCATTGATGAAGGTCGTTTTGGCAATCCAATTACCTTGAGTATCGTATTTATACTCATAAGTTGCTACATTTTTCTGTTTTTTAGGCAGTTTGGTTTCTGCTTGTAGTTTCACACAATCACCTTTGGCGTTGTATTTTTTTGTAGTGGTACTCACTAAGTTATTATCTTTATCATACACGCGATTGCTCAAGAGTTGGTGTTGTTTGTTAAACTTATTCTTTACTATTTGCAACAAGTTACCTTGCGCATCGCTATAGCGCATTTCCAGAGGATCACCTTGTTTGTTATAAGTATAAGTTACCACAGATTCTAACTGATTAGCGCGATAAGTTTCTTCTTTGAGTATTTGTCCTTCAGCATTTACCTGATAGGTGTAATGTGATTTGAGGAAGCCCCCAGGAGAGTAGGTAGCATCTTTGATGAGGTAGCCTTGAGGGTTGTAGACATAAAGGGTTTTATCGGAGTTGTAGCGAGTTTCAAACAATTGACCTTGAGGATTATAGTAGTAGTCCATACGGCTATAAAGGTCACCGTTCTTGAAGAAGAAACGAGTTTGGGAGAGGAAACCTTTAGGGTTAAAATCTTTTTGAAGGTTTTCGAGATTAGCGATTTTGTTTACCGTATCCAAATCGGCATCGATAGTAGATTTGGCAAAAGATTTCCCTTGAGCAGTTACTAAATAAGGAATACTTCGCATCGTTTTCACCTTAGCTTTGAGCCCTGAAATTTCCCAATCGGTGGGGTTTTGTTGTTGAGCAAAGAGAGTAGCTGTAGCTACCAATAGCATAGAAGTTATTAGATATTTCATCAGTTTTTTAGTTTTTAGTTGTGCAAAGGTACAAATTAATTTATTATTATGCAAATAAGGATTTAGGAGATATAATTTAGGTAATAGAATTTGGAAGATAGTGTTTTGGCACGGTTATTGTAACTATTTTATTCGTAAAACAAACTTATTTATTTTAATTTTTATACTATGAAAAAGTTTTTAACATTTGTATTTTTAGCATTTTTTGGTGTAATGGCTTATGCCCAAGACGCTGAGATTTCTTTCAAATCTGAAGAAATTGACTACGGTAACATCAAACAAGGTGCCGACGGCGTGCGTGTGTTCGAATTTACTAACACTGGTAAAGCACCGCTCGTAATTACTAACGTAGCTTCTTCTTGCGGTTGCACTGTTCCTTCTTGGACAAATCAACCTGTAGCACCTGGAGCTAAAGGGAAAATTGAAGTAAAATACGACACTAATCGTGTTGGCCCAATCAGCAAAACGATTACTGTAACTTCTAACGCTAAAAAAGAGCCTGTAAAAGGTTTGCGTATCAGAGGAAATGTTCAATAATCCATAACTATTTATATTTTAATTACTCCCTAAGTCGCCTGCCACTCCTCATTAGTAGGCGACTTTTTTTGTGTTAAACTTTTGTAAAAAAGACAATTGTAAATATTTTTTATTTACTTTTGCACTGTAAAACTAAATAATATTATCAAATATGAAATTACGTACAATCACTTTATTTGCTGGGCTTTTAGTAGCTCAGGTATCTTTAGCCCAAGTAGACGAAATGGGCACTATGACTGATACTACTATTCCAGTAGTAACCAATGTTGAGCAAACAACTTCTGAAGCAGACCTTAAAACTCAAAAAGAACAGCTTAAAGCACAACAAAAATTACAAAAAGAACAAGAAAAAGCGCTAAAAGCTGAAGAAAAAGCTGCTAAAGAAAAAGAAAAAGCTGAAAAAGAAGCTAAAAAAGCTCAAGAAAAAGCTAAAAGAGAACAAGAAAAAGCTGAAAAAGCTAAAGCTAAGGCAGAAAAAGAAGCTCAAAAGAAAAAAGAAAATTTGAACAAAGCTAACAGTGAAGTTGCTAAAGTAGAAACTAAAATAGCAAAAGCTAAAACTGATTTAGCGAAAGAGCAATCTAAATTTGATATGAAGAAAGCTAAAGGTACTCTTTCTCCTCAAGACGAAGCTAAGCTAAAAGGTAAATTGCTTGACAAACAGCAAAAAATCAACAGTCTTGGTCTTGATCTTATCAAAGCTAAAGAAAAAGTAAACAAATACTCTATGTAAGATATTTTTTACTAAAAAAGAGGGTTATCGCAGCGATAACCCTCTTTTTTATTATAATCATTTTTTAAAACTCGGCGCTTTGTGGAGTACGTGGGTAAGGAATCACATCGCGAATGTTAGTCATTCCTGTAGCAAAGAGTACCAAACGTTCAAAACCAAGACCAAAACCACTGTGTACAGCTGTACCAAATTTGCGAAGGTCGAGATACCACCAGAGCGTTTGCTCATCCATATTGAGGTCGGCGATTTTTTGTTTAAGTACATCGTAACGCTCTTCACGTTGCGAACCTCCAACAATTTCACCAATACCCGGGAAGAGGATATCCATAGCGCGTACTGTTTTACCATCTTCATTCAAGCGCATATAGAACGCTTTGATATTCGCTGGATAATCGTAGAGAATTACAGGGCACTCAAAGTGTTTTTCTACTAAGTAACGCTCGTGTTCGCTTTGCAAATCTACTCCCCATTCGTTTACAGGGTATTGGAATTTCTTCTTTTTGTTGTGATTGCTATTTTTGAGAATATCAATTGCTTCAGTATAGCTCACACGTTTAAACTCATTGTGTATTACAAATTCGAGTTTTTCAATAAGCGACATAGAACTGCGCTCGTTTTGCGGTTTGGTTTTTTCTTCTTCTAAGAAACGTTTATCGAGAAACTCAAGGTCGTCACGACGCACTTCTAAAGTATATTTGAGCACGTATTTGATGAAATCTTCAGCTAAATTCATATTGTCGATAAGATCGTAGAACGCCATTTCGGGTTCTATCATCCAGAATTCAGCTAAGTGACGTGAAGTATTAGAATTTTCGGCACGGAAAGTAGGACCAAAAGTATAAATCTTGCCGAGCGCCATTGCAAAGGTTTCTCCCTCTAACTGACCAGACACAGTGAGGTTTGTTTCACGTCCAAAGAAATCTTTTTTATAATCTACTTCACCATTTTCGGTAAGTGGTGGATTTTTAGCATCCAAAGTAGTTACGCGGAACATCTCGCCAGCACCTTCGGCATCACTACCGGTGATAATAGGTGTATTCACATAGAAAAAGCCATTGTCCTGAAAGTATTTATGTATAGCAAAAGCCAAAGTAGAACGCACGCGCATCACGGCACTAAAAGTATTAGAGCGCACACGCAAGTGAGCATTTTCGCGCAAGAACTCCAATGAGTGTTTTTTAGGCTGGATAGGATATTCTTCGGGGTTGCTATCACCTAAAATCACTACCTCGGTAGCTTGTAACTCTACCGACTGACCTTTACCTTGACTTTCTACTAATTTCCCTTTTACTTCAATAGCTGCCCCTGTGGTAATGCGTTTGAGTATATCGGGGTTTGTATTTTCAAAATCTACTACTACTTGGAGGTTATCGATAGTAGAGCCATCGTTGAGAGCTATAAATCGGTTGCTGCGAAAGGTACGCACCCAACCTTTGAGGGTAATTTCCTCGTGTATGCTTTTTCCGTTTTGTAATAATTGTTTGATATATAACATAATAATTAATTTATCAATTTTCAAATTTGGATTTTACTTTTTCGGCGAGTTGCTCACCCGTATTTTCGGTTATTTGAGTGAGAATTTCTTCTATTACAGCCGCTTTTTTACCATCTTCACTCCACAATCCGCCTTTAAAATACACTTTTTGTTGTCCGTCGTACTGAGCAAAAGCTCCGATAGGTGCCGTACAACCGCCTTCTAAAGCACGGAGGAAAGCGCGTTCCACCTGCGTTGCTGTATATGTATTGCCATCGTGAATGCGCAGGAGTACACCTTGTAAAGGCACGTTGTCCTCGTGTAGTGTGACCATTATAGCCCCTTGTGCGGGAGCGGGAAGCATCCAATCGAGTCGCAAGTGATTTTCAGGTAGTTTATTAATGCGTTCCAAGCCTGCTGCTGCAAAGATAGCCCCATTCCAAGAATTATCGGAGAGTTTTTGCAAGCGAGTATTCACATTGCCACGCAAGTTTTCTATATTGTGATGTGGATAGCGGTGCAACCATTGTGCTTTACGTCGCAAACTGCTGGTAGCGATGGTTGCTATTTCGGCATCTAAAAACGAAAGATCACCTTTGTAGACCAACACATCGTGAGGATTCCCCCGCTTGAGCACTGCCCCTACTACAATCCCGCTGGGTAAAGCTGTAGGCACATCCTTCATACTATGTACTGCTATATCTATCTCACCATTGAGCAGGGCAATATCCAAGGCTTTAGTGAAGATACCTGTAACTCCCATTTCGTAAAGTGGTTTGCTGAGTTCTATATCGCCGTGAGACTTAGTACTAACTATTTCAGTAGAGTATCCTAAAACTTCTAATTGGTGTTGTACGGTTTTAGCTTGCCAAAGAGCCAACTCACTATCACGCGTACCTATACGAATTGTTTTCATTACATATTTCTTTATCGGGGGCAAAGGTAGCAATAATTTGTCAATTAGCCAATTTGATAATTAGCAAATTACATAAGAGATTTTTTCGAGATAGAGAGATTTCACCTTTTCGTCGACAAAATTAACCTTTTCGTCGATAAAGTTTGTTTTACCCTACCTTTACAAGCTATCTTTGCATCAGCTAAATGATAAAAAATGGTTATTAAATTGTAAAGAAGAGGGTGATAATTTTCATCGTACTATCCTAATATCTTTTTCACCTTCTTCTTTCATCTAAAAAAACTAAAGACTATGAAAAGAATTTTATACATATCTCTCTTGCTATCCCCTTTATGGACTATAGGACAATCCAAACAATGGTCGCTAACCGATTGTATCAACTATGCGGTACAACACAACATCTCTGTGAAGAAAACAGAACTCAACCAGCAAACGGCTGAAATCAACCTCAATCAGGCAAAGGATAACCGCTTGCCTACGGTGAACGGCTCGGCATCAGCAAACCTCAACAACGGGTCGGCAATCAACCAGATTTCTAACGAACGGGTATCTCGCCGTACGTTCTCCAACAACTTTGGGATATCAGCCTCTGTGCCTCTGTATCAAGGGAATAAACTGAATCTACAAATAGACCGCAGCAAGTTGTTGCTCGAGCAGAACGAACTCTATGTGCAAGAAGCGAAGAACAACATCACCCTAAGTGTGCTAGAAGCCTACTTGCAAGCGCTTTACAGCTATGAAGGGATTGCAGTAGCCAAAAACACAGCGCTCTCCTCGGCTGAAGAACTCAAGCAAGCACAAACTAAGTTCGCCAATGGATCGATAGCTAAACTCAGTTTGGCAGAAATAGAAACGCGTCACGCCAACAATGAATACGCTATCATTCAGGCAGAGAACCAGTATGCTAACCGTGTGCTAACGCTCAAACAACTTTTAGAGCTCCCTCCTAATAGCGACTTTGCTATTGCTCTCGACCTTCCTAACGATGAGGATGTAGCGATTATCCCTAACAAAGACGAGGTGTTTGCTCAAGCCAAAGAAACGCTCCCCAACTTAAAAATCTATCAATCACAGCAAAAAATAGCCGAAAAGGATATCAAAATAGCTAAAGCGGGTTATGCCCCTACCCTATCGCTACAAGCAGGCGTAAACACTGGTTATTCAAACCTCAACGATTTGAGTTATCGCACGCAATTGGATAGCAATTTTGGTCAGACGATAGGAGCTACGCTTAATATTCCTATCTTTTCACAAAACAAAAACAAGAACAATGTGAAACTCGCCAAGATTACCCAGCAACAAGCTATTTTGGAAGAACAACAAGCTGAAAAAGAATTGTATGCCAAAATAGAAACTGCTTGGCAGAACGCCACCACTCACCAAGCGCAACAAGCAGCCTCGCGTACGGCTCGCGATAATGCTAAATTAGCTTACGATTTGGCAGTGAAAAAACACGAGTTCGGCGGACTCACTAATACTGAACTTTTGGTAAGCCAAAACGCCTACCTCACTGCCGAACAAACGTATTTGCAAAACAAATATATGTCGGCATTATATGTACAGTTGCTGAAGTTTTATATGGGAGTCCTCCCCCTAACCCCCTCCCAAGGAGGGGGAAGGTAGCGATGCAAAAGCGACAACGCTCTGCTAACAACTAATGACTAATAACTAACGACTAAATACAATGAAAAAACACATCAAGAAAATCATTATTGTTGCGCTATTAGCGGTAGTGGCTTATGGCGTTTATCACTTCTTTATGAAGGAAAAACCTGCCCTTATTCTCCTCCAAACCGATGAGGTTACCCAAGGTGATGTTACTACTGAAGTAACTGCTACGGGTAGTGTGCAACCGGTAGACGAGGTAGAAGTAGGTACGCAAGTATCGGGGTTGGTGAGCAAAATCTATGTGGATTACAACAGCCAAGTAAAGAAAGGACAGCTATTAGCAGAACTCGACAAAACCAATCTACAAGAAATGGTTGTAAATGCTACTGCCAATTACCAATCAGCAGTTAACGAACTGAATTATTACCGCCAGAATTACGAGCGTCAGCAAAAAATGTACAATGCCCAAGTGATTAGTCAACAGGATTATGAGCAAGCGTTGTATCAGTTTAACAATGCGAAGACCAATGTAGCACAACGCCTTACGACCCTCAATCAGGCGAAAACGAACTTAGGCTATGCCAATATCTATTCACCTATCGACGGGATTATCCTCAGCAAAGAAGTTGAAGAAGGACAAACTGTAGCCGCCTCAATGAGTGCGCCTACGCTCTTCAAAATAGCCAAAGACATCAAGCGTATGCAGGTGGAGGTGAATGTAGATGAAGCCGATATAGGACAAGTGAAAGTGGGGCAACGCGTGAGTTTCACCGTAGATGCTTACCCTCAAGAAGAATTTGTGGGACGCGTTACTCAAGTGCGCCTATCGCCTACTACCTCATCAAACGTGGTAACTTATACGGTGATAGTAGAGGCAGAAAACCCTGATGAAAAACTAAAACCAGGACTTACTGCAACCATTGCTATTTATACCAATGAACTGAAAGGCGTAACTATCGTGCCCGCCAAAGCTATCAACTTTACTCCTGATACCGATGTGTTACTACAATATTACGCTCAAAAAGGTATTACAGCTGAAGTACCTAAAGTACAGCACGGCAAGGGCAAACAAAAATACGTATGGGTAGTGAACACCGATGGTAGTCTTGCCCAAAAAGCCATAACCATAGGCAGTAATGATGGTATCAATGTGCAAGTAGTAAGCGGACTCAACGTTGGTGAGAAAGTAGCCACTAACCTGCAAGGCGATCGCCCGCAAGTGGCTGGAGGCGACAGTAAGAACAGTGATAGCAGCAGTCCGTTTATGCCAAAACGCCCTAATAGAAACAATTCAAAAGCTAAATAGATGAAAAAAGCCATTATAGATATACGCGATATGAAGCGCAACTTCCAGATGGGCAACGAAATAGTACACGCCCTGAAAGGCATCAACCTGACCATCAGAGAAGGCGAGTTTGTAACCATTATGGGACCAAGTGGGTCGGGCAAATCGACATTGCTCAACATATTGGGGTGCTTAGACCGCCCCTCTTCTGGCGATTACATTTTGGACGGTATCTCGGTGAAAAATATGAGCAAGAACGATTTAGCACATATACGCAACACCAAAATAGGCTTTATCTTTCAGTCGTATAACCTATTAGCCCGTACCTCAGCCATTGAGAATGTAGAACTCCCACTGATGTACAACCCTAAAGTATCAGCTAAAGAACGCCGTGAACGTGCTATCGAAGCCCTCATCAGTGTGGGGTTAGAAAAGCGTTTGAACCACTTGCCCAGTGAGCTCTCGGGGGGGCAGCAACAACGGGTAGCCATTGCGCGCTCCCTTGTAAATCACCCTGTAATCCTTCTCGCCGATGAGGCTACCGGTAACCTTGACACTAAAACCTCTTATGAGGTAATGGAGCTTTTCCAACGCCTTAATGACCAAGGTAGTACCATAGGTTTCGTAACCCACGAAGACGATATTGCCCAATTCAGCAAACGTACCGTTGTACTCAAAGACGGACATATCATCAGTGATAAGGAAGTAACCGATAGGCTAAACGCCAAAGAACAGTTGGCACAATTACGAAATACGAATGACGAATGACGATGCGAGCCTTTGGCATAATAGAAAAGAAATTAGTATCTTTGCCAAAAAATTACTTTACAATGAAACACTTATACTTCTTATCAATAGTGTTGTTCTCACTAAACGCTACAGCACAGCTAAAAGATTGCACCACTTGTGCCACCCAAGTAATTAAGGGACAACAAATCAGCGAATTGAGCATAGATGAATTGCGCTTCCTCACTAACGACCTCTACGCTCGCAAAGGTTATAAGTTTAAAGACTATGAAATAAGCAATTACTTTAATGAAAAATCGTGGTATAAGCCTGTGAGTGACAATAGTAAGGTGAAACTCAACGCAGTGGAAGAACAGAATGTAAAGCTATTTCAAGAACGCACGGCAATACTAAAAGCTGATAGAGAAAAACTATTAGAAGCATTGCGAAGTTTAAAAGCTGCAATCCTAAAAGGTAATAGTCCTATTCCTAAAGGCAACTATAATGAGTATTTTAGTAAAACCATTGCTAAAATAGATATAGATGATATTCATTGGATTAAAAATCAAGGGTATTATAGTATAAAGGTTGATAATTTTAAGGGGAGTAACAAATATTCTATATCTATAGAAGGCAATGAGATAGAGATTGTGTGGTTTGAAGATGGCTATTCTGAAAAAGTATCTGAAGATAAAATCAAAGAAGTATACGATATTGGTGAATACGAAGTTATAGAAAGCGCTACTTATTGGAGATTCAAATGGAAAAATCAAAAATTGGTATTTATAGAGTCTGGAGTAGCAGGATAAAGAGAATAACAGCGAGCACTATTCACACAATTCAGCATAGTATAAATATAGAAGAAATCAAAAAGAAAATACAAATTATCTTAGAGCTTCCTCAGCTAAAACCATTTGGCGGTATATATATGAACCCCGCGTATTGGAAGAAGCAAAAGTAGCCAAAATAGAGAAAGAGAATCACATCACTTCAGTTTATCAAAAAGGCTTTTCCTAAGATAGAGGAAACAGATTTTAGGCTAATGATTTATGTGCTTCACAAGCATTATTCTGGTATGAACTTAGCAACTCTCATCGCTCAACTCTATGGACTGAACCCAATGGATATTTATTTTGGAAAGGAAAAGTTTATCCAAAGAGAAAACTATGATGAACAAACCATTCAGGAGTATGAAGCCCAATTGCGAGAAAGCGGTTTTTATGATTGGGCAGCAGAGGAAGAGTAGAAAATAAAAAAAGAGTACCTTTGCCTAAAATAGATAACAATGAGTCATAGTTCTAAAACAATATCAACGTTCACAAGTGTGGAGGCAATGGAAAAGTTTATCAATGATGTGAATTCGGAAGAAGGCTTTACAGACTGGAACTTAACAGAAGAAGAGTTTCAACAGCTTTGGAACTCGCACCTATTTCACGAACTTAATTACGAATTAGATAAACTTATTGATGACTATGAATGGAAGGTGTGAGCCACACGGGCGATGATGGGAAGTGTGAGCCACACGGGCGATGATGGGAAGTGTGAGCCACACGGGCGATGATGGGAAGTGTGAGCCATATGATGGGTGTTTTTTAGGTAAGAATAATTGATAATTGACCCATAGGATTGTAATAGTGTGAGATACAAACTCTATTTATAATAGGAACAAGTTTGCCACAGTTAGAGGGGAGATTTTAAAAAGTTAGTGATATGAATTTAGATGCAATAGATTACTTGCTCTGCAATTTTGCAGGAGGGGCTGACACAGAAGAGTTTGATGATTTTTCTTTTGATTTTAGTGAAAAAGAACATATTACTCATTTTATTAAGAAAGAATTAACTCCTTTTTTCACAAAAAACTTTTCTGCAGAAAAGAAAAAGGAATTAGAAGAACTATTGGACGAGGTTATTAGTAAAGATATTTCATTAGAGGCTCATTTTAATAGCTTTTTGTATCCTTTTGACTTTTCATCTAATGAAAAATTCTTTTTCAAAGAGTTAAAAACATTGTTATACAAAAAACATCTCTGATGAATTAGCTAAATAAACTAATTCTCATCTTATTAGCAACAACAATCATTCCTATGCAAACACAAAAAACCAAAGAGAATTTTTCTCAGTATTTCATTAAAGCCTTTACAACAGACCAGCAAGTGATAGAAGCTACTATTACTTTTTATAAAGAAGATAGAGAAAATCCCACAGTGTTAGATATGTTTTCTAAAGATGAAACGTTCAACTATACGGGCGGAAAAGTAAAGGTTTTTGTAATGACTTATCACGACGCGCTTAATCATCATTACGAAATGGTTTCAGATGAGGTAAGGTCGCTATTCTATATCCTTCGCAAGCGTTTAGAACAGCAGGGCATAAAACTATTGATACAAGGGGCAAGGCGTCATTATTATATGATTCGGCATTTCAAACAGAATTTTCGAGCGGTAAAGTTAGTTTTAGGAAAAAGGTATGATTATAATAGTGCCGAAATAATAAATATATTTGATCCCGAGAACGATTTTTCACAAATAGCTACCGTTCAGGAGCAAGAAGAATATTTTAACCAATGGATTGAAAGTATTACAGGAGTAAAATACGATGAAAATAAGAGCGATAGTGAATAATAACAATTTGATAGACCTTATTACCAATAGCCACAATACTCCTTTTTGGGAAATCACCTATCATTGGCATAGAATGTATCAGGCTAAGGGCATACAATATCAGCATTTTGTAGGGGAGATTACCACTACTTATAACATTCCCAAAGAGCTTATTTCTTTACTAGATAAACAATGTAAATTAGTTAATGAAGGTATATTCTCGGTTGATGAAATTATTGGTGATAAGATAAAGGCTTTTAAACTCAAATTGCAAAATAAGAACGCTTGTATTGTAAACCTTTATATAGAAGGTGATGGTGTAGATTTTTGTATTGTAGAGAATAATTAGAAATTTTATGAAACACTTACTTATTTTATTTTTTCTCCTTACGACCAATGCCTTTGCGCAAGGTCCTTTTGGAGATTATGCCGTGGTAAAGGACAAAGACGGCTATGTGAACATTCGCGCCAAAGAAAACGTAAAAAGCAAAATTGTAGGTACATTGCCTAATAATACACTTGTATATGAATTTCTTGATGAGGAATTTAATCCTTCTAATTGGGTACATATAGATAGTGGTTATGTGCATAAAAGTCGCCTAAAGATGATAAGCGAATTTCCTTCTATTGGCAAAGGTAAAGAGCAAGGCAATAGTATCACTATTGCTGGTAAAGGGATTAGTGTAACCCTTACCAAACAGCCATTTGACAAAACCAAGCATAAGATTACCAAGAAAAAACACAAAGAGTATAGTGAGTATATCATTGATGGAAAGAAAATATATGGACGAGATAATGATGAGTTCCTGCCTAAAGACCATTACAAAAGTATTACTGTAACTATCAATGGCAAAAACGTACCTATCCCTAAAAGTGCCTATGATGATTTGTATGAGATCGGCATTTGGGACACTAACAATTTTGCGTATTATGATAAGGAAGATGATGTACTTTATATCATTGCACACAATGGCGATGGGTATCTTGCTTACGAAGTGTGCTGGCAAATAGTAAAAGGCGAGTATAAAACCCGTATCATCGGAGAACCACTTTAATGATGTAACTAAAATTTACCAAATATATGACACCAATAAATAATAAACTTAAAGTACAAGATATTGAAATATCTTTAGCTACAATAGACAATCAGGATTATATTTCATTAACAGATATGGCTAAAGGTAAAAATGATGAAGCAAGAGCTGCTGATATAATAAAAAACTGTATAAGAAATAGAAGTACATTAGAATTTTTAGGTACTTGGGAAATACTTTATAACCCTAATTTTAAAGTGGTCGAATTCGACCACTTTAAAAAAGAAGCAGGATTGCCAACATTTACTATTAGCGTTTTAAATTGGGTAGAGAGTACATCTGAAATCTATTAAAAAACTTTCAAACGATACTTATATAAGTATGGAAAGCAACAAACAACTTGACAAATAGCTCATTATCAATTATCTATTAAATATGAAACACTTACTTATTTTATTTTTTCTCCTTACGACCAATGCCTTTGCGCAAGGTCCTCTTGGAGATTATGCCGTAGTAAAAGACAAAGACGGCTATGTAAACATTCGCGCCAAAGAAAATGTAAAAAGCAAAATTGTAGGTACTTTGCCTAACAATACACTTGTGTATGGTTTCTTTGATAAAGAATTTAACCCTACTAACTGGATTGAAGTTGATAAAGGGTATGTGCATCAAAGTCGCTTGAAAAAAATATTTGACTTTCGTGCTATAGAGGGAAAAGTACAAGGCAATAGTGTTGTCTATGATGATAAGGACGTAAAAGTGACCATTACCAAACAGAAGTTCGACAAAACCAAGCACAAGATTATAATAAAAAAACATAAAAATTATGAGGAGTTAATCATTGATGGTAAGATACCTCAAGGTGCGGCCTTTATACCTGAAAACCACTACAAGAGTATCATTGTAACTATGAAAGGCAAAAACGTATCTATCCCTAAAAGTGCTTATGATGATTTGTATGAAATTTTCTATTTTAGCAGTTCCATATACTACGATGAGGAAGCTGAGGCACTTTATATTTTTGCGCACAATAGCGAAGCTGGTTTATTTTACCAAGTGTGCTGGCAAATAGTAAAAGGCGAGTATAAAACCCGTATTATAGGACTACCACTTTAATAATTGTTAATTATCAAATGAAAAATTTGCTACTATTTCTTTTCTTAGTTGCTAATATATCATTAGCTCAACAGCGATACATCGGACAAATAAATGACCCCGATGGCTATACTAATATCCGGAAATCCCCTAACAGCAAAGCAGAGATTATAGGCAAATTACTGAAGAACGAATATTTTTTCTATACAGAAAATCCAAGCGGTTGGTATAAGGTGAGTACCCAACGCAAAGTACAAGGCTTTGTACATAAAAGCAGGATTCAGAAAGTTAATGATAAGGAATTGATTGCCCTGAAAATTGATTTTGAAGACGGTACACCTGAAGCAGAGAACGAAAGATTGCGCGATACAATTGTAAAACTTAACTCATTAAAAGGAACAACTTCTTTCTTTATCATTGGGTACAACTATCCAAAAATACCCCATAAAGTAACAGAAGACAATGAACTATCGGTAAGTAACAAAGATATTAAGTTAGAATTTGTTACTAAAAAAGTAAACAAAAGCGATTATAAGTTCAAGATTAACAAATATGGAGAAGTTTTCGCTAAAAATGGAGAAAGAGTTTGGGGCTATTCAGACACACAGGATTTTCAAGATCATTTAGAAGCAGAAATATTTTATATCCGCATCACTTTTGTAGGTAAAGAACCTTATCTTTTGCCTAAAACCAAATACTTATTTAATCCTACACTCTCATCAGTAAGGGTGTATGATAGGGAAAACGGACAATATATGATTGATTTTATGGGAGGCGATGGCGCTGAAGGCTACAACGCTCTTTTTGTATTTGATGAAAAAGGATTGATAAAGCGATTTTTGTATAGAAATTTCTAACCATAAAATAAACAACAAAATGAAACACTTACTTATTTTATTCTTCCTCCTTACGACCAATGCCTTTGCGCAAGGTCCTTTTGGAGATTATGCCGTAGTAAAAGATAAAGACGGCTATGTGAACATTCGCGCCAAAGAAAACGTAAAAAGCAAAATTGTAGGTACATTGCCTAATAATACACTTGTATACGCTTTATTTGATACTACACACGATGAAACTGGTGAAGAGATATTTTTTAATTGGATTGCTGTAGATAAAGGCTATGTGCATAAAAGTCGCCTAAAGATGATAGGCGAATTTCCTTCTATTGGCAAAGGTAAAGAGCAAGGCAATAGTATCACTATTGCTGGTAAAGGCATTAGTGTAACTATTACTACCCAAAAGTTTGATAAAACCAAACATAAGATTACCAAGAAAAAACACAAATATTACGAGGAGTTAATCATTGATGGTAAGAGAGCTCAAGGTGCGGACTTTATTCCTGAAAACCACTACAAGAGTATTGTGGTTAATATTAATGGTAAAAATGTTTCTATTCCCAAAAGTGCCTACGATGATTTGTACGAAGTATGGGTATATCCGTATAATAATGAGGTATATTATGATAAGGAAGACGATGTACTCTATATCTTTGTTCGCTGTGGTGATGGTGCTAATGCTTACAAAGTGTGCTGGCAAATAGTAAAAGGTGAGTACAAAACCCGTATCATCGGAGAACCTTTCTAGTCTCACAGAATTTGCCAATCTGCTAATTTTCTAATTTGCTAATTAACACTATGAATATACAAAATCTTTTTAAAATAGCGTGGCGTGCCCTCTTGCTCAACAAAACAAGGGCTATGCTTACAATGCTGGGCATCATCATTGGGGTGGGCTCAGTGATAACAATGCTTGCCATTGGCGAGGGCTCTAAAAAGAGCATCAAGGAGAATATCTCTAAAATGGGTACTAATATGCTCAATATCCGTCCGGGGGCAGGTATGATGGGCGGCGTGCGTATGAGTATGAGCGATATGCAATCGCTCAAAATGACAGATTACGAAGCCCTTAAAAAAGAAGGTAGCCTACTGAAATATGTGTCGCCCGTAGTAAGTGGCAACGGACAAAGTATCGCAGGGGGCAACAACTGGCCTACCTCTATCTACGGAGTGAATACCGAATATTTGCCCATACGCGAATGGAGTGTGGCAGAGGGGAGTATGTTTGGTGAAGATGAAATTACTAACTTTGCCAAAGTAGCCGTGATAGGACAAACGGTGGCTAAGAACCTCTTCCCTAATGGCGAAAATCCTATTGGACAAACCATACGCTTTAAAAATATCCCTTTTAAAGTAATTGGTATCCTTACCAAAAAAGGTGAAAGCAACTTTGGTCAAGACCAAGACGATGTGATTATCGCTCCTTATACTACGGTACAAAAGCGTATTTTGGCACAAACATTCTTGCAGAGTATTGTGGCTTCGGTAATAGACGAAAGTCAGTCGGAGAATGCGGTAAACCAAGTAAAGAAGATTTTGGAGCGCACGCATAACCTTTCGGCTGCGCAAGAAAATGATTTCAATGTATTTTCGCAACAAGAACTTATCAGTACATTTAGTTCTACCAGTGAGATGCTTACTATTTTATTGGTAGCTATTGCCAGCATTTCGCTCATCGTGGGCGGTATAGGCATTATGAACATTATGTACGTATCGGTAAAAGAGCGCACTAAGGAAATAGGCTTGCGTATGGCTATTGGAGCTAAGGGTAAGGATATCTTGGCACAGTTCCTCATCGAGTCGGTGCTTATTAGCATTACTGGGGGGGTGTTAGGGGTAATTATTGGCTTATTAGCAACGGTAGGCGTATCGCTGTTTATAGGCTGGCCTGTGAGTATCACCTTGTATTCTATCGTAATATCCTTCTTAGTATGTACCATTACAGGGGTATTCTTCGGTTGGTATCCTGCTCGCAAAGCCGCCGAGTTAGAACCTATTAGCGCCCTCAGATACGAGTAGTGCAGGCTGTAGAGGCAATTAGAAATAATAAGAACTAATGAAAATAAGTTTACAAAATAGACAATTTAGGCTTTGGAAGTATTCCATTAGTCATTCTATGTTGTTGATTAGGAGTTGTAAGAACGCGTTTTTTTCTAATAACATAGACCTTTATTTTGCTGATGTAAAACTCATAAAATTTCATCAGTTTTTTCGAGCAGAGGCACTTACTTCGTATATAGCTGATGAGGATATGGATATTTTAGAAGAGTGTAACAAAACGAATATTCCTTTTAACGAAGATCAAATTTTTGTTTTCAGAGGAGAACAGCAAAAATGTTATATTATAGCTTCTATTTTTCAAATGGAAGAAAACACAAATGAATTAATGGATGTAGCGTTTTGATATGGAAAAACAAATACACTTTACTCCTTTCAATATAGAAGATAAATTCCCTTTCCGGTTGGAGTTTATTGAAAAGACAGTTTTCAAAAACACCTATCAGAACACAATAATATTATCCTCAATCTAAATGAAATTAATGGATTATAAGAATTTTGAAATTATACAATGAAACAATGTATTTGTAACCAGTTAACAGATATTGTAGAGGGGGAATCAATCAAAAACTTTCAAGGTAAAATAGCTTATAAAGAGATAGCTTTTTATCCTACACAATGGGTTACCCTTTATAGATGTGAATGTTGCCATACATTTTGGAAAGAAGCTTATAAAGCAACAGGACACGGAGAGGTACCATTTCTGACGAAAATAACTTTACCTCCTTATGCTACAGCAAAAGACCTGCAAAAATGTATGGTTATTGTTAGAGAAATATTAGATAGCAAAGCCATCACTATTAATGAGGAATACTGTCAAGCGATAGCTTTAGAAGTTATGGGTATTTCTTATGCCAAAGGAGGAGACTATTCCCCTGAAATTATCAAGAGTTTTGCCAAAAGTTATTTAAAAATAGTAGGAATATGAAATTGCAAGCAACCCTATACATTCCTGAAGATGAGGAAGATTCTTACCTCTTATCTCTTACCTAAATTAAATGAAACTTTTAACACACATAGCGTCTTGGGTAGTGGTTTGCATTTTGCCTGCCCTTATTTTTATCTCCGAAGGCAATCAACGCTTTGAGGAGGCTCTTTATCGTTCGCTTATATCATTGCCCTTTTTGATGTTTTTGTTTTACATCAGTTTCTATTGGCTTATTGATAAACTGTGGTTTAAAAAACGATATATACTTTTTATATGGGTGGCAGTGGCACTCATTTTATGTATTTCGTACAGCAAATACGAGCTTTTTTCGTACTTTGCCCTTCACAAGAATAAACACAAAATGCCACCTTTCCACGCTTTTGTCTATTTTGATTTCCTATCGAACCTCTTGCCGGTAGTCTTTGCAATGGCAATACGTTATGCACAGCGCAACTTTTCTTTAGAAATCGCTCAAAAAGAAGTAAAAGCTCAGAAGCTACAAGCCGACCTTACTCAATTGAGATACCAACTTCAACCGCATTTCTTTTTCAATGCGCTCAACAATATCTATTCGCTTATTGCTTTTGACCCTCAAAAGGCACAACAGAGTGTACACAGCCTTAGCAAACTGATGCGTCACTTTATGCAAAACAGCGACCAAAAGCAAATTAGCCTTGCAGAGGAAGTAGATTTCTTGCAACAGTACATCAGCTTAATGCAGTTGCGCCTCACCGATAAAACTACGGTAAGGGTAGATTTCCCAAAGCAACTCCCCCCTCTCACCATAGCGCCTTTGTTGTTTATCAGCTTGGTAGAAAACGCTTTTAAACACGGCGTATCGGCAACTGAGGCAACAGAATTGTCATTCAGTTTGAGAGTGGAAGAGAATAAGGTACTATTTAGAAGTGAGAATACGATTATCCCTACGAATGAAAGTTTGTATAGTTCGGGCATTGGCATTGATAATTTGAAGAAACGACTCAGATTGCTCTACCCCGAAAAACACCAGTACACCGTTGAAGAGAGAGATGGGAAATACATTGCTCAATTAACAATTAATAATTAACAAAAAAGCGATTTTAGTGATTGTAAACATCACCAAAATCAGCCTCTATAAATATTATATGGAATACATTTTCTTGTTGTAACCCTACAAAAACTTTATTGCCACCTATAGCGCGAAATACATCTAAATGAGTTACATCAGGAGTTATAAAATTAGGGCATTGGGGTTTGATATTTTTTACGGGTATTTTCTCCATTCCAAAACTATGTCGTTGTGATTTTCTAATTTCTTCCCATCCCAACTCACTGAGTTTTTGTAAACGCCCTATAAAATCTATGAAGAATTTAGTTTCTTTACAATCTTTGTAAGAAATATTAGTTTGTAAGTGCTTGAATGAAAACAATGGATATTGCTTTTTCTTCTCAACCTCTTCATTGATATCCAACTTTTTCAGTCTCTTTTTCATTCCCAGTTTACACGTGTTTTAAAGTAATTTAAAAGTTTTTCTTTGCTGATAACATTTCCTTTACCTATAGGAGTATTTTTCCAAGTAGGCTCATTATGAGTGCGATGCATCAATCCTACTGCCGAAAAATCATTATAGACATCAAACACCTCGTTTAGCAATTCTTTTTCCTCATCGGTAAATGGAGCTACACCTTCAGGAGTAACCTCTAAATTTCCTTTGCCAAACGAATTGAATTTGTAATATACTTGAGGCACTACAGGTCCGTATTGCCACGCTTCTATTTCTTCATCAAATAAAGGTTTATCAAATACGGCTAAATAATACCCCTGAAAATAATACAATAGTTTTTGGAGTTTTAAGTTGGTAATATTATCACTACTATCCGTATTATTTGCTTTATCAATAATCCAATTGGCTACTTGGGTTGCTGTATAACTCATTTTCTATATCATTAGTTAATCTTGTAAGGCAAAAGTACAACTTTTATAGCAAATCACAAAAAAACTGCTCAATATTAAATTACTGAGCAGTTTTTATAAATTATTTTTAGATACTAAATTGTCAAACCTTTGGTGGCTCTTACATTTTCGCCTTTAGCATCGGCTTTAAATTCAAAACTGAGATGCCCTTTATCACCTTTGCGTTCTCCGTAGTAGGAAGTAGCTGGGTGTATAGCATCTATTACAAAAGAAACTTCTACTGTACCATCTTCTTGAACTTCATAATTCAACTTATCCATACGGAAAGTATTGAACTTATTGTCTTTTTCTAGAATAAGGCTTTCAGCTTTCTTTATCAAATTAGGTACTATTAATAAATTAACCTCGCTCAAACTAATAGTGCGACCTTGCTTAGAAGACAAGCCTGTTTCACTTTCATTTACTTGGTCGTTATAGGTAACATAATTTGCATAGAAGTCTTTTTCACCTTTGTTGAACCTCACTGTGATGATATCTATCACACCTCGGTTAGTTCCAAACGAAACTTCTGTAATATTATTGTACTTAGCAAAGTTTTTTTGCAAAAGTTCTTGAGTTACTTTTAGTCCTTCGGGGCTGTTGAGGTTTGCTCCTTTATCGCCTGGCATACAAGCCACGAGTGTAAAAGCAAATAGTAAAGTGAATATCTTTTTCATAGTTAATCAGTTACTAAATCCCACTCACCATTTTCACCGCGGAAAATTCTCACTTCGTAGTAGTTAGTGATACGTTCTCTTCCTCGGCGATAAGAACTTTCACCTTTTTTAGTCATATCAATTTTGAAGACGGTTTTAAGTTTGCCGTTTTCTTTTTTCATAGAGATTTCGTTTATGTTGAAATCTTCATACTCGGCAGTTTCTTCTAAACCGCTAAAGAATTTAAGGCCGTCTTGTGCTTCGGATAGAAGTTTATCGAAAGGAATTTCGGATACTTTGAAACGTTCTTTATCCTTGTCTAAGCCTGCATTAGCTCTAATACTTGCTGTTTGGTCGGCTTCAGGGTCACCCAATTTAGAAGTGCTGTTGTAAGTTTGTTTCATATCTTTTTGAACAGCTGGATCGTAGTAGCTGGTAGCCACTTCATCAAATTTGCTATTCAAAGCTCCTTTAGTTTTGAGTTCTACCCAATTGAACTCTTTGTCGCCAAAAGGATCTTTGGTGAGTACCTCTTTGGCTTTGTCTATTCCTTCTTTACTGATGAGGTCATCTCCAAAAAGGGAACCTCCACAAGAGGTCATTACTAAGGCAACCATAGTGCCTACTAAAATACTAAGTTTTTTCATTGTATTACAATTTTTATTTGTTACTAATAATGGGGCAAAAATAGTAATTATTTGTAAATAAACAAAACTATTCGCTATTTTTAATTGGAAAATAATCCAGCGACATCCACATTTTGTCGTTGGGCTTCGGTGGCGTATTGCCATTCGTATTTTTTAAAGCCAAAGAGAGAAGCTATTACATTGGAGGGGAATACTACTATGCGGTCGTTGTAATCAGTAATGGAAGCACTGAGGTAACGACGACCCGCTGCCAATTGTTCTTCGCAATCACTGAGAGCGTGTTGCAGTTGCACAAACTGACTATTGGCTCTAAGTTCAGGATAAGCTTCGGCTTGTAGCATAATATTCCTGATAGTTGTGCTTGCTTCATCGGGTTGCAGATAAGGATTCTCGGCAAGTGTAGGTTGCACTGGGCGGCGCAATTCGGTGATTTGCCTGAGAGTGTCTTGCTCATAAGCCATATACTCTTTGGTAGTGGCAATGAGGTTGGGTATCAAATCAGAACGCTGTATAAACAAAGCGTCTAATGACGAAATGGCATTCTCTATCTGGTTGCGGCGTTTAGACAAACTGTTGAACGCTGCAATCACAAAAATTAATAGGAGTACTCCTACTGCGATTAAAATATAGGTTATCATAGGGGGGGGGTTAGGTTTCAGGGGTCAGGGGTTAGTATAAAGTTTTTATTTCCTATTCACTATTCACTACCCCCTATTTTCTATTGTGTCAAGCATTTGCAATTGTTCTATAAGTTCGCGGTATACACTTTCTACCATAGCGAGGTCTATCTTTTGGAAGAGCATCGCAGTAGGCGAATTATCGGTGCGCATTAGGGCATTGCCTTCATTGGTAGCGATAACAATATTGTACTTGTTGATCGCGATATACACTTGTCCTTTGTGACGTTCGTTCAGTTTTTTAAGGCGTTGCATAAAGGCTGGAGTAAGCACATAACGCGCTGTAATCTGGTCGTCACAATACACTTCAAACTGTTTTTGAAACTCGGGGTCTTCTAAGCGTATTTTTTCTCCACCGTGGTTGAGGTAAGTAGCTATTTCATTGTCTTTAAGGTCACTAAAGAAACCTTTTACGGGGTGGATTACAATAGGGTGTTCAAACTTTTTGGGAGAACGCGCTACAAAGTAATTACCGTAGAAAACTACATCATCACCTTCTTTTTCGTTGCGGAAATTAGGGCGAAATGTAACACTGAGATTGCTCGATTGGAAAGGCATTCCGTTGTAATGCCCTACGATTTGGTCACCTCCTTTAAGGGTATAACGTTCCGCTTTGAACAACAACGAATCTAAAAATTCGGCTATACCTATGTGTGCATTTTCGTAATAAGCAAACTGCGGACTGATATAATTCACTAATTTGCCAAAGATTTTCTTTTTCACTTGGGTATAATCACCGGCGCCAGAGAGTTGGTTTTGAGCGTATCGCTTGGAGAGCATACCCCACACATAACTTCCTACGGTGATGATACCTATTACGATAAAGATATTCACAGGATTGCTAAAACTCAATCTACCTGAAGCGACTAAGAAACCTATCAAACCTATTAATCCAAAGGCAAAAGCGAATTGCACATAAGTCATTTTTTTAGTAGTGGTACGCCCTTTTTCCATAGCAGCGAGTTCAGCACCAAATTCGTTTTCGGCAAAAGTGCGGAACTCTTCAACAGGTTTGAGCACAATTGTTTCTTGAGGGGCTGTTACTTGTGAAGTAGTTGTTTCGTCGCTGTAAAGCTCCTGCATTACAGTGTTGTAAGTAGCTAAATTTTGCGGCTGGTTGAGCACGCGTTTCAGCTCGGGAGCTGCATATTTAGCAATAGGCAACTCAAAGTTTTGCGTTCCTATAGATACGTATAAATAGGTAATAGGGTCTAACTGATACTTCACTTTTCCTAAAGGTATAGTAGTGAGGTAGGACTCTAATTCGCGATTGATGCGCACCTCCTGACCTTGTTGCAAAAGAGCGAAAAATTCATCTACTTTTTTAGCGCGGGTGAAGATAGTGCGGGTGCGCATTATAGGGTAGTAGAGTGAGAGCAAAATAGCAACGGGGAGGATATACTTGATATGAGGTGGGATACTATCGCTGCTACTAAGCGCCTTGCTGATAAAAGGCAAAGCAAAAACAGCGAGTAGTGTTATTACAATCACCACCAATGCAATTACGAGAATAAGGTTGCGAAGTGCGATTTTCTTTTCGCGTTCACATTCCTTTTGTACGAGTTCTTGGGCTTCTGTTAAATTCATTTTTATTAGTTTTCAAACACTTCAAACTTACCACCTTCTTCAGTTTTTAGAAGATGAACTCTGTAGTAATAACTCTCTGATTCACCCTTTTTGTTCATATCGATATAGATGGAATTTACTATATGATTGGGGAATTTGCTTCTTCTTTGTTTATCAATGATGATTTCGGAAACAGTAAAGTTATGAAAATCAGCAAAATCTTTGTTTTCTGCTAAAAATTTCTTTGCTTCTTGTATTTCAGTACCAATGCGAGCATAAGGTATATCCGCTGCTTTGAAGATAAACTCATCATCTTTGTCTTTTGGACGAGCTTGGGGTTCACCCACCGCTACTCCTTGGGCATCTACATGTTGAGAGAAAAATTGTTTGTCACCTGGGTTAAAATAACCAACCGAAATATCCTTAAACACATCGTTCATAGGACCTTCACTACCAAAATGTACTCTGGTAAACTCTTTATCGGCTAAAGGACTTTTCTCTAAAGCTGTTTTCAATGCACCGATAATATCTTTATCGGCAAAAGTTATTTTTTTATCCTCTTTTTTAGAGTTGTCATTACCACCACAAGCGGTAATCAAAAGGGCTATTACTGTCCCTACTACAAATACGATTTTTTTCATACGATATTTATATTTAAAATTAATTGTTTTTCTTCCACAAGGCTGAAATACCTACGTTTTGGTCTTTTTGTTGTACAGGGTATTTGCTGTTGATAGCGTCGAGGATATCGGTATCAAAATCTTGGTTGCTACCGTATATGGTTCTGATAATCCATTGCCCTATCCAGCCCCCTTCAGAGTAGAGCATTTTAAGCCAGCCCTTCATAGTACTGCGGTCAAAACCGAGGTAAGTATCCTCACGGCTCATATCATCGGTCATCGGAGCATATTTGGTGGTGATGAGCGTACGGTGATAAGCGTTTTTGGCTACAAAAATGCGATCTTCAGCATTACCAGTTCCAAAAAATTGAGCGGCTGCACTACCTTTTTTGAGAAATTTTACCTCATACCTGTTACCGAGCTTTTCTTTTAATAGCTCAAATAAGTCTTCTAAAGATACTTTTCCTTCGAGAAAAGTAATGGTGATGTTCTTGTCTAAGAGTCCCATAGATGTTACTTTTTTAATTTTTTTGTTATTTGTTTATAAATTTCACGTGGCAAAGTTAAGAATTTACCCCCCCCATTTGTTAAAACAAAGTTAAATTTTTGTTAAACTTTTATTTTTAAAAGATTTATAGATAAGGGTTAGCCTCAAAATCTATAAAGGAAGAGAAATTGAAAAAGGAGATATTTCTTGAGGCAAAAGTATGGGATATATAATTACAAAAAGAAGAATTTCAATATTCGCGCAGGTTGGGCAAATAAGTGCAGAGGCGATTTGAAAATTTGCTGATTTGAAAATTTGTCAATTAGTTTCTCAACAAAAAATCTTGTACATATTCGCGTTTGCGGTCAGATACGGGGAGCGTATGACCGGTAGTAAGTTCTAAGAGTCCATCTTTGTAGTACTTCTTTATATAGGTGCTATTCACTAAATACGACTGGTGGCAACGCACAAATTGAGTTTCGGGCAACAGCGATTTGTATTCTTTTAGCACTTTACTCACTACAATTTGCTGTTTATCGGCGAGGTAGAAGGTAGTATAGCCTTTATCACTTTGGCAATACACAATATCTTGTACGGGCACTATTTGTATGCAATCAGCTGTTTTGAGGGCGAGTTTGGTCACTTCTTTCTTTTCGGTGTAATACTGCATTGTCAATTGCATTTGGTGTTGGTTGAACTTGTATTGCTCTTGCTTTTGGTAACAGCGCAATAGGGTATCGTTTAGAGTAGTTTTGTCTATGGGTTTTAACAGATAGGCAAAAGCCCCTAAATTTAGGGCTTCCATAGCAAACTGATTGAAGGCGGTGATAAAGATAATCTGCAAACTATCAGTTTTTATCCGTGAAAAAAGTGTAAAACTATTGCCATCGGCAAGCTGAATATCCGAAAGGATGAGCTCGGGTTGCAAAACAGGAATTTCTTTTTCAGCTTTAACAATTTCGGAAGCATAGCCTACAATTTGCACAAACGGAAGTGCCTCAACTAAGGAGATGAGGTACTTTAAAATATTAGTTTCGTCTTCTAAAATATAAACTTTCATATCAGTTAAGAGGGTATTACTGGGATTACAATTATTACTCGGTATCCCATTTCGGGAGGGGACAAGGGAGCAGCTTCAAAATAAGCATTGCCTTTTTGTTGGGTGTTAAACAAAAGGTCTAAACGCTCTTGGGTAATCAGTTTAGAAAGCGATTTTTTATGAGGGTTAGATACCCCTTTGCCATTGCCATTATCAATAAGGATAAGATGCAGTTTGTTATCTTTTTCTTCTATAGTAAGCGTGAGTATTCCTTGGTAGTTGATATTTTTAAAGCCGTGTTCAATAGCATTTTCTACAAAAGGCTGAATGAGCATAGGCGGGAGCAAGTAGGCTTCGGTATCCAAATCGGTTTTCACGTGAAAAGTAAAACGGTTCTCATATCGCATTTGCTGAAGTTTTACATAAATTTCAATGGCTTCTATTTCCTCTTGTAAGGTGATAGTTTCTTCGCGGTTTAACTCCAATTGTTTTCTAATAAATTGAGAGAAAGCTACGAGGTAACTATTGGCGCGCTCAGTTTGCTGGTCGCCGATAAGTCCTTGCAGGTTAGCGATTGCATTGTATATAAAATGCGGATTTAGTTGTAATTGTCGGGTTTGTTGCTCCAAGAGCAATTGTTTGTTTTCAGCTTGGAGTTGTTTGTTTTTAGCTTTCAACAGCCTACGGTTGTAAAATAGGTAGAACAACACTAAAATTATCCCCAGAAAGAATACAATAGCTATAATAAGGAACTTCTGTTGAGAAATTCTCTTTTCACTCAGCTCATTATCCATTTTCAGTGCTTTGATTTGCAGGTCTTTTTTCTCGGTTTGGAACTGAGTGAGCAATTCGTTGTTTTTATCGGCTTGTATGGATTTTTCGCGAGCTGCAAATAGGGTGAGTACAGTATCGAGTGCGTAGTAAGCATTGCGGTAATCACCTTTCTTTTTATAAGCCTCGTTGAGAGCGCGATAGTAATTGAAACTATTTGCGGGGTCGGCACCGATAGCGCGATTCATTGCAATTGCCTCGCGCGAGTAGTAGATAGCCGAATCGTACTGTTTGTTTTGCAGAAAGGTACGCGACATATTGAGAAGCAACTGAGGGGAAAGGTTATGGCGTTTTTTTGCCACTTGAAAACTCTGTTGCATTATCGCCAGCGACTGTGCGTTTTTGCCTGTGAGTTTGTAGTATTCGGCTTCAAACTGACGCAAGCGATTGAGGGCTTCGGGCTCGTTCAATTTTTTGGCTAAAGGAGCTGCTAATGCGTAGTATTTTTCAAAATCATTGATGTTTTTCTCGCTGAGGGCAATCATACAACAGATATCGTAATACCGTTGTCGCACGCGGGGGTGCTGCTTGTAAGGGTGGTGGTCTATATACTGTTGTACGTATTTTTTGCTTTCGGTATAGTTACCAAAACTCAGTGCATTTAGGTAAGCATACTTAGCCAACTCGTCATATAATCTGTATACATTCCTGCAATGATGTTGTTCTGCTATTTGAGTTTGTTGCAAGAGTGCTTTTACTGTTTGGTGAGGCGCTAACGATTTGTACTCGTTTTTTGCCTGCAAGCTTTCCACAAAGTGCAAAACTGCCAATTCGTATTGATTATCTTTCAGTTGTACTGCATTTAAAGCATAAGCAATACTATCTTTTTTCTTTTCGGCTTTTAGCAAGCGTTCTTTGGTAAGCCAATAAGCAGGAGAGTTACCCCGCTGCTGAGATGAAAATGTTTCAGCTATAAATTGTTTGATTGTAGTGGGTTGTTGGTTTTCTTTCACCGTATCAAGCGACATTATAAAGCGCACTGTTTCAGCATCTGCTTTTTGGGCTAAAGCAGTGCTAAAACAAAAGAAGAAAAGAGCGATAAGCAGTATTCGCATAAAGTTGTTATTTTCAATCAGAAAGCAAAAGTAGTAATAATTTGCCAATTTACCAATTTGCTAATTTGCTAATTAGATTGGTATAATTCTTGCATCGTAGAGACAACTTCCTCTTATAAATGCTTGTAAAACCTACCACAAACCAGCTTACAACGTTAAATAATTGTTAAAATTGTGTGTAAATATACACAATATGAGAAAAATGTACTACTTTTGCGCCCAGCAATGATTTCTTAGTATTATTTAAAAAAAACACCCTTAACAACACTATGAACAAAAAGTACTTTTTTTTATTTCTTATCTTTGTTTTGAGTACATTTTTGTACTTTGCTAAAGCACAAACATACCTAAGTAAAGAACGCCAATTAGCTTTAAAGAAAGCAGAACTAAACATCAAAGATTTATACAGCGAGCTCAACGCTGCCCAATATGATCTCAGTTTTGAGGCCTTTCGCTATGCTTACATAGGCTATCAATCACTTAAAAAACAACACCGCTTAAACGATAAAGAACTCTTCTCAATTATTGATTTCACTAAAGATTGTAATTCTAAACGCTTTTATACCATTGATTTAGAAAAAATGAAAATCGTTTACTACACTTATGTAGCGCACGGTAAGAAAAGCGGCGAACGCTTGGCTACTTCTTTCTCGGATGTAGTGGAATCTAACAAAAGCAGCATTGGTTTTTATATCACTGGAGAAACTTATGAAGGTAGCAACGGTTATAGCCTAATGCTCTACGGTGATGAAAAAGGTTACAACAGCAATTTAGCAAAACGCGCTGTAGTAATTCACACTGCCGATTATGCTAACGAAAGCTATATCGCTCGCAACGGACGTATGGGTAGAAGTTTGGGTTGCCCTGTGTTGCCTCCTAACATCTACAAGCAAGTAATTAACACCATTAAAGATAAAACAATGATTTTTGCTTACTACAACGACGCTAAATACTTAAAAACTTCTAAATACTTAAATGTTTTAAAACTTATAGAAGACGACTCAGTGTTCTAAAAATTTAAAGATGAATTTTGAAAAAACATTTGAACCTAAAAAGAGAGGCTACCTAAATATAGGTAGCCTCTCTTGTTTATAATTCGCTATTATGTATATTTTCAATATTAAGCACTCACTTCTAATTGGAAGACTTCTTGTAACCAAGTGATACTTTCGTCGATAGACGATGTGTCCTTTAGGTGATTTACAAACTGAGTGGTAATTTTTTGAATAATGCGATTGCTAATGAGTTCAGCTTGTTCCTCGTTGAAATCGCTAATCTTCTTGCGATGAAAGTCCATTTCAGCATTTTTAAGACTTTCAAGTTTGGTTTTCAACGCTTTGATAGTAGGTGCAAATTTGCGATTGTCTACCCATTGAAAAAACTCTCCTTTTACCTCTTCTATAATTGCCAAAGCTTGTGGAATAGCTTCTTTACGGCGTTCTAAGGCTTCATCTTTGCGTTTAGAAAGTTCATCCATATGCAAAAGGGTTACATTAGGAAGTTGCGCAACCTCTTCCGCCACATTTTTAGGAATAGAAAGGTCTAAAATGAGGATAGGTTTATTGGGGTTGATAAATTTTTTGTGTACAGTAGGGGTAGCTGCTCCTGTAGCAACTACAAGTACATCAGCTTTGCTAATTTCGGTTTGCAAATCGGCAAAATCTCTCACTACTACATTAAATTTTCCTGCTACCTGCTCAGCTTTTTCACGTGTGCGGTTGATAAGGGTAATATGCTTGTTTTGAGTATGTTTAATAAGGTTTTCACAAGTGTTTCGCCCTATCTTACCTACTCCAAAGAGGAGAATATTTTTTTGTGATACTTCAGGCACATTTTGCATAATGTACTGTACCGCTGTGAACGACACTGAAGCCGCCCCCGAAGATAACGCTGTTTCATTTTTAATGCGTTTGCTGGCATTGATCACACAGTTCATCAACCGCTCTAAGAAAGCATTTGCCAATCCTTTGTCTCGTGAGAGCGCAAAGGCTTGTTTCATCTGCCCTATAATTTCAAAATCACCTAATATTTGGCTATCTAAACCTGTACCCACTCTAAAAAGGTGTTCTATTGCTTCTTTGTTTTTGTTTACATAGCCTACTTTTTGGAAATCGTCTACCGAGCCTTTGGCATATTTACATAATAATTGAATGAGTTGAAAGGGGTGTTCGGCATAGCCATAGAGTTCTGTGCGGTTACAAGTAGAAATAAGTAAAAACTCCTCAAAGCCTTCTTCTTTAGCTTGAGTGAGTAATTGGTCTTTATTTTCAGGGGTAAGACTAAACATCCCACGTATAGTTGCATCTGCTTTTTGGTAACTAAGCCCAATGCAGTAGAAAGATTTGTTCTTAGATATAGAATGTTGTGTCATAGCTTGTTAGTGATTGATACTACTAAATAGTTGTGTTTTGCAGGGGCAAAAATAAGAAGTTCGCTGTAAATAACACAAGATACAGCGAACTTTTATCATTAAAATACCTAAATATATAAGCAGTCTAAATAATTAGCTAATTTGCCAATTTGCTAATTTCGGTAAAGAGGTAGTGTAGAGCATCGCAACAATCCTTCTTGTTTGGCAATTTCGGCATAAGGGATTTCTTCAACAGTGAAGCCTTGTGAGCGCAACCATTGGTTTAGGCGGGTGAAATTCTTTTCGGAAACTACCACTTCTGGACTGATAGAGAATATATTACTGCACATATTGTACATTTCTTCGCGCTCTATATGGAAGAGGTTTTCCTTGCCAAAGAGGTCTACTAAATACTGATAATCAGCCTCACTTCGGAAGCCTCCTTTGTAAATAATCCCTTTGTTCTTACCTACGGGTTGGAAGCAGCAATCAAGGTGAAGAGCATTATCGCGTGCTTCAGTTTTTGATTTCAGCAAATCGAACTCTTTTACTTTTTTATGAGGGAAGAGCTGTTGGATAAAGGCTACACCAGCCATATTGGTACGAGCAGTTACTTGTTCTTTATAGTCAGCACCTTTATAAGTACCAATGAAAATATGGTCGTTCCAAGGCATTACATCGCCCCCTTCAATATGTACATCGGCGGGAGGTGTAATCACTTTTTCAGGAGGCATTTGAGCGACAATGTACTCAATCGCTTGAAATTCATCTTGCCTATCAGGCAAAATATTCGCTTTGATAAAAGTATCTTCAATCACAAAACCAATATCTCGAGTAAATATTTGGTTGCAATCGGTGATAATTTTGGGGCGATATACTTTTACATTGTATTTTTCAAGTACTGCACTGAAAGCGTCCATTTCAGCTACCATATCCTTTTCTATAGGGTAAGTACCTGCTTTGATGTGCTCTGCCGACTTAGGGTCGTAGGCTTCTTCGAGTTTAGGAGTAGGTCCATTGCTGGTAGCCGTACCTAAAATTACGGCTTCTAACCTATTGGTTTCGTTGGTGATGTGTAATTTTATCATACTGATATTGTCTTGTTTTGGGCAAAGATACAAATAATTTATCAATTTGCAAATTTCGTAATTTACTAATTTGCAAATCCACCAATTTAATTAGACACAATATAAATTAAAGTCATTTCTTTTACTTTTCTTTGCGAATTTCAATCACTTAGCGTATTTTTGTCGCATATTTTACTAATTAAATTACTCACGCATGGAAACAGAAATTTTAGCACGGGTGCAGTTTGCACTCACAATTGCGTTCCATTACATCTATCCGCCTTTAAGTATAGGGCTTGGACTGCTAATGGTTGTCTTTAAAGGCATCTATTTACGCACTGGTAAAAAAGAGTATGACACGCTCGCCCGCTTCTGGACGCGCATCTTCTCACTTACCTTTGGCTTAGGAGTCGCTACAGGGATTGTGATGGAATTTGAATTTGGCACTAACTGGGCTACCTATTCGCGCTATGTAGGTGATATTTTTGGTAGTGCCTTGGCAGCCGAAGGTGTTTTTGCCTTCGCCCTTGAAAGTACCTGTCTTGGTATTGTACTTTTTGGCTGGAACAAAGTGAAACCTAAATGGCATTTCTTGGCTACCCTTGGGGTATTCTTAGGCTCTATGTGTTCTGCTATTTGGATTGTGATTGCCAACAGCTGGCAACAAACCCCCGCAGGTTATGTAATTGCAGGTGAAGGTTTGCAAGCTAAAGCTGTCATTACCGATTTTTGGGCAATGGTATTCAACCCCTCAAGCGTAGACCGTATATGGCACGTGTGGCAAGGAGCTTTCTTGGCTGGTATCTTCTTGGTATTGAGTGTTCACGCTTGGTATTTACTCAAAGGTCGCCACGTTGAAATCTCTAAAAAAGCCTTTAAAGTAACCCTTATCATTGCTACTGTTGTGTGCTTGTTACAATTGGTTTCAGGACACAGCTCAGCTGATGGTGTAGCTAAAAACCAGCCTGAGAAATTAGCTGCTATGGAAGGACATTTCCAAACAGGTCCTGCCGATCTCTATCTCTTTGGTTGGGTGGATAAACAAAACGAGGTAACTCACGGAGTGAAAATCCCTAACGGACTTTCATATATGATTCATTACGACACAGCAGCTCCTGTAACAGGTCTCGACCAATATCTAGTAGAAGACCGCCCTGGGCAGGTGAACGCTGTATTCCAATTCTATCATATAATGGTAGCTATTGGTATGTTCCTCATCGCACTCACCCTCTATGCTTCTTTCCTATTATGGAGAGGCAAATTGTATGACAAACGCTGGCTTTTACATATTTTTGTATGGAGCGTACTCTTGCCACAAATAGGCAATCAAGTAGGTTGGTTTGCAGCCGAAATGGGTCGCCAGCCTTGGATAGTGTACAAACTCTTGCGCACCAGCGATGCGTTGTCTAAATCGGTGTCGGCGAACCAAATACTCTTCGCAATTATCTTATTTACCGTTATTTATATCATCCTCTTCGCTCTATTCATCTACTTGATGAACAAGAAAATTGTTCACGGCATTGATGAACACGAAACTCAAGAACAATTACAAACAGCATAACATTATACAGATATGGAAACATTTTTAGGAATCGACTACCCTACGTGGTGGTTCATCATTATAGGATTTTTGATTACAGGCTATGCTATTTTAGACGGCTTTGACTTCGGCGCTGGAGCGTGGCATTTGTGTTTCGACAAGAAAAAAGAACGCCGCGTAGCTCTAAACGCTATCGGACCAGTATGGGACGGCAATGAGGCGTGGTTAGTAATTGGAGGAGCTGGTATTTTCGCTGGTTTCCCACTAATGTATGCCGAATTGTTTTCGGCTATGAATACGCCTTTTATGCTATTTCTCACTTTTATTATCTTTAGAGCAGTAGCCATTGAGGTACGTGGCAAAGAGGACAACGACCGTTGGCGCAATACTTGGGATACCGTATATAGCGTGTGCAGCATTGTATTGCCTGTGCTCTTAGGCGTGGTGATTGCCAACGTATTACAAGGATTACCGTTAAATGAGAACTTTCAGTACACAGGAGGAGCTCTCTTTACATTCCTAACTCCTTATGCACTGCTTGTAGGCGTAATGACTTTGTTGCTTTTTATGGTACACGGAGGTTTGTATTTACTCATCAAAACTCATGGTGATATGCACCACCGCATCGAGAAACGCATCAATTATGCTTATCTCGCTTTTGTGGTAGTGTTCACAGCTGTAGCAATTTACAGTATGCTCACACCGCATTTAGCTGAGAACATCGCCAATAGCACCGCGCTAAAGGTATTCCCTACCCTATTGCTCCTCAGCATTTTGAGCATAGCATTCTTTATGAAGAAAAAGGACTATAAAAAGGCTTTTGTAGGCACAATACTCACCATCGCTTTCTTTATGGTAGTAGCCGCACTCAACTTGCACCCTACTTTTTTGAGAACTACTTTAGAAACAGGCAATAGTATCACGGTTTACAACGCTGCTGCTTCTCAAAAATCATTAGAGATTATGCTCACTATCACAGCGATAGGTGCACCTCTATTGCTTATCTACACTTATTTTGCTTACAAAGTATTCTGGGGCAAAGTAGAGATTGACGAAAATAGTTATTAATTAACAATTGATAAAACAATCAACAAAAGCCAAATAGCAAAAAGGCTATTTGGCTTTTACTTTGATTGGCACGAAAATTGCTTGTAATCTTGAACTAAAATCATTAAAAACACTGAAAATGAAAAGAATACTATTGGTTATTATCGCTCTGTGCAGCGTAACCATACAAGCCCAACAGGTTGATAAAGCTAAAAAACTATTAGATGAAGTATATGCTAAAATGGTGGCTTACAACAATATATATATAGATTTTAAATACAACCTCGATAATATTGCTGAAAATATCAATCAGGAAACTAAAGGTAATGTAACTATTGCCAAAGATAAGTATGTGTTAAACTATTTAGGAGCTACTAAAATATACGACGGCAGTAAAACTTATACTATTGTTCCTGAAAACGAAGAAATTACCATAGAAAAAAAAGCTTCCGACGACAGTACCATTACCCCCTCTAAAATGCTTACCTTCTACAAAAAAGGCTATAAGTACAAATGGGATATACAACAAAATGTACGTGGTCGCAAAATTCAATATGTAGAATTAAAACCTCAAAAAGCTAATAGCGAGGTAAAACAAATTCTATTAGGTATTGATATTCAAACCAAACACATCTACAATCTTATTGAAATAGGCAAAAACGGTACAAGAACAACTATTACAGTGAATACTTTCAAAACCAATCAGCCGTTATCAGCTAATATTTTCAAGTTTGACCGCGAAAAATATAAAAAAGACGGTTACACTATCACCGAAATGTAGTTAGTCGTTAGTTCGTTAGTCGTCAGCTTTAGTTGTATGAAAATCATAGATCGCTATATCATTACTCAGTTCCTCAAAAATTTCCTCGGGGCACTCTCTATCCTCATCCTCATCTTTGTATTCCACACTATTTTTACATACATCGATGAGCTGGCAGGACGTGGATTGGAACTTTGGATTATCTTTAAATTCCTCTTCTATTTCATCCCACAACTCATCCCTATCATTATGCCGCTGGCAGTAGTAATTGCTTCAATTATGACCTTTGGTTCTTTTGCCGAAAGTTATGAGTTCGCTGCGATGAAAGCCTCAGGTATTTCACTGATGCGTGTAATGCGACCACTGATTATCTTAATGGCATTGTTGAGTATAGGCACTTTCTTCTTGTCTAACAATGTAATTCCGGTAGCCTATCGCGAGGTGTATACCCTCAGGTCGAACATCGCCAAAGTAAAACCTGCAATGGCTATAGCCGAAGGGGTATTCTCTAATATAGGAGAAGATATTAGTATTAAAGTAGGTAAAAAAAGTGGTGATAACGACCAATTTTTAGAGAGTGTGCTCATTCACAAAAAAACACCCGATAGAGTGAACCGCACGGTTATCAATGCTAAACGCGGTGAATTGAAAAGTGCTAAATCTAATCCTAACTTCCTACAACTCATCTTAGAAGACGGTACTTATTACGAAGATATCAAAACCAATACCTACGAAACACAACAAAAAATGCCTTTTGCCAAAGTGCATTTCAAAAAATACGTAATCAATCTCGACCTTTCTCACCTAAACAATGTAGATTTTAACGAAAAAACTGATGCTACTACCTATAAAATGATGAATGTAGGTCAGTTGAATTACGCAATCGACTCGCTTCAATCTGATTTCAAACAAAACATCACCGATTACGGAAATAATATGTTTCGCCGTACGGGCTTTAGCACTGCCCCTCCTTCCCCACCGATACCTACTGATAGTTTGCCACAAAAGAAAAAAGCAGCAGCACCTATAGAGGTAAAATCGGTGGCGCAATTGCTAAAAATGCTCAACAACGGTGAGCAACAACGAGTGCTTGAGATGGCAATGAACAACAACCAAGCACAGTTAGACAATGTTGAGTTTCGCCAGAGCGACCTTGAGTATCGCTACAAACTGATGAACTTGCACATAATGAACCTCAGTGATAAGTTTGCGCTCACCATAGCTTGCTTTGTACTCTTTTTTGTAGCAGCACCTTTAGGCGCTTTTATCCGTAAAGGCGGTATAGGTTTACCCTTAGTTTTTGCGATGATTTTGTTCTTATCCTATTATTTTATAGGAATGTTTATGAAGAATATAGCCGAGAACAACACTATCAATCCTGCTTTAGCCCCGTGGATTCCCGCTTTGATATTAATGCCTTTGGGCGTATATCTCACCGCAAGAGTCGCTACCGACAAAGAAGTATTCCACTTTCCTCTTACTCACAAGCTGATTGTATGGACGAAGGATAAAATTAAAAAAGTAAAAGGTAATAAGGAGAAAGTAATTAAATCTCCCCAACCTACTAAACTGAATAATGAATAAAACGATTGTAAAAGAATAACAAAAAAAGACTTTGTAGCATTTTTGATGTTACAAAGTCTTTTTTATAACCTACTTTTCACTTTTCACTCTTCACTAAAAGAAAATCCATTGAGCAAATCGGCAGTTTTCATACGCTTTTTGGCGGGAAGCTGCAATTCTAAAAGCTGGATAAACCCATCTTTCACCGCTACGCGCAGTTGTTTCTTCTCTGCTAAAAGTTTTCCGATGGGTTCATTATGAGTTGCAGGCTCAAACACAGCATCATATACCTTGGTAGCAAGCATTTCCCCTTTGTGAGGAAACTCCGCCCAAGCAGTAGGATACGGACTCATTCCTCTAATAAGGCGTTCGATAGTCATCCCATCGTCTTCCCAATTGATTTTACAAGTCTCTTTATATATTTTAGGTGCTTCGGCAAAAGTAATCTCCTTGTTTTGCGGCTGAGTGGTACAAGTACCTGCAGCGATACTATCTACTGTTTTGAGTACCAAATCAGCCCCTTGCAACATTAGTTTATAGTGGAGTGTACCTGCTGTTTCGTGAACTTCAATAGGAGTAACAGCTTGAGCGATAATTGCACCTGTATCAATCTTTTCATCTATAAAGAAAGTAGTTACCCCCGTTTGTTTTTCACCATTGATAATCGCCCAGTTGATAGGAGCAGCCCCGCGATAATTAGGCAAGAGCGAAGCGTGGAGGTTGAAAGTACCGTATTTAGGCAATCGCCACACCACTTCAGGCAACATACGGAAAGCTACGACTATTTGTAAATCAGGTTGAAGGGCTTTAAGTTCAGTGAGGAAATTCTCATCTTTGAGTTTCAAAGGTTGAAGTACAGGTATGCCTTTGCTCTCGGCATAAACTTTCACTGGTGACTGATGCAATTTTTGTCCGCGACCAGAAGGTTTATCTGCAACAGTTACCACGCCTACTACGTTATAATTATTTTCTACTAAGGCTTTTAGGGACGCTAAAGCAAAATCGGGCGTTCCCATAAATACAATTCTCATTTTCTTCAATTAACAATTAACAATTGACAATTAACAAAGTCTTATCTTTTATCTTTTATCTCTCAGCTCTCAAATACTCATTTTCTTGTTTAAGCTGTGCAATGAGTTCATCTTTGGCTTTGATAAGTTGCTCGGTAATTTCGCGCAAAAGTATAAAATTTGATGCTAATAGTAAAGTTTTTTGAAGTAAAAGTTTTAATAGTTGTATCTAATTATGTAAAGCAATAAGTATTCACAAAGGCGCAATACCCCAAAAGTATTGCGCTTTTTTTGGTAGCAAGCAAAAACAACGAGCTCACAATAGTGAGCACCTCAGACAAGTCGAACTAGTCTGACTGGTCTGAATAACCAAACAAAACTACCTCCTATTTCCTTAAAAAATCTTCAAAAAATTTTGCCACGTAAAAAATAATTCGTAATTTTGCCGCCGATTTAAACAATAATTAAAAACGTTAAAGCTATGTATGCAATTGTAGAGATAGCAGGGCAACAATTTAAAGTAAGCAAAGACCAAAAAGTTTACGTGCACCGTTTGCCTAATGCAGAAGATGAAAAAGTTACTTTTTCTAACGTACTTCTCATTGATAATAACGGAGCTGTAACTGTAGGCGCCCCAGCTATAAACGGAGCTTCAGTAGAAGCTAAAGTTTTAAAACATTTGAAAGGAGACAAAGTGCTCGTTTTCAAAAAGAAAAGACGTAAAGGTTACAAAGTGAAGAACGGACACCGTCAGTATCTCACCCAGATTGTAATCGAGAACATTGTTGTAAAATAATTGTTAAACTTAAAAATTAAAGAAAATGGCTCACAAGAAAGGTGTCGGTAGTTCAAAGAACGGTAGAGAATCACACTCTAAACGCTTAGGCGTGAAAATTTTCGGTGGACAAGTTGCCATCGCTGGAAACATTATCGTTAGACAACGTGGAACTCAACACAATGCTGGCGAGAACGTGTATATTGGTAAAGACCATACTTTGCACGCTAAAATAGATGGTATCGTAAAATTCGAGAAAAAGAAAAACGATAAATCTTATGTTTCTGTTATTCCATTAGAAGCATAATTGTAAAATTTAAATTTAACTAAAAAGAGAGTTATTCATTTTAATGAGTAACTCTTCTTTTTTGTCTAAAAGATAAGGAGTTTGGCAAAGTTTTTGAGGCAAAACGAGTCAAAAAAATCAATTATAGCAATATGAAATATCTTGTGCAACTTTGCCGTATATTAGTAGGTGTTACTTTCATCATCAGTGGGATGATAAAACTTAACGACCCTATGGGATTTTCGTTTAAATTAGAAGATTATTTCGCTCCTGGTGTACTCAATTTACCTTTCCTCGTGCCTTATGCTTTAGCATTTGCTATCTTTGTGTGCATTTTTGAGGTAGTATTGGGTGTAACTCTATTAGTAGGCTATAAAAAAAAACTCACACTGTGGCTTTTGCTTGCTATGTTAGTATTCTTTGGCTTCCTTACCTTCTATTCGGCGTATTTTAACAAGGTAACCGATTGCGGTTGTTTTGGCGATGCTATTAAATTCACTCCTTGGCAATCGTTTACTAAAGATTTAGTGCTTTTAGCACTCACTTTGGTTGTTTTCTTCGGTCAGAAATATATTCATCCGCTTACAAAAGGCAAACTACCTTTGGTAGTAACTTGTCTCTCAGTGCTTTTCTGCATCATCTTCGTTTATTACGTGTACAACCACTTGCCAGTGAAGGACTTCCGCGTATACAAAATAGGTACTAACATCCCTAAGGGTATGGAATTACCTCCTAATGCAGTTACTTACTATTGGACTTTTAAAATAGACGGGCAAAACAAAGTGATTGAAACTAAGGACCCTTCTTTCCCGAAAATAGCGGGTGAGTACGTGAGTCTTACTTCTAAAACTGAAATGCCTCCTATCCACGATTTCTACATTCAGGATAAGGATAGAAGCACCGATTATTTAGAGGAATTCATCAATAAAGATAAACTTTTGATGGTGATTTCCTACCGCCTTGACCGCGCTAACCAAGAGGCTTTTAAAGCTATTAAAACCGTTACCGATAAAGCAATGAAAAACGGCTATACGGTAATAGGTCTCACTTCACAAATGGAAAAAGCACCTTATATCGTAAAGAAATACGAACTCAACTTCAACTTCTATTACAACGATGCTACCACACTAAAAACGATGATTCGCTCTAACCCAGGGCTTATTACCCTCTCCAAAGGAACCATCATCGATAAAAAACACTACAACGACAGTGAAAAATTATCAATTGATAATTAACAATTAACAGGTGTGGCGTGAAACAAATATAGCTTTTCAGCATTATCTGCGACTGCAACGAGGCTTGTCGCAGAATACAGCTGTGTCGTACGGTTTGGATATCGAAAAACTCATCTGCTATTTAGAAAAATACAACATCACCGAAACTCCTATCAACATCGAGGAAGACACTTTGCGGCAATTTGTATACGAAGTAGCTAAAGACTTGAATGCACGTTCGCAAGCGCGACTCATTTCGGCATTGAAGAGTTTTTTCAAATTTATGATGTACGAAAAAGGGCGTGAAGACTTCCCGATGAGTCTCATTGAAAGCCCCAAAATAGGCGTAAAACTCCCCGATACACTTTCACTACAAGAGATAGACGCGATGCTCGCTTCTATAGATTTAAGCACCGATGAAGGTCATCGCAACAAGGCGATGATAGAGATGCTCTACGCTTGCGGGTTACGCGTATCGGAGCTTATTTCGCTCAGATTGTCCGATTTGTTTTTTGATGAAGATTTTATCAGGGTGATGGGGAAAGGCAGCAAACAGCGGTTAGTACCTATTGAGGCTTACACCCAAAAGCAAGTGAAGCAATATATAGACAACCAGCGCCGACAGCTAAAAATAGCCAAAGGACACGAGGATTTTGTATTCTTAAACAGAAGGGGAAAACAGCTCACACGAGCGATGATTTTCACGATTGTAAGACAAGTAGCGGAAAATATAGGGTTACAGAAGACAATTAGTCCGCATACATTTAGGCATTCGTTTGCCACACACCTATTGGAGAATGGTGCCAACTTGCGAGCTATACAAATGATGTTAGGGCACGAGAATATTACTACTACTGAAATTTACGTACACGTAGAGAAGAGTTATTTGCGAGAAGCACTGATAAAGTACCACCCACGCCAGAAGATGAGCTTTACCCAATAGCCCATTACGTCATCACTCTATATACAATGAGTGAAGCTCCACCTTATTAGCGTTTTTTAGTTAGAGGTCTTCAAAATCAAGGCTGCGATAAGTGCCATTAGTAACACCGTTACCATTAACTCTTACGTTTTCCAATCGTTCAGCATATAGCTCTTTCTTAAAATCCTTTTGATGGCGTTCAGAAATTACTTCTTCACCTCTTTCATCAAAAACATAGGCTGTCATTTCGTTTAAAATGTCTTTAAACAATTCAAAATCTTCTTTATAGAGATAGATTTTGTGTTTTTTGTAGTGTACAGACCCATCATCGTGCGTAAATTTCTTACTTTCGGTAATGGTCAAGTAATAATCATTAGCGCGTGTAGCCCTCACATCAAAGAAGTAAGTGCGCCTACCCGCCCTTAGGACTTTAGAGAAGATCTCCTCATTGTCCAAAAATTCTTTTTCTTCCATTGTACATACTGTTTTAATTATTCGCGTACAAAAGTCTATAAATAGAGAATACTATGCAAGTTTTTTAGCTATTATTTTATCGTTTCAGCTATATTTTATTATAATTTTAACATATATAGTGTAAAAATAGGAGTTAAACATAAAGTTATTAAAATGTAATTTGCTAATTTCTTCATTTGCTAATTTGCTAAATTCCTAATTTGTTCATTTGCTAATTGTTTTGTACTTTTGCAGCCTTAAAAGAAAACAATGTCCGAAAAAACATCACGCACTAAACATACTTTTCATCAGCTATCGCGCTTTGTAAAACCTTATCGAGGCGTATTTATAGCTGTCGCGCTCTTTGCGATACTTTCTTCTATTTTTTCAACGGCTCAGCCTTACCTCATAAAAGTAGCAATCGACGATTATATCACCCTTAAAAACTACGAAGGGCTGTTGCGCATCACCTATATATTAGTAGCCTTGCTCTGCGCCGAAGTGTTGATGCAATTCCTCTTTTCTTATTATTCTAACTGGTTAGGACAAACCGTTATACGCGATATACGCGAAAAACTCTTTGCTCACTTGTTGCGCCTAAAGATGAGATATTTCGATAAATCGTCAATTGGTGTGCTCGTAACCCGTGCGGTGAACGATATGGAACGCATTGGCGAGATTTTCAGCTCAGGACTTTTTGAGATGGCAAGCGATGTGCTCAAAATGTTAGTTATCACCATCGTAATGTTTCTAATCGATTGGAAATTAGCACTCATCAGTTATGCTACGATGCCGCTAATTCTCTACTTCACCCGTTGGTTTCAGCGTTCTATGAATGCCGCTTTTGTGGAAGTGCGCAAAGAAGTAGCTAACCTCAATGCCTTTGTGCAGGAGCGCATTTCGGGTATCAAAGTGGTACAGCTTTTTGCCCAAGAGCGCGAAGAATTAGAAAACTTCAAGAAAATCAACGAGAAACACAAGCAAGCGTGGCTCAAAACAATATGGTATAACTCTATCTTCTTCCCTATTGGCGACTTGTGCGTATCGATTACTATTGCTCTTATCGTGTGGTTTGGCGGACGACAAATCGTAGGCGACAGTGTGTACGACTTGGGGAATATCTTCTTGTTTATCCAACTCTCTCAACAGCTTTTCCGTCCTATCAGGCATATCGCCGATAAGTTCAATACTTTACAAATGGGCATTATCGCTTCCGATCGTGTGTTTGCTATTTTGGAAACTAAAAACGACTCGGAAACTGAAGGACACAAGGAACTTACCGAAGTGAAAGGGGCTATAGAATTTAAAGATGTTCACTTTGAATATATAGCAGGCGAAGAAATTTTGCACGGCATCAGTTTTGAAGTCAAAGAGGGTGAAACTATTGCTATTGTAGGGGCGACAGGCGCTGGGAAAACTACGATTACCAATCTGCTGAACCGTTTTTACGACCTTAGCTCGGGTGCGATTTACATCGATGGAGTAAATATTAAGGAATACACCCTCAGTTCGTTGCGAAAACACATCGCCACTGTATTGCAAGATGTATTTTTGTTTGCCGACAGCGTGCTGAACAACATCACCCTGAAAAATCCCACCATCAGTGAAGAGGAAGTGATTGCAGCAGCTAAGAGCATAGGCGTTCACGATTTCTTGATGAGCTTGCCTGAAGGTTATCACTACAATGTGAAAGAGCGCGGCACAATGCTTTCGGCAGGACAACGCCAGCTTATTGCTTTCCTACGTGCTTATGTACACAAACCACAGATACTCATTTTAGACGAAGCAACTTCATCAGTCGATTCTCATTCCGAACAACTTATACAAAAGGCTACCGATAAAATGACTGAAGGGCGCACTTCTATTATCATCGCCCACCGCCTTACAACGGTAAAAAAAGCCGACAAAATTATCGTGTTAGACAAGGGAAATATCGTAGAAACGGGCACACACGAGGAGTTATTGCAAATAGAGAACGGTTACTACCGCAATTTGTACGAAGTGCAGTTTTTAGACGAATAAATTTTGGTATATTGTTTGATTTACAGCTAATAAGTTTCATCAAAACATTGTTTAGTAATGAAAATCAAACATTTTTTATCTTCAGTAGCTTTACTGCTTCCCTTTGTGATCACCGCACAGAAATCGGTGGTGCCCGAGGTGAAGGTAGTAAATGAACGCAATGCCAACCCTATGGTGTTGCAAGACCTCTCCATAGACATATTGGTAATAGGGCAAACAGCCGTTACTACTATGGAAATGACCTTTTACAATCCCAACAGCCGCGTAATGGAAGGCGAATTTCAGTTTCCTCTTGCCGACGGTCAGCAGGTGTCACGCTTTGCTTTGGACATCAACGGCAAAATGCGCGAAGGGGTGGTAGTAGATAAGACCTCAGGACGCAAAGCCTTTGAGGAAATTGTGCGCAGGGGTGTAGACCCTGGTTTGTTAGAAAAGACGGAGGGCAATAACTTCAAAGCCCGTGTGTATCCTATGCCTGCCCAAGGCACTCGCCGTGTGCTCATCGCATTTGAACAAGAGCTACACGAGCGCGACGGACAGGATTATTACTTCTTGCCTATCACGGCTAACACCACCCTTAAAAACTTCAAAGTACGCACTGAGGTGGTATCGCGCTTTGTAAAAGCTGATATTCAAAACAGCTTGCAATTAGACTTCAAGCAAGCGCGCAACAGCTATATCAGTGAGGTGAGCCAACAGAATTTTGCGCTCAACCAGAACATTGCTCTCACTTTTCCAAAAATTAAGAAACCGCAAAGTATTAGCGCTACTAAAGGCAACAAAACCTATTGCTACGGCAATATCGCTTTGGCGACTGCCCAACCCAAAAACAAACCTATCCCTACAGAAATAGGTATTTTATGGGATGCGTCACACTCGGCAAGCAATCGCGATAGAGCAAAAGAATTTGCTTTCTTAGACGCTTATTTCAAAGCACTCAAAAACGTGAAAGTCGTTCTTAGCAGTTTCAATATTCGCACTGATAAAACCCTTACTTTTGAAGTGAAAAACGGCAATTGGCAAGCGTTGAAATCACATTTAGAAAATTTGCCTTATGACGGTGCTACCGATGGCAACGCTATCAATTTCAGTCTCAAAGCCGATGAATTACTCCTCTTTAGCGATGGTATTTTCAACTTTGGCAGTAAAGATTTTTCAGTAAACGACGTAGTAAAACAAGCTAAAACCCCTATAACAGTAGTCAATGCTTCGGCAGTTGCCAATACCCCAAAAATGCAATACCTCGCCAATGCTACGGGCGGTAGCTTTATAGATTTGACCACCCTCACTACCGAGCAGGCTCTGAAAGTAGCGCAGACTATACCTTTCCAACTGCTGGATATAGAGGTGAAAAATGGCAAAATAGCCAATATTTTCCCACAGAAAGGCACAGCTATTAGCAAAGGCAATTTCACTCTTGCAGGCGAATTGCAAACTAAGGAAGCGAGCTTAGTACTCAGCTTTGGATACCCTAAAAATATAATCGTACAAAAAGAAATCCATTTTGTAGCCAACCCCGATGCTTCGGGAAGTGAGTTTGAACTATTGCGCCGTATATGGGCAGAAAAGCAAATTGCACAATTAGAACGCGAAGGCGCTGAACAAAAGCAAATAGATGCCGTAGGACGTGAATATGGCATTGTAACTGAAGGTAACTCACTTATCATTTTAGAAACCGTAGAAGATTATGTGCGCTACCGCATTACACCTCCTGAAGAATTGGCTAAAGAGTACTATGCGAGACTAAACTCTCAAGCAGAAGAGAAAAAAGAGAGGAAAAAGGAAATTTTAGAAGACCTTATTGAGCAATCAAACGAGCAAACAGAATGGTGGAAAACCGTATATCCTCTAAAAGATAAAAAAACTAAAAACAGAAAGCAGCAAAATGTAGTAGTAGATGAAATAACCGACAATCGTGCTGAAATAAAAGATGAGGTTATAGCTTCTGCTGAAATAGCTAAAATGGAAGAGTCTGTACCTCAAGCTGAAGTTCAAGCTCAAGCGCGAGGAATCAGTATGAGAGGGATAAGCTCTGTTTCAGAAGATACTGATCGCTCAGAACTCAATGAGGTAGTAGTAAGGGGTTACGCTCCTGTGATGGAAAGAAGTCTAACAGGCTCTATTTCTTCTGTTATAGTTACAAATGATGTGAGAGTTGAAAATACCCCAATGGCAAATATAGAACTCAATGCCTATAACCCCGATACTCCTTATTTAAAGGTAATGGAATACACTGAAGAAGCTAAAGCTGTAGAAACCTATTACAAACTAAAAAAAGAATATGGCACAACACCTGCTTTCTATGCCGATGTAGCCGATTACTTCTTCAAAAAAGGCAATCGCGAGCAAGCGATTTTAGTGGTTTCTAATTTGGCAGAACTCGGTTTAGACGACCCACAACTGCTCAGAGTATTAGGTTATAAACTCAGTCGTTACAATGCCAAAAAAGAAGCGGTACAAGTATTCCAAAAAGTAGCAACTATACGACCAGAAGAGCCTCAATCTTTCCGTGATTTAGGCTTAGCTTTAGCCGATGATACCCAGTACAATGAAGCAGTGAAGAACCTTTACAAAGTAATTACTGAAGATTGGAACGACGATCGATTTGAAGATGTAAAGCTCATTACCCTGAACGACCTCAACAGTATTGTAGCGCGTAATAAAAATGTAAAAACGAGCTATATCGACAAGCGTTTGCTCAAAAAAGAGCCTGTAGATGTGCGTGTAGTACTCTCTTGGGATACCAATGATTGCGATATGGACTTATGGGTAACCGACCCTAAAGGCGAGAAATGTTATTACCAAAACACAATCACTTATCTCGGTGGAAAAATATCAGACGACGTAACTGAAGGTTATGGCCCTGAAGAGTTTATGATTAAAAAAGCTATGAAAGGTCAATACAAAGTGCAGGTAAATTACTATGGTAGCAATTCCCAAAAGCAATTGATGCCAGTAAGCTTACGCATTACTTTCTACACCCACTACGGAACACCACAACAAAAACAACAAGAAACAACGATACGCCTCAACGATGAAAAAGATGTAATTGAGGTAGGATCTTTTCAGGTAAGGTAACAGGAATAGGAATAGAAACAAAAAAGCGAGGCTTTCGCCTCGCTTTTTTTAGTAATTCTTATTTTTAAGTCTCAAATTATCTATAAATTACTCAACAATATTAGCAATACTTACACGGTTCCAATCTGGCTCGCTAAACATATCACCGATACCATTACCTTCAGCTTGGATTCTATCAGCTGAGATTTTGTAACGTTTAACTAAGAGAGTTTTAACAGCTTCAGCACGAGCAGTAGCTAATTTTTTGTTTTTCTCTAAGTCACCTTCAGGAGAAGCGTAACCTTTGATACTTACTTTAGCATTTGTATATTTGTTAAGGTAAGAAGCGATACGCTCTACGTTAGGCAATTGAGATGCATCGATAGTACTTTTAGCTACACGGAAAGTAACTACAGACTCTAAAGTTTTTTTGTTTTTAGTAACAACTTTCTCAACTACTTCAGGTTTTTTGTTGCGAGCAGCTTCTAAATCATCTTGCAATTTTTTGATTTGTTTTTGGTCATCAGCTAATTGTTTGTTTTTGCTGTTCAACTCATCACGAAGTCTTGCTAACTCACCGCTGTTATCAGGCGCTTGAACAGCTGTAGTGAAGTGGTGAGCACCATTGCTACCTTTGAAACGGTAAACCACACCAGCAGTTACTTGAGTCCAAGAGTTTTTGAGGTTCAACTCATTTTGAGAGTTAGATTCAGCACGGTTTTCTACACCATCAACAAAGTAGATAAGTGCTGGGCTGATTTTGATACCCCAAGCTTTGCTTTGACCTAAGTTGAATAACAAGTTAGAACCAAATTGGCTTGTCATAGCATTCAATACATTAGGAGCTTTTCTGTTGTCAGCACCTTGTGGGTATTTGTGAGCCCAACCTAAACCAGCAAAACCTTCAACTTCAAAGAAACGAGGAGTTCCTTTGTAACCAGCAAAAAGGTTGCTCAAGTTTACAGTACCTACCAAACTTATGTTTGACATATCTACAAAGTTTCCATACTCTGGAGCATCATCAAAATCTACTGGACGTACATACGCCATACCTTCAACGCCTAAACGGAACGCTGGAGAGATTTGTTTACCTATCTCGGCTCCAAAAGTGGCACGGGTGTTTTTGATAAAGGCTTCACGGGTAGTCCAAGAGAATCCACCACCTTTAACACCTACTTGCCAGTTGTCAAAAAATTTGCTCTTACTTAGCATTTCTTGTGCGTTAGCACTTACGAAAGTTGCAACGATAGCTGCAACACTTAAAAGAGTTCTTTTCATAAAAATAACGTTTAAAAAAAACTTATTCACGATTAATACGGGGCAAATGTATAACTATTTTTTATAACTACCTCATTTTTGAGCTACAAAAACGCACTATCCTCTCATTTTTTAACTTTTCTTTTACATTTTGTTTGGAAAAATCTTATAGTTCTGTTAAAAAATAAAATGTTTTTTAAATTAATATTCATCCGTTGGGGTTACAAATATCTCATCGGATTTATGGCGATAACCGCTAATGCGTTCTTGCAAATCTTGGAAAATCACAAAGAGTACAGGTATAACGATTAATCCAAAGAAAGTACCTATCAGCTGTCCTACCGCAGCTCCTGTAGCTACTGAACGGTTACCTTCAGCACCTACTCCTGAGGCAAATACCAATGGCATCAAACCAACGATAAAGGCAAAAGAGGTCATCAAGATAGGGCGCAAACGCGCCATAGCGGCATTGATGGCTGCTTTAGAGAGACTCTCACCCATACGGCGGCGCTGTACAGCAAATTCTACAATCAGAATTGCGTTCTTTGCCAAGAGTCCCATTAGCATAATAAGAGAGATTTGGAAATAGATATTGTTTTCCAAGCCAAAAAGCCACTGTCCTAAATAAGCTCCAAAGATACCAAAAGGCAATGAGAAGAGCACTGATAATGGCAATAAGTAACTCTCATACTGTGCTGAAAGGATAAAATAAGTAAACACCAAGCTGAGCAAGAAGATGAGTATGGTTTGTGAGCCTGCGGTTTGTTCTTCACGTGTTAAACCTGTATAATCGATACTATAATTAGCATTGAGGGTTTGGGCTGCTACCTCTTGTACTGCTTTTAGGGCATCACCCGTACTATAGGCAGGGTTGTTCTGAGCCGAAATAGATACCGAAGTAAATAAATTATAACGGCTGAGCGATTGAGGTCCAAAGGTACGTGTGAGCGTTACGAACTCGGTAATAGGCGCCATTGTGCCACTACCTGTTTTTACGAACAAGTTGTTCAGGCTATTGAGGTCTTTACGCGCTTCGGGCAACGATTGTACCATTACGCGGTATTGCTTTCCGTAGAGGGTAAAGTCGGTAGCGTAAAAACCACCTATATAGTTCTGCAAGGTAGAAAGAATCGTACTCACCGTAATACCCGATTGCATAGCGCGCTCTACATTGATATCCATTTGGTATTGTGGATAATTTACATTGAAAGAGGTTTGAGCAAATTTTATTTCAGGGCGTTGCATCAAAGCACCTAAAAATTGCTGTGCATTTTTGTTCACCTCACTGATATCACTTCCGGATTTATCCAAGAGCACAAATGATACCCCACCCCCTATACCAAAACCAGGTACTGAAGGCGGTTGGAAGAAAATTACATTGGCATCTTTGACATTAGCTACTGCACGAAAGGCATTATTGATAATTGACTGAATGTCTTGACCAGGGAGTTTAGAACGTTGTTCGAAAGGTTTCAGCTTGAAGAAGCCCATACCATTGTTACTACCTTCGCCCGAAATCATACCACGACCCGTTACAAAGGTAACATTTTCCACCCCTGGGATATTGGAAAGACTTTCGTTTACTTCACGCATAATATTGGCGACACGTTCCATAGATGCCCCAGGAATCATAGATACATCCATCATCACAAACCCTTGGTCTTCACTGGGCACAAAGCCCGATTTCATACTTTTATTGGCAAAATAGATACCACCTCCTGCTAAGAGTAAAAGCACTAAGGTTACCCATTTGTGGCGAAGGAAGAAAGTAAAAGTTTGTCCGTATTTATAAGTCGCTGCATTGAAAGCTACATTAAACTTGTGGAAGAACTTACCGAACCACGATTTTTCTTCGTATTCTTTATCGCCGTGAGGTTTGAGGAAGAGCGAGCAAAGTACCGGACTGAGGGTGAGCGCATTGATTGCTGAAATGACAATCGCTACAATCAGAGTTACCCCAAATTGTTTGTAGAACACCCCCGTAGTACCGCCCATAAAGGTTACCGGCACGAACACTGCTGCCATTACCAAAGTGATAGAGATAATCGCCCCTGTAATCTCGTTCATAGCCGAAATGGTAGCGGGTTTCGCTTTCTCGTGAGTTTGCTCCATCTTGGCGTGTACTGCCTCGACGACGACTATCGCATCATCTACCACTATACCAATAGCCAACACCAAGGCAAAGAGGGTGAGCATATTGATAGAATAGCCAAAGAGGTTCAAGAAGAAGAAAGTACCCACGATAGACACTGGCACCGCAATAGCAGGAATAAGCGTAGAGCGGAAGTCTTGCAAGAAAATATACACCACCAAGAACACCAACAAGAAAGCCTCCAAGAGGGTAGACACTACCTTAGAAATGGCAGCATCTAAGAACGTATTGGCGTTGTAGTTGATAGTATAAGTAATCCCTTCGGGGAAAGAAGGTTTTAGCTCCTCTAAAAGTTTTTCGATATTTTGGATAATTTCGTGAGCATTAGAGCCTGGGGTTTGGGAAATACCCATAGCTACCGCAGGACGACCTTTACTTTCAGAAAATCCTGTATATCCCAAGGCATCGAGTTCTACAGTAGCCACATCTTTGAGGCGAAGTACACGTCCGCCATCTAAGGCTTTAAGCACTATATTCTCGTATTCAGATACTTGAGTGTATTTTCCTTTATATTTAATTACATATTCATAGCTACTACCGCTATTTTGTCCCAAAGTACCTGCAGCCGCTTCTTTACTTTGAGCTGAAATTGCAGCAGTTACCTCCGTAGGGTTGAGACCGTATGCTTGGAGTTTCTGAGGGTTGATCCAAACGCGCATAGAATAGGTTTTACCTCCAAAAGCACTGGCATCCCCTACCCCACTGATACGTTTGATTGCAGGAATCACATTGATGCTCAAGTAGTTTTGCAAGAACACATCGTCTAACTCTTTATTTTCAGAAAAGAAAGTGAGGAACATCAGGTTACCTGAACTCTGCTTGCGCACGGTTACCCCCGATTGAGTTACCTCCGATGGCAAAATAGAGTTCGCACGCGACACTGCATTTTGCACGTTTACTGCTGCAATATCACCATTGGTGCCTTGTTTGAAATACACAGTAATATTTGCTGAACCACTATTAGAAGCCGATGAGGTAATATAATCCATATTTTCAACCCCATTTATTTGTTCTTCTAAGGGAATCACCACTGCTTTAAGCACTGTTTCGGCATTGGCACCTGCATAGTTAGCCGATACCTGTACTGTTACAGGGGCAATGTCGGGGTATTGGGAAATAGGTAAGGATATAATCCCTAAAATCCCTAAAATTACTATCAGAATAGAAATTACCGTTGATAGTACCGGTCTGTTTATAAAACTTTTTATCATAAGTTTAAGTTATAGATTCTTCTTTTTAATTTGCCAATTTGGTGCGAGATGCACAAACAATTTGCTAATTTACTAATTTGCCAATTATTTCCAGCCTCCTCCGAGGGCTTTATACAAGGTGATACCATACTGCATACGAGTGAATTGTGCGTTGGCAACACTAAGCTCGGCATTGAGGCGATTTACTTCGGCAGTGATCACCTCTAAATAATTCACCATACCGCTATCAAAGAGTTGTTTAGAGAAATCAGTTGCCTTTTGATAGGCTTCCATTTCTTTAGTTTTGAGTTGGATAAACTCGTCTTGAGAGTTGAATTGGTGCATTGCATCGGAGACTTCTTTGCCTGCTGAAAGAATTGCCTTTTTGAAGTTGAGCAAAGCGGTTTCTTGAGCAGCTTTTTGCACTTCGTACTGGGTGCGTATTTGTCGGCGATTGAGGATAGGTTGCGCCAATCCCGCTATAAAGTTAGCAAACATCGATTTGGCTGAAAACCAAGTATCGAGTTCAGTACTGCTGATACCGCCACGAGCACTGAGAGTGAGGGTAGGATAGAAAGCAGCACGGGCTACATTGGTGAGTTCAAAAGCGTTGCGCAAGTTGAGTTCGGCACGTGCCACATCAGGACGATTTTCGAGCAAACTTACAGCATATCCCTGACGAAATTCAGTAGGAAATTGTTGTTCGGCAAGGGTGCTTCGCTCTATGTGATGAGGTTCTTCGCCAAGGAGTACACATATCGTATTCTCTAATGCCCATACGCTATTGTTGATTGTAATAAGTTGTGCTTGTGCGTTATACACAAGTGCTTCGATTTGCTTGGTCGCTACTTCGGTAGTAGAACCTGCATTTTTGAGTTGTTTGGTAGTTTCTAAACTTTTGGTGCGGAACTCAATTGTTTGTTCGAGTACTTTTTTCTGTTCGTCAAGCATCAACAATTGGTAATAAGCTGTCGCTAAAGTTGCTACCACTTCGGACTGCACTGCTTTTTGAGCTTCGACAGTTGCCAAATAAGAGGCATAGGAGGCGCGTTTTTGGGCGGAGAGTTTGCCCCAAATATCGGCTTCCCACGAGGCTGAGCCTGTGATATCAAATAGGTTGTTGTAAGTACGTTCTCCCAGACCTCCCGCTGCATTGATAGAGTTGGTGCTGCGGGTGTAGTTTGCTCCTACTGAGAGAGTAGGAATAAAAGCCGCCTTACTTTGCTTAAGATAGGCTTGTGCTGAAACTACACTTTGCATCGCTACACGTACATCAAGGTTATGAGAAAGCGCCTTATTGATATGTCCTTGGAGAGTAGCATCGGTGAAGATGTTACGCCAAGAGACATTGGCACTGCTAAGACTATCCGTAGGGATATTATCTGTACGGAAAAGTTTTTCATTTACGACATTGGGGCGCTCGTAAGTTTTGCGACCTGCGCAAGCGGTGAGAGTAAGGGCTACAAAAGCCGCTGCGAAACCTTTATAAATGATTCTGTTCATAATCTTAATTTAGGTAATAAGTAATAGATAATAAGCGATAAGGTTTTATAATATTAATTATTTTTGTTTGTTTTTGATATGTTGGTTATAGTAATCTTGGGTGTAAACAAACACATTATACATAGAAATCTGTTCTATTTCCTTAGGCATCTCATCCCAAGTGCGTATCTCATAGGTATAAAACTCTCCATTGCGCACACGCTCCTTGAATGCTTCTTCATTCGATTTTTCAACTTTTGAATCATCTAGGTAAAAACTAAAAGATAATGTATAAGGATCCACAAAATATTTATAAATTACATCAGAATCTAATTGTACTTTATACTTTTGATGCGGTATATTCTTGATTACATAGTAATATTGTTTATTCATTTTATACCCTTTATATTCGCTTTCAACAGAGAATTCTAATATATCAAATAGTTTTGCTTGTATAGTATAGTTTCCTTGGGCATCGGTATATACCTTTTCTCTACCATTGGAGACTATTACCCTAGGGAAAGGTTTATTTTCGTCATCAAAAACCCTTCCTGATACGGTGATTTGCGCCATAGTGGAAAGCGTAAAAAAGAATAGAAATATAGTAATTCGGATCATAGCTTATGGAAATTTTTGCTTTTTTCAATGTTCAACGATACGTTTATTTAACGAAAAGTATCTTTTTTCAGAAATCTACATACCATAGAAAATACAAAACAGCACAGAAATCAAAGTTCAACGATTTATAATAAAATGTATTTATTCTTTTTTCTCTTTGTCTTTGATATGCTCATTATAGTAATCTTTGGTATAAACATATAGAATATAATCGTAATAGTTGCTAATTCTGCTCGAAAAGAAAGCGTTTTTCTTTAGTGAATACTGAAAAAACTCTCCGTTTCTGAGTCTTTCCTTAAAGGATTCCTTATCTTTTTTCTCTATAGGCACTCCATCGAGCACAAAAAGCATATCTGGTTTTTTCCTACCTCTATCACACTTAAAAAAATCAATAGAATGTACAAATGCATCATAACTTTGATGAGGTGTTTCCGTCAGTACATAGTGAGGTGTGGCGATTTCATAAGAGCGAAACTTTCGATCCAATCTATAAAAATAAATAACATCCCATAGTTTGGCTTCTATTTTATACCTGCCCTCACTATCGGTTCGCACCGTATCTCTTCCATTGGTAACCGGAAAATCAACATAAGGTTTCTTTTTCTCATAAAAAACCCTTCCTGATATGGTAATTTGCGCCATAGTGGAAAGCGTAAAAAAGAATAGAAATATAGTAATTCGGATCATATCAAAAATATTTTATTTCTTTTTACTTTTATTCTTTTTATGTCGGTTGTAGTAATCTTTGGTATAAGCCACTAATCCATATTGACTGCGGAAGCCATAATGTTTAGATAACTCTTGATCCTCCATTACTGAATACTTGTAAAACTGTCCACTTCGGAGTTCTTTTTTGAATGCTTCTCTATCTTCTTCTTCAACTATCTTATCATTACGTATAAAAAGGATGCCACAAGCATAAGCATATTCAATATGAATATCACTATTCCTATAGATTCTATCCATAGTATGGTTATATACTTGGTGAGGTGTGTCTTTAAACACAATATAACAGCCCATATTGTCAAAGTGGATTGTATCCCACTGTTTTGCTTGTATCTTATACATACCATTGGCATCAGTTTTTACCTCATTAGCGGCATAATGCCCTTGATTGGTATAAGTTATCACGTCTGTATTTACAGTAATATTGGCAAGAGGCTTCCCTTTATAGTCGGTAACTTTGCCTGTTATAGTAATTTGCGCCATAGTGGAAAGCGTAAAAAAGAATAGAAATATAGTAAGTCTGTTCATAGCTTTTATTTTTTAGTGTTTACAATGATTACGCCATAGGCTCCAAGAGAGCCATATAATGGAACTCCTAATTGTCCATCTATTTCTATTATTTCCTCTATTTTCTTCCGTCGTATTTTTTTGAGAAACTCTTCCTTTTTTTCTATAGGCAATCCGTCGAGAACAAACAGCTTGTCGCAAGGAGTTTTCAAACTTATAGAAGGTGTAGAGGCTCTTGGGTCGCTGTTCCTGCTTTCAATAGGAGGGTGTTGTACAAAGTTATAACTCTGCTCTTTTGCTTCTTTCACAACAAGGTAACAATCCTCTATATTTTCAGCTTGTATCGCATTCCAGCGACGGGCTTGGATCGTGTAATTGCCTATGCTATCGGTGAGAACCTCGGTATTGCTATCTTTGTTATATACCCTAATATTAGCCAGAGGTTTGCCTTCTTTATCTGTAACTTTTCCTGAAACCACTATAAGGCGATAGGTTTGATAGAATTCCCAAATCTCTGCATAAAGTTGCTCTTCCTTATTGAGCTGTCTATTGGGAGGATTATTAGCAAGTGCTTTTGCTTTCCGAAAAGTATCCTTAGTGATAAGATATACCGCTCCATATTTTGCACTATTACCAAAAAGATTTTTAGCTTCTTCTCTAAAAAGCACCAAGATTTCGGCTATATCATCGGGTTGAAGTTTTTCAGTCTTTAAACTCCATTTAGTAATTTTCTTCCCATCGATAATATAAAGAGGGGGCTCGTTAGGAATTCTCCCTATATCCTTTATGCCTCCGCCTTGGGATTCCTTAACTTGTGCTGTGAGAGGCAGAGAAAAGAGTAATAATAACAAATATTTCATAATGACGAGGGGCAAATGACGAATGACGAGTGACGAATGACGAATGACGAGTGACGAATGACGAGTGACGAATGACGAGTGACGAATGACGAGGGGGCAACTTTGCCAAAGTGTGAAACTTTGGCAAAGTGTAGTGAAGCAAAAGCGGCTTTTCACTCTTCACTTTTTCTTAAAAAATGGGTTGTATTTTCTTTACGAGGCTGTCCATTGAAATGGGTTGGGGTTTGATCACGGTACCGGTATGTACCTTGTTGAGACCTTGTGCGAGGATGGTGTCACCTTTTTTGAGTCCGCTTTCTACAACTGCATAATTATCAGCGCGGTTTTTAAGTGTGATGACGGTTTGTCGCAAGGTATCTTTTTCGGCTACGCGGTATACAAATACTTTTCCTTGTTGTTCAAAAGTGGCTACCTCAGGAATTACAAGTGAATTATTGAAATTTTGAGGTATTTTAATCGTTCCACTATTGCCATTAGTGAGCAATTTGTTAGGATTAGGGAAAGTAGCGCGGAACTGTATGCTACCTGTAGAGGGGTCAATTTGTCCGGTTACCGCTTGAATTTTACCTTTTTCAGCATACTCTTTTCCGTTAGCTAATACCAAAGAAGCCTCAGGTAGGTTTTTGAGTTTTTCGGCAGTAGTTTTGCCTTCGGTGTTAGCTAAAAAGTCGAGGTATTCTTTTTCGTTCATTGAAAAATAAGCATATACCTCTTTCACATCAGAAACGGTAGTGAGTACTGTATTATTGGCAGTTACTAAAGCGCCTTCGCGGAAGTTGATTGCTCCTACTACTCCATTTACAGGTGCTTTTACTACCGCAAAACCGATATTGCTGGCCACCTCGTTGTAGGCAGCTTGAGCGCGTTGCAAGTTGGCTTTGGCAGTTGCTAATTGCACGGAGCTCACGATATTTTTTTCTACCAAGGGCACTAATTTATCTACCTCCACCTTAGCCGCATCTACAGCTGCTTTGGCTGAGGCTGCCGACTGGTTAAGGGTTTGTGTTTCCAGCTGAAACAAAGGTTGCCCTTGGGTTACTGCCTGACCTTCGTCTACTAATACTTTGGTGATATAACCTGATATTTTGGCCTGCACAGAGCTGTTTACAATACCTTCAATATTTACTGGATAAGAGAGTTGAGAAACCGTATTTTGCTCTCCTACTACAATTACAGGATAAGCCTCAGGTCCTTTTGATTGTTGTTGCTGTTGATTTCCATTATTACAAGCTACCAATGCGATAGCTACTGTTGTTGCTAAAAAGATTTTATTCATTATACTTAGTTATTAGTCGTTAGTGTTAGTTTTAGGACGAGTCGGACGGGGCTGACAAGTCGGGTGAGGTAGATGGAGTTGGAGGGTGAGGGTTATTGGCAAAAATACTTCAAAAATAGTTATAGGCAAGTGTGGGATGGCGTTAATCTTTTGTTAAAGTTTAGCAAATGAGACAAATGCACTGTTTTAAAATTTATGGTGCAAAGGTAAGATGAAGAGAGGATTTAGGCAAATAATATCGACAGAAAGGCTGATTTTATCGACGAAAAGTGTAAAGTACGAGATGTATTTTTTTAACCTTTGATTTGCTTTACTAATATTACACTAAAGACTCCCATTACGAGAATCACTCTAAGCATATTGTGTAAGGCTCTGTATTGAGGTTGGGTTTGGCTTTTCCAAAGAAAGGCTACAAAAAACAATAAATAAAGCATTGTGAAGTAGAGAAAGTACGTCAGTTTGAATATGAGGAAACTATGAAGTAGCCAATAGATAGGCAGAAAGCAGAGCAATACGTTCAAGGTGATGAGTTTTTTAGCAAAACTCTCACCATAGACCACGGGAATTGTAGCATAGTTGTGAGTGAGATCTCCTTTGATGTTTTGCAAATCTTTGATAAACTCTTTGGTGAGCATTAACAGAAAGATGAGTATAGCATGGGCGAAAATCACGGTTTCGAAATTGCGATAATACACAAATATTGCAAAAAAGGGGATAATAGCTAAACTTGCTGAAGTGAGGTTGCCCCAAAGCAATAGTTTTTTGATACGGTGTGAATAAAGCCACATTGTGAAGATATAACCTGAAAAGAAAATCACTGCTCTAAACGACACATAACTAGCTACTATTACTGAGAGAAAATTGAGCAAAAAATAGAGGGTAAGTTTGGTATTCTGACTCACTAAGTGGTTGATCATCGTTTGGGTAGGTTTATTAATCAAATCTTTATCTTTGTCGTAAAAACCATTGATAATATACCCTCCAGCGATAGCCAAAGCTCCTGCTATGACGAGCATCAACAAGTGTGTATCGGCAAGGACTTCACGCCAAGGTTGTTTGGAGAGCACGAAGATAGAGGCTAAGTACTGAGCTACACAAACCATCGCGATATTGTAGCCACGCACTACCGAAAAAAGCCCCAATAATTTTAATAAAGCTCTTCTCTTCATACTATCTAACTGTTATTTCTAACTTCTATATTACTTGTATATAGAAAGTCGTTGTCCCACGCGTACTTTATTACTTTTCATTCGGTTCCAGCGTTTGATATTATTGATTGTCACGCCGTGGCGACTAGCAATTTTACCTAAGTTATCGCCTTTTTTCACCGTATAAACTGTTTTTTTAGTAGATTTACCTCCTGCGTATTGTTCGCCTTTGGTTACTTCAGGAAGAACTTGTTCACGTTGAGCTTTTTGTTCGTTTAGGTAGTTGTAGATAGCTTGTTCATTGGATACGAACTTACCTATTTCGGAGATAGGCAAACGCACGGCATAGTTGCGCCCTTCAACATAAGGCACTACATCTAATTGGTAAGAAGGGTTAAAAAACTGAATATCTTGTACATCCATACCTGTAATTTCGGCTATATCCTTGAAAGGAATGGCTTGTTTTACACGAATGGTATCAGTTTGGAAGAGATGATTAGCGCGTTTTTGAGGTTTGAAGCCGTGTTCTTTAGCATATTCAAAAATATAGAGTGTTGCCAAGAAAGCAGGCACATACCCCGCTGTTTCACGAGGAAGATAGGGGCGCAAATTCCAATAGTTAGTCTTTCCGTTAGATCGGCGTATAGCTTTAGTGACATTGCCAGGTCCTGAATTATAGGCAGCGAGAGCTAAATCCCAGTCACCAAATATTTTATAGAGTTCGTTTAAGTATTTTGCAGCGGCCTTAGTAGAACGAACGGGGTCGCTGCGTTCATCGACATAGTTATTTACCTCTAAGCCATAGCTTTTACCTGTAGCATACATAAATTGCCATAAGCCTGTAGCCCCAGCGCGAGAGCGGGCTTTAGGATTTAAGGCTGATTCAATAATGGCGAGGTATTTCATTTCAAGAGGAATTTTTTGGTTACTCATTTCCTGTTCGAACATTGGAAAATAGTAATCACTGAGGCTCATCAGGCGTTCTAACGAAGAGCGGCGATTTTTCAAAAACGATTTGATCACCTGTTCTAATATAGGGTTATACTCCACGTTGAAAGGTGTTTTTTCATTCAGTTTACGCAAGCGCTCTTTGAGTACTTCAGTAGGCAACTCACTGTAATCTACATCAGTAGGGGTTGCGGCTACATCTTCGCTCATTTGAAAGAACAAATCGGAATTAGACAGTTCTTTCAGCCATTTTTCATCGTATTTTTTTATGTTGGGATTATCGTTAAACTTGTGTAATCCTTCGCGTTTAGGATTTCTATTTATTGTGTCTTTTTGAGAGTTTTGCGCCTGCATTGGCATACTACCTAAGAGCAAACAGGCGATGGTAGTGAGTGTATATTTTTTAAATTTCATATTCTTAATAATGTAAGTGCGTTTTTTAGTTTATTACAATAAGGGCGACAAAACTACTAAAAATATTACAAAGAGACAAATATTCGCTCAAGAAACTTTAAAAATCGATTTCAGGGTCTTCAGTATCTCCTTCTTTTTCTTTATTGCAATCTATAGGAATTTCTTTGTTTTGAGGGGCAGGAAAAGCGCCTTTAGAAACACTCAAATCTTTATCGGCATAGCATTTTTTCATATAATAGCCGAATATGGGGAGTGCCATTGTAGCCCCTTGACCGTAGGCAGTAGTACGGAAGTGTACCGCGCGGTCTTCACCTCCTACCCAAACACCGGTAACAAGATTAGGTACCATACCGATAAACCAACCATCGCTATTATTTTGAGTGGTTCCTGTTTTACCTGCAATAGGGTTCGTAAATTGATAAGGATATCCTGTCATTACATTTTTGTAAATGGTATTATAAGTTTCTGCACCTTTGGTACGCAAGCGCGCTCCTGAACCATAGCGTGTAACCCCTTCCATCAAGTTTACAACAGCACGAGCTACTTCAGCACTTACTACATCGTGAGTTTCAGGGGTATTTTCAAAAAGTACTGTACCGTTCTTATCTTCTATACGCGTTACTAACACAGGTTTTACATATACCCCTTCATTGGCGAAAGTACCATAAGCCCCTACCATTTGGAAGACAGTTGCATCGGCAGTACCTAAGGCGATAGAAGGCATTTCGGGCATATTGGATGTGATGCCGAGTTTTCTCACCAAATTAATCACGGGTATAGGGCCTACTTTATCCATCAGGTTTACAGTAATAGAGTTTACTGAGTTTGCTAAAGCGTATTTGAGGGTCATCATTTTACCTGTGAAATTACCTGTAGAGTTACGTGGGCACCACGCTTGCACATTGCCGTACTTATGAGCTTCTACACACGTTGGGATATCAGGGAGTTCCATACAAGGAGAATAGTGCAATTGGTCGATAGCGGTGGCATATACAAAAGGTTTGAAGGTAGAGCCCGTTTGGCGAGCACCTTGTATCACTTGGTCGTATTGGAAATGCTTGTAGTTGATGCCTCCTACCCACGCTTTTATGTGTCCTGTTTGAGGTTCCATAGACATCATACCTGTACGCAAATAAGCTTTATAATACAATATAGAGTCACGTGGGGTCATAATGGTATCTTTTTCACCTTTCCAACTGAAGACACGCATCTCTACTTTTTTATCAAACGACTCGCGGATTTCCTTTTCGGAATAGCCTAAATACTTAAGGTGTATCCAGCGATTAGAGTTTTTCATTGCGCGTTCCATTAGGTTTTTATACTCTTCTTTAGAGACTTTTACAAAAGGATAGGTAGCATTTTTCTTAGGGTTATTTTCGGCGTCGAAGGCTTTTTGTAGTTGTTTCATATGAGCTTTCACAGCAGCCTCGGCATAAGCCTGCATCTTAGAGTCGATGGTTGTATACACTTTCAATCCGTCAAGATAGAGGTTGTGTTTAGTACCATCGGGTTTAGGGTTTTGGTCTATCCACGTTTTCATATAAGAACGCAGGTACTCACGGAAGTAGGTTGCCATCCCGTCGTTATGACTTTCGGGGGTAAACTTGATTTTCAATGGCAACTTTTGCAAGGAATCTTTTTGTTCTTGGGTAATGTAGTTGTTCTTAGCCATTTGGGCGAGTACCACATTGCGACGGTTAGTTACTCCTTCTTTATTTTTCACAGGATTGTAGAGAGCAGAGTTTTTAAACATCCCTACAAGCATTGCGCCTTCTTCTATTTTGAGGTTTTTAGGTTCTTTATCGAAGTAGATTTTAGCAGCCGAACGGATTCCATCGGCATTGTTATTGAAGTCGTAGATATTGAAGTACATTGCTAATATCTCTTCTTTAGTATATTGTTTTTCAAGGCGTGTAGCAATCACCCATTCTTTTATTTTTTGAGTATAACGTGCTAAACCTCTGGTTTTTTCTTTATGAAAAAGCTGTTTTGCCAATTGTTGTGAGATGGTGGAAGCACCTCCTTTTCTACCAAAATAGACCATTGCCCGCAATGTACCACGCACGTCGATTCCTGAGTGTTCATAGAAACGTTCGTCTTCGGTGGCGACGAGAGCATCGACTAAGTGTTTAGGTAAATCTTTGAAGCGGATAGGCGTACGGTTTTCATCTAAATAGAATTTTCCTAACGATTTACCATCGGCGGTAACGATTTCGGTAGCCAAATTGGTTTCGGGATTTTCCAAGTGTTGGAAGTCGGGCATTTCGCCCAACAAGCCTAAAGAAGCCGAAGTAAAGAGTAATATCACTCCTACCACGCCCGCTATAAAGATATACCAAAACCATCTCACGACTGTGCTGAGTCCTTTTTTAGGTTTGCGGCTGCTGTTGTTACTGTTTGTGCTGTTTGCTTTTTTCATAGTTTATTATTTTTTAAGTCTCCTACGAATTTACACGAAATTGAGACTATATAAAACTCTTTTGTATTAGGCAATTATTTATTAGTTTCTTCGCGTAGCCCCACTTCGGTGATTCCTTTGAGTATTGGTATTCCTTCATCATCACCTATTTTGCGCATTGCTTGTTCTATTTTGATGTTGTACTTACCTTTAGCAGGGAAAACGAATTGTTCTTTGTACCACAATTTGCTTTCTTTCACTGCTGAATAGCCATCTCCCAACCATTTACCTTCGGGGGTTGCCATTTCGTATTGCAACGTATCGACAATTACCTTATCGCTATTGGGCACTTCCATTTTGGCAATCAAATAGATATTGCTAAACTCGTAATGCTCATCGTTACGCAACATTATGAACAAGTTTTTTTTAGCCAACGTATCGTTTGCTTCTAAAAGAAAGGTTACAGGTTCGTTTTTAGTCCAACCATTAGGCAAAGACACATATTGGCTGTATTCCACATTACTATGGCAAGACACGAGGGTTAGCCATAGGAGTAATACACTAAGCGTTCTCATTTTTAGGTTTATCGGCATTAGAGTTGGGTTTGTTATTTTTATTATTGGGCTTTTTCTTAGCGGTATTGGGGTTGTTATTAGCATTAGGATTGTTATTATTGCCGTTATTTTTAGGCTTGGGCGATTGTTTCTTTTTGTTAGACTGCCCTTGGGGTTGGGATTGTGCTTGTTGGGTTTTGTTATCTCGCTGAGGCTTACTGTTATTATTGCTCGCTTTTTTGTTGTTATGCTTGTTCTTTTTGCGTTTAGGGGCATCGAAACGGGTGATGCTATCTTCTTCTACTGGAGCGAGTTCAATACCTTCATAAGCTGAAGTGCTTTTACGTGAAGACAAATCGGTAACGATGGCATACTCTTCTAACTCTTCAATAGGTTCTCCCTCTTTATTGAGTTCGATAATTTCTTTTACGCTATCTACTGAGAGTTTGTGCCAAGTGATAGGATTTTCGTCGTAAGTGAACCACATTAGGCGTTTGAAGATGTCTATTTTTTGGCACGATGCCATACCGCGCTGTGTGTGGAGTTTTACATCGGTGCGGGGGAAATCTTGCAGAGCATCGAGATAGGTGTCGAGTTCGAAGTTCAAGCAGCATTTGAGTTTACCGCACTGACCTGCAAGTTTTTGAGGGTTGAGTGACAATTGCTGGTATCGTGCTGCTGAAGTGGAAACGCTTCTGAAATCGGTAAGCCAAGTAGAGCAGCAGAGTTCACGACCGCAAGAACCTATTCCACCTAAGCGGGCTGCCTCTTGGCGGAAACCTATTTGTCGCATTTCTATACGCACAGAAAAGGCTTTTGCCATATCCTTGATGAGCTGGCGGAAATCTACACGCCCCTCGGCTGTGTAGTAGAATGTTGCTTTAGAGCCGTCGCCTTGGAATTCTACATCGGAGATTTTCATCTCTAAACCTAAGGCAATTGCTAATTCACGCGATTGTTTTTGGACTTCTATTTCTTTGGCACGCGACTGTTGCCATACATCAATATCATGCTGATTAGCTTTGCGATACACTCGAGGTATATCGCCTTCCCAATCGACTTTGCGTTTTTTCATTTGCGAGCGCACCAATTCACCTGTAAGGGTTACGACTCCTACATCGTGTCCTGAAGGGGCTTCGGTGGCTACTACATCACCCATTTGGAGGGGCAATTTATCGACATTGCGGAAATACTCTTTGCGGCTGTTTTTGAAGCGCACCTCGACGCAATCAAAATACTCTTGTCCGCCAAGGAGTTGGGTATTTGCCAGCCAATCAAAAACTGATAATTTGGCAGTGCCAAAGCTTCGCGCTCCGCAGTTTGTATTACAGCTATTGTTCGTATTGTGTGTGCAAGTATTGCAACTCATTTTTCTATGGATTATTACATTAATAGAGAGGGTATAAGAGCCCTTTCAATCGGCAAAAATACGAATAATTTAGAAATTAGCAAATTTGTGAATTAGCAAATTAGAGAAAAGTAGAGAGAATATTATAGGGAGAACCTCGAAGAATCTTGGAAGATTCTGGAGGGTCTCGGGGAAAAGTAGACAGATAAAAAGGATTGATTATTGATTTCTAAAACCTAATTCTTGATTAAAACTGGAAATAGATAAATGGCTGTATATCGGTGGAATAGGCTTGATAACATATCAATACTACCACTAAGGCGATGGCAGCTTTTACTACGTAATGGCTTTCGGCAAAAACGTGCTCGGTATAGTCTTTCCAGCGTTGGGGCAGCCAGTGGGTGATATAGCCTATGAGGATGATTCCTAAACTAATATTGTTGTACTTCATCACTTGCATAGCCGAACCCCAGTCCATATTATGAGCGACTTGGTCAAACCATTGGTTTATACTTTCCATATCGTTGCTTCGGAAAAACACACGTGTGAAAGTGATAAAAACAAAAGTAAAAGCTATTTTCCAAGCGCGTACTACCCACAAGTTACTGTTCTCATACGGGCTCACCTTACGCCAATACTTATAAGCCACAACTCCTAAACCATTGAGTCCGCCCCAGATAACAAACTTCCACGATGCACCGTGCCACAATCCTCCAATGAGCATTGTAATCATAATATTAATATTGGTAGTAAGGTAGCGTTCAAAGGGTTTATAAAAGAACGCAACCGCAGAACCTGCTATTAACAGTAGCCCTGTGATGAGGGTGAAAACGAGATTGTTGATCGCTACTACCAAAATCACTACAAAAAGCAAAGAGAAGACGAAAGTGCCTATGGTACTATTGCGGTTACCTCCTAATGGGATGTACAAATAATCTTTCAGCCAAGTGGAAAGGGAGATATGCCAACGTTTCCAGAAATCACCGCAATTCAAGGCTTTGTAAGGCGAATTGAAGTTTACAGGCAAATGAAAACCCATTAGCAGTGCTACCCCTATAGCAATATCGGTATAACCAGAGAAATCACCATAGATTTGCAACGAATAGCCTATGAGAGCCAGAATATTGGCAAAACCTGTGTGCATAGAAGGGGCATCGAATATTTTGTCTAAGAAGTGCAAAGCAATAAAATCGGCAAAAATCATTTTTTTAATGAGCCCTTTGAGAATGAAGAATATCGCTTTATTGAACTCTTCTTTAGAAACAACAGTTTTCTTGAGAATTTGAGGTACAAACTCTTCGGCGCGGACGATAGGCCCTGCTACGAGTTGAGGAAAGAAACTCACATAGAAACCAAAATCGAGTATAGAGTTCAGTGGAGTTACCTTGTTACGGTATACATCTACTGTGTAGCTAATCGTTTGGAATGTATAGAAAGATATCCCTACAGGCAAAATGATTTTATCAACTGTGAAATAGCCTTGATTGCTAAAGCCATTTGCCCAATAGGCTAAATAGTTAAACGTTTGGTGCTGGGTGTGGAAGAGTGCATTGTAAGTATCGGTGAAAAAATAAGCATACTTGAAATATGCTAACACTAATAAATTTAAACAAACACTCACGGTTACAGCTATTTTGCGTCGGCGTTCTTCGGCTTGCCGATAGATGTAGTGTCCCAGATAAAAATCGGTGACAGTACTGAATACTAACAGCAACACAAAAAGGCCGCTCGCCTTGTAATAGAAATAGAAACTAGCGATTAGCAAAAACAGATTGCGCAGATGTCGGCGTCGGTAAATCAGAGCAAAGACAGCATACACCAAGACAAAGAATATCCAGAAGTCTATCCGCACAAAAGTAAGCGGATGCTCAGGATTAAACATAAAGAAATTGTTGAAAAAGTCTGTCATAAATCTGTTATTCTACCGCTGTGAGGTCGTTGTGTAAACACTGATAAAACACTTCTGAAATAAGTTTAGTTCCTTTAGGGCTAAAATGCACATAATCGGCAGCTGCCATTCCTTCTTTTACCCACGTAATCATAGAGTTTTCGCCACCCATTGCCTCATACATACTGAAGTAGGCGATATCGTTTTTCATACACTCTTCTTTCATCAAATCGTTGAGTTTAGGCACATAAGGATAAGTGATGCGCTTGCCGTTGCGCGAGGTGGTCATATCGCCATTACCTATGAGCATAAACATTGCATTAGGGTTGGCACGTTTCACCCATTTCATATTGAAAATAAGTCCTTCAACATAGTCTTTCAGCTGTTGGTCGGTTTTCATATAAGGAATGGTATTACCACCGAACTCAAAAATAAAGAGGTCGGGTTTACGAACGGCAGACATTTGGCGATAGTTTTCGTAGTTCATACGGGTGAAAATACGTCCTGCTTCACCGCGCATTGCCACGTTATCGGCGCGCACTCCCGAAGCAGCATCGAGGGTAATTCCATAGAAATCAGGACTTACACGTGCTTCCAATTCTATATATAACTCATCGGGGGTAGTTGCAAAATTCAGTTGGTAGTTATGGTATTTACCATCGGCGATGAGAGTATCAATTTTAATTACATTTTTTCCTTGGTATACCCTAATAGCAGTTCGGCTGGTAGCATTACCATAGTGCAACCCAAATTTGGTATAGTTTTGCAGGCGTGCGTAGGATTTTTTAGAAGGTTTGATTGTAAAGGATGCTTTTGTAGGTTTCAACAAAGCAGTATCTTTCACATAAGGTGTAAAGCGCGAATAAGTAGCATAAAGTCCGTAACTATTGTGTTTCACAGTTTTGCGCTGTTTGCGATCAAAGAAAGCATAGCGCATCCAGTTAGGTGAAGAGACTATATCTACACTATTTTGGCTATAGACCACCTTGATAGGAACGAAACCAGGTCCGCCTCCACCATAGGAGAGTTGCAAGCGGTTGCGTATATAGGCAGTGATACGGTCGCCTTCTATTTGAGAGTCGCCATAATGTACAATTTGGCAAACGCCTTGACGGAGTTTAGCTTTGAGGCGTTTGATATAGTCAATTTTATTTCCAGGGTAATAGATTTTACCTTCTACATTGGTATCTAAAGTGTGTAGAGAATCTTTTTCGATAGTATCGTTCGTTGTTAAATTTTTTGTTTTTTCATCAACGATACTTCCCGAAGTTTCTTTGATTAGTTCATCGAGTTTGTTGTTTTCTTTTTCATCAGCTTTGAAGAGTTCTCCTAAAATATCGGGGGTAGGATAGCGTAACATTGCATCACCAAAGGCAATACCTTCACGCACCATACCGTTGGCGGTGGTGTGATAACGACTGAAAAAGGTCATCGCAAAAAGGGCAGCAAGTAGTCCCACAATAAAGAGTAAGATTTTCTTAGGTTGCATAGATTAACTCATTAAAGATTCCCATTCGGTCATTAAATCCTCCAACTGTTGTTTTTTTTGTTCGTACTGTTTGTAGAACGCATCGGTTTGTAGGCCTTGCCCCATTTGCTCGTTCATCACTTTGAGTTCCTGTTCGAGGTCGGTGATGTTGTGTTCTATTTTATTGAGTTTGTTTTGAGCTGCTTTCTGTTGTTTTTGTTCTTCGAAAGAGAGTTTTTCAGGAGTTTGAGCAGCTTTAGCAGTAGTAGTAGTAGTTTCTTTAGGTTGTTCTATTTCGCGGAAATTAGCGACAGCACGTTGCTCTAAATAGAAATCGATGTCGCCCAAATATTCTTTAAGGTGTTGGTTTTTAAATTCGTATACTTTATCGGTGAGTCCTTGCAAGAAATCGCGGTCGTGCGACACGATGATGAGCGTTCCTTCGAATTGCTGAAGTGCTTTTTTGAGTACATTTTTGCTCTTGATATCCAAGTGGTTCGTAGGCTCGTCCATTACCAAGACATTGAAATCTGACAGCAACATTTTAGCCAATGCCAAGCGGTTGCGTTCGCCTCCTGAAAGCACTTTCACTTTCTTATCTACTTCATCGCCACGGAAGAGGAAAGAGCCGAGTATGTCGCGGATTTTCATACGATTGCTATCGTTAGCAGCGTTGAACATCGTATCGAGTACGGTAAGTTCACCATCCAAATAGTCGGCTTGATTTTGGGCAAAATATCCCAATTGCACATTGTGACCTAACTTGATAGTTCCATCGTACGGAATTTCGCTTACAATCATCTTGGCGAGGGTAGTTTTTCCTTGTCCATTTTGTCCTACAAAGGCCACTTTACTGCCGCGTTCTACGAGTAAACTCACGTGGCTAAGCACTTGTTTTTCACCGTAGTTTTTAGATACATCGTCTATTTCGAGCACCACTTTCCCTGGAGTTACCGATACGGGAAAACGCACATTCATCACAGCATTATCTTCCTCATCTACCTCTATGCGCTCTATCTTGTCGAGTTTTTTCATCAGCGATTGCGCCATAGAAGCCTTAGTAGCTTTTGCACGGAATTTTTCAATCAACTTTTCAGTTTGTTGAATTTTCTTTTCTTGGTTTTTTTGTGAAGCGAGTTGTTGCTCACGTATTTCTTGGCGCAATGCCAAAAATTGAGTGTAGGGTTTAGGATAATCGTATATTTTGCCTACTGAAATCTCGATAGTGCGATTGGTAACATTATCTAAAAACATCCTATCGTGAGAGACAATTACCACTGCCCCGCTATACGTAGTAAGGAATTGTTCTAACCATATAATCGACTCGATATCCAAGTGATTCGTAGGCTCGTCCAGCAACAACACATCGTTGTTTTGCAAGAGCAGTTTTGCTAACTCTATGCGCATACGCCAACCTCCTGAAAAGCTATCGGTGAGTTTATCAAAATCACTACGCTGGAAGCCAAGACCTTGTAATACTTTTTCGGTTTCACCTTGGTACTGATAGCCTCCGATGAGATCGAAACGATGTGTATAATCGCTTAGCTTATCGAGCAAATCGTGGTATTCTTGACTCTCGTAATCGGTGCGAGTTTCTATTTGATGATGGATATTGTCTAACTGGCGTTCTAATGCTTTGATTTCGGTAAATGCCTGATAGGCTTCTTCTAAGATAGTGCGCCCTTTTACAAAATCGATATCCTGTTTAAGGAAACCGATGCGCACATCTTTATCGGTAGCAATTCCTCCAGTATCGGGTTTCAGTTCGCGTGAAAGCAGTTTGAGCATTGTAGATTTACCTGCTCCATTCTTACCGATAAGCCCCACACGGTCGCCTGCATTGAGCATAAAAGCGACATCCTCGAAGAGGTATTCACCTTGAAAAGAAACAGATAGATTGTGAACGTTCAGCATAGAGAATAATTAGCAATTGATAATTGACAATTGACTACTGACAATTAATAATTTAAAAACGGGGGCAAAAGTACGAATAATTTGTGAATTAGCAAATTAGCAAATTGGCTATTTGACAAATTATTTTTACCTTTGCGGCTTGAAACTGAACCTCTAATGAATTTATTTATCTATATTATTGCCTTCCCACTTATTTGGCTACTCTCGCGAATGCCTTTCTGGATGCTCTATGGCATATCGGATTTTTTATATTTTATACTATATACTCTATTGAAATACAGAGTAAAAGTGGTACGCAAAAACTTGCATACAGCCTTCCCTTTTAAAACTGAAACTGAACTTTTAGACATCGAACGCAAATTCTACCACCACTTTTGTGATACTCTTTTAGAAATGGTAAAATCGTACGGAATGAGTGAAAAAGAAATGAAAAAACGTATGGTTTTTCCTAACTTGGAAGTTTTGAAGAAATACGAAAATGAGGAACGCAACATCTTGTTTATGTGCAGTCATTACGCAAGTTACGAATGGTTACTTTCATTGGCCTACTTCTTAAAACACAAATCGTACGCTCTCTATACCCCGCTAAGCAACCCTTATTTTGACAAACTTTTGCAGAAAATACGCACTAAACATCACAGCTTTTTGCTACCGCGCTACACTGCTCACCGCGAGATGAAAAAACACAAAGATGCTCATGATGTATATTGTTATGGATTTGCTTCCGACCAGATTCCAAACAACAAAAAGAACTACTTACGTCCGTTTTTAGGTTTGAATGTACCTGTTTTCACTGGGGCAGAACGCTTGGGTAAGGCTTTGAACACGGTGATTGTGTTTGCTAAAATAGAAAAACTAAAACGCGGGTATTACCAAACAACTTTTGAAGTTTTAGCTGAAGTACCTAACGATTATGTAGATTTTCAAATCACAGATATGTTCTTTGAACGTGTAACCCGACAAATTTATGACCGTCCTGAGTTCTACTTGTGGACACACAATAGATTTAAAAGAATGAGATAAAAGATAATAAAAAAAGCTGTCCAGAGTTGGACAGCTTTTTTATTTGTAGTGTTTGTGTGATATTTATTTTTTAGCCACTGCAACTTTTAGCATATCGCAGGCTTGTTTTTCTCCACTATCGCAGGCTTGATCAAACCAATCGATAGCACGAGCATCGGATTGCTGGATACCTTCGCCGTGATAATAGCAATTACCCAAGCGGAATTGTGCAGGTGCATAACCTTGGCGGGCTGCGCGTTTATAATAGTCGGCGGCTTTTTCGTTAGAGCGTTCTAAACCACTACCATTGTAATAACAATTTCCTAATTTGTATTGCCCTTCAGCATATTCGCGGTGAGCAGCTTTTTGGTATTGAGTTACCGCCTGACCGAAATCTTGTTTGCTTTCGTAGTAAGCACCGAGTTCGGTGAGTGCCGCTACATTGTTTTGTTCGGCAGCTTTAGAGAGCCAAAGTACCCCTTTGTGTTCATTGAGGCGTTTCATAGGTGTTTTAGGTGCAGGAGCATTGTGTGTTACTTTATGTTGGGCAACAGTGCGGTTGTTCACTGCTGGCGCCTTAACAGTAGTATTTTCTGTTATTGTAGGGCGTGCAGAAGGGCGCACTCTGGTACGTGTTGTAGGTGTAGCAGTTGTAGTTGCCGCAGCTGTAGTTACTGTAGTAGTTTTACCTTTAGCAGGAGCGGGAGTCTTAGGCGCAGGAGCTGGTTTTTCTTTAGGTGCAGGAGCTACATCAGGAACAAAAGTCATATAGTATTTACCTAAGTTAGATTGTGTTTCGGCATCGCCTTTTTTAGCAACACGTTCGCTCCAATACACTGCTTTTTCTTCGTCTTTTTGAGGGTTTTTTGCCTCGAAATAGTATTCAATCAAGCGTTTTTGCGCTTGGGTGTTATCTTGTTGTTTAGCAAGTCTTTCATATAAAGGAAAAGCCTTATCATTTTGTTTTTTCACTCCTTTACCATAGAAATATCCATCGGCAACGGTGAGGATTACATCAGGATTTTCTTTAGGATCGTTTGCTTCTACTTTTTTGAGTAACCAATCAAAAGCTCCTTTATGAGACAAATCGGCAGCTTTCATCGCCCATTTAGCTGCTTCACGTGGTGATTTTTTCACTCCTTTACCATCTGCATAGCATTGAGAGAGGGTGAAAAGCACATCGGCATAAGCATCGGCTTGCCCTTGATAGAAATAGTCTAACATTTGATTTTCAGGGGTAGGAGTAAGTTTTGCAGCTTTATTGTAATACTCAAAAGCACGAGCGTAAGATTGATTTGTATATTTCCCTGTGAAATTCAAATCACCTAATTTTTTAAGCGCAAGTAGGTGGTTTTGAGCGGCTGCTTTTTCGAGATATTCAAAGGCTTTTTTCACATCTTGTTGTGGTTCTTCAAGCAAGAGAGTTCCTAAGTTATATTGAGCAGTTACATCGCCTGCATCAGCAGCTTTTCGGAAGAGTTCTACTGCTTGAGCTACTGATTGCCGTGTGCCATTGCCTGTAGCATAACATACAGCTAAATTATTTTCGGTTATAGGAGAGGGATTAGCATTCACTGCTTTGAGAATCCAGTTGAAAGCATCGCGTTGAGAAGCTGCTCCTCCAATACCATTGTAGAGGCATACTGCCAATTGTCTTTGAGCATCTACATTGCCTTTATTAGCTGCTTGAGTGTAGTAATCAAGTGCTTTTTTAGGGAATTTACCTATGAGTGGACTATTGCCATAGAAGTAGAAATTAGCTAAGTGATAGAGTGCTGTAGCATTGCCTTTGGCTGCTGCCTTCTCAAACCATTCTATCGCTTTACTTTCAGATTGTTCTACCCCTTTGCCATTGAGGTAAGACTCACCTATCATTGCTTGTGCCTCAGTATCACCTTTTTCAGCTACTTGCATCAAGCGTTGTATCGCTTCGGGGTTAGAAGGGTTGATTTCGTACACCCAAGTAGCGAGGAGAAGTTCAGCTTCTTTATTTCCTTTTTTAGCAGCTTTGTCAGCCCAAAATTTAGCTTTGTTCACATCTTTAGTCACACCATCACCCGCATAATACGCTTTAGCAAGGTCGAGCAAAGTTTCAGCTTTTTCTTTATCGGCATTCTTTTCAATCCAAGCGTAGTACTTTTCGGTAGACTGAGGAACACCGCGACCATCGCGATAACAAAGTGCGAGTTCTTGTTCGGCTTTTTGGTTGCCATTTTCGGCTGCTTTAGCGAGCCATTCAGTACCTTTTTCTTCAGATTTAGGCATTCCTTTACCATCGAGATGGAGGTGGGCAAGCTGGTATTGCGCTTGTGCATCGCCTGTTTCGGCTACTTTTTCAAGCCATAAGGCAGCATCTTGAAAAGAGCGTTTTACCCCTTTGCCTTTCAGATAAGCTTCGGCTAATTCCGACTGGGCTTTCACATCGCCTTTCTCGGCGAGTTTCATCAGTTTTTTCACACTTGTATCTTGCCCATACGCTAAAGAGGCAAGAAAAACAGAGACTGCTAAAAACAAGTTTTTCATAGTATAATTTGTTTATTTTTGAGATTATATTGTTTGAGGGCACAAATATACGTAAAAAAAATAAACTATCTATACAATGCACTTATTTTTTTTTCAAATCAGTTTCATTTTTGAGATTGTTAAACCCGTCGAGTTCAGCTACTAATGAGCCTACACGTAAGGCGGCACGCAGTTTTACGGGCACTTTGTTCTTGTCGTCAGTAATCCACATTGTGATACTTTCTTCTTCTTTAAACACGCGACCATCTTGTACTAAAGGGCAGAATTTAAGCGTATTTACAGTACCAAAATGCGTTTTTACTTTCTCACGACCGAGGAGTTTGAGTTTGAATTTATACACTTCATCGTCATCGAAAATCATATCTAAAGAGATTTGTCCCCCCACTTTCATATTTTCGATATCTGGGTGATGACGAAGAGCGTAGAAAGCCGAAATCACATCGTGAAGCCCTGGTTGGAAGGAAATTTCGGTATCTTTACCATTTTCCATATTGTGGATTTTCACTTTGTTATCGGTATGATTGAAGTACATTTTTAAATATTTAGTATAGCCACCTTCGTAGATATTACGGATGAAAAGACGCGGCTTGCCATCGGTGATACCAAAATAGCTCTCATAAGTATCATCTACCTTAAAAAATACACGTGCTAAACCTGTAGTCGCCCCTTTTCCGGTAGCGTGATACACTTTTTCACCTCCATACATCTCTTCTTTAACCGACATTGTAGCGATACTCGCATTAAAAACACCATATTTTACTTTAAAACGCAACCATTCGCCTCCTTTAAAAGGCAAATCTGAAGTTTGTGCCGACAATGGTGCCAGAAAACAAGAGAAAAGAGCAATGAATAAAGATTTGTTTTTCATAAGTTTCTTTTTAGTACCCTGACCTTCAAAAATGAAACCTTTGTTTAACATTTTGTGATGTATAATCAGGGGTTTAGATTCAATTTTGAGAAAGTTAGCAATTAATGTGCCAGTTTTACACAAGAAATAATATTGAGATTAAGTAAGTTATAAAACTTGTTTATTCAAATTTTATTATTACCTTTGCCTTCAAATAAAAAACACCTTATGAAACGATTATTTTCAACCATCTTTTTAGGGAGTTTGTTTGCTTGCTCCTCTCCTACTTCAGAAAACAAACCACCTCAACAACAAGACGATATCCCTATTGTACCCGAAACTTCTTATACTCAGTACGTAAACCCTCTGATGGGTACTGATTCCAAGTTTAGTCTTTCTAATGGTAATACTTATCCCGCAATAGCTGTGCCTTGGGGTATGCACTTCTGGACACCTCAAACAGGCAAAATGGGCGATGGCTGGGCATATCAATATCACGCTGATAAACTTGTAGGTTTTAAGCAAACTCACCAACCGAGTCCGTGGATTAACGACTATGGGGCTTTTGCATTGATGCCTGTAGTAGGTGACTTGAAAATCAAAGAAGAAGAGCGTGCTTCGTGGTTTTCGCACAAAGCAGAAACAGCTCAACCCCATTACTATAAAGTGTATTTAGCCGATTATGATACATCAGTAGAGATTACACCTACTTCACGAGCGGCACAGTTTCGCATTACTTTTCCCAAAAGCGATAAGGCTTATTTGCTTCTCGATGCTTATTTCAAAGGTTCGATGGTACAGGTATTGCCCAAAGAGCGCAAGATTATAGGCTACGCGCGCAACAACAGCGGGGGAGTACCCGAGAACTTTCACAATTACTTTGTGCTTACTTTCGACAAAGATTTTGAGAGCGTACAAACGTGGAGTAACGGTTTTAAACTATCCAAAAACACTGAAAGTAAGGGCGAACATACAGGAGCAGTAATAGGTTTCCACACTAAAAGAGGCGAACAGGTAACTGTAAAAGTAGCATCGTCGTTTATTTCACCTGAACAAGCCTTGTTGAATTTGCAAACAGAATTAGGCAACGACACTTTTGAACAAACCAAACAAAAGGCTCTTGCTCTTTGGGAAACTGAACTAAGCAAAATACAAGTGGAGGACGAAAATATAGACCATTTGCGCACTTTCTACTCTTGTTTGTACCGCACTCTGCTCTTTCCACGCACTTTCTACGAGTACAACAAAACAGGGGAAATGGTGCATTACAGTCCGTATAACGGTAAGATAGAAAAAGGTTATATGTTCACCGACAATGGTTTTTGGGATACTTTTCGCGCTGTATTTCCGCTGTTTAACCTGTTGTATCCCGAGATGAACCAACAGATGATGAAGGGATTGGTAAACGCTTATAAGGAATCGGGCTGGTTACCCGAGTGGGCAAGCCCAGGGCATAGGGATTGTATGATAGGCTCTAACTCGGCTTCTATCATTGCCGATGCTTACCTAAAAGGAAATATAGAGGCTGCTAATGCCGAAATTCTTTTAGAGGCAATGCTAAAGAATGCTACCCAAAACGATGGCAGACCAGTAAAATCAGTAGGTCGTGAAGGGGTAGATTACTACAATAGTTTGGGCTATGTACCTTACGATGTGAAGATTAACGAAAATGTAGCCCGCACCCTTGAGTACGCTTATGCCGATTATTGCATTGCGCGTATGGCAGAAAAAATGGGCAAATCCAATATAGCTAAACAATACTACGAACAGTCCAAACGCTATAAAAATGTATTTGACCCCGAAACTAAGTGGATGCGAGGCAAAAATAAGGACGGCAAGTTCCAGTCACCATTTAATCCACTGAAATGGGGCGATGCATTTACTGAAGGAAATAGTTTGCACTACACTTGGTCGGTATTTCAGGATTTTGAGGGACTCATACAACTGATGGGGGGCAAAGAGGCTTTTGAGAAAAAGATAGACGAAGTATTTGAAATGCCGCCTTTGTTTGACGATTCGTACTACGGATTTACCATACACGAAATACGCGAAATGCAAATTATGGATATGGGCAACTACGCTCACGGCAACCAGCCTATCCAACATCTTATTTACCTATATAACTACGCTGGCAAACCTCATAAAGCTCAAGCTAAACTGCGTGAGGTAATGGAAAAACTCTACGCCCCTACCCCCGATGGTTATTGCGGCGATGAAGATAACGGACAAACTTCGGCTTGGTATGTGTTCTCAGCTTTAGGTTTTTACCCTGTAACTCCTGCTAACGATACTTATATTTTAGGAAATCCTTTATTCAAAACTGTAACTTTGCAACTACCTGAAGGTAAAAAGTTTTTAATTAAATCTGTAGCTCGCAACAGCACTGATAACTTAGTAGAATACGTTCAACTCAACGGCAAGAAAATAGAAGGTTTTGAAGTTCCTTTTGAAGCGTTTAGAGAGAATGGAAAAATGACGTTCTTTAGGTAAATCACGATAGACGAATCACGAGGTAAGAACTAAAAATTTATTTTCTTAATAGATGAAAGTGGCTATCCCAATAACTTAATCAAAGAGAGAAGTATTTTTGAAAATAGAAATGAAAAATATTATAAAGGACTTAGAAAGAATAGGCTGGAATAGTAACAAAGGAACGAATTTAAATGATATAGGTATAGTAGAGAAGCAATTACATATTGCATTTCCAGAAGATTATTTAGAGTTTTTAAAATGGAGTAATGGTGGGGAGAGATATATAGGTGAAAACTATATTTCATTTTGGAAAGTAGAAGATTTAGCAGCACTAAATGCAGAATACCAAATTCAGAAATATCTATCCGAAAAGTTTTTAGGTATTGGTACTGATGGAGGAGGAATTTGTTATGGCTTTTGTTTGGAAAAACAATTTGCTATTTTCAAATGTCCTTTGGGAGATTTAGATATCAACGAAATAACTATTGTTGCTAATTCCATAAAAGATTTTTTTGGTAGCGCCTTAGGTTTCAGAGTTATAGAAAAATAACCATAGCAACAAGTAATAGAATGACCCCATTATATGCACAATGTATCCCCTATAACGAAAGTATTAAGGGACGTATAGGAGGAAACCCTCCCATAAATATAGAAACTGAAATCCCTGAAGGATATGCTTTCTATGCAACACTTGTTCATCCAGAGAAAGAAGATAAGATGTTATCTATTTGTATAGCTAAGGATTTCAAGATGTTGCTTGAAAATAATAGATTTCCTAATATAGCCATAAAAGTAATAGAGCATACTTTTTCTCCTATGGGAAATAATATAGAAAAATCTTTGGAAGATTTTGAAGGGGTAAAAGCTTCTATTTCTGATTATGGTGATGATGAGTTTGATTTTGAATTTATTAAAGTAAAAGGAACTCCTATTTTTATACAGAATAATGCTTGGTTTTGGGAGAATATAGATGAATCATATTCCTTTTTTCTTTCTATAAATGAAGAAGGATATATAGATGGGTTAGTGGATATTCTTTGCTTTGGAGCAATATACTTATACCAACATAAAGAGACTAAGGAGGTTGTTGCAGGTTTTTGGCAATGTTCATAACAATAAGTAGCAGAATCATAGAAAAATAACCAAAAAAATATAGGTAATGACAAACAATTTTAAAAATAAGGTAGATTCCTATCTTTCTTCAGAAATAGGAAAGCTTTTCATTCGCTATAAAAATGATGCTAAGGATATTGATTATACTGAGAAAGAATTGGGTATTACAATAGATGATGCTCTCAAATATGTACTATTGACCTATGGAGGGGCTTATATAGGGGTAGATTTGTCACCTTGTTCTAAAGACCCTAATAATAAAAATCAAGAGACCATTTTAGATTATACAAAATCTATAAGAGACTATTATAAAGAAACAAATGTTTGCCATAGTATCCAATCAGGATATGTTATATCCATAGAGGGAAATGGGGATATTATCTTTATAGATTCAGAGAACAAAGTAAAAATATTCTATCACGATACTAATGAAGAAGAACTTTTAGCCAAGAACTTTGAGTCTTTTATAATAGATTCTATATCAATAGTATAATACAATAATTAATGAAAAAAAACATAATAATTTTACATCTAATTATCCCCCTTTTACTCATAAGCTGTAACAAACCTAAAAGGGATTTTGAGGTTATCTGCGCCGAGAAAGTGAGTAACACTTATCAATATAACCCTGATGGTTTTATAAAAAACAATTACGGAAGGCTACTTATCAAAACCATTTCGCGCTACGATAAGAACGGAAAGTTAAAAGAAATTTCTTGGAATAGGACTAATGGCTTCTTAAAATATACATTATCAGAACTTAAAGAGGATGTAGCCTTGTTAAATAGTTTTGATATTGACACTATATACTCTAACAAAAAATATATTGGCTATATAAAAGAAGAAAAGAATGATACTATTTTCTATCTATCGGGTGATAAAATTGTAATATGTTACCCTATAGAATAAGAAACCTCATTCCACAGAATTTGCTCATTTACTAATTGTTTTATATCTTTGCCTTTGAAAAACAACTTGATTGTTATGAAAAGAAAAACTATATTCATTATTTTATCCGTTGTCTTGCTTTTAATCGTACTAATTGTCGGGAAAAAAGCAGGCTGGTTTGGTGGTAACAGCGATGTCTTAACTGTTGAAACAGAAAAAATTACCCCTACAACTATTGTCCAAAAAGTATCTGCTACAGGAAAAATACAGCCTGAATTGGAAATCAAACTATCGTCAGAAGTATCAGGCGAAATTATAGAACTCCCTGTAAAAGAAGGGCAAATGGTCAAAAAAGGCGATCTTTTGGTGCGTATCAATCCTGATATTTACCAATCAGTAGTAAAACGCAGTGCGGCGAGTTTAGAAACCGTACGTGCGAGCTTACAACAATCAGCCGCAACGCTCAAAGAAGCCGAAGAGAGTTACAAACGCAACAAAGTATTGTACGAAAAGGGTGTTATCTCTAAATCCGATTGGGACAAAGCTGTATCAGCCTATGAGGTTGCCAAAGCCTCTCGCGAGTCGGCTCGTTTCAATGTACAAAGCGCGATGGCAAGTGTATCGGAAGCCCAAGATAACCTTAAAAAAACAATTATCTACTCACCTACTGATGGCACTATTTCTAAACTCAGTGTAGAGTTAGGCGAGCGCGTAGTAGGTACGATGCAAATGACGGGAACTGAGATTATGCGCGTGGCTAACCTTCACAATATGGAGGTAGAAGTAGATGTAAATGAGAATGATATCGTGAAGATAAGCGTAGGCGACTCAGTGAATGTAGAAGTCGATGCTTACCTCAAACGCGTGTTCAAAGGTAGGGTTACCAATATTGCGAACACTGCCAATGCCACTACTAGTGTAGACCAAGTAACAAACTTCAAAGTAAAAATACATATAGAAGAAACTTCTTACAAAGACCTTTTAGAAGGCAAACCTGCGGGCTATTCTCCTTTCCGCCCAGGAATGACTGCTACTGTTGATATACTCACTAAAACCAAAAAAGATATAGTAGCAGTGCCTATCAGTGCTATTATTGTAAAGAAAAAATCGGAAATCGACCCTAAAACACCTAAAGAAGACGCTGATAAAAAACAAGAAGCGGTATTCGTGTTCAAAAACGGTAAAGCCGAACTTCGCGCTGTAAATACAGGCATTCAGGACAATGTGCATATCGAAATCCTTTCAGGTGTCGCCAAAGACGAAATTATCATCACAGGACCTTATAACGTTGTGAGTAAAAGTTTAAAAAATGGAGATACCGTTCAACTAACAAATAACAAATAACAGTTAATACTATGAAAAAGTTTATTTTATTATTAGGTGTATTAGCCTTAGGATTTACTTCGTGTTCTAAGAAAAGTGAGAACTTAAAAGTAATCCCTAAAGATGCTATGGTAGTCGTTTCATTCGACTTACAATCGCTTTACCAAAAAGCCGATGTAGAGGAATTACAACAACTCAAGAGTTTCCAAAAACTCAAAGAGGAAATCAGCAACGACAACAAGGAAATGGGTAAAATTTTTAATGAAATTCTAAAAGACCCTAAGTCTTCAGGAGTTGATTTTAAAAAGAACGCTTTCTTTTTTGTATGCGACAGTAAAAAATACGGAGGTGATAGCCGCAACCCTTATATAGGTATAACTGCAGTACTAAGCGATGACGCTAAATTTAAAGACTTGCTAAACAGAGTCTCTCAAGCTACAAAACTTCAGTTGGACATCAAAAAAGAAGGTGCTTTAAACATCGTTTATTTTAAAGAAGGAGCATCCCTCAGTTGGGACAACAAGAAAATGCTCTTCCTTGTAAACGACAACTATAGTACAAGAGTTGATGTAGTGCTTAAAAAACTATATGAACAAAGTAAATCAGAGCAAATTACTGATATCAAAGGTTTTTCTGATTTCTTAGACGGACAGAAGGATATCAATGTATGGTTGAATTTTGGAGGCTTTATGCAAGACGACAGTATGTTCCTCAATGGAATTGCAGCTTCTTTATACAAAAGTCTCTTCAATATGCAAAAAGACTCTTATTTCTATGGCTTTATAGATTTCGGTAAAGATGATATCAAGCTCACTACTTATAGCATCTACAACCAAGAAACAGCTAAACTCTTAAAAAAATACGACTTGTACGATATCTCGTTTGATAAAGATATCTTGAAAAACTTCCCTGAAAAATTACCTATAGCCATAGGTGGCGCTGTAAATGTGAAAAACTACTACGAGTTCTTAAAAGCTCAATTTGGCAAAGAACTCAATGAGGACGACCTCGTGAAACTCCTCAACACTCAAGGACTTACTAAGGACAATGTGCTCAACTTCTTTGGTGGTAGCTTTGTGTTAGCTATTGAAGGTTTTGAAAATCAAAAATATATCAGCTATGATTTAGTAGAAGATGAGCAAAGTGAAGATGGCTATGAATACAAAGAAGTAGAAAAAGAAAGAATGTTTCCTGTTTTTGGACTCTCATTCAATATAGGCGATAAAACGCTCCTCGACAAAGGGGTAGCACTTGCTCACTTAGCGTTAGAAAACGGTTATTACAAACTCCCTCTTCAAAAAGACCTCACGCTTTATTTTGCTTATAACAATAAGGCTTTCTACGGCAGTAATTCTCCTAAAGGTGTAGAAGCATTCCTAAAAGGCGGTGTGAGCAACAACGCAGTGAAGTCCGATTTTGGCAAACACGTAAGCAAAGATCTCGCCTATTTCTATATGAGTTTAGAACCTAAGGATTATCCACAAGAGTATGTTGATATAATTAGAGAAAAAAACAGCCGTGAAGGCAGTCTAGCTTTCGATTTATTTACCCAACATTCCACTAATATAGAGTGCAAACGCATCGACAACTCTTCAGCTGAAATTATTTATCACCTTAAAGGGATTGAAAAGAACAGTTTGAATACTTTCTTCAAGTCGATAGACAAAGTAATAAACTATGAAAATTAAGCTACAACATTTAAAACCCACCTATATGTCGGGCGACGAAATACCGTCGTCCGATATCTATTTACAGCCAGAAGTAATTTTTGAACAGGGTCAGTGTTACCTCATCAGGGCACAATCGGGGCAAGGCAAAACCTCACTTTTGAATTTCATCTATGGTGCGAGTTTTAGTTACGATGGCAAAATTACTTACAACGAGATGTTTAACAAAAAAGAAGTTCTTCGCTATCGCATTGATAAACTGAGTTATGTATATCAGGATTTAAGGCTCTTCCCTACCCTCACCACTTTTGAGAATATCATCTTGAAAAACAAACTCACCCACTACAAAACTGAAGACCAAATAAACAGCCTCATAGAGCGTGTAGGGCTCTCCCACAAACGCGACACTTTGGTACAAACACTTTCTTTAGGGCAACGCCAGCGCATCGCCCTTTTGCGCGCCTTGTGTCAGCCTTTTGAGTTACTGTTATTAGATGAGCCTTTTAGTCATTTAGACGATAGCAACACCGCTATTCTAAGAGAAATTATAGAGGAAGAACTACAAGCCCGCAACGCCAGCCTACTCCTCACTTCTTTGGAAGACAACAACTTTTTCCACTATAACAAAAAACTCAATTTAGGTTTTAGAAATTAAATATGTTAATTGTAAAAAATGTTATACAAACTACAAAAAAACACACTTGTTAAATCACAAGTCATAGGTTATGCCCTCACACTTTGTATAGGAGTGTGTATACTGCTCACCGTTTGTCAGTTATATTTTGATGTAAAGCCGTTATTACAGCATCAAACCGATGTATTTGCAAGTAAATACGCAGTAGTGAGCAAAAATATTTCCATTTTCAAGACTTTTGACAAAGAAGGTATTTACTTCAACAAAAACGAGATGGAAAAACTCAAACAAGAGCCGTTTGTAAAGAGTGTTTCACACTTCACTCCAGCCTCCTTCAAAATAGGTGCTTATACTGATAAAAATGACAATATTCCCCTTTTCTACACTGATCTCTTTTTTGAAAGCATCCCCGATAAATACCTCGATGTTCAACCCGATGATTGGCAATGGACTGAAGGCAGTAGGTTTGTGCCTATTATCATCCCTGAGAGCTATCTAAACCTCTATAACTTTGGCTTTGCCGAAAGCCAAGGGCTACCCGTATTTTCTAAAAATACCATTTCGCAAGTGCGTTTCAATTTAGAAGTGAGCGGCAATGGTAAAAACGACAACTACGCCAGCAGAATTGTAGGATTTTCTAACAAAATCAACTCTATATTAGTACCCCAAAGTTTTTTAGATTGGGCAAATAAAGAGTATGGCAAAACTGAAGTGAGTAACACCAGCCGATTGTTAGTAGAGTTTGAAAACCCCTCCGATGAACGCGTGTTGCAATATTTTAACACTCACAATCTCTCCATTAATAAAGACGAATTAGAACTCAGCAAAATGAGCTTCTTTTTCCATTCAGCCTTGCTCTTTGTAGTAGGCATCGCACTGATTATCATAGTACTATCGGTTGCTTTTATCTTGCTCAGTGTAAATCTAATCATCCAAAAACACAAAGAACAAATTGTAAATCTATATTATATAGGTTACCAACCTTACCAAATCGCACGATTCTATCAATGGATCATCAGTGTTGTTACTGTGATAGCCGTTGCAGGAGCAATAGCACTCAGTCTATACATACGCAAACTCTATACTGAAAAACTCAACACCCTTTTTGAGTTCAACAGCGAACAAAGCATACTATTTATAGCCGCCATCACAATTTTATTAATATTAGGGGTATTATACAACCTTTTAGTACTGCGAAATATCCAAAAAACTGTAAAACTGTAAACAAGAATTACACACATATTACACACTTTAACTGTGTAATTATACGTTTTTCAACAAAGTATCAACATAGTTATTAACAGATTATCAACAGTATATTTCACTGAAATAAAAGCAATTAACGAGTTTATAAACATACTTTTCAAGTTTGGCACGATATTTTCAATAGAAAAGGCGTGAGTGAATAAAAGAAATCACTTATGATGCATACATAATTAAATAATGAATGATTTGTTCATAAGTACAAAAATTGGTTAAAAATTAAATTACTGAGAAAAATTGCTAAAAGAAACATTGTTAGATAAGAATCATTAAAACAAAATTGTGTAAAAAATTAAATTTCATTTCATTTTACTAAAATCGTTGGGAAACGACATTCATTTAAAGAAACATTGCTAAAATTTTAATTGTTAAACAAAATCATTTATTGAACTATTGTAAAAAATAGTCTTTTAAACTGCCGAAGAGACTTTGCCAGTTTAAAAATACTAACAAATTTGGGAGTTAGTAGTAGTATTTATATTATATGCATTGGAAAAGACTTCCTGAATAGGGAAGTCTTTTTTTTTTGACTAATTACAATTATTTCGGAAAAAGTTTGTACATTTGCACGCTTTTTGTGTATAAAAGAAAAAAACAACAAAAGCAAATATTAATTTTATATATTTTAAAGACATACGAATATGAAGAATCCTATTCTTTTAGTAGAAGATGATGTAGTATTTTCCAAAATGTTAAGCCGTTTTTTAGAACGCAATGGATATGATGTAATAGGGTGTTATACGTTAGAAGAAGCGGAGAAAAACCTAAACGCATCGCTGAGTATGGTTTTCACCGATTTAAGACTTCCTGATGGTGATGGTATCAATTTCCTAAAATCTGTAAAAGAAAGCTTCCCTAACCTCCCTGTAGTGGTAATGACCAGCTACGCCGAGGTTTCTACTGCGGTAGAAGCAATGAAATTAGGAGCTTTCGATTATATATCTAAACCATTCCAGCAAGAAGATGTACTCAACGTTATCAAAAATGCCCAAAGCAGCACCCGCACCGCACAACAAGACATTGCTGTAGCGAAAAAAAGTACTCCCTCATCAGCTACCGATAATAGCGCCCCTGCCAAGGTGACTAAAGCACCTGAAACCGATGCTAACAATCCTTACATCGAAGGTATCAGCCCTGCCTCTAAACGCTTGAGTAAATTTATCAACTTAGTAGCCCCTACCGATATGTCGGTGCTTATTATGGGTGAAAGTGGTACTGGTAAAGAGGTAGTTGCTAAATCTATCCACCTTAAAAGCGAACGCCGAAACAAACCGTTTATCGCTGTCGATTGTGGCGCTATCCCTAAAGAAATCGCTTCAAGTGAATTCTTCGGTCACGTGAAAGGGTCGTTTACAGGGGCTATTGGTGATAAAAAAGGACACTTTGAAGAAGCCAATGGCGGTACTATCTTCCTCGACGAGGTAGGTAACCTCAGCTACGAGAACCAAATCCAGCTATTGCGCGCCCTCCAAGAACGCCGTATCAAACCTATCGGTAGCTCTAAAGAAATTGATGTTGATATCCGTGTATTGGCAGCTACCAATGAAGATTTACTCGCTGCTGTAAACAAAGGCGAGTTCCGCGAAGACCTCTATCACCGTTTGAACGAATTCTCTATAAAAGTACCTTCTCTCAACGAACGCAAAGACGATTTGATGATATTCGCTTCACATTTCTTGGAAAAAGCTAATGAAAAACTTCACAAAAATGTACAAGGATTCACTGAAAAAGCTGTACAAAAAATGCTTCTATACACTTGGAGCGGTAACTTGCGTGAGCTATCAAACACCGTGAAACGCGCTGCCCTACTCACTCAAGGCGATTACATCACCGAAAACGAATTGCCTGAACCTGTGATTGTAGAAACTCGCCATTTCCCTACCGAACGCTTCTCATTCTCTACCAAAGAAAATGAACGTGAGCTTATCATTGGGGCTTTACACGAAACCCATAACAATAAAACAGAAGCAGCTAAATTATTAGGCTTTACACGTAAAACTCTTTACAACAAACTCAAAGCCTACAATATCGATGAATTTTAGATAGATAAGAGGTAAGGGATAAGAAGTAAAACTTACTCTTACCTTTTATTTCTTATTCTTTTAACCTAATAAAAATATGAGAACAGCAAAAAAACAAGTAGTAGTAGTAACACGAAAAACACATAATGCTACGCAAGTAACTATAAAAAATCCAAATCAGAAACTTCTGAGTTTTATAGAAAAATTAGCTGAAAGATCTAAAAAACTAAAAGAAGAAATAATGCAAATGGATTTTAAGGAATACAAAAGAATCTAGCTTTGAAAAAGCAAGTAACTTCCACTAACTCACTGAAAGTTTTCAATTATATCATCAAAGAAATAGAAGAATATCTTTCAAAAAGAGAGGTCATTTTATACTATTATTGTGATAACGCAGAAATATATTACAGAAATAGTAAGAAACGATTTTTATCTCCCCAACATTTTAGAAGTGAGCTCTTTTATACACTTTTTATCAAAGCTAATCCTAAAAATTTATTGATAAAAACTTCTGAAATCATCAATGAGACAGTAGGAAATCACTATATTAATTTTATTTATAAACCCAAACATCAACATTATATTGATATTCTTAGCAAAGAAATAGAAGAATACCAAAAATGAAAAAAACTTATATTTTTATATCTTTATTTATTGTATCTTTCTTTAGTTCAGTAGCTCAATCACCGCTGCGCTCTCCCGATGCTCAAGCCCAAGAAAAATGGGTAAACGATACTTACAACCAGATGTCTCTCGACGAAAAAATAGGGCAACTCTTTATGGTATCAGTCTACTCAAGCCATATAGGCACCAAAAGGGCTGAAGAAATTAAAGACTTCATCAAAAAATACTACATCGGTGGGATTATCTTCTCTAAAGGCGGCCCTAAACGTCAGGCTAAACTCACCAATGAGTACCAATCTCTCTCTAAAATACCTCTTTTTATGGCAATGGATGCCGAGTGGGGACTCGCTATGCGCCTCGACTCTACCTATGCCTATCCGTGGAATATGACCCTCGGCGCTATTAAAAACAATGCACTTATTGAGCGTACGGGCAAACGCATCGGGATGCACTGCAAACAATTAGGTATGCAGTTCAATTTCGCACCCGATATTGATATCAACACTAACCCCGACAACCCTATTATCGGTAACCGCTCTTTTGGCGAAGATAAACTAAACGTCGCCGAAAAAGGACTCGCTTTTACCCGCGGAATGCAATCAGTGGGGGTATTGGGCAGCGCCAAACACTTCCCTGGCCACGGCGATACTTCTAAAGATTCTCACAAAACCCTTCCTACCATTTCATTTACCAACACTCGATTGGATGAAGTAGAACTCTATCCATTTAAGGTTCTTGCCAAAGAAGTTGCCAGCGTGATGATAGGCCACCTAAACGTCCCTGCCTTAGAACCTAAAGCGGGGTTGCCTTCTTCTCTTTCTTCGGTTATCATTACCAATTTGCTCAAAAAGAAAATGGGCTATGAAGGACTCATCTTCACCGATGCGCTGGGTATGAAAGGTGTATCGGAATATCTGCCTGTAGGCGAAGTGGAAGTGGAAGCCTTCTTGGCTGGAAACGACATTTTGCTAATGCCTGCTAATGTAGCCAAAGGTTTTGAAGCTATGAAAAAAGCCTACCAAAACAAACGTATCAGTGAGGAACGTTTGGCTCACTCAGTAAAAAAAATACTGATGGCTAAATACAAAGTAGGACTCACTACTTTCACCCCCTTAGACGAAACAAAAATCACTGAAGGCTTACACACCCTCGAAGATGATTTGCTCACCGAAGAACTCTTTGAAAACGCTCTTACTATAGGACAAAACAAGGAAAACATTCTCCCTCTAAAAGACCTCGATAAACGCAAAATTGCCTATGTGAAATTTGGCAACGACAGCGGTTGGACATTCTATTCTTCTTTGCGCAAATACGCAGAAGTTACTCTTATAGAACCTCAAAACGAAACTCAACTCTACAACGCAATAGAGAATTTCGATACGATTATCATCGGTTTGCACAAACCCGACAAAACTCCTTGGGACGATTATAAATTCAGTGACAATGAACTGAAATGGTTAGAGCATATCGCCAAAAAGAAGAAAGTGATATTAACTATTTTCACCCGTCCGTATGCAATGCTCAATGTAAAGAATATTGCACATATCAAGGCAATCGTATTTGCTTACCAAAACCACAAAGTAGCTCAAGAAAAAGCGGCTCAGCTCATCTTTGGTGCCATTGAAGGCAAAGGTGTATTGCCCGTAACCGCTCACCCCAATTTGCCTGTAGGTACTTCCATCAGCACTCAAAAAATAGGACGATTGGCTTTTGGATTACCCGAAAGTGTAGGGCTCAATTCGGCTAAACTTAAAGAAATTGATAGTATTGCCTTAGATGCTATCAACCAAAAAATGACCCCTGGTATCCAAATATTAGTCGCCAAAAAGGGCAAAACAGTATACCGAAAAAACTTTGGTACTTTGGATTACAATCCTGCTAATAAGGTTACCGATAACACTATTTACGACCTTGCTTCACTCACCAAAATATTGGCAACCCTCCCCGAACTGATGCGTCTATACACCAAAGGTGATTTCAAACCTGTAGATACCTTTGAAGACTTGCTGCCTAAACTCAAGCACACTAACAAAGCTGAAATGACGATGAAAGATGTGCTCTCTCATTACGCACAATTTCAGGCTTGGATTCCTTTTTTTAAAAGAACCTTAGACTCTGTACAAAAGCCAAGTACAGCGTTTTACAGCACTGTGAAAAGCGATGAATTCCCCACCGAAGTAGCCAAAGATATGTACCTCATAGAAGGATATACCGATACGATTTACAAACGTATAGACGAGAGTGAGCTCATCAAAGATAAAAAGTACTTATACAGTGATTTACCATATTACTACTTCAAAAAATTCATAGAGAAGAAAGAAAAAAAGCCTTTACAAGAGTTGGTACAAAAACACTTTTACAGAGGATTAGGGGCTTACCAACTCACCTACTTGCCTCTACATAAGTTTTCCCCTGTAAATATTGCTCCTTCTGAAGATGAAAAAGGCTTTCGCAACCAAGTGCTTCGTGGTTATGTACACGACCAAGGTGCGGCTATGCTAGGAGGAGTAGGCGGACACGCAGGGCTTTTTGGTTCTGCCGATGATGTAGCCAAAGTGATGCAAATGTATCTCCAAAAAGGTTATTATGGGGGCACGTGGTTTCTGCAACCTCAAGCCGTCGCTCTTTTCAACACTTGCAACTACTGCAACGAAGGCAACCGTCGTGGTTTAGGTTTCGACAAGCCTCAATTAGGCCGCTCAGGACCAACTTGTGGTTGTGTACCTATGAACAGTTTTGGGCATACAGGCTTTACGGGCACTTTTGCTTGGGCTGACCCTACTAATGAAATTTTAATTGTTTTTCTCTCTAACCGCACCTACCCTTCTTCAAATAATAAACTACTGATTAACAAATTAGTGCGACAAAAAATACAAAGTGTAGTATATCAAGCTATCACTTCACAATAAAAATTAAACAAAAAGATTTGGCGTATAATAGAAAGATTTAGTATATTTGCGCCACATTAATCTTTTTTAAATAAAATTTATTGTATGGAACCTTGGATTATTGCCATTTTCATTATTGGCTATCTTTGTATTACTACAGAACACCAAATAAAGGTGGACAAAACTATTTCGGCTTTAGCTATGGCTGTTATCTGTTGGACGCTCTTAAAAGTTTCGAACATTGATGTAATGGAAGTATCAAATGGTATATTAGTACCCTCTGACCCTACCAACAACGCTACTGCTATCGACAAAGCTTTACAACATCACTTAGCTGAAACAGCTGAGATTCTCTTCTTCTTAATCGGTGCAATGACCATTGTAGAAATTATTGATATGCACCGAGGGTTTGAAATCATCAAACGATTGATTCGTACCCAAAGTAAGGTAAAACTCCTATGGATTATAGGAATTATCGGTTTCTTCCTCTCTGCAATTATCGATAACCTTACTACTACTATTATCCTCATCACCATTCTGCGCAAACTCATCCCAGACCAAAAAGAACGTATATGGTACGCTTCTCTGATTGTAATTGCTGCCAATGCAGGAGGTGCTTGGTCACCTATCGGCGACGTAACTACCACAATGCTTTGGGTGAAAGGCAAAGTAACTGCTGCTAAATTAGTGGAATATGTATTTATCCCTGCAGTAGTATGTTTAGTAGTACCTTTGCTCATTGCATCATTTTTACCTGTGTTCAAAGGAAAAATCGATACTTCTAACAGTGAAGAAGGCGTTACTTACAAAAGCAGTATGCCCGTACTCTCTATAGGATTTATCGCTATTATTTTTGTTCCTATTTTCAAATCAATCACTCATTTGCCTCCTTATATAGGAATGCTCTTTGCTTTGGCTACAATGTGGTTTGTTTCTGAAAAATTGAAACCTATCAGCGAACTTTCGTTTACTGATAAGGATAAATTCAGTATTCACCGTGCGATGAGTCGTATCGAGTTTTCGAGCATCTTGTTCTTCTTAGGTATTTTATTGGCAGTAGCTTCATTGCAAACAATTGGTACACTTTTCAATTTTGCACAAACACTCAACGAAACTATCCCAAGCAAAAACGTAGTAATCTTACTCTTAGGTTTTGCTTCAGCTATTATAGACAACGTACCATTGGTAGCTGCTAGTATGGGTATGTTCCAAGAGGAAATAGACAACGGTATTTGGCACTTCATCGCTTATGCGGCAGGTACTGGTGGTAGCTTGCTTATCATCGGATCGGCGGCGGGAGTTGTAGCTATGGGTATGGAGAAAATTAGTTTCTTCTGGTACGTAAAAAATATCTTATGGATAGCCCTTTTAGGATTCGTTTTAGGATACCTCACTTTGGTAAGTTTTGAAGCGTTACATTTTTTTGGATAATTAACAAGTAAACAGATAAAATAATAAAGCCAGCTAAAAGCTGGCTTTATTATTTTATCCTACTGAAACTAATTCGACATCAAAGATGAGAGGCGCATTAGGAGGGATAACACCACCAGCACCTCGGCTGCCATAAGCAAGCTCTGAAGGAATAACCAAGCGGGCTTTATCACCTTCGCTGAGCAGCAAAATTCCCTCGTCCCAGCCTTGTATCACTTGCCCTACCCCTACGGTAAATTGCAAAGGTTCTCTACGGCGATGAGAGCTATCGAACACAGATTTATCTAACAACATACCGGTATAGTGCACCGCTACTTTTTGTCCGGCTACTGCTTTTTTACCATTGCCTTTATGGGTAATTTGGTAGTACAAACCACTGTCAGTTTTATCAAAACCTACTACTTCTTTAGCTAAGGCTTCTTCGGCTTTGCGTTTTTCTTCGGCTAAACGAGCTGCTTTTGCAGCTTTGAAATCTTCAAAAGCCTTGAGAGCATCCCATTTTTCAGCCTCTGCTCCTACTCTTAAAATTTCCACTTTTTCAATTTTATCACCTTGTGCAATAGCATCTACCACATCTTGTCCTTCTACTACTTCACCAAAAACAGTGTGTTTATTGTCTAACCAAGGCGTTGCCAAATGCGTGATAAAAAACTGACTCCCATTAGTGCCAGGACCTGCATTTGCCATAGAAATGACCCCTGCTTTGTTGTGTTTCAATTCTGGGTGAAACTCATCATCAAAACGATAGCCTGGGTCGCCAGTACCTGTACCTAACGGACAGCCGCCTTGTATCATAAAATTAGGAATCACACGGTGAAAGGTGAGTCCGTTGTAATAAGGAGTGCCTAATGGTTTTTGTGAATTTTTCATTTTTCCTTCGGCAAGAGCCACAAAGTTACCTACCGTAGCAGGAGTTTTGTCGTAAGTAAGACGCAGTAAAATAACGCCTTTATTAGTAGTTATTTTAGCATAAATTCCGTTTTCCATTTTTATTTATTTGTTAATTATTAATTGAATTGGTTTAGCGCTTCCAAGATAATATCACAACCTTCTTTGATTTCTTCATCGGTGAGGGTAAGTGGCGGAGAAAGTCGTACGGCGCGGTGTTCAAATAAAAGCCAATAGACTATCAATCCTTTATCCTGACAGTAATTCACTACAAAATCGGCGATTTCGGCAGTTTTCACAATGACTGCCAACATCAATCCGCGACCGTTGATACTTTCGATAAGTGGATGTTGCAAATACTTGCGGAAGAGTTTTTCTTTCTCCAAAGTTTGAGCCATCAGGTCGGTAGTGAGGAGCTGGTTGAGGGTTGCTAACGAGGCAGCTGCTATCACGGGATTACCTCCAAAAGTGGTGATATGTCCCATTTTAGGACTATTTGCCAACAACTGCATACGCTCATACGACGACACGAATGCCCCTACAGGCATACCACTTGCCATTCCCTTGCCTATAGCGATAATATCGGGGGTAAAGCCATAGTTTTGGAAGCCAAAGAGCTTACCAGTACGCCCGAAACCAGGTTGTATTTCATCGATGATGAGCAAAGCACCTACTTCTTCACAACGGCGTTTTACCTTGATGAGATAGTCGTTTTGAGGTTCGATAAAGCCCGCTCCCCCTTGGATACTTTCCAAGACTACCCCTGCGGTACGTTCAGTGATTTTGAGGATATCAGCTTCGTTGTTGAACTCTATAAAATCTACGTCAGGGATAAGCGGACGATAAGCGCGTTTGCGTTCTTCATAGCCCATTAAGCTCATCGAGCCTTGTGTATTGCCGTGATAAGCATTTTTGGCAGCGATGAGTTGGGTGCGCCCCGTAGCACGTTTGGCTAATTTTACTGAGCCCTCAATAGCTTCCGTACCGGAGTTTACCAAATAGGTAGTATTGAGTTCGGGGGGTAGTTGTGCTGCGAGGAGCTTGCAGAAGTCTACCGCAGGCTTTTGTATGTACTCGCCATACACCATTACGTGCATATAAGTAGCGCATTGCTCTTGTATTGCTTTCACTATTGCAGGGTGGCAATGCCCTAAGGTACAAGCCGATACTCCTGCTACAAAATCTAAATATTTCTTACCGTCGGTAGTGTAGATATAGCTACCTTCGGCGCGCTCTACCTCCAACAATCGCGGATAGGGCGAAGTAGGAGCTTGATATTTTAGAAAATCTTGTTGTTGATTCATTCTTTTTCTTCTTTTATAATTTTAACCATTGGGCTGGGGTCTATACGGCTAATAGCATTCCCTTTGTATCGCAATTCGAAAAAGCCATTAGATTTGCCTTGTATAGTGCCGTTAATATACAATTTAGCTTTTAGTATTGATGAGTTGTCAAAAGTAGCATCTTGTATTTTCAAATCGTATGTTTCTATATCAGCTATGCAGTTAGTAATAGAGTGTAAAGTAATATGTTTTTCATATTTGTAATATTTTTTAAAAGTTATTTGGCTATGGGGTAGTCGGCAGGGGCATTATTACAGTCTTTCACACATTCTCCTTTTTGGTTTATATAGAACCATTTGTTATTTAGCTTTACTTGTGCTAATCCTTCTTCTGAAAATCCTTCTGCATAATCATACTTTATAGGAATCACTTCTTTGCCTGTTTTATCTATAAAGCCATATTTATCATTCAATTTTACTTTAGCTAATCCTTCTGAAGGACTTTCAGCATCATCATACTTTATAGGAATCACTTCTTTACCTGTTTTATCTATAAAACCCCATTTGTTATTTAGACTTACAGCTGCTAATCCTTCTGAAAAACTATATACATCATCATACTTTATAGGAGTCACTTCTTTACCTGTTTTATCTATAAAATCCCATTTACCATTAAATTTCACAGTAGCTAAACCTTCTGAAAAACTTTCAGCATCATCATACTTTATAGGAATCACTTCTTTACCTGTTTTATCTATAAAACCCCATTTGTTATTTAGCAGAACGCTTGCTAATCCTTCTGAAAAAAGCCAAATATAATCATACTTTATAGGAATCACTTCTTTACCTGTTTTATCTATAAAACCCCATTTGTTATTTAGCTCAACCTTTGCTAATCCTTCTGAAAAATACCAAACATCATCATACTTTATAGGAATCACTTCTTTACCTGTTTTATCTATAAAACCATATCTATAATTCAAACTCACGCTTGCTAATCCTTCTGAAAAACTTTTTGCATCATCATACTTTATAGGAGTCACTTCTTTACCTGTTTTATCTATAAAATCCCATTTACCATTAAATTTCACAGTAGCTAAACCTTCTGAAAAACTATATGCATTATCATACTTTATAGGAGTCACTTCTTTACCTGTTTTATCTATAAAACCATATTTTTTATCTAATATTACTAAAGCTAATCCTTCTGAAAATCTATCTGCATAATCATACTTTATAGGAATAACTTCTTTACCTGTTTTATCTATAAAACCCCATTTGTTATTTAGCCTAACGTTTGCTAATCCTTCTGAAAAACCCCAAGCATTATCATACTTTATAGGAATCACTTCTTTACCTGTTTTATCTATAAAACCATATTTTTTATCCAATTTTACCATTGCTAATCCTTCATAATATTCATCTTTCCAAGCGTACTTCTTTGTTTGTTGCACAGGCTGGGCAGACGGCTCTTTTTTTACCTTTTCTTCAGGTAGCAGACCTTGCGCATAGGTTAGGGTAGCAGTTAGTAATAGAGTGTAAAGTAATATATTTTTCATCTTTGTTATATTTTTAATTGTTAATTGAATTGGTTTAGCGCTTCAATAATGATATCGCAACCTTCTTTAATTTCTTCATCGGTGAGGGTAAGTGGAGGCGAAAGTCGTACGGCACGGTGTTCAAACAAAAGCCAATAGACTATCAATCCTTTATCCTGACAGTAATTCACCACAAAATCGGCAATTTCGGCAGTTTTCACGATAACAGCGAGCATTAAACCGCGACCATTGATACTTTCGATAAGTGGATGTTGCAAATACTTGCGGAAGAGTTTTTCTTTCTCTAAGGTTTGAGCCATCAGGTCGGTAGTGAGGAGCTGGTTGAGGGTTGCCAACGAGGCAGCCGCTATCACGGGATTACCCCCAAAAGTGGTGATATGCCCCATTTTAGGACTGTGTGCCAACAGCTGCATACGCTCATACGACGACACGAATGCACCTACCGGCATACCGCTTGCCATACCCTTGCCTATTGCGATAATATCGGGGGTAAAGCCATAGTTTTGGAAACCAAAGAGCTTGCCGGTACGTCCGAAACCAGGTTGTATCTCGTCGATAATAAGGAGAGCACCTACTTCTTCACAACGGCGTTTTACCTTGATAAGATAGTCGTTTTGGGGTTCGATAAACCCAGCTCCCCCTTGGATGCTTTCGAGCACTACTCCTGCGGTGCGTTCGGTGATTTTGAGGATATCGGCTTCGTTGTTGAACTCTATAAAATCGACATCAGGGATAAGCGGACGATAAGCGCGTTTACGTTCTTCATAGCCCATTAGGCTCATCGAACCCTGTGTATTGCCGTGATAAGCATTTTTGGCAGCGATGAGTTGAGTTCTGCCCGTAGCGCGTTTGGCTAATTTCACCGAGCCCTCAATAGCTTCCGTACCGGAGTTTACCAAATAGGTAGTATTGAGCTCTGGTGGCAACTGCTCGGCGAGAAGTTTGCAGAAGTCTACCGCTGGTTTTTGCACGTACTCGCCGTATACCATCACGTGCATATAGGTAGCGCACTGCTCTTGGATAGCCTTCACTACCGCAGGGTGGCAATGCCCCAAGGTACAAGCCGATACGCCAGCTACAAAATCTAAATAACGCTTGCCATCGGTAGTGTAGATATAGCTACCTTCGGCGCGTTCCACCTCTAACAATCGCGGATAAGGCGATGTAGGAGCTTGATATTTTAGGAATTCTTGTTGTTGATTCATTATTTTTCTTCTTTAATGATCTTAATCATTGAGTTTGTTTCTATTTGGTTAGTAGCATTACCTTTGTAATAAAGTTCAAAAATACCGCTTGGTTTTCCTTGTATAGTACCATCAATTCTCAATTTTGCTTTCACAATACCCGAAGTATTAAAAATAGCATTTTGTATTTTTAGGTCGTAAGTTTCTAATTGGATGATTCTGTTAGAAACGAAGTTAAGATTTTCTACTTTTCCACTAATAGGCAGCTTAGTGAGAGAGCCTGCATTGAAAGTGAGATTTCGGCAATTGAGCTGTAAGTTTCCTTCCCTACAACTACCTATTTCTAAATCCAAATCATTGACATTCAGTTTTAAATCAATCTCCGAAAGAAAGTCGAGAAGCATTTTGTAGGAAGACATATTTATAGGTTCTTCTGAACGAATTTTGCCACTTTGCATTTTCAATTCGCTTGTTCCTTTAATTGGGATTTTGAGTTTTATACCTCCTGTTTGCACAAAATTCACGCCTTTAGGTGTTTCCAAAGATATTTTCAAAGTTCCCTCTTCAACAGTAGCTTTGATGATAGGGTGAATTGCATTATCAGCATCGATATAGATATGGTCGTTTTTTTCATTTACCAGTGTAACCTCCCACCTACTATCGATATCTATTTTGGTGTACTTGGGTAGTTCTGTTCGTAGTACACTTCTCTCACCAGAGGCTTGGAATACGTTTTGGGCTGTTGATAAGGCTGTTGCAAATAGCAAGCCTATTGATAAGATTATATTTTTCATTGTTCAATTATTTATTTCACTTTATGTATAGCCCCCTCACATACTCTGCTCTCGCTGGTTTTCCTACACAACATATTACAAAAGCTATTGATAATCAGAGTAATCAACTTTGACAAAGGGTCGTAACACGACAGGTAATTAAGGACTTTGACAAAGTGTAGCGACGCAAACATTGTTAATTGTTATAATAGGTTTCTTGTAAGAGGGTCATTATTTTGTCGTTGCTGAATTGGGTTTTGAAATGTATATTCACTTTGCCTTTGAAGAAAGCTACAGCGTGCCTTATTTTCAGTTTTTCTTCTTCGCGCAAAGCGTTGTCATTGGGCACGTTCTTGCTCTCTATCACAAAGTGCAGTTGTTGGGATTGGTTTTTGTACTGCACGATGTAAGCGAAATCGGGTGAATAGGTTTTACCTCCTGCCACAGGTATTTTGATAGAGTTTTTAGGTATTTTGGTAAATACGGTTACACTATCGATATTTTGCAAGATGTTTTCGCGCTCTAATTCCGAATCAAAAAAGAGTTCATCGAACAGATAGTTATGAGCAACGGTTTGATTTTCGGAAAGTATCCCAACCTCAGCAGCAGGTATTTCGGCTAAAGGCTCTCCCTTAGCATTAGTGAGCTTGGTAGGGTGTATCGCATTGCTAACTTTTTGGTAGCCTACTGTATATTTAGTAAAGGCATTGGCTAACAAGAAAAACTCAAAATTTTGTTTGATAGCCCTTATCGTCGCTATATTTAGATACAGATTGATGTCGGTAGGGGTGCTGCAAAACGCCTTGTGTAGGGTTTTGATGTTCACAAAGAGTATTTTTGAAAGTTCTTTTAAGAAATCACTATAGCTCATTGTTGAAAACGACTGCTTGCGTTCGTGGTATTCAGCTCTTTCTTCGGATACATAAGCGCGTTTACCTTGTACGTGTATTCTATTGACAATTTCTACTAAAGTACATTTCTCAAAAGAGCGGTTAGCACTGCGACTTTCGTTTTTGAGATAGTCTACAAAGAGATCTTGAAACTGTTGTTCGTTTTTGAACTGATATTCCAAAATCGCTTTTTCGTTGAGCTGCTCCCAAAACTCTTTTAGCTTACTGTATTTATCGGCGCGTATACGTATAGTTCTTTTAGGCTGGGTAGCCTTGCGTATCTTGCTGCTATCTACCCCTTGGAAAGCTAAGGGGAAATGTGCTCGTACATAGTCTAAACCACCTTGTTTGAAACTGTTATCGCGTTTGAGTACATTGTGTTCATCTAATTCCTCTAAAAGCGCATTTTTATCATCAAAATGATACAGTTTTACAATTTGACTGATAAGATCGTCGTTCAAACTATCAAGCGGCGTTTCAATTGAAACAGACCCTGATTTGTCGTTAATTTCCTTCACCAATTGATCTACAAATTGGTTTTCGGTGAAATCTACAAAATAGTTTAGAAAGAAATTGCTATCCTTCACCCTATTGCCGTACTCATTCACAGGCAAGCGCAAGCCACGCCCTACTTCTTGCAGTTTGCTAATCTCACTACCACTACTGCGCAACTTGCATATCTGGAAAACATTGGGGTTATCCCAACCCTCGCGCAACGTCCATTTAGAAAAGATGAACCGGCGTGGATTTTGCAGACTCAATATTGCTTCTTTGTCGTGCAAAATTTCGTTGATTTCCTTTTCTACTTCTTCATCTTTAACCGAATTATCTTTAGAGAAATAACCGCCGTGCGTACCGGCGATATTGTCGATGGTTTTCTGTAGATAAGCGCGATAAAACTCGTTTTCTTCAGAATACAAGCGTCTTTGGGCTTCAGCTTTGATAAGGAGTTCTACCGTTTTGCGCAAATGACCTTCGGTATTGCGGTATTCCTCGATGTTATCGATAAAGAACAAAGTGAGCGGTTTGATGCGCACTTCACGACAGAGCAGCTCGCGTTCTAACTCAAAATGATGGAAAATTGTTTTTTGCAACATTCTATCTTGCAAGGTTTCCGAATACGAATAAGGGTTGAGTTTATCGCCTTTTTTGAGTTCTAAACCATTGGATAATAGCACGGTAGTTTTATTTAGTTGCACTATCTGCAAGCCGTGCATTGCGGAGTGAGCCCTCTCAAAATCATCGCCTTTGGTTAAGACAATTTTCTTCTGACTATTGTTTTCTATCAGCTCAAAATGCGCTTCTTTGCCATCGGTGTCCGTAAGGCGCAACAAAGCATTGTTATTTCCTGAAAACTCAGTTACATATCCCACTACACCTTTTACCAAGTTGCTGTTGAAAGCATCGACAGAGGTGAGTTGGTATACCAAATTGTGGTAATCTTTTATTTTAATTGTTTCGGTAGTACCGAATACTGTTTTGCGTTTTAGTTCTTTATCAGGGAAAGTAGCCCCATAGCGGAAAATAAACTGAGGGGACATCTTTTTAATGGCTTCCCACGTTTTGTTTTCTTGGGCAAACTTATGAGGTTCATCGATGATGAGGAAAGGGGCGGTGGCAGCAATGGCTTCAAAGGGTATCGCATAACGGTCGAACAAGGTTTGGTCGAACGTTTTTTGCATTGTATCCGAATTGAGCATCCCCGCATTGATGAGCAGCACTTGTATTTTGTTTTGTGTAGCAGTGGCTTCTACAAAACTGCGCACAGCAGGCGGAAAGCCGCTTTTGTTGCCCTTGCTACTCTTTTGACTTTCGACTATATGCACTTCAATGGTTTTGCTATAGTCGTCCATAAAATGGCTACGTGCACTTTCCGACTTTAGAAAACTAAGGGTACCCGCTTTGATAGAGAGGGTAGGGACTACTATCACAAACTTAAAGATGCCAAGGGCTTTGTTGAGCTCAAAAATAGTTTTAGTATAGGTATAGGTTTTGCCCGTACCTGTTTCCATCATCACATCGATAATATTGCTGCGGGCATCGCAATAACGCGTGTCTATTTCTTGGGCTTTTTGCAGCTCCCTAATATTGCGCTCATAAGCATAGCTATTTTTATCCACCTTAGGGTTGATACACTCAGCTCCTTGTTTTTTAGGCGACTGCACGTGTAACTCATCAAAAACACTCACCGTATTTTTGACTGCCTTTGACTGGTGGTCGAGATTTTTTTCAAATTTGAGCTTCATACTTAGTTCCTTATGATAAAATCGGTGCTGATACTTTTTTTATTGGCATACGCTTTCACGTTTTCGGCAATTTGGCGCAGGTGTGCACTCTCGAAATGATAGCCAAAGACTACAATGGTCGTAGGGTTGAAATTGGGGGTGTTGTCCATCATTTCAAGCAATACTTTTAAGCTTTCGGTAGTAAAACCGCGATGTATTAAGTACAATTTATCAAAACCGTAATAGCCTTCATAGCCTGCTAAATTTACAGGAGCAAGGCTTTCTGTTAGTGGAATGCCATCGTAGGTTTTCCAAGTGAGTAACAAGGCACGGAGGTCGGCATCGGTGAGTTTTGTTTCATCAAAAAGAGTAAGAGAAGGAGTAAAATCCTTTGCCTCAAACTCATAGTCGTCCCAAATAGGGAAAGTTTCATAAATTTGGAAGCCGAAGTCTACCGCTTTTGTGTTAAAAAGGTCGTTTTTTTCAGCTTTGAGTTTAGCAGCTGCTCTTAGCAAACGTTCTTTAGTAATATCGAAAATAGTAGGCACGGCGGGTAATGACGAATTACGAGAGACGAATGACGGGAAAGACAAGACAGCTTCGTAAGCAGTTTTGTTCTTTTTCTTATCGATAAGCTCAGGGAGTTGTACGAGTATAAAACGGCGGTTGCCATCGTCTTTCGCATTGAGTTGCATCACGGCATCGGCGGTAGTACCTGATCCTGCAAAGAAATCGAGAATGAGGTCGTTAGGATTTGTACCTATTTCGATTAAGAATTTCATTAATTTGACGGGCTTAGGAGCTGAAAAATAAGCACCTTCAAAAAGAGAAGTGAAATCTGTTTTACCAGTTCTTGTTCTGCCAAATCTTTCATCAATTAATAAAGAACGTGGTATGCTTCCTTCTTTCTGGTAGTTTTTGGTATAGACATAACCATCTTTGAATACAAGTTCATTATATCTTTCTTCTACAGTTTCTTTGCCCCAACGCCAAGTTGCATTAGGTTCATTAGGATTCTTATGATTTGGAAAATAACTATTCCCCTCCTTATCTTTAATTTCGTAGTCTAAAGATTTAGAATATCTAATACTTTGTTTATCCAATCGGTCTAAAGCATATTTACCTTTTTTATCTTCTAAGTTATAAGATGTTGATACTGTTGCGTTTTTATCAATATTGACAACAAGCCTGTCTATATTTCTGGCATAGCAGAGAATATACTCGTGATCATTAGCAAAAAAGCGACTATCATTAGCTCCCCCACTTTTGCTTTTCCATATTAGCTGACTCACAAAATTACCCTCACCGAACACTTCGTCCATTAGTAGTCGCAGTTGTGCTACTTCGTTATCGTCTATAGATACAAATATGACACCATCGTCTTTGAGTAATTGGCGGGCAATATACAAGCGGGGATACATAAAAGTAAGCCAAGCGGAATGCGAGTTGCTCTTGCTCTGGGTGAAACTCAAAATACGTTGGGCTACCTCCTCACTTACTCCTGCCAACTGGGCGAGCTGAGGGACGGTGAACTTGCGGTCGTCCTGATATACAAAACCGTCGGAGCCTGTGTTGTAAGGAGGATCGATGTATATCATTTTCACCTTTTCGTAATAGGCATTGGTGAGGTGCTTGAGCACTTCGAGATTATCGCCTTTGAGCAGTAGGTTTTGCGAATGGGCGTTTTCAGGCAAGGCGTTATGCGCCTCATCGGCGCGCAAGAGCGTTGTTACAGGGTCGGTAGCTAACAGACGGGCATACTGCTTGCCGAGCCATTGCAAGGAATAGCTTTCGGTGAAAAAGTCTACTTCTTTTTGTTGTAATACTGCTTTAAATTTCTCAAAATCAAAACTTCCCTCTTTACTGAAGCAATCGGCAAAGTGAGCGTGGAGTACTGCTTGGAGGTCGGCTGTTTTTGTGGTAAGGTTTGTGGTGTTACTATTAGTCATTAGCTATTAGGTATTAGTTATGGGAGTTATGGGAGTTATGAGAGTTGTGGGAGCTGTGGGAAAAGCCGCTAAGAGGGCTTTTCACTTTATACTATTCACTATTCACTTCCTCCTAAGAGGCGGTCTAAACTTGTGATGTCTTGGATGAGCACTTGGCGGGCTTTACTGCCTTCAAAAGGTCCTACTACGCCAGCGTGTTCTAACTGGTCGATGAGGCGACCCGCGCGGTTGTAGCCCAATTTGAGTTTGCGTTGCAAGAGGGAAGCTGAACCTTGTTGCGCATTGACAACTACTTCGGCGGCTTCGCGGAACATAGGGTCACGTTCGGAGGGGTCGAAATCTAAATCTACAGGTTCGCTATCGGGGCCTACATATTCAGGTAGCAAGTAGGCATCGGGGTAGGCGCGTTGTGCCCCGATGAACTCGGTGATGTGTTGTATTTCAGGTGTATCGACAAAAGCACATTGTATGCGCACGGGTTCATTACCTTGTGAGTAGAGCATATCCCCCCTACCGATGAGCTGTTCAGCCCCAGATCCGTCCAAGATGATTTTGGAGTCGATTTTTGAACTCACTTTAAAGGCGACACGTGTAGGGAAGTTGGCTTTGATAATACCCGTAATTACGTTAGTAGATGGACGTTGGGTAGCGATAATCAAGTGAATACCAATGGCGCGGGCAAGCTGTGCCAAACGAGCGATAGGGAGTTCCACCTCTTTACCTGCCGTCATAATCAAGTCGGCAAACTCATCTACCACCAATACGATATAAGGTAAGAAACGATGTCCCTCGTTAGGGTTGAGTTGTCGCGCTTTGAACTTAGCGTTGTACTCTTTGATGTTGCGCACTTGAGCATTTTTTAGCAGTTCGTAACGGTTGTCCATCTCAATACAGAGGGAGTTAAGCGTATTCACCACTTTTTTGTTATCGGTGATAATTGCCTCTTCACTATCGGGTAGTTTGGCGAGGAAGTGGCGTTCAATGGTCTCGAAGATAGAGAGTTCCACTTTTTTAGGGTCGACGAGCACGAATTTCACCTCAGCAGGGTGTTTTTTGTAGAGCAGAGAGGTGAGCACGACATTGATACCTACCGATTTACCTTGCCCAGTAGCCCCTGCCATCAGCAAGTGTGGCATTTTAGTAAGATCGGCGACAAAAGTTTCGTTACTAATGGTTTTACCAAAGGCAATAGGGAGTTCCATTTCGGCATTTTGAAACTTTTGGGCGGTAATCATTGAGCGCATATACACCATTGTCGGTTTTTTGTTAGGTACCTCAATACCAATGGTTCCTTTGCCGGGGATAGGAGCGATGATACGAATACCGAGAGCCGCGAGTGAGAGTGCAATATCATCTTCCAAACTCTTGATTTTCGCAATACGCGTACCCGCCACCGGTACAATTTCGTAGAGAGTAACAGTAGGGCCTACTGTCGCTTTGATTTTGGAGATTTCAATTTTGTAATCGGCTAAGGTTTTGATAATCGTATCGTTGTTTTCCTTTAGCTCTTCCTCGTTGATAATGATACCTTTATCTTTAGGTTCGTTTAACAATTCAATCGTAGGGAAACGATAGTCGCTGAGGTCTAAACGCGGGTCGTATTCGCCGTAATTTTCTACTAATTGCTTGGCTAAATCTTCAGGATCAACCATTACAGGCGGCACTATAGGAGTGATGGTGAGTTCAGGAGCTTCATCTTCAGGGATATTGGTAATTTCCAACTCACCTTTGCCATCGAGGAATGGAATTTCTTTTTTATGTGTAAAAGGGTCGATTTTTTCATCATCTACTTGAGGAAGAACGATTTCCACATCTTGTTCCTCTTCATTGTCAGTTATGATATCAGAAGAGGTTGTAGGAGGAGTATCATCAGCATCTTCAAAATCGTCATCTTGTTCATCGTCGTGTTCTCGTTTCAGTTTAGTAAAGGTATTTTGGAAGAAAGACTTTATCTTCTCGGGAGTGAGTTGCCATTTGGTAATAGCATATACCAAAGCAAAGAAGAAAAGGATTAAAAAAGTACCTATTTTACCAAAGTAATCTTGCAGAAAATGATTTACTTCATAGCCAGAAACTCCTGAAAGGATAGTAGATTTTCCTTGCAAAAAGCCTAAAAAAGTAGCGAGGAGTACCATTAGCAAAGTGCCCCAATACCAGCGGTTGAGCAATGCTATTTTGATATTGAACAGATATTTGAGTCCGGAGAGGAAAATGAGCCATACGGCGATGAAGGTTGCGATGCCAAAGCCTTTGTACATCAATAGATAGCTGAGATAAGCTCCTATTTTACTGCCTAAGTTATCGGCGATTTCTTCACGATTAGCAAGGTCAGCCCACACACTTTGGTCGGCTTGCCAAGAAAAGAAAAATGAAGTAAAAATAAAAAGCAAATAGACTGTAAGCAGTACTAAAAAACCACCCCATATCAGGCGGCGTTGCTTGGATTTAACGGTTTTAGCGTCTTTGTTTTTTGTAGAAGATTTATCGCTATCTTTGTTTTTATCTTGTTTCTTTTTAGCCATTTTTATTAGGGTTTAGGGGGACAGGTGTGAGGGTGGCCTATTGAGGGGGCAAAGATAAGAATAATTTGGCGATTGGGCAATAAAAAAGGAAACAAGCTGTGATTTGACGATAGAGAAGGTGTCCAAAAAGTTTTTATTGAGGGGGCGTTTGCAGCACATACCCAGCTATCGCTGGCTTTCCTACATAATATACTCTAAAAGTAATTGATTATCAAACTTATAAACTTTGTCAAAGTTTTGGGACTTTGACAAAGTTTATGATGCAAAAGCATTTTTGAGACTTTTCGGATAGCCTTTTTGTGACACAATTATTAATTGTTAATTGCTTGAAGTGCTTTAGCGTAGTTAGGCTCGTTAGTAGTTTCGGCTACTTGCTCGGTATATACTACTTTGCCTTGTTCGTCGAGCACTACTATACAACGAGATAGCAATCCTTTTAGCGGACTATCGGTAAAAACAATAGGATAATGAGCTGCAAAATCACCGCGGAAATCGGAGAGCATTGTAAGATTATCAATACCTTCGGCTGCACAGAAACGTGTGAGCGCAAAAGGCAAATCTTTTGATATACAAAGAATTGCTACGTTGTTGAGCTTTGAAGTCTCGACGTGAAATTTACGCACTGAAGCAGCACATACACCTGTATCTACACTGGGAAAAATGTTTAGGATTACTTTTTTACCTCTGAAATCAGAGAGTTTTACTTCAGCTAAATCGTTTTTAACAGCTGAAAATTCAGGGGCTACAACGCCCACTTTTGGAAGTTCGCCAGCAGTGTGTGCAGGCTGATCGTGAAATGTAATGTTTGCCATTTTTTTAGTTATTATTTAGTTGTTAGTCGTTAGAATAGCTACAAAAATAATACCAAAATATATTAATTAGCAAATTAGGAAATTTGGAAATTAGCAAAATGTTTTAAATCTCCCACAAAGCCAGCGAGTTGGCGCAGCTGGGTATGTGAAACACGAATTTTCACCTGACGGTGAATTATTTTGTGAATATATTATGTTACAAAACTGTAAATCAATGTTTTGTTATATCGAACTGACGTTAATTAGGAAATTTGGAAATTAGCAAATTATTTTATGTCTCTGACTTGTAACTGCAAACTTAGCTTGCCATTCCACAGGTTTTCTTCTACTGAATAGACAATGCTAAAAGGTTTGCCTGAGGTGATGAGAGGGAGTTTATGTCCTAAACTAAAACCTACAGCATCGAAATACGGGGCACTGCCCACTTCGCGCAAACAGAGTTTTAAGTGCTCGTTATTCTTGCCAATGTGCTTTGCAAAACCTGTATCGACTACATTTTCGGCATAGAATAGCGGTGGCAGGTTGCAAGGACCGAAAGGTTCGAACTGTTTGAGGACATTATAGAATTTTTGAGTGAGTTTGCTCAAAGGAAGTGCGGTATCTATAGAGAGTTTTGGGGTGCGCAATTCAGGGTCGATGGTTTGTTTAACCACAGTTTCAAACGCCTCTTTGAAGAGTGGATATTGCTCGGGGAGGAGCGTGAGTCCAGCCGCGTATTTATGTCCACCGAACTGTTCTAAATGTTCGCTGCACTGCTCCAAAGCCTCATAGATATCAAAGCCTTGTACTGAGCGCGCTGAGGCGGCATACTTATCGCCACTCTTGGTAAAGACTATCGTGGGGCGGTAGTAATGTTCGATAAGGCGGGAAGCGACAATGCCTATCACCCCTTTGTGCCATTCTTCATTCAGCACTACCGAGGTATAGCGATTTTGCTCGCCATTGCGCTCTATTTGGTCAAGTGCTTCGGCGGCGATACTGCTATCTAATTCCTTGCGGTGGGTGTTGAGTTCGTCAATTTCTTGGGCTTTGAGTAGCGCTTTTTCAGCATTGGGTTCAGTAAGGAGCGCTACTGCATATTTGCCGTGCTCTATACGTCCGGCGGCATTGATACGCGGGGCAGCCTTGAACACTACATCGCTTACCGTAATAGCCCCTTGATGTTCACCAAAGAGCGCTTTTACTCCTGCTGAGGGCTGTTCATTAATCACTTCTAAACCGAAGTACATTAGCGTGCGATTTTCACCGTCCATTGGCACAATATCGGCAGCAGTGGCGACGGCGACTAAATCTAAAAGAGGCATCAGTTCACTGAACGGGCGTTGCAAATACTCGTGATATGCTTGCGCCAATTTAAAGCCTAAACCACAGCCACAGAGTTCTTTATACGGATAAGGGCAATCAGCTTGTTGAGGGTCGAGTACTGCCACGGCATCGGGCACTTGGTTTGACGGGCGGTGGTGGTCGGCAATGATACAATCAATCCCTTTTTCTTTGGCATATTGCACTTTATCAATAGCTTTGATACCACAATCCAAAGCAATGATAAGGGTACAAGCTTGCGCCTCGGCATAGTCAATCCCTTGAAAAGAAATGCCATACCCCTCGGTATAACGGTTGGGTACATAAGTAAACAGTTTATCAGTGAAAGTGCTGAGATAGCGTTCCATTAGAGAGACCGCACTAGTGCCATCGACATCGTAATCGCCATAAATAAGGATAGTTTCATTATTTTTTAAGGCTTGGTCTAAACGAGCAACAGCTTCTTTCATTCCTTTCATCAGGAAAGGATTATGCAATTGAGATAGGGTAGGGCGGAAGAAGTCTTTAGCCTGCTGAAAAGTGGTTATGCCTCGTTGGGCTAAGAGTATTGCCAAAGGCTCGCTGATGTTGAGCTCTTGTTGTAGCTGTATTACAGTGGCTTGCGGTGGCAGGGGTTTAAAGTTCCAAGTATAGTTCATTTTATTTAAGTAAGAGATAAGAGGTAAGAAAAGGGTTACTCTAATTCTTTTTCTTTATAAATAACTTTCCATCCTTTTTGTTTCAATAATTTTTCATCTTCTTTAGAAAAACGGACAAATTGTTCATCTTGTTTCAGATAGGCATCATCTAAAAGTGATACACGAATCCTTGACTCCGGTGGAGTGTATTCATGCAAAAGAATAACATTCTTTACTTTGTCTCTGTTTTCTACTAAATCGTAGTGAGTAGGTTCTTTTTTTTCTTTAGAACGAGTAACTATTGGCAATTGTGCCACCAAATGAGTAAGAGCTTCACTTTTAAAAGAGTTGTGCTCTATACAAAGACGTGTAATTTTATTTTTCTTTGCGAAAATAAGCGTTGTAAGATAATTGCTTTCACAATCTAAATCTATTAAGTCCCCGTTCTGTTGTATATCTATTGATTTCAAGCTATTTTTAGAACATTCCAATCTATTTAAAACTGAATTATGACTTAAATCTAAATAGCTAAGCTGATTATAATTACAATACAATTCCTCTAAATTTTTATTTTTGCTAACATCTAATTTAGAGAGCTGGTTTATATTGCACCTCAAAATTTTTAGTGCAGGTAAATTACTCAAATCTAACTGTTTTAGCTTATTATCTATACAATTAAGTTCTGTGAGTTTAGGAAATTTTTGTAATTTGAGTTCTGTTAATTCATTACTATGGATATTTAAAGTCTCAAGAAGAGGGTTATTTGTAATTAACTTTCTAATACCATTAGAATAAAGATTACAATGAACAAGATTAGGCAATTTAGAAATATCAAGCTCTTTCAAAGCGGTTATGTTTATAGATAACTCTTTTAAAGTGCTACAATGACTCAGATCTATTCTGTTGATATGAGAATTATTTCCTATTTCTAATATAGTAAGTTCTCCATAAATTCTATATTCTTTTTGTAGATTTTCTTTTTCTATATTCACTTCAGGAGAATGAAACTTATAAGCTAATTCTCCCTCATCATATTTTTGATTATTATTGAGATCTATCCATACTCTTGAATCATTATTGAATTCCAAATTGAAAGAAATATAATCATCAACTACTTTATTTGTATCCAAATAAATAGTTACATAAGAATCCGTCCCATAGAGTTGTGCTTGAAGAATTGATGTTTTAAAACCTAAACAAGCTAGGAAAAAACATAAAAGTATTTTGTTCATAGATTCAATTTGTTTATTTGCTAATGAGCCGATTTGCTAATTAACAAATCGGCTCATTGATAAATTATCCTAAGTATGTTTTTAGAATTTTACTGCGTGAAGTGTGTTTGAGGCGACGAATGGCTTTTTCTTTGATTTGACGTACGCGCTCACGGGTGAGATCAAAAGTTTCACCTATTTCCTCAAGGGTCATAGCGTGCTGGTCGCCCAAACCAAAGTACAAACGCACTACATCGGCTTCACGTGGGGTGAGTGTTTCGAGTGCGCGCTCAATTTCGGTACGCAAAGAGTCTAAAATAAGCGACTTATCGGGGTTAGGCGATTCGTTACTGCGAATCACGTCGTAAAGATTAGAATCTTCTCCTTCAACCAAAGGCGCATCCATAGAGATATGACGCCCTGCATTTTTCATTGATTCTTTTACATCGTTTACGGACATATCTAACTCACGTGCAATTTCTTCGGCGGAAGGTACACGCTCGTTCGCCTGCTCGAGGTAAGCGTACATCTTGTTGATTTTATTGATAGAACCAATTTTGTTGAGCGGTAAGCGCACAATACGCGATTGCTCGGCTAAGGCCTGCAAAATAGACTGACGAATCCACCATACGGCATAAGAAATAAACTTAAACCCACGAGTTTCGTCGAATCGCTGTGCGGCTTTAATGAGCCCTAAATTTCCTTCGTTGATAAGGTCGGGAAGAGTAAGACCTTGGTTTTGGTATTGTTTAGCTACCGATACTACGAAGCGCAAATTTGCTTTGGTTAGTTTTTCTAAAGCAGCTACATCGCCTGCTTTGATACGTTGTGCTAATTCTACCTCTTCATCGGCAGTGATCAAATCTACACGCCCAATCTCTTGTAAGTACTTATCAAGAGACGCGGTTTCACGGTTGGTTACCTGTTTGGTAATTTTTAGTTGTCTCATTCAGAAAAAATCCTTAATTTTGTCGATTCTTATACGCCCTATTATACGTATAGCTTTACACAGATGTTACAAAACCTTTGAATTTTAACATTATATTAACAGATGAAGTACAGTTTTATCATCCCTATATACAACCGTCCAGACGAGTTAGATGAACTACTAAATAGCCTTGTATCACAAACTTACGAAGATACTTTTGAGGTAGTAGTGATTGAAGACGGTTCTACTATTCCTTCAAAAGAAGTATGCGAGAAATACAAAAATGATTTATCAATCACCTATCTTCCTAAACCTAACACAGGCCCTGGTGACTCTCGCAATTACGGGATGCAACACGCTCAACACGATTATTTTCTGATTTTAGATTCCGATTGTATTTTGCCTCCTCACTATTTAGAAGCTGTAGACGATTATCTGCAAACTCATTATGTAGATTGCTTTGGGGGCTCGGATACCGCTACTGATGATTTTACTGATATACAGAAGGCTATCAACTACACTATGACGTCCTTGCTCACTACTGGGGGGATTCGCGGTAGCCAAAAGCGCATTCAACGATTTGAACCTCGTAGTTTTAATATGGGATTATCGCGTAAAGCTTTTGAGGCGACAGGTGGTTTTGGGAAAATACACCCTGGTGAAGACCCCGATTTAGTGATACGCCTCTGGGAACAAGGTTTTGACACTGCCTTTATCCCTACTGCTTTTGTGTTCCACAAACGCCGTATTTCGTGGGTAAAATTTCGCACTCAAGTAAGTAAATTTGGACAGACACGGGCTATCCTCAACCATTGGCATCCAGAGTCACGCAAACTTACTTTTTGGCTACCTACCTGCTTTGCCTTAGGGCTTTGTGGGGCGTTATTACTACTTGTTTGGGGGTATATAGCCCCGCTACTCATATATGTATGTTATTTTATCCTTATAGGTTGGGATAGCACCCGTGAAAACCGCAGTGTAAAAATAGGGCTACTCTCGGTTTGGGCGCTTTTGGTGCAGTTTTTTAGCTATGGCTGGGGCTTTCTCAAGGCTACTCTTAAAATTGCTTTTTCTAAAAAACCGATGGAACAGTTGTTTCCACACTTATTTTTCAATTAGGTGCGAGTGCGAGCCGCACAGGCAATTAGAGACTTTGGCAAAGTGTAGCAACATAACAATATGATATTCAATAAAAAAAGACCTCTTTGCGGAGGTCTTTTTATTTGTAGTAAAGTTATTAATAATTCCCGATGGGATCGCCGTTGTGATTGAAAAACAAATCGGTGTGAGAGCCTATAAGGTCTACTTTATAACCTATATTGGTTTTTCTAATTCCTTCGATGATATAACCCTGCTGGGTAACGTAATCGGCTATTTTTTTAGGGAAGAAGGTAGTAGGGATACTATTACCGTTTTCTCCTTCTACTTTTAGCCAGTCGCCATTAGCAGTAAACTCCAGCTCGGTGCGGTCTTTAAGTTCTACTGAATAGCCATTGATATCATCTTCTCTTTCTACTTCTCTGATAGAAGTATGAGGAAAGTGAATGCTGATAAAGTCACGAGCAGGCTGTGGCAATCGTGCGCACGAACTGAGTGCAAAGGCTGCAAAAGCAGCAAAAAGGAGTTGTTTCATTAGTCGTCTATTCTTAAAAATTGTCCTTTAGTATTAAACTCTAAATCAAGCCCGTTAGCGAGTTCTATCTCATAGCCATAGCGTTTCTTTTGGATTTTGTAGATATCTGTTTGAGGGTAAGTTTTCTTTACGTACTGAGCGATACCATTAGGAATAAGTTTTTCAGGTACAGCCAGAGTGCGCGTTTTTACTTCTTCCCAGTCGCCATTGGCATAGAATTCAATTTCGCTACCATCGTTGAAATACACTTTGTAATCTTGGTCGTGGATATCGTCGTCTCTCCATACCGAAGCGATTTCTTCTATTTTAAAGTATTGTTTCACAAAAGCTTGAGCCTTAGCAGGCAATTGTTCAAAGGTGATAGGAATATCCTTAGCCGATACGTTTTGTACTGCCACTACTGTCAATAAAAAAGTGGCGATCATTGATACTAATTTTTTCATTGTTTTAATCTGTTTTTAAGTTTAACGCTGCAAAGATAAGACCTAATTTGGGAAAGAATCTGGAATAATTATACGACCGTCTACCATTACGAGTTTTCTATCTGCCATAGTAGCCAATTCTTCGTTATGGGTAACAATTACAAATGTTTGTCGGAACTCATTGCGCAGTTGGAAGAAGAGTTGGTGCAGTTTTTCAGCACTTTCGGAATCGAGGTTGCCACTGGGTTCATCGGCAAATACTACTGAAGGGTAGTTCACCAAGGCACGTGCTACCGACACTCGCTGTTGTTCCCCTCCTGAAAGGGCATTGGGCTTATGGTCGGCACGCGAGGTGAGATGCAAAAAGTCTAATAACTCCATTGCACGCTTTTCAGCTTCTTTTTTGCCTATTCCTCTAATGAGTGCAGGAATACAAATATTTTCCAAGGCAGTGAACTCGGGCAACAACTGATGAAATTGGAAGATAAACCCGATATGTTCATTGCGGAATTTTGCCAAGGCTTTGGAGGATAACGACAATATATCTGTGCCATTAATTACCAACGATGATGGTTTATTGGCATCGGGGCTGTCTAAAGTACCTAAAATGTGTAACAAGGTGGTTTTCCCAGCTCCTGAAGCTCCTACTATCGATACAATTTCGCCTTTGGCAACATTCACCGATACGCCTTTAAGCACTTCTAAATCTTTATATGTTTTATGAATATTGGTAGCTTGAATCATTTATTTTGCATTTTGATAGATATATACTTCGGTAGCGCCTACACCGTATTTGGCGTATTCGGCATCGTAGAAAGTAACATTGGAGTAACGCCCCAAAAGGAATTCTAACTCGGTACGCAATACCCCCTCTCCCACGCCGTGAATGAACACTACCCGCTGGATGCGCTGTGCAATAGCAAACTCTAACTGCCGGCGAGCGGTTTCGAGTTGTAGGGTAAGCATATCGTAATTGGTCATATTTCTTGTAGAATCAACCAATTGCTCGATGTGCAAATCTACCTCCATTGGAGGGATGTTGCGCTCTTTTTTAGTGAGGGGCGATTTGTTCTTTCGCTTGCTCACTACATCTTTGCGCAAACTCTCTTCATCTATATTTGTGAAAGCTCCTTTTAGAGGTGCATCTTCTTCAATAACTATTATTTCCTCAGGACGAAAAGTGAGCTCAAAGCCTTCAGTAGTAAGCACTGTTACCTGCTGAGGCGTAAGGCGCACTATATGTCCTTTGATGGTATCGTCTAATACTTCTATGTAATCTCCTATGTTCACTGTGTTAATTTGCTAATTTGCTAATTTGGCAATTTGCTAATTATCTTCTGGGTTTCTTATTTTCGTTGCTGGGTCTTGAAAATCTTCCTCGTTTTTAGAGGGTAGGTTACGCGAAATGCGGTAAATACCTATCATCAATAGGCTTATACCGCCAATGAGTAACGCTTGGTCGTATTTGGGGAACAGATAACGCGACAGTGCTACCAATACCCCTAAAATCATTAGTATGTAATTCATTTTTTTATCAGGTTTTAGGTTTCAGGCATCAGGTGTCAGCCTAAAAACCTGACTCCTGACCCCTAAAACCTATTTAATTGCTAATATTCCTTTTGCGAGTTCAATCATTCTTGGGTCGCCGGTGTGCTTATTAGGCTCATCGGAGAGTTTTACAGTAGGCACCCACTCGTTGTCGCTGGTGAGTACTTCGGTGAGCTTCATCACTATGTTCATCGGGCGCAAACCTACATCATTAGTAAGGTCGGTACCTATACCAAATGAAATACCTATTTTTCCTTTACAAGCCTCAGTAATAGCTTGTACTTTTTGAGGGTTAAGTCCGTCGGAGAAAATAATGTATTTAGAGAGTGGGTCTATCCCCATTTTCTTGTAGTGAGCAATCGTTTTTTCAGCAAAAACTATAGGGTCACCACTGTCGTGACGCACACCGTCGAACAACTTGCTAAATTTCTTGTCGAACTGCTTGAAAAACACATCAGTAGTATAGGTATCGGAGAGGGCTACCCCAAGGTCACCGCGGTACACATCTACCCAGTGTTCCAAGGATAGTGCATTAGCCATTTTGTAACTATACTCGGCTGCGTGGAACATAAACCACTCGTGAGCGTGAGTACCTATGGGTTTTACCTTGTATTTCATCGCAAAATGCACATTGCTGGAACCTATAAAGGTTTGGTTATAACCGTCCATTAAGGTATGCATCACGATGTCGTGTACGTGATACGAATGGCGACGACGGGTGCCAAACTCAGCAAATACAACGCCTAATTCTTTGTATAACAATTCTTTTTCACGGGTGTTAGCAATCACCTGCTCATCTGTCCAAGCCGTCGCTTTGGTAAGTTTGTAGAAAAGTTCGCTAATTACCGAAAGCAGAGGTACTTCCCAAAGAATCGTGCGATACCAATACCCCTCAACAGTTACCTGCAAGTCGGTGCCGTGTTGTTCGATATGCACTTCAGAAGGGTCATAGCGATAGCCTTCCAAAAAGTCTAAATACAACGGACTCAAATAAGGGCAGTTGTCTTTCAAAAACTGTTTTTCGGCTTTAGTGAGTTTCAGTTTTGCCATATTGTTCACCTCTTCGCGCATAGCATCGGCAAAGCCTTCGGGGAACTCGTGTTTGCCGCGGTTGATAAAGGTGTAACGCGCTTTGTTTTTAGGGAATAACTGCACTACGCCACATTGCATAGTGAATTTGTAGAAATCGTTGTCTAATAATGAATTTAAGATTGCAGACATATATTTTCAATTAACAATTAATATTTAACAAAAGCAACTGTTTATCAATGAATGAAAACAACCCCATTTTGTTGAAAATGTTTTATTTTGGGCAAAGATATGATTTTTTTTTTAATTAGAATGAATTGTTAGGAATATAATAGGCTAAACAGAAAAAAATACTAATTCACTCATTGGCTAATTAACAAATTATTCGTAATTTTGCCCCCAAAACAGATTTTAGAATGTCGAGACTTAAATTACTTCTTTTATTTTTATTTATAACAACCGCCCCCGTAATAGGTCAAATAGGTAATAATCAGCAATATAACAATGTTGATATCACCACTGTAAACATCGATAATCTCACCGATGGACAAATCAAAACCTATTGGGATCGCGCTCAAGCACAAGGATATACCTTAGACCAATTTCTCGCTTTAGCACGTTCACGCGGTATGCAAGAAACGCAAGTGATGAAATTGCGCCAGCGCATTATGCAACTCGACAACTATTCTGGCACTCAAAAATCTAATGCGAAAAACAAGAACACCAATGACAAAATGCGCCGTCCTGCGGAGGGTGATGACATCTTTGGTTATACCGGTAGAGAGAAAAAAGATTCCCTCAACCGCAAACAGAAAAAAGACTCTATCTTTGGGATGAGTTTCTTCAAAAATCCCAAAATTTCCTTTACTCCTAACCTGAATATGCCTACCCCCGAAAACTACCAAGTAGGGCCTGGCGACGAACTACTTGTGGAAGTGTGGGGAGCTACCGAGGGTTCTTTCAAACAAAAAGTAGATGCTGAGGGTAATATTTTTCTCAATGGTGTGGGACGCATACACGTATCAGGACTTTCGTTCAGTGAGGTAAAAGCAAAGATAAATTCGTATCTAAAACGCATCTATTCAGGCATTTCAGCCCCCGATGGCAGTTATGCTAAAATCTACACGGGCGTAACTATCACCCAAGTGCGCACCGTAAAAGTAAATATCATTGGCGAGGTAGTAGTGCCTGGCACTTATTCACTTAGCTCACTTTCTACCGTACTCAACGCTTTATACGCCTGCGGAGGCCCCTCAGAAAGCGGTTCATTTCGCGATATCAACGTATTTAGAGGAGGCAAGAAAGTTGCTACTTTCGATGTGTATAACTTCCTGATTAACGGTTCGGAAAAAGGTAATATCGGCTTGCAAGACCAAGACGTAATCATCGTATCACCCTACAAAAACCGCGTGTGGGTAGAGGGCAAAGTAAAACGCAAAGGACTGTACGAAATGCTCGACAATGAAACTCTTGCTAACCTTGTTACTTTCTTTGGAGGTTTTACTTCCGATGCTTTTACCAATACTCTTGTGTTAGAACGCATTAAAGATGCTAAACGCGAAGTACAAGAAATTGCCTTTAGCGAAATTGGCAAGATGAAAATGCAAAATGGCGACCGACTAAAAGTGCATTCTATCACCAATGAATACCGCAATCGCTTGAGTATAGGGGGAGCCGTTTATCAACCTGGTACTTATGAGTTTAAAGAAGGAATGACCGCTCACGACTTACTCGAAAGAGCCAATGGTGTGAAAAAAGATGCTTCTCTCAATCGCGGACTCATCTTCCGCACCGAAAACCGCGTAGATTACCAAACGCTTAGCTTTTCAGTTAAAGACCTCATCGAGAAGAAAAACGACATCCCTTTGAAGGATAACGACAGCATTCATATTTTCTACAAAGATTCTCTCCAATACAAACGTTTTGTAAAAGTAGAAGGCGCTGTAAATTCTCCTAAAGAATTACCTTTTATGGAGAATATGAAAGTGGAAGATGTGATTGCCTTGGCGGGTGGTCTCTCTAATGGTGCCGACCCCTCGACTATTGAAGTGTTTAGAGAAATAAACGACGGTAGCTTCCAGAGACTCAGTACAGCTTTCAAAGTATCGTCTAACAATGAGCTTTTACCTGAAGAAGGTACCAATACACTCACCCTGCAACCTAACGACATTGTTTCGGTACGTTATATCAAAGGTTTTACCCCTCTGCAAACAGTCTCAGTAATGGGAGAGGTTGTCTACCCTGGGGTTTATAGCATCCAAAGCAAGAACGATCGCATTTCCGACCTATTAGAGCGTGTGGGAGGCTTTACTCCTTTTGCCTATAAAGAAGGAGCTACTTTGATTCGCAAAAAAACTGATGAGGGCGAAATTCAGCAAGAAGATTTTCTAAAAGAATTAGTTGAGTTAGAAAGCAATAGTAGTGAAACTGCTAAATCACTGAAAAAAGCCAGCAAAAAAACTTCGGAATACCGTATAGGGATAGATATCAATAAAATTTTGAAAAAGAAACACAGCAAGCACGACCTAATCCTCAGTGATGGTGACGTACTGCTCATTCCTTCTGAAAAACAAACTATTGAAGTACGCGGTGAGGTGTTAGCCCCTTCATTGGTGCGTTACCAAAAAGGACTTTCCTTGATAGATTACATCGATAGAGCTGGAGGTTTTGGCAATCAAGCTAAAAAGCGCGCTATCTATGTGCTTTACGCCAATGGCGATGTGCGTGCTACTCGCAATTCTCTTTTCTTTAGAAACTATCCTAAATTGGAACCCGGTGCTATCATTATCGTACCATCTAAACCCGAACGCCAACGCCTTAGCACTGGCGAAAGTATAGGTATTATCTCGGCAATTACCACTATGGGAGTGCTTATTTACAACGTACTAAAAAATTAGAACTATGGCAATTAACGAAAATCAAGAAATAAGAACTTCAGAAGATGTTACCAATCATTTAGAGGAAAATAAATTGATTCCTGTAGTCAACTCTGTAGAAGAAGAAACGGCAGAGGACGAAATAGATTTGATGCAGCTTATCCGCAAGGTATGGGGTGCTCGCAAATCAATTTTGCTATTTACCTTGCTCTTCTTTGTTATAGGGGTTCTCATTGCCTTATTCTCGGCTAAAGAATACACCGCTACCACCATTATGGTGCCGCAAACTACTGATAACAAATCAACTGGTGGATTGGGAGGATTGGCAGCAATGGCAGGTATCAGTTTGGGAGGAGGCTCCGAAACACTCCCGCTCACTACCTACGCTAAAATCATTGAAAGCGTACCTTTTAAACAGAAATTAGCACAGACTAAACTCACTTTTTCTAACATCCCTAAACCAGTAACTTACGAAGAATATTGTAAGAACTACACTAAACCCAGTCTGTTGGGGCGCGTAATGGGTATTTTTAGTTTTTCTAAAGGTACTCCTGCTCCCGCTCCTGCAGCCCAAGACAGTACAGATATTACCCGACTCACCGACCAAGAGAGAGGAATTCTCAACAGTATCGACAGCCGTATCAAATTGGATATGAGTGAAAAAGACGGTTATTTCACCCTCTCGTTTGTGATGGGAGAAGCACTCCCTGCCGCTCAAATGCTCGAAAGTGCCCAAAAAGTACTGCAGGAAACTGTAACCAATTTTAAATTACAAAAAGCCAAAGAAGAATTCGACTTTGTACAAAAACGCTTTGTAGAAGCCGAAAAAGACTTTAAAAACAAACAATACGCTGTGGCAGGTTTCCAAGACCGCAACCGCGACCTCTTTAGCAACCTTCCTCAAACTCGTTTGCAACAACTACAAGCAGAGTACAATTTGGCTTTCAACGTATATACAGAACTTGCTAAACAGCTGGAAGCCAAACGCATCAAGATGAAAGAAGACCAGCCTATCTTTGCTGTTATCGAGCCCGTGAGCATACCAAACTCTCCCTCTAAACCCAAACGAATGATGATTATCGCTATCTGGACGTTCTTAGGAGTACTCGTAGGTATTGGTAATGTATTCCTTAAAGACTTTAGACGACAACTCAAATCTAATTCCTAATTTCTAATTTCTAATTCCTAATGAATTACATTATCTTTGATATGGACGGGGTGCTATTAGACAGTGAACCAATGCACCAAGAGATTATTTATGAGACTTTTCAGTTGAAAGGTATTCCGTTTGACAAGGCGTATATACAAACTCTCACGGGAATGTCGGCTTTTCCGATGTGGGAAAAGGTAAAACGCGATGCCCAGCGAACAGAAAGTGTAGAGGAGCTAATGCAGTTTCACCGCAATTACTTTTTTAAACGATTACCCGAAGTGAAAGTTCCCTTAGTCCCTCACGTAAAAGAAGTGTTAGAGAAATTTAAGAATGAAGGAAAGCACTTATCATTAGCTTCCTCTTCCGGACGCAAACTCATCGATATTTTTACTCAACAAACAAATATAGCACACTATTTTGAAGTAATGATGAGCGGAGATGATGTGCAATACAGTAAGCCCAACCCTGAGATATTCCTAAAGGTAGCCCAATGGTACCACTTGCCAGCAACACAATTTACAGTGATAGAAGACAGTACCAATGGCGTGAAAGCTGCCAAAAGTGCTAATATGCAGTGTGTGGGCTTCCAGAATCTCCTTTCAGGCGGACAAGATTTAAGTCAAGCTGACCTACTTATCCATTCAATGCAAGAATTGTTATGACAAACAGTAACATACAACTCATAGAATGTGTAACGATAGCCAATGAGGATTATTTGCAATCTTTATTATCAGTAGGTTACTATGCTCTTGCTCTCGAAGCCAGCCTCCTCTCCTTAACCAAAGATTTAGATTTTTCAAATACCCAAACTAAAATACTGCTTTTAGACGACGAACTACCTGCTATTGAAAAACAAGGTATTACTATTAGCAGTTTGGCTACTGCCTACCAAGCTGGCACTACGCGTTTTTACAGTGCTATCAAAGGTTATGGCGGCTATCTTCCTACTGAAAAACTCCTCACTTTCTTCCAAGCCCAACACCTCTCTACGGGTATGAACCTGCTCGCTTTTGAGAGTGCTTATAATGAAGCGTTACAAATATTTTCTTCTCTCTGACGCTATTTGGCAGTTTCACTCCCTATCTTTGCCCCGCGAAACAGAATTAACAATCTTTTTTAATAAAAAATTAACAAAACATTTGGTATTTGTAAAAATAGTGTTACCTTTGCGCCTAAAATTACACACTTAATAAAAACATATAGGAACAAAAAACACATAACTACAATGATATTACGACCTTGACTCTCGTCATTCGTAACTTGTCATTCTATTTATAATTACAAAACCGCGTTTCGCTTAACATTTTCTGCATACTCGAGAATACGACCAATTTTTTCAAAATGCTAAAGGAAAATGGAGTGGAAATGCCTGCGTTCTAAGCGTGGGCATTCCTTTTGCTTTTAGCATAGCCTTTGGTCGGGCTTCGAGTATCAGCAAAGAGGAATGTACTGCGCTTTTTTTGTATCCTTAAGAGAAATATTTTATTATACTGTCGCTTTTTGGCGGGGTGAGGGTGTAATTTTGCAACGTGAAATAACAAACATTTTAAACTTACATTATATGTCAATAACAGATGGATACAAACAACAAATAGCCAATTGTAGAGCTAGAATTATCACATTGCGTACACAGATTCAAAAGATTAAAGAGGAGAAAAAAAGAAGAATGGAAGCCTTATCTAAGGCTGTAAAAACAGCTTCAACTCCTATGTCTAAGGAAAGTTATCGCAAGTCAAAAGTTATGGAAGCAGCTAACTACGACAAAAGAATAGAAGCTGTAAAGCGAAATATAGAATCTATAAAAAGCACTATAGAACAGTATAAAAAGAAATTGTAATTCTTTTCTTACACTGTCGCTTTTTGGCAGAATGAAGATTTAATTTTGCCGCGAGAAATAAAAAATAAAATCAATAACCAGCTGTATAAAACAGCATAAATCTATATTTATATGTTAAACAAATATCTTTTGTTAGGGCTTGAAAATATATGGAAAACAGCCAGTTTACTAATTATAATTCTTGCCATACCAACAACTATCATCCTTGCCATTTTAGGACTTCTTAATGGTAATTCTTTTTTCGTGTTAGTTATAGGAATTCTTATTCCAATTGTTCCAAGTTGGATATTACAAAATGGTTTAGTTGAGCAGTTTAGTAATATCAAAGATATAGGAATTTTTATTATCCCTATCATAGGAATGTTTATACTATCTTCATATATTGAAGGAATATACTTAGCTTTAGCATGGATAACTTTTTTTGTGGTATGTACACTTGCTTTTATTGCTGTTCGTTACATATATATGAATTTTGACAAATTAGTTTCTCGTCAAATGCTATATAGAAATAGCGAAGTAGCAATGCTTGATACTAAGTGGAGGTATGTTTTTAATAGATATTCCTACATTGTTCTCGCAACTATTTACACAATAACTGTAATAGTAGTTTATATCCTTCTAAGCACTAAACAATAATTATAATATGGCAAAAAAAATTCAAGGTGTAAGACTTTCAGACATTGTAAACAGGAATCAACAAAGAGCTTCTGTACCAAACAATTCTCAGCATCAAAATTGCTCTCAACCCCAAAACAATCAATCATCAAATGATGATGACTGTGCCGATTGCAATGGTTGTGGACAAGCTATTTCAAATGGATGTGTTGGTTGTGGATTTTTGATTATAATTATTGCAGTTATAATCTACTTCGTATTCTTTAGAAAATAATTAAAACTATAAACAAATGAAAGACTTCATTTTTAAAAAATTGTTAGGAAAATCAGGAGACTTTTTTAGTGGGGATAACTTAAAAAAAGTAACTACTATAATGTCTCAATTTTCTAACATTGAGCAAATAGCTAATCAAGCTATTGGAGAAATTAGTACTTTATCTCAAAAAATTAAGGATAATACTGAAATTCCTTGTGAGATGATTACTACAGAAAAATTGGATAAAGATGTTTTAAAACAAATTATCCGAGAAGAGAAAGAGGCTGTGTACTTAGCCCTTCTAAATCAAGGAAGAAACAAGAAAGATGATTTAGAAATCTTTCTTCAGTACCTAAATGCTGAAAAACAAGCCTTAAACTTTAATAAGGTAATGTGTATTCGCTGCCAAATGATTGCAGAAGATTTGAAAGAAGCATTTGGAGACAAGAGCTTATTAATCGTTAAATTGTAAAACTATGTGGGATTTTATATTAAATGGACTCAAAAGAATTTGGGACTTCCTTAAAAAAGTAGTTGTCGCTATTTTTAATTTCCTAAAAGATTTAGCTAATTGGTTTAAGAATAAGTATAAAATGGTTGTAGAAAAACATCCAAATGCAACCCCAATCGCTTTAAAAATCAAAGAAGAGTTAGAAGCAGGCAACTATAATACTATCGATTTAGGTCTAAAACAAGATAAAGGATACATTGTAAAGACCTTTTACGATGAAAATACTGGTGAAATTCTATCAGAAGACACCGAGATCGTCGAATTTTCTAAATTGGACAATGATACTAAAGCTCAATTTGGCAATAAAGATATGTTAGTTCTAAAATAATTACTAAAATGAAAAAAATGTTAGGAATTTTAGGAGGTATTGGTTTAGCTGTAGCAGTTACTGCTATCCTCCTATCAAGAGAAGAAAAAGAAGAGCCTAAAAAAGAAATTAAATACAAAGAAGTAGACTTCTTGGATATGGCTTACGTGAAAAAGTATTTTTCAGAAAAATACAAAGAGGTTATTGAAAAACGACCTAAATCACTTCCCATCATTCTAAAACTGGATGCCGAAGAAATATCTCTCTATATTTTTACTTTCTATGATGAAGAAAGAGGAGAGATCATCTCTAAAAAAACAAGAATAGTAAGTGCTAAAACCACATCTCAAGACTTTAAAGACGCCTTTGGAGATAAAGATTTGCTAATTTTAAACTAATAAAACTATGAACACATTTGTAACAATCTTTTTAATAGTTCTAATTATAGCTATTATCCTATTTGTATATTTTGCAAAACTTTACTTGCAAAAAAGAAAAAATCTTTTTGTGAAAAAAGAGCGGATGGACAAATTAACATTCAATTACATCCGAGAGTATTTTCAGAAAGAAAAGGTAGAGGATAAAAACTATGTACCTGTTCTAATAAAAATGGCACAAGAAAATCCTTATAACATTGAAAAAGAAACAGATGTAGATTTTTACACCCTTTCATTCTTTCATAAAGAAAAACAAACGGTTCTTACTGAAAAAACACAAATTGTAATTACAAAGAGTATAGACAGTAATCTATCAGACGCTCTAAATGGAAAAGGATTATTAATATTTGAAAATTTGTAAAATGGGACTTTTCAACACACTTTTAAGTATAGCCGAATTTGCTTACAAAAATCCAGAATTGACAAGAGCTGGAGTAAAACTTGTAGGAGACATTATTGAGTATTTCACAGAAGTAGACCACTTAGATGCTGAAACCGCTGAAAATCAGCTAAACTATGATTTTGCTGAAATAATTCGTGAAAACAAAGTACAAGGGAATTATGCTACATTAAACATTGGCTTAACAGACATTGTTTTTAGGGATAACAATGAAACTTATTTAGCAAAAATAGATGAAAATCAAGAAATTATTTTTGGTGAAGAAGTCGCCTATAATACAATTGATGCTGATTTAGACTCAATGCTAGATGAGTATGACTATCTAACTCTTGAAGATTAAGCTATGGACTACACTCAGAAATCACTCGAAGTTATTCAAAAAGTAAAAATAACAGCTACTGAAGTACAGGAAAATCTTTATTTTTTGGAAGACTTTCAGAAAATAAAGGGTACTTTCTACGAGATAAAAATATCTTCTCGTGTAAGTATCTTTGTTGAGAATGAATTAGCACAACAAAATGTTGCCTTGCGTGATGCTTTGTATTTTCGCAAAAACTTAATCTTGCGTGATTACAAGGAATACATCAAGGAATTGCCTAATATCTACATCTTTAAAAACAAAGAAAGTATGGAAGCTCAGAAAGCTGAGAATACAAACCAAGAAGAAATGGTTTTTATTCCTCAAGTGCCTAAATTTAGTTTAGAAAGGGTGATTTTACCGCCTCAGGTAAAAGAAGATATTTTGCTTTCTCTAACTCTTATAGAAAACCAGAAACGTATCTATGAGGATTGGGGATTTGCTGAAGTAGATGCAAAACCTAAGCTTATTCTTAACTTTTATGGACCTCCAGGTACAGGTAAAACAATGGTTTCACACGCAGTAGCCAAAATGCTGAATAAAAATATTTTAGCAGTAAATTATGCCGAAATAGAATCTAAATATGTAGGCGATGCTCCTAAAAACCTATTCAAAGCATTCAATGCTGCTAAAGAAGCTGATGCCGTTCTATTTTTTGATGAAGCTGATTCCTTTTTGGGCAAACGTATTCAAAATGTATCTAATAGTTCCGACCAAGCTATCAATTCTCTTAGAAGCCAAATGCTTATTCTTTTAGAAAATTTTGAAGGGGTTGTTATTTTTGCTACTAATTTAGCTGACAATTATGATAAGGCTTTTGAGTCACGTATTCTTAAACACATTCATTTTGATTTACCTACTTTACAAAATCGAGAAGCTATCATTGCTATTACCATTCCCTCAAAAGTACCTTTTGCTGAAGAGGTTAATAAAGAAGAATTATGTAAGAAATTAGCAGAAATTTCAGATGGTTTTTCTGGACGTGAAATAAAAAATGCTGTTTTAGAAAGTCTCACCAATGCAGTACAAAAAGCAACAGAAACAATCAATGAAACTATTTTTATTGAAGGATTTGAAAAGCACAAAGAGCGTCTTTTAAAATTTGAAGAAGAGCGTAAACAAAAAGGTATTAGTAAGGAACTCAAGGAAAAAATAGAAGGTAAAATAAAGGCTAAATTTGCTGAAGAAAAAGAAGAAAAGAAAGAAGACTAATTTCACTCTTCCTCCTTATAAAAAACTACCCTTACCCAATGGGTAGTTTTTTACTTTCTCCCTAAAATCGAAATCCCTATAGCACAATCTAAACAGCGTTTGGATTGGCAATAATGTTTGTATTGTTGTAGAAGTACTTGGGTATCAAAAGCAGTGGTAACAGAGGCTCCTAATTGTTGGTATTGGGTGATAATGCTGTTGCTCTCGGCTGTCATTGTTTTGAGTTCTTCAATGAGAGATTCACTCACGTCCTTGCCTAAACTTTGGTAATAGGCATATTTGAGTGGAATGAATACATTTATCCAAATAAGTGTGATGAGACTCGTACTGATAGGCTTTTTTACTTTTTTAGAAGTCTTGGTAAAGGTATAGTGGGTTTCCCAAAACTCGGAGACTCCTACGGCAAAGAGTTTTTGGATACTTTTGAAATCATTCACTTCAAGAATTTGTGAAAACAAACTTTCGTTTAGTTCGTATAGCTGTGCGAGTTGCGAGAGTCGGATAGTGGGAAAGCCTTGCGGACGCAAACCGGTGAAATGTATTTTTACTACGGGTGCAGAGAGGTTGTATTTCTGTTGTAGGTAGTGATAATTTTGCAAGAGTTCACGTGAATAGGTGAGTTCAGTTTCTTCGGGGAGTAAGCCTGCTTGCCCCAGTAGTAGTGCTTCTAAATGTAAGGGGTGTGAACGCTCTTTGCGGATAATACTATAGTCGAGATGTTTGCCCAATTGCAGGAAGGCTTCACCATTTACAGTGCCTCCGAAAGACTTGAGAAGCATACAAAAAAGTACTTTCTCCCAATCGAAATTGGCAGCTTTCCACAGCTCATTTACCGCAGTAGCTTTTTCTTCTAAACGTTCTACTAATAGGCGCTCATTCCACGAAAGTAAAGTAATGGCTGGCACAGTGGTATATTCCTTTTCACAAGGAATAAACTGGTAGTGTGAGGCTACAGTTGTATTGTATCGCTCTAAGAGTTCGGGGGAGATAAGACCTCGAAGTTCTAAAGTAGGAATAGGCTGGTTGTTAGCATCGAATACTTCTATATCGTGTTCCCAAACTACGTGCAGAATCACATTGCGATAGGCGGGATCACTTTCGTGACCGTGCACATACCAATGCGATGATTTGAGATGCATTTCTACATTACCCGCCCATTGCTGTTCACCTATAAGCAGTTGGGCACTTTGGAAATCGGGACCTGAAAGAGAATTGTAGTCACCAAATGAGAGAATTTGCAAGCGCTCTCCCGTAGTAAGTACAGCGTTGAGAGGTACTTTTTTGTATTTCCATAGGTAGTGTAAGAAATCTTCTTTCATTTTGATTAGGTAACAGGTTTAGGAGGTTTATTGTTTAGTTGGGATTTTTAATCTTTTTTCTGTGTATAAAAATAGAAAATAATAAAGGGTAGCTAAGAGTATACCGAAAATCCAACCCACCAATACATCACCTGGGAAATGCACGCCTAAATAAATACGGCTATAACTCACAATCACTGACCAGCAGAGCAATAGAGTAACGATATATCGGGCGTTTTTCCTAAGCAAGTAACTAAAAAATACGGCTATTGCCATTGTATTGGCGGCGTGAGCTGAAAAGAACCCATACTTACCACCGCAAATCACCATTCGCATTTGTCCGATAAGACTCTCATCGTGACAAGGGCGCAAGCGCTGGAATCCGTATTTGAAAACGTTCGCCAGCTGGTCGGTAGTGGTGATGAGAAGGGCGATGAATACCAAGATGAGCAACACTCGTTTCCAATGGAAATACTTGAAGCACAAGTATAACAAGAAAGCATAGAGGGGGATAGACGAGAGTTCATTGGTGATTACTAACCAAAGGCTGTCGGCTTCGGGCGTCCCCCAACTATTGAGGGAACAGAGCAGTTGCTTATCCGTTTCTATAAGGTATTCTAACATTATTTACGTTTTTTCTTCTTTTTAAAAGCCTGTTGGAGAGCTTCAGCAGTCTTTTGTTTGCGACTTTCTCTTTGTCCTTTTTTGCGACTTCTACCCTCATCGTTGCCGTGTTTTCTGCCGTCATCATTTCCGCGTTTGCGTCCACCGCGGTCTCTGCCAGCTCCTTTGGTAGAGAGTTCTACATTGATGAAGCGACCGTCCATTTGAAAATCGGTAAAGGTGCTCATCACCAAATCGGAGAGGTCGGCATCGGTATTGAAGAAAGAAAAACTGTTCTTTACATCTACTTTGAAAACATCATCACGACCTAAATTAAGGGTTGCTTTGAGGAAATCTTTGAGAGATTTCCAGTCGTAGCCATCGCGTTCACCTATGTTGATGAAATAGCGCACTTCATCGCTACTACCCCCACTGCGGCTTTCGCGCTCGTTCTCTATCGATAAGTTTTCGGCATTTTTATAATAATTAAAGAAACGCGTAAACTCTACTGAGAATATTTTCTTGATGAGCTCTTCACGGTTTACTTCCTGCAGTTCTTTATAGATAGCTGGCAAATAATCGTCGATGGCAGGGTTTACTTCTGTATTTTTGAGGTTGTTAGCCAAGTGATAGAGCTGTATCTCGCAGATTTCCATACCCGACGGCAATTGTTTCTGCTCAAAAGGTTGCCCTATCATCTTTTCGATAGTTTTGATTTTCTTCACCTCACTTTTTGGTAAAATTACTATTGAAATTCCCGATTTACCAGCACGACCTGTACGTCCACTGCGGTGGTTGTAGGTTTCTATTTCGTCGGGCAATTGGTAGTGAATTACGTGGGTGATATCGTCTACATCAATGCCTCGGGCAGCGACATCGGTAGCGACGAGCATTTGTATTTGGCGTGCGCGGAAAGATTTCATTACCAAATCACGTTGATTCTGACTCAAATCACCGTGAAGGGCAGCAGCGTTGTAGCCATCTTCAATGAGTTTTTCGGCTACTGCCTGTGTATCGCGTTTGGTGCGGCAAAACACTACCGAGAAGATATCGGGGTTAGCATCGGCGAGGCGTTTTAGGGCTTGGTATCTATGGCGACCGCTCACTATATAGTACTCGTGTTGCACGGTGTTAGTAGCCTGATTGCGAGTTCCTACGGTTATTTCGATAGGCTTACGCATAAACTTGCGCGCTATCTTAGCCACCTCGTTAGGCATAGTAGCCGAAAAGAGCCAAGTGCTTTTTTCTTGAGGAGTATGTGATAGAATTGCAGTAATATCTTCATAGAAGCCCATATTGAGCATTTCGTCGGCTTCGTCCAGCACACAATAATTGATATGACTGATATCTACGAAGTTACGGCGTATCATATCTTGCATACGTCCAGGAGTAGCCACGATAATTTGAGCGCCTTTTTTGAGGCTACGCGCTTGTTCCTCGATACTTGCACCGCCATATACCGCCACTACGTTTACCTTAGGGAGGTACTTAGCATAATTGCGGAGCTCAGAAGCGATTTGCAAGCAGAGTTCGCGTGTAGGTGAAAGGATAAGACCTTGAGTTACACGGCTATCAGTATCAATAAGTTGGAGGAGAGGAAAGCCAAAAGCGGCTGTTTTACCAGTACCCGTTTGGGCTAAAGCTACCATATCAGCACCATTTGCCAAAAGAGTAGGAATGGCTTTTTGCTGAATTTCAGAAGGAGTTTCAAAGCCCATATCGTTGATGGCTTTGAGGATAGGTTCATCAAGACCTAATTGTTCAAATAAATTCATTAATACAATTTGTAAATTAGCAAATTTGCCAATTTGCTAATGTATTCTAAAGCGCAAAGGTACAACAATATTTTCAATTGACAATTGATAATTGACAATTAAGAAGAAAAAACTTTGCCAAAGGTGCGAGCCACACGGACAGGAAACTTTGGCAAAGTATGATATAATAAATAATTTATATTGTGTTTCTGCTTATTTTTTTATAAAAAAGGAAACAATCAAGAAAATTATTGCAATGGACATTATTGCGAATCCTGCTATGCGAAACCCCTTATAAAAAAACGTTTTATCTTTATCGTCTACTATTTGGTGTTCACTGGGAGTTTCGGGCAAATAAGCTACTGTAATACTCTCGCCTGCTCGATAATTGGTTTGACGGCTACCACTATGAGCCCCAAAATAGGTTACACAAAAAGTATGAGCCGAATTAGCATATTTCAAATTTATAGGGGCGTTTGAGTTCAGAACAAGAGGTTTTACAATATAAGTATTTTCTCCTACAGTATACTTATAGACTACATAAGTCCTATTATTAAAACCAATACCTCCTACACCTTGACTGCCTGATTTGACAATTTCTAATACCTCTCCTTGTGCTTTCCCTTGATATAGTTTTTTGTTCTTTTCGGTAATTCTTTTGTTAATCTCAGCAGTGACCAAGAATACAAGCGCAAACAGAAAGAATATGCCAGAGCTTAGCAACATTCCTATTTGGTTGTTCATTTGGTTGTCCATTACCTAGTGATTTATTTATTGGATACTAATATCCACTCTCCGCTGTTTATTAGGGGGTCAGCTTGTTTGAACTTGAGCTCTTTGCGTTCACCGGTGCGGATGTTTTGGATTACTACCTTGTCGTTACGACCAATTTTAGGTTGTTCGCGTACGATGGTCTCTACTACCGAACGGCGCTGTGAGGCTTGTTGCCCTACTTCACGGGCGCGTTGTGCCATCTCATCGCTGTTGAGGGCTTCTTCCTTATTGGTTTGATAGCGTTCACGAGTGCGTTGTGGTGCGTGGGCTTCCTGTACGGGTGGATTTTGAGTAGGCAATTCGGCTTTGAACAAGAAAGAGATAATCTCTTTGTTTACCTTATCAACCATAGCTTTGAACAACTGATAGGCTTCAAACTTATAAATAAGTAGCGGGTCTTTCTGTTCGTGCACCGCTAATTGTACTGATTGTTTGAGCTCGTCCATACGGCGGAGGTGCGTTTTCCACTCTTCGTCGATGATGCCAAGCGTAATATTCTTCTCGAAATCGCTTACGAGTTTCTTACCTTGGGTTTCGTATGCCTCTTTGAGGTCGGTTACGATGTTGAGCATCTTTTCGCCATCGGTGAAAGGCACGACGATGCGCTCGTAAGTATTATTAGGATTTTCGTATACCTCTTTAATCACTGGGAAGGCTTGAGCGGCACTGCGTTCAGCTTTTTCCTGATAGTGTTTGAGCGCTTCGTGATACAAGGTGAAAGTAAGGTCGTTTGGCGATTGTTTAGCAAATTCGGCTTCTGAAATTTGTGTTTTCAATGAGAAATATTTGATGAGCTCGAAAGTGAAATTCTTGTAGTTATTACCACCTTTGTTGCTCTCTACTATATTCTCGCAAGTATCAAATATCATATTTGCCAAATCCACTTTTAGGCGTTCACCTTCAAGAGCGTGGCGACGGCGTTTATAAATTTGCTTGCGTTGTGCGTTCATCACGTCGTCGTACTCTAACAGACGTTTACGCATACCGAAGTTGTTTTCTTCTACCTTTTTCTGAGCTGCCTCGATGCGTTTGGTCATCATAGAGTGTTGAATTACATCACCTTCTTTATGACCTAAGCTGTCCATTAATCGGGCGATACGTTCAGAACCGAAGAGACGCATTAGGTTATCTTCGAGAGAAACGAAGAAGAGTGAGCTACCAGGGTCACCTTGACGACCAGAACGACCGCGCAACTGACGATCGACACGGCGAGAGTCGTGGCGTTCGGTACCTATAATTGCCAAACCTCCTGCAGCTTTTACTTCGGGGGTTAACTTGATATCGGTACCACGTCCCGCCATATTGGTTGCGATGGTTACCACACCACTATGTCCGGCTTCGGCTACGATTTCAGCTTCTTTTTTATGTAATTTAGCGTTCAACACATTGTGTTTCACCTTGCGCATTGTAAGCATACGGCTGAGAAGTTCGGATACTTCCACAGAAGTAGTACCTATCAACACTGGGCGACCGGCTTCGGAAAGTTTTACTACCTCATCGATTACGGCGTTGTATTTCTCGCGTTTGGTTTTATAGATAAGGTCGTTGTGGTCTTTACGAGCGATAGGACGGTTGGTAGGGATTTCCATTACATCGAGTTTATAGATTTCCCAGAACTCACCTGCTTCGGTGATAGCAGTACCCGTCATACCTGCTAACTTGCTATACATACGGAAGTAGTTTTGCAAGGTAATAGTCGCATAGGTTTGGGTAGCAGCCTCAATTTTCACATTCTCTTTAGCTTCAATCGCTTGGTGCAAACCATCGGAATAACGACGACCGTCCATAATACGACCTGTTTGTTCATCGACGATGAGCACTTTGTTATCAATTACTACATACTCTACATCTTTTTCAAAGAGGGTGTAGGCTTTGAGCAATTGGTTAAGGGTGTGAATGCGTTCGCTTTTTACGCTAAAATCTTGGAATAATTTATCTTTTAGTTTAGCTTCTTCTTCAATAGGAAGACCTTGGTTCTCGATATTGGCAATTTCTACCCCAATATCAGGTAAAACAAAGAAATCTTTATCACCATCGTAGGCAATATCAGCAAACCCTTTATCGGTAAGCTCGATTTGGTTGTTTTTCTCATCAATCACGAAGTACAATTCGGCATCTACCTTTGGCATTTCGCGATTGTTATCCTGCATATAGTAATTTTCAGTTTTTTGGAGCAGTTGTTTTACCCCTTCTTCGCTGAGGAACTTAATGAGCGCTTTGTTTTTAGGCAAACCACGATACACACGCAAGAGTTGGAATCCTCCTTCTTTGGTATCCCCTTCGGCGATGAGTTTGCGGGCATCGGCTAATACTTTGGTGAGGTAAGTACGCTGTTTGTTTACCAAATTTTCAACTAAAGGTTTCAGTTCGTTGAACTCGTGCAATTCGCCTTTAGGAGTAGGACCTGAGATGATGAGCGGTGTACGAGCATCGTCTATCAATACAGAGTCGACCTCATCGACAATAGCATAGTTGTGAGCGCGTTGCACCAAATCTTCGGGAGTGTGCGCCATATTGTCGCGGAGGTAGTCGAAACCAAATTCGTTGTTAGTTCCGTAGGTAATATCGGCGTTGTAAGCACGGCGACGGGCTTCGGAGTTAGGTTGGTGATTGTCGATACAATCCACACGCAAACCGTGGAACTCAAATAAAGGTCCCATCCAAGCACTATCTCGGCGTGCCAAATAGTCGTTCACGGTTACGAGGTGTACCCCATTCCCCGTTAGGGCATTGAGGTAGACTGGCAAAGTAGCTACAAGGGTTTTACCTTCCCCTGTTTGCATTTCGGCAATCTTACCTTGGTGAAGGGCAATACCTCCAATGAGCTGTACATCGTAGTGTACCATATCCCAAGTAACATCTTTACCAGCGGCGTCCCAGTGGTTTTTCCATACGGCTTTATCACCCTCAATCGTTACATAATCGTGGATAGCCGATAGTTCGCGGTCGTGTTCGGTAGCTGTTACGGTAATTGTTTCGTTATTAGCAAAACGACGGGTTGTTTCCTTCATAGTAGCGAAGGCTTCGGGAAGAATTTCGTTCAATGCCTTTTCTGAAGCTTGATAAGCTTCGCCATTGAGTTTATCTACTTCAGCGTAGAGGTCTTCTTTAGCATCGATATCGTCGGTAGCGTTTGCTTGGGCTTCGAGTTCGGCTATTTTAGTATCGAACTGGGCGCGAGCGTCTTTTATTCTTTGTTTGAACTCAATAGTTTTTGCGCGCAACTCATCATTAGAGATATTTTCTAACTGAGAGGCGTAAGTTTTTATTTTTTCAACGATAGGTTGGATTGCTTTTAGGTCGTTTTTGGCTTTGTCGCCAACGAAAATTTTAATAAGGGAATTGATAATGCTCATAGTTATTTTTGTCCCCTCTGCCCCCGCCCCCAAAAGGGGAACAATCTGCAAATGAGGGGTTTTTAATTTATTTGTTTATAATTATATATTTTTCAGTTGTAACACGAGTTGTAGCATAAGTCGCAACACAAGTCATAGCACGATAGGCAATTTAAAACTTTGGCATAAGGTCACACTGCAAGTTTGTCAATAAATATACCAAAAGAATGGGAACTGACAATTTGTCACTATACTCATTTGCAAATCTGCTACTTTGCTGATTTGCAAATTAAAATAAAGCCCTCCACATACTCTGCTCTCGCAGACTTCCCCGAAAGAGGGCGTTTGCAAAACGCCCCTACACAACACACCATAAAAGCGACTGATTGTCAGGTTTATAAAATTTGTCAAAGGTGCGAGTCGCACGGGCAATTAAGGACTTTGACAAAGTGTAGCGATGCAAATTTTGGGTTAATCTACAAATTGGCAAATTAAAAAAAGTCTCCTCAGAGAGACTTTTATTTTTTAGTATTCATCTTCATTCCATAGGTAGTCTTCTTCCGACGGGTAATCAGGCCAGATTTCGTCGATAGATTCATACATATCACCTTCGTCTTCTATTTCTTGAAGGTTTTCTACCACTTCCATAGGAGCGCCTGTACGGATAGCATAATCAATAAGCTCGTCTTTAGTAGCAGGCCAAGGAGCATCACTTAAATAAGATGCGAGTTCTAACGTCCAATACATAAACTAATAGAATTTTATAAATTTCGCGCAAAAGTAATACTTTTTATTTATTATACAAAATAATTTGCTAATTTGTCACGGCGTGTATAGCCTTTCTTCATTTTGTGCTACTCACAAAATATTAGAGCAGGTTCTTTCAGATATACATTTAGCACTACCGAATCTTTCTCTTTCACCTTTATATTATTTATATACACACCTTTATATCCTGAGAAAGTAGTGACTTGCACATCGTATTTTTTATTAGGAGAAAGATAAAAATTAGCTTCTTTATAATTTGAAATAATAGGCACTCCATTAATATGCAAATACAAATCACTAGTCGATAAAGAGCCGTCTCCTTCAAAAATTTTAATATTTAAAATACTTTTAACAGACGCCCTTTTAGCTTTATAATAAGACAAAGAGTAATCATCGCCTTTCTTGCCAATTTTCTCTTGATAAGTATCTATTTGCCTTTTCATAGAATTGCAACTACTAAGAAATATTAGTAGACTAATTACAAAGATTGTTAGGAATTGCTTCACGTTCATATTTTGCTATTTTAATTATTTCTTCTTTCTCTTCTTGAGATAGTTTTTTATATTCTTCTGTTCTTTCTAATCCTGACCAAGCTAAACTTTGGTAATATTTAAATTCATCAAGATATATAGATTGTTGTTTTGTGGGCGTTTGCAATAGGTTACTGTTTTATGGGCGTTTGCAAAACGCCCCTACACTGCATACTCCAAAAGTGATTGATTATCATAGTAATTAACTCCCCATCATACACTCTGCTCTCGCAGACTTCCTTTGAAAGGATAACCTCCTCCTATCCCCCTCCAAAGGAGAATATGTGATGCAAAAGCGATAACACTCTGTTAATCAGGAATTATTATTTTTCAACTCTCAATTCGTATTATTAACAAGTTTAACTCTCAAGATATAAAAGTTGCAAGAGTAAATATTCTAATGCCGAAGTTGGGTTAATAATAAGTAATTTCTCGTTTTTCAATCTCGCTCAAAACTTCTTTACCTGTCCTGATGAGACGCAGAAATCTCTTGCTTTGAAGATAATTACCTTGCTTATCATAAATATATTCATAACGAAATGTTGCTGTGTGTTTGAGAGTATCTCTCTTTCTTTCGTGTAATTCTTGGGTAACCTTATGGCGTTTGTTGTTATATGTGTAACGCCATTCTGTTGTGAACTTCCACTCATCTTCGCCAAAAAGCCTCCATTCGTATTGCTTTTCATTCTTTATATTGAAGCTGTTTAAACTTTTCCTATAATAACGTGAGTTCGGCGTAAGTAATTATTTAACAATCAGTAAAATATTTTTAATTTCCCACGAATTACACGAATTTTCACGAAATTGGGAGTGTATAAAAGTCTTTATTTTTTTATTATCTCACGAATTTTCACCTGACGGTGAATTATTTTGTGAATATATTATGTTACAAAGCTGTAAATCAATGTTCTGTTATATCGAACTGACGTTATAATAAAGTAAAAGTTCCCGAAAATTAGTAATTTTGTGTTTGAGAAAAACACTAAAATTCAGGAACTTTGGGCAAAGATACAATAAATAAATGGATTATTCCCTTTTTAAGTGTAGGAAAAAGAGGATTTAAAAGTAATTTTGATTTGGCTTCAATATTTTTATTGATTCTCAAGAAGTTAAAAACAGGAGTACAATGGAGAGAACTTCCGATTGAGAGCTATTTTGAAAAAGGAGAAATCTCTTGGCAAAATGTTCTATTACTACTTTAATAAATGGAAAACGTGTTTAATAATAGGTTTTATTCTCAAGATATACTAGGTTATTGTTTTATGGGCGTTTGCAAAACGCCCCTACACAACATACTTCAAAAGTAATTGATAATCAAGGTAATCAACTTTGCCAAAGTTTCAGATTTTGGCAAAGTTAGCGACGCAAAAATGATTTTGAGACTTTTTGGACAGCATCCTACATATTTGTTAATTTGCTAATTATCGCGTATCTTTGCGGTTATTAAACAGTTATGCAATGAACATCACCCTTCCTTTATCGCAACTTGTTTCAGGAAAAACGTTACAGCTCTCGGGCTCAAAATCGGAGAGCAATAGAGCACTTTTGCTACAAGCATTCTTCCCCGAATTACAGATAAAAAACCTCTCTACCGCCGATGATACCCTTCTCTTACAGCGCGCGTTACAATCAAAAGAGGGAACTATTGATATTCACCACGCAGGTACAGCAATGCGCTTTCTCACGGCTTATTTTGCTACCCAAGTAGGGCGCGAGGTATTACTCACTGGCTCGGCAAGGATGAAAGAGCGCCCTATTCACTTATTAGTGGAAGCACTGCAGCGTTTAGGGGCTGATATTTGCTATGGAGAACGCAATGGATTTCCGCCCTTATATATTAAAGGTGTAGCACTTAGCAAAAAAGAAGTGCGTATTCGCGGTGATGTGAGCAGTCAGTTTCTTTCTGCCTTATTGCTCATCGCACCTTCATTGCCGAATGGGCTTACGCTGATTTTAGAAGGTGAACTTACCTCGGTACCTTATCTGAAAATGACGGTGAGTTTCCTGCAATACTGTTTGGGTGAAGAAGTTGTACAATGGGAAGGCAATGTGCTGAAAGTAGCTTCACACATAAACAAACCTTTAAAAAACAATATATGGGAAGTAGAATCGGATTGGTCGTCGGCTTCTTATTGGTTTTCGTTTGTGGCACTCTCACCTATAGGAACACAGCTCACGCTCACACACTTCAAAGAAGATAGTTTGCAGGGTGATAGCGCGTTACCACAACTCTATAAACATTTTGGCGTAGGCACTACTTTTAAAGGCAGTACAATGCACATTGAAAAAACTGCTTTCCCCTACTCTACTCGTTTAGAATTTCAGCTGAACAATACTCCCGACATCGCACAAACCATAGCTGTTACTGCTTTAGGATTGGGATTAGAGGCACACCTCAGCGGATTGCACACACTCAAAATTAAAGAAACCGACCGACTACAGGCGCTACAAACCGAAATAACAAAACTCGGTGCGACAGTGAATATCACTGATGAGAGTTTGTATTTAGCCCCTTGTAAGCAGCTACGTGAGGGGGTGAGTATTGCGACTTATAACGACCACCGTATGGCAATGGCTTTCGCTCCTTTGATGCTCAAAACCCCTATAGTGATAGAGGACAAAGAGGTGGTAAGCAAATCGTATCCAGAGTTTTGGGAACAAGTGGAAGAGGTGTCAGGTGTCAGGTTTCAGGAAACAGATAAGAGATAAGAGGTAAGAGGCATTAGAAAAAAGATAAATGATTGATAATTAGCGCATTAGTTTATTTTTGAAAGAAAATAGAAAAATAAATACTAATTTTTTTATGTAACATAGTGTTTATTAAAGATTTAATTTGTATCTTTGCCGCCTGAAAAGAAAAAAGAATATTCATACAAAAACATATTAAAGATGACAAAAGCAGAAATTGTATCAAAGATTTCCGACAAATTGGGTCTTGACAGAAACGACGTACAACTTACCGTTGAGAACTTTATGGATGAGGTAATTAGCTCATTAGAAAGTGGACAAAATGTGTATTTGAGAGGTTTTGGTAGCTTCATTATCAAAACAAGAGCTGAAAAAACAGGTCGTAATATCTCAAAAAACACTACTATCAAAATCCCTGCACACAACATTCCTGCCTTTAAGCCAGCAAAAGTATTTGTAGAAGGGGTGAAAGCAAAAGTGAAAGTTAAAAAGTAATACACCCTGTATTAGTTTAAGTAACTGAATAATTAACACATAAAATAATAAAGTTATGCCAAGCGGAAAAAAAAGAAAAAGACATAAAGTGGCTAACCACAAACGCAAAAAAAGAGCGAGAGCTAATCGCCACAAAAAGAAAAAGTAGTGTAATACTACTTTTTCTTTTTAACAGACAAATCGTACCTTGATTTATTAATTATTAACTAAAAAAATCCAACAAAGTGGACAAAGAATTAATTATTCGTTCTGGTTCCTCTTACGTAGATTTTGCTTTGCTCAGAGATGGTAGGCTCATAGAACTTCACAAAGAAGAAGATACCAATGGATTAGGAGTAGGTGATATAATGCTAGCCAAAGTGCGCAAACCTATACAAGGGCTCAATGCAGCCTTTGTGAATGTAGGGCACGAAAAGGATGCTTTTTTGCATTATCACGACTTGGGATCTCAATTGGCTTCCTTACAAAAGTTTCTCAAATGGATACTCTCGGGAAAACTAAAAGACTTTTCACTAAAAGATTTCCCCTTAGAACCAGACATCAACAAAAATGGGTCGATAGCCGATACCCTCAAGCCTAACCAGCCTATATTAGTGCAGATAGTAAAAGAACCTATCTCAACTAAAGGACCACGCATCAGCTCTGAACTTTCTATCGCGGGGCGCTACCTCGTACTGGTGCCTTTCTCCGACCGTATTTCTATCTCACAAAAAATAGAAGGTAAAGCCGAGAAAGAACGCTTGAGAAAACTCTTGCAAGGCATTAAACCTAAAGGCTTTGGTGTGATAGTACGCACTGTGGCAGAAGGTAAAAAAGTAGCGGAACTCGACAAGGATTTGCAAGGTCTCTTCAACCGTTGGGTTTTGATGTGTAGAAAAATACAAAAAGCGGTTTACCCCTCAAAGGTGATGAGTGAAGTGAGCAAAACAGGTGCTATACTTCGCGATATGTTCAACGATACATTCACAGGTATACACGTGGATAACGAGCATCTCTACGAACAAATAAAAAAATATGTACAAGAGATTGCTCCTGAAAAAGAGAATATCGTAAAACTCTACCGCTCATCGGTGCCTATATTTGAGAAGTTCCATATCGAACGACAAATAAAAACGGCTTTTGGTCGTACCGTATCAATGCCTAAAGGGGCTTACTTAGTGATAGAACACACCGAAGCTCTACACGTGATAGATGTGAACAGTGGTAACCATTCTAACAAGAATAACGATCAAGAAACCACTGCACTATCTGTAAATCTCATCGCTGCCACCGAAATCGCACGACAATTGCGATTGCGAGATATGGGAGGTATTATCGTTGTAGATTTCATCGATATGGGCAATAGTGAAAACCGCCGTATCCTATTTGACCACCTGCGCAACGAAATGGCTGAAGACCGCGCCAAACACAAAATATTGCCTCCGAGCAAGTTTGGCTTGATACAAATTACTCGCCAACGCGTGCGCCAAGAACTCAACATCAAAACAAAAGAAGAGAACCCAAGCAAAGAAGGCGAAATAGAAGCGCCTATCGTTCTGGTTGATAAAATCAACATAGAACTTGAAAGCATTATTAAGGAGGATGCCTATAAAGGGCGCATTGTGCTGAACGCTCACCCTTTTATAGCGGCTTATTTAACCAAAGGGCTCTTTAGCTCTATCCGTTTTAAATGGTTTTTGAAATACAAACGATGGATAAAAATCCTACCACGCGATGCCTATACTTATTTAGAGTATCGATTCAAAACCAGTGAAGGAACCCCTCTTTAACATTACCAAACTCGGCGCACAAGCGCCGAGTTTTTTTTATTTTAAAGCCTTAGAACAAAATGAAAACCATTGTCTCTACAAAAATATTAACCGAAACGCAGCAATCTATGCTTTCGGGACTTGATATACAGCTGATTGAACACAATTTTGTAAGTATAAATTTGTTACCGATAAAACTCACTCTTCCTTATAATCTCTTAATCTTCACGAGCCAAAATGCGGTGAGGAGTGTTTTGCAGCATCCTTTGGCTACTACCTTAAAAGATTGTGTTGTGCTATGTGTAGGAGAACGTACCGCACAACTACTTGAAAAAAGCGGTTTTACGGTGCGCTGTTCTTTCCATTACGCTACCGATTTAACGAAATATCTTTCAGCTAATTTAAAAGAATTTGAAAAGATGCATCGCATTGCTTTTTTTGCGGGTACACAGCGCTTAGAAACGCTCCCGCAATTCTTTGCAAAGTACTTGCCTAATGTAGAGGAAATTACAGCTTATCAAACAGAACTAACACCTATCACTATTCACAAAAAAGTAGACGGGATACTATTTTTCAGTCCGTCGGGGGTGGAGAGTTATCGCTCGTGTAATCCTGCAGGCAAAGAAAAAGTATTTTGCATAGGAGATACTACTGCTGAAGCTGCTCAACGCTATTGGAAAGATGTGGTGATAGCTGAAAAACCAACAATTGACAGCGTGTTAGCTCAGGTAAGAGATATGAGGTAAGAGGTAAAAAAATAATGTGAAACACCCAAACTAAGCTATTTCCATACCTTTAATTACTACATCAAATTCTTCTCCTTCTGGACGCTCTTTCACGTATTGTATTTTGCGGATTTTGGTGAGGTAACTATGTTGTGCAATGGCGTGCTTCTCATCATCGGCGATGACAGATACAATTTCACGCTCAGGATAGGTGAGCAATAACAAGAAATCTAACTGACCATAATCATCGGCAATATGCAAAATACGCGCTTTTTCGGGTAATGAATGCACGAGTTCGTGATAGTGTTCGCGATGCTGCCTATAATCTTCTTTTACAGCGCGCACTACGTAATTTTCCTTGTATAAATAGTTAAAAAACAGTTTCTTCTTTAGGTAATCCACTCCTTCTAATCGCTTGCGCAAGGCGAGGAATTGCTGGCGGTAGAAAGCACCTATCTGTTTGGCTCGTTCGCGTGGAGTGTTGCCAAAACGTTCATCGTTAGGAGTTATGGGTTCGCCTACTACTACCGTAATAGCACCATCGTAGATAATCACATCTCCTTTGGGTTGCACCTCCGAACAACCGTGAATATACACGGGCACGAGAGGCGTTTGGAAATGTTCGGCTATTAGGAAAGCACCTTTGTGAAAACGGTGTATTTGGTTGGTATCGGAGCGTTTGCCTTCTGGGAAAATCATTACTGAAATACCGTTCTTCAAATTCTTTTCGAATAAGGGCATTCCTTTTTCTATGCCTTCAGAGGCTGGAAAGAAGCCCATTGCCTGCACATAACGTCCAAATACTACCGAGTTATACACCCAATCGTTTACCATATAACTGACGCGATGTGTGAAGAGCCCTATTGCCAAAGTATCGAGCCACGAGGTATGATTGGCAATTACTACCGAAGGAGTTGTAAGCTGTATATGGTGTGGATTCTCTACCTTTTTGCGCACAAAAGGATTGGCATAAAGCACTGAAGTAGTGAGCGAGGTAGCTAAACGTCTGAGCCACATAGTGCGTTTAGGAGTTATTTTGGCAAATAACCAACCTATATTGGAGAGAATAATAGACGATAGTGCATAATAGGTAATTAGCAGTATGGATTGCACTAAAAGACGCAAACTCACCGGAGAACGCCCTCTATTTGGACGGCGAAAAATAAAAAACTTAAATATAGTAGGGTAAAACACAAAAGTCATTGCTAAAGCAGTGAAAATACCTATCACTGATACCGATGCAATTGACTTTAAGGCAGGGTGTTTGGCAAAAATAAGCGTACCGATAGCTAAAAAGGTAGTAATAGATGCCAAAAGTACTGACACTTTGTACACAGGAAGTTCATTTTTACCATCGGTATAGTCTTTTTGCAGCGCACAAGTCATAAAAATACTAAAATCTACCGAATGTCCTAATACCAAAGTGCAGACAATCATACTAAACACATTGAACTCTATGCCAAAAAAGTTCATTAAAGCAGATGTAACTACCCCTGTAACTCCAATAGGAATAAGAGTGAGTAACACCAACTCTACACGCCTAAAAAACAAGAGCAGTATGAGGAAAATAGCGATAGACGAATAGTTTACTAACAGCAATATATCGTCTTTGAGTTTGCCTAAGAACGTTTCACTTAGGTTCTTGCGGTCGATAACAACGGTAGGTGTGTGTTTTTCTACTGAATGGATAAAAGGGTCACGCTCGGCAGGAGTGAGTTTTACGAGATTGGCAATAGTATAAAAACCTTCTTTTTCGGTGATAAAATCTTCTAACGGAATGGCTGAAAGAGTTTTATAAGCATCAAGATTGTTTATAACTTCAAAATCACCTGCTATACTTTGGTAGAAAGGTGCGTAAGTTTCTTCTTTAAAACCAACCTCATTCCCTTTTCCTATCAGTTGTTGTTTTAGAAATTGCTGTCTTTCGGCATTCCAAAAATCTTTCCATCGTTGTAAACGCGCTTCTTGTTCTTTTTTAGGCAATACAATCCCCCCAATAGAACTGAATTGCTTGATACTATCGTGTGCTTTATAACTTTGTAACTGCTGATATAGTGTATAATTGCGCTCTAAGGCTTCCTCTAACGAGTTGCCATAAGCAGCAGCATAGAGCGATTTATATTCGCTATCGGTGATGTTTTCTAATTGATGTTCAGCTGCTTTATAACGTTCGTTGATATAGTTGATATTGGCAATATCGCCATTGAAACGGACATTATGAAAAGTAAAACAACTCACCACTATCAGCAGTAGGCAAGCCCCTACTACCCACTTGTTGTGATGAAATGGATAAGCCCCTATACGGTCTAAAAAGGTTTTGCGTACCTCGATAGTGCGATTGCCACGGTAGAAATGAGGCACGAGCACCAACGACAATATGGCTGATACCATTATGCCTACGAAGGCAAACACCCCTAAATCTTGCATCACTTCGGAATGCACAAAGAGCAAACAGAGGAATGAAATAGCGGTAGTGATACTGCTGAGCAAGATAGGCACGGTTACAGCACGGTACAACTCGGCGGTGTTTTTAGCTACCTTGTAATGTGTGAGGATATGTAGTGAATAGTCGATAGTAACTCCTAAGAGTACCGCTCCTAAACTGATAGAAATTGCTGAAATACTGCCTTTGAGCACATAGAGTGTTGCCAAAGCGGAGAGCACCCCAAAAGCTGAAGGGATAAACGCGATAAATGGAATATAGACACTTCGATAAAAGAAGACAAGCAATAAATAAAGTGCTGATAGTGAAATGAGTACTGTGGTGAGGATATCGGTTTTGATTTGAGAGGCGTTGCTCACCGAGATAAAGGGAGCCCCAAAAAAATCTACGCGCACCTTCCCTTGATACTGGGCATTGAGATGGTCTTGCAGTTCATCTAAACCTGCGACGAAAGCGGCATTGTGCTCACTGTCGTTGCCATCGTACTTAGGGTTGATAAAGAAGAGGATATGCTGCTCGTCGTTAGTAGTGAGGAAACCATTGGCAATCTTAAAATCATTGCCTGTATTGAGTTCTTGAAGTTTGCGCAAACCGCGAAAAGTGAGACCAAAAGGGTCTTTACGGATAAACTGTTGTGCCACCATACCCGCAGGAGTGAGCATCGTTTTGTACTGACTCTCCACCATTGATTTGAGACTATCGGGGGCTAAACGGCGTTCTAAATAAGCGTAATCTTCATCGTTTAGAAAAAGAGGTAGGTGGTCGTTTACAAACTGCCAAGTCTCATCGATTTCTTCTTCGTTTATAATCCCCTGAATACTGGTGATATACTTCGTCATAGAAGCGTTGAGGGTATCGCGCAAAGTTTCGGCAACTGCCTGCATATCGGTGAGCGTTCCGCCTTTTTCGGCTGTTACCATTACCGAAATTTTATCGGCGAAGTTGAGCTGCTTGAGCACCTTGGAAGTGAGGTTCGTCTTGTCGTTTTGAGGAAGTACTTTGGTAATATCCTCTTCAAACCGCAACTGACTCAAGCCATAAATGGCAATGAGTGCCCAAGCGGTGAAGAATGAGAGGGTAGCGAGTTTATGAGTGGTGATATATTGGTAAATTCTGTTTAACATCTCTTATTTGTAATAGCTAATGATTCTTTTTTCTATTTGTGTTTCTTTATAATTATTATTTTTATCCCTTACTTCTATTTTTCTCGATATCCAATTATGATTTTTATCATATACATAATTCGTAATTAGGTATTCCGACATTAAATTATCTTCTAAATCATATAACTTTAGTGATAATACGTCTCTTTTATCATTGCTTTTAAATTTTCTTTTCATCTCATACTCCTCATAATCACTAACAATTTCAATAATATCCCCCTTTTCATCATATTTAAATTCTGTAAAACCTTTTACTAACCCCTCAACCTCTGAACTTAGTTCCTCTTTACGGATTTTATTCCCTCTTTTATCATATTTATTTACCAATTTATAACTTCTCTCTTTGATATAAGAACTATCTTTTTCATTTACTAATACATATACAAGCATCTCCTCATCTATTACCTCTCCTTTATCATTGTATTTCAAAGTATTTTTACTTGTTCTCCTACCTACTCTATACGAAACAATTTCTACAATATTATCTTTCAGATAAGAATAAACCGACCTACTTTTTTGCTTGTTAGATATAGAGTCAGTAAATTCTGTTAAGAATCCTTTATTGTTAAAAGAGCTAACAGATAATCTTTCTTGATCCATATAAGGAGTTCCATCATCATTCTTTATAGAATCATAGACTTTATATTGTGTTACAATTATGCTTTTTACTTGTCCGTGAAGATTCTGATCTTCCCAATCCGTTTTTCTATGTGATGAAGTATTACAAGATACTAATATAAGTAGAAAAATAAATAGTCTAAACGTATAATACATATTTTTAATTTTAAAAGGCAAAAGTAAGGATTTTTGAGAAAAAAAGAAAGCAATTGAATAAAATAAGGTCTGATTTTGATTATTTTAAGACTTTGTGACAGGCACGAGCTATAAGCTCGCATCAGCGGAGGGGGTAGAGACACAATTATTGACTAATCTCAAATTGTTTGTTACCTATCTGTACCCACGCTTTACCATTCTCAAAGAGAGCGCCATCGTCATAAATAAAAGGGAAGACGGTTTCGTTTTTGTCATTGATATAGCCATATTTAGCACCTTTCTTTACCAAGGCAAGTCCCTCGGTAAAATAAGAGGCATCGTCGTAGAGAAAAGGAATAATTTGTTCGCCTTTTTGATTGATAAAGCCCCATTTACCGTCTTTCTTTACGGCTACATAATCTTTATGAAAGTAGGTTGTATCTTCATAAATAAACGGAATCACCTCTTCTCCTTTCTCATTGATAAAGCCCCATTTGCCATTCAACAAGGCAGCTGCAGGGCGGTGGTTATAGAAGTCGTTGTCATCTATAAGGTCATATTTTATAGGAGTAATCTCCTTGCCAGAGGTATCTATCAATCCGTATTGCGCACCTATTCTCACCATTGCCACTCCTTGAAAGAAGTCATAGACAAAATCGTACTTTATAGGGGTAATAAGGGTTCCCTTCTCATTGATATAGCCCCATTTATCGCCTTGCCTTACACAAGCAAAGCCCTTGTGAAAATCGGTTATTTCATCATATTTCTCTTGCTTGTTTGTGTTCATTGTTCTGACTTTTAATTATCTTGCAAGTTCTCAAATCTTCTGTATGTTTGTATAAATATCGTAGTTTTCTTGATCAAAACAAACTACCTTCACCTGCTTGATTTTATCCGTTTTTTCCAAGAAATGAGCTATGGTATGAAGCGCTATTTGTGCTGCTTTCTCCTTCGGAAATCTATACCTCCCAGTACTGATATTAGGAAATGAAATAGTAGCTACTTGATGCTCTAAAGCCAACTCCAAACAACTAATGTAAACTTGTGCCAGTAGGCTTTCTTCATTATGTGTTCCCCCATTCCACACCGGACCTACTGTGTGAATAACATATTTAGCAGGCAAATTGCCGGCAGTAGTAATAACTGCGCTACCCACCTTGCAACCTCCTTGTTTATTCCTTATCTTCTCACATTCTTCAGTGAGTGCTTTACCCCCTGCTTTATGAATAGCTCCATCCACACCTCCTCCACCAAGTAGAGAAGTGTTGGCAGCATTCACAATGGCATCTACGAAAATTTTAGTGATATCTCCTAATACGATTTCAATGTTACTATGTATCATCACTCAATTAATTATTAGAATTTGTTAGATGTTGGTAATATAAAGTCCTCACCCCCGTTCCCCCTCCCGAAGGGAAGGGGCAATCCGCAAAAGTGATTTTTGCTATTTTTGATTTGTTTTGATAATTTAAACATTAATCAGTTGTTGAGGCTATAATCCCTATATACCAATACCTACACGGATTATATACCGTCCAAAAGAAACTCCCTCTCCACTTTTTGCCCTCATCAAAGTAATTAGAGCTATCAGTACTCCACCTATAGACTTCTATTTGAGAAATATCAGTAAAAAGTAACCTACAAAAATCTAAAAAGAAGTTGCCTTTTTCAAAATTGCTTTGCCTAAACATAAAAGAGTATCGGGGCTGAAAGAAAGCGTAAGCAAAGGCTTCCTTTTTGAGGTCTTCTTCAGTCATAGCTACTGCTTTTTCAGGCACTTCTTTATCATCATAGTAAAAATACCGATTGTGCAGTTTCTCACCACTAAGAATTATCCTCCCGCTCACCTCCTCATATTGCCAGCCCATAAAGTCTTGGACAGAAATCTCCTTACCCGAATCTTTAAGGACACCAAAATCGTAGTCCATCGTAAAAAGTTTCTTACGATTTATTTTAGATTTAGCCGCTATACGGTCAAGACGCGTATTTACTTCTTCCGCTACCGAAATAAGGGTCTGCTGGGCTACTGCCAAATGCTTCTGATAAGGTGTATCGTCCTGCTCCGTATCCAACTGAAAGATACGAAAGTCTATCATACCACCCTCCCGCTCGAAGGCTTTATACTTTTCTATAAACTTAGGTATTTCTATAGTTGTCATTTTAATAACTTATCAAATACATTAGCATTACATTGGCACTGCTTCATCAAGCCATTCAGTAAACCAAGAGATGAAAGATACTCTTTCTCCTTTTTCATTCAATAGAGGCTCTATACCTCCATAATCTGTTCTCTCATCAAGCCATATATTGCCATACTCTTCACCATTTACAACTAATAAATAAGTGGCTCCGTGCCCTATATGGCAAATTTGCAAACAACCATTAATATGATTTATACTCATATATTCCATCAAGGCAGCACTACTAGGGCGTTCTCCTCTATCCCAATCAATAGATTCAATCCATTCTTTTTCATTCCAAGCCTTTGTATAAGGAAAAGGGTTAGAGAGATTAATCATTGGTTTTTCTCTAAGTTTGAAGTCTTTCATTGACTCTTGCAAAGAAAGCAGTCCATAATCTAGTCCTATACATCCATTCCCTATTTTTGTTATAAATTCTCTATAACCTTTAGGAAGTATTATATTGTTCCTTTTTTCTATTTCAGAAACTTCATCTTCTGAAATCGTAGGGTTTATAAATACCTCTTTAGGTACAATTGATTTTAAAGAATCGGGATGTGCTAATAAAAATAGCATCTTTTTTTAATAAACGTGTTTAAACTTTTTTGAGGAACTTGGATATAAACCCTAATAGAAGCATTCCAATCCAAGTTACATCAAGATACTCATATCTCATTATCAAACCTTTATATCCATCAAGCCAACCATTTGCTTGTTCGATCTTAAACCTATTTTTGTACAATTCTTCATCAAAATAAACATCTGGTTGCTCTCCATTTCGGGGATTAGGTTTAATATTTGCTATAATTTCTTTACTTTCTAAAAACTCTCTAAGAGACTTACTATCAAATCCTGCGTCAGCATTGAGAAACAGACCTTTGTGCTCTATTCCTGCTTCTTCTAATAAAACTAAGATTTCTTTTAGTACTTCTTCTATTTCGTATAAGTCATTGTGATTTCCTGCTTTAGGGCTTCCCATTGCTATCATTTGCCCTTTATTATCACACAAAAAAATACTATTTGTGGTTACGGCTTTTTTTCTTGCTTGATAACCTGCAGACTCTCCTTTTTGGCGACAACGTGTATGACTATCATCCAATTGAACGCAAGACATATCTAATTTTCTTTTCTTCTTGCTTAATAGATTCAACCATACTCGCTGAAAACTACCATCTTTACTCCATTTATTGAAGTAGTAATAGACATTTTGCCAAGAGATTTCTCCTTTTTCAAAATAGCTCTCAATTGGGAGTTCTCTCCATTGTACCCCTGTTCTTAATCTCTTGAAAATCAATAAAATTATTGAAGCTAAATCAAAATTACTTTTAAATCCTCTTTTCCCTACACTTAAAAAGGGTATAATCCAAATATTTATTGTATCTTTGCCCAAAGTTCCTGAATTTTGGTGTTCTTTTTTTTTCAAACACAAAATTACTAATTTTCGGGAACTTTTACTTTATTATAGGAAAAAGTTTAAACAGCTTCTATAAATAATATATCAACATTATGACCTCAGACGAATTTGCAAAGAACTTTTACCTTGAAAAACTAGCGTTTTTAAAGTCATGCTTCAAGCGCAACCCGAACAAGCTTCGGCTGTAAATGTAAAAATAAAAGAAATGGCTCTGACAGAGAGTCAAACTGAGAAACTTAAGGAAGTTATTGATATTCTGTTAGAAGATGTATTTTACACTATCCTATTAGGCCTAGATGGTGAATGCTCCATAGGTGAGATCCAACAGAATTATAAGATATATGACCAAGACAATAATCTTATTTCCGATTGTGGAGAATTGGAAGCCAGTGCTTATGAGTACTTTCACGAAGACAAATATGAGAGGGAAACTCTCTGATAATTAACAAATGAACCTATTATGAAAAAACACACTCTGAAAGACATCATCCGTGCTTTGGTAGCGGAGTACCTTACTGATGATGGAAAAACCTATAACACCAAGCACTATAATCTATCTGCAATTATAGTGGTAGGTATAAGGTTAACTCGGAAAGGTTGGTGTCGTTCCGCAAGTGGCTACTCGGATTTTGATAAGTTTTTTAACTAATATACTCATTAACCTATTATGATTTCTGTATACAAACTAAAACCTAAATTCCAGCAGCTATTGCACCCGCTACTGGTATGGCTACACAGGAGAGGTGTTACTGCCAATGAGATTACTGTAGTGGCCATTGTGTTCTCCTTTGGGATTGGCGTGCTCTTTTGGGAGGCTTCGGCGGTACCACTTTTCTTTTTGGCACTGCCCATAGGGCTGTTGGTGCGTATGATCCTCAATGCTCTTGACGGTATGATGGCACGAGAGTTCGGACAAACCTCCCGCTTAGGAGAGGTACTCAATGAGGTGGGCGATGTGGTCTCGGATGTGTTTATCTTCTTCCCCTTGCTAAAGTACCACCCCGAAAGCCTTTACTGGGTGGTAGCTTTTATTGTACTGAGCGTACTCAATGAGTTTGCTGGCGTCATGGGCAAGGTCTTAGGAGGGCAAAGGCGCTATGAGGGGCCTATGGGCAAGAGCGACCGAGCACTGCTGATGGGTATCTATGGGCTGCTTGCCTACTTTGGTGTGGGAATACAAGCCTACTCTCAAGTGGTTTTTGCCATAGTTATTGCCTTGCTACTTTTAAGTACTTTTACCCGCTTAAAAAAAGGACTTTATGCCGCTTGACAACAAATATGCCGATGTACCGCTTCGTATCAGGAGCTGGGGAGTGATTATCTGTGTTTTTGCTGCGGCTGTCTCCCACCCCTACGCCATGTGTCTTTTTTCCCTATGGGTAAGCTTTCAAGCCCTTACGGAATTGGGCGGGCTCTTTGGTTTTAATCCGAGCTATTGGTGTATGGCTATTCCCTTGTTACAAGGGGTTTTACTATGGAGCTGTCCCAACTACTCCACTTATATGGTAGAAGCTTGTATGGTTGTGGGGATAGGCCTTATCCTATATCTATGCCTTAGGCAAATCCCCTTAGGATTGCCCCTTTCCCTACTGATTGTTTTGGCAGCCTACCCTCACCTGACTTTCTTACGTATGAAGCCACAAGGGGTGGAGTGGTTCATCTTCTTGGTGGTAACGACCGAACTCAACGACATCTTCCAATACCTCACTGGAAAGCGCTTTGGCAAGCACAAGATCTTACCCAAGATAAGCCCCAATAAGACCGTGGAAGGGTTTGTAGGCGGCTTACTGCTCACCCCTTTTTTGAGTGTGGGCTTAGGCTACTTGCTGAGGCTTCCTATTGCACTACATACATTAGTTTTTGTAGGCTTATTCATTAGCTTTTTTGGTTTCTGGGGCGATGTGACTTTCTCTTACCTCAAGCGGCGGGCGGGGGTAAAGGACACCAGCCAACTGATTCCTGGTCATGGTGGTCTCTTGGATCGCATAGATAGTCTCTTGTTCAACTGTATTTGGTTTTACCTATGGATACGATAAAGCCCTTTTCCCGTAGTTTGCTTCTCTCCGGAGGAGGCACCCGCTTTGCCTTATACAATGGTATGTATGCAGCGTTGTGTGATATAGGCAAAGCTCCTGAGCTACTTATTGCCAGCTGTGGTGGGGCTTTTGCTGCCTTGGTAATCAATGCTTTTGCTAATAATACAGAGAGAAAAGCCTATCTGCAATCACAGGAGTTTTACCACTTTATCCAAAGCCTGTCCCTTACCCCTTATAGCAAGCTATATCGCTTGGGGCTTTTAGTCCTACAGAAGCGCTATGACCGGCGTCGTGCTCCCTTGGTAGAGGATGTATATACACGCTATTTGGTAGAAATGTCCCAAGACCTATCGGAGCTACTCCCCTCCTTGACCAAGTTAGCTTTTTCTGCTGCCTTGCCCACTATCATCATAGGAGCAAAGATGTGCTTTGCCCCCCATGAGTGTGGCAAGCGTAGGGGTAAGCGAAAACTCTACCAAGAGGTGCTCATAACCGACCCTGAGACTGCCCAGAGGATCCCTCTTGAGACACTGCAACATACCGAATCCAACTATACGCTTTCGGCCGTAGCAACCGATATAAGTGTGGAAACGGCTATTCCCTTGCTCTGGGCTGCCCGTATTTCTGTCTCGGATATGTTCTATGTAGCTCCTGTAAGCTATCAGGGGACATACTATGCAGGCGGGGCTATTGACCTTGTTCCTATGGAGCTGGCTTATGCGCTTTCAACTACTGTAATTGCTGAGCACAAGCAGGCCTACTCTCCTACCGAAGAGTCTTTGGTACGTGTCGTCTTGGGCTTTAGTGGCAACGAGCGGTTGGCGTCGGTGGCTTCCTATCCTGCCCAATGGATAGATACTCGAAGAGCAACTACCGTTCTAAAGGGCTTTTACTCTGAGAAATATATCAATTGGAAGCATCTGGAGATAGGAATTCACTTTCCCAAGGACTATCCCTCTTACCGAGAGCAGATAGAGCGGCAATGGGACTATGGTTACCAAACTATTCTTAACACCTTTAGCTTATGAATGTATTTATCATAGGAGGCACCACTGGCATAGGGTTTGCCTTGGCTCACTTCTACCAGCAAAGCGGCCATCGGGTTGGGGTATGCGGCAGAGATCTTAGCAAGCTCCCCAAGGCAGTTCCTTTTGAGAGTTATAAGGCCGATGTTATAGACAAAGCACTATTAACCCAAGTGATACGACAGTTTGTAGGCTCAGACACCCTCTCCTTACTTATCAACTGTGCGGGTAGCTATGCCGAGGATGTGGTAGGAGAAATTTCTTACGAGGAGGCGGTCAGTATGCTACAAACCAATATCATAGGAGCCGTCAATACCTTGGAGGTTGGCCGAGAACTTATGGCTCATCATGGAGGCCAAATCGTCCTGCTAGCATCTATCTCAGGGATTTTGGACTATCCCTCCTCCAGCCTATATACCAAGACCAAGCGCAGTGTTTTACAGATAGCCGATGCCTATAGGCGTGCCTTACGCCCCTTTGGCATCTATATCACCTCTATTGCGCCTGGGTATGTAGCCACCCAAAAGCTCTACAAGCTCAACCAAAACAATCTCTCTAAGAAACCTTTTCTGGTGAGTGAAGATAGAGCAGTAGCCGAAATCAGCAGGGCTATCACTCAAAAGAAAAGCCTACACCTCTTCCCTACTCGTATGAAGTGGCTCATGCAATTACTCTCGCTACTGCCTAAGCCTTTGCTGTCCTTACTAATGTACAGAAAGGCCAAATGGATGCAAAATCACAACTAATTCTAACAAAAAATTAGGTAATTAAAAAATAATTTTCTATTTTTGTCGTATCAAAATCATTATACCATGAACACAGGTTTTTTCAAAAGTCATGAAGGGGAAGAACTATTCTTCTACGAATGGAATTACAAGCCCGGACAAAAGACCCTTATCGTAATTCATAGAGGGCATGAGTATGGGGAGCGTCTACAGGAATTTGCTACCCATCCGCTCTTTGCTGCCTACAACATCTTTGCTTTTGACATGCGTGGACATGGGCACACCAAAGCCGCTGTATCTCCTGTTTTCATGGATTCGGTACGGGACTTGGATACCTTTGCCAAGTTCCTTGGGCAGCACTATGAGGTACGCGAGGAAGATATCTTTGTAGTGGCCAATAGTATTGGCGGGGTAATCACATCGGCTTGGGTGCATGATTTTGCACCCCGCATCGCTGGCATGGCGCTATTGGCTCCTGCCTTTGAGATCAACCTGATCGTTCCTATGGCCAAGCAAGCCATCGAGTTGGCTCTAAAAATCAATCCTAAACTGATTGTTAAGAGCTATGTAAAATCCAAGATGCTCACTCGCGACACTAAGCAGCAACAGGCTTACGATAATGACCCTCTCATCACCCGCTCTATCAATGGCAAACTCCTCATTGACCTTGCCAATGCTGGTAAGCGATTGGTGGAAGATGCCGCTGCAATCACCACCCCTACCCTACTGCTCTCCGCTAAAAAAGACTTTGTGGTGATTAACCAACAGCAAAAGCAGTTTTATGTAAACCTATCCTCCCCTATAAAAGAGTTTGTTACCTTGGAGGGCTTCCATCATGGAATTCTCTTCGAGCAAGGCCGTGAGGAAGTATATAAGCTCCTACAACACTTTATCCAAAAGGCTTTCTCTGCACCCTTGCCTACTCCTACTCTTGATTCTGATCTCTTTACTCAGAAAGAATTTGAGACCATGCAATATGAACTGATTCCCACCAGAGAGCGTTGGGGTTACCATCTTCAGAAATGGGCGTTGAGCAAGCTTGGTCACCTCAGTGGTGGTATGACTGTAGGGCTTACCTATGGCTTCGATTCTGGCGCCTCCATGGATTATGTATATAAAAACACGCCACAAGGCAAGTGGGGTATAGGTCGTTGGATGGACAAAAGCTATCTCAATGCCATAGGCTGGCGCGGGGTACGTATCCGCAAGAGACACCTCCTACAACAGGTAGAAAAGGCTATACAAGCCCTACAAGCCCAAGAACAGGAGGTAAAAATATTGGACATCGCAGGTGGAGTGGGCAACTACCTTTTTGATATCAAAGAGCGCCACCCTGAAGTGGAGATCGTTATCAATGAGTTCCTACCAGCCAACATACAGAAGGGAGAGCAAATTATCAAAGAGCGTGGCTACCAGAATATTCGCTTTACCAATTACAATTGTTTTGAGGCTGATACTTACCGCAAACTAAATTATTCGCCCAATATCACCATCATCTCAGGTATTTTTGAGCTTTTTGGCGATAATATCTTGGCCTCTGAGGCAATCAAGGGGGTGGTTTCTATCTCGGACAATGGGTATATCATCTATACAGGACAGCCATGGCACCCCCAGCTCAAAACCATTGCCTTTGTCCTGAAGAGCCATCAGGAAAAAGACTGGGTGATGCGCCGCCGTAGCCAGCGTGAATTGGACGGACTTTTCTCCCTCCAAGGAGTCAAGAAAAAAAGTATGCTGATTGATGATTTTGGAATCTTTACTGTTAGTTTAGGACAAGTAAAGAAATATTAGGTGAGAATATATGAAAATAATTTATGCTTTTATAATAGCACTTATCCTAAGTGTGATTGCTTTTTTCCTTCTTTAAAACTAAGTATTTTGTATTCTTCATTTAGGTGATATTTCACTTTGGTTTCATTGTACCAAGTATCGTGTTCTTTTCCATCACACAAGCTATTTTCGTGAGGAACGGTTTCTATTTGTGCTAATCGTTTCTGTAAGACATTCATTTAGTTGCTTTTTCTAAAAGTGATTCCATAAAGTCGGCAGTCTCATCGGCGATAAGGAGTTTGTTCCCTGCTTTGGCAACCCGAAGCATTTCGCTTATAGCAAGTGCTTTATCGTTAAAGAAATTGATACCTCCGTTGTGAAACACAATATCAAAAGTATTATCGGCAAAAGGCAATTCCTCTCTCGTGGACTTCTCCCAAGGAGAGGGGCAACCCGCAAGAGTGATTTTTTTTATTTTTGATTTACTTTGATAATTAAATATTTAAGTCATATTTTTTAGCATACCCCTTTAAAGTTCTTTCAGCCAAAGGATTCACATCTTTTAAAAGTTCATTATATTCCTTTTGAGCTTTCTCTATATACCCATGTTCTCCATAAAACACCAATGCTCCAAAAGGAGGAAATATTGAATCAGCTGAATAGAAAATCTTCTCTACACTATATATATTGTTTAAAAAAAGGCAGAATATATTGTTGTATATCTTCCTGTACTCTCTTAATCAACTCTTGTTCATTGGTATTTTCATCCACTTCATACCATAGCTCTTTTCTCCCTCGTAAATCTTTAATAGTTTTACGGATAATACAAACAGGTTCTGTAGGGTAATCAGGCACTTGCCCTGTATGTTTAAAGTCATAATAGCCCAACCAAAATTTAGGTTCAAAAATCCCTATATTGATGCGAAACCTAATGTTATCTCTATCCCCATAACTGCTTTTCTGTATATTGATGATATGCCCTACCTCAGCAAGCTGACGATAATAGTTTAAGGCTTTCTTTTTAAAAGAAAGAGGCTTTAACAGAGGCGTAAAACCTTCTTTTACAATCGTATCGAATTTAATTTGTGTATCTGTTTTCATAGTGATCTTTAGCATTACATTGGTACTGCTTCATCAAGCCATTCAGTAAACCAAGAGATGAATGATACTCGCTCTCCTTTTTCATTCAATAAAGGCTCTATACCTCCATAATCTGTTCTCTCATCAAGCCATATATTGCCATACTCTTCACCATTTACAACTAATAAATAAGTAGCGCCATGCCCTATATGACAAATTTGCAAACAACCATTAATATGATTTATACTCATATATTCCATCAAGGCAGCACTACTAGGGCGTTCTCCTCTATCCCAATCAATAGATTCAATCCATTCTTTTTCATTCCAAGCCTTTGTATAAGGAAAAGAGTTAGAGAGATTAATCATTGGTTTTTCTCTAAGTTTGAAGTCTTTCATTGACTCTTGCAAAGAAAGCAGTCCATAATCTGGTCCTATACATCCATTCCCTATTTTTGTTATAAATTCTCTATAACCTTTAGGAAGTATTATATTGTTCCTTTTTTCTATTTCAGAAACTTCTTCTTCTGAAATCGTAGGATTTATAAATACCTCTTTAGGAACAATTGATTTTAAAGAATCGGGATGTGCTAATAAAAATAGCATCTTTTTTTTAATATAATCTATTTGCATAATAATTTATTGAGGTATCAAAAGATTTCTACAGTCATTATTTCTTTTATTTATACATCAAAATAAGTGAACACAAACTTAGGGGAATGTTCAAATAAAGGATAATCACCCACGATAAGCCCTATACATTCATTTTTATCATCATATACACAAGCCTCTACCACAAGTTTATTCATTTTTTTTATCTTTATAGAGAGTGAGTTCGCGTAGTTTATTCACTTCCTTATCTATATCTTCTATAGGAAAGAGGTGCAACACGCTTTTATCCTCTACAAAATCAAGAGTCTCATTGATTTCTTCTAAAAACGCTCCCGAAACACCAAACTTTTCAGCTAATATTTGGGGTATTTTGCGATTTATAGGCTTCTAAAAAATCGGTAAGGGCGTGGTAAATTTCTGTTTTAAGGGATTGTGTAATGGTCATAACTAATTGTTTGTATAATGAATATATAGAAATTTCGTAATAGGAAAACAAACTGTTTTCAAATGCACAAATATATCACTTTTTTTGTATATTTGCCGCCAACTAAAATAATAATTGTAAATGTCTTATCTGAAAGATCTTTCTAAAAAGTCCTCTTCTCTCCTCTCTACAAGCACTCAGAATACTTATTCTGACCCAAGAGAAAAAACCATTCTCGTTCTATCAAAAATCATCCGTATTTCAGGCTATGTTGCTTTAGTTTCCTTTCCTATCTTTCTGATAGAAATGTATATACTCAAGCAATTTCCTTATAGTCTTCCTATCCTTTTTCTCTCTTTTTTTCTCTTCTGTATGTTATCATTTACTTGCTATCTGCTCAGAAGAGAGGTAGCAAAGGCTGCACGTTGTAAAGCTGAAAAAGAAGCTATTATAGTTCCCACAGAATTTACCATCTTTGCTTACCAAGAAAAGGTAAACTTCTGGGATTGGCTGCTTCGTTCTATCCATATAGCATTTACGCTATTTATGTTCTATATCTCTCTGAAATCAGATTTTCTAAGTATAGATTGGTGGAAAGGAATGGGAATTGTAGTACTCTCTATAATTGCTTTCTTTTATAACCTTCACAAAGAGCCCCTACACTTTACCCAATTACATTGTTATGAAGATCTGATGGAGGTACTCCCTAAGGAAGGAAAAGCTATCTATCTAAAAACTCAGGATATAAGAGGGGGGCGCTTCTACTTAAAGGGAAGAAAAAACTATATCAAACACTTCGGCATACAATTCCAAATTCGTGATTCTCTTGTAAATATAGATATACCCCTATCGGCAGATGATTATTTCCTTTTGAAAAAATATTTCAAACAATATCCTGCGCCCTTATATGACAATGTACAAGATAATAACATTTTCAAGGAACATTATTACTACTAATTATGTACTCCATCACATAGACGGAATACTAATAGTTGCTTTACTGCCAGAAAGGATGCCCCTGTGACCACGTTTGCGCATAATGATTTAACAACTAAAGTAGTGAAATACAAACTTAGGAAATTGGTCACTAAGGTTGTAATATCCTTTGATGACGGCAAAATATTCTTGATCATCCCACAAGTGAGCTTCTATTCCCACAGCGGTATCATCATTATTGAAGTTATACACCTTTAAATTCACCCCTCCACCTTCTTTTTTATCCATTTCTTCTATAGGAAAGAGGTGCAATACGCTTTTATCTTCTACAAAGTCAAGCATTTCATAGATTTCTTCTAAAAATTCTCCCGAAATATCAAACTTTTCAGCTAATACTTGGGCATCTTCAGCTTTATAGGCTTCTAAAAAGTCGGTAAGGGTGTGGTAAATTTCTGTTTTAAGGGCTTGTGTAATTTCCATATAGTGTTATTTAATCTTTGCTATATCGTTTTTATAACTTGCAAAACTGATGTTTCCTTCTAAAACCAACTCGCAAAGGGCTGTTGGGTCATAACCTTTAAAGGAATGAAGGGTATAATGGCAATGCTTGTCCTCGCGCTCTAAGTGAAGTACATAACCATCGGGTTCGTCTTGAAAAACAACGGTTGCTTCTTTGAACTTTTCTAAGGTTGTTACCGAACGTATCAAATCTTGCCTACTATCGTGCAAGTGAGAGACTACAAAGGCGATTTCGACAGTATCATTATTAATCACTATGGCTGCCCAGCCGTGTTCTTTTTGCGTATAACTAATCATTGTATTTTTTAAAGTAAGGGGGATATCTTAAAACATCGACAGTTTCATTAAAATATCGGTTTGAGCATCAGAACCTAAGACGAAGGTGTGGGTATCAAAAGCTACGAATCCATTTTTTTTGTAAAAACGTAAGGCTCTTTCGTTCTTCTCCCATACCCCCAGCCATACATAGGGTACCCTTCGCTCTTTAGCTACTTCAATAGCTTTTTGATAAAGCGCTTGACCTACCCCACTGCCGTGAAATTCCTTCAACACATAGATACGTTCTATTTCCATTGCATTAGGGTCTTGTCGTTCTGTTTGAGCAGAGGCAAAATTAAGCTTCAAATAACCTATCACCTTGTTTTCTTCTTCAGCAAAGAAGAAAAGAGAATCTGGATTCGATAGTTCTTGCTGTACTTTGCTTGTCGCAAAGCTTGTAGTGAGGTACTGCTCCATATCCTCTGGAGTGTTAGTATCAGCAAAGGTTTCATAGAAAGTTTGTTTGCCAATAGCCTGCAATAAGGTTATATCAGTTGTGATAACAGGACGTATATTCATAATTGTTATATTACATTAAGTTACAATTCAGTATTATTATTATCCGCTAATAGTTTCTAAGCTAAGATGATAGTTATCATCGAGCCTGATATTCACCAGATGCCCCAAAAAGTAATCAGGGTCAGTATCTATATCAAAAGTACAGGCTATTTCTTTGCTTACTTCACAATACAGGTTATGCAAATACACTGCCTCGCAAAATTGCTCATCAGAAACTGCTTGCTCGCCTTCTTCTTCAAGGTCTTCTTGGGCTTCTTCAAAGAGTTCTCTTACCTCTTCATTTTTGAGGAGAAACTGTAAAACAGCTTCCTTGTTGCCCTCCAACCATTGTACTTTGGTTGCTACTTGTTTAAATACTTCTTGCTTTTCTTCTTCTGTAAAGTGGCGTTTGGCATCAAAACGGACTACAATTTCAGCTTCTTGCTTTTGCCAAAAGGTAAAGAGTGCTTGATACTCGGTTTGGTTTTCGGTAATAAAATTCATATTCAATATAACAAATGATTATTGATAATGAGAGGAAAGATAGTAAATAATTAACATTACACTGCCATATACCCTCATTGGGTATAGATGTTTTATTTTACTAAGCGTGCTATTTCTTTGAACTTAGGGTGCTGGGCGGTACGCAAAAGAGCAAAAAGTGCTGCTTCGGTACACAAAAGGGTTGCGCCTGCATCGCGGAGCATCGTGAGTCCTATTTGCTTGTTGCTCTCGGTACGCGAAGAAACAGCATCGGCAATTACTGATACTTTATAGCCATTGGCGAGTAAATCAACCGCTGTTTGATAGATGCAAATGTGAGTTTCAATGCCTATAAGCAGTACATTTTTACATTGATTGTCATTGAGTTGCTGCTGAAACTCAGTATTATCCCAAGCTGAAAAACTACTTTTTTTCACCGGAGTTTTACAACTTAATAGTTCGGCAATCGCGGGGTGTGTTGCTCCTAACTTATCGGGCATTTGTTCTACCCAAACTATAGGAAGATTCAAGTGTTTGCTACCTTCGATAAGAATAGTGCTATTGCGCAAAACTTCTTCACTTTGATAAACTATTTGCGATAATTTACCTTGAATATCAAGGATTACTAATTGAGTATTTTCTGTTGTCATTACAATGTTTTTTATTGCCGACAAAGGTAATAAAAAATTGGCGATTTGCCAATTTGCTGTTTTGTAATTACTTTGTACCTTTACAAAAAATAAAGGGTTATTATGAATACCATAATATTAAAACATAACTTAGATTTCCAACACTATCAATTGGCTGTAAAGACTTTAGAAAATATAGGGGTTGAAGTATTGGAGTCTCATAATCCTTATGAGGTAACAGAGGAAGACATTCGTTCGGTAGCTTTGGCTCGTGAAGATATAAAGCACGGAAGAATAAAAAGTAGTGAACAAGTGTTTGAAGAAGCTAAAGCAAAATATTAAAAATGAGGCTGTCCTAAAAGTTTTTCTTGAGGGGACGTTTGCAGCACATACCCAGCTATCGCTGGCTTTCCTACATAACATACTATAAAAGTGATTGATTATCAGATTTATAGACTTTGTCGTACGTTTGCATCTTGAAAAATAAATTGTAATTTTACATTTAAATAAGCACGGAGAAAGACCGAGACTTTGTTAGTGAAAAACTGCCTTTGACGTTCAGTCCCCGTGCTTTCACATCTGTAAAACTGGATAGTTCGTTAGGTTTTAAGCCTGTGTTTACGACGATAGATTATCAGATGTTATTTAAACAAAGTTATTTTTAATCTTTTTAATTTATTCATTATGAGTTATGTAGGTATTGATATTAGCAAGGATAGCTTTGTAGTAGCTTTCTCTTCTGCTTCTAAAAGTAAAACTATCACTTATCAAAACGACGACAAAGGTATTGAAAAATTTATAAATACCCTTGATAAAGAGCAACATCATTGTGTGATGGAAGCTACTGGTAACTATGGTGTTAATCTACTTTATCACCTTTGTGAACAAGAAATAAAGGTTAGTTTAATTAACCCTAAGCAAAGTAATTTCCTTTCAAAAATGAAACTATCTACTGCTAAAACTGACAATAAAGATGCTCGTTTGTTAGTAGAATATGGAGAAAAAATGAATCCTAAAGTTTATAAAATGCCTTCAGATAAGATTATTCTCCTTAAACAGAAACAAACAGTACTTACTCACTTAATAAAACAGCGTACAGCAAGTAAAAACCAGCTAAAATCTTTAGAGTTACTCAATAAAAAAGATAATTTAGCTATTGATATGCTCAAAAACAACATAGATAACTTAGATAAACTCATCAATAATCTAGAAAAAGATATTGTTTCTATCACTGAGGAAGAGTTTGAAAAACAAGTTCAACTACTTACTTCCATTAAAGGAATAGGCAAAAAAGTTGCTACTACTTTAGTGATTATTACTAATGGTTTTTCTTTCTTTGAAAATCCTAAGCAATTATCTCGTTATATAGGTATTTGTCCTACCTACCAACAGTCGGGTAAATCGTTGAATTACAACGGACATATTAATAGAAATGGACATAGCACCTTACGTGGTCAGTTGTTTATAGCATCGTGGTCAGCAGCTAAGTATAATTCCTCTTGTAAGGCTCTTTTTGAAAGGCTTAGAGAGGAAGGAAAACCTTGGAAATTAGCACAGATAGCGGTCTGTAACAAGCTTATTAGGCAAGCTTTTGCAGTTATTAAGTCAGGAGTTGCTTACATAGACGGACACATTCCTACTTTATCTGCACCAATGCAAACAGCTATATGAGTCACTACTTTCGCCGTAGGCGAACTAAAAGAAATTCCTTTTTAGAAAAAAAAGTTACTAAAAAATTTGCATATTAACATAGTTCGTCAAAGTTTTGGGACTTTGACAAAGTTTATGATGCAAAAGCGATTTTTAGACTTTTCGGACAGCCCCTATTTTCTTAATCTGCAAAGCGTATTCCTATAGAGAAAGGATATTCGTTTACTGGGTTGTTGCGGAAGAGTGGTGCAAGGCTGTAACGCGCGTAAAGCACACAACTTTTATATCCTAAATGCGCTGAAAGTCCGTATATCCAAGGGCTGATATTTAGGTCTTCTCTTATCACATTTTTATGAGTACCCCCATCGTCATATCTTATTTTTTGACTGCTGTCTATCAATACCCCTACATAGCCACCAAATCCTACTCTAAAACTTTCGTGAGTGGGGTAGATTGTAACTCCTTTTTTAGTTTTAGTGAGGGGAGTAAAATCAAACTCAAAATCTATAGGTACAATGGCGTAATTGGTGCGCAATTTTGATTTGTTGAGTTTATTAGCGGTATAAGGTACCGATTTTGTCACATCGTTTTCTCTTACAAAATACTCGCTTTCTTTGAATTTGAGTCCGTTGTGCATCCACGCAACCCCGTAGTTGATATGGAATAGATTGTTGGTTTTTAGCAAACGAAAGCTTGAGGTAAAGCCCATTTCAAAGGATTTAGATCCTGCAGTTTTAAAACGATTATCGCCAAAACCATCACTACTGTTTAAGTTGTGAAAACCTATGGCTGTATAAAGATTTATATCGTGAGAAGCGCGATCGGTATTTGGTTTTTCGTCTTCTTTACTTCGGAAAATCTTTTCTAATTCTTGCATTGCACGCAAATAGTCCTTGGGTTTATTCACACTAAGGGTATCAAGAGTATTTACAGTAGCCTTTGAATCTACTTGCTCGCGTATAAGTTTTGCCAAATGCTCAGCCTCGGCAGCGGTTTTTTCTTTGATATTCTTCTCGGTAGTGGCTGTGAGGTCTTCTTTTATCTGTAAGCCCAGTTCTTCGGTGATTTTCTTATCTTTGAGCAGTTCATTAACGGCTGAAAGTTTTTTCTTGAGCGTTTCTTTTTCTGAAGAAACTATAGAATCAATTGTGGCTTTTGATTTTTTGATAGCCTCTTCGGAATTATTTTGTGCGGTGATGACGCTTGTCGCCAACAAGCAAGTCATCCATAATAGATGTAATGTTTTCATTTTTTGATACTTGTTTTTAACTTTTATTATTTAATACGACACGTGTTCCTATTTCTTTGAGTAGCTTTTCAGCTAAGAGTTTTACTTTGTCCTTCAGTTGTTCTTTCTCAATGGTGTTGAAGGTTTTATCTTGCTGATATTTTTCAGTAACATACTGGTTGAGTTCTGCTTGAGTAGTAGCTACAAGTGCTAAATATTCGGGGGATAGGTGCTGCAAATCGGCAGCCATTTGGGTTTCCATCTGCTTGGTGATTCGGTTTTGTATAGCATTGGCGGTATACTGGGTAAAAAGAGTATCTACTGCATTGATATCAATAAGGGTAATCACCTCTTCTGAGGAAGTGAGATATGAGTCATACTGGCTATTTTTGAGAATTGAAGGGTATGAAGTGCACTGGCTGTCTTTAAGAGTTGTAGGCACTGTAGGGTGCGGGCTGGTTGTGGGAACTGATGACTTTACAACAATGAGTTTTTTTGAGACTTGAAGGTCATTATTGGTTTCAGTGTGTTGTTGCCACAAATATCCTATTGCAAGGCATAACAGTACCGCAGCTACCGCAGTGTAATACCACAGTTTTCGGCTCTTTTGCTCAGTTGGCAAGGTTTCACTCTCGGCTAATTGGGCTTCTAATTGCTCCCACAAAGCAGGTGAAGGATTGATTTTTCTGTACCTAAACAGGCGTTGTATATTGTCTTTCCACATTTTTAAGCTCTTTTTTTATAAGTTGTTACGTGTTGTTGCAAAAGTTTTTTGGCATACGCCAATTGTGATTTAGAAGTACCTTCGCTGATAGAAAGTTCTTCGGCGATTTGTTTGTGTGAATAGTCCTCAAACACATAGAGGTTGAAAACGGTACGGCACGCGGTAGGCAATTGGTCTACAAAGGATTGTATTTCGGATTCGCTAAAAGTTTCGTTCTCTAAGTAGACATCATCTATTGTGTCGTAAGTGTCACTCCAGTCGGCGAAAGATAGCTTTTGGGCTTTGCTTTTGAGGAAATCTATACACTCATTCACGGCGATTCGCCGCATCCAAGCATAGAAGTGCTCTTGTTCTTCATACTTAGAGAGATTCGTAAAAATTTTGAAGAAGGCTTTTAGCAGGGCATCTTCGGCGAATTGCAAATCGTTGATGTACAGCCTGCACACACTCAGCAAAGCAGGAGCGTACTGGTCGTACAACTGCTTTTGCGCTAAGCGGTCGTTGCGCTGGGCTTTCTCGATGAGACGATGGTCGATTTGCATTTTTCTTTAAATGATGAATGATTTATTCTTTTTAAGGTTCAAATTAAGTACGATGTAGAAAACAGGAGATTGTTCAACTTCATCGGTTACGGCAGTTTGATTGTACAGCCCTTTCCTATGTTGTTTTTTTCAAACCATCCTTGAGGCACTTCAAGAGCATAACGCACAGGTTCCGATGAGTCCACACTTTGATGGCTGAACGGTGTCATATCGCGTGTTTCGCGAATTTCGCCATTCGAGTTAATGAACGCAATCGAAAGGGGGGTAGGCGTATCTTTCATCCAAAAGCTTAACTTTTCGTCTCTTTTAAAGATAAAAAGCATACCCGTTCCTTCGGGAATATTCTCACGCCCCATATAACCTTTTGACATCTCTCGTATGGAGCGAGCAAGCTCAACTCTTATGGGAATGGTCTTGCCGTCAAGATTTGTAATGGTCAAGTCTCTCTCTTCAAACTCAAGCGTGAGTGCTGAACAAGCGCTAAAAACAAGGTAGCACAATAGGACAACTCCCATCAACAATAGTTTAGCAGATGTAAATATTTTATTTTTCATAAGTCCTCCAATTTGCCCTTATAAACGAAGAAAAAATAAAAAGGTTGGAAAATAATTAAAAAATTTGTCAATTAGCAAATTATTTAACTTTAGCAAAGTTGGGTTTTATTGTTTAATGAGGTCGTAGCCTTTTACAGTAAAGGGAATGCCTAATCCTCGGTTTACTTTTCTAATGGTATTGTTAGGGAAACGTAACCAGCAGGTATTGGTAGTGCCGTGGAAGGAGAGGGTCGCATCGTCCTTTCCTCTCATTTCTACAAATTGTACCCCTACCCACAATTCGCCTTTGGGTGCTAATATTGATAGTTTATGGGTAAACGTTTGTGGTTTATCGGTAGGAAATAGATTGATGTAGATAGGTTCTTTAATCAAGGGGGTAAAGGTTTTGTGCTCTTTATCGGTTTGATACACTACTACGCGTAATACTGCTAAATAGAAAGTGCTTTCTTTCACCTCAATACTGAACTCGGTGAGCTGGGTATCATTAGGGAGGGTTACAAAATCACCTAATTCCGATAACACTCCATTTTCTTCTTGGAAATAGTGTTTCATCTCGCCGTAGAGCGTAAAAAAGGTTGTGATTCCTTTACTTTTTACGTCACGCACTTTAGGTTTTTTCATTTTTAGGGTAGTAGTAGGCAAGTCGATCACAGCTTCGGTGAGTTGTATTTCTTTAGAAATATCGCGATAAGCTAATACTTTATGTTGATAGCTTAAATGAGAAAAATAGATGCTATCTGTAGGTTTTGCCCCAAGTTTTTCAAGTGAAAAATAGCCGTTTTCATCACTAATAATTCCTTTATTAGTGCCTACTATCCCTACATTTACGTATTCTATAGGCTCGTGATGGGTATTCACCACCCTATTTTGTGCTAAACAAGGCAGTGAAAAGAATATTGACAACAGAAAGAAGTAAATTTTCAGCATATATTACCAGAATTTGAGACCTATTACAAAGGGGTATGTGTTATCAGGACTATTTTTGAAAAGGGGAGCTAAACTATATTTGGCATACAAGGCTATAATGCCATAGCCTATATGTGCTGAAACCCCATAAGTGAGTGGGTTTGCCTTTATACCGTGTTTTAGCCATACATCATAGTCTTTATCACCATCTCCGTATTTTATTCTCTGTTTAGCATTTATCAGGCTACCAAAGTAACCTCCTGCCCCTATACGAATTTTTGAAGAGAACTTCTTTTCTACACCTGTCATCAATGTGAAATAGCTTGTGCGCAAGCGAGATACATCTAAAGAACGCTCATAAGGCACCAATTTGGTGACTTCGTTGTCGAGAACAAAATATTTATTGTTTTTGATATTTAAACTTTCACCTACTACCGAAAAACCGTATTGAAGGTACAAGCGTTTAGCGGAATGGATACGCGTATTGGCTATAAAAGCTAATTCAACAGAGGTAGCAGGTTTGAAATTGCTGTTTATAGCAGCGCGCATCCCTACCCCAAAGCTTATGTTGATGTTTGTTTTAGCTTCTTCTTTTAGAGAATTTTCAGGGAGAGAATCTATGGCTTGTATTTTTTGGTAATACTGATTTCTTTCGTCAATAGTCATTACGCTATCGAGATTTGAAGAGCGAAGCAAGGTGTCTAATTTTATTTCAGTAGCTTTTTTCTGGATAAGCGTTGAGAGGCGCAAGCCCTCTTTATAGCTGTGCACTTGTATATTGTGTTGCCATACCTCTTTAATTTCCTTGAGCATTTTCACGCTTTGCTCTTTAGTGATTTTTCCTTCGCTAAGGAGCTGGTGGATAGCTTCCTCCTTCTGCAACATCAGTTTCTTTTCGGTAGCTACCAATGAATCGATAGTATATTTTGATTGTAAAATCTCTCTTTCAAAAGGATTCTGCGCTGAGAGATTTGCTGCCAAAAGCAGGAAGATAAATGATAAAAATTGTTTCATCGTTTTTTGATTTTTCAATTTGTCAATTTGTCAATTGAGATAAAAACTCAATCCTATAGAAAGGGGATGTATCTCGGTAGGGCTATTTTGGAAGAGAGGAGCTAAGCTGTATTTGGCATAGATAGCAAAACCTCCATAGCCTATTTGAGCAGAAACCCCATAAGTGGCCCTATTAGGCTTCAGATTGTTGCGAAGAACGAGTTTGTAATCCTCATCATTTTCTTCATATTTAATTTTTTGAGTAGCATCTATGAGAGCACCAAAATAACAACCTATTCCTATATGGCTTTCTCTAATTTTCTTTTGCAATTCGATAGGGATGATAAGGTAATGCAGACGCAATTTTGAGCTTTTCAAGGGGTTTCCATAAGGCACTAAGCGCGAGGTTTCATTTTCTGTTACAAAATAGTTATCGCCTTTGATTTCAAATCGGTTGTTTTGCCACACCAAGCCTGTGCTAAAGAAAAGTCGTTGTTTTTTGCTGATGCGTGCTATAAGTCCCAAACCTAAATCGGTATGGAGATGAGGTTTAAGGTGATTGCTATCGCCTGTCGCTGTTTGTAAGCCCATTGCCATATAAGGTCGGGGGTATATTTTACTATATTTATCGTCATTATATCGCCTTCTATTCATATAGAACTGTCTTTTTTCTTCTTCGTAAACAGCTTTCAGTTCATCGGTAATGAGGCTGTCGAGAGTGGTTGTTTTAGGGACGGTATCTATAGCGATTTGAGAGTTTTTTTGCTGGAGTTCAGAGTTCAATTGCAAGGCTTGTTTGTAGTAATGTAGCAAAATGTGTTGCTCGTTAGCCTCGCGGATTTCCTTTGCCATTTTGTCATACTGTTCTGAGGTAATTTTCTCTTTGTCGAACAAGTATCTAAGCAACTTCAATTTATAATACATCTGGTTATCTTCGGCAAGTTTCAAGGAGTCAAACGTATTTTTTGATTTCTGGATAATGTTTTCAAAAGGGGTTTGTGCCCAAAGATGAGGGGCAAGACATAGAGCGATGAGTGATACAATTTGTTTCATAGAATAAGATACAAAAGTGATTATTTTGTTGATAATGTGAAAAATAATATATAATCCGAGTTTATATAAGAACTTAATTCTTTAGTTGCATTACACGACTCAAGAGCGGAGGCAAGCCTGTTGTAGCATTGATATTATCATTATTCCAAAAGCTCATCACACAAGCAATAGGGCGATTGCGCACCACTTGGGCTACATAGTATACCGTAAGCGTTTTTCCGCCCGACATTCCTGCTAAAGCTGAAACAACCCCTTTGATATCAAACACCACTCTCTTGGCTTTGGTGGGTACCTCTTCAAAAAGTACCTCAACTTCTTCCTCTTCTATAGGTTTGAACATCTTGCGCTGTTTGTTGGCTGCAAACTGGTCGGTTACCGCTTGTTGAGCGTCTTCTAAGGTGCGGTATATTCCCCAATTCATTTCGCCGTTGTAAGGGCATTGCACTATGTTGATACCCGTGAAATAACAGTCGTTTAACATCGGGATTTTTCGTCCTGCAAAATTGATGCTATTGGCATCGACAGGAGCAAATAGTTCTTGAGGGATTTTATTTTCTACAACGAGGTTTACTAAGGCTTCTTCTACCTCAACCTCTCTGTCTCTCAGTTTTGAAAACCAAACAAGAGCAATAGTATTTGCTGGGCTTTTCACAAAATAAAGAGACTCTACATACCCCTCTTTATCTCTATTAACCACATAGTTATCAGTAAGTATGCGAGGGTTAGGCTGTGCGTCTTGCGCATTGATTTTCAATTTTCGGTAAGCCTTATTAAAACCCTTTTCATCAAAAGGAAGCTTCAAATCTTCATTAGTAATGGTATAGCCATCAATCGCATAAAACTCTCTATTGCCGTTTTTGATAGCCGAAAGACGATCTAACAAGGGCAATTCTTGTGCATAGGTAGCCCATAAGAAACTACAAAAGAAAAATAGAATACAACGTTTCATAATTAACAACTTATATTATTTAGTTCGCAAAAATAAGTAAAACTGCTCTCTTTTACAAATAAAACTATAGCTTTATAAGAAAAATCTATAGCTAAAATACTCTTACTCATTTGTTTTTATAGTAATTTTGCAACAAATTTAAAAAGAATATATTATGTTTACACTACCTGCATTACCTTATGCTTACAACGCACTTGAGCCTTATATCGATGCGCGTACAATGGAAATTCACCATACAAAACACCATAATGCCTATACAACCAACTTGAATGCCGCTTTGGCTTCTGCTGGGGTAGAAGGCAAAAGTATTGAGGAGATTCTTACAAACCTCGATATGAACAACGCTGCGCTTCGCAACAACGCTGGTGGATTCTACAATCACAATCTTTTTTGGGAAATAATGAGCCCCAATGGCGGTGGCAAACCTACTGGAGAACTCGCTAAAGCAATTGATGAGGCTTTTGGCAGTTTTGAAGGTTTTAAAGAGGCTTTTAGCAAAGCTGCAGCTACTCGTTTTGGCTCAGGCTGGGCTTGGCTTTGTGTTCACAAAGGCGGCAAAGTAGAGATTTGCTCTACTGCAAATCAAGATAACCCGTTGATGCCTAACACAGGTTGTGGTGGTTTTCCTATCTTAGGATTAGATGTATGGGAACACGCTTACTACTTGCATTATCAAAACCGTCGCCCTGATTATATCGAAGCGTTTTTTAACGTAATCAATTGGGCAAAAGTTGCTGAACTCTACAACGCACATAAGTAGTAGCACGACAAACACAATACAAAAAGCCTCCTGAGAGATTAGGAGGCTTTATTTTTTATATTCTAAAGACGAATATGGCTAAAAAAATGGAAGTATCCACAATAATATGAGGTAGCACTTCTTCCATAGTTATAATGATTTTAAAGAACAAATATACATTTTTTTTTGATTACATAGGTAAGGTAGTAGCTTTTTTCTTTTCTAATATTTCTCTTACTACATCTTCACTAAATAAAAAGAATAATATACTTATCAAAAAAAATAAAATTGTTAGTATTATAGAAGCTATATTGCTGCCCAAAAATTTAGGTTTTTCTTTTTTAACAATTCGTATTCCTCTACCACTTCTATCGTATTTAAAATGAAAGAAAATCACCAGAAGTATTGTTATACTTAGTACTTGAAAACGACCTAAAGTATAACCGAAAAAATATGCCAATCCCATATTAAGTGAAGAATTGACTATTAAAGCAAATAAAGATCCTAATATCCAAACAGTGTTTAAATCTGGGAAAGTATAAGGCAAAAACTTCACATTAAAAAGATAAATATAATAATAAAGCACGTTCATCATTTGTTGTAATTTTTATAAAAATAATTCCATATAGTTTCATTGGATTCAGAAAGTTTTACATTTAAACCCTATCCCCCTCTCTTTCTTATTAATTTATTAGTTATAGCAAAGCTAACGCTCCTAACAGTAATAACAATAGTGGAATAGCCATTACTATATTTGCTATAGCACAGCCTCGCTCTCGCTTCTGCGACAAAAAATAAGCCTCTATCATCAAAAATACGCCATAAAGTCCACAAAATAATCCTATCCAAAAGGCAAATACAAATATATCACCTGTCGCACAAGAACTTTTAGTAGTGAATATTGAGATAGGAATGAATGACAATATCCATACTACAACTAATAAAACCAAACGCTGCCCTATATGAATGAACTCTTTCACAATGTTATTTTTTTAAGGTACAAATATACATCTTTTTTTGATTTGCTAATCAACAAATTGGTAAATTAGCAAATTATTTCATACCTTTGCCTCCTAAAATAATTTTTTATGGAACAAACTTTACCTGCAGGACACCCCGTGCATACCTATATGCTTGAAGCTGACCTTATTTACTCACTAATGGACGAGCTGCTCAGCATAGACCCTCATACCGATTATCAGAAATTCTACAACGTGTTCAACCATTTGGCAACCGTAGAAAAACACTTTGCTCGCAAGGAAAACCAGCTCTTTCCTTTCTTGGAAAAACGCGGCTGGATGAATCCTTCACAGAATATGTGGTCTTTTCACGATACCATTCGCGATATCTTCCGCTTAGTACGCAAAAACTTAGAAGAAAAAGACCTTGATGCGGCACAAACTAATGTGCGCTATATCGAAGAAAACTTAGGTCGTTTGCTAAATGTAGAAGCTAATATTCTCTTCCCTAATGCTTTGCAGTTGCTCACCGAAGAAGATTGGATTGAAATGCGCAAAGGCGAGGAAGAAATAGGCTGGATGCTGAAAGATGAACCTGCCCCCTACCCTAACAACAACCCCAATGAACCTGTATATGTACACCCTTCAATGGATACCGAACGCCGCACCGATGTTAAATTTGATGATGCTGCTGCCCATTATGATGAGGGCTATATGACTGTTGAACAAGTGAACCTCTTGCTCAAAACTCTCCCTATTGATATCACTTTTGTAGATGAACACGACCGCGTGATTTTCTACAACCGCGGTGAGGAACGTGTATTCCCTCGCAGTGCTGGTATTATAGGGCGCGAAGTGAAGTTCTGTCACCCTCCTAAGAGCGTGGGCACGGTGCTTAAAATCGTAGAGAACTTCAAGGCAGGTACTCAAAACGAAGCTAATTTCTGGTTCAATTATCGCGGTCGCCTTATCTATGTGCGTTATTTTGCTGTACGCGATAAAGAAAAGAACTACAAAGGCGTGATTGAAATGTCGCAAGACATCACCGATATAAAAACAATTGAAGGTGAACGCCGCTTATTAGAATGGGATAACTAATGAAAGACTTATTCGGGCAAGCTATTTTAGATTATCAGCAAGGGCAATATACTGAAGATATCAAAACGGAAACTACTATTTCTGAGGAAGATGTATTGCCCTTGCCTTATTTGTTTCGTTCCTTTGAACAGATGCCTGCATTAGAGCAAAAAGCTCTACAAATGGCAAAAGGAAAAGTATTAGAAGTAGGCTGTGGGGCAGGCTCTCACGGTCTCTATTTGCAGAATGAACGCAAACTTGAAGTACATTCTATCGACCTATCGCCTAAGGCTATTGAGGCTTGCCAATTACGAGGCTTGCGCAACGCCAAAGTGCAGAATGTATTGGAAACAACAGGACAGTACGACACGATTCTCTTACTAATGAATGGCGCAGGTATGTGCGGACGACTCAAAAAAATGGGCGCTTTCTATGCTCACCTGAAAACACTTTTAGCTCCACACGGACAAATCCTCACCGACTCATCTGATATCATCTATATGTTCGATGAAAACCCTGATGGCAGTTATGATGTACCGCTCTATTTCGATTATTACGGAGAAGTGGATTACGTGGTGAAGTACAAGGGACAGAAAGAAAAACCTTTCCCGTGGATGTATGTAGATTACAATACTTTGCAGAATGTAGCTATTTCAGTAGGTTTAGAATGTGAACTTATCGCCGAAGGTGAACACTTTGATTACCTTGCAAAATTAGCAAATTAGCAGATTAGGAAATTAGCAAATGATTGGGTAGCTTCACATTTTCTAATTACCTAATATCAAGGTATTTATGCATTTGTAAGGAGGCTTTCCACTGAGGGTGAGCTATTACATAATCTACAATCTTGGGGATTACCTTATCGCGTTTGCTCCACTCGGGTTGTAGATAGAGCAGGCAATCTGGTGATACTTGTGCAGCCATTTCTTCAGCGAAAAGGAAGTCGTTGTTGTTGTAAATCACCATTTTCAGCTCATTAGCTTTTTGAAGAACGTCCCCCACGGGGCGTTTTATTTTTTTAGGAGAGAGGCATATCCAATCAAAAGTACCCGATAAGGGGTGAGCCCCTGAAGTTTCGATATGGGTGTGCGCACCTCCAGCTCTCAGTTTTTCGGTAAGGAGGTCTAAGTTCCACATCAAGGGTTCTCCTCCCGTGATGATCATAGTTTTGGAGTGTGCTAAGGCATCGGTTACAATAGTATCTACAGGCACTAAAGGATGTGCTTCGGCAGCCCAACTTTCCTTTACATCACACCAATGGCAACCTACATCACAACCACCTAAACGAATGAAGTAAGCAGCAGTTCCTTTGTAAAAACCTTCACCTTGTAAGCTGTAAAAAGCCTCCATCAGGGGGAGAAGCTCCCCCTTCTGCAAGGCTACTTGTGTATTCTTGTTTAACATCTAAAATTAATCGTAATTGGCAACATCCAAAATCCAAGGGTCAGGGATTTCGGTATTTTCGCGTATTTCGTCTACCTTTTTCACTGCATCTTCATACTTATCGTAACGAGCCACATAAATGAAGTTCAGCACTTGGTCGCGGTTGTAATACACTTGAGCATCATAGCCCCATTTTTTCATCTCTTCTACTCTATTATTCACATTGTTGATATTGAGGAAAACCCCTACAATCACGTAATATCCTTTTTCAGTATCTTTAGCGGTAAGTTTGGTTACACGGGTACTACGGTGCAATTGGGTAATCTCTTTAGGGTTGTTCTCTATTTCCAAAGCTGTGAGGAACAAATAATAACGGTCACGACTACGGGTATAGCTCAAATCTAATGAGGTAGCGTTGTTAGGAATGAGATATTGGTTGTCGTTCTTTATATCCATACGGAAAATATCGAAGCCTAAAGTATTCTCACTGTTAGGTTTGCGCGTTTTCACCATCTCATCGTTGTAAGTAATGGCACTACTAAAAAAGTTTTGATTAGGGCGTAATTTGGTTTCTAAAGAAGTAGTTTTACCACTAGCAGGTACACCTATAGACACATTGTCGCCCATCATATTAAAATCACCCTCAAGGGTGACCCCCATAATGCGAGTTTTGAAATCACCTGCTTCAGGAGTTTTAAAACCACTAAAGGTGAAAGTTTTAGCAGCGTCGTTAGTAATTGCCGAAAAACCGTCGTAAGTAATTATTTTTTTGATATTGCTATTGGCATTCTCGTAAACTATCACGAGTGCCCAACCTGCAGCCGAACCTCCTTCTACTTGCCCTAAGGCAGCCTTTACATTAGCAACGGTGTACTCTCCTTCTACAGTATTTGCAGCTGCTAACAAATTAGTTACATTGGCGTAATACACATAAGGGGCTGAGTTTTTTAAATCGGAATCGGTACGACCATCAAATATCAATTCGCCGTTTATAGGCACATAAGTATTGTTCTCAGGTATTTTGAGTAATACACTACTCGCATCTTCTCTATTAGCATCAATAATAGTGTTTTTACTACCTTTTAGCTGTCCTTTAGCATACGGATAAGTAGCCGACCAGTACAAACCTGCATAAGCCACCTTGCCTCCCCCTGCACTTTCATACGCGAAGTTGGCACTACTAGATGAAAACGTACTGGGGTCGCTATCAATATCAATGTATTGCATATCAAACTCATCGTTGAGTTTTGCTTTAGGACTTCGATCGTTGTAAGGGTCGTTAGGTGTATCGCGTTTTTCCTTGCGGTTGAGGATGTTATTCCCTATAATTTTGATATCCCCTTTGATAAAAGTTTCGTAGCGGATTTTAAAATCGGTAGCAGATTGTGCCATTGATAGTGGGCTCACTACTACACAAATTAAGAGCGTAATGAGTTGTTTCATAGACTTACAATTTGTTTGGCTATTCTAAGGGCTTCAGTGCCTTGTTCGAGGGTAACCATAGGAGTTGTATCGTTTTCTATAGCATCGGCAAAGCTCTCAAGTTCGTCTAAGATAGCGTTGTTATTATGTATTTCAGGGTATTCAAAATAAATTTGACGGCGCTCTCCTTCCGCATTTTGTAATATCATATCGAAATCACCCGGCACTTCGGGGGCGTCTTTCATCTTTACTACTTCTACTTTTTTCTCCAAAAAGTCTACCGAAATATAAGCATCTTTTTGGAAGAATCTGCTTTTGCGCATATTTTTCATAGAGATACGGCTGGCGGTGATATTGGCTACACAACCATTTTCAAACTCCAAACGGGCATTGGTAATATCGGGTGAATGACTGATGACCATTGCACTACTTGCCGAAATGTGTTTCACTTTTGATTTTACAACGCTCAAAATCACGTCGATATCGTGAATCATCAAGTCGAGCACTACGGGTACATCGGTACCACGAGGGTTGAACTCAGCCAAGCGGTGTGCCTCGATGAACATAGGGTTGTGAATTTGGTCGCGTACAGCTGTAAAGGCAGGGTTAAAACGCTCTACGTGACCTACTTGTCCTTTCACGTGGTGTGCTTTGGCAAGAGCAATCATAGCTTCAGCCTCTTCTACCGTAGTAGCGATAGGTTTTTCGATAAAGAGGTGTTTGCCCGCTTTGATAATCTTTTCGGCACACACAAAGTGATTGAGAGTTGGAGTTACCACATCCACCATATCACATTCGGCAATAAGGGCTTCTATACTATCAAAACGCTTGTAGCCAAATTCTTCGCTCACTTTTTGAGCATTAGCTTCATCGGGGTCGTAAAAACCTATGAGTTCATATCTATCCGATTGGTTGAGCAATCGCAAATGTATCTTTCCTAAATGTCCTGCACCGAGGACGCCTGCTTTTAGTTTTGTCATTTTAATATCCTATTTTAGCACGTACCCTACGCAAAGTTTCATCGGCTACACGGTGTGCTTTGGCAGCACCTTCTTTGAGGATAGCATCGAGTTCATCTAAATGCTCCATATAGTAATTGTAGCGTTCACGTGGGGTAGCAAATTTTTCTAATATCAGTTCGTAGAGGGCTTGTTTGGCACTGCCAAAACCATAACCCCCAGCGCGATAAGCAGCTTCCATCGTTTGTATTTGCTCATCCGAAGCTAATAGGCGGTAGAGGCGCATCACGTTGCAAGTATCGGGGTCTTTAGGAGCTTCCAAAGGCGTACTATCAGTTTGGATTGCCATTATTTGCTTGCGGAGTTGTTTTTCGGGTAAGAAAATATTGATGAAGTTGTTGCGTGATTTGCTCATTTTCTCACCATCAGTACCGGGGATAATCATTATTTTTTCCTCTATTTTAGCTTGTGGCAATACAAAAGTTTCACCCATTTGATGATTGAAACGAGAAGCCACGTCGCGGGTAATTTCGAGGTGTTGTAATTGGTCTTTACCTACAGGTACCACCTCAGCATCATAGAGGAGGATATCGGCAGCCATCAACATAGGGTAAGTAAAGAGCCCTGCATTTACATCTTGCAGGTAGTCCATTTTGTCTTTAAACGAATGGGCGAGGGTGAGGCGTTGGTAAGGAAAAAAACACGCTAAATACCACGAAAGTTCAGCTGTTTGAGGTACGTCGCTCTGGCGGTAGAAAGTAACTTTGTTTGTATCCAAACCAAAAGCTAACCAAGTGGCAGCGACGCTATAAGTATTGGCGCGAAGGAGAGCGCCGTCTTTTATTTGAGTGAGAGAGTGCATATCGGCAATGAACAGAAACGATTCATTAGCAGGATCAGATGCCATTTGCACAGCGGGGAGAATTGCCCCCAGAATATTCCCCAAATGAGGAGTACCGGTACTTTGAATACCTGTTAAAACACGAGCCATATAATCAGTCGTTAGTTGTTAATTATTAGTTCAAAGCGCAAAGGTAATAAATATTTTAGAAATAGCAAAATAGCTATTAGTCCTCTTTTGCTACTTATCAATTGTTAATTATCAATTGTTTTGTATCTTTGCGCCCTCAATTCAGAAACTCAAATCCTCTATGGCTAAAGAAATAGACGAAAGTAAACAAGGGCAAAGCCTTGTACTACAAGCTGATAACAACAATTCCAAAAAACTATACATCGAGAGTTATGGTTGCCAAATGAATTTCTCCGACAGTGAAATTGTGGCTTCTATCCTCTCCAAAGCGGGCTATAACACTACCGACACAGTTGATGAAGCCGATTTGGTGCTCATCAACACCTGTTCGGTGCGCGAAAAGGCTGAACAGACCATTCGCAAGCGCTTGGAGCAATTCAATGTGTACAAACGCAAGAAACCGACGATGAAAGTGGGCGTATTGGGCTGTATGGCTGAAAGGGTAAAACACGCTTTCCTTGAAGAGGAAAAAATCGTGGATATGGTGGTAGGTCCTGATGCTTATAAAGATTTGCCTAATCTTCTTGAAGAAGTAGAAGAAGGTCGCGAGGCAGTGAATGTGATTCTCTCTAAAGATGAAACTTATGCTGATATTGCACCTATCCGTCTCAATAGCAATGGAGTAACAGCATTTGTATCGATTACACGTGGTTGCGACAATATGTGCACTTTCTGCATCGTGCCTTTCACTCGCGGACGTGAGCGCAGCCGTGACCCCTACTCTATCCTTAACGAAATCGCCGACCTCCAAGCGCGCGGCTTTAAAGAGGTTACTCTCTTGGGGCAAAATGTAGATAGTTACTTATGGTATGGCGGCGGACTCAAAAAGGATTTTAGCAAAGCAAGTGAGATGCAACAAGCTACTGCTATCAACTTCGCAAAACTCCTCGATATGGTAGCTACAGCTCAGCCTGAAATGCGTATCCGCTTTTCTACTTCTAATCCGCAGGATATGACCCTTGATGTGATTGACACAATGGCGAAACATCCTAATATTTGTAAGTATATCCACCTGCCAGTACAGAGCGGTAGCAATCGCATTCTCAAAGCAATGAACCGTCTCCACACTCGCGAAGAATACTTCACACTCATCGATAGCATACGCGAACGCATCCCTGAATGTGCTATTTCGCAAGATATGATTGCTGGTTTCCCCACCGAAACTGAAGAAGATCACCGCGATACACTTTCGCTAATGGAATATGTGAAGTACGATTTTGGGTTTATGTTTGCCTATTCTGAGCGCCCTGGCACATTAGCCGCCCGCAAAATAGAAGACGATGTACCTGAAGAAGTAAAAAAACGCCGTCTTGCTGAAATTATTGACTTACAACAAAAACACAGCTTGTACCGCACTCAAGCCCAAGTAGGTAAGGTTGTTGAAGTACTCATTGAAGGGACTTCTAAAAAATCAGCTGCTGAATGGATGGGTCGCAACACCCAAAACACTGTGGTTGTATTCCCGAAAGAAGACTATAAAGTAGGTGATTTTGTATTAGTTGAAATAACAAATTGCACCTCAACAACCCTTATAGGAAAAGCGATAGGAATTAGTGATAAACGACAATAAAAAAGCTGCCCGTGAGGCAGCTTTTTTATTTATAGTTTTCGATAAGTAATTGTTACATATGCTAATCAAGGTTTAAAATAAATTTTCAAAGAGTAATGCAGTAGCTATTTTTCCAAAGATATGGACAAAAAGTCCTTTGCTAGAGCGCACTTTTCCAGCATATTGTATTTGAGTCTTTTCATTCAACCAATTAAAGAACGATTCAATAGGTTGTCTTATAGATGAAACAGCCTTATTATACAAAGATTCAAAAGCAAAATCTCTCTGTTTTAATACTTCTGACTTGTTCTTTTTCATTTTTATAGGTGTTATCATTTCACTATTATTTGATTTCAAAACTTCATTAACAGCAGCACTTTGATAAATCTTGTCAGCAATAAAACAAGTATCTGTTAGCTCTTGCCAATTTTCTTTGAAAACACTTAAATCATTTTCACTAGCTTTGGTAACAATATAATCTTTCAAATAAGGAAGAGTACCTTTTTGATAAGCACCTAAGGCGTGTAGTTTCACACCATAATACCACATTTTTTTCGAGGAACAATAGCTTTTATCAGTAAAATCACGAGCTACTTTTCCTTTGCCATTTCCTTTACAAGTAACAATAGGACAAGAGTCTAAAATATTGATAGACATTTCTCTTTGCTCTGACATTCCTATTAAAATTTGTTCAATAGATATATGCTTAAAGACTTCGCTAAGTCTGTTTAAACGATTATTAAAGGCTTGATAAGAAGGTATTTTAGGGAACCAATCAAGCCAGTAATCTTTGATGAAATTATACATTTCTTTTATTTTGTACTTGTGTTCAACACCAGTGCAAAATAGATAAATTGTAATAACTTCTTGATCTGTAAATACAGGTTTGTTGTTATTGCTAAATCGCTGACAAAAATATTGTAAATAATTATCGTATTTTTGACATATTGTTAAATATATTTTTACTAATTTTGTCGCCGTAGTCTGATTTATCATTTATATCTGATTTTTTTTTGACACCACAAAGATAGTGATTTATCAGACTACTTTTATTTTTTCTACTTTTTCAACTCTTGATTCGCATTACATTCAAAATGTCATCAATAGTATAACCTTTTCCTTTAAGATCTGGATCATAAGGTATTTGAGAGTACAAAAATGTTTTAAGTTCACTATTGTATTTAAAAACAAACTGTGTGGAGGTGAGACTAACTATATCATAAGCTTTAAGTACAACTCCATTAGCACTTTCTAAACATAGTTTATTATTTTCTACGAAATACTTTACGCTAGCTGTATTTTGCTGGCAATTACCTCCTTTAAAAATATGTTCTTCTGAGGTTAAAAACTCACCATAAAAAGTATATTTAGTCTTTTTAGAACATTCTATTTGTTCAGAAGAAGTTATCTCAGAAAACAATTTACCATCAGGCAAAATTGATTTTTCATAAACCCAAGTACCTTGTAATTCTTTAGGATGCTTAGTATCCTCATTGTCTTTTTTAGTGCACGCTGTGAAAGCTATCACAGAAAGTGCTATTAATAATATTTTTTTCATTGGTATAAAGTTTAAAATTCGCTACAAATATACAAAATTTTATTTAGAAGATACTACAAGAGAATAGTATTTTTTCAGTAGATGCATTGTATTTATAGTAATAATCTACACATTCTTTCATTTTTTTTAACTCTTCAGCTGAAAATTTAGCCTTCAAAACTGCTATTTTTCGTTCATACCCTCCCTTTTTACCAAAGAAAATAAGTGTATAGTTACGAATGTTTATTTTGTTTAACAATTTTCATTATCTCGATAATTCTAAATGATTCGGTAAAGGTATAAGATTATTGGCAAATTAGTAAATTTAAACAATTCATTGTCAAAAACTTGTTTTATAAGAAAAACATTCTTACTTTTGCGCCGCTTTAATTACATATACAGAGTACATTACGTTTCAAATAGAAAAAATCGCTATTTGAAATAATAGTTACAGAAATATTCCCCATAATCTATGTCAGATATTTTGCATTATACTCTTACTGATTTTGTCACCTCCTACGGGGTGCGTATCCCCGCTCTTAGGGTGTATTATCAAGTGTTTGGAAAAGCCTTAGGCACAGCTCCGGTGGTGGTAGTAAACCACGCTTTTACAGGCAATTCACAAGTAACGGGTGAAAACGGCTGGTGGAAAGAAGCCATCGGTGAAGGGAAGTTGATAGATACCCTCAAATACACGGTAGTAGCTTTTAATATCCCTGGTAATGGTTTTGGAGCACGCGAAGAAGATATGATTCCTAACTATGAGCATTGGGCGGGTATAGATATAGCGCGTATTTTCAACCAAGGGCTCACCGAGCATTTAGGACTTAAAGAAGTATTTGCCCTTGTAGGGTGCTCGTTAGGTGGTGGTATTGCTTGGGAAATGGCAGCCCTCGCCCCTACCCTTTTCAAAGAACTCATAATCGTAGCTGCCGATTGGAAAGCAACCGACTGGATTATAGGCAACTGCCTCTTGCAAGAGCAGATACTCAAAAACTCTACACACCCCTTGCACGATGCACGTCTCCACGCGATGTTGTGTTACCGCACTCCTCAATCGTTGAAACTGAAATTTGAGCGCACCACCAACATTCCGTTGCAGTTGTACAATGTAGAAACGTGGCTCTTACACCACGGCGACAAGCTACACAAACGCTTTTCACTCTCCGCCTACAAACTGATGAACCAACTGGTAAAAACGATAGATATTTCAAAAGAACGCGGTAGTTTTGCCGAAGCAGTAGCGCCTATCACCGCACACATTACCATTGTAAGCACCGATTCCGACTTGTATTTCGTTCCTCAAGAGAACCGCGATACCGTAACCGAACTGCGCGAAATGGGTAAACCTGTAGACTATTACGAAATCCACTCCGTACACGGTCACGATGCTTTCCTGATAGAACACAAACAGTTAGAACAGTATTTAAAGAAAGTGTTTGTTAGGTAAGAGGTAAGAATTTGTTAATTGTTAATTGTTATAAGATGAAGATATTAAAATTTGGTGGAAAATCACTTGCCAATGACGGCATTGAAAAGGTACTCAGTATCATTGCTGGGCTTGCTAAAACTGAACCTCTATCAGTAGTAGTTTCAGCACGAGGCAACACTACCGATGAATTAGAGGCTTTGCTCGAAAAAGCGAGTAAAGGCGAGGATTATACTGCCGACTTTCAACAACTGAAAGACGAACAGCAGTATAACGATAGTGTGTCGTTTGAGCCCGAATTTCAGTTGCTCGAAAAACTCCTTGAAGGCGTTTCGCTACTGAAAGACTACAGCCCTAAGACCAAAGATTTGGTATTAGCACAAGGTGAACTGATGTCGGCTAAACTCGTGGCAACACTACTCCAGCACAAAGGCTTGGAAAGTACTTTTGTGGATAGTCGTGAAATCTTCAAAACTGATGCTGTGGTAGGCAATGCACAAATCATCAACTCAATATCCGAAAAACTCACCCGCGACCGCTTTGCAACCATTCCTCCTAATTGTGTGGCAGTGGTTACGGGCTTTATCGCTTCCACCGAAAAAGGCGACACTACTACCTTAGGGCGCAATGGCAGTAACTATTCGGCAGCACTTTTGGCTAACTACCTCAACGCTTCCGAACTGCAAAACTACACCCACGTCGACGGTATCTTCACTGCCAATCCTGAGTTAGTACCCGAAGCCAAAATTATACGTCATCTTTCTTACGAAGAAGCCAATGAGTTGGCTAACTTTGGAGCTTCTATTCTCCACGCTAAAACCATTATCCCACTCATTGAAAAAGGCATTCCGTTGCGTATCAAAAACACTTTCAACAGTGAGGACGCCGGCACACTCATTCACCAAGAAAGCGTGCAAGAAGGTATCAAATCGATTTCAGTAATTAAAGACAATGCCCTTATCGTGATGGAAGGTCGCGGACTCTTGGGAAAAGTGGGGGTAGATGCTCGTATTTTTAAAGCACTCGCACAAAAAGGTATCAGTGTGAGTATCATCTCACAAGGGTCATCGGAGCGCGGGGTAGGCTTGGTAGTAGCTTCTAAAGATGCTAAACTTGCCAAAGCAGCTATAGACGAGGAATTCTCACACGATTTCTACACCAATGATGTGAGCAGTGTGAGCATCGTAGAAGATGTAGCTGTAATTTCTATCGTAGGACAACCGCTTGCTACTTTTCATCACCCTTATAACGCTTTGATACGCAACCAAATCGTTCCTTTGCTCATCAATAATGCCGTAACGGGCAAAAACGTGAGTTTGGTACTCAAAACCAAAAAACTCCACAAGGCATTGAACGTAATTCACGGTGAAATATTTGGGGTTTCACGCCGTATCAACTTGGTAATCTTTGGTAAAGGTACCGTAGGGGCTACCCTCATCGACCAAGTGATTGCCGCACACGACAATATACTCCACCGCAAGAACATCAGTTTGCGTATCGTTGCGATTGCCAATTCACAACAAGTGCTCACCAATGCAAAAGGAATAGGCAACAATTGGCGCTCTGCCTTCGATAAAGAAGCCGTGCCTTATAGCTTCGACACTCTGCAAGCCTTTGTAGATAAAAATCACTTGGAGAACCTCATCGCCGTAGATGTAACCGCCAGCAAAACCTTTGTAGACAACTATATTCCACTTATCAAGAGCGGTTACGACTTGGTTTCAGCTAATAAAATAGCGAATACTATTTCGTTTGACTTTTACCAAGAACTGCGCAAAACTCTCAAACAACACCAAAAAACTTATCTCTACGAAACCAATGTAGGGGCAGGCTTACCATTGATAGACACCATTCGCCTCTTGCATCATTCGGGCGAGAACATCACTCGTATTAAGGGAATATTCTCAGGAACGCTCAGCTATCTGTTCAATACTTTTTCAGCAGAAAACAAGCCGTTTAGCGAGGTACTCCAACACGCTATCAACAGCGGTTATACCGAACCCGATCCTCGTGAAGACCTCTGTGGTAATGATGTAGGGCGCAAACTGCTCATTTTAGCCCGCGAACTCGATTTAGGCAATGAGTTCACCGATGTGAAGATACAAAACCTTATCCCCGAACATTTGAGAGAAGGCTCAGTGCAAGACTTTTTGCAACGTTTAGACGAGTTCAATGCGCCTTATCAGCAAATCAAAGAAGCGCAAGCACCCGACCACGTACTGCGTTATGTAGGCGACCTTCACGGCGACTTAGCTTCTACCGAAACGGTTCAGTTAGACGTATCACTCGTATCAGTTCCGCGCAACAGTGCCCTCGGTCAGGTAAAAGGTGCTGACTCTATCTTTGAGATTTACACTGAATCTTACGGCGATAACCCTATCGTGATACAAGGAGCAGGCGCAGGCGCTTCGGTAACCGCACGAGGGGTATTTGGCGATATTTTAAGGTTAGCAGAGAAAAGTAGGGTTTAGGATTATGAAACAGGAAGAAAATCCTTTGTTAAAGATGTCGTTGCAGGAATTGTGGCAACTGTTCCCTATCAATCTTACACAGCATAATCCTTTGTGGAAAGAATGGTATGAGGAAGAACGCAGTTTCCTTTTAAAACAATTGCCCTCTAACGAAGTGGTACGGCTAAGCCATATAGGCAGTACTGCTGTGGAAAAGATACAAGCCAAACCTATTGTTGATATATTATTAGAAGTGAAAAAAGACAGTTCATTTCAGAAGCTAAAAGAACTCATATTACAATCAGGTTATCTATGTATGAATGAAACAAACGATAGGATTTCTTTTAATAAAGGCTATACTATTAATGGGTTTGCAGAACGTGTGTTTCATCTGCACTTGCGTTATGAAGGCGATAATGACGAACTCTATTTTCGCGATGAACTGCAAGCACACCCATCGGTAGCCAAAGAATATGAAACACTTAAATTGTCTCTTTGGAAGCTTTTTGAGCACGACCGAGATGCTTATACCGCTCACAAAACAGACTTTGTGAAACAATATACACTGATAGCAAAAGAAGAATTTAAAGGAAAATATGAAAATAACAGACCATATTAAGAATGCCAAAGGAAAAACGCTCTTCTCCTTTGAAGTAGTACCTCCTAAAAAGGGAAATAATATTGAAGAACTATACCGAAACATAGACCCCCTAATGGAGTTCAATCCTCCGTTTATAGATGTAACTACTTCACGCGAGGAGTATTATTACATTGAACACCCTAATGGGCTATTGGAAAAGAAAGTAACCCGTATGCGCCCTGGTACAGTGGGTATTTGTGCGGCTATTCAGCATAAATATAAGGTAGATACTGTACCACACGTGCTTTGTGGTGGTTTTTCAAAAGAAGAAACTGAGTATCTATTGGTAGATTGCCTCTACTTGGGTATTGATAACGTAATGGCATTGCGTGGTGATGCGATGAAAGAACAACGCTACTTTCAGCCTACTGAGGGCGGACATACCTACGCTACCGAACTCGTTACTCAAATCAGCAATTTGAACAAGGGGATTTACCTCAATGGTATTGCTGCCGACCATAAGGCTAATTTCTGTATAGGGGTAGCAGGTTACCCTGAAAAACACATTGAAGCCCCCTCACTCACCTCGGACTTGGCGCGCCTAAAAGAAAAGGTAGATGCTGGTGCCGACTATGTGGTAACACAGATGTTTTTTGACAATCAGAAGTATTTTGAGTTTGTAGAGAAAGCCAAAGAAGCAGGCATCAATGTACCTATCATACCAGGGATTAAACCTATTGCTATTAAAAAGCACCTCAACCTACTGTCACAAGCCTTTAAAATAGATTTCCCCGAAGAGCTCATCAAAGCAGTAGAATCCTGCAAGAACAACAACGAGGTAAAACAAGTGGGTATAGAGTGGGCAATTCAGCAGAGTAAAGAGCTGAAAGCCGCTGGGGTACCTGTTTTGCACTACTATTCAATGGGAAAATCGGATAATATAGTGAAAGTGATATCAGAAGTTTTTTAATTAGGTAAGAGATAAGAGGTAAGAAATCCTACTTTTTATCTCTTATTTTTTATTTCTTCATTGATTTGTTCAATGTAATGGGTAAGTTCTTCTTTGCCGGTTTTGTTTTCGGCGGAAGTGATGAAGTAGGGCGGGAATTCTTCCCAAGTTTCGAGGAGTACTTGTTGATAAGCAGCTATATTGCGTTCAATAGCTAAAGGTTTGAGTTTATCAGCTTTGGTGAAGACAATAGCAAACGGAATGTCGTGTTCGCCTAACCATTGCATAAACTCTACATCTATCTTCTGAGGTTCGTGGCGCACATCTACTAATACAAATGCGCATACCAACTGTTGCCGCTCCTCAAAATATTTAGTAATAAATTGCTGAAATACCTTTTTAGTTTCTTTGGATACTCTTGCATAACCATAACCAGGAAGGTCTACTAAAAACCAACTATTGTCTATTTTGAAGTGATTGATGAGTTGGGTTTTCCCTGGACGCCCCGAAGTTTTAGCCAAATTCTTGTGATTGGTAAGCATATTGATAAGCGACGATTTCCCTACATTGGAACGCCCTATAAAAGCATATTCAGGTAAATTTTCCTTGGGGCACTTACTCACCTGAGAGTTACTCATCACAAATTCAGCTTTTTTTATCATCTTACCTCCTTATTTTCAAGCCACTTATTTAAAATCTCGTTGAACTGTTGAGGGTGCTCCATCATTGGGGCGTGACCACATTTGTCTATCCAGTGCAGTTCGGAATTAGGCAATAGTTCGTGGAATTCTTCAGCGACTTTAGGAGGGGTTACATTGTCATTCTTACCCCAGATGAGGCAAGTAGGGGTTTCCATTTTAGGCAAATCTTTTGCCATATTATTGCGGATAGCACTTTTGGCAAGCGCCAAAGTTTTGATAAGTTTAGAACGATCGGAGATATTAGCAAATACCTCATCTACAATTTCTTTAGTAGCTACGGCAGGGTCGTAAAACACCTCTTCACATTTCTTTTTGATGAAATCGTAATCACCACGACGTGGATAGCCATCGCTCATTGCTTTTTCGTACAGCCCAGAACTACCTGTAAGCACTAATCCAAGTACGTTTTTAGGGTGCATTTTAGCATAGAGCAAACCTACGTGTCCGCCAAGTGAATTGCCGAGCAAGATTACTTTTTCAAACTTCTTGTGTTTGATAAATTTCTGTATATATTTAGCCAATGTTTTCACTGAAGTTGTGAGCAAAGGCATAGAGAAGAGAGGCAGTTCGGGGACTACCACTTTATATTTATGGGAAAAAAAAGAAACTACTTCTTCAAAGTTACTAAGCCCACCCATCAAGCCGTGTAAGATAATAATAGGAGTGCCCTCACCTTTTTCGATGTATGTAAATTTACCTTCTTTTTTTACTTCTACTGTCATCGGTTTTTATCAAAAAGTTTTTTTGAGCTACAAAGGTAATATTTTTATTTTTATTTACGTGCAGGAAAGTGAAAATATTTTTTACTCTTTTTTGTAAATAGCTATTTATTAAGGAAATAGGATTTAAGTGGTATAGATTAAAGAAGTGGTAGACGAAAGAAAATAAGAGTTAGGCGTTAAATTATTGTTAATATTTAAACGATATTGTGGTCGTTTATAACATTTACATTACATTTGCAATCTATTAAAAATTTTATAAAATAATTAGATTATGATGGATTTTCTAAAGAATCTTCAGAATATGATGGGAGGATCAGCTGAAGATATGCAAAAGCAAATGGAGCAAATGCAACAACAAATGCAACAACAAATGAATGCTGCTATGGGGGGTGGCAATGAAAAAAGAGGTTGGCAACCTGATGAAGGTGTGTACTACGCTAAAGGTGAGTACGATAATGCCGTAGAGTACAACAACGAAATTGTGTGTATCACCAATGGTTGTACAGACGAAATGGCTGAAATGAACGACGCTATGGACGACAACGATTTCAACCGCGCTGAAGAAGTGCGTTTGCAATGGATTGAAGACCTTGTAACTTTCAAAGAAGAAGTACGCAAACTCGGTGCTTACAAAGGTGATACTTCATTGCTTGAAGCCGCTATCAAATACTTCGATAATTACGATGCTTTGATGAAAGATGGTTACAAAACCCTTATCCAAATGCGTTTAAAAGGCTTGAGAGGTACTCCAGAAGAGCAAGCCCAACTTAAGAAAAACAACGCTTTTATAGTAAAAACTGCCGAAGATTTCAATGCGGTAAGCGATGAGTTCATTGAGCGTTATGAAGACGAAGACGACGAAGATGATGACGATGACGAATAAAAAAAGCTGCCTTAGGGCAGCTTTTTTTATGAACTATTATCTGATTATTTCAATTTAACGTTTGCTATTTTCGCTGCCATTATCACAGCGTTTTTAGCATTTACAATAGTTCCAGTTGTAGAAAGTTCACTAAAGTTCTTTTCTGGACGTTTTTTGCCATCACCTTTATCTTCACCTACATATACATTCATATTCACTTTCACCCCTGAATCCATAATGATTTTCTTCACTTGGGCAGCTGTAAGACTTGGGAAGTAAGAACGCAACAAGGCTGCTACTCCAGCTACTTCAGGCGATGCCATTGAAGTACCTTGTAAGAATTGGTATTTGTTGTTAGGAACAGTAGCATAAATTTTTACACCTGGGGCAAATACATCGACGTTGCGTTTGCCATAGTTTGAAAATTCGGCTACTAAATTCTTGTTGAACTGATAGTTGAGAGCTCCTACAGTAAGGAAATTATCAGAGATTTCTTTTTTGTTTACCTCGTCGTTAGGGTAAGTATCTTTCACGTCGATATCTTGAGAGTCGTTACCAGCAGCGTTTACGATCAGTACATCTTTAGAAGCTGCGTATTTGATAGCATCGTACACCCACTCTTTGTGAGGAGAAAAACCTTTACCAAAGCTGGTGTTGATTACTTTAGCACCGTTGTCTACTGCATAACGCAAAGCAAGAGCGACATCTTTGTCGTATTCATCACCATCGGGAACGGCGCGTACTGGCATAATCCATACGCTATTAGCAACTCCATCCATACCGATGCCGTTGTTGCGTTCAGCAGCAATGATTCCTGCTACGTGAGTACCGTGAAGAGCTTCTTTGCTATCAGGGCCTATTACGTTATTGTTGCCGTAATATTTTTTAGAAAAGTCGTTTTCGTCGTCTTTCAAGATTGTTTTACGCGGACTGAAGTCTAAACCCAAGTGGTATTTAAGTTTAGTATCGAAATAGTCTACGCCCTCTTTCAATTCTTTTTTAATTTCTTCATTATCGTTAGCGCGAGCCAAAAGTTCTTTCATAAAGCCTACCATATCAGTAGTCATTTCGTCGTAAGATTTTCCTTTGGTAGCTTTTTCGATATCTTCGAGGGTATAAGTATCTTTACCTACGATTTTGCGTACGGCTTTATCGGCGAAATCAGCAGTTTCGATAAGTTGTTGATAGAAAGCCTTAGTGCGTTTCGCTTCAGAGGCTTCTTTTTCGTACTCTTCTTTAGCGCGGGCATAGTCAGGGTTTTTAGTATTTTTAGTTTTGTAGATACGGGTCATTTCGGTATTTTCTTGAATGATATTACCGAGGAAGTTCCAACCGTGAATATCGTCTACATAGCCGTTTTTATCGTCGTCTTTACCATTGTTAGGAATTTCGGCAGTGTTTGTCCAAATCACGTTTTTAAGGTCTTCGTGATTGATATCTACACCAGAATCTACCACCCCTACGATAATTTTTTTAGGAGTAAGATTTTTTAGGAGGGCATAAGCCTCATCTAAGTTAATACCTGGGAATTTTTGTTTAAAACCTTGGTGAGGCCAGTTTTTGAGAGTGTCGTCGCTGTATTTTTTTTCAGCAAAAGCGGAAGTAGGAGCTTTGTCTAACGCGCCCTTAGTAGTGCCGCAACTCGCTAACAATAAGGCTGCTGAAGTTGCTAAAATAAATGATTTTTTCATTCTTTGTTAATTATGATTTTTTTGAGTTATATGAAAAACTTTGCAAAGGTATAAATAAATAGCGAATGAGCAAAACTTATTTTGTGTTAAAGACTTAAAAGTTTGTTAATTTCCAAATTAGTTGTACATTTGTCGGATTTTTTTAACAAACGCATAAAAACATATTAAACAACAACCGTTATGAAAAAGAAAAATCCTATTACTTGGGTGCCTACTGCCTATTTTGCTATGGGGTTACCTATGATTATGCTCACTCTGGTAGCTTCAGTATTTTTTGAAGATTTAGGAATTCCTAAGTCACAACACACTTTTTGGACAGGTTGGATTATTTTACCGTGGTCACTAAAACCTATCATTAGTATTATAATGGAACTTTTCGGTACGAAACGGCAGTATATTTTTATCACCGAACTTATATCAGCAGTTGCTTTTGGGGCTATTGTCTTCTCGCTGCCCCTGCCTAATTTCTTCACTATGGTATTAGTATTTATGGGAATCATTGCCCTAAGTGGTTCTACTCACGATATTGCTCTTGATGGAATGTATATGGAACAGCTTGATGTAGCTACCCAAAGTGCTTATTCAGGCTGGCAAGGAGCTTTTTATAATATTGCCAAAGTATTGGCTAACGGAGGGCTTATTTTTTTAGCAGGCTGGTTAGTAACAGAACAAGGTTTTTCACAAGTAGCATCATGGCAGGTAGTTATGAGTATTTGTGCAGCTATTTTTGGCATTGTAGGGGTTTATCATTTTTATATGTTACCTCGCGATGTGAAACCAAAAACTACTGGTGATTTTTCAGAAAAAATGAATGAACTTGGAAGTATCATCGTTGATTTCTTTCGGAAAAAACATATTTGGTATTACCTTATTTTTATCTTTTTATATCGCTTTGCTGAAGGTTTTGTAATGAAAATATTTCCTTTATTCCTCAAAGGGAAAGTTGCTGAAGGAGGTTTAGAGCTCAGCAATGAACAAGTAGGTTTTATCTATGGTACAGCGGGAGTTATAGCTTTTATTACGGGCTCTATTTTAGCAGGGCATTACGTATCAAAAGTAGGGCTCAAAAAATCCCTTTTTATTCTCGTATGTGCTTATAATATTCAATTTATAGTATATTTGTTATTGGCATATTTCCAGCCTACCCATCTCACTACTATTGCACTTGGTGTGATAGGTGAAAACTTTGGTTATGGTTTTGGGGCAGTAGGACTTACTCTCTTCATTATGCAACAAGTAGCTCCTGGTAAAAATCAGATGACGCATAATGCTTTTGGTAATAGTTTAGCGATGTTATCTTTAGCATTATCAGGAATGGCAAGTGGAGCATTGAGCGAATCTTTAGGGTATTTAGGTTTCTTCCTCTTAGCCATCGTATTAATAATTCCTTCCATAACACTCGCTTGGTATGTACCTTTCTCTCACAAAAGTCACACAGAAGTATAACCTATGTTACAAGAAATAGAACGCAAATTCAAGGTAAAAAGCAACACTTATAAAGCACTTGCTACTAAGGCGATACGCATCACACAAGGCTATTTGAGTTCGGTGCCAGAGCGCACAGTAAGAGTGCGTGTAAAAGGCGACGAAGCATTCCTCACTATAAAGGGCGGTAGCAACGAGAGTGGTACCACGCGTTTTGAGTGGGAGAAAGCCATTGCAGTAGCCGATGCTGAGCAACTGCTCACTCTTTGTGAAAAAGGAGTGATTGATAAAACCCGTTACCTCGTGCCTTATGGTGAGTTGTTTTTTGAGGTAGATGAGTTCTATGGAGACAATGAAGGATTAGTGATTGCTGAGATAGAATTACCCTCTGAAAACACCCCCTTTGAGTATCCTGAATGGTTAGGCGAGGAAGTAACCAATGAGGCGCGTTACTACAATGCTATGCTCAGCAAAAATCCCTACAAAAGTTGGCAAACTGAAATAATTGATAATTGATAATTGTTAATTGTCAATTAATCACTACCTTTGCACCCAAAATCAACACATTAGAAAAAATAATATTATGGCAAGAGATATTTTACCTACTCCCATACTTGAGGGAGAAGAAGTCATAGAATTCTACAACAAGTTAGCAAACTTTAAAGAGAATTTAAAGAAAAAAGGCATTACTTGGGAAGTAATCCAAGAAGATGCAAAACGTTTAAAATCAATTTTTAAAGAAAACCCAGATGTTGAAAAGAAATAGCTTAGAGGGTTTATCTTTCTTTCAACTAAAAGAAAATTACCCTATCAAACCTTTTGACTGTGAAGATGATGATTTGAATGATTTCCTGTTCAATAAAGCATTACTATATCAAAAAGAATTGCTTGCTACCACTTTTATTGTTGAAGATAAAGAACGTACTTTAGGCTACTATAGTGTGCTCAACGATAGTCTGCAACTCAAGGAAGAAGATTTTCCATCAAAAAGCAAATACAAAAAGTTTTTAAGTCATCTAATTCCTCATCCTAAACGCCATTTGAAAAGTGTACCTGCTGTAAAAATAGGACGTTTAGCTATTGATAAAACTTACAAGGGCAAGGGATTAGGAATGATTTTTATTCGCAATATTATAGCAGATTGTGTCAAGCTAAATCAACAAATAGCTTGTAGACTTATCACAGTAGATGCCTATAAAGGAGCTTTAACTTTCTACCAAAAGTTAGGTTTTGAATTCTTAACTGAAAAAGATAATAATGAAGACATTCGCCAGATGTTCTTTGATTTAACAAACCTTGATAATTAAATAAAATATTAAAATATGTCTAAACTAAATATAGATCAAAAAACAATAAAAGGACTTTTTTCGGATAAAAAATCAGATTTTTTAATTCCAGACTATCAACGTCCTTATGCTTGGGGAGAAAATGAATGTCAAACTCTTTGGGATGATATATTCTCTTTTGCTATTCCTGAAGATGATGCTACTAAATTCAAACAAGATGATGAATATTATCTTGGACCTATCGTGACATTTAAAAATGAAATAAACAAACAAGAAATTATAGATGGACAACAACGTCTAACAACTTTGATGTTATTACTTCGTGCTTTTTATGAAAGGTCTGGAGTTATGCAAGATAAAGAAACCAAAACTATGCGGAAGATGATTGAGCAGTGTATTTGGAAAACTAATGAATTTGATGAACCTAATAAAGAGGCTCTTAAAATAAATTCAGAAGTAGCAACAGACGAAGACAAAGAAGAATTCTTACAAATTCTAAAACAAGGAACAGCTCCTGACAATTTTAAAAGTCGTTATGCTGATAACTATAGATTCTTTGAAAAAAAAATCACTTCTTTTTTAGGAAGTTACCCTACATTTTTCCCTTATTTACCTATACGAATATTAAACAACTGCATCTTGTTGCCCATAGAAGCAGAAAACCAAGATACTGCTTTGAGAATATTTTCTACCTTGAATGACAGAGGGAAACCACTTTCTGACGCTGATATTTTTAAAGCTGAGTTCTACAAATATTACTCTAAAAAGGGTGAAAAAGACACATTTATTGAAAAGTGGAAAGAATTAGAGCAAACATCCATACAAACTTTTAAAACAAACGATAGTAGTTCGTCATTAGATGAATTGTTTACTCGTTATATGTATTATTTGCGAGCAAAACAGGGAAATACAAATTCAACTACTGAAGCTCTTAGAAAGTTCTATGAAAAAGAGTATTATAAAGAATTGAAAAATGAATCTACATTGACTAATTTGGAAGCATTGCTTTACTTTTGGTATGATGTAAACACTCAAAACAAAGAACGTTTTTCTGATAGAGTACTTAAGCGTCTGTTTGTTTTAAACTATGCTCCTAATGGGATGTGGTATTATATAGTGTCTGTTTATTTTATGCATCATCAAGAAAAAAATAGAACTCTAGATGATTCTCAATTCTTTAATTTCTTAGAAAAAATAACAGCCTTTATTTGGGCCTATGCACTCACAAATCCTGGAGTAAATGCCTTGCGCACACCAGTTTATCGTGAAATGGTAAATATAATAAATGATAAAGAGGTGACTTTTGAGGATTTTAAATTTGATAAAAATAACTTTGTAAGTATTTTTAAAAATTTTAAATTTCTTAATCAAAGACAAATTACACGTTCAATGATAACTTGGTGGGCTTTTCATTTCGAAGCACAAGAACTACTTCCTATAGATTGCCGTTTAGATATTGAACATATTTATGCTCGTAATAGAATGAAAAGTGAACCTCTTTCTTCTGAACAAGATATAGATCTTTTAGGAAATAAGTCACTTTTGGAGCAACGTATCAACATTAGAGCTTCTGACTATCGTTTCGCTGATAAGATACTATATTATCAGGGAATACGAAAAAATAATAAAGTACAAGAAGCTACATCTATTTATGAGCTTTTAGAACTTTCAAAACTCTCTAATTTTGATGAAGTCAATATTGTTGAACGAAATGAAGAAATTTTGAAAGGTTTTTTAGAATTTCTCAATAAAAATAAGTTACTAAAATAATAGAATAAAATATACACTTTATCAAACAAATGAACGAAAAAGAACCTAAAAAATACAATCCTACAGAATTAGAAGAAAAATGGTATGCCTATTGGCTTGCCCACAACTATTTTCACTCAACCCCCGATGAACGTACACCCTATACCATTGTGATTCCGCCCCCTAACGTTACAGGGGTGCTCCATATGGGGCATATGCTCAACAACACCATTCAAGATGTACTTATTCGTCGTGCACGCCTTAAAGGCTTCAACGCTTGCTGGGTACCGGGTACTGACCACGCTTCTATTGCAACAGAAGCCAAAGTGGTGGCAAAACTCAAAGAACAAGGTATAAAGAAATCCGACCTCACTCGCGAGGAGTTCCTCGTACACGCGTGGGAATGGACACACCAATACGGTGGGGTGATTCTCGAACAACTCAAAAAATTGGGTTGCTCTTGCGACTGGGAGCGTACTAAATTCACTATGGACGAGGAGCTTTCGGCTTCAGTTATCAAAGTGTTTGTGGATTTGTACAACAAAGGACAGATATACCGCGGTCACCGTATGGTGAACTGGGATCCAGAGGCTAAAACTACCCTTTCTGACGAGGAAGTGATTTATGAAGAACGACAAGGATTTTTATATCATCTGAAATATCAAATTGAAGGGACGAATGAGTACCTTGTGATTGCTACAACACGCCCCGAAACGATTTTTGGTGATACGGCTATCTGCATCAACCCTAACGATGAGCGTTGGCAACACCTGAAAGGCAAAAAAGCGATTGTGCCTATCTGCAACCGCGTGATTCCGATTATCGAAGATGAGTATGTAGATATGGAATTTGGTACAGGTTGCCTGAAAGTAACCCCTGCACACGACCCTAACGACAAGGTGTTGGGCGACAAACATCAGTTGGAAGTAATTGATATTTTCAATGATGATGCAACCCTTAATCACTACGGCTTGCACTATGCTGGCAAAGACCGATTTGTAGTGCGCAAGGAGATAGTAGCCGAATTAGAAGAAAAAAACTTACTCGCTAAAAAAGAGACTTATACTAATAAAGTGGGGACATCCGAGCGTACCAAAGCCGTGATTGAACCTCGCCTTTCTGACCAGTGGTTCCTCAAAATGGACACCCTTATCCAACCCGCTATCAAGGCAGTATTGGAAGACGAAAGTATCAAACTATATCCTAAAAAGTTTGAAAATACTTATCGCCATTGGGTAGAGAACGTACGCGATTGGAATATCTCACGCCAATTGTGGTGGGGACAACAAATTCCTGCTTACTACTACGGCGAGGGCAAAGACCAATTTGTAGTAGCCGAAACTAAGGCAGAAGCCCTTGTGTTGGCTAAAGAAAAGAGCGGTAATGCTCATCTTACTGAAGCCGATTTGCGACAAGATGAAGATGCTCTCGATACTTGGTTCTCGTCTTGGTTATGGCCAATGAGCGTTTTCAACGGTATTTTAGAGCCTAATAATCCTGAAATTGAGTATTATTACCCTACCAACGATTTGGTAACAGGACCTGATATCCTTTTCTTCTGGGTAACCCGAATGATAGTAGCAGGTTATGAATACAAAGGCGAGCGTCCGTTTAGCAATGTGTATCTTACCGGATTGGTACGCGACAAGCAACGCCGCAAGATGTCTAAATCCTTAGGCAACTCACCCGATGCGCTCAAACTCATCGCCGACTACGGTGCTGATGGCGTGCGCGTGGGGCTCTTGCTCTCATCGGCAGCAGGTAATGACTTGCTATTTGACGAAGCCCTTTGTCAGCAAGGAAAAGGTTTTGGTAACAAATTGTGGAATGCTTTCCAATTGGTAAAAGGATGGCAAGTGGATAACTCGGTAGCACAACCTGCAGCTGCTAAGCTCGCTTTGCAATGGTTTGAAGCGAAGTTCAACGCTGTACTCACCGAAGTAGAAGACCATTTTGAGAAATATCGCATCTCCGATGCTCTAATGGCAATCTATAAACTTGCTTGGGACGACTTCTGTGCGTGGCTTTTGGAAATGGTAAAACCCGAATACGGCAAACCGATGGACAAAGACACTTATGAGGGCGTGGTAGCCGCTTTTGAGAATTTACTAAAACTCCTCCACCCCTTTATGCCATTCCTTACCGAGGAAATATGGCAAAGTTTAGCGCCTCGTACCCCTGAACAAGCCCTTATCGTGGCTACCTACCCCACTGTACAGCCGTACGACGAAAAACTATTGGCAGAATTTGATTTTGCTGCCGAAGTGATAGCAGGTATCCGCACGGTGCGCAAAGAGAAGAATATACCTTTCAAAACACCGCTTAGCCTTTCGGTATTAAACAAAGAGCAAATGAGCAATCGTTTTGATGTGGTACTTAGCAAAATGGGCGGACTTGAGGCTATTACCGAAGTGAGTACAGCCATAGAAGGTGCAATGTCTTTCCGCGTAAAAGCTAATGAATACTTTATCCCAATGGAAGGGGCAGTGAATGTAGAAGAGGAACTTAAAAAACTACAAGAGGAACTTACCTATACACAAGGCTTTTTAGCCTCAGTACGCAAGAAACTTTCTAATGAGAAGTTTGTAAATTCAGCGCCTGCTCAAGTAGTAGATAACGAGCGCAAAAAAGAAGCTGATGCATTAGCGAAAATTGAAACACTTGAAAAAGCGATAAGAGCAATTAACAGTTAACAATTATAATAAAATGGAACACTTAAAACAAATGATAGACGAAGCGTGGGAAAATCGCTCTCTGCTTCGTGAGGAAATTGTACAACAGACTATCCGTGAGGTGATTCACCTCTTAGATTTAGGTCAGTTGCGAGTGGCAGAGCCTACTGCCGATGGCTGGAAAGTAAACGAATGGGTAAAAAAAGCGGTTGTGCTTTACTTCCCTATCCAAAATATGAAACCCGTAGAGGTGGGTATCTTTGAGTTCCACGATAAGATTCCGCTCAAACACAACTACGATGAGAAAGGAGTGCGCGTAGTACCACCTGCTGTAGCACGTCGTGGTGCTTTTATTGCCAAAGGCGCTATACTGATGCCCAGCTATGTGAATATAGGGGCTTATGTAGATGAAGGTACAATGGTAGATACGTGGGCTACTGTGGGTAGTTGCGCTCAGATAGGCAAACACGTGCACCTGAGTGGTGGCGTAGGTGTAGGAGGTGTATTAGAACCCTTGCAAGCAGCTCCCGTGATAGTAGAAGATGGGGCTTTCATCGGGTCGCGTTGTATCTTGGTAGAAGGAGTGCACATAGGCAAAGAAGCGGTACTTGGTGCTAATGTAGTGCTTACAGCCTCTACTAAAATCATTGATGTAACGGGTAGCGAACCTAAAGAACTGAAAGGCTATGTACCTGAACGCTCAGTAGTGATTCCTGGTAGTTACACCAAACGCTTCCCCGCAGGTGATTACCAAGTGCCTTGTGCCCTTATCATTGGGCAGCGTAAAGCCTCAACCGATAAGAAAACTTCACTAAACGATGCTCTAAGAGAATATGGAGTTTCTGTTTAGGTAACAAGTAACAGATAATAAGTAACAGGTAAAAAAAGCTGTCTAACATATCTTCCTTGTTAGACAGCTTTTTGTATTTCATTTTTTATAGTTAAAAAAGTATTCTTTAAAGGTGCGGATATCAAGATAGCCTTGTTTACCGTTTTTAGTAATGCGGTAGAAAGAATTAGTAAGAGGTTGAATCGTATCGTATAAAGGTTTTTCTTGCTCAGGATAGATACCTACTTTGCCATTTTTATAAATGTATACTAATTGATCTTCACGTTTTTCTATCTTGTCAAAAGTAATAGGAAGTAGTACATTTGCCTCTAAAGGTTGAGAATCTTCGTGATATGGATAGTTCATCAGTCCGTATTTTCCATTTTTCTTCACTACAACACAGTAGCCTGAGGGTGTTTTTACTTTTCTTATAAAAGGAAGTTCAGCTCCTAAGTTGAGCAGAGAAAGTTCTTCGTCGGCAGTACGGTCTATAAGAGGGAATTTTTTATCTTGGAATCCTTCTATATGATATGCTAACAGTAATGTATAGGGATGAGGCGCTGTAGTATCTTTTTCAATACTAACCGAAACATCGTGTTTCCCTACAGGACACCAATTTCCTAATTTCATATCTACTCTTCTCAGTGGCTTCTTTTCACTAAGACTATAATAATAAGCACCTTTTGAGGTGAGAATTTCTACATAATCATAGCTATTGTACAAATAGAGTGCTTTTATTCCTTTTATAGGTTGTTTTTCCAATAACAGATTATACACACTGAACTCATTGGCTTTCTTTCCTACAATAGCATAATCATTGAAATAGAGTGTATCATAAGTTTGAGATAGCAACTTAGTCCCCAACTTATTGATGAGCTCATAACCGTTGTTGCGTTTGTAAGAAATAAACATCCCTTTAGAATGGAAGTTATTAAAATTTGCGTAATACGAAACTTTAATAGGTGAGGTAGGTTCTAATGGAACATTAGCCCCTTTAAACCAATCGGTAATAAATCTATTTTCATCTTTTAAGGGAATGATAATAGCGTGATTATATAGCATATAAGCTTTTTTTTCGTCACTAAAATTTAGCACTAAAGGGATAGAAAAATAATGCCTATCGGGGAAAAAGTATTCTTTTCCTTCAATAGTTTTACGAGAAAAGAGTTGTATAGCCCCTAAGTTTTCACTAAAAAATTTCACTTTAGGAGTAGTGGTATATTCGCGTAGTTGCCCAAAAAAAGTAAAATCTTTTTTAATAAAATCCTTGAATTGAGTAGGGCGAATATCTTTTATATAAATCAACTTTAACCCTTTCTTTTGGAGCTCATCAAAGAGAATGGGATTATCAGTGGAGTGCCAACTGAGTTTTGACAACCAACTCTCTTCTTGAATTTTTTCTCTATCTTCATTTAGCTGCATTCTCAAAAGCATATCTTCTTCTTTTTGCTGATAGAAATAGAAGTACCCCTTAGAATCATAGGCTATAACATCTATCTGAGAAGAAGGCAAGGTATATTGTGCTTCCACTGATAAACTACAAAAGAATAGAAAAAGGATTGTTAGCAAATGTTTCATATTTATAACTCGTCATTCAAAAAAGTATTCTTTAAAGGTCTTTATGTCGAGATAGCCTTTTTTGCCGTCCTTGATAATGCGGTAGAAAGAATGAGTTTCGGGTTCTATAGCACTATAAGTAGCTGTTTTCTGCTGAGGATAGATACCTATTTTACCATTTAGATAGAAATAAATAAGTCCGTTATCTTGTTGTTGTATATGGTCGTAGGCAATAGGCAATAGTTCTTTACCTATAAGGTAGCTATCGGCATATTTGCGAACCTTTTTTGAAGAAGAAACATCTGAATCTTCTTCTTTATAAGAACTTTTCATATCAAAATCGATATCATATTCAAACAAGCCGTATTTACCATTGCGCTCTACTCTCACTATTTCTGGGTGAGGATAGTTATCCCCTACATAATCCTTATTAGAATTCCAATCTACTCCACTATTACCATTTATAAAACTCAACTTTTCTTCTGGAGCTCTATCAATTAAATAAAAACGCTTTTTAACATAGGAACTCGCTGCAGGACCACTTAATTCATAAAGCATATAATGAGGCTTAGTAACTTCTAAACTATCTTTTTTAAGGGTATATACTTCCCAACTAATAGTGCCACATAACCAATAATGAAATGACGGGAGTTCTTTCAAAGGCTTTCCTTCATTAGAATAATAAACCCCTCCTTTGTCAGTAAGCAATTCAAACTCATCACTCCTATTAGCCAAAAGATGAGCCACCTTACCTCCTTTTAGTATTTTAGGGCGTAAATCGTTCTGATACAAAATCACCTCTTCTCCTTTTTGAGTAATGAGCATTGAGCGGGTCTGATAAATCGTATCATAAACATTAGGCAATACTTTCCGATTCAAAATATCGACCAGTTCATATCCTTCTTTTGTCCGCCGATGAGTCATAAAGTTTTCGGGGGTATAATCATCAAAAAGTGTATTGTAGTCTGGTTCTTTTTTTAGAAAAGAAGAAAGTTTGCTATAGCCTTTAGGAACATCGCATAACAATACTATTTTGTGCTTTAAGGGTACAATCGTAATTTCATCCCCCCACTTATTCAATAACATATATATATGTTTACCTCCTCCTAAGTCCAGCGGGAAAAAAGAATAGTATTCCTTACGAGAATATTCCTCTTTTGGCTTTTTCTCAAATAAAAGTTCGTGAGTGACAGCCAAAAAAGGACTTACAATTTTCAGTAAAGTAGGGGCTTTATAAATACTCTTTTTTAACCTAAACGATTTACCTATAAAATCAGCAGGACGAGTCTCGCGTATCTCTTTGGTGTAGATAATACCTTGTTCTTCTTTTAAAATTTCACTTGGCGTCAGGGGTTTATCATCACTGTAACAGAAGAATTTAGGAACATAAGTGCTAAATTCATCAGAAGAGACCTCCCTCTTATTTTTACCCTTGAACTTCACTTCTAAAAAAGTATTTTTATCTTTCTGTATATAGAAAGATGGAGATGATTTTGAAGCATACGTAATAGCCTTGATTTGGTCAGGAGCTATTTCTTTACCTTCTTGTGCATTAGCCCATTGAATAATCAATAAGAGCAGTATAAAAGTGAGCTGTTTCATATTCGTTATTCGTTGTTTGTCATTACTCTTTGGCGTTTTGCCTCAAAGATGAGTACAGCAGCCGCTACCGATACATTCATAGAGTCGATTACCCCTTCCATTGGGATGATGATGTTCTGGGTGCTATGGGTGAGCCATTCATCGGTGAGTCCTTGGTCTTCTGTGCCTACTACTATGGCTGAGGCTTCGCTAAACGACACTTCGTAGTAAGGCTTAGATGCCGTGAGAGCCGCACAATAACTATTGATGTTTTTAGCTTTCAGAAAATCAATAACCTCGGCAGTAGTGCCCGTGGCGATAGGCACCGTAAACACACAGCCCACACTCGAACGGATGATATTGGGATTGTAGAGGTCGGTTTTAGGGTTGGCGATAATCACAGCATCTATATGGGCAGCATCGGCAGTACGGAGGAGCGCCCCTATATTCCCCGGTTTTTCGGGAGCTTCGGCTACTAATAGCAAGGGTTTTTCATTTTTGAATACCAAAGTACCTAAGCCGTGCTTTTTAACTTGTACTAAAGCAATCACCCCCTCAGTAGAACTGCGATAGCTAATTTTCTCATACACTTCTTTGCTGATAGCAATAGGCGTGAGTTTTTGGGTAGTATAACCGAGCAATTCGGTGAGTTGCCTTTCACTGAAGATATCAGGTTGATACAAGAGCGTTTCAAGGGTATAGTTACCTTGTAAAGTCAAACGTATTTCGCGTGCGCCTTCTACTACACATAAACTTTGTTTTTTGCGTTCGCGTGATTTTTCACTCAAAAGAGCGATTTTTTTTATTAGGGGGTTTTGAGTACTAGTGATGTTCATTTTTAGATAAGAAGTAAGAAAAAGCTACCTACTTACGTAGGCAGCTTTATTATTATTTATCCATAAGCACCTTGCAGTGTGAAAGTTCGGGCTTATTTTTAGTATAGGCATCAAGCCAAACTTTTAGTTCTTCTACTTCGTAGGGCAATAGTCTATCTATTGCTTTGTTAAGTTCTTTGTAGAATAAGTTTGGATCAAAACTTACCTTTGATAAAATCATTTTTGTGTATTCAAACATTGCACGTTTCATAATAGATAGGTTTTAATGTTTTTCTGTACAAATGTAGGTAATAAAAATGAGATAGGCAAGTTTAAAAATGTTAATTTTGTGTTAAAATTTGTAACTATTTCAGTTTCACATCGTATTCTAAACGGGCTTGTATGCCGCGTTGTTGAGCGATATGTTTCACTTGTTGATATACTTCATAAGCTTCTACTCCCATTTCGTTACGCAAATTTTCACCTCTCAACTGAGCGCCAAACTGACGAAACATTGTTTTGAAATCCATCTCGAATACAGGATAAGAAACAGTGCGATATTCTTTGAGTCCGTTATCTTTAGCGGCATAGGCGATGGCATCGTTAAGAGAGCCGAGTTCGTCTACCAAACCATTAGCAAGGGCTTCTTTACCGCTCCACACCCTGCCTTGTGCGATAGAGTCTATTTGAGCTACTGTTTTTCCACGTCCTTTGGCTACACGGTCTAAAAATACAGTATATACCTGTTCGATAGATTCAGTCATTTCTTTTCTGAATTGTTCAGTAGGCTTTTGATAAGGGCTATACCATTGAGCATTAGGGTGAGTGCTCACCGTTTCGGCAGTTATACCCCAATTAGTCGCTAAAGCATTTACATTAGGAATCACTCCAAATACCCCGATAGAACCTGTAATGGTACCTGCTTCAGCAAAGATGCGATTGGCATTGCAAGCTATATAATATCCACCTGAAGCGGCGTAATTTCCCATAGACACATATACCTTCTTCTTCTTTTTAGTGATTTCTATTTCGCGATGCATCAGCTCTGAAGCTAAGGCATCACCACCGGGGGAATTGATACGGAGAACAATTGCTTTTACTTCTTTTTTATCGGCGGCTTTGCGCAAAGCACGGATAATGGTTTCGTTGCCCACTACTTCGGCACGCCCCTCGCCTTGCATAATTTCACCATCGGCGTAAATCACAGCGATTTTATCTTTAGCTTTATGGCTTGAGGTTTTACCTATCACAGCTTCGGCATAGTCTTCTATATTGATAAAATCTACTTTGTCAATACTTTTGCTACCTGTTTTATCGCATATAATTTTCTCGAACTCATCTCGGAAGAGGATATCGTCTACGAGTCCGTTGTTTTTAGCGAGCTGGGCAGTACGTCCGCCTACATTTGTAGCGATTTCGTTGAGTTTATCAACAGAGATATTGCGGCTTTGGGCGATATCGGCAGCGATAACACTCCACATTGCATTGAGCAGTTGTGTGATTTGCAAGCGGTTGTTGTCGCTCATTTTATTATCTAAGAAAGGTTCGACAGCGCTTTTGTATTTACCGTGGCGAATTACTTCCATTTGGATTCCTGTTTTTTCTTGCAAACCTTTGAAGAAGAGCACTTCGGAAGAGAGACCGCGGAGAGCAACGCTTCCGAGCTGACTTATATAAATTTTATCGGCGACACTTTGAAGGTAGTAATCAAGTTGAGAAACTTCGTCGTTATAGGCTAAGACGAATTTACCAGAAGATTTGAAATCGATTAAGGCTTTACGGAGTTCTTGAGCGAACGCTAACCCCCCGATGTTGCCCGTACTTTTGAGGTAAATACCTTTGATACGTTTATCGTTTTTGGCTTTTTGAATAGCTTTTAGAGTAGTGTTCAATCCGTTGTAAGACTGAGAGGTATAATCGAAATCTTTGAAGCTAATGCGCTCACTATAGTCGGTAAGTGGCTCGTTGAAAGCAAGTTCCAATACTGAATTATCCTTTACGGTTATTTCATCACCAGAGGAACTTCCTACTACTGAACCTATCATCATAGAGATGAAGATGAGGAATAGGAGGAGGCATATTCCCATAGAGATAAAGAATCCGAGGATTGTAGCTAAGAGGGTTTTGAAAAAAGTCATATTATCAATTTGCCTATTTGTTGATTTATTCGTGTTCGTGGAGTCCGCATTCTTTTTTGCTGTTACTTTCCCACCACCAGCGGCCAGCGCGGAAATCTTCACCTTCTTTGATAGCGCGGGTACAAGGGGCACATCCGATACTTACAAAACCTTTGTCGTGCAACACGTTGTAGGGGATATTATGCGCTTTGATGAAAGCTTTTGTATCCTCAAAAGTCCAATGGAGAATAGGATTATACTTAAATAGGTGATAGGTATCGTCCCACTCGAGTATTGGGAGATCTTTGCGGGCTGTACTTTGGTCGGCACGCAAGCCTGTAACCCACACTTTTTTACCTTTGAGCGCGCGACTGAGAGGTTCTACCTTACGGATATGGCAGCACTCTTTGCGGAGTTCGACAGAGCGGTAGAAAGAGAGCGGTCCGTTTTTATGTACGTATTCTTCTATATCGTTTGCTTTAGGGTAATAAGGTTGAATGTAAGTGTGATAACGTTCATTGGTACTTTCCCAAACGGAGTAAGTTTCGTTGAACAAGCGCCCTGTATCCAAAGTAAAGATACTGATAGGGATTTGGTTTGCCAAAATAAGGTGAGTAACTGCTTGATCTTCTAATCCAAAACTGGTAGAAAAGACAATTTCATTGGGGAATTGTTGAGCTAAGAAAGCGAGACCTTCTACTTCGTTTTTTTGGAGGAGAGCATTATGAAGTGTTGTTAATTGTTCTTTCATATTATTATTTATCATCGGCAAAAGTAAGATAAGGCATAATCTCTTTGATGGGTACTTTTACTTCAAAAGGCACATCTACATAAGGAGCGATTTCAAAAGGGTCGTAGTACAAAATGAGGGCATCGGTAGCGATTCCCATTTTGTTAGGAAGGGAAAATACTCCATCTTCAAAATCGAATTTTTTATCGTTTAAAGGAGTAATTGTAGCGGTTTCTTTTGCTTTTTTGAAGTAACGTTCGGCAATTTGAGTTACTTTTTGTTCATCGGTAAAGAGATTTTCGTTTGTAATTACCTCGCCATCATCGAGGGTAAAGTTAGTAAATACTTTTGTTTGTGTAGGTTGAGCTTCACCTGTAGAGGCATAACGATTAGATACCAAAGAGAGCATTTTGGTATTTTTCCACATAATGCTATCGGTAACGATGAACTCGAAAGCTGGGAGCTCGGGGAAATGGCCGTGGAGTTTGTAGTAATCGTTGCTCAAACTATCCAAGGCTTTTTCGACACTGATGCCTTCTACTTGGAGCGTATCTTCGTTGGAAAGGAGGAAATTAGAGATTTGCATTTCAATTTCTTTATTGAAATTTTGGGCGAACTCGCTATTGCCTTTACAATGCAAATAATTCAAGCTCACAGAGAAGCAATCGTCGTCGCAATTTTCTTCGCTACGTTCTATGGTTATTTCTTCAAAGCGGAGTTTGCTAAAATAATTATAGGTGCAGTAAGCGCCAGCTATTATTACAGCAATAAGGGCTATAATGAGGGTTAGTTTTTTCTTATTCATTTTTCTTTAGTATTTCCATTGACATATATATTTCTGCAAACCATTGCAGAGAGGTTGATATGTTTATCATTTACCAGCAGGAACATAGAGTCGTCAAAAGGTTCTTTGCTGAGTACTTCTATTTCATCACCCAAAGCGATGTTCATTTTGTTGAGATACACCAAAAACTCTTTAGAGGTATTTTTTACGGCGGCACAGACCCCTTTATCACCTTGTTTGAGTTCGCTGAGAAGGGTTTGGACGGTGGTAGAGAAGACACCTTCTTTATTAGGGATAGGGTCGCCGTGAGGGTCTTTTTTAGGGAATCCTAAGAAAGCGTCGAGGCGTTCGATGAGTTTATCGGATTGTATATGTTCGAGTTCTTCGGCTATTTCGTGTACTTCGTCCCACGAGAAATTAAGTTTTTCTACTAAAAACACTTCCCACAAGCGGTGTTTGCGAATGATGCTAACAGCTCTTTGATAGCCTTTTTTGGAGAGTGTAACACCTTGATATTTGACATAGTTGATAAGTTGTTTTTCGGCTAATTTTTTGAGCATATCAGTTACTGATGAAGCTTTGGTGTTCATCACTTCGGCAATAGCATTGGTACTCACAGCCTGTTTAGTTTCGGCATAGAGGTGAAAGATAGCTTTCAAGTGGTTTTCTTCTGATAAGGTCATTTTTATTTGTTTTTAAGAGAAAAAACCGCCTTTTTACAGTGGCGGTTCTTGCTATTACATCAACTATTTTCTAACTCGATGAATAGGGCTTTGAGCTCGGTAGCATCGTGAGGGCTCAATTTACCAGCGATTACGAGGCTGAGTTGGCGACGTTGCAAAGCGCCTTTGAAACGTTCTTTTTCAAGCTCGGTTTCGGGTTCTAATTCGGGTACTTTTACGGGGCGACCATTTTCGTCGACCGCGACAAACGAGTAGATCGCCTCGGTAGCTTTAGTGCGTTCGCCATAGGTATTTTCCATCCACACATCTATATACACTTCCATAGAAGAGGAGAATGCGCGTGAGATAGCTGCTTCAACAGTTACGATACTCCCGACGCGTATGCTATGGGTGAAAGCGACGTGGTTTACTGATACGGTAACCGTAGCACGACCTGAGTGGCGCTGAGAGGCTATACTTGCGGCTCTATCCATACGAGCGAGGAGCTCGCCCCCGAACATAGCGTTCAGGTGATTGGTTTCGCCAGGTAGTACGAGGTCGGTGAGTATAGTACGTGAATCAGAAGGGGTTTTCTTATATGGTATCATTTTTTTAGGGTTGAGTGAGTATCCATCCGCCGTCAAGTTTTTTCTCTTGTTTAGATGCTTGTACTTCGCGTTGTTGTAGTCTTGCTTCATCGACAGAGTCGAAACCACCATAGCTCACTTGGTATAGACCTTTGGCGTTTACACCTAAGACGAAAGCATTAGGGTATCCTATTTTTCTAAGTTGCTGTACACGAGCCTGAGCGTTTTTCTCGGAACTAAAAGCTCCTGCAATCACTTGGTATTTTTTGTTAGCCAAAGGTGAAGGTCGGTTAGGTGCACTTGGAGTGTTCGTGTTAGCAGGTTTGGTACCTGCTGTAGTTTGCGTAGGTTTAGTACCTGTGGTGGTTTGCGTAGGTTTAGTACCTGTGGTGGTTTGTGTAGGTTTTGAGGTTGGTGTAGGTTCTGTTCTTGTAGGTTTAGGTGATTCAGTGACCGTTTTAGGTTTAGATTCAGGTTTTGCCTTACCTTTTTCTGGGGTAAGGTTGATTACGGGCATAGTGATAGGTGGAGTAAATACCGCTGCTTCACTAAGTTGCTGGTTTAAACGTTCTTGCACCAAACTATCGGTTACCACATATTGTTGTTCATCGGAGCTGCCATTAGCGAGTTTTTCACTAAACAAAGCATAGGCACCATAGGCCAATATTGCCAATCCTAACATTGCTACTGCTGTATATTTGATATAAGGGCGCAGTTTGAATTTCTTTTTATTTACAGTAGGCTTAGGAGGGACTATATTTTCTACTTCGGGTTGAGAAATAGGCTCTACAGGAGGTGCTGGTTGTGAAATAGGGCTTTCAATAGCGGCGAGAGATTTCTCTTCAGGAGGGAGAATTGACTCAGGATCGATTGTAGGTTTAATTTGATTTTCAGCAATTTGGAGGTCGGCAGTAGGGACTTCGTGAGGCACAAAAGGTCCCATACCGAAAGAATCGGTAAGGTAGTTTACTTCGTTAGCTGGTTCAAAAGATACACGGCCTTCACGAGTTTGGCGCAAAGTACCGATTCTGTCTAACACCAAAGGTTGTTCTTGCTGTAAGATGCGTTTCCAACCTTCAACAGCGAGATTTACATAGTCTTCAACGAGTTTATAGTCAATACCTGATTGTTCAGAGACATATTTCATCAGCAATCCGTCGTTAGAATTGAGGCTTGCATTGAAACTCAGCTCGCGTTTAGGGGGGTCAAAAGTCTTATCATCAGCCATTTTGGCTGATTTTCTATTAGAGATGAATGCTCCAAACTTAGGGATAATCACGCATTGGTGTTTGTAGAGCAACTCTTCGATGTATACGTTTAAATCTTTCATAATCTTTACTGATTAAAACAAGTGGTCCTGCCAAGAATCGAACTTGGATCAAAAGTTTAGGAAACTTCTATTCTATCCGTTGAACTACAAGACCCACTTAGTAATTTTCGGCAAAGGTAATACTTTTTTTTGAAATACCAAATTTTGAACAGTAAGAGTATTGAGTTCTATGGGATGGGAGTTCTCTGAGTATCAGAGATCTTGGAGGTCTCAGTATTCTCAGAGTTATCGGAGTTTATTTAACGTGAGTTCAAGGCAAGTAATTTCACGAATTTTTATCTAATGGTGATTTTTTTGTGAATATATTGTATTATATTGCTGTAAATCAATTTTCTGTTATATTGAACTGATATTACTTAACTTTGGTAAAGGTGCGAGCGCAAAGCATACGATCATTACCAGAAAGGTCTTGACGAAGGGTAATTTCAGTAAAGTTTTTCTGTGCTAACATCACTTGCATTTCGGCTGCTAAATACTGATTAATCTCAAAAAACAGTCTGCCTTTAGGCTTCAGATATTGCTGAGCAAGAGTAGCTATTTGCTCATAGAACAACAGTGGACGATCATCGGGGACAAAAAGAGCTAAATGAGGTTCATAGTTGAGCACATTGCTATGCATTTCATTTTTTTCTAACTCACGCACATACGGGGGATTAGAAATGATTATATCGTACTTCTCGGGCAAGGTTTCGGTTTGCAAAATATCTCGTTGTAAAAACTGAACTTTTATTCCGTTGCGCTCGGCATTGCGCTGTGCCACTGCTATGGCTTTAGGCGAAACATCTATAGCAGTTACCTGTGCCTCAGGCAAGGCTTTTGCCAATGAAATAGCAATACAACCACTGCCCGTACCTACATCTAAAATTTGTAATAGATGGGTTTTATCAGGATAGGTTTGCAATACCCAGTCCACTAATTCTTCGGTTTCGGGTCGGGGTATGAGGACATTCTCATCTACAAAAAAACGATTAGAGAAGAACTCAGTTTCGCCCAAAATGTATTGTATGGGTTTAGCTGTTTGTAATTCTGTAATCGCTTGTTGTATCGCTTTTGTTATATTATCAGTGAGCTGAGTACTAACATTGGCTAATACCTCGGCTGTAGTATAATTACCATAATGTTCTAACAAGATAAAATAAAAAGAATTGATTTCACTCTTAGGATACAAAGATTGTAAACTATTGTGAATATGCGCTTTCAATTCGGCAAAAGTCATTAGTTTACACGGATTTGTTGTCCTACTTTCAGATTGCTACTAGCTACATCATCAAAATTGTTGAGTTTCATCAGTTGTTGTACTGGCACTTGTTGTTCGCGTGCTATTTTATATAAAGTATCGCCTGTTTGCACTTGATAAAACACTTGTGCAATTGCATCTTTTTTGATAGGACTTTCTTTAGCTGTTGCTGAAGCAGATTTAGCAGCAGGCACTTTAGTTGTTTCAGCTTTAGCTATGACTTTAGGCGTTTCTTTAACTACCGGCTTAGGTGTTTCTTTGACTGTTGGTTTAGCTATTTCTTTAACAGCTGGTTGAGTAGTTTCTTTTGCTGCAATTTTAGGTGTAGGTGTAGCAATGACATCGGTATTAGGCATTTTGAGTTCTGTTCCTTTCATTGCAATCACTTGATTGTCGTACAGATGCAGGTTAAATTTCTTGATAAGGGCAATCAGTTTTTTAGCATAGGCAGGATCGGTAGCGTAGCCTGCTTTTTTGAGTCCGTGCGCCCACGATTCGTAATCGGTAGGGTCTAACTCGAACAAGGAGCTATATCTACCGCGTTTTACTAAGAATTGAGAGTGGTCTTCAAAAGATTCGTAAGCGTATTTATAACGGCGGAAGCACTCGCTTTTCTCATCGTCGTCGTGGGTAATTGTTTTGCCGTTCCAAGTAGCGTGGCATTTGATACCGAAATGGTTATTGCCATAGCGTGCCAAGCGACCTTGCCCAGAGCCACTTTCTAAGATACCTTGTGCCAATGTGATACTTGCAGGAATGTTATAGCGCTGCATTTCGACCATAGCAATATCTTTGTAATCTCCAATATACTTTTGAGTTACCGCTTCTGTCACTTGGAGAGCAGGAGGTACTTCGTGGAAATCGTCTTCCATAAAATCCTTGCGATTGAGTTTTGAATCCATCAAGGCTTTATTCCTTTGAGCGAGCTCTGAATGGGTAGGTTTTTTGACGTCCATACGTGGTGTAGGTCGTTGCCCACGATAGATCACGGAGTGAGAATTTTTCCCATTCCTATAATGCTGTTCAGAGCAAGATGATATTATAAAGAGAAATAGTAATAGTAAACTAAATCTTTTCATCATAATTCAATATACTTTTATGTTTTTTAATTCGTTCGTTGTTAAAGCCCTTAATTCCTTGTAAACCACCTGTGTGGATGGCCAATATGCGGGTATTGGGCGGAAAATACCCTTGCTTTGAGAGGGCAAAGATAGCAAAAATCATTTTACCTACATATATAGGGTCTAATAAAATTTTTGTTTGACTGTTAAAATCATTTAAAAAATCCACTAATTCGTCGTTCACTTTGGCATAACCACCGAAGTTATAATCGTGTATCAATTCCCAGTTTGTTTTGGTAGTATATTGCTTGATTACATCAGTGAGAAACTCGCCTTTAAGTGCAGGAAAACCTATGACTTTCTGGTGATTAGCGCTTGAATTAACAAGTCCTGATATAGTACCTCCGGTACCTACTGCACAGCATATCACATCAAAAACGCTATCTTCAGGGGTAAGGATTTCTTCACAACCCCTCACAGCCAGCGTATTAGTACCCCCTTCGGGGGCTATATAAATATTGTTACCATAGCGTTTTTGGAGATTTTGTAAGAATTCGGGCGTATGCTTTTGGCGATAATTCTCACGGCTGACAAAGCAAAAATCCATTCCGCAAGATTTAGCAAACTTTAACGTTGGGTTAACATCTATTTTAGAAGCTAATTCATCACCACGAATCACACCTATAGTTTTCAAACCTACAATTTGCCCCGCAGCAGCTGTAGCAGCGATATGATTAGAATAAGCCCCTCCAAAGGTGAGGAGGGTATCTTTGCCTTCCTCTTGAGCTTTGGCAATGTTATACTTGAGTTTGCGAAGCTTGTTACCCGACACAAAAGGGTGGTTCTTATCCTCACGCTTGATAGTGAGGGTAATGCCGTAGGGTAACGGGATATTTACGGGTTCGTTTTCTATATGGAGGTTGTTAAACATAGGTGTAAGGGGTTAGTTATTCATACCTCAATGCTTCGACAGGGTTTAATTTTGAAGCTTTCATCGCGGGGTACAAGCCTGAAATTACAGATACTACTATTGCAATGACAATAGCTATTGCTATCACACCCCACGGAATAGTAAAGTGGAATTTTACGGCTTTGGCTATCACAAATCCTAAACTAATACCCAACACAATACCCGTTACTGCTCCCATTTGTGCGATAAGTAGCGTTTCAGTAAAAAATTGTAAAGTTATTGATTTGCGTTTTGCTCCTAAAGCTTTGCGAATGCCTATTTCCTTAGTGCGTTCGGTTACTGAAACGAGCATAATATTCAGCAAGGCTATGGAAGAACCTAATATAGTGATAAGCCCAATTACAAAACCTGCAATGGTGAGTGTACCTGTGATATTACCTATGCGCTGCAAAAGGTCGTCACTGCGCTCTATACCAAAATTATTCTCTTGCAAAGGTGCTAACTGACGAAGATTGCGCATCACGATGGTAGCATCGTCTACCAATCCGTCAAGCTGATCTTTACTTTGGGCGCTTATTTTTAATTGGAAATTAGGATTATCTACAGGAAAAGCGGCACGTGCAATATTTAAGGGAATGAACACTTGAAAATTTTCGTAGTTGCCAAAAGAAGAACTCTGTTCTTTGAGTACCCCTATTATTTTGAATTTATAACCTCGTATAGAAATAGTTTTTCCGATAGGATTTACATCTTTGAGGAGGGTTTTCTTAAAATCGGGACCTATGACACATACTTTGCTGTTGTTTTGGATCTCAAAATCACTAAAATTGCGTCCTTCGTCTACTTCTAAACCTGAATTGCCGATATAGTACTCATCAACTCCTACCACTACTGCGAGCGGGTCAGTTTTTTTGTTTTCGTACTTCACTTCGGCTGCTGAGGCAACATTTATAGAAATGCTTGTTTTGGCAAACGGATTATTGAACTGTTCTTTGAAAGTAGTTGCTTCTTGATAAGTGATATAAGGATGAGGTTTTTGGGTAGTTCCGCTACCTTCAGCGCGCTGACTATACTGATAGCGAGTTATAGAAAACGTGTTTGCTCCCATAGAAGAGAAATTACCTTCGAGGGTATTGCGCAAAGCGGTAATCACACTGAGGATACCCACCAATGCAGTAATACCGATGGCAATAATGAGCACGGTAAGGATGGTGCGCAAGAGTTGCCCACGGATGCTATCGAGTGCTATTTTGATATTTTCACGAATTACGATCCACACGGTATAATTAGCAAATTAGTAAATGGTTAAAAATAGAAAAAGGCAACCAATAACCTATCAACTTCTAATTGTTACGTGTTACCTATTGCCTATTTAGTGGAGTCGGAGAGAATCACATTAAGTACCAATAAATAACAGAAAAGTACAAAGATATTGATTTTAAACAGTTTATATAAAATAAAACACCAACAAAAACTAATAAAGACTAATAGAGAACACCGCTTTTAGTCCCTGATTTTAGTAGTAGGGACAAATGAACCTTATAATAGATTGAACTTTGCCATAGCATTAGCTTTTGTTTCATCAGCTACATCAATATAAGGTTTCATTGTTTTGTAATCACTATGTCCTGTCCATTTCATAACTACTTGAGGAGGTATACCTAAAGAGAGAGCATTACAAATAAATGTACGTCTTCCTGCGTGAGTACTCAATAATGCATACTTAGGAATTACCTCATCAAAGCGTTTGCTTCCTATGTAATAAGTCTCTCGAATAGGTTCATCAATACCTGCTAATTGAGCTAATTCTTTTAAGTAGTCATTCATTCTTTGATTTGTGATAACAGGTAAAGCTCGTTCTTTTTTATCTTGGTAGTCTTTGTATTTATCTAGTATTTTTTTACTATGTTCATTCAATTCTATTATCAAACTATCATTAGTTTTCACAGTAGTTATTTCTATGAATTTATCTTTTACATCACTCCTTTTCAAGTTTTCCACATCCGAATACCGTAGCCCAGTAAAACATTGAAATAAGAATACATCACGTACTTTTTCAAGATAACTATTTTCTTTTGGAATTTCAAACTCTCTAAATTGTTTAAATTCTGAAGGAGTCAAGAAAATAATTTTCTTTTGTGTAGTCTTTAACTTAGGTTTGAAGTTTTCAAAGAAAATATTTGTATTATATCCTTTCTTATTACTCCAACGTAAAAACCATTTTACAAAAGATATATTTTTTAAAACAGAAGAATTTTTTTGCTTCAATTCTTCTTGTAAATAATTAAGATATTCCACTAATTTCTCTTCAGTGAATTTTTCAAAAGTAAGTTCAGGGTCAAAGTTAAATAAATGATTTTTTATAACGTGAAGTTTCTTTTTAGTAGCAACTGTCCATTGATTAAAAGCTCCCTCTTCAGCTATAAAATCATCATAATATTGAAAGAATGATTTTTCTAATACTACTTTCTTCTCCCTACCAATATTAGAATTAAAAACAGATTGAAATTGTTCTTTAGTAGGTACTATTTTCTGAACCTCAAAGTATTTAATTGTATCTTCGCAGGCTTGTTCAAATAGTTGTAGCTTTCTATTGATAACACTAGCGGGAATTTTCTTCTTCCCGTGAGTAGTATTAGCTTTGCAGCGTTGCGTTTCATTACTCCATTTTTCTACCTCTATGCGATAGCCCAAATTAAAGGCAACAATATTACCTTCCCACTTTATACGATAGCGAGTACGAGCATCAGGTTTGTCTTTTTCCTTATCTAATAGAAATTGAGAATGATATTTTAAGTTCATTTTTGAGTATTTTTTAAAATTTCCAACAATGTACTCATTTGTTCTTGACTTGTTTTAAGTCGTTCGGTGAGTTCCTTATGTTGTTCTATTATTTTGGAAACATCTTCATTCGAAATAGAAATAGTTACGTTTCCACCAGTGATATTATTACCAACAAAGCTATTTTTTGATTTGACATTAGAATTATCAATGACCACAGTACCTTTTTTTAGCATTTCTCCTTCTCCTAATAACAACCACAAAGGTTCTATTTCAGGATAAGATTTTAATATTTTAACTAAATTATCAGTTCCCACGCTTTTATTTTTATCCAAGAATCCATTAGAAAGCCCAACTTCTCTATAAAAAGATAATTTGCTAATACCCTTATAATCAATAAATTTTAAAATTCTCTCTATCATAACAAAGATATTTTTTAGTTTTTTATCTAAAATATTTTTTATATTTAGTTTTTAATCTATATATTTGCAGCCAAATTATAAATCCATTTAGATTTAAAATGCAATTACTAAATAATAGGCAAATGTATAAAATAAAAATGAAAGTAAGTAAAATTATCATCGAAAAAATTTTAAAAGACAATAATTTTAGCATTGAGTTGGCTAAAAGGTTGGGGAATCAACAACAGTCAGTATTAGGATTGGCACGCAGAAACAGTCGCAATTTGACTCTTTGGGAAGCTGTTATATTTTACAAAGAACAAGGTTTCACAGAAGAACAAATCTTCTTCGACTATAGCTCTGAAAAAGTCATTACTACAGACAAAGAGCTAACTAATTAAAGTTAGATTAAAAACAAAATTATCTAAAAATCAATTGTATGATGAATTTAGAAGCACAAATACTATTAAAAGTCGTAAGATTCTTGTACAACAAGAATATAGACCTTGTTAGTGAAATTTATTCAGGTAAAATTCCTAATACAATGGTAGCTCATCTTATTGATAGAGCACAGAGAGCCCGTAATCAATACAAAAATAATGAATTAGGATGGATTGATTTTATTCAGCACCTTGACAAAGAGAACTGCCAAATATTAGCTGAATATATATTCAACAAAAAATAGTATCTCTATGGAAATAATACATAATACAGAACAATCAGTAAGAGAACAACTTATTGAAATACAATCAAAAATAGTAAACATATTAGCTTTTTTATCATCTGATACAGAAAAAACTGAACCTTTTGAAGAAAGTTCTTTTTCTAAAGATTTGTCTTTAGAAAAGAAATATGTGTATGGTTTAAAAGGTCTTGCTTCCATATTGGGATGTTCTAAATCACACGCTCAAAATATTAAAAATTCTGGAATATTAGATAAAGCTATTATTCAGAATGGACGCAAAATAATAGTTGATGCTGAAAAGGCTATAACTCTATTTCAAAAACATTATGAATAATTTAGATCCCAATACACCTTTATTTAAACTTACCTTACAAGAATTAAAATCTGAACTTATGGACGAATTTCAGAGTCAATTCTTAACTCTCCTTTCAAAGAAAAAATACGAGTATGGTATAAAAGGATTAGCTAAAATATTAGGCTGCTCACGTGCAAAGGCTAGCAAAATTAAAAACTCAGGAGTAATAAATGAAGCTATATTCCAAAATGGAAAAATAATTGTCATTGATATAGAAAAAGCCTTAGAACTCCTGAATAAGAATAAGGAATAGCGATGGAATATCTTGAACTAATAAAAAAGTATTGGAGTATGAATGAGGAATTCCCTCAAAGCTCTACTATTACTTGTACGTATTTTTTCTTATTAGAATCTTGGGATAAAAATAATAGAGAGGATTTTGAAATATCTGATTATGATATTTCAAGTAAACTCAAAATTAATCGAAACACCATTATAAGTAACAGAAAAATACTAAGAGATTTAGGACTTATCAACTATCAAATAACTAAAGGTTTTCCCACATTATACAAAATCATTCCTGACTATGTTATTCGTAAAGGTAAAGAAGTAATTTTAGTTGCAGAAAAAGAAAAAACTGTATCTAAGAAAGCTATAACACAAGTTATTTCAGTTATGTCTCCAGTTCAAGAAGCTATATCACACTCAGTGCAAATAACACCTCCTACTACACCTGTTGTTTTTCCTTCTTTGATTCCTAAGACTAAAGAAAAACAAGTTCCTAAAACACCTTCTAATATTCCTTCTTTTGAAGAATTTATGAACTATGCTAAAACGTTAGATATTTATGAAGAAGGATTAGATGTACACTTAAAAATAAAATATGAAACTTGGAAAGATGATGGCTGGGTAAGTGGGTATAACAAACCTATTGTAAATTGGAAACAAACTCTTAAAAACACTATACCTTATCTAAGGTCAAACAATAAAAATATCTTTAATGTTCCAAAAATAAACAGACCTAAATCTACTTACAATGAATGAAAACATCGATATAGATATAGAAAAATACGTACTTGGCAATCTTGTGAGTGAGTCCCAACTCATTGCGCAATACTATAATATGCTGAGTGTTTATCTTTTTTCTGCATCACAACATCAAACAATCTATGAAACTATCGCACAAGTTTGGAAAAAATATGGTTCGGTAGACTTGGTATTATTAGGTAAAGAATTTGAGAAGAAGAAGCTAAATTCATACACAGCTTACTGTATTGATTTGGCTAATTTTGCGATTTCATCTGCTAATATAGAGTACCATATAATGCTTTTGGTGCAAGCCTCTGTAAAACGTGACTTTATCAATAAATTCTCCCTACTTCTCAGTATGGCTCAAAAGAAAGAGAATGATATATTCGACATACGAGATAAGGCTTTTGAATGCTTTAATAACCTTTTTATTGATAAGTTTATTGAAAATAACCGTCAAACGCGTGAGTTTCCAGAATTAGTAGAGGCTGTACAAAAGAATTTCGAGAGTATTCATCAAGGGAAGCTCACAGGATTACAAAGTTCTCTAACTATTATCAATAAAGTATTTGGAGGTTGGCAGAAATCTAATCTTACCATTGTTGCAGGTCGCCCTGGTATGGGTAAAACTACTTTTTTAGTACAACAAATTGTAGATATGGTAGCTCAAGGATATTCGGTAGGGGTATTTTCGTTGGAAATGTCGGCAGAGCAAATTGCCTCTAAAATTATTACTAATTATACTGATATTCCTAATTCTTCCATTCTTCGCAAAGGACTTAAAGACGAGGAAGTGTATCGCTATATCTCTCTGAAAGACAATCTTACCCAAATGAAAATACATATAGATGACACTTCGTCTATTTCAATTGAAAATCTTAAAATAAAGGCAAAGTCAATGGCTCTTCGCTATCATATCAACATATTGTTTGTTGACTATCTACAGCTTATTACCTATCCCAAAGCAGGAAATAGAGAGCAGGAGATTTCCTTTATTTCTCGGAGTTTAAAAGGACTTGCAAAAGAGCTCAATATCCCTGTGATTGCTCTTTCTCAGCTGTCGCGAAATGTAGAACAACGCGCCGATAAACGCCCTTTTCTTTCTGACCTAAGAGACTCTGGCGCTATTGAACAAGATGCCGATGAAGTGGTATTCCTCTATCGTCCTGAATATTACGGAATTGACCATTGGGATAAGGAATACAACAATGAAAGTACCAAAAATGAGGTAGAAATTATCATTTCCAAGAACCGACACGGGGGCATTCTCTCTGAGCGTTGTGTTGTGAGTATGGCTACTTCAAAGTTTAGAGATTTAAAAAAGGAAATTAGCCTAATGTAGAGCATTTTAATACGATGAAAGTAGTAGCACAAAGAGTGAGGTACTTTTTTGTGTAATGGCAAACAAATTAGTTTTATTCTCTGTTATATTCTTCGAAAGGGGTATTGTTTAAATTATCTACTCTCTGTTCCTCACCATTTTTATCTACATATATTCTTTTGACAGCTAATATGTTATTCGTTTCTGGGTCAATAGCAAAAGTAGTATACCTAAATAACACAGGTATTGAGGAATAGTTTTCTTTTATTGTAAAAGTATTGCCCTCAAAAGTAATCCCCATAAAACCCTTTGCTTCAGTATCAGAACCATCGTTAGATTCTTTATAGGCACTATATAACAACACATCGTTTATAAACTCTTTAAAAGTGCCTTTTTCACTAAGCCTTATTCTCGTTACAAAATAAGATCCACCATTTAAGTTATTTTTAGGTTGGTAGATGAGTATGGAGTCGTCTATACCATCACCATTTAAATCCTTTTTCTTTGAATAGACGATTTTATCTATGCTATTATCTCCAAATACTAAATCTTGCCATTTACCTCCTCTTTTAACAAATACATCAGCAAGAGAATACCTATCTGTTCTATCAGGATCACTTAAATCGGCATTTGCTTTGATGAGTACTTTAGCCATTTCGTAATTGTTCTTTTCATACGCTATCAACAGAGGTGATTCCCGAAAGTATTCTTTAGGATAAGGCAGAGGTACACATTCTGTAGAAGCTCCTTTTTGTAATAAATAACTTACTACTGGTAGGCTGTTGGATTTACAAGCTATGATAAGAGGACTTGATTGGAGAATATATGAACTTCCTGGTAGCTGATAATCATCATCAAGTCCTAAATGTTCTTTATAAACATCTTCAAAAATATATTTTACCAAGGGCAAGTTGCCACTTTCAAGAGATACCAAAAAAGAATCGAATTTTTCCTCTCCTTTTTGTTTTGCGAAATCTCTATCAGCACCTTTGGCAAGAAGTGTTTTCACGGCTTCTAAATCACCTTTTTTGCAAGCTAACCCCAATTGAGTGTATTGAAAACCATCTTCATTAAAGCAAAAATCATCTATATTAGAAGTATCTTCTTCCACGGTTTCAGTAACTGTAGTGGTGGCTACACTATTGTTATACTGAACTTGCTGTTGTTGACAAGTGCTTAACAACAGAAATGAATATAATATGAGAAAGGTTGTTTTCATTTTTCAAATATGAATAAAAACGTACATATATGTATTATCTTTTTTTATAGTTTTAGGTATTTTTGAATATTTAGCAATATACTTCTTTACAAATCTAAAAGTTAAAGTTTTATTAGAATATGAAATCTTTAAAAAGTCTTTGATAGTAATAAAATCAGAATTGTGCCGAGGTTCTTTTATGTAATTCTTTTTTATAATTTTATCCCCTTCCATAAAAATAAAAAAGTACCAAGCTACTCCTATATCAGCAGAAGCCTCAATGAGAATTACCCTCAGATTTTTATTTCCTTTATTGCTAAAATTGTATATATTATATCCAGGCCCTTCATATTCTATATCTAAAGGAATATCAGCAATTTTAATACCTTTCTTTTTTAAAGTAAAACAATTATTAGCATCAGTTATTAATTGAATATTATCAAATTTAAAAACATTATCATCAATAGATTCAAATTCATTCACATCACTAAAGTAAATATTTCCTTTATTGATTTTTAAATAATTTTGAGTAAAACTATTGAAGTATGACACAAAAAATACAATAAAAAAACATATAATCTCTCTTAGCTTCATAGTTATTTATTTATTTCTTTTTACTTCTTTACACCATATTTAAAATAATCTTCTATTCCAACATATTCTTCCGAAAGAAATTTTAAAGGGAGAGAACATTTTTTAATTTTTGTATCCAATTTTAATGATTGAAATTTGATTCTATTAGTTATTTTATAAAAATTGGTAATTTCAAAATAGACATTATGTAAATTTGTATCATCAATATATCCAAGTGCAATTCCTTTTTCATTATTTTCAAAGGAAACTTCTAAAGAAACTTCTTTATCTGATAAAGATAAGGTATCTCTCAAAAAATTATCTTTATCAAAAAGTAAAAGATATACTTTTTTTAATTTTGAAGATTTAAAAAGACTTAAAATATGAAAATAATAATCGGTACAATCTGTACCTCCTGCATAATCTGCAATAAAATAAGTAGCATCTTTTTCCTTAAACAAAGTGTCTAAGAGAGTTGATTTACAATTTTCTTCATAAAGACAATCTAAATTGAGGGATATTCTAGTATCGATTAAATCATCTTCTCTTCTAAAAAGAGTCTGCTTTTTCATCTGTGATGAAGTATCAATAATTTGTGAACGATGAGAATCAATATTAATCTCATTTTGATTTTTTCCCTTACAAGAAAAAATCAAAAATATAATGAATAGAGAAATTATTTTTTTCATAGTTTATTTTTTATGACTTGAATCTACCAAAACAAGTTTAATTTTTTTGAGAAACTTACAAATGAAACCTAATAAGAATATTCCTAACCAAGTTACACCAAGATATTCATATCTCATTATCAAACCTTTATATCCATCAAGCTAACCGTTAGCTTGTAATCCTATTGAGTATCAATAAAAATATTGAAGCTGAATCAAAATTACTTTTAAAACCTCTCTTTCCTACACTAAAAAAGGAATAATCTATTTATTTATTGTATCTTTATCTAAATTAGTGTTCTTTTTTCAAACAAAAAATTACTGATTTTTAGAAACTTTTACTTTACAGGTCCATCATGACAATGTTTGTTTTTTGCAGCATCATCTTGATCTTTTGTATCATAAGAATTAAGTTTTATAAATCTTGCAGGATTTGTTCGAACAGTTTCACCTTTCCCATAAGCATCTAGAACAGTGGCTATCTCTAAATGTAGATGAGGTGCTCTTCCTTTATTTGCAATAGATCCTGAAACACCTGCATATCCCAAAGGAGTTCCTGTATCAACTTCTTTTTTATTTTTCGCATCTTCTTCAGTAAAAAACACGCTATGCAAATGCATATATATGAAAAATACATCATCAGTTTCTTTTATATCAATACCCTTTAACTCATCAGTATATTGAGGAGTATAATTTACTTGCTTTTCTTGTTCGAGCAAGTCTTTAACATTTTGAACTTTTATCCGTATTATCCATCCTGCACTTTCAGAATATTTTACCTGATGAATATTACCTTTTAAACAAGCAAAAACTTTATCTTTTGCAGGGATGGCGAATAAATCAAGTCCTGAATGGTATTTTTTAGTTCCATTAGGATTTCTGCGACACCAACCATAAGTTGCACTTGAAGGTTTTATATTTCCTGACCAATTATATTTTGTGAGTCTCGGGTTTTCTACTGGATCATACCATTTACCATTACCTCCTTTTCTCCATAAGCACTCATTTGTTTTAAAAGTTTTAGAACTTTTATCTTTAAAGAAGCGTTTTTTTTCTTCATGGTTTTTAGTTTTACGATTGTTTATTTTTATATCAACATCATTTCCTACTTTTAGACACACTTCTTTAATTTGTTGATCACTACTAGCCCCATTAGCTTTTCTATTGGCTTCTCTAGCTGCAAAATATCCCATAGATGTAAGAACTGCCAATTCAAGTTCCTTACGAACTTCTTCTGCACCACTATCTGTTAAAATACTTTTTCCCCATAGTTTTTCAATTTTGTTATTTACCATTTTAAAGTTATCTTTAAAAGTTAGTTGTATCAGACCACTTCCTCTAAATCGCCAACCATCTCCAGAAGCTTCATTTCCATTGCCATACCTATTACCATATACAAAATTAGCAATATTTTGATCTCGAGGAGTACTTTTAATTAATTCACTTGCTTTTAGGGATAACTCTTTACTTTTGAAAACATGATTTTCTTTATCACGGAATTCTGCTTTTGGATCTTTATCTGAAACCCATTTCTCTCCCGATTTATCCTTAACCCATTTTCCTTTAAAGAATCTACTAGGAAATTTTTCATACAAATCTTCTTCTGATTTGTAATTCATATTTTCTCCCTTTTTTATATGCAATTTAAATCCTGTTTCGATTGCTACTTGGGCGAAGAAGTGCGCTTTATTCCAACAAGTATCCATTTGTAGCTCTTTCATATATTTTGTATAAGTATCGGCTACAGTTTTTAATCTTTTTTCTTCTACATCTGGGAAAAGTTCTCGTAGTTGTGCTACAGTAACGGGTGCTGTACATCTCGGGCAAGAATGTCCTTCTTCCTCTAGTTCAACTCTTTCAACTTTTCCTATGCCTAAGAGCCCACCAACTTTCACAGTGGCTTTATTTTCTGCTAATTTAGTTAGCTGAGGATAAGAATGTAATATTAAAGAATACCATTCTTTTATATAAGCTCCTTTTTCGTTGCCTTCTTTTCCTTTAATCTTAAATACAGCAATTATATCTTCTTTGATCCATTTGTATTTAGAAGTGTCTAACTCTACTAAAAGCTCTCCTTTATCATTTATTTTTCCCTTAGTAGAATGGAATGGTTCCCCTTTTATGTTATGGGTCTTAATTTCACTCCAAAGTTTCCAAGTTAGTTCATTCTGCGTTGTATTTTTAGGATAATGAAATTTATCTCTTGTAAAAAACAATACTTCAACTTCTCTGTTTTTCATATTAGTTGCATATATCTTTAAATGTGCAACTTTTCCAGATTCTATAAATTTTCGTTTTTCAGTGTCATCTGAATTACAGAAATAGGCTTCTACTATATCCCCTTTATTTGTAATTGTAAGGAGATTATTTTCAAATTCTTCATTTAAAGATTCTTTAAGGAGTTTATTATCAATAGGTTTTACTTTGAAAAATATTTGGAAATCCTTTCTATTTCTGTCTTCCTCCTTTTTCTCTTCCTCTGTTTTTCCTTTAAACACTTTTTTTACTGAGTAATGGAAAGTAAATTCTTTACTACCTACTGGAACTGTTATTTTTTCAGAGGTAAAAATGGGGTTCTTTTTATCTTTAGCATCATATACTTCTACAACAACTTCTTCTCCATCTAACCCTAAATGTTTTATATAAGCATACATTTCTTGGTCATATCCTGCTGTTGCTAAGATATTACCACTACTTCCATCTTTGTCTATCCAATGAGGTGAAGAAATTGTAGGACGGACAATATTAATTTTATTCTTTATTGTTTTTTTATTAATACTACAAGTAACTTCAAACTCACCTTCAACTGAAGGTATAATTATCTTTGTTCTTGGATCTTTTGGGGAGCCGAGCCCCATTCCTTTTATTTGGAAATGTTTCTCAAAAGGTTTATGCTCAATACCATTTTCATCTATATAGCTAAAAGGAATATCCCATTTTAAATTTTTTAGATCTTTATCTGAGAGATCGGGGAATATAGTTTTTGCTGTAAGAGTAAAAGGTTTTCCTACTCTTGGCATTCCCTCTGCTGAAATATCTTTAACTTCATTTTCTGTTATTGTAAGTTTCCAAGTATCTTTTTCATCGGGTTTTGTTAAAGAGTTAGATTTTAAGCTAAAAGCCTCTATATAGTATATCCCTTCTTTATCATTACTAAATTTGTATGTTCTTCCACCTTCTTGTACTACTTTTCCATTAAGAGCCCATTTTATATTGGCAAGATCTTCTGAGTTATCACTAAACCTCATTTTTGTAACATTAATGGTAATTTCTTCATTAGGTCTAATTTCAGAAGCATTATTAGTAGGAGAAATAGATATAACACTATTTAAAGCGCATTTTCCTTTAAGTTTTTCTTGCACTTTTTTTCCTGAAGAGGTTGTGTACTCTACTTGGATAGTATATACAGTTCCTTTATTTTCAGGAACAAAAGTAATGCTATTTCCTTTTTGTGAAAAATCATTTAATATACTTCCTCTTTCATCTAATACTGTCATTTTCAGAGATGAGAGTTCTTCTTCAGTAGGTTCTATGTAAAAATTCGCTTTAAAAGTAAGTGAAGCGTCTTTTTTAAACACCCAATTATTTTTAGTGTCTTTCTCAGCTGTTTCACCTTCTTGCAAACATTTTACAGAGGTTATCGTATTCTCTATTACGCGCAAATTTATAGAGCAATCATCATAAGATTTATACTTCTCAGAATTTTTAGGAGTCCCGAAACCTTCAATACGGAAATCTCCATATTCTTCAAATTTGTGGCTAAATTCAACTCCTATTTGTTGTTTTTCTAATAACTCACTCTTCTTTTCTCCTTTAAAACCTTTGTAAATCATCCAAGAAACCAGATCCGAATTTCCTTTTTTTACAGAAGCTTTAAACGAAACCTCTTCTCCTTTTCGCAAATAAATGAGTGGTATCTTTTTGTCTGACTTCTGAGTTGAGAAAGGGGATCTTCCTGAAATTTTAGTAAGAGTAATGCTGTCTACTGAAGGGAGAGCTGGTTCCTTCTTAGGCATCTCTATAGTGGGGTTTACAGCACTTACTTCCAATGGGGTAGTATTTTCAGAATGTTGCAATAACACGCTGTCTGTTTGTCCGTGTTTCGCAATAGTTATCTTACCTCCTATCATACATTGCAATTCTGAAATTTTAGTAAGTGTATTTTTGTCTAATACTTTTGTACCATCATAAGTTTTGCCCCATTTAGGTGCAAATTGTGGTGAGCAAGGTAAATTCCCAGAAGAAGAAGGTTTTAAAGTACATTTTCCAAAAGTCATCGCAGCTGGAATAAAAGTTTTATCATCTTCTGTTGCTACATATTTATCAGATTGCTCATTAAAGACAATTGTTTTATGAGAAGTTACTTGCAAAGTAGCCTGTTGGTTAGGATTTTCAGCTTTATTACAAATACACTTAGCCCCATTTACCACATAATATTGCCCATCGTGTTCACTCTTTCCTTCTTGTTTTTGTTGTTCGGCAGCGGCTTCTTTCTCTTTTTCTTCTTGCTGTTTTTGCTCTTCCTCTCGTTGTTCTTGTTTTACTTCATCTTTGAATGGTTTTTCCTCATTAAGTTCTCTTACCTCTTCAGAAGAAGGCATCAATAGGGTTATGTTAGGGTGCAACTCATTACCTACCTGACTATTGAAGTCGGCACGCTCATTATGATACTCTTTAAGTTTCATTGGGTCTTTTAAGCCTATTTGTTTAGCTATAGAAACAAAAGTATCTTTACTTTTTACTGTGTATTTTGATTGCTCTTGCATAATCCTTATTTTTTTGTTAGCGTTAGTTTTTGGTCGTATAGAAAAATATTTTCAACTTCAATAGTTACATTGGTTTCTGAATACTTTATTCTTCCTGTTTTGCCTGTATAATCTGTTTGGTGTACAAAGTTAGCATACATTGGTACATTTTCTTGCTCAATTTCTACATAGTATTCTTGTTTATGGATATATGTGATTACTTTATCCATCATCTCTTGTGCATTTGCTATTTTGGGTTCATAATATATTTGGTTGCTTTCTGCTCTTTTTTCTATTGCCCCTTTCCAAAAAGACAATCCTATGGGGAGGATATTCCATTGCAAAGGATAATGAGTATCAGGAGCAAACTTGCGTATGCTAAAGCTCAATGCTTTTACAATATGTAACTGTTTTATGAACTCTCTTAGTTTTTCTTGAGTATCTGTTGCTTTAAAAAAATGTGAGCGGATATGTTCTAATCCTTCTCCTTCATACGTTGCTAAGAGTTCATTATCTACTTGTTTTATTCGTTGTTGTATTTCAGAGATGTTAGTTACAAAAAGCTCATAGTCCTTGCCCTTGCATTTCAGAGGGAAGATGGCTTCCATATATTTATGTGATATAGATAAGAATTTAGTATCTATTTCCTCCCCATTTACTAAAAACTGACTTCTCTCAATCACCACATCATAAGTAGGCTTTTTCTCTGTCTTTACAAAGATATTATAGGTAAGAGTAGTGTTATATTCTTGTTCTCCTATTTTTAATGTAAGTACATCTTCAACGGCATAAGTAGCGGTTGGGAATAAATGAGGTGTATTAATGTAATTATTCATTATAATAAATTATTTTGTCACCTTGTTTATACTTTATATATATAGTATCAGGAGTGTAAAAATCCCCATATTTTTCATAATATCTTATTATTCCTATCTCTTGAATTGAATCATTTTCATATTCTTTTACATCAAAAAGAGCTATGCCTTCCTTTTTTTGATAATTAGATAAAAAATACATACTTGTGGGACCTCCATCATCTTCTATATTTTCTAAAAAATACTTTGTATTTGACGAATATTCATAAATTTGAGCATACCTTACTTTTCTTTCTATCAAATACTTCTTTATTTCTATTTTTAGAATAGAAATATCTTTTGGCAAGTTTTTAATTAAAATCAAATTCATTTCTTTAGAATAAAAAAAAACGGTATTCTTATTCTTGCAAGAAAGAATTAATACTCCTGCCAACAACAATATATAAAAGTAATTTTTTTTCATCTTTTATTCTTTTTCCAATCTTCTATTCTTTCTTTCCTTACTTCCTACTTGTAAACTTTCTGTAAATGTTTTTTCAAATGAAATTTTAGTAATAAAGGGCTTATATCCTCTTAAATGCTGAAGAACCATCCAACATATAAAAACTTCCTTAATAGATGGATAAGCAATAAATTTTTTTTGAATATCTGGAAAATCCAATCCAAAGTGATCCCACAAAATCACTTCATATTTAGCCGAATAAATTATTTCATTTTCAAAAATAATCTCTTTTAAAATAATTTCAGATGCCCAAATGTCATTCAAAGAAATTGTTAATCCTTTTGAAGCTTCCCTTAATCCTTTATTATAAGAATAGGCAGGCTTAGAAAATAGTTTGTTTCTTTCCCCTTTACTTTTATTAAAAAATTTTTGATGCCCAATTTCAAAATAAGGTTCTTTATCTTCTAATATTTGAAGATTTTTTAAATTATTTTTTAGTTGTTCAGCAATATAATCTTCAACTAAAATACAAAAATCTGTTGTATTAGAATGTTCTACTATATGTTTAGTTAGAATTCTGTCTTCATAAATCCCACCTTCATTATTTTTAAATTTATCAATCATTCGATCTAAATTACCTTCTAATTCTCCTTCCGCAAAGTATAATTTTGCTGTTTCTCTAAAATCCCAAAATAAATAGTTGTCATCCCTAAATTTTCCTGTTATTGGAGAGTTCTCTTCATTAAATTTTTTAATATCTTCTCCTGATGAATGATCTTTTTCTATTGTTATACTTTTATCTGTAAAAGGTATTTTTTCTTTCCAATCAAACTTAGCTAGATAACATTCTTCCTTTGAATAAATAGCTTTTTTATTTGCTTTTTTGCTAATCTCCTGAAATTCTTTCACATGATTCGATATTTTTTCCAAAAAAGACTCTTTTTTTTCATTTTTACCAACGACAGTTACTCCTTCTAATTCATTTTCAATATTAGCAAACTGATAATGAGAGTTTATGTCAAACCCTCCTTCTGTATATTCTTTTATGTATTGAGTAATTTCATCTTGTGTGTATATTTGTTTACTCTCGGAATTAGGACGGCCAAAACCATAAGCCATATCTTCAGCTATTCCAGTTCCTTCTGGGTTCAAACCAGGCATCTTATAACGATCTATTACAATCGTTCCTAAACGTAGATAATCTTCCTTATCGAAAGGCAAAGCACAATGTTCTTTTTTTCCTCTGTTATTGTAAGAACAACGAAAATAAAGTTCAAATACTCCATCTTGATCTAATTTTGACCAATTAGCCATTAAATCAGTTGTTAGACGAAATTCTAAAACAACTTTATAGTTTTTATCTACTTTTGCCCATTCATAAGGCTTCTTTGTTTCTTCATACTCCAAAGGAATATGGTCATCATCTTTTTTTACAGTGTCTTTGCCAAAAGCAAATCTATCACAATCATATAGTCCAAAATAAACAACATCCCCCACCTGAGCAAAGTTTTTATTCATTTGAATATGAAAACGAAGTTTTTGCCCATAGATAGCCCTCTTAATGGGCTCATCTCTATGGTTTGTCCACCATCCTTTCATAAAAAAAATACTTGCGGGAGGATTCTTTTTTGAATCTTCTCGCTCTATTTTTTGCCATTTGCCATATTCTACTGCCATAAATAAGTTTTTTGAGTGATGTTATTTTTAAGTTGTTTCTTAGATTTTTTATTTCTAAAGGTTTTTAGATTTTTCTTCTAACTTAGCAAACAATACTTTAATACTTTATCCTGTAGTTGTTTTTTGTATTTTTTTTTGAGAATATCACTCAGTTTTGCTACCTCAGTGTATTTAACCTTTGCATCACTACTTCCCGATAAATTTGCTACTCGTATTATATATGAAAATTTCTCTTTATATTTAGAGTATAGATAAATATCACCAATTTCTTTCTAAAAAAAACAAAATATATAAGACAAATATTAAGAAACTCAAGTTAAATAAGAATTTATTTTTTATGAAATAAAGACAAACACTTAATGTAAAAAACAATATAAAGAATACGTTTGTTATTATATAATTTTTTACAGAACAATAAGACCAAGAATTACAATTTAGTGGATATTTTTGTACATTTGTAGCTATATCGTAAATATCTATTAAGAGAACTACAATAAGAATTAAATAAATTAGTATTATTATATATTGAAATATTTTTATAAATAAATTCATTTCTTTAATATTTTACAAATAGTTTTATTTTTGTACTTTCTTTTCTATATTGTTCTATCTTTCTAAAGAAATCAACATCATTATTTGTCAAATCAATACAACCCGCACTCCCTTCTTCTCTTCCTCCATGTATAGAAAAGTTATTTCTAAGTATTCCATCTATATAAACTTCTGAAGGTTTTATCCATATACGACCTTTTCCCCAGGAATATTCTCCTCCTGGCATAGTTCCTCTTCCAATACGTCCCTTTAGCTTATCAATTTTAGTTCTATTTTCTGAATATTGTATTTCCTGTGGATTGATATAATATTCTCCTTCAGGCAAAGGTCCTTCACTTTTCATTTTTTGTCTTTCTTTGCTATAATCAAATTTTCCATTCTTTAATGCGCGACCTGATACGGCTTTATATGAAAATTTTAGTATTTTGTCTTTTTCTATTACCTTAAATATAAGGAATTTTCCATTGAAGTATAAAGAAAGTGTTTCTTCTAAAACTTTAACTTTTACACTCACCTTCTCCGTAGCTTTTTTCAAAAAAGACATCACAATAATCTCTTTTCCTGTCCATTCTTCTTTTATAGTCAGCTCTAATGTATCGCCTTTTTCTTTTAAAAGTTGCTTTTCTCCGTCAATTTTCATTGCCCATTGTATACGTTTTTTGTCATTTTCAGAGACTTTATCTTGATTATATTTAGTTACTTTGTAAGTTACTTTTTCATAAGGATTAGCACTATTTTTTCCTTCTACTTTTGTTACTAAAAGTTGAGTCTTGTTGTTTTTATCATCACCTTTCCCTTTCCCTAATCCCTGCATCACCACTTTTTTCTGACTAACAAGCTCTAAATCACCATTGGTTGCTTCAATAATTACCTCTTCGGCTTCTTCATAAGAAGAGCCGCTTATAGAGGTATAAGTATCACGAACGGTAATATATATATTATTTGCCTTTTTAAAAATTCCCATAGCTTTACTTTTTAATGTGAACTACCTTGTTCGCCGCTATTAGATTTTACAGATTTTTCACTTTGTAAAATCATATTTTGCTTGGTGCTCACTACGGTTATTTTATCGGAATGAGAGTCGCTCTTCTTAGCTTGTATGCTTCTTTCGTTTTTAGAGATTTCACCTCTTACATTAGAGTCTTCTCGTATATCACCAGAAGCAGATTGAGAAATATCTTTACCTGCTATATCTACCATATTCACCCCTGCATTGCTAACAATGTTTAAAGAAGCTGTTGAAAATATGTTTTTATTTGCATTTATATTAATATCTCCGCCCGCTTTGAAAGTAATATCTTTTGGAGCACTTACATTGATATTTCCTTGTCCGTCCATTAGGTAAGTGTTGCCACTGGGGTCTTCTATAAACACACTACCTTCGGCATCATTGAGAATGATTTTAGTACCTGAGCGGGTGTGTATCACTTTCTTGTCGTTGCCTGTTGTGTGGTATTTACTAAACTCCTTACCGTTGTAGTTGCTGCCTATTACATAAGGGCGTTCGGCATTTTGGTCTTCAAAATCAACTAATACTTCTTCGCCTACTTCGGGGATGAAGTAAAAGCCTTTGTCGGCTCCTGCGTGGGGTTGTACTACGCGTATCCAAGGGGTTTGTAATTTCTTGGCTACTTGCCAAATAAATTGTACGCGCACGCGTCCTAAGCCCTTAGGGTCGTTGTTGTCCACTACTCTGGCTATTTGCTGTTCGGCTCTCGGAAGAGCTTCTTCATCGTAATAGTAAGCGATATATACATCAGGAATAGCGATAAACTCGTTGTAGTAGTCTTGACCTGATTGATAGTGTTTGATATCTATCACTCGGTAGGTTTCCATTGGCTTGCGATTGATGTCTTTGAGTTTTACAAAGCCTCCGATGCGCACGTGTGGGTTGCGACTTTTGCCTCGCACTTGCATCAGCTGTTCACGGCTTTCTTTCTCTCGGCGTACTACATCTTTTAAATAATCACCTCTGAACTGTTCGGGTATGGCTACATAGGGCATCTCGGGTACTTTGGTAAAGACTTTGTTTGAGGCTTTGATAGCAGCAAACTGAAAAGGATTCACTTTGTCCTGCACTCGTACCTCTTGAGTCTTTTTTTGTTCTGTACCTGCTGTTTCGGCATCATAGGACAAATAGGTGAAGTTTTGAGGCTTGATCATTAGTTCAAACTCTACATCGATCATATCATCTCCTTCAAAAAGCTCTACTGTGTTCTGTGCTTCGTTGCTAAAAATGAGCTGGGTGCCATTGTAGTAGAAAAACTCGCCATAACGACGGGCTAACCTACTGATAAAGCGATAATCGGATTCTTTGTATTGTACCGCATAAGGAATTTTATACTTGGTATTGATCATTCCTTCGGTATTTACCTTGGCTTCTTGTGGATATTCAGTCGTGGCTTCAGCAATGATTTCAGGAAGGGTTTTGTTCTCATACGACTGACAGTCTTTGCCATTTTCTAAAATGATACTTGGTGCATAGCCAGAGATATAGAGCCTGCCGTGTCCGCCTCCTTCGTCTTTGCGGTTACGAATATTGGCTATAATGCCTTTGAATGACTGTACAATGTTTCCGCGATGATGGAAATGAATGGTTATATTCTCTCCCAGAAGATTTTTGGAGTTTTTCATCACTTGCCCTGTGAAGTCGTCGATAGCTGTATCGTTTACTACGATGGTAAATTCGTCGTGGGCATTGGTGTGTTGGGAAAGTTGTAAAGAAAAAGTAGCTCTATCTAAAAAACCTTCTCCTTTGAGGGAAAGGGTAATCATCACTACAGGATTATCTTTATCTTTCAAAAAATCTTGAAAACTTTTCACCGAAGCAAATTTTGCAAAGGTTTTGGGGTCGTTTACACGACCTGGGACTGATGAGGTGTTGTTATTATTATTTTTCATTGCTAGTTAGCTTTTGTATTGCTGCGGACAAATGTACGGAAGTTTTTTTGAAAAAACAAGTTTTTGAATAAAAAATCTTTTGAATTTTAGGAGATTAGGAGTTTACAAATAAATGAGTTTCTGTACTTTTCCTTTGTTATCAAAAGAGAATTCTTTGGCTATTTTTGTGCGTTTGATAACTTGGAGTGTTACTTTAGGGGTGAGCTTTAGCATTTTTTCTCGATAGGAAATATCTCCTATAAAACTTTGTCCGTCATTACTATCTACAATGATAAAGTAACTATCTATATCTGTAGGTTTTGTAAAGTCTTCTAAGCTCCCTGCATAGATAAGGAGTTTTTTATCTCCACTTTGAAACTGATAGGACAAAGAATCGTTGGACAATTTGCGATAATGCGATAGCTCGAAACTCTCTATACTGTCTTTTTCAGGTTCAAAGGCTATATTTTCATACAAGAAAGTGGTTTTATCAAAGCGTTTGATGCCTAAGAATGAAAAAAAGCTCTTTTGGGTAGTTTCTTTTTTAAAGGTAAGGAAGTCACGAGTAACCTGAAAAGTCTTTATTTCTTCAGTTTTGTCGTCTGTAACCGTAAGTTTGTAGGTAGGAAGTTCCACCCAATGGTCGTCTATTTTTAGTTGTACACTTCCTATGGATTGTTCTGAAATGAGGAGACTGATGGTGTGTTTTTGAAAATGGGTATCGGTACGTACCACTACTTTATCGGCATCTCTATCATTCCATTTTTCTGACAGATAGCGGTCTTCATATCGCAGTGTTAGTTTTATTTCAGGTAGTGGCATAGTATTTTTTATTATTTCACCTTGTACCTTCTTAGACATTGTATTAGGGTAATGATATCATCGCTTTGTTTAGGACTTATCAAAAACTCATAATTTTTATAATAGGTATAGATACTGATTTTCGTTAGTTCTTTAAAAATAATTTCATCTATTTCTTTGGCATTTAACTTATGTGCAAAAGCTCCTTCACAATTGATGGGAAATTGATTTTTTAGGGTCATCTTTTCTCCTGAAGCAAAGAACATATCAAAATTTTCTTCTTTTTTCAAGCAAACAGATTCGTCTAATATTTTGACATATAGGAATAAATCTTTTCCTCTTCTGCCAAACTGAAACACTCCATAAGTGAGTGTATCTTTATTAGCACGCAAATATAAAGGTTGTGCACTTGCAAAATGTCTTCCTTTTAGTTTTTTATGACCTTGTACTATCTTGCAATTGATAGTAACAGGCTCTTTGGGGTTCTTTGAGATGATTTGCAAGCTATCTTGCTTTTTTTCTTCTTGAGCAAAAGTGATAGAAGAAAAGCATATAAAACTTATGAATGAAAGTAAATATATTTTTAACATATCCAATTTGTCTTTTATAGTTACTTTATTCCTGTTGGTATAGTTGTTTGCAAACTTCTAAATCTACTTTCATCTTATCATATTCCTCTTTTAAAGTTTTGTTGATAGTACTAAGGCTATCTAAGGTTTTTTGATTGATGGTAAGTTGTTTTATTTGTTTCTTAGCATCAATGAGCTCTTTGTATACCAAGATAGTATTGTTGTACATATTTTTATTTCTAAGAGAGTCTTTAGGGATTTGCTTGTACATATCGGCAAGGATAGAAAGGGCTAATTTTTCGTTGAAAAAATCGTTTTTATAGCCCCCTTGAGGTGTTCCTATAGAATCTACAGCCACTTTTACTTTTTCTAACTGAAAAGAAAAGCTATCTTGAAATTTCATTTCTCGTTGTATACGAGCATTTTCTTGCTTGAGCAAATCATTTTCCTTGAAAGGAAAGTAGATATTGACAACGAGTGCTAAAATTATAACAAATACAGCAAGAGCGAAAAATAACACGAAAAAGCCTAATGCTTTTGTGCGTTCTTTTTGATTTAATATTTCCATATAGGTTTATTTTTTTGTTGTTAATTTCTATTAATCGGCTAAGAAAGTCTTGCTTCTCTCAGGTTGTAGAGAGCTTTTTTCATTTGTAATTTCAGATACGAAAATGCTGCCATCACGTTTCTTACCAATGAAGTCTAAGCGGTTTAGAATAGCAAATAAATCTTCTAAGGTTTTCATAAAACGTTCAACTTTCACCACAGCATCGCTTATTTGATTGTGGTTGTATTCTGTATTGATTACCTCAGAGAAGACTGTTTCAAACTCTCCTTGACTTACGTTGCACCAATCGGCAAAGTAATTGAGCAATTCCTCTTTACCCACTCCTGAACGAGCATCGATAAAGTTCTTAAGCACTCTTGCAAAACCTACTACTGACACTAACATTTCGGCAGGGGTACTATAGAGTGTAAGCCAGCGAAAATGATTGATTTCAGTAGCTAAGTAGTAGAGCATTCTATCGGTCATTTGCTCTATGATAGTAGCTAATTTATTGGTCTGGTTTTTAGTATGTATTTTTTGAGCGATTTGGATAGCATAAATTTCCATCTGACCATAGAAACGGTCGATTTCGTTGTATAACTGCTGTAGTTTTTGATGAGAAGCTACCAGTACACAAGGTGGGATATAAGAACTATCAAGATTGGTATTGCCTCCGCTTACCCATATTTTTCCTACAATGAGATAATGCCCTCCTACACCCATATCTTTTCTAAGTTCCTCTTCCTTCACTAAAGAAAGGTAGTATTCAGGCTCGGTATAAGGGTCGCGTGGTGGGTTCTCCTCAGGGTCAGGGTCTCCACAAGGGACACGCTTGAATGGATTGACAGAAATACAAGCTAGTAATGCAACCTCATCTTCTTTTATCTCTTTGATAATTTCGGGATAGGAAAAAGAGAGCGTACTCTGTTCCGTGTTAGAACTGATGTCTATTCGAGAGCCATTAGGGGTAATCGCGTGGCATTCTTCTATACGGAGTCGGAGGTTTTTATGGGTGTCTACTGACAGGTTCATTCTCACTGGGTCATTGACGGGTAATAATCCATAGGTAAGCATTGAGGTATGTACCCCTATGGCATCGCGCACCGAATCGATGACGAAGTTTTGAATATCTATAAAATACCTTTTATTGATTTTCATTCCATCAATAAAGTTCACTGGCAAATGGGTGAGTTTTTCTGTCATTGTTATTCTATTTATTTTATATGTGTTGAGTTATTATCTTAAGTAAAGTGGGACTAATAAGCTTGAACTCGTTCATTGTCCTTTTCTTTACTATATTCAAAATCTGTTTCTTGGTCACTATTATTGATTGCGGTGTCGGAAACGAGTGTTCGCATACAAATGATGTAGCTATTCTCTTCTATTCCATTCATATATAGGGTAAACTTAGGGTCTATATATTTAGTGGATTCGTACCATTTAGGTTGTTTGAAGAATACCCAATTATAAAAGCCTTCTTCATTTTGTATCTCGATAGGGGCATCGGAAAAACGCTCGTTGTAATCTTCTACAAAATTGTAGAACAAGCGCCCGAAATCTATTCGGGTAGGCCCTTTGGCACGATATAAAGTGTAGTCTTTATCATTTTCTTCTTTTTTTATCATTAGTGTGAATACTACTAAATCGCGCATCTCATCATCGCTGACTCCTACTAATTCTTTGTAGTTTTCGGGGAATTGCCAAGTGGTGTAGATTTTAGGTGGTATCTTTAGAGAATGATTGAAGCTCGCATTTACTAAAGTAGGTATGAAAAAGACTATAAAATTGCCCATCATTAGGGGCATATAGTACATTCCGTTTAAAAAAGTGTAAATTAACAAAAAAGGCACTGAAGCATATAACACGACTAATAAGGCGAAGAATAGTTCTTTGAACACATCGTCCTCCAATTTGAATTTGTTGAAAAACAAACGATAGAAATAGCAGTGAAACACCCCAAGTGTTAAGGTACAAATTTGATAGAAGACAAATTCACTTAGAGTTTTCCCTTCAAAGAGGCGGCTATATCCTAAAAAGGCAATGACTGCATATACCAATACTGTTAAGAACAGATAGATGTAGATGTTAGTTTTATACTGTTTGAACTCAGGTACTTTCTTTGAGAAAATAATAGTAATGGCTATACACATAGCTACTAAAAATAGCAGTAATACCAATAGTTGCGGGTCGAACAAATTGATGAAGTAATTCTTTAACTCTTTCATATACAAGTGTTATAACCTAAAATAGGGTCGTTGTTTTCTTTTAATTCAAATTGGCTTTCTTCTTCTGAGAGCAATACGTTTAATTGGATTTCCACTTCTAATGGAAAAAAATGCTCACAGAACATTGTGACAAATTTTTCTTTATTGCCCCCAAGAATGTAATCGGTGAAAGCAGAATGCTTTAAAGGGCCTATCTCAAGGGTTAAATGTTTGGTATAATCTTCATAGGCCGTACCTGTGATCATATCTACTCCTAAGTAGATGTCTTCTCCCAAGCAAAAACCTTGTGATTCATCGGAATAAGTAGCAAACTCTTTTTCTTTAATATGTACTTCTTCACCTAAAAGTTTTGAGAGTATTTGCACAGTAAGAGGGATATTGCCTACTATTTTGTAGCTATAAGGTAACAACCTTATGAATTTAGACACTAAAAAAGTAGAAAAATCTTTTGAAATACCCCAAAGTTCATAGAATAATGTAGAAATTTCGTTGGCATTAAGCTCTTTAAAACTATCTTGTTCAAAGGATTCTATTTCTACTCCTAACTTAAAAATCTCATTCTCAAAAGGACTAAAAAAGGTACGAGCAGCTTTTTCTTCTTGCTTCCTTTCTCTGTAATCTTTGAGCATCGTTTCTACTCCCTTACCTTGAGTTTCATTCTTGGTATGGTGAGCAACGCTTTCGGGAAGTACATCATACAAACTATCGCGAGAAAGGCTTACCTCTATCAATTGGGTAGGATCGTAGTTGAAATCAGTAAGTTTTGCACTTAGTACATCGGTGCGATAACCACGTACAAACTGTCCTTGGTGTTTTACTATATATTCGTTGTCAGAGATGATTCCTTTGTCTAACAAATGGTTTAATAGCACTTCTGCCCTTATATCATAAGGTAACCGATTTATCTCATTTATAACTCCTGTTAGGTGTTCCATTTTGATAGTTTTTCAACGTGGCAAATATACAAATAAATTACAAAAGTGCAAATTTTTTGTTTTTTATTTTTTCTCTTTGAGCCTTCCAGCACTTGTATAGCGTTTTTGGAAGTACTCATCATTGAAATCATAGATATTTAATCCTTGTGTGGTACAAGCCAATATCCTGCCATTTCCTAAATACAAACCTACATCGGAAATAGGTTTAAACTTATCATACCTAAAAAACAAAATATCTCCTTCTTTTAAGTAAGTACGCCCTGTGAAAAGCTGTAAATCCTTAGAGCGGAAGATGCCATCGGGAGTCTTAGGAAAAGTTGTTTCATACACTTCACTGAACAAGGCTTGTATAAAGTAAGAAGCATCTGCTCCTTCTTGTTTTTCTAAAGTTTTTTCTTTGTAGGGTGTGCCTATCCACTCGTCTATAAAAGCATAGAGCTTATAGTTGGTAATTTTCTTAGGAGGAACAGCTAAAATAATAGAGTACTTCTCCCTTAAAGCTAATTCCTTATCGGATAGGTTTTCACCCTTGTCATCTACCAAGGTATATTGCTCATTGATTTGTTTCTTTTGGGCTAATACTGCTTTGTAAAAAGCATCGGTAGGGTAATGATAAGGAAGCTCAGCAAGATAACGGCTTGCCGAGCAAGATAGTAGTAAAGCACTACTTATTAAGTAAATAAACTTTCCAAACATAAATAATTCTTAGTTATTTGTTAAAAAAATATACAATTTACCATTCTGCATTATAACGATATTTTTCTTTCTCAGGGCTTAATATCTCTAATTCTATAGTATCTCCCTTGGTTAGGGTCTCTACAAGTTCTGGGTTCTTTCGTTTGAACTCAGAAAGCAGTTCTTTATAGACAAGAACAATTGTATCTTCATAAGTTTTCCCTGTTAGGTCACTCTTTCTTATAGGGTGTTTTGCCAAGGGTATATATTGCTCTAAACTCTTGTATATTCCCACAAATTCAAAAGGTTCAATAGGAATATATCTCTCATATATAATTTCTCTTTCTCCTAAAGGTGATATTTTTATTTCGCCCCATACTTCCCCTTTATCACTACCAATAAAAGATAAATTTCCATATCTATCGTAATCTAACGCATAAGCATAGATATCATCTATTTGTTCTCCTTGAACAAAATAGTTTAGTTTTACTTTTGCAGATGAAAAATAAGGGTTTCTCAATTTTATTTTTTTATTCAAATATAAAGACACTTTCTTGTCGCTATATTTAATAAAATTTACTTCAATAACATTATTACTCAACTCTACTATTTGAATTTTTTTGCTTGTATTACAACCTATAATAAATAGCATTGCAACTATAAATACACATTTATTCATACACACAAAACAATTTTTATAAATTTATAAAAAAACAATCAATTAAAATACCTTCTTCTACTTTTTTGTAAAATATAGTAACCTCATTGTGTCCTCCTTCAAGCTCTTCTATCTTTTTAATTTTACCATTGAACAAACCTTCTAATGTATTATAACTAATTTCTGCAGTTTTATATCCTTTTACCAAAAATGTAGAACGATGAAGTTCTTTTGTGAACTCCATTACTCCCTCGTACTTAGATTTATCTAACTTCTTCTTATCTAACTGTCTACCTTCTTCCATAAATTCTTCCATTGGCGAAAAAACAATATCCAACGTTTTTTTCATCAACGTTAAATGAAGAGCAACAATCCCTATAGCTCTAAATGTAGCTTTTCCGAGACGTTCAAAAGATTTTGAAAATGTAACAACATCTCTTGCAAATGCATTCACATCATTACCTCCTCCTGCTAAATCTACTAAACTAGAAAAATTAAAATATAAACTTGCTGCATTTTTTACGAAATACAAATTCTTAGGAATCGTTAGTTTTCCTCTCATTGCTTCTAACTGATTAATCCCTTTTGTCGTTTCTCCTTTCATAAAAAAACCTTTATTTCGTACTCTCTTAAAGGTTACTAGTTTATTGTTTAGCAATTCTTTATATTCTTTTAAGGTTTTTATATTTCCTTGAATAATATTCCCTTTATTAGTAACTAAAAAACCTTTTTCTAATTTAGCAATGGCCATCTTTTCAGAAATTAGTTTAGATTTTTCTTCTAAAGCAACTGTAGTTCCTACAATCATAAAATCATTTACATAAGTATTTATATTGTTATTTTGTTTATTAGAGGGTTTTATTTTAGTTAATTCATCTAAGAATTTTAATTTATCCTCTGTAGTAGTTAAAGGATTCTTTTCATCTATTACAGAATTATCCAAATAGCTGATTTCATCAATAGTTGTAAAAAGCAAAGGACTACCATCATAAGCATACATTTCTGGCACGCCATAACTATAGCCATTCTCTTCCATTACTGGTTTTATGAATATATTACGTTCATTTTTAACATTTAAGTAATTTTCACTTTTATCTGGAAGGTTAATTGTAATATCTCTTTTATTATATTTCACTTCCCAATAAAGTTCAATCTCATAGCCTGTATCTTCTTCTATGTACTTATTCCAATCAGGTTTCAAAAAGACTTCAAGTAGAGCTTTTCCATTTTTTATAATACATTCTTTAGGGTTTTCTATTTTATCATCCAAATTAAAACTATCAACCCATATAAAAGTATCATATTCATATAATTGTAAGCTAAGTTTATCCCCATCTTGTATAAGTGCTCCCATTATCTCTATATGAAAATACACAGTATCTTCTAAAGAAGCATTTGTGATAACACTTTTTCCTTCTTTATCAGCACTCCACCATCCTTTTATAAAAACACCTTTTTTTATTGTAAAAGGTACTATGGGATTTCTTTTTATTTCCTGCCATTTTCCAAATTCTACTGCCATAATTTATTATTTTTTAATCCAAACAACTTCATTATTTTCCCAGAGTACCTCTATAATATCTCCTTCTTTAAATTCACCTGCTACAAGTTTCTTAGCCAAAGGACGGCGTAATTTGGCACGAATGATACCTTTTAAAGGACGAGCTCCATAGGTGGCATCATAGCCTTGTTCTGCTAAATGTTCTTTTACTTCTTGAGCAATATTGAGTGAGATGTTTATACCCTCTGTTAGGTTCAAAAGCTCTTTTTTCAAATGTATTTCAAAGATTTTTAGAGCATTTTCTTTGCTAATAGGTGCAAAAGGTACTATCTCGGTAAGACGTCCCAAAAATTCTGGTCGGAAATAACGACTCATTATCTCTAAAAGAGTAGATGAGGAAGGAATATTCCCCTCAGTAAAGGATTTGACAATAAAGTCAGAGCCTATATTGGAAGTAAAGAGGATAATGGCATTAGAAAAATCGCCTTCTTTACCCAAACGGTCGTGCAACTTCCCTTCGTCCATTATTTGTAGGAATACATCAAATACAGAGGCGTGGGCTTTTTCTATCTCATCAAAAAGTACGATAGAGTAGGGCTTTTGTCGGATTTTATTCACTAATAAACCACCTTCCTCATAGCCTACATATCCTGGAGGTGCCCCATAGAGTAAGGCTGCCGAGTGCTCTTCTTTGAACTCAGACATATCAAAACGGATAATGGCGTTCTCATCTTGGAAAAGGAATTCGGCTAAAGATTTAGCCAATTCTGTTTTCCCTGTTCCTGTAGGTCCCAAAAAGAAGAAAGAACCTATCGGTTGTCCTGCTTTGCTCAATCCGGAGCGATTTTCGAGTACAGCCTCACTGATAATAGCAATAGCGTGGTCTTGCCCTACTACCCGTTCGGAAAGAATAGCATCCATATCACTCAAACGCTGTTTTTCTTCTTCTTTGAGTTTGCCTATAGGAATATTCGTTTTTTGAGAGATGAGTACGGCTAAATCCCATTCGGTGATGTGAGAACGTTTTTCTTGAGCTACTTTTTCAGCTTCGGTAATAAGTTTGCGTCCATAGCTCAATAGGTTATCAGCAGTTTCAAAAGTAGTAGTTTGTTCTTCTTCTAAAAGGGTAGAGGCATCTAACAAAAAGGGAATGCGTTGTTTGATATCGTTCAATAACCAAGCAGCGTTCTTTTTGCGTTGCTCTTCTGTAAAACCTTGTGTATTGTCCTCCAAGTGAATTATTTGTGTAAGCAAGGCATTTTTTTCTTTTAAGAAAGATGCTCCTGCTGTTTTCACAACTGACATTGTATGGTCTATGAGGTCTATCGCTGAGGCAGGCAGACTTTTCTCTTTTAAATACCTTTTAGAAAGGCGTATGGCTTCCCAAATTGCCTCATCGGTTATGGCTATATGATGGTGGGTCTCATAAGCTGAAAGCGTTTGACGCAACATTCTAAAATGGGTTTCATCATCACTTTCTTGCAATTCTACCTTTTCAAACAAAGGTTCTAAACCTGATTTTTCTATTTTCTTGGTAAATTCATCGATAGTAGAAGTTCCTATGACAGTAAGTCCTTTGGTAAGTTCACTTTTAAGTAGATTTGCCATAGAGGAATCAAAAGAGTTACCTAAAAGTGCGTGTAATTCCTCGATGATAAGTACTGATTTAGGATATTGCTTGAGTTCTTGGGCTATGTTCTTGATACGGTCTTCAATCTCTCCTTTGTAGGAGGCTCCTGCTATGAGAGCTCCCATATCCAATTCAAATACAGCTAAGTTAGACAACACATCGGGGACTTGACCTGCTATAACCTTCTGTACAAAACTATTGATAAGGGTAGTTTTTCCTATACCTGAATCGCCTATGATAAGCACATTTTGTTTGCTAAATCTGCACAGTATTTCGGTAATTTTTTGAGTTTCGGCAACTCTACCAACAGGTATTTCTTTTGAGGCTTTAGCTTTGAGGACATCTTTTTTATTGACACAATATTTTTGCAAAAACCCTTTAGCTGTGGAAGAAAGAGGAGCAGAAGAGAAAGGTTTTTCGGTAGAGGTAGCAGGAAGAGGAGTCGTTTCCAAAAGTTCAGCACGCGTTACAGGATAGGTTTTCATTTGGTCGAAATTAAAAGCTACTCCCTGAGTACTCAATGCTACAAATACATCCCATAAGGAAATTTCCTCTTCATCTAAAATTTCCCGAATAGCTTCTGCTTCAGTGAAGATAGTGTCTATCACTTCATCGGGGTCGCAGGAATAAGTGTTGGTAGCTTTTAGAGCTTCCTCAATGCGCACTTCAGCCCATTCTTCTAAATAGAACACATCGACTCCTTTAGATTCCAAGAGCTTTAAGAGTGGTAAATCTCTGTTGAGAATGGCTTTTAATAAGTGTCCGCCAGAGTAACGAGCGTTCATATTTTCACGAGCTATTTTCTGTGCTATCTCCAATGCTTTAGTAACCTCTGGGGCATAGCTCAATTTCTTTTCTTCCATTGTTTTGTATTTTTTATGATTGTTATTATCCTTTCTTCCAGAATATTTTTCCTTTTACTTTGTAATAAACATATATATTCTGGATACAAGCGTTATTAACGTCCTTTTGCAGGCGCAAATTTTCTATTTTTACTTTCTTTCCAGAAATTTCTTTGCAAAACTGTACAAAGGGTACGATTTTATCATCATTGATAACTACAGGGACTTGGTAGTTCTCACAAAGATAGTCTTTGAAATCATCTTTGGTTTTAGCTTGAGAGGCTACCCCATTGAGAAGCAGGATAAATTGCTCATTAGAGATATCAGGGACTTTTTTTGCAGAAGGAGGTGTGTCCTCTTTTTTAGGAGTTTTAGGAGCTACAGGAATATTGGTAAGCATATCTACCAAGGGGTCTTTCTGTGCTTTACCCATAGGTAGTGAAAAATCACTATGCGGTTGTTCATATACATAACTCTCCATATCTATAGGCTCTTTAGCCACTACGTGTTTAGGGGCTACATAAATGGTTTTGGAGGCTATATGGTCTAAATCGCCATTGACAATAAGGGTTATCTTCTTTTGTCCTACACGTTTGAACTTATAGGTTACAGAATCACCCACAGCATCAGTAGAGGAAGTTTCTCCAAAGCTCCACTCAAATGAGATACCTCCTTGTTTTTGTCCTATGAATTTAGTGGTTTCACCTAAAAAGACCACATCAGGAGCTTTGATGGTAGGCAGGTAGCCTACTTGTTGATTGAGAGAGGTAATGGTAAGCACCTTTTGAGAAGTACAAGAGCCGTTGATAGTAAGAGTTACCACATATTCTCCAGTCTTTTCATAGGTGTGGAAAGTACGCTGTCTAAAATCGGCAGGAGAACCATCGCCAAAATCCCATTTCCACGATTTAGCATTTTTGGTTTTATCACCAAACTCGATGACTTCCTTCACAGCATAGTTATCGGCAAAGACATAGAAGTTAGCCTCCTCGCAATCTACGTGACGAGAGCATTGAAAAATGAATAAGAAAATACCAAGACAAAGGAGTACTCCAAAACTCCAATAGATTTTAGGGTCAAATTTAGGAAAAAAACCAGTAGAATTATAATTCATATATCTTCTTGTTAAAGAAATAATAGTAATTTAGAGGCGCAAATTAGTGATTTTTGACGAAACAACCAACAAAAAAGAAAATATTTTTCAGTTTTTTAGGTAATTAAATTTTAAATTGTTGAATATTAATTAAATGTAAAACAAAGGAATTGAAGTATTTTTTACTTATAGATGTTCTATAAGTACTTTCTTTTAAGATGATTTTTCTGATATTTTTTGTTTTATCTCTGATTATGTGTAATCTAAAAGAATGTTTTTTGAATTTACTAATAAAATACGTACCTTTGCACAATCAAATTAGTAACTTAACATTAACATTTTAATACTTAACAACAATGGTAAAGAAAATATTTTTACTCACCTTTATGGCAATAGGAATGACTGCCTGCTCTAAATCTGACGACACTCCTACGAATAATGGAGATAACAATAAGCTGCTAGGAACTTGGGTAGGTACAGTAGAAGTTATTGCAGAAAAACCTGCACAACAAAGTAAAGTATCAGAACTTTTTAAAAAATCGTATGGAGCTTTATTAGGTAGTCCTGAAAGTAACTATCAAACCTATACTGTTAAGGTAGTTTTTGGCAATGAAAAGAGACTAAAAATCACCGATAAAACGGGGCAGTATTCTTTTCAAGAAATAAAATACTCAACTTTAGGTAACAAAATAGTTGATGATGAGAAAAAGCAACCTTTAGCTACTTATTCTATTGAGAATAACAGATTATTAGCTGAAAACACAGACTTTTTCTATTTAATAACAGATACTAATTTGGATAATTTAACTAATGCTGAAGAATATCTAAAGGAATTTGCACAGTTAGACACAACAGCTCCTGACTACGCTAACAAGCTAATAGAATTGCAATTAAAATATGGTTTAGCCTACAAGTATAAGTACAAGTACAATCTCGTACGCCAATAAATATAGAAACAGCCCCTGATAAGTAAGTCAGTTTATCAGGGGTGTTTTATTATCGTTTAAAAGCCTTGTAAGTGCGTTGCCCCTCATCTTGAGATGTTTTATTTTCTGCAACCTTATTCTCAGGATTTTCAGCAGTTGGACGAAGTTTAAAGAATGTTTTATTCTCTTCAGCCCGTTCTTCTACAAAGTTTATTTGCGGGGCATTGAGGCGCTCTTGCTTTTCTTGTTTGTACTGCGTAATAAGTCTTTCGCGGATAATCGGTAATTCCTCATTGATTGCTTTGTCTATAGAGGCTATTTTATTTTCTACAATCTCTTGCTGATGTTGAAAATCAGCTATATTGACACCCTTTTTCGCCAGTTTTTCAATTACTTGCTCAATTTCTTTTTTAGCCCTTTCTACTTGTTGAGCTCTATATGGTAGTTTCTCTTTCCAATAATCATCTGTTTCAGCCCATTTTTGCATATCTTCATAGCTTTTTTTCTCTTTTAAATATTCATCATATACTTTGGTATAATCTTCAAATTTGCGAGATATAAAACCTAAATCGGCAGCGTGTTTGGTTTTTTCATTCTCATAGCGTTTTCTCATTAACTCTACTTCAATTTCAGCACGTGTTTCGGGGTTGGTGATGATAGCGGTTTTGAGTTCCTGTGTATCCACATCAGACACATCAATGATATTTGCCCCTTTTTTGATAGCTTCCATATAGCGGGATTGCTTGGCTTGTAGTTTTTGGAGCATAAACACATCAATACTATCGTTGGTGAGCATATAGTTCATACGTACATTTTCCCATTTGTTGCCTTGTCGCCACATTCGTCCCTCTGTTTGTCGTAAAGAGGTAAAGTTGTAAGGCAAGGTAAGAAGGTACATATCGGTAGTGTTTTCCTGCAAGTTCATACCCTCTTGGATAGCTTCTGAGCCAATAACTATCTTTATCTTACCTGCATTGAATTTCTCTTGAATATCCAAACGTTGGTTTTTGTTGGTAGCCCCAGTGATGATACCTACTTCATCGGCTTTGTAGCCTACTTGGTCTACCAAATACTCTTTGAGACGAGGGAATTGTTGTACAGCTAACTCAGAATAGATGATTTGCCCCGCTTCGGGCTTGTCGGTTTTGTTCTGACGAATTAAGTCCATTGTGGTTTTGAGTTTTGGAGAGTTCTCTATAAAATCTTTAGTACTTACTTTGTCTACATCACCTTCGTAATTTTTAGAGAGGTAAGGAGAAAAAGCGATGAGTCTTGCATTGAGGATATGAGAAAGAATAGCCCCTTCTTCACTTTCGTCAAAAAGGAGGTTTAGAGTGTCGTATTCTTTTTTTGTAAGTTCATTTTGTTCAATCTTGTATTCCTTATTGATACGGTTAGGACGTACCAATTGCGGGTTATCCTCTTCGCCTTTAATATCAATAAACTCGGATAGAAGTTGTTGAAACAGCGCGTTGTTCTTAAACCTGCGTACATTAGTTTTAAACTTTACATCACCTTTGGCATCAATTTCCATATCGTTGTCGGCTTCCATAAAGGTCTCAAAAAAGTTATTTACATTGAAATAGCCTGATTTTTCTAATCGCTGATTGGCAATAAGGGATAGCACAGAATAATACTCCAAAGGCTTGTTAGTGAAAGGAGTTGCAGAAAGTAAAGTAACATTACGCCCATCGTAATTTTCTTGTATATACTGAGAAGCTACCCAAGTGTTGAGTCCCAATTTTGAGGGGCGTTGATTCTGACTGCGGAAATCGGAAGCAAAACGCCTGTCCTCAATACGTACCTTATCTATGATATGGTTGGCGTTGTGTACTTCATCAAAAGTAAGGTGGTCAAAACCAAAATCTTCCCAGTCGTATACCTTGCCTCGTTTCATTATGCCTTGCATTTTCTTTTCTTTTGCAATAGCTATTTCTATCTCACGCATCGTTTCATCGGAAACACCTCCCGTAATAGGATTTTCTAAGCTATCAACATCCTTTTTGTTGATATAAGAGAATTTTTCAGCCAATCGTTGGGTAATTTCATCACCAAAACCGATATTCTGGAAACCCTCGTAAGTTACTAAGGTTATTTCTCCATCTTTGTTATCAAAATGAGACAAATCGTAATCTTTACCAAGATTGCCTAATACATTCACTTTGGCGTTAGGAATAGCCTCAAAAATAGTTTCTACCCACTGTTTTAAGATGCTATCATTAGGTACAACAATTAGGGGGCGTTTGGCATTACCACGTTCCATCGCCTCGTGCATAGAGAGTACCCCTGAAAGGGTTTTACCAAATCCTACTTCGTGGGCTAATAGCCCAACTCCTTTGGTAGTAAGGCGACCGATACCCGCCCTCTGCACTTCTGTCAGCTTTAAAGGTTTGCCTTTGAAGTTTTGGTTTATTTTAGAGAACAAAGGAAACTGAGAATAGTCAGGTATATGGAGGTTGTTGTATTTGCGGTTGAACTCGTTTACAAAACGCTCTTTAAGGTCATTAGGAAGTTCTTCACGCAGGAACTTTTGAAAGAGGTTATTAGCCACTTCTTTACGGCGTTCACGTATCAAAGCATTCCGCTCTTTATCACTACCCGTTACCGTTTGATTATCTACAAATTCTCTGACCTCCCAAGAAGAAGAGGGCTCAAGGGCTTGGCTTGGTAATTTTAAAACGAAGTCTTTAAACTTATCCGCTAAATTATAATCTACTTTGACCATATCATAGCGCCTCATATAGCTGTTATAGACCTCTTTTTCCACCTTTCCTAAGTTAAAATTATGTACAAACTCGTGATTAGGTGAAATGATAATATCTTCTAACTGTTTTTTAGGAGGTAAAACGCTTTGCAAGAGTGATTTTTGCTTGTTATATTGTGCTTTTAGCTTTTCATCATCTAATCTACCTGCAAAATCAACTGTTAGACGCTCTAATTTTTCGTAAATATCTCCTTCGGCATAGTAAAAATCGTGAATGTACTTTCCTTTGTAATAATTAGCGTATTGAGCGTGTGCTTCAGGATTGGCTATCTCGCCATTGTAATTGGTATCAGTAAAGGCTTTTACTTGCTCAGGAGTGATGCTATGACTATTCTGTAAAGCTGTATCTACCACGATATCATCTTTTACAAAGTGGTATTTGAGTACCTTTTTACTAATCTCTGGAGTAGATTGTACTTTGTACTCACCAGTATTTTCAGTGGATTGTTTTTTGTTTTTAGCAACAACTTCAATATCCGTTGCTTCTTGTGCCTTTTTAAATTTCGGGGTATGCTCTTGAATAATGCTATCCGCTTTCTTGCTAATATCCGAAAGTTCTTCTTTGGTAAATTTAGTATTTTTTCTATCGAGTTTTCTCAGTAAGGCAGCATAATTATCCCATTCAGTAATGACTGCTAATGATTTAAACTTGATATTCCTAAAGATATTAATTGCTTGTCCTACTTTTTCTTTAGCTTCAACAAGTAAATTGTTATACTCTTCATTAGGGACAGTAGTCACAACAACATCTTCTTCTTTTTCTGCAATAGGTTCTTTGGCAGGAGCACTCTCAAAAGTTGAAAACATATCAAGTTGTACCTCTCGTGTTGTTTGAGTTTGTTCAGGTTGTATGACTTTTTTTGTAGCAAACTCTTGTAGGCGTGTAAGGGCATCATCTAAGTTGCCTTTCACGTAGTCCTCCTCACGACCAAAGCGGTTTTTACGCTGTAAAGTATCACCTAATATCTGTTGAGGGTGTTCCTTAAAATAGTTACTAATATCTTGGTTTTGTGCTTGGCTATTTTTTTTGAGAATTACAATGTCAGTACCTACATCAGTAGCTTTAAAAGCTCCGTTAGGAAGACGATACGCCTCAGAGAGTTCAGCACTTGAGAGTTTATCCTGTCTATTGAGCCAACCTGAAGGGAGTACCATTGCAAGGGTAGCCCCTTCGTTCATTACATCGAGGGAGCGTTTTATAAAATAATCTTCGTAGCGGGGGAGTTTAGTTTCTTCACCTAAACCTAAATAAAGTCCTCTGTGGCTACCATAAGGAGGGTTACCTATTACTAAATCATATTGGGGGGTAAAGTCTTTTTTGGTACCATTGTCGGTAATAAATTCGGTTTCAAAGGAACGCAGGTTAATAGTAGCTTGGGGGTGCAGAAGTTTGGCTATTTTGGCAGTAGTTTCATTGATTTCAAGGGCAGAGACATTGGTTTTTAGTCCTAAATTATCGGTAGCGTGTAAGAAGTTACCCGTACCTACACTGGGTTCTAATACGTTGATGGACTGTTTTTGAGGAAAATTGTTTTTGATAAGGTTGCGTACAGCATTCACTAACTTTTCATCGGTGTAGTATTCATCTAATACCCCGCGATTATCTTTGGTAATACCGCCACTTTTGTATTGGCTAATGGTGTTTTTTATCTCATCAGTGATTTGTACACCTTCATTGAGTTGGATAGTATTATCATCAGCAACGAAAGTCAGCGAATTGACTAAGGTAGTTATTTCCTCGTTGCTGACTTTCGTGTTGTTAGGTTTGTTTAAAAGGGTAGGTCGTACAGATTCTTTAGGTAATTGTTTGCCATCTCCTTGAGGTCGGGGTCGGTCTCCGTTTGGAACATCTCTTCCAGTGCTTTGATGTTCTTCTGTTGAAAGAGGTCTTTGATTAGGTAGAATTTGCGGTTGTGCTCCGTTGTGGCTGCCCATTTGGGGTCTTCCTGTTCGTCTTCCCAAATCGCTCCGCTCTGAGCTGCTAAGTCCATTTCCAACATTGTTGCTGCCCACTGCTTGTCGGCTTGGGTTATCTCTTTCTTGCTTGGATTGGCTTGGCGTGAGAGGCTTTCTAAGGTTTGGTTTAGATGACTGCTTTCCCACTTGCTCAGATGAGGATACTCTGTTGGGTTCAATTGTAGTGCTTCCATTTTGTGTGTAAATTTGTATGTTATTATTATCGGCAAAGATAGTGTTTTTTGAAGAAAGAAACAATCTTTTATTGTTAAAATCAAAAAAATCATAGTCGCTAAATAGTTCACTGAGATGATTGAAATGAACGCTATTCACTTTGGCGATATGACTATCGTATTCACGTTTCAAATCTATATAATTATCAGCTGTATAGCTAATGACAAAAGTCTCATTCGTACTTTTGTCTACCGCTTTCATTCCTTTTTGTAATTTTATTTCTTCAGGGGCATTACTTTGCTCTATGTTTTTCTTGTAGTTAAAAACTTTTAAATGATAGTCGTTCAAGTCTTTTACTTCACTTTTACCTATTCCATAAGCCCCTCTTTGGTCTATGCTGTTCTTCAGATTGTTGAGTATGTTTTGAGTAGCATCGTTACCTGCTTTATCTCCATCCAAAAACAAATGTATTTTACCTGTATAGTTTTGAAATTGCTCAATAAAAGTACCTGTGTTGGTAATAGAGTTTAGTACTACCAATGTACGGTCGTTAGGTTTGCCATTATCTTTAGCCATTTGCAGATAAGAAAACATATCTGTCATTCCCTCAAAGACAACAGTTTCGTTGCGAGTGCCAGTTATAATGCTTATATCACTTGCTCCTACTTTGGCTTTGACATAAGGATTACGTATATCATAACCTCCTGATTGATTGCGTAAACCAATACCAAAATAGTTTTTACCATCACTATTATTGCGGTAATGTACCTGTTGAGCGTATTGTTGTAAAATTTCTTTTGAGATACCACGCCCTGCGAAGTATTCTAACAACTTATCATTGTTAGGTACAGACACTTGAGTAATCTTAGTGCTGGGGGCTTTTTCCGTGTAATGCTGAGTGGGAGTAGGTCTTTTATTTTCTGCTTTTTGATTTTTAACACTTTGGCTAATAGTAGTATTAGAAAAGTCTTTCAGAAACTCAACGGCTTCTTTCCAAGTTTTCTTTTCGAGCTCCATTACAGCTTTGAAAATTTGTCCGCCTTTACCCGCTTTAAAGTCATAATAGCCTTTTTCATCTACTGAAAATTTTTCGTTATCCGTAAGAAAATAGTAGTCGTGTCCGCGTTGACGGTCAAATTTAACTCTACCTTGTCTTTCAAGGTAGAAGAAATAGTCGACAATGGAAGTGTTATTCACAATGTTCTCAATATCTTGTGGTGAAAATATAGCCATAAGGGTAAAATTATTTGCGTTTTAAAATAAAATCATTGAACTCAAAAATGTTTTTAGCTTCACTATCCCATTCTTTACGAGGAAGAAGTTGGAGCGATATAAACACGTCATTTTGCTTGTTGTATAGGTCTATGCGCTCTATACGCCCTCCATATTTATCACCCTCTTTTTTATATAGTGTGTAAGGTAAAAGGGTATCAGTTGGATGAACATAATAAGTTGTGTAATTCTCAGGAGTAATTATCCTAAAACGCTTGTATTCTTTTTTAAAAAGAATAGTATCATTGAGGTCTTTTCGGTAATCGAAATTCAAAAGGTGTTGCGATTTGAATACTGCTCCTTGTTCTTTTTTGTGTTTAGGGATAGAAGGAACATTAGAAAGCGTTGAAAATATGAACTGCTGAGGGTTTCTGTCAGTGATATCAAAGGCAAGTGAGTCGGTAATGATAAAGATTTTTTCAGTGAGTTCAGGTTCATCAACATAAGGAACAAGTTCTACAAGGGTGTCACCTTTGTAATTGAGTTTAGAGATAACAACGCTTTTCATATCATCTAAGCCTTTGGAGGCATCGAAATAGATGTTGGACACTATATCAATACCTCCCTTTTCGGCTTTAATCTCCTTTTTACTACAAGAAAAGCACAGCAATGTAGAAAAGAGAAAAAGAGTTTTTTTCATTGTTTATCAATTGAAGTGTTATCGTGAAATACTATGTTCAGGAACATTGTTCTTTTGTTGAGCCTGTGTAACTTCGGGTTTTACCAATTGATTTTGGATAGTTACCCTATTCATAGCGCTGTCGTACAAATTGAGCATTTTCCACTGAGGGTTTAACACAGCAAAACCTTGTATTTGACGGTTTTCTTGTTGGAAAGTTACCTGAGTGATATTGCCTTTTTCCAAATGTTTTTTAGTGCGTTCTCTCTCAATATCATTAGCAAATGTTAAGTTGGATTTTTGCATAATGTTATCTATATCCACACCATAGGCATTCTTGTTGTACCACTCGTATTTGTAGTTGCCATAGTCTGTTTTAGGCTCTTTCATATTGAGTTTGATAAAGCTCTCTGTACGTGAAAGCTCACCCGTTTCCTTGTCTACTACATCGTGCTCTATTTTTACCGAGCGTCCTTCAAGCAAGTTAATCGCTTCTTTTGCTGTGACACTGTTTTCTTTCTGTACCTTAAAAGTTTGGGAACGTTCCTCACCATTTTTGGTAGTGAGGTTCGCGCGATAAGAGTTTAAAAACACGCCTCCTTGTTCGGTTTTAGTGAGGTTCAAGTCGAATGAGACGGTATTTCCTTTCATCAGTCGGTCGGGGTAGTTGTACTCAGTGCGAACAGTTACTTTATCTTTAGGAGATAGTATAGCATTCTCTAAGTTCTTATGCAGTTTAGTGTCTTCGCCTAAACCGAGATATTTCACTTGGTTTTTGAGGTAGTTTAGCTGGTTGGATTGCTGCTCTGAAAGCTGAGGAGAGGATTGTGCTTGTTGCTGGGTAATCTTTACCACTTTTCCTTCCTTAATGGCAGTATCTAAAGCTAACTTGCTCCAGTTGAACTCTTGGTTACCTACATTTACGCCTACAGGTTTCATTGTTAGTTCATCGCTACCATCTCGGTGAGCATTTTTGTCAATCTTAACAACTTCTAAAACTGAGTTACTCTCTTTGAATTGGAATTTTTGACCTATGCTTACCTCGTTTGTTTGAGCTGTTGATTGATTAACATCTTGATTTTTTTGCTGTTCAATATTGTTAGGTTTAGCAAGTTGGTATTGACCGCTGCTTATGACCTCTTCTAAATTTGACCGATACCAAGGAATTTCTATTCCACTTCCTATAGAAGGGTCTTTTAGAATCACTGTATCTTGACCGTTTGGGTCTTTGGCAAATCTTGTTACTTCAAAAACGTCCTCTTTGTAATGGAGTTTTTGACCTATTTGCAAGTCTATTGTAGGCTGTTGTTTTGCTTCCTTTTGTTCTGTTGTTTCCATTTGTTTTACAGTGTTTAAAAAGTTATTAATCTTGTTTTCTAATTTCTCTTTTTCGTCCTTTGATAGTACATTTTCAAAGACTTCTTCAATAGAATTTACACCTTCTCTCACAGCGTTTTTCTCTACAAATTCTCTCTCTTGAGGAGAAAATGAGAGGTAGACTTGCTTGAGTCTGTTCATTTCAGTATCATTCCCCCAAGCTAAATCACCCATAAAGCTATTGAGAACATCGGTATTTAGGAATTTTTTAGGTGTATTCACCTCTTTCAATCTCTCTTCATTAAGAAGTCGCACAATGTCAGACTTATAAAGAGTAACTTCTCTATCAGAAGTGGTACCACTTAGATAGATTTTAGAGTCGGGTTGCTCACGGATGCTATACACTTGTAGTGTTTCATCGTAATCTTTGGAATAGAGTTGCTGTCCGATACTAATTTGTATGTCTTGCATTTGATTAGTTTTTTTAAGGTTATTATCTTCTAAAGCTACGATGGCGGTGTTGTTCTTCTTCTTGCTCTTCACGGTGACGATTAGCATCTTGATAGAGGTCGTCATCATTCACATCTAAACGGAGTTTAGTCTGCTGTTGCTTCTCTGATTGGCTTTCATTAGGTGTAGCATCGTCTATGGTACTGATGGTCTTGGATATAATGTTTAGATTATTGGTGATTTCTTTGCCAATCTCAGGGAACTTGTCAATTTTATCCTGTAAATAGCCTTTGAGTTTGAGAAGCTCATTTTTAAAACGGTTACTTTCCTGAATATCTTTTTTTTCTGCAACCACTTGGGCGATTTTCTCAGTATCTTTGAGCAGGTCATACTCGGTTACTTGCTGCGTTCTTTGGTCGTAGATAAAAGCTTTTTTCTCAATATCTATCGACTTGCTGTTGGTGAGTTCATTTAGCTGGCTATAGACAATTTCCTTTTGACTTTGTTTTACAATCTTGTCAATGGTTTTGTCACGCTGATAGATATTCACATTTAGACGGGTGTTGTTATCCGTTAGGAGAAAAATCAAACGGTCTTTACCATTGTCAGCAATCATAGCGTGTCCTTTGAGAAAATTTTCAATATCCTTGTTGGAGAGCTTTTTAGAGAAGGTATTGTCTTCACTCATAATACCATACTCTTTTAGGTCTAATGTAGGTAATTGTTCGTTCATATTGTTACTGATTTATTTGTTTTTAAATTTGATTAACTGTCTCACCATTTTGATTAATTCAGGAGCTAATAGCCCTATACATACTCCCAACATTAGATTAACAGGAGCTATAGATTTTTTAATAAGAATAGCTAACTCATTAGCCATTTGAGCTTCTTTAGAGGTAATGAGAGTCGAATCGTCGATAGATTGTAAAGTTTCTATTACCAAACTATTAAAATCAACTACTACTACGGTAATACCTATGAAAAGCAATAGTAGTATAACGTTGCAAATAATTTCTAATTTCTGTTGTTTTGTCATTTCTTCTTATTGTTTTTAAATTCAAAATCTACCTTACAATTTTTGAGCACTAAATACGCTTCAAAGTCTTTTCCTGCCTTGCTTTTAAAGCCTTTTAGTAGACTTGTTTTGCCTTTGGCAATAAGGTCGGCCACTTGCTTGGCGGTGATGGTTTTATGGGCTACCTCTTTCCAAATGGTAAAGTCGCAACCGTTTTTATAGTTGGTGCAGCCAAAGGCTTTTTTACCCTCCACGATTTGCCCTTGTTTACATTTGGGACAAGTTTCCAAGGTAGGGCGTTCCACCTTAACAGTAGCCTCAATGCTAAAGATGTTATGTACCATATTCTGCACGTATTGCAATAGGTTATTGTAATACTGTGTTACTAATAACTTTCCTTCTGTTATCTGCTTTAGCTGATACTCAAGGCGAGCCGTTTGGGCTACATTCACCACTTCTAAATCTTTGATAGCATTGTAAAACTGTAGCCCCAACTCTGTAGGCAAATACTTGTTCTTCTGCAAGGTGATAAACTGCCTTTTTTGAATAAGTGTATCAAGTATGCCAGGGCGAGTTCCTTTGGTACCAATTTGCAAGCCTTTTAGTTCAAACTGAGATGATAATTTCTTGTGTACTTCGGGCGATTGTTCTTGTAGGAACTTGTCCAAGTTACATAAATCATCGGTAAGGGTTGCAGGTGTGTATATAGCGGGAGGTCTGCTCTCAATTTCACGAACGTTTTTCGCCTCGATAGCGACCGCGTCGCCCTGCCTGTAAGGTAGATCCAAAACAGTAATTTTTTCATCGTCTGCTTCACCCTCTTCATCAGTAGCTGCTGTTTTGTTTTTAGGCGTGTAACGCTCCCAACCTGCATATAACAGTTTGTTAGTATTGGTTTTAAAAGGCGTTCCTTGATTGTCAAAAAGATATATTCCTTTTTCATATTGAGAGCTCTCGGAAAAGCTCTCTAAACAGCGATATAGGATAAGTTCAAATACACGGCGTTCCTGCTCGGCTAAACTCTCTAAACCATTGGTGTAACCTGTAGGTATTAAAGCATCGTGTGAACCTGTTATTTTGCTATCATCTACCGATTTGGGTTTTCCCATAAAAGAAAAGTTGGTAACGCCCAAAAAATCTCTACACAAACCGACAAAGAACTTTTGGAGGTTGTAATATCCTTCTTCAGTGATATAGGGGTCTTCAGTACGCGGGTAGGACAAATATTTACCTTCATACAGCTTTTGAGCAGACGCCAACACTTGGTCGGGCGTGTACTTATAGAGTTTGTTAGCTACAATCGTCAAACTGTCCAATGTATGCAATAGAGGCGGGTTTTTAGACACTTTTTTCACCTCGTGAGACACAAACCTATGAGCGGGCAAAAGTCCGTTAAAAACGGCTTGGGCTTGCTCTTTGCTCTCATATATGGGGCTCTCGGTCGTATAGGTAGTACCATTGTAAGAATGATTGGTGATAATCTTGTAAGTATAGGTTTTTTCGTGCCCCTTATTCTTGATGTACCTATCGCAAATAATCTTTAAGATAGTACTCTGTACTCTTCCTATCGATAACAATTTACCTTGCCCTAATTGGAGGGTGGCTGCTTGGGTGGCGTTTACGCCAATGAGCCAATCGGTAAAAGCACGAGCGTAGCCACTTTTACAAAGGTTTTCCAAAAATGGGTCACCCTGCTTGTAGGTAGGGTGTGCAAAAGCCTTGCGAATACCCTCATCAACTAAAGCCGAGTTCCACACACGAATGAAAGGCTTTTTACATTTAAAATAGTTATAGATGTATCTAAAAATGAGTTCCCCCTCACGGTCGGGGTCGGTGGCAACAATGATATTACCGATTTCAGGATTGTTTAGTAAGCTGCCTAACTTATTGAGTTGAGCTTGGCGGTTCTCCTCTTTCTTAGGTTCGTACTTATAATCTTTTATCTGCAGAAGCAGTGGCAAATAGGATTTATCCCATTTTCCTTCCCCTCGATAGGCGGTATCTTCAGCAAGTTCTAACAAGTGCCCAGCTGCACAAGAAAGGATAGTATCACCTTTCTCGTAATGGTCTCCTTTGAGGGTAAAACCTAATGCGCGGGCGTACTCACGCATTTGTGTTGATTTTTCGGCTATGATTAGGGTTTTAAGCATAATGTTTTTAGTTTATTGTTGCTCTATTTCTTTTTCTAATTCCTTAAATTTGGAAAAATTATATTGTTTACCTCCATCTGGAGTACCTAATATGTTACCTAACCTATTAGAAATTATACTATGTAATGTATTATTCTCTTTGCGTAATTTATCTCGCTCTCTTTTGAGACGATACATATTGTGTATGGCTATTGCTAAGAATAACAATAACAGTAGTATATAGTAAGTGTAATTGTCCATCTTATTTGATACTGATTAAATTGTTTAGAAAGGTTATGGGGTTGATATATTCATTATTCTGTTTCACTGAAAAATGCAAATGGGGCGCTGTAGAGAGTCCGGTATTACCGCTTTTACCAATAATAAACCCCGCTTTTACAGATTCCCCTTCTCGGTAATAGACTTCGGAGAGGTGACAGTAGATTGTTTCAAAATTCTGATGTTTAACTTTGATATATACGCCTCCGCCTTTGCTATCCCAGCCTACTGCGCTAATTACCCCGTCTAAAACAGCGTATATGTGTTGGTAGTTAGCCCGTAAATCAATGCCGTTGTGCATACGCTCTTGCTTTAGAATGGGGTGGAAACGCTCTCCAAAATGAGAGGTAACGTACAATTCTCCCTTCAGAGGCAGAGAGAGCCGTACGACTTCTTTGGTAGGAGTAGGTTGCTCATTGTCCTGCTGTTTGGTATGTGCTTCAGTCACTGCCTTTTTAGCAAGGGATAAGATGATAGAATCTTGCACCTGTTTGAGGATATTAGGTGCAGTAGGTTGTGATTGACGGATAAGTGTCTTCAGTGAATCTACCTCTTTGCGAAGGGCTGCCTTCTCACTGCGAAACAATCGCTTCCACACGCCACTACCTTTTTTTTCTGCACTTACATTGCTATTACTTAGCTCATTATTCTCTACTACTCTAAATTTTTGGTACTCTTTTTCGGGAGCTACTTTTGGGATGAGTGTATTGAACTGTGCATAGGTACTACCTATTGCAGAAAAGAAAAGAGATAGGGTTATGGTTTTGATATGTTTTTTATCGGGTTGCATTTTTGAGGTGTTAGGTCTTAAGGTTTAGGTGTCAGTTAGGCTACAGCTTCTCTAATTTCATTAATCATTATTTCAACTTCTTTGTTGATACGACGGAAATTGGTCATAAGGATTTCATTTTTACGGTCGTTACCTGCGCTGTCTTTGAATGAATAGTAGGTAGGCATTTTCACATAATTGGCTTCCTCGTGTTTGATAGCTTTCATATCAAGGTTGATCTTGCCTGAAATAGCTGATGTTTTAAACTCTTCGGTGGCGTTGTCTTCGCCTTGTACGACCATACCTACCATTTCACCTGTGCGTTGTCCTGCAATCTTGCCCGCGGGTATCATTACATCCATCTTTTCGCTGATAGTCATATTGGTACCTTGGTTGGAGATAGATTCCGAATAGCTTTTTTGTTTGATTTTACCAAAGAGTTTTTCAAGCCAATCAAGGGTACCCTTGTCGCGCACAGCTCCTGAGAGGATATTCCCCATAATAGCTGAAATGGTTTCGGCTACTTCTTTTTTGTAGAATTGGCGCAATTGTGGTTGCTCTTGCAAGCCGAGCATTACCGCTACTTTATTGCTACGTGCAGTCGCCACGAGGTTGTCTATCTTGTGAATATAGATAGTAGGGAACTCATCGGCGATAAGTCCGCTGTAGAGATTACCTTTGTCGTTTATTTGACTTATTACCCTATTGAGCACCGCTGAATACAAAGCTGAGTTAATGTCCTGTGTGCGCGGGTTGGAGGCGAGAATGAGGATAGAGGGATTTTCAGGGTCGGATATTTTGAGTTGCACTTCGTCGCCACTAAATACCCAAAAGCTTTCTTTGGTTGCCAAGCGAGATAGGAAAATCTTTATAGTGCCTATTTGTCCTTCAAGCTGGTCAAAGGCTTTGTTTTCATAGGCTGATTTGAAAGGCGACATAAGCGATACTAACTCTTCATTGGTAAAGAGAGTATCGAATATCTCTTCGTAACTGCGATTCATAAAGGCGAGTATATGAGGTAGGTCAGAGTATTTGCCATTCTCATAGGTAGCAAAGTAATAGATAGTAGAGGCAAGGAAATTCACCGCTGACTGCGTAAAGAACTGTTCAGAGCCACCCCCGCCAGAACTGCCTCCTTTTTGCAAGGCACTTACCATAGATTCAGCCATTTCTTGGGCTTGTGCTAAGGTGTTGATATACTCCTTTTTGAAAGGATTTACTCTTCGGGAGTATTCTACTTCATCGAGGTTTACCACGTGAAATTTGTGCTTGTAGTTAGGGTCGGTTTTCTTCTTTAGCAAGTGGTGGTAATAGGCAATTTCGCCTAAGCTTGGAAACTTAAAGTCGTAGATACACAAACAAAAACCTTTGCCTACTAACTGGCGGATAGCAGGGTTAATCACCCCAAAGGACTTACCCGAACCAGGGACTCCAATGACCATTGAACCACGGAAAGGGTCGATATTCATCCAGCCTTGGTGCGTTTGTTTTTGGTAGCGGAACTTGTAAGGGATGTTTACAGAGGTAGGTGTTTCTACAAGTTCCCTATTTTGGTCGAAACTCTCCTCTTCGGTATTCCAACGGTCTTTATCCATTTTAGTTTGCATTAGTTTAGAAATACTATCAGCACCTTTTTGAGTGATCATCGTCCCTGCATACGAAAGCAGGAGGTAGCCTAATTGATAACCATTGAGATAGGGCACTACATAAGGTAAATTGGGATTGCCCGCTCCCCATACAAGGGCTAAAGAGCTTATGATCATTATCAGTCCCACAGATATGGGCAAAAAGATTTCTTTGGTTGCATCTAAGTCGCGTTTCTTTTTAGCTCGTGTGCCTATAGCTACCAAGGTAATTAGTACAAGAGTGCTCAGCTTGGCATTGATAGGAGGAAAGAATACGCCCATCTTTGCAAAACTTTGCAAGATATTAGATAGCACAGGTATCTCGGCATTTTGAAAGAAAAGAATTAGGCAATCCAAAGTTACGACTCCATAGACCATTTTTTGGAAGAAGTCGTATATCTTAATTTGGTTTTGTTGTTCTTGCATACTCATAGGCTTCAGGTTTTAGGTTTCAGGTTTTAGGGGTTAGAAAGTATCGGCTTGTAATACATCGGAGTAATTGACTTTCATATCAATCACACGCCCTGAGATTTGTTCCTCGATAAGGCGTATTTTTAGTATTTTGCTATTGGGGAAAGTAAATTTCTCAAACACAAAAATATTGCGATAGTTCTTGTGTATTTTAGTTTGATTATTGAGTGCATACAAAGGGGTTAGCAAAATACTTTGATTATTTGTAGCTTTGTAAATCTTTTTATCCTCGATACTGAACTTCATAGCGTCGATATTGCAAGGTAGATTAGTAAGGTTTTCGATACTGATGTCTAAGAAAATGTAATCATCTATCACATAAACATTGTTCAGTAGCATTTTGAGTTTCAGATTCTTTTTCTTGCGAATAGGCTTTTTGATTTTCTTTGCTTGAATATCCAATGCAAAGCGTTTGAGCTCGTAATTAGAGTATTTGAGTTTAGGATATTCTAATGGTTGCATATCTTCGGCTTTGATATGAATATTAGAGGCTAACCAGTTGTGCTCTTGCTCTTGGTAAATGGCGCGGTATTGCGCTAAAAACGATTGCCCTACTACTGTGATAATACCGATGTCCATTCCTGAACGCAATTCCTTTTTTTGGGTTGCATTCTCCATTAATTCATCTCCGCTTTGTTCTACTTTAATGCGAGCAATATTTTCGGAAGGCAAATCGCCTATAAGGTAATTTGTAGAGAGGTCTACAAACTGAATGGGTTCGGGGGCGATGATGTGAATATTTACCTCTTTACCCATAAAGATAATGGGGAGGTTATCTACATTAATTTGATTGACAAGGGTTTGTGCTTGTATTTGTCCTCCCCAAAGAATGGCAAATAACACTATAGAGAGTTTTGTAATGATATTATTCTTCATTTTTGTTTAAATCTTGTTCGTTAATTAAATAGATGTAAGAGTTGTACTTGAGTTTTACTTTATTCTTGCGAATGATAGCTGCTACAGCTTCGGAGGTAGAGCGGAATAGATTAGAGGCAAGGCTGGTAAAGAAACCTTGACCTGTTTCTACATTCACCCCTTGTACGGAGTTCGCTCCTAACTCTCGAATCATTTCTCTAAAGGCACTCGCAGGCACGTATAGCCCTTTGAGTCCGTCCATATCGTAAATGGAAAGATTGATAGGGTAAATCTCATTATTGGTCATTACCGATACGATACTCAGGTAAACGCGCTGTTGTGAAAAGCCTGCAATCTCAGCATATAGGAAGCTACCTTTTCTCACCAACCTCTTCTGCTTTTTACCTATGAAAATATCTTCCAAAAGTCGTATACGAATGCGACTTCCTAAGTAGCCTTTAATGTTTTCATCTATTACCGCTTTGATGTTGTTACCCTCTTTCTCTTTAGAAATATGATTAAAATTCCCCAAGTTATTTGCTTTGGTAACCTCTAAACTGCGATTGAGAAAGGCTTCGCGTTTTTCTTTATTAGCTTTTAAACGCTCTGAAGCTGCTTTCTGCCTTATTGCTTCAGGGTCTTTAGATTTCTCCAATGAGTCTAAGAATAACATCTGCTCTCGTAAGCCCTTTACGGGGTCGTATTCTTTCTCCTCTTTTTCTTGCTTGCTACTCGCTATAGGCTGTTGCGACTCATTAAGCATACGAATCATCTCTTTAGAACGTTCATAATCTTTATCGTCTTGTGATTGCGATGAGGAATGAGAAAAAGCACTGTTGTTAGTGCGGTAATAGGTGTTATCTCCTATCTTTGTAACTTTGCTATTAGCGTTGCGCTTGCGCTCGTATTCCAAAGAATCCAAATAACGCTTTTGAGCATCATTCAAATTGTCGGAGTAGTTGTAAAGGCTATCGCTTTCCTTCTCAAAATCTTGAATCATAGAACGACTATCGTTTGTATTCTCAAACATCTTGTCGTAAGCGTCGTTCTTGTTCATAATGGGCGTTTCCACCTTTCCTAAAGAGGTACTCAGGTCTTTCTGTGCTTGCTCCTTTTTATCGTCTTTACTAAATAGGTCTATTGCTTGATAACCTATGAAGCACACAAAAGGCAAAGCAATGAGAGGAAAGATATACTTGGGGTGCTTGAAGTTGATTTTTTTCATTGCTGACTTTGGTTTTGTAGGGTTTGATACTGCTGATATAAAAACTCAATTCTAAGGCTATCAGAAGGGGTGAGGTCTCCTAATTCGCGTTTAGCTTTATATCCTTTTAGTTCCTCAGTAATGTTTTGCATTTGCTCTTGTCTGTTCTCGTTTTGCCTGATAATTTTGCTACTTTGCTCATAAAGCATTGGTATCATACCATTGTTAGCTTGCTGAGACAAACGTATATCCCAAATGGTACTTCCTATAAACGACAGCACTAAGAAAGTCATCGCATAGAGGTAAAACTTTTTAGGATTGGCATACAACCATTTACCTACTGAGGTTTCTTTAAATCTCTCTTTGAGTCTTTCTTTGAGTTTTTTATTAGGTTGCTGTTCTTGTTCCTCTGTTTGAGGCTCTATTGAGGTGTTTTGTTCTACTTCTTTTTCCATTCTAATAGCTGTATTTTTGTTTGACAGATAGTTCAGTATTATCTAAGATATTCCAGTTTTCTAATAGCACTCCGTGTGCATTGTTAGGCGTTCTGGGTATATCCCTAAAAGTACCTTGTGTAATGAGCTTTCGTATGATAAGGCTTGTCTTTCTATTAATCATCTGTGTACCATAGTACATAAACCTTTTGCTGTTCAAATCAATATTGATAGAGTCTGTTTGTATGGAAACAGTTGCATTAGAGGAGATGATTTGGTTATACCAACCTTTTTCGGTTAAGTTACTTCGCTCTTTCTTTGCTGAATCATCCATAAGGTAGAGTGCTTTATCTATATTCTTATTGATATACTCATCATCAGGAGCTAAGGTGAAAAATAAGCGGTGAAATAGTTCCACTTGTGCCTTGTACTCTACGGGGCGATTTAGGAGTTCATCAGTTTGTTTGACCAGCACAGGTACTCCGTTGTCTAAGATATAGATAGATTTTCGAGAGTCCTGTACGATTTTGTAGGAATAGCTAAACCCTACAATCACGATAACAATAGCAAATATCACGGTAGCTATAGCCATTGTTTTATTGATTTTGATACGTTTTTCTATGTTTTTTACTATCATTGTGAATTGAATTTGTTATCTAGATTTAGGTACGTCAGGCATTCTGTTGATATTCTTGCTAACAGCATCAAAAGTGCTATTTGCAACTGAGTTTTTCACGCTATTTGCTAGAGAACGTCCTGCATTTACAGTACCTCCTACAGCCTTACCACCTGCTGAAACTGCACTAGCTGCTTTGCTCGCAGCTCCTTTGGCTTTGGTCATTATGCTAGCTCCTCCAGCTGAAACTACTGAGTCGGCAATAGTAGGTGTCATTAGTACGGCTAATCCAGTTATTACATAGCCTACGCAAGGGAAAATCACAGAGTTCATCATTCCACTATAGGTGGTATATGCCATTAGAAGTCCTTGATTGATTACGTTGCCATTAGCATCAACTATCGTTGAAAGACGTGTAATATCCATAGTGTAGCCTGCCATTATAATCTGTTGCCCTATATTGATAATTGTATAGGCTATAAAGGTGTAGAGGTTGATATTGATAAACTTAGAAACCCAGTTCGTCAGCGAACTTTCAAAACCTGGTATGAGCGACATCCCGACGGCTATAGGCCCTAAAACTATCAGTATATACGACCATACCTTTTGTATAAAGAAGATGAGATAGACCCCCACCCTTAAAATCATTAAACATATTAACTCAATAGCTTCTCCTATGATTTTTTGCATTTTATAATTGAGTCTCTCTAATCCATCTTCAATAGGTGCTGTAAGTTTATCCCATTGGTCGCCAAAAGCTTCTCCTACATCACCATTGCCTACTTTTGTCCAAAAGTCCTGCCTTTTAGCCATAAGAGCTGCTCTTTCTTTGATAGTAGCATCTAATACTTGCATTTGTTTGGTATAGCGAGTTGTCCGAAGATTATTGGTTGTCTTCTCTATCTCTTGGAAAACTCCCTTGGGCATTTCAGCAAGTTTTAGAAAAGGATATTGTACCATTTGGGTGAAAGGTACCCAGTAGATGAGTATAAGTCCTATGATAACGGGTTTTATCATTGGCTCTACATCCCATTCGGCACTTCCGCTTTGCATTCTAAAACCTATGATTGAAAAGTAAATAAGCATTCCGAGTGCTCCAATAGCTTTTCCCAGTATAGAGGCTTGGTAGGCGTAACTTTCTATAAAAGTATCCAAGTGCGTAAAGGCTTCCATAAACCACTCTTCAAAGTCACCACTACCTTTCACAAACTTTACGGTTTTATCTCCTTGCTCCATACTAGGTGGTGGCGGGCCTATTATAGATGAGCCCGCCCCTGAATAAGGAGGTCTGGGTTGTGCTAAAGAAGCAGGAGTTGCCAATATAAAGAGCAAACTTGCTATAATGATTGTAATTTTCTTTAAGTTCATATACTTAGAATTTATGTTTGTATTGTCGCATTATACCTTCCATTATTTGTACATCTTCAACATAAGGAGCTATTTCATCGGTAGCTTTATAAGAATTATTAAGGAGTCGTTCTGTTTCTAAAAACCACTGATTGATGTTCCCCGTGTTCTGTAGCATACGTTTAAATTCTCGCCAGCCTATCAGTGCTTTGTGATACATTAAAAATCGCTTGCCTCGTGGCATATCTAATGTAGTTGCCTTTTCGTAAATTCCTTTGATGATGTCTAACTTCTCTTGCAAAGGCTGTAATTGTCCTGTGTGTTTAGCATTCTCAAACGCTTTTTCATCTTTAAAACCCCATTGTGAATAAGTCTCAGGTTTGTCTGGAAACTCTTTAAGAGGGGTGAGCATTCTTTTATAGTACAACAAGAATAATGGGTCGGCTTTGACGGTTAAAGATGTCCAATGTGCCATATCACTGAGACTGCGTTTATAAATACTATCTACGTGCTTTTTGATGGTTTCTGCTTCTCTTTGCATTACCATAGCTTTGAGCTGCCGTTGTGTCTCTAAGCCTGTAGCACTGAGCGGACGGATATCCTCACCGTCCATATAACGGTGGTTATACTTGCGCCCATTATAGGAGAGCCATCCCCACACCATTGAATGGTTCTTGCTCAATTGAGGGCCTACCTTTGTCCCAAATATTTTATAATACTCTGCTTCGGGCTTAAAATCTCCCCACTGCTGAAATACCTGCCGTTTTTCTTGTGCATTGAGGGCTTCATCTCTTACCTTGGTAATTTTATACTGAGCAAAGACCACAGTAGAAGCTAATAGGCACACATAAAGAATAGTTTGTTTCATCGTATTAATATTAATAATGTTTATAACGTCTATACTTTTGCATAATCTCTTCAACAAGTTGTTTGTCGTGTTCTATAAAGTTGTTGAATACAGGTATAGAATAGATATAAGCGCGACTCTTGTTAAACTCTATGATATTGATAACGTTTAAAATAGAAACATTGAGCAAACGTAACTTCATATATATACGGTCGAGAAGTGCATCTCTATCGGCTGAGTCTATCAATCGTTTTCTGTCTTCAGTTAAGAAAGCTTTCCGCTCTTCAATAATTAACAATACTTTAGAGTACACTTGATCTGTTTCTTTTTTGATCCAAAAACTATATTGAGGGTTTTCTACAGCTAATTTGTTCATTTTTCTAAGATTCCCTATAACACTAAAAACATAATCTTTTATATACTTGATTTGCTTGCTTTGACCAAAAAGAGAATTAACATTATATAGATTTTGGTAAATTTTCTCGTGGATAGCTACTACTTGTACTATTTTTTTATTAGACTCTTCATAAAACTCTTTCTGTTTTTTAAAGATACTATTAAAGTTCGCTAAACTCGCTTCCCTTGTTACGTGATTGGCACTGATATGCGCTAATAAAGAACTATTGATCACCGTCTCATAGTAGCTTTGGGCTTGCAGTGTAGTTACTGCAGAAAAGAAAAGCAATACAGATAGTTGGGTAAATTGTTTCATATGCCAAGGCTTTTTACATTTTTTAAAATATCTTGTGCTAACTCTTTATCTCGGTCTATATAGTACTGAAATAAGCTTCTTCTGCGCTGTATAGCATAACTTGTTTCACGAATGACCGTAAGAGTAGCATAAGAATCATTGTAGAGTCTATCGACTTCACTGAGGGCATAGTCAAGTAATATTTGGCGTTCAGCACGCTCCATTTGATTGATGGCTCCATAAGAGAGCACTATACCTGCTAAAAATCGGGTAACCATTTGCAAATCGTCTATAAAATTGATTTGCTTGGGCAGGATGATAGGGAAAGCTTCTCTAAAAACATCAGGTGCATTGCGCATTTCTCTGTAAATCTTCTGTTGCACCTGTTTTATTTCTTTGGCTCTCTCACTTATTACATAGCCCGTAGGAATTGCTTGCAGGGTAAAATCTACTATTCGCAAGCGGTCTTGTATCTTGCGACCTGTTTCCTTATACTTCTCCCATTGACTTCTATTAAGTGCTTCAGTAGTAGTATTGAGCGTTTGTTTGTTATTCAGCGTTTTTTGTCGCTTGTTTTCATCTACTGACCGCTCTACCTCGTTGTTAATCATCACGGGGGATAATGATTCTTTTTCCAAAGGAGCTCTACTTCTCCCTCCTGAAGAGCTAAGCCAAAAACCGAGTGTACATACTCCGATGAGATAAATAACCTTTTTCATTAGAAAGTGTGTTTGAATTTTCGCATTATGTTTTCTACTATATCCTTATCGGTATTGATATATTGGTCAAAAGGACTGATAGCCCTCCAAAAGCCAATACGCTGAGCGTTTTCCATTCCTATTTGAATGGTCAAAAGCCATAGTTTAAAGGAACGTATTTTGCTCTCTATAGAATCTAATAACCTATAACGGTCGCCAGCGGTCATTAGATTTTTACCCTTACTATCAATCACGCTGTTAATCTCTGCCGTGAGCTTGAGTATTTCCTCGTAAGCCTTTTCACTTGCTTTTACTCCAAAGACAGCGTACTGAGGATGTTTCTTAGCAAGGGTGAGTACATTAGAAGAATACTCTTGGCATTGCTTGAGTTGCTCCCATATATTTTTGAGTTGCATTCCGTTGGTAATGGTAGTAGAGACTTCTGTAAATCCTTTATATACTTTTTCTTGTACCTGATTAACCAATGCCATTTGACCACTTATAAAGGTTTGCGCTTTTTGCAATTTGGTTTGCTCATCGGCAATTTTGTTCTGACCATTTTTAAGCGAAATAGCATAACCTGCCATTGAGGCTGTAACAGCTGGATCAAAATAAATGGTTTGTGCCTCTCCTATCGCAGGCAACAACATTGTGGTAAGTAATAATTTAAATAGCTTGTTTTTCATACTGTTGTGTGTTTATAAGTTCAGATAAGGGTAATTCTCTGTCTTTTACATATTGGTCAAATTTCTTTAAGGTATCTTTAGGGTGCTCCTTCTTGAACTCCTTAAAGAATGCTACTACTTTTTCATCTAAAGGCTTTTTATAGAGGTTTACCAAGGCAAATATGGCATCTGTCTTTTCTTTGTACTTTTTTACATCAGCTACAAAAGCGCCTAAGGCTTTGTCATAATTACCTAATGCTTTTACATAGTACAGAATAGCTGATTTTTCGGGCTTTTCAGTAGTATAGGTGAGGTATTGTTCCATAGATACTTCATTGCCATATACCTCTCCTTTTGAACCTCGCTTTAGATAAAACTCCTTAAAACGCCCTCTACCTGTTTTGTTGTTTAGGTTATTAATCGTAAAGATTTTGTTTTGCTCTACTTTGTTGAGCGATAATAAAGCTGCTATACGGTCGAAATTGTCCTTAAACTTGGTTTGGTCAAGTAGTATGAACGTATCGGAGTTATTGATAATAGAGTCCTTTACTACCGTATTACCGATGATATCGTCTAACTCTTGGGTAACTACTACCGCTTCACCCCAAAACTTGCGCACTGTTTTGTACAGATAGAGTATATAACCTCCCATTAGTTTAGAGGCGATGGCTTTCCACGCCTCTTCAATAATCAGGGCTTTACGCCTATCACTGCGCAAACGCATTTTCTGAATGAACGTGTCCATAATGATAAGCGTTACTATGGGGAACAACTTAGGGTTGTCCTTCACGTTATCTATCTCAAAGACAATAAACGGCTCGTAAAACAAAGAACTATCGGCTTTTTCGTTGAGTGTGGTACCATAGCGTCCACCTCTGTAAAAGTCCTTTAACACAAAGAGAAAAGTACGCAGATTAAACTCCTGTTCAGTAATGCGGTGGTGTTTGTTGTTCATATACACGGGCAGGAACTTTTCACAAAAGTCATAGAAGGTATTAAAAGACAACTCTTGTACTTTAAATTCTTCTGCTACCTTTTTTACGCGTTTTACAATTGCTTGTCTTTGTCTATCAGTCTCTAATTCTTCATCATCTAAGGGGATTATTTCTCGTTTTACAGCAATGAGTGCCGCACTTTCATTATAGGCTTTACGCCTTTTTTCATCAGAAAGAGTTTCGTAAGCTTCGTATATCTTATAAAACATATCTGCCGTATTGGCGTTATATTCTTCCTTGCGTTTATCGGGGTGGTATTCCTTTAAAAGTTTACGTCCTCTGTCCTTTATCTCTTCAGTACTCGCATCTAAAGGCAGTCCCAGTATATCATAGAAAGTCTCTTCCTCGTTGTTGTCTAAATCTTCTTCATAGATGTTGAACTTATTGAGATAGAGCAATAACTCCTCATTTGTTTTGGTTTTGTACCACTGGGTATCTCCCTCAAAATGTTGGTGATAATAGGCAAGGAGCGCGTTGTCTATAATGGATTTCTGAGCGGGGGACATTGTTGCATCAGCTCCTTGCCATATTAAGAAAATGAGATTGGTGAGAAATTCAGTTTTTTCAATGTTAAACTCTTCTTTACCTACCGCAAAAGGATTCATTGTAATGGGTTTTTCCTCTGTATACTGCACATAGCGACCTCCTTTATAGGAACAAGTACCTGAATAAGAATCACCCGTATCCACGATTACCACATCGTAATGAAAATTAAAAAAATAGTAGAAATATTTTTGTGGATAGAAATAAAAACCTTATCTTTGTCGCACTTTTAACGAAAGTGTATAATGTAAAATTTTATAGAAATGCCAATAAAATATAAAGTTATTCAACGAGGAGAACCGGGCGTAAAAGGTGGGGGAACAAAGAAATTCTATGCCTCTGCAAATCTTACAGGAGAGAAAACCTTAGCAGACCTCACCAAAGACATTGAGAAAATGTGTACTGTAAATGGTGCAGACATTCGCGCTGTGCTTTATGCTTTAGTAGAAGCAATGCAATCTTCTTTGTCAAATGGGCAAGCTGTACGATTAGGAGAGCTTGGAAGTTTGCGTGTGAGTGTAGCAAGTGAAGGAAAAGCAACAGAGAAAGAAGTAAATTCTTCCTCTATTAAAAATGCTAAAGTTATCTTTACACCAGGGAAAGACATCAAAAAAATGCTTGATACACTTGAATACGAAAAAATGTAGTGTACCTTTGAAAAAGCTGTATGTTTTTGAATAAACATACAGCTTCTATTTTATAAAGCAATAACTATATTTTTGCAAAGCAATGCTTATATTTTTTTGAAGCGATGCTTATATTTTCACACATCATCAGTTACAATTGAAAATTAGACAGCTATAAACATAATACAAACTCACAAAAACAATGGGAATCTTCAAGAAAGCTAATAACATATACATTACAGTTCGTGATACTTACACTATGAGAGCTGGCTCTTCTTATGAAGAAGCTGAAGAAATAACTATTACAGCTACAGACGAAATAGAACTAATAAGCGCCAAGAAAGTAATAATGCAAGGTTTAAATGGAGGTGTAGAATATGGTACTGTTAATAAAGATGAACCTAAAATTATTATGAGCTATTTTACCGACCTCAATGATAAAATCTTAGGAAATAGAGGAGAGATAGGAGATGAAGTATATTTAGTAGTAGAAGGAAAAAATCTTGCAGGGAAAAAAGCAAATTTAGACTTAACTGATGATGAAATTGATTTTGAATATAATGGCGAACGCTTAGAAAACGATATACTCAAAGGATATGTTTTTAAAAACGACAAAACAGAACACATCAAACTAAAAATAATAGAACAAAAAAACGACTAAACTATGGCAGGCATAAGAATAACATTATTAGAAACAGGACAGGAATCCGTAGCAAGACTATGGGTTAATAAGCAAAATTCTGCCAATCCTAATTTAGATGTACGTGAAGAATTACGAAAACTAAGATTATGCAAAAAGTATCAAATAAAATACGAAGAAGCTATAAGAGGTAATTCAGGAATTTTATATAAAGGAAGCTGTTTTTTTGAATATGTTACTAAAGAGAATGTCGTTTTAATGTTTGAAAAAAGAGTAAATTTTATTCCTACTTTCACTAAATATTATGATGACAAAAGAAAAAAATATGTTATATTTATTTCTCAATATGGGACTATTTACTGTTCTTCAGAAAAAGACAGAGATATTATATATGACTTTTTATTAGATATTAATCCAGAGAAATATTGGGATACCAATAATGAAGTGTATATCAAAGATAAAAAAACATATACTTATTCTTTATTGTATAATGACTTAGAGAAAATAAAAGCTGGCTTGATAAACGAAAAAAAATATAATACACTTAATGAAAAAGAACAATTGATTTTAGATTTACCCTTAATTATGTGGAGTAAGAAATGGAAATATGGAAGTATTTTTATGTACAATTGGTTTATGGAAGAAGGTGATATTATTATGGATAACACCTTATTTGCTTTCTTAGATAATTGGAAAGAATTAAATGAAAAAAGGAATGAATTTTATGAGTTTATTAAAAAATACAAAAACAAACCAATTCTGAAAGAGGTAAAAGAAAAAACTTCTCGTTTATATGCCTTAGATGAATTAAAAAAAGAACTACAGAAAAGAGAAGAAAAAGAATTTCTTATAGATAGAAAATTTAATAGTAAATACACAAATTTTTCTCGTTTTAGTATTAATATTGATTTTTTTGATGATATTAATACTCCTTATGTTGCTTCTTTTGGAACATTGGGGATAGGCTATTTATTAGAAGGGAAATACAATAGGGAAAAAGAAGAAATTTATATAACAAAAATTTGGGAAGAAATAAATGATTCATTTGATTTTATTGGTTCTCAAGTTTTAGGAGGGTGGAACAAATCTATTTTTAGTTATCATTCTAAAGTTGATAAATATACTTTTTTTGATGAAAGAAATTTAAATATTAGTAATAGTACATTCAATTCTTTTAGGAACAAAGCTGAAATAGGAAAAGACTTCAGAATAAAAGGAATAAGAAATATTAACGATAAAAATCCTTTTATTAAAACTATTAAAATTAATTCTAATAAAGTTATATATGAATAAAACTTTGAAAAATAATTTCTTTTTTTCTTGTATTCTTTTTATCATTACATTTGCTATATATGAATATAAGTATTTTTGAATATTATTGAGAGGAAAAGTTATATTGGCAAGAATTAAGAACAGGAGTTGGAGGTCATTAGATGGAATAGACCTCTTTTAATTTCTCTGATTATGAGGAATATGGATCAACAAATATTAAAGATATCTTTTTACCCTACATATATAGAAAAGATAATCTTTTCTTATTGTTATTATTATTATCAAGTGTACTATTCACTTGTTATATTGCGTTACCCATTATAATGATATTGTTAAAAAAAATAAATCAAAAAATAGTATTTATAGTTATTGATAGTATTATTCTTTCAATATATCTGTTATGCACTTTTCCAAGAGTATTATATTATCCTATGATAGGTGTTATTCCAATGTGTATACTTATTTCAATGGCATTTTTTATTTTGCTATTTTTCAGAATTTATCAATATAAAAAGAAATTGATATTCTAAAATCTAAATTTAGCTTAGGAAAGGGTTGTAAAATAATAGGATTAAGAAAATTAAATAATAATTTTATTTCAAAGATAAAAATAAATAATAATTTATTTTATGAATAAAAATTTTAAATATAATTTACAATATTTTCTATTACTATGGTTATTGTTCGTCTGTACTTACGAATCTTTAGCTTATTTAGTTAATAGTATCAGTTCTATTATATCTAATTTTTGTACAGCTATTTCAGATTCATTTGTTTATTTATTTAGTGATGGCAGTGGGAAAGACACTTTTTTAGTTTTTCTTTCTAAAACAGCTTTTTTCTTTCCTTTTGTTTTTCTTCTTGTTATTCCTATTTTTTTAGAGAAGAAGAAAGGGGAGAAAAGTTATTTTTATTATTACAATATTGAACGTGAGAGCTACTATCTTTTAATAGATATTATTACACTTGTAACTCATATAATACTATTGATATTATCAATTCTTTTTTCTTTTGGTATTATAACTTCATTGCCATTATTTTTGCTCATTGTTAGCTTTAGAATTTACCAATATAAGAAGAAACTTATTTTTAAAGAATAGAATAAACTCTTTTCAGCTTGTGAGTTAGGAGCATACAAATCCTGCCCTAATAAACTTTACAACATAGATTAGAACGCACAAACACCCTATTTGCTTGGCTTTCTATCATTCCCAATAGATTGATAAATACCATTGTAGATTTTACCGATACATCAGAATACTCAAAAGGAATGATGATAAAGTCGCTGTATATGAGCAAATCAATATAACGCTCGTCCAATGTTCCTGCTAAGTCAAAGAGGTATACTGTCTCTTCTTTTTTCATATCCATTAAGGTCTGAAAATCTAAAAGACTCTCTTGGTTGTCATCGCCTATCACCTCTACCTCATAGAGTTGGGGGATAGAAAGCATTTTATCTTCTTCCCATTTTTGATGGAAAGATTTCTGAAAGTCAAAGTCAAAAGCTTTTACTTTTTTCTCCTTTACTAAGGTAAGGTAGTTAGCAAAAGCAACCGCTAAGGTAGTCTTGCCTACCCCTCCTTTTTGGGTAGCAAATGTTATAACCATTTTATTTTCGTTTTTTACGTCGTTTTTTTAATTGTTTATCTAATTCGTCTTCTGTAGTATTGCGTGGAGCATAAGTACTTTTACCTAAAGCTTTAAAGATGTCTGCTACATCGCTTAAAACCTCTGAGATTTTACCGCTTGGGCTGTGTTTGAGGTCAGTTTGGCTTCTTATCTCAGAGGTATTGTGTATGGATGTTCCTACGATAAATGCGTGGTATTCCTCTTTATCTAAAAGAAAGGATAGTTTGTGTATTTGGTGGTAACGCTCGTGTATGGCGTAATACGCTCCGTTGTCGTCTTGTTCCAAAATGACAAAATCATCATTCTGTGCATTATGAATATGTTGTCTTACATCTTCTTTGAGCTGCTGAAAATCAGGATTGCTCTCTTTGCTTTTAAAACGTTTGTTTTCAAACAACATAAAATCTTTAAGTTCTACTCCTTTTTTGAGCAAGTACTGTATAAGGATTTGCTTTTCTTTATCGCTTCTCAGATTGTAGTCCTTTAGGCGTTCAAACTCTTTTTTGTCGATACTATCTTCAGTAAAGTCAAAGATGTCTTTCATTTTCACTATCTCACTGCCTTTATATATTTGTTGGTTTTTATTGTCAATAAGCGTATAACCAAAAGGCTGTTTATCGTCTTTAAAGTGAAAAACGATGTCTATCCCAAAGATTTGGCGCAGTTTTTCTTGTAACTCGCTCACATATTCTATCTGTGGCGGAATAGGCTCTTGCGGTAGAATGTTTCGTTCGTATAGTCCCTGTTGAACTCTATTATCTATCACCTTAAAGACTTTGTTACTATACATTTCTTTGTACTTATCTATAAAGGCTTTGATTTGCTTAATGCGTTTGTCGCCTTTTTGCTTCTCTTGGTAATGGAGTTTATCACTGAAAAGTGTTTTCTGAACAACGCCATTGTACAATATATCCACCTGATTAGGGGTGTCATCACTTTGAACTAGTTTAAAACCATTACGTGTGAGTAGCATTTCTAACTGCTGAAGGTTGCTAAACCTATATTGCAAAAGCTTCTCTATAGTAGCTTGATGATTTGTGCCTAATACCTTTTCCATTGCCTTTGCTAAGGCTTGTTGGGATTTAAGTCGCTCAAAACTGTCGTTTATCTTCTTGCCTGTGCTTTTATCTACACGGGTAGAAACAATATGCACATGGTTGTTTTCTGTATCTTTGTGAAAGACTACAAGGTAAGGTTGCCGCCCATAGCCCATCTCTTGCATAAAATTATCGGCTATCTCAGTGAGCTGCTCCTTACTGTGTTCTTGGTACTTTGTAGATATTACCGCGTGAAATTGTGGTTTTCGGGTGCGTTCACTTTCTGAGATGGCTTTAAAGTAATCTCTTACCTCCTCTTGAGAGCTGCTCTCATTGATAAATGAAGGAAAGTTTTTCATCAGCATTAGCTTGCCCTTCTCGTTATGTACTTTCTTGTCGTTGTACTTTACTCCGTGAAAATCCCTACTTGCTGAGCTAAGAATTTTTACTATCATTCGCAATGAGTTTATATATCTGCCTAAAGATTTGGTTTTGTTCAGCTTTGAGCTTTACAATCTCGTCTAAACGCTGAGTAAAGGCAATGAGCTCTGCTCGGTGTACCTCCTTCTTGGCGTTGGCTACATAAGCGAACTGATTGATGTTATTTTCAATCTTAGCAAAGATGTTGTCTTGCTTTTCAATGAACTTTAAAACCTCACGTCGTTCTTGTGCGTTCATATTACCTTCCACTGCTGATATTATCAAATCGGTGAGGGTAATTTTTCTTTCTGCACTTAGCCTTTTCCACCGCTCTTTCTGACTTTCAGTAATTCTAAGAATAAGGTATTTCGATTTGTTAAGTGCTGCCTTTTCCAATGATTTTAGGGTTAATTTTTGGGCAAAGTAAAAGAGGATTTTTCAGGTGTACAATAGGTGAAGAGGGGGTGTAGACTATAATAGACTATAAACAACATAAAAGGACGTAACTTTTTAAAAAATAGACTATTTTATACATAAATAGACACAAATAGACGGTATTGGTGTTTATTGGATTCTATTGGTACGTATTAGAACGTAAAATATTGGGTTTTTGAAGATTTTTTGATGTATGATTTCTATTTCCGTTGCAGAAAGAAAAACAAGTTCCGAAGTTTTTCTACCCTTTTAGCTTCCTTTGTAAAAATGCAGACGATAGGCAAATTTTTCAAAGAAGCTAAAAGGCAAGATGAGTCTTTGTATACCGTTTTTTCAAAAACTATGTATATACAAAGACACATCTTGCTCCCAAAACCGCGACCAAATACAGAATTGAAGAATATTGTTGATTAATAATGAGTTATAGTTTTAGAGGATTTTAGTTGCAGAAAAAGAAGATACGGGGTGTAGTGTTAGTGTGTGTATATCAAGTCTTTTAATATATAATTATAATATATATGGGGGCGTTATTTACTTACTTTTGAAAAATTAAAGTATTTATTTGTAAATCAGAAGTTTATAAATTAATAAGTAGTATCAAAATTAAGCTACCTAATAGGGTGGATAGTATCAAAATTAAGCTACCTAATGGGTAAGTAGTATCAAAATTAAGCTACCTAATAGGGCGGGTAGTATCAAAATTAAGCTACCTAATGGGGTAGGTAGTATCAAAATTAAGCTACTTTGCTAATAGGTGGTATCAAAATTAAGCTACCTAATGGGTAGGTAGTATCAAAATTAAGCTACCTAATGGAGAGGTAGTATCAAAATTAAGCTACCTAATGGAGAGGTAGTATCAAAATTAAGCTACCTAATAGGGTGGGTAGTATCAAAATTAAGCTACCTAATAGGGTGGGTAGTATCAAAATTAAGCTACCTAATGGGTGGATAGTATCAAAATTAAGCTACCTAATGGGTAAGTAGTATCAAAATTAAGCTACCTAATAGGGCGGGTAGTATCAAAATTAAGCTACCTAATGGGGTAGGTAGTATCAAAATTAAGCTACCTATATTGTTCTAATGAAACAAGGACTAAAAATAAGGTTAGTCCCTGATTTAGTCCCTGATACAATATAAATTACTAATAATCAGTGTTATTTGTGGAGTCGGAGAGAATCGAACTCTCGTCCAAATAAGTCATCAAAGAGCTTTCTACATACTTAGTACTCGTTTGATTTTCGTCGTAAAACTGACCGAGCACCGCCCATTTTACGCTTAGCTTCCTGAAATTAAGAACCATTAGCAGAAGCTTACTGCAGGTTCGATGTTGACTTTTATGGTGCCTCTATACGAAACGCCGTCAACAAGGGCTTTTCAGAGACATCTCGCTTCCCTACCTTGTAGGGACTTAGCCAGAAATCTTACTAAACTTCAGATTAGGCAGCAAGAGCGTAGTTATTCTCGCCATTTAAAATTTTGAAATAGAGATTAACGAGCATTCATTTCACAGCTCGGTATGCTTACTGTTCAATGCCACTTACTGTCAAAACCGGTCGACCCCAAGTGTTCATTTATGTAATTTGGGTGCAAAGATACGAATAATTTGCAAATTAGCAAATTTGTTATAACAAACTTTGCCAAAGGCGCGAGCCGTATGGGCAGGAAGCTTTGGCAAAGTTCGCAACACAAAAGCGACTATTTTTCTTTTTCTAACTTAATGGTAAGCACTGGAGTATTAGAGTGGTTTACAAGGTCGCTACTAATACTGCCGTTGAAGAAATGAGCGATACCTTTGCGTCCGTTAGGGAACATACAAATAAGGTCTATTTTATTATCCTTCACGTAGTTGAGAATACCTGTTTCTACACGAATATCGTTGTATACGTGAGTTTCGTAATGCTGACGTACGTGTTCAGCTTCTTTGAGAAATTCTTGCATACGGTGGTTAATTTCGTGAGTGGTAAGGAATTGATAAGGGGTATTCACATACACTAAATCTACTTTAGCACCAAAGAGTTTTGCTAATTTCAACGCTTTTTCAAAAGGTTTTAAAAATCGTTTAGAGAAGTCGCAACCGAACATAACGTGTTTAATTTTGAGTTTTTCGTGTGGATTTTTAATTACTAACACGGGTACAGAAGCAGAGCGAATTACTTTCTCGGCATTGGAACCTATAAAGAGTTCTTTAGCTCCTGAAGCACCGTTAGAACCCATTAACACGAGGTCGATATGGTGTTTTTTCACAACATCTTCTACGGCATCGGGTAGAGGAGATGTTTCTACCAAATCAAGGATTTCTACATCGGTATTGAGAGTTTGGCGGAGATCGGTGAAACGTTGCTTGGTGAGGTTGAGAAAGTACATAGCCTCGGGCACAGATACTTGACTCTCGGTCATTAAGCGCAGTGGCAATTCTATAGCGTGAAGCAAATAGATTTTAGCTTTGTGTTTTTTAGCCAATTCTATTGCTACGTGGAGAGAAGCGATAGACTTCTCAGAGAAATCGGTGGTTACTAAGATGTTTTTCATAAGACTCTATTTTTTTAAATTATTTCATTTCCACAAACTTTTGTTTGATGAGGCAAATGTACGACTTTTATTTTTTATTTGCAAGAAAAAAGTTTCTTTTCTTTTCATTTTAGTAATAAATTATTATGAAATCAGCCTTTTATTATGTTAATTTCCTAAACTTCATTTTGTTACGTTACTCAAAATATAATATATAAAGCTATAAAACACTACATTCAACAACAAAAAGAAATAAGTAATTTTTACAATTTTAAAGACTTTATAATGAGACTTTTGCATTAATCTCAACACCGTTTGATATATGAGAAATATAGGCGACACTATAAAAGCAGTAAAAAATATAGTCCCCCCTATTATTTCAACCGCATTATTATACCTAAAACTATCACTTGTATGCAAAAGATTATTAAACAACATCTCCCAAAATACAAAAGGGTTGATTATCACACAAATCAAACACCAAATACCCAACAATAAAGTTACTTTTTTCATTTCTATTATTCATTCTTAATAGCACATTCTATCCATATAAAATAAAAGTTATTATCCTTTTTTTCAAACCAATAAATCCTCAAAAGGTCATCAACCTTACCATCATATTCCTTTAAAACAAGACCATAAAGTTTATGCTCTGTTTCTGGTGTAGTATTATAATCTATAGCAGGATAATAGAACAACTTAAAATCTTTTTCTTTGAGTTTTCCCTCGAAAAACTCATCAAAAATAGTGTTAAACGCCTTCTTTACTTTTGCCCTGCTATAGGTAGTAGAGTGGTGCATATCTATGGAAGGAATGCAATCAATTGTTACTTTTTTATCTATCTTAAAACTTTTATCTTTAAGCTGACAGAGCAACATAATAGAATCTTGCTGAGAAAAGCTATTTTCTTGCGCCCCAGCGAGAGTACTCACACAGCACAATATTGTTAATAGAAATGTTTTCATTATTTTTCAATTATCTTGTTTTTATGAGGTCTAATTGCCATTAGCCCTTACACAAATTTTCTATGGAAGGATACTATCGCGTTCAAACTTTTTGGAAATTAGAAGTTTCTTCATTATTTCTATTGTTTTATAGAGCCCCAAAATTACCACCTATTTATCTAATTTCCAAAACTTTTTTTACTTTTTTTCTTGTTATTTAAAAAAAACGTTGTATCTTTGCCCCGAAAAACAACATCAGAGGGGACATTTAAGTCCCCTCTTTTTATAGAAAATGAATTTTAAAGACCAAGTTAAAGAGTTAGTAGACAAAGCTTTAAGCAATCACCCTGAACTCTTCCTCACCGATTTAACCGTGGGGGCTGATAACACTATCCGCATCACTATCGATGGCGATAAAGGCGTATGTATAGATGATTGTATAGAACTCAGCCGTGCTGTAGAAGGTGCTTTAGATCGTGAAACTGTGGATTTCGCTTTAGAAGTAACCTCTTTTGGTGCTACCGAACCCTTTGTAATGGAGCGCCAATACACCAAAAACGCTGGTAGAACTGTACAAATTACAACCCTTGACGGCAAAACTCACGAAGGAGTACTCAAAGGATTGCAAGAAGGTAAAGCCGTTCTCGAAACCGAAACTCGCGAACCTAAACCTATAGGCAAGGGAAAAATCACTGTAAAAAAAGAGCAGCTTTTTGCGCTCACCAACATAAAAGAAACTAAAGTAATCATTAAATTTTAATTAAACGTATATGAATAGTCTTGAATTAATCGAATCGTTTTCAGAGTTTAAAGATGATAAACTCATCAACCGCGAAACCTTGATGGCTATTTTGGAAGAGGTTTTCCGCAACACCCTTAAAAAGAAATACGGCTCTGACGATAATTTCGATATCATCATCAACCCCGATAAAGGCGACCTACAAATCTTCCGCAACCGCGTGGTAGTGGAAGACGATGCGGTTACTAACGACAACCAGCAAATCGCCCTTTCGGCAGCTCGCAAAATCGAACCCGACTTTGAAGTAGGGGAAGACGTTTCTGAAGAAATTAAAATTAATGACTTAGGTCGTCGTGCCATTTTAGCATTACGCCAAAATCTTATCTCCAAAATCCACGAATACGATAGTATGACTATCTATCAACGTTTCAAAGACTTGATAGGTCAGCTATACGTTGCCGAAATCCACCACATTCGTCACAAAGCTATTATTCTGCTTGACGACGAAGGCAACGAAATCATTCTCCCTAAAGAAAAACAAATCCCATCCGACTTCTTCAAAAAAGGCGAACACGTGCGCGGAATTATTGAATCGGTAGAGCTTAAAAGCACTAAACCTACCATTATTATGTCGCGTACCTCTCCAGTGTTCTTAGAGCGCTTGTTTGAGCAAGAAATTCCAGAGATTGCCGATGGACTTATCTCCATTAGCAAAGTAGTGCGCATCCCTGGTGAAAAAGCCAAAGTAGCTGTAGATTCATTTGATGAACGCATTGATGCAGTAGGGGCTTGCGTAGGTGTACGCGGAGCACGTATTCACGGCATTGTGCGCGAGTTAGGCAACGAAAACATCGATGTATTGCCTTTCACCACTAATCCGCAATTGCTCATCACTCGCGCCTTAGCACCTGCACGTGTATCTTCAGTAATCATCAATGAAGAAGAAAAGCGCGCTGATGTGTATTTAGCTAACGAAGAAGTATCTAAAGCTATTGGAAAATCAGGTTACAACATCCGCTTAGCAAGTCAGCTTTCAGGTTATGAAATTGATGTATATCGCGAAGGAGTAACCGAAGAAGATATTGAACTTACCGAGTTCAACGACGAAATTGAACAATGGGTAATTGAAGAGCTCCAAAAAGCAGGTCTTGATACCGCTAAAAGTGTACTTGAACTTTCAGCTGAAGAGCTAATGCAACGCACCGACCTTGAGGAAGAAACCGTAAAAGAGGTGCTACAAGTACTTGCTGCTGAATTTGAGTAGCAGGTAAAAAGTAAGTGAAAAGAGGTAACAAAAAAAGGGAATTGACAATTGTGAATTGCCAATTGCTAATTGATAATTAAAAACATATATATGAGCGAGGGAAAAACAATAAGAATTAACAAAGTTTTAAAGGATTTGAACATCTCTTTGGCGACAGCCGTGGACGAACTCAAAAAACATAAAAATGTTGAAATTGAAGCGAGTTTGAACACTAAAATCACTGAAGAAGATTTTCAGTTTCTTTCTAACAAATTTAAAGCCGACAAAAACAAGCGTGCGGTTTCTAAAGAAATTGTAGAAGATAAGCGCAAAGAGCGTGAAGCCATCCGTATGGAACAAGAGAAGGAAAATAAAGAAAAACGCAAGCAACAAGAACAGGAAGTGATTCGTGCCAAAGCTCAATTGGCAGGACTCAAACCTGTAGGCAAAATTGACCTCGACGGGGGTAAAAAAGAGGAAAAAACTCTTCCTGCCGAAACTCCTAAAACCGAAGTAGTGAACACCCCTCCTACTCCTGTGGAGCCCATAGTAGCATCTAAAGCAGCTGTAACCCCTCCTGCTGAGCCTGCTAAAAACAACGAAAATAAAGATCATAACCACAAAGACCAGAAAGATATCAAAAAGAAAGAATCCCCAAAACCCGACGCTCAAAAAAATAAATCTGTTTATCAAAACCCTTTGATGCAAGCCCCTACCCCGCCTAAGAAAAAGGAACAACACGCCAAACACAAAGAAGAAGCTACCCCTGAGACTCCTACTGGCGTGATTGAAACTCAATACCAAAAACTTACAGGCCCTAAAGTGGTAGGTGAAAAAATTGACCTCAGTCAGTTTGAGAAAAAGAAGAAAAAACGCAAACGCAATCGCCATAAGGACAAGGACAAAGATAAAGAGGCACAAACCGCTATTGGTGCTACTGGTGCTATTAACGATAGCGAAAAACGCAAACGCAAACGCATCCGCAAAGATGAAGTGAATGTGGCTAAAGGCGGCGACACTCCTAAAAAAGAAAAGAAAAACAAGATTATTGCTAAAATAGAACCTACTGAAGAAGAGGTACAAAAACAAGTACGCGAAACCCTCGAACGCTTGCAAGGAAAAGGTGCCAAATCTAAAGGAGCTAAATACCGCAAAGAAAAACGCGAAACTCACCGCCAAAAAGCAGAACAAGAACTCGCAGAACAAGAACAACAAGAAAAAGTACTCAAAGTAACCGAGTTCGTTACCGTAAACGAATTGGCTACAATGATGGATGTGCCTATCAACAAAGTGATTGGCGCTTGTATGTCACTCGGTATTATGGTTACAATGAACCAGCGTCTTGATGCCGAAACACTTTCTATCGTAGCCGATGAATTTGGTTATGAAGTAGAGTTCGCAACCGCTAACATCGAAGAGGCTATCCACACCGAGGAAGATAAACCTGAAGATTTAGTACCTCGTGCGCCTATCGTAACCGTAATGGGGCACGTAGACCACGGTAAAACGTCTCTCCTCGACTACATTCGTAAAGAAAATGTAATCGCAGGTGAAAGTGGTGGTATTACCCAGCACATAGGGGCTTATGGAGTGAAACTCGAAAGCGGTGAACGCATCACTTTCCTCGATACCCCTGGTCACGAAGCCTTTACTGCTATGCGTGCTCGTGGTACCAAAGTAACCGACATCGCTATTATTGTAGTAGCTGCCGACGACGATGTGATGCCACAAACCAAAGAGGCTATTAGTCATGCTCAAGCGGCAGGAGTGCCTATCATCTTTGCTATCAACAAGATTGATAAACCTAATGCGAACCCCGATAAAATTAAAGAACGTTTGGCAGGTATGAACCTACTTGTGGAAGAATGGGGTGGTAAAATACAATCACAGGACATCTCAGCCAAAAAAGGTATTGGCGTTCCTGAACTATTGGAAAAAGTACTCTTAGAAGCCGAAATTCTCGAGCTAAAAGCAAACCCTAACAAGCCTGCTGTAGGTACTGTAGTAGAAGCTGCTCTCGACAAAGGTCGTGGTTATGTATCTACTGTACTCGTAGAATCAGGAACTTTGCGCGTAGGTGATTATGTGCTTGCAGGTACTAACTCAGGTAAAATACGCGCTATGCAGGATGAGCGTGGTAGAAAGGTGAAAGAAGCAGGCCCTTCAACTCCTATTACTATCTTAGGTCTCGATGGCGCTCCTCAAGCTGGTGATAAGTTTTACGTATTTGAAGATGAGAAAGAAGCTAAACAAATAGTAGCTAAACGCGCTCAATTACAACGCGAACAATCGGTGCGTACACAGCGCCACATCACCCTCGACGAGATCGGACGACGCATTGCCCTCGGCGATTTCAAACAGTTGAACATTATCCTCAAAGGAGACGTAGACGGCTCGGTAGAAGCGCTCACCGATTCATTCCAAAAACTCTCTACCGAAGAGATTCAAGTATCTATCATTCACAAAGGTGTGGGTGCTATCACCGAATCGGATGTATTGTTGGCTTCAGCCTCTGATGCGATTATCATCGGTTTCAACGTTCGCCCAATGACCAATGCACGTGCTTTGGCAGAAAAAGAATCTATCGATATCCGTACCTACTCTATCATCTACGACGCTATCAACGATTTGAAAGACGCGATGGAAGGTATGCTTTCACCTGTGTTCAAAGAAGAGGTTACCGGTACAGTAGAGATACGCGAACTCTTCAAGATTTCTAAAGTAGGAACCATTGCGGGCTGTATGGTAACCGATGGTAAAATCTACCGCAACTCTAAGATACGCCTATTGCGCGAGAATGTGGTGATTTATACCGGCGAACTTTCTTCACTCAAGCGTTTCAAAGACGACGTAAAAGAAGTGAGCAAAGGTTACGATTGCGGTTTGCAAATCAAAAACTACAACGATATTCACGAAGGCGATGTTATAGAAGCCTTCCAAGAAGTTGCCGTTAAAAAGACTCTTAAATAATAGGTAAGAGGTAACAGGTAACAAGTAATAGATAAAAAGCTGTTTAAACAATGTGTTTAAACAGCTTTTTTATAACTTAATCTTCTCAAAAAATGTCTCTTTGCAGTGTTCGGCAATGGTGATGCGCTGTTTGCCAAATACTACTTGGTTGCGCTCTACCACCTCCACTTTATCTAAGGCTACAATAAACGAGCGATGTACGCGCATAAATTGTTCAGGAGGTAACTCTTCTTCTAATTTCTTTAAACTCATCAGGGTGGTGATAGGAGGTGTATCACCGATGAGGTATATTCTCACATAGTCTTTTAGACTTTCTATATAAAGAATATCACTGTAGAGCACCTTCACTTGTTTGTAATCGGTTTTTACGAACATATAATCAGGTACTTCGGTGAGTTGAGGGGCAGTAGTTTCGGTGAGAAGTAGGGCTTTTTCTACCGTTTCCAAAAACTCGGAATAATCAAAAGGTTTCAGCAAATAGCCTATCGCATTTACTTTATAACCTTCTAAGGCATACTGATCGAAAGCTGTAGTAAAGACGATTTTAGAAGCCGTGGGGAGCTTTTTGGAGAGTTGCAAACCGTTGAGTTCTGGCATCTGTATATCCATATAGATAAGCTCGGGAGCTGGGTGGTTGTGCAGAAATTGCAATACTTCTATGGCATTGCTAAACTTCCCTACAAGTTGCAAGGAAGGAGTTTTCTTCACATAACTCTCTAGAAGGCAGAGCGCCATAGGCTCATCATCTACTATAATACACGTAAGCGGTTGCATATTCGTTTAGAAAGGATAGTTGATACCAAAGTTAAACACCGTTTCTTTTATTCTGAATTTCTTTATCCAGCGATCGCCTATAGGTTCAGCAGGATCATAGGTAGGAATACCCATATCAAGGCGAATGACAAAGAAATTGAAATCATAACGCAAGCCTAAACCTGTACTCAACCCTACATCTTTTAGTGATGAAAGATTCTTAAATTTATTTTCTTCAAAAGGTGTGTTATCGGCTACATTCCATATATTTCCCACATCGGTGAAAAGTGCACCTTTGAGTGCCCCTAAAATAGGAAAACGATATTCAAGATTGAGAGTAATCTTCATATTTGCCTCGTTGTAATCCAAAATCGACTGACTTGAGCCTGGACCTAAACGATAGGCTTTCCACCCGCGATTATCGGTAGTACCTCCCGCAAAATAACTCTGTGAAAACGGTATATTATCGGAATTGCCATACGGAATTGCTACTCCTAAGAACGAACGGAATGCCAAAGAACTTTGTTTGCCAATAGGAAAGTGTTTGATAAAATCGACTTCAGCCTTGGCATATTGGGCATATTCCACCCCAAAGAGTTTATTTTTGGTACTCCCATCGGTATTCACCACTTTATAAGTAGCTGTAATAGCATTGAGCAAACTGCCTGCTCCTTCTATTTTGAAGCGGAGTTGAGAGAAATTGCGTTCAAAAAACTGTGATTTGCTATTGATGATATAAGTAAAACTACTCGCCACGATAAAGTCGTTGTTAGTAATACGGTTATATCGCTCCAAAATACCGAATAAAGGCAACACATCATCAGGTTGAACAGTTATTGTTCGATTAAAAATATCTTCTAAGAAATTGAATGTACCTTCGCTGGGGGTAAGATTTCCTCTGCCGTCTACATATCGGCTGCCTAGGCTATATTTGCGAGCAATATCGTTCAGCTTTTCATACGTACTTTGGTAAATATTGAAAAAGTTACCAGGGTTGATATTGTTCACATATTGTACGTTTATCAAATCGAAAATGACCTTATTCTTTTGGTTACGCGGATTCCACACATAGCGCAACAAGCCCGAAGTAGTGCGTTTGTCGAGCCCTATATTCGTTTGATAGCTCATACCTCCTTGCAAAATAGTTTGAGGGGTCATATAGTATGGAATGAGTTTACGAGTATTCAGTGGAAAAACGATAGAAGGGAATATTAAGCGGATATCACCACTCACTTCTGAGGTATTGAAAAAGCGCGTATCCTTAAGTGTAGGCTGAGAGGCAAAAGCCCCTTGGAAGTTCAGTTCTAAAGTTTCAGCCCCTCTAAATATATTACGCGCTGCAAACGAAGTACCTATCCCAAAACCAATAGCTTCAATTTCCGAACGCTTAATCTCATTGGTAAGGCGCAGTGAAAATTTATCCATAGACGATAGGTAAATATTCGCATCGAGTTTGTTTTGCAAGGTATCATTGGCAGCGTATTTAAACTCCATATTGGGGTAGCGAAACACGCGCAAGTTATTGAACTGACGATAGGTATTACCGCGTTCCACATCGGAGTAGACGGCCCCTTTCCGCAGCCCCGTAGCGTGGTACAGCACACGCGGACGATAGCGAAGTTTGCCTTTGTAATAAATAAGCATATCGCGATACTGCAATGAGTCCAAAGTACTCTTATCTACCTTGCTGTCATAATCGGTGTAGAGGCGTATTTTATTGATGTGGTGTACTTTGTATTTTTTGGTGGTAATCACATCGCCATCGCGTTCTACAAGGTCGCCTATATCGGTGGTTACCTGCAATTTAGTGTCTTTTTGGGCGGTAACTGTATCACGCACAATTTGGAAGTTAATGGAACTCTGCTGAAAAGTGTAAAAACCATTATTGCGGAAAAGTTCGTATAGGCGTGAACGCTCGTTGCTAAAATCGCTAAGCTGATAGGGCGCCCCCGATTTGAGGAAAGTTTTTGATTTGTGCAATTGGTAAACCGAATCAATTTCGGGAGAAGTGATTTTCGTTTTGAGGCTATCCAAATAGTAACGCTCACCCGTGGTGATGTAGTAGCCTACTTTGGCTTGTTGTTTTTCTTCTTTAGGAAGAGGGAAAATGCTATCGGTTACTTTGTTGTTGAAATAGCCTATACTGCGGAAGTACGCTCCCAATTGTTTGGTAGATTTATGTACGCGGGCTGTATCAAGCACGGCAGGAGCTTCGCCTATACGCTGCAATTGGTGGTCGATACCCGATACTAAAAACGATTTCTGAAGTCTGCCCACCTGCTTTTCGGACAAGAATCCTTTGAGAAAACGATGCCAACGCGGGTGTGTATCAATCCATTGAGCGAAGTCTTTTTCGGCATTAGGATTGCCCAAATTGTAGATATACAAACTGATGGGCATTCCTAAAATATACGAATTAGGCTTTTGTAACACAAAATTGTTTATCTTTGCATCGTCGGTTTTAGCACCATTCACGTACACGAGATTTTCTCTGAGCAAATGGCGGTCTTTAGGCACACGCTTGGTAGCATCACACGCGCTGAGTGCAATGGTCAAGACGAGTAGCATACCGATAAGGCTTAGTGGGGAACGCGTATTTCTCACAAGTTTTTGTTTTTAGGGCTCAAAAATACACAATTATTTTATGCTTAGCAAAAATCAACTCAAATTAATTCAGAAACTACAACAGAAAAAATACCGCAATGAGCTGAATCTCTTTATAGTAGAAGGAAAAAAGAGCATCGTGGAATTTCTGCAAGCAGGCTACCGATTGGAACTGCTCATCGCCACCGAAGTGTTTGCCGAAGCTCTTAGCAATCACCCTATCACGCTGGTTAGCAAAGAGGAATTGAGGAAGGTAAGCACCCTCAAAAACCCTGATGAGGGTTTGGCAATTTTTCACCAACGCAAGCAAAAGGGCATACTGCAAGAGGGGGTAATTCTCGCTTTGGACAACGTACAAGACCCTGGTAATTTAGGCACACTGATACGCCTCTGCGACTGGTTTGGCATCGAAACTTTGCTCTGCAACACCCAAACCGTAGATTGCTATAACCCAAAAGTAGTGCAAGCCACTATGGGCTCACTTACCCGTGTAGCGGTGCATTATGTAGATTTAGCGGGATTTTTAGCTACTTGTAGTCTGCCCGTATATGTAATGGATTTGGAAGGTGAGAGCCTCTACACTACCGAATTTCCCAAAAATTGCATACTTATCTTAGGCAATGAAGCCAATGGGATAAGCTCCGAAGTGCGTGCCTTAGCAAATAAAGCAATCACTATTCCGCGTTTTAGCAAACACCAACAAACAGAAAGCCTAAATGTGGCAATGGCAGGAGCGATTGTTTTAAGTAAGGTAAGAGGTAACAATTAACAATTAACAGGTAAGAAGTAAGAGTTAAAAAAATTATCTAAACGACAAGAAATATGATAGAATTACTATTTTTAGTTGTATTTGCGATATGCTTTATACTACTATTGCGCAAATTTGTACCTATATGGCAGATTATTATAGCAGAATTCTATTTTGTTACATTTTTACTATTCCTTTTATTTTCAGGAGAGGAACACCCTTATTACGAAGCGATTGACCCTGCTGGACTTGAAAGTTATGAATTTGTTGCTTCCAAACACCGGCTGATATATATGATATTTTTTGTGTTATATCATATTTCCCTGCTACTACTTTGGTTTCGCAAATCAGATTTACCCCCACTAATTTTAGCATCGGGATTGTGTGTACTCTATATAGGGTTGTTTTTTAACGGGATACTCATCTTGCAACTTTTAGGCTCACAAGAAGGTGTTGAAATCTTAGCATGCTTCCCTATTTTCAGTCTGTTAGTAGGTTTAGGCATCATCATTCGCACGCTCTACGATTTGCCTAAAAGCTTGTCTTTTAGTCCTTCTAAATACCAATGGATCAATAAAATAAACGAAAAAATCTCTACAAAAAGCACTCTGTTTTGCTCCTCGGTAATCGCTATATTGCCTGTGTTTGTGCTCATTACCTTAATACTGATGCTCTTTGGAGATGATTACGATGCTGTGAGCAAAGCACTGACCGAGACTACTACTTGGGGGTTCTCACAACACGACCATCCTCCACATTTACCCCACCAAGGGCATTACCTTTGCACTGTAGCTGCCTGCGGAAGTCCGCAATTAGTAAAACCTTTGCGCTGGGGGATACGGGGCAAGCAGCGCATTATCGTAAACCGACAGCTGCAAATTGCCAACGCCTTTGAAGAACTCATCGCCGACCTCTCCCCTACCCTACACCGCTTTATACGCAAGAACTATGACCGCTATGGTTACGACCTCTCTAAAAAAATTAAAAGCCGCTGGGCTTCGAACCTCACTTATATACTGATGAAGCCCTTAGAATGGGGATTCCTACTTTGTTTATACACCTTTTGCTTACGACCAGAGGAGAAGATTAGAAGACAGTATTCTTTACAATTAACAATTAATAATTAACAATGAACAGATAACAATAAAGAGGTTAGAGGATAAGGTGTAAGGATTTAATTATCAACCATTAAGTATAGTTGATAGAAATATTACAAATAAAGAACAGTTAAAAAATTTGCGTATGTATTAAAAAAGTAGTACCTTTGCAACGCAAAACAGATTAAAATCGTTTTGAATGGTGCGGGACGAGACTTTGGGTCTCTATACGCCTTCACCCCTCCGGGAGGCAAATTGATGAAGAGTCAGTTTGCCTCCTTGTTATTTAAATCGTTTTGTATCTACTTGCAAAACTCTTTTGTCAGGCATTATAAATATGATAATTTCTATGTTTTTTGCACGCTTTTGTCTAAATGTAGCTTTAAGCATATTAAAAGCTTCTCTATTAGAGTCCAGCTTTTTAGTAAAATAAATAATCACTTCACTGACATTTTGGCTATTAGCCTCCTTCAAAGCGCTCTGAATAGCATTCTTCCCATTGGTACTTTCTGCTACTTTTATATCTACATACCTTAGGTTTATTAAATTAAATGCATCAGGATTTTTCTGTCTATCTTGAATTACAGGTAATAGGCGATACTTCCTCCCATTATCAGCTAAGATTTTCAAAGCCTCAATATTCTTGTACTTTTCGGTTTTACTTTGAGTACCTTCATTAAATTTCTCTACAAGTCCGCCATTGATAGTCTCGTACATTACACTAAAAGTAACATCTTTATACCTCTTTCTTAATACAATATGGCTATAGGTGGTAAGGTGGTGTTTCATTTTTATAAAGTTTGTAGGCTCACATTTTTTCTAAAAGATTGAGACGCAAAGGTAATAATAATTTGACAATTAGGAAAGTTAGGACAATAAAAAAACCACCGCTGAGCGCGTAAATGCATAGCGGTGGTTTTTGTTTGATTATTACTAAACACCTGACACCTGATTAAGGTTTAGCCTTTATAAGACTCACATAACAGGGGAGTGCTTGAAAGTGATCAAATTATTTACCTTCTACTAAGTTTTTTAGCTTTTCAAATTCTTCGTCGTTGAGACTTTGTTTATACAATTCATTCACTAACCAAAGTCCGCTTTTTTTAATCTTTTCATTAGGAGAATAACTGCCTAACCAATTTTCAGAAGGTTTTATTTCACCTGCTTTTGCAGCATTAGAAAGGGTAGAAATGATTCTGCTCTCCCAGAAAAGTCGGTCGTCTTTAGTTTTTACTTCAAATACTGCAAAAGAGAGGTTTTGCTGTATATATTCACTAATTCGCTTTTCTAAAGCCTTTTCAAAATTTACATCCAGCAAGTGAGCATATTTTTGTTTACCTTCCTTTGAGGTAGTATCATACTCCCATTTTTCAGCATAAGGGTGATGAGGATCATCTTTACGCAACAGACTACGCCCTATATTTTTTCTAAAAATGCTTCTATTCTTATTCTCTTTTACAAAATGTTGTTTTAAGCGAGAATAGAGTTGATTGTCCCCTATATGGGTACCTACTCTGATGATTCTATCACAATCATTAAATTTTTCACCTTTCTCAAAGATGATATAAATACCATTAGTAGGAATTTCATTCTTATTTACTTCAAAAGGAAAAGTAAAACGCTTTTGCGCGTTAAATAACTGATGTAATTGTACTGCGAATGAGTTCATTTTAAGCTGTTTTATTCGTTAAAAATTGTAGTCGTTCACCTATTTTCATTCCTTTTAAGGGGAGTTCGAGATGTTTTAGGTGAGATTGGATAGGTGTGAGGTAGTTTTCTCCTGCCAAAATCACAAAAGTATCTTTTTCTAAATTTGTCACTTGTTTAAGTTGCTCCACTACTTTCTTACCCCATTCTGTTCTTTCCTTTTTACTCATAGTGTTGAGAGTAAGGTTATATGGGGCGGTTACTTTATCAAGAGGGAGCAGATGATGTAGTGCCGATAATATGTAAATAGCATCGGGTCTTAGCTTTTTAGCATAAGCTAAACTTTTTACAAATAAAGGGCTTTGGTATAGCTCCTCTGCTTGCATAGGCTGAGGAGCTTTTTTTGAAACACAAGAGATTAGTACTATTTTTTTCATAAACTAATAGTATCTATTATTTTAACTCATTTATAATTTTACGACCAAATTGCTGAGTATTCCAAGTATCTTGATAGTCTATTTCAAATTCCTCAGCGATTTTTCTTAAAGCTTCCTTGACTGTTCCCGCGTAGCGATTTCCACAAATAAGAGTATTATTTTTGTTTATATACAAACAATCTTCTCCTCCCACGATAGCATTGGGGTCTCCCAATGTGTCAAGTATCTTTTTAGCAAACCATTCTATGCCATTTTCAACGGCTGTATCTTGATGAAATTTAAGCCCGTTTTCGCCAGCTATTTTATGCAGAATTGCAATAGTCACTTTTTGTTTTACATATACTTCTACAGCATTATTGTCATACAAAACCACTATATATTTCCCTTTAACTGCTATTTCTTTATATTTTTTCATTGTACAAATATTTATTTTTTCTTTCTTCCTTTCTTTTTGCTTGTGCCAAATAGGGCTCCCAATAAAGTTGCACCTATTTTGCGTTCTACCCCTTGGCGAGAAGTAGGCACTCCTATTCTGCGAGAGGTTTTACTGCGGAGTGCTGTAAGTCCTACAGCACGTTTCCACGAAAAAGAGAATCCTGTTCCTTTTAAAATACTGCTAAATAGTCCCATAAGTTGATTATTTAATATTAACTTTGCCTAAGTTAGGAACTCAGGCAAAGTTGAAAAAAGTGTGTATTGCTATTATACTAATTTTTTAATGAGTCGTGACAATACGCCGCCTTTCTTTTTATTTTTTTCTTTGGCTTTACGGGCTTTTTCCATTCTTTCGGCTATAGCTTTTCCTTCTTTGGTACGAAGGTCTACTTTACCGTCAGCTTTTCTTTTTACCCCGCTTGAAGTTGTAGTTTTCTTGTCGGATTTTTTAGCTGCCTTTTCTTTTTCTTTTTTAGCAGCTTCACGAGCTTTTTTTGCTCTTTCTACCATTTCTTTGTATTCAGTAGTTCTTTTATCTACTTTTCCAGTTGCTGTTTTTTTTAGTGCCATAGTTTTAAAATTTAAGGTTATACATTAGGCTTCGATTTCTAAATCATCAGCTTCTTCTACAAAATCGTCAAACAATTCGCTTGCTTTTTCATCGTCTATGCCAAGTAGTTCAGCAAAAGCAAAATAGTTTTCCATCTCGTCGGCAGTAATCACACCATCGGATGCTAATACTTGCAGGCTAATAAGCAATGTAGCTTCTTTTTCACCAGCTTTCACAGCTTTAGCAGCTTCCTCGAGATAAGCATCGAAATCGTCATCGCTGAGTTTTTCTATTTTTTTGAAAGCTGCCTCTACTTCTTTTTGTAGGTCGTTGAGTTCGAGTTCTTCAGCCAAATCGGCTACACATTCTTGTGCAATTTCATCGTAGGCTCCTTGTGCAGTTGCAGCAGCAGCGATAAAAGGGGCAATAGTTTTTGTTTTAATTCCCATAATATTAGAATTTTTAAGTGTTAAAAAAATGTTTTATTTAAGTACGATAAACTCCACACGTCTATTTTCATCGGAGTTGGGGGTATTAGTGTTTTTTGTTTGCTACTTCCAAAACCTTCATAGCTGAGGCGACTCTACTTTTTGTACTTCTTCAGTAAGAGAAATGGTTTGAGTAGCAGCAGGTTTCTCTTATTTATTGGTTAATAAAAAATAGGCGATTCCTGCCAAGAATACTAACAATACAATCCACACCCAAAAAGGAATTCCTTTTTTACCACCTTCATAAGTGATTGCATACCCTACTTTGTAGTTAGGGTCGGTTTTAGGAAGGTCGCCTACTTGGGCTGTGATACCATATTGTTCGGCTTTTTGTTGTAGTTTAGCAAGGCTGGGAGCTGTCCACATTTTGCAGAAAGCGATTTTATTGTCTTTTACTTTTAACCATTCACCATCTTGAGTAAAGCAAGCTTGGTCTTTTTCAAACCATTCATTTCCTGCTTTTTTCTCAGCCTCAAGGTCTTTAGTAGTGTAGAATAGTTCACCAATACCTGCATCGGGACATACACTACTTTTTGCGAATATTTGTTTTAACTCACTTAGAGTTGTACTAGGGTACATTTCTAAATAAGCAGCAATAATACCAAGGGCTGTTCTGTTCTGTGTTCTTCCTGTTACAAGAGCTTTTTTTGCCATTTTTATTTCTTTATTTAGTGTTAGTATGTTTTAGTGTTTTTTTTAGAGAGTGCCTAAAAAATAGACACTCTCTTAGAAATCAGTTCTTATCGTAAAGCTTCAATTACTTTTTTACCGAACTGTTGAGTATTCCAAGCCTCGTCGTACTTAATTTTGTACTTAGTAGCTACGGTACGCAAACCTTCTTTAGTACTACCTTCAAACTTGCTTCCACAGATAACGGTACCTTTGGCATCGGTATACACACAGTAAGTTTCATCAGCAATAGCAGGAGCTCCACCACCAAGAGCATCAATTAATTTTTTGCCAAACTGACGAGTATTCCAAGATTCGTCATACTTGAAGTTGTTTTCATCAGCGATTTGGCGCAAAGCACCTTTAGCATTTTCGTAGCGGTCGTACACGTCGATAGACTTGTTGTCGTAGATAGCCACGATATACAAATCAGTAGCTACCAATTCTTTGTATTGCTTAATCATATTATAAAAATTTTAAATTGTTTACTTGTTTATTTTTTTCTTGCCTTTTCGCGAGCAAGACTTTCTTTAGAACGCTCTATTTGTTTTTTGAGACTTTCGATAGCACGGTCGTGAGAAGCGGCTTTATCTACTTTAGTCTTTTTATAAGAAGCTTTACTACTAGGAGAAGAAGCTTTTTTTGCCATATCGCCATAATAAGCATTGTCCTTCTTCTTGTTTTCTTTCTCTTTGGCTAATCGCGCTCTGAGGTCGATGATTTGTTTTCTGTAATATTCTACTGACATTATTTATTATTTTTCGGTTTCTGTTGTTATCTTTTTTCAGGGGCAAAAGTATAATCGCTTCAAAAAATACGAAAGTCCAATTTTGTACAATTGTGTATAGAATTTCTGTACAATTTTGTACAGTTTGGTGTTTTTTGTGTATATTTGCACCCTTATTATAAATACTTGACGTGGAAAATGACAAATGATTTAGCTACTGATAACGCTTATAAACAACACATTAACCGCTTACAAAACGAAGTAAACCGCTCCTTTGGAAAAACAGTTACTTCTATAGCTGACTTTGAAGAATTATCGGAAAAAACGCGTCTATCTACCCAAACCTTGCGCCGCTTCTTTGGAAAAATTGACAAGGAGAAACAACTTAGCACTGCAAGCTTAAATTTGCTGTGTAACTACATTGGTTTTGCTGACTGGCAGAGCTTTTGTAACAACACAACCCCTGCTACCCCTACACAACTGCGCGAGGTTATCAACTCTTTCTACGACACTATTGCTTTCTCGGGCGCGAGTTTTTTCGACGTTAAACTGCGTGACACTCACGAGGCTTACGCTCCTATCATTTTAAACGATTTGCCTTATGCCTATTCGTTCTTGGAACGCTATAAGAACACCCCAAAAATCACTCAGTCGCTTTACCCTTGGTTCCCGTACTACGATTATATGGCACAAGCGAGTTATGTTCACCTCATTGAAACCTATCTCGCCACTCAACCTTTGGAACACTTGAGAGTATGCCAAAATTCTTTTCTGGCTTACGGCGTATTCTGTAGTACAAAATGGGGGGGGGGGCAGGTTTTGTAGAAAAATATACTACAGAAGCTGATAAATACATTGAATCGGTATGGCGAGATTATCCTGATAGTTTCTTTCATTACCCTGAAACACGCTATACCATAGCCAAAGTAGTATTGGCTTACTTGAACAACAATGAACAAGAAGCGATTCGCGTGGCTGAAGCTGCTTTACATCGCAATCTACGCGCCAAACCCTTACACGTGTTTGATGAGGAATTTAACACTCCTGATATCCTCATTTCTAAACTGTGTAATGCTCTTATATGGATGGGAAAAGTGGATTTTGCAATAGAGATTTATAGTACTTTTAGCGAAGAACTTTTTCTAACGAAAGATCCTGTAGAAAATATGTCGCAGCGTTTTGTATATGAGCGCGACACTCAATTTGCTGCCCAAACGGTGGATATGTTGCGTTTGTTTGACCCTTCTATTCCTGAGCTTGTTTCTAAACGTCAGCCGCATTGGAAAACGAGGGTATATGAAGAAATTCAGCAACTTCTCATCGATTTGAAGCGCTGTAAAAAAGGAGAGTTAAGCAAGCGTCTGACCTTAAAAGAGCGCTTGCGCACCCTTGCTAAGCAAACAAACTTCGGGGTCATAGAAAATTTGATACAACTATTCCAATAAAAAATAAATCTGTTTGAAGAATTTTATTTGTGTGGGCGTTTGCAAAACGTCCACACATAACATACTACAAAAGTGATTGATTATCAGATTTATAGAATCTGTCAAAGTTTTGGGACTTTGACAAAGTTTATGATGCAAAAGCTATTTTTAGACTTTTCGGACAGCCCCATTTTTCTTACTTCTTATCTCTTACCTAAACTAAACTCCTGTATAGTTCTCGGGGGTGATGACTTTTAGTTCTGCCTTTACATCTTCACTTACTTCCAAGGTATCAATGAAGTTACTGATAGTCTCGGCTGTGATAGCAGTATTGGTGCGCGTGAGGGCTTTGAGGGCTTCATACGGATTAGGATAACCTTCACGACGTAAAATCGTTTGAATAGCTTCGGCTACTACTGCCCAATGGTCTTGTAAATCTTGACGGATTTTATCTTCGTTTAAAAGGAGTTTATTGAGCCCTTTGAGGGTAGATTGCAGGGCGATGAGTATATGACCAAAAGGCACCCCTACATTGCGCAATACTGTACTATCGGTGAGGTCGCGCTGTAGACGGGAAATAGGCAATTTCGCCGATAAATGCTCTAAAAGAGCGTTGGCAATACCTAAATTACCTTCAGAGTTTTCAAAATCAATAGGATTTACCTTATGAGGCATAGCCGAAGAGCCTACCTCGCCTGCTTTTATCTGTTGTTTGAAGTAATCCATAGAGATATACGTCCAAATATCGCGATTCAAATCGATGAGAATCGTATTGATGCGTTTGAGAGCGTCGAAAAGAGCAGCTAAATGGTCGTAATGTTCAATTTGGGTAGTAGGGAATGAGTGGTGTAACACCAATATTTCCTCAACAAAGCGGGTGCCGAAAGCCTTCCAATCGATATTAGGATAGGCTACTTTATGAGCGTTGTAGTTGCCAGTAGCTCCGCCAAATTTGGCAGCATAAGGCACTGCAATAAGGGTTTGTAACTGTTGTTCCATACGCACGACAAACACCTCAAACTCTTTACCCAAACGCGTAGGAGATGCTGGCTGACCGTGAGTGCGCGCTAACAATGGCACATCTTTCCATTGGACTACTAAACTTCTCAGTTTGCCGAGTAATTGCTCTAAAGCAGGCAAATACACTTGTTGTACGGCTTCCTTGATGCTAAGCGGAATAGCGGTATTGTTGATGTCCTGAGAGGTGAGCCCGAAGTGGATAAACTCCTTATAGGGTTGCAGTTGCAGATAATCGAAAGCTTCTTTTATAAAGTATTCTACCGCTTTCACATCGTGATTGGTAGTTTGCTCTATTTCTTTTACTTTTAGAGCTTCCTCTTCGGTAAAATTTTGGTAGAGTTTTCTCAAATCGGTGTATTTTTCCTTAGGAAAGGCAGCGAGTTGAGGCAAGGGGAGTTCACAGAGCGCGATGAAGTACTCTACTTCCACTTGTACGCGATAACGAATGAGTGCCATTTCGGAAAAGAAAGGCACAAGGGAGGTCGTTTTATCGGCATAACGACCATCAATGGGGGAAATTGCGGTTAACATAATTTCAAATTAGCAAATTAGCAGATTAGAAAATTAGAAAAATTGTCTTATTGCTTAGTGTGTAATAGTCGGGTGAGTTTGATAGCCAAATCGGTAAAAATAACTTTGCCATTACCATTGCGCTCCACGTGTAACTGGGCTTCTTCGAGGAGGTTATGTATTGCCTCGATATTGTTGCCGTGAATAAAAGGCGCAAATTTAGCAAGTTGAAAAGTAGGATCGTTGAATTGCATATACACCAAATTGGAGGCTGTGTAGTTCAGCAAAAATGCCTGACGAAACACCTCTGCACAATAGAGTAAAAATTGTTTTTGCATCTCTCTATTCACCGTATTAATCTCGTCGCTCCATTGCAAGAGTCCTCGTATAGAGGCTTTGTTGCCACGCGCACGGTAGGCAGTACGCACCCACGCAATAAACCAACGTTCAAAAGTTGCTTCTTCGCTTTCTTTGTTGTCCATCAGTTGGAGGGCTTTGTTGAAGTTTCCTTGAGTGCGTAGGGCTATTTTGGTTGCTTCGGCTTCAGCCAAACCACGTGCGATGAGCGCTTCCTTGATAGCTTTCTCACTGAGTGGCGGAAAGCGCAGAATTTGGCAACGCGATTTGATAGTGTCTAACAAGGCATTTTCATCTTCTACCACCAAGAGAAAGACCGTTTTATCGGCGGGTTCTTCAAGGAGTTTGAGGAGCTTGTTAGAGGCTTCGGGATTCATCTTCTCTGCCATCCAGATAATCATCACCTTATAGCCCCCTTCAAATGATTTCAGTGCTAACTTATTAGTAATCTCTTTAGCCTCATTTACCCCTATGTTGGCTTGTTTTTTCTCAATTCCAAGGAATACGAACCAATCGAAAAGAGAGCCATAGGGCTGTTCCTTTACAAAAGTGCGCCATTCGTCCATAAAGAGCGAGCTAATAGGGTCTTTTTTCACCTTGTCGTTAGTCGCTGTGGGGAAAGCAAAATGGAGGTCGGGGTGAGCGAGTTGAGCACATTGGTTTTTTGCTTTAGGGTTATCGTGCGAAAGAATGAGAGTCGCGTAGGCGATTGCCATTAGCAGTCCTCCTTGTCCTTCGCCAGCGACAAATAACTGAGCGTGTGGAATGCGACCTGCTTCCACACTAGCTTTTAAATAGTTCTTTATAGTGTCATATCCTAAAATATTGTTCATTGTTTAGGGAGTGTTAGGGGTCAGGGATTAGGGATTAGGTTTCAGGGGGTTAGTAGTAAAGCAAGGGCAAGAAAAATAATACTGCTCCTAACAAAAATAGCACTGCCAGAATGTGAATTACAAAACTATTTTTTCTCAAAAATATATATTGTTGTACCAAACGTATTGCCCAGAACAACGAGTTACCAAGTAAGAAAAATTTTCCTAAATTAGTAGTGAGAAGTTCGTTAGTAAAACAGAAACAAACTATTGCTACTGCTACAAAATAATAGATTATTTGTATATTGAGGATTTGGATAATTCCGCGATTGGCAAAACTGAGTTTTTGCACCTCTTCCTTCCATTTAAAAAGTCTCCAAAACAACAAATGGAAAACAGCAAAAAGCAAATTATAAAATCCTAAAAAGATAATAACAGAGTACATAATAATATTTTGGACTTTTAAAGCTGTTAAAACAAAGGTTTTTGTTTGGCACTTCTAAAATAGGTAATTAGTATTATATTCCTTTCCTCATCTATTTCATAAAATATAGAAAATTTCCTATCAAGGAGCGCTTTTCTATGTGTTTTTAGTCTTTCACTATATTCATCAGAGCGATAAGGATTTTCTTTTATTTCTTTTTCAGCTTTTGCTACTGCTACTGCTATTTTTTCAGAATAAGCATTTGATTTATTTCTTCTTATCCAATAGGTAAGTGTCTCATCAAGATTATCAATAGCATTATTTGTCCAAAATAATTCCATGTTTTTCTTGTATTAATTTGTGAACTTCTGAAGTATGTTTGTAAAGACCTAATCTTTTTTGTTCTTTAGATTTTTCTATATTTTCTATATCTTCTGCCGACAAATCGTTGTAGAAATCATCGTTTTCTACAACTGTTGTCTTTATTTTAAATCTATCAAACAAAGGTTGAAACAACAATAAATCGGCGTTGTCAAAAGTTATTTTAAGTGTTGTTGTATTCATTGTTTTAATCTTATTTAGTTAAAGAAAATTTAGCTCTAATTTCAAATACCTTATAAAGGTTCTTGCTTATTACTTCTAAAGTGCATAATTGATATTACCCTTTCTTCTTCTAGAACCTCATACTATACTGAAAATTTAGAATTTAGAAAATTCTTCTTATACAATTCTAAATGTTCAATATATTTAGCCAAAAAATAGGGAGCTTCTTTCAACTCTTTCTCAAGTACATCTACAGCATCAATAATCTTTTGAGAATAATTGTATGATTTGTTATGCTTATACCAAAAATCAAGTGTATCAAGATAACTTATCCTAGCCCTCAATGACCATCTTATTTCCATAACGCGCTTTTGCATCTTGTTGTACTTCTAAATGACTAAACCATAGCCCTGCATGAGTTTCTTTTTTAGAAAGTTCTATTTGCTCAAGCTCTTTTTGGGTAAGCCCATCATAGAGGTCTTCTTTTTTAACTCCCTCTACATAATTCTCTGATTCTATTACATTTGTATTCATTGTTTTAATCTTATTTAATTAAAGAGATTGCTCGTTATTCTCGTTGTGATTTTCTTCTAAAAAGCACTTGGTTAAAACTGCTTACTCTACTGCGGTCTTGTTGGGTGATAATCGCATAGACAGCCCACGGAATCAGCAAATAGCCTCCTAATACTATGTAGTTCTTTCCTGCAAAAGCATAGATAAGTGCAGGCACTCCCAAAATGAGAATGGCTAAGGCTACTATTTGCCCTATTTTTGAGGGTTTGGCGCGAAAATCGTTGGGTTCATAAGTAAAACGGCGATTGCAGTTAGGGCAGACGAGTGATTTTTCTTCCCCCTCTTGCATCGCAAACTCCACACGGTCAGTAGCTTCTGTAGTGCAAGATAGTTCTTCAGCGCAATGTTTGCATTTGGTGTATACTTTCATTTCTTACTTTTTAAAAAGTTCTGAATGTGAGCCTAAACGGGTAAGAACAATTCTCTTTTGTTCTTCATCATATTGTAGCCAAATAATGAGTAAATCTGGCTCTATATGACATTCTAAATGACCTTTGTATTTCCTGTTAAAAAATGAGCTTTCATTTTTAGAGGTAACTGTTCTACACCTCCAATTCTTAATTGTTTAATAGTATCATCTATCTTAGCTATTTTTACCTTATCATTCAAAAACTTCTTATAATCCTTCTTAAAACTTGTAGAAGAGAATAACTGATACTGATACTTATACTCATCTTCTTTTTTAGTTTCTGTAGACTCCATAATCTTAGTTTTTTAAGAACGACAAAAACGCATCAACATCATCAAAGAAAGGTGTATCTTTGTCCTTTATCAACCTTTCTGCTTCAGCCATAGCTTCTTTGGTTTCTTGATTAGGAATCTCTTTCTCTTCCTTCTTTAATTTTTTAACATCAACAATATTAAAGTTAAGACTTTTAAGGATATTCATAGCATTTTCCAAAGAAATACCTTGTGGAGGAGTGGTTAAAATTGCATTCATATCTTTTTATTTTTTTAGTTATTAGTCTTCTTCCGCATTTTCATATTCAAAAACTCAACGCCCAATGAGAAAGCTATCGCAAAGTACAAATAACCCTTAGGCACTGCCCCTACTGTTTGTCCAGCGAGTACCGCTTCCGAAAGGTGCATACTCTCGGTAATGAGCATAAAGCCAATGAGTATCAGGAAGGAAAGGGCTAATATTTGAATTGACGGATTGCGGTTCACAAAATTACCTACTGGGTTGGCAAAGAGCATCATTATTCCCACCGAAAGAATTACAGCGATAATCATTAGGTAAATCGCACCTTCCAATCCATTGGTCATTCCCACAGCTGTGAGGATACTATCTATTGAAAAAATGATGTCTATCAGTAAGATTTGCACGATAACTCCGCTAAATGAAGCGTGTTGTCGCGCTTGAAGCTGTTCCGATTCGGTAACGTGCTCTATATGATTTACTTTGGCGTGAATTTCTTTAGTTGATTTGTATAGTAAGAAAATACCTCCCGCGAGAAGTATCAGTGCTTGTCCGTTGAAATGTGCTGAGAACCAACCCCAATCAAAACTGATAAGCGGGTCTTTAAGACGAATGAGGAAGGAAATCCCTAATAGCAAACCTATACGCATAAACATTGCCAAGAAGAGTCCCAAGCGAGTAGCACGTTTGCGTTGGTTTTCGGGTAATTTACCTGTAACGATAGAGATAAATATCACATTATCAATCCCCAAAACTATTTCGAGGAAAGTAAGGGTAAGGAGCGCCACAAGGGCATCAACAGAAAATAAAAAATCCATAATATTTCAATTAACAATTGATAATGAATAATTAACAATAATTGAGGCGACAAAGGTAGTAAAGAATTTGCTAATGAGCAAATTTGGAAATGAGCAAATTAACCTTTATCTTTGCGCTTTCTAAAAAAACTAAAACAATTCATCTGATGAAAAAAATGCTATTAGCCCTTTGTGGCTTCGCTTTTGCGCTGAAAGCAGGCGCACAAGACAATCCTTGGCAACAACAAGCTGATTACCAAATGGACGTGACAATGGATGTGAAAACCTTTCAGTATAAAGGCACCCAGAAACTTACGTATACAAACAACTCCCCCGACACTCTTCGCGTGGTATTCTACCACCTCTACTACAATGCTTTTCAGCCTAATAGCGAGATGGACAGCAACTTGCAAGCCCTCCCCGACCCCGATAGACGTATGGCTAACAACGTAGGTACTAAACAAAAACCTATCTACGAGAGTAGAATTGCCAAACTATCACCTTCCGAAATAGGCTCTTTGCGCATTACAGCTATGACTCAAGATGGGCAAAAAGCGACTTTCACTCACGAGAGTACTATCTTGAAAGTTACCCTCCCCTCCCCTATCCTCCCTCATAGCAAAACAGTGCTCGATATGACTTTTGAAGGTCAGTTGCCCGTGATGATACGCCGTGCAGGACGCAACAACCCCGATGGCGTAGCTCTTTCAATGGCACAATGGTACCCTAAAATGGTGGCTTACGATCACCAAGGTTGGCACACCACAGAGTACTTAGGACGTGAGTTCTATGGCGTTTGGGGTAATTTTGATGTGAAAATCACCCTCGACAAAACCTATATGGTAGCAGGTTCGGGTATACTCCAAAACGCTAATGAAATAGGCTTTGGCTATGAAGATGAAGGGGTGAAAGTTCCTGCGCTACCTAAAAAAGCAAAAACCAGAACTTGGCACTTTGTCGCCGAACGCGTACACGATTTCACTTGGGCTGCCGACCCTCAGTATGTACACGACAAACACAAACTTGCCGATGGTAAAACTATACACTTCTTCTACAAGAAATATCCTGAAACTTGGAAACGCATTCAGCCTGATATGCTAAAAGTATTTGATTATTTCAACAAGCTCATCGGTGCTTACCCTTGGCCTCAATACTCTTTTATCCAAGGTGGTGACGGCGGTATGGAATACGCTATGTGCACCCTTATGGTAGGCGGTGAAAAATATGAAAAATTAGTAGGTACTGCCACTCACGAATTGGCTCACTCTTGGTTTCAGCATCTTTTAGCTACCGATGAAGCGGCTTATCCGTGGATGGACGAGGGCTTTACTTCGTATATACAAACCCTTGCGGAACAGCAAGTTTTAGGACTTGTCCCTCAAAACGCATATCCTTTTGAAGATGCTTATGAGGGCTACCTCAATTTGGTACAATCGGGTTTGCAAGAGCCTACTATCACTCATTCCGATCGTTATGCAACCAACTACGCCTATAGCATTGCCGCTTATTACAAAGGTCAGTTGTTTCTCACCCAATTAGATTACTTAATGGGCAATGAGGCACTACTAAAAACTCTCAAACGTTACTACCGCGAATTTGCTTTCAAAAATCCTACCCCTAACGATTTTATTCGCATTGCCGAAAAAGTATCGGGTTTGCAATTGCAGTGGTTTCTCAACGAGTTTATGCAAACCGACCACGTAGCCGATTACGCTATCGACAAGGTGACTGCCAAAGGCAATAAAACTACTGTTACCCTCAAGCGTTTAGGCAGATTGCCCCTCTCTATCGACCTTTTTGTAACTGATAAAGCTGGAAAAACTCAATATGTATATGTGCCTTTGCGAATGACTTACGGCGAAAAACCTAATACTTATCCTGCTTACTCTCACCTTGTGCTCCCTGCTTGGGGGTGGGGTAACCTCACTTACACTTTTGAGCTTGATATGCCACTGAGTGATATCCAAAGCATAGTGTTAGACCCTAACAACAGAAGTGTGGATATCAACAGAGAAAACAACGTGTTTAAACAATAGGCTCTAAATAATAATCAAAGGTTGAAGGTGGTGTAGAGGAAAGCAAAACCATTTTTCAACCTTTGATTTTTTACTAAACCTTTGACTTTTAAGAAGAATATAACGAGACATTTCGATTGAAATAATTAAAACTATAAAAGATTCTTTCTTAGGAATAGACAAACAATATTTGACTGAAAACACAATGAAACACCTCCTATTATTCTTTTGCTTGGTTACAGCCCCTATATGGGCGCAACAGACGAAAACCATACACGTTTTGGTAGCCCTCTGCGATAATAAGTATCAGGGCATTGTGCCGGTACCCAAAGGGATTGGCAATGGGCAAGATGCTGATAGCAACCTCTATTGGGGTTGTGGTTATGGCGTGCGCACTTATTTTAAACGCAGTAAGGAATGGAAGTTCATAAAATCGGAAAAGCCTTATAGTGATATTATTTTGGAGCGAGTAACCTTTAAACACGCTACTAAAAACTATACGCTCATCGCCGATGCTTACGACGGCAAATATATCAAAACTTGTACAGAAAACTTCTTGAAAAATGCCGCTGCTGGCAATGCCGATTTGGTTGCGTATGTAGGACACGACGGACTGATGGATTTTCAACTCAACACCACTTATAAAAATACCGATGGCAAGACACGCGATGTGATTATCTTGGCGTGCTATAGTAAGCGTTTTTTCGAGCCTCACCTGCAACACGCAAAGGTAAATCCACTGGTTTGGACTTCAGGATTGATGGCTGCCGAAGCCTACACTCTTCACGATGCACTTACGGGCTATGTGAATGGTGAAAGCGATGAACAGATACGCCTGCGTGCAGCTAAGGCTTATGCTAAACACCAAAAATGCAGTGAGAAAGCAGCGAGGAACTTGTTTCGGAAATAGGTTTTATATCTTGTTTATTTGAAAATAAAATAGTGTTTTTGTAAAAAGTAACCTATCAAAAATTACTCCCTACCCCCTATAAAAATGATTGAAAAACATAAAAAAGAGAGCAAATTTCTTAGTTTGGTACTGCGACACCACCCTGAGGCGATTGGTATTACCCTCGACACACACGGTTGGGCTGAGGTAAATGTGCTTATTAAGAATATGAAGCGTAAATTCCCAGTATTCAGCCTTAAAATGTTGGAAGAAATCGTCGCTACCGATAGCAAACAACGGTATGCTTTTAGCGAGGATAACACAAAAATACGCGCCAATCAAGGGCATTCACTTGCCGTAGCGTTAGAATTACAGCCTCAAACACCCCCCGAATGTTTGTACCACGGCACTGCCAGCAGGTTCGTAGAGAGCATTCTCAAAAGCGGACTCCAAAAGCAAACCCGCCAACACGTACACCTTAGTATGGATATAGCAACCGCAACCAAAGTAGGTGCGCGACACGGCAAGCCCGTCATCTTTAAAGTAAATACAATGGCAATGTATGAGGCAGGGTATGTTTTTTATCTCTCTGCCAATGGAGTTTGGCTTACAGATGAAGTACTGCCGAAGTTTTTAGACCTAATTGTTAACGTATGAAATTATTCAAGCAAAAAACGTGGCAGTTTGAAACCTCGGGAGTAGAAGGCGAGGTAAAACTCTTTGGCGTAAATATATTTGACTACCAGTAGCAAGAAACGGGAGAATATGTAAAAGTAACAGACCCTCTCTATCACGCCGAAAGGTCTTTTTGCCTTTATAAAGTAGTGATAAACGGCGAGACACACAGCTTTGTAGCAGGAGAATTTAGCAATATGATATGGGGCTTTTATTTATTGAAATATTAAACAATTGTGATTATGAAAACTTTAAAGGATAAGGCTAAGAACTTTATAATGAGTTTGTTCAATAAAGTAAAAAGAAGCGAAATAGTTGCTAAAGATTATTTAATTGCAACATTAACTCCTGATGCAATGGAGGTATTGAAAAATATTTCAGCTATTCAATTTAGATATGAAATTGCTTATGTTGCTATCAATCCCTCTGAATTAAAACACATTTTTGATAGACATTACCTAGAAAATGAGAAAGCTACTCATCAAGGAAATCCTCTTACAGATGTAGAAATAGAGGCTATAGTAGATATATTGGATAAACCAGATAAACTCATTTCTTTAGGATACGTGAAAAAACACCAAGCAGAAACATATTTATTCTTAAAAAAGAAAGAAGACAATACAACTGTAATAGTTGAAATATTTGGAAGCAAAAATAATAAGTTACGACTAAAAACAATGTATAATAGTATTAAGCCAGAAGATAAAATAATAGAAGATGAGTTAAAATCCTTACTCAACACGTCCGATAACGCATCTGGGTTATTAGCCCAGCGAGTCTATGACTTTAACTCATCTTCGGGGACAAAAATACAACACTTTTTAGATTTTACCAAATATTTCAGTTAATTAATTAAAAAACAAGTGTTATGAGTGATATGGAAAACATCAAAAAACTATACAATCTCACACCAAAGAACTGCAAAGGCTTCTCGGAAGCACAGTTGTTAAAAGCTGAAAAGCGCTTGCAAATCACCTTGCCTCAAGTGTTCCGAGCGTATTACTTACAGTTAGGGGCAACAAAAAGCGTAAACCAGTCGTTTAACAGTTTAGCAACACCCCAGCAGTTGTACTTTGCAGGGGATTACCTTTGCTTTTGTGAAGAAAACCAAGGGGTGGTAATGTGGGCAATTCGCAAAGAGGATTTGACAATCTCTAACCCACCCGTTTGGGGAGATTACGGCTCAGAAACCGACCCAGATTGGGTATTAGAGACTCAAACGCTCTCCGACTTTTGGCTGTACATAGCTATTTACAACGGTGTGATGGGAGGCTTGCGTTACAATGCTAATGCAATGGGCGGTTGGAAAATGGAAGACTTTGAAGTGCCCACAGGAGCAGTTGCCCATATAGAAAAACAATATACCGAACTTACCTCTCTCAGTTGGGAAGGACAACGCACCTTTACCGATGAAGATTTTAAGCTTGTGATAACACTCTCTATATACCGAGATACTGGAAAACCCACAGCTATCTTTATAGGGACTACCCAAAAAGCTCTTTTTGATAAACTATTAAATGATTTAGGAAGTTATGGTCTGCAATGGGACTACACTTCGTATGATGATTAAAATTAACGAATATGAAAAATCTTAGAAAAGAACTACGCCCCGATTTTGCGACAGCAGAAAAGCTGTACCCCCTTGTACTAAAACGCCTGAAAAGTTATGAAAAGTTTTATGATTCTTGTTATGCATTTTCAGAAGAAGAACTTGACAAAGAATACAAGGCGATGGAGCAATACCTCAGTAAACTCACGGGTAAAGACCTTTCCGATACTTGGCTATGGGAATGGTGGGAAGGCAATGGTATTGAGGTTTTTGCCTTTGATTTGGCTATGCCCGACCCTGTAAAGCATAACAACCTTACTCGTGAAGATATCGCTGCTTTTGTACGTATCATCATAGACAATGAATTTAAGTGCGAAAACGATTTTCAGGAGGAGTTTATGCCTTATATGTTCTACGAAAATCAATACTTTTATAAGTTTTTAGAGCTCAACTGTCCGCATTTTGACCCTTCTGTATTCAATACCACCAAAGATAAAAAAGGCAATTATCACGAGCCTACTGTGGAGGAGGTAATGAAAAAAATATGGAAATAGCCTACCCCTTACATATCTATACAAAATGAAATTAATAAACAAATGCAAACACTTAGAAAAGAACTACGTCCCGATTTTGCTACTGCTGAAAAACTCTACCCTCTTGTACTAAAACGCTTAGAAGACTATGAAGCCTTTTGGGATGCCCAAAGTGAAGACACTCCCGAAGAAGTATTTGACAAAGAATACAAGGCAATGGAGCAATACCTGAGTAAACTCACGGGTAAAGACCTTTCCGATACTTGGCTATGGGAATGGTGGGAAGGCAATGGTATTGAGGCTTTTGCCTTTGATTTGGCAATGCCCGACCCTATAAAGCACAACAACCTCACTCGTGAAGATATCGCTGCTTTTGTACGTATCATCATAGACAATGAATTTGAGTGCGAAAACGACTTTCAGGAGGAGTTTATGCCTTATATGTTTTACAGCGATGGCTACTTCTTTCAGTTTTTAGAACTCAACTGTCCGCATTTTGACCCTTCTGCATTCAATACCACCAAGGATAAAAAAGGTAAGTATCACGAGCCTACTGTGGAGGAGGTAATGAAAAAAATATGGAGGTAGGTGTCAGGGGATAGAATTTTATTATTGTTCTTTTTGAAAAATTCCCATTGAAAGTCTAAGCATAGGAAGTACGCTGTGTGTTACCCAACCCTTGTTCTCTGTTTTATCAAAGGTAAAGGTTCTCATATACGTGTCATCTTTACCTAAAAAAGACAAATCGTAAAAAGGCGTTCTATCTTCTTTTTTAAAAATAGCTTTTACACGTGCTTTGTTCTGCATTACTATTTGTATTTCGTCAGTTTTATCAAATACAAGAGTGTAAGCACGCACTCTATTACCAATCATATAAGGTTTAGCTTTATCAGTAAAAGCTATATCATAGCTACTTTTACTAATAGTACCATAAGGCAACTCTGTATTTTTCATAGTGATATAGCCTTCTTGAACTAACTTCTCATAGATAGGTAAATCATCTTTAGAAATAAATTCTCCTTTACTTTCTGAAATACGGGCAGATCCATAAAAAGGAGTTGTTTCTGCCAAGGCTTCTTTTATTAGCTTGTCAGTTTTAGAAGTTGTTAGATTATCAGAACAAGACATTAATCCCATTCCAAAAATTAGAAATAATAGAAAGTTCTTCATTGTTTTATGGTTTTTAAATGATTTTTAACGGTGCAAAAGTAAGCGTTTAAAACAATATTCTATTTAAACTTTTTCAAAATATATTTTACTTTTTCGATAATATTCTTTACTTTTGCCTCTCAAATCATTAACTTATTATGATGGATATAGAAAAAGTAATCAATAAAATTGTACAAGAGAGAACTAAAAAAGGGTATTCTTATGAAAATATGGCGGAGGAATTACACCTCTCTGTGCCTGCTTATCGCAAATTGGAAATAGGAGAAACTAAACTATCAGTAGAAAGACTCTTTCAAATTTCTATGATATTAGAAATCCCCGTAGGAGAATTGCTCGATTTAGAAAAACAACAAATGGTACAGAACAATTACCATAACGATGCTGTATACCAACAAAAAATAGAACATTTTTACCAAGAAAATAAGGAAATAACTGAACTACTCATCAAATCTAAAGATGATTTAATTGCTCAGTTGCAGAAAGAAATAGCCTATTTAAGAAAAGAATAATTTTCTAAAGTGAAATATTCTAAAACCTAACACTTAAATATCTAAACAAATGGAACTAAATCGTATCAAAGGAAAAATTGCTTTTATCTCGGGCGCCAGTAGCGGGATAGGTAAAGCAGTAGCCGAAAAATTGGCGCAAATGGGCGTAAACCTCATTCTTTGCGCACGCCGTGCTGAGGTGTTGGCTGAATTGAAAGCTCATCTCGAAAAAGAACACGCTATAGAGGTCATTACCTTAGCTTTCGATGTGAGAAACTATCAAGAAGTAGCTAAAAATATCCAATCCTTACCCGAAAAATGGCAACAAATAGATATCCTCATCAACAATGCAGGCTTAGCAATAGGATTGCAACACCTCCATACCTACGCGATAGAAGATATAGACCAGATGATAGACACCAATATCAAAGGGTTTACCTATATCGCCAACAGTGTGATTCCGCTAATGATTGCCACTGGCAAGGTGGGAACGATTGTAAATGTAGGGTCGGTAGCGGGAGAAATAGCCTACCCTAATGGCAGTATTTATTGCGCGACCAAGTTTGCCGTAAGAGCCCTCAGCGATGCGATGCGCATAGAGCTAATGGACAAAAATATAAAGGTAACCAACGTAAAACCAGGGTTGGTAGAGACCAATTTCAGCAAGGTGCGTTTTAAAGGTGACGAACAAAAAGCTGAGAATGTGTATAAGGGTATTACGCCCCTATATGCCGAAGATATAGCCGACACTATCGCCTATATCGTCAATCTACCTGATAAAGTGCAGATTACTGATATTACCGTCACCCCCCTCCACCAATCGGATGCTATTCACGTACACAAATTAGCAAATTAGTCAATTTGCCAATTTGCTAATTCTCTAATTTGCTAATTTTCCATTATGTTAAAAGCCTTAGACTTTGATAATGAATTAATAAATCTTATTGAAAAGGAAATGGACTCAATGCGAAAGAAATTCAAAAATAAAATTGAAAAGATTCCTTTTTGGCAGTTAGAAAGTATTTTTCCTAAAAACAAAAAATATTCTTCGCAAGAGGAATATATTAATGATATATTAGCTAACTATGAAAAAGAAGATTTTATATATCAAATTCTTGACAAGGACATATCTATTCTAAAGAACAATGAAAAACGAGATTTGAATATTTTTTCTATTTGTCCTAGAGCTTTAGAAGGAAAAGGCTTTTCAGAAAATCAAATTGAAGAGTTTTATAATTTCGTTGATAAGGCAAGATTATTGATGAATTTTAAAGGTTAAAAAGTAACATATATAATTTAAAAACCTTAGAAAATAAGAAGAATAAAAGTATAAAGCTTAAGAAACAATGAACATCTTAAAAACCTTAGAACAACAATACCAATTTCAATATCCTGAACTATATCATCGACTTTATGCTGACCAAATGCTCGATATAGGCGAATATGCTTTGCTTTGGAGTAAAGAAGTATATCCCCGCTTGAAAAACCACCCACCACTCTTTTTGTATAGCGGTGATTTTGAGTTGATTCCACTTGCTAATATTGCCGAAACTATCGAAGAACTCAACGGCGAGGACAGTTGGTTCAGTATCAACCCCGATTACCTTTTTATTCCATTCGGAGAAACAGGGGGTGGTGATTATTATTGCTTTTTGTACGACCAAAACACTCCTAAACCTACTCCTCCTATAGCCTTGCTACAACACGATTCTGACGAGGCTGAACTATTAGCAAACACCCTCGAAGACTTCTTTTTCTATGAGATGCTCAACTCGGTGAACGATATATACGAGGGGTCACTCGTACGCAGTGAAGGTGATTTCTACGAGAATATCACCCGCCTGCTACAAAGTCACCTGCCTTATATAACCAACGAGGCGCAACGGCAAGTAATACAAGAAGTTTATAGCCGGAAACTCACCGATTTTACACGTGTGTTGCCACGTTCTACCCAAACCTATCAAGGATTATTATCTGATGAAGAATTGGAGCAACTCCTGCAACAACATATCCCCATAACAGGCGAAAAGACCTTTGTATATACAACTGAAAATGAGATAGAAAGCACCCCTTCGCGATATATAGACGGAACGCTCTATGTAAGGGTAAGTCCTATTCCTGCTAAAAACGACAAAGTGTATGATGCCCTCAAAGCCCTCAATTGGCGACAAAACAAAGCCGTTACCGATCGCTTAGAGTACAGCAAGAAAATGCAATTGTACTACAACGACCAGTATGGCGTTCCGTGGGAAGAGTATATTTTAGGCGCTTTCAAAGAGCGTATTGAGGTGCTGAAGCAATTCCCCAATGTAACCGTAACTTTTGAAGAAGCAAACAATGACTAAACAAGAAAAAGATTTCAGCGACCTCTCTCAAAAACTCCTCACCACTACCGATGGCAGTGAGTATCACGAATTGGTAAGAAAAATAGTGAAGAAGTACGGCGAGAAAATGCGTCAAGAAACCTTACAAACCTTAGTACGAGCAGTAAAAGAAAGCAAAATTACCCACGCTCGCAACTTTGTAATCGCACGTATCTCGGAACTTGTGACCGAAAACGACACTGCGCTCGCACCTTTCTTCTACGAAATGATAACCAAAGGCTTACCCTATTGGGCTTTTAGCGGACTGCTGAAAGTAGAGGGCGACAAGTGCTATCCTTTTTTGGTAGACTACTTGCAAAAGGAGGATAGCAAAGAAAATAAAGGGAGCGCTATCATCGCCTTAGCTGAACATAGCGGACAGCCTTTTAATAACGATCTCCCCTCCGACCCTGCTTATTGGCAAGCCTTGCCTATGGAAAAAGTACTTGAATGGCAGGCGCAAGGTTACCCAAGAAAACAAGCACACAGCGAGTATCCGTTTTTAATAACTCATCCACAAACCGACTTAGAAAAGGCAATGGCTAAAATAGAACAGGTTTTAGCAAAAGAGAGAGATTTTTGGCACGTGAAATCATATCAATACAACCGCGCTATTTTGGAAGTACCCAAAAAGCAAGTTATCGAAGAGATTAAAGCGCGTTGGCAACTGCCTGCGGTTTATCTCACTTTCTTAGAGCGCTTTTCACCTGCCGATGATGCTTTCCTCAAGGGCATCAATCTGTATGGTGCTAATACTTTAATAGCACATCAATGCGGTTATGCTTTCAGTAGCCCCGATGATGAACTCTTCCCCGATTGGAAAGCCCATTGGCTCGTAATCGCCGATAAAGATGCCGACCCTTATATACTTGACCTTTCCAAAAGTGACAGCAACGATACGCCTATCTACAAAGCTCCCCACGGAGCAGGTGAGTGGAAATGGCGCAAAGTAGCGGGAAGTTTCTTAGAATTTTTAGAGAAATTAAGCTAATGAATTATATATATTATGGAAGAAATAATACTTTTAGAACTTTCTAAACAGATAAGAGATCAAGGGTACGATGCTACTCCAGATTTGCCTAATCTTATGATACGAATAGGCGACAAAATGCGTATTGAGCTCGATCCTATCCCTATCACCCCCGATATTCATAAAAGTGTGTTGCCAATGCATATAGGCACTTATTTAGAGGATGGATTTTTCCCACAAGGAATTTTGGATAATATAGCAGGTTTTGGTGATACCGATGAGGAAAAGATAGATTCATTCATAGAAAATTACCTTTCTACTACATTCCAAACCATCATCAATAGCTTGGGTTGCCTTTTTGATAAAGGTTGCGATATCTATCGGGACAATTATCATTGGCATACCTCTATAGGCAATCTATATTTGTTAGGAAAATGGCAAACGCCTCCCAATGAAAGAGATTTCTACAACCTTTTGATAGACATTCTGCCTCAAAATTTCACTACCGAATACCGTATCCAGTCGCTAAAATGTTTTGTAGCACGTACAAAAAGCGGATATGTAACCGAGTGCTTGTTAAACAATGAAGATTGGGACGAAGGAGCAGAACGCCTGCACCAATACGCCCAAACTTGGCAAGACGAAGCTTCTTTCCTATCTATAAAACAAATACTGATATTCCGCCTTTGCGACGCAATACACAATGAGAAATAAGTAGCTAATTTTGCATAATTCAAAATAATATCGGAACTTTGCGCCCTTAACGCTAAACTCAATTAAAATGTTAATAATAAAAAATCTCCACGCTGGTGTGGACGGCAAAGAAATCCTCAAGGGGATTGACTTAGAAATAAAAGCAGGTGAAGTTCACGCTATTATGGGACCTAACGGAGCCGGAAAATCTACCCTCTCTTCGGTGATTGCAGGCAACGAAAACTTCGAGGTAACCGAGGGTGATATCCTCTTAGAAGGCGAAAGTCTGTTAGAAGATGCCCCCGAAGAGCGCGCTCATAAAGGTATCTTTATGTCTTTCCAATACCCAGTGGAAATCCCTGGTATATCAGTAACCAACTTCATCAAAACAGCTATCAATGAGAGTCGCAAAGCAAAAGGACTCCCCGATATGCCTGCTGCCGAACTCCTCAAAAAAATACGCGAAAAAGCAGCCCTTTTAGAAATAAACCCCGATTTCCTCTCTCGCTCCCTCAACCAAGGATTCTCTGGCGGTGAGAAGAAACGCAACGAAATCTTCCAAATGGCAATGCTCGAACCTAAAGTCGCTATCCTCGATGAAACCGACTCTGGTCTCGATATCGATGCCCTCCGCATTGTCGCTAACGGGGTGAACAAACTCAAAAACGAAAACAACGCCGTGCTCGTTATCACCCACTATCAACGCCTCTTAGACTATATCGTTCCCGATTATGTACACGTGCTTTCCGATGGTAAAATCGTAAAAACAGGCGACAAAAACCTCGCCTTAGAATTGGAAGCTAAAGGTTATGATTGGCTGAAAGGATAATGGTTAATTATTAATTATTAATTACGGTTATGCTCATTGAAAAATACACAGAAACCTTAACAAACCCTTTGTTGCCTGAGGCGTTTCAGTTCTTAAAAAGAAAAGACATCTTTGCTATTGACTATGAACATCAGCAAATAGGCGTATGCAATGAGTCAGAAGGATTTTCGCTCTACACTTTTGAAAAAGAACTGCTTTGGGAAATAAATAAACCTATTGTTGGAGCTTTATTAGCGATAGAGCGCCAGCAAATTTGGCTTGCCCAGCGCCACGATGCTGAACACATCACCGTATGGGTGTATGATTTACAAGGGAAGGCATTGGCTTCTATGCCTATGGACGACGAAATCTACGATGCTAATATAGAGCTGAAAGCATTACCTAACAACAAGGTAGTTATCACTTTCTATGGCGGACAAGATGGTTGTATGAGCTATCTGCTATCTTTTGAAAACGAAAAACTAAAAGTAGCCAAACAATTGCCTAACGATGTGGATTTCTGCTGTATGCTCAATGAAAAAGAAGCTGTATTCACCAATTTCTACGAGGCAGAGCTTTATGTAATGAATTATCCATCGCTAAAAACGCTCAAAAAGCACCATTTCTCCGAGGATTGGGGAGCTGTAGCACAACCTTTCAAAGGTGACAAAATACTGATTACCGATATGTACTGCAACCGGCATTACATTCTTGATGTCAGTACCCTCACAGTGGAAGACGAAATCATTTTCAAAGGTTTTGAACCTTATCAAGATGAGGTAGAAGAGTTTTTAGTAAGTGATATCGACGAACTCCACTATCACAACGGTCAGCTGATAGGAGGATATACCGAAGTAGATAGCGAGCGCAACGCCATATACCATTGGCTCATTAGTAAATTAGAAAATTAGCCAATGTGCTAATTAGCAAATTGACAAATCGGCAAATTAATTAAATGTTTGAACTCAACAACGAACAACGCAAATACGTAGGCTTAGACCCTATATTACCTCATTGGGATAGGGTTTTATTGGCAGGCGACAAACACCGCCCAGAGAGCATATTGTATTTTGACGGCGATATCATCAAAAGGCAAATCATCTCCACAAAGGAAAAATATATTGAAAAACAGTACGAGGAAGCAACACGCAACCGCGAAACATTGTTACCTAAAACCTCAAAAGGTAAAGAAGTGCCTTTGCAAGCCAATCATTTTGAAAAACGCACCCCTATTGGCGTGTGGGTAGAAATCAAAAATGACCGGTTGGCAATAACGAGCTACACTTCCGAAATCACTTTTTACGACACTCTTTGGGAAAAGCCTTCCGATAGAAAGCAAACCTCTATCCCACAACAAATAGCTGATTTTATCGCTCAATCACCAGCAAATCATTTAGAGGAAATAGCCGAATTTAAACAACAGAAACGCAAGCACGTAAAATTCAAAAAAGGCGATATTTTCTGTTTTAAACTCAATCGCACCCAATACGGATTTGGCAGAGTGGTTTTAGATATCTATAAGATTCAAAAAGAAAATATGATTCCTAAAAACCATTTTTGGAGATTTCTTTTTGGTCGAGCTGTGATGATACAGTTCTTTGTATATGCTTCCGATACTAAAAATGTAGCTATAGAAGTATTGCAACAGCAGAAAACAATGCCCTCTAACGTGATGATGGACAACAATTTGTTCTATGGCGAATACGAAATTATAGGCAACGTTCCTATCCCCGATGAAGAATACGACTTCCCTATCAACTTTGAAGACGATGGATTTATGTTATACGGCGGTCCTAAATATTTTTTGCAATGGGGATTGATACAATTAGGAATGAGTGAAGCCGCCTTTGACGAAAGAGCCGAAAAACTCAAAACCCTCACCGATAATTTGGATTATAACAATAGAGGAAATGGTATTTCACCACAGATGTATAGAAAACATCGTTTAGCGCAAATGCTCAGTGGCGAGGACTTATGCTGGTGTGATAGAGATTTGCGCGCTCCTTTCAACAAAGCTATCAAAGATGAAATCCTTACAATTTTCGGTCTTGACCCTACAGCAAGCTATGCCGCAAATTGCAAGAAGTTATACACAATACCCTTACCAAGTGAATTAAAAGATTAAGAAGATGAATTTAAAAGAAAAATGGGTTACTGCCTTCGAGGCATTCCCTCATAAAGACGATATATTAAAAGACATTCGCAAAGAAGCCCTTAGTTTCTTTGCCGAAAAAGGTTTCCCACATAAAAAAGTAGAAGCGTGGAAATACACTTCACTCTCTGACCTCCAAGCTACTGATTACAGTTTGTGGCAACCTATTCACAATAAAACAAACCTCTCACCCGAAGTATTACACAAGTACGCTATCGCAGATTGCTATCAGCTTGTGTTTGTAAACGGCTATTACTGCCCCGAAATGTCGAGCAAAGAGATTGCAGGCGCTACTATTAGCCCTCTATTAGAGGCGTTGCACAAGGGAGGAGAAGCCTTTATCAAAAAATACTTCAACTCCAATACCGAAAAAGGTGATATATTCACAGCCCTCAACACAGCTTTTACCTCAGAAGGGCTCTATATAGAAGTACCTAAGGGGAAAGTAGTAGATAAACCTATACAATTGTTGTATTTCAACGACAGAAAAGAAACCACTTGCTATCAGCCGCGCAATATTATTGCCGTGGGAGAGAATGCACAGCTCAAAGTCATTGAAGTACACCAAAACCTATCAGATACTGCTACGGCTATCCTTACCAATGCAGTAACCGAGGCATTTGTAGCCAAAGAGGCTTTCCTCGATTATTACAAATTGCAAAACGATAGTCTTACCACTTCTCTTATTGATAACACCTATATTTCGCAAGAAGCAAATAGCCACGCCAGCGTGCATACCTTCTCATTTGGGGGTACACTCACTCGCAACAACCTCAATTTCTATCACCAAGGCGAGCATTTAGAATCTACCCTCAAAGGGTTGAGCATCCTCAAAGGCTCACAACACACCGACCATTATACGTTGGTGAACCACGCTTGTCCTAATTGCGAGAGTCATCAGGATTATAAGAGTATCGTAAGCGATGAAGCTACCAATGTGTTCAATGGTAAGATAATGGTAGAACAAATCGCCCAGAAAACGAATGCTTATCAGCAGAACGACAATATCCTTCTCTCCGATAAGGCAACGGTATACACCAAGCCCCAACTAGAAATCTTCGCCGATGATGTGAAGTGTTCGCACGGTTGTACCGTAGGCTCTCTCAGCGCAGACTCCTTATTCTATTTACAAACACGTGGGATAGGCAAAAAAGAAGCCTCTGCCCTACTTACTTATGCTTTTGCAAATACCGTATTAGAAAGCGTAAAAATCCCCGCTCTTTCGGAGTATATCAATGGCATTATTGCTAAAAAATTAGGCGTAACCGTAGATTTTTAAGAGAAGAAGTATGAGCTAACAACGTGTAAAATGAGAAAGTTATACAAAATTTCCGTGTAGCGTATATACAAAAAACTGTAACTTCATTTTTTGGCACGAAGTATCAAAACTTTATTTAACACTGATAATAAGCAACTTATACGTAAAACAGATAGACTTTCCATTTTTGGCACACTATTTTCTATATAGTAAGCGTAAGTTTGACAGACGGGATGTTAGTAAAGCTTACAAGTGCATTTAAATCATAATAAATGATTATACTGAAAATTGCTTGAAAAAACTGAATTAAACAAAATTACTGAAAAATTGCTATAAGAAACATTGTTAGATAAAGATTATTTCATTGAAAACAAGATTTTGAGAAACAGAGATTGCTAATTGTTAATCAAAATTGCTTACTATAAGAAACATTATCATTAAAGCAGAAATTGAAAAAAATTAAATTACTGAAAAAGATCATTTATTAAGCTATTTATAGGACAAAATTTTATGGAAAAAACAAATACTTTTAAGTTCATAAAATTTTTATTAGCTTAAAAGTATTAATTTTGGAGTTAGTAGTAGTATTTATATGCATTGTGAAAAAAGGCTCTTCCGAAAGGGAGAGTCTTTTTTTAATTGATAACAATTGATAATTATTCGTTGTTTACTATCAATCTTACAGTTTCTATTTTGGTTTGGGAACAAGCTTCAATTACAAAAGTAAATGGAGAAATTTCTATCTTTTCACCTTGGGTAGGGATTCCTTCATTGTGAAGCACAATAAAGCCTCCTAAGGTCTCGTATTCTTCACTTTCAGGAATTTCTAAATGATATGTCTCATTGAGGTATTCCACCTCTAAACGCGCTGAAAATAGGTATTCAGTTTCCGATAGTTGTTCCTCTATAAACTTATCTTTGTCGTGTTCGTCTTCAATTTCGCCAAAGAGTTCTTCTACAATATCTTCTAAGGTTACAATCCCTGAAGTACCACCATATTCATCGAGTACTACAGCCATACTTTTGCGCTTACGGGTAAGGAGATTCAACACTTCGTTTATTTGAATAGTTTCAGGGATATTCACGATAGGAATGAGTACCTCTTTGATATTTTTAGGTTTCTTGAACATATCAAACGAGTGTACATAGCCCAAAATATCATCGATATTTTCGTTGTATATCAATATTTTAGAAAATCCCGAAGAGACAAAAGTAGCAATCAGATTTTCAATAGATTCGTTGAGTTCTACAGCTACTATTTCGGTGCGGGGTATCATTATCTCACGCGCTTTTACTCCCGAAAACTCTAAAGCGTTTTGGAACATCTGCACTTCACTATCCATTTCTTCTTTTTTAGGCACATTTTCCAGTTGTTCAGAGATGTAGTCTACTAATTCTACTTTAGTGAATGAAAGAGGCACGTAATCACCTTTTGTTTTGAAGAATACTCGCAGTACAAAATCGGAAATCCACATTACAAAGCTGGAAAGCGGATAAAACAGTAGGTAGAAAAAATAAGCAGGAATAGCAAATATTTTCAACAACTGATTGGCATAAATTTGGCAGAATACTTTAGGCATAAACTCTGCTGTAATGAGGATGATAAGGGTAGAGATTATAGTATGCCAAAGCACATTTTGGAAGAATTCGGGCAAGAGGGCAGTCATCACCTTGCCCATTTCAAAACCGTAGACTACCAAAGCCACATTGTTACCCACGAGCATAGTAGCCAACAGTTTAGAGGGCTTTCGGGTGAGTTTAGTAAGCACGTTGGCAATCACACCCTCTTGCTTTTTGAGGATTTCTAAGTGTACTTTGTTAGACGATACGTATGCTATTTCAAAGCCCGAAAAGAAGGCTGAAAGTGCCAGCGTAGTAAGGATAATAATTATAGAAATAGGTTCAACCATAAGAATAATAGAAAAAGGCAGTTGCTACCAACTGCCTTTTATTTATGAAAAGAATTTTTACTTGGTAGCCTTAGCTTTTACTACTAACTCTACATCATCGTTGATAAATTTATCTTTTAAATCATCAAACACTGATTTAGAACCATAGTTCACTCCAAAATCTACACGATTGATTTTGAAGGGTTGAGAAACGATGCTCACTTCGTTATCGGTAACAGTAACAGTAGCAGGGAAAGACACTTCTTTAGTTTTACCTTTGATAGTAAGGTCACCAGTAAGGTTTTTACCATCGAATTTCTTGAATACAAAAGAAGCTGTTGGGAAATCTTTCACATTGAAAAAGTGGTCTACTTTTTCAGGATCAGTACCTTTAAGGTGAGCTTCGAGGTCTTCTTTACCTTTGCCTGCTTGGAGGTCGAGTACTGTGATAGTATTCATATCCAACACGAACTCAGCTTTGGTAATAGCACCATTCTCTACATTTACACCGCCTTTGGTAACATTTACGGTACCCTTGTGTTTACCTGCAGGTTTACTACCTACCCATTCTACTACTGAAGTAGGATCAACTGAGTAAGCAAAAGTAGATGTTTGAGTAGCTTCAGGTGCAGTAGTTTGCTCGGTAGTAGGGGTAATTGTTTCAGTACTTTGTTGAGTGTTTGTATTGTTACAACTCACGAGTGCAATGCTTGCTATAACAGCTAAGCTCAAGACGATTTTTTTCATTAGTGATTTCATTTTTAAGTCATTAATTGGGCAAAGGTATGAAATATAATCTATTCTGCCAAATTTATTTAGAAAACGAAAGAGGCTTGCCGTGGCAAACCTCCTTATTTTTATTAACTTAAATAATTGCAATTATTCAGCTGTTTCAGCTTTAACCTCAGATTTTGCTTCAGATTTAACCTGAGACTTTACTTCAGATTTAACTTCAGCTTTTGCTTCAGTTGCAGTCTCTTCAGTTGCTTTTTTTCTACCACGACGAGTAGTTTTCTTTTTAGCTGTTTTATTAGCTACGTTGTAAGTAGTGTTGTAGTCTACGAACTCAATCATAGCCATTTCGGCGTTATCGCCTAAACGATTTCCTAATTTGATGATACGAGTGTATCCACCTGGGCGGTCGCCTACTTTTACTGCTACTTCTTTGAAGAGTTCGGTTACAGCGTATTTGTTGCGCAATTTACTAAAAGCGATACGACGATTGTGAGTAGTATCTTCTTTAGATTTAGTTACCAATGGCTCTACAAAAAGTTTTAGAGCTTTTGCTTTTGCCAAGGTGGTATTGATTCGTTTATGCTCGATAAGAGAGCAAGCCATATTGGCGAGCATTGAATTTCTATGAGCAGATTTTCTTCCTAAATGATTAATTTTATTTCCGTGTCTCATTTTTCCTTAGTTAAAATATCGCAAGAGCGAGTTAATCTTTATCCAATTTATACTTTGAGGTATCCATACCGAACACCAAACCTTTGTTAGCCACTAATTCGTCGAGTTCGATGAGGGATTTTTTACCGAAGTTTCTAAATTTCATCAAATCGGCTTTGTTGAATGATACTAAGTCGCCTAATGTTTCTACTTCGGCGGCTTTCAAGCAGTTGAGAGCGCGCACTGAAAGGTCCATATCTACCAATTTAGTTTTGAGCAACTGACGCATGTGTAATGATTCCTCGTCGTAAGCATCGGTTTGGGCTACTTCATCGGCTTCGAGGGTAATTCTCTCGTCGGAGAAGAGCATAAAGTGATGGATGAGGGTTTTAGCGGCTTCAGTAAGGGCTTGTTTAGGGTGGATGGAACCGTCGGTTTTAATTTCGAAGACTAATTTTTCGTAGTCAGTTTTTTGTTCAACACGATAATTTTCAACGGTGTATTTCACGTTTTTGATAGGAGTAAAGATTGAATCGGTAGCGATGACTCCTATAGCGGCGTTTGGTTTTGCGTTTTCTTCGGCGGACACGTATCCACGACCTTTTTCAATGGTAATTTCCATAGTAAAGGCGGCGGAAGTTTCCATATTGCAAATCACCAAATCGGGGTTTAGCACTTGAAAACCTGAAAGAGTTTTTTGAAAATCACCGGCAGTCAATTGTTTTTTACCAGAAACAGTAATGGTAGCTGTTTCATTTTCTACATCTTCGACTTGGCGTTTGAAGCGAACTTGTTTCAAGTTGAGAATGATTTCGGTTACGTCTTCTCTCACGCCTGGTATAGTAGAAAATTCGTGGTCTACTTTATCAAATTTCACAGAGGTAATAGCGAAACCTTCGAGGGAGGAGAGCATAACTCTGCGCAATGCGTTACCTATAGTTAAACCATATCCTGGTTCCAAAGGGCGAAATTCAAATCGCCCTTCGAAATCAGATGATTCAATCATTATAACTTTATCTGGTTTTTGAAAGTTAAATAATGCCATATTTTGACTGCTGTCTTTTTTATTTATTATTTAGAGTACAACTCTACGATTAACTGTTCTTTAATATTTTCAGGAATCTGAATACGTTGAGGTACAGCTACGAAAGTACCTTCTAATTTTTCAGGGTTCCAAGTGATCCATTCGTATACGGTGCTGTGAGCAGCCAATGAATTTTCGATCACGCTTAAAGATTTTGATTTTTCGCGAACGCCTACTACATCGCCAGGTTTAAGTGAGTAAGATGGGATATTTACGATTTCTCCGTTTACAGTGATGTGGCGGTGAGACACCAATTGGCGTGCGGCGCTACGAGTAGGAGCGATACCCATACGGTATACGACGTTGTCTAAGCGAGATTCGCAAAGTTGAAGAAGCACCTCACCGGTGATGTGTTTACTTCTTTTAGCTTTTTCATATAGGTTATGGAATTGTTTTTCGAGGATTCCATAAGTATATTTAGCTTTTTGTTTTTCTTGTAGCTGGGTGGCGTATTCAGAGCGTTTTGCTCTACGGCGAGCCAAGCCGTGTTGTCCGGGAGGATAGTTTTTTCTTTCAAAAGATTTATCATCTCCGAAGATAGCTTCACCAAATTTACGAGCTATTTTAGTTTTTGGTCCTGTATATCTTGCCATTTTGAATTGTTTAAAATGAAAGGCAGTTATGAATTAAGGCATTCCTTCGATAACAACTCACCTTTCTTACTTGTTATATTAAATTTATACTCTACGTTTTTTAGGAGGGCGGCATCCGTTGTGAGGAAGGGGAGTAACGTCGATAATTTCGGTTACTTCGATACCAGCGTTGTGGATAGTGCGGATAGCGGATTCTCTACCGTTACCTGGACCTTTTACGTATACTTTTACTTTTTTAAGACCGGCGTCGAAAGCTACTTTAGCAGCATCTTCGGCGGCTACTTGTGCGGCGTAAGGGGTATTTTTCTTAGAGCCTCTGAAGCCCATTTTACCTGCTGACGACCAAGCAATTACATCTCCTTTTTTATTGGTAAGAGAAATGATAACGTTGTTGAAAGTAGCTGAAACGTGAGCTTCGCCAACAGACTCAACGACTACTTTTCTCTTTTTAGAGACTTTTGCATTTTTTGCATTTTGTTTTGCCATACTCTACTACTTATTATTTAGTTGCTTTTTTCTTGTTCGCAACAGTTTTTCTTTTACCTTTTCTTGTACGAGAATTGTTTTTAGTTTTTTGACCGCGCAAAGGTAATCCGTTACGGTGGCGGATACCGCGGTAACAACCGATGTCCATCAAACGTTTGATGTTTAATTGGATTTCGGAGCGCAATTCTCCTTCGATTTTGTAAGACGCAACGATTTCGCGAATGCGGCTGATTTCGTCGTCATTCCATTCGTTTACTTTAGTGTCTTCGTTTACTTGAGCTCTACTTAATATTTCTTTAGCTCTACTTTTTCCAATACCAAAAATGTAGGTTAAACCAATAACCCCTCTTTTGTTTTTTGGTAAGTCAATACCTGCAATTCGTGCCATAATTATCCTTGTCGTTGTTTAAATTTAGGATTTTTCTTGTTAATTACGTACAATCGTCCTTTCCTGCGCACAATGATGCACTCGGAACTTCTTTTTTTAATTGATGCTCTAACTTTCATTTTGTTTTGTTTATATCAATAGAGTGCGCAAAACTACAATTTTTTTTTGTAATAGCCACATTTTTAGTGTACAAAAATTTCATTTTGCATTTAGTTCACTCGTTTTTTTGAGCGTAATTTTTGTATTCAACATTTTGAATACAAATGTTTTACGCTAAAAATACCACAAATAAAAAATTCTTATTTTATGATTGTAATTTCTCACAGATATAACTAAAAGGGTTGTATCTGTGAGAAATTATCAACCAAAATATTGGAAGAATTCTCTTAATTAAAACTAATAACGGTAGGTGATGCGAGCTTTACTTAGGTCGTAAGGGCTCATTTCGAGTTTTACTTTATCACCTGGGAGTAGTTTGATGTAATGCATACGCATTTTTCCTGAGATGTGTGCGATGACTACGTGCCCATTGTCTAACTCCACTCTGAACATTGCATTAGACAGTGCTTCTACAATAGTTCCGTCTTGTTCAATTGCTGCTTGTTTAGCCATAAATTTTAATTAAGATACTTTTCTATTTTTACCTGTTTTCATCAAACCATCATAATGGCGATTGAGCAGATATGAATTTACTTGTTGCATAGTATCAATAGCAACCCCTACTAAGATGAGTAGTGAAGTACCTCCGTAGAACAATGCCCATTGGTCTTGCATACCGATAATTTTGAGCAGTGAAGGGAAGATAGCTACCAAGGCTATACATATAGAGCCAGGGAATGTGATGAGCGACATAATTTTGTCTAAATAGTCGCCCGTTTCTTTACCTGGGCGTATACCTGGGATGAAACCTCCGCTACGTTTTAGGTCGTCGGCCATTTTGTTAGTAGGCACTGTGATTGCAGTGTAGAAATACGTGAATAGTATAATCATAGCTGCAAAGAGCAGGTTGTACCAAAATCCGAAGACGTTGGAGAAGGCTGCTTGAACGCTTTTTGCAAATTCGGATTGTGATAATCCGGCTACAGTGGCTGGAATAAACATCAAGGCTTGAGCGAAGATGATAGGCATTACCCCTGCAGCGTTGAGTTTTAAAGGAATATATTGGCGAGCGCCGAAGATATTTCTCTCGTTAGCAGTTCCTCCATCGGCTGTTCTACGGGCGTACTGTACTGGGATTTGTCGTACTGCTTTGATCAGATAGATACAGAGCAGGATGATCACGAACCAAAGGATTATCTCGATGAGAATTAACAGAGGTCCACCAGTACCGGTAAGTCGAGAAGCGGTTTCGGAGAGGAATGCGCGAGGGAGGCGAGCGATGATACCTACCATAATGAGTAGGGAGATACCGTTACCAATTCCTTTATCGGTGATTTTTTCACCTAACCACATTGCGAAAATAGTTCCTGTTACTAAGATAAGCACCGCGGGTACGATAAAAGAGAGTCCCTTGCCTAAAAGGAAGGCAGAATCAGGGACTCCTAATCTATTGATACCGTATAGGTATACGGGTGCTTGTACAATACATATTGCAATAGTAAGCCATCGAGTGATTTGGTTTATCTTTCGGCGCCCGCTTTCACCTTCTTTTTGTAGTTTTTGGAGATAAGGAATAGCGATTCCCATCAACTGAACGACGATAGAAGCTGAGATGTAGGGCATAATCCCGAGTGCGAATACTGAGGCATTGGAGAAAGCGCCACCAGTAAAAGCGTTGAGGATGTCGAGGAGACCACCGCCAGAGGTTTTGGTAGACAACTCGTGTAATTGAGCGGAGTCGATACCAGGGAGGACGATGTGAGCTCCGAAGCGATAAACTAACAAAATTCCGAGAGTTAAAATGATTCTATTTTTTAACTCTTCAATTTTCCAAATATTGGTCAGGTTCTCGATAAACTTCTTCATAAATTGAATATTACAAGGTTACTGCTTCGCCACCAGCAGCTTCGATAGCGGCTTTAGCACTTGCAGTAAACTTATGAACAGATATTTTTAATTTAGATTTTAGTTCTCCACCTCCTAAAATTTTGACCAAGTCGGTTTTTTTAGCGAGGTTTAGTTGAACTAAGGTTTCGAGGTCAACTTTATCGGTAATTTTACCGTTATCAACGAGTTCTTGGATACGACCCAAGTTGATACCGACGTATTCTTTACGGTTAAAGTTTTTGAAACCGAATTTTGGTACGCGTCGTTGTAGGGGCATTTGACCACCTTCGAAGCCAATCTTATTAGAAAAGCCAGAACGAGATTTAGCTCCTTTGTGACCGCGGGTAGAAGTTCCTCCTTTACCAGAACCTTGACCGCGACCTACGCGCTTCCCTTCTCTGTGAATTGAACCCTGTGCGGGTTGTAAATTACTCAAGTTCATAACTTTGTATAAAAATATTATTTAACTTCTTCTACAGAAATTAAGTGTTTTACCTTATTGATCATACCAAGGATGCTTGGTGTAGCGTCGTGTTCGACGGTTCTACCGATACGAGTAAGACCTAAAGCTTCGAGAGTAAGTTTTTGGTCTTTAGGGCGTTTGATGCTACTTTTAATTTGAGTTACTTTAATTTTTGCCATAGCTATATAAATTAACCTTTAAACAATTTTTCTAAAGAGATGCCACGTTGAGCAGCGACAGTTTTAGCGCTACGCAATTGTAATAAAGCGTCGAAAGTAGCTTTGACCACGTTGTGAGGGTTAGAAGAGCCTTGAGATTTAGAGAGTACGTTATGGATACCTACGGATTCCAATACGGCACGTACTGCACCACCAGCAATAACTCCAGTACCATCGGTAGCGGGTTGTAGGAATACACGGGCACCGCCGTATTTTCCTTTTTGTTCGTGAGGCAAGGTAGTACCGTTGAGGGGGATACGCACTAAGTTTTTCTTAGCGTCTTCAACAGCTTTAGCTATAGCTTCGGAAACCTCTTTAGATTTACCTAACCCGTGACCTACGACTCCGTTTTCGTCGCCAACTACAACGATAGCGGAGAAACCGAAAGCGCGACCACCTTTAGTTACTTTAGTAACACGTTGTACACCTACCAAACGGTCTTTCAATTCCAAACCACTTGGTTTTACATATTCTACATTTTTATATTTCTGATACATAGTTATTAGAATTTAAGTCCGCCTTCTCGAGCACCGTCGGCTAATGATTTTACACGTCCGTGGTAAAGGTAACCTCCGCGGTCGAAGGATACTTTTTCGATACCTTGTTTTAAAGCTTTTTCAGCAATAGCTTTACCGACCAATGCTGCTTTTTCAGTTTTAGTACCTTTGGCGGCACTAATTTCTTTATCGCGTGAAGATGCAGCCAACAGGGTAGTACCTTTAGTATCGTCTATGATTTGGACATAGATTTCGTTATTACTTCTGAAAACAGCCAAACGAGGTTGTTCAGCAGTACCTTTTACTACTTTTCTGATTCTGCTTTTAATACGTTGTCTTCTTTCTATTCTTGATAATGCCATTGTTCTAACTATTAAGCTGATTTACCTGCTTTTCTTCTCAACACTTCGCCTACGAATTTAACGCCTTTACCTTTGTAAGGTTCAGGTTTACGGAAGCTACGGATTTTAGCCGCTACTTGACCGAGTAGTTGTTTGTCGTGAGAAGTTAATTTAATGATGGGGTTTTTACCTTTCTCGTTGATTGTTTCGAGTTTAATTTCTTTAGGCAATTCGAGAATGATATTGTGGGAGAAACCGAGGGCTAAGTCGAGTTTTTGACCTTGGTTAGCTGCACGGTATCCAACCCCTACTAACTCTAATTCTTTAGTGAAACCTTCAGAGACACCTACGACCATATTGTGTACTAATGCACGGTATAATCCGTGTTTAGCGTTTTGGTCTTTGGTAGTATCTGTAGTTTCAAACACTAAATGTCCATCTTCTTGCTTTACAGCAATGTCTTTAACCTCTTGGGTTAATTCGCCTAATTTCCCCTTTACGGTTACGGTGTTATCTTTGATAGTAACTGTAACTCCTGCGGGAATATTGATGGGTGCTTTACCTATTCTTGACATTGTTTATTGTCTTTTTATTGATTAGTAAACGTAACAAATTACCTCACCACCGATATTGAGTTCTCTCGCTTTTTTACCAGTCATCACGCCTTGTGATGTAGAGATGATAGCGATACCCAAACCGTTTAATACGCGAGGTAGGTTATCAGCGCCCGCGTACTTTCTCAGACCTGGGCGGCTGGCTCTTTCAATATGCCTAATAACGGGTTCTTTGGTTACTTTGTCGTATTTCAGAGCTATTTTGATGGTACCTTGAACGGTAGAGTCATCGAATTTATAGCTAAGGATGAACCCTTGGTCGAAAAGGATTTTAGTAATTTCCTTTTTGAGTTTAGATGCTGGGATTTCAACGACTCTGTGACCAGCGCTATTAGCATTTCTAATTCTTGTTAAATAATCTGCGATAGGATCTGTATACATAAATTTTGTCCTTTTAAATTATTACCAACTTGCTTTTTTTACACCAGGAATTAATCCTTTGTTTGCCATTTCGCGGAATAACACACGTGAAATTCCAAAGGTGCGCATATACCCTTTAGGGCGTCCGGTGAGTTTGCAACGGTTGTGCAAACGGACAGGGGAAGCATTTTTAGGGATGAGCTGAAGTGCTTCATAATCACCAGCTTCTTTTAGAGCTTTGCGTTTAGCAGCGTATTTAGCTACTAACTTTTGACGTTTCACCTCGCGGGCTTTCATTGATTCTTTAGCCATATACTTAGTTCTTTTTAAAAGGTAATCCTAATTCGCTTAATAATGATTTAGCTTCTTTATCAGTGTGAGCTGAAGTAACGAAGGTAATATCCATACCTGCAATCTTATTGATTTTATCGATGTCGATTTCAGGGAAGATGATTTGTTCGGTAACGCCTAAGTTATAGTTACCTCTACCGTCGAATCCATTTGCTTTGACGCCTTGGAAGTCTCTTACACGGGGAAGAGCTGTAGTGATAAGGCGGTCTAAGAACTCGTACATTCTTTCGCCTCTGAGGGTAACTTTGGCACCTATAGCCATACCTTTACGGAGTTTGAAAGAAGCGACGTCCTTTTTAGAATAAGTGGGAACAGCTTTCTGACCAGTAATTTTGGTAAGTTCGTCTACGGCGTAGTCGATTTGTTTTTTATCGGCTACGGCAGCACCAACACCACGGCTCACAACTATTTTTTCAAGTTTAGGAACCTGCATTACGTTTTTATAGCCAAATTCTTGTTTAAGAGCCGCAATGATGCGCTCATTGTATTCTTGTTTTAATCTAGGTACGTAAGCCATATTATATTACTACATTAGATTTTTTAGAGATTCGCACTTTTTTACCGTCTTTCACTTCGAAACCTACACGAGTAGCTTTTTTTGTTTTAGGGTCGATGAGGGAGAGGTTAGAAATGTGAATAGATGCTTCTTTTTCTACGATTCCACCTTGAGGGTTTTGTGCGTTAGGTTTGGTGTGTTTTTTCACCAAGTTAAGCCCCTCAACAATCGCTCTGTTCTTCTCGCGGTCTACACGTAATACTTTGCCTTCTTTACCTTTTTCTTCTCCGGCAATTACTTTTACGGTATCTCCAGTTTTAATTTTTAGTTTCATCATTTACTTTAGTTAAAAATTAAAGCACTTCTGGTGCTAATGAAACGATCTTCATAAATTGTTTATCACGAAGTTCGCGTGCTACGGGACCGAATACACGGGTACCTCTCATTTCACCAGCTGCGTTCAAGAGAACGCAAGCGTTTTCATCAAATCGGATATAAGAACCATCGGCACGGCGTACTTCTTTTTTAGTTCTTACAACCACCGCGGTAGAAACTTGTCCTTTTTTTACGTTTCCGTTAGGGGTAGCTTCTTTGACGGTAACTACAATCTTATCGCCAACAGAGGCGTATCGGCGCTTAGTACCACCGAGTACACGGATAGTTAGCACTTCTTTAGCGCCAGTATTATCGGCTACTTTTAGTCTTGATTCTTGTTGTACCATAATTACTTAGCTCTTTCAATGATTTCTACTAATCTCCAACATTTGGTTTTGCTCAATGGGCGTGTTTCCATTATGCGTACAGTATCACCAATGTTGCAATCGTTTTTTTCGTCGTGCGCAACGTATTTTTTGGTGCGCAACACGAACTTACCGTACATAGGGTGTTTTACACGTTTCACTTCTGAAACGACGATAGATTTATCCATTTTGTTGCTTGTAACAACCCCTATTCTTTCTTTTCTTAAATTTCTTTTTTCCATAAGGCAGGTTCGAATTATTGTAATTCACGTTTAGTTAGCTCACAAGCCAATCTCGCGATAGTTCTTCTTACGTTACGTAATTGAATTGGTTTTTCCAATGACGAAATTGCGTGTGCCATTTTCAAATCTGCATACGATTTCTTAAACTCACCAAGCTTTTCTTGTAGCTCAGTTATTGTCAATTTGTTAATTTCAGACTGTTTCATTGTTCTTTAATTAATTTTGATAATCTCTTGCTACAACGAATTTTGTTTTCACGGGTAGCTTTTGAGCGGCGAGGCGTAGCGCTTCTTTGGCTACGTCGAGCGGCACTCCGCCAACCTCGAACATTATTCTACCTGGTTTTACTACGGCTGCCCAGTATTCAACGGCACCTTTACCTTTACCCATACGTACTTCGAGTGGTTTTTTGGTAATAGGTTTATCTGGGAAGATTTTGATCCAAAGTTGACCTTCGCGTTTCATATAACGGGTAGCAGCGACACGAGCTGACTCGATTTGACGAGAAGTGATGAATGCTGAATCTAACGATTTAATTCCGAAAGTACCATTAGAAAGGAGCGCACCGCGGTGAGCTACGCCTTTCATTCTGCCTTTTTGTTGTTTACGATATTTCGTTCTTTTTGGCTGTAACATCTTTCTTGTTCTTTAAAAAATTACTTTTTGCGACGCGCTCTTTTGGGTGCACCAGCAGGCTTGTCAGTTGATTTACCGGAGAAGTTTCCACCGGTAGCTTTTTTAGTCATACCTACGAGTGGGGAGAGTTCTCTTTTACCATAGATTTCGCCTTTCATAATCCACACTTTGATGCCCATACGGCCATAAGTAGTGTGAGCTTCGTCAATAGCGTAATCGATATCAGCTCTAAAGGTTGAAAGAGGGATACGACCTTCTTTAAAGCTTTCGGAACGTGCCATTTCGGCTCCATTCAAACGGCCAGAAATCATTACCTTGATACCTTCGGCGTTCATACGCATAGCTGAAGCGATAGCCATTTTGATAGCGCGTTTGTAAGAGACACGACCTTCGATTTGGCGGGCGATGCTTGCTGCAACGAGAGCGGCGTCGAGCTCAGGGCGTTTGATTTCAAAAATGTTGATTTGGATGTCTTTACCGGTGATTTTCTTAAGTTCTTCTTTCAGCTTGTCTACCTCCTGACCTCCTTTACCGATGATGATACCGGGGCGAGCGGTGGTGATAGTAACGGTTACAAGTTTAAAAGTACGTTCGATAATCACGTGAGCAACACTAGCTTTAGATAAACGAGCGAGAACATATTTTCTGATTTTGTCGTCTTCAGCGAGTTTATCTCCGTAATCATTGCCTCCATACCAGTTAGACTCCCATCCTCTGATAATTCCTAGGCGATTTCCGATTGGATTTGTTTTTTGTCCCATAGTTTATCTTAGCTTTCTGTGTTAAAATTTTTAGCTCCAAGCACTAAAGTTACGTGGTTAGAGCGTTTTCTAATTCTGTGTGCTCTTCCTTGTGGAGCTGGGCGTAAGCGTTTAAGGATAGCGCCACCATCCACGCGGATTTCTTTGATGAATACTCCTGCTTCTTCCAAGTTAGCGTTCTCGTTTTTAGCTTGCCAGTTAGCGATAGCTGAAAGCAACAATTTTTCTAAACGAGCTGCTGCTTCTTTTTGGTTGAATTTCAAAATAGCCAAGGCTTTATCTACTTGCTGACCGCGAACTAAATCTGCTACTAAGCGCATTTTTCGTGGGGAAGTAGGGCAGTTATTTAACTTTGCGAAAGCCAAGCTTTTTTTAGCTTCTTTAATTTCGTCTGCTCTTAATTTTTTTCTAACTCCCATAGCCTTAATTATTTTTTACCTTTATTTTTTGCACCTGCGTGTCCGCGGAAGGAACGAGTAGGTGAAAATTCTCCTAATTTATGTCCCACCATATTTTCAGTAATATATACAGGGACGAACTGACGACCGTTGTGTACAGCGATAGTTTGGCCAACGAAATCAGGTGTAATCATAGAAGCTCGTGACCAAGTTTTGATAACGTTTTTCTTACCTGATTGTATATTTTGTTGGATTTTCTTTTCCAAGCTATAGTGAACGTAAGGTCCTTTTTTTAATGAACGTGCCATTTGTTAGTCTCTTATTTTTTTCTGCGTTCTACAATATACTTATTACTTGCTTTGGTTTTAGAACGGGTTCTATAACCTTTAGCTGGTATTCCTTTACGTGAGCGTGGGTGACCACCGGTAGCACGACCTTCACCACCACCCATTGGGTGATCGACAGGGTTCATTACTACGGCACGTGTACGAGGACGGCGTCCTAACCAGCGAGAGCGACCAGCTTTACCAGAAAGTACCAATTGGTGGTCGGAGTTTGATACAGCTCCTATGGTTGCGAGGCAAGTGAGGAGGATCATACGGGTTTCACCAGAAGGTAATTTTACGGTAGCATACTTACCATCTTTAGCCATTAGTTGGGCGAAAGTACCTGCGGAACGAGCGATATTAGCTCCTTGTCCAGGGCGCAATTCAATGCAAGAAATTACGGTACCGAGTGGGATTTGAGAGAGCGGCATTGCGTTACCGATTTCAGGGGCGATATTTTCTTGACCTGCAACGATTACTTGATCAACTTTCAAACCTGCTGGAGCGATGATGTAACGTTTTTCGCCGTCGGTGTATTGAACAAGAGCAATGAATGCTGTTCTGTTAGGGTCGTACTCGATAGAAACTACTTTGGCGTCGATGCCGAATTTGTTTCGTTTGAAGTCGATGATACGGTACTTTTTCTTATGACCACCACCAATGTAACGCATGGTCATTTTTCCTTGATTGTTTCTACCACCAGTCTTTTTCAACGGAACGAGTAAGCTCTTTTCCGGCTTATCAGTAGTAATGGTGTCGAATTCGTTTACTACTCTAAAACGCTGACCGGGGGTAATTGGTTTTAATTTTCTAACTGACATTTTTGTCTATTTGTTAAATACTTATATATTACTATAAAAATCTATAGTTCCATCTTCTACTTGCACAACTGCTTTTTTCACTGCGTTGGTTTTAGCGATTTGCAAGCCTGTTTTTGTATAACGAGTAGAACGTTTAGGGCCGTAGTTAAGGGTACGTACGGATTTTACTTTAACGCCATAAGTAGCTTCAACCTCATTTTTGATTTGAATCTTGTTAGCGTCGTTAGCTACTACGAAAGTATAGCAGTTTTTTAACTCGCTATTTTCGGTTGCTTTTTCTGTATTTACAGGTTTAATTAATACGCTCATTTTCTTCTTATTTTGTTAAAATTGACTCTAAAACTGCTACTGAGCTCTCAGTAAGTACTACCTTTGCAGCGTTGACTACTTGGTAAGTATTTAATTCTGAAGCTGTTACTACGCTTGAAGTAGGTACGTTACGAGAGGACAAATATACGTTATTATTTGTATTTGGCAACACAAAAAGTGATTTTTTATTTTCTAAGCCGAGGGATTTCACAACAGCTGTAAAATCTTTAGTTTTAGGGGCGTTGAAATTTAAATCTTCAACTACGACGAGGGCTTGGTTTTGCACTTTAGCGCTGAGGGCAGAGCGGCGAGCCAATCGTTTTACGTTTTTAGTAAGTTTTTGTGTATAATCTTTAGGACGAGGACCGAATATGCGACCGCCACCCACAAATACAGGAGATTTTACGCTACCTGCACGAGCTGTACCAGTACCTTTTTGTTTTTTGATTTTGCGAGTACTACCAGCTACTTCGTTTCTTTCTTTAGCCTTGTGAGTACCTTGACGTTTGTTAGCTAAATAGCGTTTTACATCTAAGTATACTACGTGATTGTTAGGCTCGATACCGAATACAGCATCAGAAAGGGTTACCTTTCTACCTGTTTCTTTTCCTTGTATGTTTAATACTGCTACTTCCATTATTTGTGAATAGTTACGTAAGCATTTTTGTGACCTGGGATACAACCTTTTACTAGTAAAAGATTTTTCTCAGCAACCACTTTTAATACTTTCAAGTTTTGTACTGTTACCTTTTCAGCTCCCATACGTCCAGCCATACGCATACCTTTGAATACGCGAGAGGGGTAAGACGAAGCACCTACTGAACCTGGTGCTCTGAGGCGGTTGTGCTGACCGTGAGTAGTTTGACCTACTCCGCCAAAACCGTGGCGACGTACCACCCCTTGGAAGCCTTTACCTTTGGAAGTTCCTGTGATATCGACGAACTCGCCTTCGGTGAAGAAATCGACGGTGATAGTATCACCTAATTTGTAATTGTTTTCAAAACCTTGGAATTCAACAACTTTTTTCTTTACAGAAGTACCTGCTTTTTTGAAGTGACCAAGCTCAGCTTTGGTAGCACGTTTTTCTGCTTTGTCATCGAAACCAAGTTGAAGAGCCTCATAGCCATCAACCTCTTTGGTTCTGACTTGGGTAACTACGCAAGGACCTGCTTCGATGATGGTACAAGGTACATTTTTACCGTTCTCATCAAAAATGCTGGTCATTCCTACTTTTTTTCCGATTAACCCAGACATAAAATTAAATATTAAATTAGTTATTAGTTTTTTATTTAGGAGTCAGGGGACAGGTGTGAGGTATCAGGGAATGATACCTATAAATGTTTCAGGGTCAAAAAATGCCCGAGGCTTTTTAACCCTGAATCATTTTTATCCGTTTTTCCCTAACCCGCAGTTTCGGGACATTTTAGTAAAGTTATTAAACTTTGATATCTACGTCAACACCGCTTGGTAATTCCAATTTCATCAAAGCGTCGATAGTTTTAGATGAAGAGCTGTAGATGTCGAGGAGACGTTTGTGAGAGCTCAATTGGAATTGCTCACGAGCTTTTTTGTTTACGTGAGGAGAGCGCAATACAGTAAATATTTTTTTGTGGGTAGGTAGCGGAATAGGTCCTACTACTACAGCACCGGCTGCTTTTACTGTTTTTACGATTTTCTCAGCAGATTTATCTACCAAGTTGTGGTCGTAAGATTTTAACTTTATTCTTATTTTTTGTTGATTACTCATTTGCTTAATAATTTAGTTGCCTCTGGCGTTTTTAATTACTTCGTCTGCAATGTTAGAAGGAGTTTCGGCATAGTGAGAGAACTCCATTGTAGAAGTAGCACGACCTGATGAGAGAGTTCGAAGTGCTGTTACATAGCCGAACATTTCTGATAATGGAACAAAAGCTTTGATTACTTTAGCGCCATTACGGTCGTCCATATTATTTACTTGACCACGACGGCGGTTCAAGTCGCCTACGATATCTCCCATATTTTCTTCTGGAGTAATAACTTCCAATTTCATAATAGGTTCCATCAATACGGCTTTTGCAGCGCGAGCAGCTTCTTTGTAACCCAATTTGGCTGCCAACTCGAATGACAATGAATCGGAATCGACAGGGTGGAAAGAGCCATCGATAAGAACGATTTTCATTGCGTCCATTTCGAAGCCTGCCAAAGGTCCGTTTTTCATAGCTTCTTTGAAACCTTTTTCAACTGATGGGATATACTCTTTAGGGATGTTACCACCTTTGATTTCGTTGACAAACTCAAGACCTACTTTACCTTCTTCGGCTGGTTCCATACGGAATACGATGTCGGCGAATTTACCACGACCTCCAGTTTGTTTTTTGTAGACTTCGCGGTGATCAGCTTTACCAGTAATGGCTTCTTTGTACTCTACTTGAGGTTGTCCTTGGTTTACTTCTACTTTGAATTCGCGTTTGAGGCGGTCTACGATGATATCCAAGTGCAACTCACCCATACCAGAGATGATAGTTTGTCCAGAGGCTTGGTCAGTTTTTACTTGGAAGGTAGGGTCTTCTTCAGCGAGTTTAGCTAAAGCCATACCTAATTTATCAACGTCGGCTTTTGTTTTAGGTTCTACAGCAATACCGATTACTGGATCAGGGAATACCATACTTTCGAGTACGATAGGATATTTTTCGTCGCAAAGGGTATCACCAGTTTTGATATCTTTAAAACCTACTGCAGCCCCTATATCACCAGCTTCGATGTATTCGATAGGATTTTGTTTATTAGCGTGCATCTGGTAGATACGAGAGATACGCTCTTTGTTGTTTGAACGAGTGTTCAATACGTAAGAACCTGCATCGAGGTGACCAGAGTAAGCACGGAAGAATGCTAAACGTCCTACATAAGGGTCGGTTGCGATTTTGAATGCCAAGGCTGAGAAAGGAGCATCAACGGCTGGTTTGCGTAGGGCAGGTTCTCCAGTTTCAGGATTAGTACCCTCGATAGCTTCTTTGTCAAGAGGTGAAGGCAAGTAGCGGCAAACAGCATCAAGCATAAACTGTACTCCTTTGTTTTTGAATGATGAGCCGCATACCATAGGAATGATAGCCATATCCATTACTGCAGCGCGCAATGCTTTGTGGATTTCGTCTTCAGTAATAGAATTTTCATCTTCCATAAATTTCTCAAGAAGACCTTCGTCATAGCCCGCTACCTCTTCAATCAATTGAGCGCGGTATTTGGCTACATCCTCTTTCATATCGGCAGGAATTTCTACTATATCAAAAGTAGAACCTGAATTTTCTTCGTGCCATACAATAGCGCGGTTTTTAATCAAATCTACAACGCCTTTAAAGTCAGCCTCGTCACCGATAGGCAATACGATAGGCACAGCGTTAGATTTGAGCATATCTTTTACTTGGTTGCAAACATTGAGGAAGTTAGCTCCTTGACGGTCCATTTTGTTTACGAACCCAATACGAGGAACTTTGTAGTTATCAGCCAAGCGCCAGTTAGTTTCAGATTGAGGTTCTACACCGTCTACGGCAGAAAAGAGGAATACTAATCCATCAAGTACGCGCAAAGAACGGTTTACCTCAACGGTAAAATCGACGTGACCGGGAGTATCGATAATATTGAAGTGATACTCTTTGGCATCGGCGGTAGGTTTACCATTTTCGGTAGGGAAGTTCCACTTACAAGTGGTTGCTGCTGATTGGATAGTGATACCACGTTCAGCTTCTTGTTCCATCCAGTCCATAGTAGATGCACCATCGTGAACTTCACCGATTTTGTGAGTTTTGCCGGTATAGAAAAGTATACGTTCGGTAGTGGTGGTTTTACCAGCATCGATGTGAGCGGCAATACCTATGTTTCTTGTATATTTTAAATCTCTACTCATCGTGTTAATTAGAATCTAAAGTGTGAGAATGCTTTGTTAGCTTCAGCCATACGGTGCGTATCCATTTTTTTCTTCACGGCAGCACCTTCTTCTTTAGAGGCAGCGATAATTTCGGCAGCCAATTTCTGAGCCATAGATTTCTCGTTGCGTTTACGAGCGTACCCGATGAGCCATTTCATAGCCATAGAGACTTTACGGTCTGGGCGAATTTGCATAGGAATTTGGAAGGTAGCACCCCCTACACGGCGAGAGCGTACTTCGACGTGAGGCATTACGTTGCTAAGAGCATCTTTCCAAACTTCTAATGCCGACTTTTCGTCGTTATTTTTCTTTTGTTCTACGATATCGATAGCGTCGTAGAATACTTTAAAAGCCACTGATTTTTTACCGTCCCACATAAGGTTATTCACGAAGCGGGTAACCAATTGGTCGTTAAACTTAGGATCCGGTAAAAGTGGGCGTTTTTTAGCCTGTCTTTTTCTCATTTCTTTTCAGTTAAAAGATTTTGTGTGTTAAATTACTTTTTCTTACCTTTAGCTGGTGCGGCAGCGGCTTGTCCTGGTTTAGGGCGTTTAGCACCGTATTTAGAGCGACGTTGCGTTCTACCGGCAACACCGGCAGTATCAAGTGCACCACGCACGATGTGATATCTAACACCTGGTAAATCTTTTACCCTTCCGCCTCGTACCAATACTATCGAGTGCTCTTGGAGATTGTGTCCTTCACCTGGGATGTAAGCGTTCACCTCATTGCCATTAGTTAAACGAACACGAGCTACTTTACGCATAGCAGAGTTCGGTTTTTTAGGCGTAGTGGTGTACACACGTGTACATACACCGCGGCGTTGTGGGCACGAATCCAAAGCAACCGATTTACTCTTCTTGGTAATTCTGGTTCTTCCTTTTCGTACTAATTGTGAAATTGTTGGCATAATTTACAATACTATATATTTATTTATTTGTTTACTTGAGTTTTAGGCTTTAATTATTCAAAGCGGGTGCAAAAGTACAATTATTTTTTAAAACCACAAAACTATCTGAAAGATAAGAGGTAAGAGAGGTTAGGGGTTAGGGGTTAGGGATTAGATGCAGCAATTACTTATTATATGCTGATTATCAACATATTATACATTTACTTTTTATAGAAGTGATTATATTATAAGGAGTTATGTACTTTTAATTTTGTTACAAATATCACAAAAAAGTTGTTTTTTAGGTAAGAGATAAGAAAATGTAAGGTGTTTAAAAAGTTCTATTTGTAAGGGCGTTTGCAGCACATACTCAGCTATCGCTGACTTTCCTACACAACATACTTCAAAAGTGATTGATTATCACAACTCCACGAATTTTCACTAATTTTCACCTGACGGTAAATTACGAATCTATTTGTATTTGTTATTAGAAAGTATTACCTTTGCCTTTGATAAACATTTTTTTACAATGAGGAGTCTTTATTTCATTACTATTAATAGTAATTATAATGCTGGGGGTGGTACACTCGGCACTGAGTTTTAAGAAGTATGAGCATTTTTCAGCTGAAGGTTTTTGGTTTTTCAGTGCTGGATTAGCTCTTATCTTTGCTGGGATTGCTAACTTGATGCATTACCAACTGCAACTGCCTCTTAGTTTTCGTTATTGTATTATTATAAATGTACTTTTGGTGGGATTCACTGTGCTATTAGCTGTAAAAGTTCATTTACCTACTACATTATTGGTAGCGTTTTTTTCGGTATTGATGACCTTTCTGATATTAATAAACAAGTAAATATGGGAAATATATGTTTTTACTCAACATTACCTTTTACTATTGAGGAAGAAAAAATAACGCAGTGGTTTGACGTGTTGAGAAATTTTAATAAAAAAATACACCCGAAAAGGTATAATCTAATTAGCTAATTTGCTAATTAGTCAATTTACTAATTATGAATATCGCTTCTTTTGTAAAGGAAGAAGGTGTCCGAAAAGTTTTATTTATGTGGGCGTTTGCAGCACATACCCAGCTATCGCTGGCTTTCCTACATAACATACTACAAAAGCTATTGATAATCAGAATAATCAACTTTACCAAAGTCTGAAACTTTAGCAAAGTATAGCGATGCAAAAGTGATTTTGAGACTTTTCGGACAGCCCCTACACAGCCTGAATTGGCAATGCGAGCGGGCGTTGGGTTGCGCTTTGTACGTGAATTGGAGCAGGGTAAAAAAACCTTGCGTTTAGATAAAGTAAATCAAGTATTGGCTCTCTTCGGTGCCGAAGTAGGGGTCGTAACTCTTGTAGAGAAATGAAACAAGTAGTAAGCATTACCTACTTGGCAACAGTGGATTGAGCGTAGTTTTTTTCTGCTACAATGAAAGAACAGTACGCCTATTTGCTGATTTCCAAATTTACTAATTTACTAATCGATTTAAAAAACTAATAACTATATATAATTTTGACGAAGTCGACGCCCTTACTGATCACCTTATAGACGAGGAAATACAAGCGTATGACCTGCCTTATTATATAGAACTAATGTTTGAAGGTTCTACTCTTATAGATTTGCCTAAATACGCAAGGCAGTACAAGGCAAACTTTGTGATACATTGAAAAAGGAATCGTTTAAATGATAATTAAAAAACAATTAAAATGATTAGAAAAATAATTTATCTTTTCTTCCTTATAGGAATACTTATCTCTTGTGATTTTATTAATAATCAAAATAAACAAGAGGAAGAATTAGATTGTGAAGGGATTATTTCAAAAATCGTACAATCAAGTTCTTTAGATTGGAAACATTACCCCAAAGTTTCCACAAGAATAGATCGCATTTCGGGAGATAGTATATTTATCAAAGTCTTTTTTGATATGGATATCACTGATGAGAATGAACCTAATACCCAACAAGTGGTTGAAAATGCCGTTGCTTGGTTATTACTTTGTGTAAAGGAAAAAAAACTGTACAATATAACTTACGATATAGAAAATCCTATTATTCTAACTTTCGACGAAAATTTACTTACTGCAGATAACATTGAAAAAATATGTAAGGAGAGTAATGAAAATAAAATTATATCGGAATCTGAAAGTAGTAACCATATCAAGATAAAGAAAAATTTAGTGGATAAAAGATATGAGGGAAAATGGGAATGTTTTAAATATATTAAAGACTCCGGAAATGACAATGAAAATGAAATATTTAATGAAAAATACGCTGAGCAATTTTCTCATTTTGCTCAATTTTCACTAAAAAAAGATTCTTTGCTCGTTCCTAAGGGGTGTTCTAAATATGTTTTTCAGTATAAATACCCCACAAAATCAAAAAGGAATAATGAGGAGGATAGTTACATAATATTTTTTAAACCTAAACAGGATAGTATTAGCTTTATCAAAGGGATTGAAGATGATTTGGAGTGTAATGATATCTTTAATAGATTGTTTTTGAACGATACGACTATTATCTTCCGCGACAGAGGTTATTTCTTCTATTTTAAAAAGAAATACAAAGATGATTTTGCAAGTAAAAACTTTCATATAGAAGGAATTCCAGGCGATGACAGAAATTATTGGAAGGTAGAAAAAGAATATAATTTTAGCAACCTCCAAGAGGCATACAATTGCTTTTTAACCGATTTTCCTTATGGTTCAGAAAACTTATTGAATAAAATACCTCTAAAAAGTTTCTATGACAATAAACACTATATAAATTACACAATACAGAAGAACAATATTATCATAGAAAAAGAAGTGCCCTTAGGAATTGTTTCAATCAGCTTAAAAAAGAAGAATAATGTATGGCTTTTGTCCTATGAAATAAAGTATCCACAAGAGTAATTTCTCATTTTTTATAGTAAGAGCATCTTCACTTTTTCAATCAGATTTTGATAAATTTATTCAATAACATTATGACCTCCGACGAATTTGCAAAGAATTTTTACCTTGAAAAACTAAATTTTCTAAAATCCTGCTTTGAAGAGCAGCCCCAATACCCCAGTGCTGTAAATGCCAAAATAAAAGAAATGGTGCTCAGTAACACTCAGCAAGAGCAGCTAAAAGAAGTAATAGATACTCTCCTAACAGATGTTTTTTACAGCGTTTTATTAGGATTAGATGGTGAAAATTCCATAGGCAACACCCAGCAGACTTACAAAATATACGATAAAGATGGCAATCTTATTTCCGATTGTGGGGAATTGGAAGTCAGTGCTTATGAATACTTTCACGAGGGCAAATATGAAGACAGTACTTTTGCCCCCGATTTCAAAGAGCATTTAAAAATCTAATATAATATGGCTTATAGTATAACACTTGCGAATAGAGTTCGCGAATATTTAGCTGAAATACCCCATATTACGGTGGAAGAAAAAGCGATGTTTGGCGGTTTGGCTTTCTTGGTAAATGACAAGATGTGTATCAATATAGGAGAGGATACCTTAATGTGTAGGTTTGACCCTGAGCAGACAGAAGAACTCGCAGAAAGGCAGGGCTTCTCGCCAGTGGTAATGAGAGGCAAAGAGCTCTCTGGCTATTGCTATGTAGACCCTACGGGGTACAACCAAAAAAAAGACTTTGATTTTTGGTTACAACTCTGTTTAGAGTTCAACAGCAAAGCAAAGAGTTCTAAGAAAAAGAATAAAAACGACTTAAACATTAAAAAATCCCTGTGAGGTACTTACCTCATAGGGATTTTTGTCAGTTATCAATTGCCCCACTGATCATCATAAATTCTATTTTAACGTGAGTTCGACGTAAGTAATTACTTAACAATCAGTAAAATATTTTTAATCTCCCACGAATTTCACGAATTTTCACGAATTTGGGAGTGTATAAAAGTCTTTATTTTTTATTATCTCACGAATTTTCACCTGACGGTGAATTATTTTGTAAATATATTATGATATAAAGCTGTAAATCAATATTCTGTTATATCGAACTGACGTTATTTTAGGAAATTGTTTGTAAAAAACATTGTTAAAAATATTTGTCGTATCTTTGTCTCTCAAAAGTAAAGTCAAAAAGTAAATAAGAATTATTATGAAAGCATTGTACACAGCAGTGGCTACCGCTACCGGTGGTCAAAAAAGGAAAGTAACTTCCGATAATGGCGTGTTGAGCCTTGAACTGCGCTCTCCTAAAGCCTTAGGTGGGGCTAATGACGATTATACCAATCCTGAGCAGATTTTCGCAGCTGGCTATGCAGCTTGTTTTGATACTGCCCTGAATTTGGTTATCAAGCAAGCTAAAGTAAGCACTGGCGAGACCTCTGTAACGGCATACGTATCTATAGGGAAGCTCGATAATGGCGGCTTTATTTTTGCAGTAACCTTACAAGTGAATATACCCAATGTATCACTTGAACAAGCTGAAGAACTTGCCGCAAAAGCACATCAAGTTTGTCCGTATTCTAACTCTACTCGTGGGAATATAGAGGTAATTACAGAAGTGACAAATAACTAATAAATCTCCGTGTGGTATGACTACACGGGGATTTTTTCATTAGCTAACTTGCTAATTATCTAATTATTCTTACTTTTGTCGCTTGAAAAAGAAAATTTAAGTACAATGAAAAAATTACTTTATGCATTATTAATACTATTACCTTCAGCTTCTGCCTACTCACAAATGCTTTTTTCGGAAAATCTCACTATGACAATAGACAGCACCAAAACCTTACAAGGGAGCTTGATGCCTATCTTGGACTTCAAAACTGAAAAAGAGGACGTTTTTACTCTTAAAAATACAGCTAATCTCAACTTGCTCATCAATCACAATAGGGTCATCAATGTAATTAACAAGTTTGAACTTTCTACTTATGGTAGTCAAGTAATCTTAAGTGGTGGATATGTACATTTAGAATACCGCTACTTGTTAGACCACGCTTTTGAGGTGTATCCTTATGCCGAATCACAATGGGCAGAGAGCAGGGGGATGAACCACAAAATTTCTACGGGTTTGCAGTCGCGCTATCGATTAGTAAACACTAATTCCTCACTAATGTTTGCTGCTGCGGGTTTGTTCTTTGAGTATGAAAAATGGCAACACCCAGCCCCTGATGCCAATACCCCTGACCACGCTTGTAGTCGTAGTATCAAAACCCATTTATCGCTCAGCTACAAACTTCGATTAAATGAAAAATGGGAACTTATCACCACTGCTATACATCAGGGGAAACCTGATAGCACTTACTTCAAAGAAGCGCGTTTTGGCGGGGCTCTCGATCTCACTTACAACATTACCCCTACCATAGGCATTATGGGTACTTACCGAATTATCTATGACACTGCCCCTATTGTACCTATAAAAAAAGAGTATCATTCGCTTGAAGTAGGGCTTAATGTTTCATTTTAATTATCAATTTGTCGATTTGTAAATTAGCAAATTAGTAAATTGTCTCATCAATAAATCAATTTTATGTTTACAATTCCTTATATCGAATCCGAGGAGTTTTTCTACTTGGATGTGTTCCTAAAACTCTTTTAGGATTGTTGGCTATTGCCCTAATTATCAACAAATCGGGCAAGGGTAATTTGGCGCCTACTTCGGCTATGGATCAGGTGCAAAACTACGTACTTGGGGGTATTATCGGGGGCGTGATTTACAGTCCGTCGGTTACGCTCTTTCAGTTTGCTATTGTATTGATTATTTGGGCATTACTCATCATTGGCTTGCGAAAACTCAAAACCAAGAACCACGCTTTTAAGAGTTTTATAGATGGTAACCCCGTGATTGTTATCAATCGTGGCAAGATAGACATCGCGGCTTGCAAAAAAGCTAAAATCACAGCACACGAACTCGCTTTCAAGCTCCGCAAAGAAGGGGTTTACTACATCAGGGATGTAAAAAGAGCCGTACTTGAACAGAATGGCGAGCTCATTATTGTATTATCGGGTGAAGAAAACCCTAAATACCCTATCATCACCGATGGTATTATCCAAAAAAGCGTATTAGAAGATGTAGATAAAACCGAAGAATGGTTGCTTGCGAAGCTAAAAGAGTTAGGCTATGATAGTCCGTCGGAAGTATTTTTAGCTGAATACGAAAGTGCGCAAATAAAGGTGATACCGTACGATAATTAGTAAATTACCCCCAAAGAATTCCATCATCATAGTACACTACCTTGTCTCCTATAACACGAGCTGGGGCAGTGTATTTATGAAGTTCTTCTTTGTCTATTGCCATAATATGGTCTACTTGCCATCCTTTGGCTTTCAGATAATCGGATATCATCGATCTATGACAGCGCCACCAGAGGGCTTCAGCGCACATATAAGCCGTTGTTTCTCTTTTGGCAATAGCGATAAGCTGCGCAATACCTTCTTCAAAATCAAGAGTTTCCATATAATCGGCATAAGCGCGGAAAGACTCATTATGCCAGCGGGTATTCTTGGAGTCTTTGTGCACTTTTTGTCTGCCCCCCAATAGTGCCAAATGAGTATAAGCAATACCAACTTGGGGTAATGCCACTTCTAAATTCTCTTTGTTGAATTGCGGATATTTGTTAGACCCTGGTAGTCCCCTAACATCCACTAAATGTTGTATCTCAAACGATTGTAACATTTTTATAAACTCCTCCAAGGTATGGGTAGAGTGCCCTATAGTATATATTTTCTTCATAATCAGAAAGCAAAAGTAGGAAAAAACAGTGAATTATCATTGCCTAATGAGCAAATTATTACTATCTTTGCCCCTAATATTTAAACTAACATCATAAATACTTAACATTATGAGTTTCTTAAAAAACCTATTTAATCTACACCAAGGCGAAGAGAAAAAAGAAAAAGTAATTGAGGATATCCTCAGCAATATCTCTTTCAGAGGTGCTAACTTGTGGATTTTAGCCTGTGCTATCCTTATTGCTTCAATTGGACTAAATGTCAATTCTACGGCTGTTATTATCGGAGCAATGCTTATCTCTCCGCTTATGGGGCCTATCGTGGGGGCAGGATTTGCGTTGGCTACCTACGACTTTGAGCTACTGAAGAAAACAGGGCGCAGTCTGCTTATCGCTACCGTTGTGAGCCTTATAGTATCGTTTATCTACTTCTATATCAGTCCGTTTAAGGATGTGCAGTCGGAGCTTTTAGCTCGCACCTCGCCTACTATCTACGATGTGTTTATTGCCTTTGTGGGTGGGTTGGTAGGGGCTATCTCGCTCACTCGCGAGGACAAAGGAAATCCTATCCCTGGGGTAGCTATCGCTACTGCCCTAATGCCTCCGCTTTGTACAGCAGGTTTTGGCTTAGCGACCGGCAATATTAGCTACTTTTTAGGGGCTTTTTACCTATACAGCATTAACTGCTTCTTCATAGGTATTGCTACTTTTCTCATTATTAAATACTTGAAATACACCCCTAAGAATACGGGTAATGAGGCGCTTAACAAACGTTTGCGGATTGTTATTTCTACCTTGGTAATCCTCATTGTTACCCCGAGTTTGTATTTGGCATATACTCTTTTGAAAGAGAAGGAATTCCACGAGAATGTGGCACACTATATCACTGCAGAGTTTGAAAATAGCGGTTATACTATCATTTATAAGAAAATACGTTACAATACGAACCCTAAAAGCATAGAATTAGCGTTTTTGGATAAGAAATTTAGCGATGAAGAGCTGAAAACGCTACAAAGCAACCTTAAAAAATTCAAATTGCTCAATACCAAGCTTATTATACTACAAAAAGAATCGGAAATTGATAAAGAAATACTATCGGAAATCAACAAAAACAAGTCGTCGCTCTCTAGTAAAGATGTGATGATAAAGAACCTAACTGACGAGCTGGAAAAATACAAGCCTACTGATGCTACTTTTGCTAAAGAAATGCAGGTATTATTCCCAAGCATAGACGATTTTTATTTTGGTAAGCTGAACCTCTTGTCTAATAAAGATTCTCTACAAACGGCTACTGTACTGCTCTACACGCCTAAAAAAGAAACTGTGAAGGGTAAAGAAGTCGCCAAAGAAGTAGATACCCAAAAGTTACAACAATGGCTCGTTGAGAAGTTTGGCGACAAGAAAGTAATTTGTAAATTGGCAGATTAGGTCGTAGCACGACAAGCTGTAAAAAATTCCCTGTGTAGTGAATAACTGCACGGGGAGTTTTTTATTTGTTAATTTTTACTATCTTTGTCCCCATAGAAAAAATTCAATCGTTATAGGGGTATAATATTAAATTTAAAAATATATGAAAGATTTTGTATTGATTTTTCGTTTGAACAACATCGCTGATTTCAAACCTACTCCTGAGCAAATGCAAGAACGTATGAACTGGCTTGCAGGTATCGCTTCACAAAACAAATTAGCCGACAAAGGCAATACTCTTTTGCCTATTGCTGGCAGTGCCAAAACTATCAAAGCCGATAAGGTTGTAACCGATGGACCTTTTACCGAAATTAAAGAGTTTATCAGTGGTTATGTGGTAGTGAAAGCTGAAAACATTGATGAAGCAGTAGAGATGGCAAAAGCCAATCCTATTTTTGAACAAGTAGGTGGCAGTATTGAAGTACGTGAAGTGCTAAAAAGAGATTAAAATGCCTCACTCACAACTTTTATCCGATTTGTTTCGAAAAGAATACGCTAAAATGGTGGCAGTATTATGTCGCCATTTTGGCTTTTCTCATTTGGAAATTGCTGAAGATATTGCGAGTGATACTTTCTTAAAAGCCTATGAATTATGGGAAATGCAGCCCTTGCCTGCTAACCCTACTGCGTGGCTTTACACCGTCGCCAAAAACAAAGCTAGGGACTATGAAAAACACGTAGCTATATTTGAAGATAAAGTAAAAAAGGCACTTACACCTACTGAAAAAAGCGAAGAACTTACCTTTGAAACTTCTGAAATAAACGACAGTCAGTTAGAAATGCTTTTCAATATATGTGACCCTTCTATTTCTGTAGAATCACAAATAAGTTTAGCTTTGCAAATACTCTGTGGTTTTACAGTAGAAGAGATTGCCAATGCCCTACTAACCAATACCGAAACTATAAAAAAACGACTTCTTAGAGCTAAAAGCAAGCTCAGAGAGCATCATTTTCAAATCAAAACCGTAAGCCCAGCCGATATACAAGCCCGATTAGAAACCGTACTGCGCTGTTTGTACTTATTTTTCAATGAAGGCTATTTTTCAGAAACTAACAATCAGTTCATACGAAAGGAGTTCTGCAAAGAAGCCTTACGTCTTACGCTTTTACTTGCCGAGCACCCTCAAACTGATACACCACAAGTGAATGCTCTTTTATCACTGATGTGTTTCCAAAGTTCCAGACTTGAAGCTCGTATCAATACCACAGGTGAAAACACCCTTTATGAACAACAAGACAAAAGCAAATGGGATAAAGAACTCATACACAGAGGCAACTATTACTTAGTAAAAGCCTGCGAAGACTCTCAAATCTCTAAATATCACTTAGAAGCTGGTATTGCCTATTGGCATACTACCCCTACCGATGAAAATAAGTGGGAGTATATTCTCCGCCTATATAACCAACTCATTATCATTGAATATTCTTCTGTAATAGCCTTAAATAGGACTTTTGCTTACGGCAAGGTGTACGGCAAAGAAAAAGCTATTGTAGAAGCTGAAAAATTAGGACTACAAGAGAATCGTTACTACCACGAGTTATTAGGATATTTATATACTGATATCAATAACCAAAAAGCAATTGCTCACTACCAAAAAGCAATTGCTCTTTCTAAATCGGCTAACGAGCGCGCTACACTGCAAAAACAGATAGAACAATTAGTGAAATAAGAGGAGTAGTTTTATTCGCTAATTATTATTACCTTTGCCAACAAAAACCTTAGGACGATATGTTAAAAAACTTTACCCTTATCATTGCTCTCTTGCTCACTTCTTTAGCGCAAGCACAAAAAGAAACTTCAATCCGTCATATTGATATCCTCGCTTATGACTCTGATGGGGGACTTTATTTTTATGCTCAAAAACAGAAAGACAAGTTTTCAGAGTTAGAATTTGATGCTCAAGAAGATGAAAATTTAGATACCGATACCGAAGTCTACGATCTCAAATTGGTTGATTATAATGAGGAGATTTTAGAGACCCTGAGCGAGATAAAAGAGGACGATAAGAAAATTATCTACCTCAAAGATATACAACGCACTACCCCCAGCGACTTTGTAGGCAAAACCTTCAAGACACTTCCTCCTATCTATGACGAGAATACTCAAACAATTCTGAAGATTTTTAACCCTCACTTGGCTTTGTTATGTGATATCGACACAGAAGAAGAAAAACCTTATCAAAGAAAAGACTATTATGCACTACACACTATCCATCTAAAAAAGGGGCGAAATATTTACCTCTTAAGTGATGGAGAAAATATCAAAGGTTTTATGGTACCCTTAAAAGATAAAACCTTGTTTTTAACCGGCAGAGAGACAACCATACTTGCGCCAACTCAATACCCTTCCTCCTATAGTGATGATTTTATCGATTATGAGCCAGAAGAGCATCTCATACTTCGCCCCAAAGGCAAACGTTATGAGCTTATGAATACGTATAAAGAAAAAGTGCTTTCTGGCAGATACGATACAATCTATTATAACAAATTTGGCGTTATAGGTAGAAGAGGAAGCAAATTCACTCTCTATGATAGTTACTTACAAAAAAAATCGTTCAAAGGGATGCGTAGTGCTTATTTCTACCGCAATGGTATTGAGATGCTTAACAAGCAAGGAGCAGCATATTACACAATAGATGGCGAACGTATCGAGAAATTCCCCAAAATCAGTTACTCACTCTGCGGAACAGTATATGAAAGTCGTTATTCATTGAAAAAAGACCCTAAAAAATCTGAACACCCTCACTATATGCTTTATGGTTTTGGAGGCTTTGCTTCAGATTTTGAAGCCGAAAAACGAAACTATCTTTCTGATAGAAGTGCCGATGAAACACTTTCTTTCATTGATGGTAGTAGGTATTTTGTATGGGATGATAATGACTTTTTTGTCGATAACATTTATCATCACCCAGAGCTTATACGTGTGCAACGAGGAAACAAATACGGACTGTTCAAATACAATTATCAAAAGATTTCAGAAAAAGAATTATATATTGAAGGAATAGAGGAGGATAAAGAAAACGAAGAAGAAAATAGCTATAAACGCAATGTACGCAAATATGCTTCAGCACATCTCACAGGAGAAGAACAGCTCCCTATCATCTACGATAATATTCAGCAACATAAGGATGGACTTATCTATTTCTACAAAGATAATAAGATAGGAATCTACCCCCAGCATAAAAAGGTTATATACGAAAAAATAGAACCCCAAACCCGCTCTTTCTATCAGATTGTAAAGAAAGGTAAAAAAGGTTATCTGGACATCAGAACAATGAAAGAGAATTTTTAATCCTTCATTACTTTTATACTTTAAAACTACAATTTCCTCACTGTATTAGCAAATGAAAAAGAAAAAGATGTATATCCTTATTACCATACTATTGCTATTGCTCGTAGGAGGGGGTTACTATATATTCCGCCCTGTGCTTTTTGCAAAACCTACGGGTAAGTATGCCATTGGCACGGTAACCTATTGTGTAACCGACCCTGATAGGGAAGAGATTTTCATCACGGATAAACACCAAGCCAGACAAATCCCTATACAAGTGTGGTACCCTGCCGAAAACACCTCTCAAGCTAATTACGCTCCTTATATCCCTGAAGCTATAAAGGTGAGCGAGGCTATTTCAGAGCTTTTGCATATTCCAAAGGCATTGCTTTATCCCTTGCAATTCAAGCATTCGAATGCCTTAGTAAAAGCTCCTGTAAACAAGGAAAAAGTGCAATATCCTATACTTTTGTACCTCACAGGACTTTACGGACACCGATGTATAAGCACTTTTCAGATACAAGAATTAGTCTCTCAAGGCTATATAGTGGTAGGTATTGATTGCCCTATGGCTGTAGCCTTGGCAACGTTCCCCGACGGCAGTACGCTCAAAAGCCTGTCGCGAACGCTCATCGACCCTATGCTCAATGAGAGTCTTACAGAAGAAAATCCACTCTTGAACTATAACGGAAAAACTTTTGAGGGGGGATTGATAGCCTATTTCGCCAAAGATGTATCACGAGTAATAGATTTCCTTACTATGCTCAACACAAACGACCCTAACAATCTTCTTTACAATAAACTCAACTTGGATAAATTAGGAGCTTTTGGGGTCTCTCTCGGAGGAATTATCGTATCGGAAGCCTCTTGGAAAGACCCTCGTATCAAGGCTAATTTGATTATGGAATCGCGGATTCCTCAGAAAATAGCACAAACGGGTTTGCGTGTTCCTACAATGGTTATCACGCGTCCTGCAGAAGCTATGCGCACAGAAAGAGAACGCTCAGGTGGGTGGACAGAAAGCGATATTCAAGAGCACCTCAGCACAATGGAAAACCTATGCAAAAACACAGCTGAAAGTGAATTTGTACAAATCCCCAACATCTTCCACGTAGATTTTACCGATGCACCTCTGTGGATACCTTTTGCTCATACCTTGGGATTTAGTGGCAAAACTCCTATTGAGGAAACTCACCGCAAACTAAACGAACTTACCCTTAATTTCTTTGCAAAACATTTATAATAAACTATATGAAACACTTAATTATCTTCCTATTATTCCCATTCTTAGCTGCAGCACAACCTATTATTAGCTGTACTGATGTGATAAAACCTTATGCTGATTTTGAGAGTCCATTGACTTTTGAAGAGACTGTAGCAGCTCTTCAGAAAACACTGAACAGCAAAGGGATTAACATTTTTGCTACTATTGAACACCACAAGGCAGCCGAGGCAGTAGGCGAAAGTATGCAGCCCGCGACTGTACTTATAGTGGGCAACCCCAAAGTAGGGACTGCCCTAATGCAGGAAAACCCTCGCTTGGCTATTGAACTTCCTTTGAAAATACTTATCTACAAGGAGGAAAAAATTGTACGCATACGCTACGAGAAAATCTCTGCTATCGCCGAAAAATACCATATAAAGCAAAACTTCGCTACGGCAGAGAAAATAGATGCAGCAATGCGACAGTTGATAAGATCGTCAATTAGCAAATGAGCAAATGAGAGAATTAGAAAATTAGCACTATCTTTGTTGCCTTATCATTTACTAATTAGAAAAATATGCACCCTTTACGACAGCACTTTGAGGAACTCCTCTCTCTTGCCGATGAGGAGTTCGACTATATCGCCTCACATTTTACGCCCCTATCACTTAAAAAAAACGATTTCTTACTACACGAAGGTAAAATCGTTACCCACGAATATTGGGTAGTGAAAGAGATCGCTATTACAACGCCTACCTAAGAGCTTGATAGCCTCCTATTTAGGGGTATCACGCGAAACCCTCAGCCGTCTGTATTTTTCTTCACACACAAAAAAGTGACATACCTCACAGCAATATAGAGATATTAGTTGTAATTTTGTCTCCGAATTTAAAAAGAAAAACAATGAAAAAATTAATCGTATTGCTCACCCTTATCTACAGTGTAGCTGGGGTAGCACAGAACAAAAAAGTACTTTTTGTAGTAACAAACCATACCCAACTGGGGAATACAGGTGAAACTACAGGCTATTTTCTATCGGAAGTAACTCACCCCTTAGAAGTGCTTACAGAGGCAGGCTATAAGGTCGATTTTGTGAGTCCGAAAGGAGGTACAGCTACTGCCTACGGCGTAAAGTTAGACGATCCTATCAATAAAAAATATTGGGAAAGTGCCGACTATCAAAAACAGTTAGCTCACACCCTTGCCCCCTCACAAGTAAAAGCTAATGATTATGTAGCTATCTTTTATGCGGGTGGGCACGGCACAATGTGGGATTTTGCCAACAGTGAAACCCTTGCCAAAATAGCCCAACAGATTTACGAAAAAGGAGGTGTAGTAGCTGCAGTGTGCCACGGGCCATCGGGTTTAGTGAATATTAAGCTCTCTAACGGCAAATATTTAGTAAGTGGCAAAACTTTGAGTCCTTTTACTAATGAGGAAGAAGAGGCTGTAAAACTCACCCAAGTAGTACCTTATTCGTTAGAAAACAAACTCAAAGAGCGCGGGGCTATCATTGATAAAGCAGGCTTGTGGCAGGACAAAGTGAGCATAGATAATCGCGTAATTACAGGGCAAAACCCGCAATCGGCTAAGAGTGTAGGCGAAGCAGTCTTAAAAGAACTGCAAAAATCACCTCTCCGCTTTGATGCTTCTAAATACACTACCCAGCAAGTAACACAAGGTAACCAGACCCTTGCAGTACGCGCCTATGAAGGAATTGTATACGTAGCCAATCCTGTAGAAGAACAATACCAACAGCTCAATCTCTACATTCCTGAAGCCTACTTCAATGGCAAAACAATCAACGGCTTTAACGCCCAAACTGCCCCTATCTTCCTTCCCAATGGTATAGGAGGCTATATGCCTGCCAAGCCTCTTTCGCTCACCGGAGGCAAGTTTAAAGATACAAATAATTCGCTCATTATGGCTCTTAGCAAAGGCTTCGTGGTTGCCTCACCTGGTGCACGCGGACGTACCTCGGCTACCGGCAAAGCCCCCGCTGTAATTGTCGATTTAAAAGCTGCCGTACGTTACCTCAAATACAACGACAAAGAAATACCTGGTGATGCTAATAAAATCATCTCTAATGGTACCAGTGCAGGAGGAGCCTCATCTGCCCTTTTAGGAGCCTCAGGCGACCAAGCCGATTACGAGCCTTACTTAAAGGAATTAGGTGCTGCCCCCGCTACCGATGCTATTTTTGCTGTATCAGCCTACTGCCCTATCACCAACTTAGAGAACGCTGATAAAGCCTATGAATGGCAGTTTGGCAATCTCTCTCAGTACAAAACAATGGAGGTTTCTATGCTCGATTACAACGTACAGCGCACTTATAAGACAGGGACTTTTACCCCTGAACAGAGAAAAGTTTCTGCTGACCTGAAAAAAGACTTCCCTGCTTACCTCAATAGCTTACAACTGAAAGACAGCAAAGGCAAACAGCTTACCCTAAACTCCAAAGGCGAAGGTAGTTTTAAAGAACTGCTAAAACAAACTATCATAGCCGCAGCTGAAAAAGCTCAAAAAGAAGGTACCGACCTTAGCAAATATTCTTTCCTTACACTTAAAAATGGTAAAGTTACTGCTATAGACTGGGAAGGCTATATCACTTATATGGAGCGACACAAAACTCCTCCAGCTTTTGATGCTCTCGACCTCAGCACAGGTGAAAACCAACTCTTTGGTGATAGCAACACCGATAAAAAGCATTTCACCTCTTATGCCTTAAAAAACAGTACTATAGAAAGCCAAATGGCTGATGCCAATATCGTAAAACTGATGAACCCAATGAGTTTTATAGGCAAAAAGAATGCTCATTTACCCAAATATTGGCGCATACGCCACGGTGCTAAGGATAGCGATACCTCTGCTGCTATATCCTTAATCCTTGCTACGACACTCCAAAATCACCATTACGCTGTAGATTACGCCCTCCCTTGGGACAAACCCCATAGCGGCGACTATGACCTCGAAGAACTCTTCGATTGGGCTGAGAAAATTAGCAAATGAGAAAATTAGCAAATGTGCTAATTAGAAAATAAACTCCCCGTATGCAAACTGCCTATGTAACTCGCATCACGGAGATTTTTGTAAACTATCAATGGTTAATTGTCAATTATTTTATATCTTTGTATCATCAATAAATAAAGTAAAGCTAATCGACATTATGAATAGACGTAAATTCTTTCAAACCACTGCCCTCAGTGGGGGACTTTTAGCAGTTCCCTCACTAATGAGTTTCTTACCTGAAAAAACTACTGACAGCAATGTTGTAGCAACAGGATGTAACCTTAAAATTACATTGGGAGATTTGGAGCTCTTTCTCTTATCTGATGGATATATGAATGTCACTCCTCCTCAATCTATCTTTGCCCCTCAAATACCTAAAAAGGACTTTGTAAAGCAGATGCAAAAGCTGTATCTCGACCCCGAACTGATGCAGATGTCGGTGAATATATTGCTTATAAAATCAGCTAATAAGTATATCTTAATTGATGCTGGTAATGGGAAGCATTCTGGAAAAACCAATATAGGAAGACTCCCCGAAAATCTCATAAAGATAGGTGTTTCTCCTTCTGATATTACTGATGTATTTATCACTCACGCTCACGGCGACCATATTGGGGGACTTACCACTCCCGATGGCAAACTCACTTTCCCTAATGCGCAATGTTATATCAACAAAAAGGAATACGACTTTTGGCTATCACCTAATCCCGATTTTTCTAAAACTAAATATAAGAGAACGCCCCAGCAGTTAGAACAATACTTAAACTATTCGCGCAATATTCTCAAAGCTCTTGGCAATCATCTGCACTTCTTCAGCGCAGGTGATACTCTTTTTGGGATATTAAAAACCGAGTTAGCCGAAGGACATACGCCGGGGCATACGCTTGTAACTATCATCTCAGAGGGACGTTCGTTAAAGCACTTAGCCGATACAGTTCACTCGCCTTTGCTCATTGCTAAACCCGATTGGGGTGTGTTGTGGGATACTGATTATCAGCAAGGAATTTACACACGCCTGCGCATACTAGAAAACTGCTACAAAGAGCATACGCTTATTCTTGCAGGGCATTTACCTTTCCCTGGTTTGGGATATATAGGCAAAGAGAAGGACTACCGATGGGTGCCTTTTTCTTATGCTTCTCCTGAAGATGTAATCATTTAACGAGAACAAATCACAAATAAAATTCTCGTATGCAAACTACTTATATAGAACGCACTACAGGGATTCTTTGTTAATTATCAATGGTTAATTCTCAATTATTACTATCTTTGTAACTTAAAAATATATCATCATCTGAAATGAAAAAAGAAGCTATCAAATTATTTGAAGAACGCAAGGTGCGCACCATTTGGGACGACACTCACGAGAAATGGTATTTCTCTATTGTAGATGTAGTAGCTATATTAACTGATAGCCCTAACCCTCAGACCTATTGGCGTGTATAAAAAAAACGACTAAAAGAAGAGGGAAATGAAACCGTTACAAACTGTAACGCTTTGAAGTTAAAAGCTGCTGATGGTAAAATGCGACTTACCGATAAAGCTAAAGACTACCTTAAAATTGAGGAGTCATAGCACAATACGCAAGTTGTAGCACAACAAGCAATAAATAAAACTTCCTGTGGTGCGAGTCGCACAGGCAGTGATTATAGGGAGTTTATTAGCTAACTTGTTAATTAACTAATTATTACCTTTGCAGTAGCACAACAGTAAATAGCCTCATCTTCCACTTATTTAGCAGTGATTAGACAGATGTTTTACACTATTATTAGACTTAGATGATGAAAGCTTCGTAAGTAACACCCTGCAGACTTACAAATGCAAATATCAAAGAATAACAATGACACATAACTTATTTCAAAATATCTACAAACACCCTCTGATAGGGGTTCAAGAACTACAACAAATACAAAAAGCCCATCAGCCTATTGCTTTTCGCAAGGGTGATTTTATCTTGCGCAAGGACGAAATAGCTCGTGGTTATCTCATCTTGCAGAGGGGAGTTGCTCGCGCCTTTGTGTATGACTATGAAGGGAATGATATCACTACCGACTTCTTTTGTGAAGGTGAAATTATCGTGCAAGAACTTTCTCTTTTTAAGCATTTACCTTCTGCCGAAAATATCCAAGCCCTTACTGATTGTGAGGGGTGGCATATAGATTATGACCATTTTCAAGAACTTTATCACAGTTTGAAAGGATATTCGGAATGGGGGCGACTCTTTATGACAGAGAAATTGTTTGAGGCAAAGAAACGATCGCTTGAAATGATTACACTCCCCGCCAAAGAGCGCTATATGCAGTTTATAAAGGAAAAACCCAGTGCTATAAAGTACGCCCCCTTAAAACATATAGCTACTTATTTAGGCATTACAGATACTTCGCTGAGTCGTATCAGGAAAGAAATGTAAAAATTAATTATTATAAAATGAAAAAAATAGTTTTTTTAGATTTAAAAAATATTATATTAATGATATTAGCTTCAATTATATCATATTTAATTTACAACTATTATGAAAATAAAGAGAGTAATAAAGATCTCATTAGCACTACAATAATGGCTATGAATAAAAAAGTATCTGAAATATCATTTATGAATATCGAACCTATCTGGACAAATTATAACGATAAGGACACTTTATTTTGTTATAAAAATCCTATAGAATTAGAATATTTAATTTTCTATGATGAACTCTTAAAAAGTAGAGGGTTGGACGATGAATTTCGTGTAAATATACTAGATTTTCAAAAGAAAAGTAGAAAGTTACTAAAAAATTACACAACAAAGGACAGTGACTTTTTAAGAAAAAAAATAAGTAATACTATTGTTTTAGAAATACAAGAAGAAAAAGACATATTAGAGGGAGAGCTTAATTATCTTAATCGTGAAATATCAAAAGATTCATTAAAAAAAGTCAGAGAAAATACATTTCGAAAATATATTTCTTTTGATCTAGATAATTACTAAGAAATAAAATCTTGTCATAAGACAAGATTTTTTTAGTTTGAAGGCAGTACTTTTGCCCCCGATTTCTAAAAAATATTTAAAAATGACAAAAACAAAACACTTTGATTTTCTTTTATCCATTCGCAAAAACCTATTGAGTTACTTAGATAATCTCACTCCTGAACAATTAGATTATATCCCAACAGGTTTTTCTAACAACATCTTTTGGAATATAGCACATTGTATTGCTGTACAGCAATTCTTATGTTATCAGCTCAGTGGAAATAAACTACTAATCAGTACTGATTTTTTAGAGAAATACAATCGTGGTACTTTTCCTCAAAAGATTACACCTTCAAAGGAAGAAATCTACCAAGTAAAGGAATTGTTACTCAGTACAGCCAATCAATTACAAGAAGATTATCAAGGAAGGCTATTCAATGAGTTTCCAACGGTTAAGGTAGGTTTATTTTCTATTGATACTATAGAAGATGCTATGTATGTAAACAATATGCACGAATCGAGACATTTGGGAACTATAGTAGCTTTAAACTATTTTAGTTCAAAAATCTAATATAAAATGGCTTATAGTATAACACTTGCGAATAGAGTTCGCGAATATTTAGCCGAAATCCCCCATATTACGGTGGAAGAAAAGGCAATGTTTGGCGGTTTAGCTTTCTTGGTGAATGACAAGATGTGCATCAATATAGGAGAGGATACCTTAATGTGTAGGTTTGACCCTGAGCGGACAGAAGAAATTGCCGAAAGGCAGGGCTTCTCGCCAGTGGTAATGAGAGGCAAAGAGCTCTCTGGCTATTGTTATATAGACCCTACGGGGTACAACCAAAAAAAGGATTTTGATTTTTGGTTACAACTCTGTTTAGAGTTCAACAGCAAAGCAAAGAGTTCTAAGAAAAAGAATTTAGCTAATTAAGTCGTAACACGAGTCGTAGCACGACAAGCGTAAATAAAACTCCCCGTGGTGAAGCCTATGTAGCTCGCATCACGGGGAGTTTTCGTAACTCGTCATTTGTCTCTCGTAACTCGTCTCTCATCATTCGTAACTTCCTCAGCCATAAACCTACGCCAAGGTACAGCAGACAAGGGATTATCCCCGAAACTGGCGAAATGAGGATCTCTCTACCCGTTTCAATGAGAATGTGCTTGTCGTATATCAAACTGTTGATAGTGGTATCCTCAATAGCATGCATCCACACCCCAGCCCATATCGACTTTGTAAGGCGGAAAAGTTCGGTATACATCACCGTCCACGAGGTGCAGCACACCAATGCCATTATACAAAAAGTAACCTTATCGTAAGGGAATACAGCAAATATCTGTTCGGGTTTTATGAAGTAGAAAAAGTAAGGCCAATGCCACGAACACCACACTACCCCCACAATGAGGTAAAGCCACACATCTTTAATATGCAAACTGAGCAAACGGGCGGTAAGATACCCCCGCCACGACGATTCTTCAAAGAAATTCTTTACAAATTCCGCTACTACAAAAATACCAAAGCCTGCAAGATAGTCTGTCCACCGGATTTGTACATCCAGCCAGCCCAAAAGCTCCCCTATAAGCAGGGTAATGGCAATCACCACAGGGTAAATAAGGGTTGCCACCCCATACCAACACAGGTTTTTCTTAATAAGCGGACACAATCCTGCATCGCTCCAACCATCGCCCATAAAAGCGCGCAACACAAGCCAAGTAAGCAGCGGGGCAACTATAAAAATACCCATTCCGTTAGTACCATTACTGGTATCACTGAAATCACCCGTCGTTTCGCCCGTAAGAGTATCTACCCATACGCCCACCCAGCCACAACTAAGGGCTACGAAAATAAAAATACATAAATTTCTAATGGTTCGTGCTTGATGCTTCATCTTTCAAAAATATTTGATTATCTTTGGCGCAAAATTACGCCGGTGCGCATCACTACACAATACTGAATAATAACCATTTTTAAAGATGACAACCGATAAAAGCATAGAGGAAATAGCCCAAGAATACATTTCTTATATGAAAATCTTGGAACAAGCAGGTAGTTTTGCCGTTTTTCTATCGGATAGATTCGGGCATTACTATTATGTAACCGAATATATTGAACCGCCTCAAGAGCTCAATATTGAAAATTTGGTACATCCCGATGATTTAGAGGTGGTAAGAAGAATTGATAAGAAAGTATGGGAGTTTTTAGACACACTCCCCGAGGAAGAAAAGTTGGCTTACAAATACATCTATGAGATGAGAGTGCTCGATAGAGGGAAGTATGTACGAATGATTTACCAAACGCGCCTATTGGCATTCAAAGACGATAATTTTTTGGCTATGGGTATGATAGACCTCGCCCCCGAGCAATCAGCAAATACTTCAGTGCGTTTTCAGATAAAAAACTGCCTTACCGATGAAGTGGTACCTTTCACTATCGAAACCGCTACCGATGTCCTGCTCACTCCGCGCGAAAGAGAGATACTCGCCCTTGCCAAAGAGGGAATGTTCAGCAAAGAAATATCGGAAAAATTGAACATCAGCATACATACCGTAAACCGCCACCGCCAAAATATCCTCGAAAAACTACAAGTAGATAATATAATTGAAGCCATAAGATAATTGGTCGTAGCACGAGTCGTAGCACGACAAGCAATAAAAAAAACTCACTCGGACTTACCCCTAAATGTTGTTGTACAAAAAAATACTCATTAATTATCTATTCATTAAAATTAATTTTATACTTTTGTTGTGAATTTAAGGAAATGAGATTCTTTTTACTTAGATTCTTGTGAGTTTATATTTATTAACTAAATAGTTATGTTATGAAAAAAGTAATAAAGAAAATACTACTTACTATTCTTGTTATTTTCTTGCTCTTAACCGTATTGCCCATAGCGTATTTCTTTATTTATGGGTTCTTCCTTCGTGGTAATATTAGTGAAGAAAAAGTAAATTACCTTAAAGCTAATAGCATAATATTACCGCCAGAAAGCACAATCTCCGATACAACATTATTTACAGAGGTTAATACACCTACTGTGTTTATGTTTGGTGAGATTCACGGATTTGCGAAGACACAGCTTTTTGACGCTCAACTTTTGATATACCTGAACAAAAAGTTTGGAGTTACTGATTATTTTAATGAATTTTTTACTGAAGATGCTGAACTTCTGAATCAATACCTAAATACTGACACTCCTGATGAAACGTTATTGAAACAACACTTCAACAACCTTAAAGAGAATATCCCGCAGCGCCAAACACAGGAGTATCTTGAAAAATGGAAGATACTTTACAACTATAATCAAACACTACCAAAGGATCAGAAGATACGAGTTTATGGACTTTTAGGTAAACAAGAAGCCTTTAAGCACAATCGCGATAGTGTTATGATGAGTAATTTTGGTTTAACTATCAAGCAGTTAGATAGTGTGAGTAATACAAAAAGAAACTATTATTGCTCTTTGGGTAGCGGACATATCTATCAGGAAAAATACAACGCGAGAAAATGTTTTGCTACTCTTCTAAAACAGAAAGATTATACAGTGATTTCTGTGATGCATCGCCCTTTCGATTCAGAAATGTATCTTCCAAAAGGTTTGGGTATGCCAACGAGCCCTAACGAGATGATTTCTTGGGCAAACTGCGATGGGCCTATCTCCTATTTCACAAATGCAGAAAATTTCAAAGAAGCCTCTGAAAATCCTTCAATAGTGCTTTACAAGCTCAACAGTAAAAATTCTCCTTATGCACACTGTCAAGATGTTGTTGGTTTCAAATCACCTATTAGTTTCCTTATGGGAAAGATAACGCCTGAGGAGGATAAATATACTACCGATTATTTTCAATATGTTTTAGTAACCAGAGGCTGGAAAGGCCCAAAATTACCATAGTAAGCTTCTGTGCTACAAAAAAACTCCCTGCGTGATACATACCACACGGGGAGTTTATTATTACTGATAAAATTCACTCGGATTTACCCCTAAATGTTGTTATACAAAGCGAGAGAAATAGGCAATGGAGAAATGAAAAAATATCTGTATCTTTGCTGGGTATAAAACTAAAAATAAGAATTACAAATGAAAAACATCCAATTAAACAACGGAATAGAAATGCCCCTATTGGGCTATGGTGTATACCAAGTAGACCCTAAAGAATGTGAGCGTTGCGTAAGCGATGCTATTTCGGTAGGCTACCGAATGATTGATACTGCCCAAATCTATCGCAATGAAGAGGGCGTAGGCAATGCTATTAAGAAAAGTGGTATCGACCGCAAAGAGTTCTTTATCGTTACCAAAGTGTGGATAAGCAATGCAGGTTATGAAAAGGCAAAAGCCTCTATCGAGACCTCTTTGCACAAACTACAAACTGATTATATCGATTTGCTGCTCATTCACCAACCTTTTGGCGATTATTACGACTCTTATCGCGCTATGGAAGAAGCCTACAAAGAGGGTAAAGTACGCGCTATTGGCGTCAGCAATTTCTATGCTGATAGATATCTCGATTTGGCATACCACTGCGAGATAAAACCTGCTGTAAACCAAATGGAAACACACGTATTCTACCAACAGCAAGACCTCCAAGAGCTAATGAAGAAATACGACACTAAACTAATGTCGTGGGGGCCTTTTGCTGAAGGCAGAAACGACTTCTTTGCCAATCCTACGCTCAATGCGATTGGTGAAAAGTATCACAAAACTGCTGCCCAAGTAGCTTTGCGCTATCTCTTACAACGTGAAATTATCTGCATTCCTAAGTCGGTGCGCAAAGAGCGTATGGAACAGAACCTTAATGTATTTGACTTCCAACTCTCAGTGGAAGATATGAGCCAAATAGCCGCTCTCGACACCCAGCGAACGCTTTTCTTTTCTCACAGAGATCCTGCTTTTGTAGAGATGATACTACAATATGGTAATTAGCAAATTAGCAAATGTGCTAATTAGTAAAATTCCCGTGTGGTAGTACCACACGGGAATTTTTAATAAAACATCTAACTTGTATCTATTTGCTAAATTCTACTTCAGCATTTAGTTTAGTTATCTTTTCTTGCAATTTAGTGATGTCTTTTTGCAACTTCTCAATACGGCGATTACTTTTGGCTAATTCCTTATTAGCCTTACTAGCCTTGCGCAAAGCCTTTTCAGCTTTGTTCGCTTTTTTAGCACTTGCCGAAGCCGAGTTGGCATCACTAAAAGCATCCGTACGATTGGTAGCTTCTTCATTAGCTTGTGTAGCCTCAGTTTGCAACGACTGATTATTGGTTTGCTCTTGTGTGAGTTTCATTTGCAATTCGTTGAGCTCGGTATTGAGTTTCAAGGCTTGTTGTTGTTTTTCCAAGCGTTTCATCTCTGGTGATTTAGCTGTACCACAACCCGCTAACATAAAGGAAGCTAACACTCCCATTAAAAGTACTTTTTTCATAATTATATTATTAATATTTTAATGCTGCAAAAGTAATACTTAATTGCCTAATATGCAAATTCCCTAATTTACTAATTTGCTAATTATCGAATTATCACTACCTTTGCATTTAGAATAACTTAAAAACAATACAATATTATGAGAAAAACTTTTATTATTTTATGCATTTGGAGCATCATTGTAGGCTGTTCTCAAGAACAAAAAGAAGATGACTCTTCTGGCATAGAAAAAGAGGGATGGAAATTAGTTTGGCACGACGAGTTCAACCGCGACGATATCTTTGCTACTGGTATATGGTCTAAAATATGGGGTTGTCCTACTTCCACTGCCGATTGGTGCAAAACAATGAATCACGACCCCAGTCTGTTTGAGATAAAGGATGGCAATCTTATTCTCTTGGGCAAACCCAGAACAGACCCAGCTAAGCACAAGACTCCTTACATTACGGGAGGGATAACTAGCCAAGGAAAGAAATATTTTCAAAATGGACGTTTAGAAATCCGTTGCAAGCTCGAAGCTACCCAAGGCGCGTGGCCTTCTTTGTGGATGGTACCCGATGCTCCTTGGCCTACGGGTGGTGAGATAGACATCGTAGAACGACTCAACTACGAGCCTTTTGTACACCATACGGTACACTCCACTTACACCCAAGAGGGCAAAAAAGACAAATCTAAGCGTACTCCCCCAAGCACCGCTACTGCCCCTATCAACCCCGATGATTACAACATCTATGCAGTAGAGCTCGACACCGATGAGGTGCGTTTTTACGTAAACGACAAACAAACTTTCAGTTATGCACGTGTGCCTGAAAAAGAGAGTGAAGGGCAATTCCCTTTCAACCGCCCCTATATGTTGCGCATTGATATGCAATTAGGCGGTAGTTGGGTAGGTGAAGTAAAACCTTTTACACAACCGATAAGAATGTATGTAGACTGGGTACGGTTCTATCAGAGAATTAACAAATAAGAAAATTAGCAAATTGCTTATTATTTTGTATTTTTGCCTTATTAAAATCACTTACGTATGAGTTTTTATATAGAATTAGTTAGCATACCAAAAGAAGATTTTGAAGAAATGCTAAAAGAACCTTGTTGGTTCAGAGAGTGGAAGCTTGGTTTTTCAAAAGAAAACTATTCTTATATTTACACTAATGATTGGGAAGATATAGAACGTATGATTGTAAGTTATAAACCTATTCTTCGTTCAAAAGACATTATTCATAAAACCTTTCATAGTGGTGTGTTTTTAGGCGAAGACTTAACAGGAGATTACTCTAATTGGTATTATGAATACCTTACTCCTGATGAGGTAAAGGAACTCAGTGCTGAATTAGCCAATATAACAGAACAAGAATTAAGAAAAATTTTTGATGCTGATAGTATGGAATGTGCAAATGCTTTTCCTTTATTAGAAGAGGAAGACACAGAAGTAGACCCTGAAACAGACGTAGAAAGAGTTTTTGACTATATGATGCAGGAATACGAGAAAGTAAAAGAATTCTATATGGCAACAGCTAAAAGTGGTAATGCTGTTATTAGCTTCAGATTATCCTAATTTTTGAGTTTTTTTTGTAGAGACTCCCTTATAGATCACCCTTTAATCTCCTCTTGCAATCAGTCTTAGCGAGGGGAGTTTTTTTATTGCCAATTATTTTATATCTTTGCCCTTGACAATCGTTTAAAATTAGTTAACTATGAGTACAACAATCAACAATATCAATCAGTTAGACCTTGCAAATGGGGTATATACGTATGCGGATTATGTACTTTGGGAAATAAAAGAAAGATTGGAAATTCTCAAAGGAAAAATTTTCAGAATGAGCCCTGCTCCTGCTATCTCACACCAAAAAATAGCAAGAAATTTAACGGGAGAACTTTATCATTATTTCAAAGGAAAAACCTGTCAGCTCTTTGCAGCTCCTTTTGATGTGGTACTCAAAAATAAAAATGGTTTGGAGGACAGTGTGGTACAACCCGACCTCTGTGTGGTGTGCGACCCTAAAAAGTTAGAGAACGACAAGCGTTGTTTAGGAGCTCCCGACCTAATTATTGAAATACTATCTCCTGGCAACACTAAAAAGGAAATGCGCAATAAGTATGAATTGTATGAAGAAACAGGGGTGATGGAGTATTGGGCAGTCCGCCCTATCGACAAGGAAATCACGCAGTTTGTTCTTGAAGAGGGCAAATATCGCGCCCTCCCTCCTATTGTAGAAGGCGATATAGTTCAATCAGTTAAATTTCCTGAACTCTATGTATCAACTGAAGATATTTTTAGACAGTAACTAATTGGCTCATCTTGGTGAGCGTTTCCTCTATCATCGCCATACGCTTCTTTACTTTCTCTACCGAAGCATCTAATGTATACCCCTCATCAAGGAGTTCTTTGATGAGGAGTATTTTTTTGATATTAAGGTAATCATATCGGCGGTTTTTTCCTTCCTCTTCTGTCAAACTGCTGATAATTCCTTTCTCTTCCCAATAGCGTATTTGTCGGGTAGGGATACCAGTGATTTGTGATACTTCCCCTATGCCCACTACCAATTTCCGCAGAAAATCAAAGTCTAACAAGAATTCTTTTTGTACTTCTTTTGCCATAGATTGTAAATAAATTACGAAATAAGTTGCAAATATACAAATAAATACTTTACCTTTGCACTTTGCAAATAATCTACAATTAAAGAAGATAATTAACAAATGAAAAACTTAAACAACAAGAACGCCGTGATTACTGGCGGAAGTGACGGTATTGGCTTAGGAATAGCCAAAGCCTTTGCCCGTGAGGGCGCGAACCTATTGCTCATAGGCAAAGACCCTGAGAAACTACAAAGAGCCCAACAAGAGCTACTAAATGAGTTTGGCGTGCAAGTACACACCCTCTCTGCTGATTTATCAAAAATAGAGACAGTAACTGAGGTAGTGAAAAACATTGAGCAACTGCTACCTGCGGTAGATATTTTAGTAAACAACGCCGGTTTGGCGAGGTTCGTGCCTTTTGAGCAAGTGGACAACACCTTATACGATGCTCACTTCAACCTCAATGTAAAAGCGCCTTATTTCCTTACCCAAGGTCTGCTTCCTGCTTTGGTGAAAAGCAAGGGGAATGTCATTAATATCTCGTCGTATTCTGTGCACCGAATGCTTCCTAACCGCGCGGCTACCGTCTATTCGGCTACTAAAGGAGCGTTAAACTCTTTTACCATAGCCTTAGCTTTTGAAGTCGGACACTTAGGCGTACGCGTAAATGCCATTGCTCCTGGAAATATTTCTACCCCGCAATTCAACCGCAATTTGCAAGCTCTCACCCCCGAAAAACAAGCCGCTTTTGAGACTATGGTAAAGGAAATATACCCTTTACAACACATTGGCTCTCCTGAGGATATAGCCAAAGCTTGTGTATTCTTAGCCAGCGACAATGCTTCGTGGATTACGGGCACTGTGCTTGCCGTTGATGGCGGGCTCACTACAAATTAAAATTTGCTAATTTGCTAATTATTACTATCTTTATCCTCTCAATTTCAGGTAGATTATATGCACACCGATAATTCCGATATACTTGCCAAGCTCATAAACACACGCCTTTTACAAGTGAAAAACGAACCAGCAAGAAGGATGTTGCAGAGCTACACAAGTACGCTCATATCATAAAGTTATATCAGATAAAAGAAGGAGAAGACCTCTATAAAAAAGATGGGTAAGAATTGGATTATACATATAGATGAAATAAGCAAGCTATAGACAATGATAGCTACCATACGAAAGCAATTAGCAGAAGTAAACCCTATGGAGAAGAAAAGCTGGTGAGTGTAGTCCCTTCTAAAAACGGCCTGCACCTCATTACAACTCCTTTTAATATCAGTGGGGCAACCTTCGCAGGCAATATAGAGGTCAAAAAAGATTATCTGACAAATTTGTTAATCTGCTAATAAAAATAAGCACTTATAGCTACTATTGTTTTTATTTGTTAATTAATTTATTTGTTACTATATTATTTTTTTTATTACCTTTGCCTATTATATAATAACAAATGAATATTTTCACTGACGAAACGCTTGAAGGTACGGGGATGAATCTCTTTCTTCAGGTGCTGTCAGTATGTTATCTCATTCGCCAATTGACTTAACAAATTGATAACTCTTTGCAAAAATAGCTAAACTATATTATAGACAAATGGAAAAATATAACCCACACAAAGACACCCCTACTGCCTTACAACTTGAGCTCGTTCCTCTAAATGAGTACCTTGAAAAGAACACTACTTATACCCAAAAGGCACATACACATAACTTTTACCAAATCATATGGTTTGCTAAAGGTAAAGGCACACACTATGTAGATTTCAAAGAATACGAGGTAAGCCCTCATCAACTCTTTTTTATTGGTAAAGGACAAATACACGCCTTCGACAACCAGCCTTATGAAGGTTTTGTTATTCACTTCAACAAAATTTTCTTAGCCGATGAAGTTGATACACTTGACATCTTCTTAAAACATAACATCTTCGATACTTTTTCGCAAAAGCCTTATCTATCATTAGCTCCTGAGGAAGTGCCTAAATGGCATCAGCTTATAGATAAGATGCAGGAAGAATTAGAAAACTCTGAAGCCTTTGCTCACACTGATTATTTAAAAAACTTATTGCATCTCCTACTCATCAAAATACAACGCTTTTTCCTTAAAGAAGACCGAAAACAACTCTCAATAAACGACCCCAAACATCTGCTTTTTATACGTTTTTGTGAAGCAGTAGAACAGCATTTCAAAACACTACACACCGTAAAAGAGTATGCCAAGCTGTTACATATCTCCACTAAAAACCTCACTAACTGTACCAACGAGCTCATACAACAAACACCTTTGGCTCTCATCAACGAGCGGCTTTCTCTCGAAGCTAAGCGTCTACTTACCTACACTGATGACTCCGTGAGTAAAATTGCCTATACTCTCGGCTTTGAAAATTCTTCCAATTTTATTCGCTTCTTCAAACGCCTGAATGGAATAGCCCCTTCTTTTTTCAAAAAAATAATTGTATAATTTGTCTCTAAAATCCGTTCATATATGGCATAACATACTAAATATATAGAACAATAAAAACTCTTATATAAGTAACTAACATCAATTATTTTATTAATAGACATATGAAAAAGATGAGTTTTATAGCTCTTTTGGTGCTATCACTCGCTGCCAATGTAGTATTGGTACGCAAATTATTTGTAGGAAATACCCAAGTAATTGAAGGCGACTCACGTACAAGTATAGTGGTAAGTCAGCCGAACCGTGATTTTGTGATGAGCGAAATGCGCAATTTTGTAGAAACCTTACATCAAATCAATATGGGAATTGAGCAAAACGATTCCTCACTGATAGTGGAAGCAGCACGCAGTTCAGGAGGTTCGGTAGCGCATCACGCTCCTGCAGGACTCATAGCTTCTATCCCTATGGGATTCAAAACTATAGGTTTCGATACGCACGCTAAATTCGATAGCATTGCCAATAGCGCCGAAAAGAACTTCGACCCTAAAGTTACACAACAACAAGTAACTGCCCTACTCGGCAACTGTGTAGCCTGCCACCGCAACTATCGTATGGATGTGAAAAAGGATTAGCAAAAACACATAATACACTATGAATTTGAACATATTCATTACCCTACACCTTTTAGAGAAACGCCAAAAAACCTTTGGGAGTATGCTAAGGACAATCCTTTTGTTTCCATTGGCATTTGTAGGGGATATGTGTTTGTTGATAGCTTATTTGGTAGCTTTGATAGTGAGCAACATACTTGAAAAATACAATAATTAAAATGAAAAAACTTTTTTTACTGGTATGTGTATGGGCAACACTTCCCGCTGTAGCGCAAACCTCGAAAGACAAAACCCTGATTATAGATGCAAGTTACCTCAAACAAGGTAGTAGCTACGGACAGTTAGGGGTACATTTCACCTATTATGACAGCAATAAGTTGGCACTATTTGCGGGATTGGCGGGCAACTTCCGTTCGGAAAACGGATTAGTCGCTATCCCCGAAGCGCAACTCTCGGCGTGGATAAGAGCCGATAATGAGCGTGGAAACTTTGTTGATATTCCTGTCTTGCTCTTGCGTCCACAGCTGAATTTTTCACCTTATTACTTCGCCCCTGAAGCGGGTATACAAATTCTCTTTCTTTACATAAAAGCAGGCTACGCATTTCCTTGGGGTAAAATGAGTGACAACTATCCTTTTGACACGGGTAAATTCCGCCTTTCAGTAGGAGCTATTATACCGCTAAATATTAAATAAAAAATAATATGAAACATCTCTTTTTCTCCGTAGCCCTTGTGAGTACAATGCTTGGTTTTGGGCAGGCCTCAGGAAACCTCAATTACCAAAACAGAGGCCGAAATAGCTTGAATAACAACGACTATTCTCTTGATTTCCCTACCAATTACGAAATGGTAGTCTCAGCCAAAGGGCTGGCTAATATCAAAGCCGATGCCTTTGTGGCGATCTTCAGTGTGGTGCAGGTAGGCAAGAGTGCTGAAGAGGCTACCTCCCTAATGAGTCAGCGCCTTTCGCCTGTACTCTCTGCCTTAAAGGCTAAGAATATGGAGGCTTTTGTAGATATGATCTCCTTTGTGCCTATGTACGAATACGAGACCGAGAAGAAAGTCTTTAGCAAGCGCACCTACAATGAAGTTCCTGTGGGCTTTGAACTCAAGCAAAATCTACATATCAAAATCAATGAAGCCTCCCGACTCAATGAGTTAATCACTCTACTGGCTAATAACGAGATTTACGACCTTGTACGTATAGACTACTACAGTAGCCAGTTAGAGACGGTAAAAAAAGAACTGAAGGACAAGGTAAAATCTGCCTTTGCTGAAAAACAAAAGGCCTATGAAACAACCCTTGGGGAAAGCTTTGCCTCCGCTGAAAAGAAGGTTATTGATGGTTTTTCGTACATTTCCCCTACTGAACAATATAGTAGCTACGAAGCCTATAGTAGTGCATCCTTACAAGGCAAGCGAGCAGGCAATGTCGTGCAAGCCAACAAGTCTACTACTCAGTATTACCAACCTATTGCTAACCGAGATTTTGATGTGGTGCTCAACCCTATTATCATAGAACCTATGATACAAGTAGTCTATGAAATAAAAATGAGTATAAATCGCCCTGATAAATATAAAAATAAAGAGGCACTATTGCTCACCCCTGCTGGCGAACTCAAGAAGATAAACTTGCCTTAGCTGATACCCTCAAAATACTCTTGTAATTCATCGGTTACAACCGATGAATTACCAACTTAATGTGTATCAATAACTTTGTAGTAGTCGTAAGCGATATAGAAGATTCTTTTTTTGAAGAAAGTATAGAGTTCAGGTGTCAGGTTTTAGGTATTAGTTTTGTCGCAAAAATACACTTTTTTGCGACAAAATAACAACTTATTTTATATGGAAAGCACTGATAAAGATTATCAAAACGCAGGAGGAATATTGAGAAATGACTTTTTGGTAGAAATTCAATCGCCGAAAACTACCAAATTTGAGGTGTATAATAGTGTTTATCCTTACTTTGCAAGCCTTATCGGATTGTATAATCCTAATGCTGATATAGAAAAATACGAATAATGATATTCAAAAAACATTCCTATAATTTACCCTTCCCATACTTCCCATTTTTCTTCTTCTAAATTCAACTGTCGGTGGAAATTGCGTATTTGCTCCTCATCAATACGTGGGTTCTTATTCAGTTGTCGCAATATCTCCCGCTGATGATGCAAAATAGCAACGTATTTCTTTCTCACTTCAGGGGTAGTATTGCATTTAGGCATATCGAGTTGGTATTGCCATATATCTTTCTGATTCTGTAATAGAAAACTATCAGTTATTCCTTCTTTGTAATGTTTTTGCATATAATCTAAAGCAGCTTGCGCTAAAGATTTTCGAATAAGGCTTTCGGCTTCGGCTTCAGGAATATGATCTTCATAATCAGGGAATTTAGCCCAACGGATAAGGGCAGGCAAACTAAGTCCTTGTACCAGTAGGGTTGCCAATATCACTATAAAAGTGATGTAGAGAATCAGGCTGCGATGCGGAAAAGGTTCGCCGTTCTCTAAAGTTAGAGGAATAGAAAGCGCTACCGCTAATGAAAGCACCCCGCGCATTCCTGCCCAACCTAATACCAAAGGTACCCGAGTTCCAGGATTACGCTCATCTGCTACAGTGATAAAGCGTTTCATTATTTGGGTAATGAGTACTGCCCCATAAGATGATAGCAGTCGCACCCCTACCACTACCCCTGTGATGAGGAGCCCATAGCTGGTAGCAGTAGTAAGACTCATTCCTTCGGCTTCTATCCCTTCGAGTACTTCAGGCAAAGCAAGTCCTATCAGCATAAAGGCAAGACCATTGAGTATAAAACCTAAAATATCCCATACCGCCACCCCTTTGTTGCGTGTGGAGGCAATAGAAATGCTAGTAAGGTGGAGCGACATATACATACCCCCAGCCACTACTGCCAACACTCCCGAAGCCCCTAACTCGTCAGCTATAATATGCATTATATAAGGAGCAATAAGGGTAAGGATAATATCCATATTAGCATCGGTAGGGAGGAATCTGTGCAACTTGCGCATCACCCAAGCGATAGCCAAACCTATAAGTGACCCAGCAATAACTACCCAAAGGAAATTCAATGCTATATCCGTCCACACCAGCTGACCGGTAGTAACTACCAAAGCCGCAAACCTAAATACAATCAGTGAAGAGGCATCGTTGAGCAAACTCTCACTTTCTATTATTGTTGAAATATGTTTAGGCACCTTCACAAAATTCATAATCGCTGCTGCACTCACGGCATCGGTAGAGCCTATCACTCCTCCTAAAAGAAATCCTAACGCCAATGAAAACCCTGGGAATACCATATTAGCTACCCACGCCACTGCAGCTGCTGTAATAAACACTACAATAAAGGCAAAACTAAAGATAATGCGTCGCCATTTCCACATCTCTTTGAGCGATATCGAGAAAACATCGGCATATAAGAGTGGAGGCAAGAAAATGATGAGTACCAAATCGGGGTTTAGCGTAATGGCAGGTATATTAGGAATAAAGCTAATCGCCAAACCTCCTAAAACCAAGAGAATAGGGTAAGCTACTTTAAGTCGGTTAGCCAACATAATCAGCAGCATAATAGCTACCATCAAAAGTAATAAGTAAGGGAAGTATTGTACCATAGTTTATGACTTATGAGGCGACAAAAATAGTAAAAAATACTTTTTATCCATAACCCACGAGTATTTTTTGTATCTTTGCAGCCTTGTGCAGCAGAACAAATTATCTCTTAACTCTTATCTCTTACCTAAAAATGAAAGCTCTTATCATCGGCGCTACAGGCGCTACTGGAAAAGATTTAGTAACACAACTATTGAACGACGACGCTTATACCGAAGTGCATTGCTTCGTGCGTAAACCCTTAGCCCTCACCCACCCGAAGCTACACGCTCACGTGGTCAATTTTGATACCCCCGAGACGTGGGCTGATTTGTTGCACGGCGATGTAGCTTTCTCTTGCTTGGGAACCACCTTAGCTGTAGCAGGCACTAAAGAAGCCCAATGGCGTGTGGATTACGACTATCAGTACGCTTTTGCTGAGCATTGTAAGAATAACGGAGTGCCCACCTTCGTATTGGTATCTGCAGCAGGAGCTACAGCGCAGTCTAAATTGTTCTACAACCGTATGAAAGAGGCTTTAGAAGAGGCAGTTAAAAAACTTAACTTTCCGCGCTTGCTTATCTTTCAACCCTCTATACTCATCCGTTCTAATAGCGACAGAAGTGGCGAAAACTTCACAGTAAAAGCCTTCAACTTTTTAAACAAATTAGGCATTTTAAAACGTTACCGCCCTATGCCTACCGAAATATTAGCCGAAAAAATGTTATCGGCTGTATACAACTCCCCTAAAGGAACTTTCACTTTTGTTTTAGATAAAATTTTTGAGCTATAATAAATTGGTAAATCGGTAAATTATTTCTAACTTTGCCTTCTCTAAGTTCAATAGTAAAAAGAATATGAAAATAAAAGAGATAACTCTTCGAAATTACAAACGTTTTGTAGAACAAAAAACTATTTTTTTTCACAAAGATGGAGAGATAAATGATATGACCCTTATTGTAGGGAATAATGGTACAGGGAAAAGTTCTCTGTTACAAGCTATTGTAATGATGATAGCCCCCCTTACACGTGATCACTTTAGTGTAGAAGATATCGATTGGAGTGGTTTTGAATACCGTTTTATACAAAGCGGAGGACGTATGCCTTTAAAGGTAGAGGCGACTATTGACTTTTCAGAAGAAGAACTCAATGAAACAGTTCTTTATGCTGAAAGACTTAAGAAAATGGGGAATAAGTTAGATCTCCCTAATAAAAATGAGACAGTCAACATTTTTTTTGATTATAAAAAAAAGAAGCCTATTGTTAGAGGTAAGGGAGGAGGAAATCTTTTTCAATTCTTTGGGCATCAATACGCTAAACAACTCACTTCTTTTGAAATCGATAAAAATAAACTTTTTGAAAAAGTAGGTAACATCTATTGGTATACAGAACAGCGTACTTCTTATAGTGTGAACAATATGTTTGAAGGAGATGTCTCTCAGTTAGACGCTATTCGTTCCTTTTTAGCTAATGCTTATAGTTTTCATATAGCTCTTGAAAAAGGACGAGAGTTAAAAGCAGGTGCGTTTGATTTTTACCAAAAAATATCAGAACTATATAGTAAGGTTTTTACAGATAGAAAATTTGTAGGAGCTACCCCTCGTTTTGATATTTACGAAAAAAGTACTGCTCCCGATTTCTTTTTAAACGACGGCAAAAACGACTATGAACTCTCTGAAATGTCAGCTGGTGAGCGCGCTATTTTCCCTATCTTGATGGATTTTGCACGCTATAATATTAATAATTCTATTGTTATTATTGATGAAATAGAACTACACCTGCACTCCCCATTGCAACAGGCTTTTATTCGCGCTTTGCCTAAATTAGGCTACAACAACCAGTTTATACTCACTACTCATTCCGAAAACGTTGCAACAATGTTTGACAAAGACCAATTTATTAGATTATAATTATGTCTGAAATTATTACTATTTATTGTGAGGGACAGAAGGAAAGCCACGATATTACAATACTTAACAAAGTTATTGATGGATTGAACAATATTTTAATCAAGCCCATCGGTGGAAAATTAGGAAGTAAAGCCATCGTCCAGTATTTGGAAAATAATCAAGAAAGGGAGTTATCAAAATCCAAAGACTACCTTCTCTTTAGAGATAGAGATTTTGACCAACCTATTCCTAATAAAGAAAGACTTATTATTGAAAAGAAAACCTGTTACAGCTATCGTACTACCATCGAAAACTATTTATTAGATGTAAAGACTTTTTTTCATTTTCTTCAAGAACAGGAAAATAACTATGGAATTGCTACAGAAGAAGCCGTAAAAACATTCTTTATAAAAGTAGCCAAAGAGTTACAATACTACCAAGCCGTAAGACACTCTTTAGGGGCTTTGCGTTTTGCCAATAGTTTTGATACTACTTGGGAAAAAGGGAGTGGTACACTACCTAATGCATTAGATTTAGGCTCTTGTAAGGCTAATGCTTGGCAACTGATTGAAAAGGTACTTAACAAGAGTAATCAACAATGGACAAAGAAAACTTTTGAAACTACCCTACAAGAGTTCTTAACCCTATTTGAAGCACAGTCTTTTTTTGATGAGTTGAAGTTTTTAGTCTATTACCAAGGGAAAGATTTTGCTAAAGCCCTCTCTAAAGAACTTCCTAACTTTTCAATAGAAAACTACTACAAATACGCTAAAAAAAATTTTGATTACACAAAATACCTCGATCTTGTAGAACTGAGAGCTTTTATAGAAAATTAGTCTAATAAATCCTGCTTTTGGTATAGAAAAACAACTCTTTTTCTTCTAACAATCCGTTTTTCTGTACTTTTGCCTCTGTAATACTTAAATCTTTATTATAGTGAAAGAAATAATAACTCTTATAACATTACTCTTTGCAGTAAGTGTTTCAGCGCAAATCAGTGTAAAAGCAGAGTATATAAGCAATTCCGAGTTCTACGATGCAGTAAGCGACAGCAATATAGGCGATGGTTCGGCTATGATTTACTCTGTGGGGGCTTTGGTGCCCCTCTCTATGCAAACCCCTGAGGAAGACGACCCTTACCAGCGACCTACCTTATGGGGTGTAGGGCTTAACGGCACTTTTGTAAAGATGAACAACCATAACTTTCCTATCGGGAAAGAACTACCTTCAGAGGTGATGAACCTCGGGGTAAGTGCTATCCACTTACGTCCATTAAAGGAACGTTGGTCTATGCTTATGGCACTCGGTGCGGGGAGCTATACCCCCGAAAATCGTCTTTCGTCTATTCACATAGGTGAAAATGTAGTAGCCAATGGTGCTTTTATACTTGTATGGCACTGTCGACCTAATATCGAAATAGGAGGTGGGGTAGCGCTGAACAATAGTTTCGGTTACCCTATGGTGTTCCCTGCATTTTATTTTAAATACAATGGTGCTTTTAGCGATAAATTTACTATTGAAGTAGGGAGTATCGATGGGCTAAAAGTTGCCTTAGGGTATAACTACCGCGAAAACCTCGACTTTAAATTAATAGCTAATATGGGAGGATATTCCGCTTACCTCAGGCGCAATGGAGAAAAGGAAATATTCAGTCAGCAGACTTTTGTTGTAGGATTGCAACCTGAGTTCAAGATAGGTAAACACGTGAGTATTCCACTTACTGTAGGGGGAAGTTTTATCCGTTCAGGGCGTTATAGAGAGCGCAAACTCAGTGCTATGTTTGCCTCAGAAGCTAAAAATGAAGACGGCACTTCTCGCTCCAGTCAGTTCAATCCTGCATTGTATTTCGCTGCCGGAGTTACAATTAAATAAGGGGCAGGCGTCAGGGGATAGGTATCAGGGATTAGTATAGCAATTCCTACTTTTGGTATAGAAAAGTACCTTTTTTTATTCTAATCATCCATTTTAGCGTACTTTTGTTACTGTAAAAATTAGTTTTCATTACAACAAATAATGAAAATATATATTTTTTATGTATATTAATTTTAAACATATAAAAAAATGAAAAAAATTATTATCTTTATAGCCTTGATAGCGTTCACCGCTACGGCTACAGCACAAGTAAAATTTGGCGTCCATGCGGGTTGTGGAATTGGATTGATGAGCAAAGATGTTCACGACGACCGATATGAAGGACAAAACAAAACGGACAAAGAGCCTTTTAGCACCTCTTCTTATGGTGGTTTCTTTGTTGAAATCCCTGCTTCTGAGAAATTATTGTTAGATCTTAGGGCAATATATACCAATTATTCCACTATAGGAAAGGGAAAAACAATACTTCACAGAATTGATGTGCCTCTGGCTATCAAATACGATATCAGTGGGTTACATCCTAAAGTAGGAGGCTATGTGAGTTATATACCTGAGGTTACTCCTTTTGAAAACAAATACCGTTCATTAACCAGAAAGGATATTGAAAAATTTGACTATGGGGCGCTCTTAGGTTTGGAATACAACTTCAACGAAAAATTCTTTATAGAAACCAATTTCTACTTAGGATTAGCCAATCTCCTTACCAAAGATCCTCGCCACAGTAGCGACTATTTGCACACACGCTCTATCTTTGTAGGACTAGGATACAGATTTTAATGGTTAACGACTAACAACGCCCTCTCACTAATGACTACCGAAAATCCATACATATTTTTGAAGAACAATCTCTTCTTGCAGTTCCTTATTGCCGATAGATTTCGTATCTATCGGCATATTGTGGCTTGTAGCTCATTACTGCTACTTTTCACACTAAGCAAACAATGGGGTGATTACGAAGGAATGATAGACCATTGGGATTGGATAGAGAAATGGCTGGGACTTACCGCTACTTTTTACTTGAATATGTATGTGTTTATTCCGCGTTTTTTCTTCAAAGGGAAGCTCGCTACCTATATCACCCTCCTCTCGCTATGGGTACTTTTTATGCTGGGTTCTACCTATTATCTCAATTTTGTACTATGGAAAGAGTATATGATAGGAAGAAAAATCATAGCAACAACAAAAACTCCTGCTTCTATAATAATTTTTTCTGCTTCATTTTATGTAGTGCCCTTTATAATGACTTCTACGCTTATCAAAACCTTACAAATATGGGTAAAAGATAGCAAGAGGATGCAAGAATTGGAACGACAAGCCAACGAGAGTGAACTACAAGCCCTAAGAAGCCAAATACAACCACACTTTTTGTTCAATATGCTCAACAGCATCAACACGTTGTTGTATATCGACCCCGAAAAAGCCTCTTATACCATTACCAAACTCTCCGATTTCTTGCGACATTTGCTGTATCAAACGCACGAAGAACAGGTTTTTCTCAGTTCGGAACTGCGTTTTTTAAAAGATTATCTCTCTTTGGAAGCAATGCGCCGTGATGATTTTACTTATGAAATTACTTACAGCGAAAAAAACCTACAAGGCATACAACTGCCCCCTAATATTCTGCTTATTTTAGCCGAAAATGCCGTAAAACACAGTACCGACGCCCTTGCCCCCACCTATATCTATATAGAATGTGAGCAAAAAGAAGGGAGGTTGTACTTTTCTGTTAGAAATTCCGTACCTTTGCAACCCAATCCAAAACACAAATGTAGTGGCATAGGCTTGCCCAACCTAAGCCGCCGATTGGAACTGCTCTATGGGGAGCGTTTTAAGCTGTTGCAAGAAGCTCTACCACAAGAATATATAGTAACCTTAGTTCTACAACTATGAATTGTTTGATAATAGACGATGAACCCTTAGCGCGTATCGGTATGGAGCGCCTCATCAGGCAATACAGTCATTTGAATGTAGTAGGCACCTTCAAAAACACTGTAGGCATTGCCGACTTTCTGAAAAAGAACGAAGTACACTTACTCTTTTTGGATATAGAAATGCCTGGAGTCAATGGTTTGGAGTTTGCCAAAACCTTACCTGAACATACTTTGGTTATCTTTACCACCGCCTACAGCCAATATGCCTTAGAAAGCTATGAAGTAGATGCCCTCGACTATTTAGTGAAACCCATTACCCCCGAACGCTTTAAAAAAGCCGTTGCCAAAGCCGAAAGTTACCACCAACTGCTCACTCAGCAGAAAACAGACTTTGAGGCTACTGATACACAATGTATTAGTATCCGTGCTAACAGGCGGAATTACCGCATTCCTCATAACGATATCCTATATATAGAAGCATTGAAAGATTACGTGATTATCCACACCTTCACCGACCGCTACATCACGTGGATTAATCTCAAAAACATACATAACCAGCTCCCTGAGTCGATATTTGTACGCGTTAATAAAAGTTATGTAGTGAATATACAACACGTTACCTCCTACACCCAGCAATTTGTGTATATAGGTGAAACAGAAATCCCTATAGACAGGGCGTATGAAGTAATTAGCAAATTTGCTAATTAGCAAATTATTCACTACTTTTGCACTCATCATTCGCCATTCGTCATTCGTCATTCGTCATTTGGTTAGGGATAAAACTCGATAAAATCAAGCAATCCTCTAAAAATTAACCTGTAAAAACTCTGCTATATTTTCCTTTACCTGAACAAATGAATACTATGGAACCCTATATCACCCCAATTATCAATCATTTTGAGAAGATTATTCCGCTTAACGCCGAAGAGAAAGCCTATGTAACTGAGGCTTTTCAGCCACGTTTGTACCGCAAGAAGCAATACATCTTGCAGGAAGGCGATGTGTGCCACGTGCTCAATTTTGTAGTAAGTGGTTGCCTGCGGATGTACACCATCAACGAGAAAGGCACCCAGCATATTGTACATTTCGCTGCTGAAAACGAGTGGATATCCAACCTAATGAGCCTCTATAAAGAAACACCTTCAGAGTTCAGTATTGATGCCCTCGAAAACACCACTGTACTACAGATAAAACGAGAGGATTTATTTCAACTCTACGGCTATTCGCCTAAGTTTAACCGCATCTTCCGTGTGTTGATAGAAGAAGCCTACGCCCAACTTCAACAACGCTTCCTATTGAGTATCAGTGCTTCGGCACAAGAAAAATACCGATACTTCACCCAAGCCTATACTCACCTACTACAACGACTACCACAAACGCAAATCGCTGCTTTTCTAGGAATCACTCCCGTATCGCTTAGCAATGTAAAAACCGAATTGCTAAGAAATGGATAATTACCCGTCGTGCTACGACCTTAAAGTATTTTAAGCGTATTTCTTAAAATACTTTATTGCTTTCGCCTGCCGTATCGCCGTACCTTTGCACCAGAATTTTAAACGTATTATTAAAATGAAAACAGAACAAAAAATTGCCGTTATAGGCTTAGGAAACATTGGTAAGGCAGTAGCCGAAAACCTTAACAAATCAGGTCGCAAATTTATAGTAGCAGGTAGAGATACCGCCAAAGTAAAAGAAGTTGCTAAAGCTTGGCAAAACGCACAAGTAGCCGACATCGCTACTGCGGTAAAAGAAGCCGACATCGTAATCCCCGCTATTTATTTTCCACTTGTTGCTGACTTCTTGAAAGAACACGCTGAGGCACTCAAAGGAAAAGTAATTGTAGATGTATCTAACCCTATTGCTCCCGATGAAAACGGAGGCTTTAAGAAAGTAATTGCTGCTGAAGCCTCAGCAGGTGAAATCAACGCCTCACACTTGCCACAAGGAGCGCACTTGGCAAAAGCCTTAGGTACCCTATTGGCAGGATCGCTCAGTGCTGAAGCCTTTACCACTCCACGCAAAGTGCTTTTCTACGCTACCGATGAGGTAAGTATCAACCCAGTGGTAGAGCAACTTATCAAAGATACAGGTTTTGAACCCGTACGTGTAGGAGGTCTCAACCAGTCTATCCGTTTAGAGGTATTCGGCGACCTAAACGAAGCAGGAGCTGTAGACAAACCCGTTACCTTAGAAGAAGCAAGACAATTGGTTAAATAGTCGATTTGCTAATTTGCCGATGAGCTAATTAACAATTAATATTTTACAAAAATGAAGAAAGTATTTTTATTTATCGCCGTGATGATAGGGCTTAGTGCAACTGCCCAATCAAAAGAACAAAAAGCTGTTGAAGGAGTTATCAATACTTATTTTCAAGCACTTAACGCCTCTGATGCTACTAAAATAGTGTCATTATTTACCTCTGATGCCGAGCTATTGGCTCCGCAAGCCCCTACAGCTGTAGGTAGTGAGCAGATTTTAGGTACTTATCAATATGTATTTCAAAATCTTAAGCTCAATTTGAAGGTAACTATCGACAAGGTAACCCTACTTAAAGACTATGCTATCGTAACTTCTACCTCAGCAGGTACAGCTAACGGAGCAGAAGTAACGGGTGGTTATCGCGAGACTTTTGTATTGCGCAAAGACAAAGGCGCTTGGAAAATAGCAAGGTATATGTACAATACCCCACAATAAAACAGAATCTTTTTCAACCATTTAATTAGCCAATGTGTTATCGACACATTGGCTAATTGGCTAATTATTTTTATCTTTGCACCATTATCACATTGGTAAATTAACACATCAACACATTGGTAAATTTTATCACTCTTCTTCGTGAGGAAGCGCCGTTCTTCCTGCACCTGACTGCTGAGCATTTACTTATCTCGCTCTTGGCAATTGTTATCGCAACGTTTATAGGGGTGCTATTGGGGATCTTTATCAGCGAGTACCGCAAGTATGCCGTTTGGCTCTTGGGGGCTGTGAATGTGCTCTATACTATCCCCTCTATCGCTTTATTGGGTTTCTTTATCACTATTACGGGGGTAGGTAACCTCACGGCTCTTATTGCTCTAATACTCTATGCTTTACTACCTATTATCCGCAGTACTTATACGGGTATTACCCAAATCAATCCGCTGATTGTAGAAGCTGCAGAGGCAATGGGTAGCACTCGCAGGCAACTGCTTTGGAAAATCAAACTTCCTTTAGCCCTGCCTGTACTGATGTCGGGCATTCGCAATATGGTAACGATGACCATTGCGCTGGCAGGGATTGCCTCGTTTGTAGGTGCCGGGGGCTTGGGGGTGGCTATCTACAGAGGTATCACTACCAATAATAGTACGATGACCCTCATAGGCAGTGTGCTGATAGCCCTCTTGGCTTTAGGTTTTGATTTTCTTTTGGCAAAAGTAGAGCAACGATTGGTGCACCGTGAAGTTGCCTATAAGCGCAATCCGCTAAAGCTGGTAGGAATAGGAGTGTTGGCACTGCTCATCACTCTCTTCTTTGTGCTTTCGCCAAAAAAGACGAAAGATATACATATCGCTACCAAACCGATGACTGAGAGCTATTTGCTGGGGCAGATGCTTTCTTTGCTTATTGAACAAGACACGGGGCTTTCGGTGCGACTGACCAATGGTGTAGGGGGTGGCACCTCCAACATTCACCCAGCAATGTTGCGCGGAGACTTTGATATGTACCCCGAGTACACTGGCACCGCGTGGGAAGCAGTACTCAAGCGCAAAGACCCTTACAACGAGAACAAGTTCGCCGACTTAGAAACTGCCTATAAAAAGCAATATGGATTGGAATGGGCTAACCTATATGGCTTCAACAATACTTATAGCTTGGCAGTGAGCAAGGAAATGGCTCAAAAATACCAGCTCAAAACCTTTACTGACTTGGCTAAGGTGAGCGAGCGACTTATCTTTGGAGCTGAATATGATTTCTTCGAGCGCGAAGACGGCTACAAGCAACTGCAAGAAGTCTATGGTATGCACTTTGGTAAAGTAATCGATATGGACATCGGACTGAAATACCAGGCGATGCGTGATAAAAAAATTGATGCTATGGTAGTATTCACTACCGACGGACAACTTTCTATCAGTGAGGTGGTGGTACTGCAAGACGACCGTAATATGTACCCCTCCTACAAGGCAGGTACGGTGGTACGCACCGAGCTACTGACCTCCTACCCCACCTTGCGCACTACTTTGGCAAAGCTGAACCTGCTAATAGACAATACCACGATGGCGCACCTCAACTTCTTAGTAGAAACTGAAAGGAAACGACCTGAAGAAGTTGCTAAAAACTATCTGCTACAAAAAGGACTTTTAGACCCACAACGATGATTACTTTTTCTCATATACACAAAAATTATAATGGTAAGGAAATTATTGCTGACTTCAATCTCACCATTGAAAGCGGCACTTTCCTCACTATCATAGGCACTTCGGGCTCTGGCAAAACCACCATACTAAAAATGATTAACGGGCTGGTATTGCCAGACAAAGGCGAAATATACATTGACGGCAAGAATATTTTGGAGGAAGACCTCATTGCCTTACGCCGCAACATAGGTTATGTAATTCAAGGGAATATCCTCTTCCCGCACCTCACTGTTGCTGAGAATATTGCTTATGTACTCCGTCTGAAAAACTACTCTAAAACCGACATCACACACATTGTAACCGAAAAACTACAACAGATAAACCTCGACCCTGAACTCGCCAACCGATTCCCACATCAGCTTTCGGGCGGACAGCAGCAGCGGGTAGGTATTGCAAGAGCCTTAGCGGCAAGCCCTTCAATCATCTTAATGGACGAGCCTTTTGGAGCATTAGACATCATTACCCGTCAGCAGCTACAGCGAGAGCTCAAAGTGCTGCATCAGCTCTCAGGGGCTACTATCGTATTTGTTACTCACGACATAGCCGAAGCCTTAACACTGGGTACCAAAGTATTAGTATTAGATAAGGGAATTATTCAACAATACGACACCCCCGAAATGATTAAACAACACCCTGCCAATGAATTTGTAAGACAATTAGTGAATTAACGTCAGTTCGATATAACAGAACATTGATTTACAGCTTTATATCATAATATATTCACAAAATAATTCACCGTCAGGTGAAAATTCGTGAGATAATAAAAAATAAAGACTTTTATACACTCCCAAATTCGTGAAAATTCGTATTTCACATACCCAGCTGCGCCAACTCGCTGGCTTTGTGGGAGATTAAAAATATTTTACTGATTGTTAAGTAATTACTTACGTCGAACTCACGTTAATTAATAATTTATAAAAATGAAAGCTATCGTTATTTACAAAGCGGGCGATGCCCAACAATTACAGTTAGAAGAACGCCCTATCCCAACACTCAAAGAGGGGTGGACGTTAGTAAAAGTAAAAGGCTTTGGCATCAACCGTTCGGAGATATTCACGCGGCAAGGGCACTCACCTTCGGTTATTTTTCCGCGTATCTTAGGCATTGAGTGTGTAGGGGTAGTGGAAGCTACTACCAGTCCTACTTTGCAAAAAGGGCAGACTGTTGTTTCGCTAATGGGTGAAATGGGTAGAGCTTTTGACGGCAGTTATGCCGAATATACCCTTTTGCCCAACGGACAAGTATACCCCATAACCACTACACTGAGTTGGGCGGAACTTGCTGCGGTACCCGAAACCTACTACACTGCTTTTGGCTCTATGCAGAATCTACAAATCAAACCCACCGATACTGTACTGGTGCGTGCTGCTGCCAGTGGGGTAGGCATTGCTTTTTTACGATTGGTAAAAGCTCAATACCCTACGCTGAGGGTAGTAGGTTCTATCAGAGGTAATAACACTGAGAAAACAGCTGTACTCTTGGGGTTGGGTTACGATGCTATTATCGCCGATAATGATAACGTTTTGGCTACCGATGAGTGTTTTGATAAAATATTAGAGTTGGTGGGACCTGCGAGTATTAAGGATTCATTTGCCCATATAAAAGAATATGGCATCATCTGTGCTACAGGACTTTTAGGCGGTAAGTGGTATTTAGAGGACTTTGACCCTACTCGCGACCTCTTGCACAATGCCTATCTTACCACTTTCTATTCAGGTAGTGTAAATGCCGAAAAGATTACCCAGTTATTTGCTTATATTGACGAACACGATGTACCCGTTGCTCCCGAAAAAGTATTTGCCTTAGAAGAAATAGTTGCTGCTCATCAATATGTTGAAAGTAGTGCAGGTTATGGCAAAGTAGTAGTGCGCATTAACTAATTTGCTAATTATTTTCGTATCTTTGCCCCTAAATCATCAAATACAAATCCAATGAAAAAGATTTTTTTATTCTGTTTAGCCCTTGTGGGCTTTGTAGCTACAGCACAAACCTACGAATTTAAAGTCGTAACTGCTGTAGAATCGGTCGTACCTTATGGAATCGGTCGTTCTCGTTTGATCTCAACTAACGATGAGCGCAATTACAAAGATTTTACCACCACCCGCTCCGAAGACGGCGATGAACGTAACAAAAGCGACCGTGATGAGATTCGTGTCAAAGGTTTTGACGAAACCAAGTTGCTAAACTTCTTTAACCTCGGAGGAATTCGCTTTCAGAATATCGCTGCCAACGATGCCCTTATCACTTCCAAACTCAATGCAATGAGTGAAGAAGGATGGGAGCTCGCCTTTGTTACCAGTGGTGTAGAAAGTAATTCAGGTAAAGACGATTCTACAGGGCTTTTTATCACCCGCTTTGTTTTCAAACGATTGAAAAAGTAGTCTTCAAAATTAGTAAACGTAAAATTGTCAATTTCGTGAAAATTTATCTTCCACATTACCCAGCAGCGCCAACTCGCTGGTTTTGTGGAAGATTAAAATACTTTGCTGATTTTTAAACAATTACTTACGTTGAACTCTCATTATTCATCACAGAGTCATTTCAAATGGATAACTATATAGTCCCCGTAAAATAATAAACCCTAAATATCAGATAAGATGAAAAAAGTATTGACTTTATTGTTCTTAACGACGTTTTTTTGGGCTAATGCCAAAACTGAACCCATAGAAATACAAGGTGCGGTAGGCAAACTCCGAGGGGTACTTACTACTCCCGACAATTTCAACCAAAAGAAAATCCCCGTGGTGATTATGTTTCACGGTTTTACTGGAAATATCAACGAGAAAATAAACATTACTATAGCCGAAACCCTTGCCAAAGAAGGCATTGCTTCTGTGCGCTTCGACTTCAACGGACACGGGAAAAGCGATGGCGACTTCGAAAAAATGAGCCTCGATAACGAATTAGAAGATGCACGCCGTATTGTTCAGTATGTTGAACAACTGCCTTTTGTGAGTAAAATAGGCATCTATGGTCATTCACAAGGAGGGCTGATCTCAATATTGCTCAGTTCAGAACTCGGCAAGAGTAAAATCAAGGCAGTGGCAATGCTGGCTCCAGCGGTTATCATTCACGATAATATGTTACAAGGGTCTTTTTTTGGCACTACCTTCGACCCCCTAAATGTCCCCGATAAGGTGAGCCTCTTCTCAGGCAAAATTACCGTAGGCAAGGACTATATTCTTTCAGGGCAACGCATAAAGCCTTTTGAAGCCGCTAAGCGTTACAAAGGAAAGGTAAAAATCATTCACGGAACAGGTGATAGAGCCGTACCTTACTCGTATAGTGAATATCTTTTGTATTTCTATAAAAACGCCGAATTAACAATCACTCCAAAAACCGACCACGTTTTCTCTAACCAAGAAGATATCCCCGCCACCGAGGTAAGTCAATGGATGAAAAAACAACTTAAATAACGTGAGTTCGATATAAACACTGACTTTACTTGTTACCTAAATGAACACTTTCGCAGCCTTAGACTTTGAAACCGCCAACCAATACCGCAGTAGCGTATGCAGTATCGGACTCGTTTTTGTAGAAAATAACGAGATTGTCGATACTTATTACCAACTGATTAAACCTGCACCAAACTTTTATAGTTATTTTAACACCCAAATACACGGTATTTCGCAGCGCGACACCGAAAATGCACCGCTCTTCCCCGAAGTATGGGCAGAAATATTACCAAAAATAAAAGATTTACCCCTTGTAGCTCATAATAGTACTTTTGATGAAGGCTGTTTGCGAGCAGTATTAGCTTATTATGAGCTCCCTCAACACACTAATCCTTTCTTTTGCACCTGCCGAAAAGCGCGTAAACTCATCCCTCAGCTTGTGAATCACAAGTTAGACACTGTATCCGCTTATTTTGGGTTTGATTTAAAGCAACATCACCACGCCTTAGCCGATGCCGAGGCTTGTGCACATATCGCTTTAGAACTTTTCAAGTGAGACCTTAAAAAAACTAATGTCAATTATAAACCCTAAACTGCCCGTGGGGCTCACACTATGAATATAGAAGAATTTAGAGACTTTTGCCTATCCCTGCCTGATACGTATGAGAAAATGCCCTTTTCGGGGTTCTTTAAAAATGCTGATTCAATCTTAGTTTTTTATGTGGGTACAAAGATGTTTTGCTTCTTTGATATCAATAAGTTTGACAAATGCACGCTCAAATGCAACCCCGATGAGATAGAACAACTCAAAGCAAATTATCAGGCAGTAGAAGACCCTTTTAACCTAAGCAAAAAGTATTGGGTGGGTATCCGTTTCAATGAAGATATGCCCGATGATAAAATCAAGGCTTATGTAAAACAATCGTATGATTTAGTAGCTTCTTCACAGAAAAACAAATTAGTAAAATAATGACAACTATGAAAAAAGAAAAACCTAAACGCCCCAAAAATATTGAAGTTCGAGGGGCTAAAATACATAACCTCAGGAATATAGACGTCGATATACCCCTCAATAAGATTGTAGGGATTGCAGGCGTATCGGGCTCTGGCAAATCATCTCTTGCCTTAGGAGTTCTCTATGCCGAAGGCTCACGAAGATACTTAGAATCGCTTTCTACCTACACAAGACGACGAATGACGCAAGCCGAACGCGCTGAGGTAGACGACGTGCGCTACGTGCCAGCCTCCTTAGCACTGCACCAGCGCCCTACGGTACCTGGTATCCGCAGTACTTTCGGCACAATGACCGAATTGCTCAACAGCCTCCGCCTGATGTTCTCAAGGCTTGCCAATCACTGTTGCCCTAACGGACACTATGTAAAACCTTCGTTTGCTGTAGCAGCTATGCAAGAAATCACCTGCCCCGAGTGCCACGAACATTTCTACGGACCTGGGGCTGAAGATTTAGCTTTCAACAGTCGTGGGGCTTGCCCTACCTGTGGCGGAATAGGAACCGTCAGAACGGTAGACGAAAGCAAGTTAGTCCCCGATCAAAACCTCACTATCGACGAAGGAGCAGTAGTGGTATGGGGCACCCTGATGTGGTCACTTATGAAAGATGTATGCCGCGAAATGGGCGTGCGTACCGATGTGCCTTTCAAGGATTTAACCCCCGAAGAAAAAGAAATAGTCTACCACGGGCCTGCTGAAAAGAAACATATATTCTACCTAAACCCCAAAACAGGACAAACTGCCGAAATGGATTTCACTTACTACAGTGCTGTGTATAGCGTACAAAACGCTTTGGCTAAGGTAAAAGACGATAGCGGAATGAAACGCCTCGAGAAGTTCCTAAAAGAAGACGTTTGCCACGACTGCCACGGCACAAGGCTTTCTCCAGCGGCACGTGCCCCACGCCTTAGGGGCATTGGCTTAGACCAAGCTACGGCTATGACGCTCGATGAGTTAATGGTTTGGGTAGCAGGCGTCCCCGATTCATTAGAAGAAGCTATGCGCCCAATGGCTAAAAACATCTGCGAAGCCTTTACCGATACCGCCCACCGCCTCATCGATTTAGGCTTGGGATACCTCTCCTTAGACCGTGCAGCAGCTACCCTTTCCACTGGCGAACGCCAGCGCGTACAGCTTGCACGCGCTGTACGCAACCGCACTACTGGGGTGCTCTATGTGTTAGACGAACCCTCTATCGGGCTACACCCTCACAACCTCAAAGGCTTAACAGGGGTGATGGACGACCTCATAGCCGACGGCAATTCGGTGATATTGGTAGACCACGATACCCAAGTACTTACTCACGCCGATGAGATTGTAGAAATGGGCAAAGGCGCAGGGACTAATGGCGGAACCGTCATCGCACAAGGAACGGTAGATGAAATAACACAAAATAAGGAATCGGTAATAGCACCTTACTTATCGCAAGAGAGCAAACTGCCAGCAGAACTCCCAAAAAACGAACTCTTTTCTATGGGAAACATACACCTCTCTACCGATGCTATACACACCGTACACCCTTTAGAAGTCGAATTTCCAAAGGGGAGACTTACAGTAGTTACAGGGGTTTCGGGCTCAGGCAAAACTACTTTAGTGTTAGAGAGCCTAATTCCCGCTTTAGAGGCAAACGCTATGGGGAAGAAATTACCTCAGCACATCAAATCGGTAAAAGCAGAAGGTATTCGTCAGGTAAAGCTCATCGATGCTACCCCTATAGGTATCAATGTTCGCTCTACGGTAGCTACCTATGCCGGTATTCACGACGAACTCCGTAAGATTTACGCCAAAACCCTCGATGCCAAACAGTGCGGCTATAAGGCAGGCGACTTCTCCTACAATACAGGCGACCTCCGTTGCCCTACCTGCGACGGCACAGGGCAAATATCCTTAGATGTGCAGTTCCTCCCCGATGTTGATATTGTGTGCCCTGATTGCAAAGGGAGCAGGTACAAGCGCGAAGCCTATAAAGTATTTCGCACCGTCAAGAATGGCGAAAAATACAGTCTACCCCAGCTGATGAGTATGAGTATAGACCAAGTAATAGAGGTAACTACCGATTTGAAGTTAGTAAATCAAAAACTACAAGTGTTACAACAGTTAGGATTAGGCTATTTGTCGCTTGGCGAAGATACCCCAGGGCTTTCAGGCGGAGAAGCCCAACGCCTTAAGTTAGCCAGCGAAATGGGTAAAGGACAGAGCGATACCGTTTTCGTATTTGATGAACCCACCATAGGGCTACACCCGCAAGATGTACGTGTGCTGCTCGGTGTTTTTCAGAGCCTCCTTAGCTTAGGAGCTACCGTGATAGTGATTGAACACGATTTAGACGTCATTCGCAATGCTCATTATATTATCGATATGGGTCCCGGTGGCGGTGCCGCAGGCGGAAGAATCGTAGCTCAAGGCACTCCTCAAACAGTAAAGAATAACGCCAATAGTATCACAGGGAAATATTTATAAACCTAGTAAAATTATAAAAATCCCCGCTGGTAGGCTTTGCCTACCAGCGGGGATTTTTATAATAATTAACACATTTGCCAATTGGCTAATTATTTCTATCTTTGCCCTTCATCAATAGCAAACAACATGTTATCACTTCGCCCCTATTATCACCCTATGCAATCGGTTATTCCTACAGAAGAAAAAGAGGTTACCTATACCGAGTTTCTTCCGTGTGAGGCTTTGCGTTCGTTTATCTATTGCTATTGGGAACTTAAATCACCTCCGCGTAACACGCCTTTCTGCTACCGAGTAGTTGCCGATGGTTGTATAGACCTATTTTTTGACTGCAACAACGCGCAGATGAGTTCCCTTATGGGGTATTGCAATACATACATAGAGTTTCCCATAACGGGGACTTTTCACTATGTGGGGGTTCGCTTTCTGCCCAGTGCCTTTCCGCTACTTTTTGGTCAGGATGCTTTTGAAATCAGTGCACAAGAAATTCCTTTGCGCGAGGTAGTTCCTGCTTTGGCTACTTTTATCGCTCAGCAGTTGGAATCTCCCCTTTCGTTAGCTACCATAGCACAGCATTTGGACAACTATTTTCTCCGTCACCTATCACAACGCCCTTTGCAGATGGACAACCGCTTTTTCTCAGCACTTTTGCAGATATTGCAAAGCAAAGGCAGCCTACACATCAGTGAGTTGGATACCGGCATCAGCACCCGACAGTTGCGCCGCCTTTTCGACTACTACATAGGCGATAGTCCTAAGACTTTTAGCAATATTGTGCGCTTCCAACATATACTAAGTGCAAAAGCCTATCACAACCATTCTTTTTTAGACACTTATTACGACCAAGCCCACTTTATCAAATCGTTTAAAACATTCTATGGCGATACACCGAGTAAGGTGTTGGGCTAAAGAATGTCCGTTTTTTACAATCGTATTCCCTGCGCTTGCGGTACTTTTGCCCCCGAATAACAAATACATTATCAGAATGAAATTAAACGCAGGTATTATCACCGAGAAATTAGCCGAGAGCAAGGCTTTCTACACCCAAGTATTGCAATTTGGTGTTACTTTCGAAAACGACTTTTATTTGCTGTTGCACACCCCCAATCACGAGGCAGAAATCAGTTTTTTGTTGCCTAATCACCCTTCGCAACAACCTCTCTTCCAAAAACCTTTTACCCAACAGGGCGTATATCTCACCATTGAAGTAGAGAACGTAGATGATTATTACCACAAGCTAAAAGAACAGGGCGTACCCATTGCAATAGAACTTCGCGAAGAGCCTTGGGGCGATCGCCATTTTGCCATTATAGACCCCAACGGCATCGGAATAGATATTGTAACCTATTCCGCACCTGAATAAAAATGAAAATCCCCTCTGAAAGAGAAATCTACCGGCGGGGATTTTTTAATTAGCTAATTATTCACTACCTTTGCACTCATCATTCGTAATTCGTAATTCGTAATTCGTAATTCGTCATTAAAATTATGCCTCATACCTCTTCATTACTTTGCAAAGCAATTATAATAGAGACTATGGTTGTTGTTATTTCAGTATATATATTAGGAACAATCTATGGCGGAACAGATGCCGCCGATTCAATTATAGCAACCATTTTTATCCCTCTACTTGCAGGGGTAATTCCCTCTTTCTTAATAGCTAAAATCATAGAAAAGTACATAAAACTCACTTCTAAAAACGCAATAATAAGTGTTCTTCTATTTTTTGCACTCACCTTTATTTCAGTAAATATAGGCGCCATAGTTTTCAGTTTTTTAGAAGATGGTAGTTGGATTGATAGACATCATTTATATGAAATACAAACAGCATTCTTCTATTTTTGTGGTATACATACCTTAGGGATAGCCATTTGGTTAGGAATTAAACTCGATAAAATCAAACAATCCTCTAAAAATTAGCCTATGAAAACATTCCTATTCTTAATCTTTATACTTAGCTATTCTCAAAATATGTTTAGTCAAACTAAGATAGATATAGATACCATCTACAAACAAGACTTCGAGGACTTTACCCTACAATTAGTCAGAGATGACAGTGGAGAGAAGCAAGCCGAATTCCGAACACTTTATATAGACAAAAAATCAGGAGAAGCAACTAAAATATTTGTCTCTACTTATAAAAAAGACCTTCATTGGATTTTTGGAAAATCAATAGGAGAAGGCGCATATTATACTTATAATATCATCAAAGGATTTCATTTAGAAAATAAGCTACTTGTTTTCTATTCTTGTTGGGGAGTAGTAACCGCCGTAAGTTTTGATTTAACTACAATGACACATAAAACTTACTATATCGGTTTTTATCCTCATACGGGAGCTTTTGCAAATCTTGCACATAGTATAGAAACCAAAGAATATAAAGGTATATTCTATTTTCATATAGAAGCAGGACAACAATACGGTGGGAGAGCTAACATATTAGGCTACTTTAACCCTAAAACCAATGAAATGTATGATTATATTCCTGATAATACGCTTGGAAAACGTATTTCTGATATAAACAAAGACTTTGAAACCCTAAAAGAAGACAAAGAAACTTCTCTTTTTATAAAAAAGCTACTCATAAGACTCAAATTAGCCCCTGATAATGTAGCAATTTCTTGTCTTTTTAGAGCTAAATATCAAAATTTCACTTATTTTTTCTATGTTAAGGACAATTCATCTGTAGAAATACTAAGTTTTGATATCGAGAAAAAGGAATGGTTTGTGGGTGGCTATAATGCCTCTCCTTCACTAACATCTGAAAAGCCATAGAACCTTTAGAAAACACCCCCCCCTCCCCGCTGAAAGAGAAATCTACCAGCGGGGAGTTTTTATATCCCTAACTCGTAGTAATACCTACACCTTAAAAAAATATTTATAAAATAATATATAGTAAGTTTGCTTATTATATAAAAACATATTACCTTTGCGCCCGAATAAAGAAGTAAATTTAAATTATATATGAAAGTTTTAATTATCAACGGGCATCCTACTATGGAGACGTCTAACGCCAATAAGGCTATTTTAGAAGAAATAAAACGCTTGCTCCCTGAGGCTGAAGTAAGTAACTTGCAAGCTCTCTACCCTAACTATCAAATTGATGTAACTGCCGAACAAGCTAAACTTGTAAAAGCAGATGTAATTGTATGGCAATTCCCTGTGAATTGGTATTCGCTTCCTGCCTTGCTGAAAAAATGGTTAGACAACGTGTTTTCACACGGCTTTGCTTATGGCGACAACAAGCTGATGGGCAAGAAACTCATCCTTTCTTTCACTACCGGAGCACCTGAAGAGGCTTACCAACACGGTGGCGCACAGAACTATCCGTTTACCGATTTTCTCAATATTCACCGCCAAACTGCCAATCACTGCAAACTGCTTTTCCAAGAGCCTGTAATCTCTTATGGAATGAAGTACATTCCAGAGGTAATGCCCAAAGAAGCACTTACAACCTTACAACAAAGAGCCAAAGAGCACGCCGCTCGATTGGTTGCGCAAATCAAAGAATTAAACTAATTTTGCAATTGATAAAAATCGCCGTGTGGCAGTGTGTCACACGGTTTTTATTCCATTTATAAATGAAAAACAGACCTATCAAATATTGGATTATCGTGGCGAGCAAAGACCACGTACAAATGGGCGTTGCGGGAGGATTTGCCCAAGCTTGCCACGGAAAGGCACAGCCTTTGAAACGTATGCAGGAGGGAGACGGTATTCTCTATTACTCTTCCAAACGCTATTTTGGAAAGGAAGACAAATGCCAAGCCTTCACGGCTATTGGCAGAGTGAAAGACGAGGAAGTCTATGCCTTTCAGATGAGTGAAAATTTCTGTCCGTTTAGGAGAAATATTACTTTTGTAGACTGCGAAGAAACTCCTATAGCTGACCTTATCGAGCTATTGGACTTTATCCCTAACAAAAAAGCGTGGGGATATCCTTTTCGCTTTGGTATTTTAGAAATATCCGAGAACGATTTTAAACTTATAGCCTCTAAAATGTTACACAATGACCTCTCAGCACTCAATTTTTAGTTTAAGAGCCGAAGAAAGCTCAGGGCTTTTACTTTGGCAGGTAAGTATGTTATGGCAACGCGGAATTAAAAAAGTGTTGCAACCTTTCGATCTCACACACCCCCAGTTTGTACTCTTGGCGAGTGCCCAGTGGTTTGCCCAACAAGGAAAGGAAATCACGCAGGTATCTTTGGCAAATTTCACCAAGATAGACCCAATGACTACCTCGCAAGTGGTGCGCACTTTGCAGAGCAAAGACCTCATTACAAGGGAAGAACACAAGACCGACACCCGCGCCAAAGTAGTTGTTATCACCGCTCAAGGTGCCGAACTTATCGCGCAAGCTGTCGCTAAGGTCGAGGCTTTCGACGATGAATTTTTCAGTATTTTGGCAACCGAACAGTCCTCGTTCAACGCTCAACTGCACAAACTTTTGACGAATTAGCAGAATCGTTTTGCTCCTTGCTATCCTTGATATAGGTTTTTGTTTGGGTATTAATGGAGTGAATATTTTGAAAAAGGGATCGGAGAATAATTGAGCAATTAGCAAATTAGAAAATTTGGAAATTAATAATTGTGCTTTATTCCGTTAGGAAAGTTCCTTTTTCAAGCACAATTTTATTTCCCCATTGGGTAAGGGCATCGAGTATGGGCAAAAAAGATTTCCCTAAGTCGGTGAGTGAATAGATAGCCACCAAAGGAGGTTTTTCGCCATAGACAACTTTAGAAATAAGCTCGTCGTTTTCCAATTGTTTTAGCTGGATACTCAGCGTAGTTTCGGTTATCGAATAGAGGTCTTTTCTCAGTTCGCTAAATCGCTTTTCACCTTCTTTAAGATGATACAAAATCACGGCTTTCCATTTTCCTCCTATCAAATCCATCGCTACGGCAATGGTACAAGGATAGGTCTTTTCTCCTAAGCGAACGCTGGGGGCTGTACACTCTATTTTTGTTTCCATAATAGTTGAAATTATAAAGTATCTATTTAGATAGTTATTGCCAGATTGAAAGTTGTACTATAATTTTGCGCCAAAATTAAAAAATAATTTCGATATGGCATTAGTAATTTTAGCACACCCCCATTTTGACCAATCGATAGCTAATAAGGCTATCATAGAGGAGCTTTCTCGTAGCGATATAGATTTTGAAATCAGAAATTTATCAGCGCTATACCCTACCTTTCAAATAGATGTAAAAGCAGAGCAAGAAGCCTTACTCAAGCATCAAGAGGTTATCTTTCAATATCCTTTTTATTGGTATAATATGCCAGCTATACTCAAGCATTGGTTTGATGAGGTTTTCACGTATCAGTTTGCTTATGGTTCACAAGGAGATAAGCTCAAAGGGAAATATTTTATCCCAAGTTTTACCGTTGGGGCACCCGAAAGTGAATATCACACTTTGGGAGAACACCATTTCAAAGTATACGAGTTTTGCAAGAACTTAGCGCAAACGGCTTATTATGCGCAGATGAAGTATGTAGAGCCTCTTTATTTTCACGGGACATCAGTAAATGCAGGTTATACCAAAGAGGATATAGAAGCAAAAGCCAAAGCGCAAGCCCAACGATTGTTAGCATTTCTTTCTTCGCTGAAATAACACACAAATTAGGATTAAAAAGCACCCTCCCCACTGATAGGAAATACTACGAGCGGGGAGGGTTTTCATTAGCTATTCTTCAAGTGGTCATTTCCAAAACGGATAATTGCTTCTATGATAGGCAAGACTTCTTTACCTAAATCTGTAAGGGAATACTCCACTCGCGGAGGTACTTCTGGATAACTCACTTTTGCTACCAATTGATGAGTACAGAGCGTTTTTAGTTCTTCATTGAGTACTTTTTCACTCACTTGTGGAATGGCACGCTTTAGTTCTCCATAACGATGTGTGTGCTGACTGAGATGAAACAGTATAAGCATTGCCCATTTGCTTCCCATTATTTGCATTGTTCGCCATACAGGACAGTCTTTGTTAATATTTTTTTCGTTCATCGCAATATTTTTTCTATTTGATACTGAGTAATTCTAACTTTTTTGTAAGGTGCTTACTTTCTCGTAAGTACTTGTGTGCTTGGATACAAAGGTATAATTTTGCAGTGAAATAACAAAGAAAAATTCATATAAAAATGACAAAAACAGAAATTGTACATCAGTTTTATGTCTCCTTAGCTAAAGGAGATTTTGAGAAAGTAGGCAGTTTATTAGCCGATGACTTAGTATGGCATCAACCAGGGAAAGGGGCTCTTTCAGGTAGCTACAAAGGTAAAGAGGCAGTATTCTCTCATTTGGGAAGAATGTCGCAACTCAGTGGAGGCACTTTTGCTATTGACCAAATTGATTATATCACCGAAAACGACCCTTTGGTAGCTGCTGCTGTCGCTTTTGAGGTCTTTGCTTTTGACAAAAGTATGCGAATGAGAGGTATTGATCTCTATCGGGTAGAGAACGACAAAATACAAGAGGTTTGGTTATTCTCTGAACACATAGACGAAGAAGACACTTTTTGGACAGAAGCCCTTAGGTTATCTAACCAACAGAAATAATATTTCCCCGCTCGTAGAGAATACTATGAGCGGGGATTTTGTTAATTATTCTTATAAACAGTGATCCACAAATGAGTAAGATTTAGTTTATTATTAGTTCTATGTACCTTTGATTTCAGTAGATAGTAGTCATTATGTGGTTCAGTAATATGCAGTTTTTCATCTTTATACCAATTGTTATCAGTGTTTGATAGAGCTTCTATCCACTCATTAATTTGAGAATGCCAATGTTCAAAAGTTTCATCTTCTACAAAGCCTAACAAGCCACATTCATTCAATCCTTTACCGTGTTTTTCATTTTTAAAACGTTCTATACCTCCATTGTTATTATTGCCTACTACATATTCCTTTTTTCTCTCTTTTTTAGTATGAGTATTTAGCATTTTTGACTCCCAAACTATTATAGGTTCATTATAAAAACCTTCCTCTATCTTATGAAAATAAAAATCAGGCACTCCTTTTGTATTGTAAAATACATCTGAATATTGGTTTTTCACCCCTATATTTGGGTATTGTCTTAAAAATACGTCTACTTGCTCTACAAATATCTGAGTATATTTATTTTCGTTTAAAGGCTTCTTTAAATCATCTTGTTCTAATACTATTTTTCTAAAAGGCAATATAGCTTCATTCATTGCTTTATATATAAGCTGAAGTGTTTTTCCTTTTTGTACAGATAAAGTAGGCGTTTGTGTAAGTGGTGAATATTCGTTGGCTATCATTAGTATCCTGTATTTATTAAATCAGAAAAACATTTATCAGCATCTCGATAGGCAGTGAGAGATAGCCAATATCTGTATTGATTAGGTTTTACGAAAACAATCATATCCTTTTCAGGGTATAATTTTATAATTCTGTTAGCGGATAGATGTGCTGAAAGGTTTTCATTACTGAGTTCTTCAATATTTACAGCATTTTCGTTTACAAACTCAACAGGATTTGTTAAATCGTCATATTTAAAAACAGTAGCAATGAATGAGTTTTTAAGCTGTACTACTTGTGCGAGTCTAAATTGTCGTTCTTCATTTCCATAAATAGCATTTAAAGCTCTTGAAAACTCGGTACCATAATGCAATAGTACTGATTGTAACTCTTTCTTTGCAATAGGTTGTAAAGCTTTAGAGTTTTCACCTTTTCGGAGCATTAGTTGAAAATAGTTATTAACATCTGAAATGATATTCCTATCAAAATCTGAAAAATAATTTTCTGTATTTTTATTGATATATCGTAATTGCATATAATTTTTCTTTATAAGCGAAGAATTACGATTGATAAGTAGATAACCACTTGTAACAAACATATAAAACCTATAAAAATCATTATAAGTATTCATATTGATTACTATATCTTTCAATAGTTGTTTATCCTTTCCTTTAATACCTATAATCTGATTTTTAAAACTAAAATCAACTTCGTTGTAAAATACAGGCAACTTCTCCTTACCTACATTTTTCCATAAAATAATATTGGGAGTTTTGAAAATTTCCTCTTTAGGAAGTTTATCAACCTTTTCCCAGTCAAATGTAGTTAGTCTACTATAGTTTATACAACGTTCATTAATGGCTTCTGTAGGTAAAAAAGGTATTTTTTTTAGATATGTTGCTGCTTTTTTATCTTGTTTATCTACAATAATTCCTTCTTCCGCATAACAATCCTTTTTAACTAAATATTCTTTAAAAAGAGGTAATTCTTGTACTTTTTCAACAAGTGTTCTTATACGTCCTCCACCTAATAAATTATTTTTCCATATAAAAGGATTAGCAATAGCTGTTTTTCGGTTTATAAAATGTAAATCATAATCATCTATTTCAAAAACAATACGCTCTATGGTAGCTTTTGTTCTTCTAAAAGTGAGATGTAAGATGTTCTTTCGTATATCAGGAGCTTGATTTTTAGTAAATATAGCTGCAGCAGCTACATCAGCATTCTCCCAAAGTGAATGATTCCGTGCTAAAGGTGTAAAATCAAATATCTGAATAATGTCATAATTCTCAAACAACATTTTTTTAAAATCATCTGAAGTGCTATTATATAAAAGTCCTGATGATTTGATTATTAGGCAAGAAAGACCTTCTTTTTTTAAGTAATTAAATGATTCTACAAGAAATTTAAGTGCTATTTGTTTCTGAGGGATATCAATTTTTTTATTCTTAATTTCCCATTTTTCTAACTCTTTTGCTAAACTCCCTGTCACAAAGGGGGGATTACCAATAATTAAGTCGAATTTTTTGTTTTCTATTTCTTTGCAAGCAAAAAAATCAGAATGTATGAGGTTACTTCCTATTAAGTTATCAAATCGCAATTCATTCAATATGGTAATAGGGTTAAGCTCATTGCACAAAGCTAAACTCAAACTAAATGATGTTAGATATATTGCTTGTTGTTCCTTATCTACTCCATAAATATTTTTTAATAACAGTTTTAAGTCTGTTATAGTAGGAGTTGCCATATTGTGTTGTAACTTCCAAATTTGTACAAGACGTTTAAAAACTACTACCAAAAATATTCCTGAGCCACAAGCTGGATCGAGTATCTTATAATTAGCTATATCAAAATCTTCATAGTTTTTCAGTGGTAAACATTCATCTACTAATAATTTAGCTAAATGTGATGGTGTATAGAACAATCCTTTTTCTTTTTTCTGCTCTCCTAAAAACTCTTCGTATAATCTACTTATAAGTTCTACGGGAATAAAACTAAATTCAAAGTATCGCCAATTAGTAAATCCGAATTCAAGCTGTTGTGAAGATAAATCTTTTTTATCAGTATTTAGAAGTTGAGCAACAATAGATAAATCTAACCTTCTAAGTTCTTCTTGCTCTTCTTCTTTCCATTTAAAAACATTTCCATTAAAATGCTTATCTAAATCAGAAAGTAAATCAGCAAATTTTCCCTTTTGGCGTAATACTCCGTTAAAAGAAGTCGCTTCATAAGGTTGAAAATATTTATCAGATAACAACTTATTTCCGTTGTTATCCATACGTTCTTCCAAATATTTTACAAGAATAGCTTGTATAATGATTTTATTAGCCAATTGAGGAGTTGTATCAACAAACTGTTCTTTCAATTTGTTGATAACAAAGTGGATATTTTGGATTAAAGTATCATAGGCAGAATTTCCAAATTTAAATTTATTCTTTAATTCTTTTTCTTCCCAAAAAATACCACTTTTAATTTTAATAGCAAATTGATTATTGTATAGCTGATTAGCTTTAGCTGTTAATGTTAACTGTTCTATAAGATATTGAGGTTTGTAATCTTTGGTAAGATGACGAGTGCAATCAACTATTTTTATTTCTGTTTTATAGAAAAAACAAGCTAATGGAGCCTCACCACTACTCCAAATTTTAGTTTGTATTTCTGATATATTCAGTTCTTTTTCTTCTGTAAAGGGGATATGAGTAAAATCAAATAAATATACTTGAGGTTTATAGCTACCATTGAGTTGTTTTCGTAGATATACGGCAGAGGCCGCAAATTCTTTAGCTTTTTCAATATGAAATTGAATTTGTAGATCAGGTAAAGTAGTATAATTTTCAGTGGTTAAATACAAACAATCATCATCTATAACAAAACCAAGTTTTGCCATACTCTTCTGAAAATCTGTGTTTTTATTAGTTATTCCCACTCCTAATAATTTAAATATTTTTGGCAAAGGTACAAAATAAAAACAATTAAAATAATAAAAACTTCTTATTTTTTACTTTCTCTATAGTTTTCGTATAGAACGTAGTTATATTAAGTCCGTATTGGGTATATTCACCTTTTTCTATAAACTTTTCGCCTGAGAAATAGATTTCTTGGGTGTAAGTAGTGTTATTTTTGGGAGTTTGTCCCTCTATTTCAAAAACGAGTTTATCGGCGTCTATATATTTTCTTTTCTTGTCAAGTGAAAAAGGTAATTGGGGTTCGTTAGTATCTACTCTTCCTGACATCTGAAGACCTTTATCATCGTATGCTGCATATAAAGTACTATAAACAGTGGTATCTGCTTCGTTGAGGACAGTGCCTCCATACATTTTTAGGTTCTTTTTATATTTGTCCTTAGTGCTTATCATAAATACTTCCGTATCTATAAAATAATCCCCGAATTGGTCGTCTAAAAAATCTAAGATAGTAGCAATATCCCTCTTTTTGAATATTTTCTTCTTTAGAAAATGGCTGTATTCATCACTGAGTATATAACTATCTCTATTTACACATATGATATTAGGGTTTTCAAAATGAAATAAGAGCGTATCCACACGATTTTTATCACCTATAAGGAGTTGTAGCTTATCGGTAGCTACTTTCTTTGTAGTGAGGAAGTAGGAAAAGGTATCTTTTTGCGCTATATCCTTTGGGGTATCTTTTTGATTGACAAATAAAGTATCTTTTCTACGGTTGAAGCGCAGAAAGGTATAGTATTCACGGCTTTCCTTTCTGTCAGGGAGTAGTGAATCGGTTTCGTTGTCTATGGCATAGCTTTCGTATTGTGTCCTAACTAATACTGCTTTTTGCGCCCATAGTATATTTTGACCCCAAAGGAGGACTAATAATAAAGGGAGTAGTCTTTTCATTTTATTTGCTAATTTTCCATTACATTGGTAACTTGCTGCAATTTTTATAGAACAAAGGTGCTTCTATACCTTTTTTCTTACCTTCTTCATACACGCACTTGCATATATATAATAAGTCGGGGAGATTGTTGTGGAGGGTCATTATTTTTTGGGTGAGGATATTGTTGGCAAACATTCTTTTCATCAAAGGTGCTGAAAGGAAAGTAGGCAATTTGTAAGGTAGTAACTCGTTGTTGTAGTGTTTTAGTACCACCCCTCGTGAGGCTACTATCTTCACCGTTTCACGTACCGATTTTACGGCTCGCTTCAGTAGTTTGGCAGACTGCATTAGCTTCTCGGCTGCCTCAGTAGTTTGTGCATTATTGCTATAATTTTCCATTGTAGTACTTGCTACCGAAATAACTCCCGCATTAATAGCCAGATGTAACCATATCCATTCGAGCATATCGTAAGGGTGTTCTAAGGCTATATGGCAATCGCTAAATAGCTTTACTAAATCGTCATAATTATCAATAGTAGTTTTTGCTTTGCTCTCCAGCATAAAATGGTCAAACAGACAAGCATTAAGGGTCTCACCTTCTAAGTTGCCTCCTGCTACGGGATAACCCAATACATAAGGACGGTTACCTAAGAGTTTTTCCAGATAATTCTTATCTTCCCAAATACCACAAGCAATGAGCAGTGTTCCTGTAATATGCTCTCTATTGAGTTCTTCTATCACACTTGCTAATTTTCCAGAAGGTACCGCAATAAAGATAAAATCATACTCTTTTTCTGTGGCGTGCTCAATAGAATAGCTGTCGGTATACGAAAGTCCTTTCTTGTGTCCACGTCCGTCCAAGATATGAACGTTTAAAGTGTGTATGTTATTCTTTTTACTGTCTTTTCTAAGGTAATGTGTTACTGTGTATCCTGCTTTAGAAAACACATAGCCGTAAATAGAGCCTATAACGCCTATGCCTATTACTAAGATTTTCATAGTGTCTTTTTTATCTAAGGACAAAGGTATAAAATTATTATCATCCCCTTCTATTTCCTCAAAATACCTATCCAAATGGCATCCTATTTCCATATCTTCATCTGAAGTATTTCGTAATACCATAAAGTGACAATTTTTCTCGGCATTAACGAATACAAAATTGTGTTCGCCGAAGTACGCTTGGTATCCCTCATCTACTAACGACCAAACTTCACCCGCTTTAAAGCTGAAAATATCATTTTTTATGCGATAGTTTTTACCTACTTCCAATTCCATAATAATATGTTTTTTTTAAGGCACAAAGATAATAATAATTAGTCAATTTGCTAATGAGCTAATTAGCAAATTATTTAGTACCTTTGCCGAGTGAATAGATAGAAAAAAAGAAAGGATATGAGCGATTTTAAACTAACACTTTTGAGAAAATGGGAATTTGACAATGAATTCTCATTTGTTTATGCTTCAACTTTACTACCCAATGGCACTGCCGTAATCCTAACTTCCGATCATACCGATTGGCATAAATATTACGTCCTTTTCCTTTCAACCGAAGGCGTCAAAAAGATTCCTATTGAATATACCCCAACATCCAACAGAGATTATCCTGTGCTCTTCAGATATAAAGAAGGGTTTGCCATCATCATTTCGGCAAAAGAAGTGCGGTATTACTCAGATATGCATTCGTCACCAGCACTCATTCCGGTAAAAAATAAATCATTGCTCAGGTATAACATTGTACCAGAGAAAGCTGAACAGCGATATTTTCAAAATATATCCGATAGCCAAATAATTCCCGTTTGCTTTGAAAATGAAGTTTATTACGGCAATGCAAGATGTTTTGCCCTTTTAGAATTTGATGATACAGCCAAAACTGCCAAATGGAAATCTTTTTCTTACATAGATAAAAAAGCATTTACACATCGTGACAACAGAACCACCGACACCCCAAAAATAGACAGTCTTAAAATATCGGATAAAAAATTCTACGCCTTCATTCCGGGTGAAAGCGCTTCATCGGTTAATAAATGGGGAATGGATTATTATGCGCTCGCACAAATCTCTGCCGAAGGGAAGGTCATCGAGAAAATTATTGAATCGGACAATTTGCATACCGATCATAAAAAACGCGGTGTTAATGGCTGTTTCACGGACTCAGAATATGTGATACTAACACCTGTTTTTAAAACCGATGAATGGAAGGGCAATCAAAAAGTCTTTTCGCTCACCACACGCGAATATGACAATGTTTTCTTACCTAAAGGAATGACAAAACACAAACTCCAAAATATCACAGGTAACCTTTGCTTGACCTCTCTTTTCGACAGAGGTTTAAAAGAAATATCTTTGTGTAATTACAATAACTTATAAAATTAGACATTAGCTTTTATGTCTCAAAAAATCAAAGTTTTCAATAAATTATTAGCCCATTACGGCAAGCAATATTGGTGGAATGACCCCAATCGCATTACCGACTGGATTTCGATGATTCTCATTCAGCAAACCACCCAACAGAATACCGAAAAAGCCCTTGCAAACTTAGAGGGCAAGCTCTCGGTAGAGGCTTTACACGCTATGGAACTGAACACTTTGCAGGAATATATACGTCCGGCAGGCTTCTACAAGCAAAAAAGCACTTACATCAAAGCCCTGATGGAATGGTATGTGTCGCACGGAGCTTCCTTACAAAAGTTTGAAGCTATCCCTACTGAGGAGCTTCGCAAGGAACTGCTCTCTATCAAAGGTGTAGGCGAAGAAACTGCCGATGCAATGTTGTTGTACATTTTTGAGCGAAAGGTGTTCATAGCCGACCAGTACGCTATACGACTTTTGAACCGCCTGAACCTTTCTACCGCACAAACCTATAAAGCTCTCCGTGAAGAGTGTATGCCCTTAGTGACTAAAATTCCCTTAGAAACCTGTCAAGAATGGCACGCTGTGATTGATGTACACGGCAAGGCTTACCGCAAAGGTTTTACCGATGAACAGTGGTTGTTAGAATAATAAATAAAAAATTATGAGCAAAATATGGAAAAATATCATTGCCCAAACACAAGAAGAGGTAAGGGTAACTTTTGAAGAATTATACGCTTCTGTGGATTTCGGAGCTTATATAGCCCCGCAAGATTACTTTGTGTCTTACATCTTTAAAACAGAGGAAGAACTGAGCAAAGCAAAGGAAACAGGCTTACTGCAAAAGATAAACAAATATCACCAAAAACTATTGCACGAGCAACAATACCCTGAGGAAGGTATAAAAGATTGTACTTTTGCCTCTCAGGAAGATTGCGACAAGGAGTGGAACGGAAATTGGTATTATTATTACAAGTAAAATATGAATCTGCTAACAAAAAAACTCTCTAAAAAAGGACAGAAAAAGGAACAGCTTTTCGGCGAAAAGTTTTTGAAAATAGGACGTATAATCCTAATTGTATTTTTGTGTTTCTATCTGTTAGAACTTCTATGGTTAGCCAGAAACTTTACCCTTAGCAAGGAGCTTATAGACGAGATTATTATCCCTATCCTCCCTTTAGCAGTCTTAATAGGGCTATATAGCTTTTTTTACAGATGGGTGATGGATAAGCGTATGCGATACAGCCAATATACAAGAGGTGAATTACCTCCTACCATCAAGGTAAAAGCACTGAAAGACAAAACCTTTCAATGGATAAAATTTCTGTCGATTGTAGTTTTTTATATAATGATGTTCTGGCTAATAAGTGGCCAAATTATAAGTGAGCATAGAGAAGGGGTAGCCAAATATTTCTATTTACTTATAGGAATTGTTGTTTTAATATTTATTATAGTGCTTTTTGGTGAAGATCTTATAAAAAACACTCATAATACTTTCTATGCCATAGAGATAAAAAACGAGGTTCTTTCCATTTTTTATAAAGAAGAACTTACCCAAACTATCGATTTAAATTCCATTCACCATATCCATTTTTTCCTCGAAAAAGTGAGAAGAGGAAAAGATTCTGATAGAATACACCCTCGTATGCAGATTTACACCTCAAGAACAAACAGAGTGTTGCACATCAAATTGAGTATTGACAACTATCTTTTACTAAAAGCCTATTTTTCTCATAAGCATTTCAAAGTGACAGACGAATATAACCTGTCTTTTTAATTACAATGTCTAACATTCTTCAATTTATAAAAAACTGGACGCTCCCCCTTTCAATGGGTATAGGAGCAGTAGCGTATTTGGTATTTTATTACGTACCAGCATTAGAAGGGGCTTCACAATGGCTTGCTCCCATATTCGATGCTATTTTGCCGCTTTTTATGTTCCTCATTTTGTACGTAACCTTTTGCAAGGTCGATTTCAAGAGGTTAGCACTTGTACCTTGGCATTGGTGGATGATAGTAGTGCAGTGTGTTTTGGTAGGAAGTATCACGGGGGCAATTCTCTCCTTTGGCATCCACGGTAAAGAACTGATACTCTTGGAAAGCGTATTGGCGTGCATTATAAGTCCTTGTGCAGCAGCAGCAGCGGTAGTAACTCTCAAACTCGGTGGTAATTTAGAACAGATGACTACTTATACTTTTGTATCCAACTTGCTTTGTGCGCTACTCATACCCGTGTGTTTCCCGCTGATAGAACCCGCTTCTCAAATGACCTTTTGGAGTGCTTTTTCACTGATAATGCAGAAAGTATGTCTCGTATTAGTCGTACCGATGCTATTGGCATTGCTTACCAAAACCCTCCCCCTACTCCACCGCTTTCACCAATGGCTCATACACATCCCCGACCTATCTTTTCATCTCTGGGGTTGCTCACTGATGATCGTTACCGGCACTACACTAAAGAACATTTTTCACGCGGAAACAAGCGTATTATTTCTGTTGCTCATAGGCTTTTTAGGCTTGGCATTGTGCTTACTACAATACGCTATAGGGTGGCGTATAGGTAATTTTTTCAACTCTTCGATAGAGGCAGGACAAGCCTTAGGACAGAAGAACACCGCCTTTGCTATCTGGATATCAGCCACTTACCTGCATCCGCTTTCTACCGTAGGCCCAGGTTGTTATATCCTTTGGCAAAATATCATCAACTCTATTGAAATATGGAAAAAAGGAAAGTATAACGCATAAAAAATCAATTAACAATTAACAAATTAGTAAATTAGAAAATTAGCAATCACCCGTGCGGTTCGTACCGGCTTGTCTCCCTTCGGGGGAACGGGGGCTAAATCGACAAATTGGCAAATCGACAAATTATTTTTATCTTTGCAGCAAATTAACAAATAGTAATATGAAAATAGAAGATATTAAAGGTGATTTTAGTTATAAAGAAAATCCAAATTTGAGATATAGCAACGAGAACTATATCTTGGTAATCAAAGATGAGGACAACCCCGATAAATCGGTGCGCCCATTGTTATATGTAGATAAAAGAGCGGGAAAAGTAGAAAATATCGACCGATATGATATGGATAAAATTCAGGTGCCTATCAACCACTTCAAACCTGAACAAAGTTTTGATAGATTCGATAACTTGTACCAAATCCTAAAAATTTCGTACGGTACTATCGTCGCTACCAATTACGACGACGATAAATATCCTAAATGCAAAACCTTCGCTAACAACCTCAATTTTACTTCTAAAGAGGAAATTATAGAAATTTTAGAAGGTGAAATATTAGAATCTCAAGCTAAAATAAAGGTAAAAACCCCCTTTACTTCCCTCATTTCCGATGTATACGCGCGCTACAGTCAGCCTCTTTTTATAGAAACCGAAGAAAAAATCGTTGGACCCTTTATCATTGCGAGTCAAGATGAAGACAATACCTTTTCCGTACAAAAATACTTCAAAAAAGAATATCCTTTTGGCGAATACCAAATTACCGACAATAGTTATATAGAATTTCAGAATTTTGGGTTTACCCGAAAAGTACATATCATCGGCTTTAGTAAGTTCGAATTCATCAAGGAAATAGACTTTAAAGACGACAAAGAAATACTCAACGACTTTGCCGAACGCATCAAGCATAACCCTGCCCTGCTCAACAAACGCAAACAGCAAGAAATGCTCGACCTCATCGAAACAATGCGCCAAAACAAAGCCATTGAAACTTATCTCAAGGAAAACCGCCGCGTGTACGACATCTTGGAAAAAGCCAATGAAAAACTTATTAGCGACTATAAAATCAGTGAAATATTCCCCGAAAAAGTACGCTTAAACGAGATTATCGAAAACCTCACCGAGCGCGAAAGAGAACTGAAAAGCCAAGTGAGCAGTCAGGAAAAACGCCTGCAAGAACTACAAGAAAAGGTAGACGACACTCAAAACGAGCTCGAAAATCTCACTAAAATTAAAGAAGAGAAGTTCGCCAAAGAAAAAATCGCCTTAGAACAGGAAGTAAAAGCTCTTACCGAGAAAAAAGCCAATCTCGCTGCCGAAATTGAAAGCGAAACCCAGCAAATTTCTCAACAATTAGTAGCTTTACGCAAAGAAAAAGACGATTTAACGGCTTTTGTTGATAAATTGTTGCTCGAGAACAAACACGCTCAACGCGACGCCCAGCAGGAACTCGTCAACCTCTTCAAACACAAAAAGTATTTCGACTTTTTGAGCGGTCGCAACCTCTCTCTCTACGAGGAAACACAACAAAGAACCTTTACCGACTTCAGTATCACCGATGCTTTCGATACTTATGCCGCTTTCAGAGATAAAATAAAGGAAATTCTCTCTAAAAACGGACGTGCTTTCGAAACGCATTTCATCGACAATCTGCTCATCGCTATACACCAAAATACACTCACCATTTTAGCGGGCTTACCTGGTACAGGAAAAACGAGTTTAGCGCGCTTGCTCACCCAAATATTAGCCCCCCAAGAGCGCGTTACCGAAGTATCGGTGAGCCGTGGCTGGTCATCACCTAAAGACCTTATCGGATTCCAAAACCCGCTTACCGATAAGTTCCACTCTGCTCCCACCGGCGTATACGAACTCTTGGAGCAACTCAACTACGAGGTAGAACAACACTCGTTCTTCAGCGCTCCTTTGGCTTTCATCATCTTAGACGAAGCCAACCTCAGCCCTATAGAGCACTATTGGTCAAACTTCTATAACCTTACCGATACCATCGCTCAAGAAGGCGACTACCTCTCTATCCAGTTGGGTAACAACCACACACTCAAGTATGCGAACAACCTCCGCTTCATCGCTACTATCAACTACGATTATACCACCGAACCACTTTCACCGCGCGTAATCGATAGAACGAACATTATCCAGCTACCCGAACTCAACCAAAGCGTTCACTTTATCACCAAAGAAGAAGTAGAAACCTTGCGTATTTCGTTCCAAAAATGCATTGAGTTTTTCCACCTTCTCGATTTCCAAAAGAATGATAAAGAAGTGATTAGCTTCAGCGACGACGAGAACGACAAAGTATTTCGAGAAATTAAAGAACTATTCAAAAAACTGCGCTTGCCTATCAGCTATCGCGTGGAAATGGGCATCAAAAAGTATTGCAGTATGGCAAAACACATCGCTGGGCTCAACGAGTATGTACTCTTAGACTATTGCATTGCACAACGCCTCTTGCCGATGATCAACGTACAAGGTGAAAACCTTAAAGTTTATATCGACCGACTTTCGCAATTGCTGAACGAGAACAAGATGAAAATATCGGAAAAGATATTGGATAAAATGATTGAAATAGGCGAAAACAACGAAATTTTAGGAGGTAACTACAGCTATTTCCTCACCTTGTCGTATGCTTAGAGTTTACGAAATACAAAACGACGAACGCCGTGAAGTACTCTTGGAGGACGGTGTGTACAACGTGCAGGAATTGGGGGTTTACGAAATGGTTTTCTTCCCCGAAAACAACGACGACCTGAATCCTAATATCGAAGGCACTCCCTTGCCCTCAGAGTACTTGCGCTTGGATAGAACAAAAATCGTACTGATGCCCCAACGCTATTTTGAAGATTATTTTGGGGGTACTCAACTCACAATAGGCGGAAAAACATACCCCTTCAATGTGCGTATCAGTAAGTTGAGACTTTCGGAAATAGAAGGACTCTTCACCTATTTATGGCAAAAAGAAGACCGCCTTTTCGATGTGTTCTACTCCAAAAACAGTGTAGAAGTAAAGAACAAACCTAACGAAGTGGGGCAGATGAACAAATTCATCACTTTGATAACTCACTTTGTAACGGTATTCGAAAAACTGTTACCTTACTTTGAAAAGCAACCTCATTTCGTACTGAGAAAGAAAACTACCGTCTTGCCTTTCAATTCTAACAAAGTGAGTGCTAACACTGTACAGTGGATTATCAACAATTTAGACGAAGTGCAGTTCGACGATGCTTTTAAAGGGCATCACAAAGCAGTACAACTCGGCAACCACTACGGAATGATCGATAACATCCACACCGAAGTGGAAACCCGCGACTGTAATACTTATGAGAACCAAGTGGTGATGGGGATCTTTTTTGTGATACTGAAAAAACTCCGCTCCCTCAAACGCGACATCGAACTGAAATCTACGGTCACTAATTGGTCGGATACTGAAGATTCTGAAGAGTATTTTGTAGATTTTAAAGACTTAAAACGCTTGCCTTTCATCCGTCTGTTTGAAGAAATTAGCAAGGTAGAACAACAAGTGAAGAAATTGGAGCAGAGTTACCGTCGCATTTTTCCAGAGGTAACCCCCAAAGCCGAGCGCCCTGTGCTCACCTCTATATTCATTCAGCGACCGCACTACAAACGCGCCTACGAGCTAATACGCAAACTCAACGACTACAAACTCGATATCACGGGATATTTCAAGCTCTTCAACATCAGTAAGTTGAGTAAGCTTTACGAATTGTACAACCTCTTCCAGCTGATAGATGCGTTGCGTTCAAGCCTCAAAATCGCCTTCTTCAATGTGAAGGTGGCATTGCGAAAAGATGAGCCTATTGTTGAGAAAATGGAGTTTACAAACGATTTCTTTGCAGTAAATCTCTTCTATGAGCACAAATATTACCCAGAAAGTAGCAATTACCACAGCACTTTGCTACGCCGTATCGATTGTGTAAGCCCTGAAGAGTACTACCACCCCGATTTTATTATAGAAATTATAGACAAAAAGGCGGAAAAAACCTTCTATTACCTTTTTGATGCTAAATATTCGGTGTTGAAAAATGTGAAATTCTTGCATTTACCATCATTAGAGAAGAAATACATCGCCCGCACAGGTATCAGTGGGGATCGTTACAAGAAAATTAATGGATTGTTTGCCCTTTTCCCCGATGAAGAAGGAGAAAAAATAGTAGATGGCACCTTTTTTGAACCTCAAATTGCACTTATAGCCTCTAAACCTAGCGTAGAGAGTGAACTTAAAACCTATATACAATGCATTTTAAAGAAACACATAGGAGACTATTTGCTCAGCTAAAATGTGTGAGTTCTTCCACTGTGATACCAAATACCTCAGCGTATTGTTGTAGCGTTTTATCTGATAGTTTTTTGAATACCGAAGGTTTGGCGTGACGCTTGATAACCCATTGCCAGCGATGCATAGCATCGGCGAGGACAGCCCAATCCATACGGTTGAGAAGCATATAATACACTATGGGGCTTTTGCGCCCTGCTATGGCATCGGCTTTAGCTTCATCAATCTGCTCTTGTAACCTGCCTAAGGAGACTTCTAAAGCAATATTCTTCACCTCCCAGCCTGAACTGAGACGGGTAGTATAGTTCCCTTCGTCATCGGTTACGTAACACAATTCCGTAAGGTCGCGCAAGGCACCTTTTTCCTGAGGTAGTTCAGTTTCTTTCATTCCGTTAAGTTTTTAATCACTAAGTTTAATTCGGCTGTTGCCAGATGCACCCCATCGGCAAAGGCATTACAGCGCATTGCACAGAGGTAATACTCATCACTATCAAAACGAGAAAGCAATTCGGCTTCGGCAGTGACAGTTTGTTGTACTCTTGGCAAGGTAAAGATTTCCAATTTCTTAATCGCACTGATGTAGCCTATCACATAGTTTGACGTATCTTCTATACCAAAGAGAAACTGTCCCACAATTGCCGAACAGGTTTGTGCCATATTTTCGATGAGCCCTACTTCGGCAAACATTCCATTTTCTACAAAAATACAGTTATCAGTTACCTTAAATTCGGTAACTACGTGCGTATTACTGATGTCGGTAATGGTATCGACCATTTGCATCGGTGGGTGGTGAGGGAGATATTTGTGGATAGAGATGTTCATATTAGGTGTCAGGTGTCAGGGGCTAGGTGTTAAGGGTTAGGAATTTGGAGCGAGTACAGTTTTCATTTCGCCTTGAGCGATGAGGGTATCTCCTATAAAGGTTTGCATTGTTACGAGGGTCACCTCCATAAACTCTTGGAGAATGGTGATGTGTGTTTTAAGCGTATCGCCTACTTTGGGTAGTGATTGTATTTCTATATTTTTAATCGCTCCTATATACCCCATAGGAGCAGGTTTTCCGTTGAGATAGTAGTAATAACCTTTGTGCAAGGCAATGCTTTGGGCAATGTGCTCTATAAGTCCGCTTTCTAAGAATATCCCTTGCTGTACAAAAAGGTTATTAGGGGCAATGGTGAGCCCTGCCACACCCTCGGTGGGGGTATATTCCCAAAGAGCATCTACCATTACAATGGGAGTGCGCTGGGGTATAAGGGTGAGAATTTTATTTTTATCTGTAATTGGTAAAACCATAATTAAATGACCTTTAAGAAAGCATAAGAATAAGAAAATCTACCACTCTCGGGCACTGATAACAACACGGTATCGCCCGTTTTGAGTTTCCCTGAATGCATCAAGGCTTCTAACATCAAATAAGCGGAAGCAGAGCCTACATTGCCTACTTCGGGGAGGTTGATAAACCAACGTTCTAACGGAAGGTCGATACCTACCGTTTTGAGAGCTTCACACAAGCGTTCTTTGAAATAACAAGACGAGATATGAGGCAAGAAATAGGTAATATCATCTGCCGACAGTTGGTGTTTATCTAAGGTAGCACGCATACTCTCAGCGCCTTTTAGCAAAATATTCTCATTGAGCAGCTTCACATCTTGCTTGATAGCAAAGATAGATTCACTAAGCCACGCTTCGGCAGGGTATTCACTCCAAGCTTTGAGGCTACCATCGGGGAGCTTGTCGCCACCAGCATACATACACGCTTCGAGCTCGTGAGCATACGAATAAGCGTCCATCCACTCTATTAGCAAAGCACCTTCACGCGGTTTGTTTTCTAACAGAAAAGCCCCTGCCCCATCGGAGAGCATAAAGCGCAAGAAATCTTTTTTAAAGGCGATAGCAGGGTGTGCTTCCAACTCGGCTAAGAGTTGTACTTCGTTTTCGTATTTATCGGCACGCAACCACGCCGATACACGTTCAGAGCCTGTGCATACTGCATTGGCACTATTGCCCGCCTTTACTGATAAGTACCCAAATTTGAGGGCATTCATTCCTGAGTTACACACCCCTGAAGAGGCATTCAGTTCTACTGAGTGTCCGCCCAAAATGCCGTGTACCATAGCAGTGTGCGAGGGCAAGAGCACATCGGGGGTAGAGGTACCGCAAGAGAGCACCTCGATAGTATCCCAAGGCACTTCGCCGTCCAATAGGTTTTGTACTGCCAAAGCCGTAAGTTGGGCATTGTTATGAGTAGGGTTACCTTGCTCATCGAGAGCATAGTAACGGGTGAGAATACCATTGTTACGGAGCACGAGGCGTCGTGCTTTAGAGGCATTTTGGTTTATGAGACCTAAGAAAGTCTCCATTTGCTCATTGCCAATGGGATTGTTAGGTAAATATTTACTTGCTTTTGTTATATAAACGTTCATATTATTCAGGTGACAGGTTTTTATTGAAAACAACTACTACAAAGTTCCATTCCTCTTTGCTTGTTGTTCCATATAATCTTTTGCTTGTTCTGTTGTTAAAGAATTCATAAATTCTTTTGAACGTCTCGCCGCCAAGAGCCCGTCCATTGTTTGTTGTAGCCATCCAATACCGTAACTCTCGTAACCGTTCAGTAGCATATCGACTGTTAATAGGTCTTTGTGCGGTCCGAATTGCAGATTCTTATTTTCAGAAATATTTTGTTGTTCCATTTTATTATTTTCTTTGTATATGTTTATCAAAAATAGACTATACTATTCCTGATGAAATACTATTCTTCTATGTTCTTCTAAGTAAGGTTTGTTTTCATTATAAACCTTAAAGAGTTCATCATTAGGACTAATACCTAAAACTTTATACTCTTCTTCTTTTATAAGAGGAGAAATAATTATTTTGCCATTATCTTCAAAAGAAATAAGTCCTTTGTCAAATAATTTGTCGTAGTTAGGTAATAGCAAGAGCCCATTATAAGGGTCTAACTTTTCTATATTAGTAGATTTACTCCAAGGTTTTATATGTGATGCGATTAATAATTCTGTCATTTCACATTTAGAAACAGCACATTTCTTCCAAAGATTTATTAATTTATTTCTATAATTTCCTTGTCCTATTCTTGCAGATATTAATTGCTCTTTCTCTGTTTTAGGAATAATTTCATCTTTTATAATTGTTTCTATATCATCAATTAAATCAGATTTCTCAGCAATAAACTTTCTGTACTTATTGAGAGCAGCTTTAAAGTCGGAATAATCATTGTTGTTTTCATTTAGATATATACTTCTCTTCGATTTATTCTTTTCAAGATGATTTATAATAGTATCATTATCAACTAAATCTCTACTAATACTGAATCCCTCTTTGGCTATAAATCGTAACCAGCTAATATAATTTCTACGAGTATTATCTTTCAACCCTTCTTTTTCCATAAAGGCCTTAAACTCATTTTCAAATTCTATATATTCCATATTCTTTAATTGTCAATTATCAATTTCTTCACGTCTCTCTCTACTTTCCAAAAGAACAGAGGGTAGGTGAGCCAGTATAGCAACCACACTATGGGCATCAGTACCCAGATAGCGATATACAGATAGATACGGAAACATTTTAGCAGGAATTTACGCTTCTTACTGCCGTAAATCATCTTTGCCCAAATGCCGAAAAGGCGGTTGCCTTTCTTCTCTGCCGAAAGGAGAAAACGCTTGTAATGCACACCTCCGTGGGCTACTATTTCTTGTTGTAGTCCTGTGTAATCATCGGTTTGTAGGTGAGGGGCAATGAGCGTGCCGTATACGCTCGCGCCTTGTATGTCTTTATCGGCAACGCCCGCTTTGGGGAACACACCGAGATAGCGTTTGTTCTTATCGCCCGAAAAGAGCCACTGTACAATGGTAATCACGCTGATATGGTTGTGATGCCTATCGGTAAGGGCAATATTGCCTACTAAATGCGCCCCACAGTCGGTTAAGAGTTTTTTTACTTTCTGGTGCGCCATTACCCACATATTGCGAGTGCCTGAAATGGTGATGACAGGTTTGCCACTGAGGAGCTTTTTGGCTTCGGGGTGTTGCAAAAAGGAATTAAATGGGATAGAAGGCGAGAGATACCACACTTGGTAGCCTAAAATCACTAAATCGTAATCGGTATGGGGGAGGTTAAAAGGTTGTAGAGGTTGGGGGATTTGCAAATACGACTCGGGGAAGGCGTCAAAGAATGTATCGCCTGTCCACGGGAAGGGGAAAGGAGTGGCAGTATCAATAGGCAAAAAGTCGATAGTTACCTCCGTGAGTGGGGATAGTACACTATCGATAATCTCTTTGAGTTGCCCCGATTGGGTGTAATATACTACTAATACGCGTTTCATTGTTCATCCCAAAAGTTGAAATAGTTAAACCATTGTAGTGGGTACTTTTTGAGCATCTGCTCCATATTTTCGGTATAGGCATCCAGCAATGCTTGAGCATCGCGCCCTTTCACCTCAGCTACTTGGGCATATAGGTGGTAATGCAACCTACTTTCTTTCATCACATAGACGAAGAGCACGGGCACTTTCAAGCGGGAAGCTATAAAAAAAGGACCTGCGGGGAAGGTAGCTTCTGCGCCCAACAACGTTCCTTTGAGCGAACGCACCCCTTCAAAATATCGGTCGCCGGTGAAACACACTATCTTGTTGTCGCCAATAGCATCGTTGATTTTGAAGATATGCGACATATCTTCTTTCACATAGATAAACTGATTCGAGGGTTTATTTTTAGAAATCGACTCCAAATACTCTTTGATTACGGAGTGTTCCATATCGGTAGTTACCGTACTGATTTGCAAATTGAGGTCTATTTTTCTAAAAAAAGGTTCGGCTATTTCAAAGTTACCGATATGTGCGGAAATGAGTACGCCACTTTGTTGCTGGTCGAGGAGTTTATACAAATTTTCGACACCATCGAACTCATAAGTAAATTTATCTTCGAGTCCTGCTAAAATAGCGATTTTATCAATAATAGTTTGTCCAAAAGTAAAGTAATTGAGGTAGAGGCAAACGACAGCTTTAAGAGGGTTATATCCCAAACGATGGCGGAAATAGTAATACATATAGCCATTGGATCGCCACTCAAATAGAAAATAGTAGAAAGCCACAAATACCAATAAGGTATAAGCGGCGTAGATACCTAAGTGTTTCATCAACCATACAAAGATGCTATAGCCTAATACATTTCCTTTAGACTTTCCTTGCCATTTGGTCTTGCCTTCGTCGTTAGTGTGCATTCACTTTATTTTCTAAGGTAGTGTAAAAGTCGTTGAAGGTTACGATAGGTTTGAAATCGGCTTCTACCAATTTCACACCGAATTCTTGTTCAATCATCACCACCAAATCTACGTAGTCGAGGCTATCTAATCCTAAAGATTCGCGGAAGTTAGCCTCGGGAGCAATCACGCTACCATCTACTTCAAATTCATCTACAAAAATACGGGTAGTAAGGTCTATTATTTCCTGTCTGTTCATTATTACGGTTTTTTAATATACTTTTTAAAAAGGGACAAAGGTATGAATTAATTATAGATTAATCAAATTTTTCATTGTGATACTTATTTTTACTTCTTGCGAAAGACATTTGTTCTCTTATACCTCCTTGTTGTAAAAACATTTCTTGTTGTTTTTCTATTAAATGTCTAAGCATATAAGTTGCTTGTTGAATGAGAGTGATACAGAGGTTTGCCAATACTTCATCATCACATTTAGGGAGTAAAGTAGGATACTTCCAAGAGATTTCTTGACTACGGGCAAAAGCACGAACTTTCTCAAAACGAGGATGCCCCTTTTTCCATTGAACTTTATTTTGTACTCTTAAATAATCTTCATAATCAAGCAATAGCTCTTCAAGACTCGCTTTTGCAACATTTGTTAGCTTTATTTCTGTTTCGGCAGAAGTGGTAGCTGCTTGACTTCCTTCCGCAATATTCTGTTTCCCAGAACGTGCTGCTTGCAACATTTGGTCAATGGTGCGGTCTCCTTTTTTAAGAAAGTGTTGCACAAAATAAAAGGTTATGTCATAAATAATCACTGATACTTGATAAACACGTAATTTCTTATATCCTCCTTTTTGTTTCAAAAAAGTTGTCATTTTTAAAGTGGTTTATTAATTTTGTTAAACTATTGGGACAAGTCGGACAAAGCAGAGTTGTCAGACAAGGCAGACAAGTCAGACGAGTCGGATGAGGCTAACAAATGGGATGGGGCTTTAGGGTTATTCATTTTTTATTTTTTCCCAAGTATCTTTTAAGCCGACGGTTTTGTTGAACACCAATTTTTCGGGGGTAGTATCGGGGTCTACACTGAAATAGCCCAAACGTTGGAACTGTACTGTGTCGCCTGCTTGAGCAGTTTTAAGACTTGGTTCTACATAAGCAGTTACTACCTTTAGAGAATCGGGGTTGATGTAGTTTAAGAAACTATCTTCTTGGCGATCGGGTTCAGGAACAGTAAATAGACGGTCGTAGAGGCGTGCTTCGGCTTCTATTGCGTGAGCTACTGATACCCAATGCAATGTACCTTTTACCTTGCGCATACTCGCCTCGGTACCACTACCACTGCGGCTCTCGGGGTCGTAAGTACAATGGATTTCGGTAATATTCCCTTGAGCATCTTTCACAACACTTTCAGCTTTGATGATATAAGCGTTTTTAAGGCGTACTTCCCCTCCTAATTTCAATCGGAAATATTTTTTATCGGCTTCTTCGCGGAAGTCGTCACGCTCAATATACAATTCACGACCGAAAGGCACTTTACGGAAAGTCATAGGAGTTACCTCAGGGTTATTTTCGGCGTCAAGCCATTCTTCTTGTCCCTCAGGATAATTGGTAATCACTACCTTCACGGGGTCGAGTACTGTCATTACGCGGTTAGCTTTTTTATTGAGGTCTTCGCGCACACAGAATTCTAAAAGAGATACATCGATGAGGTTTTCGCGTTTGGCAATACCAATGGTATCAGCGAATTTGCGAATGGCTTCGGGGGTATATCCACGGCGGCGCAAACCTGAGATAGTAGGCATACGAGGGTCATCCCAGCCAGCCACATAATTTTCGGTTACCAATTGTAAGAGTTTTCGCTTACTTACAATGGTGTGACTGAGGTTGCGGCGGGCAAACTCACGTTGTTTAGGTCGGGTACGAGTGTTGTCGTATACTTGATCTAAAAACCAATCGTACAACTCTCTGTGTGGTAAGAATTCCAGTGTACAAAGGGAGTGTGATATTTGTTCGAGGTAGTCGCTTTCGCCGTGAGCCCAGTCGTACATAGGGTAGATATGCCATTTGTCGCCAGTGCGGTGGTGTGAAGCGTTCATAATACGATAGATGATAGGGTCGCGCATTAACATATTAGGCGATGCCATATCTATTTTAGCGCGGAGTACATACGTACCATTTTCAAACTCACCGTTTTTCATACGTTCAAAAAGAGCGAGGTTTTCCTCAGGAGAGGTATTGCGATAGGGGCTCTCGGTACCCGCTACCGTTGGCGTGCCTTTTTGAGCAGCAATTTCTTCGGAGGTTTGTTTATCTACATAAGCTTTTCCTTGTTTGATGAGCATTACCGCCCAGTCGTAAAGCTCTTGGAAATAGTCGGAAGCATAGCATTCTTTATCCCATTTGAATCCGAGCCACTCTACATCGCGACGAATTGCATCTACATATTCTTGTTCTTCTTTAGATGGGTTGGTATCGTCGAAACGCAAATTTACAGGGGCGTTGTAGCGCAAGCCCAATCCGAAGTTGAGGCAGATAGAACTAGCGTGACCGAGGTGCAAGTAGCCATTGGGTTCTGGAGGGAAGCGAAAGCGCAAAGCGTTGGCGGGGAACCCTGCAGTGAGGTCTTCCTCAATGATATTTTCTATAAAATTATTAGAGCGTTGTTCTTTTAATTCTTCTGACATTTTTTTAGTGTTTAGGGGGTTAGTCGTTAGAAATTGTCATCAAGTCGAGGAACATTTGTCGTACCTCTTCATTTTCATCATTATTGGAGATATATTGAAAGCCAAATCTTTCATAGAAAGGAAATGCCTGTCGGTAAGCATCCACTGTTATCAATCGGCAGGCTTGTTTTTTATTGAGAGCTATGCAATTAGCAATAATTCCCTCGAGAAGTATTCTCCCTAATCCCTTTCCTTTATAAGTTTTATCCACTGCTAAGCGTCCTATTTTTAGAGATGGAATATTCTTCAAATGTCGTTTGAGATGTGGCAGTAATCCTCCTACAAATTTTTTATACTGACTTTTAGAGGAGAATAATTCTTCTTTAATTTGCATACTATCATTTAGTAGACTGTAAAATCCTAAAGTTCGTTCACTATTTTCTACAATAAAAGTAGTAGCAAGCATTTGCTTTTGGTAAGGTATTGCTTCCTTGAATAGGAAATCATTCAAATCTTCATCTTCACAATCAAAGGGCTTAATAATATGTTCTTCTGTGAGTAATGAAAAAGACAATTCTTCTATCGTATTTTCTTTATTCATTATTTGTTGGTTTTTCTTTAAAAATAGATTTTAAAAATTTTGCACTTTCCTCCATTTTTTTACGACTAAGCACAATGCCTTTTTCTTTTAGATATTGAGGATAAGTCTCTAATTTTATTAAAAAATCAATTGCATCTTGCCCTTCAAGTACGGGGGTGGGTTGTATTTCTCTTGCCATAATATTAGATATTAGGATTAAGGATTACTATAACTTTTACTACTATATACTCTCTACAAAGTGCAAAGGTAGGAATAATTAGTGAATTAGCAAAGTGCGAAGGCGAGAGTGGTGGGGAAAAGTAAGAGTTATGGGAGTTATGGGAGTTGGGGGAAGAGAAAATAATAGAAAAGTAGTAGCAAGTTGTTTTTAGTAAGGTATTGCTTCCTTGAATAGGAAATCATTCAAATCTTCATCTTCACAATCAAGAGGTTTAATTATATGATTGAATGTAGTTTAACAAAAATAGATTGATTATCAAGCAATCAACTTTACCAAAGTGTAGGGACACAAATGCGAATATCGTATTAATAATTAAGTTGTAGATGTAAAGACAAATGGTAACGGTCATCACTTTTGAAAGTAGTACTATACGTTGTTTTTACTCCTAATATAGCGAAGAAATGGTTGCGCAATTGTTGTTTGAAATCTGTTCCAAAAGAAAAATGGTATTGAGTTTTGCACAAGAGCGTATTATCTGGGTAGACTACTTCGTCGTAGAATAACCGAATAGTTTTAGCGGCGTAATCGTTATTGGTGAGAGCTTTATAATACTCTATATTCTGATTTTCCAGTTTGCTATAGGTAGGCAATTGACATTGGAATGCTACAAAAGGGGCTATTTCAACTCCTGAGAGTTGGTAACTACGGCTGTGTAATGCTTGAGCGGTGAGGAAATGCCTATCAGTAAGGGTTTGTGCTAATACATCAGTTTGGTAGGATTGGTGATAGCCGAGCGTAACAGCAGTTTCGCATAATTGAGTGTATTTTTCAGAATAATAATGTACTGAAAATTGCACATCGCGCAATTGTGCTTCATAGTTTTTTCCTTGTTGTAGATTTAAAAAGTTTTTACAGGAAGTTTCAGTATATTGAGCGTAATATCTCAACTGAGCTTCCGATAGCTTTTTCAGGCGTTGTATATAGACCTTATAGTTTGTGGTATTAAGCGTTGCCATTAAGCGTTCATCGGCTTCATACTCAGTATTACTTTGGTAAGTATTTGCTTTTTGCCATTGGTAATGAGCTCCAATTATCCATTGGACAGTAAGAGTTGTATAATGATAATGCAGTGTTAGCTCATTGAAAGGGCGTTCACGTTTGGTAGAGACATCAGTGGGAAGCTCGAAAGTGCCATAGCCTAATTGCCAACGGAGGTATTTAGGGTAGTTCATAGGGATATGGCTATCACTATCGGAAAAAGAAATACCATTGTCTACTTGGGTAAGTCCGTACGTTGTTCCTATGGCTATTTGTTGTTGAGAGGTAAGGTTTAGTGCTAATTGGGCGGTAAAAGCTAATTCATTAGTTATTATTTTAGGACGAGGATCAAAGGAGGTACGGTATTTTTCACCTAAGTGATAACGGGCAGCAATCATTCCGTTGAGATGAGAGGTAATGAGTGGAGTGATAAGTCCACCAAATACTTGGTATTGTTGAGTATTCCAATTAGAAGCCTTGCTCACGGCATAGTAATGAGGGTCGGGCATTAGCCCATCGGGAGCAACCTCAACATAAGAGAGATTCCATTTTTTATCGGTTTGATATTCTCTTTTAATAGTGACATCGCCGAAGAAAGCTGTTTTTTTAGCTTTGTAATAACCATTAGTATTTAGGCTGATAGTTGTAACAGCTGAAGGTTGTTGTCCCAAGTGTAAATCACCTTTTTCAGTTTGGAAAGAAAGTCCGGAATTTGTAAAATTCTCTAGAGAAGAGGCAGGCAAGAGTACAGGAGTTTGCAGATAAGTTTGGAATACTTTAGGATGTAAGTAACTATCCACTCTGCTTTGAGAGTAGATAGTTACTGTTGAAGCAAATAATATGAAAAGGGTTTTAGGTATCATCAGTTTAGGGAACTTACATCGGGAGTGGATATCCATATAAAGTCGTTGGTAGAGTTGTTCGTATCTTGATAGAAGATTTTATCACCTACTCTTTTAGTTTCTTTGCGAATAGCTGATTCGGAGGAGTAAGCACCTTTAGGGCTACTGAGGGCTCCAGCATCTACATTAGTAGGCAAACGTTTAGGCATTTTTGCTTCTTGACAACCTACACCGTCAATAATAATATCTATAGGTATCTGCAAGTATTTTCTATCAGGTTTTTTTCCACGCATAGCGGGACTTTGCACTACTTTTAGAGCATCAGTTTCGGCTTTAGTAGCCCTAAATAACACATAAGCATCACGCCCTTGCACATTTAACACCATATCTTTAAGTGTGTTTATTTTATAGCGTACCTCCATATTAATGGCAGGATTATCAATATCAGTATTATTTTCTTGATTAGGCAAATAGACCTCGAATTTAGCTTTACTTAAATCGACTGTTAGTTCGGGGTTAGGAACTTCGTACTTTTTACCTCCAATGGTAAGTGGTGCTTTGTGGTTCATCGCTGTTTTGGCGACAATCATTGATTTACCTGAAGCCAAGGGGTAAGTAGTACCATTACCAGGGAAGGCATAGATTTCGTAAGCATAAACAAATTTTGTATTAGCATCTTTACCAACGCCTACTAAATCAGGAGATTTACTCCAGTCTATTTGACCATTCTCATCTAAGTTTTCTTTTGAAAAATTGTTATACCAGCCGTGGATTTGAGCAAAGCAGATATTATCTAAATAGATGGTTTCGTTAGAATTGTTATGCACCTCAAAGAATTGGTCTCTCCACTGGAAACCAGCAGCTTTTTGATTATCAGAACTAACATAATAAACTTGTTTAATAAGCAAATCGCCTGTTTTACCTGTTTGTAATACCAATTCACTGATAGCATTTTGCTGTGCATTGATAGTTACTTTACTCAACGAAGCGTTGAAGCTCGCTTCTTTTTCCTCACCAAAGAGTCTTTTCATCTGTTCGGCAGATAGAGAGATAGAAGCAGAAATATCATAGGTACCCGCAGATATTACTACACTTGCCTTTCCTTGAGCATCGGTTTTGACAGTGTATATCTGACCATTTTGCAAATTGGTAAGTTTTACATTTACTCCTTCGGCTGCTTTGCCACCAAAGAAATCGTCGTACTTCACCGATAAACGATGAGTGATATTAGTTACAAAACCATCGCTATCATTATCTTTTTTGCAGGATAGCACGGTTATAAAGAGTGCGAAAATTAGAATTACTCGTTTCATATAATTAGAAATATTGATTATTTTCAAAACTGATATTTTACACTTCCACCAAATGAAATTTTGCTATTTTGTAGAGAAGTGTGTCCGTTGACAGTAATCTTAGGTCGGTAGTTTAGGAAATTATTAGCATAAAGAGAGATAGATAGTCCGTTAAGCATTTCCTTGGTGATGCGCAAATGGAAATTGTGATAAGTAGGGGTATGTACTGTTTTAGTTTCGTTAGGTGTTAAAAATAAATGTTTATAGCGAGAGTGTGTACGCTCGGCAGCAGGGATTTCGTGATATACTAAATTTTTATCCATATAAGCATACGGATAAATCTCTCTCAAGGCAATATAGTTGTTAGAAAAGGTGAATTGTTCGACAGTGAGTGAAAAAAGCAAGCCTAAGGAAGATATATGATGAGTAGCTGTGAGTCGCAAATGCATTTGTTCGCGCTGAGAAGCATCGGTAGGATAATAGCCATATACATATTTTTCTTCGAGAGCATTGTTGGTTTTGCTGATATAAGGTAGGCGCGAAGTACTTGAAGAAAATACATAACTTCCTGAAAGTGAAAATTGAGTATTGATTTTATCTATCTTATTGAAAAACAAGATGAGTTCAACCCCTTTATCAGTATAGTACGATCCGTTAGTAGCTGTAGAATAGGTACGCACTACTTTTTCATAGCCATCAATACGATAGGTAGGAGGTATGTGTTCAGGATCGGCAGAAGGAATATAGGTGAGTTTAGGGAGGTCGTAGAGCTTGAAGGTAGTTTCAGAAGTAAAGGCATCGAAAGTTTTATTGAGATATGTTGTGAGGTTTAGCTGCATAAACTTGAGAGAAACATCAGTACCAAGTTCGTATTTCCACGCTTTAGAAGGTTTTAAATCTACTTTCCGACGTTGTTCTACATAAGTTTGCACACGATTCACTGCATAATGATTGGTTCGATCATCGCGCAAAAGGATATCAAAATGAACGTTACCAGGAAATCGATTGGCTAAGGAAGGTGCTTTGGTAGCTAAACCTACACCCCCTCTTAACTTGAAATATTTGGTAAACTCATACGCCATATTCACACGCGGACTCAGACTACTGTAACCGTTTTGATTTTCGTAACGCAAACCTATATTGGCAACTAACAGTTGTCGGTTAGCACGTTGCCATTGGAAGTTATCCTGCAGATAGACACTCAACAATTTATTTGCAATTACATATTTATTGAAGTTCAAAGGACGTACTCCTTCTTCGGAATTGGATATTTTACTCACCGTACCCACTGTGTTGGCGGTTGAAGAATCAAACACTTTACCTTCACCTAAATTATCGTTGTAGAGGAAGCCTATTCCTGCACTTATATTTTGGCTAAAATTATCGTTCTTTAAATGCTTGCTTATCCCCAGCTGACTGTTGATGCTAAAAGGTAACCCTATAGTGCGCACTAAAGAACGGAAAGCGACAGGTGTATAGAGCCCTTCGTGCAGTGCTGTGGTGGTAGCGGTGGGCACTACCTCTCCCCCATTGTTGATAAACTGCTCTTTATAATCATCTTGTTTAGAAACAGAAAGACCGAAAGTAAGATTTAGTTGGTCAATCCATTTTTTGTTAAACTGCCATCCTAAACGATTGCTGAATGTGAGTCCGTAGTCTTTTTTATTAGATGAATTACGAAAACCCTCTACTTGTTCTTTATCCGTTTTATTGCCATCGATATTGCTTCTCAGGGTTAGGTTAAAAGTATTGCGGAAGTTGTTCTTAGGACTCACTACACTCCAAATAGAAGAAAGCGTTACACGGTTATAGCCATCAAGATTGTTACGAGGGTCAGCATTGGCATTTAAGTAGTCTAACGATAGACTCAAATTGCCTACTTTATCACTGATTTTAAATCCTTTATTTACACTTACAGCATTTCCTCCACCTATCATACTGGCAGACACTTGCAAAGGATAAACTCCTGCTTTGCGGTCAATTACCACCAAACCTGTAGTTGCATTGCCGTATTTAGCGTCGGCGATACCCGTAATTACCTCTACTTTTTCTATACTTGAAGCAGGAATAGTTCGCAAATCCATACCCGTGTTGATACGAGAGAAAGCTGTAGTATTGATATTCTTGCTATAAGTTTGCATATTCTCATCGTTACTCAAAGGCATATCGTCAATGATATAGCTAATACCAAAAGCATTATTATCGGACTTGATTGCAGTACGTAGGTTCAGTATATTAGGAGTGAAAAAAGAAGGTTTTTCTATAGTTTGTCCAGGGAGTTGTTGTAAGATATCGGATACCGAAAATGATTGGAATTGCCCTATAGCATAATTATTTAACACTACTGCCGAACTCACTTTGTCGCGTACCTTGGTAGCTGTTACGACCACCTCGTTGAGACGCAGGGTTTCCTCTTGCATTATTACAGAAATGGAATGAGTGAGGGTTACTGTTCCTTTGATTGTTTGTGATTGCAATCCCAACATTGTAAAGCTAAGTTCGTATTCTTTATAAACAGAGATAGAAAACTCACCTTTATCATTGGTAAAAGCCCATTTCCCTGAGATTTTATCAACCACAGTTACTCCTTGTAGAGGTTGTTGTTGCACACTCACCACACGCCCTGAGAGGGTGATTTGCGCTATTAAACCACAGGGAAATAAGAGAGATATAATAATAAGAAGAAAAATCCTCATTTCATTTGTTTTAAAAACACCTAATCATTTTGAGAGTGCAAAGATAGGTTATTTTTATTAATTACAAATAACGAGGGAGGTTTTTATAAAAAAAACTTTGCCAAAGTTCACAGCACAAGAAGTGTTTAGGACTTTGGCAAAGCATATAGGTTTTTTAATTTTTAACGAATTGCTGCGCCGAATTGCTTTTCAAAAGCATCTTGTAGGCGTTGCATCGTTTTATCGATTTGTTTATCGGTAAGGGTTTTGTTGTCGTCTTGAAGGACGAAACTAAGAGCATAACTCTTTTTACCTTCGGGGAGTTTATCGCCTTGATATACATCGAAAAGGTTCACGCGTTGCAAGAGGTCTTTTTCAGTTGTATATGCTACTTTATAAAGGTCGGCGAAGGTTACTTTATCGTCGAGCAAGAGGGCTAAATCACGGCGTACTTCGGGGTATTTAGGTATTTCTTTATAGACTACTTTATGCCCCTGTACTTGTGCTACAATCACTTCCCAATTCAAATCGGCAACGAGTACTTCTTGCTTGATTCCAAACTCTTTGAGCACTTTGGTTTTTACAACGCCTATGGTTCCTAAAAGGGTCTCCCCTATTTGCCAACGGAAACCTTCACTGTATACAACTTCATTAGCTTCTAATGGCAAGGTAACTATTTCTTTTAATCCGAGACGTTCAAAAAGAGATTCTACTACCCCTTTGAGTTGGAAGAAAGAGACTTTTTGTGCTGGACTTCCCCAATGTTCGGGGTGGGTATTCCCTGTAAGATAAAGCGCTAAATGCTTGTCTTCATTATAATTACCATCGAGATAGTGATAGTTTTTACCAAACTCAAACAATTTCAAATCGGAGCGCTTGCGGTTGTTGTTGTAGGCAATCACTTCTAAGCCTGAGAACACGAGATTTTTGCGCATATACCCTAAATCACTGCTGAGTGGATTGAGGAGTTTTACGGCTTGCTGAGGATTCTCGGTATAAGTAGTGATTTCTTTTTCGGACACAAGGCTATTGGTCATAATTTCCAAAAATCCTTGAGCGACTAATTGTTCGGCTACTACATTCTGTATATTATGGTCGGCATACTTATCAGAATGTGCCATTGTAGCGTTCACTTTTTCGCTAATATCAATACTGTTGTAGCCATAGATACGGAGGATTTCCTCAATCACATCGGCTTCGCGTTGTACATCTACACGGTAGGAAGGCACTAAGAGTCCTAAACCGCGTTCGGTGAGTGAATTGACTTTGATATCAAGGGAGTGAAGAATGGACTTAATGGTGTCGCGAGAGATTTTCTGACCGATGAGTTTATCGACATTCTCAAAAGCGAGGAATACCTGAAAATCTTCTTGTTTTTTAGGGTAAAAATCTATCACATCGGAAGAGATGACACCACCAGCGATGTTTTCAATGAGTACAGCGGCATACATCAGTGCATACTTGCAATCTTCGATATTGATACCACGTTCAAATCGATAAGAGGCATCGGTATTAATTGCGTGGCGTTTAGCGGTTTTACGTACTGAAACGGGATTGAAATAAGCACTTTCTAAGAAAATATTGCGTGTAAATGGCGTAACACCAGAATTTTCACCGCCTAATACCCCTGCTATGCACAAAGGTTTTTCGGCATCACAAATCATCAAATCTTCGGCGCTGAGGATGCGTTCTACTCCATCGAGGGTTTTAAATTTGGTGCCTTCTTCGGCATTTTTCACCACTATTTTACGTCCGATAATATGGTCGGCATCGAAAGCGTGGAGAGGCTGCCCCATTCCGTGTAATACGTAATTAGTAGCATCGACTACGTTGTTTTTAGGGGTAATACCAATAGCTTTCAGTTTATTTTGCAACCACATAGGCGATTCACCAACGCGTACATTGCTGATAGTTACGCCTGTGTAGCGAGGCACGAGTTTTTTATTCTGTACCTCTATATCCATTTTTATTGAGCGGTTATCGATGTGGAATTTGGTTACTGAAGGGGTAATAAGCTCTAAGGAAGTGCCTCTTTGAATCAAACCGGCACGCAAGTCGCGCGCTACACCGTAGTGGCTCATTGCATCGGCGCGGTTAGGGGTAAGACCAATTTCAAAAACTTCATCGGTTTCTACCTCAAATACTTTACTTGCAGGAGTTCCTACTTCATATTTATCATCGAGCACCATAATACCGTCGTGACTTTCGCCTAATCTGAGTTCGTCTTCAGCGCAAATCATTCCAAAGCTTTCTTCACCGCGGATTTTTCCTTTTTTAATTTCAAAAGGTTTGTCGTCTTTATCGTATAATACAGTGCCTATGGTTGCTACGAGTACTTTTTGTCCTTGGGCGACGTTAGGAGCGCCACAAACGATTTGCAGAGGAACGTCGCCGCCTATATCTACTTTAGTGATTTTGAGTTTATCGGCATTAGGGTGCTTTTCGCACTCAAGCACGTGACCTACGACTACGCCTTTGAGAGCGCCTTTTACACTTTCGAAGTGTTCAATACCTTCTACTTCTAAACCTAAATCAGTAAGAATTACTGCTGTATCTTCAGCAGGCAAGTCTAACTTCAAATATTGTTTTAACCAGTTATAGGATATTTTCATTGAATGAACAATTGATAATTAACAATTAAAATATTTACAAGGGGCAAAGGTACAAATAATTTGGCAATTAGCAAATTTGTAAATTAGCAAATTTGCGCGATGGATATTTCACTACCAAGTAATAATCTTATCTACAATAGCCTGCTGTTCTGAGGCTGTTCGCCTGAGGTAAATACGAGTAGTCTCAATACTTTCGTGCCCCATAAGGTCGGCAAGGAGAGAGATGTCGTTAAAGGCTTCCAAGAAGTTTTTAGCATATCTATGTCTGAATGAATGTGGGTAGACGACTTTAGAATTGAGACCATATCTTTCAGCAAAGAGTTTGAGTTTTTGGGCAATACCTCGTGTAGTAATACGCTCCCCAAAGCGGTTGAGAAATAGGTAGCCTGAAGTTTTTTGCTCTTTTGTGAGCCATTTTATAGTTTCCTCACGTAACTGAAGTGGTATGAATAGGCGGCGCACTTTGCCTCCTTTAGTGTATAGATCGAAATAGCCGATTTTTACGTGTTCTACTTTTATTTGGATAAGCTCGCTTACCCTTGCTCCTGTAGCTGCCAAAAATCGCACTACAAAATACCACATTGGGTTTTCTTCTTTTCGGAGTTGTTCTTTTAAAAAGAGGTAATCTGCCTGACTGATCACATTTTCTAAGTAGGTACGTTGCTGCACCTTTACTGATTTAAGTCGAAGTTTAGGCTTACCGATGTGTTCCAAAAACTTATTCAGTGCTTGAATGCGCAAGTTCACCGTTTTAGGTTTAAAATGCTCGATAAGGTATGTTTTGTAGAGCAAAAGGTTTTTCTTGCTGAGGGATTTGTACTTTCCGTAGAAATCGTTTACAGCATATAGATAGGCAGTGATGGTATTTTCTGCCATTTGGCTCTCTTTGAGAGCAGTTTCAAAGGTTGTAACCATATTGTTTGAATTTTATATTATAGTGGTTACAATATAAGAAACAGTAAATAATATTTCCTAAGTTTCCTATTATGAGAAGTTCACCCTATCGGGCGAGGTAAAATGTATTGATGAGGAAATACCTTTTGAAATACCTAATGGGTGGGAGTGGTGTAGATTGGGGGATTTGGGAGAATATAAAAAAGGTCCTTTTGGAAGTAGTCTTACAAAATCTATGTTTGTACCTTTTTCTCAATCGGCTATTAAAATATATGAACAGAAAAATGCTATAAAAAAGGACTATTCATTAGGAGAGTACTATATTTCTAAAGAAAAATTTAAAAATATGTCTGCCTTTCAAGTCCTTCCTTCTGATATTATTGTTAGTTGTGCAGGAACTATTGGAGAAACTTATATTTTACCTAAAGAAGCACCAATTGGTATTATTAATCAAGCTCTAATGAAAGTAGCTTTATTTGAATATAAAATATCCGAATTTTGGAGAACTTTTTTTGAATATATTCTTGCAAAAGATTCAACTATGAAAGGAGCAGGTTCTGCAATTAAAAATATTCCACTTTTGAATATCTAAAGAAAATACTTACACCTCTTCCTCCTCTTGCAGAGCAACAACGTATTGTAGAAAAAATAGAGGAACTAACCCCTCATATTGAACATTATGACAAAGCACAAACAGAACTTGATACACTCAATAAGAATATTAAAGAACAGCTAAAAAAGTCAATCTTACAATATGCGATAGAGGGGAAACTTGTACCACAAGATGAAACAGAAGGCAGGGCTGAGGTATTATTAGAACAAATACAGAAAGAGAAGCTAAAACTGTATGAAGAGGGTAAACTCAAGAAGAAAGACCTTGAACACAGTACAATCTTTAAAGGTGAGGATAACAAGTACTATGAGAAGATAGGCAAAAATGTTATCTGTATAGACGAGGAAATACCTTTTGAAATACCTAAAAATTGGAGGTGGGTAAGAATGGGGCAGATAGCTGATTTATATACAGGAAACAGTATAAATGAACAAGAAAAAAAAGCCCAATATATGAATACAGAAGGAATCCCTTATATTGGAACAAAAGACGTTGGTTTTGATGGAAAAGTTTTATATCAGAATGGGGTAGCTATTCCTAAAAAACACCTTTCTCTATTTAAAAAGGCTTATTCTAATTCTATTCTTATGTGTATAGAAGGAGGTAGTGCCGGACGGAAAATAACCCTTATAGATAAGACTGTTTGTTTTGGGAACAAGTTATGTTGTATAACCTCTTATTATGAAAAAATAAAAAACTTGTTTTATTACTTACAGTCGCCTATGTTCTTTGAGATATTTAACCAGAATAAAAATGGTATAATAGGTGGTGTTAGTGTTAATAATTTAAAAAACTTAATAGTACCATTACCTCCACTTGCTGAGCAACAACGTATTATAGAATCTATTGATGCTATTTTTCGTTGTATAGAAAACTAATTCTTTTCTATACAACGAAAAATATTTTGAATGGTATTTACTATTCTTTGCTGTTCTGTCAAAGGAGGTAAAGCTAATAGTTTTGTTTCTAAATATCCAGATAAAATTCGTTGTTGGTTTGCTGTTCCTTTAAATTTCGCTTCCTCTATAAAATAAGGACTTTCAAGGAAAAATAACAGAAAATATGCATTCATTGTTATTCCACAAGGACGTAAAACTTTTAATTCAGTTGTTCCCGCTCCTATACCATTAGGAAGATTTTGTAATATCATTGATTTGCGATTTTGAAAACAAGGTGTGATTTTAGCAAAAGCTATATCTCCATCTGAAAAATGAGTAAATCCTGATTTTATTTCTCCCCATTTTTTCTCCGAATAAGAATAAACAGATGAAAAGGTAGCTTTTATCTTTTCCATTGGGATAAAAGCTGAAATAGTATTATCAGCTGCTTCATTTTTAGGATTAACTTGTACAATATCTTTCACCCTTACCCACCTCCAATTTTTAGGTATTTCAAAAGGTATTTCCTCGTCTATACAGATAACATTTTTGCCTATCTTCTCATAGTACTTGTTATCCTCACCTTTAAAGATTGTACTGTGTTCAAGGTCTTTCTTCTTGAGTTTACCCTCTTCATACAGTTTTAGCTTCTCTTTCTGTATTTGTTCTAATAATACCTCAGCCCTGCCTTCTGTTTCATCTTGTGGTACAAGTTTCCCCTCTATCGCATATTGTAAGATTGACTTTTTTAGCTGTTCTTTAATGTTTCTGTTGAGCAAATCAAGTTCTGCTTGTACTTTGCTATAGTGCTCAATATGAGGGATAAGTTCTTCTAATTTATTTACAATACGTTGTTGCTCTTTTAAAGGGGGGTAAAGGGAAAAGATAATTTACTAACTTTATTCTAGATATATTAGGCTGAGCTCCTCCTTCTCCTTGCTCTATAAAATTTTGCTTACTTGCCATTAGAAAATAAAACAAAAATTTATTGTATATAAAAATAGGAGTACAAGCACAACAAGCTTGATTTGTAGTTAATTTAATTCCTACAATTCCTAATTTTCCAATAGTAGCTCCATACATCGCAATTAAAATATCTCCAACATTACAAAGTCTCAAAGAACATTCTTCTAAGGCTTTATCTGTAATATATTCTTCTGTTGATATAATTAATCCATTGTTGAGCTCTCCTGTTTTAAGCCAAGGTATTTTGCCTCCATAATATTCTATATTCCCTCGTAAAGGAGTAGCTCCTGCTCCCCAGTCTCCTATTAATCCTAATCTACACCACTCCCACCCATTAGGTATTTCAAAAGGTATTTCCTCATCAATACATTTTACCTCGCCCGATAGGGTGAACTTCTCATAATAGGAATTATCCTCTCCTCTAAAAATAACAGAAGGGTTCTTTTCCTTCTTAATTTTCTTTTCTTCCACAAGCCGAGCTTTCTCTTCCCGAATGCGTTCAAGAAGTACAGAGGCAGGCTCATCATTAGGGTCTTGTGGCACAAGTTTGCCCTGTATAGCTTGCTGAAGTATAGATTTGCGTAATTGGTCTGCTGTCATCTTTCTATTCCTAAAATCTGTTGTATTTCCGAAAGAGTTTTGTCTATTTCGTGCTCAAGGGCAGCACGTCTTTTGTAGTAGTTGTCCAAAAGCTCTGCAGGGGGTAGTATTTCCTCCTCATCTTTAGGGAATTTACATTGGTCGAGGTTGCAATCCATCGCTAAGAGCTCTTGTGCGGTAAATACTCTCGACTTCTCATCTTTACCATCTTCGCTAACAATTTCTACACGATTGTGCCACCAGTCTTTAATAGGCTGACAATGTACAGCTTGCATAGGTTTGGTTTTTGAAAAATGCTTATACCCTTCGGGCATATCCAAGCGGTAAAACCACGTTTTATCGGTGCAAAAACCTTCTTCAGCTCCTTCTGCTTGCACATTATCAAAAAACAAGATGTTAGTAGCAATACTTGTGTAAGGAGAAAATACACTACCTGGCAAGCGGATAATAGTGTGTAAGTTAAACTTTCTCAAAAGCCTTTCTTTAATAGCTAATTTAGCATTGTCAGCACCAAAGAGAAAACCATCAGGAAGAATCACCGCAGCACGCCCATTTTGCTTTAAGCGATACATTATCAGTACCATAAATAAGTCAGCTGTTTCGCTGGAAGAAAGGTCTGACGGAAAATGCTGTTTAATATCGTTCTTTTCACTACCCCCATAAGGTGGATTCATTAGCACCACATCAAACTTGTCGTCATCGGTATAGTTAAGTACATCTTTTGTAAGTGAATTGTCGTGTACTACCGCAGGGGCATCAATATTATGTAGTAACAAATTAGTTACACAAAGCATATAGGGGAATTGCTTTTTCTCTATTCCATAGATAGATTGAGCC